>CAWBJE010000007.1:0-213599 GCA_963789055.1 uncultured Verrucomicrobiae bacterium | reverse complement strand
TAGCGCCAGGCTCGCGGTTTGGCAAGCATTTCATGGTCAGCGTGCAAAACCCTGCCCCGAAGCGGTGACCGACTTGTCATCGCCTCACCAACAGCAGAATCAGCAAATCAATGGCGAAAAAAATCACGATGATGATTTCCAGCCACAACATCCGCTGCTCGTTCACCTCGGCGTGAACGACGCTGTAAAGCTTGTCCAGTTGGGCCAGCCGTTGCTCCACGCTGGCGCGCCATTGGTCCAGATAAAAACGGTCGCGCGCGCCCAGATAAACGCGGGCGAGATACCAGTCGCCGAAAAATTTGGTGATGTGCGTGACCTCGTCGGTGAGCTTGGCCACGTCCACGCGGAAACGGCGCAAATGGCGCAGCGTCTTGGTCGCCCCGCCGAACAACGGCAACCGCCGGCGGTCCAAATCCTCGTAGGCGCGGTCGAGATAAGTGTCCAGCCGCCGGTCCATCACGCGGAATTCCTCCAGTTGCAGGTTCGCCAGTTCCAGCGCGTACAACACGTCGTCCACGTAACCCGTCAAATCCACCACCAGCGCCGCGTCCCAGTCAATCACCGCCAGATCCGTGTTCTCGAACGAGCGCTGGATGCGCAGCACCTCGGTCACCTGCGCCTCGCTCAACTGGGCCGCCGCTGTTTCCGTGAGCAGACCCGCCACCTCGCGCCGCTGTTCGCCCAGCCAGCGGTTCACATCGTCCGCCCCGGCCAGATCGGTCAGGCAAAACACCGTGTAAGCCTCCGGTGGCGGCGGAAATTCCGTGCGCCCCACCATCGAGTCCTTGAGCCCGTCGCAAACCTCCGCGCAAAATTTCATGGCCACCGTGTCCAGCGTCAGCCCGTTCTCCAGTTTGGGATTGTGAAACGGCATCAGGTCGGCGAGCGCATCCGCCTCAAACGCCACGCGCAGCATCACCGTCACCACGCCCACGTCGTAAACGCGGATCAGCAGGCGGACGGTGGCGCCGTGCAAAGTGGGCCGGCAGCGGCGACGGCTCAATGGCCAGCGGTTTGTAGAGCGGCATGTCCTTGGGCAATGTCCGGTCCATCCGGATTTCGAACGGAAACGGTTTTTCCGACAGGATTTCCTGCACGCGCGACGTGATGATTTCGTTCGCCACATCGAACGCGTAAAGATAGACCACCTCGCCTTTCATCCTGATTAAACCTACTCCTGCAGCCGCGAGTTTGTCGAGGCGGGAGAAATTGTCGCAGGCCGGGCGCGACTGGACAGCCTCGGGCTAGGCGCCTGAATCAATCTTCAAATTGGATTCCTTCACGACGGTTCCGTCGCGCGCCACGAAGGCAACCGCCACCGAGCCCAACCGGGCAAACAGCGGGCGCAAAGGTTCCTCCTGTTGAATGAGCGTGAGCAGAGAATTCATCAGCGCCTCTTGTTCCTCCGGCGAACCGACAAAGCCAACGCTGAATTCCTCGCAGGCGTCGCCGTACTTTTTGTACCACTGATAAAGGGTGTCCACCATCAATCCGAACTGCGTTTCCACCGTGTCTCCCGGCCGGATGGAAACCGTCAGACCCACTCCCTGGAGTTCGCGCCCGTCCTTTTGGATTGTTTTGCGTCCAGCTTTGACCATATCACGGGCGTGGTACGAAGCCCATTTGCGCCAGGATTTCCTGCCCCCGCTTTGACTGGACAAACTCGACAAAATCTCCCGCCACTGCCGATTCCCGCTTCTTGTCGGTGTAAAGGTGGATCATCCGCGTGTAGGGATATTGACCGCCATTGACCGTCGCGAAGGTCGGGGCCACACCTCCGATTGACACACCCTTCACCCCGTCTTTGTTGGCCACGTCGATGCTGGTATAACCAATTCCGTTCACATCCTGGGCCACCTTCTGGACGATTCCCAAGTAATTGGTGAACGCTTTCAGCGTCAAGCCATAGGGTTTATTTTCCATCGCCAATTCCCGAAAGCCCAGATAAGTGCCCGAAATTTCCTCCCGGCTGCAGAGATGAATCGGCGCATCCGGCCCGCCCACATCTTTCCAGTTCGATACCGCTCCGGTAAAAATGTCCCGCACTTGATCCCGTGTCAGGTTGCCGATGGCGTTGCCGGCATTGACAATGACCGCCACGCTGTAAGCGCCGATGACGTTGTCGTCGAATTCTATGTCCCGTTCTTTAGCCAGTTGGATTTCGTTCGTGCTCACCGGGCGCGAAGCCGCAGCGATGTCGCATCGCTCAACCATCAACGCGCCCATTCCATACGTGGTGCCTTTGAACTCGGTGTCGAAAATGACCGTGGGATGTTCCTTCTGATACTCCGCAACCAGCCGCGGAGCCAATTCTTCTCCAAACGTGTTTGAACCGCGAATGGTGACTTTTCCCGGTTTCCCGCAGCCGGCGATGATCACGGTGAGGATCAGCAAACCGAGACTGCCCGCGAGAGTGCTTCGGCGGAGATTGAAGCATTTATCAGATATTTTCATGATATGGCCTTCTGTTCGTATCAAGCTGTCGGCACGCTGATAGTCCATCCGTTCAGGCGGACACATCAAGGAAAAAATGCTCGCCCTTGCAGTGCCAAGGGCCTGGAAGGGGGGTATGGCGGAGGGCAATGCTGACATATGAACCCTGTTGCCGGGCAACTTTTTAAGGCCCTCCACCGCCGATAGCATCCTCGTTGATGATGGCAATCAACGGCAGAAACATAGCGATGACAATGCTGCCCACGACCACAGCTAGAAAAATAATCATTGCCGGTTCCAACAGCGATGTCATGGCGCTGACGGCGTTATCCACTTCCTCGTCGCTGGCGTCCGCAATTCGCATGAGCATATCCGGCAACGCCCCGGTTTGTTCGCCAATGTCCACCATGCCGGCCACCATCGCGGGGAAAACCCCGGATTCTTTCAGCGGCCCGGCGATGCTGCCGCCCTCCTTTACGCTGTCGTGGACATTGGCAATCACACCACCCACGATGACATTGCCGGCTGTTTCCTTCACGACGGTCAACGCCTGAAGAATGGGCACGCCGCTGCCAAGCAGGGTCCCCAATGTCCGGGTAAATCGCGAGAGCACCACCTTGCGGCAAACCGTGCCGATGACGGGCGTGCTCAATTTCAGGCGGTCAAATAAACGCCGCCCATATCGGGTACGAACAAGAATCGACAACACTATGGTGATGGTCAGCCCAACTATTCCAACCGTCAGAAAATGGCTTTTGCATACATTGCTGATGTTCAAGACCAACACGGTGAACGCCGGCATCGGTCGGCCGTTGAGCAATCCATCAAAGATCGTCTGGAACCGCGGAATGACAAAAACTGTCAGCAACGCGAGAATGCCCGTTGCGACCATCAGCACGGCGATTGGATAAAACATGGCGGCCTTGACCTTGCCTTTGATTTTTAACGCTTTTTCCATGAACTCCGCCTGGCGTCGGAGCGTCACTTCCAGAACGCCGCCCATTTCGCCCGCCCTCACCATGTTCACGTAAAGCGGGTTGAAAACCCTGGGATGTGCCGCCAGGGCTTCGGACAACGTGCCTCCGCCTTCAATGGCTACAGCCACGCCCGTAATGATCCGCTTCAGCGCGTGGTTCTCCGTCTGTTCCTCCAAAATACGCAACCCGCGCATGAGCGGCATGCCCACTTCAACCAATGTCGCCAGTTGCCGGGTGAACACGGTAAGAATGGTCGGCTTGATTCTGTCGCGCGGTATCCGAATCCGCCATTTGAACATTTGGGGAACAGCCCATGCCCGTCCTGGCCGGCGCCGGAATGGTGTAGGGGCCGCTACCCGCGTCGGAAACAACCCCATTTCCTTAATCCGCCGCAACGCCTCGTTTTGATCGGTAACATCCAACGTGCCTTGGATTTTCAGACCAACGGCATCCACCGCCTCATAACAATAGCTGGCCATAACAACCTCATTTCCAATCCTGCCCCGGCGGCAGGTGTGTTCAACAGATTGGACAATGGCCGGCCGATTTTGTCACGCAGCCATGGAGAATGAACCGGGCGCAGGCATATGGCCTATAGCCATCAGCGAGGCCGGTTTTTGCCTGGCATTGGCGCCCGCGCCCGAGGGTCGAGCGGAACTGGAGCAAAAAAATCAATCCATGTCGTCTGTGATTTCCTCCATAGGCACAGGCGCATGGTTCTTTACGTCTTTTAATATGCTCTGCACCTTCTCGCTCGGGTGGAACAGCACCGTCAGTTCATCCGTCACGTCCACCACCTCTATCCCCGGGTTCTGATAATTCAGCTCCCACTTACTCATTATCGCCTGGACCCCCGCCTTCTTCGCCACGCCCGGCAGCGCATCCTTGATGGTGGCCATGATCCCCGCCACCGACCCGGTGCTGAATCCCTGCTCATGCATCCGCCGTTGCCTCAGTTTCATTCGGGCGTCAATCTCTTTCATCTTCTTGTCGTCTTTCTCCGCCTTTGCCTTGTCGTAATCGGCGCGGACGGATTTCACATACTGCTGGAACTCCGCCGAATTGCCGTACGCGATGGCGATGGCGCGCGAATCGTAAACCCCAATCCGCATTTTGTTCGTCTGCGACTGGGCCGATGCCGATGCGCCGGCCAACCCGCACAACACAATTGCTGAAACCCAACCCGCCAACTGCCTGAATGTTTTTATTTTCATGGAATGTGTTTTACCAAATCCGCGGCGGCGGCGATAATCGAAAAAACTTTCAGCAATATTAATGGGGACGATGCGGCGGGGGGAACATCCGTTTGGTTCTATCTTCCGGGCCGTTCCATTCCGCTACCAATATGTTTGCAGTCATTGGCCGCAAGAGTATGATGGGGGCGCAATAATTTTATGAGCGCCGAAAATATGTGGGGGGAGATTGAAACCCCCGCCAATCAACGAACGCCGACGTTGATTTTGCGCGAGCAAGCCTCAATTTTAAACCAGCTCACCAGGGGCGTTTTGATCGGCTCCATCGAGCAGGAACCGACCAACAACAACATTCTCATTTACAATTTTTCCATCACGGCTCCCGCCATCAACAATCATAAATTTCTAATCCTCACCCTGCAGTACTCCATCACCATCTATCCGCTGACTTTGACCGACCACACGGTTCATGTGCAAAGACAGTGCTTAAATGAAGAAAACTTCGCGTCCACGCTCAAAAGCATCCTGTCCTCGTTGCAGGTCAAACGGGTCATCTCCGCCTTGATGATTCAAAGCCGGGACAACAAAAACGTCCCGCCGACGGCTTCCTGACGGAATTTGTCGTGACGCCGGGCGATCGCCCGTGCTTGGGGTACGAACTTATTTTACCGGCGAAAGAATTTCGCAACGGCCGGATTGTGTTCCCTCATGACAAATCCGCGATTCAATCCATGCTGCCAATTCATATTTTGCGGGCAAACGTTCTTCAACCGCCATTCCGTCAAGGAGAGAATGCATCCAAAGCACGGCCGCCTGTTGCCGGGACCTATCGTCCGCTGGCGGTTGGCTCCTCGGCAAGCGCAAACATAGAAGGCGCTGGTGAAGGAATTGCCAGCGCCTGTGGGGCATCGTTTGCGGTCTTCTATGAGTTGCGGGTGTATCAGACCATCAATTCGTAATTTCGTCAAAGTCGGCCGGGAAACAAAACGGTGACATTTTGGAAAACCGCGGATTTTGCCCTTTACCAGCGGCAAGTGCGCTCCCGGCTGAAACCTGTTCGCCCCTGCCAGCCCCCATTCGCCCCTGCCAACCTCCAATTCGTCCCCAAATCCTTTTGTTTCGGCCCTTTTAGGGTAAAAAAAAGCCCAATGTGGCGGGTATCTTGGCTGTTTCCAGGGTGCAAAAACCGCCGATGAATTGGGATACAAATATGAAAGCGCAACCGACGTTGTCGTTGTGGATCAACCGGCTGGTTCGGCCGCAAACGGTCCCGCCGGCGTGTGCCCGGACAATCATATCCGCGTTGGGACGGTGCCGTCATAGGGAAACACATTTCCCGTAGTAGCCGCAGGACATAACCTCAGAAATCTATGAAGCCAGTTGCCATTTACGGATGGAAGTGCTTGAAGAAGGATGAGCCGATTCTTCTCAAGCGGGTCAATAATCACCTGGCCAAGCACCGACAGAAGGCCATCCTGAATAAAGACCGAAGAATGTTCGACGGCTATGACCCGTTCGTGATCAAATACTTTTATTGGAACCTGAACCATGCGATGGGAACCTGGTTTGATGTTTACCCGAACGAGGATTTGCAGGGCCGATACTTTTTCCCGGAGCACAAAGATTGTGCCTGGCTCATCCACGTTCGCATCAATGTCCCTAAGCACGCCAGCATGATTCCCGAAGAAACCAAGGCGTTTATCCGGGAACTTCTTGACTCAGCGATGTTCGAACATCGCGTCATCCGGGAAAGCGGTGATTTGAACGAAGGTCTTCGCCGCAGCCACATTGGCTGTTAAATGCAGTTTCGGAAATAACCGGAAACGGAGGGAATGAATTCCCCGACGCGCGGCATGCGTCACATTTCCGAGGAATGTCGTTGGTCTACCGTAATGCCGCTTTGAATAGTTCGCGCGGATAGGCGGAGGGGCTGGAGATTTTCTGTTCAGTGTTGGTCCCCGTCATTTCCGGCTCGCCGGGAAACCGGAAGCCATCCAGCTTCTCCTTCAACCCGCTGCCGGGCTGCAAGCCGGCGAGAAAAGCGTCCCATTGGCCGCCGCGCTGTGCATCCAGACTGCTGCGCCATAGACAATATCGTGTCAGCGTCTCGCCGGTTAAAATCACCCGGCCAAAATGCTTTTTCTGAACCGGTTTGTCCGGCTGTACCCAATTGGCGTAACAAAAAAACGGGAAATGTGATGCATTTGTTCTGTCCTCGATGTCGGTTTCCCAAACCACCTGCTTGAGCGTCTCATCCCATCGGCCGTTGCTGTGAACGGGGGCTGCCGGCAGCGACAACCGGACGGCCAGACGATCGGGCTTTCCGAACAGATCGAATCCAACCAGAATCCCGATCGCATCATCCGCCACCTCGGATGGATCCGGAGATTTGATGTCCGGCTCCAATTTCTTGTCCTCCTCCCATTGCTTGAGTTTGGCGCGGTAGAAATCCGTGCCGGCGAGGTATTTTTCAAAAGATTTTTCCATCGTCGCCTCGTCGGCAAGGAAGGCGAGCGATGCTGGGACGGGTTCGGTTTCGGAGAGCCCCATTTTTTCCGCCACCAGCCGCTGAATCCGGCGCATCATCGCCTGCGAGTCATTAGCCGACGCATCACGAAACAATTCCGGTGTTTCTCCAAGCTTAAAATAGCCGCGTTCCAAAAGGTACTGACCAAATCGCACGGTGAATTCCTCGCCGGCGTTGGTTTTGTAGTTGTTAACAAGTTGTCCTTCCCACCAGTACTCGCCAACATTCTTGAGATCGCGCCGAAAATCCATATCCAGGAACCGGCGCAATTTGTCGTAGCCGGGTTCCCGGCCCAACTCCATCTGGCTCCAGCCGAGGAACAGGTCTGCCAGCCGGTCGGCCGCCCGGAAGCGCTGTTCCGTCATGCCGGCCAAATCGTCATTTCCACGAAATCGTTCCACGTAAAAGCCAGCCGTTCCCAGGCTGGTGACGAGATTGGTGTAAGCGCCCGCGCCGCCGACATCCTGGGGTAATTCATTGGTGAATACACCCCGGGCAATGTGACGTTCACCCTCGTTGGTCAGGCCTTGCGCCGGATACAAGGCGGCAATGGCTGTCAGTTCGGCCGCATCAAACGCCTTGTAATTGGGGGTGCCGGTTTTGGCGTTCACTCCGTCTTCACAGTAAAAAATAAGCGTCCGCTCAATCCGGTCGCCTTGCGGCTTGAGTTGGACAATGTACTGGTTGCGTGGACAACCCGTCAGCACAAAAGCCAGCGCTGCCGCGAAAAGCGGCAGATATTTGTATAGGGAACGTCCGTTTTGTGTGAAGCTTTCCGTTTTTTTCATAATCGTTTCCTCCGCTGCCATCCGAATCGGCTCTGGAGAGGCAGCAATCCGCTTCAATTCAAAGTCTTTCCTGCGCGATGGTATCCAAATGGGTTAAACCGCGGAAATATATTTAAGTTTCGCGCGTTCAGGGAAAAAACCGCCTTGCCGCGCTGTCGCAGCAGGTTGTCAATGTCCAATTTGGAAGGGGAGACGAAGTTACCAGCCTACGCCCGTTTGGTCACCTGAAGGAGCAGGTTGTTCAGTTCGTGCATGTGCACCGGTTTGTAAACCACGGCGGCCACCGATTTGGACGTTAACCCGGTTTCCTTCGCGTTTGTGTCCTCGCCGGTCACCATGATGATGGGTGTTCGGGGAGATTCGGCCTTGATCTGCTGAGCCACATCGCAACCGTTGAGGTCGGGCATGCTTAAGTCAACAATGACCACATCGTAAGGCTCGCTCTTCAATATGGAGGTACAAAACAATTCTATGCCGTACTTTCCCCCGGAGGCCCCCCGCACCCGATGCCCGAAATGACCCAGACAATCCTTCAAGCTTTCCAGAATCTGCTCGTCGTCATCGATGCACAGCACGTTCAGCGAATGCTTCGCGGGACCGGCGGCCTGCTTGACGGCTGCCGGATGAGCCGTTGGCGGACATGACCGGAGAACGTCACCCACACTCGGTTGCAGGTCACGCAACGGTTCCGTCTGGACGAAGGGAGGAGTTGAATTCATATCAACAAGAATGGTGTTACTGGTTTAATGCCGCGATTGAAACGATGCGACAGCCCGCTGGAAACAGCGCTGCCCTGTTCCCCTTCTGCCGGAACCAACCATCAGCCGTCAACGGGCTGCCGCCGAAAATCTTATTCATAATTCCTTTGTTTCCGTTCTTTTCGCCCCAAATTGTTACTTCAGGTCATGCTTTCAACACAGGCAGACCATGCCTTGCATGGAATTTTAACAGAATCAGGCTGAAAGTTAAGGGAATATGGGCCGAATTGGATGAATTGTGTGGCCAATTGGATAAACCGAGGGGTGGAATGCCAACGGATAACCGTTCCGTAACCATTGTAGTCCCGCCCTTTTTCCCTGCTCGCCGTCCATCGCTGACCATGGCGGCGGCTTGTCGCGCCGAATTGAAATGAAGGCGGACGATGCGGGCTTGACTTCCGGCGTCACCGGCGCATTTTGGGGCGTTTCGCCGAAGAAAGCCTGTGATTATGAACCCAGAAGCGAAATTGCCGTGGAAAAATTTCTCGCCGGTTACAACTGTGCGCAAGCAGTCCTCTACTCGTTCTGCGACGATCTCCGTTTTGACAAGGATGCTGCCCTCCGATTGGCCAGCGGTTTCGGCGCCGGCATGGCGAGAAAACAAGGAACCTGCGGCGCCATCACCGGCGGCATCATCGCCATTGGACTCAAGCATGGACGCGGCGATGGGACAGGACCGGACGGTTACCGAGGAAACCTACCGGAAAGTGCGCGAATTCCTGTGGCAATTTGAAGCCAAACTCGGCACGAGCAATTGCCGCACACTGCTGAATGGCTGCGACCTGAATACGCCGGAAGGCCAGCACTATTTCAAGGAAAACGATCTCAAGAATAAGACCTGCAAAACCTGCGTGAAAGTGGCCGCAGAAACCCTGGAAAAAATCCTTTAAATCAGGCCTGGACCCTTGACTTCACTCCATTGAGCAGGCAGGTTGTTAACGTGAAGGAATCTAAAATTCTGGGCGATGACCTGTTTCTGTTTGCCCACCCGACTGCTTTTCTGTTGGTTTCAATCTGCATAGTGGCACTTGCTTCCTCTTCGGCTCTGGCCGCGCCGGTCATTGGGACGCAACCAGACAGCCTTTCCACCGATGCCGGTTCCGACGCGACGTTCTCGGTCGCTGCCACCGGCACCGGGACCGTGACCTATCAATGGCAGTTCAATGGCGCAGCCATACCCGGCGCCACCAACGCCACCTATACCGTTGCCAATCCAACCGTGGCCGACGTGGGCGCGTACAAGGTCGTGGTCTCGGATGTCACCGGC
Source organism: uncultured Verrucomicrobiae bacterium (assembly GCA_963789055.1). Classification (GTDB taxonomy): domain Bacteria; phylum Verrucomicrobiota; class Verrucomicrobiia; order Limisphaerales; family UBA11358; genus UBA11358. The sequence continues at coordinate 203,656 of CAWBJE010000007.1, read as the reverse complement.
TCCACCACCAGCCTGCTGGCGATCCTTACCATCAAGCCGTCCATCCCTGCCACAGTCTTCGACATCACCTCCTACGGCGCGGTGGCGGGCACGAACAGCAACGGCACGCCGATTGATAATGCTTCCGCCGTCCAGGCCGCGATTAACGCCGCCAATGCCGCCGGTGGCGGCGTCGTCAGGGTGCCCGCCGCGACGCTGCCTTTCGTCTGTGGCCGGCTCACCCTCCTGAGCAATGTCAAACTCGAGGTCGAATCGGAGCGACCCTCCAGCCGCTGCCATACGGCCTTTATCCTCTGGGTGGCGATGGCCGCTACGACGACTGGCTCACCGCCAGCGGCGCGACGAACATTGAAATCGGCGGCTTCGGCACGATTGATGGCAACGGCCAGGCATGGTGGGATGCGTTCAATGCCAACCCGAACATGCCCCACCGTCCTTATCTCATCAAACTCAGCAATTGCACGACGCGTCTATGTCCATGACGTCACCCTGCACAACTCCCCGATGTTTCACCTTGTCCCGAGCGCATGCACGAACGTCACCATCGATCAATGTCACCATCACCGCCGTCCGGCACGAACCCCGCGAACACCGACGCCATCGACCCCTCCGGAAGCAATCATCCTGATCGAGAATTCCACTCTCGCCGTCGGCGACGACGATGTCGCCGTCAAACCCCAGAATATTTTCTGCCACAACATCGTCATTGTGAGCAACACCATCACTACCGGGCACGGCATCTCCGTCGGCGGCCAGACCAACGACGGCCTGGACGACATGCTCGTCGCCCATTGTTCGATGACCGGAACCGACAACGGTCTTCGTCTCAAAGCCGATGCTTCGCAAGGCGGGATGGTGCGGAATATTTACTACCTGGACATCCGGATGACCAACGTCACCTATCCCATCGTTTTCTATTCTTATTACCGCGAGATTGGCAATCCGGGCAACACCGCCACGACCGGCACGATCTCCCCGACGACCTACAACGCGACCCCGCCCGACGCGCTGACGAGTTCGACGCTCTCCTTCTGGAAGAACATCACCATTGACGGCCTCACGGCGACAGGCGCCACCGGCGGCAGCATCATCTGGGGCCTGCCCCTTGCCAACCCGACCAACGCGTTTCATCTCCGGCATGCGGTTGAACAACGTCTCGATCAACAACGGCAGCGGCAGCTTCAGCATCCTGCGGCTCTACAACGTTTATGACGTGCAGCTTTCGGGCACCAATAACATCGCGACGTTCACAACCTACAACGCTCTCGCCCTCAAATCGCAACCGCAGAACCAGACCGTGGGGGCCGGTGGCGGTGCGACCTTCACCGTGCAGACCGTGGGCACGAGTGGCGTGGCGCCGATGTCCAACCCGGCCTTTCAATGGTATCGCGAAGGCATCGCCCTGAACAATGGCACCCAGAGCGATGGCACGGTCGTCGCCGGCGCCACCACCGCCACGCTGACCCTGTCCAGCGTTGATGCCCGGCGCCGCCGGCCATTACTCGGTCATGGTTTCCAACTCGCTCGACGCCTACAACACGACCACAAAAGCGCTCGTGGCCAAAAGCGCCCCGCTCCTCACCCTCTCGCAGCCCGCTTCGCTGGTGGTGACCCAATCGTTCGCCTCGTGGGCGGCGACCGCCGGGCTTACCGGCACCAATGCCGCAGCCAATGCCGCTCCCGACGGCGATGGCATTGTCAACTACGTGAAATATGCCCTCGGTCTGTCGCCAAAAACGCCTGACGCCGGTGCCCTGCCAAAGCTGACCCCGGAGAATGGTCAGATGGTCTTCCGTTTCACCCAGCCAAACTACGTGACCGGCACCAGCTATCGTCGTGCAATCCTCGACGGACCTGGCGAACCGAACTGGACGCCAGTGACCCACGATCATCGAATCGGTTACCGCGACAACGCAGACGCTGAAAGCCACGCTGCCGTCAGGCCTGCCGGCTCTATATGTCCGTTTGCTCATCACGTCGCTGTGACGTTCTTTGTCACCTGCCGTCGGCGCAATTTGACTTTGTCCACTGCCCGTGCCTCATTATATACCGATATGCCGCTCAGATTCCGGATAGACCACAACCGACGGCTGGTCATCGCCCGGGGATATGGCGTTCTGACTCATCAGCAAATTTTCCGGTATCAACACGAAGTCTGGTCGAATCCGGATGTGGACGGCTACAACGAGTTGATGGACTTTACGAAAGTCAAGAAAATTGATCTGCCATCAGCCGAGAAAATCCAGGAACTCGCAGAACTGGCCGCCGACATGGATAATCCGTTTACCCCGTCGAAATTCGCCATCATTGCACCCGGCGACGAAGCCTTCGGACTCAGCCGCATGTATCAAACCTATCGGAGCATGATGGCCGAAGGGACCAAAACCGTCGGCGTATTTCGGTCACACGCGGAAGCCTTCAAATTTCTGGAAATTCAGGAAGATCCTGAAGAGGAAGATTAAACTATCCTTGGCTTTCTTGGCGTCTTGGCGGTTGGCTCTCCGTGATCAAAATCTCAGCCGGTAATAACCTTGCGCATTGGGCATGGGCACGGTCACCAGATTGGTCGGTGGCGTCGCCAGAATGTTGCTTTGCCAGACACGGCGGTGAATCCCTGTTGCTAGATTTGTCGAACATTCCACGGCAAAATACGCCCCGGTCGTGCTGGACCAGGTCAAATTCGCATAGCCCGGCTGGGCGGCGGCAGCCACGTTCAAGGGCAACCCGACACGCGGGCCGAGTCCGACGACCGGCACAGGCCGCCAGCAATCGTTGTTCGTGGTGCCATTCGCCGCATTGGCCCTGGTCGTTCGCACCCCACATCCAGACCGAACCATCGGCCTTGACGGCGATGTTGTGGTAATCACGGGCGGAAGCCATGACGATGTTGCTGAAACCGTTGCCGAATTTGTCCGTGAGAATTTTTGCGGGGAACGGGATTGGCCACGGCATTGGTCATGCCATTGCCCAATTCGCCAAGATCGTTGATTCCCCACTTCCACACCATGCCGTCGGCAGTCAAGCGCCGTGGAATGGCTGTCGCCACCCGACACGGAGACGGCATTGCTCACGTTCAAAACCTGGACCGGCATGGATCGGTTGAAGGTGGTGCCGTCGCCCAATTCGCCGTTGGAATTGTTGCCCCACGCCCAGACCGCCCCGTCGGCTCTCAACGCCAGGATGTGAAACCAACCGCCGGAAATGGCGGTGATATTCGTCAGGCCGGGCACCTGCGCCGGCTCATAACTGGTGGTGGTCGCTCCCTGACCCAGTTCTCCATGACTGCCGCTGCCTCAGGTCCAGACCGTGCCATTCGTCGCCAAGGCGGCGCCGAATTGATAACCACAGGTGACTTGCAACGGATTATTAATGGTTCCGCCGGGATAGGAATTGCTGACGAGCACCGGCACTGTCACCTGCGGGCCGCTAAGCGGATTAACCGTGCCATTACCCATCTGCCCATACCGGTTCATGCCCCAGGCCCAGACGCTTCCATCCGATTTGACGGCGAGCGTGAAGTAAGGCCGCCCGCCAAGTTTGGTCACCGAAGTCAACGGTGGAACGGCGGTGAGTCCGGTCTGAACGGGCGTCCAGGCGTCGTTGGTGGTTCCGGTGCCAAGCTGGCCGTATATATTCCAGCCCCACGACCAGACCGTACCGTCGGATTTCAACGCCACGTTATGCATTTCGCAGCCCATGACGGCGCTGATCGAGTTGAGATAGCTGACATTTCCGAGACCATGCACTTCCACCGGGACAGTCGAGCAGCTCAACGTTGCCGGGTCGGCGCCAATCCCCAATTTGCCGTCGAAATTCGCGCCCCACGTCCAGACCGTGCCGTCCGATTTGAGGATGATGGTCGCCCGCGCACCGCCCCAGATGGAAACGACATCGGCGCCGCACGCCATTGAAACCAGTGCAAAAATCAAACTGACAACCAGGCTGTGAATGAAGCGATGCATAGGGAGGGAGGTTAAAAATACGTTTGAAGCCGATGGCCTCGGAGGACCATCGCCCATTTCGCGGTAAACACGATGGACTTCCGGTCTTTTTCTGCCTTCATACCCGCTGTAAGCAGCAGAAATCGAGCCGGTTACCATCGGAATTTTTGACGGCTGATGCCTCGTTCGATAGACAAGAAATCTACATCAATACAAGACTGTGGCGTTTCAGGTGAAGTCCTGTTTGAAAAGCAGCAGCAACCGTTTCGACTTGGGAATGTCCCGCGCATATAATTCCCCGTTCAGAGGCGTGTTCAGAAATTCGCTGTACCCGGCCAAGTTACGCAGCTCCGCCGCATTTAAATCCCGGAACGCCATTGCCGAGTTGGGAAAATTGCGCTGCTCAATCGGTTCATGAATCAGGGGAATGACGTGATGATGGCGCGGGTCCCGGCTTATCTTCGAGTAAAGCGCCACCACCGCCCGCTCCTCGCCCTCGAGCACCTGCATGAAACTGCCGTCCTTGTAAAGCAGCAGCCCCGTAATCCCGGATTGCATATTTCGCCGGACGCTTTGCCGGAGCAATTTCACCAGTTCTGCCCGGCCAAAAGGTTCCGACGCAGTGCTGACATAAATAATCTGGAATAATGAGCCCATGTCTGCATCAATTATTATAACGCTCTAATTTATGGCGCCTTATAATTCAAAAATCAAGCCGTTTCGAAGTCAACCGCCGGGACGTAGAGCGGCGGAACTCGTTCGTTGTGTTGAAACGGCGAGAATGGAGGATTGAAGATGGAAGATGGCGCAAGAGCCACGGCAGGCTTTCTATTCTCAATCCTCTGTCTTCCATCCTCGCTTCGTTCCTCTGCCTGAATCTGCGGACAAAACCGAAACACGACGGCAGGAATTGCTCGAAACTCAGCGTAAAACATGACAGCCTTCCGCGATTGGATAATCCACCAACCAAAAATCTCCGGTCGCAACTGCTCGGCTGGGGTTTGGTCAGCCAGACCGCGCTGGCGGCTTTTTTATTTGCCCCCGGCACGCTGAAATTCTGGCAGGGCTGGGCGTTTACGGCCGTGAATTTCACAGCGATGACGATCTTTTGCGCGTATTTTTATAAGCGCGATCCCGAATTCCTCGCCCGCCGGCTGCTGCGCCGGGAAAAAATCGGCGCTCAAAAATTCATCATGTTCCTTTTGAAAAATGTCGTCGTTATTTTTTATGTCGTATGCGGTCTGGATAATCGTTTTGGTTGGTCGCGCACCTGGCTGGCGCCCGTGCCGGGGTGGCTGACTGTGCTGGCCCTGCTCCTTTACGCCGGGATTTATCTCCTGCTCATTCCGGTTGGCAACGCCAACCGCTTTGCCGCGACCGTCATTCAGGTCGAAGCCGGCCAGACCGTCGTCGACCGTGGCCCTTACCGCCTTCTGCGCCATCCCATGTATTCCGTCTCGCTGCTGCTCTGGTTCTGGATGCCGCTGGCGCTTGGCTCGTTCGTCGCGCTGCCTGCCGCCGCGCTCATGGTTCCAATCCTCGTTTTGCGACTGCTCAACGAGGAAAAAGTTCTGCGGCGCGACCTGCCCGGCTACATCGAATATTGCCAACGCACGCCCTGGCGATTGATTCCCTTCGTCTGGTAATTATCTCAGTGTCAGGCGTCGCGCCCTGTTGCGAAGTATTCCTCGCCGCGGGAAAAGCCGATTCAGTGACTTGCGACGGGAGGATGTTCAGCGGCTAAAAATGGGCCGGTTCAACTTTTTTTATTTCTCACCCGAAGAAGCAAACCCGCCAACCCGAATCCAACCAGCGCAAGCGTTGTCGGTTCGGGAACCGGCGTGGCATAACCGCTCAACTCGAAGGTTGGCCACTTGTTATATGTGTTGTCGGTGTAAACTTTGATAAACGCTTGGTCGCCGTTGTAAATCGGGTCGTCATAGAAAAACATATTTATGGTTGCCCCTTGGCTCCAATCATTGTTGATGGTCCAACTCAAGTCGGTGTCTTGCACATAGGTGGAACCTTCCTTGATCCATAGTTGCGGTTTATAAGCATAGTCACCGTCCCAATTGTCGCAGAAGCTAACGTGGTCAAGGTAGGTCCCGGTGACCTTGAGATGGAAGTCGCCCCAGCCCGTACCGCAGATGTTTTTCAAATACAGTGTGGCCCAGCCCTTGTAAGGATCGGCATCCACATGCGTCACGTCCAGAGTAGAACTGTCGCCTATCCAATCAATGGTCAGCGGGTTGTCATCTGTGCCCCACTGCCCGTCATGGGCGGCCAAGCGTTGGGTAAAGGAAACCAAGGTTAAAGCGACAACGAAAGCAAAACACAATCTAAATTCCTTCATAATACATGGGCTCTCTGAGTTTTGATTTTTTATACTTTTTTATACTATTACCCGCTTCCCTACAAATCACCTACAGTTGTTTCTGAACGGTTAATTCATGCATTTGGGGGGACAATCGTCAAGTAAAAAATCAACAAAAGTCTGCTGAAGTTATTAACAAAGTTATTAACAGCGCCCTGTATCGCACCAGAGCAGTTCCGATAATTATCGCGGCGGCCGCCAGACACCAAGTCGGTTTAGAGTTGAAATTTGAGGATTGAGCGACATGGCATACGCCAACGCTGTGGCCGTCGTAACGCAATCTTAACAATTCCCTTCTGTCCAATCGGCTTCACCTTTGCAAAAAATCTTTTGCTGTATGAAACAATATCTGTCTGCCGCACTCGCACTCGTATGCATCGTGTTGGTCGTCTCGCTTATAGTGGTGAAACGAGGAGATAATGCGCAGCATGAAAATGATGCCGGTACGATTGCCGATTTTTCGAACCGGTTGGACTCGGCACAGATGCAAGTCGCCTTTTGCAAAGGAACGATTCTCACGTTATCCAACAGCCTCGACGAATGCCGGTCGGTGTCGGCGACATTTTCAAACCATCTGACTGAAGCCGAATCCACCATCGCGCTCAACGCGGAACAAATCACCCACCTGACCCGACAGGTCGCGCAGCTGGAATCGGAAAATCAAACTCTGGATCGGCGCGTCATGGGGTTGACCAATCAGGTGGCCGGCCTCACGACGCAAATCGCTCTGACCGAGACCAATCTGGCTCAGGCAAACAAGGATTATGCTCTTCTGGAAAATCGTCTGCGCCGGGATGTGGCCGAGCGGCTCGTGGTCGAACGAAGATTTAACAATCTTTCCGAATTGCAAACGCAAATGGAGAAATTGAAACAACATCCGGCCGGGGCGATTTCCACCGAGAGCATCTATGCGGGTTTGGATGTGGAAGTGCAATCGAACGGCACGGTCCACGTCATTTCCCCGAACTGATCCGGTTTCCAGCGGCTGACACATGTTAACCGCCAGGACGCCAAGACGTGGAATTTTTTTAAGCGAGGATGGACCGTCCCGCTACGCTTTCAACTTCGCCTGTCCATGGGCTTCGATGGACAGGTCACCACGCCGGGAAATCGAGAATCGAGGATTGCAGATGACCCAATTCCATCTTCAATCCGCCATTCCCGCTCTCCAACCGTCCTCCATCAGGCCGGCGCAGTGCCCGGCGATGATTCACCCGCCCGGTTCGGCCGCCGCGAAACGTCCATGGCCCGATACGTCACCGGCACCTGCCAGTCGGCGTAATCCGGCTTGAACGTCCGCATCGCGCTGACCATCTGCTGCCGGAACGTCGTTTCAATTAACCCGCCCTGGCCGGGCCAGATTTTGAATCGCACGCGCACAAAATCCCAGCCGCCGCCGCCCACGGTTTCCACCGGCCCCACTTCCGGCTCGCTCAAGATAATCGCGCCAAACTGCGCCCACATCCCCTTTGCCACATTCCGGACGGCCTGAACTGCTTTCTCTCGATCCGCGCCCGACGGCATTTGGACATCGGCGTACACAAAAATGCCGCCGTGCGGAAACCGGCTCACGTTGGCGATGGTCCGGTTGGGAATGAACACCTCCTGATTGTAAAAATTGCGGACCGTTGTAAACCGCAACCCGATTTCCTCCACGCGCCCGATGACTGTCGTCACCCCGAAGACTTCCACAATGTCGCCAACGTCCATCGTGTCCGAAAAAATCAGCGTCAGGCCGATGACCACGTCTTGCACCAGCCCCTGCGAACCGAAGCTGATGGCCAGCGCCACGATGGACGCACTGGCCAGGTAATTCGTCAATTTCACGCCCAGCTCCTGCAACACCAGGCCCAGCGCGAAGAAATACATTACAAACGTCACGCTGTTGGCCGCAAACTGGATGAGCGTGACAAACTTCGGTTGCTGCGTCACAAAATCCAGCGGCGTTTTCCGGGCACGGCCCTTTTGAATAATCCACTCGCTCAGATGCCGGATGGACTTCACTGCCAGATGTACCAGCACCGCCAGCGCCACAATCAGCGCCAGCCGCGTGGCCGTGGACGATTCGTGGCCGGAGAAATAATGATACACGCGCCCCATCACCGTCTGGCTCCATTCCGCCATCGGTGTCAGGGCCGGTTGATTGGTGGTCTCCATGAAAAATTCCGTTTGATAGATTGCCCGCCGCCGTTCCCGATGCAAAGTCCAAATCGCGGGCCAAACCGGGGAAGCTGCCCGGCGATGGCACAGAACTGCGCAGATTTGAGTTCAACCGCCAAAAACGCCAGGACGCGGGAACAAACGTGGAGGGCACCACTCCGTCAGCGCTCAAATTGGGGAAGCAACGGAGTGCTTTCCTTCAAATTGGCAGGGCATTAGTGCTCCGCAGCCGATTGTTCAGGGCGGCGCAGCAACGCCGCTCTACCGATGATAGACGGCGGAACCGTTTTCGCAACCGGCTTGAATCAAGGGTTTCGATACGATAGGCTTTGGCATCCAACAAACAGGAATACCTATGGGTGAATTCAAATTTTCATGCCCGGCCTGCCATCAGGACGTTTTGTGTGACACCACCCAATTGGGAACGCAAATCGCCTGCCCGGTTTGCAATGCCACCATCACTGTGCCAAACGAAATCGCCGGAACGAGTGCTGCGTCTGTTCTGCTGGACACCTCACGGACGTCGCCGGCCAACCCCGCCACCGGCGTTCAAAGGACTTCGGGTCTGGCCATCGCTTCGCTCGTCTGTTCCCTGTCATCCTTGATTACCTGTGTCGGCTGGCTGCCGGGGATTATTTGCGGGCACATGGCCAAATCACGCATTCGCCGGGATCCCTCGCTCAAAGGTGCCGGTCTGGCCACCGCCGGCCTCGTCATCGGCTACTTGATTTTGATTTCCGAAGTCGGGAGCACGGCCATTTACGTGTGGCAAATTTCAAACGCGGTGAAACAAGGATTCCAAAACGCCCGTCAAAACCTGGCCACGAACAATTTCGTTGTCGTGCAAACTCAACCCACCACCGTTTCCAACGCAAACCCACAGGCGGAACCCGTCCAACCTGAAGCCATCGCCACCAATGAACAACCGATTGAATCCGTCAAGCCCGTGACCGCCACCGCCGCGCCGCAAAGCAGCCCCGGCCCGTCCGGATGGACCTCCGACATCAGCAAAGCCACCTTCCCCGCCCATCCGGCCAGCGGGGAATTACATGGACTGGATTTCTTTGTCACGTCAACGTTCTTCAGAAACGGCGACCTGAGAATCCGGTCCGGCGATGGACTGCAACTGGACGTCTATCGACTGGGCGCTGCCATTGAAGGGCGCAGTTATGAAATCCAGCCTGTTGACGACGACCCCGCCAACCCGCGCGTCAAGATAACCTGGAACGAAGCGGGAGCGGTTGAGACCGCAACGTTCAACAAAGGTTACGGAATGAAACTGCAATTCGGTCAAGCCATTAATCAGACAGTTTCCGGGAAAATTTATTTGTGTTTTCCGGACAGTTCAAAAAGTTGCGTCGCTGGCACCTTCAAAGTGAAGCTGCCTAAACCCAAATCAAGGCAGACCCCTTGATTAACCGCCAGGACGCGGAGCGTTTCAAGCGCGGATTGAGCCGTCTTCGCTACGCTTCCAACCTCGCCTCCTTGCAGGCTTCGTGGACAGGTCGCTGTGCCAGGAAATGGAGAATCGAGGAGGGAACGAAACACGAGAAGCGTCTTGGACTGCGGCGGCGATGACGCCGCTTTGGGAACTTTTACAGAAGCAAACGAAGACAACGGAGAAATTTGAAACCCCCAAAGTCCTTTGTTTGCTTTGTTCCCTTCTGTGAAAAATGTGTTGCCAGACGGCGCCCCGCCCCGCCCTGCCCTGCCCCGTTTTCGTTCAACCGTTTGACGGGACTGCATTTTTATCAAAAAAATAGTTGCAATTCCCGCCGCTCCTGTCATGTTTAACCCGTCTGATAGATCGCTTGTCTCTTTCAAGGCATGGTAAATCTTCAAGTGAACCTGGTTCAGTGATGATTTGAAATCCGATTTCCGGAAACAGTCTGGTTAAAGCATAGTCAGGTCCAGGACATTCAAATATCATATGAGCAATAAGCTATTCGTCGGAAACCTTTCCTTCGAAACCACTGAAAACGACCTGCAGGACGCGTTCGCCGCGTTCGGCACCGTCACCGAATCCAACCTCATGATGGATCGCACCACCGGCCGCCCGCGCGGTTTCGGTTTTGTGACCATGAGCACGCCCGAAGAGGCGCAGAAGGCCATCGACGGCCTCAACGGCAAGGACCTCGGCGGCCGCGCCCTCACCGTCAACGTGGCCCGGCCCCGCGAAGAACGTTCCGGCGGCGGGCGGCGTGAGTACGGCGGCAATCGCGGCGGCAATCGCAGCCGCTACTGATCATTGCGTTAAAAACCTCACCGGCGGGGTTCGGACAAACCGGACCCCGCCTTTTTTTTCAGCGCGTTATGAAAGAACAACCCATTGAAGTTGAAGGCTGCGTGAAAGTCGTCCTGCCCGGCACGATGTTCCGCGTGGAACTCGACAACAAACATCTCGTGTTGGCCACCATCTGCGGCAAAATGCGCAAACGCTTCGTGCGCCTCACGGTCGGTGACCGCGTAAAAATGGAGATGTCCCCCTACGACCTGGACAAGGCGCGCATCACTTGGCGATTGCGGTAGCCGCTTCCACAACGTCGGCCGGCGCCGCCATCGGCAGCCCCGCGCCGCGCCCGTGGTCAAGGTTGATGAACTGGTTCGTTTGCGGGATGTAGCAGACAATGTTGAACCGGCCGATGGCTTCCAGTTTCGCCACCCGGAACGCCGTCCGGGTGGCCGGAAAACTCTTCCCGGCGAGCGGGTTTTTCGTCCATTGCCCGGCGTTAATCAGGTATTCAAAGGTTGCTTCGTTTTCAATCAGTATGTTCATGGGATGAATGGGGAAAGGCATTTAATGCCGGAAATTGTACGCCAGCAGCACTCCGGCGAGCGCGCCGGCCATGACCAGCCCGATCATGACACTCCAAACCATGACAATCGTTTTTTGGCGCTGTTCCCACGGCAAATAACGGCGGAAAAAAAGTTTTCCCAGCACTTCGAGGGGTGAGAGTTTTGAATTGATGCCCCTAACGTAAGGCCAAACCCGCAAATGTCCAAGTATTAATCTAACAATCTTGCGGCAGGCGCCAGACACCACGCTCGACGTGCAGCAGCAAAAATAGTTGAGCGTTGAGAGTTGAGGGTCAAAGCAACTTCCACACACCGCGTTCGCTATGGATTAGCAAACCGGCATCGCGCAGGTGTGGTGTCGGCGCTCGGCGCTGATTTCGAGCCGGAGGCTCGACGCTACAACGGCAGACGCCTGTTTGCGCCAATACTCAGGACCGATCCGTTTTCAAGATGCATCCTTAAGCGACGGATTGGTAAAAATGGCTGGAACGGTGGCGAAAACTCCCGGACCACCGGGTGGGTCGGCACGCTCTTCGTGTGACCAGGCCTTGCTTGCGGTTAGCGTACATGTTCCAATCGCTTTGCCGTTAAGAGCTTGAATGGCCGACCGGGCACCTTCCGGTGTGGCCATGGTAATGAACCCGAAACCGCGCGGCCGACGGCTGGCACGGTCGAATGGAATATTGACCTTCGTGACGATGCCATAACGTGAAAACAACTGCTTCAGATCGTTTTCCGTCGTGGCAGTGGCCAGATTGTCCACATAGATTTTTGTGTTCATACACGGTTGATTTTTAAATCAGCTTCTTGACCCGGGTCGGCTGGCCAATCATTTCCCAATATACTTTAGCGGGTTGCGAATCCGGTCGAGCCGTTCGGCTTCAAGTTCGTTTCGAACCGCCAACTGCCTTCTTTGCTGGGCGGCATTAGCGACCGATCGGGGAAGAAACCAGATCTGTTTGACGAGTTGGATGATGGTCAGGCAAATAATCTTCAGTATGTACATAAAATTGTATCACTCCCTTTAATTCCGGTTTCCGGCGGCAACCTTCGGTTTCCTTTCACCGATTTCCGCCATCCCTGCCTCCGATTTTCAACCCTGCTGCAACAGCCGTTCGGCCTCGAACCAATGTTCCTGGTCATGGCCCTGTTCCTGTCCCCGCAACATCCAAATCTCGTAGGCCTTTGTCCCGATTGCCTCCCACGATGGAACTGCTTTTCCCGTTTTTAACGGATTGTGCCTCGTCGCCCTGGCAATCACATTTTGTATTGAATTCAGGGCTTTCTGACCGCTGGACGCGGGGGACGGAGTCTTTTGTGTGGCTATGGTCATAATTTTTTCTTTCTGGTCCTGGTTTACGCCTGTTTCAGGGCCGCCACTGCGGCTCCGGCATTGCAGTGCAGGGAATAAGAGGGGAGGGAACGCCCCATCTCCTGGGGCAGTCGGACACCTGGTAAACAATGCTCCGTTAGCAAAGGCAACGTACGCCCGAAACCGGAATGCGCAAGATAAATCGGGATAAATCGGGATAAATCGGCACGGCTGGGCCACCCCACACTCTCGCCCGTTTAGGGTGTGTTTGGCAACCTGGCGGTGAAATTGCCTTTTCCTGAATTTGGGTCTCGCGGAGCTCGCCCCCGAAACCGGTGGCTCACTCAATCGGCACGCCCAAGGCCTTGGCCGCCGCCTGGAGGGCCTGCTCTTTGGCCGTGCGCTCACGGTCGGTCTTCTCCTGACGCGTCTGTTCCGCGTGTTTCAAGTATGACTCCGCGCTGCTTAAAAGGTGTTCGAGATTTTCACGCACCCCCGGCGAGAAGCTTGCCGGACTGATAACCAGCGTCCCGTCTCTGACGAAGGTTGACTGATAAACCCCCAGTTGCTCGTCCGTCTCCAACATCTGCCGGAATTTCTCGTAGATTTGCCCGGTCAATGGCGGATCGGTGGTCAAGGCGACACTGTTTTCACCACACAATTCCCGGTTGATGGATTTGATTTTCATGCGGTGCCGCTTTTTTTAGTTCCAGCCCGATTAGCTGCCACTTTTTTAAATCTGTCAACCAGATTCAGACCCCGAACCACCTCACGGCAAATGCCAGAGGACGTAAAAGAGTTGAGGGTTGAGCGTTGAGGGTCAAAGCAACTTCCACACGCCGCGTTCGCTATGGATTAGCAAACCGGGGTCGCGCAGGTGTAGTGTCGGCGCTCTCTACCCTCCGCAGGACTTGCTACGGAGGACGGGTGCGCCGATTTCGAGCCGGAGGCTCGACGCTACAACGGCAGACGCCTGTTTGCGCCAATACTCGGGACCCGTTTCCGCGTGCGGCCGATTCCGTGCCTCAAGGCTTTCGTAGTTTTTTCAAATGCCCGAAGCCGACCAGCTTTCCGCCCTTTTCGTCCCACAGCCGGAACGCCAGGGATTTGAAGCTGGAGAAAAACGTGACGGGTTTCACGGCTTGAAACAGCGGGTCGGCCCGGTGGCATTTTTCCAGGTTGTAATTGGGAATGCGCGGACTCAAATGATGGATGTGATGGAACCCGATGTTGCCGGAAAACCATTGCAGCACGCGCGGCAACTTGTAGAAGGAACTGCCCCGCAACGCGGCGGCCACAAAACTCCAGTCCCCGCCGCGCTCCCAATAAACGCCTTCAAACTGGTGCTGGACGTAAAACAGCCATACGCCCGCGCCGCCGGCCACCATCACCGCAATCAGTTGAATCAGCAGATACGGCACGAGGCCGAAAACGTAACTCATGCCAATGGCCATGCCGAGCAGGGCGGCATTCATCGCATAAACCGAATGCCGCTCGCGCGGATTCGATTTGGACGACGGAAACCGCTGCCGGATGATGAACAAATACAGCGGCGCCAGCACGAACAGCACAAACGGATTCCGCGCCAGCCGGTAGGCGAATTTTTTCCAGCGCGACGACTCCAGATATTCCTGCACCGTCAGCGTCCACACGTCGCCCGTGCCGCGCCGGTCGAGGTCGCCCGCCGCCGAGTGATGAATGGCATGTTCCCAGCGCCAGTGATAATACGGCGTGAACGTCAGGATGCCCGCGAGGAACCCCACCGTGTCGTTGGCCGCCGTTGATTTGAAAAAGGAACCGTGGCCGCAATCGTGGAAAATGATGAACACCCGCACCAGCAGCGCACCCATCAACACCGCCAGCGGCACGACCAGCCACCACGACACCGGCAGGCACAAATACATCAGATACCAAAGCCCGCCAATCGGCACGAGCGTGTCAACGATCTGCCACAGCGCCCGCCACGTCGAAGGCTTCTGATATTTGCGCACAATCTCCTTCCACGCCGCGGCGTCCGGCCTCGGCCTTGGGTGCGATTGAATTCAACTCGGTTGTCATGACAATCATTTGAGCCTTTCACCCGGCAGTTGCGTTCAAAAAGGAAACACTTTTCACGCCAGGGTTTTTACCGCAAATGGACACGGATAGACACGGATAGGAGAAAATAACCTGTAAAATCCCGGGTGCCTGTCGGAAACAAATTACTGTTTTGGGCCGCTCGCTTTGATTTGCACACCCAGCTTTCGCTGAAGTGCCGTTATAATAACCTCTGCTGCCGTCTCGGCGCTTATCGCCCCGGTGTTGATGGTCAAGTCGTAGGTCAATGGGTCCGCCACATTGCGACTAAAATGGCGCTGGATCGACTTCGCCCGCTCGTAATCGATTTTTTCGATCTCAATCCGTGCAGCCGCCAAAGCCAGGTGCGCTTTTTCGGCAAGCCGCCGGACACGGGTCTCAACCGGCGCAATCAACCGCACACTCAAACCGAACTGGCCGGGCAATATGTACCGCGCTCCGTGTCCGACGATAATCACGTCTCCCTGGTGACCAAGTGCGAGCACAACTTGCTTCAAGCTGGCCAGGTAGTCTGCTGTGCTGACCGCCTGGGGGTTCAGCAACTGGCCAACGATTTCCTGTATTGTTGTCCGATCACGCTCAGCCAAACTCTCGATTAATTGGCGGCGAACATGCTCCTTTTTTGCAATTTCATCCACGATTTCGCCGCCGAACACCTGCCAGCCCAATCGTCTTTCGGCCAGTCGGGCCACGGTGTTCCCGCCGGAGCCCCGCTCGCGAGAAATGAGCAAATAGGGTCCATAGGTCAGGTTGACACTCCTTGCCCCGCCCGGGTCGCCGCTCGCTTTTTTCCCGGAGTTCGTTTGCCCGGAAAACGGCGATTTGCTTTTTGACATAATCTTCAACGTTAATCATAACCATTTATGGGATTCTCAATGTCCGCGCCCATTATTATATCCAGCCGAACACTCATCCAAGATTAAATCATGGGCATTTTGGCGATGCCCTTCTCTGGCAACGCAAGGATTTAACCGCCAGGACGCATCCGCCTTCGTCCCGTATCGCGGGACTTCGGCGAGACAGGGAGAACGCCACGTTCTTTCAAGCGAGAATGGATGATTGCGGATGGAGCGGTTGAACCAGGCGAGGATTGAGGATTGAGAATGGAAGATGGAGAAACGGCTTTTCCCTCTGCGCTATCATCTATCCTCTATCCTCCGCTCGCTCCGCACATTGGCGCGCCTGGCGCCTTGGCGGTAAAAAGTTTTCCGGCTTTTAAGCTGAAACCCAAACCCGCCTTGCTGCGTTCCTGTTTCTTTGCCGCTTGCGATTTTATTTACTCCCCACCTTCGATTTTATTTCGCAGCTCGTCCGTGAGCGGGGGGATCAATTGACAGTTGGCCATTTCACTCGCGCCCGTTTCCGGCGAGACCGATGCCAAATGCGCCCTGCCGCCCGTTCCTTTTCCGTGCGCGCCTTTGATGTAATAAGCCTGGCCGGCCTGGACCTGGAGCGTCATGGAAAACACCGATTTGGGCGCCATAAACCCGGGCAGTTCGCAGGTTCCCAGTTCGATTGCGCCCGGATCGGCGAGACACGCGAAATAACCGCCTTGCTGCAGCGCGTTAATCAACTGGCCATTGACTTTTACCGGAACCGCCAGTTTAACGTCCGAGCCGAAAACCATGTTGGCGACCGGACAATAAAAATAAATGACCGCCTTGTTCGTCGGGATGGTATCGCCCGCCTGAAAACCTGGAATCGCCGCTGCTGCCGCCGCAGCCACCGGGGCGCCGGACGCCGTTGAAGGCGCAGTTGACGCGGCGACCGGAACGGTTGCCGGGGCTCCCCGCAAATTCTCCGGTCTTTGGCTGAATACGCCTCCCCAGTCAGCAACCAGTTTGCCTTCCGGGTTCATTTTTTGGTACATGACCAAAAACTGGCCGGGCTGGATATTATCCAGCTTCACGGTTTTTCTCCAGGTGCTGTCCCCGTTATAAATCGTGGTACTGGCCGTCAGCGACACGGTCTGGGGTTGTCCCGCGTCGGTTTTAATTTCAATGGTCTGGGCGGAGGCGTTCACGGCGGTGATGGTCCCCCGGGTTTGGAATTGATTGCTGGCGCAGCCCGACAGGCCAAGGGCCAGCAGCCCCACGCCGAATAATCCGATTATTTTCATTTTCATAATCATGTTTCAATCCTGCATTCTTCATTCATCATTCTGCATTTCCAACTGTGGGCAATGAGGCATTTATGGTGAGTTCACCTTCAATCAAGCATAATACCGGCGGCGCTTCAATCAGGAACAGGCCCACGGAGAACGATTTCATGTTCGTTCAATTTGACCATTAGGCAGGACGGCGTGGAAATTCTCACGCCAGGGCGCAAAGGCGCGATGAACGCCACGTTCTTTCAAACGAGAATGGATGATTGAGGATGGAGAATGGTGAATACTACAAAACTAGGAACCGACCCGTTTCCGTTTCTCGACCGTTTCAAAATTGCACGGCACATTGATAAAATGAATTGCCAAAACCCCACCTCCAAGCGGACATCGCTGTAGAAGCAAACACAGTTATGGGAGCCCGAAAATATGGGCGATAATACGATTAAACCTTGCTTTGGAACTTATAGTTTGATTCAATAATAAACAACCTTATGAAACAAAAACTGATGGTTTTGGCTGCCTTGCTGTTTGCGTTTGGAATCCATGCGTCACTGGTTGAGTATTCATATACGGGCAAAGAGACTTATACCGGTGCCGGCAATCAGGAGACCCTCACTTTTAAAGGAATAATGATTTACGACACCGTGTCATCCAATGTGACCTATGTCAGGTGGCGAAAAGACAAGACCTATCACGTCAGCACGGACACCAACTTGCATTTCACCACGGTAACGGGACTAAAATCAAAAACCTATACGGTCATAGCCGGATCCGGATCCGGAACGGACACCAATGGGTATTACCATTTGGACGATTACATGATCAGCGGTGAGAATTTCACCCTGCAAATCGCGACCGACGCCACATTTGTGTTTCCCAAGCGCTTCACCGGCAGCAACAACCGCGACATATATCCCGATGCCAATGGCAACGACTGGCTGGAAACCTGGGGTGAAACCATGACTTTTTACGCCAGCCGGACAAAATCCGACAACGATGAAAATTTAAGCAGCGACGCAGCCGCCAGCGCAATTGTCGCCGGCTTGCAAAGCAAGGGCTATACAGAACGAAATTGACGCGGTTCGCCCATTTGTACCGTGGCGTCCGACCGGTGACCCCTGCGCCGCCGGGGCCGGTCAAATATCATGAGGTCGGTTTGGACGCAAATACCCGAATCAATGCCCTGGCTGCCTGGCGGGTTTTCCAGAGGGCGATGTCCAGGCCGCGGTTGCACGCGACGAGCACGGCAAAGTCAATTTCGGGTGCGATGTTCGCGACGCTGTGCCAAATTCCATTGCTTCCGCCGTGCCAGAGACGGCGGCCAGTGTCTCCCGGCCGGGTGCCGCGTGCCCAACCGGCTGGGCTGATAAACGCTCCGGCACGGTATGTTACGGCCGGTGCGGCATCACCCGTTGCCAGGCGGGTTATCCCGCGCATTGCCCAACCTCTGGAATATATTGCGGTGGATGCGACCGCGTGTAATTCCGCAAATGTATCCGCCTTGAGCAGTGCAGCCTGGCAATGCGGATTGGCTGGATCTCCGCGCAAATGGAGTCCGATAAATTTTGCCCAATCGGTAATGGTCATGTGTGCCGTGCCGGCGGGGCCGTAGTACGATGGGAATTGCGCGGCAGGGGTGCCCGGGTCAATCGGTTTGCCAACGACCGAGGAGTGGCCCCAGGGTTGATCGGTTTTACCCGCGGTGCCCGGCGCCCCGAATCCGCCCGTGCTGATGCCCAGTGGCTGAAACAGTCGTTCGCGCATCAGGTCTTCCCACGCACGACCGGTGAGGTGTTCCAGCACTGCCCCCGCGAGAATGTAGCCCTCATTGGAATACCAGTATTTGGTGTTCGGAGGGATTCCTGGCGGGCGCGAAAGGGCCTGCCTCACGATTTCCAGGCGTTGCTGCGGCAAGGTTCCCGGCCGCGTTCGAGGGGGCCGCATCAACTCGGGGCCGCGGCGCACGCTGGCGTAGGGTGCGCGCAACATTCTAAACACCCGAGCCAGGCCGTCCGGGTCAAAACGCAAGCCGGCGCGGTGTGCGAGAACCTGCGGCAAGGTCACTTTCTCCCACGCCGGATGCATGGGCTTCACCGTGTCGGCAAAAAGTTCGCCCAAGGTGGTGGTCCAATTCAGCCTGCCTTCCTCGACAAGCATCGCGACGAGCGTCGCGGTCATGGGTTTGGTGCAGGAATTAAGGAGAAATAGATCATCGAGCGTGATGCGTTCTGCGCTCCCTCGCTTTCGAACCCCGGCGGCACCTTGGGCGATGATGCGCTCGCCCCGCAGAACGGCGGCGGCCATGCCGAAACGTTCGCCTCCCCTGCCGAGTATCGCTTGCAGGATGGCATCAACATTGACCGGGGCGTTGTCCTCCTCGGATGAACCCGCAGGTCTCAATAGATCGGACTTTGACGCTTCAATCATATTTTATCGCGGCCGGATCGGTCTCAGAACCGGGACTGCACCAATCAATCTCTTGGATTCCAACAGGAGAATGGGGTCAATCCACCAGCCCACAAAGTGTTCGAACCGCTGGTTTCGTTTTACCGGCTATCGGGCTGCGAAGCAACAAGACAGTGACTTGGCACCCGATTCCAGACGCGCTCCATCAGGCGCATACGAAGCAAAGCCGGAGCAGATTCGGTGTCCGGTCTTCGCAGCAGTGCTCAATATGTCAACATCAAGAATCGACCCGTTTTCCGTGGCTTCTACAGCAACTCGCCATGCCCGCATTCAGCGCAGCCATCTGCCCCGACCCCTGTTTGCGCATCTGTTTTGGCAGGAGGAATCTCGGGCTTGTTTTCTCCACAAATCGCTTAATTTCTTCTCATGGCATTTCCGCTTACTGCCTATATTGAAGCCGCTTTGGAACTGGCGCGTTACGACAAGCTGGACGACGGCTCGTTTGCGGGCGAAATCCCCAAGCTCAAGGGCGTGGCCGCATTCGGCCAATCGCTCTGCGAATGTGAAAGCGAACTGCGCTCGACTTTGGAGGACTGGATTCTTGTCGGGTTAAGATTGGGACACAAGCTGCCGGTGCTCGCCGGCATTGATTTGAACAAGGTCCAAAATAGCCGGATGGCGACCACTTAAACGCCGCGACTTCATCCGCAAACTCCGCGCGCTCGGCTTCGACGGCCCGTATTTGGGCACCCGCCACCAGTTCATGATCCTGGACCAGCATCGCCAGACCATTCCCACCAATTCCGAATACTCCGTGCCGCAAATCCGCATGCTCATCCGGCAGGTCGAATCCATCCTGGAACGCCCGATTTCCCTGGAGGAATGGAACTCGTTGTGACGGGGATTTGATTTCGCGGATGGGTTTGAGCCGGGGGTAACAGGCACGCACTTCCTCCGGCGAGGCAACGACCGTTTGCGTAGGACAGGCATCCTGCCTGTCTCCATATTCTGATTTTTTTAAGTCAGAGACAGGCGCGACGCCTGTCCTGCGGCGAGAAGACGCAACCGTCTGCACCAGAAAAATCCGGGCTTCGGGCGCGATGTGGTGTAGGTCCAGGTTGCAGCCCACCCAACCGGCCCGGCGGGCAGGAAATTTTTAACGCAAAGGCGCGAAGGCGCCAGGAAAGGCTTGCTGAAACTTGGCGTCTTGGCGTCTTGGCGTCTTGGCGTTGAAAAAATGTCTCTCGAAAAACATGAACGACGGAATCAGAAGCAGGTCGCGAACTTCCCAGGTCGCCAGGGCGCAGCGCCTTGTCGCGCCGGAATCAGACTTGTCTCGGCGACTTGCCACGGCGTAACTCAGTGAAGACGGGAGCAACAGCGAAGACGGATGATGGCGGAAGCGAAGACGGACCAGTTTCATAATGTGCGAATACTATAAAACCAGGAACCCACCCGTTTTGGACCCGTTTTCCGTGCTAATGCGGGTCGAGCCACTGCGGCAGGACCCCGTACCAGTAGTGGCTCAGGGTGAGCCAGACGAGCGAGAGCACGTAAAGGGAGAGCCCGGCGATGAATATTTTCTGTACGAGCGTGGCCGGACAATTTTGCTCGGACTTTCCCGCCTGCGAGATTTTGTTTTCTTCCATAACACCATCAATTATACGCTGGCCAACCTTGGGACGCAATGGGGTGTTCATCGGTTGGGCGATGGCGCTTATCTTCGCTTATCAGCGCTGATGAGCGCGAATTAGCGGTTAAAACTATTGGAGCAGATTCGGTGTCCTGTCTTCGCGGATGGCGACCATGGCGGTGTATGCGCCATCCGTCACGGTTTCCCCAAGCGCGCTGTGTTTGCTTTCAACTGAAACGGCGCGTGGCAACGCGGGGGCAGGAATAATCACTGGCCGGATGCCCCGGCTCCAGCCGGGCTTGTCACGGCGTCTTGTCTCGGCGAAGTCTCGCAATGCGGGACGAAGACGGAAGCGCAACAAAGGCAGATCAGTTTAGGAAACGAACAACCAGCTTCAATGCCGGTTTGTGTCAAAAGTGAGGAATGACCCGAATGGCCCGTTTACGCGTCAGCTGCGTTACGACCCGTCCAACAGTTCTTCTTGACATTATTATTCATAACAGTAATGTTTGGCCTGTTGGCTTTGCTCACCGTTCCCGGCTTGAGTTCCGGCCAGGGCTTCTGGGCGAGCCAAATTCAATCAACGCATTGATTTCCGCCAAAACGGAATCATGCAAGGAGAAAGAAACCGATGAAAACGCGCATCAAACAATGGTTCCTCCTGCCCGCGCTGGTGGCCGGTCTCGGCTTGATACCGGCTGGCCGCGTGACGGCGCAGACCTTCACGAACCTCTATAGTTTCACGGCAGCAAGCTATGATTCTTCAATTGAGACCGACACCAATAGCGACGGAGATTCTCCAAATCGGATTGATTTTATCGGGCAACACCCTGTATGGGACGACGTATGGCGGCGGCACGAATGGCAATGGCACGGTGTTCGCTGTCAACACCGATGGCACGGGCTTTACGGTCCTGCATACTTTCACGTGCACTCTCTGTTCTTTTTACTGGAACCAACAGCGACGGAGCCAGTCCGGACGCCGGATTGATTTTATCGGGCAACACCCTGTATGGGACGGCATATGGCTGGCGGCAGCGAATGGCAATGGCACGGTGTTCGCCCTCAACACCGATGGCATGGGCTTTACGAACCTGCATAGTTTCACGGCACTAGGCTATGATTTTTCAATTGAGTGCAACACCAACAGCGACGGAGCTAATCCGCTGGCGGATTGATTTTATCGGGCAACACCCTGTATGGGACGGCGCATTATGGCGGCACGAATGGCAATGGCACGGTGTTCGCCGTCAACACCAATGGCACGGGTTTTACAACTCTGCATACTTTCACGGCATACATCAATTATACCAACAGCGACGGAGCCAATCCGGATGGTGGATTGATTTTATCGGGCAACACCCTGTATGGGACGGCGTTCTGATGGCGGCGCTGGGGCGAATGGCACGGTGTTCGCCATCAACACCAACGGCACGGGTTTTACGAACCTGTATAGTTTCACTGCCGGTTTTTCAGACAAGAGCGACGGAGCCAATCCGTTTGCCGGATTGGTTTTATCGGGCAACACCCTGTATGGGACGACCCATTCTGGCGGCACCCAGGTAGGCGGAACGGTATTCGCCGTCACCACCGATGGCACGGGTTTTACGAACCTGTATAGTTTCACCGGGGGCAGCGACGGGGATAATCCGTATGCCGGATTGATTTTATCGGGCAACACCCTGTTCGGGACGGCGGGTAATGGCGGCAATTCGTTCGATGGCACGCTGTTCGCCGTCACCACCAATGGCATGGGTTTTACGACCCTGCATACTTTCACAAATAGTCCAGACGGAGATTCTCCGAAAGCCGGATTGATTTTATCGGGCAACACGCTGTATGGGACGGCAGGGGGCGGCGGCACCAATGGCAGTGGCATGGTGTTCAGTCTTACGTTGCCGACGCCGCCTCTGACCATCATTCTTTCCGGAACCAATGATATCGTGACGTGGCCGACCAATGCCCTCGAGTTCACCTTGCAATCCACCACGAACCTTGTCCCGCCGACAGTCTGGACAGCCATTTCCCCGCCACCGTATGCCATCGTCAACACGAACAACGTGGTAACGAATTCCATCTCCGGCACAAATCAGTTTTTCCGGTTAAGCCTGTAGTTGGCCAAAGGCATGAGTTGTGGTGTGAAATTAAAGATGTAACGGCTTTGGTTCAGCACCGCTTGGAGCATAAGGCGGATGATGTCAATGCGTGGCCCTTCAGCCGGATGCGGAATAATCACTGGCCGGATGCCCCGGCTCCAGCCAGGCTTGTCCCGGCGCCGTGTCGCGCCGAAATCAGATGAAGGCGGAAGGATTTAAAAAATGCATTTGAATGAGGCGGAATTTCCAGTATCTTTTGGACATGACTGCAACCGGCGTCATTGAAGAAATTAAACACCTGTCTCCCGGCGAACAATCCCGGGTCATCCAGTTCGCCGTCGAACTGGCGCGCACACGTCAGCTTGCGGGAAAAGAATTGTCGGCACTCGCCCAACGCATGGCTGATTCCGACGACCCCGCCGAAGTTGAAAAATTAAAATCCGCCCTGGTTCACGGCTTCTACGGCAACTAGCCATGGCCCGCATTCAGCGCAGCCACCTGCCCCGACCCCTCTTTGCGCATCTGCTCGACCGGATCAAATCCCGGAACATTTCCGCCGACCAGCTTGGATTGCTGGCTGAATGGTTGGACACCCAGCCGGAAGTACCGGAAGGCCCATGGTTCAAGAAATTTTCGGGCATGACCGTTTGCGGCGAAGGCGAACTTATCAAAACCTTTTTGCAACCCGGCCAGGTTGCCACCGGCAAGGAACTGGTTTAACGCAAAGGCGCGAAGGCGCTGAGAAAATATTCCGAATCTTGGCAGTCTTGGCGACTTGGCGGTAAAAAAAGCTTTCTGGCTTTTAAGCTGAAATCAAAACCGGCACTTGGGGCAGGAATAATCACTGGCCGGCTGCCCCGGTTCCAGCCAGGCCTGTCACAGCGTAGCGACTCGTCTCGCCGACTTGCCGCGCCAAAGCACAGCGACGGCGGGAATTAGATGAAGGCGGAAGCGAAGACGGATCAGTTTTGCGTTGCCTTAAAGCATCTGCTGATTACGATGCAAAAAGAAACCCGTGAGCAATGAACTGACGGCCCCGGCCTCAAACACTTTCGAGCGCATCAAGCGCGTCAATGAACGCGGCGGCGAGTTCTGGTCCGCCCGCGAACTGGCGCGGGTGCTGGAATACACCGACTTTCGCAACTTCATCACCGTCATCACCAAGGCACGCGAGGCTTGCGCCAATAGCGGCCGCGCCATCCCCGACCATTTCGTTGACATCACCGAAATGGTCGGCATCGGTTCAGGCGCACAACGCGAGATTGAAGATTGGGCGCTTTCCCGTTATGCCTGCTACCTGCTCGCGATGACTATCGAATTTACCGTGCAAACCGCCGGAAAATGTGCTATCCAGTCACCATGAAAACGCTGCAAGTCGAATTGCCCGACCAGATGGCGCGTGAAGTCGAACAGGCCGTGAAAACCGGCGTGTTCGAAAACACCGCCGAAGTCGTGCGCGTGGCGCTGCGCGAATTCATCTCCCGCCGCCGCTTTGAATTGATGGAGCGGCAGCAGTTGGACGATGTTGCCTGGGCGCTGCGCGAAAAATCCGGCGGCAAATGAAACGCCTCGTCGCTGACACCGGCCCGATTTTGCATCTGCACGAAGCCGGCGCGCTTCACCTGTTCCAGCTTATCGGCGAAACCCTGCTCGCACCGCTCGTCCTGGCCGAACTCCGCGTTCACGCACCCATGCTCTGGCCGGGACAACTTCCCCGCTGGGCCAACGCCCAAATCCTGTCGCCCGTCGCCGGGCAACGCGCCACCGAGTGGCAGCGCGCCGGATTGTTGCAGGGTGGCGAAGCCCAGGCCCTCGCCCTTGCGCTGGAAACAAAACCTGATTGGTTTCTCACCGACGACGCGGGCGCGCGGCTGATGGCTGAATCTCTCGGCATTGAAACCCACGGCTCCATCGGCGTCATTCTTTGGTCGGCGGCAACCAGACTCATTCAAAGGCCCGAAGCTGAAAACCTGCTGGCCGGGCTGGAAAAATCTTCGCTCTGGATGTCGCCCCGTGTGCGCGCGGAAGCGCGAGCAGCACTCACTCGATTGTTTTGAGCTGAAAACGGGGGGCCGCGCAGCCTCACGGCAGCTCCGATAAATCGCGAGCAGGCGCTTCCGGGGTTTTGCTTTTACCGCGTTGGATGACGGGAATATCCTTCAACGGTTTGATGCGCTTGAATTTTTCCCGCACTTCCTCCGGCGAGGCAACGACCGTCTGCACCAGAAAAATCCGGGCTTCGGACGCAATGCGGTGCAGGTCTATATTGCAGCCCACCCAACCGGCCCGGCGGGCAGGAAATTTTTAACGCAAAGGCGCAAAGGCGCGAAGGCGCCAGGAAAGGCTTGCTGAAACTTGGCGTCTTGGCGTCTTGGCGTTGAAAAAATGTCTCTCGGAAAACAGGAACGACGGAATCAGGAGCCGGTCGCGAACTTCCCAGGTCGCCAGGGCGTAGCGCATCAGGAGCAGATTTGGCGTCCGGTCTTCGCGGAAGTGCTCAATATGCCAATATCAAGAACCGTTTCTGGTGGCCCTGCGCAAGCAGGTTAATCAGCCTTGGCCGGTCCTGCGCCGGGAAACCATTCCGTGTGCTGGTCGCCGGTCCGGCCCCAATAGGTGACGCGTTTGCCGCGCAGGAAGGCAAAATAGGCCTGCACACCACCGGCCATCGCGCGGCGGGTGAAGTCGCGATACGGCTGGCCATGGCGCTGGCTGTCCAGAATGTTCGCGCGCAAGGCAGCTACATCAAACTCCGGCGCGACCGGTGGCAGATCCTCATAATTGATGGCGGTCGCCACCACTTCGCCGTCCGCACTGTAAAACCGTTTGCGCAGTCCGACGTAATCCACGTGATAATATTCCACGCCCGCCGCCAGCAGCTTGCTGACGACATCGGGAAACGACATGGTTCCGGCCAACGTCCCGCGAGCCACTTCGAGAATTATTTTAGAATCCATGGCCTTATGATTGAAAATCTCCGTTCAGAAATGAAGGAAAAACAAATCAAGGCAGGCGCCAGACGCCGCGGTCGATGTGCAACAACAGACCCGCGTCGCGCAAGACTTGAAGCTGCTGGCGGATTTTGTCGCGGACGTGGCGGTTGTCGGGATGGAGTTTTTCCAGTTCGCGGGCAAAAGCATAAACATCGGCGGTGGTGAATTCATTTGTAGGAGACGACGTGAGGAGTCTCAAACTTTCCTGATCGGTGGACTTTTTATTTAGAGACTCGTTACCTCGTCTCCTACTTTCCACCAGTCTTCGCACAATATTCAATACGTCCAGCGTCCAGCCGCGTTGGGTGGTTTTGATCTCGCGGATGGGTTTGAGCCGGGTGTAACGGGCGCGAACTTCCTCCGGCGTGGCGATGACCGTAGGACAGGCATCCTGCCTGTCTCCATATTCTGTATTTTTTAAGTCAGAGACAGGCGCGACGCCTGTCCTACGGCGAGCAGACGCAACCGTCTGCACCAGAAAAATGCGTGCTTCGGCGGGGACACGGTTTAAGGCGAAATTGCAACCGACCCACCCTGCCCTGCGCGCGGTCGCCGCCAGCGGCTTCCGCTTGATGACGGCTGACTCGGAAAACATGAACGACGGAATCAGGAGCAGGTCGCGAACTTCCCAGGTCGCCAGGGCGTAGCGCATCAGGAGCAGATTCGGCGTCCGGTCTTCGCGGATGGCGGCGACCATGGCGGTGTATGCGCCGTCGGTCACGGTTTCCCCCAGCGCGCTGTGTTTGGCTTTCAACTGAAACGGCGCGCGGCAACGCGGGCAAATAAAATCAATGGCTCGATTGTTGGCTGGTGTCTCGCCGAGCGAAGATGAATCACAATTCGCGCAGTAAAGCTGACTCCGCGCCCAAGCTTCCGTGACGACCCGGGCACGTTGCGCGCCGCTGTGGTAATCCGCCGCCAATGCCCCGGTCATGGAAAGGTTCATCGTGACGCAATCTCCCTTCAAGCGTTCTCAACAAGCCTGGATAGCGTGACATTCAGCGCCTTCGCCAATCGGGCGAGTTTATCGAGAGAAATATTTTCACGACCGCGCTCAATTTCAGAAAGGTAAGGCCAGCTCATGTCCGCCTTTTCAGCCAATTTTTCCAAGGTCAGGCCAGCATTGGTTCGGCAGGCGCGGATGTTATTCCCCACGATCTCCCGATGGTTGACGGCATGAGCCATTCAATAAGCAAACCCGAATTCGGACGCGGCGAACATTCGACATATCGAATGTTTAGGCTTGATCCTTTTTTGCAGATCGGGATCGATCCACGGGAATGGCTGAAAAGTCGCGGCGTATCCAAAGCGTCTCACACAAAGCCGCATCCAAGGAAGCGGCCGAGATCAGAGATCCGATCCAAAAACCTCCCAATACAAAATCCGCCGCAATATTCCCGACCCGGCTTATTCGCTATCGGAACTCGTTCGCCCATCCGTTCCGACGTCGCCACGAACGAAGCGCATCAAGGATGACCAGGTCAATTTCGCCATCGCCGGGATTCCACCGGTGGGCCGGATTGAACCGCAGCCGTTTCTTAAATGGGTAGGCGGCAAGTCACAACTGCTCGCGCAATTTGACGAGTTCCTGCCCGACCACGTGGAGCGTTATTTTGAGCCGTTCATTGGTGGCGGCGCGGTATTCTTTCACCTCAAACATCGCTTCCCGCAGATGCGCGCCTTCCTGCGCGACAATAATGACGAACTCATTAACACCTACATCGCCGTTCGTGACCATCCGAAGGCGTTGATGCGCCGGCTCGATGAACATCTCGCCGAATTCCGGGCCGACCGCGAGCATTACTACTATCTCGTCCGCAGTCGTCACCACTTGCCACGAGCCGACGTGGTGGAACGCGCCGCTCGGATGATTTTTCTCAACAAGACCTGCTTCAACGGTCTCTGGCGCGTGAATGCCGCCGGCGAATTCAATGTTCCCATTGGCTCGCAAACAAATCCTGGCCTCTACGACCGGGAAAACATTTTGGCGGCAAGTTGGACGTTGGAAGGCGTTCATCTAGCAACGCAAGATTTCCGTGACACGCTGAATGAACCAAGGCGTGGCGACTTTGTTTATATTGACCCGCCTTACCATCCAATTTCGCTAACCGCGAGCTTCACTTCCTACACGAAAGAAGATTTTGGAATGGGTGAGCAGCAGGAACTCGCAGCCCTGTTTGCTGACGCCAGCAGGCGTGGAGTTCGGCTCATGCTTTCCAACTCTGACGCAGAATTCATCCGTAAGCTATATCGCGGCTTTAAGATTTACACGGTCAAAGCTCGCCGCGCAATAAACTGTGACGGCTCGAAGCGCGGTAAAATAAACGAGGTTGTCGTGGTTACCGGAGAGGGATTGAAGTTATGCCAATGGTCATGCCATTTGAAGCCGCTTGGGAAAAACTCGTGCAAGAGCGAGTAGATATTTCCTCTGATTTGGTGGTTTTAACCAAAACAGACATTGAATCAGTCACCGGCAACGAACTTCGTTTAATGGCAAAGATGGATTCGTCGAGAAGACGTTCCTGCTGCTTTGCGGCGGCATGGATATTTCATTCTGCCAATCAAAAATGGCGAATATGCTCTCGTACGCGGAAATGGATTCCACAAACTTGAGCAGCTGCCCGAACCTCCGACAGTGTTCCGACCACAGCTTGATTTTGAACTGGTGACTCTCAACGTCGGAGACAGTGAGATGCAACATCTCGACTATTGCTACAATATTGGCCTTTTCGAGAAGTTCGCTGGAGTTACAGGTTTACGACAAACGATTCGAGGCAGGAAGAGATTGCCAGCCATTGATTTCTCTGTCGGAAAAATCGGGCCGATTCACGTCAAAGCCGGCGTGCAAGTAGAAGTTGATTCCGGCTGCGAGGGACGGGATGACATCGTGTTGATCGAAGCAAAAGTTGGTCAGCCGCCGGACTTCATCATTCGGCAGTTGTTCTATCCTTATCGGAAGTGGCGCATCGAAATTCCGGCCAAGC
Source organism: uncultured Verrucomicrobiae bacterium (assembly GCA_963789055.1). Taxonomy (GTDB): domain Bacteria; phylum Verrucomicrobiota; class Verrucomicrobiia; order Limisphaerales; family UBA11358; genus UBA11358. The sequence continues at coordinate 174,778 of CAWBJE010000007.1, read as the reverse complement.
AGATTCGTCCGTGGTTTTTCTGCTCGGAGGAAGTCTCCGGACGGCGGCTCTACAAGTTTTGGGAATACGAGTTTACAGATGAAGCCCAATATCAGTCGCTGCGGCTCGCGCGAAGCGAAAATTTCCTCATCGAGCCAGTCCGCCAGCGGTTGACCGTGGAGGAATTGCTGCGCGCGCATGTCCGACGCCGGGCAGACGCACGGTTGTGGGATGTGCCGCAGGCCGATTCGTTCTGGCGTGTGGCCGAGATTCCGTTGCTGGTGGAGCAAGGCATCAACACATCGGGCAAGTTGGCGTCAGCATTACCAGTTTGACCCGCGCCAGAGCAGTTATTACCGGCAGGCGGCAGAATTTCTTGGCTTGGTGTCACAGGACAAGCGCAGCCATCGTTATCATCTTACCGACTTGGGCCGTGAATATGTGAGTCGTCCGGCAGATGAGCGCCGCCAATTACTGGCGGGTTTGCTGGCGCATTTCCGCCGATTCGGACGCACTGGAACTGTCAGCAAAAGCGGGTGCTCATGGCATCGGCAGGAAGGAAATCGCAAAGTTCATCGAGCGAAATTCAACCATTGGCAATTCCACGCCGGGTCGCCGGGCCGCGACCGTGCTAGCATGGCTGCGCTGGCTACAAGCAGCAGCCGGCGTGGTTCAGGAAAGACAACAAAGATTCTCCCTTCGGTAATCAATTTTCCTTTGCGTACTTTGCGACTCTGCGCCTTTGCGTTAAATCAGTTTCGCCATATGCCGCCTTTGGGCCGGCCTTCGCTCCGAAGCTACGGCCCGGCAGGCAGGAAATAAGGCGGGCCTTCGCCGCGCCGAAGTGGCTACGGCCACGCAGGCGGGTCGGCAAAGATGGCGTCGAACCGGCCGTCGGGATATTTGGCCGCGATGGCGTCCAGGAGTTCCAAACTGTTTCCACAGTACAACCACAGTTTGTGTGGGTCATCGTGATAGACCAGGCGCGGCATGGTTGAGGGTTGAGGGTTGAGCGATGAGGGTGGAGCGCCGGCTTCCAGCACGGCGTTTGGGGTTTGTCTGGAACGTGCCGTGCCGGAGGCCGGCGTTCCAATCGAGCCATCCTCGCGGAGGGTGAAATGGGCGGGGGAAATCAAATGGGCGTGGGGAATGTCGTTGGTAGGGACGGCTGGCCCAGCCGTCCGCGGACGCCTCGGCGAGGCGTCCCTACCTGGCTTCGGCGGCGGGGATTTATAAAAGGCTCGGCGTTTGGCTGGTTTGGACTTCTTCGGCACGCCCAGATCAATTGATCAGATCCGCGATCCAGATCAAGGGAAAACCGATTTAACCGCAGAGAACGCAGAGAACACAAAGATTTTTCACTCAACCCTCAACCCTCAACCCTCAACCTCCGAAAGCGGCCCGCCCGGATCAACTCCGATAAATCGCGAGCGGGTTGATCAGAATGGCGGATCGGATCAAGGGAATTCTAACCGCCAAGGCGCATCCGCCTACGCCAGGAAGCTTCGGCGAGACTGGGAGGACGCCAAGGATTTTAAACCGCTAATTGACGCTAATTAGCGCTGATTAGTGAGGATAAGCGGTTCGCCCCTCCGAAAATCCGGCTTGCGCATTTTGAGCCTTTTGGCGGCAATAAAATCTTTCGTGAGTTTTGTGACCACATTTCGCGTCAGCGAACAGTCTAATTTGGGGCATCCATCTTGTGGCGGGCTTGGAAAGCCAATTTCGTGGTTTCAAGGATTCCCTGAGGCAAGAATTACCATTTTCCCCACTGTTTTGGGGGGTATTGGCGGGCTTGTTGGCGGGTTATTATTGGCACGACTTATGCGACTAATGAGACAATTATGTCAACCAAATTTCAGACTGAGCCAATGCCTAAAATGATTGCCTGTCACACCACTTACAGGAGAAAACCCGTTTTGTCCTTCCATCAAAAGCAAATCCGGTTTTTGACCGGACTGTCCATGGGTGTCTGCACCCTGTTTGTCGTTGTGATATTCTGGCTGGTGAACCGGTCCAGTTTTATCCTCCACTGAATCTGAAGGTGGCCCGTCTTCGCTCTGCTTCCGCCTTCGTTTACTTCGGCGCGACAAGTCGGCAAGACTGGGAGGACGCCAGGGATTTTAAACCGCTAATTGACGCTAATTAGCGCTGATTAGTGAAGATAAGCGGTTCGCTTTCTTCTTCCGGCTCTCAACTCTCAACCCTCAACCCTCAACCTTTTTCAGGCGCTTGTCCGTTCACCATATCCTGAAGAATTTTCATGGCTTGATCCACATCCTTGGCCATTAAAACCACTTGTTGGTCGCGATTTGCCGCCGCCGCCGCATTTTCCTTCTCCGCCGGCGCCAGGATTCTATCCTGCCCCATTTTGACCACAATGTCGTTCGGGCCAAGTCCGCCGAAGTTCACAAATTTATTATATTCAGCCTGGGCCTGCCGGGTCCGTTCCTGAATTTGCAAGGTGGCCGTTTCACAGGTGTTGTCGATGTACGTGAACCCGTCCAGAACGTTCAAAATTGCCCGCCGGACTTTGGACTCGGGCAATTCGCCCGCCAGCCCGGTCACTGACTTTTGCATGGCCAGATAATTCTGGTGGTAGCTGTCGGCTTTTACCGTTTGGCCGCCCAGGGTGCTTCTCAGCGCTTTGAATTCGTTGAGTGCCGAGGTCGCCTTGTCCTGGTATAGCTCCAGGTCTTTCACGGCTTTGTCCCGGGCCTCCTGAGCAACGATGAGATTGCGCTGCAATTTATCAATGGTCGCCTTTTGGGTTTCGACCTGGCCGCTGAGAACTTGCAATTCGGTCGCGTCCGCCTCGGCCTTTTTTTGCGCTTCCTCCAATTGGCTTTTTAAATCCCCGGTGGAAGCGGGGGGTGCGCCTGGCGACGCCATTTGGCTATTGGCAGCTTGAAGTTGCTGTTCGAGCTTTTGCACGCGCGCCTTGAGGGCGGCATTTTCCGATTCCAGTTTTTTTCCGCAACCGGACAAGAGAACCGCAAGGGTTATGAACAACGCAAAGAGATGTTTGGTTTTCATAATTTGCACATTCCTCCGCATCGGGTTCCTTGTCCAGCGGAAAAATGACCGCGTAAAGGCGCTTCCACCTTCACCCGGCTATGGTGGACAGGGCGCGCCAGCGGTTGGTGGTCGAAACGGATTTTGGAACCGCCAAGGCGCTGAACAGCGGATTTAACCGCAGAGAACGCAGTTGTTAAGCGAAGATGGAAGATAGAGGATGGAGGATCGCTGGGCAGCTTCGCGGTTTTGCAATCTTCTATTTTCAATCTTCCATTCTCGGCGCAATAACAACTTTCAACCCCTTGGCGCGGCGAATCCCGCAATACGGGAGAAGACGGCTCAACCTCCGCAAAAACGGCAGCCAAAGAAGGTGAGGATTATACCAAAATCCACACAGACCCGTCCGGCGGAATGCGTGAGGATTCTCCCGGGCTGACATCCGAAGGCGGATGTGCCGTTGCCTGGATTATTAAACAAATAATATGGCAAACCACCATACTCGCAGGGGAAAACCGAGTCTGTCCGAGCACCAAAAACTTATGCGGTTTTTCACCTGGCTGTTCACGGGCCTGGGCGTCCTGCTGGCGATTGCGATTTCCCTGCTGTTGAACTGGTCCGGTCCTTTCCCTCGCTGAATCCGGCCTCACTGCCGAGCGGCGCAACCGGCGCAGAGATTTTCAGCCGCGGATAAACACGGCAAGCCGCGTCCATCCGTGGCCCGGAATTGTTTCCGGGGCGCCTGGCGCCCTGGCGGTTCAAAATTCACGCCGCGGAATGTCAGGGAATTCCCCGACACCGGATTTAGGATTTCCCCGACTGTTTAACTGACGGCAGATCGATTACTGTCTTCACCATTACGCGGGCTAAATTGCAGGCACAGCGGGGGACAATGCAAAAAATATTGAGCCATCATGATGTGGGCAGGAAAAAATCGGGCCTGACCGATCATCAACGGCAAATTCGGGTTTTGACTGGATTATACGTGGTCATTAGCACGCTGGTGACGTTTGTTTTTTTCTGGCTGATGACCCGGCCCGGTTTCGTTCCTCACCGAATTTATTAAAGGAGGTGGGTGGGGACCAGAAGATGCGGAACATCCGCATCCAGCTAAACAAGGAGAAGGACAGACGATGGCGGTTGCACTGCCATCGTCTGCTTTTTTTATTCAATCCCATCACCATCCACTCCGTTTCAAATATCACGATTTGCGAACGCGGTAGAAGCGCATCGGATATCGGGCCGCCGTGGGATCGGTGAAGCTGAATATGCCGTTGGTGAGATCGTAGGAGTTGATGCGCTAAGGGTTACGCACAGGAGCAAACGGAGCCGTCCTTGCTTTCAATGCGCTTTCAGTTCGTTCGCGGCTCGGATTGAAAAGCAAAGCAGCGCAGGAGGTGATTCCTGCGCTGTCTGTGAATTGATTGCAAACGTGACTCAGGTCACTCCGCCACCGCAATTGCTGAACCCGATGAACATCACGCTGATGACGTTCTGTGACGGGAGCTGGTAGCTGAACAGAAGCAAACAAAGGAAATGGAGGCTTTGTTGTCTCCGTTGCCTTCGGTGAAAAGATTAGCGTTCATTAGCGTTTATTAGCGGTTCGTTTTTGCATTCCTTGCGTCCTTTTGCGGCTGACAATGATAAAAAATAGCGAATCAACCGCTGTGCGATTACTGCCGGTTCTTCCGATATGCCGGAAACCGAACCGTAATCGCAAATTGGGCGTGCCAGGACTCACCTCCTCCTGATAATTTTGGGCAGCCCCATGCGCTGGCCAGAGAAAAAATCCAATCCCGCACCGACAGGCACATCCGCCCCAATGATGCCGGCGTCGCGTCTGCCGATATGGCTGATTACGACAGCGCTGATGCTGGTGACCATCGCCCTTTTCTGGCCGGCAACCCGCTGTGATTTTATCAACTTTGACGACAACGTTTATGTTACCGAAAATCCCCACGTTCGGAGCGGTTTGAGTTGGGCGGGCGTGAAGTGGGCGTTTGGCAACACGGAACAAGCTGTCTTTTGGGCGCCGCTCATGTGGTTGTCGCATCAACTGGCCTGGCAACTTTTCGGGCCGGATCCCTGGGGCCATCACCTGATTAATATACTGCTGCATGCCGCCAACACCGCTCTGGTATTACTCGTGTTCCAACGAATGACGGGGGCGACCTGGCGAAGTCTCGTGGTCGCGGCGATATTCGGATTGCATCCGCTGCGGGTGGAATCGGTGGCGTGGGTGACGGAACGCAAAGACGTGTTGAGCGCGTTTTTCGGGCTGTTGACACTCCTGTTTTACGCCAGGTATACGCGAACCAAAGCAACCCTCAACCCCTTGTCATCCGTAGCCTTGGCGAAGGAGGATCAACCCCTTGGCGCGGCGAAGCGAAGCGGAGACGGCTCAACTCTCAACTACAGTCTGGCTTTGTTCTTTTTCGCCCTCGGTCTGATGAGCAAGCCGATGCTGGTGACGTGGCCGTTTGTCCTGTTGCTGATGGATTATTGGCCACTAAAGCGATTTGCGATTTGCGATTTGCGATTTGCGATTTTCCGTCTGGTTTTCGAAAAGCTGCCGTTCTTTATTCTTGCGGCGGTGATGAGTGTAGTGACGTTCGTGGCGCAGCAACGCGGCGGAGCGGTGGCAACCATTGAAAACATCCCCCTGGCCGCGCGCATTGGCAACGCGCTGATTTCCTATTGCCGTTACCTGGGGAATTTCTTCCGGCCGACGGAGTTGGCCGTTTATTATCCGCGCCCCGGAAATTGGCCGATTGCCGAGGTGTTACTGGCCGGCGGGTTGCTTCTGTGCATTACCGTGTTGTGTGTTGTGGCTCGGCGGCGATATCCATTTTTGTTGACGGGCTGGCTGTGGTATGTCGGGACACTGGTACCGGTGATTGGCCTGGTGCAAGTGGGCGATCAGGCGATGGCGGACCGGTACACTTATATTCCGTCGGTCGGTTTGCTCATTCTCGTCGTCTGGGGCGCGCACGAACTGACCCGTCGCTGGCAATATCAAGCGACGGGATTATTGCTGGCGGCCATGGCGGCGACTGTCTTCTGCATCAAGCTGACGCAGCGACAACTCGGGTATTGGAGAAACAGTGAAACTCTCTTCCGCCACGCGCTGGAAGTAACGCAGAATAATTACTTCGCGCACAATAATCTCGGCGATGCCCTCGAAGAGAAAGGCCGGATGGATGAGGCCATCAGCCAATTCCAGGAGGCCATCCGCTTGAACCCCGGGTTTGCCAACGTCCGCTACAACCTCGGCACAACCCTGCTCAAGCTGGGCCAGACCGACGCGGCCATCGGCCAATTGCAGGAGGCCGTCCGCTTGAATCCGGATTTCGCCAAAGCGCATTACAATCTCGGTCATGCCTTCCTCAGGAAAAACCAGATTGACGAAGCCATCCGTCAATTTCAGGAGGCCATCCGTCTGAATCCGGATTACGCCGAAGCTCACAACAACCTGGGCACTGCCCTCGGCATGAAAGGTCAAATCGACGAAGCCATCGGCCAGTTCCAGGAAGCCATCCGCTTGAATCCGGATGACGCCAAGGCCCGCAGCAACCTCGCGCACGCACTGGAAATGAAGAATGCTCCGGCCGGACGCTGATCACGCAAAAGTTCGCGCTTTCATTTGTCGGAATTCAAGGCTAGCGTTCCGGGAAAATGCCGGTGTGGCGAAATGGCAGACGCACAGGACTTAAAATCCTGGGACCGTAAAAAGTCGTGTCGGTTCGAGTCCGACCACCGGCACCAGTCTTCGCTCGCTGCGCGAGCTACGACTCGGCAAGCCAGCCTTCGCCCTTCGGGCTACGATTCGGCAGGCCAGCATTAATTATAGCGAAGCAAGAGCGAAGGCTGCCGCGCCGGACCGGCGAAAGGACCGGTGGCAGTGTATAATTTTCTTAAAACGCTGAACATCTGCGGTACTACTTGGGCGCCGGCACCGGGCTCTCACGATACGGCTGGTGATTGTGATACAAAGCCAACTGTTCCTGAATTTTTCCCAGCAGTTCATATTCCCCTGATTTGAAGGCCAAAGCATGGGCTTTTTGTGCGGCGTCAATTGCATCATCAAATCGCCCATCTTCAGCATAAGCCGCCGCCAAAGTTCTGACCATGGTAGTTTCTTGAAAATGCGTTCTTCGGCAGGCGCCTTCAGCAAGTTTTACAGCGAGTGCGCCGTTTCTTTTGCTGACATCAGGATCCGTAGCAAGTGACCAGGCCAAATTGTTGTTCACCGCAGGGTCAAAAGTTTCAGCGAGGTCGGGTTTGATTTCCAAGGCCTTTTGTAAATGAGCAAACGCTTCATTTGCACGGCCTGTCCGTAAGAGTAAGAGGCAACAACCGAGATCATACTGGGCTTCGGCATAGTCCGGTTTGATTTCCACAGCTCTTTGGAAATGGGCAATCGCTTCATTAACCCGGCCTGCCTGGAAGAGGCTACCACCCAGATTGTTGTGGGCTTTGGCAAAGTCCGGTTTGATTTCCACGGCTCTTTGGAAGTGGGCAATCGCCTCGTTAACCCGGCCTGCCTGGAAGAGGCTATAACCGAGATTGCTATGGGCTTCAGCATAGTCCGGTTTGATCTCCACAGCTTTTTGATATTGTAAAATTGCTTCATTCAGCCGCCCGGTTTGAAAAAGACAATCCCCTAGAGCTTTATGGGCTTCGGCAAAGTCCGGTTTAATTTCCACAGCTCTTTGGTAATGGGCAATCGCCTCGTTAACCCGGCCCTCTTGGAAAAGGCATAACCCCAGATTGTTATGGGCGTCGGCAAAGTCCGGATCAATTTTCAGGGCTATTTGGTATTGAGTAATGGCTTCCTCCAGCCGTTTCGTTTGGTAGTAAGCAGTGCCCAGACTGCCGTGGAAAACCGCGGATTCAGGCTCAAGGGCCAGCGCCTTTTGAAAATGTTCTACCGCCTCGTCCGCCCGCCCTTGATGGACAAGAGAATTACCCGCGAACAAGTTGGCCTTCGCATGAGCTTCCACACTCACCAACAGGTTAATGACCACTGAATAGACCAGCAGCAGGCACCAACCCCAACGGGCCATGTGCCGCCAGCCGGGCGCACCCACCAGCGCCCGCTCCAAACCCAGAATGCCCAGGAGCGACAGCAACAGCAGCGCTGGCAAAAAATCGAACCCATAGCGGATGCTGGCCGAAACGAAAAGGCAAAGGGTTGACGCACAAACCATGAACTGCAAAACAACCGCCGCCACAAACCACCGTAAGACCGAACCCGCCTCCCTTGACCGGCCCCGCCAGACTAACGGGGCGGCCAGGACCAACCCCGCCAGCGGACAGTTGCTCAGGATGATCCCACCGTAAGATTCCCCCACCCCAATGTAACCCGATGGCCAGGACGACGGCAGGACAACCGTATTCACAAAAGGGAAATGACCACTCCAACGCACCGGTTCCAAAAAATAGAACCGCAAGTTGACCCAGAGAAAACGCAGACTGAATTGCCGGGTGGCTTTCTGCTCGCAGATACCACTCAACTGATAGTGCCAGCCAAATTCCAACGGGTTGTCGAAACGCAGGAAATTGTAAAGCATCAGCCCCAAGCCCACCATCAGGATCGGCCCCACCGCCGCCAACAACAACCACACCGCCCGCCGGCGTAAGCTCGGTTCTGTCGCCGCACGCCAGGCCTGAATCACCGGCAGCAAAAGGATGATTCCCCCAAACAACAATGACGGCCGCGCCCCGATTGCCAACCCATACGCCAGACTGGCCAAAAGCAGCCAAGCCACCCGCCGGCTCGTCTCCTGTAACGCACCCCAAATCCCCGCCAACGCCAGCATCGTGAACGCAAAACCGCAACTCACCGCCACTTCATAAACATCACACCAAAACGATACAAATATTAGCGCACCCAGGGCCAGGCCCAGCGTAAGTATCCCCGCCGTCGGCACCCAAAGGTTTATTTCCCGAAAGCACCGCCGCCAGATCGCACGTAATAATCCCGCCGCCGTCAAGAAGCCCAACGCAAAAAAGATGACAACGGCAGCCTTGTCGGAGAGATAATGGCCCGTCAGAGCCACATACGGCCAGAACAGCACCACAGCGGGTGTAACGCCAAAATACAGGTATAACTTCCCCTGGTAATAACTCATGTCCCCCGCGTCCAGTTGATAGGGGGCGTTGAGTGCGGGATTGTAAGGATCGGCAAGTTGGGCGAGTCCAGGTGGCGCTTCTCTTTTCACGTTGAGTTGCCCGGCGCGAAAACCCTGCACCAGGAGATTATAGCAGGAATCTTCCGCCTTGGGATGGATCAGCGCCAGGAAGGCCGGTTCAGCACCCCAGGCCAAAATGACGATTACCAGGATACAAACCAGGCCAAAGCCGGCGCGGCTTGTCCATTGAACGTCGCGTTGGGGCGCGACTTCCTTCTTCGAATCGAACATTTGGCCCATTCTTGGTGAAAAATACCCGCTGCCTCCTCTGACGGTAAAGTATAAACCCGATAACCCGGCTTTGGCCGGCGAGCTTGTTGCACTTTGGTTAACGCCGGGGCTTGGGATCAATGATGAACGCCAATCTTTTGCTCCACTGGAAGGGAAATCAAAAACGAATGACAAACTTGCTTCCACTCGCAACGAAGCAGGAGCGAAGGCTGCCGCGCCGGGCCAGGGAAAGGCAAATTACAGACTTTACGGATTCGACCAGTTCGGGGATGCTCAGGCTATAAGCTATGTCAGTAATCAACCGGTTCTGGCGTTATTGGTGCGGGAATTTTGAATCCGCAAGGAAAGGATTCGATCTGACTGCCCTGGTGATTACGGTTTTGCTGGCAGCCATTTGTGTGCTTTTCAAGGTAGTCAATCTTCATAGCCCATTCCAAGGGCTCATTTCCAACTCTCAATTTGCCGGCGGTTGCGAAATCGTTGCCATCGTCGTCTTTTTGGGCTGGTGCTTCCTGTGGCTTCCGTTCCACACCCATGAAGCCCAACAAAGACTCCACAAAACGGAAAAGGAAAATCTCATTTCCCAGGTGCAACAGGCGGAAGCACTTCTTCAACACGGTGGTCGGTGCCGAAGACAAACCGGCCGAACCCGCCAGTCCAAAACAAAAAGCCAGGGCCGCCCTGGAAGCTTACCTCGTTCAACTGGACGAGCGCATCGTCGCGATAAAAAAGATGACTTTGCAGGAATACGATCAAAGTCTCAAAAACGATGAGGACACAACCTCCGCCGACCTCTTGAACGAAATCTATTTTTTCCTGGATTTAAACCTCGGCAAGGATGAGGCCGCCAGTTTCAAGAAACGGCCGGGTGTGACATTCACTTCCGTAAATGACTGGGGACAATCCGCGTTCAAGGCGAACAAATGGCAGGGCATGATTGATTGCCTGACTCATTACACGAACCAGGTGAAAAAGATAATCGAGAAACAGGATTGACCCAAAACCAGAGTCAGGCGGTGAAACGCACTTCGCCAGAGTAAATTCCAGCTTTCAATTCGGGTTTCCCACCGCTTCTGTTGTCATAGCCGAAGGGGACAACTTCACCATCGCAGTTCCAGAACGGGAATACCTATTTCACCAGCGCGATTTCGACTGCAGGCGGGTTGGTCTCCACCTCTGGCGGGGTTTCGGACTTGTGAAATTTCACGCTCACAATCTTGCTCACGCCGCGTTCCTCCATCGTCACGCCGTAAAGCACGTCGGCCATGCCGATAGTGCGCTTGTTGTGAGTGATGATAATGAATTGCGAATGTTCCAGGAATCGCTGCAGAATGCGAACGAAGCGGTTGATGTTCGCCTCGTCGAGCGGCGCGTCCAGTTCGTCCAGCAGGCAGAAGGGACTGGGCCGTACCTGGTAAATTGAGAACAACAGCGCCACGGCGGTCATCGTCTGTTCCCCACCCGACAGCAGCGTAATGCTTTGCAATTGTTTGCCCGGCGGGCGGGCCATGATTTCGATCCCGCTTTCCAGCACGTCGTTCTGGTCCGACAAAATCAGGTCTGCCTTGCCGCCACCGAAAACCTCGGTGAACATCAGGCGGAAATTCTCGCGGATTTTCTCGAACGTCTCCGTAAACATCTGCCGCGTCTGCACGTTGATGCGGTTGATCACTTCCAGTAACTGCGCTTTGGCCGCCACCAGATCGTCGTTTTGCTTGGTCAGAAATTGATAACGCTGCTCGGTTTCCTCGTATTCCTCGATGGCCACGAGATTCACCGGCCCGATTTCGTCGAGCCGCTTTTGCAAAGTTTCAATCTGCTGTGCCACGACGGTCCAGTCCGTGGCTGCGCCGCTCGCCGCCATCTCGTCCGGCGTCATCACATGCACCTTGGCCGCGCCTTCGTCGGCAAACGTGATGGTGATGCATTCGCTGTGCACGTCGTCAAGATTGACGTGATATTTCTGTTGGATGCGCTCGCGCAAATTCTGGACGGACATGTTTTTCTGTGCCAGTTCCACGTCCAGCGCGCCGCGTTGTTCCTGCAATTGCGTCAGCCGGCTGCGTTGTCCGCGCAAGTGTTCATCGCGCGCCGTCACGTCGGCTTCCTGCGCCTGTTTCCGCGCCGATAATTCAGCGGCCAGTGTGTTCACCTGCTCGCGCTCGTGCTGCAGACGTTCGATTAGCCCCCGGGAATCCTGGATTTCCGACTCCGCCTGCTCCTTGCGGCCGATGAAGGATGACACTTCGTTGCGCCGCTGTTCGAGCAACTGGGTTAACTCGGCGATGCGCTGCTCCAGCGATTGCTGCTGCTGGCGGAACGACGCCAGAAGCTGTTCCTCCGCCGCCAGCGCCACCTTGCTTTCGGTGAGCGCGGCATGGGCGGCATCCCGCTGCTGGCGCAGATTTTCCAATTCGGCCGTGAGCGCGGCCACCTGCTCCTGGACGGCGCGTTCGCGGGCTTCCAGTTCGTTCAATTGCGTCGCCAGCGCCTGGCGTTTTTGCAAACCTTCCTGCTCCTGCGCCGCCAGACTTTGAATTTCAAAAACGACGGTCTCAATTTTCTGGCGCAGCAGCCGGTTGGAATTTTGCAGGGCGTTGAACTCGCCTTCGCGCGTGGCAATGGCAACTTCCTGCTCGCGCAATTCCGTCTGCGCCTGCTGGAGGCTGGCCTGCAATTCCGTCTGTTCGCTCACCAGCGCGCCGCGCTTGCGGCTCATCTCCGCAACGCGCAACTGGACTTCAGTCAATTCCCCGTGCAAATCAGAAATCTGGTTTTTGCGGCCCAGGATTGAAGCCGGTGCCTTGGGATTGCCATTGCCGTTCAGATAACCGCCGGTGTAAATGCCGTGCCGGCTCAGCAAATCGCCGGTCAACGTCACAAAATCGCAACCCGAATGGCCGTTCTGCGCCTGGGCGGTGGCCGTGGCCAGGTCGGACGCAATGAACGTGCGGCCCAGCAACGCCTTCAATAGTCTTTCCACCGACGGCTCGGCCTGAACCACGCTCAAGGCATGAATGACCTGGCCCTTTTGCAAACCGTTTTGAATCGCATCCAGACCGCTGCCCGGCGCCATGTCGCCTTCAAACGCCAGTTGCTTGACATCCCATTCGATCGCCAGGGCCGCCACACTGGCGCGCCCGACTTTGTTGGCGCTGAGGTCGGCGATGATTTGCTGTGCGGATTCCGGCTGCTCGGTCAATACGAGTTGCAGGTGATGGCCGAGCGCGTTCTCGATGGCCACGACATACGTTTCCGGCACGCGGATGCGGTCGGCGAGCGAGCCAATTACCTTGAGGGACTGGCGCAGGGCGGCCTGGGTGCCCACGCTGAAACCTTCGTGCGAACCTTCGAGCTGCTCCAGCACGTTCAGGCGCGACCGTTTCTCGGCCTGTGTCTGTAAAAACTGGTCCTGCTCGGCGGACGATGCCTGCAATTCCACCTGAAGTTCGCGCAACCGGTTTTGCCGCTGCTCGACCGAGCCGCGTTTGGTCTGCGCGTTCAGTTTTTCCACCTCGACGCTCGCGGTGAATTCCTGCAAACGCGCTTCGAGCCGGTTGCGCTCCTCTTCCAGCTGGATTTTTTCGGCGGAAAGTTTCTCCAGCCGGATGCTGTTGCCTTGCTTTTGCAGATCGAGCGCGGTGATTTCATTGCGGATGCGCGTCAAATCCTGTGCCGCGGTAAAGGCCGCGGATTGCGCCTGGCGCAACGTTTCCTGCTGTCTGCGCAAATCTTCTTCAACCGCGCTCAACGCCTGCTGTTTCTGTTCCAGTGTCAGGCGATGTTGCCGGACGGCGTTTTCGGACACAGTCAACCGCTCGGTTACCGCCGCCAATTCGGCGGACGCAGCGTGACAGCGTTCCTCGGCCTGTGTGATTTCCGCCAGCGCCTTCGTGTTCTGCGCCGCGAGTTCGTGAAGGCGTTCCTCGTTGAATTGAATCCGGCTTTCGTGCCGGTCGGTTTCGCCTTTCAATTCCAAGCTATGCTGCTGCTGTTCGGCCACTTCGTGTTCGAGTTCCGTAAGCCGTTCACGCAATTGCTTGATTTCATCCTCGCACCGCAAAACGTCGGCCGAGCCGGTTTCAATCTCGCCGCGCAGTTTTTCGGCGGCAGCCTGTTTCTCGGCGATTTCGGCCAGCAACACGTCGAACTGATGGCGCGCCAACTGCGTGTCGAGATGCTGAAGTTCCTGCGAAATCTGTTTGTAACGGCGCGCCTTGCCGGCCTGGCGCTGGAGCGACCCGATCTGCCGCTTCACCTCGCGGATCAGATCGGCGATGCGCAAAAGATTTTGGTCGGTGTATTCCAGTTTGCGGAGCGCCTCCTTTTTCTGGCTCTTGTATTTCGTGATGCCGGCGGCTTCCTCGAAAATCAGCCGGCGATCCTCTGGCTTGCTGGACAGGATTTGGGTGATGTGCCCTTGGGCCAGGATGCTGTAACTGGTGCGGCCCACGCCCGTGCCCATGAACAGTTGCTGAATGTCCTTGAGCCGGCACGGCGTGCGGTTGACGAAATACTCGCTGTTCCCGTCACGGAAAATCCGGCGGGTGAGCGTCACCTCGTTGTAAGCCATCTCGACCCCGGCCGCCCGGAGATGGTCTTCGTCCATATCGCCCAGCGTCATCGAGACTTCGGCCATGCCCATCGGTTTGCGCCCGTCAGTGCCGGTGAAAATCACATCGGCCATCTCGCCGCCGCGGAGGGCCTTGGCCGATTGTTCGCCGAGCACCCAGCGGATGGCGTCAGAAACATTGGATTTTCCGCAACCGTTGGGGCCGACGATGGCGGTTACACCGGGTTGAAAATTGAGGGCGGTCTTGTCCGCGAAGGACTTAAAGCCAAAAACCGTGAGATTCTTGAGATACATGACTTTTGTCTAGGCAACCAAAATTGCCGGTTAAAGTAAAGTAAAAACCACAATATAAAGCACACAATTCCACTTGTGGCACAACTAATTGGTGAGGAACCATGATATGCTTTGTGCCACCAACCGCTATTTCAAATTAATCACTTAAACTACCGTGCTCTTATACGACCACAACGCAAATTCGTCAACTGGGAAAAATTCATTTTTTCGTTTGACGAAAATAGATATTTAGATAATTATCTAATTACTGTATGGATAAATTGTTCAAGGCGCTGAACGATCCGACCCGCCGGGAGATTCTTGTCTTGCTCCGAAAGAAAGACATGAATGCCGGCGATATCGCCGACCAGTTTCAAATCAGCAAGCCCAGCATTTCACACCACTTGGATTTGCTGAAACAGGCCGATTTGGTTCTCGCAGAGAAGAACGGACAATTTGTGAATTACTCGCTCAACACTAGCGTGCTGGACGAATGTCTGGCCTGGCTGCTGGAATTGAAAAATAAAAAAAACAAATCAGGAGCATGATATGAAAATTCCCAAAAGAGAGTGGCTGCAGATTTTGATCCTCGCCGCCCCGTTTTGCGTCGCGGCGCTGCTCTGGAACAAACTGCCCGACCGGATGCCAAATCATTGGGACATCAACGGCCAGGTGAACGGTTACGCCAGCAAGCCGGTGGCGACACTGCTGATGCCGTGTGTCAATCTGGCCGTCGTCGCGCTGATTTTGATTTTGCCGCGCATTGATCCCAAGTTTGCGCGCTATGATGAGGAAACCCAAGCCAGCCTTCGGCGCACATTCGCAGCTATGCGTCTTACCGTCACGCTCTTTTGCTCACTCGTGGCACTGGTCGTAATGGCAACGCCGTTGTATCCGACAATTCAGGTGGTGACAGTTATAACTCCCGGCTTGGGTCTGTTGCTGATGGTTTTCGGCAACTTGATGACCAAGCTCCGGCCAAACTGGTTCTACGGTATTCGCACGCGGTGGACTCTGGAGTCACGCGATGTTTGGATCAAAACCCATCGCCTGGGTGGCCGGCTGATGATGGCGGGTGGCGCGTGCATTTTGATTTTCGGACTGCTGCTGCCGGTGAAGCTGTTTTTCATTTGCGTCCTACTGCCTGCGGCTGCGGTGATGAGTATCGTGCCGATCGTTTATTCCTACATTGTCTGGAACCGGTCGCGTCCAGCGAAATAATCCGGGCAAAAAAAGTTTTGACATTGCTTACCGCTTGTATCACGTTATCTGCATCCGTTGATTTGACGGACTCATGAAGAGTGGCTGAGGGACTGGCCCGATGACGCCACGGCAACCGGCTCCGAATGCGTTCGGAGCGCCAGGTGCCAAATCCAGCCTCGACGTGTGTCGGGGGAAAATGAGAAGAGCACATAAAATTTGTCAGCCCCTTCTCCCATGAGTCGGGGCTTTTTATTTGCCCTGAAATCGTAGCGGCGTGTCGGCAGACCGCCGTTGCTTGAGAAAAAGATTGCGGCGCTCTGCCGAGCCGCCGCTACGGGAATTTTATGAGTGAACAGCACGGTTTCATGAAAGCGCTCCGGTGCCGCGAGTGTGGACGGGAATATCCGCTCACCGCGACGCACGTCTGCGAATTCGACTTCGGCCCGCTCGAAGTCGTTTACGACTACGACCGCATCAAAAAGTCGCTGACGAAAACGGCCATCGAATCACGCCCGAAATCCATGTGGCGGTACCGCGAGTTGCTGCCGGTGGCGAACGACCCGACGGTCGGGTTGCAGGTGGGTTTTACGCCGCTGGTGAAAGCCGACCGGCTGGCGAAGAAGCTCGGCATCCGCGAACTCTGGATCAAAAACGACACGGTCAATTATCCTTCCCTGTCGTTCAAGGACCGCGTCGTGAGCGTGGCGTTGAGCCGGGCGCGGGAATTTGGATACGACACCGTCGCCTGCGCTTCGACCGGGAACCTGGCAAATTCTGTCGCCGCCAATGCCGCGTCCGCCGGATTGAAGGCCTACGTTTTCATCCCGTCGGATCTGGAGCAGGGCAAAATCGTCAACTCGCTCATTTATGGCGCGCACGTCATCGGCATCAAAGGCCATTACGACGAGGTGAACCGGCTTTGCGCGGAGATTGCGGGCAAGTTCGGCTGGGCGTTTGTGAATGTGAACATGCGCCCCTATTACGCCGAGGGTTCCAAGAGCATGGCGTATGAAATCGCCGAACAACTCGGCTGGCGACTGCCCCGGCACACGGTCGTGCCGATGGCGTCCGGGTCGTTGCTAACGAAAATCCAGAAAGGTTACCAGGAACTGGTGAAGATTGGTCTCGTGGAGGAAAGCGAGACGGCCATTTACGGCGCGCAGGCGACGGGTTGTTCGCCCATTTCCACCGCGCAAAAGGCGGGCTTGGATTTCTTCAAGCCGGTCAAGCCGGACACGATTGCCAAATCGCTGGCCATCGGCACGCCGGCGGATGGTTTCTACGCGCTCAAGGTGATGAAGGACACCGGCGCGGCGGCGGACGACGTGACCGACGACGAAATCCGCGACGCCATCAAGCTGCTGGCTGAGACGGAAGGCATTTTTGCCGAGACAGCGGGCGGTGTAACCGTGGGCGTGGCGCAGAAACTCATTGCGTCGGGCAAAATTCCGCGAAATGATTCCGCGGTGCTCTGCGTCACCGGCAACGGATTGAAGACGCTCGACGCCGTGGCCGGTCACGTGGGCAAGCCGCGCGAAATCAAGCCCAGCCTGCGCGAATTCGAAGCCCTGCTGGCGCATGAAGAAAATGTGAATGCGTAATGTAATAACATGAATGTTCGAGAATTTGTTTCAGAATCGCTGCGGCAGATAAGCCAAGGAGTTCTTGAAGCCAGACAAGAGGAAGGCATTCAAATTAATCCGCAACCGTTGACCGGCAGAGACAACACTGCGGCTGGTCACATGGTTACGACGATAGTAAATTATCCGATTATGCTTGTTGAGTTTGATTTATCGGTTTCCGTGCAAGCTAAAATTGAGGGGGATGCATCCGCAGCTTTGACGGTACTCGGTATCGGCGGTGGCAAAACCGAGGTTTCTTCTGGCATTGATCAGACACGAGTTCAACGCATAAAGTTTCAGGTTCCTATCACTTATCGTCATATAAAGCCAAAGGGCACTGCCTAATGACTACCGGGTGAAAAAATATAAACAGGCATAAATGAAAGCGTGTCCAAACTGCAAACTCATCAATCCGCCAGAAGCAGTTCGTTGCGACTGTGGTTACAATTTTGTCTCCAAAAAGGCAAACGCCAACCTTCAGACAAAAACGCCAACAATTGTTTATTGGATTAGTGCAGGACTTCTATTGGGATGCGTTTTGGTTCTGTTTATCTTTTTCACAGGTTCTGGCTGGAATCAGTTAAGTCCAGAGAAAGCAGACAGTGTTACCAGCAAATTGGCTGCACTCATATCTCGCACGCTTGTTTGTGCGGGGATTGTTGCTTGGCTTGTTAAGCGTAAAGGTTACAGACTTCTAGCTTTTTCGGTAGTCTGCGCGATAATGACAGCAATTAACATGTATTACGTCCATGTAGGGAAACAAGCGGCAGAACAAAAACAAGAAAGCACAGTAAAAGTTAGCCAGTAAGAATTTTTTTATTTATGCCAAAAAAAGTAAGAATCCCAACGCCGCTCCGCAAGTTGACCAACAACGAGGAGCTGGTCGAAGTCAATGCCGCCACCGTCGGCGAAGCTGTTTCCCACTTGACCATCAGTAGCTTATAAGCTACTGTATGCCGGTGTTCAACACGCCCAAAGAAGTCGTCGCGTTCCGCGCGCGAGACAGGCAGGTGCCGTTTGAGGAGTGGTTGGACGATTTGAAGGACAAGCGGGCGGTGGCGCGGGTGCTCGCCCGGCTGGCTCGGGTGCGGCAGGGCAACCTGGGTGATTGCAAGCCGGTCGGCGAGGGGGTTTCGGAATTGCGGGTGGATTACGGGCCGGGCTATCGGGTGTATTTCGGCCAGAAAGGGCGCACGCTGGTCGTGCTGCTCTGCGGCGGCGACAAACGGACGCAGGACCGCGACATCCGGCTGGCCAAACAGTTTTGGCTGGAATTTAAAGAGAGCGAATCATGAAAACAGTGAGTTACAAAAAAATATTGCAGGCGAAGCTGGACGACCCCGAACAGGCGGCGGAATACCTCACTGCCTGCTACGAGGAAGGCCCGGAAGTTTTTCTACTTGGCCTGCGTGATGTGGTCGAAGCCCAAGGTGGCGTCGCCCGTGCCGCCGAGTTGAGCAAATTAAACCGCGAAAATCTGTATCGTCTCGTTTCGCGCAACGGCAATCCACGTCTGACAAGCCTTAATTCCGTGCTGTCGGCGCTTGGACTCAAGGTCGTTTTTGAAGCAGCTTGAGTCCTCAACTATTCCCAATCCAAATTTAATTTATGCCAAAAAAAGTACGAATCCCGACGCCGCTCCGCAAGTTGACCAACAACGAGGAGATGGTCGAAATCAACGCCGCCACCGTCGGCGAGGCGATCGTCGAATTGCAGACGCGCTTCCCGGGCATCCGGGAACGGCTCGTGGATGAAAAGGGCGAAGTGCGCCGCTTCGTGAACGTGTATGTGAACGAGGAAGACATCCGCTTCCTCAAAAACCGGGAAACGCCGTTGAAAGACGGCGATGAAATCAGCATCATCCCCGCCATCGCCGGCGGCTAATTTAATTGACCGGTGGGGCGAGACTGCTGACGAGCCGGCTCGCGAGGACGCTCGCCCAACCAAAACAAGTTCAAATCGTAAATCGTAAATCGTAAATCATAAATCATAAATTCTTCCACTATGGCCAAAGCATTGAAAAAAAATCACGGCAGCTCGCCCCATTCACCTAATCAACGGCGATTGTGGCTGATGTTTCCGCCCAAGCTCATCAAGGAACCGCTCATCTGGAAACTCGGGCAGAAATTCAAGGTAGTCACCAACATCCGCCAGGCCAGCATCACTGACGAAGTCGGCATCGTATGCCTGGAACTGGACGGCAAGCGCGAAGAGGTCAAGGCCGCCATCGCGTGGCTGGAAAAACTCGGCGTCAACGTCGAGCCGGTGGAAATCAGCGTGATTGAGAGTTAGTTACCCGTTTAACAAGCAGGAGACGACGTAAGGAGTCTCAAATTGAAGGAAGAAGGAAGAACGCTGAATGAAGCAACGAACTTCGGCGCGAAATGATTGAGGCCGGCTTCATCATTCTTCATTCTGCCTTCTGTATTTGTAATGAGACTCGTCACCTCGTCTCCGACAATAAAACGATTCTCAATGCCGCGGATGCCGTCGCCGGCCTTTGAGCGCGGCGATAGAATGAGCAATGGCCGCTTCAACAATGGCCGCTTCCTCATCGCCCAGTTGTTCACGCCTTCTGGCCTCCACACGTTTCCGGGCGGCCTCCACCTCGGCTTCATCGGCGTCAGCATTGATGGCAAGGTCGGTGAGGAGCGAGACGCGATCGGGGGTGATTTCAACAAAACCTTCGCCCACCGCCAGCGCCAGTTCCTCGTCCCCTTTGCGGGCGACTACAATCCCCGGGACGAGCTGGGTCATCAGCGGCACGTGCTGCGGATAGATGCCCAACTCGCCTTCCACGCCGGGCACGGTGACCATGTCCACGAGTTCCGACAGGGCCACCGCTTCGGGCGTGACAATTTCCAATTTCAGCTTGTACGCCATGGTTTAAAAGTTTGAATCATCACTGACTGAAACTGGTATCGTCCAACGGCTCATTTGCTTGTGTTTTCTTCCTTCGGTTTTTCCGATTCGGCCTCGTCTTCAGCCGTTTCCTGGATTTCTTCAATCGGACCTTTCATGTAAAAGTTCTGTTCGGGAATTTCGTCGTGTTTGCCTTCAAGAATCTCCTTGAACCCGCGCACCGTATCAGCCACGGGCACCTGTTTCCCGGTCCGGCCCGTGAACACTTCCGCTACCGAAAATGGCTGGCTGAGAAAGCGCTGGATTTTGCGGGCGCGGTACACCGTGAGCTTGTCCTCGGGACTCAACTCGTCCATGCCCAGAATGGCGATGATGTCCTGCAGGTCCTTGTAGCGTTGCAACACGCGTTGGACACCACGCGCCACGTCGTAATGTTCCTGACCGACGATGTCCGGCGCCAGCGCGCGGCTCGTCGAGGCCAGCGGGTCCACCGCCGGGTAAATGCCCAACTCCGTCAGCGAACGTTCCAGCACGATGGTGGCATCCAAATGCGCGAACGTCGTGGCCGGCGCCGGGTCCGTCAGGTCGTCCGCCGGCACGTACACCGCCTGGAAGCTGGTGATGGAGCCTTTTTTGGTGGACGTGATGCGTTCCTGGAGGTCGCCCATTTCCGCCGCCAGGGTCGGCTGATAACCGACGGCGCTGGGCGTGCGGCCCAGCAACGCGGACACTTCCGAGCCGGCTTGCGAGAAACGGAAGATATTGTCGATGAACAGCAGCACGTCCTGATTTTTTTCGTCGCGGAAATATTCGGTGATGGCCAGGCCAGACAGGCCCACACGCAGACGGGCGCCGGGCGGCTCGTTCATCTGCCCGTACACCAGCGCAATCTTCGAGGCGCCGAGGTTGTCCTGCTTGATGACGCCGGCTTCGGACATTTCGTGGTAAAGGTCGTTGCCTTCGCGCGTCCGTTCGCCCACCCCGGCGAACACGGACACGCCGCCATGCAGCTTGGCGATGTTGTTGATCAATTCCATGATGACGACGGTCTTGCCGACACCGGCGCCGCCGAACGCGCCGACCTTGCCGCCTTTGAGAAACGGGCAAATCAGGTCAATGACCTTGATGCCGGTGATGAGCACATCCGGCGAAGTGGATTGGTCCACGAGCGCCGGCGCGGAGCGATGAATGGGATAACGTTTCTCCGTCTTGACCGGGCCGCGCTCGTCCACCGGGTCGCCGACCACGTTGAAGACGCGGCCAAGCACATTGTCGCCTACCGGCATTGAGATAGGAGCGCCGGCGTCAATGACTTCCATGCCACGGCGGAGCCCGTCGGTGGTGGACATGGCCACCGTGCGCACCCAGTTGTCGCCGAGGTGCTGCTGCACTTCGAGAGTGAGCTTGGTTTTGCCGGCGAATGGCAGGTCGTATTCCACAATCAGGGCGTTATAGATTCCGGGGAGCGGGTCGGGAAATTCCACGTCCACCACGGGACCGATAATCTGTACGATTTTGCCTTTGTTCATTTTGGTATTTGGGTTTGGTAATCGTTTTCGTTTATCCGAGCGCCATCTGGGCGGTCGCGATTTCGAGCAATTCGTTGGTGATGCTGGCCTGGCGCATCTTGTTGTATTCCAACGTCAGGTCTTTGATGAGCTGATTGGCGTTGTCCGTCGCGTTCTTCATGGCGACCATGCGGGCGCTTTGTTCACTCGCCTTGGCCTCGAGCAGAATCTGGTACATGTACAGGTTGAGATAATGCGGCAGCAAAGCGCCCAGCACGGCGCCGGCACTCGGTTCAAACAGGAATTCCGGGGTCTGGGCCATCGTCTCCGGCAGCGGTTGCTCTTCCTGGCCCGGCGCCAGGCCGGTGATTTCCGAGACCGGCAGAAATTCAACCGCGGCCGGTCTCTGGCTGAGGGTGTTGATGAAACGGTTGAAGGAAATGTCCACCTGGTCCACCTCCCGGCTCAGAAACAGGTCGGTGACCATTTTCACAATGGCCCGCGCTTCACTGAACGCCGGGGTGTCTTTGTAGGTGAACTCACCGGCCAGTTCTCGCTTCGTGCGCGCGACAAACTGCGCCGCCTTCCGGCCGGCGGCGATGAAAATGGTGGACTGCCGGTCATAGCGCGCGGCTTCGCGAAATTGGTTGCTGTTCAACGCGCCGCACATGCCCTTGTCCGAACTCACCAGTACCACCGCCCGGAGCCGGACGGGGCGTTTCTCCAGCAACGGATGGGTGAAATCGCCCGCGTGCGTCGTCGCGTCGTGCTGGATGCGGTTCATCAAACTCGCATAAGGCCGGCTGGCCAGCGCCGCTTGCTGCGCGCGCCGCATCTTGGCCGAGGCCACCATTTGCATGGCCTTGGTGATTTGCGCCGTGCTCTTGACCGACCGGATACGTCGGCGGATGTCGCGGGTGTTGGGCATGATGACTTAACGCATTATTCCATGGTTACTCGTTCATCGGACCTGCTACTGTCACCGGCTCCGTGGATTTTCCGACATTGTACGTCAGCTTGAATTCCGTGAGCGCCGTCTTCAATTCACCGGCGATGGTGGTGCTGATTGCTTTTTCAGCACGAATTTTCCTGAGCAACTCGATTTTCCGGGTCGAAAGGAAATCCGTAAGCCGCTCCTGACAATCCTTCACCTTGTCCACGGGCACGTCATCCAGATAATTGTTCTGCATCGCCCACAGGACGGACGCCTGGATCTCGACCGGGATTGGCTGATACTGATTTTGTTTGAACAACTCCATGATGCGTTTGCCGCGTTCGATCTGCGCCTGGGTTTTGGCATCCAGGTCGGAGCCGAACTGCGCGAAGGCCAACAGTTCGCGGAATTGTGCCAGTTCCAGCTTGATCTTGCCCGCCACCTGTTTCATCGCCTTGATTTGCGCCGCCGAGCCGACGCGCGAAACGGAAATGCCCACCGAAATGGCCGGGCGAACGCCTTGATAGAACAAATCCGTCTCCAGGAAAATCTGCCCGTCGGTGATCGAAATCACGTTCGTTGGAATATAGGCGGAAACGTCGCCCGCCTGAGTTTCGATGATGGGCAACGCCGTGAGCGAGCCGTTGCCGTTCTTCTCATCCAGCCGCGCCGAACGTTCCAGGAGACGGCTGTGCAGATAAAACACGTCGCCCGGATAGGCCTCGCGGCCCGAGGGACGCTTGAGCACGAGCGACACCTGCCGGTAAGCCACGGCGTGCTTCGACAAATCGTCAAAAATGATGAGGGCGTCCATGCCTCTGTCCATGAACCATTCGCCCATCGCCGCGCCGGCAAACGGCGCCAGGTATTGGTTGGTAGCCGAGTCAGAAGCCGAAGCGGCCACGATGATGGTGTACGGCATCGCGCCGGCCTCTTCCAGCACGCTTAACAGGCGCGCGATGTTGGACTGTTTCTGACCCACGGCGACATAGATCGAGTAAAGCGGACGGTAATCCTTGTCGCCCGACTCCTCGGCCTGTTTGTTGAGGCGGGCGTTGTTGATCATCGTATCAATGCAAATCGTGGTCTTGCCGGTGGACCGGTCGCCAATGATCAATTCGCGCTGGCCGCGGCCGATGGGAATCATCGCGTCAATCGGCATGATGCCCGTCTGCACCGGCTGGCTGACCGATTTGCGCTTGATGATGCCCGGCGCGATTTTCTCGACCGGATAGGTCGCCTCGGTCTTGACCGGCCCCTTGCCATCGAGCGGACGGCCCAATGAATCCACGACCCGGCCCAGCAATCCCTTGCCCGCCGGCACCGAGAGCAGCTTGCCGGTGGTCTTGACCTCCTGGCCTTCCTTGACGCCGGTGTAATCGCCGAGAATGATCGCGCCCACTTCCGTCTCTTCCAGATTCAGCGCCAGGCCCATGACGCCGTTGCCGAAGTCAATCATCTCGTTGTACATGCAATCGGTCAGACCCTCGATTTTGGCCACGCCGTCGCCGATTTCCCGCACGATGCCGACGTTCTGTTTGGTCACCGACGTCTTTGAGTCCCGCGATCTGGGCTTCAATTTCCTGTAATACGTTGCTCATAAAATTCGTTTCTGCCTGAACCGTTAAATCGTCACCTCGTCAAAACTTTCCGCCAGTGCATTCAACCGCGCCCGCACGCTGCCGTCGTAAACATCGCTGCCGGCTTTGACGCGCAGGCCGCCAATCAGCGCGGTATTCTCCGCGAATGAAATGGCCATGCCCGCACCGTACAGGCGGTTCAATTGTTCATTCACGCGGCCCCGCAATTCCGCCGACAACGGCATGGTGCTTTCGACACGTGCGCTGCGCCGTTCCACGTCCAGCTTCACCAGCCGGTGGAAATGCGAGAGAATGGCCATGTATCCGCGCGGCCGGCGCGCGATAATTTCCTGCACGGCCTGCCGGACCCGCTGGTCATCCAACAAACCGTTCGCCACGCAACTGCGGAACAGTTGCTTGGCGTCACTTCTGGCCTGTTTGGATATTTTCATTCCGCGCTTTGTCTGATTTGAAATCTCAGATTTGAAATTTGATATCCGTCATTTCGCCAGTTGTTTCGCGGTTTCTTCCGCCAATCGTTTCTGGTCGTCTGATGTCAAAATCTTGCCCGTGACGGTGGCCGTGGTTTGCACCACCAGCCGGCCCACTTCGCGTTTCAATTCGGCGAGCATTCGGGCATGGTCCTGCGCCGCGGCCTCGTGCGTCTTGGCAATGATCTGTTCGGCGGCAGCGACGGCTTTCTGGATCTCCTGTTCGCGGATGCGCGCGGCGGCGGTGCGTGCCTCCTCAATCATCTGGTTGGCCAGGTCATTGGTCTGGTCCAGGATGTTTTTGCGGGCGGCCTGGGTGCGTTCCAGCTCCGTTTTGATCCGCTCCGCGTTGGCCAGCCCTTCGGCAATGCGCTGGCGGCGCTCCTCGAGCACGTTGAGAATCGGCCGGTAGGCAAATTTGTAGAGCACGAAGGCCACGATGCCAAAGCTGATGCACTGGGCGATGAAGTGCGGCCAGTCCAGGCCGAACTTTTCGGCGGTGCTGGTGGCGATGTCGCTGAGGTCGCTTCCCATACTCGCAAACATAACGGGCGCTTGCATAAAATTTTAAAATTGGGCGCGGAGTTGAACGACTCCGCGCCCGGCAGTTATTGCTTCACCAGGAACAGGGCGTAGAACACGATGGCTTCGGACAAAGCCATGCCGAGCACGGCCAGGGTGATGACCTTGCCGAACGCGCCGGGATTGCGTCCCACCGCTTCGGAGGCTTTCATGCCGACCAGTCCCACACCGATGGCCGAACCCAGTCCGGCCAGACCGACGTGAATACTCCCGCTTATTTCTGCCAACATGGGCGTTACTGTTGTCATGTTTTTACCTTTCGTTTTTCTCAGCGGCTTCCGCGATTGAACACGGTCCAGCCGCCGAAATTTTCAAATCTCAATGGCTCGCTTCCCCGTGCTCTTCGTCAGGCGCGCACATCAACGCGGTGAATACCGTCGTCAACAGCATGAACACAAAGGCCTGGACCAGTCCGACGAGCAATTCCAGAAAATAAAACGGCACTGGCAGCAGGGCGCTGAAAACGGCTTTGGCCCAGGCCGGATGCTGGACGGTGTTGGCCAGCGCCTCGAGCAGGTTTTCGCCGGCGAACATGTTGCCGTAAAGACGGAAGCTCAACGAAATGGGCCGGAAGGCGATCGAAATCAGCTCCAGAAAACCGACGGCGAAGAACACCACGATCATCACATATTTCAGGAACCCCGTACTGTCGCCTTTGGGCCCGAAAATGTGCAGGAAGAAACCTTTCACCCCGGCGACTTGCAGCGACCAGACCAGCCAGACCACCATGAAAATCGCGGCCATCGCGAAGGTCATGTTGAGGTCGGCGTTGCCGCCCCGCAGCAGCGGCCGGGTGACCTTGAATCCGTGTTCCCCTGCCTCGCCCCAGCCGATGGTGCCAACACCGGGAAGCAGGCCGAACCAATTGACGGCCAGGATAAAAATGAAAATGGTCGCAAAAAACCAGAACGTTGTTTTGACCAGTTTCCGGCCGATGATGCCTTCAAGAAAACCGGCCAGTCCTTCCACCAGCCATTCCCAGAAATTTTGCGCGCCGACCGGCACGTCCTGAATTTTCCGGGTGGCGAAGCGGGCGAATAAAATTACGCCCACAGCCACAATCCAAGTCACCAGCATGGAATTGGTGACAAAACCGCCGATGTGGCGGAGGACCTGGGCGTTCTGGGGAAGTCCGTGCTCTTTAGCGGCCGGTTCAATATCCGCCGGCTGACTGCCTGCCGCCGGTCCAACCGCCGGCACGGGGGCAGCAGGAGCGGTTTCGCCGTTTGCCGCATTTGGCGCGGCGAGCAGGGCGCAAATGAAAAAGGCGCCAGCGATTATCAGCCTGAATGATTGCATCTATCCTCAATAAATCCATCCGCCGAACTCGACCTCTTTGTTCTCCCACAGTTTCGGCCGGAAGCTTAAAGACACTGCCGAAACGCGGGGAAATCACAAGCATTTTTTGGGGAATTTCCACACGGATTTTGCCCGGCTCTCCCATTCGTCGCTTGGAAAAACCTTGCTCGAACACCTCCGCCCAGGTTGCCGCTCCATTCCGGCAGCCAAGTTTCGTCACTCCGCCAAACTAAATTGGTGCGACGAAAGGGTTGGCGCACACACCACCTCCATGTTTGCAGGTGACAATTTCACCGGCAGGGGTATTGTAACCATGTTATGACAATGGAAGATTTGAAAGGCGTCGTCCACTCCGACCCGGAAATCATGGGCGGCACGCCCGTTTTTGTCGGCACGCGTGTCCCCTTGCAAAATCTGATTGACGCCTTGGAAGGCGGCGAATCCATTGAAGATTTTTTGGACGGCTTCCCTACAGTCAAACGCTCGCAAGCCATCGCCGTCATTGAAGCCGGCCAGTTGAAAATGCTCGAAACCGTCGGCCATGCGCATTCTCATTGACGAATGCCTCGACTGGCGTTTGGGCCGCGCGTTGACCGGGCATGATTGCGTCTCCGTTCAGAAAATGGGCTGGGGCGGCATCAAAAACGGCAGGTTGCTCGCGCTGGCCCAGGAGGAATTCGATGTTTTCCTGACGGCCGACCGAAACTTGAGTTTCCAACAGAACACCACAAAATTTCAAATCGCGGTGGTGGTGCTCGTGGCTGGCAGCACCCAGCTTAATAAAACTTTGCCGTTGATGCCCCAAGTTCTCGCGCTCCTGCCAGGGTTGACTCCGGGACAAGTCGCGACCGTCAGTTCTTAAACGCCCAGGTTGCTGCTCCATTCCGACATGGCAGCAGCCTGCAACCACGCCCGCGCCCCAAGCCAAAACACAAGCAACAGCGGCATAAAACTTCCCGTCCCAAAGCCCGTCGGCCTCTTCCGCAATGGCGGAGAGGCCGTTTATTTGTTTTGGTAAATACCATTTGACTTCGACCGCTATAGATGCCGAAAGTCAACGCCATGAAAAAGACATTGTTAGATCAATACCAAGTAGCTGGTTGGATGACTGTTGTTGCCTTTTTGGGATGGCTTATTATTCCCCGCATTACCATATCTCACCAATCCGCTTTGAAACGGAAACAATTCAGATACTTCATTGATCTGTTTGCTGGAAAGATTCAAAAAAAACAAATGCGGGACTTGGCTTTTGATTTGCAGCATATCGAAACTGAAATTCCGAAACTTGAATCCGCAGTTTTGGAAGCGATTCAATTCATTCGCCCGCAAAAATTGGATGCTTTTAATGCTGCTTTCGAGTCCTACAAAAATGTCCGCTTTGCAACTCCAGGCACTGATGATACCAATGCAAAAAACGAAGAACAAAAGGCTGAATTGATTCGCCTTTTGAGTGAAATGCAAAGACTGTCGAAATGAATCACCCCTTGCATTAACCCCTTGATTACCGGCTCTTTCCGGCTTGTTCCGGGCCTTGCGTAATCGCCACACTTCCGTTATAAAATAGGCTGCGAACGTAGGAATGAATTGCTACAAAATTGTGAAGATGGATGCGGTGAATAATCTGGCGTTGCTCATCAAGCCGTGGACCAGTTCACGTCGTTGCCGGTGGTGGGGGCGGGGGAAACAGACGCGCCGGGCAAGTCAAACCGCCACTGCCAAAATCATTTTGGGATGGACGATTGGGGCAAATGGCGTTTGAATTCCGATGCAAAGCAAAACCATGAACACAAAAATCATTACGGTTCTTGCGACGGTCATGGCTTCATTCGGCTGTGGGGTTGTATGGGGACAGCATATTTCTAATCCTGGAAGTTCGTTGGGCGTTGGACCGTGGCAGAGCACTTCCCCAAATCAATCTGCCTATCAAGACCAGTTTTACAATGGGCTGACCAACCTAACACGGGACGAATTGTATGCCATAAATCGTCAGCGAGATTTGCAGCGTATAGACATGGGCGGTTCGCATTTATCCCCATCACTACTAGGGAAACCCGATAATTACAACCAGATGACGGAAGACCAGAAAGACATTTTAGATGTTCTTTATCGAGCTGCTGATGATGTTCATAGATTAACTGACGACAATATAAATTATCTAAATGCACAAAAGGCCGCACTGCTGCAAAAGAAAACCATACTTGACCCGTGGAGAAAAATAAATGGAAAAGTTGTCTATGTTTTGTCTTCCGATTCCGGCTTTATGCCCTGTGCTGGAACCGTTATTCAAACCATAGATGGAGGGGTGTTGGTTAAACCGCTATTGGATATTGCCGGTGATTGCTTCATCAAAAACTTTCCCTTCCAAGTGCCAGATGGATACGAATTGGATTCTTCTAAAATCATGGCAATTGAGATCGGATTAAAGAAAATTACGACTGTTTTAGGTGCGGAACGAACAGTTACAGAATTGGATTACGGAGTGCCATGTGAGAGGCCGAAAGGCGGAGAAATAATTGAGGCGGAAGCCCAAGCACCCAAACAAGAACAACTTCAAAAAATTGAGTCATCCATAACAGAAAATCAAAAAGCCGCAGACAGAGCCAAAAGGTATATCGCAGACTTTGTTCAAAAAATCGAGGATGACAAAATTATGGCAGTTGAAAAAAAGAAACAGCGCCAAGATTTGATAAAAGAGACTGCTAAAAACAAAGCTCTTAAATTCAATCAAGATGCCGCAGACAAGGGCGATGCTTACGGTCTGATGCGCATGGGTGAACGTTACCGTGACGGCGATGGCGTGGAAAAGGATGCAGCCAAAGCCCGCGACTATTTCACCAAAGCTGCCACCGCCGGTTCACCAACTGCCGCAGATGAGCTTTCAAAATTGGATCGGGTATCAACGAATTTACCCGCGATACAGTGACGGTTGTCGTAACCGAATGGCGCAAAGTTTGGGAAATACCATTTGATTTCGACGGCTGTAAATGCCGAACGTCAACGCCATCCCACAGCCATTTATGCTTGGTTGTCGATCTTCATGGCTTTTAACAACTGTTCCGCAGCTTCGTCCTGGGCTTTTCGCCCGGCGGCGAGTCCAGACCTTAAGTGCCTGAACACTGACTCTATGCTGCCTTTCTCGCCAAGAGATGTCTCTAAACAGAAAGCGGCACGGAATAGCGAGCTATACCGATTGAAAACATCAAATGCTCGTTTGCAGAGTTGGAAAGCTTCATCCTGCGTTGGCAATTCTTCATCAAGAATCGTTTTATTAATGGTCTGGCTGGGCGATATATGTGCACCAAAATTATCACGCCAAGCCAAAACCTTGTCCACCATTGGATCGCCGGGAGAAACCAGAGCCAAATCTTGATTTAATGTTTTTGGATCTGGTAAATGGCTTCCAGGGACAATGCTCTGTGCAAACGATGGGTTCATTAATTGAACTCGTTTCTTCACGGCGTTGTCATCGAAGAGAGGTCTGTTGGCTTCAATTGTGATAAGCAGCCTTCGCAGACTCAATGCCGATTTCTGTTTGTCATAAATCCGGGCTAGTCTTGACCGCCCGGTTTCACGCACCGCAATAGCTACCATTGACCAAAAGAAAACAGCTTCATTTACCTCGTCACTATATGTTTCAAAATGTTCGCCGAGTTGGTTGTCCATTCGCAAAAACACTGGCGCTGTGATTATATCATCTGAAAGTTGTTTCAGAAGTTTCTCAAAATCGTTTTCGCCAGAAATGTGAATCGGTTTAGCCATTTGAAACAGGGTTGCAGTGATAATAAAAGCTGCCGGTCTTTTTTAGGACGCGGGCGTCGAGCCGGGACGAGGATTTAATTTTCGTGGCGGGGACGCGCTGCCGCGCGTCTTGGCTGACCGGCAGGTCAGCCCTACCGTTTTGAGCAGCAGCCCTTTTCGCCATGCGTGTAGTTTGCGCGGGAAATTTGGCAGCGTCAATTTCCGTCTATGCTCCCGTCGTCGTTTCACTTTGACGAGGCAAGTCGCTTCGCCGCGACAGGCCGCGCTCCCAAGCCGCATCAAAACCGGCGCAGTGATTCCGGCGTTTTCCCCTGCTCCCGCAACGCCCGCAGGCTCAGCGCGTCGTGGCGCTTGGCCAGCCGCTTCCCTTTTTCATCCAGCATCAGCGCGCAGTGATAAAACGCGGGTGGCGTCAAACCCAGCGCCCGGTAAAGCAGAATCTGCCGCGCCGTGCTCATCAACAAATCCGCCCCGCGCACGACCTCGGTGATTTGCATCGCCGCGTCGTCCACCACACACGCCAGTTGATACGCCGGAACGTCGTCGTGCCGCCACACGACAAAATCACCAAAATCCTTTCCGGCCACAAACTGCTGCTCGCCGAAATTGCCATCGGTAAAGGAAATGGTCTCGCCATCCGGAACGCGAAAACGCCACGCGTATTTACGATTTACGATTTCGGATTTACGATTGGGCCGGCAGGTGCCCGGATAGATGGGGCCTTCGTCGTCTCCGGCGTTGGGCGCGCTGGCGGCATCGCGGATGTCCTTGCGCGAACAGGTGCAGGGATAAACGAAACCGCGTTCACGGAG
Organism: uncultured Verrucomicrobiae bacterium; assembly: GCA_963789055.1. GTDB lineage: Bacteria > Verrucomicrobiota > Verrucomicrobiia > Limisphaerales > UBA11358 > UBA11358. The sequence goes on along the minus strand of CAWBJE010000007.1, from coordinate 143,861 downwards.
CTTTTCCAGCGCAGCAGCATAGAACGACCGCCGTTCGCTTTGTGAATACGGGCCAAAAGCCCCGCCGCAATCCGGCCCTTCCTGCCATTCAAACCCGAACCAGCGCAGGTCTTCGATCATTTGCGGGACGAACTCCAGTTTGAACCGCGTGGAGTCAATGTCCTCGTTGCGCAAAACCAACGTGCCACCGTTTGCCCGCGCCCGTTCCTGCGCCACCCAGAACGTCCGCGCGTGGCCCAGATGCAACAATCCCGTCGGCGACGGCGCCAGGCGACCTCGATATTTGAAACTTTCAGACAAGCTCACGGAAGTGAATTAACCACCAAGACACAATGTCACAAAGCTTTTTTGTGCCTTGGTGCCTTGGTGGTTCAGAACGGTTCATTGGGATTTGCCGGCAGCCAAAATCATTCAAATCAATTTCTAAGTTTCTTTCCCTCGATATCCGGCACTCCTGGATAATGGTGGATGACAGACGTCACTTCTCCTTTGTCATTCTTGATGAAGGTCAATTGCGTATCAGTATCATTGATCTTGATGAAGAAATTCGTTTCCGATTCGGGATAAATATCAATCGCTCCTCGGGTGGCGCCTTCGCCCCAGGCTTGCCAGACCAACTGATCTCCTTCCCGCGAGATCGTCAGTTTGGCTCCACTGGGAAGCACGGCGTCCGGCGCAAATTCGTAGTGGCCGACACAAGCATCAAGAAGTTTTGTGTCCAGCTTGATGGCGACACGTGGTTTGAATGTTTCGGGGACTTTTGGCGGTTGGTCGGAGATTTTCTCATAAGAAAACGCCTTGCCTTGGTAGTCCATCGTCAAGGCGGTCACCTTGTCCCGAGCATCGCGGGAAAAAGCCACGGGCAAGCCACTCAGTCTTTCAAAAAAGTGGGTTTCCGATTCCGGCAATAATTCACCAGTTCCAGGCGGCAACAATACGTTAACCGGCCATGAATTGGATCCTGTGGCCTGGGCGAAGAGCCGATCCCCTTCACGGCGAATACCAATGCCGGATTGGGAAGTAGCGCCGTCTTCGTGCCGGGAAAATGGCCAGAGCCTGAACTTGCGTGGCGCGGCACCGGACGTGGGCCGGTATTGCCCCACATACGAATCATAAACCTGGCTGTTTGCATTCGTCTCCACCGGCCGTCGGTCCGATTGCCATTCGCTTTCAAGTAAAAAGTCGCCTATGGCCCAAACATCACTGAGATCGTCCGAATTAGACAAGACCACCACGCCGCGACGACGCGTCTTGTCAAAAACGGCATACGAGCTGTAGAAGTGTCCTCCCGCAAAATGGACAATTCCATTTCCCTGTTGAGCAAAACCCAGGTTAACAAAGTTTTTTTTCATGAGCGGTGTCAGACTGGACGGCGTCAGGCCGAGACTGGCCGATATGAATTTCAGCAGGTCATTGGCCGTCGAGCGCAGTCCGCCAAGGGGCATCAGCGCTCCCCAATCCACCGTCGGGACCGCGTAGCCAAGTGGATTGTGTCCGGTGGCGAGCCGGGATTTCAGCTCGGGCGTCAGCGTGAACCGGGTACTGTCCATCTTCAATGGCCGGCAAATCTGATCCACGACGAGCGATTCGTAGTTCGTCCCGGCTTTCAGGGCGATGACATGACCCAGCAATGCCATTCCCACGCCGCCATGTGCATGCTTTGTCCCCGGGTCATTGGCTAATTGGTAGCCGGACAGGAAGGCATACATCTTCTCGACGGTAAAATCAGCCATGGGATTATCCGCCCGTTTGGGGTCAAGGTTGAGATTGGCGCCCGTCCCGAGCCCGGAGGTTTCCGCCACCAGGTGCCGCAAGGTGATTTCCTTGCCGTTGCGGGCCGGCATTTTGACCGACTTGGGCAGATACTTTGCCACGGGATCATCCAGCTTCATCTCCCCGCGTTCGATCATGTCTTCCAACAACAGCCCGGTAAATACGCCGGTCATGGAACGGATCTCGAACACGGTGTCGCCATTCACTTCCTGATCGGTGCCGTTATCCAATTTTCCGTAGCTGACAATGCTGCTGCCATGTTCGTCCACAATACCGACCACGATGTCGACGTCCCTCTTTTCAACCTCGACGCGCTGTTGCAGGAACGCATGGATGGCATTGGTGAAATCCTCCGCCGCAGCACGAAAGCAAAACGCCGATAACAGCAGCGTGAAACAAATGACGCGGAGGGTAGGGATCATTTAAGTTTCTTTGCCTCCCAATCCGGAAACCACAGGAGCGTGGCGCCGGTGGAATGGTGGGTAAAAGCGATGACTTGTCCTTGATCGTTCCTGATGAACCGGAATTGGCCACCGGTGAGCTTCTCGAAGAAGTTCGTTTCGGATTCGGGAAACATCGGGAAAGCGCCCAGAAGGAAGTTCTGGCCGGCACCCCGAGCCTGGGCGAGCAATTGTTCCCCTTCGCGCCAAACCGTCAGTTTCATTCCCGCGGGAAACACAGCGCCGGGGGCGACTTCATAGTGGCCGACACAGGCATCCAGGCGGTTGGTGTCAAGCTTGACGATGACGGGCGGTTTCACTGGTTCGGTCGCTTTGGGCGGCACATCGGAGATTCTGTGATACCTGAAGACCTTGCCATGGTAATGCAGGGCCAAGCCGGTAACTTTGCCGTTGGCATCGCGGGAAAAAGTCATGGGCACGCCGCTCAACCGTTCGAAGAAACGGATTTCGGATTCCGGCACCAATTCGACGGGGACGGGTGGAAACAAGACATCAATCGGGTGCAAGTGTTGTTTCCAAGCCTGAGCGTTCGGCCAATCCTCAATCGAGCACAAGTCTGAGCCTGCAGGTTGGGCAAAGAGCCGATCCCCTTCGCGATGAATGCCGATGCCGGGGTGCAGACAGGCGCAAAAGATGCGGCTGGACAGCATCGGCAGGAGCGGGACCGAAAGTGCGCCGGCCAGGACCACCCAGCCGAGGATGAGCCGTCGCTTGCGCGGATTGCGTGCGCGCCAGAGCAGCACCGCCAAGCTCGCCAGGCAAACACCCGCCGGAAGCAAGGAGGCCAGCCTGGGACGATCGAGGAAATAGTGCCGGAGCGCAAACATACCCAGCGCAAAATCGGGTGAACGCTGGTATTGTCCGGCATACGAAGCGTAGAGCTCGCTGCTGATTTTGGCTTCTTTTGGTCGCCGGTCCGATTGCCATTCGCTTTCGAGCAGGAGGTTGCCCAGATCGCGTCTGGGCTCATAAGCATTGGCCAGGACGACCACGCCGCGCCGGCGCGCTTTGTCGAAACCAATGAAACATCCATTGCCAAACCATCCTCCGCCGGTATGGAGCATTCCGGCGCGCTGAGGAGCAAAAGTGAAATTGGCGACGGTATTGTCCCAGAGCGGCAGTAGATGGGATGAAGTCGTACAGGCGGAGAGGAATTTGAGCAGGTCATTGGCGGTCGAGTACAGCCCGGCCAGGGGTTTGTAGTCATCCAGGTGCCACCTCGGCAAGGCGTAGCCGAGCTTGCTGTGTTCAAGGGCCAAGCGGGATTCCAGCTCGGGTGTGAGCGTGAGCCGGGTGTCGTTCATGTTCAATGGCCGGAGAAGGCGAACGGTCAGGAGCGATTCGTAGTCCATCCCGGCTTTCAGGGCCAAGGCCTGGTTCAGCACTACGCGATCCCCGCCGCCGTGCAAATGTGTCGTTCCCGGTTCGGAGGTTAAACGGCAGTTGGACAGGAGGGCGTAGAACTTCTCGGCGGTGAAGCCCGCGACGGGAGTATCGGCGCGTTTGGGGTCGAGGGCGTTAGCGAGCACGGGACGGAGCCCGGAGGTTTCCTTTGCCAGGTGGCGCATGGTGATTGGTTTGCCGTGGTAGGTCGGCATTTTGACCGACGCGGGCAGGTACTTTGCCACGGGATCGTCCGGCTGCACTTCCCCGCGGTCGACCATGTCTTGCAGCAGCAAACAGAAGAAGGTGTAGGTGGCAGATTGGAGGTTGAACAGGGTGTTACCATCGGCTAGCCGATCGGTGCCGTTATCCAAATCTCCGCAACTGATGACCCTGGACCCCTCCTCGTCCACAATGCCGACCACTATGCAGCCATGTGGCAATTGGGCATGAACATAGTGTTGCAGGTATGCATGGATGGCATTGGTGAAATCCTCCGCCGCAGCGCGGAAGGAAAACGCCGATAACAGCATCGTGAAACAAATGACGCGGAGGGCAGGGATCATTTGAATATTATAGACATGTTGGCCCTGAATTCATCACGGCGTCATCGCTACCAGCCAGTTTAAAAACGTCATTTTTCGTAGGAGCCGAGGTGACGAGGCTCAAATTTCTTCGGAAACAGAGATATATTTAGAGACTCCTCACGTCGTCTCCTACTTTATTAGCGGGCTGCCAGACGTGCTCCATCAGCCGGATACATCAAAACGGTTCATTGGGATTTGCCGCCAGCCATTCGCCCAGGCCGGGCAGCGGCACGGACAAAACTTTCTGGACCTTGGCGATGTTCAACGACGTGTCCAGCGCGCGGGGCGGGCCGGGAAAATTTTTTGCCGAACCGGGCGTGAGTTTGGGATTGAGCTGCGGCCAGCGCGCCGCGATGAGCTGTCCGATCTGCCAGCGCGACAGTTTTTCCGCGCCGGCGACGTGATAAAGCCCGGTGCGTCCCTGATTCATCAATTCCCAGACCGCGCGCGCCGTTTCGCCGGCGAAAATCGGGCAGCGGAATTCGTCCGTGAACAGGTCCATCGCCTTTCCCTTTTCCCAGAGCAGCCGCAATTCCTCGTTGAACGCGCGGGTGCCCGCGCGCGAAATGCCGGCGTTGAGCGACGTGCGGATGACGGTATGGCGCGGATTCTTCAAAACGATTTGCTCGGCGGCCAGTTTGGTTTCTCCATAGACATGAATCGGATTCACCGGATCAATCTCGGTGTAATTCCCTTTGCGCCCGTCAAAGACGAGGTCCGTGGAAAAAAACATGAATTGAATGTCCGCCGCGAGTCCGGCCAGATGCGCCGTCGTATCGACATTCACCCGCCGGGCCAAATCGGGATTCTTGTGCGCGGCGGCAAGGGTGCTGACGGCGGCGCAGTGGATGACGAGTTGTGGCTTGTCTTTCGCGAACTCGCGTTCGCCGGCGGCAAAGTCGAGCAAATCAAAATCCGCGCGCGTCAGCGCCCGCACGCGCCAGCACGGGGCATGCTTCGGCGCGGACTGGACGACATAATTCCCGATCAACCCGTTCGAACCGGTAATCCAAGCAAGTTTCACGCGGTGGATTTTACCGTTTGGGAACCTGTTTGCAAATGTTCGCGTGTTTGGTTAGATTCCAACTATGAAACGCAACTTTACCGCAGTCGTCAAACAGGACGAAGGCTGGTGGATCGGCTGGGTGGAGGAAATTCCAGGCGTGAATTCACAGGGCAAAACCCGCGCCGAACTTTTGAAGAATCTGCGTTCCGCTTTGAAAGAAGCATTGGAATTCAATCGGGAAGACGCCCGTTCCGCCGCAAACCACGATTACGAAGAAGCTTCCATTCTCGTGTGAAACGGCGGGAGCTAATCCGGCATTTGACCGCGCAGGGTTGCGTTCTCATCCGCGAAGGCAGCAATCATTCTTGGTGGGGAAATCCGGTGGCCAACCGCCGTTCCGCTGTGCCGAGGCATACGGAAATCAATAAGTTCCTCGCCAAGAAAATCTGCCGGGATTTGGGTATTGCAGAACCCTGAAACGACACATATTAAAATGGGCACAATCCAGAGACCGCCAAACGACGAGTTGCCGCCACCAGACGATTGGGGTCCCAAAGAAATCCAGCCAGCCGAAACAGCCAAACTACGACTCAAAAAATTATTGGCGTTCTTCAAACATGTTTCGTCTGGGCATTGTTTTTGGGACTAGAGCGTTTTAAATAAAACTGTAGCCGCAAGAGGCAAACCAGTTCATCGCGTCTTGAGCCGTGACGGTTTGGAGGGCCAAACCGATTGCCTCAACCAAAGCGGCTTGAGTTCTGGCTTCGATGCTCCGCAGGAAGGTTTTAACTTTGCTCCACATTTTTTCAATCGGATTGAGGTCCGGCGAGTAGGCTGGCAGGAAAAGAACTTGGGCTCCGATTTGGGTGATCAAGTTGAGGGTCGCTTGGTTTTTGTGCGGCCCAAGGTTGTCCATGACCACCACGTCTCCTGGGTGCAACGCCGGGCAGAGAATCGCCTGAACGTAGGTTTGGAAGACCTCCGTGTCGGTGGCACCATCGATGGTCATGCAGGCCGTCGAGCCGTCCAGTCGGATGGAACTGATCATGGTGGTGGTTTGCCAGTGACCATGGGGAGCGCTGGCATGGACACGCTCTCCCTTGGGCGCCCTGCCACACAAGCGGGTCAGGTTGGTTTTAGCACCGGATTCGTCCAGAAAGATCAGCCGGGCCGGGTCAAAACTTGCCTGTCGGCGCCGCCAGAACCGGCGCGCCCGGGCGATGTCCGGACGGTCCTGCTCGCTGGCGCGGAGTGTCTTTTTTTATATGTCAGCCCCAACTTCTCCAAGGCGTAATAAATCGCCGGCAAGGTGCAGTTGAGTTGCATGGCCACCCGCAGGTCTTTGAGGGTCAGGTCCGGTTTGCGGCCCAGCAGCGTCTTCATTTGTCGGCGATGGGAGTCCAGGATGAAAGGTTTGCGCCCCGAATAGCGGTGACGGGGAGCAATGTCTCCGGTGCGTCGGCGCTGCTGCAAGAGCTTCTTGACCAAGCCCAGTGAGACACGGAAACGATGGGCAATTTCTTCACGGTTTCCCTCCTTTTGGTCGTAGGAATAGAGGATTCGTTCACGCAAGTCCAAGGATATCGTTCGCATGAATGAATCCTAACACCCTCAGAACTCTATGGCTACAGTTTTATTTAAAATGCTCTAATAGGCGGCTGTTGGTATATCGGAGAAAAAGGAAAAAAAGAGCGAAATGCAAAAGAAGCAACTGAAAAAGCGCACGCAGATGAGCTAAAAAAAACAATTTAAAAGTTACGCGACCAGCCATAACGCAAACCCGTTTGATCCGCTGGACAACATTCCAAACTTTGGAGAATTGACCTCAGAAATACAAACCAAGCTAAAGAGCAAGCCGGTGGCCTTGGAGATAATCAAACCAGATTTGAGGGAAGCAGATGGGAAAAGGTATCTCGTCGATGCTCTTGATTTGGGCTTTTGCAAATTTAACTTAGAAATTAACGACGAACAAGCGTCCGTCATTCGATCGGCATATTCATAAAATAAAATGGTCTGGGTTATCGCTGCAATAACACAGTCAAACGCCAAGGAAGAGTCGCAGTCGGACGGAAATGGGCAAAATACGATGCAACTGGTAATTAGAGCGACCGGAAACGTTTTGGATTGTCAAATTGCCCCAGAATAATTTCCAGCAACAAACACAATTGGAATTGCGTTTCTCCTCGTTGCTCCCAACTCTAATTCAATCCACAAATCGCTTGGTGAGATTGCCATAAACATCAATCCGGCGGTCGCGCAGGAACGGCCAGTGCGTGCGCGTGTCGTCCACTTGCGCCAGGTCCACCGGCACAATCAAGATTTCCTCCCGGTCAGCACCGGCTTTGGCGAGAATTTCGCCGGACGTTCCGGCCACGAAGCTCTGGCCCCAGAATTCAATGCCTTTGCCCGCGAGTTTTTCGTGCCCAACGCGATTGACCACCGCCACGTAACAGCCGTTGGCGATGGCGTGACTGCGCTGGATGGTTTCCCAAGCGTCGTGCTGACGGGCACCGAGTTTTTTCTTTTCGCGCGGATGCCAACCGATGGCCGTCGGGTAAAACAGGATTTGCGCGCCCTGCAACGCCGTCAGCCGCGCGGCTTCCGGATACCACTGGTCCCAGCAAATCAGCACGCCGATTTTGCCGTAACGCGTCGGCCATACCTTGAAGCCAAGGTCGCCGGGTGTGAAATAGAATTTTTCGTAGTACAGCGGGTCGTCGGGAATGTGCATCTTCCGGTAACGCCCCAGCAATGAACCGTCGGCGTCAATGATGGCGGCGGTGTTGTGATAAACACCGGCGGTGCGTTTCTCAAAAAGCGACGCGATGACGACAACCCGATGTTTTCTGGCCAGCCGGCAGAAAGCATCGGTGGTCGGGCCGGGAATGGGTTCAGCCAGTTTGAAATTTTTGTGGTCTTCGCTCTGGCAAAAATATTGCGACCGGAACAGTTCCTGGGTGCAGATGATTTGCGCGCCGCGCCGGGCCGCGCGTTCGACGAGCGCCAGCGTTTTTTCCAGGTTCGTGTCCGGGTCGGCGGAACAGGAGGTTTGAATCAGCCCAAGTTTGACGTTTTGGGCGGAAGCGCGTTTCATTTAATTGGCGCGTTCGTGGAGCCGCGCGGTTTCTTCCAGATTGATGGCCTTGACGTGCGTTTCCTCGGCCTGGTGGGCGGCGGTCAGGTCGTACAGGTCGCGGATGAATTTGCCGAGCGTCTCGTTGGTCGGGCCGTAGCCGCTATTGTAGATGTAGTATTCGAGGTCGTACATCAACTGGTCGGCGGTCGCGTAACGGCGGGTCAAGTCCCGCGTCAGGCAGTGATGCAGGATGTCATTGAGCTTGGTGTCAATCCGCGGGTCAAGCGCACAGAAATCGGGAATCGGCTGGTTCAGGATGCGGCTGCGCGATTCCGTGGCATTTTCGCCCTTGAACAAATTCCGGCCCAACAACAGGTGCGCCAGTACGACCCCGGCGGAAAAGAGATCGGACCGTTTGTCGGTGACCTGAAAATCGGCCTGTTCGGGACTCATGTAATCGGCCTTGCCGGCAATGACTTCGCCTTCCTGGTCGGTCAGGAAGCCGCGCGCCTTGGCCACGCCGAAATCGGTCAGTTTCACGTCGCCTTCAAAGGCAATCATGATGTTTTTGAAGCTCACGTCGCGGTGGACGATGCCCAGCGGCTTGCCGTCCTTGTCGGTTTTGGCATGCGCGTAGGCCAGGCCGCGCGCGATCCGGCTGGTGATGAACACGGCGAGTTCCTTCGGCAACACGCGGCGTTTTTCATTCAACTGGCGGCTGAATTGCTCCAGATTCACGCCGCGAATCAATTCCATGGCGATGAAATATACGCCGTTGGCCTCGCCGAGATGGTAGGTTTGGACGATGTTGGTGTGGATCAGGTCGGCGACGAGTTTGGCCTCGCCGATGAAATTTTCGATGAACGTCTTCTGGCTGGCGTAATTGGAGCGGATGATTTTGATGGCGACGCGCTTGACGAAATTACGGGCGCCGTTCTGCTCGGCTTCATAGACAATCCCCATGCCGCCCTCGAAAATTTTACGGACGACTTCGTAGTGAAACTCACTTTGGATTGTGAAGAGTGCCACGGGCGGATGGTGTGAAAATGGTTTGCAAAGTCAAGTCCGGGTCTGAGCCGGTAAAAAGAAAGCCCTTATTTTTTGTGTTTTTTTGCTTGCACAACGCGGGCGAAGTTCTTTAATTCCACCAAGTCAAATGACTTTTTAACCAAAACTGTAAAACCGTAAAACAATAACCATCAAGGAAACCGATATGGCAAACGCACTCTCGAAATCTCAACTCGCCGCGGCAATTGCTGAAAAGGCTGAAATCTCCAAGAAGCAAGCCGTAGAAATTCTCGAAAACATCGCCGCTCTTGCCTATAAGCACGCGAAAGACACTTTCACCCTGCCCGGCATCGGCAAACTCGTGTTGAAGAACCGCGCCGCCCGCATGGGCCGTAACCCCAAGACCGGCGAAGCCATCCAGATTCCGGCCAAGCGCGTCGTCAAATTCCGCGTCGCCAAGGCCTGCAAGGATGCCATCCTCGGCGCCAAGTAATTACCGGATTTTTCAAAGGCGCTTCGATTTGTCGGAGCGCCTTTTTTATTTATGATTTGCGATTTTAGATTTACGATTTAAGCGCTGGCCGCACTTTTTTGGAAATTTGCGTCAGCCTGTTCCAAATCGTAAATCATCAATCATAAATCAAAAATGAAGATCGCCGTTGTCGGTTGCGGGGCGGTAGGAAGTTACTACGGCGCCAGGCTTTGCCGCGCCGGGCAGGATGTTCATTTCCTGCTCCGCTCCGATTACGACGCCGTGCGGCAGAACGGCGTGGCCGTTCGCAGTCCCGCCGGCGATTTTACTGTCCATCCGCACTGCGCCAAAACACCGGACGAAATCGGTGTGAGCGACGTGGTGCTGATTGGACTGAAAACGACTGCCAACGATCAGTTTCCCAAACTGCTCCCGCCGCTGGTGGGACCGCAGACCGCCGTGGTGACGATGCAAAATGGCTTGGGCAACACGGAGCAATTGGCGCGATTGTTTCCGGCGGAACAGATTCTCAACGGCCTTTGCTTTGTCTGCCTCAACCGCATCGCGCCCGGTGTCATCCACCACATGAAATACGGGCCTATCATCCTGGGTGAATTTCAGCGTCCGGCCTCACCCCGCACGCACCAATTGGCCAGGATGTTTCAGGACGCCGGCGTGCCGTGCAAAGTCGCCGACAATCTGGCGCAAGCGCAATGGGAAAAACTGGTCTGGAACATTCCCTTCAACGGCCTCGGCGTCGCCGGCACCGTCGGCTACGAAACCTTGATGAGTGCGGAGTGCGGAGTGCAGAGTGCGGAATCAGTTGGCCCGGTTTTGACCACCGACAAAATCCTCGCCGACCCGCGCTGGAAAGAGTTATTGCGCGAATTGATGTTGGAAGTCATCGCCGCCGCCGCGGGGCTGGGCTATCACATCCCGGCTCCGTTCGCTGACGAAAACATTGAGCGGACGCGGACGATGGGCGCTTATAAGGCATCCACGCTACTGGATTTCGAGCACGGCCAGTCGTTGGAATTGGAAAGCATGTTCCTCGAACCGCTGCGCCGGGCACAGGCAGCCGGTGTGCCCGTGCCGCGACTGACCACGCTCTGCGAAGTGCTGCGACAGTTGGATACGAGACGTTAAGTCGCAGCCTGGGAGCGCTGGCGTCTCGCCGGCATTTTTGCCCACGACTTGCCAGCGGGACGCTGGCGCCCCCAGGTTCACGGTTTTGATCGCACCTCAAAATTTTATCCGTGTCCATCCGTGTAATCCGTGGTTAAATTAAATCCATGAAACCGCGTGTTCGATTTGCTCCTTCGCCGACCGGTTACCTGCACATCGGCGGCGCCCGCACGGCGCTGTTCAACTGGCTTTACGCCCGCCATACCGGCGGCACGTTCATCCTGCGCATCGAAGACACCGACACTGCGCGCAACACCCAGGAAGCCGTGGATGTCATTCTTAACGGCTTGCGCTGGCTCGGCCTTGACTGGGACGAAGGACCGCTTACCGGCGACGCCACCGGTCCGGCCAAGGGCAACTTCGGTCCGTATTATCAGAGTCAGCGGAAGGAAAATTACCAGCGCCGCGTCGAGGCGCTGCTGTCGCACGGTCTCGCCTACGAACACGAAGGCGCGGTCAAATTCAAGATGCAGCGCGAGCCGATCACCATTCACGACCTCGTCGTGGGCGAAGTCGTCCGCAAACTGACCGATCGCGAGGAAGTTGAACCCGATTTTGTCATTCAACGCTCGGACGGCCAGCCGGTGTTTCATCTCGTCAATGTGGTTGATGATTTGGAGATGGACGTGACGCATGTCATCCGCGGCGAGGACCACCTGAGCAACACCGCCAAACACATTGCCCTGTTCCAGGCGTTCGGCGTGAAGCCGCCGCATTACGCGCACATCCCGCTCATCCTGAACAACGACGGTTCCAAAATGAGCAAGCGCGACAAAGGGGCGTCGCTCACCAGCTATCTCGACGGCGGTTTTCTGCCCGAAGCCGTGGTGAATTATCTCTGCCTGCTCGGCTGGTCGCCCAAGGACAATCGGGAGAAACTGACCCGCGACGAGGTGGTTGAGCGTTTCGATTTGCCGCAAATCCTCCGGCACAACGCACGGTTCGATTACGAGAAGCTGCTCTGGCTGCAGGGCGAATATGCCCGTGAACTGACCGACGACCGGTTCTACGAACTGGCCGTGCACACCTTTGCGAAGGCCGGGTTGAACACGAATGCCTTTCCCCTGCCCTACGTCAAGGCCGCGCTCGACACCTGCAAAGGCAAATTCAAGCTGTTCAGCGAACTGCCCGGTTACGCCGGATTTTATTTCACCGACAAAATCGAATACGACGCCGAGGCCGCGAAAAAGGATTTCACGGCCGAAAACAAACCGCGGCTGGCAAAACTCCGCGACGCCTTTGCGTCAGCGCCGAAATTCGATGCCGCAAGTTTGGAGGCCGCGCTCAAGGAAACCGCCAAGGCGCTGGGCGTAAAAGCCGGAGTGCTGGTGCATCCCTGCCGCCTGGCCGTCACCGGCAAACCCGCCGGCCCGAGCCTGTACCATCTGCTCGAAGTGCTGGGGAAGGAAAAGGTAATGCAGAGGATTGAGCGGGTGCTGGCGGGATTTTAATCAAATGTTCTCGACATCGGATATATGACGACCTAATCAGATCAAGTACTTGGCATATTTATGAATGAATCATTCCCAGCGGTGATGGAAAAAAAGCCAGCGGCAGGACATTTCTCTAAATTTGCGGCAATATTCAGCTTGCTCGCTCCGTTCATAGTATTCTTCCTCTACGTTTTGTTCTTCTGGTATATGCAATCGCACGGTCGAACCAGAATCGTGACACTTGGCATTGTTGGTTCACTCCCGTTATTGCTGATTATTTTGGGTATTGCGCTCGGCATCATTGCGCTGGCACTGACTAAACGATGCAAAGATAAAGGCATATTTGGGATAGCATTGGCAGGTGTTTGCATCAACAGTCTTTTGATCGTGTTACTTTTAGTCGGGCCGCTTTTCCTGGCATTGGCCGTAACACGCAACCATCCGACCACGCCTGAAGGGCGGCTCAATGCGGCGAATCAAAAACTAACGGCAGCAGTTACTGGGGAAGATAGATTTTATGCATTGGACGATGCTGCCAAAGAAAGTTTTGTGGCCGGCAAAACTGAAGACGCGCGTAAGGATGCAACGGAGTTACTTTCGCTCGCTCCCAAGTATGTAAACAATTGGAATTACGGTAACGCCATTCAAGACGGCAATCTCGTTCTCGGGCGGATCGCAGTTAGTGAAGGGCGGATTGAGGACGCAAAGCAATACTTGCTTGCTGCCGGCAAAAGCAAGGGTTCTCCGCAGATGGATAGTTTTGGTCCGAACATGAGTTTGGCAAAAGATTTACTTGAGAAAGGAGAGCGAGATGCGGTGCTCCAATATTTTGAACTTTGCCGCAAGTTCTGGACTATGGATTACGGCAAGCTTGATGATTGGAGTCAGGAAGTGAAAGCTGGCAAGATTCCAAATTTCGGTGCGAACTTGGTTTATTGAGACTGCTCGCTGTCTTTTCGCTTCGCGCCCGCCCCATTTCGCCGGGGCTGCGCTGCCGCCTAGAATCCCCTTTGGGATTTCATTCTGCCTTCGTTTCGTGTGATTCGCGTATTTCGTGGTTTATCATCCGCTTTAATATCGCCTCCGGAAATCGCTTCCATTAAACTCCGTCTACCGTGCTGAACCCCTTTATCCATTGGATTGAAGCCAAAGGACCCTACGCGCCGTGGCTGTTCCTGGCGCTGTTCATCGTCGCGTCGCTGTTGATGCTCTGGCGGCTGGAAGTTCTGAGCGCCAACGGTTTCGAAGGCACGGTGCTCGGCACGCTCGTCATGCCGTATTGCACCGGCATGGGCAACCTGATCTTCACGTTCATCATCGGCCGCAGCGGCGGCAGCGGCGCGGACGTGATGACGAACTCGCTGGTCAACAACGTCACCAACATGACGCTCGTGCTCGGCCTGCCCGCGATTTTCTGGCGGATGAGCATATTGCCCCGGCAAAAGAAAAACGGCAAAACCGGCAGCAAGGCGCATGAACTCAACCGGCTATCGCTGTTGCTCACGCTGCTGGCCGTCCTGTTCTTCACTGGCGCGGTCTGGGCGCTCGGGCGCAAGGGCGAATTGAATTTCAACGACGGTCTGGTGCTGGTGGGATTGTTTTTATTCTGGCAATGCTTCCATTTTTTCGAAGTACTCAAGGCCAACGTGCGCCAGGGGAAATCGCTGGGCTGGACGCTGCCGTTTGACCTGGCCATCCTCGCCGTCGGCGCGTACGGCATTTACATCAGTACCGGCTGGCTGGTGAATTGGGTTTCGAATACGGCGCCGCCCGGGTTCATCAAAGATCATCTTGGTTGGATTAGCGGTTGGATCATGGTGCTGCCCAATGCTGTGCTGGCGTTTTACTACGCCTGGCGCGGACAACCGGAAACGGTTTACGCCTCGCAGGTGGGCGACTCGCACGTTTCCATCCCGCTGTGTCTGGGCATATACGTGCTGTACCATCCGATGTCCATGCCGCCGTTCTTTCAAATTGGAATGTTAATCCTGCTCGGTGCGACGCTGGTGCATTTTATCTTTGTGGCATTGATGGGCCAATTGCCGCGCCTTGTCGGCTGGTTGCTGGTGGGAACCTACGGTTATTTTCTGTACCGGGGACTGATGGGTTGAGCATTTCCGGAAATCTGTAATGACAATCGGTCCGAATTTTTGCGACAATACAAGTCGTACGTACGATTTTTATTGTCGCATATCTGACGACTGATGGCGATCTGTTGACAAGTGAATGCCCGTTTTCCCTGTCTGTCACTCGGGTTTTCGGAAGAACTGCGTGTCGCCGGAAACGGTCAGCGGATTGCTCCGCACTTTGTCGCTCAGCTCGGCAAATGGCACCTGGGCGTTGAGCCAGCGCGGATTTTTGGTGATGGACTCCATGGATTCGCTGGTGTTGTTGCAGATGAGATAGGCGCCAAGGCCCAAAACCATGAACGACTCGAAGCCGGTGCCGGCGCCGTACCGCGCAAATTCAAAGTCACCCACGCCGTACCTTCCGCCCACCAATTCCGTGCGCAAGGCGCCCAAATCCCTCACGAAATTCTTCAGGAAATCGTCGTTGCGCGGTCCGTAATAGATCAGCACCCGCGCTTTGTTTTCGGCGAGCGACACCACGGCCCATTCATCGAAGACGATGCGGCCGTAGCGCGTGTTCATCTGGTTCGCGCAAATGCGGATGTAATCTTTGGCTTCTTCCAGCGTCATGGTGCGAATTCTTTGAAATCAGAGCAAAGCACGTTTACTGCCAGCGAACAAGCGAAATTGGAATTGAGGTTTGCTTCAGGGTGCAGCTTGCTTTTCTGTTTTCATAAACACCGGGCTTCAGCCCGGTATACCCGACAGAAAGAAGTGGTTGAGCCGTTTTAACGGCTTAACCGGGGGTTACACGGCGCGCAAAGGAAACGGTTGAAACCGTTTCACTCTTCTCACTGACCCGAGACACCCGGCTGAAGCCGGGTGTTACTGAGAGTAAAAACCCCGTCGCAAGAAACCAAGATTCGTCCTTTGTTCCCGCCCGGAGCAATTTTAAAAAAATTTGACTGCACTGGTCGCGGCAAATTCATACGCTGTTCGAACATGCGACCGTCCGTGCCACTGGAAACCCGGCCAGAGGCCGTGCCGACTGAAAAAAAGAAGGCATGGATTCACTGGCTGTTTGTCGCCCTGCTCGCCGTTGCCTATGCGCTGGTGCTGGCGACAAATGGCCTGTCGCTGAACCTGCCCGGCAAGACGGGTTGGCCGGAGGCGCTGCTGATTTTGCTGGCGACGGTGAGTTCGATTACCGCGCTTGCCCGGCAGTTGGCGCTCCAGAACGTTCTGCTCGCCGCGGTCGTCATCGCCCTCATGGGCGGCGCGGTCCACGCGCTGGGCGTAACGACGGGTATTCCGTTCGGTCCGTTCCTGTTCGGGGCGGAAGCCGGACCGCAAATCTTTAAAACGCTGCCGTGGGCAATGCCATTAATCTGGGTCATCGCGGTCCTGAATTCACGCGGTGTCGCGCGGCTGATTTTGCGTCCGTGGCGGAAACTCCACAGCTACGGCTTCTGGCTCATCGGGCTGACGGCATTGTTGACGATGCTGTTTGATCTTGCCTTCGACCCGTTTGCCTCGCGGGTGAAACATTACTGGCTTTGGATGCCGACGAAATTCCCGCTGACGTGGCAGGGCGCACCGCTGGTAAATTTTCTGAGCTGGGCGGTCGTGACACTGCTGATGCTGGCGTTCGTCACGCCGGCGTTCATCAACAAAAATCCGCACCGGCGGATGGCGGATTTCCATCCGTTGGTGATGTGGCTCGGCGCCATTTTCCTGTTCGGGCTCGCGTCCGCTTTGCGCGGAATGTGGGTAGCCGTTGCGCTGGATGCAATCATTGCCGTCGTGGCGGCCACATTTGCCATTCGCGGCGGCAGATGGTGAGGCAAAACCCGAATGACGAATGACGAATTGACCTGAACGATAATTGGTGGTTCGGATGTCCGGCATCGGGTTTGCCCCCGCCGGTTACAAGGAATCCGGCACTTCAATCCGAGGGCGGCGGGTGATTTTCAAGCGGGCCACGCGCGGGCCGTCCATTTCCTCGACCCGCAATTCGCAAATACCGACCGTCAACGCGTCCCCGGCTTTCGGGAAACCTCCCAGTTTTTGGGTCATCCAGCCGCTCGCGGTGGTAACGGTTTCCTCGTGGCGGGTTTCGCCGATGATTTTTTCCAATTCATGCAGCGGCAGCGTTCCGGCGGCTTCCCAGATATTTTCGCCCACGACCGTCAATTCAGATTTTTCCTGATCGAACTCGTCCTGGATCTGGCCGACGAGCGATTCCAGCACGTTTTCGAGCGTGACGATGCCGACCGTGCCGCCGTATTCGTCCACCACGATGGCAAAGTGCAATTTCCGTTCGAGAAACAACTGCAGCAGTTTTTCGAGGCGGGCGGTTTCGGGCACATAGATCAACGGTTTGACCGCCGGCAATAAATCCGCCGCCGTCTGGGCCTTGTCCCGCAGAGCATACAGATCCTTGATATGTACGATGCCGCGCGTCTGGTCCAGGTCGCCGCCTTCGCAAAGCGGAAAGCGCGAGTAGCGGGTCTTTTCCGCCAGCGCCAGACAGTCGGTCAGGCTGGCCCCGGTGTCGAAGGCAGTGATTTCGTGGCGCGGGCGCATGATTTCGCGCGCGATACGGTGGCGCAGGTCCAGGGCGTTCAGGATGATATTGCGTCCGCCGACCGGACCCGGAGCCGAGGTGAGGATGAGCCGCAATTCCTCCTCCGACTGCACGCCATAAAGTTCACGCGCGGAAAAGCCGAGTTGCCGCACGATGAATTGGGAAGAGTGCAGCAACAGCCAGATGAAGGGGTAGGATAAACGATAGAACCAGTTCAGCGGCCCGGCGGTCCACAGGGCCGTTTGGAGCGTGCGCCGGATGGCAATCGCTTTGGGCACCAGTTCCCCGACCACAATCAGCAGGTAACAGTTCACGAAAAAGCCGACGCCGATGGCGATGCCGCGTTGAACATGCTCGGAACTGATGCTCAGGGCCCCGAACAACGGGTTGAGCAAAGCCCGAAACACCGGCTCAATGACCACACCCAAACCGAGACTGGCGAGCGTGATGCCAAACTGGGTGGCGCTGATGTAGGCGTCGATGTGCGTGCTGATGTGGCGCGCCATCCGGGCCCGGCGATTGCCCCTGGCGGCCAGCGCTTCCAATTGCGTGTCTCGAATCCGCACCAGGGCCAGTTCGGCGGCAACGAAAAACGCGTTCAGCAGCACGAGGAACGCCAAAACCAGCAGGTTTATGCCGTCCTGAATAATTCCCGACCAGCTCACAATTTCACCTCACCAAACATCAGTTTTAAAATGTCTTCCAGGCTGACGACCCCGGTTTCGCGGCCATCGCGCGCCAGGACGATGGCCAGCCGCTCACCGGCGCGCTGCATGCGGCGCAGCGCGTCTTCCAACCGGGTATCCTCGTTCAAAAACAACGCCGGGGTCATGTGCGCGGAGGCGGGTTTCTGCAAATCCAGGTCGTTCCGGTACAGCAACGGCCCGAGTGAGAGCAGCCCGGCGATGCGCGGACGGCCGTCGCGCGGTTCCCAGACCGGCAGGCGCGACAATTTTCGCGCACGCGCCTGCGCCAGCGCGTCGGCGATGGGCGTTTGTATTTGAACGGTCACCGTTTGTGCCAGGGGGGTGGCGATCTGGCGCACGGTGAAGTTCTGCAAGCTGAGCACCTGCTTGATCATCGCGCGTTCCTCGGTCGTAAGCGCCTGGGATGATTCCTGCATGACCGCCAGCATTTCTTCGCGGTTGCCAAACAGTCGTCCGGTCATCGCCTTGCCGCCCGTCCAGCGCAACGTCACGCCCGACACATCCTCCATCATCACGACCAGGGGACTCAGGACGAAATGGATGGGCCGGAAAAGGTTGGCCGCCGCCAGGCATAATTGATTGGCGTGGGCGCGGAACAGCATCTTGGGCAGCAGATCGAACAAAGTATAAAACAGAAAGACGACGACGGCGAAGACGATGATGGCCCAGGCGCGCCGGCCCATGAACCATTCCTCCAGATGGATGACCAGCAAGCCGAGGATGAGAAAATTGACGAGCGTATTGCCGACGACCACGGTCCACAGGAACCGCTCCTGATTTTCGAGGAAACTGTGGATGAGTTTGGCGGAAGGGTTGCCGGCGCGCGCGAGCCGGCGCACCCGCAGCCGGTTCAAGGCGAACACGCCCGCCTCCATGCCGGACAGCAGGAATGACGGCCCCAGGCACGCCGCCAGAATCAGCCAGTTGAGCAGTTCCACGTTCATTTGTTCACCCGTTGCACGATCAGTTTGCGCACGCGCCGCTCATCGGCGGCCTCGGCGGTGAGCTGCAAACCGTGGAACACCGCCGATTCACCCGTTGTCGGCACGACCCCGAGCAAGTGCGTCAGCAGGCCGCCCATGGTTTCCACCTCGCCCACGTCGCCGAGCGCGGGAAATTCCCGGTGGAAATCCTCCACCCGCATCGTGCCGTTCACCCGCCAGCGGTCGGGCGCCAGTTTTTCCATGACCAGCCCTTCCGCCGGCGTAGTGGTGCGGATGGTGCCGACGAGCAGGCCGAGAATGTCTTCCATGGTCACCAACCCGGCCGTGCCGCCAAATTCATCGAGCACAATGGCCAGGCCGCGCTGCTGTTTTTGCAGGCTTTTGAACAGTTGCAGCAGGTTCATCGTTTCCGGCACGAACGACGGGAATTCAATCGCGTCGGCCACATCAATCCCGGGATCGAGCAACAGGGCGCGGGTGTTGAGGATGCCTATGATGGTATCCGGGGTTTCATCGTACATCGGCAGGCGGCGATGCCGGAACTTCTTTGCCGCGGCAATCATTTCTTCCATTGACGCGTCGTCGGAAATGCAAGCCATGCCGGCGCGCGGGCGCATCACGTCGCGCACCGTGCGCTGGTCGAGGCTGATGATTTGCAGAATGATTTCCTTTTCCGATTCTTCGAGCGTGCCCTGATGCCAGGCCATGTCGAGCAATTCCTGGTACTCGGCATCGGTCAGGGCGCCCGTGGCCGCCACGGGATCGACCTGCGGGGCGACGATTTTCAAAATGACCGCGTTGAGTTGTTGGGCCACCCGGTGCAGCGGCGCCGTGACCTTTTCGAAAATCAGCATCAGCCAGGCAACGCGCAAGGCCCAGCGTTCCGGGCGCCGGACAGCGAGGGTCTTGGGCAGCAATTCACAGCCCACGAGCACCAGCGCCAGCAGCGCGAGCATCGTCAGGGCGAGCGTCCAGTGGGTTTCGAACACCAGGCGCAGCGCCACGACGAGCATGGCAGCGTTGGCGAAGGTATAGCCGAGGGCCAGCGTGGCCAGCAAATCCTGGGGACGTTCGAGCAATTGGGCGACGAATTTGCCCGCGCCCGGATGCTTTTCGGCCAGTTGACGCACCTGCCATTTGCTCAGTGAAAACAACGCCGTCTCCGCCAGCGCGAAAAAGAAACTTGCGCCCGCGAAAATCAGTATCGCCGTGACCGCCGTCCCCATGCGGTGATTTTGCAGCAAATTACCCGCCAAATAAAGCGGAAAGGAATGACGCGAATTTCACGAATTGATGCGAATTCAATTTGCGAGAATTCGCGAAATTCGCATCTCCCCGCAACTTATCTTTCCAACACCGCCGTGGCGGCGGCGTAATTGACTGTATGGCTCAGGCTGACGAGCAATCGTTTGGCGCGGCGCGCTTTGAATAGTTTTCTACCTTTGCCGTGCAGCACCACGTACGGTTCGCCGGATTTTTTTTTGCGAATTTCCATGTCCTGCCAGCCGAGCTGGGCGCCGATGCCGGTGCCGAATGCCTTGGAAATCGCCTCCTTGGCCGCGAACCGCGCGGCAAGAAACGGCGCGGGATTTTTATGCGTGAGACAGTAGGCAATTTCGTCCGGGTGCAGGATGCGATTGAGAAAGCGTTCGCCGAACCGCTCGTGCGACGCCTGCACCCGCGCGACTTCGATGATGTCAATGCCAATGCCCAGAATCATGGGATTTACGATTTACGATTTACGATTGACACGCAAGCAAACTCGGCTGGACAAAAATAAAGCGCGCTTTAGGCTCAAACGCGAATCCATGCAAACTATCAGTGCGGCATTTGCTTGTTTCTACCTGCTGCTATTGTGTTCTTGCGAGACAACGCCTGAACCATCCGCCATTATTCCAGCGTCTGAGTTGCCCACTGACGTGACCATTAACAAAGATGCAGGCCGCGGAAACTTGTTATTTGTGACGCTCCGATCGGAGAGCGGCGAAGAATTGCCATTTATTGTGGATACTGGAGCGTCAGGCACTATTTTCGATATATCCTTGGAGCCAAAATTAGGAAAACGCCTCAAGACAACGTTGGTGGAAAGCTATTGGGGCACTAAAAAGGAAGCAGGCTTCTATACGGCACCAAAGCTCTATTTGGGAAGCACTCCGCTAATGACCGGTAGCCTCATCTTTACCTTGGATTTCAAGCAGCTATCATCTCAGACATGTCGTCCCGTCATGGGAATTCTTGGCATGGACTGTTTGCGTCACTATTGCATCCAACTGGATTTTGAAGCCGGGAAGATGCGTTTTCTGGATCCTGATCACATGGATGCTGCAAAACTGGGCAACGCCTTTCCGCTTACGTTTTCTGGCAATCGCCCTTTTATTTATTACGGCAGCCTTATCGGAGGAGAAGGCACCAACTTGGTGGTTGATAGCGGCTACCGGAATGACGGCGCCTTGGCGTCGGGACTTTTCCGGCGGGAAGTTCTGGAACAAAGGTTTCGAGCGGAAGGAGATGCGGTCGATGGCCGCTCTGGACGAGTGTGGTTTTCAAAATGCGCCTGGAACGGTGGAACCTACACGAACCTTTTAGTTGGAGGCGGAGGAAACCTGATTGGGTTGAGATTTTTAGCGCGGCATCTTGTCACCTTTGATTTTCCAAAACGGACAATGTATCTCAATCAGACAAGTGTCGGTCCTCTGGTTGATGAAAATATGGAGGCAGCTGCGGAATTCTTTAAAAGCTTGAAAGAAAAAGGCCAACTGCCCGGCTGGTCAAAAAATGATAACGGAACGATTTATCTTGAACCATATCCCAACTTTGAAGCCTTCGATGGCCGGAAAAATGGCGATTCATCCACCTATCATTATGATGTTGACCGGGTGTCTAAAGACAGTCCTTGGAAATTGCGAAAAGCCTGGCAGACAGATACAAACGACCACTTGATCAAGGGATATCCTGTTCCGTAGGAAACTCACCCGCGATAATTTTTCATCAAGCGCAGCATTTCCTTCACGGCTTTGTCCAGACCGACGCTGACGGCGCGGCTGATGATGCTGTGGCCGATGTTCAATTCCACCAGGTGCGGCACACGATGCAGCGCGGGCAGGTTCACGTAATTCAAGCCGTGTCCGGCGTTCACCTTCAAACCGAGCGCGTGTGCTTGTTTGGCGCCGGAAATGAGACGCTTTAACTCGACTTCTTCCGTAGGAGCCGACGTGAGGAGGCTCTGATCGGTTTTTGACCTCCGATTTTTGGTTTCCGTTTTTTCAGTCAGAGCCTCGTTACCTCGGCTCCTACAATTTTGTCGAAAAAATTCCTCCGCGAACCGGCCGGTATGCAATTCGATGAACTGCGCTCCGGTGCGCGCGGCGGCCTCAATCTGCTTTTCATCCGGCGCGATGAACAGGCTCATCTCGATGCCGGCGTCGTTCATTTTTTTGCGCGTGTCGGTGATGGTCTTTTCCTGCGCCACCACGTCGAGACCGCCTTCGGTAGTCACTTCCAGCCGCCGTTCCGGCACGATGCAAATGATGTCCGGCTTCAATTTCAGTGCGATGGCGATGATTTCCGGCACCACGGCCATTTCCAGATTCAGCCGGGTTTTGACGGTCTCGCGCAATTTCCAGATGTCGCGGTCTTGCATGTGCCGGCGGTCCTCGCGCAGGTGGGCGGTGATGCCGTGGGCGCCGGCAGCCTCGCAAATCCGCGCGGCCCCGATCGGGTCAGGTTCGCCAAATCCGCGTCCGCGATATCGTGCCTCGCGGAGCGTTGCAACGTGGTCAATATTGACGCCGAGTTTGAGCATGCTAATGCTTCGGAGGAGCGGCCGGCGGCGGTAGGGACGGTTGTCCGGCCGGCGTCGCGGTCGGCCGCGGTCGCGGATGCGCGCCTTTGGGCAAAGGCTTCGGCGGCGGCAAACGCAAATCGCATCCCGGAAAATTTGTCGCTTCCAGCCAGTTTGCCAAAGCGGTGAGTTCAACGGCTGTAAGCCCACCGGGCGCTTTGCGCGTGAACGACAATTCGTTCGGCGCAATTTCCGTAACTTCGGTCGCCGTGCTGCCCAGTGTCGGACCAATCCGATTCAGCCATTTGCCCGCGGCGGATTGCATGTTCAGCTGCCGGTGGCGCGTAAGCATCAGCGACAGTTGCGACAGTTGGGGCAACAACTTCAATCGTTCAGCGGTGTTTTCCCAGTGGTAACCCACCAGGTTGGTCTGAGCCAACAGGGTTAACAATTCCGGCGGCAAAGGTTTGCCTCGCGGGATGTTGGGGAAAACTTCGGCGAACAAAAAGTCACCGTTTGGCTCGTGCAACGCATGCAGGTTCGGCGCGACGAATGGGAATCCGCGCCAGGAAATCTGGTTGGTTTCCATGACCATGGTGACCGGCATCATGAAATAGCTTTCCCAGTTGGTGTCGGCGGACATCTTCCGGTCCAGTTCCCGCAGGGCTTTCGGCCCATCCGGCACCGGCACGGCAACGAAGGTTTGGAGCGGCATCCCGGCCAATGCCCAGATGAACACCTGGTTCGGTACCGGTGAGATTTCATACGGCTGCAACCAGCTTCGTTTTTCCAGCCACGGCGCGATGCCACGTGCCGCGGTGAAGCTGACGAACGGCTGGTGGATGGTATTCGTCGGGATGCGCCACTTTTCAAGGTTCAAGGCCAGCGGCTGCGGAAAAATCAGCCGGCCATCAAAATGCAAATTGCCATCGTGCCCAATGGTCCGCAATCGCACCTTCGGCAAATCAATGATTTGCAGCGATGGATACCAGTGGACCAGGCGCGGCCAATCCAAATCCGCAGTCAGCCAATCATTTTTCTCCACGGGTGCCGGCCGTTTTTCAGCCTGCACGCGCCGGACCAGTTCGTCATGCAACGGAAGATTGTCCTGGCCCCAGCCGAAAACGACCCATTCGCCAACGCGGGTGAAACGGATTAAATCGGGCGGAAGATGTTTTTTCAATTCCCAGCCGTCCCTGGTTTTTCCCACGGGCTTTCCCGTCCACAGTTCAAGGACATTTTCCAAATTGTTCTGCCAAAGCTGGGCGCGGCCGGCATCCAGCCGGATAGCCAGCGCCAGTTCCGGTGACCCGTTTGTCGCGTCGCGGATTTGCAAAAACCACTCTGCGCTCAACAAATCGTCGAGCAGCGGTCGGAGCTGGCGGGCCTGGTCGTTGTTGCTGGAAAGGATTTTGGCTTTGAGCCAGTGGTAAGGCGCGTGGGAAAGTTTGTCCAGCGTCTGCACCCGGAGCGCCAGCGCCTCGGGCGAACACCACAGAGTGGTGAAGGCCATCGCGTTGGTGTCGGCGGAAATCTGCCCGGCACCCACAAAATGAATCCGCGCAATCAAGGCCGGTTCCGTCGGCGACGCGTGAACCGCCACCGCCGCCATCGTTGCCACCCAAAACAAAAATGATAAAAGCTTGCGCATATAAGCGTATTTTTGTGCCAAATGCGCGGCGTCTTGGCAAATCCAATCATATTCTGATTGCTCCGCGCATTGAATCCGGTTTTGATTCGTCGTGCTCAAAATCCGTTCATTTCTGAAATACTGGCTGCCAGTACTGGCCTGGATGGGGGTGATTTTTCTCGGCCTCGAGCGACACGCGTTCCTATGAGCATTCTTCGCGCCTCGTCGAACCGATTTTGCGCTGGTTATTTCCCGGCATGTCGGCAGTGCTTGTTCACAATATCCACGAATTGCTCCGCAAATGCGCGCATCTGACCGTGTATGCCGTGCTCGCGCTTCTGCTCTGGCGCGCGGTGCGCCAGCCCGTGAAAAACAGTCCGCGTCCCTGGGTCTGGCCGGAGGCCGGTCTCGCGCTTGCCCTGGTATTTCTTTACGCTGTCACCGACGAATTTCACCAGATTTTCGTGCCGACGCGCACGGCGATGGTGTCCGATGTGTTCATTGACACCGCTGGCGGGGCGGCAGCATTGCTTTTGCTATGGGCCTTTGGCCGCTGGCGAAGACGCCGGCAGGAACCACCATGAAACGTCCGCTGGTTGCCATCGTTGCCGGTTACGTCATCGGCGTGTTGCTCGCCGAACTATTTCAACCGCCGCTCGTTGCGCTTTTTGGGTTCGCCTTTGCGGTCTTCATCCTGGCACTCGTCTTCGCAAAATTCCGGCCCTGGCTGCTTTGGCTGCTCATGGTGCTGGCCGGCTGGACGAATCTTGCCAGCCGGACGGCCATCGTTTCGCCCCACGACCTGCGCGCACTGCTCGGCGATACCAACGCCATCGTGATGGTGCGCGGGACTCTGGCCGAGACCCCGCACCTGCGCATCACCGAATATGACGACCGGCAAACCGAGCGGTCGGTCGCACAAGTCCGCGTGACTGCTCTGCGCCGCGAGGCGGACTGGCAGGCGGCTGATGGCATAATCATCGTGACAACTCCCGGCGTGCTTGCCGGCGATTTTTTTGCCGGTCAACCGGTTGAAATCGACGGTGTCATCGGACGGCCGGCATTGCCTTTGGCCAAGGGATTGTTTGATTACCGGGATTATCTCCAAACGCGCGGGATTTATTACCAGCTCAAAACCCGTTCCACGAACGACTGGCAACTTGGCTCGCGCGGAGCGGAGCCGGGCGCATCGCCGCTGCTCAAACCGCCGTTGACCGACCGTTTCCTGAACTGGTCGCAACGCACATTGGCGCTCGGACTGCCGACGGAAGACCAGCCGTTGCGGTTGCTTTGGGCGATGACGCTCGGCTGGCGGACCGCGCTGACGCCCGACATCAGCGAGCCGTTCCTGCGCGCGGGCACGATGCACCTGTTCGCCATCGACGGCCTGCGCATTGCATTGATTTCCGGAATGCTTGTCGCATTGTTGCGCGTGCTGCAGGTTTCGCGGGCGTGGTGCGGCAGCGTGGCCATTCCCATCATCTGGTTTTACACCGCCGCCACCGGCTGGGAGTCCTCCGCCATCCGCGCGTCGGTAATGATGACCATCGTGCTCGGCGGCTGGGCATTGAAGCGGCCGGGCGACACGGTCAATTCACTGGCTGCCGCCGCGTTTATCATTTTGCTGTGGGAACCGCGTCAGCTTTTTGAAGCGAGCTTTCAGCTTTCCTTTTTTGTCGTGCTCATCATCGCGCTGATGCTGCCGCCGCTGAATAAATTTTCCGACCGGCTCCTGCAACCAGATCCGTTGCTGCCGCCGGAATTGCTTCCGCGCTGGCGGCGCACGCTCATCACCGTTTTACGCTGGGCATCGCGTTATTGCGCGCTCTCGTTCGCGGCGTGGGTCGGCTCGATTCCGCTGGCGGCGAAATATTTCCACCTGTTTAATCCCGTTTCCACGCCGGCAAATATCGTTGCCGTGCCGCTCGGCACGCTCGCGCTGATGAGCAATCTGGGCGGCCTCGTCTGCGGCACGTGGTTTCCGTGGGCGACGGAATTGTTCAATCACAGCGCCTGGTTTTTCATGTCAGCGATGACGGCGGTGAGCGAGTTTTCGGAAAAGATTCCCGGCGCCTTTTTCTACGTGCCGGCGCCGTCCTGGCTGGAAATCGGGATTTACTACGCCGTGCTGGTCGGCGCCTTGAGCGGCTGGCTGTTCGCGCGCCGACAAAGAATCTGGAGCGTTCCCGTTCTGGCCCTGATTGTCGTTGGGTGGGTTTGGCACTGGCAAACGACCCGCAGCGAAATCAGATTGACCGTTCTGCCGCTCAACGGCGGTCATGCGGTTTTTGTGGATGCCGCCGGACGCAAAAATGACTGGCTGGTGAATTGCGGCGATGAACATGCTGTGGATTTCACCCTCAAGCCATTTCTCCGCGCGCAGGGCGTGAATCGCGTTCATCGACTTGTTTTGACCCACGGCGATGCGCAATGCTGCGGTGGCGCGCATTCACTCGACGAACTTTTTGGCGTCGGCGAAATTTATACCAGCCCGGCGCATTTCCGGTCGCCGGTGTATCGCGAAATTATTGCGGAGTTCGAAAAGCAACCTGTGCGGCATCGGATTGTCAATCGTGACGACACCGCCGGCAACTGGCTGGCGGTTCATCCCGACGCCGGGGATAATTTTGACCGTGCCGACGACGCCTCGCTGGTGCTGCTGGGAAATTTTTGCGGCGCGCGCGTCCTCCTGCTGTCCGAGCTGGGCCGGGCCGGCCAAAGTGTGCTGCTTTCGCGCACGAACCATTTGGGCGCGGACGTTGTGATTGCCGGTTTGCCCGACAGTGGCGAGCCGCTTTGTGATGCGTTGCTTGATGCCGTGCAGCCAAAAGTCATTGTCATTGCCGATGCCGAACTTCCAGCCACGCGGCGGGCCAATCCGCAATTGCGGACGCGGCTGGAGCAAAGGGGCATTCCCGTCATCTACACGCGCACGGCGGGTGCGGTGACCATCGTGTCGCGACCGGGCGGTTGGGGATGGCAGACAATGGACGGGCAAAAAAGATTGTATCGAACCGCGGCGACGGATTGAACGGGACGGCTACCAGCGCTGCCACCACCACAACGGCCGCTTGTAGGTGTCGGGCACGGGCCGCTGTTTGGTCAGGCTTACGGAAACATAACGGGCTTCCGGAATCGAAAACTTTTTCACTTCCACCGTCACGTTTTCAGGGTGGAATTCCGTCAGGATTTTGTCGGCAACATCCGTGGCCACGGATTCAATCAGCCGCCAGTTTCGGGTTTCGCCGAGCTTCAACAGCCGTTGGGTGACCTCGTAATAATCTATGGTCCGGCCGATGCGGCCGCTCACCGCGGCGGAGGAGAAATCGAACTTGATGTCCAACGTCAGCAACAGCCGTTGGGGCTTGGCACGTTCTTCATCGGTAATGCCGACACGATAAAAAACTTCCAGATCAACGATGGTGATAAAAGACATGACGGTTCTTCTGAAATGTTTTGCGTCTCTAACCGGATATTTTTATCTGCTTCGTTTTGCTTTGCGCCCGTCCCGCCGTTTCATTACGGCGTCGATCAGGATTCGCGTAGGCATATTAAGTTGCATTTTGCGGGCTTCGGCAAGCGTAACCCACCGGAATTCGCGGGCTTCCTCGTTGAGTTTCACCAGCGGCCGGCCCTGGCAACGGCAGGTGTAATTCAGCAAAACGAAATGCGCATCGCGGTAAAACTCCTTGGAATGGATGCAATCCTGCACCAGCACAAACTCAATGTCCGTCACTTTGAGGTTGGTTTCCTCCTTGATTTCGCGGCGGAGCGCGACTTCGGCCGGCTCGCCCCATTTGATTTTGCCGCCGGGAATGCCCCAGCGGCCCGACCATTTATGGGTATGGATCATCAGCACTTTGCCCGTGCGATCGAAAATCAGGGCGCCGACGGTAGCCTGCGGCGGATGAAGCTCCTCAAAGTTTTCCGACTCCGGTTTGAGGCACAATTTGTTTCGCTCCAGAATACGGCGCAATTCACCGAGATGTTCCACGATCAAATCCGGCCGCGCCGCGCGCAATTGCTCCAGCGTGTTGTAGCCGGTGAGCACGGCGCAGGAATGGATGCCGCCGTGCCGCGCGGTCTCGATGTCGTGCTGCATGTCGCCGATGAATATTGTTTCGTCCGGGCGCAAACGATTCTCGGCGAGAATTTCGTGGATTTTTTTCCGCTTGTCCCAAACGTCCGTGTACGGCTTGTCGAGGTAGGCATCGAAACCGGTGACCCGGCATTGCGTCGCGAAATGTTCACGATGCACGGTGCTCAGGAGAAAGGTGCGGATTTTTCGGGCGCGGCAGAATTCCAGAAATTCGCGGGCGTACGGCAAGGCGCTCACGGTATCCTGTGCCTGCCGAAAACTGGAGTGGAACCAGTCTTCAAGCTGGGCCATCGGCACATGCGGCGTGTGGCGGTCGTAAAAATTCGTGAACGGCAGAGAAAACTCGGCGCGAAATTCTTCCATCGACATTTCCGGACGTCCCGCCTGGGTGAGGACAAAATTCGACGCCTTCAAAACCGCGGGTAAATCGTCCACGAGCGTGCCGGACCAGTCGAAGATGATGTTACGAATCACATTGAGCATTTTACCACGAAATACGCGAAATACGCGATGAAAAAATATGAAAAATGAATCGTGAATAGTAATTCGTGAACGATAAAGCGCCGTTCAACCAATCACTATTCACCAACCGCCATTCACGCTATCATCAGGCCATGCTCATCGCGTTTCACAAACCGTACGGTGTGGTTTCGCAATTCAGCCGGGGCGGTCCGTCGAACCGCACGCTGGCAGAATTCGGTTTTCCGAAAAATATTTATTCCATCGGCCGGCTGGACGCGGATTCGGAAGGGTTACTGTTACTGAGCGACGAACCGGAATGGAACGAGCGCTTGCTCCATCCGCGTCACGCCCACGAACGCGAGTACTGGGCACAGGTCGAAAAAATTCCGACACCGGAAACTTTGAAGAAACTGGAAAAGGGCGTGTTGATTCAAGGCCGGAAGACCCTGCCCTGCCGTGGCTGGCTGCTGGACCCGCAGCCGGAGGTTGTAGGGTCGAGCCTGCGGCTTGAAGAAATCGGCGCACAGCGCCGACGCGACACAATTCCTCCGCGCGACCCGCCCATCCGCTTCCGGAAAAGTGTGCCGGATTGTTGGATTGGGCTGGAACTGATTGAGGGCAAAAATCGGCAGGTGCGCCACATGACCGCCGCCATCGGCCATCCGACGCTGCGATTGCTCCGCGTGCGCATCGGAAATTTTTGGCTCGGCGATTTGCCGTCGGGCCAGTGGCGGGTTTTGTCGGCAGAGGAACGTAAATCTGTTGTGAACCACGGATGAACACAAATAGACACGGATCTATGCAAGCCCGTCAGGGCTATTGAAGAAATCGTTGAAGGTTTCGTTGAAGGTTTTTGTCAGGCGATTCGCCCAGACGTGAATTACGGTTGGAGTTCAACGGCCTTTCGCTAATGAACAATTGCTTCGTTCACCCGCCCCGTTTGGCGAAGGACATAATCCAGATTGGTATGGGCTTCGGCATAGTCCGGTTTGATTTCCAACGCTCTTTGGAAATGGGCGATCGCCTCGTCAACCCGGCCTGCCTGGAAGAGGCTACAACCCAGATTGTTATGGGCTTTGGCAAAGTCCGGTTTGATCTCCACAGCTTTTTGATATTGTAAAATTGCTTCCTTCAGCCGCCCGGTTTGAAAGAGACAATCCCCCAGAGCATTATGGGCTTCTGCCATGTCCGGTTTGATTTCCACAGCTCTTTGGAAATGGGTAATCGCCTCGTTGACCCGTCCCTTTTGGAGAAGGCAAAAACCCAGATTGTTATGGGCTTCGGCAAGGCCCGGATCAATGGCCAAGGCTTTTTGGCACTGAGTAATGGCTTCATCCAGTTGTGCTGTTTGGTAGTAAGCGCCGCCCAGGCTGCCGTGGAAAGCCGCGGATTCAGGCTCAAGGGCCAGCGCCTCTTGAAAATGTTCTATCGCCTCGTCCGCCCGCCCATGAAGGATAAAATAATTGCCCGCGAAAAAGTTGGCTTCCGCATGAGCTTCCACAATCACCAACAGGTTAATGACAACTGAATAGACCAGCAGCAGGCCCCAACCCCAACGGGCCATCCGCCACCAGCCCGGTGAACTCCCCAGCGCCCGCTCCAAACCCAGAGTCCCCAAGAGCGACAGCAGCAGCAGCGCTGGCAAAAAATCCAACCCATAGCGGACGTTGGCTGCAAAAAAGAAGCAAAGGGTCAACGCACAGACCACAACAAACAAAAATATGGCCGCCATAAACCACCGCAAGACCGAACCTTCCTCTCTTGACCTGCCTCGCCAGGCTAACGGGGCGGCCAGGACCAACCCCACCAGCGGACAGTTGCTCAGGATGATCCCACCGTAAGATTCCGCCGTCCCAATATAACCCGATGGCCAGGACGACGGCAGGACAACCGTTTTCACAAAAGGAAAATGACCGCTCCAGTGCACCGGTTCCAAAAAATAGTACCGCAAGTTGACCCAGAGAAAACGCAGACTGAATTGCTGGGTGGCAGTCTGCTTGCAGCTTCCAGTCAACTGATAGTGCCAGCCAAATTCGAAGGGACTGTCGAAACGCAGAAAATTGTAAAGCATCAGCCCCAATCCCACCAACAGGATCGGCCCCACCGCCGCCGCCAACAACCACACCGCCCGCCGACGGGAATTTGATTCAGTTGCCGCACGCCAGGCCTGAATCACCGGCAGCAAAAGGATGATTCCTCCAAATAACAATGAGGGTCGTGCCCCGATCGCCAAGCCATACGCCAGACTGGCCCATAGCAGCCAAACCACCTGCCGGTTCGTCCCCTGCAACGCACCCCAAATTGCCGCCAACGCCAGCATCGTGAACGCAAACCCGCAACTCTCCGCCACTTTATAAACATCACACCACAACGACATAACCATTATCGCACTCAAGGCCAGGCCCAGCGTGAGTATCCCCGCCGCCGGCACCCAAAGGTTTACTTCCCGAAAGCACCGCCGCCAGACCGCACGCAGCAGAGCTGTAGCTGTCAAGAAGCCCAATGCAAAAAAGATGACGACGGCAGCCTTGTCTGAGAGATAATGGCCGGTCAGGGCCACATATGGCCAGAACAGCACCACAGCGGGTGTAACGCCAAAATAGAGGTATAACTTCCCCTGGTAATAACTCAGGTCTAACAGGTCTAACGACGGGTCACGCGTATTCCATAAATACGCTGCGTTGAGGGCGGGATCATAGGGATCGGCGAGTTGAGTGAGCCCGGTGGCGCTTCTCTTTTCACGTTGAGTTGCCCGGCGCGAAAACCCTGCACCAGAAGATTATAGTAGGAATCTTCCGCCTTGGGATGGATCAGCGCCAGGAAGGCGGGTTCAGCACCCCAGGCCAAAATGACGATTACCGGGACACAAATCAGGCCAAAGCTGGCGCAGCTTATCCATTGAAAATCACGCTTGGGCGCGACTTCCTTCTTTGAATCAAACATTCGGCCCATTCTTGGTAAAAAATACCCAACGCCATCTGTGACGGTAAAGCATAAACCCGAAAACCCGGCTTTGGCCGGTGAGGCTCGTTGCACTTTGGCGAGCGCCGGTGCTTGGGATGAATGAAGAACGCCGAATCGAGAATGAGCTTTACAAGCATGCACCAGCCGTTTCAGCATTCCCCTGCGTTTATGCAGTTTGACTCAACAGCGTTCACCGACCAGGCGGGGTTCCCTTTAATTCAACCTTAGGAAAAATTATGGACCGAGATTATTTCAAAATTTCCAAACCGTTCCGGAGCAAGGCGCTCGTGTCGGGCCCGAACCGCGCCGGGCATCGCGCCCATTTGCGGTCGCTGGGATTGGTGGACGAGGACTTCGAGCGGCCGTTCATCGGCATCGCCAATTCCTGGAACGAAATGCATCCGGGCCATTCGCATCTGAAAGCGCTGGCCGACGAGGTCAAAAAAGGCGTCTGGCAGGCAGGCGGCATTCCCTGGGAATTCAACACCATCGCGCTCTGCGACGGCCTGGTGCATGGACATCCGGGAATGCGATTTACACTTCCTAGCCGCGATTTCATCGCCGACAGCGTCGAGATTATGGCGCAGGGACAACAGTTGGACGGATTTGTCTGCCTTTGTTCCTGCGACAAAATCATTCCCGGCATGATGATGGCGATGACGCGGTTGAACATTCCCGCCATCATGGTCACCGGCGGACCGATGATGCCCGGCACGTTCAAGGGCAAAGCGGTGGCCATTCCCGACGTGCGCGAAGCGGTCGGCAAATGGGTGAAAGGCGAACTCACGGATGCCGAGGTGATGGAACTGGAATGTTCCGCCTGTCCGGGGTCCGGTTCGTGCGCCATGGCCGGAACCGCCAACACGATGTCGTGCGTGGCCGAAATTCTGGGCTTGAGCCTGCCGGGATGCGGCACGGCCCACGCCGTGGGTTCGGCCAAACGACGCATCGCCAAGCGGAGCGGACAGGAAATCGTCCGGTTGATCCGCGAAGACATCAAGCCCTCCGATTTTCTGACGAAGAAAAGTTTTGAGAATGCGCTGATGCTGACAGCGGCCCTGGGCGGCTCCACCAACGTGGCCATCCATCTTCCCGCCATCGCCAAACAAATGGGCATTCGCATCACACTGGATGACGTCGAGATGACGAGCCGGCGGACTCCCCACATCACCAGTTTGAAAAGCTCGGGCGACGACACATTCTGGGACCTGGAACAGGCGGGTGGTGTCCCGGCATTGATCAAGGAATTGCAAAAGCTGTTGCACATGTCGGAGAAAACCTGTTTCGGCCAGACGCTGAGCCAGATTGCGGAAAAAGCCATCAACAAGAATCCGGAACGTCATCCGGCCGGTGTCCAAGCCGGTTCACGCGGAAGGAAGTTTTGCCGTTTTGAAAGGCAATCTCGCGCCGCACGGCTGTATCACGAAACAAACGGGCATTGACCCCGCCATGATGGAACACACCGGCCCGGCCCGCGTATTCGATTCCGAAGACGAGGCGGAAAAGGCGATTTATGGCGGAAAAATCAAACCGGGCGACGTGATTGTGATTCGCTATGAAGGCCCCAAAGGCGCGCCCGGCATGCCGGAAATGTTCTCGGCCACATCCGCGCTCATGGGCGTCGGCCTGGGAAAGTCGAGCGCCATTGTCACTGACGGCCGTTTCTCCGGCGCGACTCGTGGTCCGTGCATCGGCCACGTCGCCCCGGAAGCCGCCGCCGGCGGCCTGATTGCGTACGTCAAGGACGGCGACCAAATCCAAATCAGCATACCCAAACGTTCGCTGCAACTCCTCGTCAGCGAACCGGAACTGGAAAAGCGCAAACGCGAAATGAAGCTCAAGCAACGGGAAGTCACCAGCCCCGTCTTGCGGCGTTATTTGAAACTGGTCGGTGACGTGTCGGAAGGCGCAACCTTGGAGTGAAAATTTTGAATTTGATTGAACCCGGCTGCGAAACACGCCCCGGTGAACGATAATCCAGAAAATTCCGCCCGAAGCCATATCCGCCATTTGATGCTGGCGATGTTGTTTGTCGCCACCACCGTGACCTTCGCGGACCGCGCCACGCTTTCCATGGCCGCGCCGATCATGGGAAAAGACCTCGGCCTCGACCCGGTGAAAATGGGCTACGCCTTTTCCGCCTTCGGCTGGTCGTATGCGGCGCTGCAAATTCCCGGTGGCTGGATGCTGGATCGGTTCGGCTCGCGGCTGGTTTACGGTGTGGGACTTTTCTTCCGGTCGCTCTTTTCGTTCCTGCAAGGCGCGGTGGGTTTCTTCACGAGCTCGATCGCCTTTGGCCTGCTCTTTTCGTTTCGTTTTCTGATGGGCATCGGCGAAGCCCCCGCCTTCCCCGCCAACAGCCGGATTACGGCCATGTGGTTTCCGACCCACGAGCGCGGCTTTGCCTCCGCTGTTTTCAACGCGGCGCAATATTTTGCCCTGGCATTCTTTTGTCCGTTGATGGGCTTGATTCTGACCGACTTTGGCTGGCAACGGGTGTTTTACATCATGGGTTTGATCGGCATGTTGCTGGCAGTCGCCTGGTGGAAAATTATCCGTTCTCCGCGAAATCATCCGGCGGTGAATCAGGCGGAACTGGAATACATCGAGCGCGGCGGCGGCCTCGCGAGCATGCAGGCGGGAAAGAACGCCATTAAATGGTCTCAGGCAGGCGCACTCATCTCAAACCGGATGATGATTGGCGTTTGCCTCGGCCAGTTTTGCCTCAACACAATCACCTGGTTCTTCCTGACCTGGTTTCCGACTTACCTGGTCCACGCGAAGGGATTGACCATCCTGAAAGTCGGCTTCATCGCCTCCATTCCCGCGCTGGCCGGATTCGGCGGCGGGCTTCTCGGCGGTTGGGTGTCGGATTTGATGCTCAAACGCGGAATGACGCTGACCGTGGCGCGCAAAACACCCATCATTCTGGGGCTGGCGCTCTCGGGCACGATTATCCTGGCCAATTACGTGACTGCGCAGTGGGCCATCGTGGCCATCATGTCGCTGGCGTTCTTTTCCAAAGGCTTCGGCGCGCTCGGCTGGGTGGTCATCAGCGATGCCTCGCCCAAAGAAGTGGTCGGCTTGAGCGGCGGCATATTCAATTTCGCCGGCAATCTGGCCAGCATCATCACGCCCATTGTCATCGGTTATATTCTGGAGCAAACCGGCTCGTTCAACGACGCGCTGGTCTTTGTCGGCAGCATGGGGATTTTGGGAGCATTGTCTTATTTGTTCATTGTCGGCAAAATTGAACGGTTGGAATTGGCAGCCTGATGAAAATTTGATATGAGCCATACGATGAATACGGAATTTATACACGGCATCGTCACCCCGCTCATCACGCCGGTGGACGCCCAGGAACGGGTGGACGAAACCGGCCTGCGCAATGTGATCGAACACGTCCTGCGCGGCGGCGTGCATGGCGTGTTCGTCGCCGGCAGCACCGGCGAATTTTACGGCCTCGACTTCGACGAGAAAAAGCGCGCGACAGAAATCACCATCAACCAGGTCAAGGGCCGCGTTCCGGTCTATGTCGGCGCCAGCGCCATCACGACCCGCGAATGCATCAAGCTTTCGAAAATGGCCGAAGCCGCCGGCGCCCAGGCGGTCACGGTGCTCACGCCGATGTTTGTCCGGCCGACCGAGGAAGAACTATACCAGCATTTCCGGGCCATCGCCGAATCCACCGCCCTGCCGGTTCTGGTGTACAACAATCCCGAGCGGACCGGCATCAACATGCCGGCAAATCTCATCGAACGGCTGGCGGAAATTCCGAACCTCGTCGGCGCGAAGGAAAGCAGCGGCGATATGACGCTGACGTCGCAATATATCAGCCGCACCCGGAGCAAGGGTTTTAAAATTCTGGCCGGGCGCGACACTCAGATTCTCGCCACGCTGGTGTACGGCGGCGTCGGTTCGGTTGCCGCCACGTCCAACATCGCGCCGGCGCTGGTGGTGGAAATTTACAACAAGTTCAAGGCCGGAGACATGCCGGGAGCGTTGGAAGTGCAATACCGGCTCGCGCCGCTGCGCGTCGCGTTTACCTTGGGCAGTTTCCCGGTCGTCATGAAGGACGCGCTGAATCTGATGGGCATAAATGTCGGCGACCCCATCAAGCCGCTGGTCCATTGCACGCCGGCCAACATGGCCAAGCTCAAGGAAATTTTGGCCCAAATGGGGTTGATCAGTTAAACCATCATGCGTGTCGCGCTGTTCATCCCGTGTTTCGTTGACCAGCTCTACCCGGAGGTCGGGAAAGCCATGGTGACGGTGCTCCGACGCGTGGGCATTGAATCTTACTTTCCCGCCGCGCAGACCTGCTGCGGCCAGCCGGCCTTCAACACCGGTTACTGGGATGAAGCGCGCCGACTGGCAAAACGGTATTGCAAAATCTTTGCCGACGCCGAAGCCATAGTCAGTCCATCCGGCTCCTGCACGGCCATGGTGCGTAATTACTATCCGAAGCTGCTCGGCGAGACGCCGCACGCCGCGGCCAACACCTTTGAGTTCGCGGAATATCTGGTGAAAAAACTGGGCGTCACCGACGTGGGCGCGGCGTTTGCCGCGAACGTGACTTATCACGATGCCTGCCACACGCTGCGCGAATTGCGGCTTAAAAACGAACCGCGCCAGCTTCTCGCCAAGGTGCGGGATTTGAAGCTGGTCGAGATGGACGAGGCCGAGACCTGCTGCGGCTTTGGCGGCACGTTCGCCGTGAAGTTCCCGATGATTTCCACCGCCATGGACGAGGTCAAGGTCGAGTCCATCCGCAGAACCGGCGCGCAATACGTCGTCTCCACCGACTCCAGCTGCCTCATGCAAATCGACGGCTACCTCAAACGCCATCAGATACCCGTCCAGACGCTGCATCTGGCCGAAGTGCTGGCCCGCACGTGAACGCCATGACCCCGACCTTCCAGCGATTTCAGAGCGCCGCGACGGCCAAGTCGGCCGATGTCAAACACCGCACCGTCATCCGGAACAACATGGCCACGTATCACCGCTCCGTCGTCCGCGGCAAGGCGCGGTTCCTCAACTGGGAGGAAGCCCGGGCACGCGCGGCCCAGGCGAAGTGGGAGGCCGTCAATCATCTCGACCGGTATCTCGAACAGTTTGAACAAAACGTGATCAAACAACGGCGGCCACGTGCATTGGGCCGAGACCGCTGATGAAGCCCGCGCCATCATCCTCGACCTGGCCCGGCGCCACAACGTTCGCAAAGTGGTCAAGTCGAAGTCCATGGTCACCGAGGAAATTCATCTCAACGAGGCGTTCGCCGAAGCGGGCATTGCGTCCGTGGAGACCGACCTCGGCGAATTCATCTGCCAGCTTCGCGGCGAACCGCCCTACCATTTACTTACGCCGGCCATGCATCTTTCCAAGGCCGATTACACCCGCGAGTTCCACGAAAAGCTCGGCGCACCGGAGACGGACGATCCGGAGGAGTTGACCATGATCGCCCGGAAATGGCTGCGAAAAGATTTCCTGTCGGCGGACATGGGCATTACCGGCGCCAATTTCGCCGTGGCCGACCTGGGCATGATTGCGCTCACCGAGAACGAAGGAAACATCCGCCTGTGCTTCTCGCTGCCGCGCGTGCACGTGGCCCTCGTCGGCATCGAAAAAATCGTTCCGCGCCTGGAAGACCTCGCCGTGCTCTGGCCGGTTCTCGGGACGATGGGCACCGGGCAGGCGCTCACCAGCTACAGCTCGCTCGTCGGCGGCCCGCGCGCTTCCGGTGAGGTGGACGGACCGGAAGAATTTCATGTGGTGCTGCTCGACAACGGCCGCACCCGGCTGCTCGCCGACGTCGAACAGCGCGACGCGCTCCAATGCATCCGCTGCGGCGCCTGTCTGAATTCCTGCCCCATCTACGAAAGCATCGGTGGTCACGCCTACGGCACGACCTACCAGGGTCCCATCGGCTCGGTTATCACGCCGCATTTGCGCGGCTGGCAGGATTGGTCGCACCTGCCGTACGCCAGTTCGCTTTGTGGCGCGTGCACTTCCGTGTGCCCGGTGCATGTGGACCTCCACCATCATCTTTTCCACAATCGACGCAATGCCGTGAAGCTGCGGCTCGACCCCTGGTTCCAGCGCCTCGCCTTCCGCGTGTGGCGCTGGCTCATGGAAGATTCGACGCGGTACGCGCTGGCCGGAAAACTCGGCCGGTTCGCCTTGCGCCTCGGAGTAGCGGGACCGTTTCTCAAACCGTGGACGAAAACCCGCGAATTCCCAGCCGCCCCGGCGCAATCGTTCCGCGGTTGGTGGGCCAGGTCGCAATATTCCGGCTCGCGGGTACACCCGCCCCACCAAAAGCAATCGGAGGATCGCAAATTATGAGCGAGGCTCGCGAAAAAATTTTGAATCGCATTCGCGACGCCATGCGTACTCCGGCGCCATGCCCCGTCGCGCCGACTGGCGCACCCGTGTTTGCCCCCGTCACCAATCCGGAACAACGTTTCCGCGATGAATTCTTCGCGCTGAGAGGCGAGTTCATTGACTCGCAGGAGAAGCTGCGCAGCTTCCTCGCCGGTTTCACCAAAATTGCCACGGACGGCAGCGACCTCGTCAAGCAAGCGGTTGGTGTGGGCAACGGCCCGTTGCGCGAAGCCGACCTCGGTGTGACGGCTTGCGATTGTCTGATTGCGCAAATGGGCGCCATTGTCGTCTCGCCCGAAATCCGCCGGCGGCCGCGCGCTCTCAGTGCTGCCACCCGTCCATCTCGTCATCGCCCGACGCGACCAGCTCCTGCCGGATCTCGCCACGGCGATTACGTTCATCCGCCGGCACTACGACGGTCAATGGCCCAGCACCTTGTCAATCATCACCGGTCCCAGCCGCACCGGCGACATCGAGAAAGTCCTCGTTCTGGGCGCCCACGGCCCCAAACGCCTGGCCGTGTTTTTTGTGGAATGAATTGAAGGAAGATTATGAAAATTCTGCCTGTCTTGTTTGCCACCGTTCTTCTCACGTTCCTGCCAGTCTCAACCGGTCCCGCTGCTCCTGCCAATGCCATTCAAGTTTCGGATTTTCAGCAATTGCAGGCAGCGATTCGTACCGTGGATGGTTCACCGAAAGGAGGCACGATTATTCTCAAAGCCGGCCGATACCTCGGCACTCAGCCTTTGATGCTGAGCCGCACAAACGGCAACGGAACTATCAATGTGTTGGCCGAGCTGGGAAAGGAAGTCATTCTGGACTTTTCGCCATTGCGGGACGTTGACAATCCTGACGGTCAGGGCATCACCATTACCGGCAACAATTATCATCTCAAGGGCCTGACGGTCGAGAAAGCCGGGTACATCGGGATATTCATCGCGGGAAGCAAAAACGTCATCGAAAATTGCGTCATCCGGTACAACGGTTACACCGGCCTGCAAATCGGCCTCCCGCGCGGCGCCACCAATCCCGGAAACCTGGCCAGCGACAATCTCATCCTGAATTGTGATTCCTACCGGAACTTCGATCCCTACTCGATGCGTTCGGACACCGGGAAACCGGCGCCGGGCAACGACGCCGACGGCTTCGGCTGCCGCTCGAACCCCGGATCGGGAAACCATTTTGAAGGCTGCCGTTCCTGGGAAAACGCGGATGACGGTTGGGATTTTTACAAAGCCAATATCAGCGCCGAGGTAATTAACTGCTGGTCGTGGCATCAGGGCGATCCCAGGGTTTTCACCGGCGAATACGACCGCGAGAGCGGGAATCCGAGCAGACACCAATTTGTTCGACTTGAACAAACCGCATCCCAAGGCTCCAGGCACGACGGTGGCGCATCACATGGCCGACTGGGGCGGTAACGGCAACGGCTTCAAACTCGGCGGCGCGAACAGCCATGGCCGGCACACGGTGAGAAATTGCATCGCGTTCGATAACAACTACGGCCAGAAAGGCCAGAAAGGCTTCGACGAAAACGACAACCGGGACAAAATTGTGCTCACCGACTGCATCGCCTTCAACAACATAAAAATTATTACTTCCCCTTCGCCTCGGCCAATCCCGGGATGTTTGTTTTCACCAACAACATCGGTTTCGGTGGTCAGCTTGGAGACGATCTGAACCAGTTCACCAACCGGGTCATTGTTCCATCGGCGGAAAAACAAAAGCAACTGGCGGACGCCGTTTGGAAAGCCGCCCGCTCCCCCAGAAAACCTGATGGCAGCCTGCCCGATCTCGTCATTCACAGATAGCCAATCACAAGAATTGCTCTTTTACTCATTGGAGTAAATCCTTCAACCGCAATATATTTACCAAACATTGTGACATATGTAACAAAGTTTTGTGGCAATCATTTTGGGGGCTATTCAAAAACAGCGGTTATATAATCAGCAGCACGAGGAAAGGCTGAATTGTTCACACCTCCACGACGGAATTGTCCAGGACGCCTATTCCGGTGACGGCGATTTCGTATGTTATCGCCGGAGCGCAGCGTGAATCTGGTTTCCGGCACGATGCCGGTGCCGGTCAGCAACACCGCGCCGTGCGGAAAATTCTGCGAGCGGAAAAGCCAGTCGGCCAGTTCGGCGAAAGACCGCTTGATGTTGCCCACTGAAGTACGCCCATCGAAAACAACCTTCCCGCCGCGACGGACTTCGATGCTGATTTCCCACCCCCGCGCCTCGGCTTCGGTCGGACCCAACATCACGAACGGTCCCAGCGCACAGGAACGGCGGTAAACCTTGGCCTGCGGCAGGTAGAGCAGGTTTTCCCCTTCGATGTCGCGCGAACTCATGTCGTTTCCGATAGTGTAGCCTTTGACCCGGCCGCAGGAATCCAGCACCAACGCCAGTTCCGGCTCCGGCACGTTCCATTTCGCATCGCGCCGAATGCCAACCGGTTCGCCGGTCGGTACGACTTTCTCGGCGAGCGACTTGAAGAACAATTCCGGCCGGGGCGCGTCATAGACCCGGTCGTAGGCAGTGGCGCTGAAATCGGATTCCTCCATCCGGGCGGCGCGGCTGCGGAGATACGTGACGCCCGCCGCCCACACTTCCTGCCGTTCAACCGGCGGGAGAAGTTTCACCGACGAAAGGGCGAGCGGCGGTGCGCCGCGTTTGGCCAATCGCGACAATTCGTCCAGCGGATTTTCGGATTCAATGAGCGAGGTGAGATTTTCGAGGCCGGCTGCGCCGAGGTCGAGCAATTGCGTTTCATCAACGACCAATCCCGGCCGGGCCGTGCCCGTGGCATTTTGAAACCGGCAAACCCGCATCGAGTTCATGGTAATTTTGGCCGACCGACAAAACGTCAGTTCGAATAATCCAGATAAATGGTTTTTTGCCGGGTATAAAACTCGATGGCGCCCGCACCCTGCTCGCGGAAGGTGTCGGTGCTGGATTGCTTGACGCCGCCGAACGGCGCCTGGAGGGCGAGCCCGGTGGAAACCTGATTGATCTTCACGACACCCGCCTGGATGCGCTCGGCGTAGAGCATGGCCTGCTTGAGGTCGCGGGTCACGATGGAGGCCGAGAGGCCCACCTCAACGCCGTTGGCGACCTGCAAGGCTTCGTCGAAATTGTTCACTGTCATCACGGCGAGCACCGGCCCGAAAACCTCCTCACGCGCGATGCGCATGGCTGGCGTGACATCGCCCAGCACCGTCGGTTCGAGGAAAAATCCATGCGCGAATGCATCGTCCTGCAACCGCCGTCCGCCGCAGAGCAGCTTGGCTCCTTCCGCAACGGCACTTTTGACGTAGGCCAGGTCAGTATCGAGTTGTTCCTGGCTGACCGCGGGTCCCATCTCAATGCCGGATGCAAGACCGTTCCCGACCTTGAGCGTTTTCGCCTTCGCCACGAGCTTCTCGGCGAAGGCAGCGAGTACGGACTTCTCAACGATCACGCGGCTGGTGGCGGTGCAAGCCTGGCCGGTGAGGCCGAAACCCGCCTTCACCACCAGCGACACTGCAAGGTCAAGATCGGCGTCAGCGAGGACGATGGTCGGGTTCTTTCCGCCCATTTCCATTTGCGCGCGCGCCATGCGGCCCGCCAGCGTCGAGTAAATTTTCCGGCCCACGGCCTGCGAACCGGTAAACGACAACGCAACGACGGCCGGATTGGAAGCGATTTCGTTCCCCACTTCC
This sequence comes from uncultured Verrucomicrobiae bacterium, assembly GCA_963789055.1. Lineage (GTDB taxonomy): Bacteria > Verrucomicrobiota > Verrucomicrobiia > Limisphaerales > UBA11358 > UBA11358. The sequence goes on along the minus strand of CAWBJE010000007.1, from coordinate 102,147 downwards.
CGGCCGTCGCCCACGACCAACGTTGAGGACGCCCTTGGGCAGACCGGCCTCGACGAGGGCTTTGGCGATTTCCAGCGTCATGGCCGGGGCCGGCGTGGCGGGCTTGATGACGACCGTGTTTCCCGAAACGAGCGCCGGAGCGAGTTTCCAGGCCGGGATGGCGATTGGGAAAATTCCACGGCGTGATGAGACCGACCACGCCGAGCGCTTCCCGCCGGGTGTAAAGCAGGTTGCCCGGCAAATCGTGCGGAATGGTCTGTCCGCCCAGCGTGTAGCTCAGGCCACCGTAAAAGCGGAAGATGTCCACCGCGCGTTGCACTTCGCCCAGGCTCTCGGCGAGCGTTTTGCCTTCTTCACGTGTCAACAAATCCGAAAGCTCGGCCTTGCGCAATTCGAGAATCTGCGAGGTCTTGCTCAGGATGCGTCCACGCGCCACGGGCGTCATGGCGCTCCAGGCGGGGAACGCCCCGGCAGCGGCTTGAATCGCAGCGCTGGCTTCGGCCTGACCGCCGGTCGAATACTCCGCAACGGTTTCGCGGGTGTCCGCTGGATTCAGCGTGCGGAAGGTCCGACTTGATTTGGCCGAGACCCATTCGCCGCCGATGAGATTTTGGTAGGTTCGCATAAAATTTCTTCCGCCAAATTCAATAGCTGGCCGTCCAGCCGCCATCCACGAACAGCACGTGGCCGGTCACATAGTTCGACGCGGCAGACGCCAGGAATACCGCCGCGCCGACCAGATCGTCGGGCTTGCCCCACCGGCCCGCCGGGATGCGCGATTTGGACCATGCCACGAATTCCGGGTCGTTGCGCATTCCATCCGTCATATCGGTTTCGATGATGCCCGGAGCGATGGCATTCACCTGAATGTTGTACCCGCCCCACTCCACCGCCAGGCCGCGCGTCATGAGATGCACCGCGCCCTTGCTCGCGGAATAAGGCACGATGTTCTGCCGCGAAATGTGGCCCGCGATGGAACCGATGTTGATGATCTTGCCATGCCGGCGCGCCATCATGCGCCGGCCCACCTCGCGACAAAGGAAAAACACGCTGTCCACATTCGTGCTCATGACGTTGCGATAATGCTCCGTCTTAAATTCGGCCATGGGATGGCGGTGGTTGATCCCCGCGTTGTTGACGAGAATATCAATCGGGCCGACCTCAGCTTCGATGCGCGCCACGTTATCCGCAATGGCCTTCTCATCCGCCACATCGAAGGCGTAACCAGCGGCCTGGATGCCGTGCTGCTTGAGCGTGGCGACGGCGGCGGCGACGCCTTCGGCACTGCGTCCGTTCACCACCACCCGCGCGCCAGCCCGGCCAAGCCCCTCGGCAATAGCAAATCCCAACCCGCGGGTTGAGCCGGAAACAAACGCAATCTTTGATGACAGATCAAACCGATTCATGCTTTTCCTTACGATCCACCGCCAGCGCGCGCTCCGTTGGCAGTGAGAGAAATGGAATTACGCGCCGTATTTCTTGGGGGGCTTTTCCCGGAGCGCAAGCGGGGCGGTGGCGGATTCAAGCCCTTCCAACTCCACCCGCCGCATGGTTTCCTTGCCGCCAAACCGTTTTTGTGCGTCAAGAATTTCCAACCCGGCCAACCGACCGTCCTTGTCATAATCAGCGGCGATGCCCTCGGCCAGATGTTTGGTCGTAACCGTGGTTTCGCGGAACGTGATGCTCAACGCATCCACTTCGGCATCGTAGCTGATTTTCATGGCTTAAAAGTAATACGTATAGACCGTTATCACAACTATTTCTCCTGCCTCATCCACAAACACCGGGCGAATTTGTTTGGTCGCATAAATTTTCCCGTTCCACTCGCGTCCGTAGGCCAAGTCTTTCCGGCAATCCAGCCGCCCCAGTTCGGTTGCGCCCCATGCGCAAGTGCGGATGGCCTCTTCCACTTCCGCCACGGTGAAACCGCGTGAAGCGGTATAACCCAAAGCGTGCTTGGAAAATCGGATTGGTTTCATTTTTCAGTGTGCCCCGGATTCAAGGAACAATCCACGGAATGACGTAGGCGTAAATCGTCGTCACGATGCCGATCAGGCAGACGAGCAGGACGCTGTGCCAGAAGGTAAACCGGAAGAGTTGGGATTCTTCGGACGGTTTCATGCCGGTGGCGGCGGCGGCCACGGCGATGCTTTGGACGCTGATCATCTTGCCCATCACGCCGCCGGCGGAATTGGCGGCGGCGGCAAGGACCGGATTCATGCCGACCTGCCGGGCGGCCGTCGTCTGCAGGTTGCCGAAGATGAAATTGCTGGAGGCATCGGAGCCGGTCAGGAACACCCCCATCCATCCCAGCAGCGGGCTGAAGAAGGAGAAGCAGCACGCCCGTGGCCGCAAACGCCAGCCCGAGCGTGGAGGTTGCGCCGGAATAATTCATCAGCCCGCCCAGTCCCACAATCGCAGCAATGGTCACCAGCGGCAGGAACATCTGTTTGAGCGTGCTCCCGAACACCTCCACGAAACGGCGCGGTGACAGTCGGGCGAACACCGCGGTCAGCACGCAGGCAATCAGGCACGCCGAGCCGGGACTGGCGAGCCAGTCGAAACTGTACCGGGCATCGTAGGGCGTCGGCACCGGCACAACCGGCGGCATCCGCATGATGAGCCGATGAAGCGACGGCCACTCGATGACGATGCTGGTCTTGAGCAGAACCTTGTTGATGGCCGGAGTGCCCCAACACAGAACGCATATGGCCAGCAGCCCATACGGCAGCCAGGCCCAGATGATGGTCGGGATATTGTAGCGAATCAGACGGCGCAGCGTGAAACAACCGTTTCCCCGGCCAGCGAAGAGGCATTTCTTTCGGCTGCCATACCCGGAACAACAGCACCAGGCAGATGATGGCAACGATGGCCGCCAATATGTCGGTCAACTGCGGCCCGACCAGATTGGAAACCGTCACTTGCACGATGGCAAACATCACGCCGCAAATCAGGGCCGCGGGCAGCACGCCGCGCAATCCTTTCCAGCCCGCGACCAGCACGACCATGTAGGCCGGCACGCACAGCGAAAGCGGGGCGCTGATGCGGCCGGTGGCGGCGCTGAGATGCATCAAATCCAGGCCCGTGGATTTCTGGAGCATGATGATGGGCAGCCCGATGGCGCCGAAGGCGACCGGCGCGGTGTTCGCCAGCAGACAGATGCCGGCGGATTTAAGCCGGTTGAATCCCATCCCGGCGAGCATGGCGGCGCAAACGGCAACCGGCACGCCCGAACCGGCTGCCCCTTCGACGAACGCACCGAACGCAAACGCAATCAGCAAGGCTTGCAACCGAATGTCGCTGGTCAACATGACCAGGGAATTTTTAATCACCTCGAATTGCCCCGTCGCCAAAGTCAGCCGGTAGAGAAAAATGGCATTAAACGTGATCCAGCCGGTGGGAAGCAGGCCGTAGGCTATGCCCAGGAGCGTTGCGGAAAAGACTTTTCCCGCCGGCATCCGATAAACCAGCCAGGCCACCAGGATGGCCGTGACGAGGCTGGCAATGGCCGATATCCACGCCGGTTTGCGCAGGATGGCCAGCAAGAACAAAAGCACGAACAGCGGCAGGGCGGCGTACAAAGCCGACCAGCCGATGCTGTGCGCGACCGGCATGTAATCATGTTGCCACATGGGAATCCTATCGTTCCGGGGTCAGCAGCCGCATCGCTTCGGACTCGATGCGCTCGACGGAAATTCCGTACTTGCGCAGGAGCGCGCTGTAATCACCCGATTCGGTAAATTTGTCTTCGATGCCAATCATGCCCATCCGCGCCGGGGCATGCTGCGACAACACTTCGGCAACCGCACTGCCCAGACCGCCATGGATGGTGTGTTCCTCGACGGTCAAGACCTTGCCGGTCTTGCGGGCTGACGCCGCCAGAGCCTCGGCGTCAATCGGTTTGATTGTCGAAACTTCCAGCAAGTCCACCGCGATGCCGCGCTTCGCGAGCCGGTCGGCGGCTTCAATGGCCATGCTCGTCGGAACGCCGCAGACGGCAATGGTGAGGTCTGTTGCCGTCCTTGAGCTTTCGGATTTTCCCGATTTCGAGCGGCGGCGCATCGGCGAAAAGCACCGGCGTGGGATTCCGGCAGATGCGGATGTAAGTGGGGCCATCACGGCGCAAGGCGCGCCGTGAGCGCCTGGCGCAATTCGACGCCATCGGCGGGAACGACGACCGTCAAATTCGGCATCGCCCGCATGATGGCCAGGTCGAGGATGGATTGGTGGCTGGCGCCGTCGTAGGAATCCGAAAGCCCCGCGTAATTGCCCGCGAGGATGACCGGCAGTTTGTTGTAGCAAACGACGTTGCGCACCTGGTCGGCGCCCTTCAGCGTCAGGAACAAAGCAAACGTGCTGACGACCGGCCGCAAGCCGCAGGTCGCCATGCCCGCCGCGATGTCCACCATGTTCGCTTCGGCGACGCCGACGTTGAAAAACCGGTCCGGATATTTTTTCCCGAACGCCGCGGTGCGCGTGCTCGTCGCCACGTCGGCATCGAAGACAACCATTTCGGGAACCTCCGTCGCCAGCGCGAGCAGCGCCTCGCCGAACGCATCCCGCATGGCCACCGGCGCGCGTCATGGCAATTCCTCCAGGGTTTGGAGCAACTCCTGGCGCGCCTTGGCGTGAGTCGCATCGTCAATCGGCGCGCCATGCCAGTGGGCGTTGTCCTCCATGAACGACACGCCCCTGCCCTTGTGCGTCTTGTAAATCACGGCCACCGGCCATTGGTTTTGCTTTTTGACCCAATCGAAAGATTCCAGCACGGCGGCGGCGTTGTGGCCGTCGTAAACGGCGGGCGCGACGTTCCAGTTGAAGGCGCGCAATTTTTCCGGCAACGGATCCATCGGCATGATTTGGTCGCTGGGACCGTCGAGCTGGACTTTGTTGTAATCCACGAGCGCCACCAGCCGTTCCGGTTTGAATTTTGCCGCAGCCATGATGGCTTCCCAGGTCTGGCCTTCGTTCAAGTCGCCGTCGCCGATCAGCACATAAGTCCAGTATTTCTTCCCGAGCAGCCGCGCGGCGAGCGCCATGCCCAATGCCACGGACGTGCCGTGTCCCAACGCGCCGGTGGACATCTCGACGCCGGGCGTTTTCACCATGCACGGATGTCCTTGCAGCCGGCTGTCAATCTGACGGAACGATTTCAGTTCTTCCACCGGGAAATAACCGCGATGGGCGAGCACGGTGTAGAGCATGCAGGACGCGTGGCCTTTGCTGACCACGAGCCGGTCGCGGTCCGGCCATTTCGGTTCGCCGGGCCGGATGTTCAGCGCGTCGAAATAAAGCGCGGCCAAAAGCTCGGCGGCCGATGCCGCGCCGCCCCAATGGCCGGTGCCATTTTCGTGCAGGATGTCCAGCACCGTGATGCGGAATTCCTGCGCCAGCCGCTGGAGCATCGCCGCCTTCCGTTTGCGGTCCTGCTCCTGAAGCACCGCTTTGAGATTCGGCCGGCGAACTGGCAGCGGTTGGCGACATGAAATGGTTTTAATTGACGACGTTGATGGGTTTGCCGGCGATGAAAGCCGCGACATTTTCGGCGGTGATTTTCATCAACCGGCTGGCGCGCGGCCAGCGCCGCCCAGGCGACGTGCGGTGTGATGGTGATGTTCGGCGCTTTCAACAGCGGATTATCCGGCGGAATCGGTTCGGTCGTGACGACGTCGATGGCCGCGCCCGCGATTTTATGCTGCTGCAACGCCTCGGCGAGGTCGGCGTCTTTCACGAGCGGACCGCGCGAGGTGTTGATGAGATAAGCGGTGGGTTTCATGCGACCCAGCAGCGCCTTGTTCACCATGCCGGTATTCTCAGCGGTCAGATTGCAGTGCAACGTCACGACATCGGATTCGGCGAACAACTCCGGCACTTCACGCCACGCGAATGGGTACGACGGCGGATTGGTGCGGGACGACGTCGTTGGCCAGGACTTTCATTTTGAAAGCCGCGGCGATTTCACCGACGCGCCGGCCGATGCGCCCGAAGCCGACGATGCCGATGGTCCGGCCGGCCACTTCGGTGAGCGGTGTGTTCCAGAAACACCATTCGCGCCGTCGCCCACTCGCCCTGTTTGATGAGGTCGCTGTGCAATTGCGGCTGGCGATAGAAATTCAGCAGCAGGGCGAACACGAATTCCGCCACGGCATCGGTGGCGTAGATCGGAACATTCGAAACCGCCATACCGCGCGCCCGCGCCGCCTTGATGTCCACGACATTATAGCCGGTGGCCAGCACGCTGATGAATTTCAGTTTGGGCAATTTGGCAAGCGTGTCGGCCGATGAGCAGCGTTTTGTTGGTGAGGAGGATGTCGGCGTCTTTCGCGCGTTCGAGGATGAGGTTGGCTGGCGTGCGATCGTGGCAGACGAACTCGCCATGTTTTGCGACATCATCCCACGGATTGTCGCCGGGATTTATGGTGTAACCATCAAGGACAACGATTTTCATAGCAGAAATGAGAACGGCAGTGCGAATTTGATTGGTTAAATCGTCAGTTTTGCCCACGCCTCAAGCAGTTTGCGTTTGGCGGCGGCAATCATGACGGTGGAATCCTCGTCGCCGACAGGTTTGATTTCAAATGAAACCGCGCCGCGGCGCGAGCCGTCGGTCTTGAGATAACCCACGGCGAACAATTCGCGCAGGAACGCGACGATTTCGGGCACGTCGTTGGCGCTGCCGGGATAACCGAAGCGCGGATGCTGGTCGCCCCAGGCCGGGTCCTGCCGGTCCTTGAAATAGGCGTTGCCGATGTGAATATGGGCGATGTGGTCGCGCACCGGTTGCAGGGCCTGGGCCGGCGATTCGCCCAGCAGCGGAATGTGGCTCAGGTCAACCATGAGGCCGAAATTTTTGCAGGAACGTTTGACGCGTTCCGAAATTTCGCGCGCCACATTCGCCGGACCGATGAGGCATTTCTTGTCAATGTCGCGGTCGAAAACCTCCAGCACGATGTTGCAATTGAATTTTGCGGCGTGGCGGCAAAGTTCGACCAGCGAATTTTCCAGCCGGGTCATGGCGGCGGGCCGTTCCGCCGGAGCGACGTCGCTACCGCTGAGGAGGCCGACGTCCTTGATGCCCATTTCGGCGGCTTCCTCGACCGCGCGTTTGATTTCGTCAACGGCGCGTTGGCGCATGGTTTCGTCGGCGCTGTTCAGATCGAGTTTTTGCGAGAGCAGCCGCGGCTGGCCGCCGTGTTTGGCTTCGACCGCGGCGTGGGCCAGCATGGCCTTCACCTTCGCGCGCGCCGCCGGTTCCTTGATCCAGGATATTTCGATTACTTCAAAGAAATCGTCCGTGAGAACCTGGCGAACAGTTTCAACAATCGGGCCTTCGCCCTTCATCGTGGCCGGAAAGGCCATGAAATGGACGATGCCGGGTCGGATGACATGGTGGAGTGGAATATTCATCAGCGATTGGGGGTTGGAGATGTAAATGTATGCGTAATTTTTTGCCAGATTACATACTCAAATCGGGGAACGACTCAAGAATTATCTCCGGCGAAAATGGATGCGAAACGCATCTTTGGTATTATCCTGATTCGGTTGCTGGCTCAAACGACTCGTCACCTCGTCGCCTACAAATTGGGGGCACTACCCCATCAATCGGCGGGTTGCATACGTGCTGGTAATTTTGTAACCTTGGCCTCCAATCCAAACTTCGGCGCCGCATGGGCCGATAATTGAATGCCTATGAATGCAAATCGAAAACCCGCCACTCGTCCGACCTCACTGGTTCTCCTGTTCGTAATTGCCGCGTTGGCCGCCAACGCCGCCGACATGTACGTCTATTTCGGCACGCACCGGTCCGGACCGGGCATCGGGTTCTCGCTGGCGCATTTCGACACCGACACCGGCGCGCTGACAAAGCCGCAATTCATCACGGAGGCCGTGGAACCTGCGTATTTCGTCATTCATCCCGACGGCAAACATTTGTACACCTGCAATTCCGGCAAGACGACCGGTGCCATCAGCGCGTATGACATCGACCCGAAAACCGGCCGGCTGACTTTGATTAATCAGAAACCGTCCGGTGGCGCGGACCCGAGTTACATCACCCTGGACAAAACCTCCCATTACGCGCTCGTCGCCAATTATCAGGGCGGCAACGTCGCCGTTCTGACCATCAACCCTGATTTTTCGTTGGGTGTAAAGACCGGGTTCGATCAACACACCGGGCATAGCGTGAATCCGGAACGGCAGTCTCGTCCGTTCGCCCATTCCATCATCGTTGACCCGAGCAACCGGTATGCGCTCGCGGCTGATCTCGGCCTCGACAAGGTGTTTGTGTACCGATTCAACCAGCAGGACGGCTCGCTCACACCGAACGACCCGCCGTTTGCCACCGTCAAGCCCGGCTCCGGACCGCGCCACGTCAAATTCCACCCCAATGGCAAATGGGTTTATGTAATCAACGAAATGGGCTGCACCGTCACCGGTTTCAAATGGAACGCCGAGAAAGGTTCGCTCAAAGAATTCCAAACCATTTCCACGCTGCCCGAAGGATTCAAAGGCACGAACACCTGCGCCGAGTTGTTGATTCATCCCAACGGCCGGTTCCTTTACGGCTCAAATCGCGGCGACGACAGCATCGCCGTGTTCGCCATCGATCAAAAGAACGGGAAACTCACGCTGGTGGAACGCGTCTCCTCGCAGGGCAAATGGCCGCGCACGATCGCGTTCGACCCGACGGGCAAGTGGATTCTTTGCAGCAATCACAACAGCGACAACGCGGTGGTGTTCCGCGTGGATGAAAATTCCTGGCAAATTGACGCAGGTTGGACAGCCCGTCACCGTTCCATTTCCGTTCTGCACCCGGTTCCTGCCGGTGAAGTGACGTTCAGTTTATTTCGGCTCGATGGCAATCACCCAGAGGTCGGTCTTGCCGAGGTTGTGGCCGACGTGGGTTGCGCCGCGCCGCCAGGCAATCTCGCCGGTCTTCAAGCTGGAGACTTCGGTCCGGCCATCGGGCATCTCATGTCGCAGTTCCGCGCCGGAGAGGCAGACCACAACGCGGTCGTGATGCGTATGCAGCGGCTCGCTTTTTCCCGCCGCCATTTTGATGTCATAGACCCGGCCGTATTGGTTTTCGAAGATGACTTTGTAATTCGGCGCCAGCCCATTGGTACCCCACGTCTCCGAACCGCCCTGGCCGAGATATTCGGTCCAGACGGCCCGCAAAGCAGCGGAGCCGGCGTTCTTTACGGTCCCGGATTGTGGCGGCTTGAAACACCGTTTCGCCGCGTTTGACACTTTCCGTCCGGGATTTTCCCTGGGCTGGAGCAATTTCAACCGAACCGGCGTCGAGATAAACCACGACGCCGGGGTGGTCTCCCGGCAAAGACAGCATTTCCCCCGGCGCCAGTGTCTGCTCCACCACCAGCACTTTGTCGTTGCGGACTTTTTCGGTTTGATTGCCGGCCATCGCACTCGGAACGAGAAGCGAAGTCAGGATAAGTCCGCACAACCAGTTTTGAAAGATTTGGGATGTCCACGTTCTCATGTGGGAAAGGTAGCAAATCCGGACGGTTTCGTCGAGTGCGGGGCGTAGCGGCTTTCGGCAGAAAGCCGCATTCGACTATCCGGGGGAGTTTGCGGCGCTCTGCCGAGACGCCGCTACGATAGAGTTAAAAACCATTTGACGCGGCCGGACGTGGTTGTTACCTTGTGGGCGTGAATCGTAATTTGAATCTGAACCTGCTGCTGAACGCGCTGCTGTTGTGCCGCGCGGCGGTCGGGTTCTGATTCGTTCACAAGATTTATCGAACCCCACTGCCAAACGGCGGTGGGGTTTTTGTTTTGCCAAACGAAAGCGCCACTGCCACAACTGAAAGACAACATGCACAAACAACCGTCAAAGAAATACCGTCCGTTCCCGCCGGTCAGCTTGCCCGACCGGCAGTGGCCCAACCGCGTCCTCACCCACGCGCCCATCTGGTGCAGCGTGGATTTGCGCGACGGCAACCAGGCGCTCGCCGTGCCGATGAACGTCGGCCAGAAACTTGAGCTGTTCCAGACGCTCGTGAAAATCGGCTTCAAGGAAATCGAAGTCGGCTTCCCGTCGGCGTCGAACACGGAATTTGCCTTCAACCGCCGGCTCATCGAGGAAAAGCGCGCGCCGGACGACGTGTGGCTCCAGGTGCTCGTGCAGGCGCGGGAAGATTTGATTGAACGCACGGTCGAATCGCTCGTCGGCGCGAAGAAGGCCATCATCCACCTTTACAATTCCACTTCGCCGGCCCAGCGCCGCGTCGTGTTCGGCATGTCGAAGGATGAAATTGTCAAAGTGGCCGTGCGCGGCGCGCAATGGATCAAGGACCGCTTGCCGCGGCTCAAAGGCACGGAAGTCATGCTCCAGTATTCGCCGGAAAGCTTCAGCGCCACGGAGGTGGAGTTCGCGAAGGAAATTTCCGAAGCCGTCATGGACGTCTGGCAGCCGACGCCGAAGCGGAAGATGATTTTGAATCTGCCGGACACCGTCGAGGTCGCCATGCCCAACGTGTATGCCGACCAGATCGAATGGATTTGCCGGAACATCAAAAACCGCGAGTCGCTCATCATCAGCTTGCACACGCACAATGACCGCTGCACGGGCGTGGCGGCGACGGAGCTTGGCCTGCTCGCCGGCGCGGACCGTGTCGAAGGCACGCTGTTCGGCAACGGCGAACGCACGGGCAATCTCGACATCGTCACCGTGGCGTTGAACCTTTACCAGCACGGCATTGATCCGAAACTGGACTTCGCAGATCTCAATTCCATCATCGAGGTTTACGAACGTTGCACGGGCATGACGGTGCCGCCGCGCCAGCCTTATGCGGGCGAACTGGTCTTCACCGCGTTCAGCGGTTCGCACCAGGACGCCATCCGAAAGGGCTTGAATGAATGGAAAGCGGACGGCCGCACGCACTGGGACGTGCCGTATCTGACGATTGACCCGACGGACATCGGGCGCGAATACCGCGAGGTCATCCGCGTCAACAGCCAGTCCGGCAAAGGCGGCGTGGCGTATCTGCTGGAGAGCCAGTTCGGCATCGAGTTGCCCAAGGACATGCAGCGCGAGTTTGGACCGATTGCCAACGACGAAGTGGACAAGCTCGGCCGCGAAGTGACCGGCGCCGAACTGAAGCAAATGTTCTGGAAGGAATACATCGAGCGCGACAAGCCGTGGCAGCTCAAGCATTTTGAAACCGAGAGCAAAAACGGCGTCGTCAAATGCCGCGCGAAACTTTTGCGCGACGGCAAGCCGGTGGAACTCGCCGGCGAAGGCAACGGCCCGCTCGCCGCGCTCGTGCACGGATTCGGCAAGGCCGGGGTGCCGCGATTCGAAATTGCCAACTACAGCGAACACGCCTTAAGCTCCGGCGAAGAAGCGGCAGCGATTGCCTATATTCAAATCAAGCACGCCGACGGCAAAACCCGCTGGGGCGCGGGCGTGGACACGAATATCGAACTGGCGTCCGTGCGCGCCGTGTTGAGCGCGCTGAATCGGTCGTAGATTGTTTTGAACCAAATTAATTCCGGCTCGTCAAATAGGGGGCAACGGTATAGTTTAAAACCCCGACTATGAAATTATCGACGTATTTTCATTTGCGCAGTTGTCGGCCTCGTTTTTGCCGGCACGAGGCTTTTTGCGGCGGAGAACACCACCACCAATGTGGTCACGGCCACCACGGCGGTTTATGTGCCGGACACCACCCACGAAAACGAGCCGTTGCCTGACGGCGTGCTGGTCTGGAACGGCTTGATAAAAGAAACGACGGTGGCGGCGGATACCGCCAATGCCCAGCTTGTTTTCAGTTTCACCAATGTTTCCCCCGGCAACGTGGCCATTCTGGAGGTTCGTCCGTCCTGCGGTTGCACCACGGCGCAATTGCCGCCGTTGCCCTGGACCCTTGCTCCGGGCACCAATGGACAGTTCGGTTTTACCGTCAATGTGGCGGGAAGAACCGGCATGCAAATAAAAACCGTGCACGTCAAGACCGACAAAGGCTTCAAACAGCTCATTCTCAAAATCAACATCCTGCCGCCGGTGATTCCGACCCAATCCGATGCCGAGCGAGCGCAAGCTTTGGAAGTGGCCAAGGGCGACCGACAGGCGATTTTTCGTGGCAATTGCGCCTCCTGCCACGTCAAACACGGCGAGGGCAAATACGGCAAGTTACTCTACGACGCCGACTGTGGCATCTGCCACGATTCTCCAAAGCGCGCCAGTTTTGTGCCGGATTTGCACAATCTCAAAACACCAACCAATGTGGATTATTGGAAAACCTGGATAGCTCATGGCAAGGCCGGCACGCTGATGCCGGCATTTTCCTCCGCCGATGGCGGGCCGCTCTCGGAAATGCAAATCGTCTCGATGGTCGGTTATTTGAACGGCAGGTTTTCATCGCACTCCGCGCCGCCGCCGGCGCATTGATGCCCGCTTGCGGAATTCGCGGCGCGCGGTATGCTGTCAACCATGACAGCACAATTGCTTGACGCAAACCATAACGCGCGCATCGCGGAACTAGGACAACGGGTTTTGAACGGCGGGCAGGTCACTCGCGAGGAAGCGTTGTGGCTTTTCAATCTCGAAGCCAGCTCCGACATTTTCGATTTGCTCGCGTGGGCGAACCGCATCCGGGAAAATTTCAAGGGCAACAAAATCCATCTCTGCTCCATCGTCAACATCAAAGCCGGCGGCTGTTCGGAAAACTGCCGGTTCTGCGCGCAATCGGCGCTTTATCAGACGGATGCGCCGCGCTACAGCCTGGTCGAATCCGAAGCTGTCCTCGCCGCCGCCACGGAAGCCCGGGAAAACGGCGTCGTCGGCCTGGGCCTCGTTGCCGCCTGGCGCGGACTGGAGGAAGGCCCCGTGCTGGATGAGCTTTGCCGGCAATTCGAAGCCATGAAGCAAAGCGGGCTGGCCCGTGCCGATGCCTCGCTCGGCATCATCCAAAGCCAGCGGGTCGCCGACCGCCTCAAAACCGCCGGGGTCGAGTGCTACAATCATAACCTCGAAACCTCGCGGCAGTTTTTCCCGCAAGTCTGCACTTCGCACACCTACGAGGAGCGGGTGCAAACCATCCGCCATTTGAAACAGGCCGGCATCGGGATTTGCTCCGGCGGCATCATCGGCATGGGCGAGACGCGCGAAGACCGCTGCGACCTCGCGTTGTCGCTCCGGGAAATCGGCGCGAACGTCGTGCCCCTCAACATCCTCAATCCCATCAAGGGCACGCCGTTTGAAAACAATCCTCCCCTGCCCGTTCTGGAAATTTTAAAAACCATCGCCTGTTTCCGGTTCATTCTGCCGCGGCAGGAAATCATGGTGGCCGGCGGGCGCACGGTGAATCTGCGCGACGCGCAAAGCATGATTTTCATGGCCGGCGCCAGCGCGCTGATGGTCGGCAACTACCTCACCACACTGAACCAGCCCGTGGAGAAGGATTTGCAGATGCTCAAAGACCTCGGCCTCGACCCGAGCTGGGACAAACACGGGTTTTCCGATCAGGAGGGTTGTGGTTGTGAATCGGCGGAACCCGTTTGTGCAACGGCATAGCCATACGCTGCATTTACGATTTGCGATTTACGATTGACGCGGTTTTCCTTTGCGCCCTTGCGCCTTTGCGTGAAATTCCAACTGGTGCTTCATAAAATTTTGCCGCAAGAATCGGGTGGGAGCGGCCATCATCCCGTGGCAAATTGGGCACATGAACGATTACGAACGCGTCGCGCAAATCATCCGGTTTCTGGATGAGCGCAGCGTCGAACAGCCGGATTTGGCGGCGGTGGCGGCGCGCGCCGGCTTGAGTCCGTTTCATCTGCACCGGCTGTTTTCCGCGTGGGCCGGCGTCACGCCCAAGGATTTTCTCCAATGCCTCACGCTCACCCACGCGAAGGTATTGCTCCGCGCCGGCGAAAGCATTCTGGATGCGGCGCTGGAATCGGGCCTGTCCGGACCGGGCCGCCTGCATGATCTCTGCGTGAATCTGGAAGCCGCGTCGCCCGGCGAATTGAAATCCGGCGGCGCGGGCTGGACGATTTCTTTTGGCTTCGCGGAAAGTCCGTTCGGAAAATGTCTCATCGCCAAAAGTCCGCGCGGCATCTGCCATCTTTCGTTTGTTGAAAATGAAAAACCGGCCCTGGCCGAACTGCAAAATGATTGGCCACAGGCAAAATTGAAGCGCAACGATTCCGTCATTGTGCGGCTCACTGTCAAAATCTTTGCCCGTCGGACTGCCAACCAATCCGCCGTGCTGGAAGCCGGCGCTCCACTGCGCGCCTTTGTTCGCGGCACGCCGTTTCAGGTGCGCGTCTGGCGTGCGTTGCTGGAAATCCAACCCGGCTTGCTCACGAGTTACAGGCGTCTGGCGGCGGCCATCGGCAAACCATCCGCCTCGCGCGCCGTCGGAACGGCCGTTAGCCAAAATCCGCTGGCGTATCTCATCCCGTGCCACCGTGTGATTCGCGAGACCGGTGTGATTGGAAACTATCACTGGGGCCCGGTTCGCAAGCGCGCGATGATTGCCTGGGAGGGTTCACAGCGTGTTTTGACGCCCCATCCGCTTCCGCAGCCGGCGTGAAGAAACAATTTTCTTTGCGCTTTGGCGTCTTTGCGTGAAATTCTCCGCGTGGAAAGGTCAGGCAAAAATCACGGCGGCTACCACGGCGAGACGATTGACATCCGCGCCGTCCTGCGCGACATCGAAACCGCCGCGCAACAACACGGCTGGACTGCCGAGACGTTTGGTCAACAAGGCGAATTCAACCTGCTCGCCCTCCACCGCGCCCCCGTTTCAATCCGCAATCCACTCGCTCAACTCCGCAATCCGCAATCCGCATTTACTTGAGCACCGGCATCCACGGCGACGAACCCGCCGGGCCGCTCGCCGCGTTGCGCCTGCTTCAGGAAAACCAATGGCCGGAGAATGCCGAATTGTGGTTTTGTCCCGTGCCTGAATCCGATGGGCTTCGTTTTGAACCGCCGCGAGAATGACCGGGGCATTGACCTCAACCGGCAATACCGGCATCTGGAAGCGGCGGAGACGCGCGCGCACATCGCCTGGCTGGAACGCCAGCCGCAGTTCGACCTCTGCCTCTGCCTGCACGAAGACTGGGAATCACACGGCTTTTACGTTTACGAATTGAATCCGGAAAACCGGCCGTCGCTGGCCGAAGCCATGATTGCGCGCATCGCGGAAGTCTGCCCGATTGACCCGTCGGAAATCATCGAAGACCGCCCGGCCAAGGGCGGCATCATCCGTCCGAACCTTGACCCCGCCACGCGCCCGCAATGGGCCGAGGCATTTTATTTGATCGTGAACAAGACGAGGCTGTCCTACACCCTCGAAGCGCCGTCGGATTTTCCGCTGACCACCCGCGTCAACGCGCTCGTCGCCGGCGTGAACGCCGCGTTGGCAACGTAAGGTAGGGCGGCGCTGCTGCGCCGCCAGGGTATGATGGCCGCATCAGTCCGCTGGCTCGCGACAGGCAGCGCGGCCCTACCGTCTCGGAACAGGTGCCGATTATCATTGGAATCGGTCCACATCCGGCTTCAAGCCGACTCCGCGTCCCTTTGCTTCATCCAAATCTTGCCCAGTTCGGCCAGCGTTTCTTCTTTCATCACCTGCTCGGCCAGCGGAAAAACAATCCGTTCCTCGCGGTCAAAATGTTTGCGCGATGCGGTCACCGCCTGCAGCAACAACTGTCGCGCTTCGGGCAGCCGCTTGGCGGTCTTCACCCGCAGGAGGCTGTTGTCAATTTCCCGATGTTCGTGTTCAAAACTGTCGCGCTGGCCAAGTTGTTCCAGGTAATGATTCAGCGGAGCGAACACCAAATCCTCCTCGGTCTTGCCGTGGGCGAGCAGCAGCACTTCCATCAATCCCGCCCAGCCTTTCACCTCGGCCAGCGTTTTCAGTTTTGGCAGGACGTGTTCGATGTGGTCGAAAATGTTGTGGAACACGACGTGCTCCGCCAAAAGTGCTTCGGTTATTTTCATGTCGCGGAAGTTTACATCAAGAAACGTAAGTGTCCATACCCGCGCACGTGAAATCAGCCACAAAGACGCAGACTTGAACCACGAAACACACGAATTACACGAAAGCCTTTGGTGGGGCGAGCAGCCTGTCGGGGCGAAGCCTTGGCGAAGACCGATACCCGCGAGCCGAAAAGCTGGACCGCGTCACCGACGAACCGCGCGCCGAACTGGCCGCCAACCAGACTGAATTGACCACGGATGAATACCGATTTGCCACGGCGGGACGGATTCAATTCAACGCGAAGAAATTTGAACCGCAGAGACGCAATGACGCAGAGTTTTGGCTGGCACCTTAAATTGGCGTTGCAGTTTTCCATTCATCCTCAAACAACCGCTGGTCATGCTTGGCATTTTCTAAACCAGCTGGTTCATGGTCCAAAACCTCATCCTTATCAATGTGGTTTAGTGACATTCCACATGTCACAATGCTTCCGTCGTTGAGAACTAGAAATCGGCGGTGTGGTTTCGTTGTCGCGGAGTAAATTCGGATTTGCCACGAGGCTTTATCTTTCAGTGTTGATGTCCTTAAGAAGGCCGAGAAGGGATTTTTTCTCCGTAGAATTTGATAGCGGTTTTGCCGTGCCCAAAATTCGGAGAGAAGGACTGAATTCGGCCCCCATGCCAGCCAGTTTCAAAATTGTATCCAGCGAACCTGTCGTTGTGTATGGGTCATGAATTGCGGTTACTGTGCAACTTCCAATCAAGTCATTTATTTTTCTCAAATTTGTAGCAGGCTCGCCAGCAACCAATCGTTCTTTTAATGGCATGGGTTCTGGGCCTTGCGGGATTTTTTCGAAGCGCCCCTGAACATATCGGTAGCCAACTTTGTTTTCTTCAAATCTGCGGTTGAGTTCGTCAATGAGTTCTGCATGATTGATGCCGTGATTTGTAGAATACATCACCACTGTCATCGCTGGACTCTATGAAGCATCCTTTCCATTACATTGAACACAACTTGAATCACATCGAGTGCTCTTGTCAGTGTCTTGAAGATTGCAGAGAAAATATTCTGCAATGAGCTCCGCGTAGCGTAAGACTTCTGACGACTAATTTGCGGAAGCTGTGAAGCATCTGATGTCTCTTCACACAAGAATGCGATGAATTTCTATCATAGGCCAAGTCCCGGGACCTGGGTGGAAGCGTTCATCAGGCCCGAAAGCCTTTTTCCCAAATCTGAATAATTTGAATCGCGCAAACCTTCCGGTAATTCGTAGAGTTAGCGAATTGGAGTATTTTGTCTTTATTCTGGAACTTTGAGAACAGATTCATCGCTACGAATAATTCTCCATCCCCGCGCAGGAGCAAACCGGGTTGCGGTCGCCGAAGACGTTGTCCATGCGGCCGACGGCGGGCCAGAATTTGTAGTCGCGCAGCGATTTGCACCGGGAACGCCGCCGCTTCGCGCGGGTAAGGCCGGTCCCAATTGTCCGCCGCCACCACGTCCGCCGTGTGCGGCGCGTTCTTCAGCAGATTGTTCTGCTTGTCCGCCGCGCCGGATTCGATCGCCTGTCATTTCGGCGTGAATGGCAATCATCGCGTCGCAAAAACGGTCCAGCTCGGACTTCGATTCGCTCTCGGTCGGCTCGACCATCAGCGTGCCGGCCACCGGCCAGGACAGCGTCGGCGCGTGAAAGCCGTAATCCATCAGCCGCTTGGCCACGTCCTCGGCGGTGACGCTCTTGAACCGGCGCAAATCCAGAATGCACTCGTGCGCGACCAGGCCGCCGTGGCCGCGGTAAAGCGTCGGGAAATAATTCTCCAGCCGTTTGGCGATGTAATTGGCGTTCAGGATGGCGAACTTCGTCGCCTCGGTCAGGCCGTCCGCGCCCATCATGGCGATATACATCCACGAAATCGGCAGGATGCCCGCGCTGCCCCACGGCGCGGCGGCCGACCGGGCCGATGTGTCGGTTTGAACTGCGGATCTCGTCGAGCTCGACGACGTGAAATACCGGATGGCCCGGCAGAAATTGGACCAGATGTTTCGCCACGCCGATCGGCCCGACGCCCGGCCCGCCGCCGCCGTGCGGAATGCAAAACGTCTTGTGCAGGTTCAAATGGCACACGTCCGCGCCGATGTCCGCCGGCCGGCACAGGCCGACCTGCGCGTTCATGTTCGCGCCGTCCATGTAAACCTGTCCGCCGTTGGCGTGGATGATTTCGCAAATCTCCTTGATCGTCTCCTCAAACACGCCGTGCGTGGAGGGATACGTGACCATCAGGCAGGCGAGGTCCTTCTTGTGCGCCTCGGCCTTGGCCCGCAAATCGGCCACGTCAATGTTGCCGTCCTGGTCGCAGGCGACGGCGACGACTTTCAGCCCGGCCATGACGGCGCTGGCGGGGTTGGTGCCGTGCGCGGAAGTCGGGATGAGGCAGACGTTGCGGTGCGCTTCGCCGCGGCTTTCGTGCTAGGCGCGGATGACGAGCAGGCCGGCGTATTCGCCCTGGGAACCGGCGTTGGGCTGCAATGAAATTCCGGCAAAGCCGGTGATTTCCGCGAGCCAATCTTCGAGGTTTTGGAACAAGATCTGGTAGCCGCGCGCCTGCTTCAACGGCGCGAACGGATGAAGCTTGGCAAACTCCGGCCACGAAATGGGAAGCATTTCCGCCGCGGCGTTCAGCTTCATCGTGCAGGAACCGAGCGGAATCATCGAGGCGGTCAGCGACAGGTCGCGCGATTCGAGCCGCTTGATGTAGCGGAGCATCTCGGTCTCGGAGTGATAGGAGTTGAAAACCTTGTGGGTCAGGAATGGCGAAGTGCGGGCGAATGTGAGCAATTCCATCTCATTAGCACCGGGCTTCAGCCGGTGTTTGAGGCGGAATTGAAACCGTTTTAACGGTTTCGCGTGGACGGAAGCCGTTGAAACGGCTGGTTTGCCGTCGTTTCACACCGGGCTGAAGCCGGTCAATGAAATCTGCGGCAATTTCGTCAACGTGAAACCGATGGCCTTGTTGCCTTTGAAAACCTGCCAGATTTCAACCACATCGCTTTCGCTGGTCGTTTCGTCCAGCGAGATGCCGAGCGTATGGTCGTCAATCAGCCGGAAATTCATCCGGTGCGCCTCGGCAATTTTCACAATGTCGGCGGCGCGCTTGTCGCCGAGGGCGATGGTGATCGTGTCAAAGAAGTGCGCAGGCATCCTGCCGGCACATTTGGAATTTCTTTCGGCAGTGCCGGACTGCACGTTGAAGCCCAGTTTCTCCAAACCGGCGGCGAGAATTCCGCGTCAGCGCGTGAACGCGCTGCGCGATTTTCTTCAAACCTTCCGGCCCGTGATAGACGGCGTACATGGACGCCATGTTCGCCAGCAACGCCTGCGCGGTGCAGATGTTGCTGGTGGCCTTTTCGCGGCGGATGTGCTGTTCGCGCGTGCCGAGCGCGAGGCGCAACGCGGGTTTGCCGCGGGAATCCTTGGAGACGCCGACGAGGCGGCCGGGCATCTGGCGTTTGAATTCGTCGCGCGTGGCGAAGAACGCCGCGTGCGGGCCGCCGTAGCCCAGCGGCACGCCGAAGCGTTGCGCGCTGCCGACGGCGATGTCCGCGCCGAATTCACCGGGCGGCTTGATGAGCGTGAGCGCCAGCAAATCCGTGGCCACGGTGAGCAGCGCGCCGGCGGCGTGGGCTTTTTCCGCAAAGCCGGAGTAATCGTGAATCGCGCCGAACGTGTCGGGATATTGCACCAGCGCGCCGAAAACTTTGTCGGTGAACTGAAAATTCTTCGTGGTCGCCGACGACGACTTCGATGCCGAGCGCCTTGGCGCGGGTCTGGACGACTTCGATGTTTTGCGGATGGCAGGTTTCGGAGACGAAGAAAATGTTCCGCCCGTCCTTGAGCCGGTGGCACATCGTCATCGCCTCGGCGCAGGCGGTGGCTTCGTCGAGCAGCGACGCGTTGGCGATGTCGAGGCGCGGTGAGGTCGGCGACCATCGTCTGGAAATTCAGGAGCGCTTCGAGGCGGCCCTGGGAAATTTCAGCCTGATAAGGCGTGTATTGCGTGTACCAGCCGGGATTTTCCAGAACGTTGCGCTGAATCACCGCCGGCGTGATGCAATCGTAATAGCCCATGCCGATGAACGAGCGGCAGACCTGGTTTTGCGACGCGATTTCCTTCAGCGCGGCGAGCGCCTCATGTTCGGTGCGCGCGGCGGGCAGTTGCAGCGGACGGGCGAGCCGGATCGGTTTTGGAACGGCGGCGTCAATCATCGCGTCAAGGCTCGCGTAGCCGAGTTGCTTGAGCATTTCGCCGGCTTCGGCGGGACGCGGGCCGATGTGGCGGCGAACAAACCGGTCGGGATGCAGCGGTCGAATTTTCAGTCGAAAGCCATTCGTGGAAATTACGGTTCGGCGACGGCAAAGCAAGGATGGATTTCGATGGCAAACACCCGCGTTTTAGCCACAAATTCAGCGGAATACAACAGGTTTGGCTGGCAACGGCAAAGCAGTGCCACAACTAATGGTGTTTTTTGGCAAAAATTCGTCAAATTATCGTTGTGCAAAAATGGCATTTTTTCTTATAATTTCTGCACCTGAAAATTGACGCCCGAAAGCGGGCTTTTTAACCGAATTTATGGCCAAAAAAGACAAGCCGGTTGACGTAAAAAACCAGCAACAACCGACCGGTGCGGCCGAGAAATACGACGCTTCAAAAATTGACAAACTCGAAGGTCTGGAAGCCGTCCGCAAGCGGCCCGGCATGTATATCGGCGACCCGGACGAACGCGGCTTGCATCACAGCGTGTTCGAGGTGCTCGACAATTCGATTGACGAACATCTGGCCGGCCATTGCAACAAGATTGAAGTGACGATCCACGTGGACGGCTCGGTGTCCATCCGCGACGACGGCCGCGGCATTCCGGTGGACATGCATCCGAAATGGAAGATGCCCGCCGTCGAACTGGTGCTGACGAATCTGCACGCGGGCGGAAAATTCGGCCAGGGCGCCTACAAATATTCCGGCGGCCTGCACGGCGTCGGCGCGAAATGCGTCAACGCGCTTGCCGAATGGTTCCGCGTCGAGGTCTCGCGCGATGAAAAAGTTTATTCGATGGAATTCGAGCGCGGCAAAACGACGCAGAAACTCGAAGTCATCGGCAAATCGAAAAAAACGGGAACGCTGATTACCTTCAAACCCGACCCGACGATTTTCACCCTCACGACGGAATTCAAATTCGACATCCTGGCCAACCGCCTGCGCGAGCTGGCGTTTTTGAATCCGGGCATCGAAATTGTGCTCAAGGACGAGCGCGACGAGAAGACGGAGACATTTTTTTACCGCGACGGCATCGAGCAGTTCGTCCGCCAGTTGGGCCGGAGCAAACAGCCGTTGCATCCCAAGCCCATCGCGATCTCGGGCAAACGGTCCAGCAAAATTGACGGCAAGGACGAAGACGTGTTTGTGGATTGCGTATTGCAATACACCGACAGCTACAGCGACCAGATTCTCTGCTTCGCCAACTCCATTCCCAATACCGACGGCGGCACGCACCTCACCGGCTTCCGCTCCGCGCTGACCCGCGCCATCAACCAATACGCCAAGCAGAATAATCTGCTGAAGGAAAAGGACCCGACGATTTCCGGCGACGACGTGCGCGAAGGCCTGGTCTGCGTGCTGAGCGTGAAGCTGCCGAATCCGCGTTTCGAGTCGCAGACGAAGGTGAAGCTGGTGAACACGGAAATTGACGGCATTGTTTCGTCGGTGGTCTATGACGGGCTGATGACGCACTTCGACGCGAATCCCGGCGTAGCCAAAAGAATCATGGAGAAAGGGTTGCTCGCGGCGCGGGCGCGCGAAGCCGCCCGCAAGGCGCGCGAGACGGTCCGCAAAGGCGCGCTCACCGGCGGCGGTTTGCCCGGCAAACTGGCCGACTGCTCCGACCGCGACCCGGCCAACACCGAGCTGTTCATCGTCGAGGGTGATTCCGCCGGCGGCTCGGCCAAACAGGGCCGCGACCGGAAATTCCAGGCGATCCTGCCCATCCGCGGCAAGCTCATCAACGTGGAGAAAGCGCGCCTGGACAAGGTGCTTCAAAACAACGAAATCCGCACGATGATCACCGCCGTCGGCACGGGCATCGGCGACGGCGAGGGCGAGGGCGCATTCAATCTCGAAAAACTCCGCTACCACAAGGTCATCATCATGACCGATGCCGACGTGGACGGTTCGCACATTCGCACGCTGTTGCTGACGTTTTTCTACCGGCAGATGCCGGCGCTGATCAAAAACGGCTTCGTCTATATCGCGCAGCCGCCGCTTTACCAGATCGCGCGCAAAAAGCGCGTGGAATACATTGATGACGACGCGCGGTTGAACAAGATTCTGCTTGAACTCGGCACGGAAGAAGTGCGGTTGAAAAATCTCTCCGACAAAAAGGAGCTTTCCCAAAAGCAACTCGCCGAAATTCTGGAGTTGCTTGAATCGCTCGACAAGTACGCCAACGCCCTGAAACGGCATGGCGGTGACTTTGCCGATTACGTCGAACATCGCCAGAAGAAGACCGGCGACCTGCCGAAGCATCTGGTCAAAGTGCGCGAAGGCAACGACGAAACCGTTCATTATTTCCACACCGAGGAAGAACTGGCGCAGTTCAGCGCCAAAAATGCCGACCTGAAACTGTTCGGCGGAGAGGAAGGCGACACCACGACCTTCGAGAAAAAGAACGGTTCGACCCGGCGCGCTTCCCACATCGAGCTGCATGAAAGCAAGGCCATCGTCGAATTGCTCGGCAAGCTGGCCAAGAAAGGGTTCAGCGTCGAGCACTATGCCGGACAGGACAAGCCGTTGTTTGAATTGATTGAAGGCGAAGGCGAGCGCGAAACGGTGAAGCCGCTGTTTTCCATTCCGGAAATCCTGGCCGGCGTGAAAGAGGTCGGCAAGCGCGGCCTGTCCATCAAGCGTTTCAAGGGTCTCGGCGAAATGAACCCGAAGGAACTGTTTGAAACGACGATGGATCCGACGCGGCGCAAATTGCTGCGCATTGACCTGACCAACGCCGTGGACGCCGAGGAAATGTTCACCAAATTGATGGGCGAGGAAGTCGAGCCGCGCCGCCAATTCATCGAAGACAACGCCCTTAACGTGCGAAACCTGGATATTTAAACCATTGACTAATGTAGTCACGCGTGACTACATTGAATGCATGAAAGCTAAAACGCTCAAATACCCGGCGCATAAGCCGCAATCGGCGGTGCTCAAAGAAGTCACGGTCGCACCGGGCATTGGCGAAGTCATCAGCGTCCGCGCGGCCAAGGCCCATTTGTCGGCACTGCTGGATTTGGTGGCGGCCGGACAGGAAATCATCATTACCAGCGACGGCAAGCCGAAGGCCAAATTGGTTGGCGTCGCGGAGACCAAGCCTCGAAAAGTTTTTCAGGGCATGGGTGATTATCTGATGAAACAGCCGATTCATCGCGGCATGTCGGCCGAGGAAGCCGTCAACCTGGACCGCGACGCGCGGGGTTGGTGATGTATCTCGACACAGCCATCATCGTGAAGTTGCTCGTGCGTGAGGCCGACAGCGAATGGTTTGGCCGCCAACTGTCAGGGAACAGTTTTGTATCGTCGGAACTGGCTTTGACAGAAGTTAGCGCCGCGCTGCTGTTCAAAGAGCGCGCGGGGGACATTACGCCACCCGAGCGCGAAAGTGCCTTGGCGAGTTTTTTTAAAATGGTTGAAAGCGAACTCATTGTGTTGTTCCCGCTGAACCGCAAGGTGCTCGAACGCGCCCGCGCGATTCAAGTGGCGTGTCATCCGCGTGTCCCGCTACGGACATTGGACGCCCTGCACGTCGCCACCTGCGATTTGCACCGCAGCGGCACGATGTCCGCAACTGATAGACGGATTCGCGCCGCCTGTGGACAGTTTGCCATCGGATTGTTCCCGGCAAAACTGGAGGATATTGCAGTTGCCAGATAATTTTTATGCCCGACGAACCAAAATCCAAATCTGCCAACGACCTGCCGGTAATCAACACGCCGTTGTTTGCCTCCGGGGAAAAAATCGCCAAGGTCAACGTCGCCGATGAAATCAAGAACTCGTTTCTGGATTACTCGATGTCGGTGATCATTTCCCGCGCCCTGCCGGATGCCCGCGACGGACTCAAACCTTCGCAACGCCGCATTCTTTACGCAATGAATGATCTCGGCGTCATGCCGAACCGCAAGCACCTCAAATGCGCCAAAATCGTCGGCGAAACCATGGGCAATTATCACCCGCACGGCGACCAGGCAATTTATCCCACGCTCGTCCACATGGCGCAATCGTGGGCCATGCGCGAACGGCTCGTGGACGGCCAGGGCAATTTCGGCTCTGTCGAAGGCGACCCGCCGGCGTCCATGCGGTACACCGAAGCGCGGCTCGCGCACCTTGGCGCGGTGTTGATGGAAGACATGGACCAGGACACGGTGGATTTCGTTCCCAATTACGACGAAACCCGCACCGAGCCGACCGTTTTTCCCGCGGCATTTCCCAATCTGCTCGTCAACGGCGGCACGGGCATCGCCGTCGGCATGGCCACCAACATCCCGCCGCACAACCTCGGCGAAATCATCGACGGCGTCTGCGCGCAAATTGACGACCCGAACATTTCGGTCAAGGGCCTGATGAAATTCATCAAAGGCCCGGACTTCCCCACCGGTTGCATGGTGTGCGGCCTGGAAGTCATCAAGGAATATTTCACGAGCGGCCGCGGCAGCATCAAGGTTCGCGGCAAGGTCGGCGTCGAACAGCTCAAGGGCGGCAAGGAACAGATTGTCATCACGGAAATTCCTTACAACGTCAACCGCGCGCTGCTCGTCGAACGCGTGGCCGAACTCGTCAACGAAAAGGTCCAGGGATTCACCGACATCACCGCCATCCGCGATGAATCGGACGAAAACACGCGGGTGATCGTCGAGCTTAAACGCGACGCCATTGCCAAGGTCGTCATCAACAATCTTTACAAACAGACGGCGCTGGAATCGAGTTTTGCCGTCAACATGCTGGCGATTGATCATGGCCGGCCCAAGACGCTCGGGCTGAAGGAACTCATCAGTTGCTACATTGAACACCGCCGCGAGGTCGTGTTGCGCCGCACCCGGTTCCAATTGAAAAAGGCCGAGGAACGCGCGGAAATTCTCGAAGGCTACCTCTGCGCCCTGGCTAATCTCGACGATTTCATCAAAATCATCCGCGGCAGCAAGACGCGCGAGGAAGCCCGGGTCAAACTGCTGGCGTTTGAGTGGACGCAAAAGCAGGTCGAACGCTGGGGCATTTTGATCCGCAACGAATCACGGCTGACCAAGGGCCGTTACGCGCTGACCGAACGGCAGGTGGACGCAATTCTGGAATTGCGCCTGTACCAGTTGACCGGCCTGGAAATTGACAAGGTCGAAAACGAATACAAGGAATTGCTCGCCCGCATCAAGGATTTGATGGACATCCTGGCCAAGGAAGCCCGCGTGATGGCTATCATCAAGAATGAACTCAAGGCGATCAAAGAGAAATACGCCACGCCGCGCCTGACCGACCTCAAGCCCGACGAAGGCGAGATCAACATTGAGGACCTCATCGCCAACGAAGGCGTCATCATCACGCTCACCCACAACGGCCTCATCAAGCGCACCAACGTCAGCTCGTATCG
Organism: uncultured Verrucomicrobiae bacterium; assembly: GCA_963789055.1. Taxonomy (GTDB): domain Bacteria; phylum Verrucomicrobiota; class Verrucomicrobiia; order Limisphaerales; family UBA11358; genus UBA11358. The sequence continues at coordinate 76,513 of CAWBJE010000007.1, read as the reverse complement.
CGCCCAGCGCCGCGGCGGCAAGGGTGTCATCGGCATGACCACCCGCGAAGGCACCACGGACGAGGACAAGGATTTCATCGAGCACCTGTTCACCGCCAGCACGCATGATTACCTGATGTTCTTCACGAACACCGGGCGCGTGTATGTCGAGCGCGTGCATGAAATTCCCGACATGGGCCGCGCCGCCAAGGGCCGCAGTATCGCCAATCTGCTCGAATTGAAGGCGGGCGAGACCATCGCCGCGCTCATCCGCGTGCTGTCCAAAACCAATGCGAACAAGGAAGACGTGACGTGGGAACAACCGGGCTTCGTGTTCTTTGCCACCAAACAGGGCACGGTCAAGAAAACCGAACTCAAGGATTTCGCCAATGTCCGCAAGGGCGGCATCATCGCCATCGGCATTGACCCGGGCGATAACCTGATTGAAGTAAAGCTGACGACCGGCCACAACGAAGTCGTACTCATCACTCGCGACGGCATGAGCATTCGCTTCAACGAGGAAGACGCCCGTCCGATGGGCCGGCCCGCCACCGGTGTGCGCGGCATCAATTTGTCGAAAGGCGACGAGGTCGTGGCGCTGGCCATCGTGGTACCGGACGCCAAACTGCTGGTGGCCGGCGAAAACGGCATCGGCAAACGCACCGATTTCGAGGAATACCGGGTTCAATCCCGCGGTGGCAAGGGCATCATCACCATGAAGACCACCGAGAAGACCGGTGCGGTCGTCGGCGCGCTGACGGTGCGCGATGCTGATGAAATCATGCTCATCACCGTCAAAGGCCAGATGGTGCGCACGTCTGTAAAGGACATTCGCGAAGCCGGCCGCAACACCCAGGGCGTGAAACTCATCGAGCTGGACGCCGGCGACAAGCTGCAGGCCGTCGCACCGGTCATCGGTGAGGACAAGGAAGATTCCGCCGGGGAAGACGAGGCGGCGAAATAATTCTCAACCGCTCCTCGCGAGCCAGCCAATCTGTTGTATCGGGTTTCCCGAATCCGAAGGTTGGCACAAAAATTTCATGAACCGACGCATTTTCACTCTATTTATTTCCGTTGCTTTGGCCGTGTCCACCCGCGCGACCGATACCAATCAAACTGCTGTGGTTTCAACCAACAAAGCAGCACTGGACAGCAGCAACGCTCTGGCAATTCTGGCCAGGGCAAGCAGCCCCGGTGAAACCCCGCAAACCGCCGTGGCCGCAACCAACCAGCCGGCCTGGGAAAGCAGCATCGAGTTGGGACTTACGCTCACCAGGGGGAACAGCGACACACTGCTGACCGCCGCCGCTTTCAAAACTCACATAAAAACTCCGGCCAACGAATTCATGTTTGGCCTGGACGGTGCGTACGGTGAAAGCGATTCCGTCAAGAACAACGAAACGTTGCACGGCGCCGTACAATACAACCATCTGTTCGGCAAACATTTCTACGGATACCTGAATTCCGAGGGCCTGCATGATGGCATCGCTGATTTACAATATCGTTTCACGGTCGGTCCCGGCGCCGGTTACTACTTCATCAGGAGCACAAACACGACCTTGGCTGTTGAGGCCGGCCCCGGCGTGATCATTCAACGGCTCGGCGGCGTGGACACCACTTACGCGTCACTGCGCCTGGCGGACCGGTTCGAACGCAAGTTTGACGGTGGGGCGCGCATCTGGGAACGGGCCGAAATCCTGCCCCAGGTAAACAAGTTTGAAAATTACCTGGTCAACGCCGAAATCGGGGCGGAGGCCCTGCTCACCAAAACCGTCAGCCTCCGGGTCACCGCCCAGGACAATTTCGTCCATCAACCCGCCCCCGGACGAAAAAACAACGACGTGAAGCTCATCAGCGGTTTGGTTTACAGGTTTTAGCGCCATTTCGAAAATTATGTAGCCGCCGACGTCAGTCGGCGCAAATTAAGTTAGCGCGAACTAATCCCGCCATGCGGGACGGCTACGAGATTAACGGAATTGCTTTAGCGCCAGTATCACAATCCCGGCAGGCTTGTCATCCGGATTTGGTTTGACAAAGGACTGGTCTGGACCAACTTTTCTTCAACCGTAGCTTTTAACAACCGGTTCGGGGAAACAATCGTTTCATATGTCCAAGCTTGTAATCATTACTCCGGGATTGGCCGGCTTGTCGCATGAGTTGGGGACACACTGGGTCACCATCGGGCGCAGCAACAAGAATGCGTTTCAAATCGTCGATACCTCGGTTTCCAGCCAGCATTGCGAGGTGTTGCTGCGCAGCAACGAACTCGTCATTCGCGACCTGCGCTCGACCAATGGCACGTTCATCGAAGGCAGAACCGTCACCGAGGGCGTCCTGCGCACGGGCGAAACCCTCCGGCTGGGTGATGTGGAATTGCACCTCGAAATCTACCCGTCTGCCGTTCCGGCGTCGGCGCCGGCAAAAAAGCCCGCCGCGGCCGGTACGGGCATAAAACAATATCGCGTGCTTTTCGTGGACGATAGCATGGCCTTCCTCGAAATGATCACCGATGTGTTCAGCGCGCAACCGGACATTAACTGGGAAATTCTTACCGCCACTTCCCCGGACAAGGCGCTGGCCATCCTGCAACAAAAGCTGGTTGACCTGGCGGTGCTGGACATCGGCATGCCACTGTTGGACGGCATCCAATTGCTCGGCCTCATCCACCAGCGCTATCCCAACATCAAAAAAGTGGTCCTCACCGGTGAAAGCGATGACCGCCACCGCAGCGCCTGTCTGGCTGCCGGTGCGGAACTTTTCCTCTTGAAACCGGCCGACGCCGACGGCTGGAAACTCATTTTCAATCTGTTGAGCAGCCTCCTGCGCTGGGAGCAAAGCAGCGATTTTGTCAGCACCCTGAGTGACAACGGATTGTACAACGTCATCCAACTGGAATGTCTCGGCGGCAATTCCTCGGTCATCGAAGTCCGCAACCCGCAAACGGCCGGCGAGATTTACATTGAAGCCGGGGCCATCGTTCATGCCTTCGCCGGAAAACTGGTCGGCGAAAAAGCCTTCCACCAGTTGCTGTGTCTGACCGACGGCGAATTTCGCGTGATCGCCTTCCGCCCGCCACCCGCGCGCACAGTAAAACGCCCGTGGGATGAGCTGCTCGCCGACCTCTCGCGCACACCGGAGGAGGCGAAAGCTTCCAGCCGGGACGATGAAACCATCCTGATTACCAAAAAACAGGCGGCGGCCAAACCAACGACACCCATATCACCTGTGCCTGCACCCGCACCCGTACCCGCAGCCCAACCACCGCCGCCAGCACCCAAACCGGCCCCGACCGAATCGCCCAAATCCACCCCATCCAAATCCGGCATGAATGTCATTACGCTGGAAGAAATGGTGGACGCGGACACCACTGTGTTGCCCAAGCCGGGCGATAAAGGAAATCCGCCAGCCGACCTCAAGAAGTAACATTTCCTTGTAGCCGTCCCGCATTGCGGGATCAGTCCGCGCACTTTGAGCTTGATGAAAGTCAGCGCCGACTTTCGTCGGCGGCTACGGTTTTACGGCGACAGCCGTTCCAGCTTCCAGGAACCATTCGGCTGCTTCGTGTACTGAAATCGGTCGTGCAACCGGTTCAATCGCCCTTGCCAGAATTCAATCCGGTCCGGTTTCAAAACGTAACCGCCCCAGTTCGGCGGCAGCGGCACGGCGCCGGGAAATTTCGCCGCCATTTCGTTCCACTTCGCGTCGAGCACCGACCGGTCAGCCACCACGTCACGTTGATTGGAGGCCCAGGTTGACAACTGGCTGCCGCGCGGACGGCTTTTGAAGTACGCCTCCGATTCCTCCCGCGACAATTTGATCACCGTGCCCGCCACGGAGACCTGCCGTTCCAGGTCGGTCCAGTAAAACGTCAGAGCCGCGTTGGGATTTTCGGCCAGCTCAAGTCCTTTGCGGCTGTCGTAATTCGTGTAAAAAATAAAACCGCGCTCGTCCACGCCTTTGAGCAGGACGTTGCGGGTGGAAGGCCGGCCGGCCTTGTCCACCGTGGCCAGCACCATCGAGTTCACGTCAATCGGCGTGTGGCCGAGGATAGCGTGCCAGAGTTTGTACAGGGCGATGCCGATTTTCCGCCAGCGGCTGCCGCCCGACGCCTGCGCAAACCACCGATTGAACTGCGTCACCGGATTTGCGTCCAAATCCGCGCGCCGGAGTTCGCCCTGCACATATTCCCGTCTGATGTCCGCGAGTGCCATGATGGCCCGAACCTTACAACGCCAGTGCCATCCTGTCCACGATTACGGTGAACTGGCAACCGCTAATCCACGCTAATTGACGCTAATCACGCTCTAGCCGATGCGCCGATTCCATCGAGCCGGAGGCTCGACACTACAACAGCTAAGAACGCAAAAGTTCCGGCAACCACGCGATAGCGTCTTGGACTGCGGTGGCCCTCCACCGCTTTGGCCTGCTGACGATTTCTCAAAGCGCCAGTGGGCTGGCGCACTCCAAAACCTGACGGCCATTCAGGCTTCGTGATTATTTCGTCATTAGGATTTAGGCATTGGTCATTCCCCTCCTGTCTTGCCTGCTCCTTCCCATCCAGCGCATCATCCGCCCATGACCATTCCGGCGGAATTGATTCGACAATTGGCGGCGGCCAAACGGGTGACGGTGCTCACCGGCCCCGCTGGCATCGTCCTGCCGCAACTACTGTTTTCGATAAAAGAAAATGCTCGCCACCGGTCGGGGAAAAAGGCAGATGTTGTCTCGAAATTAAAATGAATGAATCCCATTCACCTCTTCCGTTGACGGATGTTTTGCAGGCGGCCAACGGGTTGGTAAAGGCCGGGTTCATTCAGGATTACGCCATCGGCGGGGCCTTGGCTGCCATTCACTACGTCGAACCGTTCGCCACGTACGATGCCGACATTTTTTTCATTCCTGCCGACCAGGGATTGACTGCCGGGATACCGGCGATTTACGCCCATTTGAAGTCCCTGGGCTGGCAGGTGGACGGCGAACATCTGATGGTCAAGGGATTCCCGGTCCAGTTTCTGGCGGCGCAGGGTCTGACTGAGGAAGCCGTGCACGAGGCGCTCAGCATCAGGTTTGAAGGCATACCAGCAAAAGTGTTCCGCGCCGAACATATTGTCGCCATCGCCGCCGGTGTGGGGCGAAAGAAGGACCTTGCCCGCATCGAACAGATGCTGCAACAGGCGGAGATCGACCAGACCCGGTTGCAGAAAATTCTGGAACGGCATAAATTGAAGCTGCCGGAATTATGAAAACGGAGATGCGCCGCGCCCTGGCCCGCGAGAGCTACGAGGAAAAAATCCGCAAAGTCGGGCAACTGATTGCTTTGACCAAGGCCTTCCCGCGCCGGACGGCAGCGCGTCCCCACCCGCCCAATCCCATGACCCTGTCGGAATCCCCAATCCCGTACCGGACCAAAAACTCGAAAAGCTGACAAAACGGTTTGCGTCACCTCCTGACCGGCCCCGCCGGCCTCATCCTGCCGCAACTGCTGGCGAGCTTGAAAAAGTAATTTGCAGAATCAACGTACCAACGCCCGCTTGCTGCTTTGATGTTGAGATGGTTGGGGAAAGAGTGCCTTTAAGGCAAAACCGGTTACCCACAGTTAAGGAAAATGTGGTAGATATGGATATTTGCTCCGTTGCTTCGCCTGTGAATACTTTGAAGCTCGTTAGGAAAATCATTCAGAATAACAACTTCAGAGAGCGTCTCATGGATTCCAAGGCGAGGTTCTTCGGCCAATTGATCTTCATGAAAAACTCGTTTTAGCTCGCCTTGCCAATAGGCAACATCCCTGTTCTGAAACAAGGCGACCATCGCAGCTTTGGGATAGTCGGCTCCATAACGACATTCGACGAAGTCGCCCATACCGCCATCCCCAATATATTCGCCGATTGGAAATCCACCCGTGCGCAATCGTTTCGCTTCAAAAATAAATGAGATACGAGGTTTGACGCCGTTACGAATAATTGTAATGTCGAGGCGCAGTCGGTCGTTGCCAAGTTCACCGCCGGGACTGTGTGGCTCTTGATCACCTGGCCAATAATGATCATACACTTCGGGTGTATCGGGGTGGTTCAATCGCAACTTCATAGCGTCCGCCAACAAGCCTGTAATGTCGGGCTCTTCCATGTCTGGGTTCAGTCGAGGCCGCACATCTGCGTAAGCCCAAGCAAGAAGTTGATGGGAATGAAGGCAGAATTCCTCGCCATAAATTTCCCATTGCCCGTTGAGCGTCCCGTTGCTCATTTTTTCCTCCGGCTACGCTCTTCAATAGTTTCAGCGATGATATCATCTGCATCCAACAGAGCTTGGGTTTCCGTCCATTCAAGACGGCGTGGCGGTTTAATAACGTGTATCGTATCTCCATCAAAAATCCGCACGCTCCGCTTTACATAAACCCATTGACTGAATTGTGTCTCCGCCTTTTCCAACAATTTTTCAAGAATCTCAGCCTCCTTGCCTTCAGCGGCACACACTTCTGGCGTTATGGTGTCTCGTTGTTTTGTGAGAGTGACAGAAATACTGATTCCTTTTGGCGAATGCCGAATTTTAATTAGGTGGTGGGCCTTTCCGCCGAGAAAACCATCAAGTTCAGACCGAAGACGGGATGCATAGGCTTTCATTTCCGGTTCGCCCGGGCTGGAACGCAAAAACGGTGGATTTTTGCCTCTATCGAGTTGATAGCGGATGTTAAAAAACTCGCTAACCACCAACGATACTGAAGCAGGGAGTCGCAAAGCAGCGGCGACTCGACGATCAAGCAATGCCTTGACATCGGAGAAGGCGCCGCCCCCAGCTTCCAGAATCGCAGCCTCGTCCCAAGCAGCGCAAAGTTTTTGTTCGCGTTCTGGTGTGAATTCTGGAAAGGGCAATTTTTTGGCGTCGCCTACATCAATAAGGCTATAGCCAACGCCCCAGTCAGAGCTTAAGACAAAAAAGAGCAGATAGGAGACATAGCTTGAATTCCAAATCGCGGCGACCGCTTTCATTTCTTCAGCACTTCCACCAGCAAGGCCAACTTTTGAGTGCTGAATGATGAACGGCCGGTCGCCGTAAGCCGCAAAATGATTCCAAAGAAATAAACGCGGACCAGTAGTTAATGCTAAACCAGCTACACGTCCCTTTCTTACAAAGCAACCAAAAGTGTTATCATTCAGCAGATCGTCTGGAATGGTGAGCCGGCCTCCTGTTTTTACCAGCGCAAGGTGGTCAAGAACTTTTAGGCCTTCCAACACGTTTTTTCCCTGTTTGTCTTTTATCTCTTCATTGGGGTCTTTATCGGTTCCCTTGTCTTTGCGCAACTGAAGGCCAAGTGCCAACTTCCATCCGCGTGTTTCTGCCAAATTGCCGAGGCGCGTAGAAAATATCTGTCTAAGACGCTGAATTGTCCGCATATCACGAGAATTCCCCCACAAGGCCATTTTCCAAACTGAGGCATTGCCATCGATCGCCGTGCTGGATGGAATCGTCTTGATTTCAGATTCCGAAAATCCAATGGCCCACAGCCGACGCTTCTTTTGTTTTCCAATCTTGATTACACATTGATTCGCAACGAATGGCCCCAAGTGCAAGATGTTGGAATTAGCTAAATGCGAATCTTTGCGAGCATAGACCAAAGTAATCGCAGGTTGTTTTGCAGAAGGAAACAGAAGATTAACCAAATTACCAAAATTTGTGATACGATATACATGCACGCCGCTAAAAAATTTCTGACGCCATACAAGCAAGTGATCGTTGGTTAACGTCTTGGCGTGAAGGATAAGTCCAACAATGCCATTTTCTGCGAGGCATTCCGTTACACGCCAAGCAAAAGCCTCCCCCGTTCTCGCTCTGGCAAGTGCATAATCATCTGCGTGTTTCTTTGACCAAGTCAATATATGCTGTGCTTTCGGATCTTCTTGTTTCAATTCGACCCAAGGCGGGTTGCCGATGATGTAGTCAAATCTCAAATTCTTGCCCTCTGAAGAAACAATTCTTTGCCAAAACTTTCCTTTCTCATCGAAAAAATCTTCACAGAAGAGATTGTTGCCTACCAATGAGGGAAACTTAATCTTACATTTATGCAACTCCGGCGGGTCCACATAGCTTAACATCGCGAGGATGAGGCTGAATCCGGCAATCTGGCAGGCCGTGCGATTGCGTTCGACAGCGTAGATGCTGCTCACCAACAATGTTTTCAACTCGCCGGCGTTAAGCGAGGCACATTTTTGTCGGTTGCACTCCAGTTCCACCAACCGACGGTAAGCGACGACCAAAAAGACTCCTGACCCGCAGCAGCAATCCAGAATTTTCATCCCAAGCCGAAGCGTTTTTACGGAATTAACCTCGGAAACCAGATAGTCCGCCAACGGCTCCGGTGTGTAGTGCGCTCCGCGCTTTTCGGGGTCAGAGGCTTCGTCTTTCGCCGATTGGGCGTCTATTCTATCAGAATCTACCTCCTCGTCATTTTTAGCATGAAGGAATTGCTCATAAATGGAGGAGATAAATTCCACGGGGATAGAGGCGAAGTCATACGCCTTGAAAGACAGGTGCATTTGCCCGGTTACTTTCTCACCTGCAAAAACCCGCGCCACGGTGCGGATGGCGTCGGCTTTGGGCGCACGGCGACTCCCCCAAGGAATGGGGAACAATTTTCCATTGAATTTGTTTTCCACCGCCTGCACCAGCTTGCGAAAACTCTGTAAGGTAATGTCAGGCGCGAAAACCTCCCCGTTGAAAACAGTAACCGGCTCCACCTTGGCTTCATCCTCCAACCATCTGTTATCGAGGATGCCACGAGCTCGCAGATACGAGAGATAAACGAATTTACCAATCAACGCATGACTCGTTTCCAGCGGGATGGAATGTGGCTTTTGTTGAAGCGCTTCACCAAGCGCCTCGAGATTTTTTAGGAGCGTTGTGTCAACACGCTGATCAGCCCCCAAATGTTCAGCTTGGCGTTGCCAGATTTCACCACGGTTGATAGCATCCGCAGTGAAGGAAGAAAGGGCTTCGATGATGCGCGTGATACCCTCATCTTTAGCCAAAGCACCAGTCACCTCACCTACCTCTGGTTTGTCGGGGTCAAAGGCAAACCCGGTGAAAACGCGCACCTGTTCCGGCAACACGACGATGAGGAACGGATTCACACCCTGATTCCAAAGCTTGCGGTGAATGACTCTAGCCTCATCAACCGTATCAGCTTCGGCGATATGGACAGCAGGTCGAAAAGCTGTTTCGTCCGGTGAGGTTCTGAAAAAATAACTTCCCTTCACTCCGGCCTCACGCGCCGAACGAATCCAATGCCGATCTGACAACGCTACCAGCCCCTCCCCCTCATCCTCGCGAAAAAGAGGCGATCCATTATAACCGAGAGCCGCTGTGATATTGCTGTAAAACACTGTTAAAAGTCGGTTCCCTTTTATGCTAAAAGACAAGAAAGGGACATGCAACAGGCGTTGTGAAAAATCGTCTTGGACTGGCCAGACCTGACTTCGCAGTCGTCGCCTTACGTCCCGTTCATTCGATTTTCAATTTGTTCCTCATTATCCGCTCCATTTTCGCGCAAACGGGTGGACAAATGCTGTCCAACCCTAAAGTTGAAGAACTAAATGAATTGCAGATGATTTCTCTTTAGAACCTGTTCCAATCAAACCAATTCCACTTCCAACCGTTCCAGCGCATTTCGCCGGGATTCCAAATCCGGCACCGGATTTTGCCGGCGGTGCGGAAATTCATCGTAGGTCTGGCCATCCAAGGCCCGTCCGGCTTCGGACTTGCGGATGCCGCCCCATTGTTTGAAAAAGAAAGCCACCTTCGCCCGGCTGCATTGCGCGCGGATGTCGCGCACCCATTCGGCAGCCATCGGCCGCGCACCCGGCCCGCTTTCGCCACCCACAATCACCCAGTTGATGTCCCGCAAATTGACGGGACCAAGATGTTCCAGCAGCGGTTCGATGGACAGGAAACGGACTTGCGCCGGTGAATCGCGGAGTAAATCCACGCGCGGCAGGCCGTGTTTGCGGTTCTCCACGCTCACGCCCCACCAGATGTGCGGTTGCTCCGCCACGAAACGGAGGTTGCCTTTCAGCAATTTTTGCATCCGCGCGGCGCGTTTGGTCAGGATTTGATACGTGTGCCAGTTGGCGGCCTTCATCACCCGCGCCACCTTGACAATGTAGTCGTCCGGCACCTTTTCGTGGAACAGGTCGCTCATGGAATTCACGAAAATTTTCCGTGATGTCTGCCAGCGCAGCGGGTCGCCGAGTTTTTCCGGCACGAGGCGCAAATCGAAGCCGAATTCAAACGGATGGCCGGGCACCCCGCGAAAGCGTTCGGCAAACGTCTCGGCGTAGCAATGGAGACACCCTGGGCTGACTTTGCTGCAGCCGCGCATCGGATTCCACGTCGCATCCGTCCACTCGATTTTTGAATTGGCGCTCATTACCGATGATAGTTTTTCACAGACGATAGGACAAATGCAGTCCAAGGTGAATTGTTTTTCAAATTGTAGGAGCCGAGGTAACGAGGCTTTGATCTCCCAAAACGCCGCCGATTCCCAAGCATATTTGAGCCTCCTCACGTCGGCTCCTACGAGAGAAAGCTCGTCAGTCGCGAAAACAATTTTTTGAATTGCCATTTGAAACCCGAATTTTCCGGAATGACTGGCTGAATACGCCCGTTGCCGGATGATGTCCAGCGATTAAAACAAAGGCTCCGGCCGTCGCTTCCATCCTTCGCCTGGCTTCGGAGGACAAGCAGAAGCTATGGCCCGGCAGGAAAGGCTGAAGGTTTTGGGTGGAGCCAGAAGCCGGAATTTGGTCAGTGTATTCTCTGCGCCTCTGCGACTCGGCGGTTAAATTTAACGGCTCGCGGGTACGCTCGCCCCACCGAAACGGACGCCCCGGCGGTGCGTCCCTATCGGAAATCTGTGTTTAATCTGTGTTTATCTGTGGCCAAAGTTCTCCGCGCCTTGGCGCCTTGGCGGTTAATCCTTCGCCAGAATTGAATGGACTTTTTGTCCGGTTTTTGTAACACATTCCGGCCATGTTTTCACTGCAAGCACTCTTCGGAAGTGGCGACCGGTTTTATCGTTTGCTGGAAGAAGCCGCCAGCGAGGCGCACGAAAGCGTCCGGCTGGTCGTCGAGATGATCAAAGCGCCGGACTCCGCCAAAAACCTTGATGATCTTGTGCTCAGCCGCCGCAAGGAGAAAAAAATCGGCGAACAAATCACCGCCGAACTGGTGAAGACGTTCGTCACCGGCCTCGAACGCGAGGACATCGAGGCGCTGTCATTGTCATTGCGCAAAATTCCCAAAACGGTCGAGAAACTGGCTGAACGCATCAACATCGGTCATCAGCATATTCAAGGTGTGGATTTCACCCGCCAGATTGAAATTCTGGAACAGTCCACCGACGTGGTGCTGACCATGGTCAAGCATCTGCGCGACATGCGGCACCTGGAAGAAGTCCATGAGTTGAACAACAAGCTGCAATATCTCGAAGGCGAGGCGGACGACCTGATGACCAATCTGCTCAAGGAGCTTTACAGCGGGCGTTACGACGCCATCAAAGCCATTGTTATTCGCGACCTTTACGAACTGATTGAAAAGGCCATTGACCGCTGCCGCGACGCCGGCAACGCGGTCATGCACATCGTATTGAAAAATTCCTGACCGCGCGCGCGATGACCCTCCTCCTCCTCGTCATCCTGGCGGCGTTGGTGTTCACCTACATCAACGGTTTTCACGACACGGCCAATTCCATCGCCACGGTCGTCGCCACCAAGGTGCTGACGCCGCGCCAGGCCGTGATGCTGGCGGCGGTCACCAACCTGCTCGGCGCGTTCACCGGCACCGCCGTCGCCACCACCATCGCCTCCGGCCTGGTGGACCCGAAAGTGGCGACGTCCGAGGTGCTGATTTGCGCGATGGTCGCGGCCATTTTCTGGAATCTGTTGACGTGGTGGTTCGGCATGCCGTCGAGTTCGTCGCATGCGCTTATCGGCGGTTTATGCGGCGCGTGTCTGGCCGCCGCGCACAACAACTGGCACGTCATGGTCTGGTCCGTGCCCAATCCGGAGCATTGGTGGAAGAGTGCCGGCCTGATCTGGAAGGTAATCGTGCCGATGATTTTGTCGCCGGTGTTCGGTTTGATTTTCGGCTTTCTGGTGATGGGCACCCTTTACTTTCTGTTGCGCAACTGGCGACCGGCCCGCGTGAACCGGACCTTCGGCAAGCTCCAACTCCTGAGTTCGGCGTACATGGGATTCAGCCACGGCACCAACGACGCCCAAAAAACCATGGGCATCATCGCGCTGGTGTTGCTGACCGGCACGAAAAGCGGCTTGTTTGATCATCTGCCCGGCTGGCTGTCGTTTCTGCGCACCGCCGAACCGGCTGCCGGTCAACCACTGGAAATCGCCGCGTGGATAAAAGTGCTTTGCGCCCTGACGATGTGCGCGGGCACGGCCGTGGGCGGCTGGCGCATCATCAAAACGCTCGGCCACAAGATGGTGCGGCTGCATCCGGTGCACGGGTTCGCCGCCGAAACCACCGCCGCCACAGTACTGGTGACGGCCGCGCATTTCGGCATGCCCGTGTCCACCACGCACGCCGTTACGACTTCCATCATGGGCGTCGGCTGCGCGAAAGGGCTCAATCATCTCAAGCTCGACGTGGTGGAACGCATCATTTGGGCGTGGATCATGACGTTGCCGGCCAGCGGCGGCGTGGCTTATCTGCTGGTTAAACTGGCACAAGCCGGCGGGTGGATTCCGTGAATTTTTCCTGGGAGCGCCGGCGTCTCGCCGGCACTATAGTTTCAAAATCACCTTTGATGAACGATCGGGCAAGGTGCGTTCCTTCCCAATAGGACCTGGCTTTAATTTGCAAACGCAGAACTGGCGACAGTTTTTACCCTCATCCGGCCTCCGGCCACCTTCTCCCATCTGATGGGAGAAGGAATTATATTGTGGGACGTTTTACCCAGGGTAGTCGCTCGGCTCCAACCCTTGTCATTACCCACATTTTTTCAAACTTGATTTCGCAATTCTGATTAGCAATCTAGTGTGGGCGTAGGCGTTGCTGCGGCGCGCCGGGTTGGTTCCTCACCGGTGGGTTTATGAGCACAACGCTAATACCGCCGGTTCAGTGGGCACAGAACGAGTTCGCATTTGCTAAACTGGGAGACTCACGTCGTAATAAACGGTTGGTGAAAATTGCTGCTAATCTGGCCGCCCATCCGGGCGGAACACTGCCGCAAGCCTTTCCGCACTGGGCCGAATTAAAAGCGGCGTATCGTTTCTTTGGGCAAAGCGGAGTCAGCTTCGAGCGGGTGTTGGCCCCCCACCTGGAACGGACTCGCCAGGCGTGTCGGCAGCCCGGAGAGTATTTGCTCATCGAGGACACGACCCTGCTGGATTATACCAACCATCCCGCCACCGAGGATCTGGGAATGATTGGCGATGGCGCCGGACGAGGCTTTGAATTGCATAGTGCATTGGCGGTGCGGATCGAGTCCTGGACACTGGAGCAACGACCCGAGGGGATGGTGGTGGGATTATTTGGCCAACAGTGTCGCAGCCCCCGACCCGCGCCGCCCGGTGAGACGCGTGGGCAGCGGTTGAGTCGCCCCCGCAAATCACAGAGCTGGGCAGCGGCCATCAAATCTGCCGGTCGTCCTGCCGAGGGAAGCCGGTGGATTTACGTGGCGGATCGTGAATCGGATTTTTACGAGCCGTTGCAGATTTGCCAGCAGCACGGAGTGGACTTTGTAATCCGGGCTTGCCAGGCCCGACGTTTAGCCGATGGGGCCGGGCATTTATGGGAGGCGTTGGTCCACGCGCCGGTGCTGGGGCAGAGTACGGTGGAAATGCGGGCTCGGGCTGGCCAGCCTGCGCGCACCGCCAGAGTGGAACTGCGAAGTGTGTGTGTGGATTTGGATGGGCCATGGCGTCCGGGCGGGTGGCAAGGGCCGCTCAAAGGCGTCGGCGTTGTGGAGCTCACAGAGGTGCAGGCACCCGAAGGAGTGAAGGAACCGCTGCATTGGATTTTGCTCACCTCGTTGCCATGTGCGACCAAGGCCCAGGCGCAGCAGGCGGTCGGGAGGTATACGGCGCGCTGGTGGATTGAAGAGTATCACAAAGCTCTCAAGAGCGGAGCGGCGGTGGAGGAGAGCCAATTAGAGCGAGGGTATCGTTTGGAATCCCTGATTGCGGTGTTGGCCGTGGTGGCGGTGCGTTTGCTCAGCACCAAATTGCTGGCGCGCAGCCGACCAGAGTCGTTTGAAGCCGCGGCGAGCTTCGGTTCGGAAATGCTGGCGATATTGGAGAAGAAGTTCGGCCCTCCCGAAGGCGGTTGGACCAATCGAAATGTGATCATTGCTACGGCGCGGCTGGGGGGCTTTCTGGCACGCAAGCATGACGGCATGCCGGGCTGGCAAACCATCTGGCGCGGCTGGCAGCGGCTGATGTGGATGTGCGAAGGATTAGAAACTTTCCAACTCAAATGAAAAAAATGTGGGTAATGACAAGGGCTCCAACCCTGGGCTAATATCTGTCAGCCTTACAGGCTTTCAATTTGTATGAATTCGTGAAATTTGTGTCACTTCCGCCCGAAGCGCGGGTCGGGAATGCCGAGCTTCTTTTTGATCTTGAGCAACTCCTGGATTTGCGCGGGCGAAATGGTGTTGGGCGCAGGGCTTAATTGCGAGGCGACAAGGATGGTGCGGCAGTAGGATTCGAGAATTTCCATTTTGAAACAGGCGTCCTCGACGTTGATGTGGCTCCACGAAACGACGCCGTGATTGGCCATGAGAACGACGTTGTGTTTGTCCGCCAGCCGGGCGATTTGCCGGCCCAACTCGGGCGTGCCGGGCGTGCGATACGGCGCGATGGCGGCGGAAATGAACACTTCAAATTCCGGAATCAGGCACGCCGGCGGCAGAATTCCCGCCACCGCAAAGCCCGTGGCGTGCGGCGGATGACAATGCACCGTGGCCACCGCGCGCGGCTGGTGTTGCATGATTTGCAGGTGCAGGAGAATTTCGCTGGTGAGCCTTTTGGCGCCCAAAAGCTGGTTGCCTTTGAAATCCACCAGGCAGAGGTCTTCGGGTTTCATGAAGCCCTTGCTCACGAGCGTGGGCGTGCAAAGCGCGATGTCCTTGCCGACCCGGATGGCGATGTTGCCGCCGTTGCCGTCCACGTAGGCGCGTTGCCAGAGGCGGCGGCCGATGTCACAGATTTGCAGTTTCAATCCGTGGATTTGCGGCGAATTGAAAAAGGCTTCGAGGTCCGGTTTTGAGCGACGTCGTGGTGGATTGTTGGCACCCATGCTATCGGCAGTTTAGTCGGGGAAATAAAGGAAAATCAACGCAAATCGAGTGACGGTTTGGCAATATACTGGTTTGATCGTAGGGCACGACGTAAGGAGTGCAGTCCAAACGACTCGTTACCTCGTCGCCTACAAATTCGGACACTACCTATGATTTTTCCCCACCGCTCATCAACTTGCGCAATTCGGCCATCACTTTTTCCACGCTGATGGTATGAACGCCGGTGATTTCCCTCAGCATGACCAATTGTTCGCCCTGCGGCCGCCAGACTTCTTCCAGCGTATCTGCCCACAAGACCACGCACGGGACTCCCACGGCAGCCGCCAGGTGCGTGATGCCGGAGTCGTGACCCACAAAAGCCGCGGCGGATTGGATGCGCTGGGCCAGTTCGGCGAGCGGCAAGCTTTGAGCGACGGAACACCGTGCCGGCGGCAATTTGGTCTTCAGCCGTTGCAGGCGTTCGCCTTCCGCCTCGCCGCCGACCAACAACAGGTTCCAGTCGGTTGTCGTCACGATTTGTTGAATCACCGCGGCCCATTTCGTTTCCGGCCAGTTTTTCTTTTCGCTGCCGCTGCCGGGGTGGAGGGCGAGTTGGTTGAGGGTTGAGCCGCGTAAAGACGCTGCGCGTCCACGCGGTAGGGGTTGAGGGTTGAGGGTAAGACGAGGGACGGAGTCGGCGTCAAAAATGGCCAGGTGTTCCAGTGGTTTGAGGTAAATCCGGGTGGCGTGGATTCCGGCCGCCTCATTGGGCCGGTGGGGGCCGACGATGAATTGTCCGTGCAACGAACGGCCCACGTTGGTTTTGAAAATTCCGTCCGGGTCGAAAAGGTACGAAATAATCAGGTCGAATTCGGAGAAATAATCCATCAAAGCCGGATCGAGGACGCCGTTGCGGGCAAAGAATCCGGCCAGGCCGCGCGCTTCAATCGGTTGCACGCGGTCCACGAGACCGCCGGCCACGGCGAGTTGGGCGATGTGCGGATAACCGAGCACTTCGAGGTGCGCCTCGGGAAACTGGCGGCGCAAGGCGGTGATGGCCGGCAAGGTGAGAATGAAATCGCCGATGGCCCCGCCGCGAATGACCAGAATTTTGGGTTTGATGGCGCTCACATTGACCGAAAAGCGGTCAGGCCGAGCAACATGATGAACACAGCGAAGGCCAATCGGATGCGACAACCGATGCGGATGCGGTCTTCGGTAGCCGTCGCCCAGTTCAGCAGGTCGCGCAGGTGCCATGGCGTAACGGTGAACCAGCAACCCGCGATGACGAGCAGGTAGGCCCAAACTTGAATCACCAGCACGAAGGGCGATTCGCCCAGATGCGGCCGGCCGGTGTCCACCATCAATTTTGCCAGCAGCAACATCAGGATGGCCAGGCCGCGCACGGCCAGAAAATCCTGCACATAAATGCAGGCCAGAATTCCCACGGCGATGAATCCGGTCAGCATGTAGGGTTTGAACGCCGAGAAATCGGCGATGGGCTCGACGTTGACGTTCCAGGTAAACCACGCCGTGGCCAGCAGCATGAGGATGACGCCGACGGGCAGATTGCGCGGAAACTTGCGCGCGGCGGCAGCGAGCTGCGCCGGCCGGGTCAGGCCGTAAATCTGCGGCACGCTCATGCCTACACCGAGCAGGATCGACAACAACGACAATCTCATTTCGGAAATTAAACCACGAATGGACACAAATGAACACGAAAAATTCAATCTGGACAACCGGTCCTTCGGAAAATAGCGTGGTCCAAATGAAATCAGATGAGATAAAATCACCGGTTTTTTGTCCGTCATGAAGGCGGTGGACCTGCATTTTGAAGTTTCGGGTTCGGGTGATGTCCCGCTGGTTTGCACCCATGGCTGGGCCTGCAATGGCGAACAGTTCATGGAACTGAGCCGTTTTCTGGAAAAGGATTTTCGCATCTTCTGCCTGGACCTGCCCGGACATGGCCGGACCCCGTTGGACGGATTTTTACCGGGGTTCGAGCATTATGCCGGAACGATGGTGGACTTTGCCTTGAAGCACAAACTGGAACGTCCGGTGTTGCTGGGGCATAGCATGGGCGGGGTGTTATCACTGATGGCCGCAGCTTCGGGCCGGCTACAGCCCCGGGCCGTTGTCAATCTGGACGGCAGCCTGCCACCGGCGGAAAAAACCCTGGCCGGCCAGAACACGATCTACCGCTGGCTGGATGAACCTGATTTTCGGGGCCGGCTGGCCAGGCTGCTGCGGGAAATATTTTTCCTCTCCTTCGAGCGCGATGCCCGTTGCAATGCCATTATTGAAACCATGTGTTCCGCACCGGAAGCGGTGTTGCGCTTTCTGCCGGAACAGGTGGGGGAATTGCAACCGGAACGCATTCTGCCGAAAGTCGCTGCCCCGGTTTTATTCGTCGGTTCCGCCGTTCCCCGGTTTGATGCCGGGAAAGCGGCAACCGTCATTCCGCACCTTCGACTGGAGCGGATTCCAAACGCCGGACACTTTCTCCACGTTTATGCCGCGGACCGGGTGGCCGCCCTGCTCAAGGATTTTCTGACGCCTGCCATCCTTCGTTGAAACGACCACGCGGGAACAGCCGTTTCACAAATTCAAAATCGCCGGGTCGCCGTAGAGGGTGAAGGAGCCGGCGCGGGTGATTTTCACGTCCAGGAGCTGGCCGCGATGTCGGTCTGACCCCTCGAACACCACAATCTTGTTGCAGCGCGTCCGGCCGGTCATCCGCGCCGGATTTTTTTTGCTCGGCCCTTCGACGAGGATTTGCGTCCGCCGCCCGATGAACGCGTCGTATTTGCGTTTGCCGATGGCATTGATCGTTTCGAGCAGGCGATGGTTGCGTTCCTCGCGGATTTTCAACGGCACCTGGCCGGGCATTTCCGCCGCGGGCGTGTCGCGGCGCTGCGAATATTTGAAAATATAGGCGTTGTCGAATTCCACTTCGCGTGCGAGCGAGAGGGTCTGCTCGAAGTCGTCATCCGTCTCGCCGGGAAACCCAACGATGATGTCCGTCGTGATGCCGATGTCCGGTTTCGCACGGCGTAGTTTTTTGACGATGCCGATAAAACGTTCGCGCGTGTAGCCGCGGTGCATCAATTTCAGGACGCGGTCGCTGCCGCTCTGGACCGGCAGATGCGCGCTCTCAACCAGCTTGGGCAGCCGCGCAAAGGCCTGAATTAAATCGTCACCGTAGCCCTTCGGATGCGGCGCGGTGAAACGGATGCGTTCCAGCCCTTCGATTTCGTGGACGGCGTCGAGGAGTTGGACGAAGGGGGATTTTTTTGGTGGGGCGAGGCTACTGACGAGCCGGCTCGCGGGTACGCTCGCCCCACCGCTTAATGCGTCACTCTTTTCACGTTTGCCGTAGCTTGTCACAATTTGCCCGAGCAGCGTGATTTCCTTCACGCCCTGTGACACGAGCTGGCGGCATTCGGCCACGATGTCGGGGATGCTGCGGCTGCGCTCCTCGCCGCGCGTGTACGGCACGATGCAGAAGGTGCAATATTGGTTGCAACCCTGCATGATGCTGACGAACGCGGTAACGGATTTTTTTCCGATGCCGTTGAGCAGATGTTCGCGAATAGTCGCCTCGCTTCCCTGCTCCACCGCCACGTCCACGATTTTTTCCCGCCGACCAGCGAGGATGGCGTCGAGATAATCTGCCGCGTGATGAAATTTCTGCGTGCCGAGGACGAGGTCAATGTCCGGCAGGCGGTCGAGCAGTTCCTGTCCGCGGCTTTGTGCCATGCAACCCAGAAAGCCGAGCACGACGTCCGGACGATTCTTACGCACATCGGCGGCGAGGTTTTGCATTTTGCCAATGGCCTTTTTTTCCGCGAAATCGCGCACGCTACACGTGTTCAGCAAAATCACGTCGGCGACGGCTTCAGACGGTGCGAGGGTGTAGCCCTTGGCGACAAGCTGGGCGGCGACGGCTTCGCTGTCGCGCTCGTTCATCTGGCAGCCGTAGGTTTTGATGAAAACACTGGGCATGATGTTTCAGATAAGCAGGATACTTCGGGATGACGGGGTTGGGAAGGCGAATCCGGGGTTGAAAAGCGGGGATATGAGTCAATCGTAGCCGCCGACGTGAGTCGGCGCTGACTTCCATTTAATTTAAAGTGCGCGGACTGACGTCCGCAGCTACGGAACTCGCGGTGGTGAGATGCTATTCCGACAAAATTTTGACGGAGCGGATCTTCTCGGAGCGTTTACGGGCGGTTCCATCCAGAATTTTCTTTCGCAAGCGCAGATTTTTCGGCGTGGCTTCCACATATTCATCCACGTCAATGTATTCCAGCGCGCGTTCGAGGCGAGAGTTTGAGCGGCGCGGTGAGCTGGATGCCCTTGCCATCGCCCACCGACCGCATATTGGTCAATTTTTTAGCCTTGCAGGGATTTACCGGGATGTCGTTTTCACGCGCGTTTTCGCCCACAATCATGCCGACGTAGATGGCATCGCCCGGCTCAATCATCAGCCGGCCGCGCTCCTGAATCATGTTCAGCGCGTACGACATCGCCGTGCCGCTTTCCATGCTGACGAGCGAACCATTCTTGCGCGCGGCAATTTCTCCGCGGTCGGGGCCATATTCGTGAAAAAGATGGCTCATTACGCCCAGCCCGCGCGTCTGGTTCACGAGGTCGGTCTCGAACCCAATCAGGCCGCGCATGGGAATCAGCGCCTCGATGGTCACCTGGTCGCCGTGATGGTTCATGCTGGTGATTTCGGCCTTGCGGCTGGAAAGATTTTCCATGACAGCGCCCATGAATTCCTGCGGGATTTCGAGAAACAATCTTTCAATCGGCTCCAGCATGTTGCCGTTGGCGTCCTTTTTGTAGAGCACTTCGGGGCGCGAAACCAAAACTTCGTAACCTTCGCGCCGCATCTGCTCGACGAGGATGGCGATTTGCATTTCGCCGCGGCCTTCAACTTCAAAAATTTTCGGATCGGCGGTCTGTTTGATGCGCAGGGCGACGTTGGTGCGGATTTCCTTTTGCAGCCGCTCCCAGATGTGCCGCGCGGTGACGAGTTTGCCGTCCTGGCCGGCGAGCGGACTGTCGTTGACGGCAAATTCCATCTGAATCGTCGGCGGATCAATCGGAATGTAAGGCAGCGCGCCGCGTTCCGGTTTGTCGGCGATGGTCTCGCCGATGAACACATCCTCAAAACCGGTGATGCCGACGATGTCGCCCGCGTGCGCCTCCGGCACCTCGATGCGTTTGAGGCCCTCGAAGTGGTAAATCATCGTGATTTTGCCCTGGGTGATCTTGCCGTGGCCGTGCAAGCAGCAGGCCGGCTCGCCGGCTTTGACCTTGCCGGCGAGAATTTTCCCGAAGGCGATGCGCCCGAGATAATCGCTGTAATCGAGATTGGCCACCAGCACCTGGAAACCATCGCCCGCCTTGGCGCGCGGCGGCGGGATGAATTTTACAATGGCGTCGAACAGCGGCCCCATGCGTGTCGCTGGCATCCTTGAGGTCGAGTTTTGCGTAACCGGCCTTGGCCGAGCAATAGACGAACGGAAAATCGAGCTGCTCGTCCGTGGCGTTGAGCGAAATGAATAGTTCGAAAACCTCGTCGAGCACTTTCTTCGGGTTCGCGTTCTCGCGGTCAATCTTGTTGATGACCACAATCGGCTTGGCGCCGGCTTCGAGCGCCTTGCGCAGGACGAAGCGGGTTTGCGCCTGCGGACCTTCGGCGGCGTCCACCACCAGCAGCACGCCGTCAATCATGTTCATGATGCGCTCGACTTCGCCGCCGAAATCGGCGTGGCCGGGGGTATCGACGATGTTGATGTGGTATTCCTTGTATTTGAAGGCGGCGTTTTTGGCGCGGATGGTGATGCCCTTTTCCTTTTCCAAATCCATCGAATCCATCAGGCGTTCGTCGGTCGATTCATGCTGGTTGGCGCGGAAGGTGCCCGACTGCTTGAGCAGGCAGTCCACGAGCGTCGTCTTGCCGTGGTCAACGTGCGCGATGATGGCGATGTTCCTTATATGCTGCATGAATTTAAATTTGCAATAGACGAGTATAGCAGAACGACAGTGGTTGAACAGAGGTAAATGAGCAGCAATTTCGAATGCCGAATGTCAAATGGCATGAATTCAAATCCCAGCGGGATTGTAATCATTCAGCCCGGCGTTGCAGGAAAACCTATGAACCTATTTTTTCGCCGGCTTGTCGTGTAATGCCATCGCGGCGCCGGCATGGGAAGGATACTTGTGCGCTTTGGAAGCTTTGGATTTTGGCGCGCGTTTGGAGAGATGAAGCACTTCCACGCCCACGACGGAGTTCTTGCGGTTGTAATCCACAATCACGCCGGGGGCAATTTCCTCCGACTCGATGATTTTGGAATCATCGAGCCGCAGATAAAGCGCGTCGGCTTCTTTGTCCAAGTGCATTCTCACAACTTGCCTTTCATCTTTCTATCAAAGAATACACTCACCACCCGGTTTGGTTCAACCGCGATATTGACGGCCACACGCAATACGCGCCCGCCAAATTCGGGGATTTTGCGGTAACGACGCTCCACTTCCGCGTCATCCAGGTCCGGCAGGCGCAATTCCGGCTGGCTGAACGCGCGTTCCACCCATTCCAACGCAATTTCCCGTTCGGCCAAGGCCTGCTTCGCATGCTTGGTCAGTTCGAATTTCACCGCAGTGTCCGAGATAATTCAAACATCACAATTCCCGTATGAAAGACTGTTCTGCGCGCGTCCTCCCAAATCAGTGCCGCACCTTCTTTAAGCTTGTCAATCGTCTTTTGGTCAATCCGGGTCATGGTTTGAATCTGCGGTTAAACCAACTTCTTCAACCTAGCATCCTCGCCCAGTTTCCTGACCAACTCTTTTACCTTTTGCGCCTGGGATTTGTGCGCCAGCAACACCGCATCGTCGGTTTGAACCAGAATGGAATCACGCAAACCGACCACGGCAATGGGCGTGCGATTATTTATGCGCGCGTCGAAGATGATGTTACGCGCGGCGTCCACGTGAATGAAATCCGCCACGGCGCAGTTGCCTTCCGGGTCGGCTTTGAGGTGCCGCGCCAGCGCCGTCCACGAACCAACATCGTCCCACTCAAACGCGCCGTCGGCCACAACGACATTCTGCGCTTTTTCCATCAGCGCATAATCAATCGAAATTTTTTTGATGCCGGGATATTCCCTGGCCAGCACCTTGGCGAGTTTGGCGGGTTTGTTCGCCACTTTGAACCAGCGCTGGCAGGCGGCGTACATTTCCGGCTGATGTTTCTGCAATCCTTCCGTGATGGTCACGAACGACCAGACGAACATGCCGGCGTTCCAGCGGTACTGGCCGCTGTTGACGTATTCCAGCGCGCGATCGAAGTGCGGCTTCTCCACAAACCGTTCCGCCCGATAAAACGTCGTCTTGGTTTTTTTTGCGCCTTGCGCCGGCGGCAATTCCGGGCCGACCTGAATGTAACCGTAACCTGTCGCCGGCTCGGTCGGCTTGATGCCGATGGTGACAATCGCCTGGCCACGTGATGCCAGGTCGAAGGAATCATTCAACACCTGCTGGAATTTTTTCGCGTCGGGAATGACATGGTCAGCGGGCAGAACCGCCATGACCCCGGTGGTGGATCGGGCGCCGACGAGCGCCGCGCCAAGCGTAACGGCGGCGCAGGTATCGCGGCCGATGGGTTCGGCGATGAGATTGGCTTTGGGGATTTTGGGAAGCTGTTTGCGGACTTCGGGCAACTGCGCCTCGTTGGTGATGACGAAGATATTTTTGGCCGGCACGAGCGGCAGCACGCGGTCAACGGCTTCCTGCAAGAAGGAGCGTTTGCCGAGCAGGGTGAGCAATTGTTTGGGCATTTGTTCGCGGCTGACGGGCCAGAACCGTTCGCCGCGTCCGCCCGCCATGATGATGACGAACCGGTCTTTTGTGTCAGTATTCGTTTTCATGCAAAATAATTTCACGACGGATGAACACGGATATCGGCACTATATTGTCCATGTTCCGTCGGGCTTCGCCACAGCCATTCAAGCACCGTTGGCGACCGCATGCCTAATTTTCACCTCCAGCCTGCCAATTCCGAAAAAACCATGCAAGCCGGCGGAATTGAAAGTTTCCGGCGCTCGATCATGGCTAGCCAATTGTGTTATTCTTCCGACCCTGCCCGAAGTACGCCAATGGGCAGGGTGAAAGATTCCGCCTGTTTCAGAATCGTGGTGCCTGCCGGTCACTTTATCGTGCCGGTGGCCAGGCCCCAATCATCGGGATAACTGTCATACGAGGGATACGAATACCAGCTTTGAGCGATATTGATTTTCGTTGACGAGGTAAAGGTCACCTCCACATAGGCAACTGCCCCGGCGTAGTCAGAACCCGTTCGATTCAGTTCAATGATGGCCACCGTGGGGCTGTATTGCGTGAAGGTGTAAGTGCCATAGCCTGGCGTTTCGCCATTGTTGGCGCTCGGGGGTTCGTTGTATGTCCCATCAGCGGCGAAGGTGATTACGCTGCCTCTGGCTGTCATCGTCTTGCCATCCAGTGACGCAGGCACGAGATTGCTCACCGGCGAAAACGTCATCGTCCCTGAGCCGGAATCATTCTCGCTCGACCAGGCGCAGTCAGCACTGGTGACGCTGGTGAACGTCAGGTTCACGGTTGTGACATTGGTCGTGCCGAGCGCGCTCATCATCCCAATGTCCACATTCGTCAATGTCGCAGTGTTCGGACCGGTTTGCATATACTCATAACTGCCCGCGCAGTAATCATCCGCGTTGGTGTCATTATCCGCGCCAACTTGCGCCCAGGTGCTCTCATCCCACGACACAACCAGCTCTTGTTTGCCAACACTGGGCTTCATCGTCGCCGCATAGCCCGATAACGACGCTGGCGCCAGAACCCCGAGAAATCTGACCACGTTGGTCACGGACACGTTGCCGGCCGCATCCACGGCACAGGCTTGGACAATATTCGTGCTGAAGATGACCGGTAGCGCCGCACTCCAGTTTGTGAAACCGTCGCTCGTCCCCGCTACGGCCCAGCCGCCGTCGTTGATTCGAACCCAAACCCCGGCGACACCCACATTATCACTGGCTTTGCCCGTCACAGTAATGACCGTGTTGGTCCAATTCTGTTTCGCAACCGGAAACGTGATCGTCGGCATCGTCGGTTTCGTCACATCCTTGAAATTGGCGGTGATCGTCAGATTGGAGACCATCGTAAAGGTGAGTGTCTTGTTGGTGCTCATCGGCACGCCACCACCCCAATAGTAGAAGGCAAAACCCTTGGCGGCCGTGGCTTTCATGGTGTAGCTGTTGCTGATGGCCAGAAGAGCGCCGTTATAATCGGGCTTCAGCGTTCCCCCCCCGACGATTTGCACGGTGAGCGGGGCGCTGAGGATGTAATCGAGTTTTACCGTGTTGGTCAGGGAAACATTGCCGCTGCTGTCCACCGCGCAAGCCGCGATGGTGTTCGTGCCCGGAACCAAGGTGACCTGCTCAGTCCAGTTGCTGCCGTTGTTCAACAAGGTTGCTGAAGCCCAATCCCCGCCGTTCAACGAAACCAAAACGTTGGAAACCACCACGTTATCGCCAGCTTTGCCGCTCACGGTGAATACAGCTTCGCTCCACTTCTCACCCGTCTTGCTGGGATTGGTGATGCTCAAGGTCGGCCTGGTGATGTCCTCAAAGTTCGCCACGAAAGTGAGATTCGACGCCATGACAAATTCCAACTTCGCGCTGTTGGTGATGACGTTGCTGAGGCCGTCCGTCCAGTTGACGAAACCAAACCCCTTGGCCGGCTTCGCCGTCATGCTGTAGGTGTTGCCGATCTGCAACAGCGCGCCGTTGTAAGCGGGACTGATGGTGCCATCGCCGTTGGTGCTGACCGTAAGCGTCGTGCTCAAAATGTAATCCAGCTTCACCGTGTTGGTTAATGAATCGTTGTTGCCGGTGTCCACTGCGTAAGCAGCAATAGTGTTCATTCCCGGGGTCAAGGTGACCTGCTCGGTCCAGTTGCTGCCGTTGTTGGACAAGGTTGCCGCTGCCCAATCCCCGCCGTTCAAGGAAACCAAAACGTTGGCCACCCCCACGTTGTCGCCAGCTTTGCCGCTCACGGTAAACACCGGGTTGCTCCACGTCCCGCCGGTCTTGATGGGGTTCGTGATGGTCAACGTCGGCTTGGTGGCATCCAAGTAGGTGGCAGCGAGGGTGGCGGTCTGACCGCCGATAAGCGTGGCCGTTTGGTTGGAAGGACTGGTCCATCCGGATACGGTCTTGAACGAAACAGTGTGAGCCCCCGCGGACAGATTCGTAACCGTCGCGGCACTTTTCTGGTAAACCCCGGCGTCCACCTGCCACTCAGCCCCGGCGCTGACCGCACCGGGCGGAGTAATCGTTACTTGCAATGAACCTTGCGTCGCACTGGGCGCCCCCACATAAAGACTGAACACCGCACCATGGCCATCGGTGCCGCCATCATACGCCGTCCCATACAGGGTGTTGCCGGATAAAATCAATCCGGCAGACGGAGCAGCTCCATCGCTGCCACCAGTAAAATTATACAAGGTCGTAAAATCCGTGCCATCGGTTTTGATGGCGAACACCGTGCCTCCGTCGTAACGACCGCCCTCGATCGTCGTTCCATACAGGGTGTTGCCCGATAAAATCAATCCGGCACCCGGCCAAGCTCCGTCGCTGTTGGTAGTATCAGTGGCGGTATCCAGTGCGGTGAAACCATGCAGGATCGTAAAGCCTGTGCCATCGGTTTTGATGGCGAACACCGTGCCGTTGTCCGAACTGCCGCCCAAAAACGCCGTTCCATACAGGGTGTTGCCCGATAAAACCAATCCGGCGCTTGGCATACTCCCGTCGCTGCCATTCGTGAAACTATACAGGGTCGTAAAACCCGTGCCATTGGTGTTGACGGCAAACACCGTGCCGTAGCCACTGGCACCGCCACCAGACGCCGTCCCATACAGCGTGTTGCCCGATAAAACCAATCCGGCATACGGATCAGCTCCGTCGCTGCCATCTGTGAAACTATAGACGGTCGTAAACCCTGTGCCATCGGTGTTGACGGCGAACACCGTGCCGTAGCCATT
Source organism: uncultured Verrucomicrobiae bacterium (assembly GCA_963789055.1). Classification (GTDB taxonomy): domain Bacteria; phylum Verrucomicrobiota; class Verrucomicrobiia; order Limisphaerales; family UBA11358; genus UBA11358. The sequence continues at coordinate 50,160 of CAWBJE010000007.1, read as the reverse complement.
GGTGCCGCCCTCACTCGCCGTTCCATACAGGATATTGCCCGATAAAACCAATCCGGCATACGGATAAGCTCCGTCGCTGCCATTCGTGAAACTATACAGGGTCGTAAAACCCGTGCCATCGGTGTTGACGGCGAACACTGTGCCGTAGCCACTGGCACCGCCACCAGACGCCGTCCCATACAGCGTGTTGCCCGATAAAACCAATCCGGCACCCGGCCAAGCTCCGTCGCTGTTGGTATAAATACCCATTGAATTGGTGAACATCTCGGTAAAACTGTGCAGGTTGGTGAACCCCGTGCCATCGGTGTTGACGGCGAACACCGTGCCATTGCTCGAAGCGCCGCCTTTAAATGCCGTTCCATACAGGGTGTTACCCGATAAAACCACTTCGGCAGACGGATGAGACCCGTCGCTGCCGCCACTGAAACTATACAGGTTCGTATAGGTCTGTGCCGTATATACCGTCAACGTGGCCGACACGCTGGCCGAGCCTTTGGAATTCGAGACCACCACCGTATAGCTGCCCGCATCCTTGGACTGAGCATTGTTGATGTTCAATGTCGCCGTCGTCGTGCCGCTGAATTCTCCGCTATTCGAAAGCTTTGTTCCGTCATGCTCCCATTCGTAGGTGAAGGGCGTTGTGCCTGACGCCCCAACGGAAAAACTCACGTCCGAACCAGCCATTACCACCTCGCTGATGGGTGGTGTGGTGATGGATGGGGCAACAGCCGGGACAGTCAAGCTGGCAGTGGAACTCATATCCCACTCCTCATCATTGCCATCTACGGCTGTTCCTGAACCCTGCAAATCTGAAGGGCTTATACCCGTTGCTGTATATACGTCATCCTCTTGAAACAAAGAAAAGCCAAAGGTCGAGGGAAGCGGGACCAACACCACAAAAAAACTTAACTTTACAACCGCGTAAAGCCCCGTGCCTTTTGTGGCAAAAGCGTAAAGGACGGGTTGGGCATTAACAGTATATTGATTTCCATCATACTGGATACTCCCGTCCAACGATCCAACATCAGCGGCGCCTGTATCATTGATTAGTTGATAACTGCCGCCTGATATATTGATGGTGCCCGACTCTTTTCCGGTTTTGTGAACCACCACATTATCATATGGATCATAGACGGTGACACTCCACGATTCGCTCACTTTGCAGGTCCCGTCTTGAGCATTTGTGGAAAAGGCGCCGGCCATCAAAATAAATAAAATGCCTGTTGCCGTCGGGAGCCAGTATTGTGTTCCCAATCTGTTTAAAGGTAATTTGATTAATTTCATATAATGGAGGGAATGGTTACCACGCCGCTGGAACTGTAGCATCCAGTAATGGCGAGCATGCCATTGTTGTTTATTTCAGTGATTGTTCATGTAGGGAGAGAATGATTCGTTTCATGATTGGTATATTGTTAATGATTCTGATTCTGATTTTGTTTGATTTTCTCGCGATTATGAAACTTGTCAATCCACCTATGTTGTCATTTGATTAACTAACAATGGTGATTCCTGGAAAATACACGGAGGCGAAAGGCGTGCTGGAGGGACGAGCGTTAGCCGAGCAAGGTGGGCAGTTGCTTGGGCCTTTGCTCGCGGCTCACCGGCCAGAACCGTTCGCCGCGCCCGTCATGATGATGACGAAGCGGTCTTTTGTGTCGGTTTTGACTTTCATCAGAGTTTAATTTTTTATTTCGTTAATTCCCCATTCAAAAAAATCAAAGAATCATGCCATTCCCCGATAATAACCTGCACATTCCCCACGCGGCAGGGCCGTCGTGCTGCACGGCCATTGGACCCGGCGATGCAGCAGCGCCGTCCCACCTTGGCATCGATTGTCTCCAAGAATTGGTGCCAGTCATTCAGGACCATTTTTTGGCGGGCGGGGAAGGAAAGCGAGCGTTTTGTGCGGTCATTATCCGCATTGGGGCAAAGAAAACCGGGACAGGCAAGCCTGTCCCGGTTGAAACATCTGACCACTCGTTAATCATCATTAGGGACTGGCATATCCGCTGCCGCTGGCGGAGCCTGTGCCCTGCGTAACCGCTTCATAAGGATAGTCATCATTTTCAATACTCAAATAATAACATCCACCACCGGAACCGGTGATGCTGCCGCTTTCAGACACTTTCTGTAAACCAGTGTATTTACCAGTAGTATACACTGCGGATTTAGTCCCGGAACTCTTGGATAAACCGCTGACCACTATCACGTTTTCGAGGTTGTAATCACCATCCATTGTTCCATCTGTGATTATCATTGTATCCGTGGCTTCCATCGATTTTCTAGTTCCCGCTTTGGTGGTGCTATTATCTGTTCCTGACTCAGCCTCAGCGCCGCTTCCATTATCATTAAAAGCATCAAGAGGAGAGGAACTACTCATAGAGGTGTAGAAAATTGGGCTGTCACCATCTTCAGCATAGATGCCAGAAATATTAGTATAATCATAATAATCAACAATCAAAGTGCTGAGGTTAATACTAAGCCCGGTGGTTTTGTTGGTGACAATAATATTATTAGTATTATCCATAACAAAAAATGACTTGGCGGGAATGTTTGCTACACTATAACTTTGGGCAGCCAGATCAGTTTGAAACTGCGTCGAGGCATTCAACATGGCAATGATCTCTGCATTGTTGAATGACACCGTGGCTGTCTTTTTAGTTTCTACAGCTCCGACGGTGGTGTCATTGGCCAGGTAAGTGATCGTTCCACTGATATTCAGTGTCATGAGCAAAGGTGGTCCGCCATCAGCCGAGGCTTTGCCGGCGGCAAAAAGCATCGCGCCGACCGCCAGTGAACACATCAACATTTGAGTGGTTTTCATAATTTTTAACTTTTATTTATTTTATTTACACTTCTGGTTTATTGTCGCAATCCTTACGACGACAATCTTATTTCCCCCTAAGAGCCAATTAATGTCAACCCATTATTGCGGTTATTTCCAAGCGGCGCGGGCCAGGCCGGAGGCAACGAATGTTCCGAAACGGATTTGAAGTTGATTCTTCTGAATAATTATTTAACCTGACCGGCAGGTATGAGGCCAAGATTTATCATCACGCTGGGCCTGCTGACGTTACTGATTCTGGGTGCAGCCCTCTTATTGAAGCGGCAGTTGGGGAGCGTGTCCGCGCCGCCCGCCAAGGCTGAAATCGCAACCCCTGATTCTGCCGCCGGGACGAGCATGGCCCCACCGCCAGCACCCATCCCCATCGCAGCGGCGGCTGCCACCAATGTCCTTACGGAGGAGCAGCGTCTGGCGGCCATTGACGCCGAGAGGGATCGCCTCCAAGAATGGTCCATGAATAATGATGATCCGGCCTCCCTGTCCTACATTCTGGCCGACCTGACCAGTCCGGAAAAGGAAATCCGTGAAGCGGCAATAGAAGCAGCCAAGCAGTTTGGCAGCAGCAATGCCATTCCTGTTTTGAAAGCCGCCGCCGCGAATGCCGAGGATAATCAGGAAGCCATCGCCATGCTGGAAGCCGCGGACTGGCTGGCCTTGCCCAGTGTTGACTTCAGCCATCGGGGAACCAAGCAGCAACTGACACCGGAACAGATTCAAGCCCAAGAGCAAGCCCGGGCCAAGGCCCAGGCGCGTTGGAACGAGAATCTGCAAAGGCACGCCAGTAGCCAGAATTCACAGTCCAGCCCCGGCCAGAATACAACGACTGGCCAGAATCAATAAATCTTTACTGCGGTCTAAACCGGGCTGAAGGCCCGTTTCCGGGCGGGCATCGATAAGGGTTCAAGCAGAGGGAACAGCATTATTCACTGTTGACATAAGAGCCTATCGTCACAAAATCCGGTGAATGTTCGGTCGCTTGAAATTCAGAGGCGCACCCGGCCGAAATTAAAATTCAACCACAAAATCAACAACCGATATGAAACCAACCAAAATCTTGTTGTGCGCCCTGGCCGCAGGGGCGATGGTCCTTGCCGCAGGCAAAGCCTCGGCCACTCTTGGCTTTTTCAACGTCAGCGGCACCGTCATGACGGCGACCAATTACAGCGCCAGTGCAAATTTGGATGTGGGCAAGATCATCAAACAAAGCTTCAAGACCAAGGACATATTGAAGCTTCTGGCCAACGCGACTGGCAATGGCTGGTTTACGAACAAAGGTTCGCAATTGGCCTATAGCGACGCTTATAACTCAGACGCCAGTGACTGGTACGGAAATTTTGTTTACGGCATCTTCTATGTCACCAACACCATCACGCATGGTTCCTACCGTCTGGATGGTACCAGCACAGGTTATTACAGTTACGTTGAGTTTGACGTTTATCATTGGCATTTCGGCTTCTGGGACAATATCAACGTGGGAGTAAACTATGTGGAAAGTTCCACAGACAACGAAAGCAAAGGTACTCATTCCAGCAAAACCACACTGCCGCGTCTTCTCTATATCCACGATAATCCGTACGAGTTTGACATCACTGATTATCCGTCTGTAGTTTTTGCCAATGACAACGCGTTGGTTATCCACGGCTTGGGAATAATTGATTTCAGCGACAACTCCGTAACGACAACGATGTCCATCACCATGAGCGGCTCGGGTGACGGTTACTTCCGTGATGCGAATTACTCTTATCCGGTGATCACGGGGGAAACGACGTTTAAAGGCAAAGAGTCAGACGATTAATAATTCGGTTTTCAAAACACCATCCAGGACTGGCGTTGCTGGTCCTGGATTTTTTCAAGCCCGGCAGATTTATAGCAGAACCACGGGCGGATTTGCTAAACGTTCTTCACCGCGTCCGCCAGCGACCGCACAAACGCACCCACGCGTTTCACCAGTACCGGTGATTTGCCATGCCGGGCAATTTGATTCACCACCGCGCTGCCCACCACCACCGCGTCCGCCGATGACGCCACCCGCCGCGCCTGTTTGGGATTGGAGATGCCGAAGCCGACGGCCACGGGCAACCGTGTGTGCGCATGGATTTTTTCGACTTGCGACGCGAGGTTGGCGGCAACGGTTGACTGCATCCCGGTTACGCCTTCACGGGAAATGTAGTAAATAAAACCGGCTCCGCGGCTTACGATGAAGGCCATGCGTTTTTCCGGCGTTGTCGGCGCGACGAGGTAAATGTGGCACAAACCGGCTTTCTTCATCAGCGCCTCGTAGTTGCCGGCCTCCTCCGGCGGCAAATCCAGCACCAGCAAACCGTCCACACCGGCCTTGGCGGCACTCCTGATAAACTTCTCCAGACCGACGCGGTGGATGAGGTTGAAGTAAATGTAGAGCACAATCGGGATTTGTGAATCGCGCCGGATGGCTCCCACGGTTTGCAAAACTTTCGGCGGCGTGGTGCCAGACTCCAAACCGCGTTGCGCCGCCAATTGGTTCACCATCCCGTCAGCGAGCGGATCGCTGAACGGCACGCCCAATTCCAACACGTCCACCCCCGCCTGGTCAAAAGCGATGGCGAGCCGGCGGGTGGCGGCCAAATCGGGGTCCCCCGCGCCGATATAAACGATGAAGCCCTTTTCACCTTCGCGCTTCAGGCGCGCAAAACGTTCCACAATGCGGTTCATGCAACGCATTCTATTTCGGAGGGACGAGTTATACGAGTCCCAAATCAATCGGAGGTGCGAGTTATACAGTTCCCTGAACAACTTGTCTCTCGAAAATATATGGGGACTCGTGTAACTCGTCCTTCCGATAAACTGGAATGCAAGCTATGCCGATTCGTGCCAGGAGAGAAAGTTCAGTTCGCCTTGATATGGCCAATCCTCCCAACGCACAACCAAACCGGCTCTGACAGGATTTGCCGAAACATAGAGCCATTTCTGACGATAACTTTCGCCACGGCGAAGTTGTCGGTCAAAAAAATCTTTTTGCCAGACTGGTTTTTCCTTTGGACGTGGCCAGCTTCGCGTCACACCGGCCCGCCAAAATTCCATCCATTGTTTGAACGGCGTGATCGGAACCTTGATTGGTGCGCAGAAAAAATGCAGATGGTCCGGCATGATGACATAACGGCCAACTATCCAATGATTGGCTTTGCGCCATCCTTGGATGAGTAATTGGTGTATCTCCGCATTCGCAAGCAGAGGACGACGGCCCTCCACGTTACAACTCACATATTGAATGATAGTCTGATTTGGGAATTCCATGCATGGTAAATGCGGCAAGGACTTCCGACCGGGTTCCGGCATCGACTCATTCATGATTTCGGAGTAACGAATTACACGAGTCTCCGGCCGTAAAATTAATTGATTTTTGGGACTCGTATAACTCGTCCCTCCGACAAAAGGCGCACTTTCCGATAGATTTGACGATACGGCCTTTTTTTCGCATTATTTCAGCATGGCCAGCATTTTCGGGCATCTGTTCCGCATCACAACCTGGGGTGAATCCCATGGTGGCGGCGTGGGCGTGGTCGTGGACGGCTGCCCGCCGCAGTTCCGGCTGACGGAAGCTGATATTCAGCCCGATTTGGACCGCCGCCGGCCCGGCCAATCCAAAATTGTTTCGCCGCGCCGGGAATCCGACACGGTGCAGATTCTTTCCGGCACTTTTGGCGGCAAAACGCTTGGCACGCCGATTTGCCTGTGGGTTAAAAACGAGGACGCCCGGCCCGAAGCCTACACCGAGATGAAGACGAAATTCCGCCCGTCACACGCGGATTTCACCTATTTCGCCAAATACGGCATCCGCAACTGGCAGGGCGGCGGGCGGGCCAGCGCGCGCGAAACGGTCGGCCGCGTCGCTGCCGGCGCGATTGCGAAGAAAATTTTGCGCGAAGAGTTCGGCGTCGAAATCCTGTCGTACGTCAAACAGGTGCAACGGCTTGTTGCCGATGTAAATCCCGACAAGGTCAAGTTCAAGGACATCGAGGCGAACATTGTCCGTTGTCCCGACCGGAAGGCGGCGGCGCAAATGGTCCGGCTAATCGAAAAAATGCGGCGCGCGGGCGACACCGTAGGCGGCATTGTCGAAGGCGTCGCGCGTGGCGTGCCCGCCGGCTGGGGCGAACCGGTGTTCGACAAGCTGGAAGCGGACCTGGCCAAGGCGATGCTGAGTTTGCCGGCGTCGAAGGCGTTTGAAATCGGCTCCGGCTTTGGTGGCATTCTGCTGACCGGCCGCGAGCACAATGATCCATTCCGCGCGAAGCGGGAAAAGGTTTTCACGTCAACGAATTTCTCGGGCGGAATTCAGGGTGGCATTTCCAACGGGCAGACGATTTTCTTTCGCGTGGCGTTCAAGCCCGTGGCCACGGTCATGCACGAGCAGGACACGGTGGACGAGCAATTTCGCAATACGACCCTGAAAGGCCGCGGCCGGCACGATCCGTGCGTATTGCCCCGGGCGGTGCCGATGGTAGAAGCGATGACGGCGCTGGTGCTGGTGGACCATGCGCTTCGGCACAAGGCCCAATGCGGTTGACGCCGCGAGCCTTCGGAGTTGATTTTTCACGGCGACAAAAGCAATTTTATACAACCAAAAAAATCATATGGCAGAGAAAACCATCAACGAGATTCCGCGTGAACCGCGCCTGCTGTTCGTGAAAGCCAGCGAAGCTGCGCAACGGGAAAACCTGGATTACGCCATCGCCCTGTTCAACCAGGTGCTGGAAAAGGAACCGGCATTTTTCGAGTGCCGCAAGGCATTGCGCGCAGCTCAAATTCAGAAGGCGGGCGATAAAGGCGGCGGATTTTTCAAAAAAATGATTAGTGGGGCAGGTTCATCCCCTCAAGTCGCCAAGGCCAAAATGGCCTTGAGCAAGAATCCCGCCGAGGCAATGGCCATTGCCGAGCAGATTTTAAACGGTGACCCGAATAGTTCCGCCGCCCACCGGATTATTGTGGACGGGGCTAACGCTTTGGAACTCCCGCAAACCGCCGTCATGTCGCTCGAAATCATGGTGAAGAACTCGCCCAAGGACAAAAACCTGGCGATTGAGTTTGCCCATGCGGTGGGCACCACCGGTGGTGACACCAGCCAGGCGGAAAGGGTTCTGGCCGAACTTTTGCGCAGTTCCCCTCACGACGGCGAGTTGAATCAGGCACTCAAGGATTTGTCCGCGCGCAAGACGCTCGACCAGGGCGGTTACAACGCCTTGGAAGGCGGCGAAGGCTCCTTCCGCGATATTTTGAAGGACAAGAAGGAGGCCGTTTCGCTGGAACAGGAAAAGCGCGTGGTAAAGACCGAGGACGTGACCGGACGGCTCATTGGCGAATACGAAACGCGGCTGAAAACCGAGCCGAACAATCTCAAGCTGGTGCGCCAGCTCGCGGAACTTTACGCCCAGAAACAACAATTCGACCGCTCGCTGGAGTATTATGACCGCGTCAAGAATTCCGACATGGGCAATGACCCGTCGCTTGAACGCTCCATTGCCGACACCCACGTGCGCCGATACGATTTTCAACTGGAGCAACTTGACCCCGCGGCACCGGATTACACCGAAAAATCGGCGGCCATTCAAGCGGACAAGCTGAATTTCCAAGTGGCCGAATGCCAGAAGCGCGTGGAAAAGTATCCGACCGACCTGGCCATCCGGTTTGAGATGGGGCAATTGTATTTTCAGACGGGTAAAATCAGCGAAGCCATCCAGGAATTTCAAAAGGCGCAGGGCAATCCGCACAAACGCCTCGCGGCGATGAGTTATCTTGCCCAATGTTTTGCCAAGCGCAAGATGTACGACCTGGCCGCGCGCCGACTCCAAGATGCCATCAAAGAAAAGCTGGTTTTCGACGACGAGAAAAAGGACCTCGTTTACAATCTGGGCTGCGTGCTTGAAAGCATGAACAAGAAAGAGGAAGCCATCGAACAGTTCAAGCTGATTTACGAAACGGACGCGAGTTACAAAGACGTCACCGCCAAGGTGGAAGCCTACTACTCCGGGCAGTGATACAATCACTTGCAGCCTTTTGTCGGCGTGTGACGAACGGCAAGCGCTGATTCAACAGCTTGTCGGTCAAAAACTTGAAGATGAAATGCCATCAAGCCACGAAAAAGGATAGGCTGCACAATACGCCGTCCATTAACTGTTAGGCCGACTGCCATGTTTCCACATTTTTCATCTTCAAGTGGCGCGGATGTTTGGATTTACTTTGGCGTATGTTGGGCGCTTGGCATCAGTTTCGCCGTGGTTTACAGTCGCGTCACTCGCAAGCGCGGCTTGCGTGTAGTCGAGGATTGGGCGCGATTGCACCAGTTTACGGTTCAGAGCATTCGTCAGCCACTTATTGTGCCTTTCTGGAAATCAGGGAAGGGCTTTCAGTGGTTTCGTGTTTCGGTTCGAGATACATCCGGTGCGGCGCGGAGGTGTTGGATTCGCTGCCAAGATTTCACTGCGACACCAGATTCGTTCGAGGTAATTTGGGATGATAAATCGTCGGCCTAACACCTATTAAGCCCGGACGGTCAACAAAAAAAACATTCCCCTACGGAAAGATTTTTTCTTTCCGTTTTCGCGTCCTCAGAACAGGAACTCCGACTTGATTTCCGTTGGCAGCACGGACGCTGGGCATCCGGCTAAACACCTATTGGGACTCGGTCGGGCCGGCGGCAGCAAGCGAGCCACTACCGGTCTTCCAGCCCCGCAATCAACTCCGACTCGGGTCGCGAGCAGGACGCTGCGGGGCGGTCCAGAAACTCACAACAGTAAACCCCTGAGCTATCCATTCAAATGAAATGACGGCGGCCCGATGCTCTCCGAGAGAGTTCCAGGCTCCAGTTTTTTGCGGACGTGCCCCGGGGGCGGATGCTCCAAAACTTTTCATTCCAAGGTTATGTCGTTAGCCGGATAAACGAGCCGGGGGCGAAGGCCGAGCTGTTTTGCTCGCGCCCCCGGCGGTCGAACATCCCGCCGCGTTGACCGCCGGCCAGAGCTCCCAATCAAATCCACGGAGTCTCCCCGCGCCCAACGCAGACCGGGGGTGCTCAGGCACCAAGGAGTTTGGTCTGCGACTCGTAAGGGCATCGGGTATTTCAGCGGCTCCAGTTAGACGCTCCGGGTTGGCTCGGGCCGGGGCCAAATTCATTTGTGGGTCAGCGCCGCCACCAGGCGCTCCGGGTCAAACACGGTGCCCTGGCGCAGCATGAAATAGACGGCGCGGGCCAGCTTGATGGCCAGCACCGTGTTGGCTTTGAATTTATTCCCGTTCATCCGCGCTTCCAAGCGTTGGGCCAGCGGGCCGATCACCGCGTGGTCGCGCTTGGCAATGACCGCCGCTTCGCCGAAGGCCCAGCGCAGATACGGGTTGCCGAGTTTGGCCCCGCGCAGCCCTTTGATCTTGCCGGCGCTGGCCACCGTCCCCTTGACCAATCGGCAGTAAGACACGAAATCCTTGACCGTGGGAAAGCGGGCGATGTCGCCCGTTTCGTAGAGAATGGTCAGGCCCAGATGTTCACCGATGCCCGGCACGGTCTGGAGCAAGGTGTAATCGCGCGCGGCGGTTTCTTGGGTGAGTTTCTGGAGTTGGGTTTCCAGCGTGGCGATCTGCGCGTCGTAATGGCGGATCAGCGCCAGGTCGTTTTGCAACGCGAGCTGGCGGATCGGATTGTCCTCCTGCGCCAGCAGCTTTTCTTCCCAGGGATTGCGATTGGGCCGGGTCTGGCGGATCAAGGGCCGGTTATAGGCCAGTTGGTGGGACTGGATGCGGGCCAACAGTTCACTGCGGCGCCAGACGTAGAGAATGCGTTGGCGCAGCAGCGCCCGCAGCGGGCGTTTGGCGGCCGGATAGACGTAGGCCGGCGGAATCAGATTGGTGCGGAGCAAATGGGCGAGCTTTTCGGAATCGATGCGGTCGTTCTTGTTCTTGCCGCCGTGGATGGCTTTGAGATAGAGGGCGTGCGCCAGGACGAACTTCAGACCGGCTTCCTGGCAGGCATCGGCCAGCCAGTACCAGCCGAACATGCATTCGGCGCAGACCGTCAAGTCGTGGCGATAAGGCGCGGCGAGCTTGAGGAAATAGTCGAAGTCATTGTTCCGGATGTTGGTGTGGACCAGCTTCTTGCCGTCCCGGTCCATGACGCAGACGTACATTTGATGAGCGTGGAGGTCAATTCCGCAGTTGAATTCGGTGGTGGAACTGTAATATTTCATACGATCATTCGTTCTAGGTGCCGCAAGGCACCGGGTTAAACACGATTGGTTACGCGGGGTAGTGTTGGTAGCACTCCCCGCCCATTTCGCCCCAATGATAACCAAAAACCATAAGGGCTTAACTGGAAGTATCAAAATCGCTGCAGGCAACCGCCATCGCGCTTGCCAGTTGAGAGACTTATGAAATTCGGATATCATCATTGCAGCCAGCGTCAGGCTCCGGTGGCGGTGCCTGAGCTCCGGCGTTAGGCGGCTCAAACTATGATTGCGCCTTTGGCAAAATTCATTGACCAGTGCGTCCTTCAAGCGTTTCCGCTGGGCATTTCTCCCCGAAAATGTGACCGGAACAACACAAAATTGACGGAAGCCATTGAATTTCTAAAGGGGCCGGATTTCATTCCCGCCGACAGCAAACCCGCCGAGGTGGAATTCACGTCGGACATCCATTTCACATTCCCATCGCCGCGACCGTGCGATTTTGCGGAAAACAACGTCGTTCATGGCCGGCTCTATCGTTGCCCGGATGCCTGGCAGAAAAGGCCTGTGATCGTGTTGCTGCACGGTGGCCAGGAATATCTCCATTACCGGTTCGGGTATGATTGGCTCGCCCGCCGTTGCAACCGGGCGGGATTCAACGCCGCAACCTTGGTCGCTCCCTACCATTTTCAACGTCGCATCCGTCGTGCTGAATCGGATTCGCTGGCGGAACCCATGGGAATGGCTGAACCCTTTGAAATGGTATTGGACCATTTGCGATCGGCTGAAGCCATTGGGCAAGCGGTTGCTGAAATTCGCGCTCTGACTGGCTGGCTGTTGGAACAGGGTTGTCCTTCCGTCGCCTTAATGGGTCTTTCATTCGGTGCCTGGCTAGCCGGGCTGACGGCAACGCGCGATTCACGATTGAAAGCGATTGTTCTCGGAGTGCCCCGGTGCGCTCGAATTATCCCGTATGCCGCGGCGAAGGCATCCTCTGGACCCCGGTGCGCAAAGCACTGGAAAGACGAAAGGCCGCGCTCGAAGCGTGGGACACCACGCCTGGCAATTTGGCGTTGAGTCAGCCGGTCATCCCAAAGGAAAGTATTTTGTTCTTTCGGGGGCACCACGATCTTCTTGCCTCACCAGAATACATCGAGGAACTCTGGCAAAAGTGGGGCCAGCCGGAAATCTGGCGGCTGCCGCACGGCCACATCAGCGGAATTTTCCCGTTGTTTTTCTCGTCGGTCCTGATGAGTCGCATTCTGCGTTGGCTGGCACCGCGCTTGGACAAGCCGTTCAGCCCCGACCGAAGGACGCCGCCTAATATCAGGATAGGCTGCAATTCTTCGGTTTCCCCGACCTAAATCCGCTTTTCGTCCGCGTCAATGTAATCCACGAACGTTTTGATGTCGTCCCTGTTGGCCATGCCGCCCTGTTCTTTGCGCATTTTGAGCCGCGCCACGGCTTCCGAGTCGCCGGCGAGCGGCCGGCCCAGCATGTCCTTGGCGTGCGCGGCCTTTTCGGCCGGGGATTTTTTTACGTTGCGCCGCACCCAGTCGCAAATCTCGCCGTCGGTGACGGACTTTTTCACCACGTCAATCATTTGTTCATGGGTGACGCCGGCATATTTGAGCCACATGCCGTCGAAGCCCTTGCCCAGGTTTTCCTGATAATCGGCGTGCAGCTTGCCGGCGAGGTGCAGGCGGATTTTGTCAATGTAACGCGGCAGGTAACTCCAGCCGTCCATGGTTTCGCGCGGACTGCGCGGGTAAATGATGTTGCTCATAATTCGTTAATTGGTTGAATGGTTAAATTGTTAAATGGGGTTGTCAAATTTGAAATGCCGCGCATCTTTCTCGCATGAACCAATTCGATTACGACGTGGCCGTTCTGGGCGGCGGCAGTGCCGGATACGCGGCGGCGCGCACGGCAGCCGACGCCGGTTTGAAAACAGCCGTTATCGAAGGCGGGAACGAAGTCGGCGGCTTGTGCATCCTGCGCGGCTGCATGCCCACCAAAGCACTGCTGTACGCGGCAGAAGTCCTGCATCTGGCCGGCCATGTCCAGCCGTGGGGCCTGCGGACTGCAAATGTTGGCTTTAATTTCAAAAAAGTCATGGCGCGGAAAAACGCGCTGATCGGGGAGTTTGCGGATTATCGGCGACAACAACTTGGCGGTGGAAAATTCAAATTCATCCGGGCCGGCGCAAGTTTCGTGAATGAACACACGGTGACGCTGACAAATTTTACCGGGGTGGATTTGGCGCGACAGCGTTTTGGACTGCGGCAGTCTTCTGCCGCTTTGGCATCGGATACGACGCAGGAAAAGGCGCCAGGGGGCTGGCGCACTCCAAGACCTGGCGGATATTTTCTGACTGCGAAACATTTTGTCATCGCCACCGGCTCCAGCGTCGCCGCACCACCCCTGCCCTCGCTAACAGAAGTGGGCTACATCACCAGTGACGACGCGCTGGCGCTCCAGCGGTTGCCGAAGTCGCTCATCGTGCTTGGCGGCGGGCTGGTGGCGTGTGAGTTCGCCCAATTTTTCGCGCGGTTCGGGATCAAGGTCACACTTATCCAGCGCAGCAGGCACATTCTCCGCGAGTTTGACGAGGACGCGGGGATTGAATTGGAAAAGGTGTTCCGGCGCGAAGTCATTCAGGTCTTCACCGGTACAAAGCTGATTGCCGCACGGCACAGAGGGAAAGTGAAGACGGTCTCCTTCGAGCAAGGCGGTCGAACTGTTTCGGTCTCCGCCGAGGAAATCCTGTTTGCGCTGGGCCGCGTGCCCAATACGGAATCGCTGAATCTGGAAAATGCCGGCGTAAGAACGGACAAGGGACGCATCGTGGCTAACGCGCTTATGCAAACAAGTGCGCCGCACATTTTTACGGCGGGTGACTGCACCGGGCCGCACGAAATCGTCCATCTGGCTGTTCAGCAAGGCGAAATCGCGGCGCATAACATCGCCCATGCGACGATGCGGCGGCGGATGGATTATCGGCTGCTCATTTCGGTTGTGTTCACTGAACCGCAGGTGGCGTTTGTCGGTCTGACCGAAAAGGAAGCGAAGGCGCGGGGCATTCCATATTTGGCGGCGAGTTATCCGTTCAATGATCACGGAAAATCGCTCATCATGGAAGCGAAGGATGGTTTCGTGAAACTGCTGGCGGAGCCGAAGTCGGGTGAAATCCTCGGCGGCGCTTGTGTCGGTCCGGTGGGCGGGGAATTGATTCACGAAATTGCGGCAGTCATGGCCAAACGCATGACGGTACAGGAACTGGCGTCCATGCCGCATTATCATCCGACGCTCGCGGAAATCTGGACTTATCCGGCGGAAGAACTGGCAGGCAAGATTCCTGCCCTGGCTTCAGGTTGAATGACCGGCCAAAGCAGGTGCGGGCACGGGAGCAGGAGCAGTAGCCGTTGCGGGCGTCGGCGCCGGAGCAGCGGTTGGAACAGGAGCAGGCTGCTGGGTGTCCGTGGAAACCCCATCCAGGGTGCTCCGAATCAGTTTGGCCACCTGGTTCGGTTGATAGGGTTTCGCCAGAAAGACGTTGTTGCCCTGGGTAAATTCCTTGCCCGTCAGCGCGGAGCTGTAACCGCTCGCGTAAATCACTTTGAGTTCGGGCTTTCGTTTCTTCAATTCCGCAGCCAGGTCAGTGCCGGTCATACCGCCGGGCATGATCATGTCGGTCAGGAGCAAATCAACCCTGCCGTTGTTCTCATCCCACACCCGCAAGGCCTCGACCCCCGAGGAAGCGATTAGCACCCGATATTGATATTGCTGGAGAATCTCCCGCACCAGTTCCAACAGCCCGATTTCATCCTCAACGAGCAAAATGGTTTCCTTGCCCCCACGGACATTCTCAGATTTTACGGACGTTTCGGCGGGCGCGTCGCCGGCTTTGCCGGCCACCGGGATGAAGACCTTGAAGGTGGTGCCCACACCGACTTCGCTCTGGACTTCAATCCAGCCGTGATGCTGTTTGACGACGC
Organism: uncultured Verrucomicrobiae bacterium; assembly: GCA_963789055.1. Lineage (GTDB taxonomy): Bacteria > Verrucomicrobiota > Verrucomicrobiia > Limisphaerales > UBA11358 > UBA11358. Next base: position 35,128 of record CAWBJE010000007.1, on the reverse strand, counting down.
CATAAACGGTGGCCAGGCCCAGGCCGGTGCCTTTTCCGACTTCCTTGGTGGTGAAGAACGGCTCAAAAATCCGTTGCAACACTTTGCGTTCCATGCCGCAGCCGGTATCCGTCACGGTGAGGCAGACGAAGGAACCAGCATGGGCCTCGGGGTGTTGTCGCACATAAGCGGTATCAATTTCAACCGCCGACGTGGTAATGGTGAGTTTGCCGCCCTTGGGCATGGCGTCGCGCGAGTTGACCGCCAGATTCATCACAATCTGTTCGACCATCCCGGTATCGGCCTGGATGCACGGCAGGTCCGGCTGATATTGGGTTTCCAGCGTGATGTCTTCGCCAATCAATCGTGGAAGCATTCCCTTTAGATTCTGAAGCACGGTGTTTAAATCGAGAATCTTCGATCGGAAAATCTGCTTGCGGCTGAAGGTGAGCAATTGGCGGATGAAACTGGCCGCGCGTTCCGCCGCCGCGGAAATCTGCTTGATGGACCGGGTCGAATCGGTTCCCGGCGGAACCGCGTTGAGCAACAACCCGGCATGGCCTTGAATGACGGTGAGAATGTTGTTGATGTCATGCGCCACGCCGGCAGCCAATTGACCCACGGATTCCATTTTCTGGGATTGCCGCAGTTGCGCTTCCAGCATCAGGCGTTCGGTAATGTCTTCCACCGTAATAACCATGCCATTAATCGCGCCGGCGGCATCAAAAAACGGCGTGGCATTGGTCGAGAGCAGTGTGCGATGACCATTGGCACGATCAATTGCATGATGAACGTCCTGCAACGGCTTGCCGGATTCGAGGACTTGTTTCAGCGGCAAAGACTGGCCCGGAAGCGGGTGGCCGTCGAGATCAGCCATATGCCAGTCCAGGGCACTGCTGGTACCGTTGGCGATGGCGTCCTTGGGCAGGCCGAGAACCTCTTCTGCCCGGTGGTTGGCGAAGGTAATTTTGCCGGCCTGGTTGGCCACGACGATGCCCACCGGGCTGGTTTCCATGATGCGGCTGATGAGGTCGCGGTCACGGCGGAGGTTTTCCTCGGCATGCTTGTTTTTGATGGCGTACCGGATGGCGCGGTCAAGGATGTCGGCATTGAGTTGGCCTTTGACCAGATAATCAGCCGCGCCGGCCTTCATGGCCTGCATGTCAACCTCCTGGTCGCCCTGGCCCGTCAGCAAAATCATCGGCGCCTGGCCATTGAACTGCTGCGCTTCGCACAACAGTTCCAATCCGGTGCGTTCGCCGAGGCGATAGTCCAGCAGATAGATATTGTGCTCGCGGCGCTGGATGGCTTCCAGCGCGCCGTTATAATTGTTGACCCAGTCGAGATGATATTGTCCCGCGATTCGTAAAATCAAATCGCGCGTGATGATGTAATCATCCTCATCATCGTCCACCAACAGGACTTTGACCTGGGCATCGGCCATAAAGCACTTGATTTCCGCTTAATTCTCGCCCGGCGGAAGTTCGACCACTTCAAACCAATATCGGCCGAGGACCTTGATTAATTCCACCAGTGACTTGAACGTCACGGGTTTGGTCACGTAGGAATTCACCCCGAGATCGTAGGTGCGCAAAATATCTTCCTCGGCCTTGGAGGTGGTCAGGACGACGATGGGAATCCGGCGCAGTTCCGGGTCCGCCTTGATTTCCTTGAGCGCTTCGCGTCCGTCTTTGCGCGGCATATTCAGGTCCAGCAGGATCAGCCCGGGCAGGGGCGCATCCTTCTGGTCGGAGTAACGGCCCTGGCGGCGCAAATATTCCATCAACTCCTCGCCGTCCTCCACGCAATGAAGCACGTTAACGAGACGGTTTTCCACAAACGCGTCCTGGGTCAGTTTACGATCGTCCGGATCATCGTCAGCCAGCAATATGGTAATCATTTTTCCTTCGCTTTTCATGGTTGGTTTTCCTTTTTGGTTGTGGTTTCCGTGTTACCTTCGCGCGCCTGTTTCTGATGAACCACCGGCAACGTCAAGATAAAAGTGGAGCCCACTCCCGGTTTGCTTTTTGCGGTGATGTCGCCGCCGTGGTACAACGCGATCTTGCGCACGATGGCCAGGCCCATACCGGTGCCTTCGTATTCATTGCGTGTATGCAACCGCTGGAAGACGTTAAATATCCGATCCAGATATTTTTCGTCGAAGCCGATGCCATTGTCGGCGACTGTCAACCGGCAAAGTTTCTTTTCAGGTTCGTCGGGAGCAGGAATGATTTCCGACTCGACCTTCACCACGGGCGGTTCTTCCGGACGGCGGAATTTAAGCGCATTGCCAATCAGATTTTGCAGCAACTGGCGCATTTGCAACGCCTCCGCATCGATGACCGGCAACGGCCCCAATTCAACCCGGCCTTTGACCAGTTCGATCCGTCCCTCCAAATCATTCACCACTTCCTTGGCAACCTCGGCCAGATTGACCGGAGTAAAAGGATGCGCCTTGGTGGTGACGCGCGAGAACGTCAACAGATCGGAAATCAGAACCTGCATCCGCGCCGCCGCCTTTTGCATCCGGTCCAGATAATCGAGCGCTTCCGCCCCCATGGCGCCGGTGTTCTTTTCCTTGAGCCGTTCGCCGAACACCACGATTTTTCGCAGGGGTTCCTGCAAATCGTGTGACGCCACGTAGGCAAAATCCTGCAGCTCGCGATTGCTGCGTTCCAGTTGCACGGTGAACTGGCGTAACTTTTCCTCGCTGGAGCGCAGCGCGTTTTCAGTCTCCTTCAAATCGGTGATGTCGGTGGTGATGCCGAAGAGCTGCCATTTGTTTTCCGCCAGTTTGTTGATGGTCACAAATTGCTGCATCCAGTGCTCCACCCCGTGTTTGTCTTTGCATCGAAACTGGTTGCGATAAAACGGAGCATCGTGAAGAAAGGCCTCGCCGGAAGCCTGGTTCATGTGTTTGAAATCTTCGGGATGGCGGCTGGCAGTCCAGGCCTGCTGGTATTGCTGGTCCGGCGCCAGATCGAGCGGAAATACGTCCTGTGCCGCTTCCACGTTGACCACGGGGAAATTCCAGCGGAACGGCGAAACCGGATCCTGCGCGTGTTCCCGCCACCCCTCCGGCGCTTCCACTTCGCCGAAATTCAGGATGCAACGCGTGCGCCGCATGACTTCGCGCAAGCGTTCCTCGCTTTGGCGCAAAGCTTCCTGGGCCAGTTTCATTTCATGGACATTGCGGGTGATGCCCACCGTGCCCATGACCGCGCCCCGATCGTCACGCCACAGAACCTTGGTGCTGACCGACCAGCGCTTGATGCCTGTTTTGTCGCCGGGGCTGCATTTGAATTGTTCCTGATTGATGACCGGCTGGCCGGTTTCAATGATTTTCTGTTCGTCGGCGAAAAATTGTTTGGCCAGTTCGGGCGGGTGAAAGTCAAAGTCGCTCTTCCCCAGTAATTCTTGCGCCGTGCAACCGAATGATTTGGCATGCGCCTGATTGTTCAGAACGAAACGCCCCTGCGCGTCCTTCGCGTAAATGTAGTCCGGCAGGTTGTCAATCACGGTGCGCAACAGGAGGCGTTCCCGGGCCTGAATCTCCTCCGCCTGCTTGAGCTGCGTCACATTCTGGGAAGCGCCGAAAATACCGATGATGTTCCCGTCCCGGTCGCGCCAAGGCATTTTGGTGGACATCAACCAGACGACTTCACCGTCGGCGAGCGTCACCTTCTGGAGCTTTCCGATTATCGGCTTGCCGGTGCGGATGATTTCCTGTTCGTCTTCGTATGCAGCCCGGGCATGTTCCTCCGTGTACGTGTCGAAATCGGTCTTGCCGATCAACCATTCGCTGAATTGTTTGACATCCGCCAGATGCGGCGGCCAGGCATCCGGGGCGTCGGCCGGATGGGCAGCGCAATAGGCTTTGCGGACGGTCAGCATGGTTGACTCCGCTTTCGCGCGACTTACCCGCACAAAACGGGAGTCACGGTCCTTGAAATAAATCGCTTCCGGCATGGTTTCCAACAGCGCCTGGAAGAGTTGCTGTTCATACGCCAGCCTGGCTTCCGCCCGCTTATGGTCCGTGGTGTCCCGCGAAATCCCCACGGTTCCCGAAATCTTGCCGTCGGCATCATGCCAGAGAACTTTGGTGCTGACCGACCAGTATTTCTTGCCGGTTTTTTCGCCAGGTTTGCTCTGGTAATGCTCCTGATTGATGACTGACTGGCCGGTTTCAATTATTTTCTTTTCATCGGCGTAAAACTGGGCAGCCAGTTCAGGGGGGAAGAAATCAAAGTCACTCTTGCCTTTTACCTCCATCGGTGATTTCGCGCCGAGTTCCCTGGCATGGGCCAGGTTGTTCAACACAAACCGCCCCTGTTTGTCTTTTGCGTAAATGTAATCCGGCAGATTATCAATCACCATCCGCAACAAATCACGCTCCTGGACCAGTTCCGCATTTTCCTGGGCCAGCTTCGCATTTTCCTGAACGAGCTGCGCATTGAGTTCCGCGGCTTTCGACTTTTCTATGCCACCGGCCGACTGCCCGTTTTGTCCGGCAGGAGTCACATCGGGCAGCGGCATTTCAACTTCGTGATTGGTTGTCTTCATGGATAAAACGTTATCCCGGTGAAAAGCAGTTTAAGTGCCCTTGACCACTAATTACGCCAGTTATTCGTTTAAATCTTATCCAATCCGTCAGCAGAATCATTTGTCCCCAAATGGGACAATTGGGGCATGAAAACGATACATTTTCCGGACAGGTCGGAATGAAATGGATCGGGCCCGGGCCGCATTTTCATCCATCGCTTATGGAAATTAAGCGCTTCCGGCAGAAGAAAAACCGGCGCCACGGGTTGACCGGATGACAATCATTTTGTCCCGCGCGTTTATGGTTTCGCGGCCACCCATTCATCGTCGCGGCCAATGCCTTCCACATCCTCGTGACGGGAAATTTGTCCGGGGCAAACTTCCCGGGTGAACTGATCTTAAGGCGATGACGAGACCACGTTCTGCAATTTTTTGAGCGTTGCTTCCGCTGTGAAACCGTGGAGTTTGATGATCTTGTGCCGCGATTTGTGGCCGCGAACCAGTTCCACCAGTCCGCGGGCGCAATCCAGACGGTCGGCGAGCAGTTCAACGAGCGCTTCATTGGCCGCTGCGTCCACTGGCGGCGCGGTCACTTTGATTCGCAATTCTGCTCCCAGCGGCCCGCAAATTTCATTAACCGACGCCCGGGGTTGCAGCTTCACCGAAAGCAGCGTGCCGTCAGTCTGCGGACGAATATAACCGGGAATCGCCATGGGCTTCGTATTGCGGCAATCGTAAAGAATTTATTTTCAGGGCTGATGAGTCTGAAAGCAACCGCAGAATTGAAAGCGCGCCAGGGGCCTGTTGCTGCCCGGCACGAATGCCAGGGTTGTCACCGTGAAACTTGCGGAAATGCCCGGCCGATTGCGGCGCCGAAGCGATGCCCCGTGTGTCTGCAACCATTCCAGCGGTCTGCGTCCGCACCATGCCCCTGCAACAGGCGATGGCTCAATCGACGAAAGATCAGCCGTTACGCGAGGTCGAAGCGATCCAGGTTCATCACCTTGTTCCAGGCCGCGACAAAGTCGTGAACAAATTTCTCCTGCGCGTCGGAACTTCCGTACACTTCCGCCAGGGCGCGGAGTTGGGAGTTTGAACCAAAGACAAGATCAACCCGCGTGCCGGTCCACTTGACTTCACCCGTTTTGCGATCGCGGCCTTCAAACACATCCGCGTCTTTCGAGACCGGCTTCCACTCCGTGCGCATGTCGAGCAGGTTCACGAAGAAGTCGTTGGTCAACGCCTCCGGTCGCCTGGTGAAGACACCGTGCTTCGTTCCGCCGAAGTTGGTCTTCAGGACGCGCATGCCGCCCACGAGCACCGTCATTTCGGGCGCGGTCAGGGTCAGCAACTGCGCCTTGTCCACCAGCAGCGCTTCGGCCGGGATGGTGTATTTGCCCTTGAGATAATTGCGGAAACCGTCCGCGATTGGCTCGAGCACGGCGAAGGAGGCCCACGTCAGTCTGCTCCAGCAAGGCGTCCATGCGTCCCGGTGTGAAAGGAACCGTGACCTTGTAGCCGGCATTCTTCGCCGCCTGCTCGACACCGGCGCAACCCGCCAAAACGATCAGGTCCGCCAGCGAGACCTTCTTGCCTCCCGACTGCGCGCCATTGAACCCGCTCTGGATGCCTTCCAACGTCTTGAGCACCTTGGCCAGTTGGGCCGGCTGGTTGACTTCCCAATCCTTCTGCGGGGCCAGGCGAATCCGGGCGCCATTCGCGCCGCCGCGCTTGTCGGAGCCACGGAAAGTGGATGCCGACGCCCAGGCGGTGGAAACCAGCTCCGAGACGGACAGACCGGACGCCAGAATTTTGCCCTTCAGTGAGGCGATGTCCTGCGCATCAATCAATTTGTGATTCACCGCGGGAATGGGGTCCTGCCAGATGAGTTCTTCTTTGGGAACTTCCGGTCCGAGATAGCGCGCGCGCGGACCCATGTCGCGGTGCGTCAGCTTGAACCACGCCCGGGCGAATGCATCGGCAAACTGATCCGGATTCTGCCATGAAGCGCCGCGAGATTTTTTCGTAAACCGGGTCGAACCGCAGGGACAAGTCCGTGGTCAACATGGTCGGCAGGTGCTTCTTCGACGGATCGTGCGCGTCCGGAATCGTCGCGTCGGCACCCTTCGCCACCCACTGATGCGCGCCGGCCGGGCTTTTGGTCAATTCCCATTCGTAGCCGAACAGGTTTTCGAAGAAGTAGTTGCTCCACTTCGTCGGCGTCTGGGTCCAGGTGACTTCCAGGCCGCTGGTGATCGTGTCACCGCCCTTGCCGGTGCCAAAGCTGCTCTTCCAGCCCAAGCCCTGCTGCTTCGAGGCCGGCCGCTTCCGGCTCAGGCCCCACATGGGACGCCGGTCCGGCACCGTGGGTCTTGCCGAAGGTATGGCCGCCGGCGATGAGCGCCACCGTCTCCTCGTCGTTCATCGCCATGCGAGCGAAGGTTTCGCGGATGTCCCGCGCCGCGGCGACCGGATCGGGGTTGCCGTTGGGGCCTTCCGGGTTGACGTAAATCAGCCCCATCTGCACGGCGGCGAGCGGATTTTCGAGGTCCCGGTCGCCGGAGTAGCGTTTGTCCTCCAGCCACGTTCTTCTCGGCGCCCCAATAGACGTCCTGATCCGGCTCCCAGACGTCCTCGCGTCCGCCTCCGAAACCGAACGTTTTGAATCCCATCGTTTCCAGGGCGACGTTCCCGGCGAGAATCATCAGATCGGCCCACGAAATCTTCCGGCCATACTTCTGCTTGATCGGCCAGAGCAGGCGACGCGCCTTGTCCAGACTGACGTTGTCCGGCCAACTGTTGACCGGCGCGAAGCGCTGCTGGCCCCGGCCGGCGCCGCCGCGGCCGTCACCGGTGCGGTAAGTGCCGGCGCTGTGCCACGCCATGCGAATGAACAGACCGTCCGTAGTGGCCGAAGTCCGCCGGCCACCAGTCCTGCGAGTCGGTCATCAGCGCCGCGAGATCCTTCTTCACCGCCGCCAGGTCGAGGCTCTTGAACTCTTTCGCGTAGTTGAAGTCCTGCGCCCATCGGATTGGACTTGGAGGAATGCTGGTGCAGGAGTTCGAGCTTCAACTGGTTCGGCCACCAGTCTTGGTTCGTGGTGCCGCCGCCGGCGGCGCCGTGATGGAAAGGGCATTTGGCTTCGGTTGACATATGCTTTCTCCTTAGATCGGTTGAGTTGAATTTTTGTTGCTCATAAATCAAAAATCGCGTCGTCTGGAGAAAGTCTAACCAGCCGCCAGCCATTGTTGAAATACTTATTTCCTCTCGTTATCATAGGCATTGCCTATGGAAATGCATCAGCTTCGTTATGTGGTGGCCGTTGCGCGGGCCGGAAATTTTTCCCGCGCCGCCGAGCAATGCCACGTTTCCCAGCCCTCCTTGAGCCAGCAAATTTTGAAACTCGAAGACGAACTGGGCGAGCGGCTGTTCGACCGCATGAAACGCGAGGTGAGGTTGACGCCGCACGGCGAGGTGTTTCTGCGCCGCGCCGTGCCGCATTCTCGAAGAAGTGGACGCGGCGAAACGCGAGGCGGCCGACGCGCGGGACTTGTTGCGCGGCACATTGACGATCGGCGTGCTGCCCACCATCGCGCCGTATTTGCTCCCGGAGGTGATGGCCCGGTTCATGGAAAAATTTTCCGGCGTGGAAATCGTGGTGCAGGAAGATACCACGGCGCAGTTGCTCAAGCTCGCGCACGGGTATGAAATTGACTTCGCCCTGGCCAGCCAGCCGATTCGGGATGAGCGTCTGGAGGTAAAGGCGTTGTTTTCCGAAGAGCTGCTACTGGCACTGCCGCCGGGCCATCCGCTCACGCGCAAACGCACCGTGGCGGTCGCCGACCTGGACGGCGAACGGTTGATCGTGATGAAAGAAGGCCATTGCCTCGGCGACCAGGTGCTGGGCTTCTGCGACCGCCTGGACATGAAGTCCAGAATCAGCTTTCGCAGTGCCCAACTCGAAACGATTCAGGCGCTCGTATTTTCGGGTTTGGGCATTTCATTGATTCCGGCGATGGCGGCGCGGGTTGAGCGCGAAGATTTGCCGGAGTATCGCCCGCTCCAGTCGCCGAGACCGGAGCGAAAAATCGTTGCCGTCTGGCCGAAGCAACGTCCGCCCGGTCGTGCCGCCAACGAGTTCCTGAAGCTGGTTTCAGCCCGATTCGGCCGATCCCGGTCTGACCTTTCAAAACGGGCCGTACCCCGGTTTGATGACCGGCGCCAATGACAAACATCAGAAGAGCGCGCCGATGAATTCAAACAGACATTTTTTCCAAGCGGGACAAGCATGGTCGAATCGGGGATCGTTTCAATTGTTTACCGCTGGCGGGATCGGCGCCCGCCGTTTCAGGATTTGCAATTCGAAAAAGGGCTGTTCCGACGGCGCGGATTTCTCCGCGGGGGCCGGCGCCGGATAAACCCGGTCGTAATGGCTGTCCGCCCACCGCATGAGTTCCATCCCATACCGCGGGTCGTAACCGAAAAACTTCACCCCGAATTCAGAGGCGCTGCGGGCAATGACCACGATATAATCGGGCCGGTTTTTCTCGAAAGCGGCGGTCATGTTGGTCTGGCCATACACCGCCATCAACGGCGGGACCCAAACCAGGTTGGCGGTAGGATTTATCCGGCGGCTCAGATAATTAATCATGGCCCCTTCGGGAAGGACCGCCAGCGTCGCGTTCGCGGGCGTGTTGGTTTCCATCCAGGACAGCGCCTTTTCAACCGTGCCATGAAACGGATCCACGTTCAGATTGTAAGCCATGATTTTATCGCCGCCGCTCCCCACCGGCAAATTCTTGCGGAGATAATACGATTCCGACAGCACAAACAGACGAACAAACCCGATCATCAGCACTAGACCGGCAGTCGCCCGAAACCAAAGAAAGCCGGCGTGGTACTTTTGCTCCAGCCACTTCGGCAGCAGCCAGAGAAACAAATACACCGCGCCCACAAACGCCGGCATGGCCAGCGCAAATCCGTATTGCCAAATCCGCGGGAAAAGTCCCAGCTTGGCCAGCAACGCCAGGCCAAACACACACCAAAGCAGCGGGAAAATCGTTGCCGGACCGGTCATGATTTTTCTGCCGCAAAAAACCAGCAGCAGGCAAGCGGACAATACCAGCAGAGGCAACGAACGCCCGCAATCAACCCAATTCCACACACCGGCCGATATCAAAAGCGGCGCAATCAATACGAGCCAGACCAGCCAAAACGGTTTGAGCCGGTTGAACCTTGAATCCATGCCGTATCGCAAGGTCAACGCGTAAACCGCGGTTATCACCGTAACGTAAATGAACTGCACCACCATTTTTTCGGTATTAAAAAATGGCAGGTCCAATCCCAGGCACCATTGGTAAAATGGGTCCTGGGTAATGGGTGTATGCCATAATGGCGCCCACGCCGAAACCACCGACTGCGCACTGGCACGCCAATTTTCCACGCGGAGGAACAGTGCAAAAAAAGCGAACAAGGGGATCAGTCCGGCAAGCAGGAAGGCAATCACCGATTTGGCCGCGAAGACCGCAGGGCGGCGCAAAAAAACCTTGAAAATGAAAGCCGTCACGACACAAATAATCAACGCTGCAAATATTTCCGGTTTGGTCAGGAAAACCAGGCCGGCGCCAAAGCCGGCTGCCGCCGCAAACCGGATTCGCTCCTTTTCAACCCAATCCGACAACCACATCACCACCACCAGGGAAATTACCAGTCCGTGAAATATCTCGTAGCAATAAGGCGTGACAAAATTGTAGTTGCCCACCGGCACGTAGTGTTGAAAGGCAAATACCATCACCATCGCCAGACAAGCCATAGTTGCCGTCAACCGGTCTGCCGCCGCCAGAAAACGGCGGAAGACCAAAACCAACAGCCCCGCGGTGGCAGTCAGATTGGCGAAAATCAGCGTCCGAAACGAAACGCCAAAAAGCTTGAAGAGCAGCGCATTGAAATATTGCGACAGCGGACCGCCAGTCAGATACATCACGTCCCGATAGAGCACGTCTCCCTCGGAAATCCGCCACGGCAGGTAAAGTTGGATCCCAAAATCAACCAACAGGTCCGGCCAACGACGCCAGGAAAGGGCCGCGGCCAGCACAAAAACGCACCCCACCAGAGCCAAGCCCGCCCATTTTGAGCGGCTCAATTCCAGGATCCGCATCCACCGGCCCGTCGAATTCTTCATTCGGTTCGCTCCCGCGACGAAAACACATCGGCCAACCTTTAAGCGCTCGTTCCCAGTTGCAGCCGGGGATCCGATTCGAGAATGCTTTTGAGATTTGCCCAGTTGGCTTCGTTCATGTCGTTGAACGCATTCAGATAAACCGCCACGGCTTCCGGCGGATATTTTGCCAGCAGCATGTCAACCGCGGACTTCAATTTGCCGTCGTCCATGCTCCCGGGCAGACTATCCACCACCCCCTCTTCATTTTTAATCCCCAATGTGTTCAAAAAATCCACCAGCATGGCCTTGTGCTTTTTCAGCAACCAGGTCCGAATCAGACCGCCCGCGACCACGTCCAGGGCGGGCCTGGCCAGGGTGGCAATCATGGCCGCATGCCGCTGGTTTTTGGGCTGGCGCTCAAGAAAAACCGGGCGCAGATGCCGCGCTTCGGCGACGGCGTTCAGCGCGGCGCGGTAAACCGGCTTGTCCGATTCGAGGGTGAAGGTGATGATTTCGCCGGCCAGGTTGGGCGACATGAAGCCAAAAAGTTCGTGGGACGTAAGCATGAAAATCAGGGAATTTTGTCAATGGTTGTCACGGAGATTTTATTTTTTTTTGCCAATTGTCCGCAAGCCTCCTGTTCCAGCAATAAGGCTTTTCCCGCCTCCAACGCCAAGACGGAAATTCCGGCCTGGGCGCAGGTTTCCAGTGTCTGCAAGCCGATGCAGGGGATGTCGAACCGCATGTCATGTCTGGCCTTGGCCACCTTGACCGCCACCGCGCCGCCGTTCTTGCCGGCAAGTTCTCCGCCGCGCGCCAGGCATTTGTCCGTGCCTTCAAAACCTTCCACCGCCAGTACGGTGCCGTTTTTGACCACCACGGTCTGGCCGATTTCCAGGCGCGAGACCTCCTTGGCGATGCGGAAACCAAATTCCACATCCGCCCGTTGTGCCTCGGTCAATTGGGGGCCAAGCTGAAATCCGGTTTGCGGCATCAGCGGTATCAGCCACGGCGTGGCTTCAATCAATTCAATCCCGTCTTTTTTTAATTCATCGGCCACCGCCCCAAAAATCGTGTGGGCGTTTTTCTCCTTCAGTCGGAACAACACGGTCATCGCCCGCAAATCGGGGCGCAAATCGAACAGATGCTTCGGCGCGATCTGACCGACCATGACACATTGTTTTACGCCGCGGTCGGTAAACGCGGATATCATTTTTGAAAGCTGGCCGACTTTGAGCCAGACGATGTCGTCCACGAGCGACGCGAGCGCCGGTTCGGTCTCATTCTCAACCGCCGCCGCCACCAGCCGTTTGACTCCGGCGGCGCGCGCCTGTCGGGCAAATTCCAGCGGCAGCGAACGGCTGCCGGCAATCATGCCCAGAACTGCAGGTGCGGTGTTCATCGTCAAAGGAAGAATGAATAATTTGACCTGAAGAAACAAGGCTGAACCCGGCGCGTTCTTTTCATTGCCCATGTTCTTTTCCCGCTTCCCACTGCGAATGTCCCGCTTCGGAACAAATTGTCTAATTCAGCCCTTCGCGGTCATGTCTGAGGCAATCCCGCCGCGCGTTGCCTGTAAAACCGGGCCCTCCGCGTCCAAAAATTGGCGCGCAAGCTGCTCTGCGTAACGCCGATGTCATCACTGGAAAATATCTACAAAAAAATGGCGGAAGCGGCGGCGAGCACGGACGCATTGCACGAAACCACTCAAAATCCGGATGCGGCACCACACGTTTCTCCCGCCGTGGCCCATGAACTGAACAATATCATCGCCATTATCCGGGGCTACGCCGACCGTTTGCTGTTCAAGCACGGCGATAATCCCGCGCTCGAACCGCAACTCAAGCTCATTTCCGAGGCGGCCAAACGCGCTGCCATTATCATTCACGAGGCGATGCCCAAAAATCCGAGCCCCAAGGCCCGGCCCAATCCGCCGCCATCGCAACAACCCGCCACGTAATCGCGGTTTCTTTTCCCTCCAAAATATCGGCGATTCGTTTTGACGCCTGGCGTTTCATCGCGTAGCGTTTTGGTTCGATTTTCAACCGATTATTTTGGGTTTATTGTGAATTTCTTGAAATGGATTATTCCGTCGCGGAATGACCGCGAACTGAAAAAAATTTGGCCGCTCGTCCGCCGGATCAACGAGATCGAGGCCGGGCTCCAAAAGCTTTCCGACGACGACCTGCGCCGGAAAACCGCCGACTGGAAGGCGCAGCTCTCGCCCATTCAGGACAAAACGGAGCTGGCCGGAAAACTCAACGAAATTCTGCCCGAAGCGTTTGCGGCGGTCAAAAACGCCTGCCGGCGCCTCACCGAACGCAAAACGGAAATCGTCGTGCGTGAACATCCCCTGCTCTGGGAGATGATTCCGTTCGATGTGCAGCTTATCGGCGGCCACGCCCTGCACAGCGGTCGCATCTCCGAAATGGCCACCGGCGAAGGCAAAACCCTCGTCGCCACCCTGCCCGTTTATCTCAACGCCCTCACCGGACGCGGCGTCCATGTCGTGACCGTCAACGACTACCTCGCCGCGCGCGACTCCGAATGGATGGGTGCGATTTATAAATTTCTCGGCCTGACCGTCGGCTGCATTTTGCATGACCAATCGCCCCGTGTCCGCCGCGAGCAGTACAATTGCGACATCGCCTACGGCACCAACGCCGAGTTCGGCTTCGATTATCTCCGCGACAACGGCATGGCCGTGCGCAAGGAAGACCAGGTCCAGCGCGGCCATTACTACGCCATCGTGGACGAAGTGGACTCCATCCTCATTGATGAAGCCCGCACGCCGCTCATCATCAGCGGCCCATCCGTCCACACCTACGATGAGCAATATGGCCAATGGAAGCCGCTCGTCGAATCGCTCGTCCGGGCCCAGGAACGTTTGTGCGCCAGGTTTTTGTCCGAAGCCGAGGCGCTGATTAAAAAGCTGCACCCCGCCGACGGTTCAAGCCCGCAAGGGCCCGAAGCCGTCGAACATCAAATCGGTTTGCTCCTGTTCCGCGTAAAAACCGGCCAGCCCAAGTCCGAGGGTTTGATGAAATTGCTGGAAGATCCGGAAAATCTCCGGCTCATGAACCAGGCCGAGCTGGAGTTGCACAAGGACCAGAAGAAAGTTGACTTGTACCGGGAAAAGGAGGAATTGCTGTTTGCCATTGACGAGAAGGGTTTCGAAGCCGATTTGACCGAAAAAGGGCGCAATTTCATCAGCCCCAAAGACCCCGAGGCGTTCGTGCTGCCTGAACTCACCACCGCCTTGCATGAAATTGACACCGGGCCGGAACCTGACGCGCGCAAACGCATGGAAGCCAAGGCAAAGGTGCAGCAGGATTTTGAAACCAAGGCCCAAAAAATCCATGCCATCTCCCAATTGCTCAAAGCCTACAGCTTGTATCAACTCGACGTGGAATATGTCATCCAGGAAAACAAGGTCATCATCGTGGACCAGCACACGGGCCGGCTCATGCCCGGCCGCCGCTGGAGCGACGGTCTGCACCAGGCCGTCGAAGCCAAGGAGGGTGTCGAGATCGAGCACGAAACCCAGACGCTCGCCACGATCACGATTCAAAATTATTTCCGTCTTTACGAAAAACTGGCCGGCATGACCGGCACGGCGGAAACAGAGGCCTCGGAATTTTTTGATATTTACAAGCTCGGCGTCCTTGTCATCCCCACGAACGAGCCCTGCATCCGCAAAGACGCCAACGACGCGGTTTATAAGACCAGGCGCGAGAAATTCAACACCGTTCTCAAAGAGATCAGACAAATCCACGGTGAAGGCCGTCCGATTCTGGTGGGCACGATTTCCGTGGAAGTCAGCGAGCAGCTTTCCCGCATGCTCAAGCGCGAAGGCATCATCCATTCCGTGCTCAACGCAAAATACCACCAGCAGGAGGCTGAAATCATCACTCGCGCCGGCCAGCGCGGCGCGGTGACCATCGCCACCAACATGGCCGGCCGCGGCACGGACATCAAACTCGGCCCCGGCGTGGCCGAGCTGGGCGGACTGCACGTCATGGGCACGGAACGCCACGAGGCTCGCCGCATCGACCGCCAGTTGCGCGGACGCTGCGCGCGGCAGGGCGACCCCGGTTCGTCGCACTTTTTCATTTCGCTCGAGGACGATTTGATGCGGCTGTTCGGCTCCGACCGTATCGTGAAAATGATGGAACGGATGGGGCTGGAAGAAGGTCAGGAACTGACACATCCGTGGCTCAATCGTTCCATTCAGCAGGCGCAAAAGCGCGTTGAGCAGCACAACTTCCAGATCCGCAAGCGCACCCTCGAATTCGACGACGTGATGAACAAGCAACGCGAAGTCATTTACGGCTTCCGCAACGAAATCATCCACGGCGAAGACGTGCGCGACCGGCTCATGGATATCATGGAGGAGGTCGTCGTGGACAAGGTCACGCAGTTCACGGCGGCGGACTCCGACACCCACGAATGGAAAATTCGCCAGTTGGCCGACTGGGTGAATCTGAATTTTCCCATCGGCATGCCGGAGGCGGAAATCGTCAAGGCTGCCGACTCCGGCAAGGAACAACCTGTGCCCGGTTCGCTGTTCGACGGCCTCAGCCCGGCGCAATTCGCCGTTGCCAATTTCATCTCCGAAGCCGTCCGCAAGGCTTACGACGTTAAAATCAGCTTTGAAAATCCCGATGCGCTGAAGGAAGTGGAACGTTTCACCATTCTCAGCGCCATTGACCAGTTGTGGCAGGAACATCTCTACGAAATGGACAGCCTGCGCTACAGCATCGGCCTGCGCGGTTACGGCCAGCGCGACCCACTCATCGAATACAAGGCCGAGGCGTTCAAAATTTTCGACGAATTGATGGTCGATGTGAAGACCGAGATTTGCCACAACATCTTCCGCAGCGCGTCGAGCATGCTGGCGTTTGAAAATTTCCTGAAGAACGTCCCGCAACAGACCCTGCACCAGGCCGCCAGCGCATTCGGCAGCACGAGCACGGCCAGTTCCGGCGGGGCGCAGGCCAAAGCCAGCGACGTCGTCAGCGAAGCCGCGGCGGCAGTCGCGGAAAAGGCCAAGCCGGTTCGAACCGGCCCGAAAGTCGGCCGCAACGACCCCTGCCCTTGCGGCAGCGGCAAGAAATACAAACATTGCTGCGGACGGTGATTTAATCCGCTTGTTCGAAATTACTTGCCAGCGGCACGGCCTTTGCTATATTGCAAACAGTTTGCAATTTACAAGGAAACATCTTTGCCGGTTCGGCAGGTCGTTCGTCGCTGTCTTGCTGGTGGGGCTGGTTTTGTTCATGGGCGTGCTGGCTTCCAACGAGGCCCTGCACAAGCTGATCCATCACGACGCGGATGAACCCGGCCATGAATGTGCGGTCACTCTGTTTGCCCATGGGCAGGTTGAACCGACGTCTTGCGATGTCCCTGTCATTGCACCGGCAATGGTAGTTGAAACGACTCCCCGCATAGAAATTTCCGCTTTTTGTCCGGCCATTGAAAATCTCCCTCCCGGGCGCGCTCCTCCGGTTCGCCGCGTCGCTGCTTAATTCCTGTCGGTTTCAGACGGCGAGCAGACTCTTCGTCCTGAAACGGTTCCTATAAACCAAATCTTTGTGGGTGCTATGGAGCATTTCATAAAGCGTGAACCTTCAAAGTTCACGAAGAAGCTTTAACCGAGGGAGGTTTATGAAAACATTTAAGGAGATAAAATATGAAAATCGCAGATTATATTGGGCGGTAATTTCGTCGGTAGCGCTCTCCTGTGGCGGAGCGGCGCTGGCCCAGACGAACAATATGGTGGAGACGGGTACCGTGTCTCCCGGGGGTTCAACCAATGTGGTTGCTGCAGGAAGCTCGACCAATGCAATAGTACCGGAAAGTGCAACCAACCCGGTAGCTTCGGCCAGTCAAACTAACGCCGCGGTTCCGGTCACTCCAATCAATGTCGTCGTTTCAGAAGGCCCGACCAACACTACGGTTGGGCAGAGTTCAACGAATATGATGGGTTCGGGAAGTCCGACCAACACGCCGGTTTCGGCCGCTCTAACCAATGCGGTGGTTCAGGAAACTCCGACCAACCTGCCGGTATTGGCAGTTCCCGCCAATGCCGTGACTCTGGAAACCTCCACCAACGCCGTGGCCCCGGAAAGCCCGACCAATGCAGTGGCTTCGGGAGGTTCAACCAACGTCACCGAATTGGGCAACATCACCGTCATTGGCAAGCTCAACCAGGCGCGGAGCGCGATTCTGCCGGACCTAGGCGCGACGGCTTACACGCACACGGAGGAACAAATCATGACCCAATCACAGGGCGTAAACGCGCCGTTTAATCAGGTGATTTTGCGTTCGCCAGGGGTGGCCCAGGATTCGTCGGTGAACGGCGACCTGCACGTTCGCGGCGAGCACGCGAATTTGCAGTATCGCATCAACGGCGTGCTGCTGCCGGAAGGCATCACGGGAGGATTCGGGCTGGAATTGGACCCCCGTTTTGTGGATTCGATGCAGCTCATCACCGGTTCGCTGCCGGCGCAATATGGTTTCCGCACGGCCGGCGTGGTGGACATCACGACCAAGAGCGGCGCGTATCAAACCGGCGGCGACATGTCCCTGTACGGCGGCAGTTACAGCACGTTCCGCCCCAGTTTCGACTACGCCGGGACGCAGGGGAAATGGGATTATTTTGTGGACGGCAGTTATGATCAGAACAGCCTCGGCATTGAAAATCCAACCCCGAGCACGAGCGCCATTCACGACCAGACCTATCAATACAAATCGTTCATTGATGTGTCGCGGCTGGTGAGCGACACCAGCCGGTTCACCCTGATGGGCGGCGCGTCTTACAGCACTTACCAGATTCCCAACACCCCCGGCCTGCCGGCGGGCAATTTGCCCACGACCGACAATCCGGGCGCCGTGCCGTGGTACGCCTACATGTATCCGACAAATTTCAATTCGGTGAACCTGAACGAAAACCAACTCGAGCAAAACTATTACGGAGTCGCAGCCTACCAGAAATCGTCGGGCGATCTGAATTATCAAGCCGCCGCGTACGGCCGGATGAGCGGCGTGCATTTCACGCCCGATCCGTTCGGCGACCTGTTCTTCAACGGGGCGGCTAGCGACGTGAACCGGAAGCTGTATTCCGGCGGGTTCCAGTTCGACGCCAGTTATCAACTTGGTGACCAGCATACCATCCGTGGTGGAGCGATGTTTTTGCAGGAATACTTGACCGCCGACACCGCCACCACGGTGTTTCCCGTGGATGGCAACGGGAATCCGACAAACTCTGCGGTTGCCATCCCGCAAAACAGCGTTTCGCACGCCTTGTTCGCCGGCATCTATCTGCAGGATGAATGGAAAATCCTGCCTCAGGTCACGCTCAACTACGGAGCGCGATTTGACTTGTATGCCAGCACCTTCGACCACGAGAACCAGCCCAGCCCGCGGGTGAATGTTGTCTGGAAACCCACGGACTCGACCACATTGCACGCCGGCTACGCGCGATACTTCACGCCGCCACCGCTGGAAAATGTGCCGCAAGGCGACGTGGCGGTTTTCAATGGCACCTCCAACCAATCCGCCGTGCAGCAGGATGATCCGGTCAAGGCGGAGCGCGCGAATTATTTTGACGCGGGCATTTCGCAAAAAATCACCAAACATCTGCAGGTGGGGGTGGACGGTTACTACAAATACGCCAAGGAACAACTGGATGACGGCTTGTTCGGTCAGAGCCAGATTCTTTCGGCGTTCAACTATTCCCGGGGCCGGGTTTATGGCGTGGAATTCACCAGTTCCTACAACCTGGACGGCTTTTCCGCTTACGCCAACGTGGCTTATTCGGTTGCCCAAGGCGAGAATTGGAGCTCCTCCCAGTTCCTGTTCGATCCGGCTTCGCTGGCTTACGTCCGAAATCATTGGATTTACCTGGACCACGACCAGCGCGTCACCGGCACATTCGGCACGTCCTATCTTTGGAAGGAATCGGACAAGACCAGCACGCTGGTCTCTGTGGATGCGATTTACGGCAGCGGTTTGCGTCAGGATGGTGGCGGAACAATAGATGCCGCGGGTGACCCGATTCCCAACGGTTCCAGCGTGCCCGCTTATTACTCCGTCAACCTTGGCGTGGCGCAGAACTTCAAACTCGCCCACGACCGCACGTTGACCGCGCGGATTGATGTGGTGAACCTCACGGACAACATCTACCAACTCCGCAGCGGCAGCGGCGTCGGCGTCAATGCCGCCCAGTACGGCGATGCGCCTGGGCTTTTTCGGCTCGCTGAGTCTATCGTTCTAAGCGAACCCGGTGCGAATGCTTATGGATGCAAATCGAACAATACCCGGTTACGAATTGAGAGACGAGTTGGCGCGGTTGTGCCTGTCAACGGCCCGCCGCGAGCCGGAACGCAAACTCGCCTGGGTGAATTCGGTTTGCATCCTTTTTCTCCTGATTGGGATTCTTGGCGCCCGGCAGGGCGTCATCGCCATCAAACCGGTCCCGCCCATCCGGCAAGAGATTCCCGTTGTCGTCCAGCCGGCGGTGCTGCCGCCGCAAGCTATTGTCCAAAAGGCGGAGCAAGCGGAACAAAACAATCAGCCGCGCGTCCTTGTCGCCCTGCCGAATGCGCCGAATGTCAACTTCGGCATTCCCACCGCCGGCACGCTCGTCGTGCCCGCCGCGCTCGCCGTCCCGCGCCGCAACTGGCGCCGGTGCCAATCAGTTCGCTCCTCAACACCGGCACCGGCG
The DNA here is from genome assembly GCA_963789055.1 of uncultured Verrucomicrobiae bacterium. Lineage (GTDB taxonomy): Bacteria > Verrucomicrobiota > Verrucomicrobiia > Limisphaerales > UBA11358 > UBA11358. Next base: position 15,718 of record CAWBJE010000007.1, on the reverse strand, counting down.
GCGAACGGCCGGAACCGCCGTATCCTCCCATCGCCCTGCAAACCGGCGAGCAAGGCACGGTGGTTCTGGTATTGAGCGGCGATGACGCGGGCAATGTCGTTTCCGTGGACGTGAAGGAATCATCCGGTTTTCCCGTCCTCGACCATGCGACGGTGGATTTCATCAAGCGCCATTGGCGGCTTCCGACCGACACCGGCACGCGGCTTTTTCAAACCAGCATTACCTACAAACTGCAACTGAACTGAAACCAAACCAAAATTATGCTCGCAAACATCGTTCTCCAATTCTTCCTCAAAGGCGGCCCGGTCATGTGGCCGATTCTTGTCTGCGCCCTCGTCGCCGTCGCCGTCGTCGGCGAACGCGCCTTCTGGTGGTGGCGCGAAAGCCAGAAACGCGACCCGCAAAAAATGGAGCAACTGCTGGCCGCGCTGGAAAATTCCGACGTGCCCGCCGCCAAACAAATCGCCGCCGGCTCGGACGACCCGATCATCCGCGTGATTCGTCACGGCCTCGATCATCTCGGCCACGCGCACGGTTCGCTGCTCGGCGCGTTGCAACTGGCGGCGGGCATCGAACTGAAACGCGCCGGGCGCTTCCTCACCGTCATGGATACGCTGGTCACGCTCGCGCCGCTGCTCGGCCTGCTCGGCACCGTCACCGGCCTGATGCGCGCCTTTCTCAATATCGGCAGCGCGGAATTGTCCGTCGTGGGCGTCACCGGCGGCATCGGCGAGGCGCTGATCGCCACGGCCTGCGGACTGGGCATCGCCATTTTTTCGCTGGTTCCGTTCAATTATTTCTCCGCCCGGGTGACGCAATTGCAATTCGATCTGGAAACGGCGGCAACGAACGTCGAAGTCCTGGTCGGGGGTGGAAAAGCGGGCGACACCGTTCATCTGCACAAACCGGAAGCGCCGGGCCAGGCCACGAGCCACTAGAAATTGTTGCCCATGAAAATTCCCTCGCCCATTCCGAAACGCCGCTCGCGGATTGTCATCATTCCGCTGATTGACATCATGTTCTTCCTGCTGGCGTCGTTCATGATGGTGGCCCTGGAGATGAGCAAGACGGAGAACATCAAGGTCAACCTGCCGCCCGCCTCGCAATCCAAGCAGGATTACCGGCCGGACATGATCAACATTGCCGTGGACAAATCCGGCGCGGTGTGGCTGGAGAAAAGACGGGTTTCGCTGGCCGAACTCGCCTCGGTCTTGAAGGCACCGCTTTCACGCCAATCCGGACGTGCCGGTTTATATCAGCGGCGACCGCGACACGCTGCATGGCGACATGGTGAAGGTGTATCAAACCGTCCGCGCCGCCGGCATCCAGAAGGTCGCGTTTATGACTGACGGCCCGCAAACCACGGCAACGCCATGAAAATCCGCACGCCCATCCCGGAAAAGAAGTCGCGGCTGGAAATCATTCCGCTGATTGACATCATGTTTTTCCTGCTCGCGTCGTTCATGATGGTCAGCTTGCAGATGCAGATTGTCCGCACGCTCAAATCCAATCTGCCCACCGCCACGCTCGCCACGCCCTCAAAGAAGCCCGACATCGTAAATCTCACCGTGAACCAGGACGGCCAGGTTTCCGCGGACGACAAACCCATCGCCTTCCCCGAATTGTTCACGATGCTCACGAACCGTTACAGCCTGAACACCAACCTGCCGGTTTATATCACCGGCGCATCGGACGCCACGCACGGTTCGGTGATGTTCGTGCTCGATTTGGTGAAACGCGCCGGCATCCAGCGCGTCGCCATCGCCGTCAACGCCGCCTCCGACCATCCCTGACTCCATGAAAAATTTCCAAATAAACCTGTTCATCGTCCTTGCCCTCGGCCTTTGCGGCCTCTGCACCTGGCAATGGTATGAGCAAACCGTCCAGCGCACCGAAATCCAGACGCCTCAACCGGATGGTCTATGACCGCGACGCCGCCATCCAGAGCTACACCAACTCCATCGCCACGCTTGAATCATCAGGTGAACCAGATGGACGCGAGCATCACCGAAATGAAAGCGGTTGCCGCGACCAATGAACAACTGATCATTTCGCAAAAGGCTCGAAATCGCGCAATTGCAGTTCGCCAACGAAATTGCCACCAACGAAATCGCGCAATATAAAGCCGGCGTGGACGCGCTGGAAGCGAAGCTGAAGGAGGCCTATGCCGGCATTGACAAGCAGAACGCCGCCATCTCCAACCTCGTCGCCCAGCGCAACGACCTCGTGCAGAAATACAACGACGAAGTGAAAGACCGGAACGATGTTGTTGCCAAATACAATGAACCTGGTGAAACAAGTCCAATCCGGCAGCAAAAAGCAACCGGACAAATGACGGCCATGAAAAGGACTTTCGCGAGGACATCCGCACGATGCTTCCGTTCGCCAAAATGGGAGATGAGACTCAGAACATAAAGCTCAGGCTCACCTTGAACAGCACTGGTGCGGCGACTTGATTGCCAGTGAAGTTTTGAAAAACGGGAAATTCGGCATCCGCGTAGATTTTCACCGGATGGATGTGGAATTCGACCCCTGGCGAAAACAGGATGCGCTGATAGCCGGAGTTGTCGGAATTGGCGGCGGCACCGCTGTCGCTGGTCCGTTCGGAAAAGATCACCTGCCCCACCGGCGAGATCTTCACCCGGCCAAGCGCGAACCCCTTGTAATCAATTCCGGCAGCCGTATCGAGTTCGACGCCCGGACGATATTGGGCTTGAATCAGCACCGGCACGTCCAGTTGCAATTGCGCAAACCAGTCCCATTTTTGGTTGCGATCCAGATTGTCGCGGTAGAAACCGCCGAGCAAAATATCCGTGCTCCCGGTTCCGATTTCGGTGTCGCGGTCAACGTCGCCAAAGCTATTGTTGAAAGTCCAATCGCCGGTTGGCAGTTTGACGCCGAACGTCACGCCGGCAGACAAATCCGCAAAGAATCCCGTGTATAGACCCTGCAACCGGATGTCGCCGAGTGCGCCCCAGTTCAGGGTGGTAATGGGATTTCCGGGAGCCGCGCTGGTGGTCTTGAAGGTGCGATAATCATAAGGCACCTCAAGCTGAACTCCCCAACTGCTGTTGAACATATATTGGAAACCAGCGGTGAAGAAGTCAGTCTCAATTTGCTTGTCGGGATTGTTTGCCGACGGAGCCTGCGATGTGCCGCTCCAATTGCGATCCTGGTCCTGAAAATCATATTGCAGATAAGCCATTCCGCCCGCACCGTTGGGAAACATTGAACTGGTGCCTACGTCAAATACACCACACCCGCACGCGCAAGCATGAACCACGCCTGGCACGAGAAATCCCGCCAACAAACTACAACCCGCTTTTGCCGTTACTGCTGAATTAAATTTATTTTTCATTTTTTAATTCCAACGCTGCGAGACAATGCCACAAGGCGTAGCTCAAGTTAAAGGGAAAATCAACCCATCACCGTCAGCACAATGCCCACGAGAATGCCGATGACGGTGGGAAGTTTTTGCAGCCCGTTTTTCTCGCCGAACAGGAGCAACCCGCCGGCAAAACTCACCAGCGTGCTGCCACGGCGCAGGCTCATCACTACCGACACAAGCGACGCCGGATCACGCAGGGCGCTGAAATAAATGTAATCGGCCACCAGCAACGAAAATGCGATGAGCGGAATGCTCCAACGCCAGTGGAATTCGTTGCGCTCCCACCAGCGCCGCTTCCAGCCGATGACGAACGGCAGAAAAAGGACCGCCAGATAAATCGAAAACCACGCCTGCACTGTCGGCACGGAAAAATGCAATCGGCCCAGCAGGTATTTGTCATACAGCGCACTCACCGCACCTAACATGGTTCCGGCGATGAGGAATGCCACCCATTGGTCGCGATGAAAATGCACACCCTCGCGCCGGCCAACCGCGGACAGCCCGACAAATGACACCAAGGTTGTCAGCACCCCGATGGTTTCCAGCCACGTGGGGCGCTCACCCAGAATCAACAGTGCGCCGAACAGGGTGAACAACGGGCTGGTGGCGCGAATGGGCGAGCCGAGCGACAGCGGGAGGTGTTTGAGGGCGAAGTAAGTGAAAACCCACGAGGCAGCGACAATGGCCGACTTCAGTGCCAATTGCAGATGTTGCACCAACGTGAGCGGGTCAGTGACCAGCGGCGCCGGCAACGTGCCCGGATGCATCACCTGCACAACCAACAAACCAATCCATACCACCGCGCCGGACAGCGTGCTGAAAAACAACACCGGCACGACGGCGTTCTCGCGCACGGCGTGCTTGGTGCAAAGCTCATAGACGCCAAGGAACAATGCCGACAATAAACTGGCAGTTATCCAATGCATGAAATCCCCAAAATGTAACAGGCGAACCGCAATGGCCCGCCCGGCTGCTGATATAAAGTTGAGTCGGCCAGAGCTTACATGTTTGCGATGATATTGTCACCAAACTGCGATCAATCGTTTCTGCCGCTCAAGCCATTGGACAGGCGCGCTCAACGCGATTAACCGGGATCGACCGGCGGCCTTTTCGCGTTCCAGCCTTGAAACCCCACCTCCACCGCCATAGGTTGACGCACATGAATCCTCACACGAAATTCCCAGGTTTCTCTTTTTTCCGAACGGGAACATGGGTGCTCGCGCTTTTGCTTTTTGCCGGTTCTGGCGCAGCGGCGGCAGAGGACCATTGGATGCCGCTGATTTATTCGCCGGATAACAAAGGTTTGTTGGAAAACCCGCTCAAAGGGTTGCTGCCGTGGGCCAACAAATCCGTCAGTGATTTTCCCCACAGCATGGAATGGTTTTACATCAAGCTGAACGACGTGATGAAAGGCCCGAACCAATTCGACTGGTCTCCGCTGGATGCGAAATTGAACGCCATCGCCGGTCACGGCAATCAGGCAGTTTTTCGCTTTTATGTGGACTACCCAAACCAAACGACCGGCATTCCGCAGTTCCTGATGGACGATGGCCTCAAAACATTCCTCTACACCGACAGCGGGAACAAGGTGTCGGTGTCGCCGGACTATAGCGATCCACGTCTGATCAAGGCCTTTACTGATTTTATCGCCGCCCTGGGGGCGCGTTATGACGGCGATCCACGCATTGGATTCATCGAGGCGGGTCTCTATGGTTTCTGGGGCGAGTGGCATGTGCACCAACATCCGGCCGCCGATGAACCGAAAGGCTGGCAGATTTCCCAACAGGACAAGGACGCTATTCTCAGGGCCTATGCCCGCGCATTTCACAAAACTCTGATCATGGTTCGGTACGCCGGCGTCACGCCGGATCCGCATCTGAAAACAGCATTTGGGTATCACGACGATTCGATTGCGAAAGATACCATCGGTGAGAAGAATCGGTTTTTCTGGAATGAGATCACCAGCGCGGGTCTGGCGGACATCTGGAAATCGCGGCCCATTGGCGGAGAGATTTATCCCGCGCTGAATAAAACCGTCTGGGATCTATATCCCGAAACCGAGAGTCAAAATTTGGAAGCATGCATCAAAACCACTCACCTGACCTGGCTTTGCAACAGCCTCGCATTCCAGAAAACGCTAAGCGAATCGCAACGAACCAAAGCACTGCGTGCCCACCGGTTGATGGGTTATGAACTGTATGTTTCGGCGGTAAAGCTGACGCGGACAGGGGACGGTGAATTGTCGGTGTTGGTTGATATCGAGAACCGCGGACTAGCGCCGTTTTACTACGATTGGACAGTGGAATTGGGAGTAGTTGATAAACAACAGCATATTTTGAAACAATCCCGCACTTCATGGCAACTGACTGAGATATTGCCGGGCAAAAAGGTGCAATGGCACACCACCTGGTCGGGAATTCCATCGGGCGCAGACAAGATTCTGTTGCACGTCGTGAACCCGTTATCGAACGGCAAGCCGCTTTGCTTTGCGAACGCCGAACAGGACCAGACAGTCCCCGGCTGGCTCACACTGGGAAATGTGCCAATAAACTGAAGACACAAGAATTCAATCCGGATATTCCGACCACCACCACAACATCACGTATGCGCGATAATATTGTCGCCGAACTGCGAGCATCCGCCTTCGTCAAAGCTACGGCACGATTTCGCTCGTTGGCTGAATCACATGTGGGAAATAATGTTTGAACCAAACTCGCTGCACTTGATTTCGGTGGCGCCCTCCATCTGGCGGGCGAAGTCGTAGGTAACACGTTTGCTGGCAATCGCGCCGGTCAAACCTTTCAAAATCAAATCGGCGGCTTCCATCCAGCCCAGGTAGCGGAACATCATTTCGCCGCTCAACACGACTGACCCCGGATTGACGACGTCTTTGTTCGCATATTTCGGCGCCGTGCCGTGTGTGGCTTCGAAAATGGCGTGGCCGCTGATGTAATTGATATTGCCGCCGGGCGCGATGCCGATGCCGCCCACCTGCGCCGCCAGCGCATCGCTCAAGTAATCACCGTTCAGATTGAGCGTGGCGATGACGTCGAAATCCGTCGGGCGCGTGAGCACCTGCTGGAGGGTGATGTCGGCGATGGCGTCCTTGATGACGATACCCGCGCCAGGCTTGCCTTCAGGAATTCTGCACCACGGGCCGCCATCAATCTCCACCGCGCCAAATTCTTTTTTGGCGAGAGCATAACTCCAGTCGCGAAACGCGCCTTCGGTGAATTTCATAATGTTGCCCTTGTGTACAATGGTCACGCTTTTGCGCTTGTTCGCGATGGCGTACTGGATGGCCGAACGCACGAGACGTTCCGTGCCGGTCTTTGACACGGGCTTGACGCCGATACCGACGACATCGGGAGTTTCGCCGAACCGGATTTTTTTGAAATCCTTCGGGAAATTGGTCTTGATAAATTCAATCGTCTTGAGCGCCTGTTCCTTGCCGGCTTCGAAGTCAATGCCCGCGTAGATGTCTTCGGTATTCTCGCGGAAGATGACCATGTTCACCTTTTCCGGATGTTTCACCGGTGACGGCACACCGGCGAACCATTGTACCGGACGCAGACAGACGTAAAGGTCGAGCATCTGGCGCAGCGCGACGTTGAGCGAGCGGATGCCGCCACCGATGGGCGTGGTGAGCGGGCCTTTGATGCCGACGAGAAATTCCTTGAATGCCTCAACGGTGTCGTCCGGCAGCCAGTTGTCGAATTTGTTTTTGGCGGCTTCGCCGGCGAACACTTCAAACCAGGAAATCTTTCGTTTGCTGCCGTAAGCCTTTTGCACGGCGGCATCGAACACACGCACGCTGGCGGCCCAGATGTCCGGACCGGTGCCATCGCCGCGGATGAACGGGAGAATGGGATGGTCCGGCACACTGAGTTTGCCGTTCCGGATGGAAATTTTCCCGCCCGCAGGCGGGGTCACGTCCTTATAAGCCATATTGCGATTTTTGATTTACGATTGATGATCTACGATTTTCAAAACCTTGACCCCGTCAGGGTCAGATTCAAAGCCGGAAAAATCAAGGAAAGAAACGTCTCCGGCGGCAAGGCCCGTCTCTTCTCCCGGCGATGGCATGGAACAATTGGTTTTGATGAATCTCCGGGTTTTTACTTTTTGCGGACTGCGGGTTTCCATTACTCTGTGGTCGTTGCCTGCATGTTAGACGAATGAAAGACGGTGCGTCACCACCAATGCAAAAACCGCAGCCAAAGCCCGGACCTGCCGGCAGGTTTGTTTTTGAAATGCTGGCGCGGCCTTTCTGGGTTTGCGTTCTGCTGGCCATCATTACCGCTGTAGTTTACTGGCCGGCCATCGGCTTCGATTATGTCAATTACGATGATCCAGGGTTCGTTTATCAGAACCCGCACATCATGGGCGGATTGACCTGGCAAAATGTCAGGTGGGCATTCAGTTCGGGAGTGGATGGCAACTGGATTCCATTGTCCTGGCTGTCGAATATGCTGGATGTCGAGTTGTTCGGAACAACCGCAGCCGGACCACATTTGACAAACCTGCTGCTGCACACCGCCAACACGGTCCTCGTCTTCCTGTTTTTCCGGCGGCTTACGGGCGCGCATTGGCAGAGCGCTGTCCTCGCCAGCCTGTTTGGATTGCACCCTTTGCACGTGGAATCCGTGGCCTGGGTGTCCGAACGAAAGGATGTTTTGAGCACCTTCTTCTGGTCACTGGCAATCTGGGCGTATGCCCGGTACGCACAAAAACCGGCCGCCGGTTTTCCACTTCGATCAAAGGATTATTTTCTGGCTTTGATTTTCTTTGCGCTGGGTTTGATGAGCAAACCCATGGTGGTGACCCTGCCGTTCGCGTTGCTGTTGCTGGATTACTGGCCGCTGCAGCGCATCAAATCCGGAGAAATTTTTACCCGCCGTGGTGTAATGCCTCGTTTGATTGGCGAGAAAATTCCGTTTTTCATCCTCTCCCTCATCGGCTCGGCGCTTACCTTCTGCACCCAACTCCATTGCCGGGCCGTGGTGTCATTGGCGAGGTACCCGGCCGGCGCGAGAATTGGAAACGTCATCGTGGCCTATGTGCGTTATCTGGCGAAGACTTTCTGGCCGGCCAACCTGGCCAGCCCTTATCCGCTTCCGCAACACTGGCCAGGGAATCAGGTTCTGGCGGCGGCCGTCCTGCTGATGGGATTGTCCCTTTTGGCGGTTTGGACGGCGCGGAAACGGCCATATGTTTTGACGGGATGGCTGTGGTATTTGGGAACGCTGATCCCGGTGATCGGGCTGGTTCAGGTGGGAGCCCAGTCCATGGCCGACCGCTATACTTACATTCCTCTGCTCGGCGTGTTCTGGATTGTCGTATGGGCCGCCGCCGATTTGATCTCACATTGGCAGCCGCCGCGCCTGGTTGTCGCGGTCGCCGGTTTGCTGCTTCTGGGAACTTGTGCGGCGCAGACACGCGCCCAACTGAATTGTTGGCGGAACAGCGAATCACTGTTCCGCCACACCCTTGCCCGCACTCGAGAACAATTTCATCGCCTTGGATGGTCTCGGTGAAGCTTGCCTGGATAACCAAAGTTTGGCCGACGCGATGTATTACGAGCTTAAAGCGCTTGAATTCAGACCCCGATTTGAGTTTGCCCTTACCAATCTGAACCGGGCGCTGACCCAACTCGAAGCGGCCAGGATAACCATTCATCACCCGCCGCCACCACAGCTTACGGCGGCTGATTACGCCTACGCTTACAACACTTTGGGAGCGGGGCTGGCCATGAACGGAAAGTGGAATGAGGCGATCCCCAACTTTCGCAAGGCCCTGCTTTATGCGCCGGACGACGTGAAAGCCCGGAGCAACCTGGCTTACGTTCTGGTGCTACAAGGCAACCTGGAGGAAGCCGTCCGGCAATGCGAACAAGTTCTGGAACAGGCACCTGACAACCCCCAAGTCCACCACACGCTTGGCCTCGCCCTTTTGAAACAAGGAAAATTGGAGCCGGCGGTGACGGAACTGCGCAAGGCGCTGCAATACCAGCCGGAGTACGCAGACGCCCAGTTTAATCTCGGGCAGGCTCTGACCGGACTGGGCCAACGTCAGGAGGCCATCGCGCATTTCAAGGAAGCATTGCGGATCAACTCAAATTATCAGGATGCGCGCGAAGAATTAAAAAAACTGGAAAACCAGACCAAATAAACCTCCGTCCGGTCGCGCGGGATTCGGCTTGAACCTGCCAAGCCTTACGAACCACGAAATTCTCCGGGCAAATCCCTTCCGCCATAAACGACGCGAACAACATAAACGTCGTCTGATGTCGCCGTGTAAAAGACCAGATAATTACCGACAGGAAATGAGCGCAAACTCTCGCCAAGTTCGGAACGTGATCTTCCAAGCAACGGATGTTGAGCCAAAAGTTCGCAAGTCTCTTCAAGCGCGTCGAGAAAACGGTAAGCCGCGACAGGATTGAGGTCGAAGATGTAATTGCCGATTTCTTCGATATCAAGGCTGGCTTCCGTTGAGAAACGGATTGATTTCATCCCTTGCCGTGTTCCCGCCGGTGCAGTTTTACACGGAGATTTTGAATCGCCTTGCGGCCATCAACCACCTCGCCGCATTTCACTTGTTTGAGCCCGACGGCGATTTTTTCCCGCAGCTCGGCCGCATTCGAGCGGATGAATTCCTCCTGCGCGCGCAACATCCCAAGACTTTGGGCAATGACGTCATCGGCGGAATGGTAATGCCCGCCCTTCAGTTGCTCAGCGATGAACTTTTCCTGCTCCGCTGTCAATGTGACCGTCATGATTAAACTATAACTTCAAGCAACCACTCCGCGCAACTGCCGGATGCGAAGGAAATCAAGGAAAGAAAACCGCAACTATGCCCAAACCAGCTAGCGCAATAATACCAAAAAGAAATGCTATCATTGATGCTTTACGTCGGTGGCTAAACGATTGCCGAGATTTAACAAGGTTGTTGTGGCCTTCTTCGTTATCGTTTTCCCTTAGTGCGTCCTCGTAACGTTTACTCGCAACCGAGAGAAAACTTACCCCACATACAATTGCGAAAATGAATCCCAAGAAGCTCACCATCTCAAGAATTAGTGAAAGTTCAATGCACGCGGAGCGTGAACCAAATTTCTCTAGCGCTAAAAGAAAACCAATTCCTGCCGAAGACAAATTTATTATGTTCTTTATGCCATCAAGTTCGGATTGGATTATAGTAGTGAGCAAAACACTGTAGTAAGATACGTTTTTACCCTCAAGTTCACGCAGCTTCGAACGGCGCTCGTCATCATTTTCGGGATTCATGGCTTAAATCCGCCTAATTTTGTTTCCAACCGTCAGCGGATAGACTTTTCTTTTTCGCTGCAAAAATCCAGTCTGTTGCTTTAGACAATAAAAAAGGTCCAACAAAGAAAGCCGTAGCGAACCAATTTTCATGATGGTATGTCCAAAACGAAGAATCAAAAAAATCCCAAATCAGTTCATCATTCCAAGATGTATGGGGCAATAAGTGCCAACTATTATCATCTGTTATGGCGAGATACGTCATACCGATGACGCCACCAACCTGAAGAACTAGGAACAATCTCCATAGCCACTCATTTTTGAAGAGTGATTTGAGCTTGTTCTTCATCTTGGATAAATCTTTTAAGCCACCTCTATCAGCTTCGCCGCATTGGCCGGTGTTTCGGCAAATTGCGCCTTCACCCTGGCCACGGTGTTTTCGACGGTCAGGCCGTATTTTTGGCGGAGTTCGTCCTGGGTGGTGGCGTGTTCGATAAACTGGTCAGGCCAGCCGATGCGCACCACCGGCGTGGTGACGGCCTTCTTCACTGAACAATTCCAGCACGGCCGAGCCATAGCCGCCCATCAGCACATGGTCTTCCAGCGTTACCATCACGTCGGCTGCCTTGCCAAAAAATTCGTGCGCCGCCGCGTCCAGCGGCTTGGTGAAGCGCGGGTTGATGACGGCGCAATCGAATCCTTCCGCCACGAGTTGCATGGCCGCCTCGCGCGCGATAGTATTCATCGGGCCCGAGGCCGAACAGCGCCACCTTGCGTTTGCCATTGTTGGAAAAATTCTGGATGACCTCCGCCTTGCCGATTTCGAGCAGCCGCGGTTGGTCCTTGATCGGCACGCCTTCCGCCGGCCCGCGCGGATAACGGATGAAGGTGGGATGCCGCTGGTGCGTGGCCGTGAACATCATGTCCGCCAGTTCGTCCTCGTCCTTCGGCGCCATGGCGATGACATTCGGCAGGCAGCGCAGGTAGGAAATGTCGAACAGGCCGTGATGCGTCGGACCGTCGTTGGCCGACAGTCCGGAGCGGTCCATGCAGAAAATCACCGGCAAATCCTGCAGACAAACGTCGTGATGAATGCAGTCGTAGGCGCGTTGCAGGAAGGTGGAATAAATCGCCACCACGGGTGGAAACCCATCGTCGCCATGCCGGCAGCAAAAATGACGGCGTGTTCCTCGGCAATACCCACGTCGTAATAACGGTCGGGCATGGCCTTTTCGAGATGCTTCATCCCGGTGCCGCTGGGCATGGCGGCGGTGATGCCGACGAGGGTGTTGTCCTTCTGGCAAAGCTTCACCATCGTCTGGCCCATCACATCCTGATAGTTCGGCGGCGTGCCGGCCTTGACCGGCATCGAATCGCCGGTCTGGACATCATAGGGTCCGGTGCCGTGGAATTTTTCCGGATATTTGAGCGCGGCTTCAAAGCCCTTGCCCTTTTGGGTGAGCAGGTGAATGACGATGGGATGGTCGCACGTCTTGGCAAATTCCAGCGTGCTGATGAGCAGCGGCAGGTCATGTCCGTCAATCGGGCCGAGATAACGCAGCCCCATTTCCTCAAATAGAACCGGGCTGCCGTAACCGCCGCGGCCGTCCATCTCCACCGGGCTGCCGGTCTGCCGCAGGCCGACATCGGTGATGGCGCCCTTGAACCCTTCCTCGGCCTTGCGGGCGAGTTTCAGCGCGACATCGCCTTTGGGAAAGCGGCGCAGGAAATTCTGAAAATCCGTGGCCAGCTTGTTGTAACGGGGATTCGTGATGAGCTTGTTGAGATAATTGGAAATCGCGCCGACGTTTTTGGCGATGCTCCATTCGTTGTCGTTGAGGATGCCGATGAACCGCTTGGTCGTGTGGCCGATGTTGTTGAGCGCCTCGAAGGAAATGCCGTTGGTCAGCGCCGCGTCGCCGAAAATGCAGACGATGTTTTCATCCGTGCCCGTTTTTGTCGCGCGCCGCCGCCATGCCCAGCGCGGCGGAAAGCGCCGTGCCCGCGTGACCCGCGCCGTAACAATCGTGCGCGCTTTCCGTGCGCAAGGCGAAACCGTTCAGGCCGTCCGTCTGCCGGATGGTCCGGAAACGGCTCTTGCGGCCGGTCAGGAGTTTGTGGACGTAAACCTGATGGCTCACGTCCCAGACAAATTTGTCCTTGGGCGTGTTGAAAACGCGATGCAGCGCGAGCGTCAGTTCAACCACGCCGAGGTTCGGGCCGAGGTGCCCGCCGCTTTTGGCCAGACCGGCAATCAACTCCTGCCGGATTTCGCCGGCCAGTTCCTGCAGTTGCGGCAGCGTGAGTTTTTTCACGTGCTCCGGTCCGTCCACCATGTCGAGATATCGACTCATAATTGTTTGAAACGTGAGCGTGATGCGTGGATTGTCAATCGCGACATATCACGTTTTCAGCGTTCAACTTCCTGCCGCGTCAAACGGCTTTAATTTCATCTCGCCCGGCCGCGTTTTTCTCCAATTGCTGAATCTTCAACTCCGCCTCGGCCAGTTTTTCCTGGCAGATTTTCACCAGCCTGGTGCCTTCCTCGTATCGGGCCAGCAATGTTTCCAGCGGCAAATCCTCGGATTCCATGGCCTCGACGATGCCTTCAAGTTTCTTCAAAGCGTCTTCAAACGGCAGATTTTTGGCGGGATTGACCTGTCGCCGCGTTTTTGACGGATTTGGCACGGCGATAAGATTAGAATGAAACCCGGCGCGCGTCCAGTTTGGAGTCAAGGCCGTGTGAAACCCTGCAAAATGCCCGATTCAGCGAAATCTACTTCTCCGCCCGGCTGAAAATTTCGCCTGTCTTTCAACCGCGTCTTCAATTGCTGCCCGGACCTTCACTTCCGCGGCCTCGCGCAAGACTTTTCCCGTCGCCGCGTCCATCGTGATGGAATAACCGCGCGCCAAGACCTGCTCCGGCCCCAGCAAACGCAGCCGCGCTTCCGTCGCGTCAAAACGGTTTCTCCCGTTTCGCAGATGAACGTGCGCCAGTTCGCGCAAACGCCGGCGGCTTATCACCAGCAACTCGCGCCGCTGCTTCAACAATTGCGCCGGACGAACGCGCACCAGCCGCTCCGCCAGATTCTGCCAGGCCACCTGCCGTTCTTTGGTCCCCTGCTTCGCGCAACGCAGCAAGCCGGTCTGCAAATCGTCCAGCGCTGCAACAATTCGTTCAGCCGCCGGCGCGGATGCGCCCGCGCTGTCCATGCCGCTGCGATCAAATCCGTCCAGCAACAAATTGCCGGCTGGCAAACACGCCTTCGGTGATGATTTCCGCCGCCGCGCTCGGCGTGGCCGCGCGCACGTCCGCCACGAAATCGCTGATGGTGAAATCAATCTCGTGCCCGACCGCCGACACGACGGGAATGGCCGATTCAAAAATCGCCCGCGCCACGACTTCCTCGTTGAACGCCCACAAATCCTCCAGACTGCCGCCGCCGCGGGTGACGAGAATCAAATCCAATCCATTTGGTAGGGCGGGCAGTCCTCTGCCCGCCGCTTAAACTCTTTTGTTCGCTCGGCGCGCAAGGGCTGCGCGACCTACCTGTCACACATTAAACTCATTCAGCAACCGGATGGCCGCCGCGATTTCCTCCGCCGCGCCTTCGCCCTGCACGCGGCACGGCGCGAGGATGATTTCCAGGCCCGGATTCCGCCGTTGGACGACGTGCAGCACGTCGCGGATCGCCGCGCCGGTGGGCGACGTGACCAGGCCGATGCGTTGCGGATATTTCGGCAGCGGACGTTTTCGTTCCGGCGCGAACAAGCCTTCCGCCGCGAGCTTTTGTTTGAGTTTCTCGAAGGCGATTTGCAGCGCGCCGACGCCCTGCAATTCCACCGCGCGCACGATGAGCTGGTATTGCCCGCGCGCCTCATAAACCGTCACGTCGCCTTGCAGCAGAACCTTCTGGCCGTCCTGCAAGCAGCTCGCGATGCGAAACCGCCTCGCCGCGGAACAACACGCAACTCAACTGCGCCGCCGGCGTCCTTGAGCGTGAAATACATGTGGCCGGAGACTTGGGCGCGCAGATTGGTGACCTCGCCCGTCACCCAGACCGAGCCGACCGATTTTTCCAGCAACCGTTTGACCTGCGCCGTCAGTTCCGAGACGGACAACACCTTGCCGGCCGGTTTCCGTCGGGAACAGTTCGCCGAAGTCCCATTGCGATTTGGCTTGTTTGCTCATCAAATTCAGATGAATTAAGCCATGCCGGATGCGCCGAAGCAAGCGAAGGCAGTCGCTTTCAGTGATTTCAAAACGCCAGTGTAACGTCGGTCAACGCCCGTCACCGTTTGCGGGAGGCGGGCGCGGGCAGCGAGTTGGCCACGCGGCGGAAATGGTAGCCGAGGATGGCGAGTTCGATGGCGTGCGGGAACTGGCGCGGACGCCGGATGAGCGTGCCCCAGAACAGCCGCCAATATCCCACGCGCCCCCGGTGCCACACGCCCAGCACCCAGAAGGATTTCAGAAACGCAATAATATCGGCGCGGGACAGGTGCAGGCGCGGACCGGTCGGACGATGGCTCTTGAGAAACGTCCGGATGCGCTGGTAGTAGTTCCGCGGCTCGTAAAGCTTCTTCACCAGTTCGCGGTAGCCGGATTGCAGGAATTCGCGGTTTAATTTGGGTTTGAAGTTCAGCGCGGCGTCGGTGTTGTTGCCGGTGCTTTCGGTTTCCAGCCGCCCCTCGCGTTTCAACCGCTGCCACAAGCGCGTCTGCGGCAGCGCGGTCAGCAATCCCACCATCGCCGTCGCCACGCCGGAGCGCTGGATGAATTCAAACTGCCGCTTGAAGATGTCGCTCTTGTCGCTGTCGAAGCCCACGATGAACCCGCCCATGACTTCCAGCCCGGCGCGTTGCAGCGTTTGCACCGAGGCCACGAGGTCGCGGTTCCGGTTCTGGAGTTTGTGACATTCGTCCAGCGCCTCGACCGAAGGCGTCTCGATGCCCACAAAAACCTTTTTGAAACCGGCTTCCACCATCAGCGCGCACAATTCCTGGTCATCGGCGAGATTCATGGACGCTTCGGTGAGAAAACCAATGCCGGGCCCATTTCTCACCG
>CAWBJE010000006.1:0-112872 GCA_963789055.1 uncultured Verrucomicrobiae bacterium | reverse complement strand
CGAGTCGGCTATCGCCGTTACGAAATGATGCCGCGTGCCGAACTGGAACAACTCCAGCTTGAACGCTTGCAGGCCCTGCTCGTCCGCCTCAAACGCAACGTCCGCCGCGCCCGCGAAAAAATCGGCGATACCACCGTCGAGTCGCTGGCCGACCTTGCGCGCCTGCCGTTCACCACGCCGGAAGACATGGTGGAAAGTTTCCCCTACGGGATTTTCGCGTTGCCGATGCGCGAAGTGATCCGCTTGCATACCACCGCCGGGCCGCAGGGAAAACCGCTGGTCATCGGCCATACGCGCAACGACCTGGCGCAGTGGGGCCGGCTCGTCGCCCGCCAGTTGGTGGCCATCGGCGTGACGGCTAATGATGTCATCCAGATGTGTTTCGGCGGCGGCGTTTATGGCGCGGCGGGTTATCTATTCGGCGCCCAGGTCATTGAAGCTTCCGTCATCGCTGAGGATTCCGCCCACGTGGATTACCATATTGCCACGCTCCAGAATTACCGGCCGACCGTCCTCATCACCACACCCGGCAACGCCCTTGATCTGGTGCAGGTGATGAAACAGCGCCGTCTGGACCCGCAGTCGCTGCACATTCGCACCGTTCTCCTGTCGCGTCCGGTGGACCAGGAAACCCGCGAACGGCTGGCCGCCGGATTGTTTGCGAAAGTGCATTGCAATTTTGGCCTTGGTGAAATCCTCAACCCCGGCTTGTGTTTGGAATGCTCCGCGGGGCATTTTCATGTGCATGAAGACCATTTCCTGCCGGAAGTGCAGGACGGCGAACTGATTTTGACCACGCTATGTCGTGAAGCCCTGCCCTTGCTCCGCTACCGCACTCGCGTCCGCGGCGAGCTTACCCGTGACAAATGTTCCTGTGGTCGCACCGGCGCCCGTATCGTGCCCGGTGCCCGGCTCGATGGCCGGCTGCGCGTCAACGAAAAACCGCTTTACGAAAGCCAGATTGCCGAAGCGGTCGCCCGTTCCAAGGCTGCCGGACGTCCTTTCACGTTCACCGTGTCAGAGCGGCGCATCGTCGTTTCGATTGAAATTTCCGACGACCTGTTTGCCGACGCCGTCGGATTGATTGAAGAACTCGCGCGAGAAATTGAATCCGAATTCCTGGCGCGGCTGGGCGTTGAGGCGGACGTGCGCTTCATTTCGCCTTTGTCGCAACGTCATCCCGAAGCCGGTTCTGATGGGGTACAGGAAAACTTGACGCGTTGACGTTTTTCCGGTGGAGTAATGACGGCGACCATCCCCGCCATTCGAAATAACATGTTTTGGGACCAGAAGAACGAAACCCTGGATCGCGCCGCGCTGGAGCGGCTGCAACTCAAACGTTTGCAGGAAACCGTCCGGCGCGTGGCCGCGCATGTGCCGTTCTACAAGCAGAAATTCGCCGAACTGGGCGTTAAGCCGGGAGACATCAAAACGCTTGCCGACCTGCATCGCCTGCCGTTCACCACCAGCGCCGATTTGCGGGCGAACTATCCCACTGGTCTCCTCGCCGTGTCTTACGACGCCACCCTCCGGTTGCACACCTCCAGCGGCACCACCGGCAAACCCAAGGCGCTGTTCTTCTCGCGTCAGGACGTGGACAACGCCGCCGAACTGTGCGCGCGCTCCTTTGTCATGACCGGTATCACGCAAAGGGACATATTTCAGAACATGATGACCTATGGCATGTTCACCGGTGCGCTGGTCACCCACTACGGTGCGGAAAAAATCGGCTGCCTGGTCATCCCTGCCGGTCCGGGAAATTCCGAACGACAGTTGATGCTGATGCAGGATTTCCGTACGACATTCATCCACCTCACGCCCAGCTACGCGCTTTATCTCGCGACCTTTCTCGAAAAACATGGGGTTGATCCACGGCGCGATCTCGCCTTGCGCAAGGCCTTTGTCGGCGCCGAGCCATACACCGAGGAAAGCCGGCGAAAAATCGAGGAAGGCCTGGGGGTGGACGTTTACAATTCCTACGGCCTTTCGGAAATGAACGGCCCGGGCATCGCATTCGAGTGCGTGCACAAACAGGGTATGCACCTCTGGGAGGACCATTTCCTCATTGAGATTATCGATCCCCAGACCGGCGAACCGGTACCGGAGGGCGAAACCGGAGAACTGGTAATGACGACGCTCACCCGCGAGGCCATGCCCCTGCTCCGTTACCGCACCCGCGACATCACGTCCGTCATCGCGAAGCCCTGTTCCTGTGGACGCACGCACCGCCGCTTGAACCGGATTGCCGGGCGTTCGGACGACATGCTCATCGTGCGCGGCGTGAACATTTACCCGCAGCAGATTGAACGTGTCCTGATGGCGCAATCGGGGGTGGGCAGGAATTATCTGATTGCGCTGGAAGGCCTCGACGAAATGACGGTGAAGGTGGAGCTGGCCGAGGCCGGTTTTGAAGGACAGGTGGAACAACTGGTAAAATTGCAAAACCATCTGGCGGAAAAATTGCGCGCGGAAATCCTGGTCAAACCCCAGGTCCAACTCCTGCCGCCCGGCTCGTTGCCGGTGAGTGAAGGCAAGGCCAAACGCGTGATTGACAACCGCAAAATGTAAAAAAAGGAGAATCCCATGAGCGACGTCAAATTGGTGGCTGCATTTGCGGAGAATAAACCCGGACAAGTTGCCCACTTCACCCAAATCCTCGCCCAGGCGAACATCAACATCCGCTGGCTGGCCGTGGCCAGCACCGGTCCCTTCGGCGTGATGAAATTTCTGGTGAGCGACCCGGCGGCAGCCTACGAAGCGCTCAAACAGGCGGGCTTCGTAGCCAAACTCGTGGATGCGCTCGCCGTTGAGGTGCCGGACAAGCCCGGCGGGCTATATGCGGTGGCGGATGTCCTGGCCAGAAACAACATCAATCTGGACAACGCCTCCGGGTTCATCGCTAACAACCGCGCCATCATGGTTCTCGAAGTTCCCGACGCCGCCAAAGCTCACGAACTCCTGAAAAAGCAGGGTTTCCGGGTGTTGACGCAAAAGGAATTGCCCGTCTTCAAGCAGGATTGAAAAAATGGGGAGATGGAGTGTCGAAGTACTGGAGCGTTGGTTGTGTGAACCGAGTGGCGACCTGTCCACCAAAGTCCTGCTTTGTGGACGACGGTCGAAGCTTTACGCGGACTTGCCGCGTGAGGCGGAAGCCTTTTACGCGGCCTTTTCCAGCAATTCCACAAACCAGTCCGGCGGGCGAATCGGTTTGCCTTGAGCGTCCATAAAGGCATGGACGGTGTAACCGCGTACGACCGGCTTACCGGTGCTGTTTTGCGTTATTTGAACTTCGAACCGCAGTTTCGCACGTCCGGAAAATTCCACGCTGGTGGCCACGTCCAGCAAATCGTCATAACGCGCGCCGCCCGGAAATTCCAAATGCGCCTCCACCAGCGGCAGAAAAACGCCCTTTTCCTCCAGCGCCGCATACGACATCCCCAACCGGTTTCGCATCAGTTCCGTCCGCCCGCATTCAAACCATTCCAGCGCGCGGGAATTGTAAAACGTTCCCATCTGGTCCGTCTCACTGTAGCGGACGCGCAATTGAGTCGTGTGGCTGAGCTTGTTCATGAAATCCGGCGTCGGAAATTTCGTGCGACCATAGCGAAACCCGGCTGAGGATTCCATCCCAAATTTGCCGCATCAAAAAGGTAGGGCAGACCTGCTGGTCTGCCACAAAAGGCGGCGCAGCAACGCCGCCCTACCAAACGATTAGACGCATAATTTTGCTGGACACTTAATTCAGCCCAATTCATGGTTGCCCCATGCAAAAGGATAGGCTGCAGAACCGGCCGCCTGCTAATTGTTAGAGGCTAAACACATGCTATGCTTGATGCGTTAAAACACTTCGCTGTCGTCGGGCTTGCCTTCGCACTTGTGCTCGGTTGGATAGCCACACTCGTCATCAACACAGCATTGGGTACGCTCCTTGAGGCGCTTCTTCATGCACCGCCGACCAATTATTATCTCGGAAGCGCGCTGCTCACTGCAGTCTCCATTCTGCTGATCGTGTTGTGTATTCTCGTCGGCAATCGTTTCTTTCGCCGCTGGTGGCCTGCAGTTCGCGTGAGCCACTCGGCACTCCTTCTGTCTGGCGCGCTATTCCTGCTGGTCGTGCTGGTTTCTGTCGTGCCAGAGTTTGGGCAAGTCATCTTCGCGTACGCGAGCCACACGCAATATTACTACCAACACACTTCAGATCTCCTTCTCATGTTTTCACTTCCTTTAGCACGGCTGGTTCTGCTTCCTATCTGCTATTTTCTTATTTCACGTTTTACACTCCGTGGCACACAAAGCACCTAATATGAGGATAGGCTGCACGGCGATCAGTGAAGGAAAATTTCAAGACTTGTAGGATCACTTGAGCGCAACACTCGCAAGCCGGCCATGGCGCGGCGAAGCGGAGACGGCTCGTCAGTAGCCTCGCCCCACCAAAGCAGTTCTGCGCAATTTGTGCCTACCAGTATTCTTCGATGTGGATAGTCCCGGGTTTTCCCGCCGCGTCGCCGTTAAATCCCCTGCCCTCGAGCATGACCTTGACGGCTTTAATCATGTCCGGATTGCCACAGAGAAAAACATCAATCTGCGAAGGATCCATCGCAACGCCGGATTCCTTTTCAATCACGCCCTGTTCCAGCAACGCCTGTATCCGTCCGGTGTGTCCGTGAAAAGTCGGGTCCTCTTGGGGCCGGGTAATGCTGGGAATATAAGTCAAGTTCGGCCGCAACCGGGCCAGGCTTTCAAGTTCGGCGCGATATCCCAAATCCCAGCCGTACCGCGCGCCGTGCAGGACCACGAACCGGCGCTGGGTCTCATTCACCAGCATCGTCCGCATCATCGAAATGTAAGGCGCCAGGCCGGTCCCGGTGGCAATGAGAATGATTGCCCTCTCCGACGGAACTTTATCCAGCGTGAACACACCGCTGGCTTTGGGTCCCAGGAAAATCCGGCTGGCGGGACGCAGAGCGAACAGGCGAGGCGTCAGTTGGCCGCTGGTGACCAGCGCGAGATAAAATTCCAGATACCGTCGCTCCACACTGGATGAAGCGATGCTGTAAGCCCGCCGGATGATCTTGTCCGGCGCGGGAGCGGCTTCTTCCTTGTCGGCCTCCGGCACGCGCGGTTCGCTCCCCAGCAAACCCAGCACGGCAAACTGGCCGGACTTGAAATCGAACAACGCGCCGTCGGCCTGGATGCGAAGGATCACCAGCTGGGGATTGATTTCTTCCCGTCCGATGACGGTGGCATTGTATGGACTTTTGCCGTCGGTGCTCATGTTGTGTAATTCTCCATAGGCGGCAAAACCTTACCTGAGCCCCGCCACTCGTCAAGCGCCGCGTCCACGGGGCGAGGCTGTAGTGTCGGCGCTGTGCGCCGATTTGATCGAGCCGCAGGCTCGACGCTACACGCAATTAGCGTTGGCATTTTTGGTGGGGCGAGCGTACCCGCGAGCCGGTCTAAATGACTTTAGCCCTTGGCCTTTGGACTTTGGACTTTTTGTTTAACTTTAGCCTTTCTCATCCTCATATCCTGCCTGCCTGATGTTTGGAAAATGGTCCAAGCCAAATCCGCTTGCTTGACCGTTGGGTAATCAGGCGTAATGCTGTCGACCCTATGAACTCCATCGTCTACGTCGCCTTGGTCGTTTTTTACGTCATGGTAATGCTCGCAGTGGGTTACTGGTGTATGAAACGCACCCGCGACGTAGGCGATTTCTTTCTGGGCGGCCGCACGCTCGGCCCCTGGATGAGCGCGTTCGCCTACGGCACAACCTATTTCTCGGCCGTGCTCTTCATCGGTTACGCCGGCAAACTGGGCTGGGGCTTTGGCATCCACACCATGTGGATCGTTCTGGGCAACACCTTCGTCGGAACGTTTCTCGCCTGGCTGGTTCTTGCCGGTCGCACGCGTGAAATGACCACGCGCCTTAATGCCATCACCATGCCGGAATTTCTCAGCGCCCGATACAACCACAAGCCGCTTCAGGTGGTTGCCGCGCTGGTGGTGTTTGTTTTCCTGGTCCCCTATTCCGCGTCGGTGTTGATGGGACTCAGCTATCTGTTTGAAATGACCCTGCACATTTCCTACGAAAGCGCCCTGTACTTTCCTCACCGGGCTGACGGCAGTGTACCTGGTCATGGGCGGCTACTTCGCCGTCGCCGTCAGCGATTTCATCCGGGGCATTGTGGAATTTGCGGGAGTGCTGCTGATGGTTTATCTGCTCGCGCATCGGCCGGAGACCGGCGGTTTTATCCATGCCACTCAACAACTGGTTTCGGATCCTTCCACGTGCGCCGGGTTTGACGGCGGTAAAACAATTGGGCGCCGGAACCCGGCTGGCGGTGAGCGCGCCGGGCTGGCTGACGCTGCTGGCGCTGGTGTTGATCACCAGTTTCGGCCCGTGGGCATTGCCGCAAATGGTGCAGAAATTTTATTCCATTCGCAGCCGGGCCGACGTCAAACGGGCCATGCTCATCGCCACAGTGTTCGCGTTGTTTATGTCGTTTGGAGCGTATTACAGCGGCGCGCTGACGCACCTGTTTTACGGCCCGAAGCTGCCGCCGGAGTTGATCGGCCCCAAAGGCCCGATCTGGGATAAGATCATGCCGCAATTCATCACCACTTCCGGCCTGCCCATCGCACTGGTAATCATCGTCGTGTTGATGGTCTTTTCCGCTTCCATGTCCAGCTTGTCCTCACTCGTCCTGGTGTCCAGTTCCGCCATCGCCATTGACATTTACGGGGCGTTTGTTAATCGGCACGCCAATCAGAAGCAGACGATGAGGCTGTTGCGTTTGCTTTGCGCATTGTTTGTCGGCTGTTCGCTGTACATTGCCCTGAAGAAACCCACCTTCATTGTCAACTTGATGATTATGTCCTGGGGGACATTGCTGGGCGTTTTCCTCGCGCCTTACCTGTTTGGACTGTTCTGGAAACGCGCCACGTTGGCCGGGGTTTATGCCGGAATCGTGGTGGGACTGATCAGCGCCGTCACGCTGTTCTCGCAATGGGGTCAGGATGGTGTGCCGCTGGCTGGCGCCATCACCATGCTCCTGCCCCTGCTCGTCGTGCCCGTGGTGAGTATGATGACCAAGCCTCCCGCACCAGACGTAGTTGCCACTGCGTTCGGCGATAAATCCAATCCCGGGTGATGCGAATCCCACTTGTCGCGCCGTAGCAAGCGAAGGCGGAAACCGGAAATCCTTGCCGCAGCTTTCGGGGATAGAGCGTTTCTAAAAAACAGGTAGCCGCCGACGTCAGTCGGCGCAAATCGAACTAAAGAGAATTACATGGCGCGAACTGACGTTCGCGGCTACAGAATAACTTGAATTGCTCTAGCCCCGATTCCGCCCGTGCAAACGCAGCCGCAAGCAAGGCTCCTGTCGAAAGTTCGAAAATGTCATGACTTGCAAATGACAAAACTTTGTCCCGGGCGGGACAAAGATTTGTCAACTTCTGGCGGCTGAACACCTGGTCTCTACTCGTCAGCTCACTTTACCGAATCCATTTTCTCTGTGATGACCTGACTCATAGTGCCCGACATCGTTTGGGTCACATTCTTCCCCCGAATGGGCATTGTCAGGCTCATGCTCATTTTCATGTCCTGGTTGAAATTATTGTCAATGAACATCCCCAGTTCCGGATCGAACCAAAGGATACCCGAAGTGTTTCCGTCGCGGACCGACATGGTGACTTTGTTGGAAGCCGGATTTTGGGCCGGCCGGCTTTTTACCGTTCCCTGAAATTCCAATCGGGCACAGGTACGCTTTCCCCGCTGTTCCCATTTTTGAAAAGTGATGTCGTAATTCATTAGCATAGTGCCAAGTTGGCCCATCGAAATGTCCCGGGTCACCGGCCAGCTATCACCCGGCTGTACGGGTTTGGGCGGTAAATTCCGGCTGAAGTCCAATATCTGCTTGAAATATTTCTCGTTGAACACCTCTTTAATGCCTGCGGTGGCATCTCTGGGATCGTTACTGGTCGTAAGACGGTTTCTCAGTTCGTCAACCCCATCAACCCGCTGCACCCTGTTGCTCGCGTCCAGATAAAATTCAAGCTTGGTCCCCACGAGTTTCCCCAACAAAGCGGCCACCGGATTGGCGGTGTCGGCCGGCGATTTATTATTCGAATCATAATCAACCAACGTTCTTCCTCCTTGATTCATTTTCATTCGCATGCTGAGAATCTCCATCTCCACTTCATGGCCGCCATCAGCGTCTTCTTTCAGCACGGAGAGGGCATAACTTTGATCCATAGTCATGTCCTGCTTTGAGGGCCCCGGCTGATTGGGCATGGACATCTCGGATTTCTGTTGGATATCGAGGCTCTGCACAATGCGTTCGCCCACCGGCCATTTCAGCTTGAACTCCACCGGCCCGGCCGGCACCGGCAATTTGGTGGTGGTGTCCAGTTTGCCGGCTTTTTTGCAGCCCACCATGGACAAGCCCAATGCCAGAGTGACAATAATCAACAGGGTGTTTCTTTTCATGGATGTATTCTTTCCCATCAGTTTTCAGGAGTTTAATCTCCGGCCGGTTGCAGGCAAATTACAAAAACGACGGAAAATAATAAGTTCCATCGCCGTTATCTCACCTGTCATGGCCCGATTATGCATCGTTTCACCCTATTAGTTAGGAAACGGGCTGAAAAGGTGACAGGATATTTTCAGTCGTGGCGCCAGTCATTGAAACATGACCGGACGGGCGCGCGAAAAAACCCCGTTCCCGCCACGCGGGACGGATCGCTTTTGAATCTTTACCGTCGCGGCGTCTCGGCAGAGTGCCGCTGAATAATTTGCCTTCAGTGTGCGGCGCTCTGCCGGGTCGCCGCTACGAAGACCGGCTCAATCTTCCTTGTCGTCAGCGAGGAGCTTCTCGATGTGGCGGTCGAGGTCCAGAAGGCTGCCGGCACAGGTGGCGGCCCGGACGCGGTCCACCAGTTCGCCGGCCCACGCTTCCTCTTCTACCTGTTCCTTGATGAACCAGTGCATCAACACCTGGGCCGGATAATCCTTTGCCATTACGGCCGCTTCGTAAACGGCGTTGATCCCGCCGGTATTGGCCTGCTCCATCGCTTGTGCCTTTTCCACCACTTCCAGCAGCGACTTGAAATTCTGTTTCGGCACCGCGATGGCAGCCAGCTCGGGCGCTGCGCCGCGATCCAGAATGTGGTTTGTGATTTTTTCCGCGTGTTCGCGCTCCTCGCCCGATTGTTTGGCGAAGAATCCGGCGAAGCCTTTGAGACTCCGGCTGGCGCACCAGACAGACAGTCCGAGGTAGGCGTGGGCGGCGGTCAGTTCGTAATTAAGCTGGCGGTTAAGTTCGGTCAGCGTTTTGGCGGGAATTTTGGTTTTGGCCATAATCTTGGTTTGTTGGCCTCTTTATGCCGCAGATTGGCGCGCCGGGCAAGAAGCCTGTGTGAAAAACTGTAGGAGCCGACGTGAGGAGGCTTACTTCTCCGTGCAAATTGTTGGTTTCTGAAGAATATTGAGACTCGTCACCTCGTCTCCTACAAATCAGATAAAATAAAAAACCGCCCCGGGTTCCCGGAGCGGCTTTGAATCTGCGTAGCGGCGTTCGGTAGAACGCCGCCATCGACTTCAGTCAGCGGCGCTCTGCCGAGTCGCCGCTACGTCGAAACAATTATTTCTTCTTCGCCGGTTTCTTCGCGGCTTCGTCTTCCAGCGCAGCTTGCGCGGCGGCGAGACGTGCGACCGGCACGCGGAACGGGCGACAGCTCACATACGTCAGCCCGGCGCGATGACAGAACTTCACGCTCTCGGGGTCGCCGCCGTGTTCGCCGCAGATGCCCAGCTTGATGCCAGGACGGGTCTTGTTGCCCCTCTCGACCGCAATCTTGATGAGCTGGCCCACGCCGCTCTGGTCAATCGTCGCAAACGGGTTTTTCTTGATGATTTCCTGTTCCTGATACGGCCCGAGGAACGAGCCGGAATCGTCGCGGCTCATGCCCAGGCAGGTCTGCGTCAGGTCGTTGGTGCCGAAGCTGAAGAACTCCGCGGTCTGGGCGATTTCATCCGCCGTGAGCGCGCCGCGCGGCACTTCAATCATCGTGCCGACGAGGTATTCGAGCTTCACCTTCTTCTCGGCCATGACTTCCTTCGCCACGCGATGGACGACTTCCACCTGCAGGTCCAGTTCCTTCTTGAACCCGACGAGCGGGATCATGACTTCGGGCTTCACCTTGATGCCCGGCTTCTGCACTTCGGCGGCGGCTTCGAACACCGCGCGCGACTGCATCTCGGAAATTTCCGGATAAACAATGCCCAGCCGGCAGCCGCGGAAACCGAGCATGGGGTTGAACTCGTGGAGTTCCTTCACGCGCTGTTTGATCTTCGCCACGGGCACGCCCATCTTTGCCGCGAGATCGTTCTGCGCGGCGTCTTCGTGCGGCAGGAATTCGTGCAGCGGCGGGTCGAGGAAACGGATCGTGGCCGGAAACCCCTTCAATTCCTTGAACATGCCGATGAAATCACCCTGCTGATAAGGCAGGATTTTGGCGAGCGCGGCCTTCCGCTCTTCCTTGGTGTCCGCGAGAATCATTTCGCGCATGGCGTCGATGCGATTGCCTTCGAAGAACATGTGCTCGGTGCGGCACAGGCCGATGCCCATCGCGCCAAACGCGAGGGCGTTGGCCGTCTGCTCCGGCGTGTCGGCATTGGTGCGGACCTGGAGCCGGGTGACCTTCGAGCACCAATCCATCAGCTTCTGGAAGTTCAGGTAGGTCTGGCTGTCCTTGGCGTCGAGCGATTTCTCGACGAGCACCTGGACGATTTCCGAGGCCGCGGTCGGGAGCTGGCCGGCATAAACATCACCGGCGGTGCCGTTGATGGACAGGAAGTCGCCTTCCTTGTAGGTCACGCCGTCCACGGTCATCGTCCGGGCGGTGTAATCAATCTGCAACGCCGCTGCGCCGCAGACGCAAACCTTGCCCATCTGACGGGCCACTAGCGCCGCGTGCGAACTGACGCCGCCCTTCGCCGTGAGAATGCCTTCGGACGCAATCATGCCGCGCAAATCTTCGGGCGAAGTTTCGTTGCGGACGAGCAACACCTTTTCGCCCTTCGCAGCAGCCGCATCGGCGCGATCGGCATTGAGATACATCTTGCCGCAGGCGGCGCCGGGACCGGCGGGCAATCCCTTGGCAATGCACTTGGCGGCCTTCACGGCCTTGCGCTCGAACACGGGCGCGAGCACCTGGTCCAGCTGGTCGGCCGGCACGCGTCTGATGGCCGTCTTCCAATCAATCAGCTTTTCCGCCTCCATCTCGATGGCGAACCGGACCGCCGCGAGGCCGGTGCGCTTGCCGTTGCGGGTCTGGAGCATGAACACCTTGCCGTCCTGAATCGTGAACTCGAAATCCTGCACGTCCTTGAAGTGCGATTCGAGGGTCTTGCGGACCTCTTCCAGTTCGACGAAGGTCTTCGGGAGAACGGTCTTGAGCTGGGCCACGGGTTCGGGCGTGCGCACGCCGGCGACGACGTCTTCGCCCTGCGCGTTGATGAGAAACTCACCGTAGAAAACCTTCTCGCCGGTGGCCGGGTCGCGGGTGAAGGCGACGCCGGAACCGGACTTGTCGCCGGTATTGCCGTAAACCATCGCCTGCACATTGACGGCGGTGCCCCACTCGGCGGGGATGCCGTATTTGCGGCGATAGACAATGGCGCGGTCGTTCATCCAGGAACCGAACACGGCGCCCGTCGCGCCCCAGAGCTGCTTCCAGGGATCCTGCGGAAACTCCTTGCCGGTGCGTTCCTTGATGAGCTTCTTGAAGCGCTTCACCAATTCCTGGAGATCGGACACCGTCATCTTCGTGTCTTCAATGTCGGCATGATGACGGTCGTGCTTGAGCTTGTGGATGACCACTTCAAACGGCTCGTGATCCTCGTCCTTGCTCTTCTGGACGCCCATGACGACGTCGCCATACATCTGGATGAAGCGGCGGTAACAATCCCAGGCGAACCGCTCGTTCTTCGTCGCCTTGACGAGGGCAAGGACGGTGGCGTCATTGAGACCGAGATTGAGAATGGTGTCCATCATGCCGGGCATG
Source organism: uncultured Verrucomicrobiae bacterium (assembly GCA_963789055.1). Lineage (GTDB taxonomy): Bacteria > Verrucomicrobiota > Verrucomicrobiia > Limisphaerales > UBA11358 > UBA11358. Next base: position 100,806 of record CAWBJE010000006.1, on the reverse strand, counting down.
GAATCGCGGGCGCCGGAACGGACGGAAACGAGCAGCGGCATGGCCGACTGATCGCCGAACTTGGTGCCCATGATTTTCTCGATGAAAGCGATGCCTTCCCTGGCCTGCGCGTCGAGGACCTTGGGGTAGGTCTTCTTGTTGTCGTAATAATAGGTGCAGACCTCGGTGGTGATGGTGAAGCCGGGGGGCACCGGGAGGCCGATGCGGGACATTTCGGCGAGGTTCGCGCCCTTGCCGCCGAGCAACGGTTTCATGGAACCATTGCCATCGGCCTTCTTGTTGCCAAACAGATAAACGTACTTCGATGATTTAGCCATAAATGTTCAATTCAAAACAATTGCGCTTTCAATTTCGAAAGGGGAATTCCACCGAAATAAAGCGGGGCGCAAGATATTAAACGGGCGGCCCAAGTCAACGAACGAAACTGGAAAAGCCAAAATCTGCTGCATCAATAACAATAATTGATGTCCGCCACCGAAAAACGCCGAAAACAAAGGGTTTAACCACGAATGGACACGAATAGACACGGATTGAGGTGGACCCCAAAAATTGGACCACCGGTTAAGATGGACTTTTACCGGTCTGCTGGAGAAAAGAAAGCAGACTATGAAAGCAAAACGGAAACGGCATAGTGCAGCCTTCAAGGCCAAAGTGGGATTCGAAGCCCTGGTAGGGCTCAAGACGGTCTCGCAACTGGCGAGAGAGTATACGGTGCATCCGACGCAGGTGACGCAATGGCGGGCGACGATTCGAGATCACCTGCCCGAGTTGTTTGAGCCGGGTCAACCGGGGACGGAGGATCAGGAGCAGTTGATTGCGCAATTGCATCAGAAGATCGGTCAATTGACGGTGGACCTGGACTGGCTTAAAAAAAAGTCCAAACAACTGGGGTTGTAACCTGCCTGCGAGAACTGATCGGCCCCGACCCGCAAGTCAGCGTGCGGCATCAGTGCGAACTGCTGGAACTGTGCCGGGGCAGCTACTACTACCAATGCGCTCCGGAGACGCAGGAGAACCTGGCGCTGATGCGGCGGTTGGACGAATTGCATCTGGAGCATCCGGTTTACGGCAGCCGCAAGCTGACGGTGAGCTTGCGCCGGGAAGGAACGGTCATCAACCGCAAGCGGGTGGTACGTCTGCTGCGGTTGATGGGCATCGAGGCGATCTACGCCAAGCCCAAAACGAGTCAGCCTGCGCCGGGCCACCAGATCTATCCGTATCTGTTGCGGGGCTTGGAGGTGACGGGTCCCGATCAGGTTTGGTGCGCGGATATTACATATGTGCCGATGGCCCGGGGGTTCATGTATTTGGTGGCGGTGATGGACTGGTGGAGTCGTTATGTGTTGGGCTGGCGATTGAGCAACACGCTGGAGGCGGCCTTTTGTGTGGACGCCTGGGAGGCGGCGCTGCGGGCGGGACGGCGGGCGCCGCTGGTCTCCAACACCGATCAAGGCTCGCAGTTCACCTCGCCGATGTTTATCGACGCGGTGGAATCGGCGGGGGTGGAGGTGAGCATGGACGGTCGTGGGCGATGGATCGACAACCGGTTTATCGAACGGCTGTGGCGCAGCGCCAAATATGAGGACATCTATTTGCAGGATTACGGTGACGGGCTCTCCGCCGGACGGGGGTTGGGTCGCTGGTTTGACCTCTACAACCAGGAGCGGCCACACCAGGCGCTGGGTTATGCCACGCCGGCGGAAGTGTACAGCGATCCCGGCGCTCACGGAGCTCAACCGGCGACTTGGGAAGCCATGCAACCCCAAAACGCCCGGCCGCACAGAAAGACTTGAAATCAGACCGCCTGCGGCGGTAAGTATTGGAACCCCATTAAAAGGGAGAGGGAGGACGGGCGGTGCCCTGCACGGCTCGTTCTCTCTTTTCCAAATGGGTTTAAAGCGCAGCGTGAACGACAGACAAACAAAAACAACGATGACAGCAGACTGGGAGAATCCATCTTATTTTCTGCGCTCAGTGGTCTAAAGGATGGGGTCCACCTCAATCTTCAATTTGATACGAAAAAGCGAAAGGCAGCTTGGGAATGAGATCGAACGTCTGCCGCCAGGCATCCTCGGCGAACATTCTGAGTCTGTTTCGTCTGCTCGCGCATTTGCGCCACCTTGCTTTCATTCCATTCGCGATCATCGTCTTCCCAAATGAAACCACGAATCTTTGCAGGCTTGAATACTGCCAACGACAGCCGGTTTTCCTTGGCACCTGTCATCAAAGGTTCGAGCCGGTCGTAAACCTTTGCCTTTTTCATAAACGGGTCAGACCTCACTATTGACACAAAATCACTTTTTTAGTTGTTTTTTTTTGCCGTAAAGTCTTCGACTGAATGAAAAGTTATCGCTTGATCTTTGGTTTTTTGAGATACAAGAAACGTTTTTTTATGACGGAATTTACGGTTACGGAACAAACTCCTGATTTAATTTCAAATCCGCCTTTAAGCCAAGGCACATCAATTTTCACATAGTCATACTCATCAAGTTGGTCCGCCGTAAAATCATTCCATTGCGGAATATTAATATCTAGTTGTGCTGAAACTGTCTGTGCGAGCAAGGAAGTATTCGCACTGAAGTTCATCATAATAGCCACCCCCGATTCATCATTACCAACCACCTTAAATCTAGCTATTTTCTCACATTCCAACTGTACGGGTGCAAAAGATAGCGTTTTTGAATTTAAAAACGAAAGCTTAACAAAAGGATTGAGGTGGACCCCATCCTTTAGACCACTGAGCGCAGAAAATAAGATGGATTCTCCCAGTCTGCTGTCATCGTTGTTTTTGTTTGTCTGTCGTTCACGCTGCGCTTTAAACCCATTTGGAAAAGAGAGAACGAGCCGTGCAGGGCACCGCCCGTCCTCCCTCTCCCTTTTAATGGGGTTCCAATACTTACCGCCGCAGGCGGTCTGATTTCAAGTCTTTCTGTGCGGCCGGGCGTTTTGGGGTTGCATGGCTTCCCAAGTCGCCGGTTGAGCTCCGTGAGCGCCGGGATCGCTGTACACTTCCGCCGGCGTGGCATAACCCAGCGCCTGGTGTGGCCGCTCCTGGTTGTAGAGGTCAAACCAGCGACCCAACCCCCGTCCGGCGGAGAGCCCGTCACCGTAATCCTGCAAATAGATGTCCTCATATTTGGCGCTGCGCCACAGCCGTTCGATAAACCGGTTGTCGATCCATCGCCCACGACCGTCCATGCTCACCTCCACCCCCGCCGATTCCACCGCGTCGATAAACATCGGCGAGGTGAACTGCGAGCCTTGATCGGTGTTGGAGACCAGCGGCGCCCGCCGTCCCGCCCGCAGCGCCGCCTCCCAGGCGTCCACACAAAAGGCCGCCTCCAGCGTGTTGCTCAATCGCCAGCCCAACACATAACGACTCCACCAGTCCATCACCGCCACCAAATACATGAACCCCCGGGCCATCGGCACATATGTAATATCCGCGCACCAAACCTGATCGGGACCCGTCACCTCCAAGCCCCGCAACAGATACGGATAGATCTGGTGGCCCGGCGCAGGCTGACTCGTTTTGGGCTTGGCGTAGATCGCCTCGATGCCCATCAACCGCAGCAGACGTACCACCCGCTTGCGGTTGATGACCGTTCCTTCCCGGCGCAAGCTCACCGTCAGCTTGCGGCTGCCGTAAACCGGATGCTCCAGATGCAATTCGTCCAACCGCCGCATCAGCGCCAGGTTCTCCTGCGTCTCCGGAGCGCATTGGTAGTAGTAGCTGCCCCGGCACAGTTCCAGCAGTTCGCACTGATGCCGCACGCTGACTTGCGGGTCGGGGCCGATCAGTTCTCGCAGGCAGGTTACAACCCCAGTTGTTTGGACTTTTTTTTAAGCCAGTCCAGGTCCACCGTCAATTGACCGATCTTCTGATGCAATTGCGCAATCAACTGCTCCTGATCCTCCGTCCCCGGTTGACCCGGCTCAAACAACTCGGGCAGGTGATCTCGAATCGTCGCCCGCCATTGCGTCACCTGCGTCGGATGCACCGTATACTCTCTCGCCAGTTGCGAGACCGTCTTGAGCCCTACCAGGGCTTCGAATCCCACTTTGGCCTTGAAGGCTGCACTATGCCGTTTCCGTTTTGCTTTCATAGTCTGCTTTCTTTTCTCCAGCAGACCGGTAAAAGTCCATCTTAACCGGTGGTCCAATTTTTGGGGTCCACCTCAGATTGTCATAATTTGCCCACGCCGGATCACCAAATTCATGATTACGCACACCTTCGATAAACATTCCTTTTCCCACAATTTGTAAAGTGACAACTGCAGTCGCAGATATAATCGGCTGTTTGATTGGGGCGAGGTTTGTGACGGCGGTTTTCGTTTGCGTGACTTGTTTTTCAAGTTCTACCACGCTTGCGCGTAGCAATAGATTCGACTGCCCAAGTCGTGCAGACCGCTCATTCGCCTCGCTAGCTTCTCTTTTTGCAACAGCGGCGTTCTTGTATGAACCGGCGGCATCTTTTCCAGCCTGTTCTGCTGCAAGATTTGCCATGGATGCCTTATCTGTTAAATCTGCAATCTCTAAACTCGAAATCACACTTATGCCTAAGGCAGCCACAACTTCCACAACAATGAGGTGGACCCCATCCTTTAGACCACTGAGCGCAGAAAATAAGATGGATTCTCCCAGTCTGCTGTCATCGTTGTTTTTGTTTGTCTGTCGTTCACGCTGCGCTTTAAACCCATTTGGAAAAGAGAGAACGAGCCGTGCAGGGCACCGCCCGTCCTCCCTCTCCCTTTTAATGGGGTTCCAATACTTACCGCCGCAGGCGGTCTGATTTCAAGTCTTTCTGTGCGGCCGGGCGTTTTGGGGTTGCATGGCTTCCCAAGTCGCCGGTTGAGCTCCGTGAGCGCCGGGATCGCTGTACACTTCCGCCGGCGTGGCATAACCCAGCGCCTGGTGTGGCCGCTCCTGGTTGTAGAGGTCAAACCAGCGACCCAACCCCCGTCCGGCGGAGAGCCCGTCACCGTAATCCTGCAAATAGATGTCCTCATATTTGGCGCTGCGCCACAGCCGTTCGATAAACCGGTTGTCGATCCATCGCCCACGACCGTCCATGCTCACCTCCACCCCCGCCGATTCCACCGCGTCGATAAACATCGGCGAGGTGAACTGCGAGCCTTGATCGGTGTTGGAGACCAGCGGCGCCCGCCGTCCCGCCCGCAGCGCCGCCTCCCAGGCGTCCACACAAAAGGCCGCCTCCAGCGTGTTGCTCAATCGCCAGCCCAACACATAACGACTCCACCAGTCCATCACCGCCACCAAATACATGAACCCCCGGGCCATCGGCACATATGTAATATCCGCGCACCAAACCTGATCGGGACCCGTCACCTCCAAGCCCCGCAACAGATACGGATAGATCTGGTGGCCCGGCGCAGGCTGACTCGTTTTGGGCTTGGCGTAGATCGCCTCGATGCCCATCAACCGCAGCAGACGTACCACCCGCTTGCGGTTGATGACCGTTCCTTCCCGGCGCAAGCTCACCGTCAGCTTGCGGCTGCCGTAAACCGGATGCTCCAGATGCAATTCGTCCAACCGCCGCATCAGCGCCAGGTTCTCCTGCGTCTCCGGAGCGCATTGGTAGTAGTAGCTGCCCCGGCACAGTTCCAGCAGTTCGCACTGATGCCGCACGCTGACTTGCGGGTCGGGGCCGATCAGTTCTCGCAGGCAGGTTACAACCCCAGTTGTTTGGACTTTTTTTTAAGCCAGTCCAGGTCCACCGTCAATTGACCGATCTTCTGATGCAATTGCGCAATCAACTGCTCCTGATCCTCCGTCCCCGGTTGACCCGGCTCAAACAACTCGGGCAGGTGATCTCGAATCGTCGCCCGCCATTGCGTCACCTGCGTCGGATGCACCGTATACTCTCTCGCCAGTTGCGAGACCGTCTTGAGCCCTACCAGGGCTTCGAATCCCACTTTGGCCTTGAAGGCTGCACTATGCCGTTTCCGTTTTGCTTTCATAGTCTGCTTTCTTTTCTCCAGCAGACCGGTAAAAGTCCATCTTAACCGGTGGTCCAATTTTTGGGGTCCACCTCACTCTTTGCTAATTCCCTATTTGATTTTGCTGGTAACCTTCGTTGCCATTTTTCCAGACACCCCAGACGAAACCGCAACAAAAGAAAAAATCAGTCCTTGAATTATCACATTTCCGCCGATTCATACATCGCCCATATTACATCTGCGCTCCCGAAAGTCGGAGAAAGGTGGAATTTCTCGTTGGCCCGAACACTGCCACAAGCGCTTTACCCGTTGCCGCAATTTGTCGCGTTAGCAGTTCCTTTGCCTTGTCGCTTTCCATTCCATTTATACCTATTTTTCTAAAAATGCCATTTGCTCGGCCTGCGCCTTTTCATAGCGGTTTGGATCAATCTGGAAATTGGTGATGAGCGCTTCAATCATCGGGTGCCGCAATTCTTCGGTTGCGCCAACATGATAGAAATGCTCGCGCATAAACCGATGAAAGCGCGGGTCGCTCCAGTTGCGCTCAATCATTGCATTTGTTCTGAATTCATTGCTGTGCCAAGTCGAGAGAACAAATTTGCACGGAAGGTTTTTCAAGAGAGCACCCAGTTCGGTTTCATCGGATTCTGACCATGAATTGAAATAGTCCACATGCCTACCAGCGTAGGGTGGGTCGGCGTAAACCAAATCACCCGCTTGGGCGGAGGCGAGCGTTTGCCGGAAATCCGTGGCAGCAAACGTCCAATCGCATGCGGCGACCACTTCGGAGATACGCCTGATCTGGTTGCATATTTTGGTGACATAAGCCTGGGCGAAGCGTTCGGGTTTATGACCATAAGGCACGTTGAACCTTCCGTAACGATTGAACCGCATCACACCATTGAAGCATGACCGGTTCAGAAAAAGGAAATCTAGCGATGTCGGCTTGGCATTAAAGCGCTCACGAACGACATAATAATAGGGCTCACCATCAACCCGTAGCTTGTTACCTTCTTCCGTCAGGAACGATTTTGCCAATGCAGGTGTGAGATGGCCATCTTGGATTTCCTGGTAGAGCCGGATGATGTGGATGTTGGAGTCAGCAAGCAGAGCTTTTTTTGGCTGGACATTGAGCGCAACGACACAAGAACCGCAAAAAGGCTCAACCCACCGGTCGAAGGTTTGACTTTGAGCAAAGCGGTTAATCTCACCAACCAGTTTGGTTTTGATGCCCTGGCATTTGAGAGGTGGAACCAAAGGCGGCAGGCTCATTCGCTTTCCTCCTCGGCTTTTCCGGCCTCCTCCTCGGCGAGTTGGGCAATTTGCTTTTCATGCGCCCGGAGCGTGTCAACGCCGCGCTTCTTGTATTCGAGGTATGTTTTAAGATTTGTATATGGCCGTTCCAGGGACAAAGCCTGAGCCATGTCCCTTGTCAAATAGAACATCCAGTAATCGTCATACACTTCTTCGCCCATGGATGCGAACGGGCCTGTTCCGCTGACAAGCTGGTCAATCTTTACCACAGAACCAATGTTCTTTGTGTTTCCGCTGCCCGGCCGGGACGATGCAATTCGATATTTGGGCTGTGCGAAAAATTGGAAATTTTTGACGACTGACGGAATTTTCGGCAGGTCTGCCAAGGTGAATTGCTTTCGCTCATCACCGACATCGTCGCATTTGGAATAAAGGACACCCAGCACGAAGTGCCCCGCATATTGGCTGTATGGGTAAAGAGTATTCTTGTTGCTTTTCCGCTTTCTGAAATAACCGGTGAACGCACCAAGTGTCATGCCATTCACCTCAACATCGCTAATTCGGTACGTGCTTTTGATGTCCACCGCAAATTTTTGACCGGACGCTTCATGTGTGAACGTCAAATCCGGATAAAAATTCTGCTGCGGGCAAAGTTCAATACTGAGGCCGTGCCTTTTTCCAAAATCCACAAACATTGGGAACAGCAACAGTTCCAGCACTTTTGAAATTATCTTGGTATCCACGGAAATTGTGTAAATCCGGCGGTAAACATCAATGAAACCTTTGATAATCCATTCACCTTCATCTGTGGCAACCGCCTTTGCGAACGATTTTGCGTGAGCTTGAAGCAGTTTTAGAAATTGTTCCGATGTCATGGTTAAATTTTCCTGCCGACGTTCCCAATGACTTCCTCCAATTTACCCATTTTGTCCAGCAGCAAATCGTTCATGCCGGAAATGTCCGGAAAGCGTGCTGCGAAGCCGGGGAAAGGTGGAATTTTTCGGTGGCCCCGGTAGCGAAGGCTAACTCCGATAAACTCCGATGAATCGCGAGTTGATCGCGAGCAAGAGGCTGAAGGCACCCGTCTTCGTCCCGCCATGCGGGACTACGACGCGGCAAGGAAGGCCGAAACGAGAGCGCGAAGCGTTGAAATCTGATTTCCCATTTTGCCATAAACTTTAGCCGTTGCTGTACCCCGGAAGACATGCGGAAAGTGTGCGCCGTCGTGTGACGGGTGGCAAGTGGCAAGTGGCGGGTGACACGATTGGGAAATCCTGTCATCAGGCCACCTTTGCGCCTCGGCGTCCTTGGCGGTTAAAATCCGTGTTTATCCGTGGTTAATAATCTTTGTGCTCTTTGTGCCTTTTGTGGCTGAATTTCGGCTCGCGTGGACTCTCGCCCCACCTTTGTGTTCTTTGTGATCTTTGTGGTAAAAAATCCTGCCTTGATTTTTGCGCCTTCTGCGACTTTTTGCGGCAACGATTTTGTGGTTGAATTTCGGCTCGCGAGTACGCTCGCCCCACCTTTGCGCTCTTGGCGTTCTTGGCGGTTTAAATTCGGGTCTTCCGCCAAAGCCCTTCAGCGGCGGAAATGGTTCAAAATATGCTGCTTACAAGGCTACAAAACTGACAAATCCAAGAAACTGGAAGCTTATGAAATTTCGCACGCAAATCGCCGCCGGACTGTTGTGTTTATCACTGGCTTCATTCGCGCACGGAGCGGATGTCGTTTCCGTCTGGGGCGGCGCGCGCGGAGTCGTCATCCTCAAATCCGATGGCACGGTCTGGACGTGGGGGGACAATCATTACGGCAAGCTCGGCATTGGCGAGACGAACGACGCCTTTATAACCACTCCGGTCGAGGTACACGACGCGGCGAACGTCAGTTTTCTTAATTCGGTCAAGCTCGTCATGGGCGGCGAGGAACACAACGTCGCCGTGAAATCCGACGGCACGGTCTGGTGCTGGGGCTGGAATACCTATGCGCAGTTGGGCAATGGAACCACCAACGACTCCTGGATACCCACCCAAACCGGACTGACCGCAAACCCACCGTTGACGAATGTCATCAAGCTCGGCGGCCGCCCCTATTTAACGCTCGCGGTCAAGTCCGACGGAACGATCTGGGCGTGGGGTATGAATCAGTATCGGGCAGATGGGCAACGGCACGGTCAACAGTCCGGTCAGCACCCCCCAGGTCAGCGTGCCGGTGATGGTCAGCAACTCCGGCCCCGGCGGCGCCCTGAACAATCCCCTGCAAGTGACCTGCGGCTATGCCTTCGGCGCGGCGCTGGCCACGAACGGAACGGTTTGGACGTGGGGCACCAGCCGGGCCGGCGAATTGGGCAACGGTACGCTCGGCGCCGGCTATTATCCGGCACAGGTCCCCGGGCTGACAAATATCACGTACATTTCCGCCGGCTGGGGGCACATGCTGGCACGGAGGTCCGATGGAACGGTTTGGGCCTGGGGCGGCAATGCCAACGGTGAGGTCGGCGACGGAACCGCCTTTGACCGCTACAGCCCCGTTCAGGTTTTGAATGTCAGCAACATCGTCACGGTTTCCGGCGGCGACAGCCATTCCACGGCCCTGGCGGCCGACGGCACAGTCTGGAAATGGGGATTGAACAATTTGGGCGAGCTGGGAAACGGTGCCACCAACGCCGTGCCCAATCCTTTCCCGGCGAAAATCCTGACGGATAAATTCGGAAATGGTTTCAGCAATGTGGTGATCGCTTCCGCGCGCGACTACCACAATATCGCCGTCAAGGCGGACGGCTCGGTTTGGACGTGGGGTTGGAACGTTGAAGGCCAATGCGGCGATGGCACCACCAACGATGCCTGGCGGCCCGTGCCGGTCGTCGGGCTCGGCGCGCGGGTCGGGTTGCCGTTGAATGTGGCCGCCGGCGCCCAGCCGGGATATGCGAATCTGACCTGGTCCAGTGCCACCGGCGAATATTTCTCCGTTGAATGCTCGACGAACCTGGCGAAAGGTTTTACGGGCACACTCCTGAGCAACATCCTGGCAACTCCGCCGCTGAACACCGTTCCCGTCCCCTTGACCAATGGGACCTCCTTCTACCGGCTGAGGTTTTGACGCGGCTGGGATGGCGGCAATACCGCGCCGCTCCGGCGCCGGCGTCAAGACGCGCTTCGGCTGGAAAACTGGGGAACATTCAACACTCAACATCCAACATCGAATTCCCGGAAAAAAGGTGGTTTAGGGTTTAAACGGCTCGTCAGGAGCCTCGCCCCACCTTTGCGCTCTTGGCGTTCTTGGCGGTTAAATTCGCCGGCCAAAAGGCCTTTTACGCGGTTGAATGTTGAGAACCGGCGGGTTAGTATTAGATCATGAGTTTTACGGAAGTTCTCGATGAACTGCCCGGGTTGACGGTCGGCCAACGGCAATTGCTCGTCCGTCGCGCGCTGGAATTGGATGAGCTGCCGCTTTCACCAGCCGACGAAAAGTTGGTGGATGAACGGCTGGCGGCACATCGCAAGAATCCTGATTCCGCCGTGCCGCTGGATCAAATGAAAGCCCGTCTGCATTCCCGCTTCCCGAAATGAACTGGCGGGTGGTCATTCGACCCGAAATTGAACTGGATGTCGCCGAAGCGGCCGCTTGGTATGAATCCCGGCAGCCCGGACTGGGCGTGGAGTTCGTGGAAGAAGTCATCCGGGTCTGGGACGCGCTCGCGGAAAATCCCCTGCTCAATTCCCGCCGTCATCCGCGCAAAAACATCCGCTGGCGTTACCCGGACCGCTTTCCTTATCGCGTCATTTACGAAGTGGACGAGGCCAGGCAAACAGTGATTGTTGCGGCAGTCCTGCACGCGGCACGTCACGACCATCACTGGCAAAGCCGCGTGTAGCCTTGTTTTTGCGTTCTTTGTGATCTTTGTGGTTCAATCCCCGCAAGCCCTGGCGGACAGGAAAAAGCTGTTCCGTCCGGCCTCATTTCTAATTCCCTCGAATTCGATGGGATTAATTATGGCGAATCCGCCAGAATTAAAATCAGTTTGGATAAGGGATTTCAGTGGAAAGCTTCCACGTCCAAACCACTGCCCTCAATGATGCTTTTTAACGTGCCGATGGGAATGGGTTTGCTCCCATGCATGGCCACGATCACCTGCTGGCCATTTTCATGACGCCATTTCTGGTGACTCCCGGACTGTCCCACCAGCGCAAAGCCGTGCTTGCGCAAAACTTTGACGACCTCTTTGGCGTTGCAAACTGGGAACCGTCGGCTCACGGCACGGCGAGTTCCATCATTTTTGCGCCTTTGTTCATTTTGAAGGGCGCGGGTTCAAACCACAGTTCCAATGCCTCCTTCGCATTCGCGATGGCCTCGGCCTCCGTGTCGCCAGCGGAAGCGCAACCGGGCAGTTCGGGGAATACCGCCGACCAGCGTTTCGTTTCCGGATCCAATTCCACCAGCAGACGCACTTTCATGGCGATAAGATAACGGTAATTGCCCCGCAGAGCAAGTCTCACACAGTAACAAAAGACTTTTTGCGATGCTGTCCGCGTCCGGTCTTTAAGGTGCCAAATTGGAACCTTAAAGAATCGAATTCCTTCCGGGAGAGCTGGAAAACGAAGTCGGGCGTCAAGGCTGGCTGCCTTGAAGTACAGTCGCTTCCTGAAATGCTTCATAGGTTCGGGTGCTCAAATCATCGATTACTCTTTGAAACACGTGACGTTTGTGTTTGAAGTTGTTGAACGGGGACCCCATTTCTTCGGAGGCATTGGCGGTAATGGTTTTAAGCCAGACTATATTCAGGCTGGTGCGGTTTTTGACCGTCCATTCCACCACCAGCGTGGCGTTATACTGGCTATTCCCAAAACTGGTGTCGGATTTTACTGCTCGCGGAATCAGAATCAAGTCGTCGGATGCAAATGAAGATGCTTTTTCCTCTGACGGAACGACATCGATCTGCTGGAAACATTTACCAGTGACGTTGCGGGCGTAATCCTGCAAAGCAGAGCCAATTGGATAAACATCTGAGCCTCCTACGAGATGGAGTTCGACCTTGTAGTCGGCAAGCTCTTGATTAAGCACCAGAACGGCGTGATGTGGCAACACCCGTCCCGCCGGCAGGGTGAGGTGGACCCCAAAAATTGGACCACCGGTTAAGATGGACTTTTACCGGTCTGCTGGAGAAAAGAAAGCAGACTATGAAAGCAAAACGGAAACGGCATAGTGCAGCCTTCAAGGCCAAAGTGGGATTCGAAGCCCTGGTAGGGCTCAAGACGGTCTCGCAACTGGCGAGAGAGTATACGGTGCATCCGACGCAGGTGACGCAATGGCGGGCGACGATTCGAGATCACCTGCCCGAGTTGTTTGAGCCGGGTCAACCGGGGACGGAGGATCAGGAGCAGTTGATTGCGCAATTGCATCAGAAGATCGGTCAATTGACGGTGGACCTGGACTGGCTTAAAAAAAAGTCCAAACAACTGGGGTTGTAACCTGCCTGCGAGAACTGATCGGCCCCGACCCGCAAGTCAGCGTGCGGCATCAGTGCGAACTGCTGGAACTGTGCCGGGGCAGCTACTACTACCAATGCGCTCCGGAGACGCAGGAGAACCTGGCGCTGATGCGGCGGTTGGACGAATTGCATCTGGAGCATCCGGTTTACGGCAGCCGCAAGCTGACGGTGAGCTTGCGCCGGGAAGGAACGGTCATCAACCGCAAGCGGGTGGTACGTCTGCTGCGGTTGATGGGCATCGAGGCGATCTACGCCAAGCCCAAAACGAGTCAGCCTGCGCCGGGCCACCAGATCTATCCGTATCTGTTGCGGGGCTTGGAGGTGACGGGTCCCGATCAGGTTTGGTGCGCGGATATTACATATGTGCCGATGGCCCGGGGGTTCATGTATTTGGTGGCGGTGATGGACTGGTGGAGTCGTTATGTGTTGGGCTGGCGATTGAGCAACACGCTGGAGGCGGCCTTTTGTGTGGACGCCTGGGAGGCGGCGCTGCGGGCGGGACGGCGGGCGCCGCTGGTCTCCAACACCGATCAAGGCTCGCAGTTCACCTCGCCGATGTTTATCGACGCGGTGGAATCGGCGGGGGTGGAGGTGAGCATGGACGGTCGTGGGCGATGGATCGACAACCGGTTTATCGAACGGCTGTGGCGCAGCGCCAAATATGAGGACATCTATTTGCAGGATTACGGTGACGGGCTCTCCGCCGGACGGGGGTTGGGTCGCTGGTTTGACCTCTACAACCAGGAGCGGCCACACCAGGCGCTGGGTTATGCCACGCCGGCGGAAGTGTACAGCGATCCCGGCGCTCACGGAGCTCAACCGGCGACTTGGGAAGCCATGCAACCCCAAAACGCCCGGCCGCACAGAAAGACTTGAAATCAGACCGCCTGCGGCGGTAAGTATTGGAACCCCATTAAAAGGGAGAGGGAGGACGGGCGGTGCCCTGCACGGCTCGTTCTCTCTTTTCCAAATGGGTTTAAAGCGCAGCGTGAACGACAGACAAACAAAAACAACGATGACAGCAGACTGGGAGAATCCATCTTATTTTCTGCGCTCAGTGGTCTAAAGGATGGGGTCCACCTCAGGGGGCTCGGTTGCATGGAAATTGGCGCGTGCGTAATGGAACATCCGCTGGCCAAGGTCAGCACCAGAACGGAAAACAAGGCTTGAGTTGCCAAGCGTATGGATTTCATAGGTAAACAGGTTTGGGTTGGATTTTAATGTGAAAGTGGAATATTCAATTCAATGGATTGCTGGGTTTTGGTCCCAGCCAACTTTATCTTTACGGTGGCAGTGTGGGTCCAATCCTCTCCGTGATTAACCGGCGCGAAGTAAATAAATCCCTCCATGTTTTCACCCGGCGAAAGCGTTTGATCGCCCATTTCTTTGCTCATGAAATTCCTCTGGACTTCAGCGGCATGCGAAACCATCGCGATTCCAACCAGGCCCATAATGGCACCCGCGCCAATGACTCCCATAACTTGCCCGGTCGGACTCGAATTTTCGATTTGTTTACCACCGGTCAAATCTCCAGATCCATTTCGGAGCAACTGAAAATCTTCCTTTTTCACCAGAAACGTTTGATCGGCAGTTTTGTTTGCGACACGAACATGGAGGATCGCTATCCCGTGGGCAACCGCGTCGATGTCAAAGTATTTTTTTGTACGCGCGCTTTCGACAAATGGATCGAGCGCAACCTCCACACCCGATTCTTGAGCCGTGCGCTCACTGATTGACGGGGATGCCGGTTGATAATCTGTAATTTTTTCAGTGGTGCAACCGGTGAGCAACAGAGAGCTGGAGACTAAAAGTATCAATGACTTTATTTTCATTGCATTGCCATGCTGTTTGTCGGCTGTTTTATATTTCTCACGCTTATTTCGGCCTTGTCCGGAAAAATGGGCTACTGCAATTACTGCACGCGGCAGTTGTGCAGCTCTTTACCCTCTGACTCAACCCAACTGACATGGGGGAATTTTGCGCCGGAACGGCGCGCGAGTCAAATCAAAGGCTGGAGGCAACCGAAAACCAGCCCTTGACCCCTGAAATGGCCGGGCGCAGGCTTCCCGCATGCGGTCCAGCCAAAAACAATTCTCTATCAGCCGAATACTTCAAGCTGTTTTTGCCGTGGCTGCCGCGCTATTGGTCCTGTGCGCCACATTGCTGCGGGCCGGTGAAGTAACGGTCATCCTGACCAAAGTGGATGACGGTGACGCCAAGCATGTCCCGAACGACATCCACCAGGATGACAACTTCACACTGTTTCGGCAGAGTTCCATCCCTTTGACGGCGGCGGACCCCGGCCGCCCGGTGAAGATTGCCGTGGATCGAACCAAGACTTTCCAGACGATGTACGGCCATGGAGCGGCCATGACGGATTCGTCCGCCTGGGTGCTCATGAATCTGAAGCGGAGGAACCCGCAACTATACGAGTACACCATGAAGAAGCTGTTCTCGCCGACCGAAGGCGCGGGCTTCAGCTTCCTGCGGCTGCCCATGGGCGCCTCCGACTATACGGCCAGCGCCACTTATTACACTTACTGCGATGTGCGGTCGCCGGATCTGAGCCGCTTTTCGATCGCTCACGACCGGACATACATCATTCCCGTGCTCAAGGACGCGCTGCGGCTGAATCCCGAGATCCGGATTCTTGGCTCGCCGTGGAGCGCCCCGGCGTGGATGAAGACCAATGGCAAGCTGACGGGAATCTCGGAGGCGGACAAAGCCGCCGGCGCCACCTGCAAACTCAAACCCGAATGTTTCGAGGCGTACGCCGACTACTTCGTGAAATTCATCGAACAATACCAGGCGGAGGGCATCGAAGTCTGGGGCGTCACGCTGCAGAACGAACCGCAGTTCGATGCCGCCGCGTACCCTTGCATGCGCATGAACGAGGACGATCAAATCAGACTCGTCAGTCTTCTGGGTCCCAAACTCGCGGCCAAGGGATTGAAAACGAAAATCTTCGTCCACGACCACAACTGGGGATTGCACCCCGGCGATCGGAAGGTCATTGGCGGTGACGCAAAAATGGACCCCGTGGAGAGCGTGACCAAAATCTTCTCGGATCCCACTGCCGGCAAGTATATCGCCGGAAGCGCCTGGCACTGTTACTACGGCGACGCCAACCTCATGCGCAAGACCTACAACACCATTCATCAGAGATTTCCCGACAAGGAAATCCTCTGCACCGAGCATGGTGGCTGGGGCAGGAAGCGGGGCGACTGGTGGGGCGATGTGGACTGGGGCATGGCCAACAGTTGGATGGGCGGTCCGCAGAACTGGTGTCAGGCAAGTGTGGAGTGGAACCTTGCGCTCAACGGCAAGTTCGGGCCGACTCCGCGTCCCGATTCCGAGGCCGCGGGATTGGTGGTGATTCAGACCGACAACTATCAGGAAGTGAAGTTCGAGCGCGAGTTCTATGGTCTGGCCCAGATGTCCCGCGCCGCCCGGCCCGGCTCGAAGCGCATCGCGGCTTCCTTCAAAGGCGCCGACCCCGGCGGCATGGACATCATCGCCTTCGCCCTGCCCAACGGCCAGACCTCGCTGGTCGTTTTCAACAAGAACAAAACGGAACAGTCATTTCAAGTCGAGGCGGACGGCAAATTCTTCGATTACCTCGCACCCGGACACAGCATCGTCACGTTCGTATGGTGATCTCGCGTCTCCAAGCCGAAACGAGAGCGCGAAGCGTTGAAACCTGATTTCCCGTTTTGCCCGCGTATAAGGCTTCGCCTCACGCGGCTGGCCTCGTAAAAGCGCTTAACCCGTTACAAACCCGGAAGACCTCGTATAGCTGCGCCACGTGGCAAGCATCGGGGAATTTTGCGCCGTTCCGGCGCAATGAGCAAATGTTAAATTCTCTCACTTCATCCGCATTTGACAGAGGAGTTTTGAACAGAGCAATAAAATAATTCCTTTGCCCCCATTCCCCTGTCCACTCCGAAGACCCTGGCAGACATGAAAAACTGTTCCGGTCAGCCTCATTTCTAATCCCGTCGAATTCGACGGGGTTAATTATGGCGAATTCGCCAGAATTTAAACCAGCGTTGCATACCTTTTCCAATCCTGTTCATCCTGTAAATCCTGTCATCAGGCCACCTCTGCGCACTTGGCGTCCTTCCGTCTTTGTTTCACTACGCCGCGACAAGTGGCGGTTAAAATCCGTATTTATCCGTGTTCATCCGTGGTTAAAAAAGTATTCGGGCTTAAAAACATCATTTTATTGGCGAATCGAGTGGTTTTCCACTTGACCAATAACTTGACTTACTCGCATCTTGTGGCCGTGAGTTATCAGCCGCAATTCATCGTCACACCCGCGCTGCTGAAGCGGGTGGAGCAGATCGCCGCCCTGCGCGAGCGCATCCTGGCCGCCACGGTGGAAGTGCCGTGGATTCCCGCGTTGCAAAAGGACACGCGCACGCGCAACACCCATTCCTCGACGGCCATCGAGGGCAATCCGCTCTCGCTGGAACAGGTGCGCGCGGTAGAGGATGGCCGGGACATTCCCGCCGTGGCCACCCGCGCCAAACGGGAGGTGGTGAATTATTTCGCCGGGCTGCGTTTCGTGGAGAAAAACGCGGACAAAAAAACCGTTTCGCACGAGGATGTTTTCCGGCTGCACAAAATCATCGCCGGCGAGGTGATGGATCAGGGAACGGCGGGACGTTATCGCACCATCGCGGTGCGGGTGGGCCGCCATGTTCCGCCGCCGCCGGAGAAGGTTTCGGGTTTGATGTTTGAATTGCTGACGTGGTGGAACCAGGAATCCGCCCGGCTGTCGCCGGTGCTGAGTTCGGCCATCCTGCATTATCGTTTTGAGGCCATTCATCCCTTTGCCGACGGCAATGGGCGCACCGGCCGGGCGCTGGCGCTGTGGGAGTTGTATCGGCGCGGGTTTGACACGCATCATATTTTTTCGGTGGATGAATTTTATTGGGAGAACCGTCCGCGCTATTACGAGGCGCTGGACGCGGTGCGCCGCGCGGGCGGGGATTTGACGGGCTGGATCGAGTATGCGGCGGAAGGGTTGCACCTGACGCTGGAGCGGGTCTGGACCCGGGTGCAAAAACTTTCCGCGCAGCCGGGGCGGAAAAAACTGGTGCTCCGTCCGAGACAGGAGCAGTTGCTGCAATTGCTCCGCGACCACAAACGCATGACGCCGGGCGAAATCTGGGACGCGCTGGGCGTCTCGAAACAAGGTGCGCTGGATTTGCTGCGTCCGCTGATCAAGGCCGGACTGGTGAAACGCGTCGGCACGAAAAAGGAAGGCTGTTACATCCTGACCTGAAGGCCTGGACGCGCTTGGAAGACTTGATGGAGCGCAAGGATGTCACAGTTTGTGATATCCTCAAACTGAAGGCCGGAACGAGAGCGCGAAACGTTGAAACCTGATTTCCCATTTTGCCATAGACTGAAGCAAGAGTGCGCCTGGGAGAAACGCACGTCGAACACGCTGGCGCACACTGGTTGAGGTTTGAGGGTTGATTGTTGAGGGTTAAAGCGGCTCGTCGGGAGCCTCGCCCCACCTTTGCGCCCGTTACTTGCGGCGACGGAAAACTATGAGGGCAGCGGTCAAGCTGACCAGCGAGAGGATTGAAGGCTCGGGCACGGGGGTGCCGTAAACGGACAATGAGAGTTGAGCGGATGAAGTAATGCTGGTCGCCGGTTCCCAAAAGCTTTCCGTGGGATCCAGATGACTGGTGTTTTGCAGTCCGAGCGCATTGATGGTATGCCACCATTCAAAATCACTGGTTTCGAGCCGGTTGGGTTCGGCCATGATCCAATAGGTTGAATTGGGTTCAAGGGTGAGTCCACTGCCGGTGAAAATTTGAGGGCCTTGACTGATTAAAGCCGGATTTGAAAAAGTCCCCAGGCTCGTGTCCGGCGCCCCGCCGGAATCGCTGTAAAGTGACACGATTAAATCGCTGGTCTCACCCTGCAATCGACTGAGGTCGAGCGTCACGGAATCCAGTTCGTAGGCATTGGCGTCCGTTGTGAAAGCGACGGCATCCCGTTCGTTGTAAAACCCGGCTTGATAGCGCGGCCCAATGCTGTTTTGACCGCTGATGCCGACCGGAAAACCGCCAAAATTCGGGTCGTAGTTGGCGAAGATGATAACGCAGCCCGGGGGCGTCCAGTCGCCGCGAACCTGCGGGGCGATGATGCAGCACGACGCCACCAATCCAAGGATGATTATTCTCCTCATAACCTCCGGACTGAATGTGCTTCGGAACGCACCCGCGTACAAGTTGTTTTTCATAACGCTTCTGACTGCCATCAAACCTTCGTTTATAGAATCAAGTTTTCGAGTTTTCATCAAGGATTATCGCAGACAATGAATCCGAAGCGCAGTAGCCAGACGGCACTGGTCCATTCGTCATTCGGAATTTATTTCCAATCATTCCAGAGATTCAAGACTTTGGATTAATTATCATATCATCATATCATGATACGTTGATTTTTAATTTGCATTCGCAGAAGGCTTTTCGTTAGTTTGGGGCCGGTTAATTTGATCAGAAACCAATGCCGGACCGAATTGAACATCTTGAACGCCTGTTGCGCGAACGCATCGTCATCATTGACGGCGCGATGGGCACGATGATCCAGCAACGCAAGCTGGATGAGGCGGCGTTTCGCGGCGAGCGGTTCGCGGACTGGCGCGGCAAGGACCTCAAGGGCCTGCAACGACCTGCTGAATCGTCACGCAGCCGCAGATCATCGAGGACATCCATCGCCAGTATCTCGAAGCCGGCGCGGACATCATCGAGACGAACACGTTCAACTCGCAGTCCATCTCGCTGGCGGATTACGGGCTGGAATCGCTGGCCTATGAATTGTCCAAGGCCGGCGCGGAATGCGCGCGGCGCGCGGCGGACCAGATTGAGAAAGCGCAGCCCGGCCGGATTTGCTTTGTCGCCGGGCGCCATCGGGCCGACGACCAAAACGTCCTCCATTTCCACGGACGTGAACAATCCCGGCGCGCGCGGCACGAATTACGACGAACTGGTCACGGCTTATGGCGAGCAGATCAACGGTTTGCTCGACGGCGGCGCGGATGTGCTGCTGGTGGAAACCATTTTTGACACGCTGAACGCCCGGGCGGCGTTTTTTGCCATCCAGAAAATTTTTGATGAACGGGGAATCGAGCCGCTGTCTCGTAGGACAGGCGTCTCGCCTGTCTCTGACTTGAAAACAGCAAAAGCGGAAAATGACAATGGAGACAGGCGGATGCCTGTCCTACAAAAATCGTTCCCATCCTCGCCTCGGTCACCTTCATCCAGGCGGGCAGCAATCGCGGCGTGACCGGCCAGACGGTCGAGGCGTTTTGGAATTCCATCTCCAACGTTCCCCTGCTCTCCGTCGGCATGAATTGCGCGCTGGGGCCGAAGGAACTGCGCCCGCTCATCGAGGAACTTTCCGGCCTCGCGCCGATTTATGTCAGCGCCTATCCGAACGCCGGCCTGCCGAATCCCGCTGCTGCCGACCGGTTTCCCGGAAACGCCGGAAACGCTCGCGCCGCAATTGCAGGAATGGGCGCAAAACGGCTGGCTGAACATCGTCGGCGGCTGCTGCGGCACCACGCCGGCGCATATCAAGGCCATTGCCGAAGCCGGTGCGCGGTCTGCCGCCGCGCGTGCCGCCGAAGTCGAGCCGTACCTGCGCTTGAGCGGACTGGATGCGCTGACCGTCCGGCCGGATTCCAATTTCCTCAACATCGGCGAGCGCACCAACGTCGCCGGGTCGCCGAAATTCGCCCAGCTCATCAAGGCCGGCGATTACGAGGCCGCGCTGACCGTCGCCCGGCAGCAGGTCGAGAACGGCGCGCAGGTCATTGACGTCTGCATGGACGAGGGAATGATTGACGGCGTCGCCGCGATGACGCGGTTTCTCAATCTCATCGCCTCCGAGCCGGACATCTGCAAGGTGCCGGTGATGGTGGACTCGTCGAAATGGGAGGTCATCGAGGCCGGCCTGAAATGCCTGCAGGGCAAGGGCATCGTCAATTCCATTTCGCTCAAGGAAGGCGAGGAAAAGTTTCTGCGCCAGGCAAAACTGGTCCGGCGTTACGGCGCGGCCGTCGTCGTGATGGCCTTTGACGAACGCGGCCAGGCCGATTCCTTTGAGCGGCGCATCGCGGTCTGCCAGCGCGCCTACGATTTGCTGGTGCAAAAGGTCGGTTTCCCGCCGCAGGACATCATTTTCGATCCGAACGTGCTGACCGTCGGCACCGGCATGGAGGAACACGCGAATTACGCCGTGGATTTCATCCGCGCGACGAAGTGGATCAAGGAAAACCTGCCATTGGCGAAGGTCAGCGGCGGCATCAGCAACGTTTCGTTTTCGTTCCGCGGCAACAACGCCGTGCGCGAGGCGATGCACAGCGCGTTTCTGTATCACGCCATCAAGGCCGGGCTCGACATGGGCATCGTCAACGCCGGCATGCTGGCGGTTTACGAGGAGGTTCCGAAAGACCTGCTCGAACTGGTCGAGGACGTTCTGCTCAACCGCCGGCCCGACGCCACCGAACGGCTCATCAAGTTCGCCGAATCGGTGAAGCAAAAGGGCAAAGTCGAGGTCGTCGAGGACGAATGGCGCAAAGGCACGGTCGAGGAACGCCTCAGCCATGCGCTGGTGAAGGGCATCGTGGATTTCATTGACCAGGACACCGAGGAAGCGCGGCAGAAATACGGCAAGCCGCTGCTCGTCATCGAAGGCCCGCTCATGGCCGGCATGAACGTGGTCGGCGATTTGTTCGGCTCGGGCAAAATGTTTTTGCCGCAGGTGGTGAAATCCGCGCGCGTGATGAAAAAAGCCGTGGCGTATCTGCTGCCGTTCATGGAGGCGGAGAAAAAGGCCGCCGGCGGCGTGCACAAAAACGCCGGAAAAGTTCTCATGGCCACCGTCAAGGGCGACGTGCATGACATCGGCAAGAACATCGTCGGCGTCGTGCTCGGCTGCAACAACTACGAGGTCATTGACCTGGGCGTCATGGTGCCGTGCGAAAAAATCCTGCAGACCGCCCGCGAACAGAACGTGGACATCATCGGCCTGAGCGGGCTGATCACGCCGTCGCTCGACGAAATGGCGCATGTGGCGCGCGAGATGGAACGCGCAAGGCTTGAAGCTGCCGCTGCTCATCGGCGGCGCGACCACCAGCAAGGCGCACACGGCGGTGAAGATTGCGCCCGGTTACGGCCAGCCGGTGGTCCATGTCCTGGACGCCTCGCGCGCCGTGCCGGTGGTCAGCAGCCTGATCAGCGCGGAACATCGGCCGAAGTTCGCCGCGCAAATCCGCGAGGAATACGACCGCGTCCGCGCCCAACACAGCGGCCAGCGGGCGAAACTTCTGTCGCTCGAAGCCGCCCGCGCCAACGCGCCGAAGCTGAAGTTTGATGATTTGCCGAAGCCGGAATTCACCGGCGTGCGGGTTCTTGATCCGGTGTAGCAGCGGACGTCAGTCCGCGCAATTCTGTCGTCCAGAACGGGTCCTGAGATATTCAGCGCCGACTCACGTCGGCTGCTACCGGTTGATTTGGAACAACTCGTGCCGTTCATTGACTGGTCGCCGTTCTTCCACACCTGGGAATTGCGCGGACGTGTATCCGGCCATTCTGCAGCATGAAAAACACGGCGAGGAAGCGCGCAAATTGTTTGCCGATGCGCAGAAATTGCTGGAGAAAATTGTTGCCGGCAAATTGCTCCAGCCGCGCGGCGTTTATGGCTTCTTCCCGGCCAACCGGGTTGGCGACGACGTGGAACTTTACACCGACGAATCACGCGCGAAAGTTCTAGCGACCTTTCATTTCCTGCGGCAGCAAATCGCGAAGGACGACGGCACGCCCGAATTGGTGCCTGGCGGATTTTGTGGCGCCGAAAAACTCTCAACGCTCAACGCTCAACTTTCAACCTCGACCGACTATCTGGTGCGTTTGCCGTCACCAGCGGGCACGGGCTGGATGAATTGGTCAAAAAATTCAAGGCCGACCACGACGATTACAATGCCATCATGGCCGAGGCGCTGGCCGACCGGCTGGCGGAGGCGTTTGCGGAATTCCTGCATCAAGCGTGTACGCGAAGAATGGGGTTACGGCAAAACGTGAACGTCTGAACAACGAAGACTTGATCGCGGAAAAATATCGCGGCATCCGGCCGGCGGCAGGTTATCCCGCCTGTCCCGACCACACGGAAAAGCAAATTTTGTGGAAGCTGCTGGATGTAGAAAAGCAGGCCGGCATCCAGTTGACGGAAAGCTGCGCCATGTGGCCGGCCAGCAGCGTAAGTGGCCTGTATTTTGCTCATCCTGACTCAAAATACTTTGCGGTCGGCAAACTCGGCCGCGACCAGGTGCTGGATTATCATCTGCGCAAGGGCTTGCCTGTGGCGGAAATCGAGCGTTGGCTGGGGCCTTATTTGAATTATGACCCGGCTCAGGCGGCGGCTTCCGCCTGCGGGTGTGGGCGGGCGCATTGACCACACCAGAGGGGACTTGTTTTTCACGAAAACCAGTTTAAATTCAGTTTATGAAGCATGACGTTGTGCCGGTGCAGATTCGGGGAATTCTTCCCGCCAACAGTGGTTGTGCGCTTTTTGTGGGCAACGATGAGAAGGTTTTTGTCATCAATGTCGAGCCGCAAATGGGCGCGATCATCGGCATGTTTCTACGCCAGACCCCCAAGGAACGTCCGTTCACCCACGACCTCATCAACCGGATCTTTCAGGGCTTCGGCATCAATGTCGAGCGCGTCATCATCACCGACCTGAAAAATTCCACCTATTTCGCGCGGCTGATTTTGCAGCAGCAAAACGAGGTCGCCCGCAAAATCGTGGAGGTGGATGCGCGCCCCAGCGATTGCCTGGCCATCGCCGCCGCACAGAAGAAACCAATTTTTGTCGCCTCCGAACTTTTTGAGCAAGTCGAGGACATGAGCGAAGTGTTGAACCGGATCAACGAGACCGGCAGCGACGCCGAATAAAATAAATGCCCGCCGCCAAAGCCCCACCGCTGGCCCTCATTTGCGGCGACGATGAATTCGCTGTCAAAGAACGCGCCAAACAGCTTTACCAGCAATGGTGTGACGAGCTGGGTGGCATGGACCATGAAACCATCGAGGCCACCGTTTCCAACAGTGGCGAGGCCTTGACCGCCCTCAAGCGTCTGCGGGAGGCGCTGCAGACCCTCCCGTTTTTCGGCTCCGGCAAGGCCGTCTGGCTGCGCGACTGCAATTTTCTGGGTGATGAACGCACCGCGTCGGTCCAGATCGTCACCGATGCGCTTAACGAACTGGCCGACGAACTCAAGAAATTCAACTGGTCGGGCGTCCGGCTGCTCATCAGCGCCGGCAAGGTGGACAAGCGCAAGACTTTCTTCAAAACCCTGGATAAAATCGGGACGGTGGAAACCTTCTCCGGCTGGTCGCCGGATGACCGGGACTGGGCGGAGCGGGCCGAGATGGCGGCCCGCGCGGGCGTGCGCAGCCGGCAAAAGGAAATATCCGAGGAAGCGCTGGCCGAGCTGGTCAATCGTGTCGGTCCGAATCCGCGCCAGATTGACAGCGAGGTTGAAAAGTTGTGTTTGTACACCGGCGAGCGGAAGACGATTGAATTTTCCGATGTGGCGGCGGTTTGCACGCGGAACAAAACGGCACGAGCCTTTGCGCTGGGCGACGCTTTGGGCGACCGCGACCTGCCCCGTTTGCTGCGGCGACTGGACGAGGAACTGTGGGGGGTCAAAACCGATTCGCACAAATCCGAAATCGGGCTGCTATACGGCCTGATTGCCAAAGTGCGCGCGATGCTGTTGCTGAAGGAGATGTTGCGCGAAGGCTGGGTCAAGCCGGAAATGGATTACAACCGCTTCAAGGCGCAACTGGGGCGGGTCCCGGCGGACAAACTGCCCGCTGACCGGCGATTTAATCCGCTGGCTTTGAATCCCTACGTGCTATATAAAGCGCTGCCGCAAGCCCAAAAATACAGCCCGGCCGAACTGGTCCGGGCGATGGATTTGTTGTTGCGGTGCAATCAGCGGCTGGTTTCCAGCGGGCTGGATGAAGCGCTGGTATTGCAGGAAACGCTTGTACAGATTGTCCAGCCGCAACCGGTTTCGGCATGATGAATGCTTAAAATCAGTCATAAAAAATGTCAACGGCATCTGCAAAATTGTTGGTTTTGGTCGGTAAAGATTTCGCTTGTGTAAAAATATCCGGGCGCGCCAATTTCTCATTCAGCCCCGATTTCAAAATTCTGCTCGCGGGTCTGGTGGAGAAAGGCTACCGCCATTTCATTATTGATTTGTCCGAGTGTATGCTCATGGACAGCACGTTTCTTGGCGTGCTGGCCGGACTCGGAATGAAAATGAGCCAGGCTGGCGGGGCCAATTCGCAGGGGATCGAGTTGTTCAAGCCGAACGCCCGCATCACCGAGTTGCTGGAAAATCTGGGCGCGTTACCGCTGTTCAAAGTCAATACCGGTGACCTGCAATTGCCGGGCGACCTTGAAACCAGCATGCCCGAACCGATCAATGCCACGCACGAGCAAATCACGCGCACCAGCTTGGAAGCGCATCAGACGCTCATGGAGGTCAATCCGGACAACGTGGCCCGATTCAAGGATGTAACCCAGTTCCTGGCCGAAGATTTGAAGACGCTGGAAAAGGGCGCCTGAATTTACGACGTTTGATTTTCGATATACGCATCAAACTCCATCAGAAGGCCTCGCGTAAATTGGATATCGTTAATCGAAAATTACCGATTCTCAAACCGTGGCCGGCGCCGGGGTGCCCAGGCCGGGCAGCTTCGGCGGCGCCGGCTTGGGCGGGGTTTCCGGCAACGGCGTGCCGGCGGGCGCGCCCAGGGCCGGTTCGACCTGGGGCCGCGGCGGCGGCGGGGTGAACTTGCCGGTGCGCGACGATCTCCTCGACCTGCGCCCCGTCGAGCGTTTCGTATTCGAGCAGGGACTTGGCGATCAACTCCAGCTTGTCGAGGTTGGTCGTGAGGATGTCCTTGGCGGTCTTGTAACGCGTCGTCAATGATGCGCTTGACCTCGGCGTCGATTTCCTGCGCGGTGTACTTCGCTATAAACCTTGGCGCGCGCCATCTCGCGGCCGAGGAAGACGTATTCGTCGTCGTCGCCGTATTGCACCATGCCCAGGCGGTCGCTCATGCCCCATTGGCGTGACCATCGCGCGGGCCATGTTGGTGGCCTGCTGGATGTCGCCTGGCCGCGCCGCTGGAAATGTCGCCGGAGACGATTTCCTCGGCGATGCGGCCGCCCATGGTCACGGCGATCATGTCCAGCATTTCCTTGCGGCGGCGGTTGAGGATGTCCGTCTTCGGCAGGGACATGGTCGAGCCGAGCGACTGGCCGCGCGGGATGATGGTGACCTTGTGCAGCGGATGGGTGTGCTCGAGCAGCACGTTGACCAGCGCGTGGCCGGCCTCGTGCCAGGCGGTGAATTTCTTGTCCTCGTCGGTCATGGCCAGGCTGCGGCGCTCGCGGCCCCAGCGGACCTTGTCGCGCGCCTCCTCCAGTTCGTCCATGCCGACGGCCTTCTTGTTCGTGCTGGCGGCCAGCAGCGCGGCTTCGTTCAGCAGGTTGGCCAGTTCCGCGCCGGAATAGCCCGGCGTGCCGCGCGCGATGACCGACAGGTCCACCGCGGGCGCCAGCTTCACGTTCTTGGCGTGGACCTTCAAGATGGCCTCGCGCCCGCGCACGTCCGGCAGGTTGACGGTGACCTGGCGGTCAAAGCGGCCCGGGCGCAGCAGCGCCGGGTCCAGCACGTCCGGCCGGTTGGTGGCGGCGATGATGATGATGCCTTCCTGGGTGTCGAAGCCGTCCATCTCGACCAGCAGCGCGTTGAGCGTCTGCTCGCGCTCGTCGTTGCCGCCGCCCAGGCCGTGGCCGCGGCTGCGGCCCACGGCGTCAATTTCGTCAATGAAGACCAGGCAGGGCGTGTTCTTGCGCGCCTGCTCGAACATGTCGCGCACGCGGCTGGCGCCGACGCCGACGAACATCTCGACAAAATCCGAGCCGCTGATGCTGAAGAACGCGGCATCCGCCTCGCCGGCGATGGCCTTGGCCAGCAGCGTCTTGCCCGTGCCCGGCGGGCCGATCATCAGCACGCCCTTGGGAATGCGCCCGCCCAGCCGCTGGAACTTCTTCGGGTCCTTGAGGAACTCGACCAGTTCGGAAACTTCCTCGATGGCCTCCTCGATGCCGGCGACGTCCTTGAAGGTGGTCTTGTTCCGCTCCTTGGCCAGCAGCCGCGCCTTGCTCTTGCCGAAGCTCAGGGCGCCCTTGCCCGCCATCTTGATCTGGCGGATGAAGAAGAACCAGATCAGGATGCCAATCAGCAAAAACGGCGCGACGGTCCAGATCATGTTCAACAACATCGGATTGGTCTCGCTTACTTCCAGCTTGCCCTTGGGTGGCAGCAACTCGTCCTTCATTTTTTCCGTGAGCAATGCTTTGGTGGTGAATGGAATCAAAACGGGTTTGCCGTTTTCCGTCAGGACATTTCCGTCTTTGTCGGTCTTTTTGTATGTGCCGACAATGTCAATCAGGTTGCCCGATTGCAGATTGTAGTTGATGGTCGCCTGCGCGATCTGGTTCGATTCGTATTTCTGGAAGAAATCGGCCTGCGACAGGTTCGAATTCGGCATGCCCATGCGGCCTTTCACCATCATCAGAATTCCAAGGCTGCCAATGATGGCAATCCATGCCAGCCAGGACGCCGAAGGCATTTTAAAGCCGCCCGGCGGCCTTTTGGGGTCGTCTCCACCTTTTCTGTTTTGATCGTCGTCGAACATCGTTTTTGCCACTTTGGTAGGCCATAATACCATGCCATTGACCCTTCCGCAATGCGCTAATTAAGCTATAATTATGCCAATGCAAATCGGCGCGCTCACGCTTAAGTCCAACTTGTTTCTCTCGCCCCTGGCGGGTTATACCAACCTGCCCTTTCGGCTCGTGGTGCGTGAAATCGGCGGCGTCGGCCTCGGTACCACCGACCTCGTCAACGCCCGCTCATTGCTCGAAAAAAACAAGAACGCGCTCAAGCTGATTGAAACCCGCTCCGCCGACTCGCCACTGGCCGTGCAATTGTTTGGTTCCGTGCCCGAAGAAATGCGCGATGCGGCCCAAATCCTCGAATCGCTCGGCTTCGCGTCCGTGGACATCAACATGGGTTGTCCCGTCCGCAAGGTTTGCAACGTCGGCGGCGGCTCAGCCATGATGATCCCGCAAGGCGGAACCAAAACCGCCGCGCTGGTCCGTGGCATGGTCAACGCGGTGAAAATTCCCGTAACTGCCAAGATGCGGCTCGGCTGGGACGATGCCAACCTGACCGCACCGGATTTGGCGCGTGTGCTCGAAGATGCCGGAGTCGCGGCCATTTTTGTCCATGGCCGGACGCGGCAACAAGGTTTTGGCGGCACGGTAAACCTGGCCGGAATTCGCGCCGTCGTACAGGCGGTGAAGAAGATTCCGGTCATCGGCAACGGCGACGTCACCACGCCGGAGGCAGCGAAGAAGATGTTCGACGAAACCGGCTGTGCCGGGGTGAGTATCGGACGCGGCGCGTTTTACAATCCGTGGATTTTCCGGCACACGCTGGAGTATTTGCAGAGCTTTCGGAGGGACGAGCTCCGCGAGTCCCAAATATCTGAGGGACACGGCAAAGATGGGGGCTCGTGTAACTCGCCCCTCCGAGAGATAGGTTTTCCTCCCGAACCCACTTTTGCCGAGCGGGTGCGGGTGATGTGCCGGCACCTGGATTTGATGATTGAAGTTTTCGGTGAGAACCGGGGCTGCCGGATGTTCCGTAAAATTGCGCCGTGGTACGCCAAACGATTCGGTCCCTGCCGCGAATTCAACAAACGCGTCGTGCAGGTTTCCACCCGGGCGGAATTCCACGAAGTTCTGGAAAACTACACCCGCTGGCGGCAGCAATTTCTCGACGCGAACGGCGAATTGCAACCGCGCTTCCGCCCGCCGCCGCTGGTCGCGTCCTTCATGCAAGGCCCGATTCCGAGCCGACACGAACAAATTCCCGTGCCGAAAGGGCCGGTGGAGGTGTGGTAATGGTAAAACAATTACTTTCCGATGCAAAACTGGCTGAAGATGGGGTCGAGCAGATCTTCCGTTGTAGTTTTGCCGATGAACTGGCACCAATTTTAGGCTTAAATGGATTGGGTTTTCTTGTTGCCAAGAACGGAACTGCTGGATAATTACAACGCATATGAAGGCAACCATTGAAAAGTTTTCTTTAATAAAACACACCCAGGCCGGATTCAAGTCCCCTTTAACTGTCGGGTTGCTGTTGGCCATCCTGGTTTTCGTTTCGGGCTGTGCCAGTTATTCGGTCCACCCGGATGCCGATTCCATCAACATGCCCAAGGCCGCCACCCCCATTCCGGTGACCGTGGGTTTTGTTCGGGCAGAACAGAATACGACGAACGTTTGTACCGACCTGATGACGAAGGTCGGCAAACAAATGGAAGATTGCGGTTTTTTCCGGACGTTTCTTTATCCTGTACGGGCGGATGATCGCTTGGACGGCCAATTGGTTTTGCATTTAAACGAGCAATTCGAGATCGACCCCGCGTTGTTCGGCAAGGCATTCATCACCGGTTTCTTCCTGTTGCTTCCCGCTCCGCTGGTCACTTATACCCATGAATATCGCGCGGAAGGAACTCTGGACCTGGTGCGGGACAAACAGACGTTGAAATCTTATAACTACAATGTAACCGTCGACTTGACCCATAAAATCTTTGCCCCGTCCGATGGCATGACGACCGCCCTCGAAGCCGCTGTGCCAAAAGCTTTGAGCGCGGAGCTGATCCAGCAGTTGCTGAATGACCGGGCTTTTCTCGAAAAGTCGTTGATGCCTACAAATGCGGTGGCCCCGTGATGCGGAAAACGCGGCGGGAATTAAATTCACTTCCCGATACAAAATTGGCTGAAAATGGAGTCAAGCAGGGCTTCCGTCGCGTTTGGCCCACAATCTCGCCAATTCCGGAGGCAGATTAAAACGCCGGATGTGTTACTGTTGTTCGTGGAACGGAGACTTGGCTTCGTACAGTTTGAGCCGGGACTGGATGGCTTCAGCCAGGGATTTGTCGTTTTGAATGGCCGGGAAGTTTAAAGCGCGTTTGGCCGTTGTCACCGCCTCATCAAATCGTCCGGCTTCCGCATACGCCGCCGCCAAAGTATCCAACAGTTGTGGCAGTTCAACCTCCCCAAGCTGTTCGGCCTGCTGGGCCCGTTCCACCGCGCTTTTCCCATCGCGCAAAGAACTCTCCGGACAGGTTGCCAATAACCACGCCAGGTTGACACACGCCTCCGCATTCCGGGGATTGAGAGCGAGAGCCTTCTGAAATTCAGCCTTCGCCGCGCCAAAATGGTGTTGTGCCTGGAGCGCCTGGCCATACCGGAAATGGGCCAGGTCCGAATTGGGAATCAAGGCCAGGGTCCGTTGATATTCCTTGACCGCTTCATCGAGCTTGCCCTGGATGGCGAGCAATTTAGCGAGGTTGCCATGGGCGTTGGCGTAGTCGGGTTTGAGTTCAATGGCTTTTTTAAATTGTGCACCCGCTTCATCCAGCTGACCACGCAATCCGAAAAACGTCCCCAGTTCATAGTGCGCTTCGGCAAAGTCCGGTTTGATTTCCAAAACTTTTTGGAAATGGGTAATCACCTCGTTGACCTGGCCCTTTTGGAGAAGGCATAAACCCAGATTGTAATGGGATTTTTCATCGTCCGGGTCAATATCCAAGGCTTTTTGGTATTGAGTCATGGCTTCATCCAGCCGTTTTGTTTGGTAGTAAGCAGTGCCCAGCCCGTCGTGGAATGCAGCGGATTCAGGCTCAAGTGCCAGAGCCTTTTGGAAAAATTTAAATGACTCTTTCGCCCGGCCTTGATGGACAAGAAAATTACCCGCGTAAAAATTGGTCTTCGCATGCGCTTCCACACTCACCAGCAAATCGAATATAACCGACCAGGCCAGCAGCAGACCCCAACCCCAGCGGGCCATGCGCCGCCAGCCAGGCGAATCCGCCATGGCCCGCTCCAAACCAAAAATGCCAACGACGGCCAGCAACATCAAAGCCGGTAGAAAATCCAGCCCGTAGCGACTGTCGGCCGAAAAGAAAAGGCAAAGGGTTGACGCACAAACCATGAACTGCAAAACCACCGCCGCCACAAACCAGCGTGAGCCGGAAACCGTTTCCTTCTGCCGGCTTCTCCCTACCAACGGCGCCGCCAGGACCAGCCACACCAGCGGGTATATGACCGGGATTATCCCGCCGTAGGATCTTCCCGGCTCCACGTAACCTGACGGCAACATGGGCGGCCGGACAGGTTGCAAAAACGGGAAATGCCCGCTCCAGCGCATCGGTTCCAAAAAATAGTACCGGAAGTTAAACCAGAGATAATGCAGACCAAACGGTTGGGCGGTGCCCGGCCGATAAGCATCCTGCAATTGATAGTGCCAGCCCAATTCCAGCGGGTTGTCGAAACGCAGGGCATTGTACAGCATCAACCCCAATCCCACCAACGTGATCGGCCCGACCGCCGCCGCCGCCAACCCCACCGCCCGCCGGCGTAAGCTCGGTTCTGTCGCCGCACGCCAGGCCTGAATCACCGGCAGCAAAAGGATGATTCCCCCAAACAACAGGGACGGTCGTGCCCCGATCGCCAAGCCATACGCCAGACTGGCCAGTAGCAACCAAATGACCTGCCGTTTCGTCCCCTGCAAGGCACCCCAGATCGCCGCCAACGCCAGCATCGTGAACGCAAACCCGCCAGTGGCCGCCACTTCATTAACATCGGACCACGGTGAGACAACCATCATCGTCCCCAAGGCCAGGCCCAGTGCGAGTACGCCTGCCGCCAGCACCCCATTCTTTACCTCGGGAAAGTACCGGCGCCAGACCGCACGCAACAGAACCGCAGCGGTCAAGAAGCCCAAGGCAAAAAAGATTACGACGGCTGTCCGGTCTGAAAGATATTGGCCGGTCAAGGCCGCATACGGCCAGAACAGCACCACAGCCGGGGTGACGCCGAAGTAAAGGTATAACTTCCCCTGGTAATAACTCAGCCCCGCCACATCCTTCAGGTAGGGAGCATTGACCGCGGGATCGCAGGGATCAGCAAGTTGAGCGAGCCCGGCTGGGGCTTCTCGTTTCACGTTGAGTTGGCCGGCGCGAAAACCCCGCACCAAAAGATTATAACTGGAATCTTCCGTCCCGGGATTCGCCAATTCGAAGTAACCCGGTTGGGCACTCCAGGCAAAAAATCCGATGACCAGGACGCAAACCAGGCCAAAGCTGGCGCGGCTTATCCAATGAACGTCGCGTTTAGGCGCGACTGCTTTCTTCGAATCAAACATTTGGCTTTTGGGTATAAAAAATGCCCGACGCCTTTTGTGACGGCAAAGAATAAACCCAAAACCGGCTTTGGCTGGCGCAGCCAACAGCGAACTTTGCCGATATAGGTTTTTTATTCATCTTCGGAACGGCAGGGGGAATTGGTCTGATAAAAACCAATCTCTTTCTGCAATAAATTTGTCAATCGCGCGTCAGCTTGGGACTTCGCCAACGCCAACGCCCGGTTTGCGGTTGTCACCGCTTCCGGAAATCGACCGGCCTCGGCATAAGCCGCCGCCAGGATGCGAAGCATTTGCGGGTTTCCGCCCCCGGCTAACCGGTTGGCCTGTTCGGCCAGGACAACGGCATTGCTGCCATTGCGAACGGATGGTTCCGGACAGGTCGCCAGTATCCATGCCAGGTCCGCCAGCGCCGGCGTGAATTGCGGCTGAAGTTCAATGGCTTTTCGATAATGAACAATGGCTTCGTTCACCCGCCCGGTTTGGCGAAGAACATAACCGAGATTGTTATGGGCTTCGGCAAAATCCGGTTTGATCTCCAAAGCTCGTTGGAACTGGGCGATCGCCTCGTTGATCCGGCCTGCCTGGAAGAGACTATAGCCGAGATTATTATGGGCTTCGGCAGAGTCCGGTTTGATTTCCACCGCTTTTGGGAACCGGGGAATCGTCTCATTGACCCGCCCCGTTTGGCGAAGGGCATAATCCAGATTGTCATAGGCGTCGGCCAAGTCCGGTTTGAGTTCCAAAGCCCGTTGGAACTGGGCGATCGCCTCGTTCACCCGGCCTGTCTGGAAGAAACTATCACCCAGATTGTTATGGGCTTCGGCCAAGTCCGGTTTAAGTTCCAAAGCCCGTTGGAACTGGGCGGTCGCCTCGTTAATTCGCCCCTCTTGGAGAAGGCATAAACCCAGATTGTTGTGGGCGTCGGCCAAGTCCGGTTTGATTTCCAAAGCTCGTTGGAAATGGGCGATCGCTTCGTTAACCCGGCCCTTTTGGAGAAGGCATAACCCAAGATTGTTATGGGCTTCTTCAAAGTTCGGATCAATGGCCAGGGCTTTTTGGCATTGAGTAATGGCTTCATCCAGTCGTTTTGTATGGTAGTAAGCACCGCCCAGACTGCTGTGGAAATTCGCGGATTCAGGCTCAAGGGCCAGCGCCTTTTGAAAAAATTCGAATGCCTCTTTCGCCCGCCCTTGATGAACAAGATAATTACCCGCGAAAAGGTTGGCCTTCGCATGAGCTTCCATACTCACCAACAGGTTAATGACCACCGACCAGACCAGCAACAGGCTCCAACCCCAGCGGGCCATCCGCCGCCAGACCGGTAAACTTACCAGCGCCCGCTCCAAACCGAAAATGCCCAGGAGCGACAGCAGCAGCAGCGCTGGCAAAAAATCCAATCCATAGCGGCTGTAGGCCGAACAGAAAAGGCAAAGGGTTGACGCACAAACCATGAACTGCAAACCAACCGCCACTACAAACCACCGTAAGCCCGAACCTTCCTCCCTTGACCGGCCTCGCCAGGCTAATGGGGCGGCCAGGACCAACCACACCAGCGGCCAGTTGCTCAGGATGATCCCACCGTAAGATTCCCCCGTCCCAAAGTAACCCGATGGCCAGGACAACGGCAGGACCGTTCTCACAAAAGGGAAATGCGCCCCCCAACGCACCGGTTCCCAAAAATAGAACCGCAAGTTGACCCAGAGAAAACGCAGACTGAATTGCTGGGCGGCGGTCTGCTTGCAGATACCACTCAACTGATAGTGCCAGCCAAATTCCAACGGGTTGTCGAAACGCAGGAAATTGTAAAGCATCAACCCCAAGCCCACCAACAGGATCGGTCCCACCGCCGCCAACAATAACCACACCGCTCGCCGGCGTAAGCTCGGTTCTGTCGCCGCATGCCACGCCCGAATCACCGGCAGCAAAAGGATGATTCCTCCAAACAACAATGACGGCCGCGCCCCGATCGCCAAGCCATACGCCAGACTGGCCATCAGCAGCCAAACCACCTGCCGGCTCGTCCCCTGCAACGCACCCCAAATCCCCGCCATCGCCAGCATCGTGAACGCAAAACCGCAACTCACCGGCACTTCATAAACATCACACCATAACGAGACCACGATCAGCGCACTCAAGGCCAAGCCCAGCGCGAGCATCCCCGCCGTCGGCACCCAAAGGTTTACTTCCCGAAAGTACCGCCGCCAGACCGCTCGCAGCAGGGCTGCAGCAGTTAAGAAACCCAACGCAAAAAAGATGACGACGGCAGCCTTGTCGGAGAGATAATGGTTCGTCAGGGCCACATACGGCCAGAACAGCACCACGGCCGGGGTGACGCCAAAATACAGGTATAACTTCCCCTGGTAATAACTCATGTCCCCCGCATCCAGTTTATATGGGGCGTTGACAGCGGGATCGTAGGGATCGGCAAGTTGGGCGAGTCCAGGTGGCACTTCTCGTTTCACGTTGAGTTGCCCGGCGCGAAAGCCCTGCACCAGGAGATTATAGTAGGAATCTTCTGCCTTGGGATGGTCCAGCGCCAGGAAGGCGGGTTCAGCACCCCAGGCCAAAATGACGATTACCAGGGCACAAACCAGAACAAAGCCGGCGCAGCCTCTCCATTCGACATATTTGACGAACTTTTTCATTGAGTTACGCGCCCTTTGTCGAGTTATCAGAGCCGTGGAGGCTTTGTATCATTTTCCGATGCAAAATTGGCTAAAAATCGAATCAAGCAAATCTTCCGTCGCCGTTTTACCCACAATTTCGCCGATGGCGTTGACGGCGATATGCAGTTCACCCGCCGCGAGGTCCAGCGTAACCCCGGCGCGCAACCCATCCAGCGTCCGTTGCGTGGCGGCGCGCGCGCGATTGAGCGCATTCTGATGCCGCGAATTGATCATTACCTGCAACATCTCCGCCTTGATTTCGCCCGACCAGACCAAGTCCTTGATCGCGTCTTTCAATGCCTCAATCCCTTGCCCACTCAGACAGCAAACCTCCACAATTGGAGCGCCGGCCTCCGGCCCGGCAGGCTGGAGTTCACGCTTTAGCGCGCCGCCGGAACAAGCTGAAGCTTGAACTCCAACGGATTCGCGCCGCGGCTCGCTGGGGACAGCGAGCCTTAACTTCCCGGGCAATTCCAACTTCCTCGGCAAATCAATTTTATTCACGACCAGAATCCGTTTCTTGCCGGTGAATTCGGCCAGATTTTTTTCGTCTGCGGGTGTCAGCGGCTCGCTGCCGTCCAGCACGTGCAGAATGAATTCGGCCCGGGCCAACGATTCGTGACTGCGCCGGACGCCTTCCTGTTCAATTTCATCGCGCGCTTCGCGCAACCCCGCCGTGTCAATGAACACGACCGGCAAGCCGCGTATGTTCGCTGTTTCTTCAATCGTATCGCGCGTCGTGCCGGGAATCGGCGAGACGATGGCACGGTCGTGACCGAGCAATTGATTGAGCAGGCTGGACTTGCCCGCGTTGGGCCGCCCGACAATTGCCGCCCGGATGCCGTGCCGGAGAATCTGTCCTTCGTTGGCCGTGCGCAGCAGTTCGTCCATGAACGCGATGCCATGCTCCAGGCGTTTGAGCAATTGTTCCCGGGTGTCGGGCGCAATGTCTTCCTCGGGAAAATCAATGTGCGCCTCGACATGCGCGAGCGTCTGCATCATTTCATCGCGCATTTGGTTGATGCGTTGCGATAGTTTGCCGGCGAGCTGTTCGTTGGCGGCGGCCAGCGCAAGTTCAGTGCGCGAATGAATCAGGTCGGCCACGGCTTCGGCCTGGGCGAGATCAATGCGCCCGTTTAGAAAGGCGCGGCGGGTGAATTCCCCGGGCTCGGCCAGGCGCGCGCCGTTTTCCAGCAGCGTGTCGAGGACGAGCTTGGCGGGCAAAAGGCCGCCGTGACAGGTGATTTCCACCGTATCCTCACGTGTGAACGTGCGCGGCGCGCGCAGGACGGCGAGCAGAACCTCATCAATGGATTTTTTGTCCCGGATTATTTTCCCGAACTGGATCGTATGGGTCGGCGCCGCGGACGGCCTCAATGAATTTTTCCCGGCCGGCAGAAAGCATTTGTCGGCAATTGCAAGCGTTTGCGGGCCGGAAAGGCGGACGACGGCCAGACCGCCTTCCCCGAGCGGGGTGGCAATGGCCGCGATGGTGTCGTCAAGGGTCACGCGGGGAAAATTTCACGGAAAGGCGTTCCGACGGAAAGAAAATAAGCAAACGAATCGCGTTCGGTTGTTGGTCCGCGCCTTTAAAACGGCAGATACCCGGCCAGGTGCGAAATGAAATTATCGGCGGACTGGAAACGGCCCGCCAAATACCACGCGGTGACGAATCGAGCCAAACCGGTGGTCGTGATCAGCAGCAGTGAACTCATAAGATACAACGCAAACGCGTTGGGTGGAGCCGGCTGCATGACATACCAGATGCCCTGGTGAAGGATCTTGATGGAAAGGCCGATGCCAATGGCCCAAGTGGCCCACGAAACGACTTCCGGGGCCACGTCCAGCAGTCGCAACAGAAACAGTGGACTCAATCCATAGGCGACCAGGGTGAATGTTTGCTGGCAGGTGTAGTGTCCGTGAAAATTCTCCCCCAGGATTTTAATCAAAACGGAGCAGACCGCGACAATCAACAACATCAATAGTAATCTTGCCGCTTCATAAACAAACACCTGATTGACCGGGAATTTTCGGAGGTGATGCCCCAAGCCCGCCTGCAGCTCGCCCCACTTCACCAGACCATAACCATCCACAAATGCCACCAGCAGCAACATCGGCAACAAGTAAAATACCAGCACGGATGCCGCACTGCGATGGGCTTTCTCCACCCGTTCCCATGCCGCGCCCGTTTGAAAAATCAGGAAAAGTGCCTTGATCATGTGCTGAACTGACGAATTGATAACGGTTAAACCGCTGGCTGACAATCAAATCCGGAGGAGTCACCGGCACGTGGCGATTGCTTTCAAATCGCAGCAGTGTAGCTTGAAGGCGTGAGCATGGCACTATCCCCTGCAGGCACAGGCACCAAATTCCTTGTTCTGTTGCTGGCGGCGCTGGCACTGGCCGGTTGCGTTACGCCTAAAATTGATTGGACGGCACGGGTTGGAAATTACACCTATGACCAGGCCATTACGGAAATGGGGCCGCCGGATAAAAATGCAAAATTGACCGACGGCACGGTTGTAGCCGACTGGCTTACACGCCGCGCCCAAACGATTATCGCGCCGGAACCCTATTTTTTGCCGCCGGGTTGTTATTTCGGTCCGCTTACACCCATGTACAGTGAAAGCTACTTCCCCGCCCAATATCTGCGTCTGACTTTCGGTCCCGACGGCAAACTGAAAACGTGGAAGGAAATCGGCGGGTAAAATCCGCTTTCGTCGGGGCGTTCCCCGTGCTTAACTCGCGGTCATGAACGTCGATCTCGGCATCTGGAGCAAACTGACGAAAGTAGTCGTCGGGCTGGTCGTGCTGGCCTTTTTGCTGCTTATCGGGATGTGTTATTTGCCGCTCATCCATCAAAATGAACGGATGCGCCGGGAAATCATGCGGCTGGATTTGCAGCTGCAAAAGGAAGAAGAAAAATCCAGACAACTTAAAGCTGAGATTGAAGCGTTGCGGAATGACCCCAAAACCATCGAACGATTGACCCGTGAAAAACTCGGCTACGCCAAGCCGGACGAAACGGTGATCCGCTTTGAACCAACAATCACCAACGCGCTGCCAAAGTGACTTATTGATGATTTATGATTTGATAATGCGAATTTGCAATCGTAAATCGTAAATCGAAAATCATAAATACTTCACACCGTCATGATTTCCTTTTCCTTGTGCGCAAGGTGCTGGTCAATCCTGGCGATGTAATCATCGGTCAGTTTCTGCAAATCCTTTTCCGCCTGTTTTTCCTGGTCCTCGGTAATGCCGCTGTCGTGCTTGTGCTTCTTCAAATGCTCCATCGCGTCGCGGCGCACGTGCCGGACTGCCACGCGTCCGTCCTCGGCCATTTTCCGGGTAATCTTTACAAATTCCTGGCGTCGTTCCTGACTCAATTCCGGAAAGGAAATGCGGATGATTTTGCCCTGCACCGACGGGTTCAGCCCCAGGTTTGCCTTCTGGATCGCCTTTTCGATGGGATGCAGCGACACCGCGTCCCAGGGCTGGATGACCAGTTGGCGCGGTTCCGGCGTGGTGATGCCGGCCAGTTCGCGAACGCGCATCTGCGACTCGTAAACGTCTACGATGATGTTCTCGACCAGCGCAGCCGATGCCTTGCCGGTGCGCACGCCGGCAAATTCATTTACGACCACCTGCTCGGTCTTCTCCATTTTCTCTTCCGCCTCAAGTAGAATATCGTCGGTTGTCATAATAATACCGGCAGAGTAACAAGCCGGACATGCCCGGTCTAATGAAAATTAAATTGCCAATTTCCCCCGGGAACACTGGCGTCTCGCCGGCTTGCGTTTAGAGAACTGGAGGTTTTACCCATGCCGCCGGGACGTTGGCGTTCCCAGCGCTGCTGGGGCCTCCCTGTCTCGTTGCACCGTCCGGCGCCCGCTGCTAACCTGTTGACCGTGGCGGACATCGTTTTAACCACGCTCAACGCAAAATATATCCACGCCGCATTCGGCCTGCGCTATCTGCTGGCCAATCTCGGCCCGCTCCAGTTCCGCGCCCGCCTCCTCGAATTCGACATCAATCAACGCGCGCTTGATATTGCGGAAGCCTTGCTCGCCCAAAATCCCAAAATCATCGGCTTTGGCATTTATATCTGGAACGTCACGCCCGCCGCCGAAGTTATCGCTGCCGTCAAACGCGTCCGCCCCGACGTTAAAATCATTCTCGGCGGGCCGGAAGTAAGTTATGAAACCGAAGGCCAGCCCATCGTTCAGTTCGCCGACCATGTCATTACCGGCGAAGCGGATTTGAAATTTGCGGAGGTGTGCCGGGTGTTGTTGGAACGCCGGTCTCCCGACCGGCACGCCGATCAGGAAATCGGCGCTCCGTTGCCCAAAATCGTCCCCGCTGATCCGCCGGATTTTTCTCAAATCGCCCTGCCCTGCGATTTATACACCGACGACGACATTGCCCACCGCATCATTTACGTTGAGGCATCACGCGGCTGTCCGTTTTCCTGCGAATTCTGCCTCTCATCGCTCGACATTCCCGTGCGTCAGGTTCCCCTGCCCGCTTTGTTCGAACAATTGCAGCGACTGCTCGACCGCGGTGTGAAGCAATTCAAATTTGTAGACCGCACATTCAATCTTAACATCGAAGTCAGCCGGGCCATCCTTGAATTCTTCCTGGCCCGTTGCCGGCCAGGCCTGTTTTTCCATTTTGAAATGATACCCGACCGGTTGCCGGAACCTTTGCGGGAGATCATTACGAAGTTTCCACCGGGTGCGCTCCAATTCGAGGTAGGCATCCAGACGTTCAACGAAGACGTCAGCCAACGCATCAGTCGGCGGCAGAATTACGGGAAACTGGAGGACAATTTCCGGTTCCTGCACCGGGAAACCAGTGCTCATATTCATGCCGATTTGATAGCGGGTTTGCCCGGCGAAACGCTGGAAAGTTTTGCCGCCGGGTTCGACCGGCTGGTCGCGCTGGGTCCGCAGGAGATCCAGGTGGGGATTTTGAAGCGGCTGCGCGGCACACCAATTGTCCGGCACGATGCCGAGTGGCAGATGGTTTACAATCCGCATCCGCCCTACGAAATTCTAAGCAATAAGTTGATTGATTTTGCGACCATGCAACGCTTGCGCCGGTTTGCGCGTTACTGGGACCTGGTCGGTAATAGCGGCAATTTTGTCGATACCACGCCGCTG
Organism: uncultured Verrucomicrobiae bacterium; assembly: GCA_963789055.1. Lineage (GTDB taxonomy): Bacteria > Verrucomicrobiota > Verrucomicrobiia > Limisphaerales > UBA11358 > UBA11358. The sequence continues at coordinate 60,889 of CAWBJE010000006.1, read as the reverse complement.
ATTTGGTCTGTAGGACAGGCGTCCCGCCCGTCTCCATCTGAATCCAAAAATAATGAGACAGGCAAGATGCCTGTCCTACCCTCCCCCTTCCACGCCTTCCTTCGCTTCAGCGACTGGTTGCACGGGCGGACAGGCCGCACTGACAGCATCGCGCTGGTACGATTGATGGAATTGCTTTTTGATTTTCTCACCGCTGAACTCCGGCTCGACGCAAAACGAGTTGCCGAAACATTGTGGCGCGATTACCAACGCGGCGGCCGGCACGATAAACCGGCGCTCTTGAAGAATTTTCTGGTTGATGGGAAAAACGTTCCGCCGCGCAAGGACAAAATCACTCTCCCCAAACGCCAGGCCCGGCATCTGGTTTGAGGCGGCGAATTTCAGGCTGATGGCAGAGGCTGCCCTGCCCCATCCGCCGGCGGTTCGGTCGAACTGCCTTTGCGGGATGTTTCCAAAGCGGCCCAAAGGCCGGAACGTGTGACCAACCCGATCGGACGGTCCGGCTGCTGATGCGTCACCACCGGCAGATGGCCGACATCCTTGGCGGCAAACCGTTTGAGGATGGTGAACAAATCCTCGTCCGGAAACGCCCGATAAAATTCGCGGGACATAATTTCCCTGACCTTGGCGCTTTGCCGTTGGGGTTCGGCCACCCGGTGTGCCGCCAGCAGCGTCACGCGCCCACACAGCTTGTGTTGTTCCACCACGGGCATTCCACTCAAGCCGTAATCGCCCATCAAAATGATGGCGTCGGCGACGGAAGCGTCGGCATTCACGCAAACCGGCAGGTGAATCATCACGTCGCTGGCCTTGTAGCGGCGGAGCGCAATCGGCTCAAATTCATCGGCGTGGAAGGGCGAATCGAGCCGGCTGCGGACTTGCGCCGGGAAGATGGTTTTCTTCCCGAGAGAATAAAGGCCGTTACGACTGCAAACATGGCGGGCGCCAACAGACCGTAACCGCCGGTCATTTCGGAGATCATGATGATGGTGGAAATGGGCGCCTTGGCGGCGGCGCCGAAAAACGCCACCATGCCCACGATGGCAAAGTTGCCGGGATGCAGGTCCAGGGAAGGGAAAAGATGGCTTGCAGCGTTACCAAAAGCTCCGCCAAACATCCCGCCGGTCACCACACTCGGACCGAACGCGCCACCGGAGTTACCCGAACCGAGCGTCAGGGAAGCGCCAATAATCTCGGCGAAAGCCGCCGCCAACAGCACCAACGCCGGCAACATGAGGAGGTTTTGATTGATAGCGAATTGTGCCCAACCATAACCCGTACCCACCACGGTCGGAATGGCCATGCCCAGCAGGCCCGTGCAAAACCCGCCGATGGTGGCGGCCAGCCACAAGGGAAATCGTTTGAAAAAGCGTTCCACCCGGAAGTAAACGCCAAACATAAACCGCGCCAACAATCCGCAACCGGCACCCAACAGGGCGTACAAGACCAGGGACCAGGGGTGGATGAATTGCATCATCTCGGGCGGCGGATTGAAAATGGGCTGAAAGCCCGTGACCGATCCCACGATGCTGTAACCAACTACCGACGCAATCAGGCCGGGCACCAGTGCCTCAACTTCGAAATCCTCCGTGTAAAAAATTTCCGCGCCGATGATGGCGCCTGCCAGCGGCGCTTTGAAAATGGCGGCGATGCCGGCTCCCAGCCCGGCGGCGAGAGCAATGTTGCATTCCCGCGCCGAGAGTTTGAGGGCCTTGGCTATACTGAAACCGGTGGCAGCGCCGATTTGCGCGATGGGCCCTTCGCGACCGGAAGTCAAACCGCAGCCGATAGTGATGGCGGAGGTGACCAGTTTGAAAAGGGAGGTCTTGAGACCGATCTTTTCTCCGGCGTGAAAGGCCCGGATGGCCGCGTTGGTGCCGATGCCCGCCGTTTCCGGAGCCAGTTTCCAGATCAATGTGCCGCCGACCAGTCCCGCCGCGCCGGTTACCAGCGGTAACAGCCAGAGCCGGCTGATGTTGTAAACATATTCCCCCGAGCCGCCCTCGCTGCCCGGCATCGGCGGCGTGTAGCCCACAATCGTGCCCAGCACATAATGCGTGGTCAGGTGAATACACCAAATCAACGCCAATGCGCCAGCCCCGGCGCCAATACCGATCAAAATGCCGATGAACCCCCACTTGCGGAGAAAAGTTGCACCTTCTCCGATGTCGGGAATTTCTTTGGTCCAAACCCGCTTTATCATACGTGCTGCAAAATCAACCGGCGCGTCCAAATGTTCTTCCCCCGGCGTTACTTGTTTCGCGCCAACGGCTGCCACGATTGGCCTTTTGCCCTTGATTCATAACGGGGTCGGGAAGCCGTGTGCGCTTTGCGAAGAAACGCGCCGGTTAAACGATGTCAACCGCATCAAGCCCGGTCAAGAAACAAAACCTATGCCCGGGCCCGGCTCGCAAAACCAGATCACGCGGGTGATGTTGCGAGGCTTCACGCCGACTGCGGACTGCCGGATGGAAAATTTTCCTGCCCCGGGCGGAAATTGAAAAGAGCAAAGAAGATGAAATCCAGCCGGCGAATTGACTCAAGTTAAACATTACCAGAGAAAGGAAGGGGGGTGCGGGGGAAGGAATCGTTGACTCATAATTGGGCTTACCGGCAGGAAAGCCAGAATTATGGGAGCCAAATCAAAGAAAGAATACCTGTTCGCCATCTGGGGCCGTTATCAACGGGTGGGGCGGCGATTCAAAAGCAAAATCCTGGACGAGTTCTGTTCGGTCTGCGGTTACGCCCGCAAGTACGCGATCGGATTGCTCAACCGCAAGCCGCACCAGAGGCGCCGACGGCCCGGGCCGCGTCGGCACTACGATGCCGCAGTGCTTGAGCCGTTGAAGTTCATCTGGATCAAGAGCGAGCAGATGTGTTCCAAGCGCCTGAAGGCGGCACTGGTGGTGTGGCTGCCCTTCTACGAAGAGAAACAGGGCCCGTTGGCCCCACCGGTGCGAAAGAAACTGCTCCAGATCAGCCCGGCTTCGATCGACCGATTACTCAAAAAGACCGGGCGCGCTATCCGGGCAAAGGCCTGTGTGGCACTCGGCCAGGTCGGCTGCTGAAGGTGCAAATCCCCATTCGCACTGACAATCGCGACATCGATCGTCCCGGGTTCCTGGAGGCTGACACGGTTGCCCATTGCGGCACATCGATGGCCGGTAGTTTCATCTGGAGCACAACCTTTACGGACATTTTCAGCCAATGGACCGAGAACCGCGCCGTCTGGAACAAAGGTTCAGTCGACGTGCTGCGAGAGGTCAAAGATCTGGAGAAGGACCTGCCCTTTGAGCTGCTGGGCTTTGATGTCGACAACGGTTCGGAGTTCCTGACCTTTCATCTCTGGCGCTACTTGCTGGACCGGCCCCGGCCCATCGCGATGACGCGCAGCCGGGCCTATCGCAAGAACGATCAGGCGCATGTCGAGCAGAAGAACTGGACCCACGTGCGCCAACTCTTGGGCTACCAGCGCCTGGAGCAACCCGAACTGATCCCCCTGATCAACGATCTCTACCGGACCTGGGCTCCGTTCCACAACTTCTTCTGCCCAACACTCAAGCTGCTGAGCAAAACCCGAAAAGGTTCCAAAACTCTGCGCAAGTACTCCAAACCGCAGACGCCTTATCAGCGCCTGCTCGAATCGGCGCACCTGTCCCAAGAGCAGAAGGAAAAGCTCCGGGCTCAATACCAGCAATTGAATCCCTTCGAGCTCAAAGATCAGATTGAACAAAAGCTCAAACGGGTGTTCGATAAAGCCCGCGTTCGGTAAGCATGGTTATGAGTCAACCATCCCATAACCCCTCAACCCTTCGGTAAGGTTTTGCCATGAGTCAACGCGCCGGTGTGGCCCCGAAAAATTCTTCCGGTTTTCCAAGGTCAATTCTTGACGCGCAAGCGCTTCTGGTGAAAATTGCCTGTACGCAGCAATTGTCAAGCGCGTCTGCGCAACAAAACCAAGGGTCCGATGGCGCGTGTCATCGGAGGACAACCCAGGTGGTCGGGCCGCCATCCGATAAACCGCATTGCTTTCGAGCAATGAAATCCTGAGGCACAATGCATTAATCTCATGCGGCTCGTCGTCGTTTCCAACCGTTTGCCGTTCTCGGTGTCCATCGAGGAAGGAAAACCGCAATTCTCGCCCAGTGCCGGCGGATTGACCACCGGATTGTGGAGCTATCTGGACAGCAAATCGCTGGATGGCGTGGACCGTCCGGATTTTCTCTGGATGGGCTGGCCGGGCGCCAGCATTCCCCCCGAACAGGAAGCCGCGGTGCGGACTTACGGGGCCAAACAATACAAGTCCAGCCCCATTTTTGTGTCCGAAGAGTGCATGGACCGGTTTTACCTCGGGTTCTGCAACAAGACCCTCTGGCCGCACTTCCATTATTTCCCTACGCTGACGCGCTACGAAGAAGAGAACTGGCAGGAATACCGGAACGTCAATCGCGCTTTTGCCGACGCGGTGGTCAACGAACTGCGCCCGGACGACATCCTGTGGGTTCACGACTATCATTTGATGCTGCTGCCGAAACTGGTGCGGGAAAAATTTCCGGACATTCCCATCGGTTTCTTCCTGCACATCCCGTTTCCGTCCTGGGAGATCTTCCGGATGCTGCCGCGCGCGTGGCGCGAGGAAATCATCGAAGGTTTGCTCGGCGCCAGCCTGATTGGGTTTCACACCCACGATTACACGCGGGATTTTCTGACCTCGGTGTTGCGCACCGCCGGCTACGAACACCAGTTGGGCAGCCTGACGCTGCGCGACCGCGTGGTGAAGGTGGACACGTTTCCCATGGGCGTTGATTTCGAGCGGTTCGCCCGGGCCGCGCAGTCGCCGGAGACCGAGACGCGGGTTGCCGAATTGCGGGAGAAATGCGTCGGGCAAAAAGTGATTTTTTCCGTGGACCGACTGGATTACACCAAAGGACTCCTCAACCGGTTGCGCGGGTATGATTTGTTTTTGAAAAAAAATCCGCAATGGCATGGCAAGGTGGTCTTTGTTCTGTCAGTGGCGCCATCGCGCATCGGTGTGGAAAGTTACCGGGACATGAAAGAGGAGCTGGAACGGATTGTCGGCCGCATCGTGGGCGCTTATGGGACGGTGCATTGGACGCCGCTGATTTACCAATACCGGCACCTGGGGTTCGACGAAATCGTGGCGCTCTACCGCTTCTGCGACGTGGCGCTCATCACGCCTTTGCGCGACGGGATGAACCTGGTCGCCAAGGAATTCATCGCCTCACGCCCCGACCAGAGCGGCGTGCTCATCCTGAGCGAAATGGCCGGCGCCGCCAAGGAAATGGGCGAGGCCCTTATCATCAATCCGTTCCACAACGAGGATTTCGCCCAGGCCCTGGAGCAAGCCCTGAGCATGCCGCCCCAGGAACAGGTCAGGCGCAACCAGCTTCTCCAGGAGCGGCTCCGCCGTTACAACGTGAATCGCTGGGCGGACGATTTCATCCAGGCCATGCTCGCCACCCAGAAAACCGAGGCCGCCCGCCGCGCCCGCTTGCTCACCGGCAAAGCGCAGAATGCGCTGATCCAACAGTACCACGCGGCGGACCAACGCGCCCTGCTTCTGGATTACGACGGCACCCTGGTGCCCTTTGCCGAAGACCCCAAACTGGCCAAGCCGGACGACGAACTATTAAACCTGCTGACCACGCTCGGCGCGGATCCGGCCAATGAAGTGGTCATCATCAGCGGCCGGCCGCGGCGCGACCTGGAAGACTGGTTCGGGAAACTGCCCGTGGCGCTCGTGGCCGAGCATGGCGTGTGGCTGCGACACCAGAATGCCGACTGGAAGATGCTGAAAACCATCACCACCGAATGGAAGGAGCGGGTGCGTCCGATCCTTCAGCTTGTACGTGGACCGCCTGCCGGGGGCGCTGCTGGAGGAAAAGGAATTTTCGCTCGCGTGGCATTATCGCCGCGCCGACCCCGATCAGGCTTCGCTGCGCGCCAAGGAACTGCTCGACGATCTGGCCGGCTACACCCGCAACATTGACGTGCAGGTGCTCGAAGGCAACAAGGTTATCGAGGTGCGCAATACCGGCGTGAACAAAGGCACCGCGGCCATGGAATGGCTGACCGGCCACGCGCCGAATTTTGTCCTGGCGATTGGCGACGATTGGACGGACGAAGACCTGTTCCGCGCGTTGCCGCCCATGGCCTGGTCGGTTCGCGTGGGGCTGGCCAACACGGCGGCGAAATATTATTTAATCGGCCCGGCGACCGTGCGGCGGATGCTGCACGAATTGAGCGAGGGGCCGCGTGAAAAAACCGCCGTCGCCGGCTGAATTGCTGCCGCGTTTCAGTGAATTCATATTATCATGCGGTTTTGCAACCGCCCGCCGGGAAAGATAAAATCAACGGACTTTCAGCATGAATTTGACGTTTCGCATCCGGTTTGCCACGCAGCCCGGCCAGTCGCTCTGGCTGGCCGGCGGCAAACCGTTGCCGGCCAGATGCCGCTGCAATACCGCGACCGGGAATCGTGGGAGCTGAAGATGTCGCTCTCCGGCCGCCGACGCGAGAAAGCCGCTGAATTATTCCTATATTTTGCGCCATCCCGACGGCGCGCAAGCCACCGACTGGGGCCGCGACCGCGATTTGGTTCCGGCCAGTTGCAACTGCCGGGAACTGCTGGTCATTGATTCGTGGAACCACGCCGGCTTCATCGAAAACGCCTTTTACACCGCGCCGTTCAAAAAAGTTCTGCTCGCCGGAAATTTCACCGAGAGTCAAAACCGCCGCGCCCGAACAACCCAACGCACACGTTCCGCGTCAAGGCGCCGCTGCTCGCCACAGGGCCAGACCGTTTGCCTGCTCGGCGAAGGCGCGCGCTCGGCAATTGGAACACGCGCTCGCCGGTCTTGCTGGGACGCAAGGCCGGACGAAGATTATTTCTCCGTGCAACTGGATTTGCGCGGACAGACATTTCCCGTTCGCCTACAAATACGGCGTTTTCGATGTCGCAAACAAATTCCTTCGTCCGTTACGAGGACGGCGCGAACCGGATTTTGCAGGACGAAATCGCGCCGGACAAACACACGGTCGTCAACGACGGCTTTGTGCGCGCTGCCGGCGGACCACATGGCGCGGCGCGGGCGTGGCCGTGCCGGTTTTCAGCTCTGCGCAGCGAAAACAGTTTTGGCGTCGGCGAGTTTGCTGATTTGAAGCTGCTCGCGGACTGGGGCAAAAAAGCCGGGCTGAAACTCATCCAGCTTCTGCCCGTCAACGACACCAGCGCGACGCACACCTGGAAGGATTCGTATCCTTACGCCGCGATTTCCGCGTTTGCGCTGCATCCGATTTATCTGAATCTCGCCGCCGTCGCGAACGCGAAGAACCAAAAGTTGCTCGAGGCGCTGGAACCGGAACGCCAGCGGCTCAACGCGCTCGACACCGTGGATTACGAGGCGGTGATGACAGGCCAAACTCGGTTTCTGCAGAAAATTTTCCCGTCGCAAAAGGCCGCGACGTTTCGCGCGCAGGAATACCAGGATTTCTTCGCCGAAAACCAACACTGGCTCGTGCCCTACGCCGCGTTCTGTTTTTTGCGCGACAAATTCGGCACGTCGGATTTCAGCCGCTGGCCGGAGCACAACACTTTCGACGCGCGAGAAAATTGCCGCGCTGGCCGAAAGCAACGACGAACATCGCGTTCCATTATTTCGTCCAGTTCCATCTGCACCGGCAGTTGCAGGACGCGACGGCGCATGTTCACGCCGCCGGTCTCGTTTTGAAGGGCGACCTCGCCATCGGCGTCTATCGCCACGGCGCGGACGCGTGGCAGCAGCCGGAACTGTTTCACATGGACATGCAGGCCGGCGCGCCGCCCGACCCGTTTGCCGCGAAGGGCCAGAACTGGGGCTTCCCGACTTACAACTGGCCGCGCATGGCCGCCGACGGTTTCGCGTGGTGGAAGCAGCGGTTCGCGCAAATGGGAAATTATTTCGACGCGTTCCGCATTGACCACATCCTCGGCTTCTTCCGCATCTGGAGCAACCCGGCGCACGCGGTCGAGGGCATCCTCGGCCATTTCGTGCCGGCGATTCCGGTTGAGCCGGACGAATTTGCCGCGCGCGGAATTCCGTTCGACCACGACCGGCTGACGCAGCCGTTCATCACGGACGCCGTGCTGGCGGAAATTTTCGGCAGCGAGGCGGATTTTGTCCGGCGTGAATTTTTAACCGCGACCGGCGGCGGCAATTATTCGTTGAAACCGCGAATTTGCCACGCAGCGGCAGGTGGAAAATCATTTTGCCGCGCAGACCGCAAAGCGAGCGCAACGCAAAATTGAAAACCGGCCTGTTCGATTTGATCAGCAACATCATCCTGCTGGAAGCCGGACGGAAAATTCCATTTCCGGTTTGCGATGGAGCAGACGCTTTCGTTCAAAAACCTGCCGCCGGACACGCAGGCGAAATTGCGCGAGCTTTACGTGGATTATTTTTTCCGGCGGCAGGACGATTTCTGGATGCGCGAGGCGATGCAGAAACTGCCGGCGCTCAAACGCGTCACCGACATGCTCATCTGCGGCGAGGACCTCGGCCTGGTGCCCGCGTGCGTGCCGGAGCGTGATGAAGGACTTGGGACTGTTGAGCCTCGAAATCCAGCGGATGCCCAAGGCGCCCGGCGCGGAATTTTCGCGCCCGGCGGACGCGCCGTATTTGAGCGTGGTGACGCCCTCGACGCACGACATGAGCACGATCCGCGGCTGGTGGGACGGAAGACCGCGCTTTGACGCAAAAATTTTTCAACCGCGAACTCGGCCGGCCCGGCGAAGCGCCGCGCGAGGCGACGCCGGAAATCGTCGAGGCCGTCGTGCGGCAGCATCTGGCGTCGCCGGCGATGTGGAGCATTTTCCAGTTGCAGGATTTGCTGGGCCTGGACGGCGGGTTGCGCCGCGTCCGACGCGGACGCCGAGCGCATCAACGTGCCGGCCAACGCCGGATTTTTACTGGCGCTACCGGATGCATCTGACGCTGGAGCAATTGCTGGGCGAGGAACAATTCAATTCGCAACTGGCGCGGCTGCTGCGCGACGGACGTTGAAGCCTGGACGTTGGTGGAACTCGCCGGCGGGACGAGCTCTCAGATGCGCAGCCGTCTGATTTCTCCCGCAAATGCCAATTGCCCGAATCTCAAAACATTTTACTTTTTAACCAATGGCGGCAGCCTGGCCGCACAAGCAGGTTTATATGCATCTTGTTGATTGATTTATGCCTCATTCAAAACGCAGCCGCGCCGGCCTGGCCAGGAGCCGTTCTGGTATAAGAGCGGCGTCATTTACGAAGTGCATGTCCGCGCGTTTTACGACGCGACGGCGACGGCGCGGGCGATTTTCGCGGGCTGACGCGAAAAGCTGGATTACATCAAGGACCTCGGCGTGACGGCGATCTGGCTGCTGCCGTTTTATCCTTCGCCGCTCAAGGACGACGGCTACGACATCGCCGATTATTGCGACGTGCATCCGATGTACGGCACGCTGGGCGATTTCAAAGCCTTTCTGCGCGAGGCGCACCGGCGCGGGCTGCGCGTCATCACCGAACTGGTGTTGAACCACACGTCCGACCAGCATCCGTGGTTTCAGCGCGCGCGCCGCGCCAAGCCCGGCAGCCGCTGGCGCAATTTTTACGTCTGGAGCGACACGCCGGAGAAATACAAGGACGCGCGCATCATCTTCAAGGACGTGGAGGTCTCCAACTGGACCTGGGACCACGTGGCCAAGGCGTATTTCTGGCACCGTTTTTTTTCGCACCAGCCGGATTTGAATTTCGAGAACCCGGAAGTGCATCAAGGCAAATCTTCAAGGTGGTGGATTTCTGGCTCGACCTCGGCGTGGACGGCCTGCGGCTGGACGCGGTGCCGTATCTTTACGAGCGCGAGGGCACCAACTGCGAAAACCTGCCGGAGACGCACGCCTTCCTCAAAAAGCTGCGCGCGCACGTGGACGAAAAATACGGCGACCGGATGCTGCTGGCCGAGGCCAACCAATGGCCGGAGGACGCGGTGGCGTATTTCGGCCAGGGCCGCGGCGACGAATGCCACATGGCCTTTCATTTTCCGCTGATGCCGCGGCTGTTCATGGCGCTGCGCATGGAAGACCGCCTGCCCATCGTGGACATCCTGGAGCAGACGCCGCCGATTCCCGAAACCTGCCAGTGGGCGCTGTTCCTGCGCAACCACGACGAGCTGACGCTGGAAATGGTCACCGACGAGGAGCGCGACTACATGTATCGGATGTATGCGCAGGTGCATCAGGCGCGGCTCAACCTGGGCATCCGCCGCCGGCTCGCGCCGCTGCTGGGCAACGACCGCAAGAGCATCGAACTGCTCAACGCCCTGCTCTTCTCGCTGCCCGGCACGCCGGTGCTTTATTACGGCGACGAAATCGGCATGGGCGAAAACATTTATCTCGGCGACCGCAACGGCGTGCGCACGCCGATGCAATGGAGTTCGGACAAAAACGCCGGCTTTTCGCGCGCCAATCCGCAGAGCCTTTACCTGCCGATCATCCTCGATCCGGCCTATCACTACGAAGCGGTCAACGTGGAGGCGCAACTGGCCAATCCCGCATTCGCTGCTCTGGTGGATGCGGCGGATGCTCGCGCTGCGCAAACGCTGGCGCGCGCTCGGCGAGGGCAAGTGCGAATTTCTCCAGCCGGACAACCACAAAATTCTGAGCTACATCCTGCGCCACGAAAAGGAAACCATCCTGGTGGTCGCCAACCTCTCGCGCTTCACCCAGCCGGTGGAACTGGATTTGTCGGCTTTCAAGACAACTGGTGCCGGTGGAGCTGTTTGGCCGGACGAAATTTCCGGTCATCACGGACGCGCCGTATTTTCTGACGCTCGGCCCGCACAATTTTTTCTGGTTTTCGCTCGAAGCCAAACCGCAGCCGCTGGCGGCAAAGCCGGAACGCGGCGCGCCGGCGGCGCTGCCGGCCATCGCCGTCACCGAACACTGGCAGGAGATTTTCACCGGCAAGGCGCGCGCAAAATTCGAGGCCGCTGCTGCCCGATTATTTCAACTCCCAGCCGTGGTTTTCCGGCCAGAGCCAAAACCATCAAGCTGGTGACGCTCAAGGAATGCTTTCAACCTGCCGCTGCCGGATGAAACCGCCGCCGAGCTGGCGTTCGTCCAGGTGGAATACGTGGACGCGAATCCGGAATTGTTCGCGCTGCCGCTGGCCTTTGCCGCCGGCGACGCGGCCGGTCCGTTCCGCGCGGAAGTGCGTCGCCGCAACTGACGCTCGCCGGACGGCACGCCCATTCGGCGTGCTCTACGAGGCGTTTCGCCGCGCCCGGCGTTCGCCCGGGCGTTGCTCGAATCTGATCCGCCGCCGCGAGCGCCTGCACAACGAACAGGGCGAGTTGGAAGCCTCGCGCACTGCCGGCGCCTGCGGCAAATCCTGAACGGCCCCATCGCTGCCCGAACCTTCGTTGCAGCAACACGGACGAGGGCAACGCCACTCTGATTTTCGGCGACAAACTGGTCCTGAAATTTTTCCGCCGCGCTCGGCCCGGGCGTGAATCCCGAACTCGAAATCGGCCGTTTCCTCACGGAGAAAAATTTCCCGCACAGCCCGACGCTGCTCGGCGCGCTGGAATATCACGACGCCCGTCGGAACCCGGGCAACGCGTGGCGGTCGCCAAGGCGTTCATGCCGCACGCCAAGAACGGCTGGAAATTCACCCTGGACGCCATCAGCCGCTATTACGACCGGGTGTTCGCCGATGCCGCGCAGGGCCACAGCCCCTTGTCCGCGCCGCCGGTCGGCCCGCTCAAGCTGCCGCATCATCCGGCCTACCCGGCGAAATCGCGGAACATGTCGAAACCTATCTGGAATCCGCGCGGCTGCTGGGAGAGCGGACCGCCGGAACTGCACCTGCGCGCTGGCTTCCGGCGAAGCCGGGCAGCGAATTTTCGCCGGAGCCGATGACGCCGCATTACCTGCGCGGCGTGTTTCAATCCATGCGCTCGCTGGCGGTGCAAAATCTGCGGCTGCTGCGGAAACAAATCAAATCCCTGCCGCCGGAACTGTCGCCGGTCGCCCAGCAGGTCGTCGATTTGGAAGCCGCTATCCTCCAGCGTTACCGCCGGCTCCTCGAACAAACCTTCGACGCCCGGCGCATCCGCATCCATGGCGATTTGCATCTGGGCCAGATTGCTCTGGACGGGACGCGATTTTGTCTTTCTGGATTTTGAAGGCGACGTGACGTTGCCGATCAGCGAGCGGCGTCTCAAACGTTCGCCCTTGCGCGACGTGGCCCGGATGTTGCGCTCGTTCCATCACGCGGCGTATGCCGGATTTCACCAGCAGGTGGATTTGGGCGTCATCGCCCGCGAAAACCTGCACGAAATTCGAGCCGTGGGTCAGGCACTGGAACCTCGCGGTGAGCCGCGCGTTTTTGCAGGCCTATTGCCACGGCCTCGAAAAATCCGAACTCCTTCCCGCGCGACGGGGAGAAACTGCGCATCGATGCTGCTGGCCTACCTGCTCAACCAGGTCGTGGACGAGCTGGGCCGCGAATTGAGGCTCCAGTCGGACAATGTCCGCGCGCCGTTGCGGGCCATCATTTATGTGTTGGCCGAACCGCTGCCCTTGCCGGGTTCCGCAGAGCCCGCCGGCCCGGCCAGTGGCACGCCGACCTCGTAGAATGCTATGAACACGACCATGACCGGCAAAGATTTTATTGACGCGTTGGCGGCCGACCTGACCGCGCTGTTTTCCAGCGCGATGGAGCGCATTTGGGGTCCCGGCGCCGACGCCCGCCGGCTCGCGTATTGCTGGCTGTATTGCATTGCCAAAAACGCGCACGACTACAACGGCGTCATCACCGACTTGGACGAGTTGAAACCGCCGCCAGAATAAAGTTCGTCTGCTTTCGACCAGAAGCTGGCGCGCGGTTGACGCTGGTTTTAAAAATTTCCGCCAACGAAAAAATCTCAGCACGCTTCGGAGATGTGCGCTATAGTCCATTTGCCGGAGTTGTATAACCGATAACCTCCGTGATTGAAAAAGAGAAAGGACAAGCCATGACGAATGAAGCCAACATGGAAAAGCTGATGGCGGACCTGAAAGCGGTCACTCGTGACGCAGAAGCGATTCTTCAGGTGACTGCCGGCCAGGCGGGTGATAAAATGGGTGAATTGCGGGCGCGTTTGTCTTCGGCCCTTGATTCGGCCAAGGCCACCTGCGCGCGGTTGCAGGAAAAGGCCGCGGCGGGAGCGAAGGTCGCAGACAAAACCATCCGCGAACATCCCTATGAATCCGTCGGTGTCGCTTTCGGCGTCGGATTGCTGATCGGCGTGCTGGTGGGGCGGCGTTGATATCGCGTGAGCGAAACACCACAGACCGAAGGCGGCCTGCTGGAGTCCGGGAAACGGATGCTGCGGACTTTGAGCCGGTTACTGGAGAGCCGCGCGGAACTCTTTCTCGTGGAGTTGAAAGAGGAGCGTGTGCGGGTCATTGCGGCGTTGCTGCTGCTGCTCACGGGAGTGATTTGCGCGATGATGACGCTGGTGCTGGTCACATTTGCGATTGTAATCGTATTCTGGGACGGATACCGGATTCCCGTGCTCGTGGCGCTCACTGCCGCGTATGCCGCCGGGGCCATCGGCGCGTTTGTCTTGTTGCGCCGCCGGTTGCATCGGTGGCAGGCGTTTGCCGCCTCGCTGGAACAAATCAAAAAGGACCGCGCATGTTTGGAGACGAAGAACTAGAGAAACTGCGCTTACGCAAGGAATTGCTGGTGCTGGAATGCGACGCCCGGCGACTGCTGCTGGTTTCGGAATGGCAACGGTTGCGGTCGTTGGAATTCTGGCTCGACGAAGCCGGACGGGCGGCGCGCCGGCATCCCTGGCTGACGACGGCGTTGAGCGTGGGTACGGGTGTCGTTGCCATCCAGGCCTTGCGCCGTCCGAGCCGGCTGTTCGGCTGGCTGGGCCGGCTTGGCGGCGCGATTTCAGTCCTGCACTCGGTCCGGAAGTTTTTTGACCGTCCATCCTGATCGCGAGGACGTGCTTTTCCCCTGGCCGCAAATGCAACGGGCAACATTGTGGACGCCAAGTAAAGCGGCAGTACATTTGAACCATGAATATACTCAAGCCATTCAAGGATCGGCTGCATTCGGTACGATTGCTGGCGCAACCGGCGGTTTGGATTGCCCTGGCCGGCGTATTTCTGGTTCTGGATTATCTTGCCGGTCCGACCATCCAATTTCCCATTATATTCGTTTTTCCGGTCGCGCTCGCAGCCTGGCACCGGGGGTTCCGCTGGTCCATGTTCCTTGCCGTAGTCCAGCCTTTGGTCCGTTTCGCTTTCTATTTGACGTGGGAAGCCCCCTGGTCTTTGTCTGTGTCGATCGTCAATCTGCTGATCCGCGTAGTTGTCCTTTGCGGGTTTGCCTGGCTGGTGACAAACGCCGTCTGGCAAAAACGACGGATTGCCGCGCTCGAAGGCTTGCTGCCGGTTTGCGCCTGGTGCAAACGCATCCGCGACGAACATAACTCATGGTTGCCGTTGGACACCTACCTGTCCCGGCGCGCCAAACTTGATATCACCCACGGCATTTGCCCGGATTGCCTGCGCAAGCAGTTTCCCGAAGAATAGTAGTTTTGAAAGCGTCCGCGAATGTTGCTCCCGTCAATCCGGCTGCAAGCCGGCTTCGAACCGGCCGCCGCCTTTGGCCTCGACGGTGATTTTGCCGGAGCGCAGATGCAGGTCGCGCTGGGGAAACGGAACTTCAATGTTGTTTTCACGCAGCTTGCGTTCGATGGCAAAGAAAAGATCGCTGCGGAAACGCGTCGGATTGCGCGCCATGTCAATCGTCCAGACGGCCAGTTCGAAGTTCAACGAACTGTCGCCGAATTCGAGGAACCGCACCATGGGCGCCGGGTCCTTGAGCACCGCCGGATTTTCTGCTGCCACTTCGAGCAGCACCCGCCTCAGCTTCTCAACGTCACTGCCGTAGGCCACGCCGATCGGGAGGCGCAGCCGCACCTTGGGATCGCCATAGCTCCAGTTGGTCACCGGGTTGGTGATGAAATTCGAGTTGGGGACGATGATGGTGATGTTGTCGTTGGTCACGACGATGGTGCTGCGGAGACTGATTTTGGTGACCTGGCCGGCCACGCCGCCGACTTCCACGCGATGGCCGAGGGCGATGGGTCTTTCCGCCAAGATGATGAGACCGCTGACAAAGTTGCTGACGATGTTTTGCAGGCCGAAGCCGATGCCGATGCCCAGACCGCCCACAATGACCGCCAGCGAACTCAAATCCAGGTGCACCACCTTGAACGCGAAGAAGAAACCCACGGCGATGAAGCAGTAACCCGTGAAGCGGCTGATGGCGTATTGGAGGTCGGGTTCGAGATGCGTATGGGCGAGCACGCGACGCCGGATGATTCTCCGCAAATACCGTTCCGCCAAAACCACCAGCGCCATGACCAGCAGCAGTTTGGCAATGCCGTTCAACGTCAGGTGGCTGTCACCCAGTTCGATCAGCGGATAGTTGATGATATTTTGAACAGTCGCCCACCATTGGTTCAATGTCTCGTTCATAATCGTCCTTTTACCTCAGGCAGGAGAAAACTCAATACCTCACCGGCCTGCCGAACCGGCATAACATTTCGTCAACGACAACGAAAGTTCGTTCTCAATAAAATAGTTTGGTGCTTCACCTGGTCAAATCCATCGCGTTAAACTCCGCGCAGCTTTATGGAACTGGTCCAACTCCGCAAAACGGTTTCGCTCGACGACTACGCCTCGTACGCTCACCTGACGCGCGCC
The DNA here is from genome assembly GCA_963789055.1 of uncultured Verrucomicrobiae bacterium. Lineage (GTDB taxonomy): Bacteria > Verrucomicrobiota > Verrucomicrobiia > Limisphaerales > UBA11358 > UBA11358. The sequence goes on along the minus strand of CAWBJE010000006.1, from coordinate 45,085 downwards.
GTGCAGGAGCTGCGCGCCGAAGCCGCCATGCTTGCGCCCCGCTTGCAGGACCGGTCCGTGCTCATGGTCAATTCCGCCGCGCACGGCGGCGGCGTGGCCGAAATGCTCCCCATGATGGTGCTGCTGCTGCGCGAACTGGGCGTGGACACCAACTGGGCGGTCATCGGCTCAAACAAGCCGGAGTTCTTCCGGCTCACCAAACGCCTGCACAACCTCATTCACGGCGAAGGCAATCCGCAGCTCGGCCCGGCCGACAAGGCGCTCTACGAAAAAGTCAGCCGGAACAACGCCGACCGGCTTCGCAAGCTGCTGAAGCCCGGCGACATTCTCATCATCCACCCCGCGTCCAACCCTTCCCGGATTTCCTTGAGCTGGGACAAGAGGCTCCGCATGAGCACATAGACACAGGGAAGCTGGTAATTTTTCCGAATCTGCCGGACCAGTTCAATTCCGTCGAAGCCGGTGCCAAAACGGCGGTTGGTGATGACAAATCGGACCGGACGGGTCTTGCAGTGTTTCCAAAGTTCCTGGGCGGAAACGAAACAGGAAACATTAACGCCGTCGAGCACGAGATGATCCTCAATTTGAGAGCGCTTGTCGTCGTTGCGTATTGCCAGATAGATGTTGGTTGTCTCAAGGCTGGCCATAACCCGGATCGTTATTGGTCTGCGCTAAAATGGCATGATACGAAGCACTTTAAAAACAAATCAGCAGGCAGGTCCAGACCTGTCGCCGTCCGGCAGTCTTTCCTGCACAATTGAGTTAATGGCATTGTCAACGGGCCGATACGCCGATAGTTTAACGCCGGGCCGGATATGACACCCAATCAACAATTGGTCACGTTGAGGACGGCGGTTTGCGATGTCTCGTATGACAATCGAACGCGTCAACTCTACGCGACGGATGCGTCTCTTTATCAAATCGAACCCATGGCCGTGGCGTTTCCCGGCAGCGCCCATGAGGCCAGCTCTCTCATCCAGGCAGCCGCGCAGGCTGGCATCCCGGTCACTCCGCGCGGCGCGGGAACGAGCCTTTCAGGCGGGGCCATCGGGGACGGCGTCGTCGTTGATTTCGCGCGCTACAACCGCAACATTTTCGACCTGAACCTGGAACGCAAGACCGTTCGCGTGGGCGCGGGCGTCATTTTGGACCAGTTGAACGAATTCCTCCGTCCGTACAAACTCTGGTTCGGGCCGGACGTGGCGACCAGTTCGCGCGCGACAATCGGAGGCATGATTGCCAACGATTCGTCCGGCGCGCATGCGCCGGTTTACGGCACGACGGCGGACCATATCAGCGTGCTGGAAATTCTGACCGCCGATGGCCGCGTGGAACGGGTGGGTGCCGGCCACAATGCCCTGCCCAAACAGCGTGATTTGCTGGAAAGCCTGACTTCGTTGAACGAGCTGCAAATCAACGAATGCTTTCCGCCGGGCCTCCTGAAACGCTGGCCGGGATACGCGCTGGCCCGGGCGATGCACGAACCGAACAACCTGGCTCATATCATTGCCGGCAGCGAAGGCACGCTGGCCGCCATTATTTCCGCCGAAATCAAAATCGTTCCGTTGCCCGAGGAGCGTGGATTGGGATTGTTGTTCTTTGCCTCCGCAGGCGAAGCCATGCAGGCGGCGATGGAATTGCTCGACTTGAAGCCGGCAGCGGTTGAACACATTGACCGTCTGTTGTTTGACCAGACGCGCGGCCAGCTTGAGTTTCAAGCCGCACGTGATTTGCTCGAACTGGACGCCAAACCGTGTGAATCCATTCTAATCGTCGAATTTTTCGAGGATGTTAAAGACCGGCTGGCGCTCCTGGAAAAACGCAAACCGGGATTGCGCCGGCTCATATTGCAAACCCCGGATGAAGCGGCTCTCGTTTGGGCGTTACGCAAAGCGGGATTGTCGCTCCTGACCGGGCGCAAAGGCCCCGCCAAACCTGTCACCGGCATTGAAGACGCGGCGGTACGGCCAAAGGATTTACCCGCCTACGCCGGCGAATTGCGGAAAATGATGAAGCGACTGGCATTGGATGCCTCTTTCTACGGCCATGCCTCGTCAGGGCTGATGCACGTTCGACCCGTGCTGGATTTGCACCATACCGACGATTTGAAAAAATTCCGGGCCATTGCCGATGAAACGGCCGCACTGGTAAAACAGTTCAAAGGCTCGCTGGCCGGCGAACATGGTATCGGTATTGCGCGCACCGAATATCTCAAGGAGCAGGTGGGCGAGGAAATCTACCAGCTCATGCGGCAAATCAAACAATCCTTCGACCCGTTTAACCTGTTCAATCCGGGTAAAATCGTTTCCGACGGCCGCTATAAAATTGACCAAAAGTTGCGACTGGGTGCCGATTATTCGCTGAAATTGCCGTTTGAACCGGTGCTGGCGTTTTCCGCCAAGGACGAATCGTTCATCGCCAACCTCGAACAGTGCAACGGCTGTGGCGCCTGCCTCAAGCTGACGCCCAGCATGTGTCCCACGTTCATGGCCACCGGCGAGGAACTCATGTCCACCCGCGGCCGCGCCAACATCATCCGCGCCGTGTTGGAACAGCGCGGCATCAGCGGCGACCCGCTCCGGTCAAGGGAACTCGAAGCGGCGTTGAGCAATTGCCTCTCGTGCAAAGCCTGTACGGTGGAATGTCCGTCTAATGTGAATCTGACACTGCTGAAAGCCGAATTGCAGCATGCGCGCATCCAGCACCGGGGTTTGACCTTGCACGAACGGATGTTCAGTTCGGTGGACCAATTGGGTCGGCTTGGGCTGCAAATTCCCGCGCCTGGCCAATGTTTTTTTGAATACGCCGTTCCTGAGCCGGGTGTTGGGCCTTTCCACCAAACGATTGCTGCCGCGTTTCGCGCTGGAACGGTTCGACCGTTGGTTTGCCAAACGCCCCTATTTCCGGGCGACCTATCGTGGCCGCGTCATACTCTGGGACGACACGTTTGTGCGCTATTACGAACCACACATCGGCCAGGCTGCCGTCAAGGTGCTCGAAGCCGCCGGCTTCGAAGTCATATTGCCGGCCATGCGCAAATGCTGCGGACGGCCCGCCTTCAGCCAGGGCAAGCTCGATGAAGCCGCGAAACTGGGACGCCACAATCTCGCAGTGCTGGGCAACGACAAAAGCAACACGCCGATTATTTTCCTCGAGCCCTCGTGTTACTCGATGTTCGTGCAGGATTATCGGGAGATGAAACTGCCGGACGCCGACCGCATCGCCGCACGCTGTTTTTTGTTCGAACAATTCATTGAAAATCTGTTGAGCGCGCAGCCCAACGCGCTGATCTTCAACGACCATCCCACGCGCTTGATGATACAAGTGCATTGTCACGCCAAGGCGCTGGCCAATTCGGATTACATGTATGAACTGGCCACCCGGATGCCGCACCGGACGGTGACGATGCTCGATGCGGGTTGTTGCGGCATGGCGGGCGCATTCGGAATGTTGGAATCGAAATATAAACTTTCGGTGAAAATCGCGGAACCGATGATTCAAGTCATCCGGAGCCAGCCTTTTGGTACCATTGTGGTGGCCGCGGGGACCAGTTGCCGCAAGCAAATCCAGCATCTGACCCCGGTCCGCACCCAGCATATGGCGGAAGTCATTGCTGAAGCGCTGGTGTGAAATGAAAATTGTAGGGGCCGGCGTAAGGAGGCTCCGTTCTGTTGCAGGGTTTGGATTTACACAGCGAGTCTCGCTACTTCGACTCCTACCATTACCGGCAAAGATTCTTCAATGCGTCGCGCAACTCTGAAAATTTATATTCAAAACCGGTTTCGAGAATCCGTTTGGGTGTGCATCGGCAGCCGTCCAGCGCCAGTGACGGCTCGGTCTGCGTCAAGCGGCAACCCAGTTTTACCGCCCAGGCCGGAGCCGGTGGACACCACGGACGAAAAAGCGTGCGTCGTAGCGTGCGCATGAATGCTGCATTGGTCGCCGGATTGGGGGCGACGGCGTTATACGTGCCATCCAGGAAATTTTCCGGCTCGATGGCTTGTAGGAACATCCCGGTCAAATCTGCGATGTGAATCCAACTGACGTATTGTTTGCCGTTACCGGCGGCGCCACCCATGAACCATCTCGTCATATGAGCCAAAAGGGGCAGCGCTCCGCCATCGCGGCCCAGCACCATGCCAATCCGGAACAGCACGCGGCGGGTATGCAGCGAGGCGGCGGCATGGCAGGCCTGCTCCCAGGCCCGGCAGACTTCTGCCAGCGGAGTCCGCCCGTTGGGCGCCGTTTCGTCGGACCATTGGTCGCCGCAATTGCCGTAAAAACCAACCGCACTCGCCTGCACCCAGACCGGCGGCGCTCGTTTGACATGGCAGATGGCGGCGGCGATAGCGCGCACTGAATTAACGCGGGAGTCGGTGATTTCGCGCAAATTTTCCGCCGTATGACGGCAATTGATGTTGCGTCCGGCGAGATTCACCACGGCTTGCGCTCCATCCAGACATTTTATCCATTCGCCGATATGTTCACCGTCCCACTCCACTTCCTGGATTTCGTCTTCCTCGTCACGCTCGCGCAGTTCACGGGTCAAAATAGCGACTTCGTAATTGCGCTTGAGCAATTCCCCCGCGAGCGCTCGCCCCAGGAACCCGCTACCGCCCGCCAATACGATGCGCTTTTTGTTCATTTCAAACTCAGTCAATTGATAATTTTGGTGGGGCGAGCGTACTCGCGAGCCGGACGGATGAAATAGGCTATAAAAACGGCTCGCCGACAGTCTCGCCCCTCCGATTTAGCTCAAATCAAGTTATTCCACATTTTAACTGTGTGGCAAATCCAATGCCAGCTTTGGCGCGTTTCCGCCGGTGAAGAAATTGTCTTTAAAATGCGCCGACTCCAGCCTTCTCAACCAGTCGCGTATTAACTCGCACACGGCGTGGACATTCAATTGTTCGTACTTATCCGGATATTTTTCGAAGTTGGCCAGCGCAAGCTTGAACAGCGCTGCGGCGGGACGGGGGTGATTTCTTTGCAGATGCACAAAAGCGCCGGCCAGTTGAATCAGCCCTTTGTAAAACTCACCCTTGGGGCCGTATTTATCCCGGAGCCATAATGCTTCCAGCACCTCGTGCGCTTCGAAAAAAAGCTGCCGGTTGAAACAATCGAAATAGCCCAGGTAATGCGGGTCGAGCATTTCATTCCGCAGCTGCCTGACCAGCCTGCTTATCCGCGTGCCTTTATGGCTCACGACTTCAGATTAAAGCCCGCGTGACGGGTGACAAGTGGCAAGTGTTGGCGTTCAAGCTTCAGCTTGTCCCCAAATGCAGGCTTAAGCCTGAACTCCAACACGCTTCGCGTTGACAATTCCCCTGCCCTGCGACAATCTGCGCGCATGGCAAAACCTGCATTGGGACGCGGCCTTGGTGCGTTGTTGGGCGGCAGCCCGGTTCTCGCCTCGCCGGCTCCCGCACCGGCGGCCCCGCCCGTTCCGCCGCTTGCGGCACCCACGCCCGCGCTTGACACGCACGAACGCGTGCAACGTGCGCCGCTTGACCGTATCCGTCCGTGTCCGCTGCAGCCGCGCAAGGACTTTTCCGCCGAGGCACTCCGTGAACTCGCCGATTCCATCCGCGAACAGGGCATCGTTCAGCCGCTCATCGTGCGCGAGCGCGGCGGGCAGTTTGAATTGATTGCCGGCGAACGCCGTTGGCGCGCGGCCCAGCTTTTGCAATTGGCTGAAGTCCCCATCATCGTCCGTCAGGCCGATGACCGCGCGGTGCTCGAACTGGCCCTTATCGAAAATCTCCAGCGCGAAAACCTCAACGCCGTCGAAGAAGCGCATGGCTACGAACAATTGGCCGGACAATTTCAACTCACTCAGGAGGAAATTGCGCTCAAAGTCGGCAAGAGCCGCGCGGTGGTGGCCAATTCCCTGCGGCTGTTGAAACTGCCGCAAGCCATCCAGAATTTTATCCGCGATGGCCGGCTGTCGGTCGGACACGCCAAAGTCATCCTGGGCGTCACCGACGAGAAAAAACAGAAGCTCGCCGCCGAACGCGTCGTCAAGCAGGGCTTGAATGTCCGGCAGACGGAGGGCCTCGTGGCCAAATTGACGGCCCGCGATTCGCGCAAACTTGCGCTCAAACCGGAAACCGTTGCCGCGCCGGGCGGCGACCCGCACGTGATGGATTTGGAAGACCGGTTGCGCGAGAAGTTCGGTACCAAGGTCCAGTTGCGCTACGCCCAGGGCAAAGGCGCGGTGGAAATCTCGTTTTTTAGCGACGAAGAACTGGAACGGATTCTCGAGGTTTTGGGAATCCAAGCCGATTAGAGGTGCTTGGGTCAAATGACTAATGACTAAATCCGAATGACAAAAGAATTCCCAATGCCAAAATTCCGAATGGCGTCAGCGAATTTTCTTGGCTTGGAGTCATTTGGATTTGGTTATTCCTTAGCCATTCGTCATTCGTCATTTACCAATGTCGGCAGTCTTAATCCTGTCACCTGTCACATGTCATTTGCCACAACACCATGATTTTAGAGGTAATCAAATATGGCCATCCTGTGCTCCGGCAAAGAGGCGCCGCCATCACAAAAGTCACGCCGGAAATCAAAAGGCTGATTACCGACATGTTCGAGACCATGCACACGAATCATGGCATCGGGCTGGCGGCACAGCAGGTCGGGAAAGCGCTGCAACTCACGGTTATCGACGTGCGCGAGGTCAAGGACCGTCCGTCCTGGCTGGAATTGGCCGGTCACTCAGCTCCAGTGTATGACTTCATGCCGCTGGTGTTGATCAATCCGGAAATCAAGCCAAGCGGCGAACCAGCGGTCGGCGGCGAAGGCTGTTTGAGCTTTCCGGAAATTTACGCGGAAATCACGCGCCCTGACATGGTTGACGTAAAGGCATTGAACGAAAAGGGCAAGCCGTTCGAGTTCCGGTGCGGCGGCCTCCTCGCGCGCGCCATCCAGCACGAAGTGGATCACTTGAACGGCATTCTGTTCATTGATCGGATGAGCCGGAAAACGAAGGAAGAACTGAGGCCGCAACTGGACGAACTGCAGGCTAAAACCAAGTCCGAATTGGAAGCGGTGAGATGAGGGATTTATGAAACCATTAACTGGCCAGTTTTCAGTCATCCATCTGGCTACAATCTGTATCACCGCAATTTTTCTTGGCGCGGGATGCGAAGGGACATTTAAAGAATCCAGAGGACCGTTCATGCCACTCATGGACGCAGATTTGCACACGTACGCATCTGACCATGGTGGTTGGTTCCCGAATGACACCGACCAGTCGAAGGCATTGGCGAAATTGTATCCCGGTTACTCTTACGGAGTTGAGCTGGCAGGGCTTTCAGGGAACATTCAGCAAGTGACCAATGCTTTATGGAAAGGAATTTCCATCTCAAATTTGACTAGTTGGACTTATGTGTCAGGTCTTCGGGTCGATGATGACCCACAACTGGCAATTCTTTGGGAAGTAAAGCCCGGCCTTACGACTGACGGATATTCAGGTCCACCGGGAGAAAGGTTGGTTTTATTACTAAGCAGCGATATTACGAACGTCCCGGCAGCCAATTGGGAAAATTTTCTGAAGAAACAGGAACAATTGCGTAAAGCAGTTCAATCCAGCCGAAAGACTTTAAATGGTCAATAAACCTTGCGCAAGTTTGACGGCAGGATGTTGAGTTCCAGGCGGTATTTGGCAACGGTGCGGCGGGCGATGACAATGCCTTTTTCGCTGAGCATCTTCACCACCTCGTGATCAGACAGCGGCTTGGCGGGGTCTTCGTTCTTGAAAATTTCGGCAATCATGTCTTTCACGCTGGTGTTGGACACATTTTCGCCGCTGGCCGTCTGCAAGCCGCCGGTGAAGAAGAATTTCATCTCAAACACGCCCTGCGGCGTCTTCATGTATTTGCCGGACACAGCGCGACTGACGGTGGTTTCGTGCACGCCTACAGCCTCGGCAATCTGCGCCATGATAAGCGGTTTGAGGTGCGAAACTCCTTTTTCCATGAACTCGCGCTGGCGTTTCACAATCTGCTTGCCGATATTCAGAATTGTCTGTTGCCGCTGGTGCAAACTCTTGATCAGGAATTTGCCGGCGCGGATTTTTTCACGGATGTAGTTTTTTACCTCGGGTGAATTGCCGCCCTGCGCCATGAGGTCCTTGTAAATGTTGCTGATGCGAAGATGCGGAATGTGCTCGTCATTGGTCGTTACGACGAAATCATTGCCGGACTTGTGCACGAAAACTTCGGGTAAAATGTATTGGTTGGCATCCGGCAAAAAGGCGCGTCCGGGACGCGGCTCCAAACGGCCGATGCGGCCCATGGCCGCCTGTGCATCATCCACGCTGCAACCGGTGCCCCGGGCAATTTCCGGGATGCGCCGCTTTCCCAAGGCGTCCATGAAATCGCGTACGATGCGATATTCCAGTGATTCCTGCTTCCCCGCGCGTTCGAGTTGCAACATCAGGCACTCGCGCAGGTCGCGCGCGCCCACGCCCGGCGGATCAAAAGTCTGGATGACCTTGAGGACTTCGGCAATTTTCTCCGGCGGCAGGTTGTTTGCCGCCGCCATTTCTTCGACGGTGGACTTGAGGTAGCCGTAATCGTCAATGTTGCCGATAATCAGCTCCGCGATGCCGCGTTGTTCTTCGTTCAGGTCGGTTTCCCGCGCCTGGTCCATCAGCAATTGGGAGAAGGAGGTACCCACCGCAAGCGAGTCGAACATGAACTGGCGCTTTTCCTCTTCCTCGGCGGACTGGCGGATGGGAATATTGGTCTGTGAAAAATGGTCGCGCCATTCCTGGTCCAGTTGCACGAGCTTGTCGAATTCCGCCTGAAAATCGTCCACCGGCGTTTCGGAAGTTTTATCCGTTGCCGCATCAAATGCCCCGTCGTCGGCCGGTTCGCCGGCTTCGGGTGGTTCGGCTACTTCATCGGAATCACGTTCTGATTGGTCGCGCAGGTCGATTTCTTCCGGCACCATTTCCTCGAGCACAGGATTTTGCTGGAGTTCCTGCTCGACGAGCGCTTTGAGTTCGAGGGTGGGTGCCTGCAACAACGCCAGCGATTGCTGGAGTTGCGGCGCGAGCACCAACGACTGGGTCAGGCGCGTTGATAATTGCAAACCTTGAGCCATTTGCAGTTCCAAGATAAATCCAGATTTTAACGACTACAAGCAAAAAGTGGCACGACTTTCGCTGCAAGCCAAAAAATCGAGGAAAAACTGGATTTTTTTACCCCGCCATAGCATGTTGCAAGCATGAAGTTGATACTTTCGACGCATAACATCAGGTTAACCAAGGCCATCGAAGATTATGTCTTCAAAAAACTTCAGAAACTGGACCACTTCGACCCCCGTACCGTTGACGCGCGGGTGACGCTCGAACACGATCATACGTGCGCCGCCGGGAAACAATTGTCGTGTTCCATCCGCCTGAGTGTGCACGGGCCGGATCTTTTTGCCGAACACGTCGACAACGACCTTTACGCGGCCATTGACATGGTCACCAAAAAGATCGAACAGCAAATCCGCAAACGCCACGGCAAGTGGAAGACCCGCAAGCACAAGCTTGGCGCCCGCAGCAAACAGACCCGCCAGGAAACGGAGACGGAGTAATTGTTGAACGTTGATTCGTCGGTCGTTAAATCGTATTAAGCGGTTCGGCGATTAGACGATGAGCCATTTAACCGTAAAGATTTTCCGGGCCCGGACGATTTTACCCGTTTCGCGCCCGCCCATTGAAAACGGCGCGGTGGTCGTTTCCGGAAATCGTATCCGCGCCGTCGGCCCCTGGCCGGACCTGCGGTCGCACATCCGCGGAACAATTTCCGATCTCGGCGAGGTCATCCTGCTCCCCGGCCTTGTCAACGCTCATTGTCATCTCGATTACACCGACATGGCCGGGATGTTGCCGCCACCGAAAACCTTCACCGACTGGATTCACCTTTTGATGGAAGCCAGAGCACAGTGGGAGCATGCGGATTATATCCGCTCGTGGCTCAAAGGCGCCCGGCAGCTTCTGCAGACGGGTACCACCACCGTTGGCGACATTGAGACCATTCCCGAGCTGCTGCCCGGCGTTTGGAATTCCACCCCGTTGCGCGTGATTTCGTTTATCGAAATGACCGGCATCCGCGCCCGGCGCGATCCGGCGGTCATCCTCCGCGAGGCCGTCGAAAAAATGAATTCACTTTCGCATCCGCGCTGTTCCGCATCGCTTTCACCGCACGCCCCCTACTCCACCGTGCCCGAATTGCTCCGGCTCAGCACGCGCATGGCTCGCGAGTGCCGCCGGCGGATTTGCATTCACGTCGCGGAATCCGAGCAGGAATTTGAGATGTTCAAGCACGCGCGCGGCCAGATGTTCAACTGGCTGCGGCGCAATGAACGTGACATGTCCGATTGCGGCCTCGGTTCGCCGGTGCAGCATCTTGCCCGACATAAGGCACTCGGCGAAAATCTGCTCGCCATTCACGTCAATATGCTGGCGCGCGGCGATGCCGTGTTGCTCGGCAAACATCACGTCCATGTGGTTCATTGCCCGCGCAGCCATGACTATTTCCATCATCGGCCGTTTCAGCGGCAAAGACTCGCTCACGCCGGCGTCAACATTTGCCTGGGCACCGATAGCCTGGCAACCGTCCGCAAAACCAGGAAGCAGAACCCCGAACTGAACATGTTTGATGAAATGCGCGCGCTGGCGGCCAATGAACCGAAGCTTTCGCCGGCAGAAATTCTGCGTCTGGCCACGGTCAACGGCGCGCGCGCGCTCGGCATGGCCGGGAAAATCGGCGAGCTTTCGAGAAATGCCCTGGCGGATTTGATTGTCCTGCCGGCCAAGGTAAAAACGAGCAATGCTTATGAAACCGCGTTAAATCATCCCGGCAACGTCAGTGCCAGCATGATTGACGGACAATGGGTCATTCCACGTCAAAGCGCATGAACCAATTCGATCAGGAGTTGACCGAACGCCTTGAAGCTTTGCGCGCCCAGGGTTTGCGCCGTGAGTTGCGCCGGGTGGATTCGGCGCCGGGTACGCGTATTCAGATTGACGGCCGGACACTCCTGAACTTTTCGTCCAACGATTATCTCGGTTTGGCCAACGAATCGCTGTTGAAAGAAGCCGCCATCCGGGCTGTGGAGAAATTCGGCGCCGGTTCCACTGCATCCCGCCTGATTTGCGGTTCGCTCGCGCCACACCATGAATTGGAGGATACCCTTGCCCGCTTCAAAGGTGCCGAAGCCGCGTTAAGTTTTTCAACCGGCTACGCCACCGCCATCGGGACCATTTGCGCGTTGCTCGGCAAGGACGACGTGATTGTTTTAGACAAGCTCGTTCATGCCTGCATTGTGGATGCCGCCCGGCTCTGCGGCGCTAAAATCCGTGTCTTCGCCCATAACGATCTGGATGACCTGGAGAAAATTATGAAATGGGTGAATCGAGTCCGATCTCCACAGTCCACAGTCCACAGTCGGCCAAGTGCGTTGATTGTCACGGAGTCGATTTTTTCGATGGACGGCGATGCCGCGCCGTTGCGTGAAATCGTGGCACTCAAAGAAAAATTCGGCGCGTGGCTTATGGTGGATGAGGCGCATGCGACCGGCCTTTACGGGAAAAACCGCCGCGGTCTGGCGGAAGAATTGGGCGTGAGCGACCGGATTGAGGTCCAGATGGGAACGCTTGGCAAGGCGGTGGGCGCGTCGGGCGGTTATATTTGCGGTTCGCGTCCGTTGATTGACTTACTCGTCAATCGCGCCCGTAGCTTTATTTTTTCCACCGCACCTGTTCCAGCAGCAGCGGCTGCCGCCACCGCCGGCATCCGATTGATTCAATCAAATGAAGGCGAGTTGCGAAAACGCACGTTGTGGGAGCGTGTGGAACAATGTAGGACAAGCATCTTGCCTGTTTCTGACACCGCAAAATATAGAGACAGGCGGGACGCCCATCCTACGTTAAGCGCAATTCTGCCAGTCATGATTGGCGATGAAGCTCAAGCGGTTGAAACATCCGCCGCCTTGCGCGAGCAGGATATTTTCGTCCCAGCCATCCGCTTCCCGACCGTGGGCCGCGGCCAGGCGCGACTCCGTGTCACGACTACCGCTGCTCATACCACTGACGAAATCAATTTGTTGGCCGCCGCGTTGCAAAAAATCATAAATCGTAAATCGTAAATCAAAAATGCCGATGCATCCGCTTGCCCAACTTGACCGCCAATTCATCTGGCATCCGTTTACCCAGATGCGCGACTGGTTGAAGCGCGAGCCGATCGTCATCAAGTCCGGCAATGGCGCGGTATTGCGCGATGTTCATGGACGTGAATATTTGGACGCGAATTCCTCAATCTGGACAAATCTGCACGGCCACAATCATCCTAAAATCAACATGGCGATACGGCGGCAGCTAAAAAAAATCGCCCATTCATCGGCGCTCGGCCTGGCCAATGAACCGGCCTCGTTGCTGGCGGCGAAACTGGTAGGAATAGCCAATCCGCAGTCCGCAGTCCGCAGTCCGCAATTGAACAAGGTTTTTTTCAGCGACGACGGCTCAACCGCCCTCGAAGTTGCACTCAAGCTCGCCTATGAATTCACTCGCCGCATGCGTGCCAGAGCGGCGGGGCGAGCGTCCGCGCGAGCCGTAGAACCAAAATTTCTGTCGCTCGAAGGTGCGTATCACGGCGACACTGTAGGTGCGGTTTCACTCGGTCATATTGATCTGTTTCATAAAAGTTATTCTGGTCTGCTGTTCCAGGCGGATCGGGTCATGTCGCCGTATTGCTACCGGTGTCCATATAATCGCGCCAGGCCGGAACGCGCCGATGCCCGCGAATATCGCAAATGTAATTGGGAATGTGTCGGGCTGGTGGAAAAGAAATTCGTGGCGCAAAAACGAAAGGGAAATCCCTACGCAGCGTTCATCTTTGAGCCTTTGATTCAAGGCGCAGCGGGCATGATTCCACAGCCGCGCGGCTGGTTGCAACAGGTGGCGGAAATTGCACGCAGTCACCATGCATTGCTCATCGCCGACGAAGTGATGACGGGGTTTGGCAGAGTAGGACAGGCATCTTGCCTGTCTCCATCTTCAGGAAAAGTAAGAGACAGGCTGGAAGCCTGTCCTACGTTATTCGCTTCGCACCACGAGGGCGTGCAGCCGGATTTCCTGTGTCTGGCCAAAGGGTTGACCGGCGGTTATTTGCCGATGGCGGCAACGTTGACTACGCAGAAGGTATTTGACGCGTTTCTGGGCGAATACCACGAATTCAAAACGTTTTTCCACGGGCACAGTTACACCGCTAATCAGCTCGGTGCGGCGGCGGCGCTGGCGAGCCTGGACATTTTGCAGGACAAACCATCCATCCGGGCGCGGCAAGTTCTCGAAAAATGTCTGCACGACGAATTGCAAACGCTCTGGTCGCTGCCCAGCGTCGGCGACATCCGCCGGGTGGGTCTGATTGCCGGCATCGAGCTGGTTCGGGACTGGCGGACGCGCGCGCCGTTTGATTTGCGGGAACGTGCAGGCATTCGCGTCTGTGAAGCGATGGCGCGACGTGGCGTGCTGACGCGGCCGGTCGGCAACGTCATCGTGCTGATGCCGCCGTATTGCACGACCCTGGAGCAAGTGCGGAAGATGGTAAGAGCGATTTTTGATTCCGTCCGTGAAGTTTTCGGGAAATCGTAGCATCAGTTCGGAAAAGCTCAAAAAGTACGCTGATACAATAATTGTAACAGCTGTTACAACTATTGTCACAGTGAAAATCCCGGCAGCAGCAAAGTCAGATTATCGTTTCGGAAAGTTTGAGCAGCCGCGTGAATTGTCCTAGCGTCACGGGCGACACCGATAATCTCGGCTCCCTGGCCAGTTTCATTTCGCGCAAGATTTTGTCGGCTTTAATCGCCGCGAGGGTGACTGGTTGGGCCAGAGATTTGACCGGTGCCAGGTCCACCGCCGACCAGTCGCCTTCCTCCGCCGTCGGGTCGGGATAAGCTTTCCGGGTCACGCGCGCAAGACCGACGACGGATTTGGCCTCGCCACTGTGATAAAAAAAGACCGTGTCGCCGGACTTCATCGCGCGGAGATGATTGCGCGCCGCGAAATTGCGCACCCCTGTCCACGCCGTTTTGCCTTCTTCCACAAACATCGCCCACGAATAGGTTTCGGGTTCGGATTTTACCAGCCAGTAGTTCATATGAAGAATTTGCGATTTTCGATGGCAGCGTGAAGCTGTGCTTTTTTTTCTCATATTAGCACAACCCCTTGTTTGCTCAAGGCGTCCATTCGTACCGTTTCTTGTTGGGCGAACCACGCTGATAATGTGGGTCGTGTGATGGAACGGCGACCTCATCCATGAAGCGCGCACCCAATTGTTCGATCGTCCGGATGGAAGCAGAATTGTCCGGGTCACTTGTAAGGGTGACGGATTTATAGAATGAACGGATAAACGGAGCGAGCGCGCGGCACGCCTGCAAAGCCAGGCCTCGGCCGCGGAATGGCCCGCTAATTTCATAGCCGACATGCCCGGCGCATAGCCTGACGTGTTCGGTTTTCCCAACCCGGAAGTTGATGTGGCCGACGTCCGTGCCTCCCGCAACGATAATACGGAAATGATAATAGGGAACCAGCCCACGCGACACGTCACCGGGAATAATTCGGTCGAACTGCAATCGGACCCCGCCAAAGGACAAATCTTCCGGCGGGGTGGGAAGAGGTTCAGTGGTTGAAAACATGTTGTGGAAATTAAAAAATCAAAGCCTGGTGACATTGGCAATTAAATTGGCGAAAGAATTTACGATTTAAGATTTAAGATTTACCATGACGTTGTGAATCTGGCCGACAATCTCGAAAAAGTCCAACAACGGATTCGTGCCGCGTGTGAACGCGCCGGGCGCGCCCCGGAATCGGTCACGCTGCTGGCGGTGACCAAAAGCCAGCCGCCGGAAGTGGTGGCGGAGGCGGCAAAACTCGGCCTGACTTTATTTGGCGAAAACAAAGTGCAGGAAGCGAAGGGGAAAATCCCCTTGTGCCCCGGTCATTTGCGCTGGCATTTCATCGGCCATTTGCAGTCGAACAAATGCCGTGACGCGGTCGAACTCTTCAAAATGATTCAGAGCGTGGACAGCCTGTCGCTGGCGCGGGAAATCAACAAACGCGCGGAGCAGGCGTCGAAAACAATGCCGGTTTTGCTGGAAGTGAACGTCGCAGGCGAAGCCAGCAAATTTGGGTACCGGCCGGAACGACTGCTGGCGGAACTCAAAGAGCTGAACGCGCTGCCGCGAATTGAAATCCACGGTTTGATGGTGGTGCCGCCGTGGTCCGCGGAAGCGGAAAAAACACGCCCTTACTTCCGCCAACTGCGGGAGCTCAAAGCGCAGGCCGAACAGATTCTCGGCGCGCCGTTGTCTCATTTGAGCATGGGTATGAGCGGCGATTTTGAAATTGCGATTGAAGAAGGCGCGACGATGGTGCGCATTGGCACGGAATTGTTTGGTCCCCGGCCCAAGGCCACGGCCCGGGTGGAAACGGACTGAATTTTACTGCATTTTGAAGGAAATGGTTTAGGTTGAATCGATGACAGTTGATTCTTTCAAGCGCGAAATTGCCGCCGCCGTCAAAACCTACGACAAGTTCGTCGTGTGTCTGGAAAAGACGCCGGAGGATTTTGAAGTATCGCTGGTTTCGCTGATGGCGAAGGCCATTAAAGCCTATGAGAGCCGTGATTCGGGTATGCGTCATGGCATCGCGCTGGACAACCAGATGACGGTCATTTTGAGTCAGGGTGACGGCGACCGGCCGTTATGCGGCATTTACTTCAATCTCCATTCGCCATACCAGAAGAATTCATTGCCCAAGACGGTGAAAGCCTTCACCGAGAAATCATCGAAGAAGGAAGAGGTAAAGTTTGTAGGAGCCGAGGTGACGAGGCTCAAAATCTTCCCTCAATCAAAATTGTTTGCAGCCTCCTGACGTTGGCTCCTACAGTAAAATCACCGATCACGCACTTCGTCGCCCACCTGGGCTTCGCCATTGACGAGATCCGCCACGATATTGTTCTCGCGTTGCGGGCCGGTAATTTTGACTTCGCCGACTTTCATCCCATCGCGATACAGAAAAAGGCCTTGGTCCAGTCTGGGCATCTGGCCGACCGGAAAACTCAGCACAACAAAACGTCCGGCGGGATTAAAGGAAACGACCTTGGCGGTGAGCGAATTGTCCGGGGTGACAATCGTCGACGCGGGTTCCGGTTTGGCCGGTTTCGGCCTGTGGTGGAAAATGCTGCAACCGCTCGCCAGCAGCGCCGCCACAAGTAAAGTCACGAGGGTGAAACTTTTCATGGCGACAGTTAAGCGCGGGGCGGCGCACAGGTCAATTCACGATTCTGCGTTTGTTCTCCTGGGAGCGCTGCCGTCCCGGCGGCGGCTGAAAGATTATTTTTCTAGACTTGCCGGCGAGACGCCGGCGATCCCAGGGACTTCCAGACATACGGCAAAACTCCAGCGAAGTTAAGGCACGCTTTCCGTGATGACGGTGTCTTCGTGCTCGTAGGCCGGCGCACAACAGCATAACAATCGCAACGTTTCGCCACCGGTGTTCCAGAGCATGTGTTTGCTACCGGGTGGAATGGCGATGGCATCCCCCACCCTCACGTCGCGCATCTCGCCGTTGATGCGCATCCGTCCCGCGCCGTGGGTGATGTAATAAATTTCCTCGGTTTTAATATGATAATGTTCCTGCGTGCTGGTGCCGACCGGCAGACGGGCCTCCGCCAGGCTTTGGTGGCGAATCACGGAATTGCGGTGCGCGAGCAGTTCGCGAATTTCAGAACCGTCCTTGGTGATGAAGGACGGCACTTCGTTGAGATTTTTGATGTCCATAATTGTCTTTTTCATTCTCGTCCTCGTCCTCGTCCTCG
Source organism: uncultured Verrucomicrobiae bacterium (assembly GCA_963789055.1). Taxonomy (GTDB): domain Bacteria; phylum Verrucomicrobiota; class Verrucomicrobiia; order Limisphaerales; family UBA11358; genus UBA11358. The sequence continues at coordinate 28,202 of CAWBJE010000006.1, read as the reverse complement.
ATTTTCCAATGACAACCGGAACAAATCCAGGTAGGGCGGACAGTCCCCTGCCAGCCGCCCGTCCACACAACGAGTGCGCCGCGCACGGAGTGACGCGCCCTGCCAATATGTCAAATCCCGCCGGGGATTGGTAATATTTGTCTTCGAATTTTCAGGCAACCCCATCTCGATTACGAGAACGAGGACGAGGACGAGGACGAGGACGATTTTAAGCTAAAATCCTTCCGGCATGCCGAAAAGTTTCGCCCAATTGGCCTGCCCCAGCAACACGCCGGCGACAATGAAAATCATCGCCGTCCAAAACGTGGATGTGACCGGCTCGTGCAGAAAGAAATGCGCCCAGGTCATCGTGCTCAACGGAACAAGATTGTTGAACAGCACGACCTGGCTCGCGCGCCAGCGGCGGAGCGCGTTGTTCCAGAGCGCGTAGGAAATCACGCTGCCGAACAGGACGCAGAACCCCAGCACGCCGAGAGACGGAACATTGATGGGAACGCCGTACCGGCCAATCTCAACCAACGCAAACGGCATCAGCGCAACCCCCGACATCCACATCGTGTGCGCCGCGACTTCTGCTCCGCTCAAGCTGGCGCTCAAAATGCGCATTTGATGGCTGACATTCGCCCACAAGATGCTCGCGGCCAGCCCCAGAAATTCTCCGAGCAGATCCATCTGTGCCGTTTGCAAGGCCGGCCAGAACAAGACCAGCACGCCCGCCAGTGCGAGCAAAGCCGCTCCGTAACGCCGCGCGCTGGCCCATGTCCGCTGCGGACGTTCCTCCCACAACAGGTTCCACACGGGGGACGCGCCGATATACAGCGCCACGTGCGAAGCCGCAGTCAGGCGCAAAGCCCAGTTGAAAACGACGATATACACCGCCAGGCTCAACCCGCCGCGCCACCACAATTCCCAGCGCAATCCGGATGTCAACGGGCGGTATTCACCGAGCCACGAAGTGAAGCGCAGCACCGCCAACAACAGCAACCCGGCCAGGAGAAAGCGGATGCCACCGGTCCAGATGGGCGGCCACGCGGCGACCAGCCATTTGGTCCCCGCATTGTTGCCGCCCCACAGAAAAGCCACAAACAGCAGGCTCCCGGCAATGGCGACGTTATTTTTTGGCTGCGGCACGCGGCGAGTAAGCCAATGCCGGTGCCCATTGCCAATGAAATTTGTTTGACCACCGTGGCGCGCGGTCTAACTTGGTAGGATGGTTCATTCGCCCGGTTTTCTGAATCTGGTCAATGACGCCAGGAAACGCGTCTGCGAAATCAGCGTGGCAGAGGCACGCGCGCGGCTGGCGGCCAATCCCAAAATTGTCCTGCTGGACGTGCGTGAAGACAATGAATGGCAGGCCGGCCACGCCGTCGAAGCCGTGCATCTGGGCAAAGGAATCCTGGAACGCGATTTGGAGAAGCTTTTTCCCGACCCGAAGACGGAAATCATCATGTATTGCGGCGGCGGATTCCGATCGGCGCTCACGTGCGATGCGGCGCAGAAGATGGGATATCGCAATGTTTGCTCGCTTATCGGCGGTTACAGGGGTATGATAGCGGCAAATTGGCCGATGAACAGCGGCGCACTATGAAAACGCGAAGATGGAAAATTGAAGATGGCGGATGGCAGGCGCAAAGCGTCTTGGAGTGCGGCGGGAAGCGAAGCGCCACGCCGCTTTCGGAGGGCGCAACGGTTTCGTCGGGTTTCCAAAGCGCCAGAGGACTGGCGCAGTCCAAAACCTGGCGGATATTCGGCGCGTTGCTGACATTTCTCGCCATTACAATCTCCGTCCACGCGCAGCAATACTCGATTGATTGGTTCAAAATCTCCGGTGGCGGCGGCACGAGCGCGGGCAGCTCGTATCAGGTCACCGGCACCGTCGGCCAGCATGATGCCGGCGAGGCGATGACCGGCGGGAATTATTCACTTATCGGCGGATTCTGGAGCATCATTGCGGTGGTCCAAACACCCGGCGCGCCGTTGTTAACCATCAATTACAATTCTCAACCACAAAGCGTCACTGTTTCCTGGCCATCTTCGGCAACGAATTTCGTGTTGCAGCAGCGCTTTGATCTGACCTCGGGCAATTGGACGACTTCGGGATACCCGGTAAGCACCAACGGCGCGACCCTGAGCGTAACCATCAGTCCGCCGACGGGAAATCTGTACTTCCGGCTCAACAGCCCGTGATAAAAGCAGGAGACGACGTGAGGCGTCTCTAACTTGTCAAAAACCAAGAAGTTTGAGACTCGTCACCTCGTCTCCTACAAAGGAAGGATTTCAACGGACGGTTAAACAGTGACGACGGGTACAATCTTGCGATGAAAGCAGACCCGGTTGAGGGCGTTGGCGACCGGAACAATCTTCTCACGCGGGCACTCGCCCATGAGGCAGATTTGAATCCAGTTTTTCCGGCGCAGGTAGCCGCTGTTGCAGCTCAACAGGTAGCCGGCTTCCTGCATGGCTTCGCCGATTTTGACCGAATTCATTTCCGGCGGGAGGGCGATGGTGATGACGGCCGGTGACGTCTGGGTGTCTCTGCCGACCAGGTCGAAGCTCATTTCTTCGAGGCGCAAGCGCAGACCCGCGGACATTCCAGCGATTTCTTCAAATCGCTTTTCCAGGGTCACCCGGCGAATGGCGGCATGCAACGCATGCAATAAATTGGAGGAAAAAGTGAACGGGATTCCCTGCTCCTGCCCGTAAAATCCCAGGTCCAAATAACGCGGCAGCCGGTCCGGCGCGGGCTTCAACTCATGGTGGTAAAAAACCATGGCCAGTCCCGGGTAAGCGCGCAATCCCTTGCCGCTGGAACCCGATGCCAGATAAACACCGGTCAAATCCAACGGCATGGTGCCAATGGTGCTGATGCAATCCAGACAAAGCTTTGCGCCGGCGTCGGCGCATAAAACCTTGAGCCCGGCGAGGTCATTGAGCACTCCGCTGGAGGTTTCGCAATGAACGCACCAGAGCCAGGCGGGTGCAGGATGGGCGGAGAGCTTTTCTCCGACCACGGCCAAGTCAAGCGGTTCGCCCCACGGAAATTCCAGCGCTTCAAACTTCAAGTTGAATCGCCGCGCCTGGTCCATCAGCCGATTGCCGAATTCACCGTTGCTCAGAACCAGACCAGGCTGACCGAGCAATGATAATTGTCCGGCAACAACGTCGTTGGCCAAAGTGCCCGATCCCACAAACAGCTCCACCTTCCCGGCGTGGGCGAGTTCGCAGAGGATTTTTTTCGTGGCTTGAAAATCCAGTTTAAAACCGTCGCCGCGGTGCGATTCGGGGGCCTGCTCGAAAGCACGCCGGACCTCACGCCGCACGGTGACGGGGCCGGGCAGGAAATTGACGGCGCTGGGATGGAATGAGCGGGCGGGCGAGGATCGCAGGAATTCGCGCGCCGTGACTTCAAACGTTTCCAGCGTCACGTACATGGGCTGGAACTGCGCTTCGCCGTTGCCCACGACCGGGCCAAAGGGCACGAAACCGAGGTGTTGGTACAACCTGAACTGCCGCGTAGTACCCGAAATGATGGCGAGGTCGTAACCTTTTTCCACGCCGTGCTGCCACAACAGGGCGAGAATGCCCTGCAATACCTGACCGCCGCGCGCACCGCGGAATTTCTTTTCAATGGCCAGCAGCCGGATTTCGCAGATGGTGCGTCCCGGGGGTAGACAAGAATCGAGGTCCGGCAATTTCTGGTCGAGGGAGAATGGCCGGCTACCGCGCACGGCGAGCATGCCGGCGAGTTTCTGGTTGCTGAGGCAAATCAAATAGGTGTTTTCGGCGTGGAATTTGTCCACGAGCCGGTGGGTGGGCGACGCCTGATGTTGGGGGATTTCTTCGACAAAGGTCCGGTAATTGAGCCGGTGAATCTGCTCGAATTCCCAGTCTTCCGTCGCAACCTTGAATACCAGCGGTTCCTGCGGATTCATAGTTTTGTGTGTTCGGGTTTGGACGTTACACCGCGCCGCGCCAGCAGCGCGGCTATTTCTTCCGCTAAATTCCGCCAATGCGCAAACAAAATAATTGCCGCCAGACCGCTCATCAATGCCGCCGTCAGGTCGTCAGGGTTAAACCACCAGTCCAGCAGTGGCAAACTGGCAAAGGCAATCATGGCCGGGAAAAGGGTTTTTCGGGTGACAACAAATCCGATCAAAAACAAAGTCAACATCGTCAACGCCACCTGATGTTCAAACAGCAATAATGCCCCGAACGCGGCGGCCACGCCCTTGCCGCCGCGAAAATGGAGTTGCACCGGCCAGACATGTCCGGCCACCACGGCCAACGCAGCCAACGCGGCCAGATGATGATTGTGGGTCCATGCCAGCGCGCTCCAGACGGCCAGAGCCCCCTTGCCAACGTCGCCCAAGGCGGTCAGCACATACCCCGGTTTGCCCAACACCCGGCCTGCGTTGCGCGCACCAGTGCTGCCGCTTCCAAACTCGCGGATGTCCTTGCCGGTGCGGGCGCGGACAAGGTAGTAACCGATGGCGAGACAGCCAAGGAAGTAAGCACCGAGCGCTGTGCCGGTCGCTTGAAACCAGTTTGCAGATTGCAAATGTTCAATCCACACCATGCGGCAGTCACTTTCTGTGATACGGGCGGAGTTTAAACCAAACCGGGTTGTAGTGCGAATCAAATATTTTGTCCAATCTTCGATTTTTTCGATGTACCACCATTCCCAAAAGCTTGACTTGAGGGTCGAAAACCGGAAGCAATGGTTCATGCGTGCAACGAAAAAACCTCCGTTGATTGGCGTTGACCTCGGCGGGACGAATGTCCGGGCCGGCCTGGTCCAGAACGGAAAAATCACTGCCCTGCAAACGCAGAAGATTTCTTCCCGTGCGAAACAGGAAGCGATCATCGATGAAGTTTGCGAAACCATCGCGGCAGTTTTGACGCGGGAGGTACGGGGCATTGGCATCGGTGTGCCCAGTCTGGTGGATCAAGGGGTGGTTTACGCGGTTAATAATATTCCGTCGTGGCGCGCGGTACCGCTCCAAAAAATCCTGAAACAGCGTTTTGGCGTCACTGTTTTTGTCAACAACGACGCCAATTGCTTTGCCCTCGGCGAATTGCATTATGGCATTGGACGCGGTTATCAAAATCTGGTCGGTCTGATTATCGGCACTGGACTGGGCGCAGGCGTCATCATCAATGGCAAATTGTATTCCGGCAGCCACGGCGGCGCCGGTGAAGTCGGCGCCATTGCCTACCGGGACAAGGATTTCGAGCATTATTGCAGCGGGCGGGTTTTCCAGTGTGAGTACGGCATGGATGGCGCCACCCTCCAACAACTCGCCGAAAGAGGTGATCGCAAAGCACGGGCAAGGCTCGCGGCCTTTGGCAACGATTTTGCCAACGTCATCATGGCTTTGCTTTACGTTTATGACCCGGAAATCATCGTGCTCGGCGGCTCGGTCAGCAAAGTATATCCCTATGTCGAAACGCGGATGCGCGAGAAATTGAAAGCGTTCCATTTCCGGAATATTCTGAAAAAACTGGTTATTGCCCAGACCCGGAAGCCCAATATTGCCGTGCTGGGAGCGGCCGCGCTTTGTCTCGACAATCCATGAATCTTGCGGCAGATTTTCCGGGCCAGGGCCCATGGAATGTGGACTTACGAACCCCGCCAGGGCCGGAAGGCAGCAACGGTAGTTTGCTCCGTATCTGCCGTGGTCACCCTGGCATTTCCATTTATGATTTTAGATTTATGATTTACGATTTGAAAAACAACCGTTGCCTCGTGCACAATCATAAATCGTAAATCATAAATTTTGCCGCCATGGCCTATCAAGTAATCGCCAGAAAATACCGTCCGCAACGGTTTGCCAACGTCATCGGGCAGGACCACGTTACGCAGACGCTGGCCAACGCGATCGGGCAAAAGCGCATTGCGCACGCCTACCTGTTTTGCGGGCCGCGCGGCACGGGCAAAACGACCATCGCCCGCATCTTCGCCAAATGCCTGAATTGCGCCGGCGGTCCGAAAATTGATTTCGACGAAAAGGACCCCCGCTGTGTCGAGATTACCGAAGGGCGCTCGCTCGACGTGCTGGAGATTGACGGCGCCAGCAACAACGGCGTCGAACAGGTCCGCGAACTGCGCGAGACCTGCAAATACGCGCCCGCCAATTCGCCGTTCAAAATCTACATCATCGACGAAGTCCACATGCTTTCGACGGCAGCGTTCAATGCGCTGCTCAAGACCCTGGAAGAGCCGCCGGCGCACGTGAAATTCATGTTCGCCACCACGGATCCGGAGAAGGTCCTGCCGACGATTCTTTCGCGCTGCCAGCGTTTTGACCTGCGCCGGATTCCGGCCGCCCTTATCACCAAACACCTCGCGTACATCGCCAAACAGGAAAAGGTAAAGATTGACGAAGCGGCGTTGCATGCCATTGCCCGCGGTGCGGATGGCGCCATGCGCGACGCCGAATCCACGCTCGATCAGCTCATCAGCTTTTGCGGTGACAAAATCGAGGAAACCGACGTGCTCTCGATGTTCGGTCTGGCCGCTCAAAAACAGATTCTTGGTTTAAGCAAAGCCGTCCTTGCCGGTGAAATTCAGTCCGCGTTGAGCTTGTTGAACGAACTGGCACAAAATGGCAAAGACCTCGGGCGATTGCTGACGGATTTGCTGAATCACTTTCGCAACCTGCTCATTTTCCAGGTTTCGCGCGGTGATTTGAATTTGCTGGAAGTTTCCGAAGCCGAAATCGCGGCGTTGAAAGAACAATCCGGTTTGGCCAACACCGAATCGCTCACGCGTATTCTCGAAGTGCTGACCGACGCCGAATTCCGTTTGCGCGACACCGCGTCCCGGAAAATCCTGCTCGAAGTGACCCTGCTTAAAACCATTGAAGCCCGTGCGGCCATCAGCCTCGACTCGGTTTTGAAGCAGCTCAACCAATTGCGCGGCAGCCAGGGTGGCGGAGGCGCTCCCGCCGCGTCGAAACAAAGCGAAGCCGCGCTCTCTGCGGAACGCCGGTCTCCGACCCGGCGTGGAACTGAAAGTACGCACCCATTCGCCGCGCCGGAGGCCGGTGCTCCAACGCCTGCACCCGCATCATCCACCGCGGTTACACCAGTATCCGCCGAACTGGCCGGGTTATGGCTCAAGCTGGTGGATGCGGTTGGACGCGTCAGTCCGTTTACGCGCAGCTATCTGGTGGATGCGCAGCCGGTTTCATTCGAAAAAAATCTGCTCACGATTGGGTTCGACCCTGAATTTGAGGATCATCTGGGGCTGGTGGACAACGCGCGCAATCACACGTTGCTCCAGACCAAGCTAGCAGAACTTGGCCATGCCAACGCGCAGATTAAATTCGTCAAAACCGAAGCGTCGGCAGTGGCCGCGAAGCAAATTGAGAGCGTTGGAGTTCAAACTTCAGCTTGTTCGGCTGACACGCTAAAGCATGAACTCCAGCAAGCCAAACCGGTTGTGCCCGCCACCCCGGCGGCAAAACCCAAGCCGGCTCCGGTTACATTCGACAAAAACGATTTTAAAAACGACCCGTTGATTCAAAAAGCGCTCGAAATTTTCAAAGGCCAGATTGTGGAAGTCCGCGCCTGATTCCCCCCTCAACTTTCAACCCTCAACCCTCAACCTCTTAAAATGTCCAGCATTGGAAAATTGATGAAACAGGCTGCACGCATGCAGCAGCAAATGGAACAGGTCCAGGCGCAACTGGCGGCGCGGACCATCGAGGCCACCAGTGGCGGTGGCGCGGTCAAAGTGACCGCCAAGTGTGACGGCAGCATTGCGTCAATCAAAATTGACCCCCAGGCGCTTAATCCGTCCGACGCGCAATTGCTTGAAGACATGATTGTGACCGCGGCCAACCAGGCGCTCGGGCAAGCCAAGGAGATTTCCAACGCCGAAATGAGCAAAGTCACGGCGGGGCTGAATCTGCCGGGGATGATGTGAAGCCGTCGAGAAGTTGAATGAGTAACCGGTTAAATGAGTTGAATGTGCAAAGTGCGTTCCGCCGCCGGGGCTTAACCCATTTAACCAACCACTTATTTAACCATTTACCAATTTAACCATGCCCCTGCCCGATTCCATCGCCGCCCTGATTTCCGCGTTGAACAAGCTGCCCGGCATCGGCCCGCGTTCTGCCGAACGCATTGCACTGCACCTGGTCCAGACCGATTCGGCAGCCGTAAAGCTGCTGGCTGACACGATGCTCCTTGCCCGCGAAAAGGTGCAATTTTGCACGACGTGCGGCGCCTTGACCGAGCAATCACCCTGCCCCATCTGCACCGATGCGCGGCGGGATGCGTCGCTGGTGTGTGTGGTGGAGCGCGCAGTGGATATTTTAAGCATTGAAAAATCCGGCACCTATCACGGCAAATTTCATGTACTCGGCGGGAAAATATCGCCGCTCGACGGGGTTGAACCGGATGACTTGAGCATCCGCGCACTGGAAAAGCGCCTGACGCAGGAGCCTATCAAGGAAATCATCATCGCGTTGGGCACCGACGTGGAAGGTGACGCGACAAGCCATTACCTGGCCAAGCGGCTGGCGCGGCCGGGACTGAAAATCACCCGTATTGCCTATGGCCTGCCCGCCGGGAGCGGTTTGGAATTCGCCGATGAACTGACATTGAGCCGGGCTTTGGAAGGCCGCAGGGAAATGAACGAGAAATAACTAATGACGAAACCATAATGACTAAGGAATACCGAATCCCGAAATCCAAATTTGTCTTTGCGCCAAAATATTCGTTATTGGTGCTTGCTTATTCTTTAGTCATTAGGGCTTAGACATTCGTCATTTAATCCACCTGCACTTTCCTGTGAACATGAATGTTTCTAAAATTGTTGCTTTCGACCTGGGCAAGGTTCTGGTGGATTTCGACTACCAGGTTGCCATCAGCCGGATTTCCGCGCGCAGCTCAACGTCGCCCGACGGCATCAAAGTCTTTCTCAGCCGGTCGAACGCCATCATTGATTACGAATGCGGCCGGCTGACCCGGGAGGAATTTTACGAATGCGCCCGCAAGCTCATTGGCTTTCGGGGAACGATCGAGGAATTCGGCCGTTTTTTCGCGGACATTTTCACGGTGATTCCGCCGATGGTTGAATTTCACGCCGAACTGCGGGGACGCGGCATTTCTACCTACATTTTTTCCAACACGAACGATCTTGCCGTTGAACATATCCGGCGGAATTTCCCGTTCTTCCGGAATTTTGACGGCCACATTTATTCCTACGAAGTCGGCGTGATGAAACCCGAGGCCGGAATTTACGAAGCGCTGGAAAAACTGGGCGGGCGGCGAGGAGCGGACATTATTTATCTGGACGACCGCCCGGAAAACGTGAACGCGGGCGCGGCGCGCGGCTGGCAGGCAATTTTGCACGAGACGCCGGAGAAATCGCGAACGGCAGTGGAGAAATTTTTATCGTAGAGGCTGGTGCGAGAAGGCGCCTGCGCCCGTTAATTCGACCGCGATTTGGGCGGCTTGACCGGTTTGAGGCCGACTTCGTGGGCAATGTCGTCGAACTCCTCGTGGCTGACGGTTTCGAGTTGTTTGCCGCGTTCCTTGAGTTTTTCGTTGATCTTGACGGCCTTTTCGGTCATCGCCTCGTGCGTTTCCTCCGTGCCACCGACCAGGGCAAAATTAGGGCCGGTCGTCAGCCGTTTGTGTCCGTCGGAATCGAGGCCGACGCCAAGCATGATGGCCTTGCGTTTTTTCTTTTTGGGCGCGTTCGCCATGAATTCAAGCTAAGTGCGGCTACGGGCGGGGTCAAGCGTATCGCGGATGAGTCCAGCAACAATTTCAGTCGTTCGCACCGCGAACAGGCACGGTCAGTGACTGACCGTTGTCCGCCGGACCGAGTTTCAGCAGGAACGGCACGGCAATTTTTGCCCATTCCGGCGGGGTGGGATATGATGAGGCCGACCCGCCAAAACAACTTTGCAGCATGTCGGTATTGATGATGCCGGGATTGAGCGGCACAGCGGCCATGCCCGACGGCAATTCCTGCGCCAATGCCTGGGTCAGACCTTCAATCGCCCATTTCGTGGCGCAATACGGCGCAACCTCGGCACTGGTCGAGCGCCCCCAGCCGGAACTGAAGTTGACGATGACACCGCTTTTGCGTTTGACCATGGCCGGGACAAAATGGCGGATGACGTTCGCCGTGCCCTTGAGATTCACGTCAATCACACTGGAAAATTCGCGCGCGCCGATTTCCCACAGAGGCGCATTGTGATTGATAAGCCCGGCGTTGTTCAGCACCAAATCCGGTACGGAGTGATCTGCCAAAATCCGCCTGGCCCACGCCGCCACCTGTTCGTCCGACGCAACGTCAACGATGGCAAAGTCATACGGCGTGGAAAATTGTTTTTTCAATTGGCCGATTTCCTTTTCCGAGCGTCCGCACCCGAGCACAATGTGGCCGAGCCGGACAAATTCCTCGGCCATCGCGCGGCCAAGGCCGCGTGAAACACCGGTAATCAGCACCCATTTTTTATTTCCAGGCATATTTTCAGCAAAGCGAAGATGGAGGATTGAGAATGGAAGATGGCCATCATCCACCTTCAATCTTCCATCTTCGTTTTTTATATCCGCGGATTGAATTTAGACTCTCGGGCCAGTTGTTCCCACAATTTTTTCTCCGCGTCCGTAACCCTGGAGGGCACGGCGACTTTTGTGACAATCAGCAAATCGCCGCGCGAGCCGTCGCGGGCCGGCAGACCACGGGCGCGCACCCGAAGTTTCTGGCCGTCTTGAGTGCCGGCCGGGATTTTGATGTTCACTCGACCGTCCAGTGCGGGCACGGAAAGGTTCGCCCCCAGCACGGCTTCCCACGGCGCCAGCTCGGCTTCGTAAATCAAATTGTGGCCTTCCACCTCAAAATCGGGATGTTTTGCGAGCCGCACGCGCAAATATAAATCGCCCGCGGCACCGCCGCCCGCGCCGATTTCACCGCGGCCCGCAAGCCGCAATTTTTGGCCCTCGGTCACACCGGGCGGAACCCGGACCTGGTACGTTTCGGTTTTAACCGACCGGCCGGAGGGGCGTCGTACCGTAACGGAGCGCACCGAGCCATGTAACGCCTCTTCAAGCGTAACCAGAATGTCGCCCTCAATGTCCTGCCCGCGTTCGGCGTATTCCTCATCCTCGAATACCGCCCCGCGGCCAAAGCCGCCGGCCCCACCACGCATCCGCGAGCCGAACAACTGCTCGAAGAAATCGCTGAAGCCGGTGCCGCCAAAACGGAATTCGAACTCCTGACTGCCTGCGCGGCCTCCGCGGAAGGCCTGCCCGCCGGCGAATTGCTCCCAACCGGGCGGCGGCCGGAAGTCGGCGCCGGACTTCCAGTTGGCGCCCAGTTCGTCGTATTTCTTGCGCTTGGCCGGATCACCCAAAACTTCGTAGGCCTCGTTGATTTCCTTGAACTTTTCCTCGGCCCTTTTTTTGTCTTTGGCGACGTTGGGATGATATTGCCGCGCGAGTTTGCGGAAGGATTTTTTAATCTCCTCATCACTCGCGGAGCGCGGCACGCCAAGGATTTCGTAGTAATCTTTATATTGAACAGCCATAGCAGTCGCCTTCAATCACGGCGACGTGGCGGAAGCATGTGCCCGGCAGTAAATTTTGTCAAAATTTTGCAGTCCCCGTGCTATTTTCCAATCTTTGTATTGTCCACGCTGAGGTAGCACGTGCCGGCGATGTTACCCTCCCGCCGCCAGATTTTCAGCAGGATTTGATCGCCCCGGGCCTGCCGGCCAAGCCTGACGGCGTCGTTGGCGTTGCTTACCGGCAGGCGATTGATTTCCAGAATCAAGTCGTACAGTTGCAAGCCGGCGCTGGCGGCATTTGAAGCCTGGTCGATATCCGACACCAATGCCCCTCGAACATTGTCGGGCACTCCCAATTGTCGCCGCACCGTCGGTTCCAAATCAGCGACCGTAACCCCGCTGAGGGAGTCAATCATGGAATTTACGGCGCTGGGCTTCTTCTGGTCATTGCTGCTTTGTGAGGTATTACCGGGCAATTCGTCAATCGTCACCGTGACCGTTTCCGGATGGCCCTCGTGAGCAATTTGATGGTGGCCGGGGTTCCCGGCACACATTCGGATATGGCGAGTCGCAGGCTGTGCAAATCGGTGACGTTTTTACCGTTGAAACCCACAAGCACGTCGTCCGGTTTAATTCCCGCTTTTTCCGGCGAGGTGTTCGGAAACACGTTGTTGACCAGCACGCCGTTTTGAACCGGCAAATCAAGTGCCGTGGCCAGGCGGGGTGTCACATCCTGAAGCAGGATGGGAATATAGCCGCGGGTTACCTTGCCGTTAGCGATAAGGCGATCCATGACCCGGCGCACCATGTTGATGGGCACGGCAAAACCAATGCCCAGATTGCCGCCATTGGGACTGAAGATGCCCGTATTGACGCCAATGAGCCGCCCTTCGGTATCTATCAGCGCGCCGCCCGAATTACCGGGGTTGATGGCGGCATCAGTTTGAATAAAATCCTCGACGCTGCTGATGCCCAGACCGCTGCGGCCCAGAGCACTGACGATGCCCATGGTTACTGTCTGGCCGACGCGATAGGGATTGCCGATGGCGAGCACAATGTCACCAACTTCCAACTGGTCGCTGTCGCCCAGGGTGATGGCCGGCAAATCCTTTGCGTCAATCTTCAAAACCGCCACGTCCGTCGGCGGGTCGGTGCCCACAACGCGGGCAGTGTATTCCTTTTTACTGTTGGCGATGGCAACTTCGATTTCGTCCGCACCCTCCACCACGTGACTTGAGGTCAAAATATAGCCATCGGGTGAAATGATGACGCCGGAGCCAAGCCCGAGGTCCCGGCGTGTGCGTTCACGCCCGATATTGGGAAACTGGCTCCCAAAAAACTGGCGAAAAACCGGGTCGTCAAAAAATGGAGTCCGGATTCGGACGATATGCGTGGAGGAAATATTGACGACGCTGGGAGCGGCCTTTTTAACGACGGGCGCGAAACTTGTGCCCAACTTGGTTTCGCGGTTTACGGGGGTGTTTTCCACCTTGATTGCCGGTCCGGTTTCCCCGGCCCACAACGTGAAGTGAAATAGGGCCGACAGCGCGATTATCCCCGCAGCGCTGGAGAGAATCCCAATAAAATACTTTTTTAAATGTCTCATCGCTTCAGTGAAACTATTGACACGGCCATGAACAGACTGTTCAAGGCCCGGCGTTATTTTGACGGTTTGTTGGTCCCGGCAGCCTGGACTTTTCCCACGTCTTCGGGCTTGATGACTTCAATCTTTGCTCCTTTTTTCATCTCATCGAGCGAAGGCACTTTGATGATGTCGCTGGTCAGCGGCTCAGTTGGCTTGGAATGCTCGACCGAGAGCAGCTCTACCTCAAAAATCAAAACCGAATCGGGCGGGATGCCGGGCCGTCCGCTTTCGCCGTAAGCGAGGTTGGGCGGAATAAACAGTTGCCATTTGGAGCCGGCTTTCATTTTCGTGAGCGCTTCCGTCCAGCCGGGAATAACCCCGTTGACGGGAAATTGCGCGGGATGACCGGCCCTGGCGGAACTGTCGAATTCGGTGCCATCAATCAACGTCCCGCGATAATTCACCGAAACGGTATCGGTGGGCATCGGAACCGTTCCGGCGCCATCGGAAATAGCCTTGTACTGCAGGCCATCCGGCAGGGTGACAATCCCCGGCTTGGTTTTGTTGCCGGCCAGAAACGCCTCACCTTCCGCTTTATTTTTTGCCGCCGCCGCCTCGCGCATTTGCCGCATCTTTGCGGCAATGACTTTCTGGTATTCAGTCAAAGTGGTTCGCATTTCCTGAGGGGTTATTAATGTCGCCCCGCCGGATTGCACATCTTTAATGCCCCGGACCAGTGTGTCGGGGTTTACCTCAATTCCCTGTAACTGAAAATCATGTCCCATCTTCATGCCGATGGCATAACTGACGCGCTCTTTTTCGTTACTCAACACATTTGTGCTGACCGTCATTTTCCCAACGGCGATTGGGACATTTGTCCCGGCGGGTTTTTCCGCCGGTTTCGAACCAGAGGCGCATGCGGCAAGCCAGCCGACGCCCAGATAAACAGCCACAGCCAAGATAAAGGTCTTCATAGTTTTGATTTTCATTGTTGACTGGAAATTATGGAAATCCGGGCTGAAAATTGCAATTAAGTTTTGCGCCCCATCTGTCCGGGCGGTTTCAAAATGATTCGCCTAATGAACAAATCCGCTTATACTTGGTCGAAGTTGTGCAAATTGCAATGAGTCACTTGAAAATCAAGATTTTTGTTCCCATCGCATCCGCCGTGCTGGCCGGATACATCGTCTTTGGCTGCACCAAAGCCAATGTCCCGCCCCCGTCACCGCCGCCGCCGGCCCAGACCGGCAGTTCCCCGGCGTTGCCACTGCAAACGAACCTTTTTCCCGCCCCAGGCCCGAACGACGCGCGCATTGCCTACGTCACGGCGCGGTTGCTGGAGGAATTTCATTACTCACAACAATTGCTCGACACCGGCATGTCCGAAAAGTTTTTTGACGGTTATCTGGAAACCCTGGATCCGCGGCACGAAAACTTTCTGCAATCTGACATCGCCGAATTCTCGCACTACCGGACGAATCTGGACACGCTCACCGTCGGCACCAACGGCACGGCCAATCTCACTCCCGCGTACGAAATCTACCGGCGCTACCGCGAACGCGCCCGGCAACACACCGATTTCGTGAATGACCTGCTGCAGAAGGATAAATTCAAATTCAACACCGACGAATACTTTCTGCTGGACCGGCGTCACGCGCCTTATCCCCGGGACCTCAAGGACGCCAAACAACTCTGGTCGCAGCGTCTGCGTTACGAGTATTTGCAGGAAAAGCTCAGCCGCGAAATTTCACCGACCAACAACACCGTCATTTCAAGCCTCCCCAAATCCGCCACCGCGGAAATCACCGCCACGCTGGCGCGGCATTATCGCTGGTACCTGCACATGGTGTCTAATATGGACAGCTCGGGCATTTTGCAGGCGTATCTCAACGCTCTGGCGCATGCCTATGACCCGCACTCGGATTATCTCAACACCGAGCACGCCCAGGATTTCTCCATCGGCATGAGCCTCGCTCTCTTTGGTATTGGCGCGCAACTGTCCGAGGACGACGGTTATTGCACCATCAGTTTGTTGGTCCATGGCGGGCCGGCGGAAAAAAGCAAACAGCTCCATGAGAAAGACCGGATCGTTGCCGTTGCCCAGAGCAATCAACCGCCGGTAAATGTCGTGGACATGGAATTGGGCAAGGTAGTCCAGCTCATTCGCGGCCCCAAAGGAACCGAAGTGCGCCTGACCATCAGTCCCAACGAGGACCGCGCCGTTCGGAAGGTGGTCACCCTGATTCGTGATGAAATCAAACTGGAAGACCAGGAAGCCAAAGCCCAGTTCATTGAATTGCCGGATGGCCACGGCGGGACCAACCGCATCGGAGTCATTGATTTGCCTTCGTTTTACGCAACCATTGATTTGCCGGGCAACATCGACCATTCAACGGCCAAGAGCACCACCGCCGATGTCACCCGCCTGATTAAGAAGCTCAAAGCGGAAAAAATCGCCGGCCTCATTCTCGACTTGCGCGGCAACCCCGGCGGTTCGCTCGAGGAAGCCATCAAGTTTACCGGCCTGTTCATCAAAGACGGCCCGGTGGTGCTCGCCCGTTCCTCGATCGACGGCCCGGTCAGTGTGGACAGCGACACGGATTCTTCGGTGCTTTATGATGGCCCGCTCGTCGTGCTCGTCAACCGGCTCAGCGCATCTGCGGCGGAAATCGCCGCCGCCGCATTGCAGGATTATCGCCGTGCCGTCATCATCGGGGACATTTCCACGTTCGGCAAGGGCACGGTGCAGAATTTGAATCCGCTGCGCCCGTTCTTCGTCGGCCCCGCCGCCGTGTCGGCAACCAACGATCCGGGCACGGTCAAAATCACCATCCGCAAATTCTATCGGGTCACCGGCGCTTCGACGCAGTTGAAAGGCGTGATGCCGGACATCATCCTGCCCGACGTGTTGAATTACTCGACACAGTTCGGCGAATCCGCGCTCGAAAATCCCCTGCCCTGGGACACCATCCCCAGCGTAAATTACGACAAGTTGAATCTGGTGCAACCGTATCTCGACACGTTGCGGCTCCACTCCAGCGCCCGCATCGCTACCAATCAGGATTACGTTTATATCCGGCAGGACATTGACGAGTACCGGAAAAAACAGTTCGACAAGACCGCCTCGCTCAACGAACACGACCGGATCAAGGAACGGGAGGAGATCAGTGCGCGCGACAAGGCGCGTGACCAGGAACGCGACGCGCGCAAGGCGCCGAATGTGAAAATATACGAGTTGACGGTTGAAAATGCCGGCGACCCCGGCCTGCCGCCGCCGCTCCTGAAAACCAATACCGTGACTGCAACCAATCTGCCCGGAGGCAAAAATATGACGCCAAACCATCCCATCGAATCCGTGGTGCCGCAACCTCAGGAACCCGCGCTGGTGGAAACCGAAAAAATTCTGGGAGATTACATCTCGCTCTTGTCGTCAAACCCGTCGAATCGTATGTTGATTGCGAATTAGTGGAGGTCCATGAAAATCTTCGCTGCGATTGTTTGTTTGCTGTTCATCGCCGGCAGCCTTTTCGCTGAACCATATTCGGCGGCAATCCGGCAGGCCAAAACTGTCACCGCCAACGCCAGCAAGACGCGGCAGAACCTTCCGGACGATGGATCGTCGCCGGCCCAACCTGCCCCCACTACCCCGGTGCAAAACAATCCGGCCCCGAACCCGGCGCTCGAAGCGACCTTGCAAAACATTGCCGACCTGCGCGCCAATTTCGACGCCCTGAGCCGACTGACCGACACCAACGCCATTGCGCGAATAAAATCGTCGCTGGCGGGTAATCTAACGGCGGCAGCGTCAGGTGCAAAACCCTCATCCCCTTCCGTTTCCAAACTGGCGGAAGATTTGACGAAAGCATTGGCTGGAAACGATAAATCGCTTTCGAAACATCAAAAGCTGGCTCAGGACCTCCATGCCATTTTCAACAGTTCGCATCTTTCGACGGTCCAGCAGCAGGAGATTTTCGACAGCGTCGGGAAAATCCTGCAAAACGGCGAGGTATTGCCGGACGATGTCACCAATGTGGTCAATGACATCAAGACCATTGCAACCGAAACCAAATGAGCGTCATCGCCGGGTGAACATCTGGACAAGCCGGAAAAGGAGTGAATATTGCAGAATGAATAACGCTATCGCATTAACACCGGGCTTCAGCCCGGTGATGCTCAACGCCGAAAGTCAAAACCGTTTCAACGGTTTTTCCCACGCCCGCAAGCCGTTGAAACGGCTGGCTGTTTCGCATGTCTTCGCCACCCGGCTGAAGCCGGGTGTTAATGATAAGGGCGCATTGCACCACCGGCGAAGGAGCACCTCCGCCTTACCGGATTTGATTGTGGCAGGGCGGCGCTGCTGCGCCGCCGGAATTGCTGTTTGATTCACTGCCCGACTTGAATATGAAACAAACAGTCTATTTACTGCTGGCCGTTGGTGCGCTGAATTTCACTGCGCTGGCCCAATCCACCCAAACCATGAACACGAATAAAATTGAAACCGCAACCTTTGGCGGCGGCTGTTTCTGGTGCATGGAAGCCGTCTTCGAGCGCCTGCCCGGCGTCAAATCCGTCACCAGCGGCTTTGCCGGCGGCCACACCACCAATCCTACTTACGAACAGGTTTGCACCGGCGACACCGGGCATGCCGAAGTCACCCAGATTGAATTTGACCCGGTGAAAATCTCCTACGAAAAGCTGCTCGACGTTTTCTGGCAGGCGCACGACCCGACCACGCTTAACCGCCAGGGCGCGGATGAGGGAACGCAATACCGTTCCGTCATCCTTTACCACGATGAAGCCCAGAAAGCGGCCGCGGAAAAGTCAAAAGCGGCGGCGCAGAAACAATTCAAACACCCCATCGTCACCGAAATTGTGCCCTTCACGAAATTCTACCCGGCCGAAAAATACCATCAGGACTATTACGACAACAACCGTGATGCGGGCTATTGCCGCGTCGTCATCGCGCCCAAGCTGGAAAAGCTGGAAAAGGAAAAGGTGATTGAGAAGGAACCGCAAGACCGACCCGGCCATTGAAAACGTAGGAGACGAGGTAACGAGGCTCTTTTTTATGCAATTTGCGTTTGCAGGAGACGAGGCCAGCAGGGGCGTAGCATCGGTGCGAAGACCGGTGACGAGTCTCTGACTTCATTTACTTCATGCGATTTACGATTTACGAATCAATTGGTAATACATACCCGATTCGGAATTCGAACATCGCAAATCATAAAATAGAGCCTCCTCACGTCGGCTCCTACAATTTGACTCAGTTTGCAACTCCGACAAGATTGCGCTGCGTGGGCGGGTCGGTTAACAATGTGCTGACAAACACATGAACCGCTTCTTCACCCTGAAATGGCCGCCGTATCTCCTGCTGGGATTGGCGACTTTGGTGGCGCTGGTAACTGTTGCCCTGTATTGGCCGGCGTTGAGTCACGACTACGTCAACTACGATGACGATCTCTACGTCACTGAAAATGTTCATGTCCAAAACGGATTGACCCTGGAAAACGTTAAATGGGCTTTCTCCAATCCTGTGGCCGCCATTTGGCATCCATTGACCATGTTGTCGCACATGCTGGATTGTCAACTTTTCAGTTTGAAACCCTGGGGCCACCACCTGACCAGCGTGCTGCTGCACGCCGCCAATACTGTTCTCGTCTTCGCGTTGTTGTCGCAGTTGACCGGGGCGCAATGGCGGAGTGTGATGGTGGCGGCGATTTTTGGACTGCATCCTCTGCATGTGGAATCGGTGGCGTGGGTGTCGGAGCGGAAGGATGTGTTGAGCACGTTCTTCGGATTACTATCGCTCCTCTTTTATGTGTGCTACGTCAAGAAGTCCACAGTCCACGGTCCTCAGTCCAAAGTGTTCTACTGGCTAACGCTGTTGTTTTTCGCGTTGGGTTTGATGAGCAAGCCGATGCTGGTGACCTGGCCATTCGTCATGCTGCTGCTGGATTGGTGGCCGTTGGGACGTTTTAACCCTGGCAGCGCGCGGCGATTGGTGGTGGAAAAAATCCCGTTCTTTGCCATTGCGGCAACAGCGAGCATCGTGACCTGCATGGTGCAACAGCAGACCGGCGCTTTGGCCGAGGTTGAATATCTGCCCTTAAGTGCGCGCGGGGCGAACGCGTTAATATCGTATTGCCGTTACCTGGGGAAGCTGTTCTGGCCGACGGATCTGGCCGTTTTCTATCCCCGCCCCGCGCATTGGCCGTTGCCGCAGGTGCTGCTGGCTTGCGGGTTCACCGTGAGCATTACGATGCCATGTATTTTTGCGCGCAAGCGGTATCCGTTTTTGCCGGTGGGTTGGCTGTGGTTTTGCGGGACGCTGGTGCCGGTCATTGGGCTGATACGAGTGGGTGAACAGGCGATGGCGGACCGGTATACTTACATTCCGTCGCTTGGAGTGCTGATTATGGTCATCTGGGGTGCATACGAACTGACGCGCCAGTGGCGACATCAAGTGATGATTTTGTCGGTGGCAGGTGGTGCGGCAATCATCCTGTGCCTTGGGTTAACGCGGCAACAGCTTGGGTATTGGCGGAACAGCGAAACTCTTTTCCGGCATGCGCTTGCAGTCACGAAGAACAATTACCTCGCCCACAACAATCTCGGTATCGCCCTGGCCAAGAATGGCCGGATTGACGAGGCAATCCAGCACTTCCAGGAAGCCATCCGGCTGGAACCCGATTTTGTTTATGGCCACATCAACCTCGGCAAAGCTCTCGACATGAAAGGTCAGACCGACGAGGAGATTGGTCAATTTCAGGAGGTCATCCGGCTCAAGCCCAATTTCGCCAAGGCCCACAATACCCTCGGGTTCGCTCTTGGTGAGAAAGGCCGCATCAACGAAGCCATGGATCAATTCCAGGAAGCGATCCGCCTGAAACCCGATTTTGCCGAGGCTCACAACAATCTTGGCACTGTCCTGGGCATGCAAGGCCGGATTGACGAGGCCATCAGCCAATTCCAGGAAGCCATCCGTCTGAGACCCGATTACGCCGAGGCCCATAACAACCTCGGCAACGCCTTGCGCATGAAAGGCCAAACCGACCAGGCAATCCTCCAATACCAGGAAGCCATCCGACTGAAACCGGATTATGCCAAAGCCCGCAACAGCCTCGCTCAAGTGCTGGAGAAATCGAACGCTCCAACGAACCGCTGATTAAGTTAGAGTCGAACTGCTTTCAGGTTACTTGACCCATTCCGAAGAAAGAAAATCGGGGCGGCGGACGTTTTAATACTTGCTCGCGCGAAGCGGAGTTGACCGTGCGCCCTAATGGGCGACCCGTTTTTAGTCTTCCTTTGAACTTGTAGAAGAATTTTTGGCACCGGCACTTTTCCTTCTCCTATAAAACTCTAGGAAGTTAATTAAAAATATCACAAGGATGGTTGCCAACATCAAATATCTCCAGTCTTCACGGATTTCAAACCATAACATAAACAACAAACAAACACAGTTTAAGACTAGGATAACCTTTATAAAATTTTCGAGTTTTCGTTCTAAGCACAAAAAAAACGCAATAAAATTAATCGCACATGTTAACATTGGAAGAAGGATGGTAAGAATTGATTTCATATGTCGTACATTGCCTGTGAAACTAATCTTTGTGGCTTTGACATTTAGCTATGCAGTCTTGGTAATCTTTTGTTAATTTAGAGGAGGCAGCTATTGCTATAGCCCCAGTACCTATAATTGCTATTCCGCCTCCCAGTCCGCCTGATAATCCACCAAGTATAATTCCGTCCATCCCTAAATCAAAGGCACCCTTACAGCAGTAATTACATTGCGATCGAGTGCTACATTTATCATTAGGGCAATTGGCCATTTTTTCATCAGCCTTATATGCTATATAAAAACCAAGTACTCCCCCTAAACCGCCCCATTTACCACGTCCCCACCAGCCGCCGCCAGCACCGGTGGGAAGCAAACCAAACGAATCAAAAAAAATGACTGGGTTATCTAAAACGAAGTTATATGAATTGGAGTCATTTTGGCCCGACGGATCCCAACTTAGCCATCTCTGCCACTGCGGAGCATAGAACCGATAACCGTAGTAGCTGAATCCACAGGTTTGTTCACACTCCTTGCTTGAAAACTTAAACCGACAAATGTCGGAGCCGGAAGTCGAAGTCAGAAGGCCGAAGGCTGAATAGGTATAGCTGCCAATAGTTGTTGTTCCACTCCGCGTCAACACAACATCCCCACGATGATTGTTGTGAACATAATATGTTCCCGCGCTGCTTCCCGTGTGAAGTGTCACCGCTATGAGCGTTCCAACATCGCCACGTAGTCCCACACCCCACGTGAACGTCTCCAGTAATTGCCCGTTCCCATTCATCACTCCCACGATGCTCCAGCCGTCATACAAGTAAAGCCATTTTTGCATCTGGCCATTCACCAACTCGCTCTTCGCAATTCTCCGCCCAAACGCATCATACCAATTCTGCAATACCACCACGTTGTTGCTTGTCACTTGTGTCAGCCGGTCCGCCCAATCCCACTGGTACATCCAGTTCTGATTGTCATTGATCCAGTTGGTTAGATTCCCATTGCCATCGTAGGCAAAGCTTTCGTAGCAATTCTTCGTCACGTGCCGCGTCTGCTGGCTGGTGTTACCGGAAACATCCGTTACCGTCACCACCAAATCGTTTGCCCCTACGTTCAACGGCACGTTGGGCAAACTGAAGGTGCCGTTGTTTGAATTCACCAGAGCGCTTACGCCTCGGCACGAGGCTGTGGTCTGATACCATTTGTTGTTGTTATTGCCCGGGTCCACCGTGCCCGTCACCGTCACGGTGAAAGTGTTGTCGCTCGAATTTCCCCGCGCCACCAGTTCATTGTCCGCATCATAAACCCATTTGGTACTACTGCTGGCATTGAGCCAATTACCCGCCTCGTCGTATTGCCAGGAAGTTGTTGTCGCCCCGCAGGTTTCGGACGTCAACTGGCCGGCATCGTCATAAGCGTAGTAAGTGGGAATTACAGAGCCCGTCGCTTCGAAGTTTGTTAGGGCCAGGATGTTTCCGCCGGCGTCCCAGCCGTAGGAATAAGCCTGCACCGAGGTTGTTCCATTGGTAATGCCCAAGTTGAGAAGCCGACTTTCGGCATCGTAAGCATACGTCGCAATGTCGTTGTTGCCATAGGTCTTTTTCTGGAGCCGGCCAGCAGCGTCATACGTGTAGGCGGCCGTGGCCGTCTGCGCACTATTCACCAGTTGTGTCACAGTGGTCAACCGGTTCATTACGTCGTAACCATACCGCGTTTGGATGTTGTCTGCAAAACTCCGCAAGCCGGTAATAGTCCGGTTGGTTAAATTGCCCACGGCGTCAAATTGGTAAGCAATCTGATATCGCACGGTGGCAAAACCGGGGATGCTGGCGATTGTGCAAATGGCATTCGTAGGCCGGTTCAGCGGGTCATAGGAATAAACAAAGTCGGAATACGGCCTCGTGGAGTTGTCTCCGAAAGAGATTGCCTCCGTCACATTGTTGAGCGCGTCGTAGTCCAGGCTGATCAACGGGTTGTTGTAGTTGTCGGTCACACCTTTCAAGCGCGGTACGGCGTCATTTTGAAATTCAATTACATTGCCATTGCCATCCTGCCGCCAGGCCAGCGCCCCGCGGAAGGTGTAACCGTAGCGGGTTTGTTTGCCCATGGGTGTCGTTACCCCGGTGAGGCGGCTGAAACCGTTGGTAGAAGTGTAATCGAAACGTTTCACCCGTGGCTGGCTGCCGACATAGGTGGTGAGGTTGGTAATCTGGTCGGCGCCGTTGTAACCGAATTCGGTGATGCGCTCAAGTGGGTCGGTCACACGCTTGACCCGTTGCAGGGCGTCATAATCGTAATGAGTTTCGTGGCCCAGGCGGTCGCTGACCCAATCCAAGCCGCAGCACAGGTATTCATAATGGATGCTGGTGCTGTCCGGAAAATTTATATCCGTTCGGCGGTCAAGGTTGTCGTAGCCATATGTCAGGACGAGGCCGGAACCGTGATTGGTTGTGACGGCAAGCCGGCCAATGGCGTCGTAGCCCAATGAATTACTGGAGCCGTCGGCGTAAATGTTGAGGTAATTCCGTCCATTGGCATCATAGAGCCAGGAATTGGTGTGGTTAAGCGCATCCACCAGGTTGGTCATATTGCTATTCTGGTCATATAGCATTTTGGTGATCTGATTCAGCGCATTGGTAATGAAGAGCAGTTGGTTTTTGGCGCTGTAGCCGTAGGTAGTGGCTTGGTTGAGCGGGTTGGTGGTGCCGATCAAATTGTCATGGGCGTCATACCGATTGTACCACTCGGCGCAGTAGCCATCGTGGGTCAATATTTCGTGGCGGAGAGGATTTTTATTATCATCGAAAGACCACCAATCGTGGAAGTCTGAAATAAAATTGGTATAGACTGTATTAGCGCTCCAGGAACAGTGATTGGTATTTGCGTAATCGGTCAGGTAAAGGTTCCCATTACCATCGTACCAATAGTGGGCCCATTGATCACTGAGGCCGGCAATATCATTGCCATTGACACCACGGTAAAAGATATAATTCCCGTTTTGGCCGGCTGAGGTATCTTCCAACGAAATCCAAGTGTTTCCTGCCTGGTCGGTATTTTTAATTGGTCCCGTACTATACCACGCAAGATAATAATACTCGTTGGTTTGGCCGAGAGGATCGATTGACAGAATTTGGAACGGGTCTCCATTACTATATTCAATGCCCATAAACCATTCGTCCGATTTATAAGCAAAGTTCCAATCCTGCCCACTGGGATAAGTAATTTTGACCGGCCAGTGACTGTTACTGTCTGGAGGAATGGGGGGGCCGTTATCGTCTGAGGGAATGGCAGGTACGTGTCCGCAAACGGCGAATGGAATTGCCGCAAGTTCGAGATTTGCAAACCATCCGGCTTAAACGTCATGGCTTTCAGCCACGGTTCATCCGAATGGTTGTCCTCTTTTACCACGCGCAACCACACAAAGGCATCCGGTTTGCGGGCTTTGATCAATTGGAACAGCGCGTTCAAGGTGTGGTTCGCCTGAGCGTAACTTTCCGGATCGATTCTATGGTTGCTCAGGCACCAGTCGTTCAGCACTACTGAATGAAGGTTCTCCGCGTAGCGGTCATACCACTGGAAGTACCGGATTAAGCAAGGGTCATCCAACTTCACGTTCAGGACCGCAATCGGTGCCAGCGGGCATTGGCTGAGGTCCGCATCATAGCTGGCAATCGGTTTGGTTTCCAACTGGAGCGGCATCCAGACGGGCCGTTCATAACCGGATGCGGCAGCGGTTTCTGAACGGACTTGTTCTTTGGTTGACGGATCCAACACTGCCAGCGCACCCACCGATGCTTTCAAGAACGGCTCTTTCAATTTCGCGGGCGCCGGCGTTTTACCCATGCACGTCGCCATGGACAGAAGCGTGTCGTCCGCCACGCCGTAGTCGTGGAGAATTTCCAGCGCGGTTTGTACGTCGCCGACATTTACGGCCTCTATCAGCAGCGCAGAAGCGGCAGCTTCCACCTCATCCGGCGGCGCAAGGTTCACAGTGGCTGCTTCGACCGATTGCTTGTCAACGCCGATCGTTGTGATTTGATTTTGAGCCAGCAGATAAGTTGCGCAAATCAACACGGCAGCTAAAAGACCTGCCAGCCATTTCCAATTTTGCATCATGAGTTTCATGGGAATCCTTTCGTTTGTACTATGAGCGGGGCATGGACGTTATGAATGAAACAGGGTTTGACCGTCCGCCGTTTTTTGTCGCCGCCACTATTGTGATCGGCTCAGGCGCGGTGTGAGGATTGGCAAGACAACGCGAAAACCGTTGTCGATGGGAATATGAGCGAACTAGCGCCCCAACATCGTGGTCTGTAGCCGATGAGAGGGAGCGGTGAAGTGGAAAGGCACACTCAGTGTCTGTCCGTGTAGCGAATGAAACTGACCCCGCGGAAACTCGAACAACTCAAACTGACCGACGCGCTTTCATTTTCCCCAACCCAATTTTTCCCGACCGGCTCCGAAAATCAGCACGTTATCTATTCAGAGCATTTCTATTGGCAGCATTTACCACAACTCTTTGCCGAAACAAGCATTTTTTAAGAAATATTCCAACTACAATTTCGCTTAATTTTTAATATTAAGATGCTCGTAACAGCATCCCGGTTGTTGTGAACCGGGAAACAGGTTTGCGAACGACTTCATCGGCCTGCCGGAGCGTTCTTTACTTGCAGTGCGTGAGCGAGGTTGTTGCGTGCCTCGGTGAAATCGGGTTTCAGGCGAATGGCTTCCTGGAATTGGCTGATCGCCTCGTCCGTTCGGCCTTTCATGCCCAGGACGAAGCCGAGAACATTGTGGGCCTCAGCGGAATCGGGATTCAGGCGGATGACTTCCTGAAATTGGCTGATCGCCTCGTCAGTTTGACCTGTCCGATAAAGGACGGACCCGAGGTTGTAATGAGCGTCGGCATAATCGGGATTCAGACGGATGGCTTCCCGATATTGTCTGATGGCCCCGTCGGTTTGGCCTTTCTGGACCAGGGCGACGCCAAAATTGTTGCGGATTGTGGCGTCATCCGGTGCCGAGCGGATGGCTTCCTGGTATTGTTTGATCGCCTCGTCGATTTGGCCATTCATACTCAGGACATTGCCAAGATTGTAGCGGGCCTCGGCATAATCAGGTTTCAGACGGATGGCTTCCTGATATTGGCCGATCGCCTCGTCGGTCTGGTTTTCCTTAAGGAAGGCGGTCCCAAGGTTGTTGTGGGCTTCGGCGTAATCAGGTTTCAGACGGATAGCTTCCTGATATTGGCTGATCGCCCGTCGGTCCGGCCTTTCTTGCCGAGGGCGTTGCCGAGGTTGTTATGGGCCTCGGCGAAATTGGGTTCCAGGCGGACGGCTTCCGCGAATTGGCTGATCGCCTCGTCGGTTTGGCCTTTCGCGTCGAGGGCGATGCCAAGATTGTTATGGGCGAGGTAATTGTTCTTCGTGACTTCAAGCGCATGCCGAAAAAGGGTTTCACTGTCCCTCCAATACCCGAGCTGTTGCCGCGTCAACCCGAGGCACAGTAAGATCGCCGCACAACCCGCCACCGACAATACCATCACCTGGTGCCGCCACCGACGCGTCAATTCGTACACGCCCCAGATAACCAGGATCAACACCCCAAGCGACGGAATATAAGTATACCGATCCGCCATCGCCTGTTCGCCCACTTGCACCAGCCCAATCACCGGCACCAGTGTCCCGCAAAACCAAAGCCAACCCATCAGCATAAAAGGGATATCGCTGCCGCTGCACGATACACAGCACCGTTATGCCTAAAATCAACCCGCCGGCCAGCAGCACCCCCGCCACCGGCCAATGCATCGGGGTGCGGATAAAAAACCGCCAGATCCTCCGGCCAGAACAGCTTCCCCAGATAGCGGCAGTACGAAATCAAGGCGTTCCCGATCCGCGCGCCCAACGGCAGAGTTTCAACCGTCGTCACTGCGCCGTCTGCTTCTGCACCACAAAGGTCACCACGCTCGATCACCGCCGCCAGCCCGAAAAACGGAAGCTTCTCCAGCAAGTCGAGAGCTGAGGGTTGATGAGTGCCTTGGGCCGGAACTTGAAACGTAAATTTGAAACTTGAAACTCTTGCAATGGCCAATAATCCAGCAGCAACATCACAAACGGCCACGTCACCAGCATCGGCTTGCTCATCAAACCGCAGTGCGAAAAACACTAAAGCCAGCCAATAGTACGTCGAAGGTTGAGCCGTCTCGACTTCGCTTCGCCGCGCCGATGGCGTTGTTCCGTCCTTCGCCAAGGCTTGCCGAGGACGTGGTTCACGGACGTTTGCTTTTGCGCATAGCGGACATAGAATAAGAGCGCCAGCAATCCGAAGAACGTGCTCAACACATCCTTGCGCTCCGCCACCCACGCCACCGATTCCACATGCAACGGATGCAACCCGAACAACGCCGCCACCAGCACAGCTCCGCCACAGTCGCTCCCGGTCAGCTGACGAAGCAACAGAAACACCAGAACCGTGTTGACCGCATGCAGCAACACGCTGGTCAAGTGATGGCCCCACGGATTCAACCCGAACAACTGACAGTCCAACATGTGCGACAATATCGTCAACGGATGCCAATATGGCTGCTCACGGGATTAAAAACGCCCATTTTAAGTCTTCCCAGGTCAATCCGTTTTGGACGTGAACATTCGCAGTAACGTAGAGATTGATCATCGTAGTTGACGAACCCATATCGCGTCGCCGGCCAGTAAAGACCAATCGTCACCAACGCCAGCAATGCCGCAATCAGCCACACCGGAAAACGCGGCCGGGCCATGACCGGGACAGGTGCGCTCGCCGGGACGGGATTGGATTTTTTCTTTCGCCAACTCATGGAATCCGCCTGAAGTTTGAGCTGGACCCCAAAAATTAGACCACTGGTTAAGATGGACTTTTGCCGGTCTGCTGTAGATAAGAAAGAGCAGACTTATGAAAGCAAAACGGAAACGACATAGTGCGGCCTTCAAGGCCAAAGTGGGATTCGAAGCCCTGGTGGGGCTTAAGACGGTCTCGCAACTGGCGAGAGAGTATGCGGTGCATCCGACGCAAGTCACGCAATGGCGGGCGACGATTCGGGATCACCTGCCCGAATTGTTTGAGCCGGGGCAACCGGGGACGGAGGACCAGGAGCAGTTGATTGCGCAATTGCATCAGAAGATCGGTCAACTGACGGTGGACCTGGACTGGCTTAAAAAAAAGTCCAGACAACTGGGGCTTTAACATGTCTGCGAGAACTGATCGGCCCCGACCCGCAAGTCAGCGTGCGGCATCAGTGCGAGCTGCTGGAAGTGTGCCGGGGCAGTTACTATTACCAGTGCGCTCCGGAGACGGAGGAGAACCTGGCGCTGATGCGGCGGTTGGACGAGTTGCATTTGGAGCATCCGGTTTATGGCAGCCGCAAGCTGACGGTGATCTTGCGCCGGGAAGGATCGGTAATCAATCGCAAGCGGGTGGTGCGTCTGCTGCGGTTGATGGGCATCGAGGCGATCTACGCCAAGCCCAAAACGAGTCAGCCTGCGCCGGGCCACCAGATCTC
>CAWBJE010000005.1:0-213693 GCA_963789055.1 uncultured Verrucomicrobiae bacterium | reverse complement strand
GACGGTGATGATGCGCGTGGCGTTTGAAGCGGATGCGCTCGCCGGCCTGATGCCGTTCCACAATCCCAAACTGGAGGACGGACTGACGCTGGACACGGTAGCCATGAAATTCTGCGCGGAGGTTTGTGACGGGCTCAGCGATTCGATGGTGGGGCGCACGGAATTTCCGCCGCCACCGGAGGCTTACACGGTGTTTTGCCTGACCGGTCTGGCCGGGATGGAGGATGTGAACGGCTGGCTGGGCAATCAACGATGCGAGGTGGCGGGTCTGCTCACGGAAACACCGGCAGACCAATTGAGCGAGGCGCAGGTGAACGAGGTGCTGCGCATCCAGCGATCGTTCGAGAATACGGATCTGGCCGTGATTGACTGGGATGCAGCCCTGGTGGTGGATTTGACCGGTTATGTGGACGACGTGCTGTACGCGCTGGAATTGGCAAACCTGCAACTGGAGGAATTCCGCGTGATGGACCGCCGGCTCGACCTCTACCTCGACCGCGCCTATGACGATCTGGACCGCCGACGGTTGCCGTTGTTGGGCAGGGCGACCAAGACGCTGCGCCATTTGCGCCGTTTCCGCGTGGACGTGGCGAAGCTCACCGATGAGGTCACGCATATCACCAAATTTTTCGGCGACTGGTATCTAGCCCGCGTTTATCTGGGCGCACGCGATCGTTTTTATCTCGACCAATGGCGCGCCAGTGTGGAGCAACGCCTGGCCCAACTGGACAAGCTTTACAGCGTCTTTCACACCGAGTTGAACGAGCGGAGGATGTTGTGGCTGGAGGCCATCATCGTGATTTTTTTTGCCATTGATTTGCTGATTCTGCTGTTTGTGAGGCGATGACAAGTCGGTCACCGCTTCGGGGCAGGGTTTTGCACGCTGACCATGAAATGCTTGCCAAACCGCGAGCCTGGCGCTAATGGTCATTTAAGGTCAAACTGTTTTGGCACCATTAAAACAATGACACCGGCGGTTGAACCAATGCGGAGGTTACTATGATCGAGAGCGCCGATCTTAAACATTGTCTGTCTTTCATCAACAGCCAGTTGCAGGAGGGGGGGAAGCCTCAGACTCGTGCGGGTGGCCATGTCCGCCGCGCAGTGACCTTATCCCGACAGGCCGGCTGCGGTGCGCTGGCCGTCGCCGAGAAACTTGCCGCTTACCTCCAGGCCCGCTCGCCGGTGGATGCACCCCCGTGGACGGTGTTCGACCAAAATCTCATGGACAAGGTACTTGAAGACCACAATTTGCCGACCCGCCTTGCGCGGGGGTTGCCCGAAGACACGATTTCGAGGATTGACGATGTTCTTGCGGATTTATTTGACGTGCGTCCGCCGGTGGAAACGATTGTCCGTCAAACCACCGAAACCGTTCTCCGACTGGCCAGCCTGGGGAGTGTGATTCTCATTGGCCGCGGCAGCACGGTAATTACCGCCAAATTGCCGCATGTGTTGCATGTCCGTCTGGTGGCTCCGTTCGAAAAACGCGTCGAATACGCCCACAAGGAGTATCACCAGCTCAATGTGACCTTGGACCAGGCGCGCAAGTTTTGTTTGAACGAAGACCGCGGCCGCGAACGTTACATGAAAAAGTATTTCGGCACGGACGTAAACGATCCGCTGCTTTACCACCTTATCATCAATACCGGCCGGGTCAGTTACGATGACGCCGCGAAATTGATCGGCGACACCTTGCTGAGCTTGCGCTGAGGCTGAATTCAATCTTGGGTTGCCGCCCGGCCTGTGGCTTAATCTCCGCGTGCGCCGCAATTCCAGGTCATCATCATCCGATCCGCGCCGCAAACGCCGCCATGGCTTGGGCTGGCTGTTGATGCTGGTTGTGCTCGCCGCCGGGGCGTGGGTCTGGTGGCACCACGAGCATCCCGCCCGGATTGTCCGCCAGCCGGTCAAGCCCGTTCCGCTGCGTCTCCAGCCCTTTATCGTTGCTCCCGAATCGCCGGCGGATTTTCCACGTCCGGTACGCGGCGTGTTTGACGCGCAAGTGGCCCTGGCACGCCGCGCCATTTCGTCGGGACCCATTGACGCCGCGCTCGGCTCGCAAACGCGCCGGGCCATTTCCGTTTTCCAGGAAACCCGGCATTTGCCGGTGACCGGCACGCTCAACGCGGACACGCGCGCCCGGCTCACGCTCGCCGCGCCGCTGGTGACAACTTACACGGTTACGGCCGGCGACCTGGCGCAACTGCAGCCACTGGGCAAGACCTGGCTGGCCAAATCACAGCAATCGGCGCTGGCCTACGAGACCGAACTCGAACTCGTCGCGGAAAAATTCCATTCGCATCCCGAATTGATCCGGCGAATGAACCTGAGCGTCAACTGGACGAACATCACTCCCGGCACGGTTTTGCAGGTGCCCGACGTGGATTATCCCGCCGTGTCGAACCAGGCGGCGTTTGTGGTCATCCATCTGGCGGACAAATTTTTGGAGGCCTTTGATGCAGAAACGAACCTGCTCGCGCATTTTCCGTGCAGCATCGCCGCGAACGTGGAAAAACGGCCGGTCGGCGAACTGCACGTGATGGTGATTGCGCCTCATCCGAATTACACCTTCGACCCCGAACTGTTTCCGGAGTCGCCGGAAGCGCAGAAGTTGGATCAAAAACTGATTTTGCCGCCCGGCCCGAACAATCCGGTAGGGGTGGCCTGGATTGGTCTGGACAAGACTGGCTACGGCATTCACGGCACGCCCAGTCCGGAACAGGTGGGACGCACGGAATCGCACGGCTGTTTTCGGCTGGCGAATTGGGACGCGGAATATCTGGAGAAGTTGGCGTGGACCGGCATGCCGGTTTACGTGGTGCCGTGAGTTGGTGGCGGCGACGCCTCGTCGCCGTCCCTTGCGGCGGGGCGCCGCAGCCACACCGATTCCAAAATAAGAGGGAAATTATCATTGCCGGTCGGCGGGCTTTGACCTAATTGTAATTCAAATTCAACAAAGGATATTTATGGCCATTGGAATTGGACTGATTATTGCCGTTGTCTTGCTGGTTGTCGTGCTGGGGCTCATCGCTTTTGTCATCGGCGTTTACAACAAGCTCGTCACGATGCGCAACCGCTACAAAAACGCCTACGCGCAAATTGACGTGCAGCTCAAGCGCCGCTACGACCTGATTCCGAACCTGGTCGAGATCGCCAAGGGCTACATCAAGCACGAGCGCGAGACGCTGGAAAATGTCACCAAGGCGCGCAATATCGCCTACGCCGCGTCACAGGCCGCCGCCGCCAATCCCGGCGACGCCAGTGCCATGAAAAACCTGGTCTCCGCCGAAACCGGCCTCGCCGGCACGTTGAGCCGCCTGATGATGGTGTCCGAACAATACCCGGACCTGAAGGCCAACCAGAACATGATGCAGCTCACCGAGGAACTGACCTCCACGGAAAACAAAATCTCGTTCGCGCGGCAGGCTTACAACGACTCCGTCATGGTGTACAACACCGACCGCGAAGTGTTTCCGAGCAACCTTATTGCCGGCATGTTCAACTTCGGTCCGGCGGAACTGTTCGTCATCGACAAGCCGGAACAGAAGGATGCGCCGAAAGTCCAATTTTGATTTATGATTGATGATTTATGATTTCCGACGGCACCAATCATCAATCATAAATCGCAAATCATAAATTCCCCGATGGATTTTTTCGGCCAACAGGACAAAGCCAGGAAAAAAACCAAGCTGCTGGTATTTTACTTCATCCTGGCGGTGGTGGCAATCATTGCGGCCTGTTACCTCGTCGGGGTGGTCATTCTTAACGCCGCCCAGGGACAACATCATATTTATGGCGAACAGCCGCAACTGATTCTGTGGGATGTGCGGCTTTTCTTCGGCGTCGCTGTCGCCGTGCTGGCGGTCATTTTCATCGGCAGCGCCTATAAGACCAACGAACTGTCCGGCGGCGGTGCCAGCGTGGCCACCTTGATGGGTGGTACGCCGGTCAACCCCGATACCGCCGATCCCAACGAACGCAAGCTGCTCAACGTGGTCGAGGAAATGGCCATCGCCTCGGGCGTGCCCGTACCGCAGGTTTATGTGCTCGACCAGGAGCAAGGCATCAACGCCTTTGCCGCCGGCCACTCCACCGGCGATGCCGCCATCGGTGTCACCCGCGGTTGCGTGGAATTGCTCACGCGCGACCAATTGCAGGGCGTCATCGGCCACGAATTCAGCCACATCCTCAACGGCGACATGCGGCTGAACCTCCGGCTCATCGGCATCATCTTCGGCCTCCTCTGCATCGCCACCATCGGCCGCGTTCTGTTGAGCGTGCGTGGCCGCAGCAGCCGCGACAACAACGCCCTGCCGCTCATCGGACTGGCTCTGATCTTGCTCGGCGCCATCGGCGTGTTTTTTGGCCGCCTCATCCAGGCGGCCGTCAGCCGCCAGCGTGAATTCCTCGCCGATGCCTCGTCCGTGCAATTCACCCGCAACCCCGCCGGCCTGTCCGGCGCCCTCCAGAAAATCGGACGTTACAGTTTTGGTTCCAAACTGGAATCCGAACACGCGCCCGACCTGTGCCACATGTTTTTCGGCAACGGCTTGGGCGAACCGTTCTTCGGCCTCATGGCCACGCACCCGCCGATTCCTGACCGCATTCACGCCATTGACTCGACGTGGGACGGCAAATTTACGCCGCTTGACGAAAAGCAAATTGAGGTGGTCAAACGCGCCGCCATTTCCGAATTGGAGCGCGCGCCAAAATCAATGCCCAACATTTTTGGAACCGTGCTGGGCGGCGTCATCATTGCGTCCGATGAGACCGCGCCGGCACCACCGCCGCGGATTATCCGCCCGCACGCGGTGCTGCCCAGTCTCGGCAATCCCACGCCGTTGCATCTCAAATATGCGGAGCAAATGCGGGAATCAATGCCGGACAGTGTCAAAAACGCCGTGCGCGATCCGCTGAGCGCCGCGGCCTTGATTTACGCAATGCTGTTGAGCGACAACGAAGCATTGCGCGCAACTCAAACGGCCGAAATCGGGAAGCGTTTTTCGCCGGTTGTTTCCGAAAGGGCTGATGCGCTGTACCCGGATGTTTCCACCGCCGCGAAACATGCGCATCTGCCGATGATCAATCTCGCGCTCGGCGCCCTGCGGCGTTTGACTGCCGACCAGTTCACGCAATTCTCCCAAACGCTCCAGTGGCTCATCGAAAGCGACGGGAAAGTCGAGCTGTTCGAGTTCGTGCTGCAAAAAATTGTCATGCACCATCTCACGCCGCAATTCAGCGGTACACGCCCGCCGGCCGCCCAATATTACAGCATCAAACCACTGGTGCCGGATGGTGTCCTCGTTTTGTCCGCGCTCGCCCACGTCGGCAGCGACGACCCTGAACGTCGCGAACAAGGCGTTTGAAACCGGCGCGCCGCATCTGCGCGCTCCCGCCGACGCGGATTACGGCCTGCTGTCACGCGAACAATGCGGCGTGGACCAGATTGACGCCGCGCTCAACCGCCTGACGTTGGCCGTACCGACCATCAAAAAGAATCTGATTGAAGCCTGTGTCTATACCGTCGGCGCCGACGGCGTGATAACGGAAGGCGAAGCCGAATTGTTGCGCGCGGTGGCCGACACGCTGGATTGTCCCATCCCGCCGTTCCTACAGACGGAATAACTTTGTGATTGTAGCCGCAAACGTCAGTCTGCGCTGATCAAATTGAACTGAAGGTTTTGCGCCGACTCACGTCGTCGGCTACGCAGGTTTTAGCAACTACTCCACTTCTAAAACCACCACCGATTTGGCGGGCAGCGTGACGGCGAACCCCGTGGCGGTGAGCTTGAACGCTTTAAATTCATCCGGTTTCACGTTGTCTGGATGGTCGAAAGTGTTGTGTGCGGTCATTTCCGGCGCGGTCAGGACCCGGCCGGAAATTTTCCCGGCCCGCGCGCCCGGCAATTCACACGGCAGGTCGATGGATTGATTCGGGTTCAGGTTGCAGAGCGTGACGTGAATTTTGCCCGCCTGGTCGCGCGATGCCGAGGCGCTGAGAGCCGGGATTGCCTTGTCGCCGAAGACATAATCCACGCATTGCAATTCACTCGGCAGCAACGTGGCGTCGTGATGTACGGTGTCCATTTCAAACACCCAGTAACTCGGCGTGACGGTCATTTTTTCGTTGTCGGTAAGAATCATCGCCTGCAGCACGTTCACCATCTGCGCGATGTTCGCCATCTTCACGCGGTCGGCGTGATTGTTGAAAATGTTCAACGTCAATCCTGCCACCAAAGCGTCACGCAGCGAGTTTTGCTGGTATAAAAACCCCGGATTCGTTCCCGGCTCAACGTCGCACCAGACACCCCATTCATCCACCACTAGGCCAACTTTTTTCTCCGGATCATATTTGTCCATGATAGCGGAATGTTTGGCAACGTATTGCTCCATGACGAGCGCGCGCCGGAGGGTATTGAACCAGTCCGCCTCGGTGAATTCGGTGGCGGAGCCTTTGTGCGACCAGTTGCCGCTGGGCAGGGTGTAATAGTGCAGCGAATAGCCGTTCATCGGCGTCCCGCCGTGCTTCGACCGGTCGGCGTTCCGCTGCATCAGCACCTCAGTCCAGTGATAATCGGATTCCAGGCCGCCGCTGGCGACGCGGTAGAGTTTGTTGCCGGGATAATTTTTCGCGAAGGTGCTGTAACGGCTGAAATTGTCGGCGTAAAATTCCGCCGTCATGTTGCCGCCGCAGCCCCAGCTCTCGTTGCCGACGGCGAGGAAGGGCACTTTCCAGGGTTTCTCCCGCCCGTTTTGCCGGCGCAGATTGGCCACGGGAGAATTCGCATCCGATGTCATGTACTCGATCCATTGCATCAGTTCTTCCACCGTGCCGCTGCCGACGTTGCCGCAAATGTACGGGGCTGCCCCGATCTGGTCGCAGAAATCCATGAACTCATGCGTGCCGAAGGCGTTGTTTTCCACCACGCCGCCCCAGGTCGTGTTGATCATCGCCGGTCGGTTGGTGGGATTGCCGATACCGTCCATCCAATGATATTCGTCGGCGAAACAGCCGCCTGGCCAGCGCAGCACCGGCACCTGGATTTTTTTCAACGCAGCGACAACGTCGTTGCGAATGCCGCGGGTGTTGGGAATCGGACTGTCGGGTCCAACCCAAATGCCGCCGTAGATGCAACGGCCAAGGTGCTCGGAAAACTGGCCGTAGATATTGCGGTTGATTATTGCACCAGGCTGGTCGGCGTGGATGACGAGCCGGTTGGTTTTTACAACGACGGGTGGTAGCGGCGGCGGGGTTTGCGCCACCCGCTGGTTGTGACCGGCACAACCCGTCAAAAGGCCGGGCACGAGGATGCTGGTGATGGAAAGAACGATGCAGGGCTTGACGCTCATGGCACAACTTCAAAGGAAGTTCGCGCCCGAGACAAGCAAAGATTTGAAATTATTCCCGCACCGTGGCGTGCAATTGCGCCTTGAACGCTTCCACGACTTTCGCGTGCGCGGCGTTCACCTCGGTATCAGTCAGGGTCTTTTCCGGTGACCGATAGGTGAACGCGTAAGCCAGACTCTTCTGCCCGGCCGGCACGTTCTTGCCGCGGAATACGTCGAACAATTCCACCGCTTCCAGGTTCGCCGGCTTGGTCTTTTTTACCACCTGCAGCACCGCGTCGTTCGTCGTGGCTTCCGCCACCAACATCGCCACGTCGCGGCGAATGGACGGGAATTGCGGCAGCGGCTTGAACGATTTGGCCGGATTCCGCCGCGCCAGCAGCAGGTCCAGATTCAATTCCGCCAGCAGCACAGCGTCGCGCAAATCGTATTTCTTGGCCAGCACCGGTGATAACTGACCAAATTCGCCGACCTGGTTTTTGCCCTGCACAATCACGGCCGCTTCGAGGAATCCCAATTTATCAGGATTCGGGCGCGGATCGAACGTCAGGCCGCGCAGGCCGAACTGGTCGAGAAATTCCTCGAGCAATCCTTTCAAATCGTGGATGTCGAATTTCGCGTCGCGTTCGCTGCCGCTCCAGAAGGGCAGGGCGCGCTGGCCGGTGAGCGCGATGGCCACCCGGCGTTCTTCAATTGGAGCGCGGACAGCTTTGTCCGCAGATTCCGGTGATTTCGATTTTTCGCGGACATGGCTGTCCGCGCTCCTAAACACGCGTCCGATTTCAAACAGCGCCACGTCGTAATTCTTGTGACTGACGTTGTGCCGCAACGAATGAATCATTCCGGGCAACAAGCTCGGTCGCAACACGTCCATATCGCTGCTCAACGGATTCGCCAGTGCCACCAATTCCGCATTCCGCACTCCGCATTCCGCACTGGAAATGAGCGTCTGTCCTTGCGCTTCGTTCAAGCCCAGTCCGCTCAAAATCCGGCGGGCTTCGGCAATCTGGTCGTGGACGGGATCGAACGCGTTCGTGCCGATGGCGCCGCGCGGCGGGGTGGACGGAATCTTGTCCACGCCGTACAACCGGGCGACTTCTTCGCTCAAGTCCGCCTCGCGCTTCAAGTCCACGCGGAAAGTCGGGATGCGGAACGTGACCGGTTCCGGTGGACCACTCGCACCGACCGGCTTGGGCTTGCGATTGACAGTTTTGAGGTCGAGTTCGCCGAGATAGAATTCGATGCTTTCCGGTTTCAAATTCAGGCCGAGCAGTTCATTTACCTTGTGATGGCGCAGCGTGATTTCTTTTGGTTCAACCGGTTTCGGGTAAGCGTCCACGATGCCTTCGGCGAGCTGGCCGCCGGCGGTTTCCAGAATCAATTGCGCGCACCGGGCGCTCGCCCAGTCGTTGATGTCAATGTCCGCGCCGCGCTCGAACCGGTAGCTGGCGTCCGTGCGCAGGCCGAGCGTCTTGCTCGTGCGGCGGATGTTCGTGGGCGAGAAATACGCGCTCTCGATGAGCACGTCCACCGTGCTGTCCTTGATTTCGGTATTCTGGCCGCCCATGACGCCGGCCAGGGCGATGCCTCTGGCTTCGTCGGCGATGAGCAGATTATCCGCGGTGAGCTTGTGTTTCTGGCCGTCGAGTGTGATGAAATCCTCGCCGGCCTTGGCGCGGCGGACGACGATGGTCGGCTTGCCGTCGTAGCCGCCGACGTGAGGAGGCGGATTAGCCGACGTGTCCGCCTCGTTACCTCGGCGGCTACGGGAAATCAAATGATAATCGAACGCGTGCAGCGGCTGGCCGATTTCCATCATCACGAAATTCGTCACGTCCACGACGTTGCTGATGCTGCGGATGCCGACTTTTTCGAGCGTGGTGCGGAGCCAATCCGGGCTGGGCCCGATTTTCACGCCTTTGACGACGCGGGCGGTGTAACGCGGGCAAAGGTCGGGATCCTCGATACGGACGGAGACGAGGTCTTTACAATGTAGGTCAGGCATCTTGCCTGACTCTAACTTTTGATTTTCGGATTTTAGAGACAGGCGGGACGCCTGTCCTACGGTAACATCAGGCATCTTCAACTTGTTTCCTGTCACTGCCGCAATTTCGCGGGCGATGCCGATGACGCTGTTCCAATCCGAGCGATTGGGCGTGACTTCCAAGTCATAAACCACGTCGCCGCCGGTCCGGCCGAGATATTCGGCGAACGTTTTGCCGACCGGCGCGTCCGGCGGCAGGATGAGGATGCCTTCCACCTTATCGGGCAAACCGAGTTCCTGCGGTGAACACATCATGCCCTGGCTGGTGATGCCGAAGACCTTCCGTTCCTTGATGACGAACGGTTCCTTGTCACCGGGCTTCAGCGGCAGGGCGAAATTCGGCAGGATGAGCGGCACTTTGTCGCCGGGCTTGTGGTTCTGCGCGCCACAAATGATGACGCGCTCCTTCGTGCCGTCGTTGACCTTGCAGACGGACAGCTTGTCCGAGCCGGGCACGGGGTCACGGGTGAGGATTTGGGCGACGACGATGCCTTCGAACTCGCCGCCGGTTTTCTGGACGCCTTCGACTTCGAGGCCGAGCATGGTAAGCCGCTCGGTCAATTCCTCCGGCGACCAGTCGAAATCAACGTATTGTTTGAGCCAGTTAAAGGTGACTTTCATGGCGCGAAAAAATTAAAACTGTTTCAAAAACCGGACGTCGTTTTCGTAAAAGAGGCGGATATCGTTGATGCCGTAGCGGAGCATGGCGATGCGTTCGATGCCGAAGCCGAACGCCCAGCCGGTCCAGATTTCCGGGTCGTACCCCACGTTCTCGAACACCGCTGGATGCACCATGCCGCAACCGGCGATTTCCAGCCAGTCCTTGCCCAGCTTCTTTACGAGCGCGTTGCTGAAATCAATCTCGAAGCTCGGTTCGGTGTAGCTGAAATAGTGCGGCCGGAAACGGATCTTCGTTTCTCCGCCCAGCAATTCCTTGAAGACGAATTCGACCGTGCCCTTGAGGTCGCCGACGGTGACGCCCTTGTCCACGTACAACCCTTCAATCTGCTGGAAGGTGGGATTATGCGTGGCGTCGGCGTTGTCACGGCGATAAACGCGCCCCGGGACGATGATGCGCACGGGCGGTGGTTGCTGCTTCATCACGCGGATTTGGACGGAACTGGTATGTGTCCTCAATAGGAGGACAGGCATCTTGCCTGTCTCTGACTTTTGGCTTTCTGAATTTGGAGACAGGCTGGAAGCCTGTCCTACGTTTAAATAGAATGTGTCCTGGGTGTCACGGGCCGGATGGTCGGCAGGCGTGTTCAAGGCGTCGAAGCAGTGATATTCATCTTCAATCTCCGGACCGTCGGCGACGGCGAAGCCGAGCTTGCGGAAGGCGCGAACGATGTCCTCGGTCACTTGGGTGAGCGGGTGGAGTTTGCCTAGCGCGCGTCGTCGTCCGGGCGCACTGAAATCGGTCGGCTCTTTTGACTGCGCGGCTTTCAACTCCAGTTCGTCACGGCGTTCGGTGAGAGCGGCTTTGAGTACTTCCTTCGCGTCGTTGATGGCTTTGCCGGCGGCGGGACGTTCTCCCCGGGGAAGTTCGCCGAGTTGTTTCATCAACGTGGTAAACTTGCCGTTCGGCCCGATCCACGCGCCCTTGGCCTGCTCGAGCGCGGCGGCGTCGGGAGCGGCTTTCAATTCCGCCAGCGCGGTTTGTTTCAAAGGTTCAATTTCGTTGAGAAGTCCCATATCAAATTGAGGATTGAAGATAGAGGATGGAGCGCGGAAAACAAAAGAAAAACGGGCGGCCGAATCAGCCGCCCGTTGCCATCTTCAATCTTCTATCGCCGTTTCAGCCTTTCACGCCTTTGGCGGCCAGGGCATTTTTGGCAATTTTGACCAGTTCGCCAAAAGCCGCGTTGTCGGTGGCGGCGAGGTCGGCAATGACCTTGCGGTCGAGAGCGCATTTGGCGGCCTTGAGGCCTTCGATAAAGCGGCTGTACGTGAGGCCGGCCGCGCGGGCGGCGGCGTTGATGCGCACTTGCCAGAGGTAGCGGAACAGGCGTTTTTTGCGACGGCGATCGCGATAGGCGTACTGGCGGCCGTGATCCACGGCGTCAGAAGCGTACCGGTAAAGTTTCGAGCGACGCATCCGGAAGCCTTTGGCGGCGCGGATCATCCGGGTGCGGCGTTTGCGGGAAGCGGGGGCGTTGGTAACTCGCATCGTTGGTTGATGGTTGAGAGTTGAAAGTTGAGTGAAAAATCAGTGGCTGAACGGCAAATTTTGCGTGATGCGATAAACATCGGTGGCGTCCATCGTGGATGCGCTGCGGAGATGGCGGCGGCGCTTGGGATTCTTGGACTGGGCCAGGTGGCGGTTGCCGGCGTGGTGGAACACAACTTTGCCAGTGGCGGTGATCTTGAACCGCTTGGACACGGACTTTTTCGTTTTAATGCCTTTGGGACGTTGCATAAATCTTAAATTCGCAATTGCAAAAGAGCGCAAACTATACGTGGCGAAAGGCGTCGAGGCAAGCGCCATTTTTCTGAATTTGGTTCAGGAAACAACTTCCGGCCCTCAATGGCGAAAATCGGGATATTCCGCCAATTTAAGGAGCGTAAACCGAACGGTAGAATCGCTGGCTGTATTGGCCGGCGTTGTTATCTACAAATGTAAACGGCGCGGTATTGGTTTCCACCGGAGTCCAATTCACCAGATCAGTGGAAACCTCCACTGCGTATTTATATCCTGTGGCACCTGAAACCGTGAAGCTATAACTATGATTCGCATAAGCAACTGAGTTCAAAATGGAGGGTACCGACGGAGGTGGTGAATTAGTTGTGTTCAAAGACACAGATCCCGTCAAAGTCGTCAGGAAAATGACCTTGCAGCTGCTAACCGGTGAAGCGTTTCCGCTGGTGTCCACAGCATAAGCCTGGAGCGTGTTGGTGCCGGGGGGCAGAGTGAGACTCGCCGTCCAGTTGGTCCAACCATTGCCCGTCGTTGCTGTCGTCCAGCCCAACCCGTTCAAAGCATAGTAAACTGCGCCGACCGCCACATTATCGCCGGCCTTGCCGATCACCGTCACCGTCCCGTTGGTCAACTTCTGGTTGGAGGTCGGCGTCACAATGCTTATCGTCGGCTTTTGGATGTCCACAAAGTGCGCCGTGACCGTCAGATTGGTCTGCATCGTGAACCGCAGGGTGGCGTTGGTGGAGGGCGCACCTCCGATCCAGTTGGTGAAGGCAAACCCGGACGCGGCCTTGGCGGTCATCGTATAGTTCTCATTGATGGCCAGCAACGCGCCATTGTAATTGGGACTGACCGAGCCGCGACCGGCGATTTGCACTGTCATGGGCTTGAGTACCAGATAAACAAATCGGGTCGTGTTGGTGGACGAAATATTTCCGCTGTTGTCCACGGCATAAGCCTGGACGGTGTTGGTACCGGGGAACAGGGTGAGGCTCGCTGTCCAGTTGGTCCAGCCGTTGCCCGTCGTTGCCGTTGTCCAGCCCGAACCGTTCAAGGCATAATAAACTGCACCGACCGCCAGATTATCGCCGGCCTTGCCAGTCACCGTAACTGTTCCGTTGGTCAACTTCTGGCTGGATGTAGGTGTCACAATGCTTATCGTCGGCTTTTGGATGTCCACAAAGTGCGCCGTGACCGTCAGATTGGGCTGCATCATGAACCGCAGGGTGGCGTTGGTGGAGGTTAGACTCCCGGTCCAGTTGGTGAAGGCAAACCCGGGCGTTGCTTTGGCTGTCATCAAGTAGTTCAAATTGATCGCCAGTAGCGTGCCGTTGTAATCGGGACTGACCGAGCCGCGACCGGCGATTTGCACCGTCATGGGCTTGTACACCAGATAAACGAATCGGACCGTGTACGTCGACATCGCGTTTCCGGTGGTGTCCACGGCATAGGCCTGGAGCGTGTTGGTCCCGGGAGTCAAGGTGAGGTTGGCGGCCATCCAGTTGGTCCAGCCATTGGTGGTGGTTGCCATCGTCCAGCCCGAACCGTTCAAGGCGTAATAAACCGCGCTCACCGCCACATTGTCACCGGCCTTGCCGGTCACTGTCACCGTCCCGTTGGTCAACTTCTGGCTGGATGTCGGCGTCACAATGCTCACCGTCGGCCTTTGGACATCCGCGAAATTCGCCGTAACCGTCAGATTGGGCTGCATCATGAATCGCAGGGTGGCGTTGGTGGAGGTCACACCTCCGGTCCAGTTGGTGAAGGCGAACCCGGACGAGGCCTTGGCTGTGATCGAGTAATTCTCGTTAATGGCCAGCAGCGTGCCGTTGCAATTGGGACTGACCGAACCGCGACCGGCGATTTGCACCGTCATGGGCTTGAGCACCAGATAAACAACCTGGATCGTGTTGGTGGAGGAAATATTTCCGCTCGTGTCCGCGGCATAAACCTGGACGGTGTTGGTGCCGGGAGTCAGAGCGAGGCTCGCTGTCCAATTGGTCCAAACATTACCGGTCGTGGCCGTTGTCCAGCCCGAACCGTTCAAGGCATAATAAACCGCTCCGATCGCCAGATTATCGCTGGCCTTGCCGGTCATCGTTATCGTCCCGTTGGTCGTCTGCTGGTTTGAGATCGGTGTTGTGATCTGGACCGCAGGCCGGGTTTGATCGTTATACGCTAGAACAGTGACAGTAAAGGAGCGGGTGACAAAATTGTTCCTGGTCATGCCATCGTTGACCGTAACGGTGATGTTGGCGGTGCCAAAGTTGTTGGATACCGGCGTAAAGGTCAGCAACCCGGTCGTATTCGCATTGGAATAGTAAACTGTGGGATTGGGAATCAGGCCCGTGTTGCTGGAAACCGCTGTCACGGAAAGTGTCTGATTTCCGTTCGTATCGCCGGCGGTGATGCCGGATAAACTGACAGTTTGCAGTCCGGCATTCTCATTGATGGACAAGTTGGTGATGGCATTCAACGTCGGCGGCTGGTTTACGGGTGGAGCATTCGGCGGAATCAAGTACGCCACCTCGCTGGAAAACGGACTTTCGAAGCCCGAGGAAGTCAACGATGTGGCGGCAAAATAATAGGTGGCTCCCTGGACCAGACCGGAAACAGTTGCATTCGTGGAATTTCCGGCAGAAATCGCATTAGTGTAGGCGCCGCTGGCCCCGCCATAATAAATGTTGTAACCCACCACGCACGGATCCGCGCAGGCGCTCCATGCCAGCGTTACACTCCCGTCGGCGAAGGCTGAAAGCGGCGTAATTGCCAACAAGACAGCAAAGAGAAATGAACCCAAAATGGCACGTCTTGAACAATTAATTGCATCCATTTTGCACATCACAAGGGGTTTCCATGCAAATGGCTTGCCAACTGTACAGCCCATGCGGGTGTAATTTTCTGGAAATGCGTGACAAACTTCTGGACAAGGAAAATCCCCCGGATGACACCGAAACCAGCGCTTTTAGCGGGGAACCCGAAAATTAACAATTTTTGCAGCCATCCCTGCCTCAATTGACAGTACCCCGCCCGATCTGGACAAAAACCCCCTCAAGACAGGGGTTGTCTTGAAAA
Source organism: uncultured Verrucomicrobiae bacterium (assembly GCA_963789055.1). Lineage (GTDB taxonomy): Bacteria > Verrucomicrobiota > Verrucomicrobiia > Limisphaerales > UBA11358 > UBA11358. Next base: position 198,805 of record CAWBJE010000005.1, on the reverse strand, counting down.
AGTGCACTGATCATTGCGCAATGCAAAGGCCAAGGCCCTCGACGTCACCACTGAAAACTTTCAGCAACCGGAGGTGATCCAACCATCGAATTAATCGAATTTTATCGCCCACCTTACCGCGCAATCCATCCGCCACCCACCACCAGGTCGTCCTGATAAAACACCGCCGCTTGGCCGGGCGTGATGGCGCGCTGCGGTACATGCAGTTTCACTTTCGCGCCGCCGCTGCCCAACGGTATCACTGTCACCGGCGTGTCGGGATTTTTGTAACGGATTTTCACCGTGGCCTCGAAATTCGCCGGCGGTGTGGCGAACGGAATCCAATTGCACCGCTCCACTATAAATTCATCGCGATCCAACGCCGTGCCGTCGCCTACAATCACCCGGTTGTTCGCGGCGTCCAGTTCGACGACGTAAAGTGGTTTGGGAGCTGAGATGCCGAGGCCCTTCCGCTGACCGATGGTGTAAAATTCGATGCCCTCGTGCTGGCCCAGCACTCGCCCTTGCAGATCCACGATGTCGCCCTGGTGCTTCTGTACCAGCTCCGCCTGCTCCAGAAATTTCCCGTAGTCGTTGTCCGGCACGAAGCAGATTTCCATGCTCTCCTTTTTCCCGGCGGTCTTGAGGTTGCGCTGCCGCGCAGCTTCGCGCGTGTCGGTCTTCGTCTGGTCGCCCACCGGAAACAACGCGCGGGCCAACTGGTCCTGTCGCAGTGAAAACAAAAAGTAGCTCTGGTCCTTGCGCGAGTCGCGCCCGCGCTTGAGCAGCGTTCGGCCGCCGACACGTTCCAGCCGCGCGTAATGTCCGGTGGCGACGTATTGGGCGCCGAACTGGTCCGCACGTTCCAACAGCGTGCCGAACTTCAGGTGCTCGTTGCAGAGGATGCACGGATTGGGCGTGCGGCCGGCCCGGTATTCGGCGGCGAACTGGCCGATGACCTGTTTCCGAAATTCCTCCGCGTCGTCAATCAGATGAAACGGAATGCCGAGATGTTCACACACCACGCGCACGTCGTCCGCCGCCCGTGCGCCGCAGCACTTGAACAGGTCCTCATCGGGCGAAGAACAGTCGTGCTTCCAGAGCTTGAGCGTGACGCCGATGACATCGTAACCCTGCTCGACGAGCAGGGCCGCCGCGGTGGAGGAATCCACTCCGCCGCTCATGCCGCAAACCACACGTTGACGCTTTCCAGAACTCACAAGGCCGTCAATATATCGCAACTACCGGGTCTGTAAAAGCCGTTCGACCGGTCAAAACCGCATTCATTTATTTACTCCCGCGCCAAAACCTGACATAATGTGTTTTAGCCAGGCGACCCTATCCCGCAGTTGTAACCCGGACGGGAACGGTCCTATTCCGCCGGATTTTGAAAACATTTATTGCATAACAGATAAATTTATGTCAATGATTAGAGAACAAAAGGCGAGCGGATTCGCCCGTAAATGACGACGAAAACGATGCAGCGATTCAATCACCGGGCGCCGGTAAAGGCCGGTGCACCGTCCCGACAGGGGCTTTATGACCCGCGCTTCGAGCACGACGCGTGTGGCGTGGGCTTTGTCGTCAATATCAAGGGCAAAAAATCGCACGCCATCGTCCAGCAGGCGCTCCAGGTCTTGCGCAATCTTCAGCACCGCGGTGCGTGCGGGTCCGAGGTGAACACCGGCGACGGCGCGGGCATCCTGTTGCAGGTGCCCCACGCTTTCCTCGAAGAGGCGTGCCGCGAAATGAAAATCAGCCTGCCCGGGCCGGGCGAATACGGCGTCGGCATGGTTTTTCTGCCGCCCCATCCCGGCGACCGCTACAAATGCGAAGTGCTGTTTGCAGACATCGTCGAAACGGAAGGTCTGGAAGTGCTCGGCTGGCGCACCGTGCCCACCGAACACAGTTCGCTGGGCCAGACCGCCATCGCGTCCGAACCCGTCGTGCGCCAGGTGTTCATCGCCCGGCCCGACGGACTGGCCGATGACCTCGCGTTCGAGCGCAAACTTTACGTCGTCCGCAAGCTGGCGGAGCACGGCATCCGCGCCGCGGGCCTCCGGGGCGGTGAAAAATTTTACGTCTGCAGCCTGTCCGCCCGAACAATGATTTACAAGGGCATGCTGACGCCCGACCAGGTAGAGCGGTATTATCACGACCTCACCGACCCGTCGCTGGCCAGCGCGCTGTGCCTCGTGCATTCGCGTTTCAGCACCAACACGTTTCCCACCTGGGAACGCGCGCATCCTTATCGGTACGTCGCGCACAACGGCGAGATCAACACCCTGCGCGGCAACATTAATTGGATGCACGCCCGCCAGTCGCTGTTTGCGTCCGATTTGTTCGGCGACGACCTCAAGAAACTGCTGCCTGTCATCAATGAGGACGGCAGCGATTCGGCCATGTTCGACAATGCGCTGGAATTTCTCGCGCTCAGCGGCCGTACCCTCCCGCACGCGGTAATGATGATGATTCCCGAGCCGTGGGAAAATCACGAGGGCATGAGCGCCGAAAAACACGCGTTCTACGAATACCATTCCTGCCTTCAGGAACCGTGGGACGGCCCGGCGTCCATCGCGTTCACCGACGGCGTGCGCATCGGCGCGTCGCTGGACCGCAACGGCCTGCGCCCGTCGCGTTATTACGTGACCAAGGATGGCCGCGTCATCATGGCCAGCGAAGTCGGCGTGCTCGATCTGCCGCCCGAAACGATTGTCCAGAAAGGCCGCCTGCAGCCGGGCCGGATGTTCCTGATTGACACTGAGCAGGGCCGCATCGTGGCGGACGAGGAATTGAAACACAAGGTCGCCACGGAACATCCGTATCAGGTCTGGCTCGACCGGAACCACGTGCTGCTCGAAAATCTGCCCGAGTCGGCGCACACGCATGAACCGGACCACGAGGCCGTGCTCCAGCGCCAGATGGCGTTCGGTTACACCTTCGAGGATTTGCGGTTCATTCTCGGCCCCATGGCCACCGAGAGCGTGCAACCGCTCGGCTCCATGGGCACGGACACGCCGTTGGCGGTACTCTCGAACAAGTCGCAATTGCTCTACAACTATTTCAAGCAGCTTTTCGCGCAGGTCACCAACCCGCCGATTGACCCCATTCGCGAGGAAATCATCACCTCCACGGAGACGATGGTCGGCTCGGAAGGCAATCTGCTCGAGCCAACGCCCAAGAGCTGCCGCATGATCCGGCTGGAACATCCCATTCTCACCAACGAGCAATTGGAAAAACTCCGGCACGTGGACCGCCCCGGTTTCAAACCCGTTACCTTGCCGATTTTGTTCAAGGCGGCGGACGGCACGAAAGGATTGGAAGCCGCGCTTGACCGGTTGTTCGCCGCCGCCGACAAGGCCATTGCCGGCGATTCGAACATCATCATTCTATCCGACCGCGGCGTCACCGCCGAAAACGCGCCCATTCCCGCGTTGCTCGCGCTGTCCGGCCTGCATCATCATCTCATCCGGCAGGGCACGCGCACGCGCGTTGGCCTCGTGCTCGAATCGGGCGAGCCGCGCGAAGTGCATCATTTTGCGCTTCTCATCGGTTATGGTTGCAGCGCCATCAATCCCTACCTCGCGTACGATTCGCTCGACGACATGATTCACGAGGGAATGCTCTTGGGCATGGACCACCAAACCGCCGTCAAAAAATACATCAAGGCCGTGGTCAAAGGTGTGGTGAAGACGATGGCCAAAATGGGCATCTCCACCATCCAGAGCTATCGCGGCGCACAGATCTTTGAGGCCATCGGCCTGAACCACAACGTCATTGACAAGTATTTCACCTGGACGGTGTCACGGCTCGAAGGCGTCGGTCTGGACGTGATTACCGAGGAAGCGCTAACCCGCCATCGCCAGGCTTTTGCCGAACGCGAAGTGGACAACGTGGCGCTGGACGCCGGCGGCCAGTACCAGTGGCGCGACGACGGGGAGTATCACCTGTTCAATCCGCAGACCATCCACAAGTTGCAGCTCGCCTGCCGCCTCGGCAGCTACAAGCTGTTTCAGGAATACGCGGCGTTGATCAACAATCAGGCGAAAAACCTTTGCACGTTACGCGGATTGCTCGAATTCAATTGGGCGGAAAATCCGATCCCGCTTGAAGAAGTCGAACCGGTCGAGGAAATCGTGAAACGGTTCAAGACCGGCGCGATGAGCTACGGCTCCATCAGCCAGGAAACGCACGAGGCGCTCGCCATCGCCATGAACCGCCTCGGCGGCAAAAGCAACACCGGCGAAGGCGGCGAAGACCCCGAACGCTACGTCTGGACCAACGATCGCGGCGACTCGAAGAACAGCGCCATCAAACAGGTTGCGTCGGGCCGGTTCGGCGTTACCAGCCAATACCTCGTCAACGCGAAAGAATTGCAGATCAAAATGGCCCAGGGCGCCAAGCCGGGCGAAGGCGGTGAATTGCCCGGCCGCAAGGTTTATCCGTGGATTGCCAAAACGCGGCTCACCACGCCGGGCGTCGGCCTCATCTCGCCACCGCCGCATCACGACATTTATTCCATCGAAGACCTCGCGCAATTAATTCACGACCTGAAGAACGCGAACCGCAACGCGCGCGTGAGCGTGAAGCTCGTCGCCGAGGTCGGCGTGGGCACCGTCGCCGCCGGCGTCGCCAAGGCGCACGCCGACGTGGTGCTTATCAGCGGTTACGACGGCGGCACCGGCGCGTCGCCGCTGTCGTCCATCAAACATTCGGGCATTCCATGGGAACTCGGCCTGGCCGAGACGCACCAGACGCTCGTGCTCAACAATCTCCGCAGTCGCATTTACGTGGAAGCCGACGGCCAGCTCAAAACGGGCCGCGACGTGGCCATCGCCGCGCTGCTCGGCGCGGAGGAATTCGGGTTTGCCACCGCGCCGCTCGTGGCGTTGGGCTGCCTGATGATGCGCGTGTGCCATTTGAACACCTGCCCGGTGGGCGTGGCCACCCAGGATCCGCAGCTCCGCAAGTTTTTCACCGGCAGCCCCGACCACGTGGTCAATTTCATGCGGTTCATCGCCACTGAATTGCGCGAAATCATGGCCCGGCTCGGCTTCCGCACCATCAACGAAATGATCGGCCGGACCGACAGGCTCGCGCCACGCAAGGCCATCGAGCACTGGAAGGCCAAAGGACTCGATTTCACCAGTATTTTAAAACAGCCGGATGTGGAGCCGGAAATCCTCCGTTACCGGCAGATTGACCAGGACCACGGCATCGAAAAATCACTCGACGTGACCCGGCTGCTAGGCATCTGCGAGCCGGCCATCGAACGCAGCGAGCGTGTCCACGCCGATCTGCCCATCCGCAACGTTCATCGCGTGGTCGGCACCATCGTCGGCAGCGAGGTTACGAAGAAATGGGGTCCGAACGGCCTGCCCGAGGACACCATCCATCTCAAATTCACCGGCAGCGCGGGCCAGAGCTTCGGCGCGTTCATTCCCAAGGGCATGATGCTCGAACTCGAAGGCGACGCGAACGATTATCTGGGCAAAGGTCTCAGTGGCGGCAAAATCATCGTCTATCCGCCCGCCGGTTCGACTTTCGTGGCCGGGGAAAACATCATCATCGGCAACGTGGCTTTTTACGGGGCCACCAGCGGCGAGGCGTTTGTGCGCGGCGTGGCCGGCGAACGCTTCTGCGTGCGCAACAGCGGCGTCAACGCCGTCGTCGAAGCCATCGGCGATCATGGCTGCGAATACATGACCGGCGGCTGCGTGATTGTGCTGGGCCGCACCGGCCGCAACTTCGCCGCCGGCATGAGCGGCGGCATCGCCTATGTGCTCGATGAAACCGGCGGTTTTCCGGCGCATTGCAATCAGGCCATGGTCAGCCTCGAAAAATTGTCGGACACCGACGAAATCGAACTGGTCTGGAAACTGATCCAGCGGCATCAGGCTTACACGAAGAGCGACCGCGCCGCGAAGGTGCTGGCCGATTGGAAAAAATCCGTGCCGAAATTCGTCAAGGTGATGCCGAAGGATTACCAGCGCGTGCTCGAATCCATGAAGAAGGTGAAGGACCAGGGCCTGACCGGCGACCAGGCCATCATGGCCGCGTTCGAGGAAAACGTCCGCGACGTCGCCCGCGTAGGCGGCGGATAAAACAAGGCTGAAGGCTGAAGGCTAAAGGCTGAAGGAATTACTAAATCCTGAATCCTAATGACTAAAGAAATCCCAATACCGAATACCAGTTGCCGGCCCAATCTCGGTCGGTTCTCATTCGAACGATGGCTGTTTTCGGATTTCGGGCTTGGGGCTTTTTTAGGAATTAGTGCTTAGTAATTCGGATTTGCAATATAGCGACATGATGTAAAGACTGATTTCCAACAAGCCATGGGCAAACCCACAGGATTTATCGAGTACCTGCGCGAGGTGCCGGCGGACCGCCCGCCCAAGGCGCGCATTGCCGACTGGAATGAATTTCATTTGCACCTGTCGGAGGCCGCGCTGCGCAAACAGGGCGCGCGCTGCATGGATTGCGGCACGCCGTTCTGCCACACCGGCATCCTCCTCAGCGGCATGGCCAGCGGCTGCCCCATCCATAACCTCATCCCGGAATGGAACGACCTCATCTACCGCGGGCTGTGGAAGGAGGCGCTCGAACGGCTCCACAAGACGAACAACTTCCCGGATTTCACCGGCCGCGTCTGCCCCGCGCCGTGCGAAGGCTCGTGCGTGCTCGGCATCAACGCCCCGCCCGTCACCATCAAAAACATCGAGTGCGCCATCATCGACCGCGGCTGGGACGAAGGCTGGGTGAAGGCCGACCCGCCGAAGCAGCGCACCGGCAAAAAAGTGGCCGTCGTCGGGTCCGGTCCGGCTGGCCTGTGCGCCGCCGCGCAATTGAATAAGGCCGGCCACACCATCACCGTTTTCGAACGCGCCGACCGTCCGGGCGGCTTGCTCATGTATGGCATCCCCAACATGAAGCTCGACAAGGAACAGGTCGTCCTGCGCCGCATCAAACAGCTCGAGGCCGAAGGCATCAAATTCGTCTGCAACACTGACGTGGGCGGGAATTATCCCGCCGACAAATTGCTCCGGGAATTCAACGCCGTCATTCTCGCGACCGGCGCGACCAAACCGCGCGATCTGCCGGTGGAAGGGCGAAATCTCAACGGCGTCCACTTCGCGATGGATTTTCTGACCGCGAACACCAAAAGCATTCTCGACGGCAAAAAGAACGGCAATTTCATCTCCGCTTCCGGCATCGATGTTGTTGTCATCGGCGGCGGCGACACCGGCACCGATTGCGTGGGCACCGCGATGCGGCATGGCTGCCAGAGCCTGGTGCAATTGGAAATTCTGCCCGCGCCGCCCGAAGACCGCGCGGCGGACAATCCGTGGCCCGAATGGCCGAAGGTCTATCGTCTGGACTACGGGCAGGAAGAGGCGGCGGCGAAATTCGGCGCCGACCCTCGCATCTATCTCACCACCGCCGCGAAATTTGAAGGCGACGTGAACGGCCAGATCAAAGCCGTTCACACCGTGGAAGTGAAATGGGAGAAGAACGAGAAAGGCCAGTTCATTCCGAAGAACGTGCCCGGCACGGAACGGGTCTTGAATGCGCAACTCGTGTTGCTGGCGATGGGATTTCTCGGGCCGGAACAGCCGTTGCTGGACGCGCTCAAACTGGAGCGCGACCCGCGGTCAAACGTGAAAGCCGAATTCGAGAAATACGCGACGAACATCAAAGGCGTGTTTGCCTGCGGCGACTGCCGCCGCGGCCAGAGCCTGGTCGTCTGGGCGTTCAACGAAGGCCGCGGCGCCGCCCGCGAGTGTGACCGCTATTTGATGGGCACAACGGGCCTCCCCTGAAGATTCATCCGCAGATTTTACAGATCGCCGCAGATTTTCTTCATTCTGCATTCATCATTCTGCATTGGAACGGTGGGTCGCCCGTCCTCCGCAGTAGCTCTGCTACGGAGGGTGGAAGCGCACTCGCGGGCCGTTCCCTCGGTCAGTAAAGCAACAGAGGGAACAAAGGTGCCTTTGTTCCCTCCGTCTGCTTCCGTAAAAGATTTTGCGCTTTATACCGGCTTACTTCGCGGCGGCCGGTTTTTCGATGCTGAGCAATTCGACTTCGAAGATCAACATGCTGTTCGGGCCGATGGGGCCGGGACCGCGTTCGCCGTAGGCGAGCTTGGTGGGAATGAACAACTGCCACTTGGACCCCACCTTCATGAGTTGCAGCGCTTCCGTCCAGCCCGGGATCACGCGACTGAGGGGGAATACGGCCGGCTCGCCGCGTTCAATCGAGCTGTCGAAAACCGTCCCGTCAATCAACGTACCCTTGTAATGCACCTTGACGGTATCAGTTAATTTCGGTGTTGGGCCGGAGCCGGACTTGATGACTTTGTATTGCAGACCGCTGGCGGTGGTTTTTACGCCATCCTTCTTCGCATTCGCAGCGAGGAAGGCTTCTCCGTCTTTGAGATTTTTATCCGCGATGGCCTTCTGTTTTGCCTCAAACTTGGCCGTGACGGTCTTGCGCAAGTCCGCGATCACGGCCTTCTGTTCCTCGTCCGTGAGTGCGGGTTTGCCGGCGAGTCCGTCGGCAATGCCGGCGGCGAGCGCCTTGGCATCCAGGTCAAGGTCCTGTTGTTTGAGCGTCGTGGAGATGTCCAGGCCAACTACATAGCTCGTTTTTTGTTTCGGGTTCGTGAGATCGGGTTTGTCCTGGGCTGACACGGAACTCACGAACAATCCGAGAGCGAGGACCGGGATAATATATGATTTCATTTGGTTATTTGACCGCATTGGTTGTAGCGCGGAGGGCGGAGCATCCGTGAATCAAGCGCCAACGTCAAGCAGAGAAGCGAAGGATGTCGGAACTCCATGAGAATGTCCCCATGATAACTCGATAAGAATGTCCCCTTTTGGCCGGGGTTGCGGTAGCAACCCCGGCCACAACATGGAGACATTAACAATGAGTCGGAAGGAACGGGATCGGCTGACGATCATGACGGGCGTAAAGCGGCAGGAACTGACGCTGGTGCAGGCGGGCGAACTGATGGGAGTGTGTTACCGCCAGAGCAAGCGGGTCTGGCGACGCTATCAGGACGAGGGCGACGCGGGCTTGGTGCATCGGCTGCGCGGTCAACCCAGCGCGCGGCGCAAGCCGCCCCAACTGCGAGCGGTGGCGCTGGCGCGCTATGCCGAGGAACGTTACGCCGACTTCGGCCCGACGCTGATGGCCGAGCAACTGGCGAAGGAAGGACTGGTGGTGGATCACGAGACGTTGCGGCGCTGGCGGCTGGCGGAGGGCAAGCACCCGGTGCGCCGGCGGCGGCAAAAGCATCGGCAGTGGCGGGAGCGCAAGCCGTGCCTGGGAGCGATGGTGCAACTGGATGGTTCGCACCACGACTGGTTTCGAAGGGCGGCGGGCCAAGTGCGTGCTGATGGTGATGGTGGACGATGCGACGGGGCGGTTGTGGGCGCAGTTTTTCGAGGAAGAGACGACGCGTGCCAGCTATGACGTGTTCGCGGGTTGGGTGCGCCGCCACGGATTGCCCGCCAGTCTGTATGTGGATCGGGACAGCATTTACCGGTGCGAAGGGTTGGGCAGCGTGGCCGAACAACTGGCGGGCCAGGAACCGCAAACGCAGTTTGGGCGGGCGATGGAAACACTGGCGGTGGAACTGATTCTGGCCAACAGCCCGCAAGCCAAAGGGCGGGTGGAACGGATGAACGGCGTGCTCCAGGACCGGCTGGTCAAAGCAATGCGCCTGGCGGGGATCAGCGATCTGGAAAGCGCCAACGGCTTTCTGGCGGAGACATATCTGTCGGCGTTCAACCGGAAGTTCAACGTGGAGGCGGCCAGTTCCACCGACGTGCATCGGGCGGTGCCCCGGGAGTTGGACGAAGTGTTGAGCTGGGAGGAGGAGCGGGTGGTGCAAGGCGACTGGACGGTGGCTTGTGCGGGGCAGTGGTATCAACTGGACCGGCAACATGAGGCGTTGAGTCTGGTGCGGCGCAAGGTGATCGTGCGGACGCTGCGGGATGGGCGGGTGCAGTTGGTGTATCGGGGCGGGAAACTGAAGTGGCGCCCTCTGCCCGGGCGGCCCCGGCGAGTGAAAGCCAAGCTGGTGAAGGTCCGGCGCGAGGCACTGCCGCCGGCGGCGAATCATCTGTGGCGGCAGTTTGGGATGGGTGTGGGGCGGAAGTATTGGCGTGGGGTCAAGGCGAGCAGGCGGGCGGAGCGGCTGGGGTTGCGGGCCTCCGGTCGGCCTCCGCTACGCTCCGGCCTCCCTGCGTCCCGCAACCCCAGCCGGGGAAAGAGTGCAAGGAACAACAACCAACAAAGGGGACATTCTCTCGTGAGTTAACCAGGGGACATTTCTAAAGAGTTTTGACAGCAGAGAAGCGAAGGACAAGAAGTCAGAAGCCACCAGCCTTCGCATGAAGCTATGGCTCGGCAGGGAATTCAAAATTCACCAGTCTTGCATAGCTCCGACTCGGCAAGGAAGGCAAAAGGCATCCACCGTCGCCAAGGCTATGGCGGGACAGGGAATGTAGAATGAAGAAAACCTGTACCTTGGCGTTCCTGGCGGTTAATCCGTCTGCGTCCATGAGAATTAGTGAACGAGGATGAGGACGAGGGTGAGGTTGATTGGGGTCGCTAATGCGAACACTCGTGGGCGGGCGGCAATTCCGTGTCCGCGTCCACGGCTTTCAACTTCGTGATTTTGGCGCGGACTTCATAGGAATTCCGAACCAGGTATTCCCAGCCGAAGGCTTCCGGCCATAGCACGGGAATCTCCTCGCGCAAATGCGCCGGGTCGCGGCTGTTCAGCAGAATGAAATGGTCGCCGACCGGCAGTTCCAGGCAGGTGCGCAGAATCAATCCATGTTTGATGGAGCAGGGGAGTTCCCGCACGTCCAGGACCTTGTCCGGGCCAATCAGTTGTTCGGCAAGGGCGGTGAATATGGTTGTGTTCATAATTTGTTAAATTCGTAGGAGCCGACGTGAGGAGGCTCTGACTCAAGGCTGTTTGGGAAAATAATTTGAGACTCGTCACCTCGTCTCCTACAGGAAAAGAAGCGTTCATCCAATGGCGGCGGCGCCTTGCGGAAACCGTCCAGCCAGTGGCGCAAACTCAGAATCGGATGCTGCCAGAACATGCGCGGACCGGCGTAACGCATGACGATTTTCATCTGGTCGCGCCGGTCGCGCTGATAACAATGCACCGGGCAATTGGCGCAGGTGGGTTTCTCCGCCCCGAACCGGCAACGGTCCAGCCGCACCGTGGCGTACTCCAACAGGCCGGCGCATTCCGGACAGAAATCCGCCGCGGACGCATGATGATCGCGGCAATAGCATCGGACCATGGCGGCCACGGTCTTCCACTCCCGCACCAGGCGCCGGCTGGCGGCGATGGTCGGAGGCAATTGAAATTCCACGTCATTCACGTTTTGTCAGGTTGCTCCGGCTTGAACAGCGTGAGCAGCATCGAGAATTGTTTGGTGGCCTGGACGGCGTGTGCCAGGCCCGGCGGCATGTACAGCAGGTCGCCGGCTTTCAACGTGTGCGGCTTGCCGGCGAGATAAAATTCACATTCTCCGGTCAAAATCTCGATCAATGCGTGTTGCGTGGAAGTGTGCTCGGTCAATTCCTGGCCTTCGGCGAAGCCGAACAGCACCACGCGCGCATTGCCGGTGCGCAACAGCGTCCGGCTCACGATGCCATTGGGCACGAACTGGGTTTCCTGCGCCAGCGCCAGGATTTTTTCGCGTCCAAATTCAATCAACGGTTTCTCACTCACACAGAAAATATAATTCGAACACTGTTCCAGACTTTTGACTTAAATCAAATCCGATAAAAAAAGCTGACGAACCGTAGAGGGCTGTTCCTGGGGGGCACTGCTCCGTCAGTGCCCCGAATCAGGGAAGCGACGGAGCGCTTCCTTCCAAGTTTCTTGACACAGGTCAAATAATTCACACTATAAACTTGTCGCACTGGTTGGGTTGGGAAAAGTTGTTCCGGTCAAAGCCGCGACCGATGCGACTGGCGATAGCTGGATAAAAGGATTTTTCGCCATGGAGGTGATGGGGTGATCCGCGTTTTGTGAGGTGATAAAAACAGGTGAGGTGGTGTCATGAATGAAAAACAAGGTTTGTTGATTTCCAAGGGCTGGATTCAGGCGGTCGTACTGGTCATGCTCTTCGGATTCTTTGTGATGGGGTTGCTCGCGTATTACACCTACACTGACGAGCCGCCGATTCCGGCCAAAGTCGTGGACGCCAACGGAAATGTTTTGTTCACCGGCCAGGACATCATCGCCGGCCAGGAAATTTTCCTCAAAAACGGGTTGATGGAATATGGTTCCATTTTCGGTCACGGCGCGTGGCTGGGGCCGGATTTCACGGCGGATTATTTGCATCGCGCCGCCGAAATGACGATTGATTACTACGGCGGTTCATCTTCGGACGCGGCGCGGCAGCAAACCATCACCGATTTCAAAACCAACCGTTACGACAGTGCGACGGGCGTGTTGACCTGGAGCTTGGCGCAGACCGACGCCTTCCAAAAACTCACCGCCTATTACGCTGATTTTTTTGGAACGCCCACCACGAAATTCGGTTTGCGTCCCAGTGCGATTACCGACCCGGAACAAATCCGGCAACTCACCGCCTTTTTCAGCTGGTCGGCCTGGGCGGGGTCAGCCTTGCGACCGCACAAAAATTATTCCTACACGAACAACTGGCCGCCGGAATCACTGGTTGGCAATCACGCCTCGGCGGAAACCATGCTTTGGAGCGTGCTTTCCCTGATTGCGCTGCTCGGTGGCATTGGCCTGTTGCTGGCCGCCTTTGGCCGGTGGAATTTTCTCGGCTGGCACGGCCGCGAGGAACAGCGCATTTCGTTTCGTCCGCCGGATGAAGTGATGCTCACACCGGCACAACGCTCGTGCGCGGGATTTTTTCTGGTCATGGCGGTGCTGTTTCTGATGCAGACGCTTTTGGGCGGCGCCGGAGAACACTATCGCGCGGAACTTTCCAACTTTTTTGGCTTCGATCTGGCGCGCGTGCTGCCGTTCAACATCGCCCGCACCTGGCATTTGCAACTGGCGATTTTCTGGGTCGCCACGTCGTATCTGGCGGCGGGCATTTTTCTCGTGCCGATGATCACCGGGCGCGAACCGCGCGGACAAAACCGGCTTTCCTATTTATTGCTTGGCGCGCTGGCGCTGGTCGTCTTTGGCAGCATGGCGGGTGAATATGCGGGCATCTTCGGCTGGATTCAAAACGGCTGGTCGTGGTTTGGCAACCAGGGTTTCACCTTCCTCGATTTGGGCCGTTTCTGGCAAATATTGTTGACGGTGGGTTTGTTTTTCTGGGTCGTGATTCTGTTCCGCGGATTGCGGAACAAATTGCGGACCGAATACGCGGGCAACATGCCGTGGCTGTTTTTCTTTGCCGCGCTTTCCATCCCCGCATTTTACGCCGTCGGGCTGCTCGTGCGGACGGATTCAACTTTTACCACGACGGATTTCTGGCGGTTCTGGGTCGTGCATTTGTGGGTGGAGGATTTTCTCGAATTATTCACGACGGTCATGGTCGCCTATATTTTTGTGCTGCTCGGCGTGGTGCATCAGCGCGTGGCCATGCGCCTGATTTATCTGGACGTGGTGCTGTATTCGGCGGGCGGTGTCATCGGCACGATGCATCATCTGTATTTTTCCGGCGAACCGGCCTTGCACATGGCGCTGGGCGCATTCTTCTCGGCGGCGGAAGTGATTCCGCTGACGTTCCTAACGGTCGAAGCCTGGAGCTTCCTCCAGCTCGGCGCGCAACAAAGCTCGCAGACGCGCACGCCGTTTCCGCATTTTTGGGCGGTGATGTTTCTGGCGTCCGTCGGTTTCTGGAATTTTCTCGGCGCGGGCATCTTCGGTTTTCTCATCAACCTGCCGATTGTTTCCTATTATGAAATCGGCACCGCGCTCACGGCCAATCATGCCCACGCGGCGATGATGGGCGTTTACGGCATGCTGGCGGTCGGCCTCGCGCTCTTTTGTCTGCGTTACATGATTCCCGAAAAACTGTGGAGCGATCGCGCGGCGAAAATCAGTTTCTGGTCACTGAATCTCGGTTTGGCCTGGATGGTTTTTGCCACGCTGTTTCCACTCGGATTGATTCAACTCTATCACTCGCTGAATGTGAGTTATTTTGACGCCCGGTCGTTGAAATTTATCTCCGGCCACACCCTCTCCCTGCTTGAATGGTTGCGGTTGCCCGGCGACGCGCTGTTCATTGTCGGTGGCACGCTGCCGATTCTTTACCTCTGCTGGCTTGGCGTGAGCCGCATGAAAAAGCAAACGCCGCGCGAAGAACCGGACGGTGTACTGTTCACTGAAATTCAGGAATCACGAAAATTCGGCCAATGATTCACGGCGTTCACATCGAAGTCATTCTGGCCAGCGGCTACGCCCTTTTCCTGGTGGGCGTGGCGGCGGTCCTGGAATGGCTGGCCCGCCATTCGCATCGTCGCTCGGAGCATTACCGGAACTCCGGGTTTGTCTATAAACGCCACCTCGACGTTTGGGAATGTCCCACCGGCCATCATCTGGAGCGGACGCATACGGATTTCGAACGGCGTATTGCGCATTACCGGGCGCCCGCCCACAAATGCAATTGCTGCCACATCAAACAAAATTGCACCGACTCCGACGACGGGCGCCATTTGGAAAGCCGGCTGGATTCGTGGCTGGAATCAGAACTGCGCCGCTTTCACCGCGGCATTTCCCTGGCCCTGCTGCTGCTGGCGATGCTCATCCTGGGCGCGGAACTTCTGCGGCACGACCGATTGCGTGAGTGGCTGATTCTCGCGGCGCTGCTGGCGCCCATCACTTACGTGGGCTCGAAACTCTCGATTTCGTTCTGGGAACGGGAACGGAAGAATTAGCACCGGTCAAAGATTTGGCTGATTCGGGAAATCCGGCTGTTTAAATAAATACAGGCTTGCTTGGGGAACAGTGACTAATTCCTAAGCCCGAATGTCTAAATAATCCCGAACAGTCGAATGACGAATCGTTGCGCGCCGGTCATTTGTGCCTGATCATTCTTTCGTCATTATGATTTCGTCATTCGTCATTGCCACGCGCTATTCCCCCAGATTCCTGCGAAGTAGCGCGCTTAATTTGGACGGGGAAATGACGGTAACCGTCCGGCCCTTGACGGTAAGAAGTTTTTGTTCGCGAAATTTGGCGAGCGTGCGCGAAAAAGTTTCGCTGACGGTGCCCAGTTCCGCCGCCAGCACGCGCTTGGTCATCGTCAATTCAATTTTGACCGCCGTTTCACCCGACGGATCGGGGCAGCGCTTGACCAGCCAGTTGGCGAGGCGCGTTTCCACGTCCTTGAGCGTCAGGTCTTCCAGCTGTCCCACCAGCGCCCGCAGATGGCCGCTCATCGCGCCGAGCATGCGCAATCCAAGATCCGGCTGCCGTTTGAGCAGCGCCACCATACCGTCCTTTTGCACCAGCAACACCTGCGTGGATTCCAGGGCGCGCGCGTCGGCGGGATACCCCGCCCGGGTGGCCAGCGTCGCTTCGGCGAACGATTCGCCGGTGCGGAAGATGTGAATGATTTGTTCCCTGCCGGCAGCGTTGACACGGTGAACATTCACCGCGCCGCTCTGGATGATGTAAAAGCCGGTGGCCGCGTCGCCTTCGCGGAACAGGTACTGGTTTTTTCCGAACGATTTCACAACCGAGACGTCCGCGATTTTTTCCAGGTCCGGCTGCGGCAAACCGGTGAAAAGCCGGCAATTCCGCAGGGAATTGGTGATGGCGGTCTTTTTAAGTTCGGCCAATGTTACGGACATGATTTCATTCAACCAGCCCCGCGCCAAAAGTAAATCATCCAATCCACTGACTTCGCAGCGCTGAGATAAAATAGGAACGGAGCCTTGGTTTTAATCCTTGATCTTGGTTGCGCCCATAGTTTATGCAGAAACGTCTTTTTTTGGGACAAATTCACCCCATACCCGGCGCAATCCACCCCTGATTTCACGCAATGTATCCCATAATTATTACGTTTCAGGCGGCGTGTGTTAAATAAGGGGCAGTTCAACAACTCAGCAAGATGACCTGACAGAAAATTTGGGAGTGGAAAGAGAAAAGATTATGAAAAAGTCAAATATGATGTTTTGGGCCAGCACCCTCCTGGTGGCCAGCGGCCTCGTCATGTCGGCGCGGGCGCAAAACAACGTTTATGCCGTGGAATTCAATACCGGCAACAACCGTTTCGGCATCATCAACCTGATGAACGGCAGCTTTACCGAAATTTCCGTCTGGGCGGACGACTTACAACGACATTGCCTATGCGCCCGATGGAACCTTGTATGGACTTTACAACAACGGCGCCTCTCTGGTGACGTTCGACAAAACAACCGGAGACGTTACTCCCGCCGCAAACTGAATGTACCCGGGATTGAATCCATTGCATTCCGCCCCAGTGACGGGACGTTGTTCGGATGGACCTAGTGTCATCGGCGCGCCGCAGGATGGGCTTTACACGATTGATCCCACCACCGGGGAAACGAGCTTGTCGGGAGTTTTGGCAATGCCTACAACCTTTTCAACCCCTACCGCAAAACATCCGATTTGACGCCGACGGCAACCTTTATTTGAGCAATACCAGCGATAACACCGACATTTACCGCGTTAATACCGACACCGGCGCTGCGACCTTTGAAGGGGAAGTCGAAGGGTTATGCGGACCTGATCCTTGAAAACGGCAGCCAATACATGTATGGCGTGAGCATTCCCACCATCAACGGCGGCAGTGCGCAGCCCGTGCTGGTGTCGTTCGATTTGGGCAGTTTTGTGGACGGCGGCACCAACGCCGACGGCAGCATCCATCAGATTTCGGTGACGATGGTGGGTGCGGGCGGCGCATTTCCGATCAACTTCAATTTCTCGGGCAATGTCCCCGATCCGCTGCCGCCAAACATCCCCAACGCCAGCACGGTGTCCATCATGGTGGACGGGGATGGAAATCCGGCCATTACGCTGTCCGGTAGTACCAACCAGGTTTACGTGCTTCAGGCTTCGTTTGACATGCAGAACTGGACGTCATTGAGCACCAATCTGACGGACGCCAGCGGGTTGTTCACGTATGTGGACACCGATGCGAAGAATTATCCCAGTCGCTTTTATCGCGGGGTTGCTCCGGCACAAGTGCCATAATCGCCAACCAACCCAACCAATTTAAACATGAACGTTTCCTCCACCTGTGAACTGACGCAACGATACCTCGGCGGTATTGAAATTGATGAAGCACCCGTCCGCGTGCCGCCGCCGCAACCCAAAAAGAGGCGCTCCGTACGCATCCTGTGCATCGACGACGACGCGCAGGTGCGGGAGTTCATGACGCAATGCCTCACGTTTTTGAAACACGAGGTGCAGGTTGCTCCCGGCGGAAAACGCGGATTGGAAATGTTCCGCACCGCCACACAGGAGAATGAACCTTACGAACTGGTCATTACTGATTTAGGCATGCCGGACATCGACGGCCAGCGGGTGGCCCGGGCCATCAAGGCGGAATCTCCGCAAACGCCGGTGATTATGATGACGGGGTGGGGAACCTTCATGGAAGATGAGAACGAGCGCGATCTGCCTGTGGACGCCATCGTGGGCAAACCGCCGCGCATGCAGGAACTGAACGAACTGGTTATCCGCATGGCTTCCCTCGCCTCCTCTTGCGCTTAAGCCGTTTCAGGCTTCCGCAGATTCGCGCAGATCTTCTTCATTCTGCTTTCCCTGCCAGGCCCATAGCTTCTGCCTGTCCTCCGAAGCAGCAGTGCGTAGGATGGAAGCGAAGGCTGGTGCCTTCTGCATCGAACTGGTGGGTCGTCTTTTTTCGTTTCGAAGCTTGTTCGCGATTTATTGGGGTTCGAAGTCCGGTGTCTTGCCGAATTGTAGCATCGCGAAAACAGGTCGATATTCGGTGTTCCCCTTTTTACCAGTCCCTCAACGCTCAACACTCAACTCTTAACCAATTTTTAGCTTTTGCTTTGCACCGCGGCGGGTCTGCATTACGTTGGCAGACGATTCATGTGCCAAACCCATGTGCCTGAAGCAATCATTCGCCCTGCTCATGCTCTTGGCCTCAAGCGCGCACCCGGCGGACGCGGCGATTGTCCCGCTCTCGCCCACCAATGGTGCCGCTGACGTCGTTCAGTTTCCCACGTTGGCTGTCTCCGCTTCCGCCTCCTCTACCAACCGCCTCGCGGTCACTTTCTACGGCCGGCCCAAAAATGTGAATCCGGATTTCACAATCATTGCGCTGCCGGACACGCAGTATTACACCGCCAACCTGTTCGGAGGTACGCCGGCGATGTTCACCAGCCAGACCGACTGGATCGTGGCACATCGTACCGGCAGCAACATCGTTTATGTGGCCCATGAAGGCGACATCACCGACTTTGGCTCAATTAACAGCGAGTGGACGCCGGCCACCAACGCCATGTATCGCCTCGAGAACCCGGCCACCACCGGGCTTTCCAACGGCATCCCCTACGGCGTGCTGGCCGGCAATCACGACCTCTACGGGGGCGGCTCGGTGAACTACAGCCGGTACTTTGGCGTGTCGCATTTCCAGGGACGCTCCTTTTTCG
Source organism: uncultured Verrucomicrobiae bacterium (assembly GCA_963789055.1). Taxonomy (GTDB): domain Bacteria; phylum Verrucomicrobiota; class Verrucomicrobiia; order Limisphaerales; family UBA11358; genus UBA11358. The sequence continues at coordinate 180,205 of CAWBJE010000005.1, read as the reverse complement.
GCGGCGCCTACGACGCGAACAATCTCAACCATTATGATTTGTTCACCGCTGGCGGGCTGGATTTCATTGTGATCTGCCTTTCCTACGATTCCTCCGCCACCAATTCCAGCGCGCCGGTTTACCTGTGGGCCAAAAACCTGTTGCAGACCAACGCCAACCGCCGGGCGATTGTCGTCAGCCATGACATCGTCAGCGCGGGCAATCCCGCTCCCTTCGATCCCCAGGGACAGGCGATTTACAACGCGCTCAAGGGCTGTTCGAACCTGTTTTTGATGCTCTGCGGCCATAACGACTACGAGGCCCGGCGCGCGGACACCAACAACGGCCACGTCGTTTACACCCTGATGGCGGATTATCAGGACCGTGCGAACGGCGGCAATGGTTTGCTGCGCATCCACCGGTTTTCCCCGGCCAGCAATATAATCCACGTCCTGACCTATTCGCCCTGGACCGGCAGTTATGAAACCGATTCGGACAGTCAGTTTGACCTTGCTTATGACCTGGGCTTTTCCTGGACCGCCCTGGCCACCAATACCGGCGTGGTTTCCGGCAGCAACACCTCCGCCGCCTGGCCGGGTCTGCTGGCAGGCAAACCTTACGAGTGGTATGTGACGGCAAGTGATGGGATCACGACCAACTCCGGGCCGGTCTGGTCCTTCACCACCCAGGCCACGCCCGCGCCCTGGTTGAGCGTCGTTCCCGGCTCGATGACCAACGGCCTCATCACCATCACCTGGACCTCTGTCGGCGGACTCCGCTATCGCGTCAGCTGTTGCGACGGCGACGCTGCCGGCGGCTATACCGGCGTTTTCGCCGACGTTGTCCGGTCAGCAGTTGAGGAAATCGATCCATCGCCGCCGGGGACCGCTTCAACGCAGAGCTTCACCGATTCCGTGCCGGTGTCCGCCAACAAGGCGCGGTACTATCGCATCCGGATTGTGCAATGACTTGAAACCGCCAAGGCACCAGGGCGCGAAGGTTGACGCTAATTGCACGAATTTACACGAATTGAAGCCGCGTCGCGGCGACTGATGGTAGGCCACAGTTTCAACCCTTGTCATTACCCACATTTTTTTCATTTGAGTTGGAAAGTTTCTAATCCTTCGCACATCCACATCAGCCGCTGCCAGCCGCGCCAGATGGTTTGCCAGCCCGGCATGCCGTCATGCTTGCGTGCCAGAAAGCCCCCCAGCCGCGCCGTAGCAATGATCACATTTCGATTGGTCCAACCGCCTTCGGGAGGGCCGAACTTCTTCTCCAATATCGCCAGCATTTCCGAACCGAAGCTCGCCGCGGCTTCAAACGACTCTGGTCGGCTGCGCGCCAGCAATTTGGTGCTGAGCAAACGCACCGCCACCACGGCCAACACCGCAATCAGGGATTCCAAACGATACCCTCGCTCTAATTGGCTCTCCTCCACCGCCGCTCCGCTCTTGAGAGCTTTGTGATACTCTTCAATCCACCAGCGCGCCGTATACCTCCCGACCGCCTGCTGCGCCTGGGCCTTGGTCGCACATGGCAACGAGGTGAGCAAAATCCAATGCAGCGGTTCCTTCACTCCTTCGGGTGCCTGCACCTCTGTGAGCTCCACAACGCCGACGCCTTTGAGCGGCCCTTGCCACCCGCCCGGACGCCATGGCCCATCCAAATCCACACACACACTTCGCAGTTCCACTCTGGCGGTGCGCGCAGGCTGGCCAGCCCGAGCCCGCATTTCCACCGTACTCTGCCCCAGCACCGGCGCGTGGACCAACGCCTCCCATAAATGCCCGGCCCCATCGGCTAAACGTCGGGCCTGGCAAGCCCGGATTACAAAGTCCACTCCGTGCTGCTGGCAAATCTGCAACGGCTCGTAAAAATCCGATTCACGATCCGCCACGTAAATCCACCGGCTTCCCTCGGCAGGACGACCGGCAGATTTGATGGCCGCTGCCCAGCTCTGTGATTTGCGGGGGCGACTCAACCGCTGCCCACGCGTCTCACCGGGCGGCGCGGGTCGGGGGCTGCGACACTGTTGGCCAAATAATCCCACCACCATCCCCTCGGGTCGTTGCTCCAGTGTCCAGGACTCGATCCGCACCGCCAATGCACTATGCAATTCAAAGCCTCGTCCGGCGCCATCGCCAATCATTCCCAGATCCTCGGTGGCGGGATGGTTGGTATAATCCAGCAGGGTCGTGTCCTCGATGAGCAAATACTCTCCGGGCTGCCGACACGCCTGGCGAGTCCGTTCCAGGTGGGGGGCCAACACCCGCTCGAAGCTGACTCCGCTTTGCCCAAAGAAACGATACGCCGCTTTTAATTCGGCCCAGTGCGGAAAGGCTTGCGGCAGTGTTCCGCCCGGATGGGCGGCCAGATTAGCAGCAATTTTCACCAACCGTTTATTACGACGTGAGTCTCCCAGTTTAGCAAATGCGAACTCGTTCTGTGCCCACTGAACCGGCGGTATTAGCGTTGTGCTCATAAACCCACCGGTGAGGAACCAACCCGGCGCGCCGCAGCAACGCCTACGCCCACACTAGATTGCTAATCAGAATTGCGAAATCAAGTTTGAAAAAATGTGGGTAATGACAAGGGTTTCAACCGTGGGTTGGCAAAGCCAAAAAAATCGAAGCCCCGGCAGGGGGCGATAGAAAAATCAATCGCCAAGGCGCAAAGACCCACAAAAGGTAGGGCGCACCGCCGGCGCGTCCGTCGTGGTGGGGTGAGCGTACTCGCGAGCCGTGCTTCATCCGCAGACCTGTCCTCCGCAGCTTTTGCTTGTCCTCCGATGAGGTTGTTTGCCTTTGGCGGACACGTCACTTATTGTCATCGCGATGAAATACCGTCGTTTCGGCCGGACCGAGTTGCAGATGCCGGTGATTTCCTGCGGTGGAATGCGTTATCAATACAAGTGGCAGGACGTGGCCCCCCGGGAAATTCCGCGTGCCAACCAGGAGAATGTGGAAGCCTGCATCCATCGGGCGCTCGAACTGGGCATCAACCACCTCGAAACCGCGCGCGGTTACGGCACCTCGGAAATGCAACTGGGCAACGTGCTGCCCAGGCTGCCGCGCGATAAAATCATCGTCCAGACCAAGGTTACGCCTCGGGCCAAGCCAAAGGAATTTCTCAAAACGTTCGAAACCTCGATGAAATATCTTCAGCTCGACCATGTGGATCTGCTCGCCTTGCACGGCATCAATAACTGCGAGCTTTTGGATTGGTCGCTGAAAAAAAACGGCTGCCTCGCCGTCGCGCGCCAATTGCAGCAGGAAGGCCGCACGCGATTCGTCGGCTTTTCCACACACGGGACGACCGATGTCATTCTCGAAGCGGTCAATTCCGGCGGGTTCGATTATCTGAACGTACATTGGTACTTCGTGAACGACTTGAATTGGGCCGCGATTGAAGCGGCGCACCGGCTCGACATGGGCGTGTTCATCATCAGCCCGAACGACAAGGGCGGGAAACTCTACGAACCGCCGCCCAAAATGATGGGACTGTGCGCCCCGCTGTCGCCGATGGTGTTCAACGACCTTTATTGCCTCGGCCGGAAAGAGGTCCACACCTTGAGTTGCGGCATCAACAAACCCGGCGATTTTGACGAACACATCGCCGCGTTGAAATATTACGACCACATTGCCGAAACGATTGCGCCGGTGGAAAGGCGGTTGCGCGCGGAAATGGAACGCCTGCTGGGTGCGGATTGGTGTGCGCGGTGGTTCGAGGGTTTGCCGAATTACGTGGACGTGCCGGGACAGATCAACGTGTCGGAAATCCTGCGGTTGTGGACCTATGCGAAGTCGCTCGACCTCGTAGCCTGGGGCAAGATGCGCTACAACCTGCTGGGGCAGGCCGACCATTGGTTTCCCGGCCAAAACGCGGCCAAAATCAGCGAACTGGATTTGCGGGCAGCGTTGCGGAACAGCCCGTTTGCCGACCGGATTCCCGCCATTCTGGAAGAATCACACCGGATGCTTTTTGAGAAACCGGTGCAGCGGCTCAGCGCAAGTTGACCCCCGGCGTGTTGGTGCCCAACAGTGCCGACGGCGAAGGCACAACCGGAGCGGGCGTGGTGCTGATGGGCGCCCCGGCGTTGAGTCGTTTGAGGACGGCGTCGGTCAGATCATTTTCACCATTGCTGTAAATCACCGCCGTCGTGGCATTGGCAGTATCCGGCGCGACGTCGATGACCAGTGAATAGCCGGCGGCCTTGGCCTGGGCGGCCACGGCGGCTTTGATTTCGCCGACAAGGTTGTCGCGCATCCGCTGGCTTTGCTCATTGAGCGTGATTTGCGCCTGCCGCTCGAATTGATCGATCGAAGTTTTGGAATCCTGTAATTGCTTGAGTTTGTCGGCGGCAGCCTGTTTGCGTTTGTCGCGCTGTTCGGCGGAGATCGCCTGGTCGTTCGCCTGTTCCAAAAGTTTCTGATATTCGTCGCTGCCCTTCCGCAAATCGTCGCGCATGCTTTTGTCGTCGTTGTCGAGCTGGTTCTTGCGATCGTTGAGGACGGTCAGCACCTGTTTGGTTTTCCAGTAACCGTCCATCAACTTGCGCAAATCCACGGTGGCAATTTTGTTTTGCGCCATCGCGGGAACGCCCAGAAAAACCGTTGCGGAAAGGGTCAAAATGGTTGTGCGTAGTAATTTCATGTGAATAGGAAAGCAAAATTCGCGCGGGACGCCAACTGAAAACTGGCGGGTTGAGACAACCGGTTACTGGCAGCATTCGCGGCGGGGCGAGTTGGTCTGCCAAATCGGGGCGCGGTCAAATATGGTTGAGATTAGATTAATTCCAACGGGCAAAACTGGCAGTAATAACACACTATTGGCTTGGCCAAGCCTGCCAAGTGATGGTTATAGTATTCCAGCCAACCACATTTTTACAGACAGGATCATCGGTCGCTGTGACTGGTATACGCAAGTGATTGCTAACCACTGTTACCTGATTTACCGGCACGACTGTGTTGTAAATTTCATTGAGCAAAGTGCAGGATGAAGGCCCGCCGGTCGGTTTAATGCCTCCAATCGTGCCCGTATCATCGAAACACGCAAAATTGACTATGACCTCATAGTTGCCCGCGGTCGGGGTGAAATCAAAATCATCACTCTCCAAATTGGTTGTCATGGGCTTCACGTAGTACGGATCAGGAACTGGAATCAAAACAGGATCATAGGTCTTGACTTGTTCGACCTTTGGCTGGGCGGTGGCGATACAGATGTTCGAATCCACCAAGTCGAAGGCGGTGTTGTTGGACCAGCCGATGGTGACCAGCAGGTCAGCCCTACCTTTGCCAGCGGCCTTTTTTACCGTGCGGCAAGAATAAATGGTTTTCAGCCGGCTGGTAAGTTCGCGCCGCTCCGGTCCGGGCTGGAATCCAATGGGCCGGCAAAATGCCAGCTCACCCATCACAACTGCTCCGGGTGGGTGATTAAATCCGCGATGCGCATGAGCAAACGTCCGGCTGCGCCACCGTCAATCACCCGATGGTCGAAGCTCAGCGTAAGATTCGCCTCCATTATCGGCACGAACTGATCCTTACTCGCGTCCCAACTGGGCATACGCCGGGCGGCGCCGATGCCGAGCACCAGAGATTGTTCCGGCAAAGGGATGGGCGTGGCCCAGGTCAGCCCGAACGTGCCGAAATTTGTCACCGTGGCGATGGAACCGCCGGTTACTTCCGGCGGCAGTTTGCGTTGCCGCGCCAGTTCCACCAACTCGTTGTAAGGCCCGATCAATTCCTTCAGCGTTTTTTTGTCCGCATGGCGGATGACGGGCACGAGCACGCCTTCCTCGGCTTCAACGGCGAACGCGATGTCAATCGAGGAGGGATGCACAATTTTATTGCCCACCAGCCGGCCGGCAGGTGCGCTGTTTTCCGCCAGCGCCACCGCCAGCGCGCGCAGGCAGCAAAGCGCCGGACCGGGTTTGGGCCGGGTGACTTTGCGATAGGCAAACAGCGGGTCGAGACAGACCGGCAAACCGACGTCGGCGAGAGGCCGCGTCCAACTGCGCCGCATCGCGTCGGCCACCGTCACGCGCATGGACGACGCCGGGGTTATCTTTTGTTTTTCGAGATGGGCGATGAATCTTTCGAAATCTTCGACCGTCACCCGGCCGGCTGCGCCGCTGCCGGCCACGCCCGCCAAATCGGCGGCGTGCAAACCGAGTTCGTTCATGCGCGCCTTGAGCCGCGGCGAAAGGTAACTGGCGCCCGCTGCATTCGCCGGCACCGGCAATCCGCGAATCGTCGGTTGCACCCGGTTCCTGCCGCCGTTCGTGTCCGACGCGGAAATGCGGTCGGTGTCGCCGGTCTTCGCCGGCGCGGGAGCATCAATCCCCAATCGCACCGCTTCTTCCTGGGTCGCCTCGATGTAGCCGAGCACCACGCCGACGGCGTAGCTTTCGTTCACTTGCACGGTGAATTTTTCAATGCGCCCGCGGCAGGGCGACGTGACGTTCATTCCGGCCTTGTTGGTTTCGACTTCGATCAAATCCTGGTCGGCTTCGACAGTGTCACCGGGCTTGACGAGGAAGTTGATGATGTTGGCCTCGGCGATGGACTCGCCCAGTTGCGGCATGATGATGGGAATTCGCGGCATGGCGTCAGAATGGGATGATGGAGTGATGGAGTATTGGAGTGGTGAGATGGATTCGTGGATTGATGGATTGATGGATTGATGAGGCGGCGATTTGTTGCAGTCCAACCATCCAATAATCCAATAATCCAGTATTCCAGCATTCCAACACTTCAATACTCCGACATTTCCTTTGTTCTGGTTTCATAAGCGGAGCAATTTGCGGGCGGCGCCGGCCACGGCGCGCGCGGTGGGGCGATGCGCAGTCCACAAATTGGGATGGTATGGCACCGGCGTGTCCTTGGCGTTGAGCCGTTGCGGCGGCACGTCGAGCAAACCAAATCCTTCACTCGTGACCCGGGCGATGACTTCCGCCGTCACGCCTCCCCAAGGCCAGGCTTCACCCACGCACAGCAGCCGACCCGTTCGCGCAACGCTGGCCATCACCGTGTCCGTATCGAGCGGTTTCACCGAGCGCAAATCGACCACTTCAATTTCCCAACCTTCGGGGACAAGTTCCTTTGCCGCTTCGAGCGCTTCATGCACCATGGCGCTGTAGGCCACAATGGTCATGTCGCGGCCTTCGCGCGCGATGCGGGCTTTGCCGACGGGCAATGCTTCGCTTGGCAATTTTTCGGCCTTGAGGTGGTAGTAAAGGAATTTGTGCTCGCAAAAAATTACCGGGTCGTCAATGGCCACCGCTTCAAGCAGCATGCTGTAGGCATCTTCCACGGTCGCCGGCGTCAACACCACCAGGCCGGGATAGTGCGCGTAAATCGTTTCCAGGCTCTGGCTGTGAAACGGTCCGCTGCCGGACGTGCCGCCAAAGGGCAGCCGCACGGTGATCGGGCAGGGGACCTGCGTGCGCCAGAAAAGTGTCGCGGCCTGGTTGACAATCTGGTTGAAACCAACGGTGGAAAAATCCGCAAACTGCATCTCGATGATGGGCCGCATGCCTTCAATCGCCGCGCCGACAGCCAAACCCATCATCGCATCCTCGCTGATGGGCGAATCAATCACGCGGCCGGGAAATTCCTTCGCCAGATTTTTGGTGGCCTTGAACGCGCCGCCGAACACGCCCACGTCCTGCCCGTAAATGAACACCCGCGGGTCATCGCGCAACGCATGCGCCTGCGCTTCCCGGATGGCTTCAAGATAGGTGATGCTCATTGCCGGGAAAATGCAGAATGAAGAACGAAGAATGAAGAATTAAAAGGCACTACCACATCGCCCGCAGGATTTGTTTCTGCATTCTTCATTCTTAATCCTTCACTCGTGGTTCATTTCTCCTGTCCCTCGTTCAAATGTCCGGTCGAAATTGCCCGCCAATCCTCGGCAAAGGGGTCGGGTGCCGGCTCGCGCTGCACCTGAGCGACAGCATCCTCGATTTCATGGACAATTTCGCCACGCATCGCGGCCAGCGCAGCGGCGTCCACCCATTTCTGGCGGAGCAAAAATTCTTCGGCGACTTTCAAGCAATCGCGTCCAACGGGCGACGCTTTCAATTTTGGATCAATGTAGCTGGCGTCGTCGTGTTCACCGTGGCCGCAAAGCCGGAGCAGGGTGGCGACGACCATTTGCGGACCATGACCGGCGCGGGCGCGGGCAACGGCGTCGCTCACAATTTTCAAGCATGCAGACAAGTCCGTGCCATCCACTGCGTGCGCCACGACGCCATAACCGGCGGCTTTGTCCGTCAGGTCGCGACAGGCAAATTCGCGCTCGTTCGGCGTCGAGTAGGCGTAATGGTTGTTGGCCACGACGAGCACGAGCGGCAATTTTTCGATGGCCGCCTGATTAAGTGCTTCGTGAAACGAGCCGGTGGCCGTGCCGCCATCACCGATGCACGTGGCGCCCACGGTGCCGGGAACGCCCTTCATGCGGCGGGCGAACAGCGTGCCGTTCACGACGGAAATCATTGCGCCCAGATGGCTGACCATCGGCAGATAGCCTTCTTTGGGCCGGCCGCGGTGCACGTTGCCATCGCGGCCGCGCATCGGACCAAGAACGGAACCCAGATACGTTCGCACGGCGTCAACCATCGGTTCGCCAAACGCCAGCCGTCCGGCTGTGTCGCGGATCAGCGGTGCGAACACGTCGCTCTTTTTCAGCGACAAGCCGATGGAAACGCTCAAGGCTTCCTGCCCGCGGCCGATGAAAACGCCCCCATGAATTTTGCCGGCCCGGTACAGGCCCGCACATTTGTCGTCCAGCAGGCGCGCCAGCAGCATGAAGCGATACGCGCTCAAGTGCGTGTCGCGAACTAAGGCCGCACTTCCCACCGGGTCAGCGTCGAGCACCGTTTGGAACATGGCCGGAGTGTATCGCCAACGGCCTTCGCCAGCAATGTTTCTTTCAAAAAACCGTTATTTTTCGCGTTAAATGACGAATTGGCTAAATGTAGGGAATCTTGTCTATTCAGGAACGTTTCATGCTGCACTTTTTTGGGGAATGTTAAATTTTGAGACATGAGTCAGCCGGCATATCAGATTCTTTTGGTCAGCAACGATCCCAAGCTATTGGCGACGTTGTCCGGCGCATTGCATACGGACAATATTGCCATTGCTTTGGAACGCCGGGCTTCCGACGGGCTTCAATCCCTGCGCGCCAGTCCGGCGGACCTCGTGCTGGTTGATTTGGCGTCGTCGAAAGCAGAAGGTTTTGAATTCCTGCGCCAGCTCAAGGAGAATCCGCCGACGACCTTCACGCTGGTTACCGCTCTGACCAGCGATGATAACACGGTGGACAAATTGCAGGCGTTCGACCTGGGCGTGTGCGATTGCGTCGGCATGCCATTTGAAGCCCTGGTGCTGCGCGCGCGGCTGCGCGCCCTTTTGGAAACCAAGCGTCGGCATGATGACCTGGGCCGGCACAACGACAGTTTGACCGAGGCCCGTCTCGCCGCCGAGGCGGCCGTGCGCGCCAAATCCGATTTTCTGGCGGCCATGAGCCATGAAATCCGCACGCCGATGAACGGGGTCATCGCCATGGTTAGCCTGCTGCTGGAAACCCCGCTGACCTCCGAACAACGCAGTTATCTCGAAACGATTCATACCAGCAGCGAATCGTTGCTGGCCATCGTCAACGACATTCTGGACTTTTCGAAAATTGAGGCGGGGAAACTGGAATTGGATTCGCGGCCGTTCAACCTGCGCACCTGTGTGGAGGATGCGCTCGACCTGCAAGCGGCCCGCGCCTTTGGGAAGAATCTCGATCTGGCGTATCAGATGGACGATGCCATGCCGGTGACGGTGGAGGGCGATTCCCTGCGGTTGCGGCAGGTGCTCGCCAACCTCCTGAGCAATGCCATCAAATTCACCGAAAAAGGCGGGGTGCACATCGACGTCAAATTGCTTTCGATGCAACCGAACGAAACGCAGAAGAACTCCCAGTTGCAATTGAATTTTTCCGTGCGCGACACGGGTATCGGCATCCAGCCCGAACGGCTGGAGCGGTTGTTCAAACCGTTTTCGCAGGGCGATGCCTCCACCGCGCGGCACTACGGCGGCACGGGCCTGGGACTGGCCATCAGCAAACAACTGGTCGAACTGATGGGCGGTAAAATGTGGGCCGAAAGTTCACCCGGCACCGGCTCGACCTTCCATTTCACCATTAATTTCCAGGCCGACCTTCAACCCGCGCCATACGCCCTGGCGGGATCGCAGTCCAAACTCGCCGATTTGCGGCTGCTGATTGTGGACGACAACGCCATGATCCGCCGGGTGATTTCCGAGCAGGTGACCAAGTGGGGAATGGTTCCGTGCGCAGCCGAAAGTCCGCAGCAGGCCCTGGAATGGCTCAAGAAGGGCGAACAATACGACCTGGGCGTCCTGGATTTGCAGATGCCGGGCATGGACGGCCTCGCGCTCGCCATGGAAATCCACAAATTGCCCGGCGCGGCAATGATGCCGCTGGTGTTGATGATGCCCCTGGGCCTGCATTCGGATGCCCCGGGCAGCACCCACATCGTATTTGCCCACACGGTCAATAAACCTGTCAAACCGGCCCAGCTTTGTGAAGTGCTCGTGCGCGCCCTGTTCAGCCCGAAGGTCGCGGCGCGCCAGCAACCGATCGCCAGGCCCGGGGAATCTCTCACGGAGAAGTTGCCCTTGAGCATCCTTTTGTGCGACGACAACGCCATCAACCAAAAGGTTGCCGCGCGGATTCTGGCCACCGTCGGTTATGAACCTGACCTTGCCGGGAACGGCCGCGAAGCACTCGACGCGCTGGATAAAAAACCGTATGATATTGTTTTCATGGACGTGATGATGCCAGAGATGGACGGGTTGGAAGCCACGTGTGCCATCCGCGCGCGACAAAAAGAAGCGGTGCATCCGAACTACCAGTCGCGCATCGTTATTATTGCGATGACCGCGCAGGCGATGCAGGGCGACCGCGAAAAATGCCTGGCCGCCGGCATGGATGATTATCTTTCGAAGCCGATTCTACCGAAGGAAATTCGTGCTGCCGTCGAACGCTGGGGGCCGCAAGCGAAAAGGACGGCAACGGTTGCGCCGACGGCCAATGCCGGTGAACCGGCACCAGCACCTATGCCGGCAGCCAAAGCGGATGCGCCCGCTCCCGCCCCCGCGCCGGCGGCCGTTGCGCATCCGGTCACGCCAACATCAAAAGCCGAGGTGCCCAAACCCAAAGTCGAAGCGCCCAAGCCCAAAGCCGAACCGGCGGCGGCCAAACCGGCACCAGTGCGCAAGGTTGATGTTTCTGCTCCGAAGCCGGCACCGGCGGCCAAAACCGCTTCGCCGGTACCGGCCCCCAAGCCGGTGATTAACGCCGACACGCCCATCACTCTGCCGGTGCCCAGGCCCGAAGTGCCGGTCGAGGAGGGACCGCCGGTGGAAATGGACATCTTGAACGATTTGACCGATGGTGATACGGACAGTTTGCGCGAACTGGTTGACTTGTTTTTCAAGCAGACCAGCCAGCAATTGGAGCAATTGGGGGCCGCCGTGCGCGCCAACAAGCCCGAAGATGTCCGCCGCCTGGCGCACAGTTGCGCCGGCGCGAGCGCCACGCTGGGCATGATGCGGTTCGTGCCGCTGCTCCGCAAACTGGAAAGACAAGGCGCCTCCGGCATGCTGACCAGCGCCACCCAGATTTACGAAGAAACCGCCCGCGAATTCGAACTCATTCAACAATTTCTGGCGGCCCAGTTGAATTCTGCCGCGCCGCCACAGCCAGCTGTTCATTTATGAATACCAACCCCAATGCCAAAAACGAAATGACTCCGGCGGCACCAGACTGCGCCATCACCCCAAACCAACCCACCCGCGCCGCCGATGACGCGGTGCACGGTGGAGATGGAACGCTTGAACGAGTTGACCGACGGCGACGCGGACAGCATCCGCGAACTGGTTGACATGTTTTTCAAGCAGACCACCCAGCAATTGGCGCAACTGGAAGCCGCCGTGCGCGCCAACAAGGCCGATGATGTCCGCCGCGTGGCGCACAGTTGCGCGGGCGCGAGCGCCACGCTGGGCATGACGCGGTTCGTGCCGCTGCTCCGGGACCTGGAAAAGCAGGGCGCTTCCGGCACGCTGACCACCGCCGCGCAGGTTTATGAAGATGCCGCGCGCGAATTCAAGCTCATTCAAAATTTCCTGGCGGCGCAGTTGAATTCCGCTGCACCGCCGCCGACGCTGCCTATTGATGAAAAAAATCCTCATCATCGAAGATGACCAGATTGTTTCGAATGTTTATCGAAACAAACTTGCCGTGGAAGGTTATCAGGTTGAGGTCGCGCTGGATGGCGAGACGGGCCTGAAGATGATGCGCACGTTCCAGCCGGATGGCATCGTGCTTGACCTCATGCTGCCCAAAATGTCGGGCGTCGATGTCATCAAGCAAATCCGCAGCGAAGCCGATTTCGCCAAATTGCCGATCATTGTTTTTTCCAACACCTATCTGACCAACCTGATTCAGGATGCATGGAAGGCCGGCGCGACGAAATGCGTCTCCAAAATCAACTGTTCGCCGAAGGATTTGTTGGAACTGATGCGCCGCACCATCGGCGGCGGCCGGTTGCTCCCGTCCGGCCCAACGACGGAAGGCGCTGCCGGCCAAGCCCGTCCCTGGTTATCAGCGAAGCCGATGCCGAATTTCAGGCCGAGCTTCGGAAAACATTGATTGCCAGCCTGCCCGCCACGCTCGCCGTCTTGCGCGACCGGCTTGCAAAGCCTCATCAAGTCCGACACCGAAGTGGCGCGGCTCAAACACATCCACGAACTCTATCGCCGCATCCACGCGGTCAACGGCAACGCCGGCATTGCCGGCCTCGTCCAAATCGCGCACCTGGCCGCCGCGCTCGAGGCCTTGCTCAAGGAACTTTACGAAAAACCCAAAAACATCAACTCCTCAACCCTGCGCACCGTCGCCGCCACCGTGGATTTTCTCGGCTTCCTGTTTGAACGCAGCACCCGGTCCGACAAGCAGGAAATCCCGCCCGCCAGCATCCTGGTCGTGGACGACGAGGCCATTTCCCGCCGCGCCATCATTTACGCGCTCGAAAAAGCGCAACTCCAGTCCGTCAGCGTCGAAGACCCGAACGACGCCTTCAAGCTGCTTTCCGAAAATCAATTTGACCTTGTGTTTCTGGACGTGGACATGCCGGGCATGACCGGTTACGAACTCTGCACCAAGCTGCGCAACCTGCCTTTGCATAAGAAAACCCCGGTCGTTTTCATTACCGGCCTCAGTGACTTCGACAACCGCACCAATTCCATGATGGCCGGCGGCAACGATTTCATTGCCAAACCGTTTCTCTTCATTGAACTCACCGTCAAGGCCCTCATCCACGTCCTGCGCGGCAAATTACAGCCGGCCAAATGACCGGAAATCCATCCGGCTGCCAACTCCCAACCTTGTGCCTTCGGAAAGCTAATTATAATGAAAAAAATCCTCATCATCGAAGATGAACAGATTGTTGCGAATGTTTATCGGAACAAACTCGTCGTGGAAGGTTATCTGGCCGAGATCGCGCTCGATGGCGAGAGCGGGTTGAAATTGATGCGCACGTTTCAGCCCGATGCCATCGTGCTTGACCTGATTCTGCCCAAAATGTCGGGCATTGAAGTCATCAATAAAATTCGCAGCGATCCGGAATTTTCCAAAGTGCCGATCATCGTTCTTTCCAACACCTACCTGACCAACCTGATTCAGGATGCGTGGAAGGCCGGCGCGACGAAATGTGTCTCCAAAATCAACTGTTCGCCGCAGGATCTGTTGGATCTGATGCGCCGCACCATCGGTGGCGGCGAGGCGATTTCGCATGCCCGCCGGAAAACCGAAGGCGCGCCGGCGGACCAAATCCGCCCAATCTGCCAGCCGAGACGGATGCTGAATTTCAGGCTGAATTCCGGGAAACATTCATTGCCAGCCTGCCCGCCACGCTGACCGTCCTGCGCGCTTCGCTTGCAAAGCCTCATCAAGTCCGACGCCGAAGCAGACCCGGCTCGAACACATTCAGGAACTCTATTGCCGCATCCATGCCGTCAACAGCAACGCCGGCATCTCCGGCCTCGTCCTGATCGCGCACATGGCGGCCTCGTTCGAAGGCCTTGCTCAAGGAACTTTGCGAAAAACCGAAAAACATCAGCGCCTCAATCCTGCACACCGTCGCCGCGGCGGTGGATTTTCTCGATTTCCTGTTTAAAACGGCACCCAGCCCGAAATGCAGGAACTCCCCCGCGCCAGCATCCTGGTCGTGGACGACGAGGCGCTGGCCTGCCGTACCATCACTTACGCGCTCAAAAAAGCGCAGCTCCAGTCCATCAGCGTTGAAGACCCGAACGCCGCCTTGAAACTGCTTTCCGAAAACAAATTCGACCTTGTGTTTTTGGACGTGGACATGCCGGGCATGAACGGCTTCGAACTTTGCAACAAGCTGCGCAATCTGCCGCTGCACAAGAAAACCCCGGTCGTCTTTGTCACCCGCCTTGATGACTTTAATAACCGCACCAAATCCATGGTGGCCGGCGGCAATGACTTCATCGCCAAGCCGTTTCTTTTCATCGAACTTACAGTCAAGGCGCTCATCCACGTCCTGCGGGGCAAATTCCAGCCGGCCCAATAACCGGGGGAATCCGGCTTCCGACCGTCAGCCAGCGGGTTTTCCAGGCGTGTCCGTGTTAATTCTTGCGCCAATAACCTGGCGTGGTTCATGCTTCCTTAAGCAAGTCGCATTCGCATGATTATGAAAATAATATCCATTAACAGGAATTGTCCGATAAACGCAAAGTCGCCTTTCGAACGGAACCGACAGATTGACGCTCCGACGCTTGAACAAATCCGGCGGTTGTTGAATCAGTCGTTGGCGTTGAAAGGTGTGGGGATGGAATTGACCGAAGGATGTCTGGTGGTGATTCATCCCACCTTCACGCCGGAGTTGGCCAAAAATGTCAACGACCTTTTGAATGCGGCTGAGAATGCCGTGCGGCAGGCCCGGGAAGATGCCCGGAAACGGGAGGAGCTGGAACAGACCGCAAAAAATCAGCGCCATCCATGTCGGCAGCCGGTGCGTTCGGCGTGCCCGTCGAATAATTGGCTGAGCCGTGACGGCAAAGCAATAATGGGAACCATACGTCCCTGCCGCCCCGATGAATTCGGGGCGATTTGGGAAATCATCAACGACGCCGCCCAGGCTTATCACGGCGTCATTCCTCCCGACCGCTGGCATGAACCCTACATGCCGCAAACCGAATTGCGGGAACAAATGCAGCAAGGAGTGGTTTTCTGGGGGATGGAACTGGACGGAAAATTCGCCGGGATGATGGGCATTCAGCCCGTCCAGGACGTCACGCTCATCCGCCACGCCTATGTGCGCACGGCTTTCCGGAATCAGGGTATCGGCGGCAAATTGTTGAAACATCTGTGCGGCTCAACGACCCGGCCGATTTTGATTGGAACCTGGGCGGCGGCAACGTGGGCCATTGCCTTCTACGAGAAACACGGCTTTCGCAAGGTAACCCCGGCGGAAAAAGACCGGCTGCTCAAAAAGTACTGGTCCATTCCCTATCGCCAGATCGAAACCTCGGTGGTGCTGGCGGATGATAAATGGTTCGAGACGGGCCAGATCGGAAGCCGATGAGTTGACGTTCTGTAGCCGCCAAGACGTCAGGAGGCGGAAGTGCCTGCGAGTAGTCTATTCCGTCTCGTTACCTCGGCGGCTACGACGCTCGGCTTCACCCGATCACAACGCGAAGCACTGAACATTTCCTTCGCGATGACGCCGTCGGACACCTTCGTCACCGAGCCGGTCATCTACGATCGCGTAATCGTCGCCGATCTTGATTTCAATGATCCCGCCGGGCATGTGGACGGAAATATCGCGGTCGCACAGGCCGAGCCGGTGCGCCACCGCCGCCGCCGCGCTGCTGCTGCTGCCGCTCGCCAGCGTGTAACCCGCGCCGCGCTCCCAGATTTCAATCTGGATGTTTTTGCGGTCGAGCACCTTCATGAATTGCACGTTGGTGCGGTTGGGAAAACGCAGGTGCGTTTCCAGCAACGGGCCGATCTGCCGGGCCAGGTCGGCGCTGATTTTCGGCATCGGCAGCACGCAATGCGGATTGCCCACGGTGGCCGCGCAAAAGTTGAATCGCTCCCCGCGCAGATGGATCGGTTCGTTGATGACTTCGCGGCGCGGGCCGGCCACGGGAATTTCATCGCTCCAGAAACTGACCTTGCCCATTTCGACGCGCACGATTTTGCCGCGTTCCATGACCGTGGCTTTCACCACGCCGCCGGGGGTTTCGACGTCGAACTCATCCTTGCCGACCAGTTTCTTGTCCCACAGATAACGCGAAAAAATCCGCAGGCCGTTGCCGCTCTTTTCGGCCTCGCTGCCGTCGGGATTGAAAATGCGGAGCGCGAACTTCGCCTTTTTGGAGGGCAGGGGACCGAGCAAAATGCCGTCCGAACCGATGCCGTAATTGCGATGGCAGATGGTTTTGACCTGTGCGGCCGTCAGCGGCGACGGCAGGTTCTTCGGGTCAATGACGATGTAGTCGTTGCCCAGCGCGTGATATTTGGTGAATGCCCAAAGCATGAGCCGAAGCATAGCGCGTCGCGCGCGAAGCGCAAAACAGAATAGTGGCATAGGTGGCACAGGCCTCCGGCCGGTGTGATTGATCACAGGCAGACGCCTGTGCCACGTTCAAAAAATCATTCGCCCGTTTGTCCGCGCGTTTCGCTTCTTCCAGATGAAACTTGTGGAGGAACCGGTGAAACACCGGCGCAGAAAATGATTCCAATGCTCGCATGAACGCCAGGCCGCTGAACAGCGCGTAGCAGCCGGCGAAAATCTTGCCCGCCGTCGGTTTGCAGCGCCGACACCGGCCCCATGCCGGACAGAATCATCGCCGCATTGACGAAGGCGTCCACCCAGGACATCGGCTCGAAGGCGCGGTAGCCGACCATGCCGATGCCAAGCGCGACCGCGACGACCAGCAGAGCCACCGCCGCGCTCCGCGCCATGCGCGGCATAAAATTCCCGGCGCGGCAACAACGGTTTTGAGCGATGCTCGAACATTGGAATCAGGTTCATCTTGGCTCGATTCTGGCACGCTGCCGGTGATTTCCCGCACGTCCTTGATGCCGTGTTTTTGCATGAATTCGCGGATGCCGGCAATCACCTGCAACGCCGTCTGCGGTTCGTAGAAATTTGCCGTGCCCACCGCCACCGCCGTCGCGCCGGCCATCATGAATTCAATCGCGTCCGCCGCGTTCTGGATGCCGCCCATGCCGATGATGGGAATCTTCACCGCCTTCGCCGCTTCCCAGACCAGTTTGATGGCAATCGGCTTGATGCACGGGCCGGTCAGGCCGCCGGTGACGTTCGCCAGCTTCGGCTTGCGCGTTTCGATGTCAATCGCCATGGCCGGGTAACTGTTCGTGATGGCCAGCGCGTCGCTGCCGGCTTCCTCCGCCGCCTTGGCGAAAGGCGCGATGCTCACCACGTTCGGACTCATCTTGGTGATCAGCGGCAGCTTCGTCACCTTCCGGCAGGCGGCCACGACCTGCGCGAGCAATTTCACGTCCGTGCCGAACTGCGCGCCGCCTTCCTTGATGTTCGGGCAGGAAACGTTCAGTTCCAGCGCGCCGACGCCGCCCAGCGCGTCGAACCGCCGCGCCACCTCGGCGTATTCGTCAACCGTGGTGCCCCAGATGTTGATGATGGTGGGCACCTTCAGTTTTTTGAGAAACGGCCAGTATTTTTTGATGAACCCGTCCACGCCCGGCCCTTGCAGGCCGATGGCGTTGAGCATGCCGCTGGCGACTTCGGCCGTGCGCGGCGTGGGATTGCCGCGAACCGGATGCAGCCGGATGCCCTTCACGACCACCGCGCCGAGCTGGTTCAGGTCGAGGAGTTGCGCGTATTCGACGCCGTAGCCGAAGGTGCCCGACGCGACCATCACCGGGTTTTGCAGCTTCAGTTTGCCGATTTGGACGGACAGATTCACGGATACACCTCCGATTTCTTTCGCAAATTGTAAATCGTAAATCGTGGATTGTAGATTCATCTGACTGCCTCCCATTCAACCTTCCGCGCATCAAACACCGGCCCTTCGGTGCAGGTGCGCTGGTATTCCCAGCCGTCGCCGGTCTTGACCGGAATCACGCACGTCAGGCAGACGCCGACGCCGCAGCACATGTGTTCATCCATCGAAAGTTCCGCCGGCACTTTGAATTCCTCGGCGATTTTGCCAACGGCTTTCAACATGCCCGTCGGGCCGCAGGCGAACACTTTCCGGTGGGGCACCTTTCGTTTCAGTTCTGTCAAGCAACGGTTCTGTGACCAATCCTTTTTCGCCGTGGCTGCCGTCTTCGGTGGTCACGCGCACGTCCCAGCCGAGCGCCTGAAATTCCTTTTCGCACAAAATGTCCACGCGCCGCCGGCCGCCGACGAAGACGATGCCTTTTTGCGGCGAGCGTTGCGCCAGCAGATACATCGCCGCCATGCCGTAACCGCCGGCGACGAGCAGGGGAGTTTCGCCGCCGCGTTTGGGCACGGTGAATCCGTGGCCGAGCGGCGCAATGACGCTGAGTTCCTCGCCGGCACCCATCCGGGCCAGCGCGTCGGTGCCTTTGCCGACGGTTTTGTAGAGGATGGAAAACGTGTCGCCCTCGACCTGAAAGATGCTGAACGGCCGGCGCAGCAGGGCGTCCTTCAGCGGCAGCACGCGGACGTGGGCAAACTGTCCGGGCTGGATGAGCGGCGCGATTTGCGGCGCGCGCAGCACGAGCCGGAAATAGGAATCCGTGTCGCGCTCGTTGGAAACAATCTGGACGGTTTGCTCAAGCATTGCACGAGGCAAGCATGGTCGGCAGCGGCAAACCTGTCAACTTTGTGTGCGAATTGACATAGACAGGCGAGGGCGACTCCCTGCTTTCCCACGTGGTATGTCTACTTGAGCTCGATTAAATTCACGTGGATTTCATGTAATTCGGAAATGAGTTGGGCGCGTCGCTGAGGTGAGTACTTTGCCTGCCGACAACTAAATATACAGTTCATATTCGGTTCTGTACCTAGCGCGAGCAGAGTTCAGAAAGCAGCACGGGATTAACAATGCGGTCGTAACTCATGCGGAGGATTTAACAGGTCATTGGAAAAACAGCGAGAAAGAAAAAACCTTCGTTCCCGAAGGCCGATTTGCGTTGTAGCGTTTAAACGTGTGACTCTCAAGCATGACCGGCGTTTTGCGGAGCTTCCATCCCTGGATGTCGCCGGCTGTTTATGTCGTCGTTGCGCCGGGCGCCGGCGCTTTCAAGTATTTTCCGGTACGTGGCCAACGCCAGCAGCGGCCAGGCGTTGCGATACATGTCGTATTTCAAATAAAACACCTTCGGGAAACCGGTGCCGGTGGTCTCGGCTTCCGTCCACGAGCCGTCCGGATTTTGCGTGCGGATCAGATATTCAATGCCGCGTTTGAGCGCGGGATTGTCCGGGTCGTCGAACGCGCACAGGCCCATGACGGCCCAGGCGGTTTGCGACGCGGTGCTGGGCCCCTGCCTTTGAAGACCGGGTCGTCGTAGGTGTTGCAGCGTTCGCCCCAGCCGCCGTCCTCGTGCTGGACGCTTTCGAGCCAGGCGCGCGCCTTGAGCAGCCACGGCTGGTTCATGTCCAGGTTCATCGCGCGCAATCCGCGCAACACCTGCCAGGTGCCGTAAATGTAATTCACGCCCCAGCGGCCATACCACGAGCCGTCGGCTTCCTGATGCTCGCGAATGAATTGCAGCGCTTCGCTCACTTGCGGATGGTCGGTTGGCCAGCCTTCGTAGCCGAGCAATTCCAGGATGCGCGCGGTGATGTCGGCGCATTCGGGGTCGAGCATGGCGTTGTGGTCGGCGAACGGGACTTTTTCCAGGATGTTCTTGGTGCAATCCTTGTCGAACGACGCCCAGCCGCCGTCCTTGCACTGGAAGGTCATCATCCATTTCAGGCCGCGCTGGAAACATTCGTCGCGTCGCTTCGGATTGTCCGTGGGAATTTTGCGCAGCGCGAGCAGCACCATCGCCGTGTCGTCCACGTCGGGATTCCATTTGTTGTTGAATTCAAAGACCCAGCCGCTGGGTTCGACGTCGGCCGGGATTTTTGTGAATCCAGTCGCCGCGGAAACGGATTTCCCGGTCCATCAGCCACTCGGCGGCCTGCTTCAGCGTGGGATGATCTTCCGGAATGCCGGATTCGTGCAGGCAAATGGCGACGATGGCCGTGTCCCAGACCGGCGAGAAGCAAGGCTCGATGCGCACGGTATCTTCGGTTTCGTGCTCCAGCTTTTTCAGCTCGCGCGCGGCGCGGACGACCTGCGGATGGTCGTCGGGATAACCCAGCGCCTTGAGGGCGATGAGCGAATTGAGCATCGCGGGGAAAATCGCCGCCAGGCCGTCCGAGCCTTCAAAGCGTTCCAGCATCCATTGCTCGGCCTTTCTCAGCGCGCGCTTGCGGAAGGGATGGATTTTGTGTTCGGCGAACCATTCGGCGAACTTGTGCAGGCGGTCGAGCCAGAGGAAGAAATTGCGCCACGAAAGCCTTTCCGGGTCGGGCGCGAGCGCGAGGTCGCGTTCGTGGATGCCTTCGGGATAAAGCTCGTCCAGGTCCACGTTCGCCGGGCGGGTGGGTTTGAAATGGTTGATGATGGCCAGCGGCACGAGCATCGCCGCGCGACCAGTTGCTCATGTCCCAGAAATTCACGTGGAACCATTTGCCGATGAGCAGCACCTCGCACGGGATGGTCGGGACGTATTCCCAGGGATACAGCCCGAGCAGCGCGAGGTACAGCTTGGAAAACGTGTTCATGCGCGGCACGCCGCCGAGGTGCAGCGCCACTTCGCGCGCCGCCAGCATGCGCGGGTCGGTGACCGGCACGCCGGCGAGTTTGAGCGCGAGATAGGCCTTGATGGTGGCATTCACCTCCGACGGGCCGCCGTAATAAATGTTCCAGCCGCCGTCGGGCAATTGCATGGAAAAGATGTGGTTGACCGCCTTGCGCTGCCATTCCGGGTCCACCTTGCCGTGCCAATGGTGATACGCGATCGTGTCGGAAACGAGCGTGGAATCCACCATCAATTCGCCGATCCAGTAGCCCTCCGGCTTTTGCATGCGGAGCAGATTGTCCTGCGCCCGCTGAATGGCGGCCTCCAAATCCCCGGCAAAATCCGCTGGCAGACGGGTTGCCGAATGCGACTGTGCTGGTTGAACCCTGGAACTGCTTTCAATCACACTTCTACTCTGCGAATTCGTCACAAAACTGTAAAGATTTAAGTGCCGGAGGTTAGCTCGGGAGGAGCCTTGCTGTAGCCGATTTCCCCAATCGGCACGGCCAGTCGCGGAGTGAGCATGAAATCGAAGACGTTTCGGCTTTCAACCGTCGCTCCGCGACGGATTCTTGGAGTCCGGCGTTAACCAACTGCCGTCATCCGTGCTCCGCGACCAGTCAATTGCATCCGCCCTGCTCATCCGGCCTCCGTTTTTGTTGTGGACAAGTCATGGCCAACTACAATAATTCAAGACAGCGTTTGATTGAAAGAGCGGCAAGGAAACTTATGAGCTACAAGATTGCTCGTTACGGCTGGCTGCCCGATTTGCCGGATCAGCGCGACCATTTCTACGCCGCACCGGTTGCGCTGGCCGGGGTGTTGCCAGCCAAAGTTGACCTGCGTCCCCAATGCCCGCCGGTTTATGACCAGGGCCAGCTCGGCAGTTGCACCGCCAACGCCATTGCCGGAGCCATTGAGTTCGACCGCTTGAAACAAAAACTGGCCGACTTCGCACCGTCGCGCCTGTTCATTTATTACAATGAGCGCGCCATCGAACACACGATTGATATCGACAGCGGCGCGCAAATACGCGACGGCATCAAGAGCGTGGCCAAACAGGGCGATTGCCCGGAAACCGAATGGCCATATGTCATTTCAAAGTTCAAGACCAAACCGCCGGCCAAGTGCTACGCCGACGCGCTGAAATACAAAGTCGTTCTTTATCAGCGCCTTACGCCGATCCTCAGCCAGCTCAAGGGCTGCCTTGCGTCGGGCTGGCCGTTTGTGTTTGGGTTCACGGTTTACGAGAGTTTTGAAAGCGCGCAGGTGGCCCGCACCGGTCACGCGACGCTGCCCAAATCCGGCGAGCGGGCCATTGGCGGCCATGCGGTGGCCGGGGTCGGTTACGACGACGCCCGGCAGTGGTTTATCGATCCGCAACTCCTGGGGCGGCCGCTGGGGAATAAAAGGTTATTTTACCTTGCCTTATGCGTATTTGACCGACGATAATCTGGCCAGCGACTTCTGGACAATACGTGTGGTGCAATGATAATTAATTAACCCGATACACAACCCGATAAAAATTATGACCCTCACAAAACGCGACCTGGTGGTTCGCATCAGCAATGAAACCGGCCTCGTCCAGCAGCAGGTGTTCGACGTGGTCCAAAAAACGCTCGATTACATTGCCGAGGCGCTGGCCAAGGGCGACAAGGTGGAACTGCGCAACTTCGGCGTCTTCGAAATCAAAATCCGCAAGGCCCGGGTCGGCCGCAATCCCAACGCGCCGGAAACCGACGTGCCGATTCCCGCGCGGGCGATGGTAAAATTCAAGGCGGGCAAGGAAATGCGGGCCGATGTGCTCAAGCTCACGCCCGCAAAACCCGTGCCGCAAGCTTGACCTGGAAAATGCCGTCCGGAGTGCGCCCGTCCCCGGACGCAGCGGCGCAAAGCGCTCAAGCCGCAATCCGGCGATGGCATGGCTGGTTTCCAATGATGAGCTTTCTTCCGCAACAACGGCTGCTTGTGTTCCCTCGTGCAGCAGGGTTTTAAACGTTGCCGCTCCGGGGACGGGCGCACCCCGGTCGCGCTTCGTCCTTTCCTGATTGGCAATTTTATTCTATTTTGACGGGCATGGAACGATTACCCGGATTTCGTGATTTTTATCCCGAACCGCATTCGCATCCCGGGGGAGGCACCGGTTGGTTGAACTGAATCATTGAGGAGAAGCGCCATGAGCTTCGCACCTTTCAGGAAAATGGCCGATCTGTTTGAAGTGGCCGGGTTGTTTCTTCGCCTGGGCGCCACCGCGTTCGGTGGTCCGGTGGCGCACATGGCGCTGATGGAACAGGAGGTGGTCATCAAACGCGGCTGGGTTTCGCGTCGCGGATTTTCTCGAGATGCTGGATATCGTCAACCCCATCCCCGGGCCCAACCCGGCGGAAATGGCGGTCTTGATAGGTTATCGCCGCGCAGGCTGGCCGGGACTTTTGCTGGGCGGCATTTGCTTCATCCTGCCCGCTGTCTTATCGTCAGCGTCATTGGCTGGGCTTACTTGAAGTTTGGAAGACTGCCGCCGGCGGAAGGGATGCTCTACGGCATTAAACCCGTCATCATCGCCGTGTTGGTGCAGGCAATATGGAATCTGGGACGTGCCGCGATCAAAACGCGGTTGCTGGCCATTGTCGCCGCGGGAGCCACCGCGCTCAGTTGTTTCGCCGCCAGTCCGCTGTTCGGTGCTTTTGATCCGCCGGCATGTTCATGGTTCTGGCCGCGCAACGTTGCGGCTCCGCCAGGACCGTGTCCTGTCTGACGCCGCTGCTGGGGGCCAGGTCCGGGATGCGTCTGCGCTTTGCCGGCGGTGCACGATGGCGCCGTTCAGCCTCTGGCCCATGTTCCTGTTTTTTTTCAAAGTTGGCGCGGTGATGTTCGGCAGCGGTTACGTGTTGCTGGCGTTTCTGCACACCGACTTTGTCGAACAACGGCAATGGCTGACCGACGGCCAGCTTGCTGGACGCCATCGCGGTTGGCCAGTTTACTCCGGGACCATTGCTCGCCACCGCCACGTTCATCGGGTATGTCCTCGGCGGATCCCATGCGGCATTTGTGGCCACTGTGGCGGTTTTCCTGCCGGCCTTTGTGCTGGTGGCCATCAGCGGACCGCTCGTGCCGCGACTCCGCCATTCACGGACGGCCTGCGCCTTTTTCGACGGCGTGAATGTGGCCTCGCTGGCGCTGATTATCGTCGTGACCTGGCGATTGGGTTCGATGGTATTGGTGGATTGGCTGACCATTTCGCTCGCCGTGGCCGCCTTTATCTGGCTGCTGTTCTACCGGGTCAACTCGACCTGGCTCATTTTAGGCGGGGCGGCCATGGGCATTGGCCAGATTCGTCTTCCAGACACGGCTCTTGATCCCGGCATTCAAAATAGAAGCCAGCGATCCAGGACAGCGAATTCTCTGATTTCCTGTTTTCTTAATTGAAAATTATCCCTAGTTCCGGACATGGAACGTTTGCCCGGATTCCGCGATTTTTATCCCGAACCGCTTCCGCACTCCGATGTGGGGAGCGCCGACGCGCGCCAGTTCATTTTCGACCAATGGCGCGCGACCGCCCGGCGCTACGGCTTTCGCGAATACGACGGCCCGCCGCTGGAACCGCTCGAACTGTTCACCACCAAAAGCGGCGAGGAAATCGTCGGCCAGCTTTACAACTTCACCGACAAGGGCGACCGCGCGGTGGCGTTGCGGCCGGAAATGACGCCCACGCTGGCGCGGATGGTGGCCGCGCACGAACGCAATTACAAAAAGCCCGTCAAGTGGTTCGCCATCCCGCAACTCTTCCGCTACGAACGCCAGCAGAAAGGCCGGCTGCGCGAACACTTCCAGTTCAACGCCGACCTCATCGGCGAAACCGACCCGGCGGCGGACGCGGAGTTGATTGCGCTGCTCATTGACACGCTGCGGTCGTTTGGCCTGACCGCGCAGGATTTTGTCATCCGCCTGAGCAGCCGCAATGCGTGGCAGGAATTTTACCACGGCAAAAAGCGAAAGGCGGAAAGCGGAAACGGGACCAACGGGAATACGAGTTTTATCAGATCATTGACAAACTGGAACGGACCGCGCCGGAAGAGAGCGCGCAAAAACTGGCCGCGCTGGGATTCTCGCTCGACGAGGTGAACGCGTTCATCGAGTCGGGCAAACCGACGGCGGAGTTGCAGAGCATCCTGGACAATCTCGCGGCGCGCGGGCTGCGCGATTTCGTGAAGGTGGATTACCACGTCATCCGCGGGCTGGCGTATTACACCGGCGTGGTGTTTGAGGCGTTCGACAGCAAGGGCGAATTCCGCGCCATCGCCGGCGGCGGCCGCTACGACAACCTCGTCAAGCTCATCAGCGGCGGCAAAGTGGATTTGCCCGCGCTGGGCTTCGGCATGGGCGACGTGGTGCTGCTGGAATTGCTCAAGGCGCGCGGCTTGCTGCCGAAGTTCGATTCGAACGTCGACGTCTTTGTTCTGATCGAAGACGAAAAATTCCGCCCGCAATCGCTGAAGCTGGTGCAGGACTTGCGCGCGACCGGATATGCCGTGGAGTATTCGCTGACGCCGGCCAAACCGGACAAACAATTCAAACGCGCGCAGGAATTGAAAGCCACCTACACCGCGAAGTTCGAAAGCGATTCCTACGTCCGCATCCGCAACCTGAAGTCGCGCGAGGAAATCGTTGCCGGCGCGGACGACGTGGCGAATCATCTGGGATGAAGGAATACTGGATTTGCAGAAAACCTAGCTGGCTGATAGATTACATGCCATGAAGACGACCGTGCTTGAACCCGAGATTGTCACCCGCAAAGGCAAGCCTGTTTCCGTAATTCTTCCGATCAAGGATTACGAGGAACTGCTGGAACGCGCCGAAGATGCGACAGACGTTGCCTGGTTAAAGCGCGCCCGCCAGAAACCGTTGCACTATCGCCCGCTTGAAGACTATCTGGCTGGACGCCGTCGCAACTGACCATGTATCGGGTTTTCCTTGAACGCGCCGCCGAGAGGGATCTCACCCGGCTTTCATCCGAGATTCATGACCGGGTCATCACGGCGATTCGTGCGCTGGGCAACAACCCGCGCCCGGCTGGTTGTCGCAAGTTGGTAGGAAGCAAGAACGACTGGCGCATCCGCGTGGGCGATTACCGCGTAATTTATGAAATTGCCGATGCGATCCGGATTGTGCGCGTCAATCGTGTCCGGCACCGCCGCGAAGTTTACCGTTGAAGAAAATAATCGTCGCCGGCATGGCTCATGCGTCGAATCATCCGGACTGGAAGCGACTTAAACGTGAAAGTCCGCAATCTCAAAATACGAGAGAAAATGGCCGTGACTTCGATGAGTGTTGCATATCTAATTGTCCCAGAAAGCGCTTACAAATAGGATCATTATGGACATCATAAAGCTTGACCATTTTCAGGAAATTCTGACCGAACAGCTTATTGATCTGAAACGAATTACCCGCCAAGACGCTTGGGGTGATCTCTTGGCATATTGGGTTGCAAATAATTTTCACACCGGTCACACGGGGGCGAGCGATTGAGGCAAAGCGCGTGAATTTCCTCGAAAATTGAGGAGCGGTTCAGACGGCGGCGTTAAGACTTTTCGGTTTAATTCACATGGTGCGGTGTTCAAAATTCAGGGTGCGTTCGCTGGCTGTCCCATAGTTCTATCCCCAACCTGGCAGATAGGCTTGTTCCGGTTGGGCCAGATAACGGAAATGACCATCGGCTGTCCCATAGCATTGCAGCAAACTCAACACATCCCACTTTTTCCACAACGCGGCGCGCAGGAGGGTAAAGAGGCGGCTGAAACTATGGCTCCAATGGGAGAGGAACGCCAGATAGCGCAGGAGCAGATAAACCAGCAGCGCCGTCCACACCTGCCAGCGCACCGCATTGGCGGTGGTGCCCAGGAAGTCGGCCAGTTGCAAGGTCTGTTTGATCTGCTTGAAGAAAACCTCAATCTGCCAGCGGCAGCGATACAACTCGACGATGCTCTCGGCGCTCCATTCCAGGTTGTTGGTCAGAAACTCCATCGGTCGTTCTTCCCCGTCCACCTCGACCAGCGCCACAATGCGGCGCAACGCCACCGGATAGCCCTGGAGCGAGGCCGGCGTTTGCAATTGGATCAAATCCTCCCGCAAAATCTTGCCGATGGCTCCCCGCTGAAAACACCGCACCACCCGGAAACACAAGTTCTCCTTGGCGCGGGTCACCCAGAACACCTCGCGCTGGGACAGGTCAGCCAGATGTGCAAAGTCCACGTAAGCCTTGTCAAATATGACGATTTCGCCGGCTTTGATTCCGGCGCAGACTTCCCGCGCCCGTTTGGCGTCGTTATGCCGGGCGGTGTCCACGAGGGCAAAGCGTGGCAGAAAACTTTGCAAGTCCAATCGCAGATGACACTTGGCCGCCGCCTTGCGTCGGCGATGCTTGGCCCAGTCCAGGCACGAGGCGATCAGCGGAATGGTGGTCGAATCCACCAGATGAATGGTGCGCTTGAACTTGCGGGCAAACCGTTTACCGGCCCGGCCGCTGACAAAAGCCGGAGCCAGGTTGCCCAAATGTTCCAAAACCGCCCAGAACAGTTGTTCGGCCATCTGTGCCGGGCGCACTTTGTTGGCGTGGGAGAGCGTGTTGCGGTTGGGTGGCGTGGCCCCGCGTAGACTGGAGAGCGGGCCGGAGTGCAGTGCCAGCGCGTCGCACACATCGTTGAGACCGATGCTGTGCGTGAGTTGCGCATACATCAGGGCGATCAGATGACTCCAGGGACTGAACGTGCGGGCTCGGTCTTGGACCCCGGTGGCCCGCGCCAACTTGGGCACCAGAAAGTCAGGAATGACATTGCAAATCTGCCGCAGGAGGTTCAGTTTGGAAACCGCTGGAACGTGGTTGTTTTTCTTTTTCATCCCTGCCGTGTGGCAGGCCTAAACAAAACGTTCCAGCTTTTTCTTAAATCCTGTGTGATGGTTGTGAATAATTTTCTAAATTTAGAAAACGCTGAAATGCGCCAAGCATGTGGAATGCAAGGAGCGGGAGAAGAAGGCATTGACCTGTTTTGGGTCGAAAAAGGAGGACGACGAGTAATTATTGGCCAAGCGGAAGCCGGGAAAGATTTGAATTTAAAGAGAACATTTTCACGGGGAATAATTGATAAACTTAGAAGAGCTTTGGCAGCACTCAATGATCCCGAGCTGGCTACAAACAGACAAAGTCCCATCGCATCGTCTATTGAGCAGTATACCGATGCCGTTACAAAAGACTTCGCAGTCGAATTTTGGGCCATCATTGCGGGCAACGAGGATGCTGGTTTAGAGAAGGCATGCAGACGTTTTGAGCGCATTGATTTAAAAAACTATCCCAAGCACACGCTCCGAGTAATTAATTCCGCGGCATTATTGACAAAATATTGTGCGAATATTGAGAGGCTGCCTTATCCAGAAGTTGAGTTCAAAATTCCAAGACGCGAATATTTCAACCATGGAGAAAATTCGCTGCTCGCTACTGTAACCGGAATATCAGTTAAAGAGGCTGTCGACCAAACAGGATTGCATATTTTTGAAACGAACGCTCGCCTTCCGTTGTTACGGAATGACGTAAATCGCGAGATCGCTGCAACTGTTGACGACAGGGAACTCCGCCATCACTTTTGGACCTTTAATAATGGCATGACAGTGCTGTGTGATGACTTCCGTCTTATAGGAGGAAAACTTAAACTGTCTGGCGCCCAAATTGTGAATGGTTGTCAGACAGCCTCAACTCTTTCGAAGTGCCAAAGCGATTTGGGTGGGGTCGAGGTCATGTGTCGAGTTATACGCAGGTCACCAACCATGCTATCTGAAAAGATTCGCAGGGCCACTAATCTTCAAACCGCAATTCTGGCGCGCGACTTGAGATCGGGCGACTCGGTGCAAAAGTCATTGCAATCAACATTCAGAAGCAGAGGCTATTTCTACGAACGAAAAAGAGACGAGTTCAAAAATTGTATTGCAGAGCTCGGCAAAGAGAATGTCATTGCCCAGTTTCCGAAGGGAGACATAGACAATCTTGATTTTGGAAAGTTGGCACTTGCTTTTTGGCACGAAAAACCAGCCCAAGCAAAAATGGAGCAGCGAAAGATTTTTGTGAAATCCAATTCCATCCAGGAGGAAGAATTGCCAGAAGGTTTTTACGATATTGTTTTTCATGATGGTGTCTGCTGTGAAGAGTTATTACTAGCATACCTTGTTTCCAGATACCTCAAAAACGAATTTGGCATCGGACATCGCCCTCTAGGCGCAAGGCGAACAAGGGGCTATATGATGAAAACTCACGGCAACCTTAGTGTTTTGGGTCTTGTTGGAAAATTGCTCCGGCATAAATACTCACTTGACCTGCCAATTAAGGGGCAAATGCTCCAAGTCTTGAAGGTTCTGCTCGTACCTCGTTTTGAAAATCCTGATGAACACCCTGAATTCTTCACCGCGTTCAAAAAAGCGTTCGCTAAACTCTGGAAAGGATTAGAAGCATGGATTGAGAAAGCAGAAAAAAGACAACGGCGGGAATTGGGAGCGGTGGATTTAAGAAAACTTTTCATCGCTGGCAGCACGTTTGAAGAAATTCTTCACGATGGTTCGATGAAATCAACATTGCGTAAGGCTCAAAAGCAATTGCCCGAACTTAATTAGTTAACGTGCCTATTAATCGTCTCGTTGTTATCGCCGGTGACATCACGCAACAACGGGTGGAGGCGATTGTGAATGCGGCCAACACGACGTTGCTCGGCGGCGGTGGTGTGGACGGGGCCATTCATCGGGCGGCCGGGCCGGAATTGCTGGCCGAATGCCGCACGCTTGGCGGTTGCGCCACCGGCCAGGCCAAAATCACCAGGGGCTGCAAACTTCCCGCCAAGTGGGTCATCCACACCGTCGGTCCGGTCTGGCGCGACGGCAAACACGACGAGGACGAACTGCTGGCGAGTTGTTACCGGAGTTGTTTCGCGCTCGTGGAACAACACGGCATCAAGACCGTGGCGTTTCCGTCCATCAGCACCGGCGCATATGGTTTTCCCATGGACCGTGCGGCGCGGATTGCCATGCGCGAGACGAAACTATTTTTGGGCCGCAACCAATCGGTGGGGCAGGTGACGCTGGTGTGTTTCGGCGCGAATGCGCTGGAGATTCATCAAGCGGCGTTGAGGGAATTTGAATTGAAGTAATCCGGTTGGAGGCGACAACCCGGCGTGTATTTCTACACGTAGGACAGGCGTCTCGCCTGTCTCCAGTTTCAGAAACCCGTCTTACGATTTGTTAGCGGCATTCCAGTCAAGGAATTTATCAACCGCCAAGGCGGGGAATCGATATCGGAGACAGGCTGGAAGCCTGTCCTACGGCCTCAATCGTGCAAGCCTTCCAGGATCAGCAGGATGAACGTGCGTCGTTCGTAGGTGAAGGGCTGGCAGGTCACGCTCAGTTTCGCTTTCCGGCTGTCGCCGTTGTGGCCGAACTTCATTTCCGTTTCGTGGCGGACCACAGTGTGTCCCTGCACAGCGGTACGCACCGACTGGCGCACCACGCATTCGCCGCAGTCCGGTCCGCGACCGCATCCCTCCGGCACGTCCAAGGCATGGATGCAATTCAACACCTCCCCGCACCGTTTTCCCACCAGGCGCTGCTTGCTTTTGCCCAGCAGTTTGGACGCCGCGGTGTTGCATTCCAGAACGCACACCTCTTCGTCCACCACGAAAACGGGCATGGGCATGGCATCGAACAACATTCGATGGAATCCCTGGTCGAGAAATTGGACAGCAAGCCGGTTCATGGAACCGAGTTTATCAAATCAGGGGGTAAGCGAAACAAAAAAGGCGGGGTCAAAAACCCCGCCGGGAAACGATGAATTCGCTTGGTTACTTCGACGGTGCGACTGCGGCTTTTTCCTGCTTTTCGTTCACGAGGGTTGCGCCTTTGCCGAGGCGTTTGCGCAGGTAGGTAAGTTTGGCGCGGCGCACCGAGCCCTGGCGCTCCACTTCAATCTTGTCCACGCGGGGAGAATGCAGCGGAAACACGCGTTCGACGCCTTCGCCGTAACTGATGCGGCGCACGGTGAAAGTTTCGTTCAAGCCGTGTCCGCGTTTGCCCATGACCACACCGGAGAAAATCTGGATGCGTTCTTTGTCGCCTTCGACAACCTTGGTGTGCACGCGCACACTGTCGCCGACGGCGAATTTCGCATCGTCTTTGCGATACTGTTCCGATTCAATTTTATTTTGTAATGCCTGGTTCATAAAAATTTCATTTTTTGTAGCAGCCAACGTCAGTCGGCTCCAACTTTTCTTCGTTTGATTTGAGAGCCGACTGACGTCGGCTGCTACATCAAATCCGGCCTGCGTTCTTTGGTGCGCGATTTTGCCTGTTCGCGCCGCCATTTTTCAATCTGGGCGTGGTTGCCGGACACCAGCACTTCCGGGACTTTCATCCCGCGAAATTCCGCCGGCCGCGTGTATTGCGGATATTCCAGCAATCCCTGGCTGAACGACTCGTCGCGCGAACTTTCGTCGTCGCCCAGCACGCCGGGCAGCAGCCGCGTGACCGCATCAATTACCACCATGACGGGCAGCGCGCCGTTCGTCAGCACGTAATCGCCGATGGACAATTCATCGTCCGCCAGCGTTTCCCGCACCCGCTCATCAAAGCCTTCGTAATGGCCGGTGACGAGCAGCAAATCTTCCTGTTTTGCCAGTTCACACGCAATGGCTTGAGTGAACGGCCGCCCGGCGGGCGACAACAAAATCACGCGCGTTTTTTCGCGCCGCAAACTTTCAATTGCTTCAAAGAGCGGTTCCGGCTTCAACAACATTCCCGGGCCGCCGCCAAAGGGCCGGTCGTCCACGGTCTTGTGCCGGTCATGCGTCCAGTCGCGCAGGTTGTGGATTTTCAGGTCCAGCAGGCCTTTTTTGCGCGCGCGCTGGATGATGCTTTCATCCAGCGGCCCGGCAAACATTGCCGGAAACAAAGTGAGCACGTCAATCTTCACTCGATCGTCCTCATTCTCGTTCTCGTCCTCGTGATCGAAGCCTTTCGAGGACGAGGGCGAGGACGATTACGATTTTTTCGGCTCCTCGACAATTTCCACCGCGCAACGCAGGCCCTTTCTTCGCGCTGCCGGCCAGCAACAAAGAACGGATGGCGTTGATCGTCACGCCCTGGCGGCCGATGATTTTGCCCACGTCCTGCGGGTCCAGCCGCAGTTCATAGACCGTCATGCCGCCGCGTTCCACCGGCGTGATGCTCACCGCGTCGGTGTTCTGCACAAGGCCTTTGACGACATATTCCAGGAACGCCTGCATTGTACAAAAATACAGATCAAGCCGCCGGCGCCGCCACGGCCGCTTTGCCCGCCTTCTTGATGAGGCTGGCGACGGTGTCGCTCGGCTGGGCGCCCTTGCTGACCCAGTATTGGGCGCGGTCGAGCTTGAGCGTGAAATTATCGCCCTTCTTCAGCGGCTGATAAGTGCCGATTTCCTCGATGAACTTGCCGTCGCGCGGACTGCGACCGTCAGCCACCACAATGCGAAACACCGGAGCGTTTTTGGCTCCGACGCGTTTCATGCGAATTTTTACTGCCATAAATTTATCAAAAGAGCACAAACTATACATGCTGGCGAGCGGGGGCATCAAGTTCTGTTTTGAACAAAAATGGCCGCTTGCCGGTCGGCGCCAAACATTGCTTTGCTGGTGGCAGTGAACGGGCCGTATGAGGAAATTCTGGATGGCGGGTCGCTGCCGCGTTCGGCGCCGGGCGCGCGCCACGAGGCGATTTGCGACCGCCTCCACGCCTTGATGACCGCCAGCGTGGCGAACCTGGCCGCCATCCGGCTGCTCGCCTTGCGGGAAAAGGTCCGTATCAGCCGGACGACGACGCTTTGTCCCGACCTGGCGCTGGTGACGGTGGCCACGGGCAAGCTCTGGCTGGCGGTGGAAATCGTCAGCACGGAAGATCACCGTTCCGATACCGTCATCAAAAAACAGATTTACGAGGACATCCGCGTGCCGCGGTTATGGATGGTGGATCCGCGTTACGACAACGTGGAGGTTTATCACAGCACGGAATGGGGGCTGGCGCTGAAGGGGATTCTGGCCGGCAGCGAAGTGCTGGCGGAGGCGTTGATTCCGGAATTTCAAATTGTTGTTGCCGAACTGTTTGCCCCAAAGCCGAAAGGGAGGTGACGGGGCATTAATTTGCTTGAACGAAACTGTTAGCTGAGGTGTCTCAGCTTTTGTAAAAGGAGCAAATCGATAATCTATAACCTATGAAAAAATCCATGATGTTTCTTGCCCTCGCCAGCGGCGTGTTGCTGGCGGTTTCAACCCCGCGCCTGCTTGCGGCTGAAGATGCGAGCAAGGAAGTCACCATCACCGGCAACGATGGTCTGCGGCAAATGCACGCTGCACGAAACCAAAAGTGCCAGAACGTCGTCCAGGTGGAAAAAGACGGCAAGACCGTCAATTATTACCTGAAGCAAAATGACGTGAGCAAAGCCGCGCATGATCCCATTTGCGGCGGCAGCTCCGAAAAAGTAACCGTCACCGGCACCGTCAAGGAAAAGGACGGCAAGCAAATGATGACGCCGACCAAAATTGACGTGGTCAAATCCTAGCTGGTTGTTTAATTGGTTCCCGTTCAACCGCCGCCGGACAATTCGCTCTGGCGGCGGTTGAATTTTACCACGTCGGCGAACAGCACGCTGGTGCCGCCAAAAATGTCCAGCGCCGAACCAATTGTCAGATCAATTTTTCCTCCGCCCAGCAGGGTGACTTCCTCCAGGTCCGACATCGAATTGGCACCGCCGGCATAAGTCGTCGGAATGGGCGTCCATTGGCCAAGCAGCTTGACCAGGTCATGGTCAATGCCCTTGCACAAACCTTCCATGTCCACGGCATGAATTAAAAATTCGGCACAACTCCCGGCAAATTTTTGAAGTGTGTCCGGAGAGATAGTCACGTCGGTCCATTTCTGCCAGCGGTCGGTGACGACGAAATATTTCCTGCGGCGGCGCCGGCAGCTCAAATCCAGCACCAGCCGTTTTTTGCCAACGGCCTTGACCAGTTCGGCCAGCCGGTTCCAATCCACGCTGGCCATCGCGAAACACCCAACTGGAGACGATGACATGTGACGCCCCGCCGTCGAGCCAGTTGCGGGCGTTTTCGGCATTGATGCCGCCGCCGATTTGCAACCCGCCGGGATAGGCGGCGAGGGCGGCGCAGGCTTCGTCTTCGTTGCCGGGACCGAGCATCACGACGTGGCCGCCGGTGAGACCGTAGCGTTGGTAGAGTTCCGCGTACCAGGCGGCGTTGCGTTCGGAGACAAAGTTCGTGCGCAAGCCGGGACCGCCGAGCGTGCCGCCGACGATTTGCTTTACCTTGCCTTCATGCAGGTCAATGCATGGCCGGAACATGGCGTCAGACTAAAATTGCGGCCGCCAAGTTCCAAGCGCCATTTTGACCAATCGCAACGTCTGATTTTCAGGCGGCGCGCAAACCGGAATATCGCTGGCCGACAATGCTTCACCGCTCAAAGCTGGTATCAATAGTGCTGCAAAATCGAATGTTTTTCGGGATCAAACCCAATGGAAGACCCAGATATGAAATTTTCAGTTAAACGGCAGTTTGAACGGCCGCCCGGTGTCGGCAGCGGACGGTTTTGCCACAAGCAGCGGGAATTGTTGCCGTTTGCGGATTGCCATTTGTGGGTACCGCTTCATAATCAAGGCCATCTATGAAAGCCGTTACAAAGGAAGAACGGCGTGTCGCATATCCGTTCGTTTTAATCTTCTTGGTCCTGTCATTGGGAATTGCCGCCGGTGGCGTTTTTTACTACCGACACTACGAGCGACAATTCCGCGCCGGGATCGAGCAACAACTTTCCGCCATTGCGGAATTGAAAGTGAACGAATTGGCGCAGTATAGCAAGGAGCGGCTGTGGGATGCCGCCACCTTTTTCAAGAATGCCGCCTTTTCCGGAGTGGTGCGACGTTTTTTCGATCATCCGGAAGACGCCGAAGCACAGGAACAGCTTCGAACGTGGCTGGACAAATACCGGACCGGAAATCAGAACGACTGTATATTTCTGCTGGACGTTCAGGGTGTTGAACGGATGTCCATCCCCGCCGATGCAGCGCCGGTTTCCGCTGTTTTTTTACGGCGGGCGGGTGAAGTTCTGCAGTCCCGGGAGATTGTCTTCCATGATTTCCACCGTAACGAGCAAAACCATCGGATTTATCTGACACTGCTGGTGCCCATTCTTGACGGACCGGACTACGGCCGGCCTTTGGGAGTGCTTGCCTTGCGGGTTGATCCTGAAACTTATCTCTATCCGCTCCTCAAACGCTGGCCAACGCCCAGCCAGACGGCCGAAACCCTGCTGGTCCGCCGGGACGGCAACGAGGCGGTCTTCTTGAATGAACTCAAGTTTCAAACGAACACGGCACTCACCCTTCGCGCCACTTTGGACCAAACCAATCTGCCGGCGGTAAAGGCCGTGCTGGGCCAGACCGGGATTGTAGAGGGCGTGGATTATCGCAATATGCCGGTGATTGCAGACGTGCGCCCCGTCCCCAATTCGCCCTGGTTTCTGGTTGCCCGCATTGATGACGCGGAAGTTTATGCGCCGCTGCGGGAGCGGTTGTGGATGACCATTCTGCTGGCGGGCCTCCTGGTCGTGTGCGCGGGAGCGGGAGCGGGGGCCGTCTGGCGGCATCAAAGCATCAATTTTTACAAGGAACAATATCGACTGGCCGGGGCGCTGCAGGAGAGCAAGGAACTGCTGCGGGCGCACACCGACAATTCGCCCATGGCCGTGATTGAGTGGAACGCCGACCAGATTATCACCCGGTGGACGGGGGCGGCGGAAAAGATTTTTGGGTGGAAGGCGAAGGAGGCCGTCGGCAAATCCATCGTGAAACTGCCCAAAGTTTACGAAGAGGATCTTCTCACCGTGCAGAACGTCATCAAGCAACTCACGGCCGAGGGGACAAAGCATGTTCTTTCTTCGAACCGTAACTGCACCAGGAACGGGCAGGTCATTGATTGCGAGTGGTACAGTTCCGTGCTGCGGGACGCCCAGGGAAAGGCGGTCTCGGTGCTGTCGCAAGTACTCGATGTGACTGAGCGCAAACGCATGGACCTGGCACTCGCTGAGTCCAGAAATTTCCTGGGCAAAATCATCAATTCCGTTGCCGACCCGGTGTTCGTCAAGGACCGGCAGCACCGCTGGGCCCTGCTCAATGAGGCCTGCTGCGATTTCGTCGGGCGCAGGCGCGAAGAACTGCTGGGGAAATCCAATTATGATTTCTTTCCCAAGAGTGAAGCGGACGTGTTTTGGGAGAAGGATGAAGCGGTCTTCACAACGGGGGTGGAAAACATCAACGAGGAGAAGTTTACCGATGCCCGGGGGATGGTGCGCAGCATCATAACCAAGAAGACGCTCTACACCGATGACAAGGGTGAAAAATTCCTCGTCGGCATCATCAGTGACATTACCGAGCGAAAGCGGGCGGAGGCGGAGTTGCGCCAGGAACGCAACCTGTTTCGGACCGTTCTCGACAATCTGCCGAGCATCATTTACAGCAAGGACAAGAACGGGCGTTATGTTCTGTCCAACAGCGCGCACCAGAACATGTTGGGCACCACTCAGGAAAAGCTTCTCGACAAAACGGCGTTCGATTTCCATCCGCCCGAATTGGCCCGGCAATATCATGAGGATGAAATGCAGATTATGCGTTCCGGGAAGGCCCTCCCGCCCAGGGAGGAACAAGCGTTGAATCGCAAGACGGGTGGATATTGGTGGCATATCACAAGCCGAATTCCACTCAAGGACGACAAAGGCCAGGTCATTGGCGTTGTGGGCATCAGCCACGATGTCACCGAACGGAAAAAGATGGAAGAGGCGTTACGCGAATCGCAGGCGCTCTACCATTCGCTGGTCGAGCAAATGCCTGCCGGCGTTTTCCGCAAAGACCGGGAAGGCCGCTATGTCCTGGTGAACGATTGGTTTTGTCAGCTTCGGGGGATGAAGGCAAAAGAAATTCTGGGTAAAACGCCTGAAGAACTCATTACCGTGGAAACGGCAGCGCAAGGCGACAAACGTCCGGAAATCACCCGATTATTATCCGAAGGGACAAAGCACCATGAGCAAATCATGCGCACCGGAGAGAGGATCGAAGTGGAAGAAGAATACCCCGCCGAGAATGGCCGGAAACGATATTTGCGGGTGGTGAAATCTCCGGTGTTTGGGCCGGACGAAAAAATCATCGGTACGCAAGGCGTCCAATTTGACATCACCGAACGCAAGCAGACGGAGGAGGCGTTGGAGCGCACACGCTTGATGTTGGAGGCGGTTCTGGAGCAGTCCCCGGTGCCGATTATGGTCGCGAACGCGTCGGACCTTGTGTTAAGCTACGACAACCGTGCAGCCATTGAATTCCTGGGTGTTTCAGACGAGCCGCGTTACTTGGGCTTGAAGCTCTCCGAGATTCAGCAACGGCAAACGTGGCGGGATTTCCGTCCTGACGGCACGTTGATTGCCCCATCCGACATGCCTTTCGCACGGGCGTTTCGCGGAGAGGTAACCCGAAATAAGGAGTTCAGCGTTATTCGCAAAGACGGCACGCAACGCTGGGGGCTGGCGAACGCCACGCCGATTTACAACCGTAGTGGTCAATTGCTGGCGGCCTTGCTTCTTTTTTGGGACATCACCGAACGCAAGCGGGCGGAGGAACAGTTGCAGGAGTCGCAGGCGCTTTATTTTTCGTTCGTAGAACAACTGCCGGTGGGAGTTTTTCGAAAGGACGCCGCCGGCCGCTATGTGCTGGTCAATCCCTGGTTCTGCAAACTCAAGAACATGAAGGCGGAACATTTTCTGGGCAAAACGGCCGAAGAAGTCGCCGCCAGTACGATGCGGCAAAAGGTGAACGATCCGGGGGCTGCCGTCAAGTATGCTGCTGTCGGCAAAAACCACCATGAACAGATCATGCAAAACGGGCAACCCATTGACACGATTGAAGAATACACGGACGCCGACGGCAAGAAGCAGTTCATCCGTGCCTTGAAATTGCCGGTATTTGGTACTGGCGGGAAAATCATCGGCAGCCAGGGTATTTTGATTGACATTACAGAGAGCAAAAAGCCGAAGCTGGGTTGCGCCGGTCCAACGAAGCACTGGCCAGAACCCATCGGCTGTTGCAGGCCATGTTGGATAATATTCCGGACCGGATTTATTTCAAGGACGCCGAGTCAAGATTCCTCATGGTCAGCCGGTCTTTTGCCAAACGTTTCAACATGGACGACCCGGAAGATGTCGTCGGCAAAAAAGATTTCGATTTTCAAGTTCCGGAGCGGGCCAAAGAGTTTTATGCGGATGAGCAGCGGATCATGCAAGCCGGCGAGGCGTTGATCAACAAGACCGAGAAACAGATCGCACCCGATGGCACGGTCAGCTGGACCTCCACCACCAAAGTTCCGATGCGGGACCCGGATGGGAAAGTCATCGGGCTGGTGGGCATCAACCGGGATATTACCGAGCTCAAGCGGGTGGAAGAGGAATTGCGCCGGAACGAGGAACGGTTGCAGCGGGTGATTACGCAAACCCGTTGCATCCTGAATTTCGGCCAGGTGGAAGGCCCGTCCGACTGGCGGGGACGGGCGTTGCATCCGGAATCGCCGTTCGGCTGGAATTTCCCCGTGATCAACGAGGAAACCGCGCAAAAGATATTGCCGCTGGCATTGGCCCCGGGCGAGCATTACCAGCAGGCTTGGACCCGCAGCCGCAATCATGCCGATCACGTCCAGATGAACTGGAATTCAGGGAACGCCTTCCTGAACGACCTGCCGTTTTACCGCAACGAATTCCGCTGCACCGACAAAAACGGGATTGGGCACTGGATGCAACAGTTTGTCACCATCCAGAAACTGGCGGATAATCGCTGGGAGGTTTTTGGCATCACCACCGACATCTCCGATTTGAAACGGGTCGAGACGGAATTGCGCTGGAGCGACACCCGGCTGCATGTGATTCTCGAATCCACCGCCGACGGCATCCTGGCCGTGGACAGCAAGGGGAAGGTGATTGAAGCCAACAAGCGGTTTACTGAACTCTGGCGGGTTCCGCCCCCCATCATGGCCACGCGAGACGACCATGTCTTGTTGGATTTCGTGTTGAAACAATTGTCCGATCCGGAAGGGTTCTTGAAGAAAGTTCAGACGC
The DNA here is from genome assembly GCA_963789055.1 of uncultured Verrucomicrobiae bacterium. GTDB lineage: Bacteria > Verrucomicrobiota > Verrucomicrobiia > Limisphaerales > UBA11358 > UBA11358. The sequence goes on along the minus strand of CAWBJE010000005.1, from coordinate 141,093 downwards.
TGTACGGCACGGACAAACTGGACATGGACATATTGGAGTTCAAAGACGGCCGCATTTTTGAGCGTTATTCATTTCCGATGATGATGGATAGTGAAATCATCGGGCGGGTGTGGTCCTTCCGCGATGTCACCGAACGCAAACGCCAGGAAAAGGAGTTGAGCGAAAAAAACACCGAATTGGAACGCTTCACCTACACCGTGTCGCACGACCTGAAAAGCCCGCTGGTGACGGTAAAAACCTTCCTCGGTTACCTGGAACACGACCTGGTCAGACCGGACCTGGAGCGGGTCAAGCAGGACGTGGCCTACATGCACACGGCGGCGGACAAAATGGGCCTGTTGCTCGACGAGCTTTTGAATCTGGCGCGCGTCGGACGCAAAATGAATCCGGCGGAGCGGGTCACGTTCAAGGAAATCGCGCAGGAGGCCGTCCGGCTCATCGCCGGGCGCATCAGCACCGGGGGCGCGGAAGTGAAAGTGGCCGATGTTGCTGTTGCCATGGAAGGCGACCGCCAGCGGCTGATGGAAGTCTGGCAGAACCTGGTGGAGAACGCCTGCAAATTCATGGGCGACCAGCCCAAACCGCGGGTCGAAATCGGCGCCGAGCAGCGCGGCAAGGAAACGGTATTTTTCGTGCGCGACAATGGCATGGGCATCGATCCGCGCTACCACGCGAAAATATTCGGTTTGTTTGAAAAGCTTGATCCCAAACGGGAGGGAACGGGGATGGGATTGGCGTTGGTCAAGCGCATCGTGGAAATGTACAAAGGACGAATCTGGGTCGAGTCCGGCGGGCCGGGACAGGGCGCGAATTTCCTGTTTACGCTGCCCGGCGCGGTTATCATTGACTCGGAACAATCATCGTAAAGCGCATGCTTATGGAAAAACCTTCTTTACGCTTGCTGATTGTGGAGGATGAAGCGGCCCACGTCGCCGCGATCAAGCGCGCTTTTGAAACGGAGCGGGTTGAAATTCTAATCGACGTGGTGGACACCCTGCGAGAATTCCGCCAACACATCACCAAATATCCGCCGGACCTGGCCTTGCTCGACTTGAACCTTTCGGATGGACGCGCGGTGGAAATTCTGACCAGTCCGCCCGAAGCCGGCCCGTTTCCCATCATGGTGATGACGAGCTATGGCAACGAGCAGGTGGCGGTGGAGGCCATCAAGGCGGGCGCGCTGGATTACGTCGTCAAGTCCGCGGAAGCTTTTGTGACGATGCCGCGCGCGGTGGAGCGCGCCTTGCGTGAATGGAAATTGCTCACCGAACGCCGTGAGGCCGTGGCCGCGCAAAAGCGGCTGATTGCCGAACTGGAGGAGGCGCTGGCCAATGTCAAAACCTTGAGCGGCTTGTTGCCCATCTGTTCCGCCTGCAAGAAAATCCGCGACGACCAGGGCTATTGGAGCCAGGTGGAAAGTTATATTCAGAAGCACACCGGCGCCCGGTTTACGCACAGCGTCTGCCCCGACTGCGCCAGGAAATATCTTACCAAAATGGACAAAGGCGCACCCGACACCTGATGACAACACTGACTGACAAGCCTGCCGCCCGGCTTCCGGATTTCGGCCCGCGTCAACTGGGGCGCGCCACCTGGCTGGTCTTTGGACTTTGGACGGCGGCGGTTGCCGCTTCGCTGGCCTGGAACCTGTATGAGCTGCACGGTGTCATGTTTGAAGCCGCCCGTAATAACGCGCGAAACAACTTCAACAAGGACATGCTATACCGCCAGTGGGCCACGATGCATGGCGGCGTCTATGTGCCGGTTACCGCCTTCACGCCGCCGAATCGTTATTTGACCAACATACCCGAACGCGACCTCATCACGCCATCGGGCCGGCGCCTGACCCTGATGAATCCCGCCTACATGACGCGGCAGGTGCATGAATTGGAAACCAAAGAATTCGGGACCTATGGCCATATCACCAGTTTGAAACCGTTACGTCCAGCCAACGCCCCCGATGCCTGGGAAACCCGCGCCTTGCAGGCCTTTGAAAAAGGCCGGACTGAAGTCAGTTCCCGCGAACAGTATCAAGGCAAACCGTATTTGCGGTTGATGAAACCTCTGCTGGTTGAGACCTCTTGCCTGAAATGCCATGCCGCTCAAGGTTACAAGGTTGGCGATGTCCGCGGCGGCATCAGCATTGCCGTGCCCATGTCACCGTATCTGGCTTTGGAGCAGACCCGCATAAGCCACATCACCGCAACCTATGGCGGTCTGTGGGCATTGGGTGCGCTCGGTCTCTTCTGGGGCGGACGCCAAATGCGACACCGTCTCGACCGGCAAATGCAGGCGGAGGAGAAACTCCGGGAGAGCGAGGGAAAATTCCGCACGGTGGCCGATTGGACTTACGACATGGAAACCTGGCGAGGGCCGGACGGGCGCTTCCTTTACGTTTCGCCTTCCGCCGAACGCATCACCGGCTATCGCGCCGAGGAATTTCTGGCCGACCCGGATTTGACGCTGAAAATCACTCATCCGGACGATCTGACCGGGATGACCGAACACCAACGGAAAATTTCGCAACCCAACAACGAGGTTTGCAACCTGGACTTTCGCATTTTAACCCGGAGCGGCGAGTTGCGATGGATCAATCATCATTGCCAGCCGGTTTATGACGCCGCCGGGCGCTGGCTCGGTCAGCGCAGCGGCAACCGTGACATCACAGAGCGCAAGCAAATGGAGGAGAAGCTTCGCGAATTGTCGCTGGCGGTGGAACAAAGCCCCGCCTCCATCGTGATTACCAATCGCGCCGGCGACATCGAATACGTCAATCCCAAGTTCGTCGAAGTGACCGGTTACACTATGGCCGAGGTCCTGGGCAAGAATCCGCGCCTTCTGAAATCCGGTGAAAAAAGCGCGGTGGCCTACCGGGAATTGTGGGAAACCATCACGGCGGGAAAGGAATGGAACGGTGAATTCCACAACAAAAAAAAGAACGGCGAACTCTATTGGGAAATCGCCTCCATCTCACCCCTCCGGGACTCCGCGGGCCATATAACCCACTATGTCGGCGTCAAGGAAGACATCACCGAGCGGAAACAAACCGAGGCTGAACACGACCAGCTCATTCTTGACCTGCAAGAAGCCCTGTCAAATGTGAAGTTGTTAAGCGGGTTGCTCCCCATCTGCGCCAATTGCAAAAAAATCCGCGATGACAAGGGATATTGGAACCAGGTGGAAAACTATATCCAGAAGCACTCTGAAGCCCAATTTTCGCACGGTATCTGCCCGGATTGCATGAAAAAGTTGTATCCGGATCTGGTGAAAGACGGTCTCGGAAGCGCATCAAAGGGAGAATCATAATAAATTGTTTGGCGCCTCGAAAAACGGCTCAAAACCTGCTGTATTCGACCCAAAAACCAATATTATGAACGGGAATCCTGTCACCATACTGCTCGTGGAAGACGACCCGGCGCACGCCGAGATCGTGCGGCGTAACCTGGGGACTTTTCGCGTAGCCAATCGTATTGTCCATGTGGAAGACGGCCAGGCGGCGTTGGATTATCTCTTCCATCAAGGCACCTACGCTGACCCCCAATCCAGCCCCCGCCCGCAACTCATCCTCCTGGATTTGCGGCTGCCCAAAGTGGATGGATTGGAGGTTTTGCGCCGGCTCAAAGAGGATGACGAACTGAAACGCATCCCGACCGTCGTACTCACCACCTCAGGCGCCGAGTCCGACCTGCTCAACGCCTACACCAACGGCGCGGGGAGTTACCTGGTGAAGCCGGTGGACTTCGAAAAATTCTCGAAGTTGATGGAAGTTTTCGGTTTCTACTGGCTGGCGTGGAACCGGTTTCCGGACTGAAAACGGATGAATCTCGAGGGCTCATGACCACACGTTGACAAAACAGGGCGCGATGAAAAAAAAACCGGATCCCAAGCTTGTTCTGTTGGTGGAAGATGATCCCGCCCATGCGGCAGCCATTCGACGCTCCCTTGAATCTAACGGGTCGGACTTTGAGGTCAGTGTCATCAGCACCCTGCGCGAGTTTCGCCGGAGCATCGTGGACCGATTGCCGGCCATCGCGGTGATGGATCTGAACCTGCCGGACGGTCGCGCCACGGAGGTGCTGACGTACCCGCCGGAAACGGGGCAATTTCCTGTTCTGGTGATGACAAGTTATGGCAACGAGCAGGTGGCGGTGGAGGCCATCAAGGCGGGCGCGCTGGAATACGTGGTGAAAACCCCGGAGGCTTTCGCCGACATGTCGCACACCATCAACCACGCCTTGAACGAGTGGAACCTCCTTCAGGAACGCAATCGCACAGAGGAGGCGTTGGAATTTAAAAATGTCATCCTGGTTACCCAACAGGAAACTTCGCTGGACGGAATCCTGGTGGTGGATGAAAACGGCGAAATCATATCGTTCAACCGGCGGTTCATTGACCTGTGGGGCATTCCCCCGGAGATAGCGGAACCCAAATCCGACGAGAAGGTGCTGCAACTGGTGATGGATAAACTGGTCAATCCCGAGGAATTCGTCGGCAAATTGGAACAACTCTACGCAAACGGCGAAGAAACCAGCCGGGAAGAAATCACTTTGAAAGATGGCCGGGTGATTGATCGTTATTCAGCGCCGATGGTCGGGGAAGGCGGAAAACATTATGGCCGCGTATGGTATTTCCGCGATATCACTGATCAAAAGCGGGCGGAAATAGCGGTGCGCGAGAGCGAAGCGAGCCTGACCGCTGCCCAGCGCATCGCCCATCTCGGTTCCTGGCAATGGGACGTTCAAAACGACACCGCGTGCTGGTCCGACGAAGTATTCCGAATTTTCGGACAGAAACCCGGAAAACTGAAGGAACATGGCAGGCGGTTCGTGGAAATGGTTCATCCCGAAGACCGCAAGCGCGTGGCCCGTGCGCTGACGGACGCCGTGAATGGAGTCGCGGACTACAATCTGGACTATCGTCTTCAGTTGCCGGATGGCAAGGAGAAGGTTATTCACGCGCAGGCCGAAGTTATCAGGAATAAAGAGGGCAAGGCCGTATTGATGCAGGGAACCGTGCAGGATATTACCGAACGCAAAGAGGCGGAGAAGGCCGTGCAGGCCGGTCAGGAGCGATTGCGGCAGATTTTCGAGGCCAGTCCCAATGTCACCTCCGTGTTCCGGATTGAAGACCAGGCGTTGCGGCGGACCTGGATCAGCCCCAACCTCGAACGCATTTTCGGCTACACCGTCGAGGAGGCCCTCCAACCGAATTGGTGGAGCGCGCATGTGCATCCCGAAGACGTCGCACGGGTGATTACCGACTCGGCCCGCATCCTGGCCCGCGAACACATCGTCCACGAGTATCGTTTCCTGCGCCGGGACGGCGGCGCGGTGTGGATACGTGATGAGATGCGTTTGCTGCGTGATGCTCTCGGCCGGCCAGCCGAAGTGGTGGGGGCCTGGACGGACATCACCGAGCGCAAGGAACTGGAGGCGCACTTGCTGCGCACGCAGCGGTTGGAAAGCGTGGGCCGGCTGGCCAGCGGCATCGCCCATGACCTCAACAACATACTTGCGCCCATGCTCATGGTGCCGCCGTTGCTCCGCGAGGCCGTCAAAGACCCGGAATTGCTGAAAATGGTGGACCTGGTTGACACCAACGCCCAACGCGGCAGCAATATTATCAAACAACTGCTCACCTTCGGCCGGGGCATGGAAGGCGAACGCATGCCCGTACAACTCCGCAGTCTCGTCAGCGAAATGTCGGGCATCATCCGGGAAACCTTTAACAAGAACATCATCACCCATCAGGAGACGCCGCGGGACATCTGGCTGGTCAGCGGCGACGCCACCCAGTTGCACCAGGTGCTCATGAATTTGTGCGTCAACGCCCGCGACGCCATGCCCGAAGGCGGCAAACTCGTCCTCAAACTCGAAAATCAGGAGTTCGACGAATCGTTTGCCCGGATGACTCCCGGGGCCAAGGCGGGACGTTACGTGTGCTTGAGCGTGGCTGATACCGGGGAGGGCATTGCCCCCGAGCATCTGGACAAAATTTTCGATCCGTTCTTCACCACCAAAGAACTGGGCAAAGGCACGGGACTGGGCCTGTCCACGGTGATTGGGATTGTGCAAAGCCATGATGGATTCATCCAGGTTCACAGTCAGCCCGGACGCGGCACACAATTCAAGGTTTACCTGCCGGCCAGTGAGGCGCTGGAAGTCAAGCCGGTGGCTGGAACAAACGGGCCGCTTCCCAGGGGTAACGGAGAATTGGTGCTGGTGGTGGACGACGAAAAAAGCGTGCGCGATGTGACGCGACGGCTCCTGGAGCGCAACGGTTATCATGTTATTGAGGCGGCGGAAGGAGCGGAGGGGATTACCCAGTACGTGGCGCACCAGAAGAAAGTGCAGCTGGTGCTGACCGACCTCGCCATGCCGGTCATGGACGGCCCGTCGTTTATCCGGGTGTTGCGGCGATTGAACCCGCAAGTCCGGGTCATTGCGATGACCGGGTATCAATCCAAGTCAAACCTTCCGGCCGAATTGGGAGTGCCGACCGAGGACCGCCTGTCCAAACCGTTCAACGGCCTCGTGCTTTTAAAGACCTTGCAACGCGTGCTCCATCCGGAATCCGCTCCGAAAAATTGAACGTACAGGAGACTGTCCGTTCCATCTTTCTTCTCGCCTCGACAAATCGCCGGAATTTCCTAAATTAAGGGCGAGGTGGTTTCGATTCGCACGGTCAAACACCCGCGAATCAAAAATCATCAATCATAAATCGTAAATGAACCAATCATTGGTCATTGCCGGGAGGAAGTTCCACTCGCGCCTCATCATGGGCACGGGGAAATTTTCGTCGCCTGAAGCCATGCGCGATGCGCTCGCTGCCAGCGGCGCGGAATTGGTCACTGTGGCCCTGCGCCGCGCTGATTTGAGCGGCAAGAAAGATCCGTTTGCGAACATCCTGGAATTCATTGACCCGAAAAAATACCTGCTGCTGCCCAACACCAGCGGCGCGTTGAACGCCGAGGAAGCCGTGCGCCTGGCCAGGCTCGCCGCCGCCGCCGGGCTGCCCAAATGGGTGAAGCTCGAAATCCATCCCGACCCGCGCTACCTGCTGCCCGACCCCATGGAAACATTCAAGGCCGCCGAAATTCTGGTGAAGGACGGATTCACCGTGCTGCCTTATATCAACGCCGACCCGGTGTTGGCGAAACGATTGCAGGACGTTGGCGTGGCCACCGTGATGCCGCTCGGCTCGCCCATTGGCTCAAATCGCGGCATCCAGACCCGCGACCAGATCCGCATCATCATCGAGCAGGCCATCGTGCCGGTCGTCGTGGACGCCGGGCTCGGCTCGCCGAGCCACGCGGCGGAGGCAATGGAAATGGGCGCGGACGCCGTGCTGGTGAACACCGCCGTGGCGGTGTCGAGCGACCCGAACCGGATGGCGGTTGCCTTCAAAATGGCGGTGGAAGCCGGTCGGGCGGCATTTGAAGCCGGCCTCGGGGCGGTGCAGGAAAACGCCAGCGCCACCAGTCCGTTGACGTCATTTTTGGATTGAATTCGACACGAACGAATACAAGTTAAAAGTTTGACGCTAATTTCACGAATTGATGTTTAATTAGCGGATATTAGCGTAATTCGCGTCAAAAAAATCCGTGTTTATCTGTGTCCATCTGTGGTAGAAAGGGTCAAATGAGCGCAAAAATTCTGACGGTTTCACGCGTGCGGCAAATTCTGAGGGCCGCGATCAAAACCCGCGTGCTGGTTCTCGGCGATGTGATGCTCGACCAATTCATCTGGGGCGCGGTGTCGCGCATTTCGCCCGAAGCGCCGGTGCCGGTGGTGGATTTCGAGCGCGAAAGCTTCATGCCCGGTGGCGCGGCCAACGTTGCCCGCAACCTCATTGCGCTCAATGTTCCGACGGAACTGTTCGGCGCGATTGGCAAGGATGATGCCGGCCGCCGGTTAAAAAATTTATTGGGCGAGCAGAATATCCGTTGCAATGGACTGGTCACTCACGCCGCCCGGCACACCAGCGTCAAAACCCGCGTTGTGGCGCACAAACAGCAAATGGTGCGCATTGACCGCGAAACGCGTGAAGGTCTCGATGGAAAACTGGCCGGGCAATTGCTCGCCGGACTCAAAGCCAAACTTCCCGGAACCGCCGCCGTCATCGTCGGCGATTACGGCAAGGGTGTCGTGACGCAGCCGTTGTTGAATGAAATCAAATCGCTCTGCCGCGAGCGCGGCATCTGGCTGTGTTTCGATCCCAAGCCGGTGCATCATTTGAATTTGGGCGGCCTTTCGCTCATCACGCCCAATCGCAAGGAAGCCTTTGAACTGGCCAATTTACCTGACGAAACCTGCCACGCGGACCCGTTGGCCGACAAAAATCTCATGCTGGTTGCGGAGCGCCTGCTCAACGAGCTGCGACCGGCAGTATTGCTCATTACGCTGGGCGAGGCCGGCATGTTACTGTGTCAGCGCGGACAAAAACCGTTCCACATTCCCACCCTGGCGCAGGAAGTGTTCGACGTTTCCGGCGCGGGCGACACGGTCATCGCCACGTTCACGCTGGCCATCGCGGCAGGAGCGTCGCCAATCGAGGCGGCAATTCTTTCCAACCACGCGGCGGGCATCGTCGTGGGCAAAATCGGCACCGCCACCACGACGCCGGAGGAATTGCTGGCCAGTTTTAACCACAGGTAAACAAGGGGATTAATGGATGAATGGATTGTTGGATCGCTGGATTGTCAGAACGATGGTAATCCAATTATCCATCAATCCACTAATCCGTGGATGAATCCATCTGCGGTTCCAAAATGAACTCACAAAAAATCACAGACGCTGCGATTCGCGCCATGAAAGCGCGCGGCGAGAAGATTGCCGCGCTCACGGCTTACGATTATCCCATGACGAAGCTGCTTGACGAAGCGGGCATTCCGCTGATTCTCGTCGGCGATTCGCTCGGCATGGTGACGCTGGGTTATCCGGACACCACGCACGTGACGATGGCCGAGATGGAACATCACGTGCGCGCTGCCGCCCGGGCCAAACCGCACGCGTTGCTCGGCGCGGACATGCCGTACCACAGTTACGAAACCACGGCGGCAGCCGTTGGAAACGCGAAACGGCTGGTCGCCGCCGGCGCCGAATTTATAAAGGCCGAGGGTGGCCACGGCATTATTGAGCCGGTACGCGCCATCATCGCCGCTGGAATACCATTTTGCGGGCATTTGGGGATGTTGCCACAACACGTGCGGGAAGAAGGCGGCTACCACGTCAAAGGCAAAACCGATCTGGAACACCAGGCGCTGCTTGCCGACGCAAAAGCATTGGCCGATGCCGGCGCGTTTGCGATTGTGCTCGAACTGGTGACGCCGCCGGTCGCGAAGGAAATCACGGCGCGCATTCCCATTCCCACCATCGGCATCGGTTCGGGACCGGATTGCGACGGACAAATTCTGGTGACGCTGGATTTGGTCGGGTTGTTTCCGTGGTTCACGCCGCGTTTTGTGAAACCCCGGGCGAATTGCGCGCCGGACATCAAGGCGGCCGTCGCGGCCTGGAAAAACGGCCTTTAGCTCCTGCTTTTAGAAATGAATTGCCCTTGGTGTGATTACCACGGTCATAGTCCAATTGACGACCAGGAAAAGCGGCGGAGGGCCGCCGCAGTCCAAGACGCTATGCGAGACAGGATGATCTCTGAATACGCGAAGCGTCTTGGAGTGCGCCAGTCTTCTGGCGCTTTGACGGCGGATAAAATGTCCATTCAATTTTACCATTGCTGGGATTGCAATTTGGTTTGCGACTGGTTATGAAAATGGCAATGTCGCAAGTGACTATAAAATTATTTTCCGGCGGATTGCTTCTGGCGATGATTGCTGGTGGCTGCGTTACCAAGTCGCAGGCTGATGCCCAGGCGCGGGCGGCTTATCTGGCCGGCCAGCAGGCCGCACTGGCCAGTGTCGCAGTTCAAGGGCAGGGCGTCACCGTCATCGGCCCGGTCGAACATCCCAACGTTCCGTGGGTTGAAGGGTTGACTTTGTCGCAGGCCATCGCCACGGCCAATTACACCAGTCACCGTAATCCGGTGGAAATCACCATCACCCGTCAGGGTAAGCAAATAGAGGTGGATCCGCGCGATTTGTTGAGCGGCCATGTCGTGCCGTTGCAACCCGGCGATACGATAAAGATTCGGTAGGATTACGAGAAAGTAGGAGCCGACGTTTACCACGTTGAGGCGAAGCGAAGACAGGTGAAGAGGCTCATTGTTTTCAATTTACGATATACGATTTACGCTTCATGCAGGATTGGCGGCTGATCGTCCGTAGCATATTCTTTCCTTGGCAGGAGACGAGGTAACGAGTCTCAAATTTCTTCGGCTCCTGAAGCATAATTAGAGACTCCTCACGTCGTCTCCTACGTTGAAATATTTATTTGCCTTGGACAGCAAATGTCCAACCCCCTCTGCAAGAATGTCGCGCAACGAAAGGTTCATTATGACAAACGCGACAGACAATCAACTGGAACTCGGATTCAACCATAGCATCCGCCTGACTCCGGGCACGGGGCGGCGCGAAGGGCGTATCGCCCGTGCGGCATGGTGGTTCGACCAAATGCGCGACATTGTGGAAAGCGCGATGGATTGGGAAGCTGCCGACGGACCGCGACCGGAACAAATCTGGATTCCCGGCGCCGCCCGCGAAGTGAAGGTTTGACGGAAAACGGATGATTGGATTTTTGGATTATTGGATGAATGGGTTTGACCCGCACCAATCCATTAATCCATTAATCCATTTCCATAACCGGCGCGCTTCCCGCTTACGGCGTCGGCGGCCGGTGCGTGCGACGATGAAATGGCGACTGCAAAGCGGATGGCGGTGTGGGATTGCAGATCGCCTGTTCGGCCAACCGTATCGCCACGTCAGAGGACACTACGCCGAACCCGAGTTTCCCTTCCAACCGGTCAGACGCTCGCCACCAATCCGCCGTCACATGGCCCAGCTCCTCGTCGTAAGGACGTACGGTAATGTGGTAAACGTCGCCACCAAACTTAAAATTACGACTCGTAATTGACTTTGATGCCATAACGTCTCCTGGTTGGAATTACGAATGAGCGTAACCATGCGTGCTGTCAAGCCGATTGGCTCTTTATTTTTGTAAACCGATTGGCAAGAACGGCTGATTTTCTGACATCGGCCCAACTCGACGTTAGCCTTCAGTCATCTCTGAAACCGGCACACACAAAATTGCGGATGACGGCAATCTCCTCTTCGCCGGCGACGGTGTGTCCCTTGGCAAATTCGTGCCATTCCAGTTGCAGACCGGCGGCCTTGAGCAGCGGAATTCGCGGGCGCACCTTGTCGATGGGAACCATCGGGTCGCTCGTGCCGTGGGTCATGAGGAGTCGTTGCTGGCGCGCGACGGGCGAAAGTTCCCGCACCAGTTTTTCCGGCTCAAAAATCCAGCCGCTGATGCCGACGATGCCCGCGAGCCGGTGCGGATAATGCAAAGCGGTTTCGATGGCCATCAAACAGCCTTGGGAAAAACCGCCGAAGACGATTTGTTCTGCCGGAAAACCCTTGGCGCGCATATCGTCGAGCAGCTCAGAACAACAATTTCCGGCTGCGTTGGACGCCGGGGGCCATGTCGTTCAAATCGAACCACGAAAATCCGCCGAAGTATTCGTCCGGCGCGTTGACAAGCAGATAATTCAGCCACGGCAATTCCATCAACTCGGGGAACCAGCGCCAGCCGTCCATGCTGTCGCCCAGCCCGTGCAACATCACCATCAGTCGCTGCGCCCCGCCGGGGCGGGATTGGGCAGCGGGGATCAGTTCGGTATCCAACATAAAACCAAAAGCATGTTTGGCCGACATCGCTCCGTCAACGTTCAACTGTTGTGAGGCGAGAAACGGCAAAGCGCGCCTTCGAAGTTTGAGCAGTCACGGTCCACGGCACAGAATGGGCGTGCCAACGCTACCGTCCCGGTGATAATTTCGGGCGGATCCATGCGTAATCCAAAGACGAGGTCCGACTCTGTCCCGGTCCTGGCCCGATTGCGTTTGTCGGGATGGCCGGTGGCGATATTGCTGGCGGTGATAACCATTGTTCTCTACTGGCCGGCGACGCAATGTGATTTTGTCAATTACGACGACAACGTCTTTATTACCGAGAATCCTCACGTTCAGAACGGCCTGACTTGGGAAGGGATAAAATGGGCGTTTACCAACACAAAACAAGCCGCCTATTGGGCGCCGATGATGTGGCTGTCGCACATGCTGGCCTGCCAGCTCTTCGGCTTGAATCCCTGGGGCCATCACCTCATTAATATATTGCTGCACGCCGCCAACACAGCGCTGGTGTTTCTGTTATTACGGAATTTGACGGGGGCATTATGGCGGAGTGTGATGGTGGCGGCGTTGTTTGGGTGGCATCCGTTGCATGTCGAATCGGTGGCTTGGGTGACCGAACGCAAGGATGTGCTGAGTGCTTTCTTCGGATTGCTGTCACTCATTTGCTACGTAAAGGCAGTGACAAGTGGCCAGCCTTCGCCAGGCTTCGGCTCGGCAGGCAAGGGGCAAGTGACACGAGCGAATTCAGTCCAGTTACCAGTCACGAGTTACCAATCACGTTTCTACTGGTTGTCGCTTTTGTTTTTCGCCTTCGGCCTGATGAGCAAGGCGATGTTGGTGACGTGGCCGTTGGTGATGTTGCTGCTGGATTACTGGCCATTGCAACGAGTTTCAAGTTTCAAGTTTTCAGTTTCAAGTGCCGGCACGGCATCACCTTCAACCCTCAACCCCTTGGCGCGGCGAAGCGAAGCGAAGACGGCTCAACTCTCAACCCTTGTTTTAGAGAAGCTTCCGTTTTTTGGCCTGGCAGCAGCGGCGAGCGTCGTGACTTACGTGGCACAGAAGCACGGTGGGGCGGTGATGTCGATGACCACCCTTTCGCTGAGTGCGCGCATAGGTAATGCGCTGATTTCGTATTGCCGTTACCTAGGGAAACTGTTCTGGCCGGTGGATTTGGCGGTGTTTTATCCGCATCCGGGTTATTGGCCGGCGACACAGGTGCTGCTGGCCGGCGGGTTGCTTCTGAGCATTACGACAGGGTGTATTCTGGTGCGGCGGCGTTGTCCGTTCCTGTTGATGGGGTGGCTGTGGTTTATAGGGACACTTGTTCCAGTAATTCAACTGGTGCAATCGGGCGAACAGGCGATGGCCGACCGGTTCAGTTATGTCCCGTTGCTGGGGATGCTGATATTCGTGATTTGGGGGATGTACGAACTGACGCGACAGTGGCGGCACCGGATAACTGTATTATCGGTGGCAGGATTGGCAGTGACCGTCCTGTGCTTTGGGGCGACGCGGCAGCAATTGGGGTATTGGAAAAACAGTGAAGCTCTTTTCCGTCATGCGCTGGCGGTCACGGAAAACAATTATCTCGCCCATAAAGCTCTCGGGGTCGTCCTTGGTGTGGACGGTCGGACCGATGAGGCGATAGGCCAGTTCCAGGAAGCCATCCGCCTGGCACCGGATTTTGCCGAGGCCCGCGTCGGGCTTGGAATTGCCTTCGACCGGAAAGGCCGGACCGACGAGGCCATTCAGCAATTCCGGGAAGCCATTCGGCTAAAGCCGGATTCCGCTGACGCTTACAATGACCTTGGTACCGTCCTGTACCAGAGCGGCCAAATTGCTGAGGCCATCAACCAATATCAGGAAGCCATCCGCCTGGAACCCGATTTTGCCGAAGCCCACTATAACCTTGGCGCGGCTCTGGGGCGAAAATATCAAATCGACGAGGCCATCGTCCAATTCCAGGAAGCCCTCCGTTCTGAGACCTGATTTTGCCGAGGCTCGCCGCAATCTCGCTCACGCGCTGGAAATGAAAAACGCTCCAGCCGACCACTGATTTCAAAGCAATCCTTCCTTCGAACCAAAACTCCGGCGGGACGCAGGAACGCTGCCGTCCATTGGTTCGATAATTTGAAATCGTTACAAAATGGGCGTGCCAGGAGTCCCGTCCTGTTGATAATTTGGGGCAGTTCCATGCGCGCTCCAAAGAAGAAATCCAACCCGGCCCCCGCAAAGGCATCCGCTCCGATGACGCCGCCAACGCGTTTTCCGGCGTGGCTGATGGCAGTCTTGCTGGCATTGGTGACGGTGGGCCTTTACTGGCCGGCGACGCGATGTGACTTTGTCGACTATGATGACAGTGCTTACGTCACGGAGAATTTGCACGTTCAAGATGGATTGACCTGGGCAGGGATAAAATGGGCGCTATCAAATCCCGTGGCCGCCAATTGGCATCCGCTGACGATGTTATCGCACATGCTGGACTGCCAGTTGTACGGGCTGAATCCGTGGGGCCATCACCTGACGAGCGTATTGTTGCATGCGGTCAACACGGCGCTGGTGTTTCTGTTATTTCGGCGGCTGATGAGCCTTCGCCCCGGTGAAAATACCGGGGCTACGGCTCCACAGGCTGGAGCGCTGTGGCGGAGTGTGATGGTGGTGGCGTTGTTCGGGTGGCATCCGGTGCATGTCGAATCGGTGGCGTGGGTTTCGGAGCGGAAGGATGTGCTGAGCACGTTCTTCGGGCTGCTGGCGCTCATCTTTTATGTTCGTTTCGCGCAAAACAGAGCGACCCTCAACCCTCAACCCTCAACCCTCAACTACCTGCTGGCTTTGGTGTTTTTCGCTTTGGGTTTAATGAGCAAGGCGATGTTGGTGACGTGGCCGTTGGTGATGTTGCTGCTGGACTGGTGGCCGTTGCAACGAGTTTCAAGTGTCGGCACGGCATTGCCCTCAACTCTCAACCCCTTGGCGCGGCGAAGCGAAGCGAAGACGGCTCAATTCTCAACCTTGGTTTTAGAGAAGCTCCCTTTCTTCGGGCTGGCGGTGGCGGCGAGTGTGGTGACCTTCGCGGTCCAGAAGCAAAGTGGAGCGGTGACGACGATTGCAAACCTTCCTTTGAACGGGCGCATAGAGAACTCGCTAATTTCCTACTGCCGGTACTTGGGGAAAATGTTCTGGCCGGTGGACCTGGCGGTATTTTATCCGCATCTTGGACCCTGGCCCGTGGAGGAGGTGTTGCTGGCCGGCGGATTGATTTCAGGGATGACAGTGCTGTGCGTCATGGTACGGCGGCGCTATCCGTTTATGCTGATGGGCTGGTTGTGGTATGTGGGGACACTGGTGCCGGTGATTGGGTTGGTGCAAGTGAGCGATCAGGCGATGGCGGATCGGTACACCTATATTCCGTCGCTTGGGGTATTTATTCTAGTCATCTGGGGCGCATACGAATTGACCCGTCGCTGGCGGTACCAAGTGATGACATTGTCGGTGGCGGGTGGTGCGGCAATTATCCTGTGTCTTGGGATGACGCGGCGGCAGCTTGGATATTGGCAGGATAGTGAAGCCCTATTTCGGCATGTGCTGGAGGTCACGAAAAATAATTACTTCGCTCACAAAGCCCTTGGAATCGTCCTTGGTGTGAAAGGCCAGACGGATGAGGCCATCAGTCAATTTCAGGAAGCCCTTCACTTGAAGCCGGATTTTGTCGAGGCCCACTATGCGCTCGGTATTGCCTTCAACCAGAAAGGCCAGACGGACGAGGCGATCAACCAATTTCAGGAAGCCCTTCGCCTGGTACCGGATGACGCCCAGGCCCACTATGCTCTGGGTATTGTTTTCGACCAGAAGAACCGGACCGACGAGGCCATCCGACAGTTCCAGGAAGCTATCCGACTGAAACCCGATTTTGCCCAAGCCCACGACAAGCTTGGCAATGTCCTTCTCAAGAAAGGCCAGATTGACGAAGCCATCAGCCAATTGCAGGAAGCCCTTCGCCTGATGCCGAATGACGCCGAGACCCATTACGATCTCGGCACGGCTCTCGGGCGGGAAGACCGGGTTGACGAGGCGATCCGCCAATTTCAGGAAGCCATCCGACTGAAACCTGATTTCCCCGAGGCTTATTCCAGTCTCGGCTCCGCCCTGGGGACGAAAGGGCAGGCGGATGAAGCGCTCAACCAGTACCAGGAAGCCGTCCGTCTGGCGCCGAATGACGCCCAGGCGCATAACAATCTTGGTATCGTCCTGGGTCGGAACGGTCAAAGCGATGAAGCCATCCGCCAATTTCAGGAAGCCATCCGACTGAAACCCGAATTTGCCGATGCCCACAACAATCTCGGCGTTATCGTTCTCAACCAGAAAGGCCAGATTGACGAGGCGATCGGCCAATTCCGGGAAGCCATCCGCTTGAAACCCGATTATGCCGATGCCCACAACAATCTCGGGACCGCCTTGGTCGGCAGCGGCCAGATTGACGAGGCCATCCGACAATTTCAGGAGGCCATCCGTTTGAAACCTGATTTTGCCGAGGCGCGCCGCAATCTCGCTCACGCACTGGAAACGAAAAACGCCCGGGCAAACCATTGATCAGGACACTCGTGGTGATACTTCGAGTGCCGTCTCACTCGCTGCCGGCACCGCCGGTTGCTTTGAGCCGCGCGGCTTCCTGGTCCGCCCAATGGATCAATTGCTGGCGCTGGCCGGCGGTAAGCCGGGCTTCGGGATGCATCAAGGTGTATTTGGCCGGCGGCATGTCCTTGTAATCCACTTCTTCACTGATCCGCTCCAGCCGCTTGGCCGCGCGTCCGGGCAATTCACGCGGCCATTCGGAAAAATCCAGCCGCTCCCGCCCGCGGGCGACATCGTTCGCCACCAGCCACGACACCGGCGCGACATGACTATACCAGGGCCATTTGGTTTCATCCGAATGACAATCGTAACAGGCGGCGTGCAGCAGAGCGGCGATTTCCGGCGGCGGCGGATTGGTGGCCATCAAATCATGGCCCGGCACAACCGGCGGATTTGTGCGCGCCGGGTTGGCGAGTTGCAATAACGCGAATCCCGCGACGAGCAGCGCCAAAATCCATTTCAATTTTTTCTTCATCCCAACCTTTGACGCGCCAGCAATAGAAAAAGTTCCCGCCGAAAGCAAACCGGAAAGTGAATTCCGGTTTTGCCGGTGAAAATTCCGCCGGTGAGACGGTCAACGGCGGTACTGTCCGAATTTGGCTGTAGGGCACGACGTGAGGAGTGCTTGCCCAAACGACTCGTTACCTTGTCGCCCACAAATCAGGGCATTACCTCAACGGCCTTGCGTTGCGATACGGGGTTGGTAGATTGCGCGGCATCGAACCGCGACGTTCATTTTCAACTTTGCCGGCGGAAACCGCATGGGTTTGGCTGGCGCTGGTCGTGGCCTGGCTTGCCCTCTGTTTCCGCCTGGGACACCTGCCCTTGATGGCTCCCGATGAAGGCCGCAATGCCGAGGTAGCCCGCGAGATGAAGGAATCCGGCGCCTGGCTCGTGCCCACCTACAACGGCGTGGATTATCTGGACAAGCCGGCATTCTACTTCAAAGCCGTGGCCTTCTCGCTCGCGGCCTTTGGCAATAACGAAACCGCCGCCCGCATCCCGTCCGCCGCTTTTGGCCTGGCGCTGGTGGCCATGGTCTTTCGCCTTCTGCCGGAAAATTTACGGAACCCGCTGCGGCCTGCTGGCGGCGATCGTCATCGCCACCACGCCGCTTTTCGTGATGAATGCGCGCACGGTCATTTTCGACATGACGCTCGCCTTTTTCGTCTGCGGCGCCATTTTTGCCGGCTATCTGGCGGAGGAGTCGGAAGGCCGGACGCGGCGAAACTGGTATCTGCTCGGAGCGGTGTCAGCCGGTTTTGCCACGCTGGTGAAAGGGCCGGTTGGTTTCCTGATTCCCGTGTTGGTGCTGCTCATTTTCAACCGCGTCGAAGGCCGGCGCGGCGCGTGGCGGCGGTTGTTCGCGCCATTGAACCTGCTGGTGTTTTTCGGCGTCACGCTGCCGTGGTTTGTGGGACTTTGCCTGGCGCATCCGGACTTCCTCCGTTACGGGCTGGTGGAGGAATCGTTCCACCGGTTTACCTCGGCGAAAACCTTTCATCGCTCCGAGCCGTTTTATTTTTACCTGCTCATCATTGCCGGAATGTTTTTCCCGTGGAGCCTGCTGCTGCCGGAAGCGGCGCTGGCAGCGTGGCGGGAACGCTGGGCGAAACACCGCGCCGACCGCCTTTGCCTGGTCTGGTCGGTGGTGACGGTGTTGTTCTTCTCCATCTCCCAGTCAAAACTGCCGGGCTACATCCTGAGCGTGACGGTGGCGTCCGGGCATCCTCGTGGCGCGGATTTTCGATGCGGCGCTGGCAAACCCGGAAGGCCGGGCCGCCCGTCTGCTGGGCCGCGCGACGATGGCGTTTGCCCTGGTCTTGCCTGCTGGCAGCGGCGATGGTGGTGGTGATGCAGACGGTGTGGCAGATGCAAATCCTGGCCAGACCGCTGCGCCTCACGGCGGCCGAAGCGGAACAGATTTGGCCGGGCGGCGATGCCGCTGGCGGTGGCGCTCGCGGTGTTCGGCGTCTTCGGGCTGGTGGCGCGCTGGCGGCGAAGCGTCCGGCTCGGTTTCCTTTGCTTTGCGCTTTTCATCCCGCTGGGCGCGAACGCGGGCATGGGCGTGATTGATGTGATTTTTGACGCCAACTCCGGCCGGCAAATCGCCAGCCAGCTTTCGGCGTTGCCGGCGGGAACGGAACTGGCCTGTCTGCAATGTTTCCCCAACGGCGTGCCGTTCTATCTGCAGCGCACCGGTCACGCTCATCTCCCGCGACGGCGGCGAACTGACGAGCAATTACATCATTTATTCCCTGAAAAACAATCCGGCGTGGCCAAAACAAATTGTGCCGCTGGCGGATTTTGACGACTGGCTGGCGTCACGAAAAACGCCGGTTTACCTGATTGTCCGCCAGTCAAACGCCAACAAACTGGAAACCATCGCCGCAGCCCGGGGCGCGACGGTTCAAATCCTTTCCGCCGGCATTATTGGGGCGCCCAACTGCCGGCCGCCGGGAGGTCCCTGACTTATGTGCGGCATCTGCGGCAACGTTGCTTTTTCCAGTCTGGCGCAATCCGGAGGCAGCCCGCCTTCGGGTGGAAGCCATGCTCCAATCCCTCGCGCATCGCGGCCCGGACGACGTGGGCAAGGTAGCCACCGAATCCGCGGTTCTGGGCGTGACGCGGCTGGCCATCCGCGGCCTGTCCGACGCCAACCAGCCCATCCTGGACGCCGATAGCGGCGTGGTGGCCGTCTGCAACGGCGAGATTGACAATCATCACGAACTGCGCCGCTGGCTGGCGGAGCGGGGCCGCCCGGTGCAACGGGAGACGGACGTGGCGGTCATTCCCGGCTTGTATCTCGAACTCGGCGAAGCGTTCGTGAGCCGGCTCGTCGGCGCGTTCGCCATTGCGGTGTGGGACCCGCGCAACCGGCGGCTCACCCTGGCGCGGGACCGCGCCGGGGAACGTCCGCTGTTTTACGCGAGGAACGGAAACGAAATTATTTTTGCCACCGAGATTGCCGCTCTGGTGGCGCACAACCGGTTGCCGGTGAACCTCGATCAAACGGCGCTGCGAAAATACCTGCAATTCGGAATTTTCCCTTCACCCGACACGCCGTTCGCTGAAATCCGGAAAGTCGCGCCCGGCGAATGCATCCAGTTCGACGCCGGCGGGTATCCGCCGGAAATCCTACTGGCGCTGGCAGATTCCGGAGACAACCAAATCGCCGGCATCGCTCGATGCGTTTGATCAAACATTCCGCGCCGCCGTTGCAGCGCCAAAGCGACGTGGAAGTGGACTTCGGCGTTTTCCTGAGCGGCGGCATTGATTCGTCGCTGGTTTCGGCGGTCACCCGATCGCTGCATCCGAAACGGCCGATGAAGGCTTACACTTTGCGGTTCGAGGAGGAAACTTTCGACGAAGGCAATTTCGCGGAGGCGGTGGCGAAGCAGTTGAAAATGGAAATGGTGACGGTGTGGGTGAAACCCGACGACGTGCGGGACGGATTGAAGTCGCTCGTCCGGCTGGTGGGCGAACCGCTGGCCGACCCGGCGTGGATACCGGCGGCGTTGCTGGCGCGGCGGGCCGCCCAGGACGTCAAGCTGGCGCTTGTCGGCGAGGGCGCGGATGAATTGTTCGGCGGTTACCCGACTTACATCGGCGCGGGCGTGGCCGAGCGTTACGCCCGGCTGCCCGGCTGGTTCAAATCGGTCATCCGGCGCGCGGTGGAGGCGCTGCCGCCCAGCGAAAAGAAAGTGACGATTTCGTTTCTGCTCAAACGGTTCGTGCAGGGCGCGGATTTGGACGGCATGGCGCGGCACCGGCTCTGGGTTTCCAACATCGCGCCGCCGTTGCTGGCGCGGCTGGGTGTGACGCCGATGGAGCTGGAGAACCACGAGAGCGGGCGCCGGCCAACTGCTGGACCGGGTGCAGCGCTGGGATTTGGAAACGCCGCTGGCCGAGGGATTGCTCACCAAGGCCGACCGGGCCAGCATGAGTTCGGCGCTGGAACTGCGCGCGCCGTTCCTGGACGAAGCGGTGATGGAATTTGCCGCAATCGCTGCCCGTCGGGGAACGGGTGCGGGGATTCAACACGAAGGTTTTTCTGAAACGCTACGCTTTGCGCTATCTGCCGGAGGCCATCGTGAACCGGCGCAAACGCGGGCTTTCGGTGCCCATCGGCCGCTGGCTGCGCGGCCCGCTGCAGGATTGGGCGTCCGCAACCCTGGAAAGCGGGCGGCTGGAACGGGTTGGAATTCAGACATCCGCCGTCCGGGATTTGTTTGCCGAACATTGCCAGCGCAAAGCCGACCATGCCCGCGCCCTCTGGACCTTGCTCGTGCTCAGCGAATGGCTGGATTGGGTGGCCACGGAAACCGATTCGCGCGCCGGCGAAAACCCGGTCTGAAAATTCCCGAGGACCGATGCCGGTTCTCGCCAAATTGGCTGGACGACGCGACGAAAACCATCGGCCAATACTGGCGGCGAAAGAATGCCCGGTGCAATGGTAGGACTTTGGACAAACAGGTGTATGCTGCCCCCTGTTGAACTCACCTGCCCGGAACGGTTTGCGCAGGAAGCTTTGGGCCACAATAGCAAGGCCGTGCACCGGGCTTACGCACGCCGGGCATTAGTGAAAATTCCCTCGCTCGAAGAATATGAAGTAAAAGCATCGCAGCGAATTACCGCACCGGACCAACAAGTGGCTTAACAGTGGAATATTATCCTACGAAACAAGGGCAATGGCTTTATCCCGGATTTCGCGAGTTCTGCGAACACCAGCTTGGAATTGCTGCTCAGCTTTCGTTTGATCAGCCGGTGTTTGAGCTATGATGCTTGAATCGAATAGGACCGCAAAAAGCTTCTGTATCGTGTCCTCGTACGCTTGTTGGATAATATCACTGTCTGTCATATTTTTTTACTTGCCAGGGTTAAGAGGCCAAAGTTTACCCACAGTACGCTTTGTGGCTTCAAGGACGGAGCGGTCTATGCCGCGCAAAATATCACGCATCAAAGGTAATGTTCCATATGGGCCAAAATAGGCACTATGAATATCCATGCCACTCAAGTTTGGTGGAAAGAAACTCGAACAATCAATGTTCCATACATTGTCTTTATCAGTAGGTGGGCGCACAGCAAGACCACTGCGGCCCAACCGCCGAACGCCGAAGTGTTTTAGTCCGGCTGAAGCTCCCAAAACTCCATCCCGTCCGCTGTAAAGTGCTGTAACTCGGTAAGTCAAGTTGGCAAGTGCGTTGCCGTCAGTACCATCGTCTGAATTTGGCTCAAAAAGATCATTATCAACATCAGCCGCAACCATCACTAGTTGGTTAATAAGGCTTACAAGCAATGGCTGGTTTTTCCGCGTCCAGGCTCTAGCCATGGCTTTTTGAAGAACATAGTTGCCCATGCTGTGAGATATTAGGGAAACTTTGGCCTTGCAAGCATTTTTAGGATCATCAACTGCTTCTTGCTGTTTCACGATAAGCCAGTCATACAATTCGCTTAACACGCCAGCGAGATCATTAGCCGAATCACGGGCGTGTTCCCGATCAGGTAGATAATCCACAACACTGCCTAGTGACGGCCAATCGAAGCTAATGCACAGACCGAGACTGTCAGAGCCGCTAAAAAGATCACTGCAAAATTGTTCATAACGACGGGCAGCATCTTCCCACGTATTATTGTAACCATGAACAAAAAATGTGACGTGGCTTTGCTTTTCATTTTGGCCGTGCTCCAATGCATGGAATTGATCGGCAGCCGCTTTGAGCAGTCTTTCGAATGCGCCCTGGGTGACTAACGTCCAGTTTTTGAAGTTATCCAGTGGCCCTTTGTCGCTTACATAATATTTCAACGGGCCGTGATCCCCAGTAGGTGCGCCATTTCTAACGGCACGGTTTGAAATCATCCAATAATTTGGCATAACACAATTTTTAGGTCGTGGTGTCGCAGATTGTTGCTGCGAAGCTATAGGCTTTAAGAATTGAAGGAAACTTAGATTTTGGGGGTTGCCTCACTGGATTGGTTTGGTGCAACCGTAGGGGTGGTGGCCGCCGTGGCTGCGGGCGTTGGCAGCGGCTCAAAGAAAGATACAGACGGGATTAACACTCCTGGATGCGGGCCGCTTGATGTGATATTGCGGACAATTTCCCTCGCAATTCCATACAATATCGTTGGGCCATTTGTTTTTACCAGCCTCTCTTTGTCGTGAGGATATGCGGGCAATACAAGGAAAAACCCCACAACCTCAAGCGTAAACGAATAAGGTGCGTTCGCTGACACAACTGGATGATGTTTAACTCGCAATGTGACCTGCCACTTCTCTGGAGATTTTTTGTCACATTGAGACGCCGCATCAACCACAAATTGATCATCACTCAAATCCACCTTTTTCGTCACGTCAAAGGTATGGTTGACGGCGAAATGGAGATCAGAGACGAAGTAATGTTCAAGTTGTAATGGCGACGTTTTCATTTATTAACAGTATATTTAGATAAAAATTTTAATCGAAATAAAGAACAGGCAAATTGTGGTGGCGAGAGCCCCGTAACCGTAGGATACAATTGCTCTTGCCCCACATTTACTTTTACCTGCGCGACGGCCATAGTGCGACTGAATTGAGGATGGAAATTCTTTCGCCAATCAAACCCCGGTTTACGCTGGGCTATCAAATCAGAAATAAAAACTCTTCCCTCATAAATTAACCGCAATAACACATTAACCATGCGCGATGGACGCGCCTTGCCGGTTTCCCATCGCGTCCAACTCTTCTCGCCGGATTGAACTAATTCCGAAATCCGTTTTTGAGTTAGTCCCAAACGCTCGCGCATCTTCTTAATTTCCGGTGCTAACAGTAGGCCCATGTAGCGAGCCTTTGTATTGTCAATTATTTCAACCGCCCTTTCGGTGAGCAAATCTTCTCCAGTGTGCGGATCAATCGTTACCGGAACTTGTACGGTGTGAGTTTCAGAAATTCCGTCTCCGTCTAGATTCGGAATTCGCACCGTTACATCTACATACTTTATATTATCACTCATGTTCACTTTACAGCCGCTCATCGCCCCAATTAGGCAGATGAGCAGAAAGTAGTTTAATTTTTACTTTGTTATCGAAAAGGCAAATTTTTCCATAGAACTTTTTATTTTCGTCGCCGACTTTGTAAAAGAACCAAAACGCATAGGTTACACCGGGTTCAGGTTGGTCAGGGATTAATTTCCCAATTACATTCGGCACT
Organism: uncultured Verrucomicrobiae bacterium; assembly: GCA_963789055.1. Taxonomy (GTDB): domain Bacteria; phylum Verrucomicrobiota; class Verrucomicrobiia; order Limisphaerales; family UBA11358; genus UBA11358. The sequence goes on along the minus strand of CAWBJE010000005.1, from coordinate 117,469 downwards.
ACCAACGCTTGAATCAATGGCTCTCTAACGTCAGATAAAAAGGCCGTTCCCAGAGTTTGGGCGTCCCATTCATCTTGCATTCGACGCGGACAGATAATATCGCGCTCGAATTTTCCGTTGCGGAGAATTCGCACGACTGCATTGACCCAATCTTGGGGAATCGGAGCTTCCATCCGGTGTTAGTTCTCATACAGACAAAGTATCAATTGATACCGTGTCGTCAAGTATAAATTTGAATTTTAGGTCATTATTTTCCAAAAAGCTTATCAATGTTTATGGAAAAGTCAAATTAAATTATTTCCATTATTTTCTTGCTATTTCCATATATTGTAGTTACATTTTTAGAAATTGGTTATGGAAACGAAAGACAAAATTTTAGAAATGGTCGCCGAACAGGATAAAATCATATCTGAATTGTGCGAACAAATGCAAGTTCATACAGGGCGAATTGCTGGTTTTCAAGCATCCATTGGTGCTTCAAGTGGTGATCAAACTCCAGCAGCATCAATTTTCAAACGAAAACTTGAAGTGAAAATAGCCGATGAAACTGACTCAATTGATAAAATTGGCTTGAAAATTACCAATGCGAGAGCGCGAAAATCGGCATTTGAGGAAACACTTAAGCTTTTACCAAAAAATGGTGCTGATGGGGTGCAAAAAGAATTAAGGCCAAACACCGAACTGGCTAAAGTGCGTGATGTTCTTTTGAAAGAGGGAAAGCCGCTCGCTTTGGATGAAATTATACTTAGGATTGGCAAAGCTCTAGATGATAAAAGAGACGAGAAAAACCGAAAGGTTTCGTTGCGTGGTTCATTAAGAGGGTATGCCAAAGAAGGCAAATTTTTTACTATTGAAGAAGGCCCAGATTCGTTTGGACTAATAGAATTTAAAAAAGGCACATGAAAAAATATTTGGCGGGTAATGGTTCCGTTTACAGTATCAGCAAACGCTCCTACGCAGATAAAAGACTGGTTTGCCCAAAACAACCACAATTGTTTACCAAGCTTGGTAATTCAAATGATTTAACATGTTATGAATAAAGCACAATTTTTAGCTTACAGCATTCCTACGTTAGACTATCCGATTGACACTGGCTTCAAACTTGATCACGTCTTCGTTGTGACATCAGAAGGCGACGATTGGGGCTGTTTTGGCCGTGGACGAGATTACATACCCCAAGCAAAACAAATTGCTCAAGGACTCGGATATGCAAAGTGGGGCAACATGATTCGGGGGGGCGACGAAACCGGCCTTCAAAACCTTATAACAGGCACTTGTCATAATGTCGCAAATCGTCTTTTGGTTCTCGCCGGAACTGGTGTTTCTGCGGCGGTTGGTGATGCTTTGGTGTTACTATTTTATGGCAAGTACGGTTTCAATGTCGACGCGTATATTAATCGCGTTCAGTCGTCAGCCGCCGCAATTAACGAAGCGGAACCAGGTGCATTGTCAGACAATGAAATCAGTGACGTCATTAATAAAGTCACAGGCGGCATGTCCGACGAACTAGAAATCTTGGAGCAAGATTTTCAAGACGCATTGCAACCCCACAATGAAAGTTTGAGGTGGACCCCAAAAATTGGACCACCGGTTAAGATGGACTTTTACCGGTCTGCTGGAGAAAAGAAAGCAGACTATGAAAGCAAAACGGAAACGGCATAGTGCAGCCTTCAAGGCCAAAGTGGGATTCGAAGCCCTGGTAGGGCTCAAGACGGTCTCGCAACTGGCGAGAGAGTATACGGTGCATCCGACGCAGGTGACGCAATGGCGGGCGACGATTCGAGATCACCTGCCCGAGTTGTTTGAGCCGGGTCAACCGGGGACGGAGGATCAGGAGCAGTTGATTGCGCAATTGCATCAGAAGATCGGTCAATTGACGGTGGACCTGGACTGGCTTAAAAAAAAGTCCAAACAACTGGGGTTGTAACCTGCCTGCGAGAACTGATCGGCCCCGACCCGCAAGTCAGCGTGCGGCATCAGTGCGAACTGCTGGAACTGTGCCGGGGCAGCTACTACTACCAATGCGCTCCGGAGACGCAGGAGAACCTGGCGCTGATGCGGCGGTTGGACGAATTGCATCTGGAGCATCCGGTTTACGGCAGCCGCAAGCTGACGGTGAGCTTGCGCCGGGAAGGAACGGTCATCAACCGCAAGCGGGTGGTACGTCTGCTGCGGTTGATGGGCATCGAGGCGATCTACGCCAAGCCCAAAACGAGTCAGCCTGCGCCGGGCCACCAGATCTATCCGTATCTGTTGCGGGGCTTGGAGGTGACGGGTCCCGATCAGGTTTGGTGCGCGGATATTACATATGTGCCGATGGCCCGGGGGTTCATGTATTTGGTGGCGGTGATGGACTGGTGGAGTCGTTATGTGTTGGGCTGGCGATTGAGCAACACGCTGGAGGCGGCCTTTTGTGTGGACGCCTGGGAGGCGGCGCTGCGGGCGGGACGGCGGGCGCCGCTGGTCTCCAACACCGATCAAGGCTCGCAGTTCACCTCGCCGATGTTTATCGACGCGGTGGAATCGGCGGGGGTGGAGGTGAGCATGGACGGTCGTGGGCGATGGATCGACAACCGGTTTATCGAACGGCTGTGGCGCAGCGCCAAATATGAGGACATCTATTTGCAGGATTACGGTGACGGGCTCTCCGCCGGACGGGGGTTGGGTCGCTGGTTTGACCTCTACAACCAGGAGCGGCCACACCAGGCGCTGGGTTATGCCACGCCGGCGGAAGTGTACAGCGATCCCGGCGCTCACGGAGCTCAACCGGCGACTTGGGAAGCCATGCAACCCCAAAACGCCCGGCCGCACAGAAAGACTTGAAATCAGACCGCCTGCGGCGGTAAGTATTGGAACCCCATTAAAAGGGAGAGGGAGGACGGGCGGTGCCCTGCACGGCTCGTTCTCTCTTTTCCAAATGGGTTTAAAGCGCAGCGTGAACGACAGACAAACAAAAACAACGATGACAGCAGACTGGGAGAATCCATCTTATTTTCTGCGCTCAGTGGTCTAAAGGATGGGGTCCACCTCAGTTTGACCGACGAGCAAAAACCCCGGTTATTGGCAATCTACAAGGATTTGCATGACAAGCGGCTACAGGTTCAGAACGCCGGGATCTCATCTCAGCCTGAATATTTACAAAAAATGAGGCCAATCGTTGTCGAAAGCATGATGCAAATGAAAGCTGTGCTCGGTAACGACCAATACAATACGATTTTCGGTTTGATGCCGGAACAAGCCGCAAGATTTTTACTTGGTTAAGTCGATTTCATCTGGGCGAAATTCATCTTCAAGAGACAAGTGCTGGGGACCCACATTCTCTTTTGCACCATGTATTACTCAACGGAAACTGTGCAGTAAATCTTCGCACCACTCAACCCAATCGCTCTTCAACCGACCTCGGTCTCAGAGACAATGGAAACCACTGGCCGCCTGTCCTCTACGCCATCAAAGTCACGGCACTTTCTGTGCGCATTCTGATTGGTGGCAGGGGCCGGAACGATTCGTCGGTCTTTTGCATTAAATTCTTACACCCACGCGGTACCAAACTCCGTTATCGCTACGCTCGCCTCGATTAGTCCTTAATATCGCAACGCGACTTGTTCTTGCAGTTACACCAAGCAAAAAAACTACAATTATTTTGCGCGAAGGTACCGCATCTAACCGATTGTGGCCTCGACAAAATTCATTTTTACTCTGTTAGCAAACTTTTGGTTTGTGAATAACTTTTAACCGGTTGTGAACAATATTTTGGGCTTTGTGAATATCAATTCGTTGTCCAACCGCAAAGCTGGAGTACTGTGAGGTGGACCCCAAAAATTGGACCACCGGTTAAGATGGACTTTTACCGGTCTGCTGGAGAAAAGAAAGCAGACTATGAAAGCAAAACGGAAACGGCATAGTGCAGCCTTCAAGGCCAAAGTGGGATTCGAAGCCCTGGTAGGGCTCAAGACGGTCTCGCAACTGGCGAGAGAGTATACGGTGCATCCGACGCAGGTGACGCAATGGCGGGCGACGATTCGAGATCACCTGCCCGAGTTGTTTGAGCCGGGTCAACCGGGGACGGAGGATCAGGAGCAGTTGATTGCGCAATTGCATCAGAAGATCGGTCAATTGACGGTGGACCTGGACTGGCTTAAAAAAAAGTCCAAACAACTGGGGTTGTAACCTGCCTGCGAGAACTGATCGGCCCCGACCCGCAAGTCAGCGTGCGGCATCAGTGCGAACTGCTGGAACTGTGCCGGGGCAGCTACTACTACCAATGCGCTCCGGAGACGCAGGAGAACCTGGCGCTGATGCGGCGGTTGGACGAATTGCATCTGGAGCATCCGGTTTACGGCAGCCGCAAGCTGACGGTGAGCTTGCGCCGGGAAGGAACGGTCATCAACCGCAAGCGGGTGGTACGTCTGCTGCGGTTGATGGGCATCGAGGCGATCTACGCCAAGCCCAAAACGAGTCAGCCTGCGCCGGGCCACCAGATCTATCCGTATCTGTTGCGGGGCTTGGAGGTGACGGGTCCCGATCAGGTTTGGTGCGCGGATATTACATATGTGCCGATGGCCCGGGGGTTCATGTATTTGGTGGCGGTGATGGACTGGTGGAGTCGTTATGTGTTGGGCTGGCGATTGAGCAACACGCTGGAGGCGGCCTTTTGTGTGGACGCCTGGGAGGCGGCGCTGCGGGCGGGACGGCGGGCGCCGCTGGTCTCCAACACCGATCAAGGCTCGCAGTTCACCTCGCCGATGTTTATCGACGCGGTGGAATCGGCGGGGGTGGAGGTGAGCATGGACGGTCGTGGGCGATGGATCGACAACCGGTTTATCGAACGGCTGTGGCGCAGCGCCAAATATGAGGACATCTATTTGCAGGATTACGGTGACGGGCTCTCCGCCGGACGGGGGTTGGGTCGCTGGTTTGACCTCTACAACCAGGAGCGGCCACACCAGGCGCTGGGTTATGCCACGCCGGCGGAAGTGTACAGCGATCCCGGCGCTCACGGAGCTCAACCGGCGACTTGGGAAGCCATGCAACCCCAAAACGCCCGGCCGCACAGAAAGACTTGAAATCAGACCGCCTGCGGCGGTAAGTATTGGAACCCCATTAAAAGGGAGAGGGAGGACGGGCGGTGCCCTGCACGGCTCGTTCTCTCTTTTCCAAATGGGTTTAAAGCGCAGCGTGAACGACAGACAAACAAAAACAACGATGACAGCAGACTGGGAGAATCCATCTTATTTTCTGCGCTCAGTGGTCTAAAGGATGGGGTCCACCTCACTGTAACATAGGAGAAAAATTTGGGCTTCAGCGTGAACTGAAGCCCATTTAACAGAGCAATCGACCAATGCGCAATTATGATAAACGCTATTGTCAACGCCCTTTTGAAATTTATAAGACGTTCCGGGTCAAAAAACAAGCGGAACCAAAAAAAACATATTCACAATTTGGGAGCAGATCCGACAGATTGGGAGGCTCCTAATTACGCATGTATTACTTGCATGGCGCAAACAATAACAATGCCAGTGGAAGGCGAAAGGCAGCTAAAATCACCTACTCTGACGTTTTCAGAGCGGGCAGAATTGGCGATACGTAAGATAGTTGCTGAGACCGAAAAAGATGTCAGGGTTACGGCACATAGAATTGCAAAAAATCACTTCAGCGAATCGGTTTCGGCGGAGCATGTTGAAATGGCGTACAGAGAACAGCGTCCAGGTTCACGAAAGAAATATGTCCTCTTAAACTCGATTGGTGGAACTTTGCTCGCCGCTGGAGTTGGTAAGACAGTCGCGATGTGCAGTTCAGGCGCGCCTATTACTCAAGACGGCTTTCTGCTGAGTTTCGCTCTTGCTGCATCAGGTCTGTGCCTCATGGCTGTGGCAATCGCGAAAAGCTGACTGCAACTGTCAGTAAAAGTGTCAGTAAAAGTGGTAAAACAGTTAAGAAAAATAGTGACGAGTTAAAACTAATTATGCTTGAAACCCCAATAAAATCAGGTATTTTATTGGCAACTGAATCGGCGATGCCAGCCGATTCCGACCCTCGCCTCCAATCTGAACCCTTTATTTATAGGGGTCTGGTTGGAGCTGGTCGAAAATCTTCAACGAAATCTTCGATGGTATTAGCTCTCGCTCATTATCCGGTCCGCACATGACGCACACGCCCACTGCCCGACGCGAGACAAAACGGAACGCGTCTCACCGGTCCATGCTTGGCGCGAGTGGAGCGCGGGCTTCAGCCCGCTTCATCAGGAAATTGCAAGGCGCGTTGAAGCGGCGTAAACGCCGCGCTCCGGCTACAGTGTTCCTGAAACCGCTCCAGGTTATCGGGTTTATCCTTTACCGTCGTAGAAGGCGTTGGGTATTTTTTACCAGGAATGGGCCACCTGTTTGATTCGCAGAACGCAGTCGCGTCCCAACGCAACGTTCAATGGACAAGCCGCGCCAGCTTTGGCCTGGTTTGTGCCCTGGTGATCGTTATTTTGGCCTGGGGTGCTGAACCGGCCTACAGGGCGCTGGAACATCTCAAGGCGGAAGATTCCTACTATAATCTCCTGGTGCAGGGTTTTCGCGTTGGGCAACTCAACCTTAAGCGAGAACCGCCACCGGGCCTCGCCCAACTTGCCGACCCATACAATCCCGCACTTAACACCCCGTATCAAAAGGATGTGGAGGACATGAGCTATTACCAGGGGAAGTTATACCTCTATTTTGGCGTTACCCCGGCGGTGGTGCTGTTCTGGCCCTATCTGGCCCTGGTCGGCCATTGTCTTTCCGACAAGGCGGCCGTCGTAATTTTTTTTGCGTTGGGCTTTCTGGTTGCTGCGGGATTATTGCGTGCGGTCTGGCGCCGGTATTTCCCGGAAGTAAACCTTTGGGTGCCGACGGCGGGCCTGCTCGCGCTGGGCCTGGCCTCGGCTGCGCTGATGATTGTCTCGTTGTGGTATGATGTTTATGAAGTGGCGGCCACTTGCGGTTTTGCGTTCACGATGCTGGCGTTGGGGGCGCTTTGGGATGCGTTGCAGGGGACCAAACGGCAAGTTCCGTGGTTGTTGCTGGCCAGTCTGGCGTATGGTTTGGCGATCGGGGCGCGGCCCTCGTTGTTGTTTGGGGGAATCATCCTTTTGTTGCCGGCGGTTCAGGCATGGTATGCAGGCAGGGCATCGGATTCAGGCCGGCAGGCTTTGTGGTTGTTAGCGGCAGCGGGGGGGCCGATCCTGTTGGTGGGCTTGGGGTTGATGGTTTACAATTTCCTGCGCTTTGACAGCCCCTTCGAATTTGGCTGGCACTATCAGTTGAGTGGAATTGTCAACCAGAAAGCCACCCAGCAATTCAGTCTGCGGTTCCTCTGGGTCAACTTGCAGTACTATTTTTTGGAACCGGTGAGTTGGAGCGGCCACTTCCCTTTTGTGAAAGCTATCCCTCCGTCGTCCTGGCCATCGGGTTACATAGGGACGGCGGAATCTTACGGTGGGATCATTCTGAGCAACTGTCCGCTGGTGGGGTTGGCCCTGGCTGTACCGTTAGCCTGGCGAGGCAGGTCGAGGGAGGAGGGTTCGGTCTTACGGTGGTTTGTGGCGGCGGTGGTTTTGCAGTTCATAGTTTGTGCGTCAACCCTTTGCCTTTTCTTTTCGGCCAGCGTCCGCTATGAGTTGGATTTTTTGCCCGCCCTGCTGCTGCTGGCGCTCATGGGCATTTTCGGTTTGGAGCGGGTGCTGGCGAGTTCGCCGGGGTGGCGGCGCATCGTCCGTTGGAGTTGGGGTCTGCTGCTGGTCTATTCCGTGGTCATTAACCTGTTGGTGAGTGTGGAAGCTCATGCGAAGGTCAACTTTTACTCAGGTCTTTCACTTGACCTTCATGGGCGGGCAGAGGAGGCGGTAGAACATTATCAAAAGGCTCTGGCCCTTGAGCCTGAATCCGCGGCTTTCCACGACGGTCTGGGCACTGCTTACTACCATATGAACCGCTTGGATAAAGCCATTACACAATACCAAAAAGCCCTGGAAATTGATCCGGACTTTGCTCTAGCCCATAACAATCTGGGTAATGGCCTCTTCGAGACAGGCCGGCTTAACGAGGCGATCGCCCAATACCAAAGAGCTTTGGAAATCAAACCGGACTTTGCCGAAGCCCATAACAACCTGGGTCATAGCCTCTTCCTGGCAGGCCGGGTCAACGAGGCGGTCGCCCACATCCAACGAGCTTTGGAAATCAAACCGGACTATGCCGAAGCCCATAACAATCTGGGTCATTGCCTCTATCAGATGGGCCGGGTCAACGAGGCGATCGCCCAGTTCCAAAGAGCTTTGGAACTCAAACCGGACTATCCCGAAGCCCATAACAATCTGGCTTATGTCCTTCGTCAAGCGGGGCAGGTGGACGAAGCAATTGTTCATTATCAAAAGGCCATTGAACTTCAGCCGCAATTCACGCCGGCGCTGGCGGACCTGGCCTGGATACTGGCGACCTGTCCGAAGCCGTCTGTTCGCAATGGCAGCAATGCCGTTGTCCTGGCCGAGCGGGCCAACCGGTTATCCGGGGACAGAAACCCGCAAATACTCCGCATCCTGGCAGCGGCTTATGCGGAGGCTGGCCGATTTGATGAGGCCATAGCCACCGCACAAAAAGCCTGCGCCTTGGCGTCGCAATCAGGCGACCCGAAGTTACTGGAAAGCAATCAGGAACTCCTGGCTTTGTATCGCAATCACCGGCCGTATCATGAGAGCCCGGTGCCCGCACCCAAGTAGTACCGCAGCCGTCCAGCGTTTTTAGAAAATTACTGCACAAAAACCTTCAACGATTTCTTCAATAACCGAGTAGTAAGCGGGTCAGTGGCAGGTTAAGTCCGGTATGTGGCGGATAGTGTCAGAAACCTCTTGAAGCCCTGTAAAATCAGAGTTAAAATCCCCTTGCAAATCGGGATATTGAGGCTGGCAGTCGGTGAAGACTTCGTTCGATTCCGAACCCGTGCCTACTCGTGCTGCACAAAACACAATCGTTCCATTGCTGGACGCCATAAGTTTGTCTGCAAAGGCGAGTATACCGCCAGGATCTGTCGCCAAGATTCACATGGTTAGCTGGCAGCGGGCATGGGTTCCGTCAAGATTCACGGTGCCCAAAGCGCCGGTACGGGGACGAGCCAGAGCCTGTCGCCAGACGGCACGATCTGCTCGCCCGCATAGAGCACCACTCCGGCACGGAATTGCCGGCCAAGTTGATCGCGCAATGCTTTGAGCGCCGCGAAATCCGACGCTGCCACCGTGGCGCTGGCCTTGACCTCAATGGCCGCTACCGAGCCGTCGGCCTTTTCCAGGATCACGTCTGCTTCCGAGCCGGTGGCGGTACGGAGGTGAAAAATTGCCGTTCTTGGCTCGGTCCACGAAATTTGTTTGCGCAGTTCGCCCACCACGAAACTTTCCAACAACCGTCCCAGGAGTGTGCGGTCTTCTGACAAACGTCGGGCATCGGCGCCGATGAGGTGACACGCAAGACCCGTGTCCACGAGGTGCAGCTTGGGCGCCTTGACCAGGCGCTGGCCCAGATTGCGCGACCAGGCCGGCAGGCGATGGACAAGAAACACGGTTTCCAGCAGGGCCAGGTAACGGGTCAACGTGGTGTGTGGCAGGCTGGCGTCGCGGCCCATGTCGGCGAGATTCAACAGCCCGGACGCGCGGGCGGCCAGCAACTTCAACAGATTCGGCAGGGCATGGAGCGCGTCCACCCGGGCCAGATCGCGCACGTCGCGCTGCAGGATCGTCGAGATGTAGGAGGCAAACCACGCTGCGCGGCGTTCGTCCGTCTGACGCCGGGTCGCCTCCGGATAACCGCCCCGGGTCAATTGCGCCGCGAGGTTCCCGCCTTTGAATTGCGGTTTTGCCCTGGCGAGTGTGCCTCCGAACAGGCGGCCAAGGAAACCTTCCCGCACGACGGTCATCTCGCCGGCCGAAAATGGATACAACGGAATGATCTCCATGCGTCCGGCCAACGATTCGGCGAGGCGCGGCAGGGTCATGACGTTGGCCGAGCCGGTCAATAAAAAGCGGCCGGGCTTGCGGTCCTTGTCCACCACGAATTTGATGGCCGGGAACAATTCAGGTGCCTTCTGGATTTCATCGAGAACGACGGGGCCGGCAAGGTTACGAATGAATCCAGCCGGGTCGCCGGCAGCAAGCGCGAGGGTCGCGGAATCATCGAGAGTGAAGTACTCGGCTCCAGACGCGGCGGCCAGCGCCTGGGCCAGTGTGGTCTTACCCGTCTGGCGCGCGCCGTTGAGCAGCACGACCGGGGTGTCGGCCATGGCTCGCTGGACGGAATCCTGGATGTTTCGCTGAATCATGGTGATATATTCACCGGTTAATGGTGAATTTGCAAGGCAAAATGGTGAATTTACAAGGCAAAAGCCAGCAATTTGTCAGCCAGGATTCATGGACACCTCAAAGGCGCGGCTACAGCGGCTTGTGGTTGTGAGCCACAACGGCCACAGCATCGTAGTTATGAGTAAACTTTCCTGTTTCAGCGGAGATTACGACATTCAAAGAGTTGTATGCGTTTCATGACGCGGCCATCCACCTTGATTTCCCGCACACCGAGGTTGGTAACCGATTCAAATTGTTGCACTAATCGCGGCGGCGCGTTCACCGGCTTCGGCTCTTCGGCCGCCGACACTTCCCGGCCGCCCAGCCATTTCCAAAACCAGCCGCTTTCCAATTTGGGCCGGCCCGGCTCAGTCACATAAATGGCGTTTTCGCCTTTGCGCCGGTCGGGATAGCGATACTCCGGCCAGAAATAAAACTGGTCGCCCGGCTTGTCTGAGGTAATGCAATAAACCAGCGGTTGCGAAGTCCGCAACGCGGCCTTCGCCTCCGGCAGATAAAACGTGAATAATCCGGTGATGCCGTAGTGGCCGCAGATGATGAATGCGGGTTTGCCTTCCAAAAGCAGTTTTTCCCGCGCCTGTTCGACGGCGGCGGCGGCTTGCCGGTATCCGCTCACCCGGCGCAGCGGGTCCACATCGCCCGGCAGCGCGTGGCCGGTGATTTTCCCAATGAGATTGGTGTCGTGCATCAAGGCCACCACGGGCAAGCCCAAAATCAGTCCGGCAATGAACCAGCTTTTCACCGCGCGCGCGCCTTCGCGCCGGCGCGCATCCCAATAAATCACCATCACGCAGAACATCGGCAACACCGCCGGCGCAATCCAGTTCTGCAAAATCCGGGAATGGAGCGACCAGGCCAGGTGTCCCAGAAAAATCAGCCCGCCAAAACAGAAAAAGTAGAGCGCCAACGGATTTTCGCGGCGCCGCTTCCAGAACGCCACCATGGCCCACAGTGCCCCGACGAAAAAGACCGGGTTCAATAATCCCATTTCCGAGAAGAAAAATTCCACGAGATATCGCAACGTGGGATGCCATTTGGACTGCATCCCGGCATTGTCGGCGACATGGTGGACAGTAATCCACCCATGCTGTGCGTTCCAGATGATGACCGGCAACGTGCAGAGCGCAAAAATGAGCAGGGCGAGATACGGTCCGGGTTTTTTGAGCTGTACGCGGGAGGGGGGCCAGAGCAGAAAAAACACGGCCCAGCAGACGATGAGATACACCGCGCTGTATTTGCAGAGGAAGCCCAGGCCGGCGAACAAGCCCGCGAGCAGCCACTGTCTTGTCGTTCCGCCGGGTTGCATCGCGCGCCAGCCGGCGATCATCGCCAGGGTGCAACACAACACGAGCGGCGGGTCAATGGTCATCAGGATGGCCCCGGCGTCCATGAGCGGAGCGGCGGTGATAATCAACAGGAGGAGGAAACCCTGGCGTGCGCCAACTTCGCGGGCCATGAACCGCAACACCGCGATGCTCTGGATGGCGGCAAAGACCGGCGGGAAAAAGCGGACACCAAATTGGGTGTCGCCCCAAAGCCAGGTGCCGGCAAACTGGATGAACGCAATGCCGGGCGGTTTGCTGAAATAGGACAGCGCCAGATGCTTCGACCAGAGCCACTGATACGCTTCGTCGTTACTCAACTCGATGGTTCCCGAAGCGATGTAACCCAGGCGGAACAACAGCAAGACGGCGGTCAGGATGTAGCCGGCCCAAAGCCAATGTTGTCCGGATTTTTCCTGTGTTGGCGACGTAGCCATGAGGTTCAAGCACGGAAAGTATGGCGGTCAGCCAGCCGGGTCGCAATTCAATAGAGCAGGGGTCGTGTCTGAATTAGTAGGCGACGAGGTAACGAATCGTTTGGATCAAAGCCAGGTTTCGGGAGCGCCGCCGTCTCGTCGACAGGTCGAACAATACTTTGCAATGTGCCAGCCGGCGGGACGCCGGCGCTCCCGGGAAGAATGACGTTGCCTTGCTTGGGGTTGCAGCCCGGCAAACTTACGGCTTTCATTTTGCCCGGGAATTTTTACGCTGTTGCCCGATGAAAGGCATTATTCTCGCCGGTGGCGCCGGGTCGCGGCTGTTCCCGCTCACGCTGGTCGCGAGCAAACAGCTCCAGCCGGTGTATGACAAACCCATGGTCTATTACCCGCTGACGACGCTCATCGAGGGCGGCATCCGCGAGTTGTGCCTGATTTCCACGCCGCACGATTTGCCGAGATTCAGACAATTGCTCGGCGACGGCAAAGCGTGGGGATTGACCATCGAATATCGCGAACAGCCCAAACCGGCGGGCATCGCGCAGGCGTTTCTCATCGCCGAATCGTTCATCGGCAAAGACAACGTCACGCTCATTCTCGGCGACAACGTGTTTTACGGCGGCGATTCATTTCATCGCGCCTTCGCCGAATTCAAATCCGGCGCGACGATTTTTGGTTATCACGTCAACGACCCGGAACGTTACGGCGTGGTGGAATTCGACGCGCAGGGGCAGGCAATTTCCATCGAGGAAAAACCGAAGCGGCCCCGGAGCAATTACGCCGTGCCGGGACTTTACATTTACGACAACAACGTCGTGGCTATCACCAAAGCGCTCAAGCCGTCGGCGCGCGGCGAACTGGAAATCACGGACGTGAACGTGGCGTATCTGCAAGCGCGGCCAGCTTCGGGTGTGCCGGCTGAGCCGCGGCTTCGCGTGGCTGGACGCCGGCACCAGCAGCAGCTTGCACGAGGCGTCGGCTTACGTGCAGACCATCGAGAAACGCGCCGGGGTCAAAATCGGCTGCCCGGAGGAGGCGGCTTTTCGCGCCGGGTTCCTGTCGCTGGCCCAACTGGAGGAGCTCGCCGGCAAAATGCCGAAGTGCGAATACCGCGAATATCTGGACAGGGAAGTCATCGCGGAAGCCCGCCGACTGGCCACCACTCGCGCCTGAAAGATGAACATCATCAACTGCGAAATCCCGGGATTAGTGGTCGTCGAACCGCAGGTGTTCGGCGACGCGCGCGGCTTTTTCCTGGAGACGTGGAACCGCCAGCGTTACCGGGCGGCGGGGCTGAACTGGAATTTCGTTCAGGACAATGTGTCGTTTTCCCGGCAGGGCACCTTGCGCGGCCTGCATTTTCAAAATCCGGCGCCCCAGGGCAAGCTGGTCTTTGTGCTGCAAGGCGAGGTGTTTGACGTGGCCGTGGACATCCGCCGCAGTTCGCCCACGTTTGGCCGGTGGCATGGCGAGCGTCTCTCCGTCGAGAACAAAAAGCAATTTTATATCCCCCCGGGTTTTGCGCACGGCTTCGCGGTGTTGAGCGAAACTGCCTTGTTCGCTTACAAATGCACCGCACTCTACAGCCCGCAACACGAGCTGACGCTCGCATGGAACGATCCCGACATCGGCATCCAATGGCCGCTGGACAACCCGCAGCTTTCGGAAAAGGACACCCGCGGATTGCGGTTGAAAGATTTGCCCCAGGACCGCCTCTTCGCCTGAACGACGGTCGCGACCCATGAAGATTTTACTCCTTGGAAAAAACGGACAGGTCGGCTGGGAATTGCGCCGCACGCTTGCACCGCTGGCGGAGGTTCGAGCGGTCGATTATCCCGAAGTGGATTTTACTAGGCCGGCCATGCTGCAAGCTCTGGTGCGTGCCACCGATCCAACCGTGGTGGTCAATGCAGCGGCCTACACGGCCGTGGACAAGGCCGAATCGGAACCGGAACTTTGCCGGCAGATCAACGCCATCGCACCGGGCATCCTGGCTGAGACGGCAAAAAAGGTCGGCGCGCTGATGGTGCATTACTCGACCGATTATATCTTCGACGGAACGAAGACGTCGCCTTACGTCGAGACCGACGCGCCAAATCCGCTGGGCATTTATGGCCGGTCAAAGTTGGAAGGCGACCAGGCGGTGAAAGCGTCGGGCGTAAACCATTTGATATTCCGGCTGTGCTGGGTTTATGGCGCGCGCGGCCAGAATTTCATGCTCACCATGCAACGCCTGGCGCGCGAACGCGAAAAATTGCGCGTAGTGGACGACCAGTTCGGCTGCCCCACATGGTCGCGGATGATTGCCGAGGCCACGGCGCTGGCGCTCAAGCAGGTCCTGGCCGACAAAGACTGTTCCAAGTTCAACGGCGAATATCATCTTGCCGCCAGCGGCTACACCGAGTTGGCACGGCTTTGCCACCAGCATCATTAATTCGATTCCGGAAGCCGAGCGTAAGTGCCGTGAAGTGGAGAAAATTACCACACCGGATTATCCCACGCCTGCGAAGCGGCCGGCGTTTTCGGCTCTGGATTGCAGCAAATTGCAGAAAACTTTTGGGTTGCACCTTCCGAATTGGGAGACCAGCCTGCGACAAGTTCTGGACAAGCCATGAAATTGCTCATCACTGGCGGCGCTGGCTTTATCGGCTCCAACCTGATCCATCATGTCATCGACCGGCCGGAAGTCGAGCGGCTGGTCAATCTGGATTGCCTGACCTACGCCGGGCATCTGGAAAATCTGGAAAAGGTTGCCAGACACCCGAAATACGTTTTTGAAAAGGTGGATTTGCGCGACAAAGACGCCGTGCTGCGCGTCGTCCAACAACACGCCATCACCCACGTCATGCATCTGGCGGCGGAATCGCACGTGGACCGTTCCATCACCGGCCCGGGCGATTTCATCACCACCAACGTCGTCGGCACCTTCAACCTGCTCGAAGCCTGCCGCGCCTTTTGGCTGAATCCACAGACCCTAGACCGGAGTCCACAGCAGACGTCCGTTTCCATCACGTTTCCACCGATGAAGTCTATGGTTCGCTCGGCCCGACGGGTTTTTTCACGGAGACGACGCCTTACGCGCCCAATTCGCCGTATTCCGCCAGCAAGGCTCGCAGCGACATGCTCGTGCGCGCGTATCATCACACCTACGGTTTGCCGACGGTCATCACCAATTGCTCGAACAATTACGGCCCGTATCAATTTCCCGAAAAGCTCATCCCGGTGGTGATTCAAAGCGTGCTGGCGCGCAAACCGGTTCCGGTTTATGGCGACGGCATGAACGTGCGCGACTGGCTTTATGTGCGCGACCATGCCGAGGCGCTGTGGCTGGTGCTCACGCGCGGCAAACCGGGCGAGACCTACAACATCGGCGGCCACAACGAATGGGCCAACCTCCGCATCGTGGAATTGATTTGCGACCCGATTGACGAATTGGCCCCCAAGCTCGGCGGCAATTCGCGCAAGCTGATTTCCTTCGTCAAGGACCGCCCCGGCCACGACCGGCGCTACGCGATTGACGCGTCGAAGATCCAGCGCGAACTGGGCTGGACGCCGGCGCACAAATTCGAGGACGGCATCCGCGAAACGGTCCGCTGGTATCTGGACAACCAGGCGTGGGTGAAAACTGTCTTGGCGAAGACCAAAATGTAGCCCGATTTTTACCGGGTTGTGGGCGCCGACGTAAGGAGGCGTAGGTCAATGCGCGAGTTTTCCGCCTCGTTACCTCGGCGGCCACAATGTTTTGCCCCCCTTTACGAAACGACGTTTTCAGGCGAGATTAAGGCAGTGAACACCCGCGTGCGCATTGCGACCAGTCTGGCTGCTTTGCTTCTTTCTGCCACCGGCGTTTTCGCGGGCGGCAGCGGGTTGAACGTTGTCGTAGTGGTCAACCAGAACAGCACCAACTCGGTTCAGCTCGGCAATTACTACTGCGAAAAGCGTGGCGTCCCGCCGCAAAATGTCTTGCGCATCACCAACTGGACCGGGGGAAATGTGGAATGGACCACCTCGGATTTACCAATTCATTGCTTAATCCATTGCTGGCCATGCTTTCCAGCCGTGGTCTGACCAACCAGATCGATTACGTTGTGTTGAGCATGGACTTTCCCTACCGCGTGTATCTAAGCAACGCGCCCTCAACCCAAAATGCCACCACGGCCGCGCTGTTCTATGGATTCAAGACGGACGATTGCAGCAACAACTGTCCGGCGGGGATTTCCAGCTGCAATCTGCCCGCTGCCAGTTCCAACGCCTACGCCTTCACCGAAGGCATCTTCCGTCAAACACCGCCCGTCAGTGCGACCAACAACTCCTGGCTGGTGGCCATGATTACTTCCAGCAACCTGGTGCAGGCGGAGGCCATCATTGACCATGGCGTGGCCGGTGATGGCACATTTCCCACACAAATCATCTGGTTGGACAAAAGCAGCGATATATACCGCAACGTGCGGTATCTGGAATTTGACAACACGATTTTCGACGCGCGGGTGACCGGCGGATTTCAGGTCGCGCGAACCAATCTGCCGACTTTTAATGGTTTGACCAACTTGCTTGGTCTTCAGACCGGCTATCAGTTGTATAACGTCCCGTCAAACGCATTCATGCCCGGCGCCAGCGGCGACAATCTGACGTTGTATGGCGGCGTGCTCTATCAAAATTTCGGCCAGACATCGTTGCTGGCCTTCATGAACGCTGGCGCCAGCGGCAGCTACGGCACCGTGGTCGAGCCGTGTTCCTGGCTCCAGAAATTTCCCTCATCACAGGATTATTTCTATCAGGCGCGCGGCTTCAGCCTGGCGGAATCTTATTACCTGAGCCTTGCCAATCCGTATCAGGGCTTGATTGTGGGTGAGCCGCTGGCCGCGCCGTTTGCCAAACCACCGGTCGGCGCGTGGACCAATCTGCCGGCCAATAGCGTGTTGAGCGGCATTACCAATCTCATGCTCCAGTGCTCGGCTGCTACATCGAACCGGCCGGTTCAACAGGTGGATTTGTTCCTCGACGGAAAATGGCTGCAAACCGTGACCAACATTCCGCCCGCCGCCGGCAACCGGCTTTATGTCACCCTCAATGGTTATCCGACAAACTACACCGTCCCGGCTAACGCCACGATTGCCTCGGTCGTTGCCGGCCTGGCGGATGTTCTGAATCAAACTGACTATGCGTCTCAGTCGAAGGTGCAAGCCACCGCTTACGGCGACCGCATCCTTCTCCAATCCACGGATATCAACACCCCGGGAGCGCAGGTCTCTGTGACCGTCAGCAACACCGTCGGTTCAGCCTCCACGCTGACCACATTTGCCGCTGCCAGCCAGACCAATTTTCTCGACACGGTCGCCTATGGTTTCTACGGTTCGGACGGAACAGGATTCTCGGCGGCCAACCCGCCGAATGTGGGCGATTATCTGCAACTGGTAGTGACCAAAACCAATGGAACACAAGTGACCGTTGCAGTAACCAATACCGCGCCAGGCACGACCATTACAAACCTGACCCTACAATTGGTCAACACGATCAACAGCAACAGTATCTTGCAGGCGGCTGATGGTGTGATTGCCGCCGATCTCTTTCCATACGGCCCCGATTACGCCCAGTTCAACCTTTATGCGCGAACTCCCGGATGGCCGGCATCGGAAATTCTGGTGGACTTCAGCGGGCCAACCAATCTGGTTCTCATCCCCACCAACACGCAGGCTTTGAACCAAAATGTCGGTGACCTCCAGCCGCGCAATCATCTCTACCTCACCGCCGGAGTTACCAATCTCCTGCTCACGTTCCCGCTCGATACCACGGCGCTGGCCGACGGTTATCACGAATTGACCGCGGTGGCCTACGAAGGCAGTCACGCGCGCACGCAGGCGCGCGTGGCGCAAGACGTGCGCATCCAGAACACGCCGTTCAGCGCCACCTTCACCACGCTGGCCGGCGCTTCCAACACGGTCCTGAATTTCACCCTGCTGTTCTCGGTTGCCGCCAACACCAATACCATTTCCACCATCGAGCTGTTCACCACCGGCGGTTCTGTCGGTGTCGTTTCCAATCTCTCGTCCGCCACGTTCCCGGTCGCGGCGACAAATCTCGGGGTTGGCTTGCATCCGTTCTACGCCGTGGTGACGCGCAACGATGGCAAACAATATCGCACGGAAACAAAATGGATTCGCATCGGTGCGTCGGAGCCGCCGTTCGGGCTGACACTGGCCGCCTTGCCGCCCGCCGTCGGCTGGCCCGCCACCGCCGGGCGACTTTACCAAATCTTGAGCGCCACCAACCTCACGGACACCTTCCAATTGCGCGGCTCGGTCACGCCGACGAATTCGCCCGGTCTTTGGACTGACACCATTACCGGCGCGCCGCGGCAATTTTACCGCGTCCGCGCGCCGTGATGGCGAACGGCCTGCGTTCAAGGGGCGCTCTCTCGCCACCGCACCGTTTTCCATTTCCTGGGAGCGCTGGCGTCCCGCCGGCTTGCTTCGTTGCGACAGACGCTACAAACGTGCCGACGAGACGTTGGCGCTCCCAGGGTTCGCAATCCGCACCGGTTGGTTTGGGGTTTCACTGGCCGGGCGACTGTGTTACTTTTAAGACTGATAACGGCCATGTTTAAATGGATTGCCATTTGCTTTCTGCTCGCCCTGCTTTGCCCGGGCGCGCGCGCGGCGGAAACCAACACGCTCGTCTGGCACCGGGCCACCGACCGTGTGGATGCCGACGTGCGGGGCGTGGTGTTGTGGCCGTTGCTCGAAAAAATCGCCGTGGCGGCCGGCTGGCATATTTTTGTGGAACCCAACACCACGCACACCACGTCCGCCAAGTTCAAGGACTTGCCGTCCGGCGACGCGCTGAAAATGCTGTTGGGCGACCTTAACTTCGCGCTCGTGCCGCGGACCAATGGCGTACCGAGTCTTTATGTTTTCCGCACCGTGATGAAAAACGCCACACGCGAAGTGCTCGTGCCCAAGGCGGCTCCGAAACACGTTCCCAACGAGTTGCTCGTGAAACTCAAGCCCGGCGCGAATATTGACGCCATCGCCAAAGCCGTCGGCGCCAAGGTCATCGGGCGCAACGACAAACTCGGCCTCTACCGCTTGCAATTCGCCGATGCCGCCGCGACCGATGCCGCATTGGCCAGTTTGAAAAACAATCCTGATGTTGAGGCCGTGGATTACAATTACGTCTTCGACTCGCCGGCCACGCCGCAAGCGCTCGGGAACGCGCCGGTTCCGCCCGTCTCGCTCAAACTTGATCCGGCCACCAGTGACGACCCGTGCAGTCCCGTCGTCGGTTTAATTGACACCCCGGTGCAATCGCTCGGCAGCCAGCTTGACCCGTTCATGATGAATCGCATGTCGGTGACTGGCGACACCGCCACCAACTCGTCCGCGATGATTACGCACGGAACGGCGATGGCCGAAACGATTTTGCGGGCGGTGGGCCAGGCGGGCGGGGGAAGCAGTCCGGTCAGGATTTTATCCGTGGACGTTTACGGCGCGAACAGCGACACGACGACCAGTTGGAATGTGGCGCTCGGCATCAAGGCCGCGGTGGACAACGGCGCGACGATGATCAATTTGAGCCTGAGCGGTTCCAGCGACAGCGCGGTTTTGGACAGCGTCATTCAGCAGGCCATTGCCGCCGGTATTCCGGTTTTTGCGGCAGCCGGCAACGAGCCGGTGGCCACGCCCACATATCCAGCGGCGACTCCGGGCGTCATTGCCGTGACCGCCACGCAAGGCGGCCAGCTCGCGCCGTATGCGAACTTCGGCAGCTTTGTTTCCCTGGCGTTACCGGGCACGAGCGTGGTTTACCTCGGCAATCAGCCGTACATCGTGCAGGGGACTTCACCGGCGACAGCTTACGCGACAGGTGTGGCGGCGGGAACGAAAGGGTCGGATTGTCTGCCTTGGTCGCAAATTCAATCCGCCATGTCGCAAAAATTCGCCGTCCCAGCGAAATAATAGTAGGCGCCGACGTGAGGAGGCGGTCTCGTGACCTCGACTCCTACTATTCATCCAGCAGGTGCCGCCGTCGGGAGGCGTGTCTCGTGACCTCGACTCCTACTATTCATCCAGCAGGTGCCGCCGTCAGGAGGCGGTCTCGTTACCTCGACTCCTACTATTCTTCCAGTAGGCGACGACGTTAGGAGGCGAGGTGGAAGGTAGAGGATAGAAAATAGAGGATGGCGAGTAGAGAATCGGAAAATCCGAATTTAGAAATCCGCACTCCGCAATCCACAATTTGATTTAAGGTTGCGGCTGCCAGCAGGTCCAGCCGAAGGCGACAGCGTAGATGAGGAAGGCGATGATGAGCAGCCACGGTTTGCCCGCCACGAGCAACAAAATTCCCGTTCCCAGAACCAGGGCAATCACACCATAAACCAAAGCCGCCAACGCCAGTTTCATTGATGATGACTATAACCTATTTGCGCCACCGTGCAAATTGTAGTGTCGGCGCTGTGCGCCGATTGGTTTAACGCTCGCCCTCACCTGTTTCCTCTCCCCCAGGAGAGGACATTGCTGCGAACGGTTCTTAACACTTGGATGCTGGTCGCGCGAATACCGCTGACGATGAATTGAAAGAGAGACGGAGAACGACTCACCTTCTCCTGGGGGAGAAGGCCGGGATGAGGGCGGGTGTAAACAATCTTCCGAAAGGTGAAGGTTTCGAGAATTTTGTCCGCCATCCATTTGATAGTAGGGCGCGGTCTTCACGCCGCCAAAAATTCGGTTTGCGCAATAAAATACAGACAGATTTACCTTGAAATTCAGGGGCAAAGTCATAATGATTGGTCAACTCAGACAAAGGCTTCATGAAACGGCGTTATTTTCAATGGGCAGTTGCTCTTTTGTTGGTTCGTTCGTTCAACACTCCAGCGGCGGTGTTGTATGTCAACCTGAACAATCCCACTCCCACGCCGCCCTACACCAATTGGGTCGCCGCTGCGACAAATATCCAGGATGCCGTTGACGCTGCCAATTCCGGCGACACAATTCTGATAACCGATGGTGTTTATACGACTGGCGGACGCACCCATGCGTCCACCGGCATGTCAACCAACCGCGTTGTGGTGGACAAAGCAGTGACGGTGCAAAGTATCAACGGTCCAGCGGCAACCATCATTCAAGGTAATCCAAGTGTCGGGCCGACTGGCGTACGGTGCATCTATTTGACAAACAATGCTGCATTGATTGGCTTTACATTGACCAATGGAGCTACGCGCGCTGACGGGGATGTTGGACGGGACCAAATCGGTGGCGGAGCGTGGTGTGAATCCACGAACGCAGTAATTTCCAATTGTTATCTAACTAGCAACGCGGCGGCGACCGGTGGTGGAGGTTCATATCGGGGCACATTGTATAACTGCGTCATTTCCGGCAATTCAGGGGCAGTGCTATCGAATTACGGCAGTGGTGGTGGCGCGAATGCTGCAATTTTAAACAACTGTCTGGTAGTTGGTAATTCAGCAGGTTATTCAGGTGGTGGTGCGGATACCTCTACTTTGAATAATTGCACCATTGTTAGTAATTCCGTCGCTCCTCATGGCAAGGGTGTTTACAATTGCATCCTGAACAATTGCATCAGCTACTACAACAACGATGGTGACAATTATTCCGGTGGCACCTTGAATTACTGCTGTACCACGCCGCTGCCGAGCAGTGGGATGGGTAACATTGTCAGTCCCCCGTCCTTTGTGAACCAAGCTGGTGGCAACTTTCGCCTCCAAACCAATTCTCCGTGTATCAATACCGGCAATAATGCGTATGTGAATAGTGCCACTGACTTGGACGGGAACCCTCGGATTTTTGGCAGCACGGTGGACATGGGTGCATATGAACTTCAATTAACTACTTTCCTCGGTGTTGCCGTTCAGGCGGATGCAACCAACACTGCGGTTGGTTTTTCGCTGTATTTCATTGGTTCCACCCTGGGCGGAGCGGCAACGGCGACCCACTGGGATTTTGGTGATGGTACAAGTGCCGACAACCGGTTGAACGTTTCGCACAGTTGGGCGGCGGCGGGCGATTATCCAGTGGTATTTACAGCGTATAACAATAGCAATCCGGGAGGCATAAGTGCAACAGTGATGGTACATGTGATTACCCAACCAGTGCTTTATGTTAATTTGACCAGTACGAACCCGGTAGCGCCGTATTTATCTTGGGACACGGCAGCGACGAACATTCAGGACGCCGTTGATACCGCAAGTCCGGGGTCACAAATTTTGGTGACCAATGGTGTTTATCAGACCGGTGGACGAATACATGCGTCAACCGGAATGTCCATCAACCGCGTCGTGGTGGACAAAGCTGTAATGGTCCAAAGTGTCAACGGGCCAGCGGTAACCGTCATTCAGGGTAATGCGGGTGTCGGGCCAACTGGCATACGCTGTATTTATTTAACAAACGATGCTGTATTGATCGGCTTCACGTTGACCCAGGGAGCCACGCGCAAAGATGGCAATGCAGGACGGGAACAAATCGGTGGGGGAGCATGGTGTGAATCCACGAGTGCTGTGATTTGCAATTGTTTTTTGATTGGCAACGCGGCTGTGAGTGGTGGTGGTGGTACATATCGGGGTACGCTTTATAACTGTATTATTTCCGGCAATTCAAGTTCAGTACTACCGAATTATGGCAGCGGTGGGGGTGCAAATGCCGCGGTATTAAACAACAGTCTGGTGGTTGGCAATACAGCGACCTATTCGGGTGGTGGTGCGGATACCTGTACTTTGAATAATTGTACCATTGTTAGCAACTCTACCGCTGGTAGTGGCAATGGTGTTTACAACTGTACTTTGAACAATTGCATCAGCTACTACAACAACGGTGGCGACAATTATTCCGGTGGCACCTTGAATTATTGCTGTACCATGCCTCTGCCGGGCAGCGGCGTCGATAATATTACCAACGCTCCGATCTATGTTAACCTGGCAAATGGAGATTTTCATCTGCAAGCCAACTCGCCTTGTGTCAACATGGGCAACAATGCGTACGTAAATGGTACCACCGACTTGGACGGGAATTCACGCATCTTTGGCGGCACAGTGGATATTGGGGCGTACGAACTTCAAATATTTGTTCCTTTCAGTGTCGCCGTTCAAGCGGACATGACCAACGCCTTAATCGGTTACTCGTTACATCTCAGTAGTTCTACCACAGGTGGTGCCGCCACGATGTGCCATTGGGATTTTGGCGATGGTACGAGTGCTGACAACCAGTTGAGCGTTTCACACAGTTGGGCGGCGGCGGGAGACTATCCGGTGGTATTCACGGCGTATAATGACAGTAATCCAGGAGGCGTAAGTGCGACAGTGATGGTTCACATTGTGACGCAATTCATCAGTTACGTTGCGCTCCAGAGCACGAATCCGGTGGCGCCATATTTGTCATGGGACACGGCGGCAACAAACATTCAGGACGCGGTAGATGCGGTAATTCCTTGGGGAACGGTCTTGGTCAGTAATGGTGTTTATCAGACCGGCGGCCGGATACATGCTTCAACTGACATGTCCACCAACCGTGTGGTGGTGAACAAAGCGGTGACGGTGCAAAGTGTCAACGGTCCGGCGGTGACCGCCATTCAAGGTAATCCGGGCGTTGGTCCAACTGGCGTTCGGTGCATCTATTTGACGAACAATGCTGCTTTAGTTGGTTTTACATTAACCCAGGGAGCCACGCGCGCTGATGGTAATTTAGGACGAGATCAAATCGGTGGGGGCGCATGGTGTGAATCTACGAGTGTGTTGATTTCCAACTGCTTTCTGATTGGCAACACGGCGGCGCAGGGAGGTGGAGGTTCATATCGGGGCACGCTATACAACTGTGTCATTTCCGGCAATTCAGGTTCGGTTTCGTCACCTTCTGGCAGCGGTGGGGGTGCGAACGCCGCCGTTTTAAACAACTGCCTGGTGGTTTGCAATTCGGTAGGCTATTCGGGTGGCGGTGCGGATACCTGCACTTTGAACAACTGCACCATTGTCAGCAATTCCGTCAGCCATTACGGCGGTGGTGTTTACAACTGCACTTTGAATAATTGCATCAGCTATTACAACAGCGGTAATAACAATTATTCCGGCGGCACCTTGAATTACTGCTGTACCATGCCGCTGCCGAACGGTGGCACCGGAAACGTCACCAATGCTCCGGCCTTTGTAAATCTGGCAAACGGAGATTTTCATCTGCAAACCAATTCACCTTGTGTCAACGCCGGCAACAATGCGTATGTCAATGGTGCCACCGATTTGGACGGGAATCCACGTATCTTTAGCGGCATAGTGGATATTGGAGCCTATGAACTTCAAACATTTGTTCCCTTCGGTGTTACTGTTCAGGCGGACTTGACCAACGCTATGATCAATTTCCCGGTGCATTTCACTGGTTTCACCACAGGAGGGTCTGCCACGACGAGCCACTGGGATTTTGGCGATGGATCGACCGCTGACAACCAGTTGAGCATTTCGCACGGTTGGGCGGCGGCGGGCGATTATCCGGTGGTATTCACGGCGTATAACGTCAGCAATCCAGGAGGCGTGAGCGCGACAGTGATGGTTCACGTTGTGACGCAGGTTATCAATTACGTCACACTCCAGAGCACAAATCCAGTGGCGCCGTATTTGTCTTGGGATACGGCAGCGACAAACATTCAGGACGCCGTGGATACGGTAGTTCCCGGAGGAACCGTTTTGGTCAGTAATGGAGTTTATCAGATCGGCGGACGAACACATCCGTCAACCGATGTGTCCACCAACCGTGTTGTGGTGGACAAGGCGGTGACGGTACAAAGTATAAATGGGCCAGTGGTAACCGTCATTCAGGGTAATCCTGGTATCGGTCCGACCGGTGTTCGGTGTATCTATTTGACGAACGGTGCTGTTTTGATTGGCTTCACGTTGACTCAGGGAGCGACCCGTACGAACGGCACTGCCGGACAAGACCAAATCGGAGGTGGAGCATGGTGTGAATCCACGAGCGCCGTGATTTCCAATTGTTTTCTGATTGGCAACGCAGCAAGGAGTGGTGCTGGAGGCACGTATCGGGGCACACTTTATAATTGTGTCATTTCCGGCAATAAAGGGTCAGTGCCGTTGGATTACGGGAGCGGTGGTGGTGCGAACGCAGCGGTTTTAAACAACTGTCTGGTGGTCAGCAATACAGCGGCCGCTTCGGGTGGTGGTGCGGATACCTGCACTTTGAACAACTGCACCATTGTCAGTAATTTAGTAGTCAATGGTAGCGGCGGAGGTGTTTACAACTGCGTCTTGAACAATTGCATCAGCTACTACAACAACGGCATCAGCTACTACTACAACGGCGACGATAATTATTCCGGCGGCACCTTGAATTACTGTTGCACTGCACCATTGCCGAGCAGTGGCACAGGAAACATTCCCAACGCTCCGATCTTTGTTAACCTGGCAAATGGAGATTTTCATCTGCAAACCAACTCCTCTTGTGTCAATGCTGGCAACAATACGTATGTTGCAAGCACCATCGATCTGGATGGTAATCCGCGCATCTTTAGCGATACGGTGGATATGGGTGCGTACGAACTCCAGGTATTTGTTCCTTTCGGTGTCACCGTTCAGGCAGACGCGACCAACGCAATAATCGGTCACTCGTTACATTTCATCGGTTCTACCATGGGCGGGGCGGCTACAACAAGCCACTGGGATTTTGGCGATGGTACGACTGCCGATAATCAGTTGAGCGTTTCTCACAGTTGGGCGGCGGCGGGAGATTATCCGGTGTTATTTGCAGCCTATAACGACAGTAATCCGGGAGGAATGAGCGCGACTGTGATGGTTCATATTGTGGCGCCTTCCCTCCACGGTTATGTCGCGTTGGGCTGCACCAATCCGGTGTTGCCGTATTCGACTTGGGACACGGCGGCATCAAACATTCAAGACGCCGTGGATGCGGTAATTCCGGGGGGAATCGTCTCGGTCAGTAATGGAGTTTATCAGACCGGTGGACGAACACATGTGTCAACCGGCACGTCCACTAACCGCGTCGTATTGGACAAAGCGGTGACGGTGCAAAGTGTCAATGGTCCAGTGGTGACTATCATTCAAGGAAATCCGGGCATTGGCACGAATGGCATACGGTGCATCTATTTGACAAACGGTGCTGCTTTGATTGGCTTCACGTTGACTCAAGGAGCCACGCGCGGTGTTAGTGATTTAGGACCAAGTAGCGGCGGTGGAGCGTGGTGCGAATCCACGAACGCAGCAATTTCCAATTGTTACCTGGCTAGCAACGCCGCGTCGATGTATGGCGGAGGTTCTTATCAGGGCACACTTTATAACTGCGTCATTTCCGGCAATTCAGCAGGCTATTCGGGTGGTGGTGCGTGTTACGCGGTTTTAAACAACTGTCTGGTGTCTAGCAATACAACGCCCTCTGCGGGTGGTGGTGCGTCCATCTGCACTTTGATTAATTGTACCATTGTTAGCAATTCTGCCGCTGGCAACGGCAAAGGTGTTTACTACTGCGGCTTGAACAACTGCATTAGCTATTACAACGGCAACAACAATTATTACAGTGGCACCTTGAATTATTGCTGCACCACACCATTGCCGGGCGGTACTGGCAATATCACCAACGCTCCAATCTTTGTTGATTTGGCAAATGGAGATTTCCATCTGCAAACCAACTCACCTTGTATTAATGCTGGCAATAATGCTTACGTCACCACAACCAATGATCTTGATGGCAACCCGCGTATTGTCGGCGGTACCGTGGACATCGGTGCGTACGAATTCCAAACACCAACCTCGGTTATTTCCTATGCCTGGCTCCAGCAATATGGCCTAACAAACGATGGCACGGCGGATTATGTGGATACCGATAGTGACGGCATGAACAATTGGCAGGAATGGAAAACTGGCACCAATCCAACCAATGCCTTGTCAGTTTTGAAGATGGCATCAGCAACTCGTACAAACAATCCGCCGGGCATGGTGGTGACGTGGCAAAGCGTAAATACGCGGACGTATTATCTTCAACGCAGCACCGACCTCACCGCGCAACCGGCGTTTTCTACCGTCCAAAGCAACATCATCGGTCAGGCCGGTACGACAAGTTATACCGACACCACCGCCACGAATGGCGGGCCGTATTTTTATCGCGTCGGGGTGCAGTGAGGGCTGGTTGACCAGTCTTCGCTTCGCTTCGCCTCGGCATGGTGTTGAAGGTTGAGTGTTGAGGGTCGGAGAAGGGGAGGTCAGGCAAGTTTTCAGTGTTCAGTTTTCAATCTTTGCGCCCCTGCATCTTTGCGTCTTTGCGGTAAACATCTTTCGTGTATTTAGTGAGTTTCGTGGTTTCAATCCGTGCAAGTTCCATTTGACAAATAATTTTTTCTTCGCATGTTTGCCGCGCCCGGTGTACAAGCGCGGGCACGTAAATGGGAAAAACTCTCATCATCGCGGAGAAACCGTCCGTCGCCGGCGACATCGCCAAGGCGCTCGGCGGCTTCAAGAAAGTGGACGACTTTTACGAAAGCGACCAATACGTCGTTTCGTCGGCAGTCGGCCATCTGCTTACCATCGTGCCGCCGGACGGCGTCGAAGCCGCGCGGGGCAAATGGACGTTCAAAAATCTGCCCGTCATCCCGCCGCATTTTGATTTGCTGCCGATTGAGAAGACCGAGAACCGCCTCAAGGTCCTGAAAAAGCTCATTAAGCGCGCCGACGTGGACGCGCTGGTCAACGCCTGCGATGCCGGGCGCGAAGGCGAATTGATTTTCCGCAACATCGTCAAGCACACCAAGGCCAAGCAACCCATCAAACGCCTCTGGCTGCAATCCATGACGCAGGCCGCCATCCGCGAGGGATTTGAACGGCTTCGCGAAGACAAGGAAATGCTGCCGCTGGCCGACGCCGCGTACAGCCGGTCGGAAGCCGACTGGCTGGTGGGCATCAACGGCACGCGCGCGATGACGGCGTTCAATTCCAAGCTCGGCGGCTTTTTCAAGACCACCGTCGGTCGCGTCCAGACGCCCACGCTGGCCATCCTGGTCGAACGCGAAAAACGCATCCGCGAATTCGTCCCGCGCGATTTCTGGGAAGTCATCGGCACATTCGACGCCGCGGCAGGCCAGTACACCGGACGCTGGTTCGACGAAAAATTTGCCAAACAACGTGCTGCCGGCGTCTCGCCGGCAGGACAAACTGAAAAAGATCAGAACCGCCGGCAAGATGCCGGCGGCACGTTGGGCGACGACCAGCTCAAACCGGAACGCATTTGGGACGTTGGCCGGGCGCAAGCACTTCGTGACAAATGCCTCGGCAAACCGGGCATTGTCACCGAGGAAAGCAAGCCGAGCACGTCGCTGTCGCCGCTCCTGTACGATCTGACAAGTTTGCAGCGCGACGCGAACTCGCGCTTTGGTTTTTCCGCGAAGAACACGCTGGGGCTGGCGCAGGCGCTTTACGAACGGCACAAGGTGCTGACGTATCCGCGCACCGATTCGCGGGCGTTGCCGGAGGATTATGTCAGCACGGTGCGGAAAACCATGGAGATGCTGGTGGCTCAAACTCCCGGGCAGCACACCCATTCGGATCCCGTTGCCGGCGGCAGCGGATTTTCCAGCCGTTACGGAATCTTTGCCTCGAATATCCTTGAACACGGTTGGGTGAAACCCAACAAGCGCATCTTCAACAACGCCAAAGTTTCCGACCACTTCGCCATCATCCCGACGACGCAACCTCCGAAAGGCTTGTCTGATGCGGAGAAGAAACTTTACGACCTGGTGATGAAGCGGTTCCTGGCGATTTTTTATCCGGCGGCGGAATTTCTTGAAACCACCCGCATCACGCGGGTCGAAGGCGAACCGTTCAAGAGCACCGGCAAAGTCATCGTCAACCCCGGCTGGCTGGCGGTTTATGGCAAGGAAGCGGAATCCGATGACACGCCGAGCCTGGTGCCGGTCAAACCGGGCGAAAAAGTCAACACCAGCGCCGTTGAGGTAAAACAAAACGTCACCAAACCACCGCCGCGCTACACGGAAGCGACGCTGTTGAGCGCGATGGAAGGCGCGGGCAAGCTGGTGGAAGACGACGAATTGCGCGAGGCGATGCGCGAGAAAGGCTTGGGCACACCGGCCACGCGTGCAGCCACCATCGAAGGCCTGATTTACGAGGATTATGTCCATCGCAACGGCCGCGAATTGCAGGCCACGGCCAAAGCGTTTTCATTGATGGAACTGCTAAACGGCCTGGGCATTCCCGAATTGACCAAACCGGAGTTGACCGGGGATTGGGAATTCAAATTGCGCCAGATCCAGCGCCGGCAGAAAAGCCGCGACGAATTCATGTCGGAGATTGCCGACATGACGCGGCACATCGTCGAGCGCGCCAAAAAATTCGAGGAAGATACGATTCCCGGCGACTTCGGGGTGCTCAAGGTGCCGTGCCCGAAGTGCGGCGGCGAGGTGCACGAAAAATACAAGCAATTCCAATGCGTCAATGAGAAGTGTGATTTTGCGATTTGGAAAACACTGTGCGGCCGGATGTTTGAGCTGGAGGAGGTTGAAAAGCTCATCACAGAAAAGCAAATCGGACCATTGCAAGGCTTCCGCAGCAAACAGGGATTCCCCTTCGCCGCCGTGCTCAAATTGAACGCGGAGTTCAAGATGGAATTTGATTTCGGCAACGGCCAGAAAGGCGAAAACGGCGAGGCGGCGGCTCCGGTGGATTTCACCGGCAAAGAGCCGCTGGGCAAATGTCCGAAGTGCGGCGCGCGGGTGTTCGATGCCGGGATGAATTATATTTGCGAGAAGGCCACGGGCCCGGACAAGACCTGCAAATTCCGCACCGGCAAAATTATTTTACAGCAGAACATCGAACCGGCGCAGGTGAAAAAATTGCTCGCCGAAGGCAAAACCGATTTGCTCAAGGGATTCGTCTCCAAAAAGACCAACCGCAAGTTCGAGGCGTTCCTGGTGATCAAGGACGGCGGCACGGCGTTTGAATTCGTGGCGCGCGAACGGAAAACCAAGGCCAAGGGCGGGGCGCCCAGGGAACCGTTGCCGAAGATAGATTTTGCCGGCAAGACGCCGCTTGGCAAATGTCCCAAGTGCGGCGGCAAGGTTTATGACACGGAAGCCGGGTACCTGTGTGAGAAATCGCAGATGGATGCCAAGCCGTGCCGGTTCAAGATCAGCCGGGAAATTTTGCAGCAGCCCATTGAGCCGGCCCAGGCGCAAAAACTGTTGGCGACCAGCAAGACCGATCTGCTCGACAAATTCATCTCCAAGGCCGGGAAACCGTTTCCGGCGTACCTCGTGATGGACGCCAAGGGCAAGGTCACGTTTGAATTCCCACCGCGCGAAGGTGAGAAATAATCCTGGGAGCGCTGCCGTCCCGGCGGCAAGTTGATGCGCAGTTCCTGGGAGCGTCGGCGTCCCGCCGGCGGGCTGAAGGGTAAATTTTTCCGAGGAAAGCCGGCGAGACGCCGGCGCCCCCAGATTGGTTTGAATGCCGGCGGGACGCCGACGCTCCCAGGTAAATACTGCTAGGTTTACTATCAAAAGGTTGAGTTATTTTGTGTCATCAGCCTACTCTGTTCAAAACTCTGAAACTTTATGCACCTGTCTTCCCGAAACAATCTTTTGGTAACCTTATTGGTTCTCATCGGCCTGAACGCATCCGCCGCCGGTCCCGTCTTCAACGTCCTCGATTACGGCGCGCATCGGGACGGTTCAACCAATTCCACCGACGCGTTCCGCGCCGCCATCCAGGCTGCCAAAGCGGCGGGCGGGGGAACCGTGTTCGTTCCGGCCGGTAATTATGTCACCGGACCAATTGAACTGGTGAGCGACCTCGTGCTGCAAATTGACGCCGGGGCCACGCTGCGATTTCCTGCCATGAGACTTCCATTCACCAAAGGCCGGCAGCAGGGGATTGAATGTCTCACGCCGGTCCCGCTGATTGGCGGGCATGATTTGCACAACGTCACCGTCACCGGCCGGGGTTTGTTGACCACCGACAATGCCGAATGGCTCAAACTCATGCCCCGGACGAAGGCCACGAAAGACGACCCGGGAACGGCCAACGGTCCCAACTGGGAGAAGTTGTTGCAGGACCTCGAAGTGAAAACACCCGCACCGGATGAGGATTACCAGAAGGCGGCGCCGGAACTCCGGCCCTCGTTCGTCCGCTTCATGAATTGCACCAACGTGCTCGTCGAGGGAATTCACTTTGTCGGCTCCTCCATGTGGACGGTCCACCTGTTGTACTCGGACAACTGCGTCGTGCAAAACGTCATCATCGAAACCTATCCCGGTGTGCACACCGACGGCATTGCCGTTGATTCCAGCCGCAACGTGCGGATTGCCAGTTGTTACATCGACACCGGCGACGACGGTATCGTCATCAAATCCGGCAAGGACGCCGATGGACGGCGGGTCAATCGGCCCACGGAGAACGTATCCATCGTGAATTGCACGGTGCATCACGCGCACGGCGCGGTCTCGCTGGGCAGTGAAATTTCCGGCGGCATCCACAACCTCGTGGCCGACAATATCACCTGCCGGGACACCGCCATCGGCGTGCGCATCAAGAGCCGGCGTGGTCGCGGCGGCACGGTGGAAGACGTCCGGTTCAACAACTGGACGATGGAAGACGTCGGCGAAGCCATCAACGTGACCACCGATTACCAGATGGAGGGCGAAGTGAAAGCCGCGGAGGAACCGGTCTCGGAACGGACGCCGGTGTTCCGCAACATCGCCATCAGCGGCATGACCATCAAAGGGGCGAAGCTGGCGATTGACGTCAAAGGCTTGCCGGAATTGCCCATTTCCGGACTGCGCATCAGCGACATCGTTGTATCGGCGAAGAGCGGCATGCGCGGCTCATTCACCGACGGGTTGGAATTGCACAACGTGCAGGTGAACGCGGAGAGCGGGCCGGCCTTCCTGATCCAGGATTCGAAGGAACTGGAACTGGACGGCGTAACGACGCGGAAACCGCTGGCGGATTGGCCCGTGCTCCGGCTGGAACGCTGTCCCGGCGCCATCGTGCGGAACAGCCGCGCATTCGACGGCACCGGCACATTTCTTTCCGTCCCGGCCGGCGAGTTGAAAAGCATCAAGCTGGACGGTAACGAACTCGATGCGGCGAAGCAACCGATGGAAGAGGCGGTGTTGCTCTTAAATAACGACACCCGCAACCAGGAAAGAGTCATTCCCTGACCACATTCCTGGGAGCGCCGCCGTCTCGGCGGCAGCAAATTGACACTGGGAGCGCCGGCGTCTCGCCGGCAAGTTGATATGAAATGAACCGGCGTGGACGCTGGCGCTCCCAGGCCGTTCCCATCTGGACAAATTGCTGGTCGTGGTGCATACAGAACGTGGCGACAATATTCGCATCATCAGCGCGCGGCGCGCGAGCCGGCGCGAACGAAAGTTTTATGAAGAAAGCATCCGTTAAGTCAGCCGGCAGGGAGATGCGGGCGGAATACGATTTTTCGCGCGGCGTGCGCGGCAAGTATTTCCGGCGTTACCATCGCGGCGCGAACGTGGTGGTGCTGGAGCCGGACGTGGCCAAAGCCTTCCCCAATGCCGGAGCGGTGAACGATTCCCTCCGCGCGCTGGCGAACATCATTCACCGGCAGGGAAAAGCGCTCGCCGGAAAATCGTAGCGTAGCGGCGTCTCGGCAGAGCGCCGCAAACCGTGGCGGGAATTTAGATGGCGGCTTTCTCCCGAAAGCCGCTACGCCAAAACGGACTGGTCGCGCTCTCCGCAATTCGCAATTCGCAATTGTCATGGCTCCTTTCCGGTATTCATTTTGGGATGGACGAGCGGTGGAAGAGCGGCAGAGGGCTGCCGCAGTCCAAAACCTGGCGGAGATGCGGAGCGGCCTGATGTACGCGAAGCGTCCTGGAGTGCGCCACCTAACCAAATCGCCGAAGCACAACAATTGGCACGAGAGTTTAGACCGCACAAAGGAATTTCAGACAAGTTCACCTCACCCGAAAACCCAACGGCCACCGGCACCGGCTTTTTCATCACGTACGATGGTTATTTGATTTCAAACTATCATGTGGTCAAGGATGCTACAAAAGTTCGTTTGGTCACGAGCGCAGGAACAATTTCCGCCAAAGTGGTTCAAGTGGATGCGGCCAATGATCTGGCTTTGTTGAAGGCGGAAGGCAAATTTTCTCCGCTGTCAATTGCTGCCAGTCGCACGGTGGCTCTGGGCGGCACGGTGGCGACGGTCGGTTTTCCCGACATCGGATTGCAGGGGTTCGCGCCCAAGCTGGCCAAAGGGGAAATCGCGTCGTTGTCCGGCGCGGCGGATGACCCGCGCTATTTTCAAATCAGTGTGCCGGTGCAGCCGGGTAATTCTGGCGGCGCGCTGGTGGATGAACACGGCAATGTCATCGGCATTGTGTCGGCCAAGCTGGATGCGTCGGTGGCGCTGGCGGCGAGCGGCGCGTTGCCGGAGAATGTCAATTACGCGGTGAAGAGCAGCTTTCTGTTGAGCTTCCTTGAATCGGTGCCGGCAGTTTCGGCCAAGCTCAAAGAACCTGTCACGGCTGACCGGAAGTTTGAGGATGTGGTGAAATCGGCGCAAGATGCTGCTGTCCTCGTCCTCGTTTATTGATGTAGCGTCGGCGCTGTGCGCCGATTCGCTCGAGCCAGAGGCTCGACACTACAACTTCTACGGCGCGCACGGAGTGACGCGCCCTACCTTTCGCGTATTTCGTGTGTTTCGTGGTTAATCAATTTCATTCAGGCGGCGAGTTGATACGAAGCCATTCCTGGGAGCGCCGGCGTCCCGCCAGCAAGTCTCAAAAAATTCCCACAAACACGCCGCCGGGACGGCAGCGCTCCCAGGTCGATGCAGCCATTTTGCTGCAAATCCCGGTGAAATGGTGTATTCCTTTTGTGTGACTGATGCCGCAACAACCAAGCCGGCTGCCGACGACAAGTGGATCCGGAAATTTCTGGCGCACCTGGCCACCGACCGCGGGGCGTCGGTTTATACGCAGCGGAATTATCAGCAGGCGTTGACTGAGTTCTTTCATTGGCACCAGAACGAACAGTCCGCCTTCGCGGATGAATCCGCTTCGGCGCGACACGCTGTCGCGTGGGAAAAATTATCGCGCGATGATTTTCGCGCCTATCTTCGGTTTCTGGGGCGGCAGAACCTGGGCCGCGCGGCGATTCAACTGCGGTTCTCGGCGTTGCGGACGTTCTACAAGTTCCTTATCCGGCACGGCGAAGTGGAAATGTCGCCGATAAAAAATCTGTCCCTGCCGAAGCAGGCTCGGCGATTGCCAAAATTTCTCACGCTCCAGCAAATGGGCGATCTGCTGAAGGCGCCGGTCAAGCTCATGAACCTGGCCAAACGCAAAGGGCCGGGCCGACCGGTCTCCGCCGGTGTGTGCCTCCGCGACGTCGCCGTATTGGAAACGATTTACTCGTGCGGCCTGCGCATCAGCGAATTGTGCGGCCTGCGCGCCGAGGACATTGATTGGAGCGAACAACTCGTGCGCGTGCGCGGCAAGGGCAAAAAGGAACGGCTCGTGCCCATCGGCCAGCCGGCGTTGCAGACGATTCAGGCTTACTGGGGCACGCTGAAACGGCCGCCCGCCGGCGAAGCGCCGGTGTTTCTGTCGGAAACCAAAAAAGCCGCGCCGTTGCAGCCGGTGCAATTGTCGCGGCGCCTGAAACAATATCTCATCATTGCCGGACTTGATCCCACGCTAACCCCGCACAAGTTACGGCACAGCTATGCGACGCATCTGCTGGACGCCGGCGCGGATTTGCGGAGCGTGCAGGAATTGCTAGGCCACGCGCATCTCATCACCACGCAGGTCTATACCCACGTCACCACCGAACGCTTGAAGAAAGCCTACGACGCCGCGCATCCGCGCGCCTGAACTTCCCGTTAACCTGTTTTTTTATGTAGCCGCCGACGTCAGTCGGCGCAAATCCACGAAGCAAGAAAGATATGGCGCGAACTGACGTTCGCGGCTACGAGATTATTTAAATCCGGCCAGGGGAGGGGCACCACCATTTTGGCGGCGGGTGACAACCAACCGATGGCTGTCAAACCCCCTTCAATTACACCTATGGGTACGGCAGAAAACCAACACCTCGCCGGTTTGGGCCGTGATTTTTAGTGCCATTTCGCCTTGCATCAAACGCAATTCACCCCGCAAACCCGCTTTCCGTCCCTAATTCGTTTTGTTTTAGCCGTTTGTGCCGGATGGTTTATCAACCCTGGCAGACGCTTTGGCAGAAGCCCGGGTGAAGTTCGTGAATTAAACAAAAGATTATGAAAGACACTGCAAACGCTGCGCTTGGGTTTCCCGGCGAAATCATCCAAGCCCCCGGGATGGTGCGTCTTCGGGATCCGCTCATTCAACGATCAAATGAAAAGACAATCTTGCGCATTCTCATCCCGATCCTTTTCGTCGCGCTCGCCGTCGCGGTATTGATGACCGCGTCATGGAGTCGTGGTAAACATAAAACGACGACCGCCATCGCTCTGCCGGCGGTCCGTTCGACGCTTACAGGCAACGTGGCCGGCCACGAGATCGATGCCGATATTGATGCCACCGGCTATATCGTCGATCGCGGCAACGCGCCGGGCGTTGAATTTCTCGGACACAAGCTGGTGATTGAGAAGGACCGGGTTTTGCTCGACGGTCTGGAGCGAGCGAAGATTCCTGCCCAGGCCAAATTGAACATTGTTGTCGCCGACGCAACGCTCAACGTGACGGCGAATGGTGTAAAAACATTCCACACGACGATTAAAAGATAACTTCCGGACAATGCGTGTAAATTCGTGCCTGTCCTGCATAGTGCATAACACGACGAAGGATCATGCCTGGTTAGCAATCCTTCGCGAACGCGTATTTCCTTTTCCCCCAACAAAAAGGCCAACGGCTGGAATAAACCACCCGTTGGCGCAAACTAAATCGCTATCCGATTAGTCGGTGCCCTTCTTGGTTTTCCTGGTCGATTTCGGTTCCGGAGCGCCCGCCGGCAGGAAACGGAAGGTGTCGGCATACCAACGTGAATACGGCGAGAGCTCGCCGCTAACATAGGTGAAAGTCAGTGTGGGATGGTTGGTGCTCGTGGTGATCGTGCCAAGGGTGTTCCACTGATTGGCATTGGGTTCCTGAAACACCGGGGTGTTGGTGGGAATGGTGCAGGCGGAAACGCCGGCGGCGGCGACCGCTACGACCAGGTCGGCGGCAGCGTGTTGAGAATGGCTGGTACCGAACGTCACATCCACCCGGTAAGTTTTGCCGGATTCAAGACCTTCGGGGCATATTTTGAATGCGGGGATGGGTTTGTTTGTCTCGGTCATCAGAACATTTTTACCGGTGAAAAAAGTGAAGGCTTCCGCCTTCGACTTGTTTTTGCTTTTGTTCCAGGCGCCGGAGACAATCGTCCAGGCGGGCGAGTTGGTGTCATCATCAGCCGTGCGGCTTTCGACGATGATGGCGCCACCGGCGGCGCCGCCGGCGGCGAAGACGCGCGGCGCGCTGACGAGGGCAAGGGTGATGAGGGTGAGGATGATTTTTTTCATTAGGGAGTGATTATTATTTTGGTTTTCAGTTTAAGGTTTGAGTTTTCACCGGCTGCCGTTGCAACGGGTCAATTCAATCCGGAGAAAACGCTCAAGGCTTGGCTGGATGTTGAAGCAAAAGGAGCCGATGGTCAACCTGCCATTTGTCGATTAAGGATTTGGAAACGGAACCAATTGCGAACGGGCCGGATTTTGGCTGAAAACGGGGCCTCAGAAAAAATAAAAAACCTGTTGACATGACCCCGGCGGTTTCATAACTTTCGCGCGCTAGTAGAGCGTAAATAGACAAAACAGCCGGTTGCCCCTTGGATTTTTAACAGAAAAATCGAGGGGAAGCGGGTTTTTGTCGTTTTGTGTTTGTGTATCGGATTGGACGAATGATTTTAATGCGCCCATGTAGCTCAGCTGGTAGAGCGCGTCCTTGGTAAGGACGAGGTCATCAGTTCAATCCTGATCATGGGCTCCATTTGCATGATTTGACCGTCAACCAAAAACTAAACGCAGGAGACAACAATGGCTAAAGAGCAATTTCAACGAACGAAACCGCACGTTAACGTCGGGACCATCGGACATATTGACCACGGCAAGTCAACCTTGACAGCTGCGATTGTTATGGTGCAGGCGAAAAAAGGTTTGGCGACGCCAATTTCCTACGCCGACATCACCAAGGGCGGTACGGTGCGCGACGAAACCAAAACCGTGACCATCGCGGTTTCTCACGTCGAGTACCAGAGCGACAAGCGCCATTACGCCCACATCGATTGTCCGGGCCATGCCGACTTCATCAAGAACATGATTACTGGCGCGGCCCAGATGGACGGCGCCATCCTGGTGGTGGATGCCTCGGAAGGTCCGATGCCGCAAACCAAGGAGCACGTGCTGCTGGCCCGCCAGGTGGGTGTGCCCGCCATTGTGGTTTACCTGAACAAGGTTGACCTCGTGGACGACAAGGAACTGTTGGACCTGGTGGAAATGGAAATTCGCGACCTGTTGACCAAATACGAATTTCCGGGTGAAAAGACGCCCATTATTCGCGGCAGTGCCAAGGCAGCTATGGCCGGAGACAAGACGGCTGAGGATTCCATCCAGAAATTAATGGAAGCCATTGACGTGTTCATTCCGCTGCCGACCCGCGAAGTGGACAAACCGTTCCTGATGTGCATCGAGGACGTGTTCAACATTGAAGGCCGCGGCACCGTGGTAACCGGCCGTGTCGAACGCGGCGTGCTCGAACGCATGTCCGACGTGGAAATCGTCGGCATCAAGGACACGCGCAAGACGGTGGCGACGGACATTGAAATGTTCCGCAAGTTGCTGGACAAGGCGACGGCGGGCGACAACGTGGGCGTGCTGCTGCGCGGCATCAAGAAGGAAGAAGTCGAGCGCGGCATGGTGCTGGCCAAACCCGGCAGCATCACCCCGCATGTCCATTTCAAAGCGGAAGTTTACGTGTTGTCAAAGGAAGAAGGCGGCCGGCATACGCCGTTCTTCACGAACTATCGGCCGCAATTTTATTTCCGCACCACGGACGTGACCGGCACGGTGACGCTCGCGCAGGGCGTGGAAATGGTGATGCCGGGCGACAACGTCTCGGTGGAAGTGAAAGTCATCTCGCCGGTGGCCATGGAGCGCGGTCAGCGGTTCGCCATCCGCGAAGGCGGCCGGACAATTGGCGCCGGGCGCGTAACGGAAGTCATTGCCTGAACAACGGTTTTCAACAACGGAGCGCGGGGAAATGAACCCCGCGACCCTATTTTTGTCATAAATTCAAATGAGATTGGGCGGACACGGCGTTAGCTCAATTGGTAGAGTAGCGGTCTCCAAAACCGTTGGTTGGGGGTTCAAGTCCCTCACGCCGTGCCAGCTTACGCTCGCAGCGAAGCAAGAGCGGAAGCTGCCGCGCCGGAGTGCAAAGAAGGCGGGCTGGAGACAAACGGGGATGAAAGCATTGCGAGCTTCGGCTCGGCAAGCCAGTCTGCCAAATTACGGAGAGGTGGCAGAGTGGTCTATCGCGGCGGTCTTGAAAACCGCTTCGGGTTAACGCCCGACGGGGGTTCGAATCCCTCCCTCTCCGCCAGTCTTCGCTTGGAGCGGAGGCGGGCATGAAAAACGGAGAATGTGTGAGTAAATTATGAGTGGTTGGAATGGCATTATATTTTGGGCGGTCATCGTTGGATTGATCTTTGCCTACCTTTGGTGGCAGGGACAAATCCGGCAACTGGCCGTGTATGTGCAGGAAACGCGTGAAGAATTGAAAAAGTGTTCCTGGCCCACGTGGGTGGAACTGAAAGGTTCGACGACAGTCATTATGATCTCAATTTTCCTGATGGGCGCATTCACCTTCTTTGTGGATCGCCTGTTGTATTTTATATTTTTTGTACTTTGAGCACCATGCGCAGCCAATGGTTTGTCATTCATACGCTTTCCGGCCAGGAGCAGAAGGTCAAGGAAAGCATTGAGAAGCGCATCAAGACCGACGAGATGCAGGACTACATCAAGGAAGTCCTCGTCCCGATGGAAAAAGTCGTGGAGGTGCGCAACCAGAAGAAGACCGTGTCCAGCCGCAAATTGTGGCCGGGTTACGTGTTTGTGGACATGGCATTGCTCGATGAAAACAACCGGATCATCGAGAAGCCGTGGTATTTCATCAAAGAAACGCAGGGGGTGATTGGGTTTGTCGGCGGCGAGCCGCCCGTGCCCACGCCCACGGAAGAAGTCGAATCCATCAAGGCGCAGATTTCGGCGTCGGAAGAAACGGAAAAACCGAAGGTCAATTTTGAAGTGGGTGAGACGATCAAGATTAACAACGGACCGTTCCTCAATTTCAGCGGCGTGATCGAAGAAATCGATCCCGAACGCGGCAAATTGAAGGTGACCGTAAACATTTTCGGGCGGAACACGCCCGTGGAACTGGAATATTGGCAGGTGGAGAAAGCATAGCATGAAACGTGATGCGTGAAGAAAAGTCACGTTTCACGTCTCACGCGTCACGAAGAATTTTATGGCAAAGAAAATTACAGGCATCATCAAGCTGCAGATCCCGGCGGGCCAGGCAAATCCCGCGCCGCCGGTCGGCCCGGCGCTCGGCCAGCACGGCGTCAATATCATGGGCTTCTGCAAGGAATTCAATGCGGTGACCAAGGCTGACGCGGGACTCATCATTCCCGTTGTCATCACCGTTTTTCAGGACAAGTCGTTCAAGTTCATCACCAAATCGCCGCCGGCGTCCGTGTTGTTGAAAAAGGCCGCGGGCATCACCGCCGGCTCCAAGGAACCGAACAAGGAAAAGGTCGGCAAGGTGACGCGCAAACAGGTTTTGGACATCGTGAAGATGAAACAAAAAGATTTGAATGCGACTTCGGAGGAAGCGGCGTTCCGGGTCATCGCCGGCACGGCGCGCAGCATGGGGATTGAAGTCGTCGGATAAACCAAACAACCGCGGGAGAGTCACCCAGATTCGCTTGCACCGCACCAAAGCAAATGCCCAGTAAACGATACAAAAAAGCACTCGAGATCGTGGACGCCCAAAAGGCGTATCCACTCAAAGAGGCCGTTGGCGTCCTCGTAAAATTTCCCAAGGCGAAATTCAACGAAACCATAGACCTTGCCTTCCGGCTCGGCGTGGACCCGAAACAGTCGGACCAGATGGTTCGCGGCAC
The DNA here is from genome assembly GCA_963789055.1 of uncultured Verrucomicrobiae bacterium. GTDB lineage: Bacteria > Verrucomicrobiota > Verrucomicrobiia > Limisphaerales > UBA11358 > UBA11358. The sequence goes on along the minus strand of CAWBJE010000005.1, from coordinate 77,140 downwards.
GGTTCCGCTTCCGCACGGCAGCGGCAAAGTGGTGCGCGTGCTCGTGTTTGCCAAAAGCGGTGCGGCAGCCGACGCGGCCAAAGCGGCCGGAGCGGAATACGTCGGGTTTGAAGACATGATTGCGAAATGCCAGGGTGGCTGGGCGGATTTTGACGTGGCGGTGGCCACGCCCGAGGCGATGGCCGAAGTGCGCAAGCTTGGCAAGGTGCTCGGCCCGCGCGGCCTGATGCCCAACCCGAAGACCGGCACGGTGACGGACGACACTGCCAAGGCGGTGAAGGAAGTCAAGGCCGGCCGGGTCGAATTCAAAGTGGACAAGACGGGCAATGTTCACGTGGCCGTCGGCAAGGCATCGTTCCCGCCCAACCAGATTGAGGAAAACGCGCGCGCGGTGATTGAAGCCGTGGCCAAAGCGCGTCCGAACAGTGTCAAGGGCACCTATATCAACTCCTGCACGCTGTCGGCGACGATGAGTCCGCCGGTGCGGTTGGACGTGCGCGAGTTTACGACCCATTAACCCGGAACCGATTTTGAATCATGCGTGCTGAAAAACAAATTTTAACGAAGGAATACATCGCGCGGTTGAACGCCTCGCCGTTCTTCATCGTGGTGAATTACAAGGGACTCAAAGTGTCCCACATGACCGAATTGCGGAAGCGGCTGCAAAAAGCGGGGGCGGAAATCCACATCGTCAAGAATTCCCTGTTTCAAATTGCGGCCAAGGAAGCCGGCGTGGGCGACTTGAACGGTTCGCTCGGCGGCCAGCTCGCCGTGGTGACCGGCCAGAAGGACATTTCGTCCGCCGCCAAGGTGGTAAAAAACTTTGGCGCGGAGTTCGAGCGGCTGAAGGTGCGATTCGGCTTTTTGGACAATCAACGCCTGGAAGAGGCGGCAATTGTGGCCCTGGCGGACCTGCCGAGCCTGGATGTGTTGCACGCCACGCTGTTGGGCCTGTTGAACGCACCGGCCACAAAACTGGTCGTATTGTTGAATACACCGGCGACGCAATTGGCGCGGGTAATCAAGGCGAAAGCCGATAAAGGATGAACAATTTCCGTCCGCTTTGCCGGCGGTACGGACAAACAAACAACAACAACAAATACGTAAATCGTCGGTCCGATAATGGACTTAAAACGACCGCGACGTGTCGCGCCGGAGCAAAGCAAAGGCTGGATCGCGGCAGACGACGAGACGACAAGAAAGGTAATATGGCTGATATTGGAAACCTCGTGGAAGAGTTGAGCAAATTGACGGTGATTGAAGCCGCCGACCTGGTCAAGAAACTGGAAGACAAATGGGGCGTGACGGCTGCCGCACCGGTTGCGATGGCTGCGGCTCCGGCGGGAGGCGCTGCCGCGCCGGCCGCGGAAGCCAAGACAATGTTTGACGTGATTCTCGTGTCCGCCCCGGCGGACAAGAAGATTGCCACCATCAAGGCTGTGCGCGAAGTCAAGGCCGGTCTCGGCCTGGCGGAAGCCAAGGCGCTGGTGGAAGGCGCGCCCAAGCCCGTGTTGGAAGGCGCTCCGAAGGCCGATGCCGACGCGGCCAAGAAGAAACTGGAAGAAGCGGGCGCCAAAGTGGAGGTCAAGTAAGCGGCGGATTTGGGGAGGCGGCCCCACGGAGAGGGGCCGCCACCCTGTTTTCGCAAGGTGGAACCAAACTTTATTAGTTACAAACAGCAGCAACCAACGGCCGCCGGTAGCGGCCCGAGTTCAGGCAAGTTCACTGTTGAACGCAGCGTTCTTGCCTTGTGTCGTTGATTGAAAATTGCCGGCCTGTAGATTGCCGGCCAACCAGAAAGTACCAATGCCATCGCGAGTCACTGAACGAATCAATTTCGGCAAAATCAAGGAAATCGTCGCGCCGCCGAACATGATTGAATTGCAGACCAATTCCTACGCAGAATTCCTGCAAGCGGACGTTCCGCCCAAAAAGCGCCGAAAACAGGTCGGCCTGGAGGCGGTCTTTCTCGAAGTGTTTCCCATCGAGAGCTACGACGGCAAGTGCGTGCTCGATTACGACTCTTATGAAATCGGCGAGCCGAAGCTGGACTGGCTGGAATGCCTGCGCGAAGGACTCACCTACGGCGCGCCGCTTTATGTCACCTTCATCCTCAAGGAAGAAGGCAAACACGCCAAGGAAGAAAAAGTTTTCATGGGCGAACTGCCGCTGATGACGCCGCAAGGCACGTTCGTCATCAACGGGGCGGAACGCGTGGTCGTCAGCCAGTTGCACCGTTCGCCGGGCATTGCGTTCGAAGCCACCCAGCATCCCAATGGGAAAATCCTGCACAGCTTCCGCGTCATTCCCGACCGCGGCTCGTGGTACGAGGCGCAATTTGACACCAGCGATCTGCTTTACGTTTATCTCGACCGCAAAAAACGGCGCCGGAAATTTTTGACGACGACGTTTTTCCGCGCGTTGAGCTTCCTGGATGTCGAAGGCGGCATCGGCAAGGGCAAGGACAACGGCGAGAAGACCCGCGGCACGGACGAGGAAATTCTCAAGCTCTTTTACGAAATCGATGAGCTCACGGTCAAGGAAGCCGAGAAACTTGAGGACCTGGCGAATTGCGTTTTGATTCAGGACGCCGTGGACGAAGAAAAAGGTCTCGTCGTCGCACGCGCCTTCGAGCCGCTTTCCAAGGCCGTTGTCAAACAAATCGCCGAACTGGGTGTGAACAAAATCAAGGTCGTGAACACCACAATTGATGAAGGCATCGTCATCAAATGCCTGAAGAAGGACCCGGCCAAAAATGAGGAAGAGGCGCTCAAGGACATTTATCGCCGCCTGCGTCCGGGCGATCCGCCGACCGCGGCCAATGCGCGGGCATTGCTCAAGCGGTTGTTCTTCGACCCGAAGCGTTACGATTTGGGCCGCGTGGGCCGCTATAAGATCAATCAAAAGCTCGGCCTCAAAGACAAGGAAGAATCGCGCATTCTTACGAAGCACGATCTGGTGGCCGCCACCAAATATCTGCTCCGCCTCAAGAAGGGCGAAGGCAGCGTGGACGACATCGACCACTTGGGCAGCCGCCGCATCCGCACGGTAGGCGAATTACTGGCCAACCAGTGCCGCGTGGGGCTGTCCCGCACCGAGCGTCTGGTCAAGGAACGCATGACGCTGTTCGATCAAAGTGTCGAGCAAATGGCGCCGCAAAAGCTCATCAATCCCAAAGCGCTCTCGGCGGTCATTCGGGATTTCTTTGGCCGTTCGCAGCTCAGCCAGTTCATGGACCAAATCAATCCGCTGGCCGAATTGACGCACAAGCGCCGTCTGTCCGCGCTCGGGCCGGGCGGCTTGAGCCGCGACCGCGCTGGATTTGAAGTGCGTGACGTTCACCCGTCGCACTACGGACGCATTTGCCCGATTGAGACACCGGAAGGCCCAAACATCGGCCTCATCGCGTCACTGGCAACCTTCGCGCGCATCAACGATTTCGGCTTCCTCGAAACGCCTTATCGCAAGGTCGAGAACGGGCGGGTGACCAATCACGTGGATTACCTGACCGCCGACCGCGAGGAACAATTCATCATCGCCCAGGCGAATTCGCCGATTGATGACAAGGGCCGGTTCACAACCGATCGTGTCGTTTGCCGCGCCCGGACCGACTTCATTGATGTCGAACCCGCGCGGGTGGATTACATGGACGTTTCGCCCAAGCAATTGGTGTCCATTGCCGCGTCGCTGATTCCGTTCCTGGAACATGACGACGCGAACCGCGCGTTGATGGGTTCCAACATGCAACGCCAGGCAGTACCGTTGCTGGTGACGGAATCGCCGCTGGTGGCCACCGGTCTGGAAGACCGCGTTGCCCGCGACTCGCGCGCCGTGGTGGCTGCGGACGAAGGCGGCAAGGTCGCCTCGGTCAGCGGCGATCAGGTGATTGTCACCGAGGACGGCAAGCTGCCGGAGACAAAAAAGAAGATCAAACACGACCCGGAAAAGGGCGTGTGGGTTTATCCCATCCGCAAGTTCATGCGGTCGAATGCCGCCACGTGCATCAACCAGAAAACCCTCGTGCACAAGGGCGACCACGTGCGAAAAGGGCAGGTGATTGCCGATGGTCCGTGCACGAAGGACGGCGAGCTGGCGCTCGGCCGCAACGTGCTCGTCGCCTTCATGCCGTGGAACGGCTACAATTTTGAGGACGCCATTCTCATCAGCGAAAAAATCGTGAAGGAAGACATCTTCACGAGCATTCACATTGATGAATTTGAAGTGGCGGCGCGCGATACCAAGCTGGGCCCCGAAGAAATCACCCGGGACATCCCGAACCTCGGTGATGAGGCGCTCAAAAACCTCGGGCCGGACGGCGTCATCCGCATCGGGGCGGAAGTGAAGCCCGGCGACATTCTGGTGGGTAAAATCACGCCAAAATCGGAAACCGAACTCGCGCCGGAAGAGCGATTGCTCCGCGCCATCTTCGGTGAAAAGGCCGCCGACGTGAAAGACACATCACTCAAGATTCCTTCCGGCACCTACGGCATCGTGATGGACGTGAAGGTGTCGTCGAAGAAGGAATCCGACCGGGAAAACAAATCATCCGCCGGCGAGGAAAAACGCCACGCGCGGCAGATTGAAGACGACCACAAGAAAAAGACCGAGGAATTGCGCGACCAATTGACCGAGGCGTTGAGCAACATTCTGCTGGGTGAAAAAATCCCGCTCGACGTGGTCAATTCCGAGACCGGCGAAATCATCATCCCGGCAAACCGCAAGATTACCAAAACGTTGCTGCGCAAGCTCGCCACGGTTTATGATCGCATCGAGATTGATCCGTCGCCGATTCGCAACAAGATCAACGAAATCATCGGCAGCTTCAAAAAGAAGTTCGACGATTTGCAGATGCAATATGACGAGGAAATCGAGCGGGCCGAGGCTGGCGAAGGAGTTGAAAGCGGCATCGTCAAGTCGGTGAAGGTTTATATCGCCTCCAAACGCAAACTGTCCGTCGGTGACAAGATGGCCGGACGCCACGGCAACAAAGGTGTCGTGGCGCGCATTGTGAAGGAGGAAGACATGCCGTTCCTCGAGGACGGAACCCCGGTGGACATCGTGTTGAATCCGCTGGGCGTGCCTTCGCGCATGAACGTCGGCCAGGTGCTGGAGACGCATCTCGGCTGGGCCGCGAGGATTCTGGGGATGAAATTCGCCACGCCGGTTTTCGACGGCATCAAGGAAAAGGACATCCGCGGTTACCTCAAGGAGGCGAAACTGCCGGAGCACGGCAAGACCATTCTGTACGACGGTTGCACGGGTCAGCCTTTCGACCAGGAAATTGTCGTCGGTTTCATTTACATGATGAAGCTCGGCCACCTGGTGGCGGACAAGATTCACGCCCGCGCGGTCGGACCGTACTCGCTGGTCACGCAGCAGCCGCTCGGCGGCAAGGCGCAATACGGCGGCCAGCGTTTCGGCGAAATGGAAGTATGGGCGATGGAGGCCTACGGTGCGGCCTACACCTTGCAGGAACTCCTGACGGTGAAGTCCGACGACGTGCAGGGACGCACGCGCATTTACGAAAGCATCGTCAAGGGCGACAACGCGTTGGAGGCGGGCATTCCCGAATCCTTCAACGTGCTCGTCAAGGAAATGCAGTCGCTCGGCCTGGATGTGAAGGTGGGTTACACCAACCCGGCGGAACATCAGCCGGAAGCGCCCGCACAGACGCTGGCGACGCTTTAATCCAAACCATTTAACCAATGCGGAAACAAATTTTAGTATGATCGGCAATAAAGAAAACGCGCGCGAATTGCTCGGACTGGACAAGGTCAATCAGGTGGATTACGTCGGCATTACCGTCGCTTCCCCCGATGCCATCCGGTCCTGGAGCAAAGGCGAAGTCAAAAATCCGGAAACCATCAACTACCGCACGTTCAAGCCGGAGAAGGGGGGCCTTTTCTGTGAACGCATCTTCGGCCCGGTCAAGGACTGGGAATGTTCCTGCGGCAAGTACAAGCGCATCAAACACCGCGGCATCGTTTGCGACCGTTGCGGCGTGGAAGTGACGCTCGCCCGCGTCCGCCGCGAGCGCATGGGCCACATCGAACTGGCCGTGCCTACCTGTCACATCTGGTTCTTCAAGTGCATGCCGTCACGCATCGGCCTCGTGCTCGACGTGACCGCGCGCAACCTCGAACGCGTGATTTATTACGAAGATTATCTCGTCGTCGACCCGGGCAACACACCGTTGAAGCAGAATCAATTGCTCAACGAACACGAATATCGCGAAGCCCGTGAAACCTACGGTCCGGACGCGTTCGTCGCCAAAATGGGTGCCGAAGCCGTGCGCGAGGCGCTGGCGCGGGTTGACCTGGCCAAGGGCATTGACCAGTTGCAGGAAGCGATGACCGAAACCAAGAGCAAGCAAATCCGCAAGAAACTCGCGAAGCGCATCAAGCTGTTGCAGGGTCTGCAAATTTCCAAGAGCCGCCCGGAATGGATGATTCTCACCGTGCTGCCGGTGATTCCGCCGGACCTGCGCCCGCTCGTGCCGCTCGAAGGCGGGCGGTTTGCCACGTCCGACCTGAACGATTTGTACCGCCGCGTCATCAACCGGAACAACCGGCTCAAGACACTGCTCCAGCTCAAAACGCCCGAAGTCATCATCCGCAACGAGAAACGCATGTTGCAGGAGGCTGTGGACGCGCTGTTCGACAACGGCCGTCATGGCCGTCCCGTCACCGGCGCGGGCAACCGCTCGTTGAAATCCCTGAGCGACATGCTCAAGGGCAAGGGCGGCCGCTTCCGCCAGAATTTGCTCGGCAAGCGCGTGGATTATTCCGGCCGCTCCGTCATCGTCATCGGACCTGAATTAAAACTGCATCAATGCGGTTTGCCCAAGAAAATCGCGCTGGTTTTGTTCGAGCCGTTCATCATCCGCCGGCTCAAGGAATTGGGCTACGTCCACACTGTCCGCAGCGCGAAGAAGATGATCGAGCGCCAGACGAAGGAAGTCTGGGACGTGCTGGAGGAAGTGACCAAGGGTCATCCGGTGCTGCTCAATCGCGCCCCGACGCTGCACCGCCTGTCCGTGCAGGCGTTCGAGCCGCAGCTCATCGAAGGCGAAGCCATCCGGATTCATCCGCTGGTTTGCACCGCTTACAACGCCGACTTCGACGGCGACCAGATGGCCGTGCACGTGCCGTTGTCCGTCGAGGCGCAGATGGAAGCGCGTCTGCTGATGATGGCGACGAACAACATTTTCAGTCCGTCGTCCGGCAAACCCATCATCACGCCGACGCAGGACATCACACTCGGCTGTTACTATCTAACCGCCGAACCGCGCACGCCGGCACCAGCCGATCCGCGCAAACTGCCGTTGTTCGGTTCGAAGGAAGAAGTGATTTTCGCCTACGACGATGGTGCGTTGAAGACGCACGACCGGATTCGCCTGGCGAATCCCGATTACGGCCGCCAAACCGTTTACGGCGACCCGACTAAAAAAGTCATTGAAACGACCGTTGGCCGCGTCACTTTCAGCGAAATCTGGCCGTCGGAACTCGGTTTCTACAACAAGGCCGCCGGCAAGAGCCAGCTCGGCGATTTGATCTGGAAGTGTTACAAGTTCGCCGGCCACGAGAAGACCGTTGCGATGCTCGACAAACTCAAGGAGCTCGGTTTCCGCGAAGCGACCAAATCCGGTGCGTCCATCGGCATTGACGACATGATTGTGCCCAAGGAACGCGACCAGGAAATTGACGCGGCCCAGAAACAGATTAAAGAAGTGGAAAAGCAATATCGCAAGGGCGTCATCACTCCGGGCGAACGTTACAACAAGATCGTGGACATCTGGACGCACTGCACCGACATGATTTCCAGCGTCATGTTCCGCACGCTCGAAGCCAATCAGGGCAAAAAGGAGTTCAACCCGGTTTATCTCATGGTGGATTCCGGCGCGCGCGGCAACAAACAACAGGTCCGCCAGCTCGCCGGTTTGCGCGGCCTCATGGCCAAGCCCAGCGGCGACATCATCGAAAAACCGATTCTCGCGAATTTCCGCGAGGGACTCTCGGTATTGGAATACTTCATCTCGACGCACGGCGCGCGCAAAGGTCTGGCCGACACCGCCCTCAAGACGGCCGACTCCGGTTACATGACCCGCAAACTTGTGGACGTGGCGCAGGACGTCATCATCCAGGAAAACGATTGCGGCACCACGAACGGCATCTGGGTATCCGCGGTTTATGAAGGTGAAGACGAAGTTGTCAAACTCGCTGACCGGCTCGTGGGCCGGTTCGCGTGCGACGATATTGTGAACACGACGAACCCGAAGGAATTTCTGATTCACGCGAACGAAGAAATCGACGAGGAAAAGGCCAAACGCATCGAGGCTTCGGGCGTTGAGCGCGTGCGTATCCGTTCGGTGCTCACGTGCGAAAGCAAGCACGGCATCTGCGTGCATTGCTACGGGCGCAACCTCGCCACCGGGGCCGCGGTCAAGCTCGGTGAGGCGGTCGGCATCATCGCCGCCCAGTCCATCGGTGAGCCGGGCACGCAATTGACGATGCGGACATTCCACATCGGCGGTACGGCGGCCCAGGTGTTCAAAATCCCGCAAATCAAGGCCAAGCACGATGGCATCATCCATTACAACGACTTGCGCCTGGTCGAACTGGAAGACGGCAACAACATCGTCCTGAATAAAAACGGCTCCGTTTCCATCCTCGGTGATGACGGTCGCGAACTGGAAAACCACATTGTAGTCATCGGCGCGGTCATTTCCGCCAAGGACGGCGTCCGGGTGAAGAAAGGTGAGACCTTCGTGCAATGGGACCCGTACAACGTGCCGATCCTTTCCGAAAAAGCCGGCAAGGTGAAGTTCCTCGACATCATCGAAGGCGTGACGATGAAGCAGGAAATGGACGAAACCACCGGCCAGGAAGCCATGGTGCTCGTCGAACACAAGGAAGACCTGCACCCGCAAATCATCATCAGCAACGACGCCGGCGAAGCGGTGGCGAATTATCCGATTCCCTCCGGCGCGCACGTCGTTGTGGCCGAAGGCAGCAAAATCGTCGCCGGCACGCTCATGGCCAAGACGCCGCGCAAAACGTCCAAAACCAAGGACATCACCGGCGGTCTGCCGCGCGTGGCGGAATTGTTCGAAGCCCGCCGGCCGAAGGACGCGTCGGAAATTTCCAAGATTGACGGTATGGTGGACTTTGGGCCGAGCGTGCGCGGCAAGCGCTGCATCGTCATCAAGGACACGCAGACCCAGTCGGAAGAGGAACACCTCATCCCCATCGGCAAACACGTCATCGTGTTCAAGGGCGACATGGTCAAGAAAGGCCAGCAATTGACCGAAGGCCCGATGGACCCGCACGAAATTCTCGAAGTCTGCGGCCCGCAGGAATTGCAGGAACATCTCGTCAGCGAAGTGCAGGAGGTTTATCGGCTCCAGGGTGTGACGATTAACGACAAGCACATCGAAATCATCGTCCGCCAGATGCTCCGCAAGGTGCGCATTACCGAACCGGGCGACACCACGTTCCTTTGGGGCGAACAGATTGACAAGCTCGACTTCGAGGACGAGAACGAGCGCGTGGACAAGATGGGCGGCAAACCCGCCGAAGCCTCGCCCGTGTTGCTGGGCATCACCAAGGCGTCGCTCGAAACCGACAGTTTCCTCAGCGCGGCGTCATTCCAGGACACGACCCGTGTGTTGACCGAGGCGGCCACCCGTTCCAAGGTGGACTACCTGCGCGGTTTCAAGGAAAACGTCATCATGGGCCACATCATCCCGGCGGGCACCGGATTCGACATGCATCGGCAGGTGCAACTCACTCATCTGGTTGAAGCTGAGGATGTGCCGGAGCCGGCGGAACCGGCGGAACTGGCCGCATCGGAGAACCCGCTGCTGGCCTGACCAACAACAATTATTCAACGCAAGGCGTTCGGGCAACCGGACGCCTTGTTTTGTTTCAATCAATGCAATCCTCGTTTGAAAATTATCTAAAATAATACTTGGCAATTTTTGCCGAATGGCGTAAAAGCCCAAAAGTCACTCAGAAAGTTTCAGGGCGAATGTCGGGAGCAAGCCTCGAAGTATGGGCTGAAGTTGCTATTCCCACCTTGGCTCGAACTCAGAAAGAAGTTGGACTATGAAAAGTATTCAGAAACTCGGCGTGGTTTATTTGGCGTTAGTAATTTTATCAACTGTTGGGTTCTTCGCTGTCGCCCAAATTATCATACCTGCTGGCAGTGCCGGTAAGGGCTCGCCGGCTGCAAAATCCGATGTTCCAGCCGACTACGGGACAAATCTTTGGTTGGAGGTCGCGGGCATCAGCAACGGGCAGGTGTATTTGAATTTGCACAACGCTACCAATACGGTCTATGCGGTGTGCAGTACCACGAATTTGATGACTCCTTTCAGTGATTGGCAGGTGGAGGCAGAAGCATGGCAGACAAATGGAGAAGTAGAGCCGGTTTCGGTACCGACGCAGAATCGAGGGAATTTGTTTTTGCGGGCGGAAGATTGGACGGGCGTCTTGGGCGACGGCGGTATTCCGTTCTGGTGGTACTGGTTTTATTTTGGAAGAACGGACTTGCTGGCGACCAATCTGGACTGTTTTGGCAACACGTTGTGGTTTGATTACACGAACAATATTAATCCGAACAATCTGTCCTTTCGCCTCCTTGTAACTAATCTATATGTGAACACTTCTTCCCCTGTCCTGTCTCTAATCTTTGGTGGCGGGACCGCTTCTGACATGGCGGTACTGGTCAACGATGCCAACCAAGCTGATGCCGTCTGGCAGCCTTTCAACACGAACGCGGTGGTTTACCTCGATGCCGGTGATGGCAGTTACAATGTGCAGGTGGGTTTACGCGAATCGCCGGGTAACCCTAATCAAGTTTGGCAATCTGTGACTTTGATTTTGGACACGGTGCCGCCGATATTGACCGTCACCAACCTCCCCATCGGCACGGTATCCCAATCTCCCATTCAGTTGTCAGGTTGCGCCAACGAACCCTTGTGTAGTTTGACCTATGATGTGAGCAATGCCACGAGTGTTATCACCAATCAGACCGGCTATCTGACCGGCTTGTATTTTGACGACATCCTGTGGGCTTACACCACCAATTATTTTCAATGTCCGGCCATCAACCTGGCTGACGGGGCAAATATTGTCACGCTGCACGCAACGGACTTGGCAGGCAACACAACCAGTGAAAGCCTGATGGTGAATTTTGCCGCCAATACCAATTCGCCCGCTTTGAATGTAATCTGGCCGATGGATGGCACGCAAATCAGCGGCAACAATTTCACATTGCAGGCACAGACCGATGACAATACCAGTACCGTATCGGCAGTTATCACCGACGATAACGGCAACACGAACACGGTAGCGGGAATTGTAGAGCAGAACGGGACGATCTGGGTGTGTAACCTGCCTTTAGCAACGGGCGCGGATCAGTTGACCTTGACGGTGGAGAATACAACCGGGAGTAGCACAATGAACCTGACGGTATATCAAAGCAGCGTGTTGGTAATGGTCGCGCCGCTGGCTGCCGACCAGTTGAACCAGACCTCTGTAACAGTGATAGGCACCGTAAGTGATCCAACCGTCGAGTTGACGGTCAATGGCGTGACAGCAACGGTCAACCCCGATGGAACTTGGGAGGCAGACGGTGTGCCGGTGAGCGCTTTTGGAACGGCGATAATGAATGTGGAAGCGTATGCTGGGAACACACCGAGTCTTGCCCTCAGTCAACCACGGTTTGCGCTGTTGGCCAATACACCAGCGGCGGGCAGTTTGGGTTCATACGTTTCCCAACAACCGCAGCCGGCAAACGTGGGAATAGCGCATTACCGTTTCCATAATACTCGGAATCAAACGACTGTTTTTTGTGTATACCCCCATGTGTGGTACACAGGTATTCAAGCGCCCATATATCAACCCGGTGAATTTATTATTTCCCTGTATTCGGATGACAATACGGTCAATTGGATGGCAGGCGTGGGCGGAACTCAACACGATCACGGGTATAATGACAACATTCCTGGTTATTTTGACGGGTGGCAGGAATTTGGTCCAAATCCGGATGATGCGAGCGGCGCTTCGGGTTGGTTGGGTTGGGAGAATGCCAGTGATTCGGATACATTCACCGAAGGCGGTGGTGATCAAGACGGATACAACACCGAAACTGGAAGCTGGAGCAAGGAAGTTCAAACAGAGGTGGCGATTATGCCGGCGGGACAGGAGCCAGTAGGGCAGACCAACCTGTACTTGGTTCAGGCGCGTGCTTGGGAACCGGTTGATCCGTTGAATTCCCTTCCAAACTTGCCGCTGCCACCAGAGTGGCTGCAAATTAACAGACAGACACTGGTGAACAGCGGGATTACTAATGACGACGGTTCGGTTTGGGGTGCCACAACCGTGCTAGCTCCAGCCGGTGTAACGACCGACGTGACTCCCACGGCCACCAGTTTCTATCTTTACAATGATAATATCTTCGACGTGCAGGCTTTGGATATCACTCATATTTTCGCTGTGGACAACAACCGGGACGGGCAAATTGTTTTTGACGGTAGCGATGACACCACTCCTGCCAAACCCTTCCGATTCTGGATTAACGATTCAAAGGAACACGGTGATGACGAAACAAGTAACGGCGCGGAGGATCAGATTCCAGGACAGCCTGCGTTCCAGTTAGTCGAGGGCGATGAATTTCCGTGCGCCAATTACGCTCATAATCAGATCAACGGTCGTTCGGATTTGGTGAACTACTTCCCGGTGGCCCTTAACCTGAGCAACGTGTTGCAGTGGCTACCGCCGACCAACGGTTTTGAATATCATTTGATACAGAATGACAGCGCGGTGAAATTTGTCTATACCAGCCTGACTCCGACCAATGCGTTTGATTACCTGACAAATTTGGACAGCTACGGTTATGGTACCAATGCTGACGAATGGGTGACAAACGCGGACAGCATTCAAGTTCAGAATATCCCACCCGGCGTTGAGTTGGACGCCAACTGGCTGGCCCAAGTCCAGCAGAACAATGGCGGTCAGAGTGTGATTTTGGTGGAGGGTTGCGCGGCCACCAAGCAGCCGTTGTGGCTGGAAATCTGGCATAAGGATCAATTCGGCAACAATAAGTCATTGGGTGGCGTGCCGCTGTATTTGAGCATTACCAATGTGGAGGCGATGTTCCGGCATCTGAATTTCTGTTATATCAATGGCACAGTGCAAGTTCCCCCGCGCCCTGATGCGCCAAACGAGCCACCCACTGCAAATGATAAAAACTTTGTTTTTCTGCACGGCTACAACGTGAACCAACAAGAGGCACGCGGTGTGCTGTCAGAAGTGTTCAAACGCATGTACTGGTCCGGGTCAAAGGCGAAATTCTATGGCGTTACATGGAACGGAGCGGAGTCAAAAGATTACGACAGTATCCAAGTACTTCCACAAAACTTAAGATTTACACCAGACTTTCACACCAATGTGGCCAACGCCTTAGATACAACTCCAGCATTTGCGAATTTCCTTACTAACTTGCCCGGGCAAACGGTTGTAGCTGCCCACAGTCTCGGTAACATGGTTGTGTTGAGCGCCATTAGTGACTATAGCGCAGCACCTTCCAAATTCTTTATGCTTGATGCGGCTGTGCCGATAGAAGCTGTGCAAAGCAATGTTACCCAAGAACCTGACATGGTTTATTCCACTTGGCAGCAGTATTCCAATCGCCTTTACGCCAGTTGTTGGTGGCAACTTTTCACGAATGATTACCGCAGCACTCTGACTTGGAGCAATCGTTTGGGGAATCTGGACAGTGTGGACGTTTACAACTTCTATTCGAGTGGCGAGGAAGTCCTGCGGTGGGACCCCGTTGATCCACCCGCCGGCATTTTGAGCGGGGCAATGTCGGAATTGCTGAATTATTGGATCGAAGGCGTGCCGTTTGGCACTTACGCTTGGGTCTGGCAGGAAAAGGGCAAGGGCGCGGCGGCGCACGACTGGTTTATTGGCAGCACGCATGGCGGCTGGAAATTCAACGACTACTGGGGCAATCCTCCTCCGTCTCCGGCCATCATGAACGATACCGCCGCCTCAACACTGCAAAACTATCCGATGTTCAGTGTGGGCTCGACGGAAAATGGGCCACCCGATCAGGATTTATTGAGCGATGAATACGGCAGTGCGTATGCGCAGGCCCACCGTGACCGGATATTATCGGATGCCATTCCAGCACTGACGTTGCCGGTGGGAGCGAATCCGGTGCCGAAATTCAGCCCTTCAGGGCAGCCAACAAAAAATTTCGATTTACAGTCTTACAATTTTCAGAACGGTTGGCCAGCTGAACGCGGGCCAGTACAGTATGGCAGTACGGATGCTGCGGGCGAATGGCACCATTCGGATTTTGGCTATGTGGCTTATCCATTTACCCACACTTTGTTCGATCAAATTGTATATTTAGGAGATCTCAAATGATTATGAAAAACTGCGTTTTTTTGTTTCTTATTGGTATTACAATCAACTGCGCTTACGCGCAAACCAAACATGAATGGAAAGTGACCCTAAAAGTTGTAGATGAAGCAGGTTTGCCGGTAATAGGCGCTAAAGCAGATGTTAATTATTACACTAACCGTGCCCTCGCTTCAATGGAAGGTCCAACTGACGCAGATGGCATTTTCGTGGCATCCCACCTCTCCTATGGCGGGGAAATAGGATTTGCCGTAGGAAAGTCGGGCTACTATACGACAAAGGGATCATACACTTTGGGATTCAATTATGATCCGGCAAAATGGAGTCTCTCACAAACCGTCGTGCTCAAGAAAATCGGCAAGCCCGTTCCGATGTATGCCAAATCAGTAAACTTGGGTATGCCCACTTTTGACAAACCAATTGGCTATGATTTGGAAGTAGGAGATTGGGTTGGCCCTTTTGGGAAAGGGGTGAATGGGGATATTTTATTTACTGGTCATTTTAATGATAACACGAACAATGAATCGGATTACTCATTGACAGTGACTTTCCCTAATCCTGCTGACGGCCTCCAAGAGTTTACTACAACCATATTTGCTCAAGAAGGCCCTTACAGTGAATTGCGATCTTCACATGAAGCTCCATTAGACGGGTACCAATCGGAGTGGGTACAAGCCAATAATCGGCCACTTGGGAGAACTAGAGATGCACATCATAATTATTATATTCGGGTACGGACAAAAATAGATGATAGGGGCAATATCGTCAGCGCACATTTCGGAAAGATTTATGGCGACTTCATGCAATTCAGGTATTACCTCAACCCAACAATCAATGATCGTAACGTTGAATTTGATCCGAAACTGAATTTATTGCAAGGGTTGAAACCGCTTGAACAAGTCAAAGAGCCTTGAAAATGTGGCAACCAATGGCATGACGGAAGTCACCCATTTGAAAGTCAACACCGGAGCGGCTCCTTGGAGTTCACGGCCTTGCAATCATTGGCAGGTGCGTATTCAGTCTGAACGTTCCAAGACACGGGCCACCCACATCCAGTCCTGCTTGCCCTGCCATAGCTTTAGCGACGGCGGGTCCCGGTCAACCAATCATCGACAAAGGCCATTCGGATCTTTCACCAGCCAATGCCGGCTCAACCGAGTTAGAAACGCGACCGCTCCGGTTGTGGGCGGATGATTTTGAAGCAGTTTAATTTTCCGTCAACTCGTTTGGTGACGGCAACTACCAACCGGTTTAGGAATCCAACGAGGTTTAGTCCCGCTCCCATCAATCCTTATTATTCTTTGCCCACCCGGTTGTGGAGCTATGATCCAAATTTTTGGGATATAGCAAAATTGCCGCCGGGAACGCCGCTTTACGCCCTGCGTGAATTTGTTGCTCTTTCTCATAGGGCGTGAGGACTTTTGGGTAAAGATACGGAGAGCAAAACAAATTCGATGAAAATTGTTTAGGGATATTCTTTTTGCAGCAAGGCTTTGTTCAGGTTTGTGCGGGCCAGTGCAAAGTCGGGTTGAATGGCTAGAGCTTTCTGAAATTGTGCAATCGCTTCGTCCACCCGCCCTGTTTGGCGAAGAGCATAACCCAAGTTGTAATGGGCTTCGGCATAGTCCGGCTCTATTTCCAAAGCTTTTTGGAAACAGGTGATCGCCTCATTAACCCGGCCTGCCAGGAAGAGGCTATAACCGAGATCGTTGTGAGCTTCTGCATAGTCCGGTTTAATTTCCAAAGCTCTTTGGAAATGGGCGACGGCCTCGTTTACCCGGCCTGCCAGGAGGAGGCTACGACCGAGATTGTTATGAGCTTCGGCATAGTCCGGTTTAATTTCCAAAGCTCTTTGGAAATGGGCGGCCGCCTCGTTAACCTGGCCTGCCTGGAAGAGGCTATTCCCCAGATTGTTGTGGGCTTCTGCATAGTCCGGATCAATGGCCAAGGCTTTTTGGTATTGAGTAATGGCTTCATCCGGTCGTTTTGTTTGGTAGTAAGCAGTGCCCAGACTGTCGTGGACAGCCGCGGAATCAGGCCCAAGGGCCAGAGCCTTTTGAAAATGTTCAATCGCCTCCTTTACCCGCCCTTGATGAAGAAGAGAATTGCCGACCAAGTAATTGGCCGTTGCATGGGCCTCAACGCTCGCTAATATGTTAAATCCTACAGAATAGGTCAGTAGCAGGCACCAACAGCCGCGGGCGATACGCTGCCAGACGGTTGAACTCACCCGCGCATGCTCCAAACCCAAAATACCAATGACAGCCAGCAGCATCAGGGCCGGCAAAAAATCCAACTCATAACTGCTGCTGCCTGAGAAAAAAAGACAGAGAGTCAACGCGCAAGTCATAAAAAGCAAAAATACAGTCGCCACAAACCAGCGTAAGGGGAGAATTGCCACTTTCGTCCGGCCTTTCCATGCCAGCGGCACGGCCAAGACCAGCCATACCAGCGGATAATTGCTCAGTATCCCGCTATAAGGTGAACCGACTCCATAGTAACCAACGGGCAACGATGACAACGGAATGGCGGACAAAAATGGGAAATGACCACTCCAGCTTATTGGTTCTAAAAAATAGAAGCGAAAATTGACCCATAGATAATGCAGGCTGAATTGCCGGGCAGTATGATTCTGGTAGTTTGTCAATTGGTAGTGCCAGCCAAATTCCAATGGATTGTCAAAACGCAAGAAATTGTAAAGCATCAGTCCCAACCCGATCAGCACCACGGGCCCGGCTGCCGCCACAAACAGCAAACCAACCTGCCGACGTGAACTTTCTTGGGTCGCTGCTCGCCACGTTTGGATCACCGGGACCAAAAGGATTATTACCCCGAACAACAGGGAAGGCCGCGACCCGATGGCCAATCCATAAGTCAGACTGGCCAACAGCAGCCACATAACTTTGCGTTTCGGCTCGTGCAGGGCGTACCAGATCGCTGCCAACGCCAGCATGGTAAACGCAAACCCGCAGCTGATCGGAACTTGGTGGTAATCACTGCATGATAAACTTTCCAATATGCCGGTGGCCAAACCAAGGGCGAGTATGGCGACTGCCACCACCCAAACACCAACCACTGGAAGGTAACGTCGCCAGACCGCACGTAGCAACCCCGCCGCAACCAGGAAACCCAACGAGCAAAAAATCACGACTGCGGTCTTGTGCGATAAATAGTGATCAGTCAGGACCGCATATGGCCAGAAAAGCACCAAGGCCGGGGTGACGCCAAAATACAGGTACAGTTTCCCTTTGTAATAGCTCAGTTCATATGACTGATAACGCTGGTCGCATACATATGACGTATTGATGGCCGGGTCATAGGGATCAGCCAGCCTGGCGAGACCGGGCGAAGCTTCTCTTTTCACATTGAGTTGCCCGGCGCGAAAACCTTGCACCAGGAGATTATAGTAGGAATCTTCGGCACGCGGACTCGATAATTCGAGATATCCCGGGGCAGCACTCCAGATGAAAATTCCAATGATCAAGGCGCAAACCAGGCCAAAGCCGGCGCCGCCTGTCCATTGAACATCGCGTTTGGGCGCGACTTCCTTCCTCGAATCAAACACTTGGCCCATTCTTGGTAGAAAATACCCAATGCCTTCTATGACGGTAAAGTATAAATCCGAAGACCCAGGTTTATCGGCGAGTCTCGTTGCACTTTGGTGAACGCCGGTTCTTGGGATGAATGTTCTGCTTTGCAGCGATTGGGCTGAAAATAGAACTTAGTCTTCTCCTTCATATCCCGCTGTGCAGCTTGAATAATTAGGAAAATATGGTATTTTCAAATATCCAATGAAAACGGGTTATCAGGTAGGTCCACACCGGATTCGGGCTTCGTATTTTTTCCGAATGGCTGTTGCAGCGGCGATGTTGCTTCTTCTGCCGTCGGCTTTCGCCCAAACTCTAGGGATTTCCGTTACCAACCGAACTGTCAACGTCCGCTGGCCGCAGACGAATTATTATTATGTGCTGCAATCGACAACGAATTTATGCGACGACAATTGCTGGTCTAACACCGCGACGGCCTCATTGATTTCGTCATTGTATGCAGATTATGGCAATGTCGTGCCGATTACGACGGCATTTTCCCAGCCAGCTGCTGGCGTTCCGCGATTCTTCCGTCTGAAACCGCCCGTCATCCCTATTTTCGGTTTCGCCATTTTTTATCAAGGACCGCTGGAATTCACCTGGTGTGCCACCATGGACGTCATCGGGACAGTCCACGCCAATGCTATGATTTGTGTTGGGACAAGTGCATCGCTTACGTTCAGCGGGAATGTAACCGCTACCGGCGTAGTCGGCGGGCCAACGAGGGATGGTTCTTCTCCCAGTCCGTGGAGCCAAAACACGACTTTCAGAGCCGGCTATATAACGAATGTGCCTGCTTTTGTGTCGCCTTTTGGAACGAACAATCCCCACGTCTTGATTGACATTCCTCCGGCAAGTGAATACCCGACTTCAGCTTTGGGATTGGTGCGGGAATACAATTATGCTCAAGTGCTGATTCTGGTCACCAACACGCTCATGGTCGGTCATCCGCCAGCGACGCGAGTTACCTTCACGCTTCAAAACAGTCCTGCCCCCGGCGAACTTCCGGGAGAAGATCCCAACAAGATTACATACACTTACTTCTGGACGAATTACGTCTATACGAATTACGTGTCTCACATCATGGTCACAAATTCAATTTTTACAAACTTCTCATTCTCTATATGGGAGTATGAACCGCATGGGATTGAACAGTTCCTGTCGGTAACCAATACCTTTACCGACAAGCGGGAATATCAAACCAACATGTTTGTAACCCAGATTAACGTCGGCGCCTATTCCAAGTGGCTCAGCACCAACGGATTTAATACCACCAAATTCGACTTTGTGCCGCCCACCATCCTTTACGTCGCTGACCAACGGAACGTTGGCACAAACAAGCTCGCCGTGGTACGCCTCGTCAATGGCGCTGCACTTCCGCAGAGCGGCTTTGGCTGGACCGTGGTCACTCCAAATCCGTTGTACGTCAAGGGCGATTACAACGTAACGCGTGACGGCGTCCATTTTGCCTATGCACCGGGCAGCACCACCAACAGCCCCAGTTGCACCGTGCCGGCCGCCCTGATGTGTGATGCCATCACCAGCCTTTCCTCATCGTTTAATGACATCACGAGTTCAAGTGCTATTGGAACCGCCACCGTAAGCAACACGGTGAATGCCGCCATCATTGCCGGCAATGTGCCCTCCACCGGCACAACCGCCACCACTTTCAGCGGGGGTGTGCAAAATCTTATCCGTTGGCAGGAAAATTGGAGCAGTTCAACGTGCATACTCAATACTTCCCTAGTCTGTCTGTGGGCCAGTCAGATGGCCACCAACCAGTTTCGGAACCCGACAGGGTTCAGCCCTGCCCCCATAAATCCTTATTATTCCCCGCCCACCCGCCTATGGAGCTTTGACCCGAATTTTTACGATATCGCCAAGTTACCGCCGGGAACACCATACTGCACCCTGCCGTAGTCATTCCGAAATTCTGGAGAAGCTGTGCCAAAGCCAATTTTCATGGTGCCACGCGCGCCATGGTTGGCGTGTAAGGTTCAAACAAGCATTGTTGCAAACCGGGAGTGCAGTTCATAATTTTCGCATAGATGATTGGCAGAAAATTAGATTCCGGGACGGCGAGCATGCCGCAGGGCGATATCCAATGGGTGCACCACGCCGCCTTCGGCATGGTTTGCGCCCTGGTAATCGGAATTTTTGCCTGGAGCGCTGAACCGGGCTTCTTGGAATTGGCAAGTCCGCATGCGGAAGATTCCTACTATAATCTGTTGGTGCAGGGTTTTCGCGCCGGGCAACTCAACGTGAAAAGAGAAGCATCGCCCGGACTCGCCCAACTTGCCGATCCCTATGATCCCGCCGTCAATGCGTCATATATTCATGGGACGGCCGTTATCTCTCGTTTGACATGAGTTATTATCAGGGAGAAGTTATACCTGTATTTTGGAGTTACGCCCGCTTTGGTGCTTTTCTGGCCGTATGTGACACTAACCGGCCATTATCTTCCACATAAAACTGCGGTCGTGATCTTTTATGCGTTGGGCTTCCTGGTTGCTGCGGGTCTGTTACGTGCGGTCTGGAGGCGTTACTTTCCGGAAGTAAGCGTTTGGGTGGCGTCGGTCGGCATACTCACATTGGGTTTGGCCACAGGCATACTGGAAGTTTTATCCCGGTGTGATGTTTATGAAGTTGCGATGAGTTGTGGGTTTGCGTTCACAATGCTGGCGTTGGCGGCGATCTGGTGTGCATTGCATGAGCCGAAACGGCAAGTTTTGTGGCTGCTGATGGCAAGTCTGGCTTATGGATTGGCGGTAGGGTCGCGACCATCATTGTTGTTTGGGGTAATAATCCTTTTGGTGCCGGTGGCTCAGGGCTGGCGTGCGGCGACTGAACCGGGTTCACGTCGGCGGGTCGGGTTGTTGTTAGTGGCGGCGGCCGGTCCGGCGATGCTGATTGGGCTGGGGCTGATGCTTTACAATACCCTGCGTTTCGACAACCCATTCGAATTTGGCTGGCACTATCATGTTGAACAAACTACAGGCCAGACCACCGCCCAACAATTCAGTCTGCATTACCTCTGGTTCAACTTTCGGTTCTATTTTTTAGAACCAATGCGATGGAGCGGTCATTTCCCTTTTTTGCAGGCTGGCCCGCTGTCGCCTTTGCCATCGGGTTATTATGGGGTCGGGAGAACCCTTACAGTGGGATACTGAGCAACTATCCGCTGGTGTGGCTGGCTTTGGCCGCGCCGTTGGCATGGAGAGCCAGGCCGTGCGGAGGCGGCTTCCGTCTTACGCTGGTTTGTGGCGGCTGTATTTTTGCTTTTTGTGACTTGTGCGTTGACCCTTTGCCTCTTTTTTTCAGCCAGCAGCCGCTATGAGTTGGATTTTCTGCCGGCTCTGATGCTGCTGGCCGTCGTTGGTATTCTTGGTTTGGAGCGTGCGCTGGTGGGTTCGCCGGTCTGGCGGCGTATAGCCCGCTGGGGTTGGGGCCTGCTGCTGGCCTATTCGGTTGTATTTAACTATTAGCGAGTGTTGAAGCCCATGCGGGGGCCAACTACCTGACCGGCAATTCTCTTCTCCATCAAGGGCGGGTGGACGAGGCGGTTGAACATTTTCAAAAGGCACTGGCACTTCAGCCTGAATCCGCAAGCTTTCCACATCGGTCTTGGCAATGCTTTCTATCAGAAAAGGCGGATGGATGAAGCCATCATTCAATATCAAAAAGCGCTGGAAATCCAACTCGGACTCCGCCGAAACCCGCGAGTGCCTCGGCGAGGCTCTTTTCCAAACGGGGCAAATCGATAAAGCAATTGTTCAATATCAAAAAGCGCTGGAAATCAAACCGGACTTTGCAGAAGCCCACAACAATCTTGGTTCCAGTCTTCTTCAGATCGGGCGGGTGAACGAAGCCATTGCTCATTTCCAAAGAGCACTGGAAATCAAACCGGATTTTGTTGAAGCCCATGACAATCTTGGTTCCAGTCTTCTCCAGATCGGGCGGGTGGATGAAGCAATTATTCAGTATCGAAAGGCCATAGAACTTCAGCCGCACCTGGTGCAGGCATACAACGATCTCGCTTATGCTCTAATTCAAAAACGGATGGCAAGCGAAGCAATAGCCTGCTATCAAAAAGCCATAGAACTTCAGCCTCAATTTATGCCTGCACGAATAAACCTGGCTTGGATACTGGCAACCTGGCCGGAACCGTCGGTTCGCAATGGAGACAAGGCCGTTGCCCTGGCCGAGCAGGCCAACCAGTATTCCAAAGAAAAAGACCCACTGGTTCTTCGCACTCTGGCGGCAGCTTATGCGGAAGCCGGGCGATTCCCCGAGGCGCTATTGACAGGAAAACAGGCGCTGGCCTTAGCCATGACTCAGTCCAACTCCGGGTTGGCAAGTGTATTAAAGAAGGAGATTGAACTTTATCAAACGAATCTCCCTTGCCGTTCCGGAGACAATTAAATATTCCCCATTCAAATGCAAATAAGCAGGTGCCATATCCCAACTCCTTGCATCCGGTTAATCGGCAGGCCCATGGGCAGGACGTTGCCGGCAACTGCGTTTGCGTTACTCCTCGCGGCGTTCACGATTTCGTGTGGGAAAAAAATCGAGTCGCCAAACAAGGAGCCAGGGCCGGTTCGAGGCGAGACGGTTACCATTAACAATATTGAGCCACGGCGTGATGTGACCGGGAACATCATCGATGCGCATGGCGGTTGCCTCCAGTTCTTCAATGGGCGTTTTTACCTCTACGGCACGGCCTACGGGACTAACCACGACAGTCTGGCTCTCAATTGCCCGTTCCGGGTTTACAGCTCTCCCGATCTGGGGAACTGGACTTTTGAAGGGGAACTGCTCAAGGAACCGCCGAATGGCATTTATACCCGCCCCTCGGTGGTCTTTAATCCAAACACCCGCAAGTATGTGCTCTGGTACAACTGGTTTTCCAAACTTTGGGACGGCCAGGCGGGTGTGGCCGTCAGCGATTCACCGGTTGGGCCGTTCAAAATTGTCAATCTCAATGCCCATCTGGCCGGGGTTTGTCCCGGTGACGGCAGTCTGTTTGTGGATGATGACGGGACGAGCTACTACATCTATACGGCGATGGGCGAAGGTTATGCGGTGCGAGTGGAGCGCTTGACGCCCGATTTCCTGGATTCGACCGGCAAGACCAGCAACATTCTGGCCAGAGGGGGCGAAGCTCCGGTGATCTTCCGACGAAACACCATCTACTACGCCCTTTGTGGGCCGCTTTGCCCTGATTGTCCCTATGGAAGCGAGGTAGAGGTTTTCACGTCAAGTTCCCCTCTGGGTCCTTTCACCATGAAGCCTTCGTCGAACATTAACCACCGACCAGACGCTGGCGGCATAACCAATCTCCCGACGGGAAACACGATGTCGAATCGCCCTGGAAATGGGATTCCAATGGAATCCACACAAGGCGTTGCTTTACAGATTCATCCAGAACACAGCGCTCCGACTGTTCCGGCGCAGCAAACCTGGGTCGCAAAAATCCCAACTGCCGGGGAACCGGTTTTCATATGGATGGGTGACCGCTGGGGATCAGCTCCGGACGGCGTCAAGGGACACGATTTCCAGTACTGGAGTGCGCCTCTGAAGTTCAGTCCGGACGGCGACATTCTGCCGCTCGAATACATCGAGCGCTGGTACATCGCAAAAACGCGAGGCGACTAATATCAGAAACGCGGCTGGCCGAATTATGAGCCTGCTGGAGGATTCGAACGGCATATATTTAGTGCTGAACACTTCTCTGGTCTGTCTGTGGTCCAGCCAGATGGCCACGAATCAATTCCGTAACCCAACGGGGTTTAGCCCCGCTCCCATAAATCCCTATTACTCCCCGCCAACCCGACTATGGAGCTTCGATCCGATTTTTTTGGATTACACCAAATTGCCGCTGGGAACACCGTTCTACACCCTGCCATAAACCTTCTGCCGCTCTGAAGAAGGAGTTTATCCAACGATTACGCCCCAAAATGGATTGAAAGCACTAAACTGAATTCGTGTAGTGTCGAGCCTCTGGCTTGAGATCGGCGCGGAGCGCCGACACTACAACAGCCAAATCAGGACAATGTCGGGTTGAAATAGTTGTTGCAACCTGGATTTGGTTTGCTATATTCCGCGTTCCATTTTTTGAGACTAAATGCCGACGATTAATCAATTGGTCCGCAAGGGCCGTCGCAAAGTTAAGTACAAGTCCAAGTCGCCAGCCTTGGAAGGCTCGCCGTTTCGACGTGGCGTGTGCATTCAGGTGATGACGCGCACGCCCAAGAAGCCGAATTCGGCCATGCGCAAGGTGGCCAAAGTGCGCCTGACCAACGGGTACGAGATCATCGCCTATATTCCGGATGAAGGCCACAATTTGCAGGAACACTCCATCGTCATGGTGCGCGGCGGTCGGGTGAAGGATTTGCCCGGTGTGCGTTATCACATCGTGCGCGGCCGATTGGACGCCGCCGGCGTCGAGAAACGCCGGGTGAGCCGCTCGAAATACGGCGTGAAGCGTCCGAAACCCGGCGCCAAACCCGCCGCCCCGGCCGCCGCGGCAGAGGCTCCCGCAGCAGCCCCCGCAGCCTGACGCGTTTACGATTTAACGATTTAACCATTTAACGAATCCATGTCCCGCAGACGACAAGCTACAAGACGGTCGATTGCCAAAGACGGAAAGTTTCAAAGCGTCCTGGTATCGCGGCTGGTCAACACCATCATGATATGCGGTAAGAAAAGCACCGCGCAGCGCATCGTGTACGGTGCGTTCAACAACATTTCCGAAAAGAATCCAGCCAGCAATCCGGTGGAAATTTTGCAGCGCGCGGTGGACAACGCCAAACCGCGCATCGAAACCAAGGCCCGCCGCGTCGGTGGCGCCACCTATCAGGTCCCGCTGGAAGTTCCGTCGGACCGGCAGGTCGCCCTGGCCCTGCGCTGGATTGTGAATTTCGCGGATGCCCGCAAAGGCACGCCGATGCGCGACGCGCTCGCGGCGGAAATCATGGAGGCTTACCAGGGGCAGGGGAACGCCATCCGCAAACGCGACGAAGTCCACAAAATGGCCCAGGCCAACAAAGCATTCGCTCACTTTCGCTGGTAGAATTTATTCTGACGCGCCCCGGGTATTGGAGTATCGGGGCGCTTTTTATTTTTTTGAATCTACATGCAAGCTAAAGCCAGGACAACGAAATCGCCGAAATCGCCCGATTCGCCCGACCGCGAATATTCGCTGGAGCGCACGCGCAACATCGGCATCGCGGCGCACATTGACGCGGGCAAGACGACGACGACCGAACGCATCCTCTTTTACACCGGCCTCATCCATAAAATCGGCGACGTAGACGACGGCAACACGGTCACGGACTGGATGGAGCAGGAACGCGAACGCGGCATCACCATCACGTCCGCCGCCGTCACCTGTTACTGGACGCAAAAGCAGACCAAGCCGGGCGAGGCCGCGCTTTACAAGGCATTCAAGGACGTGCCCCATCGCATCAACATCATCGACACGCCCGGCCACGTGGATTTCACGGCTGAAGTCGAGCGCTCGATGCGCGTGTTGGACGGCGCCGTGGCGGTGTTCTGCGGCGTGGCCGGTGTGCAGCCGCAATCTGAAACCGTCTGGCGCCAGGCGACCAAATACAAGGTCCCGCGTGTCGCGTTTGTCAACAAGATGGACCGCACCGGCGCAAACTTTGAGAACGCCTTGAACGACATGCGCACCAAACTTAAGGCTTATGCGTATCCCATTTTCCTGCCCATCGGCGCCGAAGACAAATTTGCCGGCGTGATTGATGTCGTCAACCAGAAGGCCATCGTCTGGGGGCCGGGCAACGTCGTCAACGAAGGCCTGAATTACGAAATCAAAGACATTCCCGCCGAGCATCAGGCCCGCGCCAAAGCCGCGCTCGCGGAGTTGATCGACGCCGTATCCAACAAGGACGAAAAAATTGCCGACTTGGTGCTGCATGAAAAGCCGGTCACCGCAACGGACCTCAAGGCCGCCGTCCGCCGATTGACGTGCAGGATTGAATTAGTCCCGGTGTTGTGCGGTTCGGCCTTCAAAAAGAAGGGGGTGCAGCCTTTGATCGATGCCGTGGTGGATTACCTGCCCGGTCCGCTCGACGTTCCGCCTGCCGAAGGCCTGGAACCCGGCACGGACAACAAGGTCGTGGTGGAGACCAGCGACGCCAACAAGTTTTGCTCACTGGCGTTCAAGCTCTGGACCGACGTTTATGCGGGCAAACTCGTGTTTTTCCGCGTCTATTCCGGCACGCTTAAAAAGGGCGATACGATTTACAACCCGCGCACCCGCAAACGCGATCGCGTCAGCCGCCTGATGATTATTCAGGGCAGCGAACGCAAGGACGTGACCCAGGTTTTTGCCGGCGACATTGCCGCGTTGGTCGGTCTGCGCAACATCACCACCGGCGACACGCTCTGCGACGAGGATTTCGACGTGACGCTCGAACCGCCGACGTTCCCCGAGCCGGTCATCAGCATGGCCGTCGAGCCGAAAACGCGCGCCGACCGCGACAAGATGTCCGAAGGCCTGCAGCGGCTGGCGGAAGAGGACCCGACGTTCCGCTGTTTCACCAACCCGGAGACTGGCCAGCTCATCATTGCCGGCATGGGCGAGTTGCATCTGGAAATCATCTGCGACCGGCTCAAGCGCGAATTCAAGGTGGACGCCAACACCGGCGCGCCGCAGATTGCCTATCGTGAAACCATCACCAAAGCGGCGGACGGTGAGGGCAAATTCATCCGCCAGTCCGGCGGTCGCGGTCAATACGGCCACGCCTGTGTCCAGATCCAGCCGAACGAAAAAGGCAAGGGCATCGAAATTGAAAATAAGATTGTCGGCGGTGCAATTCCCAAGGAATACATCCCGGCGGTCATTGATGGCTGCGAGGAAGCCATCAAAGGCGGCGTCCTGGCCGGTTACCAGATGATTGACTTGAAGGTCCAGGTTACGGACGGAACATTCCACGAAGTGGACTCGAACGAACTGGCGTTCAAGATGGCCGGTATTTTTGCTTTCAAAGATGCGGCCAAGAAAGCCGGCATGATTCTGCTCGAACCGATCATGAAGGTTGAAGTCACTACGCCCGACGAATATCAGGGCGATCTCCTCGGCGACATCAGCCGCCGTCGCGGCCACATTGTCAACATCGAGGCCAAGAGCGGGCAGACGATTCTCAACGCCCAAGTGCCGTTGGCGGAATTGTTCGGTTACGCCACGGCCATCCGGTCGCTTTCCAAAGGCCGCGCTTCGTACTCCATGGAACCGCTGACGTTCGAGCAGGTGCCGAAGAACGTGCTGGAGACGATTCTGGACAAGTCGGCCAAGAAACCGGCGGCCCGGGCGTAAACGGTTTCGGTTAAAAATTAAGGTGGGGCGGCGCTGCTGCGCCGCCGGGGACGATGACCGCGCAACTCCGATAAATCGCGAGCAGGCAACGCAGCCCAATCGATTAAAACACCGACTTGATGACGGAGCTTACCCCGGCGATGAGGTCTTCCACCTGCTCTCTGGTGGGTTCGCCGTTCCTTTGGTACGAGCACAGATGGCGCAAATCACCCAGACGCTGAATCTCCCGCCAGGTGGCAAAGTCATAGGCTTTGTTCAGCTTCAACGGATCGTTCAGGTCGCGAATGGTCGCTTCCTCCTTGGGAATTGTCACCGAGTGATTTGCCGCCACTCTCTGCAAATGGCGTTCGAGAACGACACCGGCAAGCGCTCCGGCAGCGCGCAGACTTATTTTCTTCAACGCATTTGCCGCTTCCAGTTCCTTATCCTGCAATTCCGCAAACAAATGTTCTTCCACATCGGCCAGAATAGATTCCACCCGGTAGGACAATTCGTCCAGCACCTGAAGCTGGCTGAGAAATCGCAGCCGTGCCCGCTCAATGGGATCGAAGGGCAGTTCCTCGGTGTAGGGACCCTTGGCCTCGCCCATTCCCCGGACATAGTCCTGGACGCTGGCTTCCAGCAGCTTCCGGTTCGGATTGTTGGTGAAATAATTGACGAACTCCTCGTATTTTTCCGCGCTCAGAGACTGCACGATTTTCAACGACTGGGTGTCCCAGCGTTGATACACGGTCCGGAATTCGATGATGTCCTTGATGTCTTCGAGCGACCGGAGAATCTGCTTTTGCTGGTCGAGGAGCCGGGCAAGATCCTCTTCAACCTGGGACTTGGCATCGATCATAGGCGCTCAAGGGTTCTGAATGAACTAGGCTGTAAACCCCTTGGGCCGCCGATGCAAGAACTTTTCTGCGGTTTTTCCGGGAAAAGAAAGGAGTTCACCGGCAACTGAATTGGACTAAAATACCCTGAAAAAGGTATTGCCATGAATGGAATGTCTGATAAATTACGCACCCGCTTTCATAACGGAGGCGGAAAAATTAGCAAACAGTAAACAGACAATTGTTCTTTGTATGGCTGCCCAACGAATTCGTATTCGACTTAAGGCTTATGACCAACGTGTCATAGACCAATCGGCGCGCAATATTGCCGACACCGTCAAACGCACCGGCGCACGCGTCGCCGGCCCCATCCCGCTTCCGACCCGCATCGAGCGCTTTACGGTCCAACGCTCGCCGCATTGCGACAAGAAATCGCAGGAAACTTTCGAACAACGCACCCACAAGCGGCTGATTGATATTCTCGACCCGACCGCCAAGACCGTGGACGAATTGAAAAAACTCAATCTCCCGGCGGGGGTGGACATCACCATCAAAATTTAACCTTTCACGACCATGCCACTTGGACTTTTAGGAAAGAAACTCGGTCACACGCGCGTCTATGATTCGCGCGGTGTGGTCACGCCCGTCACGGTCGTGCTTGCCGGTCCCAATCGCGTGCTGCAAGTCAAGACTCAGGCCGGCAAGGACGGCTACAACGCCGTTCAGCTCGGGTTCGACGATCAAAAGGAACAGCGCGTCAGCAAGGCATTGCTCGGCCACATCAAAAAACAGGGCGGCGTTGCCGTCAAACGCATCCGCGAATTCCGGAATTTCTCCAGGGAAGTAAAGCCCGGCGACGTCGTCGGGCCGGCGCTGTTCGCCGTCGGCGATTTTGTGGATGCCATCGGCATTACCAAGGGCCGCGGTTTTGAGGGCGTCATGAAACGGCACCACCACCGCGGCGGACCTTCAACGCACGGCCACAAGGGCTGGCACCGGCGCGTAGGGGCCATCGGCGAACGCCTGTTCCCGGGCACCGTCATGCGCGGCTTCAAGATGCCCGGCCACATGGGCCAGATCCAGCGCACCGTCCAGAATCTGCAGGTCGTTCAGGTGCGCGAAGCGGATAATCTGTTGCTCATCAAAGGCTCCATCCCCGGCGCCGAAGGCGATTATATCGTTCTCCGCGAATCCAAGAAACGGCCCAAGGGCTGGAAACCACCGGTCAGCCTCGCGCCCATGAAGAAGAAAGGTGCCGGTGCGAAGGCCGAACACAAACCTGCGGCCCCGGCTGAAGCCAAAAAGTAATTTAAACGGCCATGAAAATTGCCATTAAAAATATCGAAGGGAAAAAGAAGGGCGAACTTGAAGTGAAGTTCCCGCTGATTGAAGACGGGAAAGGCACCCAGGCGGTGCATGACGTCGTCGTTGCTTATCAGGCGGCACAGCGCAGCGGCACCGCCTGCACCAAGAACGTCGGCGAAGTCGCCGGTTCCAACAAGAAACCGTGGCGGCAGAAGGGTACTGGTCGGGCGCGTGCCGGCTCGTTCCAGTCGCCGTTGTGGGTGGGTGGTGGTGTGGTTTTCGGCCCGAAACCCCGTGATTTCGGCAAGAAAGTTTCCAAGAGCACCCGGCAACTTGCCTTGCGCAAGGCGTTGAGCGAACGGCTCAAGGCCGGCGACGTGGTGTTGGTGGACGATTTGAAGCTCGCGTCGCCGAAAACGAAGGATTTCGTCGGCCTGATGTCCACGCTGGAACTGACTGGCACCACGCTTATCGTGACGGCCGCGGACAAGAACCTGACGCTTGCTTCGCGCAACGTGCCGAACGTGGCGTTGACGACGAGTGAAGCACTGAATACCTACGACATTTTGCGGCCGGCCAAGCTGCTCTTCACGAAGAGCGCGTTTGAGAAGGTCGAGGCCCGTTTGACCAAGGAATAACATGAACGCTTTTGAAGTCATCAAAACCGTCCGCCTGACGGAAAAAGGCACGCGGCAAGGCAGCCAGATGGTGCGCGCGTTTGAGCGCGACAAGACCGGCAAGCCGGTTGTGGACGAAAAAGGCAAAGCCAAAATCAAGGAACGGCCGCTGAATCAATACACCGTGGTGGCCGACCGCCGCGCCAACAAGACGGAAATCCGCCAGGCCGTGCAGGAACTGTTCAAGGTCAAAGTCATCGCCGTCAACACCCTGAACGTGCATGGCAAGGCCCGCCGCCAGCGAACCGCGCAGGCCGGCAAGGCGCCCGACTGGAAAAAAGCCATCGTGACGCTGAAAGAAGGCGACAAGATTGTTTTGACGTAATTGACAAGCCAGGAGCCGACGTGAGGAGGCTCTAAATAAAGTTTGAGACTCGTTACCTCGTCTCCTACTAATTTAAGTTTAAGCGCGGAGTAAATCTCTCTCCGCGTTTTTTATTTTCAGCTTGGACCGCTTTTGTCCCACCCCCGATGCGAAGATTTGACAGGACCTGAATTTGGGTTCAAATAAGGTTTGCTCGTGAACACCAAAACACCCAACCGCATCCTGCACGTGGATGGCGACAGCTTCTTCGCCAGTTGCGAAATCGCCCTCGACAAGAATTTACAGGGCCGCCCGGTCTGGGTGGGCGGCGGACGACGCGGCGACGGCATCGTCATCGCCGCCAATCGCGCGGCCAAGCAATTTGGCGTCAAAACCGGCATGGCCTGCTTTGAGGCGAAAAAACTTTGCCCACGCGGCGTGCTCTGCCGGCCGCATTACGACGAGTACCGCCGGTTATCGGCGGAAATGTTTCACATCCTCGAAGAATATTCGCCCACGCTCGTGCCCATTTCGATTGACGAAGGCTTCCTCGATTTCACCACCATGGACCGCCACGTCTGGCGCAACACCACACCGGATAAATACGTGAAGGAAATCTGCGACCGCATCTGGCGCGAAATCAAACTGCCCGTGTCCGCCGGCCTGGCCAATTCCTCGCGGCTGGCCAAACTGGCCACCGACGCCGCCAAACCCGGGTTCATCGAAATCAAACCGGGCGAAGAAAAGGAATTCCTCAAAGACCGGTCCGTGCGTGAATTGTCCGGCATCGGCAAGAACCGGCAGCGTACTCTGGCCGCACTGGGGGCGACCACGTTCGGCCACGTGGCGAAATTACCGTCGCCGTTGCTCCGGCAGAAATTTGGCATCTGGGGAACGCAACTCTGGCTGTTTGCCAACGGCCTGTGGAATGAGCCGCTGCTGCTTGAGGTCAAGGACCGTACGACCATTTCCAGCAACACTACGCTGCCGTACGACGAGCCGGATTACGAGGCGGCGCTGACGTTCACGCTGAGCGAGGCGACGCGGCTGATCGGCCAACTGCGGCGCGAGCAACTGCAGACGCGGGAACTCGGATTGACGGTACGGTTCAACGACTTCACCGAAGTCAGCGGCGGACATCGGTTCCGCGAGCCGCAATTTCAGAATTCCGTCATCAACGCCGTGTTGAAAACAGTTTTCCGGCACATCATGAACGACCAGGCCAAACCGGTGCGGCAGATTCGCATTGCGTTCTGGAATCTGGCGCGGCTGGACACGCAGCCGACGTTATGGGGCCGCACCCACGCCGAGCGCTGGGGCGCTCTCGACGACGCCACACACACGTTGAACCAGCAGTTCGGTCCGATGGCGGTGATGACCGGCGCGCAACTGGCGTTGCACGAACTGGAGGAAGCTTTCAAAAATCCCAAAGCGAAATGTCCGTTTGTGCCGCAGCGCGAGATGGTGAAGAAACTCTGGGGCACGGACGCCGACCCGCTGGCGCACAAGGGCGACTGGGAACAGCGCCTGGCCAAAGTCAGCAAACAATCGCAGTTCCACCACTGAGAGAATAAATTTTTCACGCCGGCGGCAAAAGAATTTCAATCGCTCGTAGATACGTTCGCTCCACGTTTTTCGGTTTGACGTTCGCTTGCGGCTTATCCCGTCCGTGTCCATCTGTGCCTGTCCTGCATAGCGCAAAACGCGACGCAGGATTCATCTGTGGCTAAAAACAAAGCTGTGTTTTTCGTCGTAATCCGCGGTTAAACCGGCTGGCACGCTATATGCATTCTGGCACTTATGATGAATGCCTGTACAGAGCGCCCAAGGCATATCCTGGTGGTGGACGATGAACCGCTCATCCGTCAATCCGTCCAGATGCTGCTTGAGGATGACGGTTTTATCGTAGATGAAGCCGGAAGCGGACCCGAGGCGCTGGCGATGTATGCGCCCGGCAAGTTCGACATGGTTTTCACCGACTATTGCATGCCCGATATGCGAGGCGATCAATTGGCGGCGGCCATCAAACAGCAATCGCCCAAACAGGCCATCGTCATGATTACCGCGTTTCCGGAAAAATTGCCGTGTTCGGACGTTCCCCTGGGCGGTGTGGATTCCTTCATCTGCAAACCATTTGATGTGGACGCGCTGCGGACGGCCATCGACCGGTACGCGCACAGCTGACTGGTTGAGAGTTGAGAGTTGAGGGCTGAGGGTTTCTCTGCGTTCATGGCGTCATGGCAGTTTAAATCTCTTTGCAGTGCTATCTCATGACATCGTTTCATTCTGAAAAGATTTTTACCACCGATGGACGCGGATAAACACGGATAAGGGCGAGACGCGAATTTCGCGAATCGACACGAATTGAGTTGGCGATAATTCGAGTAATTCGCGTCAGGCATTAGGCTCCCCGCTTTCCCATCCGTGCGAATCCGTGGTTAAAGGACAGCTCTGCGGCACTCTGCGTCCTCGGCGTCTCTGCGTTGAAGGCGTTTCTGTTTGGTTGCGGCTTGGCCGCGCTATGCCTTTGCGGCTTTGCGTGAAACAAATCGGTTTCGTGTCATTCGTGTGTTTCGTGGTTTAGATCGGGGGAGCGGATGGCCTTGATTTAAAGGAATTTGGCCGGGAATCGCATTCAAAATTTTTTCAAGATTACTCTTGCACAGAAGGTTGCCTTTGATATTTTATGCGCTCCGTTTCGTCTGAAAAGCCGGATGGACAGCAGTTGCAGACCGATAACTGATTCCCCGCAGGGACAGGAATGATGGCCTGCCGACTCCCTGAGTTGCTGCTGAAATCATTGTTTTTATGCCAGTTAAAACATTTAGACCGCTAACGCCGTCTCTGCGCTACATCACGTACGCGGATTACAGCGAGATTACGAAGACGAAGCCGGAAAAGCGGCTCGTCGTCACGCGGAAGAAAACCGGTGGTCGCAACGTCTACGGGCGTGTGACCGCACGCGGACTCGGCGGCGGCCACAAACAGAAAATCCGCCTCGTGGATTTCAAGCGCAACAAGCACGGCGTGGAAGCCAAAGTCGCGGCGATTGAATACGATCCGATGCGGTCGGCGCGTCTGGCGTTGCTTGAATATAAGGACGGTGAGAAGCGTTACATCATCGCTCCCAACGGCATAAAGGTCGGCGGCGCTATTACCAGCGGTCCCACGGCCCCGCCCGAAATTGGCAATGCGCTCCCGCTCAAGGCGGTTCCCGTCGGTATGGCCATTCATAATATTGAACTGACGCCGGGTCGCGGCGGCCAGATGG
Source organism: uncultured Verrucomicrobiae bacterium (assembly GCA_963789055.1). GTDB lineage: Bacteria > Verrucomicrobiota > Verrucomicrobiia > Limisphaerales > UBA11358 > UBA11358. The sequence continues at coordinate 43,400 of CAWBJE010000005.1, read as the reverse complement.
TGCGCACGGCAGGCGGTTCGGCCACGTTGATGTCGCGCGACGAGGGTTACGCGCAAATCCGCCTGCCATCCGGTGAAATCCGCAAGGTGAACGAGAATTGTTACGCGACCATCGGCCAGGTCGGCAATCCGGAGCACGAGAATGTGATTCTGGGCAAAGCCGGCCGTTCACGGCATCGCGGCATCCGCGGCATCAACCGCGGCGTGACGCGCAATCCGGTTGACCATCCGAACGGCGGCGGCGCCGGCAAATCGAAGTCCGGCGGCGGCTGGCAACAGTTAATGTCGCCGTGGGGCAAGGTGGCCAAGGGCGGCAAGACCCGGATGAAATACCGATATTCAAACCGTTTCATCGTCATCCGGCGCAATGGATTGCCGATCAAGACCAAATAATTTATGGGACGCTCGATTAAAAAAGGTCCGTTTATAGATTTTCACCTCCTGGACAAGATTCAGGTGGCGAAAGAGACGAAGTCCAAGACGCCGATCAAGACCTGGTCGCGGCGTTCGATGATTACGCCGGATTTTGTGGGACTGACGTTCAACGTCCACAACGGCAAAGTATTCAACCCGGTATTCGTGACGGAAAACATGGTGGGCCACCGGCTCGGCGAGTTTTCCCTGACGCGCACGTTCAAGAAGCACGGCGCGCACACGGCCAAGGCGGAGGCGAAATAACATGGAAGTCCACGCCATTGCCAAAAACGTGCCGATGTCTCCGCAGAAGATGCGCGAGGTGGTGCGGCAGATTCAGGGGTTGCCCGCGTTGCAGGCGCAGGCGGTGCTCGCGGTGGTGCCGCGCAAATCGGCGCGGTTCGTGGCCAAGACGCTCAAGTCGGCCATTGCCAACGCCGAAAACAATAAAAATCTCAAGCCGGAATCATTGCGGGTGAAAGAAGCCGTGACCGGGTCGGCGATGATTATCAAACGGTTCATGCCCAAGGCGCGCGGCTCCGCCGGGCCGATTCTCAAGCGCCGCTGCCACATCAAAATCACATTGTCGGACGAATAGTATGGGACAAAAAACAAATCCAATCGGTCTGCGTGTAGGCGTCAACAAGGATTGGCGCTCGAAGTGGTATGCCGACAAGAAAGAATTCGGCAAGCTGCTGGGCGAAGACCGCGAAATCCGCAAACTGCTCAAGAAGAAACTCGAATCGGCGTCGGTGCCGAAGATTTTAATCGAACGCGCGGCGAATCGCTGCCGCATCACCATCCTCACCGCCCGTCCGGGCGTGGTCATTGGCCGCAAAGGCGCGGAAATTGACAAGCTCAAGGAAGAAATGAGCCGGATGACCGGCAAGGAAGTTTACGTGGACATCGTCGAAGTCAAGACGCCGGAAACCGACGCGCAGCTCGTGGCGGAGAACGTGGCGTTGCAGCTCGAACGCCGCGTGTCATTCCGCCGGGCGATGAAGAAAGCCGTGCAAACGGCGAAGGATTTCGGCGCGGAAGGAATCAAGATCCGTTGCGCGGGCCGGCTGGGCGGCGCCGAACTGGCGCGCGTGGAGACGTATCACTGGGGCCGGGTGCCGCTGCACACGTTGCGCGCGAATATTGATTATGGTTTTGCCGAGGCGCACACCCTTTACGGGAAACTCGGCGTGAAGTGCTGGGTTTGCAAAGGCGAAAACAAGCCGTCCAAGGAAACGGTCGCGCCGCCGCCGGCGGTGCCCATTCCATCCGGAGCGGCTGCGCCGGCCGAACCGGCGGCCAACTAAGGATTTGAAAGGAATTTTGCTATGCCGTTGATGCCCGAAAGAGTGAAGTACCGCAAAATGCACCGCGGTAATCGCGCCGGCCTGGCGTATGCCGGCAACACGGTGGCGTTTGGCGAGTACGGATTGATGTCGCTGGAACGGTGCTGGCTCGACACGAAGCAGATTGAGGCGGCGCGCGTGGCGATTGCCCGTAATCTGAAGCGGCACGGGAAAATGTGGATTCGCATCTTCCCGCAAAAGTCGTTTACGAAGAAGCCGCTGGAAACGCGCATGGGCAAGGGCAAAGGCCCGCTGGAATCGTGGGTGGCGGTCATCCGCCCGGCGAACGTGCTGTTTGAAGTGGACGGGGTGACGGAAGTGCTGGCGCGCGAATCGTTGCGGCTGGCGGCGACCAAGCTGCCGATCCGGACGCGGTTCATCTCGCGGCACCGGGGTTCGCGTTAGACGGAAACGAATTTATGAAATTTTCGGAAATGAAAGATATGACGCTGGTGGAGTTATCGGCCAAGAGCCGGGACCTGCGCCATGAAATGTTCAACCTGCGTCTGCAGCAGGCGAGCGCCCAGTTGGAAAAACCGGCGCGCCTGCGGACGCTGCGCCGGGACATCGCGCGGCTGGAAACGCGCATTTCCCAGTTGCGCAACAAAGCGGCTTGATATGGCTGACACTGTAAATTCAACGGAAGCGGCGCGCGGAAATCGTAAGCAGCGCGTCGGTGAGGTCATCTCCAACAAGATGGCCAAGACCATCGTCGTGCGCGTCGAACGCCGGTTCCCGCACCCCCGGCTGCGCAAGGTCGTGACCGTTTACAAGAAATTTTACGCCCACGATGAAAAGAGCGAGGCCAAAGTGGGCGACCGGGTGCGAATTGAAGAAACCCGGCCCTTGTCAAAAATCAAACGCTGGCGGCTGATGGAAGTCGTCGAACACAGCCGGGGCGTGGAACCGGTGGCGGCGGAATAACCACAATTTATGTTGCAAATTCGATCCCATTTGGATGTCGCGGACAACACGGGCGCCAAGATCGCCTGGGCGATCGGTGTGCTCGGCCGCAACCAGCGTTACGCGCGGATTGGCGACATCATCAAGGTGCACATCAAGGACGCCGCGCCCGACGGCCAGGTGAAAAAGGGCGAGGTGCATAACGCGGTGATTGTCCGCACCCGGCAGGCCATCCGCCGCAACGACGGTTCGTACCTGCGCTTTGACAGCAATGCGGTGGTCATCATTGACGCGGAAATGAATCCGCGCGGCACGCGTATTTTCGGGCCGGTGGCGCGCGAGTTGCGCGACAAGAAGTTCATGAAAATCATTTCGCTCGCGCCGGAGGTAATTTGAGTTTATGCCAAACTGTCATGTGAAAAAAGGCGAGGAAGTGGTCGTGCTGGCCGGCAAGGAAAAGGGCAAGCGCGGCAAAATCATCGCCGTTCTGCCGAAGCAGCAGCGCGTCATCGTCGAAGGCGTGCAAATGATCAAGCGCCACACCCGCAAGAGCCAGGACCATCCGCAGGGCGCGATTATCGAACGCGAAGGCACCGTCCACCTTTCGAACGTGATGAAAGCGGCTGAATTTGACGCGCGCCTGGCGAAGCGAGGCGGGGCGCCGGCCCAGAGTTGAAGCATGACCGATACGATTATAAACCATAGTTACGGCAAAATCCGTGACCCGGAATGATGAAAGCCAGACTTTATACCAAATACGTCAACGACGTGGTGCCCGCCCTCAAGGCGAAGCACAAATACCCGAACGTGCACCAGATACCGCGCATGGTGAAGATCGTGGTCAACATGGGTATCAGCGCGTCGCTGGAAAAGAACGCGCTGGATGACGCCGCCAAAGACCTCGCGCTGATTACCGGCCGCAAGCCGGTCATCAGCAAGTCGCGCCACAACATTGCCAATTTCAAGCTGCGCAACGACCAGCCCATCGGCTGCCGCGTCACACTGCGCCGCGACGCGATGTACGAATTTTTCGACCGTCTGATTGCCACCGCGCTGCCGCGCATCCGCGATTTCCGCGGGTTGTCGCCGCGCAAGTTCGACGGGCGGGGCAATTACTCGTTCGGCGTCGCCGACCAGACGATTTTTCCGGAAATTGAGCTGGATAAAATCAAGCGGACGCAGGGAATGGACATCACGATTGTGACCAGTGCGCGCAATGATGCAGAAGCGCAGGATTTGCTTAAATTGATGGGCTTTCCGCTGGCCGAGGTGAAGGAAGCGCCGAAGGTAACGGTGAAGGATGCCGCCATGGAAGAAGCCAAGGCGGCGGCCCGGGCAGCGGCCCGGGAACTGGCCAGGCAGGAAGAGGCTGAACACGCCGCCAGGGAAGCGGCCAAGGAAGCGGCCAAAGCAGCCGCCAAAGCATAAACTAATTTATGGCCAAAAAAGCATGGTTTGAACGCAACAAGCGCAAAGCTGATACGGTGAAAAAGTACGCCGCGATCCGCGCGGAATTGAAGGCCAAGCGTGATTACGCCGGTCTCGCAAAACTACCGCGCGATGCCAGCCCCAGCCGGGTGGTCAACCGCTGCTCGGCCAGCGGCCGGCGGCATGGATATCTGCGCAAGTTCGGCTGCTCGCGCATGACGTTCCGCGAGGCGGCGTTGAACGGTTTGATTCCCGGTGTGGTAAAAGCCAGTTGGTAACGATTAAGAGCAGGATTACGATTAAGATTTGATATGACCGATCCGATATCTGACATGTTGACCCGCATCCGCAACGCCGGCCGCGCCCTGTTGCCGACGGTGGAAATGCCGCATTCGCGGATCAAGGAAAGTCTGGCAAACATCTTGAAGCAGGAAGGCTACATTGCGGAGGTAGCCGTGGCCAACGGCATGCCCAAGATCATCAAGCTCAAGCTCAAGTATCAAGGCAAGAAAAGCGTGATTGAAGGCCTGCGCCGCATCAGCAAACCGGGCCTGCGCCATTATGTCGGCGCCACGGAAATCCCGCGCGTGCTCGCCGGTATGGGAGTGGCGGTGATTTCCACGCCGGAAGGCGTGATGACCGGCACGCAGGCGAAGAAGAAAAACCTGGGCGGCGAACTGTTGTGTTACGTGTGGTGACGATTCAACGATTTAAACATTTAACGATTTAACGAAGCCATGTCGCGAATTGGAAAACAACCGATTGCCATCCCTCCCAAGGTGAAGGTGGAGGTGAAGGGGCAGAAAGTATTTGTTGAAGGCCCGAAGGGCAAACTGGACTGGGAATTGCCCCGTCGTACAAGCCTAAAAGTGCAGGACGGCAAAATTGTCGTCAGCCGCGATGGCGACGACGCGCAAGCCAAGTCGTTGCACGGCACCAGCCGCGCGCTCGTCAACAACATGGTCAAAGGCGTCAGCGAAGGTTTTGTCGAGAAACTGGAAATCCAGGGCGTCGGCTTCAAAGCCGCCGTGCAAGGCAACGTGGTGAACCTTGTGCTCGGGTTTTCGCATCCCATCAATTACACGATTCCCAGCCAGGTCAAGGTGACCGTCGAGGAAAACACCAAGCTGACCATTGAAGGGCCGGACAAGAAAGTGGTGGGGCAGGTGGCCGCCGAGATTCGCGATTTCTATCCGCCGGAGCCTTACAAAGGCAAGGGCGTGCGCTATGCGGGCGAACACGTCCAGCGCAAGGAAGGCAAGACAGTCCAGTAAAAATAATTTTGGATCATCCCGGCAGGTCGGGATGACGCATTGAAATGAGAACGGAAAAAAAGCATCAGTTGAAGCAGCTCCGCCATTGGCGGATACGCAACAAGGTCGGCGGCACGAAGGATTGTCCGCGCATGAGCGTCTGTTTCACGAACGAAAACATCCACGTCCAATTCATTGACGATGACACGGGCAAGACGCTCGCGGCGGTTTCCACCACGGGCAAGAACGTGCCCGACCGCGACAAACTGGCGGCCAACGTGGCCGGCGCCAGGGTCATCGGCAAATTGGCGGCGGAAGCCGCGCTGGCCAGGGGAATCAAGACCGTCGTGTTTGATCGCGGCGGCGCCCGGTATCACCGGTCCCAGGTCAAGGGCAAGGACGGCAAGCCGGTGATGGTGCTGGGCAAACTGGCGACGCTGGCCGAAGCTGCGCGCGCCGTGGGTTTGAAATTCTAAACAACGGAGACAGAAAACTGTGGCAGACATCAACAAAACCAAAGCCGAAGAGCGGCCCCGTGGCGGGCGCGGGCGCCGCAACAAACCCATCAGCGAAGCGCCGGAACTGGTATTGGATGGACAGGAATCCCAGGAATTGACCGAGAAGGTCGTGTTCATCAACCGGTCTTCCAAAGTCGTCAAAGGCGGCCGCCGTTTCAATTTCAGCGCGCTGGTTGTCGTCGGCGACAAGCATGGACGCGTCGGCGTCGGGTTGGGCAAGGCGAGTGAAGTGGCGGATGCGATTCGCCGCGGCGGCGAACTGGCCCGCAATCAGATGGTTTCCATTTCCCTCAAGGACGTGACGATTCCCCATGAAGTTTTCTGTTCTTACGGCGGCGCAAAAATCCTGCTGCGCCCGGCTTCGCCCGGCACCGGCATCATCGCGGGCCGGACAGTGCGCGCGGTTCTGGAAGCCGCAGGCGTGAAGGATATTTTGAGCAAATCGCTCGGTTCGAACAACGCGGCGAACGTCGTCAAAGCCACGCTCAAAGGATTGCTGAGTCTGCGGCTGCGTGAAGCGATTTACAAGGGCCGCGGATTTGAAATTAAAAAAGCGGAGACGCCCAGATTGCCTGAGGCGGCTCCGGCAACGGCTTGATTTTTATGCGATTGCACGATTTGAAACCTCGTCCGGGTGCGAAACATCGCACCAAACGCCTTGGCCAGGGTGAATCCAGCGGCCACGGCCGAACCAGCGGTCGCGGCGGCAAGGGCCAGACCGCCCGGTCCGGCAGTTCCATCCGCATCGGCTTTGAAGGCGGCCAGATGCCGCTCATCCGCCGCATCCCCAAGCGCGGCTTCAACAACGCACGGTTTGCGACGCGTTATCTGGGCGTAAACGTCGGCGATTTGAACCAGTTCGAAGACGGCGCGCGCGTGGATGAAACGGCCATACGCGCGGTGGGTCTGGCCAACGGCCATTCCAGCGGCGTCAAGATTCTCGGTGATGGCGAATTGAGCAAAAAGCTCACGGTAAGTGCTCACGCGTTCAGCGCGTCGGCCCGCGCCAAAATCGAAGCCAAAGGCGGCGTCTGTGAAGTGGTGGGTGCCAAGCCTGCGTCTGCGGCTGAACCCGCCGCCGCAGCCAAACCCGCCGAAGCAGCCGCTCAACCGACAAAACCGGCCAAACCGGCTAAACCTGCCAAACCAGACAAATCGGCCAAGACCTGAACGCGTGATTGACGCATGTTCCGCTCCATCTTCAACACCTTTGTCAACTGCTTCAAAATTCCGGAGCTGAAGTCCCGGATTTGGTTTACGCTCGGCTTGTTGGCGGTCTGTCGGTTGATGGCATGGATTCGCATTCCGAATTTGAATGGTTCGGCGCTGACCGACTATTTCAAGAACACTGCACAAAGCGGCGGCGGTTTGCTCGGCATGTACAACACCTTTGCCGGCGGTGCATTGGAACATTGCGCCATCGGGTCGTTGGGTATCATGCCTTATATCAGCGCGACCATCATCATTCAATTGCTCACGGCAGTTATGCCCCAACTGAGCAAGCTGGCCCGCGAGGAAAACGGCCGGACCAAGATCGTGCAATATGGCCGGTATTTGACGGTGCTGTTGTGTCTGGGTCAGGGATTGTTTTTCGCCATCAACTGGGAACATCCCCAAACCGTTTTTCACGGCTTTACGGGAAATCTCGTGCTCGATACCAACCACATCTGGTGGTATCGCATCCAGACCGTGCTCATTATGACGACGGGCACGATGCTGCTGATGTGGCTGGGCGAGCAAATCAGTGACCGCGGCATCGGCAACGGCGTATCGCTGGTCATCACCATCGGCATCGTGGCCCGGCTGCCACGCGCATTGCAGGCGGCCTGGGAAATGTTCCGGCCCCCCGGCGGCCTTGAGTCGCAATATCACTTCGCCGGTACGGGGTTGATGCTCGTGATTCTGCTGGTGCTGGTCGTCGGCGGCGTCATTTCCATCACCCAGGCCCAGCGGAAAGTCCCGGTGCAATACGCCAGCCGCATGGTGGGACGCAAGATGTATCAGGGTGGCACCAACTACATGCCCTTGCGCGTGAATTTCTCCGGCGTCATGCCGATTATTTTCGCGCAATCCATCCTGATGTTTCCGCAGACCGTTTTTCTGCATTTGGGGAACATAGTCGGTGTGCCGTTTCTCCGGAATCTGTTCATTGGCATCGCTCAACAGCTAAATTCCGGCTCGTTGCTTTATTTGACGATCTATTCGCTGATGATTCTGTTCTTTGCATATTTCTGGGTGGCCACGCAGTTCAATGAAATCCAGATTGCCGACGATTTGAAAAAGAACGGCGGTTACATTCCCGGCGTGCGTCCGGGGCAGGGCACGAGCGAGTATCTGCACAAGTCTATGAGCCGCATCACGCTGGCGGGCGCGATTTTCCTCATGGTCATCGCGGTCATTCCCATCATTTTGTCGCGCCAGATGAGCATTCCGTACGACGTGTCGCAGTTTTTCGGCGGCACCAGCATTTTGATCACCGTCGGCGTCTTGCTGGACACCATGCGCCAGGTCGAATCGCATTTGATGATGCGGCATTATGACGGGTTTTTGAAGAAAGGCCGGTTACGGGGACGGTTTTAGGAAGTGAAATGTGAGGCGGGGAAGGTTCACCCCGCTGGAGACACCCATCACGTTTCACGCAGTACGATGATTATTTTAAAAAGCCAGCGCGATCTTGAATTGATGCGTCCGGCGTGCGCGATGGCCGGCACGGTGTTGGATGAAATCGCCGCGTTCATCAAGCCGGGCCTTACGACGCGGCAAGTGGACGAGTTCGCTGCGGCGCGCATCAAAGCGCACGGCGGAAAAAGCGCGTTTTTGGGCTATCGCAAATACCCGTGCTACACGTGCCTCTCGGTGAACGATGAGGTCGTTCACGGACTGGCCGGCAACCGCGAATTGCACTTTGGCGACATCGTGAGCGTGGACGTGGGTGTGGTTTACAAAGGTTTTGTAGGTGACACGGCGCGGACCGTGGTGGTGGGCGGATGCGGCGTGGCGGCGCAACGATTGATGGACGTGACGGAACGAGCGCTGCACGAAGGCATTGCGCAGGCCGTGCCGGGAAACCGGGTGACGGACATCTCGCGCGCCGTCCAGAATTACGTCGAAAACAACGGGTTCAGCGTGGTGCGGGAATTTGTCGGGCACGGCGTCGGCCGGACGATGCACGAAGAGCCGCAGGTGCCGAATTTTGTAGATCCGAAGAGCAACCAGAAGCTCCGGCCGGGCATGACCCTGGCCATTGAGCCGATGGTCAATGCGGGCCGAGCAGCCGTAAAAATATTGAAAGACGGCTGGACAGTGGTTACGCAAGATGGTTCACTGTCTGCTCATTTTGAGCATACGGTGCTGATTACCGAGAGCGAACCGGAGATTTTGACATGCCCGGCCAAAATGCCTTCATCGTTGAAGGTGTCGTGATTGAAGCCAGGCCCAATCGGACGTTTGATGTGGAACTAGCCAATGGGCACCGGTTGCTGGCGTTTGTGGCGGGCCGGGCGAAACAGCGCTTTGCCGGCCTGGCGCCGGGCGACAAAGTGAAATTGCAGTTGACGCCCTACGATTTGTCCGTGGGGCGGATTTTGGTTGAAACGAAAACAATTTGAACATGAAAGTTCGAGCGTCAGTCAAGAAATTGTGCGAGCACTGCAAGATTGTGCGCCGCCGCGGCGTCATTCGCGTGATTTGCACGAACAAACGGCACAAACAGCGGCAAGGTTGATTTGATTTATGGCACGCATCATTGGTGTGGAAGTTCCGCCGAACAAGCGCATTGAAATTGCGCTACGCTACATTTATGGCATCGGCCCGTCCAACTCGAAGGAGATTCTGGAGCGCGCCAACATCAGCCCGGACATCCGGGCGAAGGATTTGACCGAGCAGCAGCTTTCCCAGATCGTCCACGCGATCCAGGAAGGCAAATATGTCATCGAAGGCGATTTGCGCCGCGAAATCGGCATCAACCTCAAGCGGTTGCAGGGCATCAAATGCTACCGCGGCATCCGCCACATGCGCGGCCTGCCCGTGCGCGGCCAGCGCACGCAGACCAACGCCCGCACGCGCAAAGGTCCGCGCAAGACCGTCGGCGTGCAACGCAATCCGAACGCCAAGACCGGCATCCATTAATCCGTTTTTGATTTACTGAGATTCAATATGGCTGAAGAAAAAAAGAAACCCGCTCCTAAAAAGAAGGAAGCCAAACCCGAAGCCGAAAAAGCGGCGGCGAAGGAAGCTGCTCCGGTTGAAAAGGCCGAAAAGGTTGAAAAAACCGAGAAGGCCCCCAAGGCGGCCAAGCCGGCTGGAGAAAAGCCGGCCAAAAAGGGTGCGCCAGCAGCGGAAACTGCCGCGGCGGCCAAGCCGGCCGAGGCAACCGCAAAACCGGCTGAGGCAGCCAAACCGGCGGAAGGCGCAGCCAAACCCCCCGAAGCCGGAGCCGTTCCGGCAACGCCCACGGCAGCCGAACTTTTGGGTGAGGACGTTGCTGCCAAAAAGATTATCAAGGCGAAGCACGCCAAGAATATCGCCGTCGGCGTTGCCAATATTCTGGCCACTTTCAACAACACGCAGGTCACCATCACGGATATGCACGGCAATATGATTAGCTGGTCCACTGCCGGCCGGGTCGGTTTCAAAGGCTCGCGCAAGAGCACCGCCTATGCCGCGCAGCAAGTGGCCCAGGATGCCGCGCGTCAGGCAATGGCGCATGGCATGAAAGAAGTGGAAGTGCGTGTCAAAGGCCCCGGTTCCGGCCGCGAATCCGCCATCCGCGCGTTGCAGGCCATCGGACTGGAAATCAGCGCCATCAAGGACGTGACGCCCGTGCCGCACAACGGCTGCCGTCCGCGCAAGAAACGCCGCGTCTAATTGAATCTGAAATTTGAAATCATAAAAATATGGCTCGTTATACAGGTCCCCGCGTTCGCATCAGTCGCCGGTTCGGTACACCCATCTTCGGCCCCTCGAAATATCTTGAGCGCCGCAATTACGGCCCCGGCGTGCACGGTCCCAAGTCGCGCCGCAAGCACACTGATTACGGCCTCGGTCTGATTGAAAAGCAGAAGTTCCGCTATTATTACGGCCTGCTCGAACGCCAGTTTCGCGGGGTTTATGAAAAGGCGCTCCGCCGCCGTGGTGTCACCGGCGAGCAGATGTTGCAGATTTTGGAGACGCGCCTCGACAACGTGGTTTTCCACCTCGGCTTTGCCAACACCCGCGCCGCCGCGCGCCAGATGGTTTCACACGGCCATATCACGGTGAACGGCCGCAAGGTGAACGTGCCGTCATTCAGCCTGAAGGTGAACGACGTCGTGGTCGTGAAGCATTCCAACGTTTCGCGCCAGCTCGCCACGAAAAATCTGGAAGTCGCCACCAGCCGCGCGGTGCCCGACTGGCTGTCGTTGAACAAGGAAGAATTCAAGGGCACGGTCATGCGCATCCCGACGCGCGACGAGATCCAACCGATTGCGAACGAGCAGGCGGTCGTCGAATTTTATTCCCGCTAACGAAAAATCAACCACGGATGGACACGGATGGACACGGATTCAAACAGGCTGGGTGGAGATGAGTTTCTCATCTGTGTTTATCCGTGTTCATCAGTGGTTAAAAACAAATAACAATTATACGGGCCTGGCCGGCAATGCGGGAATAAATCGCCGGTCTGGCCAGATTAAAATTGTTGAAAGGAAAATATGCCAGTACGTCTAGGACGTTTCGAAATGCCCAAGCGCTTGCAAAAGGATGACGCCAGCGCTACCCCAACCTACGCCAAATTCATCGCCGACCCGTTTGAAACCGGTTACGGCCACACCATCGGCAACTCGCTGCGGCGCGTGCTGCTCTCCTCGCTCGAGGGGGCGGCCATCACGTCCATCAAGGTGGACGGCGCGATGCACGAATTCACCACCATTGACGGCGTGGTCGAGGACGTGACCGACATCGTTCTGAACCTGAAGAAGATCAAGTTCAAGGCCCACACTCGCGACGAGCAGGTGCTGTTGCTTTCCGTGAACAAGGACGGCCCCGTGACCGCCGGCGACATCCAGCTCAACCAGAACGTCGAACTGGTCAATCCCGACCAGATCATTTGCACGCTGGACAAGAAAAAGAAATTTGAAATGGAGCTGACAATCAAAATCGGCCGCGGCTTCTGCCCCAGCGACGAAAACAAAAAACCCGGCCAGGCCATCGGCGTGGTGGCCATCGACTCGCTGTTTTCACCGGTCACCCGCGTGCGTTATGCCATCGAGGCCGCCCGCGTCGGCAACCGCACGGATTACGACCGCCTGATCCTGGAAGTCTGGACGGACGGACGCCTTTCGCCCGACGACGCGCTGACGCAAGCGTCGGCCATTTTGCAGCATCACCTCGACGTGTTCGTGGGTTATGACAAGAACGCGATTGAATTCGAGGAAGCCGCCGACAAGCAGGACGAGGAGAAGTCGAAGATGAAGAAGCTTCTCAACATGAGCGTCAACGAAATCGAGTTGAGCGTCCGGGCGGCGAACTGCCTGAACAATGCGAACATCACCACCGTGGGCCAGTTGGCGATGAAGACCGAGCAGGAAATGCTCAAGTATCGCAACTTCGGCAAGAAATCGCTGAACGAGATCAAAGAAAAATTGACGGCCCTGGGCCTGTCACTCGGCATGAACTTCGAGCCCGGGTTGCTCGAGGCGCCGAAGGAAGAGCCCAAGGCGGAATAAGGACGAGCTATGCGACATTTGAAACGAACGGCCAAACTGGGGCGCACCTCCACGCACCGCAACGCGATGCTGGCCAACCTGGTTTGCAGCCTCATCAAACACAAACGCGTGACCACGACCCTGGGCAAGGCGAAGGCCGCGCGGTCCGTGGCGGAGAAAATCGTCACCCTCGGCAAGGCCGGCACAATCCAGTCGCGGCGCTTGGTGGCTGCGCGTTTGCACACGCGCGGTCCGGCCGTGCAGTTGACCAAGGACGAACGCCAGAAATGGCGGCAAAGCGAAGACGTGCTGCGGATTCTTTTCGATGACATCGCGCCCGCGTTCAAGGAACGGAACGGCGGGTACACGCGCATCGTCAAGCTGGAGCAACGCCCGGGCGATGCTGCCCCGAAGGCGATTCTGGAATGGGTGGATTACGCGGCCCCGGCGCCTGTCGCCGAGGAAGCCGCTCCCGGCGCCGAAGCCAAGCCTGCCGAACCGGCCAGGGAAGCCGAAGCCCCAAAAGCTGAAGGCAAAAAAGCCAAGACCAGGAAGGCCGAAGCCAAGGCTTGAGTTAAAACGAAACATTTCAAAGCCCGCTCGCCCGAGCGGGCTTTTTTGTTTTGGAGTGGGAAACATCGAACATCCAACAACGAACCTCGAATCAAATATTGGAGTGCGGAGGAAATCCCGCAGAGCGGGAGCCGCGCCGCCTTTCAGTAGGAGACGACGTAAGGAGTCTCTGATTTCTCCGGCAGAATGAGTCTCGTCACCTCGACTCCTACAAATCCAAGCGCGACGATTTCAACCGTAGCCGCCGACGTGAGTCGGCGCTGACTTTTGTTGGATTTGAAGTGCGCGGACTGAACGTCCGCGGCTACGAGGTTTACGCTTTGGCCACCTGCCGTATGGACAAACGGCACCCGCCGCCGTAATCTGCCCCGACCCGACCAGATACGACCGGGACAGGCCACAAATGGTCAGTAAAAGTTAGGGTTTAACTGCGAAGTTTGGTCTATGAAAAAGTGCGCATTTTGTATCGTATCATTATTTTTGGTGCTATTCGCCATTTGCATCGATTTCGAAGCAAAGAGCCTGGTTTCTCATGGGGCGCGCCTCCGAGCGCAAAGCGTTACTGCGAGTGTTGAACGGAGGTCGCAAATGCAAGCCGAAGCTGAAACGTTTGTGAAAGAGGGTGCTGGTTTTGGTATTTTAGGGCTGTGTCTCGCCGTTTCGAGTTTGCTTTCTTTGGTTGTGTCGTTTCGCCGGCGAGAGGCAGCGTGGTGGCGCTCCGTTCCAGTCGCCCTTTTGGTGTTTTACTTGATGCTGCAATTTACGCTTATGTAAGATTGAGTATGGAGCGTCTATAGCAGTTTCAATTAACATTGGCACAGTTTGCCCTACCGTTGGAAAAGCGGCGGAGGGCCGCCGCACTCCAAGACGCTGCGCGAGGCACGGTGATGCTTGAAAGGCGCGGAGCGTCTTGGACTGCGCCAGCCCCCTGGCGCTTTGCCGCGTCAACCGAGATTGTGTCAATCTCAATGTGAACTGCTATACAATCAGTAATCGAACATAATTCCGGGTAAGCGTTTCAAATTTATCTCAGCCAGAGAAACAACATTCCCGCCGTCACCAGCAGCGCCACCATCCACCATAACCAGGCGATGCCATGTGGCTTGACCGGGTCAGGGCCAAATTCACGCTTCACAAATTCGTCGTGGTCGAATTCCTCGTCCGGGAGATTAAGGTTGCTGGCATAGGCGGTCTCCGACCAGCCGGTTTGCTCGTCCGAGCCGCATTCAGGACAAACCTTGGCGTTACGCGGCACCTCCGCGCCGCAGTTGGGACAAACATCTGGAGACATGGGAAGTGCAGATTGCGGAATTCGGAGTGCGGATTATTGTCGGCGGGCGCGTATTATATTCCGCACTTCGCACTCCGCACTCCACATTCGGTTCATCCTCCGACTCCCGCATATTCCTCGTCGGTGAGCAAATCAAGGCTCATGAGAATGTAGTCGTGTTTGATGGCCTGCATGTCCTTGACGTAATCCGGCAGGCGCACCAGTTGGCTGAACCCGAGCAGGGCGAACATTTTCATGGCTGCCTCCTGTTTGCCGATGAATTCCGCTTCCACCCGTTCCAAACCCACATGCCGGGCGGTTTCGATAATTTCACTGATGAGCGCCCGCGCCAGGCCGCGTTCGCGAAAATCCGGATGCACCAGCACGCTCACACGCCCGGCGTGTCGTTTCCAGCCGCCAAGCTGTTGATGCAATGTGGCGACACCGGCAATTTTGCCTTTCACCAATCCGACCAGCGGCAGGTTGCGTCCGTAATCAATGTTCCGGCACCAGTTGCGGATGGTTTCGAATATCCGTGACGCGATGTTTGATGAACATCCGCTCGTGTTCGGTAATGCCGAGAAACAGGGCGTGGAATTCCTTTTCATCTTCGCGGCGAAGCGGACGCAGCGTGGCCTTGGTGCCGTCCTTGAGCGAGATGTTTTTGGGGAACTTCTGGAGTTCGCGTTCAATGTTAGTTGACATATTTTTTCTCCCTTTTGCTAAAATCTGCCTGACGTGCCCGAAAACGCAAGGCTCATTCCGGTCGGGACAATTCGCCGGCGACGCCGTTGGCATGGTGCCGCAGCCGTTCATCGATGCGCGCCGGATCGAAACTCCAGCGCGCCGCCAGCAAGGGGACTTTAGCGACGTTGGTAATCGTCCATTCCGCCGCCGCCCACGAAGTGGCCGGCGGATGCTCGCCGTAACCGAAGCATTTCATGCTTAAATCCGTTTCGGCGGCGGTTTTGGGGCCTTCATTCCACACGGTTTCGCCGGCCCACGCGTAGGCGCGCGTGACCAGGCCGTGTTCCACGCGCACCCAGGCGTGATGATGCAGCACCCGCTCGGCCTGAAAGAATTGCACGTGACCGAGTTTGCGGCTCAGTTCGGTCAGAAAATGAAAACAATCATCCACATCACAACCTGGATTTGGCAGGCCGGAGCCGGTGACGATAATCCAGCCGTTCACCGGCGGCCCGATGAAAAATCCGTGCCCACCGGCCATCCCTTCCGCCCAGGGACAAGGCGCAAAACGGTTGAGACCCAGCGCAGCTTGAACGGCCTTGGGATTGAGTGAACGGACCGCCAGCCAGCAGGTGGGCCGTGATCCAAACGCCGATTGAAACAGGGGAAATTTTTCCATCTGCCGCACTTTAAACTCCGCGCGGCGTGCAAGGCGATGCAACGCAATGTTCCAGGCGAGCATGGTTGTGCCGAAGCCGAGCACGAACCCAAACAGCGCCAGCAAAACCGGCGGAATTGCGCTTATCTGATGCATCTATCGAAGTTATACGCCTGTTCGGCGCGCGGATTCAACCAAAATCTGGCGCACAAATTATAGTAGCACAGGCCTCCGGCCTGTGTTGTTGTTGAACGTTTCAGGCGGGACGCCTGCGCTACGTTTTCAACTTCCCGCCAGCCAATCAAGATACCTTTTGTTCCCCGCGCTTAATGGCAGGACGATGAACTCTGGAGTATCGTAAGGGTGTTTGGCCAGAACCAGCTTTTCCACAGCCGCCAGTTTAGACTTCTGCGTTTTCAGGACGAGCAAGACTTCGCGGCCGGATTCAATCTTTCCCCGCCACCAGTAATGCGATTCGATTTTTTGGATGAGGTTCGCGCAGGCAATCAGGCGCGCCGACAACGCCGCCCGCGCCAGCAGCCGCGCAACTTTCAAATCAGGCGCGGTGACCAATACGACAGCGAACTTTGTGGCGGGTTTCATTTTGCGAATCCGGTTTATTTCACGCCGGATTTCTGGTTAAGTCAAGGCATGGACGCCACATTGCCGCCGCTTATGCCTAGCACGCTTTACCTCGTCGCCACGCCGATTGGTAATCTCGAGGACATCACGCTGCGCGCGCTGCGCGTGCTGCGCGAGTGCGACGTCATCGCCGCCGAGGACACCCGACATTCCGGGCAATTGCTGAAGCATTTCGGAATTTCCAAGCCGTTGCTCAGTTATTTCAAGTTCAACGAAGCGAAACGTAGCGAGGAAATCATCGAACGCCTCCGGCGCGGCCAGAAAGTCGCGTTGGTCACGGATGCCGGCAGTCCGGGCATCAGCGATCCGGGTGAACGCGTCGTTAAGGCAGCTATCTGTGCCGGATTCCGCGTTGAATCCGTGCCGGGTCCGAGTGCCCTGGTGTCGGCGCTCACTGCCAGTGGACTGCCGACGGATGAATTTCATTTCATCGGTTTCCTGCCGCACAAATCCGGCCAGCGCCGGAACAAACTGGAATCGCTCAAGAGTTCCGACGGCACGCTGGTGCTTTATGAATCGCCGTATCGGGTCGAAAAGCTGCTCGCCGAGCTCAGCGAAGTATTTCCCGAACGGCAAGTGGTGCTGGCGCGTGAGTTGACCAAGAAGTTCGAGGAATTTTTGCGCGGCAAGCCGGCGGAGCTGCTGGCAATGGCGAAGAAACGGAGTTTGAAAGGTGAATTTGTGGTGATGGTTGGGCCAACAATGTAGGACAGGCTTCCAGCCTGTAAAACCGTAGCCGCCGACGTTAGTCGGCGCTGATCGTTAAAAGGCCTATAATGCGCGGACTGACGTTCCGCGGCTACAAACAGCAAAACGGGTGCTCCAGTGGAAATGGATTTGAATTCAATTCCCTGACAAACCACAATGCGGCGCAACAATGGCCGTTGCAATTAATTGATGCGTCAGGGACAAGACAAAAACCAGATTCAGAAGCAATCCGCGGAAAAGCCAGGCTTTTCGGGGCGTTGGTCGCTGGTTCACGATTTAAGTTTCGGGCTGGCCGCAGTGCTGATTGCCGGCGGTGCGCTCGCGATTTACGTATTTGGCAATTTGACATCGCCGCCGGCAGGCTGGCGCTTTCTCGGTCCAGCCCTGGCGGGAATGATTGCCGCCGGCATCCTGAAATTCATTTTTACCGGCCGCATTTTGACGCCCCGGGAAGCGCTTCGGGATTTTCTGTTCCCCGGCCTGCTGGCCGCGGCGTCGAGCTACGTGGTGCTCTGGCAAGCGCCAAAAACCATTTTAGGGCTGGTCCAGCTCAGCCCCATCAGCGCGGTGGTTTTTTACCTGCTTTATCACGTCGTCAATGCCTATCGCCTGGCTGGCCTAAGGAAACACCTGGACGCGATCAATGGCGCGGCAATCACAGGCATTCCTTTTGCACTGGGATTGACGCTAGCGCTGCCGTCGGATCAACTGGCCATTTTACTGGGGAACACCGTCACTGCCGGTTTGCTTTCGGGTTCGCCCATGCTGGCCGCCGGAATTGGCCGGGGGCTGTTGCTGTTTTTGTTCAACGTAATCCTGACCCAGGGATTTACCCTCGTCACTTCCCGCAAACCGTTGACCAGTGTGAAGGCGCATCTCTGCCTGTTGCTGCCTACGGTTGCGTCCATCGCTGCACCGGTCGTGGCGGATTTGGGTTCGGGGAACTTTGCAGCGGGATTACCCGGCTTGCTGAAACCGGTTGCCGCCGTTCTGGCCACGATTGTCTCGCAAAGCGCGTTGTGGGCGGAAGTGTTTCTGGTGACCGGCATGATTCTGGACGGCATGCGCGGCATCGCGCCGGGATGTGCCACGATGAAGCTGCACGCTGTCAATGGCATGAAAAAGGGCATGGTTTACAGCGGCACCCTGATGGCGCTTCTGCAACTGATCCACATTGTCGCCGGATTGGCCCTGGCTCAAAATCTTTGGCGAACGATTCCGGCGTTGCTGCTGGCCGTTGTCGGGGCGGCGGTATTCCCGTTGAGCAAGGCGATCATCGAGAGTTTTGACGGCAGCCAGTCATTCTTCCGTCGCGCATTGCGGGCTTATTGCCAGCCGGTGCTGATGGTGCGTGGCGTGGTCGTTGGCGTCGCCTGCGCCGTCGCCTTGAGGATGCATTTGCCTGCGCTTCCAACCGGGCGGCGCGTGTTCTTCGGCCTGTTGGCCGGTGCTCTGGTTTATGCCGGGGTCAGCGCATTGCGCGATTTGATTTGCGCCGCGCGAAACTGCGGCGGGCTGAAATCGTGGCGTTTGTATCTGGTGGAGGGCGGGCTGGGGGCGTTTGTCGGCGCCGCCTTCACGTTCTATTTCGACAACACGCAAATTCCCGTCGTGCTGGACAAATTCAATCTTTACAGCACGTTCGGATTGAACCCGGTGGCGGATGATTTTTACCCATTGGTCAGCAAATGGGGGCACATTCAACTCAGCACCTACACTGGTGGCGCAAAGCTGCTGTTCAACGAAGCGTTGAAAGGAGTGATTGGCTGGGGTGTGGCGGCGTGGTTGTTTGCTGTCAACCGCTCGTTCCTGGCCGCGTTGTTCCAGCGCGACACCGCGCCCATCCGGCGGATGTTTTCCCGCCGGGGCATTGCCGAACTGACCGAAGGCACGATTCAAGTCCTCCGCTGGGGATTGTGGATGGCGCCGATCATTTTCACTTTCCTTAAACCAATGTCCATGCCAACGTGGTACAATCAGGACGGCGCGATTCACACCCTGTTCTGCATTTTCAAAGACGCCACTTCGAATACCACAAGTTTCCAGGCATGGAGCCTGAAAATTTTCATGTGGGTGCTCGCCTTTGATTTATTCCGCATTTTGATCTGGGTTGACCACATGGGCCTGCGCGTGGCCACGCTCGTCAATTTGAGCTTCATCGGCATGGACCGCCTCGACGAACGGTTCGCGCGCTTCATTGGCCCGGTTGGCGCCACGGCGCGCTGCATTCCCGAAGGGGTCAAACGCTTCACCACGTGGGCGCCGCTGCTGATTCCATTTTTTATTCCACGGGGGAAGAATTGGGATTGGGCGTGGTCGCAATCCCAGGCCATTCAGCAGGCAGCCGGGGGCGGGTTGGTGGAAAAAGTGGGATTTTATTCCATCACGCAGGTGACGCTGGCAGGAATTGCGGCAGTGCTGGCCGTCGGATTTGTTTGCTTTGGCGTTCGCGCCTGGCGTTCACGCCTCGCGAAAGGGCGCCAAACCGGCTTTCGGTTGAACAACCACCTGTATGCCGTCGAATGGAAATCCAGCGGTGAAATCATCAGCACGTTGACGGAACACGAATGCGACCTGACCCGCCGCGCCTACGACCGCCGTGAGCCTGCCGGCCGCGCGTTGTTCGTGACTGATGTTGCGCCGGACGGACAGCCGAAGTCGTGGCCGGTCATCGGCAATTTTCCGGGAGAAATCGCCCCTCCGGCAACAATTGAAGCAGATGATTCGGCTCTCGTTCTGGCCCAGACGGCCAACGAGATTCGGACCGAGGTGCGCATTACGCTGCCGTCCGATTTTGACGCTGTGGAGCTTTGGGAAATCACCGTGACCAACCTGGGTTCGCGGGCTCGCGACCTCAAGGTCGTGCCGTATTTGGAATGGGTGTTGAATTCGCCGCATTCGGACCGCAATCACACCCAATACAACCGCCTGTTCCATGAAATGAATTATGACGCCGGTCTGAATGCGGTGATTGCTGAACATCACAACACCAAACAAATCGGCCTGCTGGCGGCCGGAACGCAGCCGGAAGGATTTTTGTCGGCGCGAATGGAATTCATCGGTCGCGCCGGCAGCATCTGGAAACCGCGCGCCCTGGAAACGTTCGCGTTTCAAAAACCCATGCGCACCGAACCGTGCCCGAGTTTCGATGCCATTGGCAGTTTGTTGTTGAGCGTTTCGCTGGCACCCGGTTCGAACGGCACGTTACGCCTGCTTATGGGTTGCGCCGAGAACCGACAGCAGGCGGCGGAATGGATTTCGCGCCATTTGAAGATTCAAACCGGCCCCAGCGCGTCTAATTCTGGCAGGAGCCGAGGTGACGAGGCTCAAATTGAAACCGGAAATAAGTCAGAGACTCCTTCCGCCTTCGCTTGGCTACGGCGAGACAAGCACGTCGTCTCCTACATTATTGACGGGCAACCGCGCATCGGTCATGGCGAAATTCCGCCCGGCACAGCGCAACCGTATTTTGAATTCACGGATAGCGGCAACACGCTCCGCGTCCACACTCCCTTCACGCCGCGTCCGTTCGACCACACCATGGCCAATGCGCTCGGCCATGTTCTTTGCGTGACGAATCGTGGCTTGCACACCTCGGCCAGTGTGAACGCCCAGCAAAACCGGCTCACGACGGACTGGGCCGACACGGTGACCAGCGAACTGCCGTCAGAAATCTTTTACTGCTATGACGTCAGCGAACAGCGCTGGTTTTCGCCGACCTGGCAACCGTTGCGCGATGCAGAGGCAACATACGAAACGGATTTTAGCGTGGATGGCACCGCGACTTTTCGCATGAAATGCGGGAAACTGTCCACGGAACTGACGACATTTGTACCGCCCGACGAACCGGCGGGCTTTTATCTTCTTACCATCCGTAACGATGGCAATGCGCCAAAAAAAATCCGGTTCGCGCCCTGTTTTCGCATCGCACTGGCCGATCAACCGGAAAACTCCGGGCCGCTGCAAATTGAACCGGACACTGCAAACGCCGCTATTTATTTCACCAATCCGCGCAATGAATTCCGATCCGGACCGGCATTTGCAGCGATTTCAGAGATGCCGGAAATCATCGAGACGCAGCGAGGACGGTTCCTTGGTCAGGGTCGATCGGTGGCGCATCCCGAGATGGTGGAGCAGGGCAGGGTGGGTTCCGCAGAAACCGAAGACCGGGCGGCCATCGCCAGCTTCCTCGTCACACTGGAAATTCCCGCCGGCGGGTCGCGCACAGTCTCGATCATGCTCGGCCAGAGTGATACGCGCGCGCAGGCGGCGAATGTCATTCAGCGCTGCCGGACGGTGGAGGCAGCCCAAAAGAAACTGGCCGCCACGCGTGACTGGTGGCGCAATCTGATGGGCACGTTGCGGGTGCAAACCAGCGACGCGGCGTTTGATCGCCATTTGAATTGGCTGAAATATCAGGCATTGGCGGAACGGCTCTGGGCGCGCAAAGGATTTTACCAGGCAAGCGGCGCATTTGGTTTTCGCGACCAATTGCAGGACGCCGTCAATTTAATCTGGGTGGACCCGGCACTGGCGCGACGGCAGATTCTGTTGCACGCCCGCCAGCAATTTGTCGAGGGTGACGTGTTGCATTGGTTCTTCCTGCAGCAGGACGGTCGCACCGGCCTGGGCGCGCGCACGCACGCTTCCGACAATCTGCTCTGGCTCGGCTGGGCGACCGCCGAATACATCCGCCTGACCGGCGACGAATCCATTCTCGACGAGACCCGACCGTATTTGGAAGCGGAAACGCCGTTGCCGCGGTTGCCCGAAGGCCGGCACGGGATGGGCCTGTTCGCGCGCATTTCGCCGCGCGCCGAAACACTCTGCGATCACGTGCTACGAGCGGTTGACCTGGTTCTGGAAAAGCGCATGGGTGCGCACGGTCTGCCGCTGATGGGCACCGGCGATTGGAATGACGGATTGGATGCCATCGGCAGCGAAGGCCGCGGCGAGAGCATCTGGCTCGGGTTCTTCCTGCATTACACGCTGGAAAATCTGCTCGACGTGATTGGGAAACGCAAAGGCGCTGAGCGCCGGCAATTTTACTGCAACCGGTTGACTGAGTTGAAGGCCGCCCTTGAAAACACGTGGCGTGGCGACCGTTATTTGCGCGCGATTCACGACGACGGCACGGAAATCGGCGTGAAAGACAGCGGCATCTGGGAGATTGACGCCCTGACCGCCGCGTGGGCGGTAATGTCCGGTATCAACCGCGAGCGCGGCCACATCATGTTCGACACTGCCCTGCGTGTGCTGGAACGCGACAACGTCATCCTGCTGGGCTGGCCGGCGTTGCGCGAGGATTCCCGGCCGTATCTGGGCCGGAGCTGCCACTATCCGGAAGGCGTGCGCGAAAACGGCATGTATTGTCATGGCGTGCAGTGGCTCATCGGCTCAGCGCGGTTGCTGGCTGTGCAATTCGCGGCGGCGGGCGACTCAGCGACGGCACAACATTACCGCGACGCTACCATCCGCCTGTGGCGGAAGATCGCGCCGGTTTCGCACGTCACGCCTGATAAAATTGAAATCTACGGTGGACAACCAAACAAACAGGCGGCGGACCTGCTGACCAATTTTGAGCCGGGCCGGATGATTTGGAACGGCTACACCGGCGCCGCCGGTTGGATGTTGCGACAGAGCTGCGAAGGCGTAATCGGCGCAACGCTGCTCAACAATCGCGTGGTGTTGCCTGACGATTTGACTTTGCCTCGCGGAGACTTAAAAATCGTGCGCTTGCAGCGGGAAGTGTCCAGAGGAACCAATGATTGAAGCCCAGGAACTCGCGCGTCGTTTCAATGAAGATGAAGCGGTGTGGCGCAGCTATGAACGCAAGCGGGCGTTGCGGCGTTTGCTCGGCTCGCGCTCGCCGTTGCCAGAGGACATTTTGGATTATCTCGACTGGCAGGCGGCGGAGCGGGAATGTCGCGCGGTACGTGCGGTTGGGTTTTTCCACCCATGAAGACCATGAAACCAAAGAAACCGATTGAAACCCTGATTTTGAGCGTGCGCAGTCAGAAGGTGATTCTGGACGCCGACCTGGCGGAGCTTTATGGCATGCAAACATATCGTTTTAACGAAGCGTTTAAACGCAACCGACAGCGATTTCCCGATGATTTTGCGTTTCAACTTACTGCCGCCGAATTCGCCAACTTGAAGTCGAAACCAGTGATTTCAAAAGTGCAGGATGTTGGTAAACAGGAGGATGTGAAGAACTCATCGCAAAATGCGATGAGTTCCGCTCAAATCTCTGAAAGTAATCCGAACTGGTCACAGTTTGTGACCAGTTCAAAAAAGCATCGTGGTGCCACCTATCGTCCTTGGGCTTTCACCGAACACGGTGCGATCATGGCGGCAACGGTGTTGAACAGTCGAGAAGCCGTGGCGATGAGCGTGTTTGTGGTGCGGGCGTTCATGCAGATGCGCGAGCAATTGGCGGCCAACACGGCCATTCTCAAACGACTGGCGGAAATTGACAGGACGTTGCTGGAACATGATTCGGCGTTGCGAACCATCTGGACGAAACTCCAACCGCTGCTCGCGCCGCCGCCCGACCCGCCAAGGCGCCGCATTGGCTTTAACGCCGACGAGAAATGAGGACATTGCCTGGCGATACGACCGCCGCCCAACCGGCATGAACATTTATTTTCGAAAAATACTTTCCGTTGCTGCCGCGCTGTTGCCGTTCTTGCTCGGCGTGGTTTTATCCGCCTGCCGGACGGCGCCGCCGCAGCCGGCGGCATTTAATTTTCCAAAGGTCAATCCGGCCCAGACGCACACGCAGCAGTTGCTGGAGAACGCATTGCGTTATGTTTGTTTCACCAATGTCCTGACCGATCCGGCGTCCGGGTATCCGTTCGAAGGCTGGAATCAGGATAAGAAGCGAGGTCTTTACCTGCGCCAATTCACGCAGTTGACCGCCATTGGCGAATGGCTGGAGTTGTTGGCCAACATCACCGCCGGTTACGCGGACAATCCGTATTTGTCCCGCGGAGAAGCGCAGGCGCGGCTGGCGCAAATCACCGACAGCCTGTTGCATGACCAGCAGGACCCGCGGCTCAGTTCCCAGGGTTTGCTGGTGAATTTCATCGGGTTTGAACATTCGCAACGCCTGCCGCCGGAATCGGAAATCATCGAGAAACAAAAGTTCATTGACGCGTTTGGGCCGAAAACCGCGGAAGCCATCTGGAATGGGATGCGTGAAAAAGGCTGGATTGTTCCCCGCCACGACGGCAAGGAAGCTGACATCAAACGCAGCGCCCAATACGGAACGAATTATTTCAACGGCCCGCTGACGCCCTACTCGGATGATGCAACGACAGCAAAGGTGATGGCGCTGATGGACCGGCGGGTGGTGCAAATCATTTTTGGCGACAACGCCAATCTCTCGTCGTCCGTGGCCAAGGCCGTCGGCGCGTTGCTCCGTCCGGAAATCCGCGACGATCCCGCCATCGCCACGCTGCGAGCGAGTCTGGAGTCGTTTCTGGAGAACCAAAAGCCGGGTTACGAGCATTTATTTGATACGAACACCGGCGCGTTCGTTTTCGGCTGGGACGCAACACGCAACCGCTTGTTCGGCTGGGAAGACGGCGCGGGCAACTACATCGTCGGGCACATGAATTATCTGGTGAACGAATTTCGCGGGCCGCTGATATTTGTCGCGTTGCGCCACGGGTTCCCGGCGGCGGCAGTGGCCAATGCGGGTTTTTGGATCAAACCTTACCGCACGCAATCCGGCACCGACATTTACACGCTGGCCACGTGGGAAGGCTCAGCCTTTCAATCGTTCGGCCTGACGCTGTTCATGGAGGAACTGGAGAATCCCGGCTGGCGCAAAATCCTGAACGACACGCTGGACATCGAGCTGGATTTCGCCGCCCGCAACCGGTTACCCGGTTTTCTGTCGGAAGCATACAGCGGGCGGGGCGTCGAATATACCGGCATCATCGGGATACCGGATTTGGCCATCACCGACCAGACACGCATCACCAACGCGCCGTCACTTTACACCCTGGGCGCCGCCAGCCAGATTGCGCCGGACAGGATTGAAGATTTCCTGGCAACGAACTGGCCGGCAATTTCAGGTCTGTTTACCAAGCACGGACCGTGGGAAGGTTTCGATACCGAAAGCCAGACCGTCATCAAACACCAGACCACCGCGCACACGCTGGCGCTCATCCTGGGCTGCATCGGCTCCGCGCCGGACAACATGCGCCGGTATCTGGAATTCAAAGGGCTGAATGAACAAATTGCTCTCGTGGTACGCGCTCGGCGAACGCCGTGGATTTCCTGTCGCCGGAGATGCAAATTGTTCCCTGGACCAGCGACGGCAGCCCGATCCATTTTTCCCGCAACGGAAATTCATTTCGCATCGAAGACCGGCCGTTGAAAAATGGCCGCGTCACATTGACCATGCCGCAGGCCGGTGGCGTCAATTTATCCGGTGGCAGATTGATTATCCGTTATCGCGCGTCGGCGCCCATTGAACATGCGATTATCACGCTGAAACGAATTGAAGGCGGTCCGTATGTGCCGCAGCAATTCGCCAACGAAATTCATGTCCGGTTTGATGCGACGCCAACCGGCGAAGCGGAAATATCCGTTCCACTGCCGGCGACACCGGGATTACTCGGAACCAAGGAACTGGTGATTACTTTTGGCCGGGACAACGAACCGGTGTCTGTTGACTTGACGATTACGGCGCTGAAATTCGTTCCGTAAGGATCAACTCACCGACTGCCGCCGGAAACGGGCGCTGGCAGCGAATGCGGCGTCCGAACAATTCAGCACCCTCGAAACGCAGCGCGCAGCGGCGATTCGGTGCAGCGCATGGTTGGGACTCTATTTTCTCGGTAATGCATACAATAGGTCGGTAAAAGCTTTTTCCACGAAGCCTTTTGGAAATGTCAAATGCTCATAGTCCGCCCCGATTATGCCTTTATTGAAGGGCAGGTCTTCTTCTATCAGGATCACCACGTACTTCGATAGCCCTTTGGCAAATGCGGCCTCGCTCAAAATCCAACTTGAGTCTCCATCGGATACAATACATAGGAAAATGTCTTGAGATCGGATACGGTCAGCCACCTTTTCGGGAATATTACGCGCTTCGTAGCCCTCCCCTTGAAGCATCTCAAAACCAAGTTGTCGCAAGAATCTGCCCACGACCTCAGCATACTGTTTTCCTTTTTCGTCGAATCGGTGTGCCAAGAACACGGTCGGTCTTAAATCGTATCGAGACTTCGCAGCATTTTCAATGACCGGGTTACGAGCTTGGAATAAATCGGCTATTTTGTCGTGCAAACCCGCTAGTATTGTCAAATCGTCAGACGTAACAGTGATGTCAATTCCTGATCTACGAACCCTAATTAACAAGACGATCTCCTCATCCTTTCTTGTCCAGTGACAGTGTGTATCTGTCGACTGATGTGTGGGATACTGGTCCAACAAAGATAGAAACTCGCTAGTCGTCTTCGCGCTCAGCGTCCGATCATCCGAAAGGCAAATAGTAAAGTCTTGGCATTGTTTTCCCGCCCACTCCTTGTACCCAGAACGCTGAAGATGGTCGTAGACCCCGGCGTAGGCAGTGCGAAGGTTCAAGCTGCTCGGGTACACTCGGTAGTGTCTGGAATCGTTCATGGAATTTTTCCTAGTCCCAACTATTTAATTACATTGACTCTTTTCACACTAAGTTGATATTAGTCTACGAACATTGAGTCATTCTTGATAAATTCTTACTCTGAGATGGGACGCTATGAGCAAGGGATGGGTGGGTCAAGGTCAAAACTTCCGAACGAGAGCACGGCTTAATGCACGCTTCCGGTTCGAGGACGACGACAAGAACGAGGACGATCCACCTTCGCTAAAGCTACGGTGGACAGGGGGACGAAACCGCGGCATTACCTTACACAAACTTGCCGGGATTCAGGATACCCTTCGGGTCGAGGGCATGTTTCACGGTGCGATGAAGTTCGCGCACCTCTTTTGATACCGCTTGCGGCCACCAGCGTTTCTTGGCCAGGCCGATGCCGTGTTCGCCGCTGATGGCGCCGCCCCAGGCAATGACCTGGGCAAAGAGTTCGTCGAGAGCGGCTTCGGCGTGTTTGTCGGCGCCGGGCTGGTTCAAGTCCACCATCACGTTGGTGTGGATGTTGCCATCGCCGGCGTGGCCGAAACACGCGACGGGCAGGCCGTGCTTCTTTTGCAGCTTGGCGGCAAATTTGAACAGGTCTTCCAACCGGCTGCGCGGCACGACGACGTCTTCGTTGAGCTTGGTCAGCCCGGTGTCGCGGAGGGCATAGGAAAATTCACGCCGGATTTGCCAGATTTCCTCGCATTGGGCGGCGCCAAGGCCGCGCGCGACCGATAACGGTTTCTGTTGGCGGATGATTCGTTCCAACGCTTTGATTTCAGCGCGCACGGAATTTGTCTGGCCGTCCAATTCGACAATCAGATGGGCGCGGCAGCCGCGCAGGCGTTCGCTTTTGGTGCGTTTATAGGCGGCGGCGAGCGTGAAGGCGTCGGCCAGTTCCAGCGCGCAGGGCAGGAAACCGGCGCGGAAAATGGCGTGGAGCGTGCGCACCGCGGCGGGCATGGAACCGAACCCGACAGCAAGATTGGCCCGGAACGGCGGCAGGGGAATCAATTTTAGCGTGGCTTCAGTGACCACACCGAGCAAACCTTCGGAGCCGACAAACAGGCGGTGAAGATCGAAGCCGGTCTTATTTTTGTGCGTGCATCCACCGAGACGTTGGACGGTGCCGTCGGCGAGAACGACTTCGAGGCCGAGAACGTAATCGCGGGTGACGCCGTATTTGAGGCAGCGCGGGCCGCCGGCGTTGGTGGCAATGTTGCCGCCGATGAAATTGTCCGCGCGGCTGGCGGGATCGGGCGGATAAAACAGGCCGCGTTTCTCGACCGTCTCCTGGAAATGTTTGGTGTTTACTCCCGGCTGGACGACCGCAGCGAAATCGGCGGCGTTGATGTCCAGGATGCGGTTCATCCGTTCCAGCGAGAGCACGATGCCGCCGTGCGCGGGCACGCAACCGCCGACGTAACCGTGGCCGGCGCCGCGCGGAGTCACGGGAATGCCGTGGCGGTTCGCAAAGCGGAGCAGAGCGGAGACGGAGCCGGTGGAGCGGGGCAGGGCAACGGCATCCGGGAGGTGCGAGGCAAACCATTTGTCGCCGGCATATTTGGCCAGGGTTTGCGGGTCAAAAAAGATTTCACCGGCGGGAAGAACGTTTTTAAGCCGGCGGAGGATTTTTGATTTTTTTGGGGTCATTTTGAAAGTCAGCGTCTCGTTACCTCGACTCCTACAATCATTCGGTGGGTGTGTTGGGCGTTTCCAGAAATTCCTTCGCATCGGCAGCTTCGACTTCGGGCACCTGGACGCGGATACCGCCTACCGTGATGGCATAACCTTCGATGCTCAACGCGGCGTTTTCATTGGCGACGAATGGATGAAATCCGGCCGCTTCGAGCCGCGAACGGGCGAGCTGCGCATCGGCGGGATTGAATGCGGTCAAAACAGTAACGAGGTCCATGGCGCGGGATGGGGTCAAACGGTCGGCACCGCTTTTTCCGCAAAAACAATGACGCCCGCGCCGGTTTGGAGGAGGGTTTGGACCTGGACTTCGACTTGCTGGCCGACGTGCGACTGGCCGTTGTTGACGACGACCATGGTGCCGTCGGGCAGATAGCCGATGCCCTGGCCCTTGTCGCGGCCTTCGCGCACAATTTTCAGTTGCAGGGTTTCGCCGGGGAGCAAAATCACCTTGAGGCATTTGGCGACCTCATGAAGGTTGACGTAGTTGATTTTTTGCAACTGGGCGAGCTTGGCCAGGTTGTAATCGTTTGTGTAAAGGCGGGCATTGAGGTTGTGCGCGAGGTGGATGAGTTTGGTGTCCACTTCATGTTCTTCGGAAAAATCGCCTTCATGAATGCGGACCTCGGTAAGCGGGTTGCGCTGCAGGCGGTTGAGCATTTCCAGCCCCCGGCGGCCGCGGGCACGTTTGATGGGGTCGGCAGAATCTGCGATCTGCTGGATTTCCTTCAGTACAAAACGAGGCACGATGACTAAACCTTCAAGGAATCCGGTTTCAATCAAGTCGGCGATGCGCCCGTCAATAATGACGCTGGTGTCGAGCAGCAGCAGATTGTCTGGTTTGTTTTGCGGCGCGAACCGAACGTAGGGGATGATAAGAGAAAAATCCTCCTTGTTGCTGCGCATGGCGAGGACGATGCCGATGTAACCGAAACCCAGAAACAGGCAGAGCCGGATGAGCCACTGGTTAATTTCCGGAGCATGTTCAAACAGGCCGGAGTGATCCACCAGCAACGCGACGACCCAGCCGAGCAAGAGTCCAAATGTCGTGGCCGAGAACGCGCGAAGTGAAAAACCCTTGAGCATTTCGTCCACGGCAACCATCAGCCCGCCGAAACCGAACCCCGTCATCATGCCGATCAAGCCGCTATGGCTCATGCCGGTGATTTCCGGCCACACCTGACTGACCATATAACCAGCCGTAGTGCACAGAGCGAGAAATAAAATCCGGATGGCCCAGAGTGGCGTCATAGTCAATGGGGCGTGTTGGTGGCCGTTGTCCCGCCGGACAAGGCGCTGACCGGTTCCTTGTGCCAGAGGAAATGCCATAGCCCGAGCCGATCCAGATTGCTCGAAGCGATGGCGAGATTGTTTGCTATGGCTTGCACGTTGGTGGCCAATTGTTCGTTCTGGAGCATAGTTCCAGCAAGACCTTTGCCAGAATGAACGTCATTAAGCATACTTTTCAATACTTCGGTCGAAGATTCAATGTTTTTTACCGCTGTGGTGATGTCCGCGCTGTTGGTGGATAATACGGTCTGGGCGGCATTGGCCAGGCGCGTCAACTCCTGGGAGAAGAAAACGATGTTGCTGATGGCCAGGCTGGCCTGCGCCCCGTTGGTGACGATGAGCGCGTTAATATCGTTCACCGTGCCCAGCGCCTGTTCGGAAAAGGTGCGCATGTTGTTCACGGCCACGGAGAAATTGGTGAGCGTATTTTCGTTCAACACATCCCGCCGCAGTTCCGTGATGGAGTCGTCCAGTTTCCGGGCCGTTTCGCTGATTCGCTTGATGAACCCCGAGGTCGAGCGCGCGACCTCCTGCAAATTAAACGGCTCCTGGCAGACCACGTCCGCGCCGTTCTGCAGCACCGGCGGCGAATTCGTCGTGGGGATGATGGAGACATATTGGTCGCCGAGAAAACCGGATTGTTCGATGACGAACCGCGCGTCGTGGTAAATTTTGGCATCTTTGTAAATGTTCAGGAGAATTGTTACACTCTTGCCGTCACCGGCGAGTTTGATGTCGGAGACGCTGCCGACCGGGACGCCGGCGAGCAGGACGCCCGCGCGCTGCTTCAGGCCGCCGACGTTGGCGGCGTGCAGGCGCAAGGTGTAGGTGCCGCGGAACAGGCTCGTGCCCTTGCTGAATTGAATCAGCAACACCGCCAGCAGCGCCAGCCCGATGAATACAAACAGGCCGACCTTGGTTTCCAATCGCGATTTATCCATGGCTCAAGGCAAAATTACCTTCGGATCGGCGACCCCGTCAACGAACTGCCGGACCACGGGGTCCAACGAGTCAAAAATCTGCTCCGGCGTGCCGTTCGCGTAAATCTTTTTGTTGTGCAACATCAACACCCGCTGGCCGACACGGCGCGCCGTGCGCATGTCATGAGTGACCGCCACCGTGGTGACCTTCAACCGGTCGCGCACCCGCAGAATCAACTGGTCGATGCTGTCGGACACAATCGGGTCCAGGCCGGTCGTGGGCTCATCATAAAGCACAATCTGCGGTTCGTAAACGATGGCGCGCGCCAGTCCTACGCGCTTGCGCATGCCGCCCGACAGCTCGGCCGGTTTCTTGTCCTCCGTGCCGGGCAAATCCACCGTTTCCAGTGCACCGGCCACGCGCCGGCCGATTTCCGCCTCGGTCAAATGTTCATGCCGGCGCAACCCGAAGGCCACGTTTTCGGCGACGGTCATGGAATCAAACAGCGCCGCGCTCTGAAACAGCATGCCGAACTTCCGCCGCACGCGCAGCAACTGGCGTTCGTCCATCAGTACGATGTTTTCACCGTCAATCAGCACCTCACCCGTGTCCGGTTGCAGGAGGCCTATGAGCTGTTTGAGCAGAACGCTCTTGCCGCTGCCGCTGCGGCCGATGATGGCAACGGATTCGCCGTTTTCAATCCGGAACCCGATGCCCTCCAGGACCAGTTGCGCGCCGAAACTTTTTTGCAGATTCCGGACTTCAATCATAACATACCCACCAGTTTGCCCATAACCAGGGTGAGGAAAAAGTTCGCAATCAGGATGGTGATGGAGGCGTAAACGACGGCTTCCGTGGTCGCCTGCCCGACGCCTTCCGCGCCCAGCCGGCAGGTCAGGCCTTTGTAACAGCCGATAAGCGCGATGATGCCGCCGTAAATGAAGGCCTTGATCAACCCGATGACGAGGTCCGACTGGTGCGTGTATTTCAACATATTCGCCCAGAGATAGGTCGGTTCAACGTCCAGCACGTTCACACTTACGAAAAAGCCGCCCAGGACGCCGATGACGATGGCTTCGACCGTGAGCAGCGGCAGGGCGATGTGCGACGCCACCAACCGGGGCACAACCAGGTAATCCACCGGATGTGTGGCCAGCGTCGCGCAGCGCGTCAATCTGTTCCGTCACGCGCATCGTGCCGATTTCGGCGGCCATGGCCGCACCGACCCGGCCGGCAACCATCAGTGCCGTCAGCACCGGCCCGAGTTCACTGCACATTGAAACGCCCACGACCGCGAGCGTGGCCGTGTCCATCTTGACCTTGTGGAACTGGAAATACGTTTGCGCGGCGAGCACCATGCCGGTAAACGCGCCGGTGATGAGCACCACCGACTGTGATTTCACGCCGATGAAATAAATCTGGTAGAGCAAATTACGCCACGAGCTTCTTCCCTTGAGCAGCGACACAATTATCTCCCCGGCCAGCAAAGTGATCTGGCCCAATTCGGCGAACACTGTGTTCACTCGCTCTCTGGCCGAAAAACCGAACATCAGGGACAACGTAGCAAATTGCGCGGATTTTGGCCAGTGTGAGCTTTGACATTCACTGCGGATTGCGGAGCGGCGGAAAACCTGCCAATTTCAACCGCGGTGATTCGGATGCGAAAATGGTTTTTCAGGATCGGGGCTCATTCTGTTCGGCCTGCTGTTGCTGCTGGCCGGTGCGGCGCTGCTTTTTCCGCAGCCGTTTTTATGCGTGGACAGCGGGCCGGTGAAGGCCGACGCGATTGTGGTCCTGGGCGGCGGTTCGCATGAACGCCCGGAACGCGCCGTTGAGCTTTTCAAGGAACACGCTGCCGGGTGCGTCATCATCAGCGGAATGGGCGATGGCGAAGCCAGTCGGCGGCGTTTGCTGGAAGCAGGTGTGCCGGCGGCTGCGATTACATTGGAAAACCAGTCCCGGACCACGAAAGAGAATGCGCAATTCACCGTCAAAATGCTTCGCGACCAAAAGGTGAAGCGCGTCATCGTCGTCACGTCATGGTATCATTCGCGCCGGGCCCTGGCGTGTTTTCGGCATTATGCGCCGGAGATCGCATTTTTTTCGCGTCCGTCCTATTTTGCCTCAAGCCGCGCCGACTGGTTGCATAACCGCATCGGCGCGCGCATCCGGCTGGAATACGCGAAGTTACTGGGTTATTGGGTACGATACGGCGTCTGTCCGTTTTGAATGGGACTGAAACTTCTTGCGTCAGCGGTGGGCGTTGGCCAAACTCAAGGTTCCTGATCGCGGGGTGGAGCAGCCCGGTAGCTCGTCAGGCTCATAACCTGAAGGTCGCTGGTTCAAATCCAGCCCCCGCAACCAATTTACGGCCATGAAACACAGTTTTCATGGCCGTTTTTGTTGGATTAAATGAGTTTTAAGGTTTTTGATCTCCTCGGCTGAAACATGGCGAACATCCTGAAATATGGTGAACAAAATACCACACATCATACCACACAAAATTTAGGGTGGAATTGCCGTGCCGTATCAATCATGCGAACTTGAACCGTTTTCATTGCAGCACAACCTTTTTTGTCCGGCGGCAACAGCCTCCAAATCAGAGCGGCGAAGTCGGAAACTGCCGGGCAACACTTCGATTTTTTGCAACAACTTTCCCTTAATCATCCGCCAAAGGGTTGCACGGCTGACGCCGAGCAGCTTCGCGGAAGCCGTCATTCCCATTAGTAGGGGGCCAGAAGTTGTCATCTGTTTTTCCTGAATGCCCGACTCAAGAATGCTGTCAATAGCCTGCAACTGTTCGGCGGAAGCCGCGAATAATCGCTTCAATCTTTCTTCTGCATTCATACACGAACCACAGCCTTTCGGGATTGGTCGTTTGTTTTCGTTTGGGACTGTTGCTGTGAAATCTTTTCTTCGGTCTCATCCTCGGCAGCATCTTCAACCTGGCTCGGCGCTTGATTTTTGGTGAGGTCAAGTTTCTCCTCAATCTCGGCCTGTCGTTTGGCAAGCTCGTGATAACGCTTCTCATGCTCGAAAGGCACGCCAACCTTGCCTTCCAATTCCCTGGCCAGCTTTTGTGAATCGTGAATGTCGGTCTCAAGCCTCGTGGCAACCGTCTCAAATCCCTGAACTTCTGATTCCAGCGAACGGATGGTGCCCAGCGCCGTGTCCGTGATTCGGGCGGTATAATGATTTTTGCCCTTCAGAACCAGATCAACGGCCTCGTAAGCGGTGGGGCGCAGAAATAAATCAAAACCGGCGAAGTTGCCGAACCCGATGATCGGTTCCACAGTTCTTTTTAATCTTGGCCGCCCGCCGCAGGAGCAGTTCACCGGCAATGCCGCGATTGTCGAGCACCTTTCCATCCAGTTCGATGCGGAAGCTGTCGCCAGAAGTATCCTGCCGCACGGCCAGGTCCTGCCGCAAATTTTCCAGCCGTTTGGAACATGCCTCGGCTTTTTCATGGGCGTGCCGCAAGTTGGAACGGAGATGATATTGTTCCTGGGCGTGCGCGTGTGAAAGGCGGTTGAGCCGCATCAACTCGGCGTCCACCTGCGCTTTTTCGATGACGAGCGGATTGCCGGAGGCAATCGCCTTCACTTCGGCATAGGTCAAGCCCGGGGAGTCCAGGTCTTCGAGGCGGCGAATGGTCATGTCCCCGCTCATCACCTGGGTGATGAATTTCGCCTTGGTCTCCAACGTCTGCCACATATAGGCATCAAATGAGCCTTTGGTAACGTAACGGTAAATCTGAACCACCGGATTGCGGTTGCCCTGCCGCAAGATGCGCCCTTCACGCTGCTCCACGTCGGAAGGCCGCCACGGAGCATCAAGATGGTGTAGGGCAATCAGCCGTTCCTGAACGTTCGTGCCTGAACCCATTTTCTGCCGTGCTGCCGAACGTGATGCGGATTTTTCCCGCCCGCACTGATACGTGAACAAGGCCAGTTTTGCGATGTCCGAATCGTAATCGTGAATGAAAGCGATTTCGTCACTTGGCACGCCGAGCTTCACCAGTTTTTCCTGCATGTCCCGATAGACGGAAAACCCCGTATCCTTGGGCGTGGACAGGTCGCAAAAAACCAGTTGAGTCGAGCGGTTTTCCTTGGTCGTCTCCCAAATGCGATGGATGTTTTCAACGGCCAGATTGACTTTGCTTTGCGGGTCGTCCTTGCCGCACCGGGCAACATCAATCGCAAGTCCAACGCGGCCTTTGCGTCCCTCCCCGGTGATCTTGAGCATATTGTCCACCTGGGGCTCGACCTGCCTCTGTTTTCATTCTTTCGGCCCGCCGGACGAGCGATTGAATAAACTTCTTCAATTCCGGCGTCGTCGGCGCGCTACGGATCGCCGGTTTCTCGCCATCCAGTTTCGGGCGGGGCAGATTCAGCATCTGCGAGGTCTGCACGTCGGCCATTTGCCGGAACAATTGCATCAATTCCGGCACATTGACGAAACGGGCAAAGCGCGTTTTGAGCCGATAGCCCGAACTGTCCGGCGATAGTTCCATCGCCGACACCGGCTCGCCGAACGTCGCCGCCCAGCTATCGAAGTGATGCAGGCCGTTGTTCTTCAAATCGTCCGGCTGCAAGATACCGCTGCATGGTGAACATTTCGGCCATGCTGTTTGAAATCGGCGTGCCGGTGGCAAAAACCACCCCCCCACCTCCATTGACGGACTGAATATGCCGGACTTTCAGGAACATATCAAACGCCCGTTCGCTGGCTGTCTGCGGCAGACCGGCGATGCGCGTCATTTTGGAAACATAAAAAAGATTTTTGAAATAATGCGCCTCGTCCACAAACAGCCGGTCCACGCCAAGTTCTTCAAACGTCAGCGTGTTGTCCTTTTTGTGACTGGCGGCGAGCGCTTCCAATTTGGCCTTCAATCGCTTTTTGGCTTTTTCAATGTCCTTCACCACGCGACATTGTCCGTGTCCGCGTGTTCGCACTTGATTTCTCCAATTCGGCCATTTGATCTTTGAAGAAATCGGTCTGTGTTTCTTCGGAAAGCGGAATGCGTTCAAAACCGGAATGCGTGACGATGACGGCATCCCAATTGCCGGTAGCGATGCGGCTGAACAGTTTTTTGCGATTGTCCGCCGTGAAATCCTCCTTGCCGGCGACGAGGATGTTTGCGCCCGGATACAGCGTGAGCAATTCGGTTGAGAACTGGCCGAGCATGTGATTGGGAACGGCAAACATCGGCTTGCGCGCCAGTCCGAGCCGCTTCAATTCCATCGCGGCGGCAACCATCGTGTAGGTCTTGCCCGCGCCGACAACGTGAGCCAGCAGCGTGTTGGGCGTTTGCAGGATGCGCCAGACGCCGGTTTTTTGGTGCGGGTCTAACTGGATGGCCGAACTTGCGCCCGGCAACGTCAAATGTTCGCCGTTGAATGTGCGCAACCGCGTGTGATTGAACGTGTCATTGTAAAGGCGCACGAGCCGTTCGCGGCGGCTGTCGTCCGTCCAAATCCATTCCTTGAATTTTTCCTTGATGCGTTCCTGTTTTTCCCGCGCCGCTTCGGTCGCCGCCGCGATTGACGACGGGCTTTTTGTCCTTGTAATCATAAACCGTGGGCGTTTTGAGATTGAGTGTGTCGTCGAATCAATTCGATGCCGTTGTAGCGGCTGGTTCCCCAATCGGTCGTGTTGGCGGTCTGGTCTTTCGACCTCCCACTCCGCCCGGACAATGCCATGAACCAAGCGTGTCAATGTGGCTGACACGAACGCCTTTGGAAACGCCAAGCAATTCGTGAATGAATTTTTTCACGTCCGGCGTCGGCAGCCAGGACGCGCCCAAGCGCACGTCAATTTCGGTGGCGGGCAAATCCTGCGGCTGCACGGATTTCAACGCCTCGACGTTTTCACGGAAACGCGGATCGCCGACACTGGCGGCATCGGCGACAACGAGTTTTTCGCGGACATTGCCGGAAAGGTATTGGTCTTCGGTTTCCCATTGTTTGGTCTGCGGGTTAAGAAAAATCATCCCTTTCAAGTCGGGCAAAATTTCCTCGACGGATTTGCCCAGCAATCCGGCCATGTGTTCCAAGTCCACCCGGCCTTTTTCATTCAACGTGACGAGCAAGGCTTCCTTGGGTGTATTGACCGATTCAACGGGTTTGTTGTGATGAATGGTGCGCTCGCGGAAAATCGCCAGCTTTTGGCTCGGCTGTTTTCCTCGTCGTAATGTTCCAATGACAACAACAGCGGCAAATCCGGGTCGCCGTCAAAGGCGTTCTGGTTGACACGGGCATTGATGGGGCCGAAACGGGAGACGAAACGGTCGTAGGCGAAATTAAGCTCCTCCCGCGCCTCGACGACCTGCTCCTCGGCGCTGCCGTCCAATTGCGATCGCAAACAGAGCCGCACCGCGTCGCGGACTTCAATCAGCCGCCGAATCCGCGAGCGGGTTTCCACCGGAACATCATCCAGTGGCCGCAGCTTGTCATCCTCGCTGGACACAAACGCGGCCATCCACATGGACACAAAAGGCGTTGGGCTTGATATAATCCGGCGCGGGAATGTTGACATCAGTGGTTTGTCGCGGCGACGGGCTGTTTTAGGGCTTCGTAAATGTTTTGCGGCAATTCGCTCAACGGCCTGCGCCAGTGCTTCGCCCAAGTCACGCTCGTCCGGTTCCAGCGTCGGTTCGTCATTGCTATACAATCCACGGCCAAGCCGCATTGCCCCAAGCATCATTTCGGGATGGGCGACAAAGTATTCATTGAGCAAAAGATTTTCTTTCTGCTCATTGGTAAAATCTGCGGCCGCTTTCCATGCCGCGCCGCCCGGCGATTCTCCGGCGCGCAACCGGCGGAGCATCACAATGTCGGTGGTGACTTCCGTGCCGGCGTTTTTCTTGAACGCAGTGTTCGGCAACCGGATTGCGCCCAAAAGTTCGGCCTTTTGCCGAAAGCACCTCGCGCAGGGTCGAATCCAGTTTGTCCAGCGTGTGATGAGACGTGATGAACATGAGCAGGCCGCCCGGTCGCACCTTTTCGAGCGCGGCGGCGAAGAAATAATCGTGAATGGGAAATTTGTATTTGTTCCAACGCGGGTCGTGGACGCGATAATCGCCAAACGGGACATTGGAAATGGCCAGGTCAAAAGAACCGTCCGAATTTTGTTTTTTCAAATGGCTGGCGCGAGATGTCAGCGTCAGGATAAAGGGCTTCGGCAATGCGCGCCGTCAGCGGATCAATTTCAACGCCGGTGATGGCTCGAACGCCGGAGCATTTCGTCGGGCATGAGGCCGATGAAATGGCCGATGCCGCACGCTGGTTCCAAAACAGATCCGCCCTGAAAACCAAACCGCTGCGCCGCCTGATACATGGCGCGGATGACAACGGGTGAGGTGTAATGGGCGTTGAGCGTGGTCGAACGGATTTGCTCATACTGTTCACTCGGCCAATTCTGCCCGGAGCGCCTTCCGCTCATTCGCCCATTCCTTGTTTTTGGCGTCGAAGACCTGGGGCATTGCGCCCCAACCGACATACTTAATCAGCACCGCCTTTTCGTCCGGTGTGGCCGGACGACCCTCGCTTGCCAATTTACCGACAAGCTGAATGGCGCGGAGATTCTGCTGAAATTTCTGCTTCGGACCGCCTGCGCCCAGGCGGTCGTCGTCGGTGATACGATAGTTGTTAAGATTCTTGGGAGAATCTTCGCTCAGGCTGCTTCCGCTGCCGTTTCCGGTGGCAGCAGGATGTATCGCTCCCGCACGATTTCCCACGCGCTGTCGTGGGCCTGGTGCGGCGGTCTTGCCCTGTTTCATCAGGTCGAGCCGCAGCGTGGCCATTTCGTCCTTCGTTTTCTGTTCCGCGTCGGCCAGCATCGCCTGCAACTGGCCCCTGGCCTCCAGTTCGCGCACCAGGTTCGGGCAATGTTCGCGCCAATGTTTCTCGGCCATCATTCCGTATTGAGTCAGTGTATTCATAACGTCGGTTGAGACTAAAAAGTTCCAACTGATTTTCTAAACCTTTTTCCGCCGTTTTGTCAACTTTTGGCATTTGCGCGGTTTCTCCGGGGAAACGGGATCGGGCAATTGATCGGCGATACGTTTGGTAAAATCCGCGTCTAAATCCTGAATCTCCTGTGGAAAAAGCAGGACGATGGGAATGCGAAAGACCTTTTGAAGCCCCGCAAGGACTGTATCATTGACTTTGAGAACCCCATACTCAATGCGTGCCACCGACAGGCGGCTGATGTCCACACCTTGGCATTGTAACTTGGTAGCCAACCTATCCTGCGTCCATTTTTTTTGGGAACGCAGATAGGCCATTCGGAGGCCGGTGATGTTCTGGCGGCGCATACCATTGTCCCCTTTAGCCGCGTAGTTTGCTTCGATGACGAAAGACCGGGGAAAGACACTCCAGAATTTTTTGGTCGGCGGGGAAAAACCAGAGATGAAGGCAACGAAGACTCTTTTGCTCCCTGAATGAAAATGTCCAGAAACTTGCCACGGCACACGACAAGCCGAACAACAGTGTCCATAAACACGCCGCGATACGACTAACAATCCACTGTTAGCATTTTTAATGCCCATGAGTTTATGCCTCCTGTTGTCACGACAAAACTAATTTACCCTGACAAGGCCGGTCTGGACTCCGCAACCCAAGCCAGACCGGGCCTTGAAGCACAGTCAAACCCTGACACCTTCCCTTCTGGTTTGGGTTTGAGTTTGCGGCTGCGACTGGCTTTTTCTTGTTCAGCCATTTTTCGCGTTCCATATTGACGATGGCTTCATCGCGCTTGTCTTCGGGCACGTCCTTCAAGAGAACGTCATAAGCTGCCTTCAGGTCAGGGTTGTTTTTGATGTTTTGCAGCACGCCGGTATCAACATATTGCCGCCGTTCCACCTGCCGGACTTCGTTCAAGACAACGGTGCGTTCCAGCCGGTCACGCGGCATGGCCTGGATATAATCCCAATTCTTGGTGTTGTTTTTAATCCAATCGTTAATTTTGCTTTCGGCTTCGGGATTGGTTCGCTGATAGCGGGTTTCGTTGGGCGCGGGTGCTTCAGCGGCAGCAGCGCCGTTGGCCGGAGGAGTTCTGGTTCTTGTTGTGCTCATAATGATTTATTTTTTGTTTATGTTTTGTTGAATTGCTGGCGCGTTCGCACCGGCAAAGTGTCTTCAGGGACTCAATGAGTCTGGCGTTTCATTGGTCGTGGAATTGGTCGGCAGCAACGGCTGCACCTGCGCGGTTTCGAGCGCGTCCAGCCGCTTTTTCATTTGAATCACCGAGGCGCGCAGCACCGTCGTTTCCAGCAAATTGGTTTTGGTCTGCTGCAACGCGGATTGAAACTGCGCCAGCGCCGAGGACAGGGTTCGCGCCTGCACCATGATTTGAACGGTCGCCAGCTTTTGGGCGTTGATTTCTGCCAGCACCGCGTCATTGACGGGCAACGGGCTGAACGCCGCATCGCGCGGCGACGGCACGACGGGAAAAAAGGCATCGCCTCCGGCGCTGGCCGGACGCAAATCCCACCGGGTGTTTTCCTCGACGCGATAGACGACGTGCTGCTCGTGCATCACCAGATTGTCGTTGGGATCGGCATAGCGCCCGACGTGATAGGTGCGGACGAGTTCGGGATAGCGCACGGCGGAATTATCCGCCGCTGGCGGCGGCGATTGCGGGCGTAACGCGAGCTTGGGTGCGGTCGAACACGCGGTGAGGAACATCAGGGGAATGAAATAAAATGTTTTCATGGT
This sequence comes from uncultured Verrucomicrobiae bacterium, assembly GCA_963789055.1. Classification (GTDB taxonomy): domain Bacteria; phylum Verrucomicrobiota; class Verrucomicrobiia; order Limisphaerales; family UBA11358; genus UBA11358. Next base: position 3,065 of record CAWBJE010000005.1, on the reverse strand, counting down.
TTTGATTTTGTGGTGGTTGGCGGTTGCTCGTCCGTTTCTTCAACCAAGCCCGCGCCGCCGAAACTGGCATCGGCGCGGTCAATGGTTTGCAGGACGTAAAGGTAAAACTGCTTGCCCGAAGGCACGCGGACGTAGAATCCGTTCTTTTGAATCGAGTCCAAAATTTGTTGCGCGTAGGTTTGCAGGACGGCCTGCGCGCCCGCAAACGGAGCGTTGTTGAGCGTGGGACTGTTGATGGGGCCAAAGACGGTCTGCTGTTTTTCCGTCAGGGCGCTGGCCGCGCCTGAAAGGAAGGTGGCGGCAAAAAGTTTGATGTCGGCCAGGTTGTCGGACTTGATGACTTCGCCGCGCAACCCGGCGCTGCCGTCCGTGAGCGCCCAACCGCTTTGATTGGTGTTGTTGTCAAACTCGCGGTCCAGGGCAACGGCTTTAAGCTGCAATTCCTCGCCGTCCTGCCAGACCAGTTTCCAACTGGTGCTGGTGGAAATGCGGTCGCGCTGCCGGTCGGTCTGCGCCATGCCGTGAACCTCCGTGCCCGCCGGAATAATCAGCCTGTCGCCATAATAAATGTTCTCGGTGACGAGGCCGACGATGGGCGTCTGCATGGAAGCTGAATCCACGGTGATGACGGTCTCACAGGGGATCAACCGTCCGAACGGCGCATAGGCGGCACTCAATTTTTTCGGGCGGGCAATGCCCGCCGTGCTGTCGGCAAACAGACTGATGGGCGCAAGCGAATCAGTTTGATGCGGCGGAACATTGGGCAGCGGTTGGGGTGACGGATTGGGAAAAGCCGGATTGGTCATGGTTGAAGATTGTGACGACGACTTGGGCGGCGGCGGACTGAACACCTGCATTGGCCGCGTGACGGACTGCACCACCTGGGGTTTGCTAACTACGTTAGTGGCAAGAGGGGTAGTCGCAACATCGTCTTCTGCGGATGTGTGATGTTTGCGGATAACGCCGAAAATGACCAGCCCGGCGGCGAACAGCGCGCCGAAGACGACGAGCTTGCCGCTCTTGGTTTTGAAAAAATTGAGGAAATCGCGCGGTTTCATGGCTGGTTTCTTGGTGAACGGATGGGATGAACGGGGGCATTGGTGGTCGTGACGACGGGCGGCGGTGGCGGCGGCGGTGACAGCCGGTTCACCAGCACGGTGAACTGATTTTTCAAAGACAGGTCGTTGCGCCCGCCGTCCGGCGTGCCGGTGACGGCGAAATAGACGATGCTCCGGCCTTTGGGCGGAACTGTGCCGCTGGCGTCGCTGATGGATTGGGGATATAGCCGGTTGCCCGCCCGCAACGCGAAACTGTCCGGCTGATAAATCAGGGGCGTATCGGTCGCGTTCGTAATGGCGGCGCGAAAAACCAGCGTGTCCTCGGCGTTGAAACGGAAGGTTTCATCAATCTGGATTTGATAATCATTGAAGTCGCTGACGAGCGGTTTGCCGTCATAGGTGGTGAAACCGACATCGGCCACGCTCTCCGGCTGCTGCGCCTTGAGCAACGGAAAGGCTTTGGCCTTGTCGAGCAACGAAAGCAATTTCAACGGACTGACTTCGGGCGCACGGCCAGCACCGGACGCCTCCGGCGTCGGCAAGGCCGCCATGTTGAGCGCAAGAATGGGCGCATTGCTTTCGATTAGCTCAAAAACATAGGTGTGTTCGTTCCACCGGATGTTGAGATTGGCGGATGCTTTTGGAAAAATCGCCCGCACGGAAAGAAACGCCGAACCTTTGGCGTGGGCCAGTTGAAACAGCCCCGGTGTTTTCCCGTCCACGGTGATGCCCGCGCCGTCAATGGCATCAATGGGACTTGGAAAGCTGATGGTGGTGACGCGGTTGGTCGCCACCGGCACGGAGACGGCCACATGGTCGTCCAGCCAGACTTGCTGAATGGGCTGCGCCAGTGCAGCGACAGCGGGGAACGCCGCGGCAATCAGGATAAACCAATGGCGGAAATGGTCAGTGAATTGTTTCATAGTCAAAATCCATGATTTGAAGTTGGAAAGGCAAAGAGTGGAACTGGTCAGAAGTTTTTTTCCCATCGTGAGAATCATTCCCCTGCGGGCCGGAAGGACGAGGAAAACAATGGCAGGTCAGCCAGAGGTGGAAAATGGATGTTTCGGCAAAATCCGTATTATCCTTGTAGCGGGTGCCGTAACGTAACAACACGCCCCGGCTTGCAACGACGGCGTTCCGGTCGGAAATTGAGGCAAGGTTGATTTTAATGAAGCGCGCTTCTTGGAAGAAATAGCCCGAATCATCAGCCTCGTTTGTTTTTTCCCGCAGGCGGCGCCATTGTGAAGCAGCCTCCGGCGAGAAATGTTGAATACATTTGGGCGCGCTGAGTCTGCCGCATGAGTATTCCAGCATTTCGCCGGCGTATTGCGCGGCTAACTGTGCGCAGTTGTTGCCAGTCTTGTTTATTTGTGATTTCATATTTGAAGTCGCCCACGGCGGTGGGGAAGCGTCCGTTCAAGGCCATGTTGGGATTGCGGATGAGGCGCAGCCGGAGCGTGAACGGAAACGCCTCGGTGAACGCCTTGTCTTGAAAGATGCCGCTGCGGATGATCTGGCCGGTGACAGCGGCCAGCACCTCGTTGTCGCGCGTGGCCAGGATGTCTATGCGGCCAATCTCGGCTTTCTGGTGCAGTTGCTTGGAACGAAACTCGACGGCCTCGCTGATGCGTTCGTCCTGCGCCTTGTTGAAGGCGGGTTTGAGGAACAACAATTTGAGCAGGTCGGGATTGTCAAAATCCTTCGGATTGCGTTCGAGAAATGCGAGCGTCGCCAGTTCCGCCTGTTGAACGTGCAATTGCTTCGCCTCCTGGAATTGCAGCAACGGACTCAAATAGTAAGTGCCAGCGGGGTCAATGATGACGACGCGCTCGCGCTGTTTGAACAGTGAGACGATGTGGTAACGGTCAATGGCCGAAAGCAGCAGCACAGCGACGGTGAACGCAAACCAGAACCACGGCAGCCGGTCGCGCAACACCAACAGGCGTGTGAGGTCAAAGCCCTTACGGACGGGCACGGCTGGTTTCAATGAAGGTGAAATGTAAT
>CAWBJE010000004.1:0-1018796 GCA_963789055.1 uncultured Verrucomicrobiae bacterium | reverse complement strand
TGAAGGCCAGCGGCTGACAAAGACCGGGAGCTGGATTCTGGATTATCATACCGGGAACACAGACTGGTCCGTTGAGACCTGCCGCATTTTTGGATTTCCTGATCCGCCGCCTTCACCGCATTACAGCGAGTTCCGCGCGCGGGTGCGTCTGGAGGACCGCGAAGCGGTTGATCGTGGTTTGCGCGAGAGTTTTGAAACCGGCGAGCCAAGACCGCTCGAATATATTTTTATTCTGCCGAACGGTGTCAGAAAGAACATTGAAACCATTTCCCAGCCGGTAAAGGATGAAACCGGAACCGTGTTGAGATTGATGGGAACCGTGATGGATGTTACGGAACGAAAGCAGGCGGCCGATGCTTTGCGTGCCTCGGACCTCCTGGCGCGCGGTCAATTGGACGCCCTGAAAAAAACGCTCGACAGACTTTCCCTGGAATCTGAACCGGAAAAATTTCTGGAGCAGGTGCTGCGCGTGATTTGCCAGCAGTTGGATGCACACAGCATCAGTGCATGGGAGATTAACCGCAACATTGGTTGCATGGACTTGGTGGCCAGCTATGAAGGCAACCGGTTGCATCTCCCCACACCGGAAGAAATGCAGGTATTGCCACAAGAAGGTTTTGCGACCAGCCCTCATCCGGTTTGGTCTGATTTCTTCCGTGATGGCAATTTTTGTGTTTATGGCCGGATAGATTCCAATCCTGTGCGAATACTTGTTGCGAAAGACCCAAATGGACCGTGGCATGATAATTTCGGCATCTCTGCGGCAAACCCACTCGTTCTCAAGATTTGCGAACGTCTTTCCACTTTGGGGGTGGCAGCAACGCTCTGTAGCCCCATGCTGGTTGGCGGCAAAGTGATCGGTTTTTTTAGTATCCGCTTCAATCAAAAGCGCACCTTTCGGCAAGAGGAAATCGAATTGACCCGGGCGATCTCTCATCAAGCAATGCTCGCGATTCAATTGATGCGTCTGTCGCAACAAAGCCGCCAAACGGCGGTGATGGCGGAACGTAACCGCATGGCGCGGGACATTCACGACACCCTTGCTCAAGGATTTACGGGAGTCATCATGCAACTTGAGGCAGCGAAAGGCGCGACCAAGCAAGGCGATCTTGTGGAGGCGGAGAGCCGCATCGAGCGCGCCGGAGAACTCGCGCGGTCAAGTCTCGGTGAAGCCCGCCGTTCCGTCCGTGCGCTGCGCCCTCATTCGCTCCGCAATGGCAAATTATTCATGACCTTGGACAATATGCTCAAGCGCATGACGGAAGGCACGGATTTGAACGCAGAATTTCGCGCGGAGGGTGATGAACGTGCAATCCCTGCGGAATATGAGGACGGGTTGATGCGCATCGCTCAAGAATCTCTCACCAATGCCGTCAAACACGCGAACGCCCGGAATTTCAAGGCGACGTTGAGTGTCGGCGCGAACAACAATCCAACTTCAGCTTGTGGATGATGGTCGCGGTTTTGATCCGCAGACGGAGCATGAGGGATTTGGTTTGATTGGCATGAAAGAAAGAGTTGAACAAATGAACGGCGAGTTCATCATCCGCGCAAAACCCGGCGTCGGAACGGAAATCCTCGTCATGTTGAAAAATCAATCCGCAGTGAACTCGGAAAACGGAAATGATTAAGGGCCAAAAAAACCGACGAAAAGAAAAGCGCGGCTGCAAGCAGCGGATCGCATAAGAATTCTCATTGCTGACGATCACACCGTGGTTCGCGATGGTTTGGTTGCCATCGTCAAACAAGAGAAAGACATGGAGGTCGTGGCCGAAACCGGCGATGGCCGTCAGGCGGTTGAGCTTTGGAAACGGCATCGGCCGGATGTCACCCTCATGGATTTGCGGATGCCCAGCCTCGACGGCGTAAATGCAATTTACGAAATCCGCGCGGCTGAACCTAATGCCCGGATAATTGTCCTCACAACATTTGATGGCGACGAAGACATTTATCGGGGTATGCGCGCCGGCGCGAAATCGTATCTGCTCAAGGATGTTCGACGCGAGGAATTGTTTCAGTGCATTCGTGAAGTTCACGCCGGCAGGACATTTGTGCCGCCTGCCGTTGCTACGATACTTGCCGAACGGCTGACTGCGGAAGAATTAACTCCCCGCGAACTGGAGGTCTTGCGGCTGGTTGCCGAAGGAAAGCCAAACAAATTGATCGGCGCTGACCTGGCGATCGCGGAAGTCACGGTCAAGAGCCATGTTCAATCCGTCTTCAGAAAGCTCAACGTGTTGAGCCGGACGGAAGCAATTGCGGTGGCAACTCGTCGGGGATTGCTCCATCGGTAAAATTCATTTCTGCCTTTCCTTGCTGCTGTCCTACTTTGGTAGGAGAAGCTTCTCCGTCCATCGTCCAATTCTCAAAAGCGTGCCGGGTGATAGAATTGCGGCATGATGTTTCCAAAAAATGAGCCGCAAAGGGCGACCGAAAATTCGGCAAGTCTCGCAACATCGTGGTGCTAGTTTCTCGTCAACGCTATGATTAAAATTCGCAGAGCCAATGAACGAGGCCATGCCGATCACGGCTGGCTGGACAGTCACCACACGTTTTCCTTCGCGGACTATTACGACCCACTACACGTCGGCTTCCGCAGCTTGCGGGTGATTAACGAAGACCGAGTGCAAGGAGGCCAAGGTTTTGGCACGCACCCACACCGCGATTTTGAAATCATCAGTTACGTCATCAGCGGCGCGCTCAAACATCAGGACAGCATGGGGCACAGCGCAGTGATGAAAGCTGGCGAGGTGCAGCGAATCTCGGCCGGAACCGGCATCGCGCACAGTGAATTCAATAATTCGCCGACCGACCAAGTCCATTTCTTGCAAATCTGGCTGGTTCCAAACCGCAAAGGGCTAACACCGAGCTATGCCCAAGCCTCGTTTGCGGCTGCACCGTTGAACGCGCTGACGCTGGCGTGTTCGGCCAACGGCGGCAACGGTTCCATCAAAATCAATCAAGATGTCAGCCTTTACGTCGGCAAACTATCCCAAAAGGGAAACATTATCCATCCGATGAAAGAACAACGTCACGCTTGGGTCCAGTTGATCGAAGGCGACCTTGATTTGAATGGAAAGAAACTTTCGCCCGGCGACGGCGCTTCGCTGGACGACGAAAAAGAAGTCCGGCTTGCGTCGGCAAAGGGAGCGCATTTTCTGCTGTTCGATCTGAACTAAACAAACAACAACCAATAACAAAACAAGAAAGGAAATAACATGAACCAATACAATAAACTCTACACACCGCAGGACAGCGCTGTCGTGTTCATTGACCAACAGCCGCAGATGACCTTCGGCGTGGCGAGCGCCGATCGCGCAACCCTCATCAACAACACCACGCTTCTCGCCAAAGTCGCGAAGGAGTTTAATGTGCCGACGGTGCTCACGGCCGTTGAAACCGAATCCTTCAGCGGCTACATCTGGCCGCAGTTGCTCGATATATTTCCCGGCCAGCCGGTCGTTGAACGCTCCTCCATGAATTCCTGGGACGATCCGGGTTTTCGCAAGGCCATCGAAGCCACTGGCCGCAAGAACATCATCATGACCGGACTGTGGACGGAAGTTTGCATCACCTGGCCGACCATCGAAATGCTCGGCGCGGGTTACAACGTCTATGTCGTCGAGGATTGCTGCGGTGCGACGTCGCCCGCTGCGCAGGAAGCCGCACTGTCGCGCATGGTGCAGGCGGGCGCGGTGCGATTGACCACCATTGCCGCCCTGCTCGAATGGCAGCGTGATTGGGCGAAACGTGAACACTACAACAACCTCATGAGCTTGTTGAAGCCGCAGGCTGGTGCTTACGGCGTCGGCGTCGAATACGCCTACACGATGGTTCACCACGCACCGCAGTCGGCGCAGAAGCCGCAGGTCGTGCCCAAGAAAGCACACTGATGCGAACAGGCATTCACACCTAACCTCGATAAAATATGAAAACAAAGGTTATTGCCTTGAGCCTTGCGCTGGCGTTCTCTTTCGCCAGCGCAAGGGCCGCGGAGACGTCGGCTCCAAAAGAGAACGTCTTTGCCACGAAGCCACTCGGGATCCAAATGTCCATCAAGATGGTTGGTCCTTACTCGGAAGCGGCGGATCTGCAAATCATCTGCCTGTTCAAGCACAAGCCAACCGGCGACACCTATCAGGGTGCGGCGAAAGACACCGATGCGCATCTCGGCGGCATTCTGTCCGCGTTGCGAAATCGGGGCGAGTTTGTCGGAGAACTTGGGGAAACCATCCTGTTCACGCCGCCCAAAGGTTCAATCCCGGCAAAGCGTTTCATGGTGATTGGTCTCGGCGACGAAAAGGATTTGTCGTTGGATACACTGCAAACGGTTGGACGCATCGCCGCCCGCGAGGCCGTCCAGCTCAAGGCGAAACACGTTGCCTGGGCACCGGTCATCCGTGACGAAGGCAATTCAGTGATTGAAGTAGGTCTCGGTGACCGCACTTTTGCCGAACAATTCCTTTCGGCCTACGACACCGAAAAGCGTCTTCAAGCGCAAGGGCTTGAACCAAAGTTCAGCATAGAGAGTCTCGTCATCGAAGCCGGGCCGAGTTATTTCGACAGTGCCGTGAAGCAGGTCGGCGAAGGCATTGACTCGATCAGCGCTGGAACTGGCTCAACGCGATGCCGCTCCTTATTGCTCGAACATGAAATAACCAATGCGCCATGCCTGGGTCATTTCACTGTTGCTCGCGCTGCCGCCAACCCTTTTGGCCGACAATATGACCACAACCGGAGAAATTCCCTCGCCGCCTCCAGCCTACAACATCCTGCGGTTCGACGAGAATTATTCTTGTCTGGCCAACCCGACGAACCGAACCGATTGGTTTGACCCGATTAAGTATATCCCGTTGCGAACTAATGAACCGTCTTGGTATCTGACTCTGGGCGGGGAGGTGCGTGAGCGGTTTGAAGGAAATTACGATCCCAATTTCGGGATTGGCGGCGCGGGAGCCGACTCCTATCTGCTGCAACGCATCACGCTGCTCACTGACCTGCACTTGGGCGAGCGCGTGCGCTTTTTTGCGGAAGGAGTTTCGGGGCTGATGGAGGGCGAATCGCAACCCGCGCCGCCGGTGCAGCAAGACCCGATTGATCTGCAATTCGCGTTTCTCGACGTCGTTCCATATTTGACGGACGACGAAAGTCTCACGCTGCGCGCCGGGCGTTTCGGGATGAGTTTTGGTTCGGGCAGACTTGTTGCCACACGCGCGGCGGTGAACATCCTCTTTCGTTTCGACGGTTTTGAAGCCATTTACAAACGACCGCTTTGGGAAGCCACCGCATTTCTCACGCAGCCCGCTACGGATTCGGGAGCATTCAATGGGGAGGATCACTCAACGACATTTTGGGGGCTTTATGTTACGCACTGGTTCGACGCGCCGCACCAGGCGGGAGTTGACCTGTATTATCTTGGCATTTACAACGAGCAGGCAACTTACGCCTCGGGAACGGCTGATGAACATCGTCATTCGCTGGGGTTGCGCATTTTTGGTGAACGGAACCAGTGGGATTGGAATGAGGAAGATGTTCTTCAAGTGGGCAGTTTCGGAAACAATTCCATCCTCGCTTGGACTGCCAGCATTGATTCTGGATACACATTCGACACCACGTTGCAGCCGAGACTTGGACTGAAAGCGGATGTCACCAGCGGCAGCGGAAGCACGAGTGGTGGAACCCAGGAAACCTTTGACGCGCTCTACTTCAAATCAGGTTACTTCAACGACGCCAGTCTGCTCCGTCCGCAAAACATCATTGACGTCCATCCGAATGCCGGCTTGAAATTCACGCGAACCCTTTCGGCGGACGGCGGCGCGGATGTGTTCTGGCGTTATTCACGAAACGACGCGGTCTATAGCGTCCCGGGCGGAATTGCGATTCCCGCGTCGAGCACCGCTTCCAGTTATGTAGGCACCGCGCTGGACGTGAACCTGACTTGGCAGATTCAGCGGCACCTCAGTTTCCAAGCGTCTTACGTCCACTTTTTCAGCGGAAGCTACATTCACCAAGCGGGCGGTAGCGACGTGGATTATCTCTCCACGACCCTTGATTTTCTCTTTTAACTTAAACAATCAAACCTATGAACGAACCCATCCATATCGCAATAGTCCGAACGGTAAAGGTTGGTTGTGAAGTTGCGTTCGAGCAGGCATTGCACGATTTCGTCCAGCGATCACTCACCTTGCCGGGCCAGACCGGCGTTCACATTATCCGCCCGGTGCCGGGAAGCGGTTCCCGTGAATATGGCATCATCCGTGGGTTTGCCAACCGTGAGGCGATCACGGCCTTTCGCACGTCTCCCGAATACTTGGAATGGAATCAATTTGCGCTAGATCTGACAGAAGGCAGCGGTCGGACCGAGGAGCTTTGCGGCTTGGAAAGCTGGTTCACCTTGCCGGGTCAACCACTGCGGCCATTGCCACAATGGAAAATGGCTTTGATTACCTACATCGGGGTTGATGTTGTCACCACGCTCCTGTTTTTCGCCATCGGCCCGGCGATTCAAAATTGGCCGTTTCTGATTCGTAATTCCGCGTTCAACATCGTCGTCGTCGCCTGTCTGACCTGGATTGCGATGCCGCTACTTACGCGCATTTTTCACAACTGGTTGCAACCCAAACAAGAAAAAATTCCCGCATGAAAAACAGCAACCTTCTGATTTCACATTTAACAACCATTAACGCATTAACAAACAACCAAACATTATGAAAACATCACAGGTTCCCGACCTCATTCTCCACAACGGGCGCATTACCACCCTCGACCCGAAATATCCCGAAGCGACCAATCTGGCCGTCAAAGACGGTCGCATCATCGGCGTGGATGACGCCGAAGAATACCAGCACGGGCCGGACACCAAAGTCATTGACCTCAAAGGCCGTCGTGTCATTCCGGGATTGAACGACTCGCACCTCCATGTCATTCGCGGCGGCTTGAATTACAACATGGAGTTGCGTTGGGATGGCGTCCCTTCACTGTCCGATGCGCTGCGGATGCTCAAAGAACAGGCGCAGCGCACACCACCTGGACAATGGGTGCGCGTGGTCGGTGGCTGGACTGAATTCCAATTTGCCGAACGGCGGATGCCCACACTGGAAGAAATCAACGCTGCGGCTCCCGAAACGCCCGTGTTCATCCTGCACTTGTATTGCCGTGCGTTGCTGAACAAGGCTGCGCTCCGCGCCTGCGGTTACACGAAAGACACACCCAATCCGCCGGGCGGTGAAATCCAGCGCGACGGCCAGGGCAATCCGACCGGGTTGCTTATCGCGCGTCCAAACGCAACCATCCTATACGCAACCTTAGCCAAAGGGCCGAAGCTGCCGCCGGAGCACCAGTTGAATTCCACGCGACATTTCATGCGCGAGTTAAATCGGCTTGGCTTGACCAGCATCATTGACGCCGGCGGAGGATTTCAAAACTACCCCGAGGATTACGCGATCATTGATGAGTTGCACAAGCGCGGCGAAATGACTCTGCGCATCGCCTACAACCTTTTCACCCAAAAACCGAAACAGGAAAAGGAAGATTTCGCGCGCTGGATCAAAATGACGGGGCCGGGCAAGGGCGACGATTTCTTCCGTTGCAATGGCGCGGGCGAAATGCTGGTTTTCTCGGCGGCGGATTTTGAAGATTTTCTCGAACCGCGCCCCGACCTTCCTGCTTCTCTGGAAGGCGAACTGAAAGGTGTCGTATCGTTGCTGGCTGCTAACAAGTGGCCGTTCCGTCTTCACGCCACCTACGACGAAAGCATCACGCGCTTTCTGAATGTTTTTGAGGAGGTCAATCGCGATGTCCCGTTCAAAGGTTTGAACTGGTTCTTCGACCATTGCGAAACCGTTTCAGACAAAAACTTGGAACGCATCAAAGCCTTGGGTGGCGGCATCGCAATCCAACATCGCATGGCCTATCAGGGCGAATATTTTATGGATCGTTACGGCAAGAAAGCCGCCGAGCGAACTCCGCCGGTTCGGAAAATGTTGGAGCTTGGCATTCCAGTGGGCGCGGGCACGGACGCCACGCGAGTAGCCAGTTACAATCCGTGGGTTTCCTTGTATTGGATGGTCACAGGCAAAACGGTCGGCGGCGTTTCGATGTATCCAGACAAAAATTGCCTCAGTCGTGAAGAAGCATTGCGGCTATACACGCAAGGCAGCAGTTGGTTTTCAAGTGAGAGTGGAAAGAAAGGCGCGATTGCCGCCGGCCAATTGGCGGACTTGGTGGCGCTGACGGATGACTATATTTCCGTGCCGGAAGAACAAATCAAAGGCATCGAATCCGTTCTCACCATCGTTGGCGGCAAGATTGTTCACGCGGTGGCAGAATTTGCACCTCACGCACTGCCGCCGATTCCAGTGCTGCCGGAATGGTCGCCGGTCAAAGTGTTCGGCGGCTACGGCGCACCGTTGGACATCCGCAAGGCGGCGCGCACGGGTGTGCCGATTGCGCAGACGCATGAGCACAGTGCCGAGTGTAATCACGGCTGCACCCACTCTGCGCATCAACTTCTAGCGGGCATCGAGGCCGCGCGAAATCGCTATGCCGACTTCTTCGGCCTGGGTTGCGATTGTTTTGCGTTCTAACTCATTTATGAACCTGTTGAAAAAATCACTAGCGGTCGAACCGACCGGCGCGGCGGCAAATTTCGGTCATCTTTTCCTCCGCGTTTCGGCGGGATTGATGATTTTCTACATTCATGGCTTGCATAAGCTCGAAGGCTGGATTGCCTATCTTCAGCACGGCACGCCGTGGACATTGGCCGAGGAAGTGGCTGGAATGCACATGCCCGCACCTCTCGCATCGGCCGTTGCGGCAACATTGGTGCAGTTCATCTGCTCATTGTTCATCGTTGTTGGGTTGTTCACGAGGATCAACGCCGCTTTGCTGGTCTGCGCCCTCAGTGGCGCGATTTGCCAAAACCTGCTGGCCAGCCGCGATCCGCAACTGGCAATTCTCTACACGCTCGTCGTGGTGACGCTGGTGTTTATAGGCGGCGGAAAATATTCACTTGATGCGAGGATGTTCGCAAAAACCGAAACACATTTGACAGGAGCGTGACATGGCGAGAATGAAAAATATTAAGATTGTAGCGGTTCAATCAACGTCCGAATCGGGGAAAAATAATTCTTCGACCGAAACGCAAAAGACTTGAGAGAAAAAGAAAATTTGCGCATCGGTTACAGCACAATGTTGTGCTTCGATGCTGGCGAGGATGTCCAAGGTGATGGGACACCCTGCCAATCGTAACTTGGCAAGCAATTCCGCTTTTATCCAGCCTCGCTGACGGCGGATTTTAGCGACGTTCCGTCCGATTATGTTGGGGCTATGCTGCATGGCGGAGCGTGAAAGTTGAAAACCCGAAGGTCTAATGGGGCAGCGGGGAATTTAATTGCGCTCGCCAAGTGAAACAGGCGGGGAGACAAAAAAGTTCGAGACCCAATGATCAAGGCCAGCTTCGTCATCTGCTGTGCAACCAGATCAGGATTGATAGCTGCACGCATTTGGGTCAGTGGGGCTGCTTTAAGTCGGGATAATCAACATAGCCCTCCGGTCCAGAGCCATAAATTGTTTCCGTTCTGACATCGTTGTTAAGCGGTGCGTTCGTGGCAAAACGCGCGACCAAATCAGGATTGGCGATGTAAGGGCGGCCAAAGGCAATCAAGTCAGCGATGCCTCCAGCAATAAGTCGGTTGCCCCGCTCGCGATCCATTTTCACATTGGCGATGAGCGGGCCTTTGAAGATGGGACGGAAGTGCTGGAACATGCCGTCACCTGCCAGTGCCGCGAGTGGGCTGCCGGAAAAGTCCGTGGAAGCACCCATCAGCAGCAGGTGAGACAGACTGTAATCGTTTAGTCGGGAGATGACATATTCAATGGTGGGCAAGGTCTCATCATTTGCCGCGAATGGGCCTGCTTCGTGCATGGGGGCTATCTTGATCCCAACCATTTCGGATTCTACAACTTCCAAAACACTTCCCAGCACCTCGAAAAGAAACCGGGCACGATTTTCGATGGAACCGCCGTATTCGTCCGTGCGAAGGTTTGTCATGCGATTTAGGAATTGTGGAATGAGATAAAGGTAATTCGCTTGAATCTGAACTCCATCGAAGCCTGCTTTCATCGCATTTAGGGCGGCTTCGCCGTAATCCGCGACTGTCTGGCGTATTTCGTTCTTCGTCATTGGCCGGGGTTTCACCGTGGGTTTCCTCCCGGTTGGCGTGACGCTTTGCTGCAAGGGATTCACATTGGAGGCTGATACCGGCAGCGCGCCGTTGAGCAAATCTGGATGCGATATAGCGCCGGTATGCCAGAGCTGCGCAATGATCCGACCACCTGCTTCATGGACGGCATCGGTGACAACGCGCCAACCCGAAACCTGCTCGGTATTCCATAAACCCGGAGTATCCGCCCATCCAAAACCTTCCGGGCTAATTGCCGTGCCTTCACTAATGATGACTCCGGCTGAGGCGCGTTGTGCGTAGTATTGTGCCTGAAGTTTTGTCGGAACGTGTTCCGGATTGGCGGCGCGCTGTCGCGTGAGCGGTGCCATCACAATGCGGTTCGGCAGCAGCAACTCGCCCATGCGGTATGGCGTCAGAAGAGGTAGTGGCGCGCATTCCGTCATGACGTTGTTTTGGGATGGTTCCCGCTAAATCACGCTGTCAATTTGGGTTGGCCAAAACAATACGATAACGCGCCTTGCCCGAACGCAAATGCTCAAGGGCATCGTTGACCTTTGACATCGGAAAGGTCTCAACGACGGGAGCAATCGAATGTCGTGCGCTGAATTCGAGCATCCGGTCAATCGCGGTGGGACTGCCGGTCGGGGAACCCGAAATTGATTTTTGGCCCATGATCAATCCGAAGGCCGGCACCGCCAACGGCTCAAGCACCGCGCCGACGACGTGTAGGCGTCCCAACGGAGCAAGCGCCCCCAGCAATCCGGGCGTATCCAGCGGGGCATTGATCGTCGAAATGATTAAATCCAAACTTCCGGCAATTTTATTCAGAGCGCCATCACGCTTGGTGTTGTGAACCACATGGGCTCCGAGACGGCGAGCTTCTGCTTCTTTGCTGTCGCTGGTCGTGAAAGCATGAACTTCACAGCCCCATTTGTTGGCAAATTGGAGAGCCATGTGACCCAATCCGCCGATGCCGATGATACCGACTCGCGACGTTGGTGAAATGTTGTAGGCGAGGAACGGAGCAAATACGGTAACACCGCCACACAAGAGAGGCCCGGCCTTGGCCAGATCGAGCGCATCCGGGATGGGACGCACCCATGTCCATTGAGCGCGCAAGCGGTCGGCAAAACCGCCGTGGCGTCCGACGATGGTGCCTTGGTTGGTGGCGCAAAGGTTGTGATGGCCGGACAAACATTCGCGACAGGAAAGACAACTGTAAGCCATCCAGCCCACGCCCACCCGTTGCCCTATCTTGAGGCTCTTGACGTTTTCGCCGAGCGCGAGCACGGTTCCAACCGCTTCATGTCCGGGAACGAACGGGAACTGCGACATGCCCCACTCGTTGTCGAGCATGGAGAGATCAGAATGGCAAATTCCGCAGTGCGTAACTTTGATTTCCACCTGATCCGAGCCTAATTCGCCCGGCTCAAATTCAAAGGGTTGCAGTGAACCTTTGGAGGTTTTCGCCGCGTAAGCATGAATCGTTGACATATTATGTTTTGGTGGATGAATCGTGGTCGGGTTACAACTTGGAACCTCCATCAACAGGGATGATTGCGCCGGTTATCCAGCGAGCATTCTCTGAACAGAGAAAAGCAATCACGTCCGCAACGTCCGAAGGCTGGCCGATGCGTTTCAGCGCCTGCATGCCGAGCGCAATGTTGCGGCCCGATTCGGTCTTGGTGAAATTGGACATATCCGTCTCAATCACGCCGGGAGCGACGGCATTGACGCGAATCCGGCGCGACCCGAGTGCTGCGGCCCAATGTTTAACCAAGGTTTCAATTGCACCCTTGGTCGCGGCGTATGCCGACATCGAGGGCGCGTCCGCCTGTGCCGGATTTCCGGGCACGAACCGTGCGACCACTGAAGAAACCAGCACAAGGCTGGCGCCCTCGGCCAGAATCGGCAACGTCTGCTGGACCAAAAAAAATGGACTGCGAACATTGATCGCGAACAGCCTGTCGAAATCTTCTAGTTTGTGATCTTCCAAGAGAGCGGCTTTGGACACACCGGCGTTGGAAACGAGAATGTCCAAACGTGTGTCCACCAGTTTTTGAATTCTTTTGGCGAGTTTGGTTGCGCCGTCTGGTGTCCCCAAATCAGCTTGAACGGCATCCGCCTGGCCGCCAGCGGAACGGATTTCGTCAACGACTTTATCCGCCTCCGCCTTTGAACTCCCGTAATGCACGATGACACGGGAGCCGGCTTCAGCCAAAGCGAGCGCGGTGGCGCGGCCAATGCCTCTGGATGCGCCGGTGACCAAGGCCATTTTGTTTGATAGGTCGGCCATAACAATAAAGGCTCTCCCTCTACTTGCCCATCTGCTGCAATGCTGTCATCCAGTTCTCGATATGATAACAGGACGCCAGCTTGCCATTTTTTACCGTGAATATATCAAGTGCCATCGTCTTGAAGCCCTTGCCAGTGGGCTTGGCGCCCCAGAACTCGCCCGTGGGCGTGCCGGTTGCCTCACCACGCACAATGACTTGATCACCGTGGGCCTGGATGTCCTTAATTTCCCAGCGCAGATCAGGAATAGTCACGCCCATGTTCTTGAATATGCCGGCCAGTTGGTCGCGTGTCAGAAAATCTTCGTTCGTATGATAAGAGTGATAGTCGGAATGAGCGGCTTTGGCCAGCAAGGCGTCCACATCTTTCTTGGCAGGCTGGTTCAGGGCGTCATACAGCGGCCACACGATTTCTCGCGCTTGCGCTATCGTCAGTGGCGTGGCAGCGGGTTGACGGTCTGATGATTTAGGGAATGAGGTGCCAAACATTGGGAAGCCGCCATTTGATTCCTCTTTTGCTGCCTCATCCTGCAAAACATCCCAATGCTCCACAAAGACTCCGTCCTTGATCTTGAGAATGTCAACGCCGATCAAATTTTTTGAAGTTCCGCGTCCCGAGTAGCGACTGTGGATCATTACCATGTCGTTGTCAGCCATGATGACACCCTGCTCCCAGCGGAATTCTTTGGGAGCATTCTTCACCAAATTGAACAGCCCGTCGCGTCCTGCTGGCACGACCGCGCTGTGTTGAATGTAGTTCGCTGACCAATACTTTTCCGCAGCAGCGTAATCTCGTTTATTGAACAACGTGTCGAATGCTTCCAAAACCAGTTTTTTGTTTTGTTCAGGTGTGTTTTTCATGTGATCCATTGGTTGATGTTGATTGGCCGGTATTCAGTCCCCTTCGTTTAGAAATAGTCTTGCGTGTTCAAGGAATACTTTTGCGTGTTGGTATTGAGCACCGTGGCTCGAATCGGAGTAAACAATAAGCGTCGCATTCGGCAGGTGCTCCGCCAAAATCAGCGCGTTGACAGGCATCACAACGATGTCCTTGTTGCCATGAACGATGAGCGTTGGCTGGGTGATTTTTTTCAAGGTTGAGAAGCGGCCCGTCTTTGGGATGGTGCCCCATTCCCGAACGGCAGCGAGTTGGGCCACGGCAGAATCTCTTGACACAGGCTTGTCGCGGTTGTCCTTGCGTGCAGCAATCCGCTTCAGGTATTGCCTTCCTGCCAACTGGCTCGTTTCGGTCGGTGCGAAGAAAGCTGCCAGCAGAAATCCAACTGGATCGGCTTGTTCTTCGGGCGACAATTCGGTGAAGGTCATGCCTTCGCCGCCCCGGGGACCGGCTCCCAACAGGATCAGTCTCCGGACAAGTTCGGGATGATCCAGAGCCATTTGCTGGGCAATCATCCCGCCCAGCGAAAAACCAACAACGTCAACCGCCTTCAGGCCGAGTGCGCGGCAAAATGCAAAGCAATCCTCGGTCATCTCGACAACCGTAGGAGGCGTCTGGCCTCCCGAATCGCCGACGCCCGCGCTATTGAACAAAATGAGTTCGTAATCTTTGGCGAGACTATTCGTCACGCTTGGGTCCCAAGCGTCCATGTTGGAGTTGAAATATCCCAAAAAAAGAATCGGAGTTTTTCCAGCTTTTCCAAAGCGCCGGTAAGCATATCGGACTCCATCAGCCTCGATGAATTTGGTCGGAACGGTTTCGTGGGTGTAATTGCTCATAATACGTTCCCAAATTTTGCTAATCGCAAACTAGGATTTGATGAAATCGAGAAGATCGGCATTATCGGTGTTTGGTTTCATTGCTCGTTACTCTTCCATTTTTTATTGCGGGCGCTCACATGGTCAGGACGATGCGAAAGCGCGCCTTGCCATTCATCATTTTCCGATAACCGTCCTCTGCCTTCTCCAACGGAAGCGTTTCGATCATCGGTTTTATTCCTTTCAGGACGCTGAAACCAAGCGTGTCTTCGTTATCAATTGGCGAACCGGTCAAGGCGCCTTCGATTCCCACCGAACTAAAGAGAAGTTGAAGCGGCGAGACCTGAATGGCTTCCGCGCCCACTCCAACTACAATCATGCGCCCGCGAGTTGCGAGACCGCCCATGATTGCCGACATCGCTTTGCTATCAGAAGCCGTTGCCAGAATTACGTTTGCGCCGCTTAAAGCTTTGAGCGCGGCGGCGGGGTCTCCAGCGCTGCTGTCAATATAGTGATGAGCGCCAAGTTTCTTTGCCAATGGCTCCTTTTCAGCGCCGCGTGCAATTGCCGCGACTTTGAAACCCATGTGCGCTGCGAACTGGATTCCAAGATGGCCCAAACCTCCGATGCCTAGTATAGCCACCAGTTCACCCGGCTTTGCAGAGGATTTGCGCAGCGCGTTAAAAGTAGTAAGACCCGCACAGAGGAGCGGCGCTGCGTCAATCGAACTAAGTCCGTCCGGGATGGCCACGAGTCCATTTGGGAAGGCCATCATCACTTCGGCATAGCCCCCATCGAAATGAGCGCCGGAGACGGGCTGATTTGTGCAATTAACAAAATCACCGCGACGGCAGGATTGGCATTGCCCGCAGTGTCCGCCAAGAAACCCTACGCCGACGCGCTGGCCTACTTTCCAACCGGAAACCCCTTGGCCAACGGCGTCAATTTTGCCGACAACCTCGTGGCCGGGCACGCGTGGGAAGGTAATACCGGGTAAGAGGCCATCGACCGTTGCCGAATCCGAATGGCAAACGCCACAAGCCTCCACTTTTATGCGAACTTTACCGGCAGGAGGATCCACGAGCGGAAGATTTACGAGTTCGAATTTTCCGGGGCTTGATATTTGAACAGCACGATAAGTAAGCATATTATTTTTGTTCCAAAGTTTGTTTCTTCACACACAAAACTACGAGCCACTGTAGCTGGCTGTTGAATTATTTGGTATTGCCCAAACGTCCTGATTTTCACGATTCCGAAGGACTGGCGTGAAACAGTTCTTTTGAAGGGGTGCTTGGTTGGGCAGAAAGCAGCTCGAAAGGTCAAAACGGAAACAGGCCAGACATTCGCAGTCTTAATGAAGATAAAAAGTCGTGTTCCGACTGCTGACCATGCAGAGAAATTCTGCGTGCAATGATTAGAACTGAACCAGTCCTCGGCGACTCGCTGCCGCGATGGCTTCTGTGCGACTCAAAACATTCAGTTTGCTGAAAATACTTCGTAGATGGCCTTTCACGGTGAATTCACTGATGGAAAGATTCGCGCCGATTTCCTTGTTGCTCCTGCCGATGGCGAGTAACTGCAAAACCTCCGCCTCGCGGTCGGTCATGGGTTCGCTGCTGATGCCAGTTACCAGCTTCTGCATGAGCGCCTGCGGTATGCGGGTTTCACCGCTGTTCACTTTACGGATGCAATCCAGCAATTCCTCGCGTCGCGCGTCCTTGAGGAGATAGCCTTTTGCGCCAGCCTTGACCGCTCGAAGAATATCCAGGTCGGCGTCATAAGTAGTCAGCACAATCACCCGGGCAGACTGGTCCCGCTGGCGGATTTCATTGAGTGTGCTGACTCCATCCATTTTGGGCATGCGCAAGTCCAACAAAGTTATATCTGGACGGTGCTGCTGCCAAAGTCCAAGCGCTTCAATGCCGTTGGCCGCTTCGGCGACGACAACCATGTCCGGCTGCATGCCAATGATTGCAGTTAATCCTGCCAGCACCGTGGTGTGGTCGTCCACAATCAACACCCTGATTTGATTCATGTGTGCTGAACCTGACCCATTCTCCTGCCGCTGCGGAACAACGGGCAAAGGCGATTTTGCAACTTTGGTTGGGCGATTCATAATTTTTCTAGTTCGGTTGGAACTGGCAACGGAATGGTCACAGAAATTGTCGTGCCTTTGCCGCTGGCACTTTGGATTGAAAATTGGCCTCCCATACCTTCAGCTCGTTCTGCCATTCCTTGCAGGCCAAAGCCTGAACTTTTCAAGTCTGGGTCAAAACCACATCCATTGTCACACATACTCAAACGGAGTTCACGCTCGCCGAAAGAAAGCAGGACATCAAATTTGCTGGGACGCGCGTGACGGATGGCATTCGTCAAGGCTTCCTGCCCGATACGGAGGAAATTGGTCTCTGATTCCGGCGGGAGTTCTCGTGGCTCACCTTGCAATGTAAACGTAGCCTGCACAGCCGTGCCGACGGTTAATTTCATGATCAGTTCTTCCAGGGCTTCAGCAAGGTTCTTCTCTTCCAAAGCCAATGGCCGAAGTGCCCGCACAGATCGCCGTGCTTCGCGTAAACCGTCGCGGGCAATTTCGCCCGCGCCACGAAGATGTCCAATAACTGCCTCCAGTCGCTTTCTGGACATGGCCTCCTCGGCCGCTTCCACATGCAGGATTACGCCAGTAAAACCTTGCGCCAGCGTATCATGAATGTCGCGCGCCATGCGGTTACGCTCACCAATGATGGCGGACTGGCGGCTCTGTGCGGAAAGACGGGCAAGTTGAATCGCAAGCATCGCCTGATTGGCAAGCGCTTGAGCCAGGTCCCGCTCGTCATCGCCAAAAACGTGCTTCCGGGTAAATCGTATCGCTATCAATCCTCCCACTTCGCCGGCTATTATCATTGGGACAGCCAGCAAAGTGATAACACCCATCGCCACAAGGTGATCCCGACAGGGAAAGTCTGGTGTAATTCGAATGTCTTCGAGAATTATCGACTTTTTAAGACGATACATTTCCACCCAAGTGGGAAAAGCTTCCAGCGGTAATGCAGGACTGACAGCCGCAAGCTTTGTCCGAGTCTTGAACATGCCGTCCTCCAGTGCGAAATCGAGGGCCATCAAACCGCTGACTTGGTCGCGAAGCCAAACGCTACAACTGTGTGCATCGAACTGTGCTGTCACCGTCCGCAACACATGCTCCATGATCTGATTGGGGTCCGATTCCTTTGCCAGCGCGTCCAAAACCATCGTCAATGCTGCGGCCTGCTCACGAGCCAATTTTTCCGATGCCAGCAGGGCCTTGGCCGCTTGCGCGCGCTCAATCGCAAAAGCAACCAACTGTGCGAGTTGATTTATGATCTGGAGGTGTTGGGGCGTTGGAGAACACGGCTCACGCCAGTAGAGAGCAAAAGTGCCCAACACGCGACCGGCTGACGACAATATGGGCGTGGCCCAGCCGGCCCGCAGTCCGTGCCTCGCGGCCAGATCGCGGCAATTTGCCCAATGCGAATCAATCAGGATGTCGGCGGTAATCACCGGCTCTCTGCGCGCTGCCGCAGCCGAGCATGTGCCTACCTTGGGATCAATTTCGAAGCCGTCCACTTCTGCCATGTAAGCCGGGAAACTCGGAGCCGCGCCGCGCCACAGCCGCTTGCCGTTTGAATCCATGAGCATGATGATGCCCAAGGAGCCTGCGAACACTTCTTCCACCAGTCGGCAGCATCGGTCAAAGATTTCATCCAGCGGATTTCCTTGGGCAATCAGTTCTGTGATTTTTTTTTCGCCTTGAAGCAAGGCCTCTGACCTTTCATGAGCGTCCAATGCTCGTTTGAGTTCAAGCCGAAGAGCCGCGACCGTCCCGGTGCCGTCGGTTTCCTCATTTAAGGCGGCGGGTATGTCAGGACATTGAATGACGCCATCGTGATTCATTTTTATCCCATAAAAATATGAATACCATGGTAACACCGATAAATTTCAAAGGCAAACTGCGGTTCGAAATTGAATTGCGTATGGAATCACACTTGTCACTTCCATTTTGCGTCAATGCTATTGTTGGCATGGTTAAATCTCCACCCTCGAAAGGACTTGTTCCAAGCAGTTCTTTTGAACTGCTAAAACTCGAACCGTTCGACCAATTGCTTAAATCAACCCCGACTGTCAGATTCATGGCGTGGAACAAAGTCGTCAGGCCATTTTCCTTGTCGCGAACTTCCGCGCAAATAGAATTAAAGCAATTGCGTTCGGCCCGCAGAAGGTGCCACAAAAAAGTTATGGAGCAACAAGACACCAAAATCGAATCGCCTGACAAGTTGGGCAAGGAAATTCTTCCACCACCGCCCCGAAAAAATCGGCGCAAGTTGAAATTTCTCATCATTGGCGCGGCGGCATTGACGGTTCTCGTCGTGGTGGTTTTTTATTATTTCATTTGTGTCGCGCCCTATGAATCCACCGACGATGCGTTTATTGATGGTTATGTCACGCTGGTGAGTCCGCGTGTGCCGGGACAAATTGCGCAACTTCTCGTCAAAGACAATCAAGAGGTCAAGGCCGGTGACGTGCTCGTGGAAATTGACCCGCGCGATTACGAAGCGAAAGCGGCGCAAGCCCGCGCGGATCTGGCGGCGGCGCAAAGCCAGTTGAATCAATCGCAGGCGCAGGTGAAAGTCAGCGAAGCCAAAGTCACGCAGGCGCAGGCGGCGGTGACGGCTGCCGAGGCGGAAAATCAACGGGCAATGGACGACCTGAAGCGTTACGAAAATGTTGAGAGCCGGGCGATTTCCAAAAGCGCGTTTGATCTGGCGCAAGCCCAGGCGAGGTCGGCGGCGGCAAATTTGGAAGCCGCGCGCAGCCAGACCAATGCTGCGGAATCAGACGTGGAATTGTCCGAGGCTGGCGTGGAAACGGCAAAGGCCGCAGTGCAACAGGCCGAGGCCAAACTTCAACAGGCTGAATTGAATCTTTCCTACACAAAAATCATCGCGCCGCTGGATGCGCGCGTCACCGCGCGCACGGTTCAACTCGGAAATTATGTGCAGCCCGGCCAAGCGTTGTTGGCACTTGTGCCGAAGGACGTTTGGGTAGTTGCCAATTTCAAGGAAACGCAGTTGACACACATGAAGCCGGGACAGCCGGTGCAGTTGAGCATGGACGCTTATCCGAACCGGAAGTTCAAAGGCAAAGTGGACAGCCTGCAAGCCGGAACGGGCGCGAGGTTCAGTTTGTTGCCTCCGGAAAACGCGGTTGGCAATTACATCAAAGTTGTGCAGCGCGTGCCGGTGAAAATTATCTTCGATGAAGAATTGCCAACCAACTTGGACATCGCGCCGGGCATGTCCGTCGTGCCGGAAGTGAAAGTCAAATGAGCGACGCCGTTGCCACGACGACGATGGAATGGCGGCCACGCGCAAATCCCTGGCTGATTGCGCTGGCGGTGATGCTGGCGACGTTCATGGTCATCTTGGACACTTCGATCGCAGTCGTGGCGCTGCCTTACATCGCGGGCAATCTTGGCGCGACACAAGACGAATCCACCTGGGTGCTGACAAGTTATCTTGTCGCCAACGCAATCATTCTGCCGGCGAGCATTTGGTTCTCCAGTTTTTTCGGACGCAAACGGTTTCTGATCGGTTGCACGATTATTTTCACGGCGGCTTCATTGCTTTGTGGTCTCGCCACGAGCATGGCGATGCTGGTGCTTGCCCGCGTCCTGCAAGGCTTGGGCGGCGGAGCGATGCAGCCGTTGTCGCAGGCCATCCTGCTGGAAAGTTTTCCGCCGGCCAAGCGCGGCGCAGCCACTGCCTTGTTTGGCATCGCCATTGTGGTTGCGCCCATTCTCGGCCCCACATTGGGCGGATGGCTGACGGACAATTGGTCGTGGCGTTGGACGTTTTACATCAATCTGCCCGTGGGCTTGCTCGCGTTTTTTTTGATGTCGTGGCTGGTGGAAGACCCGCCTTACATTCGAAACAAGCTGGCGGGTCGCTTTGACGGAATGGGATTTGCCTTGGTGGCGCTGTTTCTAGGAACATTGCAAATCATTCTCGACAAGGGGCAGGATGCGGACTGGTTTTCAGCCATCTGGCTGCGCTGGTTTGCCGTTGTTTGCAGTTTGTCCTTGATCGGATTTGTCGTGCGCGAACTGACTGCTAAAAATCCGCTGGTGGACTTGAGCGTTTTCAAAAACCGCAACTTCGCGGTGAGTTGCGGTTTGTTCGGACTGTTCGGCTTCGCGCTTTATGCACTGATTACGCTGCTACCCTTGTTTGTTCAGTCGCTGCTCGGATACACCGCCTTTGATGCCGGGTTAAGCGTCAGCCCGCGCGGAATCGGCGCGTTTGTCGCGCTGTTTTTTGTCGGCACGCTGGTGGGCAGGGTTGATTCGCGCCTGCTGGCCGGACTCGGATTCGCGGCAGTTGGGCTGGCCAGCTTTCTTTTATGCCGGTTGAGCCTGCAAATGACGATAGGCAGCGTTGTTCTGCCAAACATAATCGCCGGCTTCGGCATCGGCTGCATCTTCGTGCCTTTGACCACGCTGGCGGTCGGCACGTTGCGCAACGAACAGATCGGCAATGCCTCCAGCCTCCAAAATTTGATTCGCAATACCGGCGGCAGCGTCGGCCTTTCCTTTGTTTCCACCCTGCTGCAAAGATATTCGCAAACCCATCAATCCATGATGGCCGGACAAATGTCCCCATTGAATCCAGAATACGAACAAAAATCGGCAGTGCTTCAAAAAGTATTCGAGCAGCATTTCAGCCCGCCGGACGCTTTGGCGCGCGCGCACGGATTTCTTTATCACACGCTGCTGCAACAGTCCGAGTATTGGGCGTTCATGAATTTGTTTCTCGTGGTCGCCTGTTTTTGCGCGGTGAGTGTTTTATGTGTGCTAACCTATGAAAAATCCCGGCAAGTCCACGCGGTGGCGGCTGCTGAATGATAACTTGTAACGTATGAAACAACTTCTTCTCATTGACCACGAATTTGGCGCGGGCGCGAGCACCATCGGTGAAATAGTCGCGAATCGGCTGGGTTGGAATTGTTTTGATCAGGAGCTTACCGCTGAAATCGCGCGGTTGGCCAGGATTCCGGTTGATACTTGCCTGCGGCGCTTGGAACGCAATGATCCTGTCCTCCAGCGATTGGTCAACGTCATCTGGCGCGGCAGTTTTGACCGGAACCTGCCGTCGCCCGACCTCGCGATTTTAGACAGCAAACGGCTGGCTTCCTTGCTTCAACGAGTGATCGAACAGACCGCTGAAAAAAGACCGTGCGTCATCATCGGTCGCGGCGCTCCGTATTTTCTTCGCGACCGCACCGACACCTTTTGTGTGTTTCTGTTTGCTTCGCGCGAACTCAAGTTCCGGCGCGTGCTCAAGCGCATCGGCAACGAAACCGAAGCCATCAATTTGGTGGATACCATTGACGAGGATCGCCGGAAGTTCGTGAAACACCAATATGGCCACGAATGGCCGAACCGCCAGCTTTTCCACGCCATGCTCAACACCGGCATCGGCGACGACATTACCGCTGAAACAATTTTGAATCTGTTTAACGCTGCGAATCATAGCGAGGAGGCGGTCAAATCATGAGACCGGCAATGGTCATGGCTGCAATGTGTCTGGCTCTTTTCGCCGGTTGCGCCGTCGGGCCAAATTATCAGCCGCCAAAAGCAAATTTGCCGTCGCACTGGACTGCACCTCTTGCCGGCGGCGAAACGAATGCTTCCGCTGATCTTGCCGCGTGGTGGAAAAATTTCAGCGATACAAATCTGAATTCGCTCATGGAAACAGCGGTGCAATCCAATCTCACGCTTCGCATCGCCGAATCCCGCGTGCGTGAAGCCCGTGCTGAACGAGGCGTGGTTGCGGGAAGTTTATGGCCTTCGATTGGGAGTTCGGCATCCTATTCACGGAATCGCTGGGGACAAAATAGTTTTCCACCGCTGCCGCCGGGCACGGCGTTGGATTACAACGCATACAACGCCAATTTCGACGCCGCTTGGGAACTTGATGTTTTCGGCGGCACACGGCGGGCTGTGGAATCCGCCAACGCCGAAGTTGGCGCTGCGGAATACGGTAGGCGTGATGTGCTGGTCTCGTTGCTCGCGGAAGTCGCCCGCAATTACATCGGCGCGCGCGCTTATCAGCAGCGTCTTGCCATCACGCGCCAGAACATCCAAGTTCAGCAGGAAATTCTGGACCTGACTAGCAACCGTTTTGAAAACGGATTAAGCAGCGACCTCGACGTTCAACAAGCCACGGCATTGCTGACTGCAACCGAAGCGGAAGTGCCTTCGCTGGAAACGGGTTTTGATCAATCCGTCCGCCATCTGGCCGTGCTGCTCGGCCAAGCGCCGGGCGCGTTGCAGGACGAAATGTCCGTCGAAAAACCCATTCCGCTGACGCCGCCGACAGTCCCGGCAGGATTGCCGTCGGATTTATTGCAACGTCGGCCAGACGTGCAACGTGCCGAACGTGAGTTGGCCGCTGCTACCGCGCGCATCGGTGTGGCCAAGGCGGATTTGTTCCCGAAATTTTCCCTGACTGGAATTGCCGGCTTGCAAACCATATCAGCGGGCAATTGGTTTGATTACGCCAGCCGGTATTGGTCCGCCGGGCCGACTGTGCAATGGGAAATTTTTGAGGCTGGCAGCATCCGGGCCAACGTCCGCGTCCAGAATGCCCGTCAGGAACAGGCATTGGATACCTACGAGCAAACGGTGCTGGTCGCGCTCGAAGACGCCGAAAATGCGCTCACTGCTTATGCCCGCGAACAAACCCGGCGCGAATCTTTGTCTCAATCGGTGCAGGCAAATGAGCAGGCACTTGAATTGTCCACGCAGCTTTACAATAACGGACTGGCGGACTTTCTCCATGTGCTGGATTCCGAACGCTCGCTTTACGCGGCGCAGGATGCGCTGGTGAAAAGCGATCAAACCGTTTCTCTGAACCTGGTTCAGCTTTACAAGGCACTCGGAGGCGGTTGGCAGGAAGAACTCAAAACCGCCTCGGTCTCGTCCAAAAGCCGTTATTAGTAATCGGGTGGAAGGTTTTAAGAGTTCAAGCATGATTCGATTTCCAGCCGAACGATCTGACGGGTCAGAACATATCAAGCCGAGGATTTCGTTGGCGAGCGGTTAACGCGTTCAATAGCGAACTTTAATTGCTTCGCAAAACAAAGTCTAAAGCGGGAAACCGCCGTTAGGCTGAGTAAAAATAACCCAAGGCACGGAGCGATGAGTGGTTGGGATTCCCGATGACAATGTGATCGAGGACTTCGATTTTGAGAAGTTGACCGGCTCGGATAAGGTCGCGGGTGATTTTGATGTCCGCGTCTGACGGAGTTGATTCACCGCTCGGATGATTGTGACAAATGATAATGGCTGATGCACTGGCCATGATGGCCAAACGAAAAACTTCTCTGGGATGACAGAGAATTGTATCCATCGTCCCAATGGACACCAGATAGTGACCCTTGATGCGCCGACGTGTGTTGAGAATAAAAACCACCAAACATTCGCATTCAGAATTGAAGTAGGGATGAGATGCAATATGAGTATTCCAATAGGCGGCTGCCTGGTCAGGTGTTTCACAATGTTGCATGGTGTCGGGTGTGGGACATTCCCGTAATGAAACGATTTTCCATTCCTGCGGTTGAGCCGGGAATTTTACCGGCTTGATGACTTGGTTGACGGGCTGCGGAGCGATTGCGAGGCATCCGGTTGAGATGAGGTTTTCTGTTGTGTTCATGTTTTGCGTTTTGTTCTGAAGGAGCGGGATTGCTCTCTTCACCCGCCCCGAGAGAGCAGGACCGCTCCTGACAAAACGCACCCGCCTGTGCCCGCGCCGCCGGGCAGCGGAGCATCAGCAACGGAGTGACAGCGGGCGAAAAGATGTTTCGACCGCTGGCGCGAGGTTGCGCGGAGCAACCAGAGGCGCGGGTGCAGACGGGATGAACACAACAGGAAATCTCATCGGCGGATGCTGGACAAGTGACGCAAGAAAATTCTTATGCCAAAATCTGGCGCCCAGCATTGGACTTTGGACTTTTAACCCGGCCCATTTTGGCTACGATGTAGCCATCGTCATGCACCTCGCACAGTTGACAATTGAAAATTTCCGAATCTTCGGCAGCCGTGCCGAGAAGAAACACTTGGAGCTTCGGATTACGAAAGGGTTGACCGTGCTCGTAGGGGAAAACGATTCCGGCAAAACAGCAATCGTGGATGCGCTTCGGTTGGTTTTGGGCACGACAAGTCAGGATTTTCTCAGGGTCAACGAAGACGACTTCCACAAGGCGGGTGGGAACACGGCGATGGATTTTTCCATCTACTGCCGATTCGAGAATTTGACGGAAGACGAAGCTGCACGATTTCTGGAATGGTTGTCGTTCGAGGACAAACAGCCCGTGCTCGAATTGACGCTTCGCGCATTTCGAGTGTCGCGAAAAAATCGCAGTGGCGTCGATGTTTCGGTCATTGAGGTGACGAATCGTTCTGGTCCTGATGGACAAGGCAAGGCTCTCGAAGGTGATGTTCGCAGCTTCTTGCGTTTGACCTACCTCAAGCCACTTCGGGATGCCGAATCCGAGATGTCAGCCGGGAAAGGTTCGCGTTTGTCTCAGTTACTTCTGTATCATCCAAAGCTCTCAGGACAGGACAAGCCGAGCGACCTTCCGGTTCCAGTGGCAGGAGAGCTGTCAAAGCCGCCCCCCACTCTGCGCGGAATCATGGTGACTGCTGAAACGTGGATTAAGGAAAGCCCAGCGATCATTGGTGCGAAGGAACAACTGAACAAAGATTACTTGAGCAACCTTTCTATCGGTTCAGAGAAGTTGTCTGGACAAATAACCATTGGGCGAAGCGCGGACTTGAAGGGCATTTTAGAGAAACTCGAACTTTGGCTCGCGGCTGATGCCGCGATGCTCGACCGGACGCGGCACGGCTTGGGATTTAACAATCTTCTCTTCATGGCAGCCGAGTTGTTGCTTTTGAGTGAATCGGCAGAAACCGGATTGCCCCTGCTGTTGATTGAGGAACCAGAAGCGCATCTACACCCCCAATTGCAATTGCGGTTGATGGAGTTTTTGGAGGAGAAGACAAAAGGGCAAGCCTCCGTCCAAGTTGTCGTTTCCACTCATAGTCCAAATCTCTCGTCCAAAGCCGACATTGAGAACGTGACTCATGTGGCCAAAGGGCGGGCCTATCCGCTTGCCGGCACGCACACCAAACTTACACCGGGGGATTACCGATTCCTTCGCCGTTTTCTCGACACGACCAAGGCCAATCTGTTCTTCGCCCGTGGTGTGGTGTTGGCTGAAGGCGACGCTGAAAACATCTTGTTGCCATCCCTCGCGAAACTCCTCGGACGGTCGTTTACTGAATATGGCGTTTCTGTCGTCAATGTTGGGAGTCGCGGCCTGTTCCGTTACGCCCGAATTTTTCAACGGACTGACACTCAAGAACCGCCCGTAAAAGTTGCCTGCATATCAGACCGCGATATTCCACCTGATGAAGCGAAAGATTATGCCCCCAAGACGAAGAAACAGACCGATGAGAACCTGCCAAAATATGAGAGTGAGATGCAGGCGGCTGGAAAAATTCCCGCACACATGGAATCACTCAGGAAATATGACGGTGGCGTGGTAAAGACATTTGTATCGGAGCGTTGGACTCTGGAGCATGATGTGGCGCTATCGGGGCTTGGTCTGGAACTTCATAAGGCGGTCTCGTTCGCCAAAAAGCTGAAGAACACTGACCGGGCCTTTCCCGATGTAGAACGAAACGAAATTTTCACAGCGGCAGCGGCAGAATACGCGCAACTTGGCCACGGAGTGTCCGCAGCCATCCTTGCCGCCCGCGTCTATCAACCCCTTTTTGATGAAGATGCGTCCAAAGCCGTGACGGCTCAGGTTCTCGCAGAACTCTTGGAAACGCAAAAACCCACGCCCGAGCAACTGCGTCAAAAACTTCCGCCTTACCTCATTGCCGCCATCGAATACGTCACAGCACCGCTGCCGCCGCTGCCAGCCCATGCCAACGGGAATTGAAATTATTAAGGCGGACATTGAAGCCATCGAGAAGGAGCTTAAACTTCGACTTGATGACGCGGAGCGGATTGCGGTTCTTCGGGAGGTTAAAAGTTGCGATGTGCAAGCCGGGCCGGGCAGTGGCAAGACCACGATTTTGATAGCGAAGCTGGCGATCCTTGCACGGAAGTGGCCATCCCGCGATCGCGGCATCTGTGTCCTGTCCCACACAAATGTTGCCCGCAAGGAAATTGAACAGAAGCTGAACCTTTCACCGGAATTACGCCGGCTCCTGCACTATCCGCACTTCATCGGGACAATTCAGACCTTCGCGGATCAGTTTCTGGCGATTCCATTTCTGAGGCGTGAACGGGTTGAAGTGACTGCGATTGATAATGAACGATTCAGGGCGCGAGCGTGGGCGATGTTCTGCAAGAATTCTCCGACAGGGCGGTTTGCAATTTTGAATTGGTGCCGAAAGGATTTAGAGCGTGCTCAATCCATCGTGGGAAGTCTTCGGCTCGACGGCGCACACATGGGTGTGACTCACGATGGGGTTGGAAAAACGCGTTTTCCAAGTGAATCCTCTGCCACTGGCCAAGCTTTGATAGCCGTCAAGCAATTGCTCCGAGCCGAAGGCTATTTTCGATACGATGACATGTTTGCGTTTGCCGAAGCGTGCCTGTTCAAAGTCCCGTATGTTGCTCCAGCGTTGCGCCGACGTTTTCCGTGGGTGTTTATTGATGAGCTTCAGGATACTTCACGGATGCAAGACAGCGTGATTGAAGCGATATTTGGGGCTGATGGCTGCATATTCCAACGGTTCGGCGATAAGAATCAGGCCATTTTCGATTTTGATTCAGACTCCGACGGCGGACAATCTCTGTTTGGTAGGAGAAAATCTCTTTTTCTAAATGGCACCCACCGTTTTGGCAGTTCCATCGCGGCTTTTACAAGTCGGCTCACGGCAGTCGAGCCGCAGACCCTTGTCGGAAACCCTGGATTACCGGATTTAGAGAACACTGTTTTCGTTTTTGACCGTGCGGCTGTGGGCCGCGTCGTTCCATCGTTTGGGAATCTGGTTCTAAAAACAGTGCCTCCTGAAATCCTGAAAGAAAAACCTGTTTGTGTTGTAGGCAACCGGGTGAATGCCGCGCAACATACCAAAGATAATTTCCCGGCTTTTCTGGGTGACTATGGAAACTATTACGTTTCCCCAAGGGCCGCCAAGCCCCCAACGCCTGATACTTTTTTGGGCTGCATTGTCGAGTCCCGCAAAAAATGGGCGGAAACCGGAACGGGCGCTGAACCTTACAATTTGGCAATTTCCGGTGTTTTGGCTCTACTGCGTCGCGCACTTCCAAATGAAGCAGAAGCCCTGCCGCGAACGAAGACGACGCTGCATCAAGCTGTCATGCAAAACGGATGCTTCAGTGCGTTTCAAAAACTTATTTGGCAATTGCTCAATCCAGTGAACACACTGGACGAGCACAAGTGGACTGCCTGCATGAAAGAGTTCTTGATCCTTTTTGGATTCTCAAAGCCTCCGCAAGAGGTTTTGAACTTCCTCGCGTGGGAGAATTGCGCCGGCGCAATGCCAGCAAGAGAGGCAAAATCCGCGATCCAAACTGAAGGCATTTATCTTCATCGCGCAGGCGATGTTTCGCTGCCAATTCGCTTCGATTCAATTCACGGGGTTAAGGGCGAAACTCACGCCGCGACGCTGGTGGTTGAGACGTTTGCCAGACAGCACGATCTCAAGGAGCTTTTGCCCGTTTTGACGGCTGCACAACACGGCAGTCAAATGAGAGATTCAGCAAGAGGCCACTGCAAAAGAGTATTCGTCGGCATGAGTCGTCCCAGCCACTTGTTGTGTTTGGCGATTTCCGCCGAACACATTGCTGATGCTCAAATTACGGCGCTTGCAACGAATGGGTGGAAGATTGAAAAAATCCGCGCGTGACGTAAGCCTTGCAGCTGCAAATTTGTCAAATTTAGTGCCAGTGAAAGTGCCAGTGAACGGGTGATGAGTGAGTGATTGGTGAGTATTTGATTGGTATTGGGTGCGTAATCGCTGGTGCTTGACAAACATGCAGAAATGCCTGATTCTATTGGCGTTCGTTAGTTATGAGGCTGTTCGCCTCTGGTGGTGGGGTGGTAATTGCGGAGTAGTGGATTTTGAAAAAATCCTCTGACCCCGTTCGATTCCGACCCTCGCCTCCAGCCTTCGCTCGGAGCGCGGCGAAGACGGGCGCTACGTTTCCCCGCACATGTCTCGATGCTCCGAGCTATGTGCTCGGCAAGCCAGCCCAAACGATTCGCTCGCAAGCGCGCTACGGCTGACAGGCCAGCTGTCGAATTAAGGAATGAGGGACAAACCTGGAGAGCAACATGCGAAGGCTGCGCGCCGACTTGTCCGCCGTACTTACGCGAGTTCGTTGCTGGTTATGTTTGATTCATTAATTTAGGATTTGTTCTGCGGAGTGACGAAACTTGGCTGCCGGGATGGAGCGGCAACCTGGGCGGAGTGCAGCGGTAGCGCAGTTCAGTCGCGTGGGTTGCCCTTTTTAAGGGGCGGTATTTACAAGATGGCGATAGTCGTTCGAACGGGACTGTAACATTGCTTTAGCACTTTCAACTTCGGCCAATAGCTCCTGGTCTGGTGCCCGTTGCTCGCGAAGTGTCCGCAAGAGGGAGTCGAGCTTGTTCAACTGAACTTTCATCAGTTCGGCCGCTTTCGCATCTGGCGTCTCGTGGCGGCACACGGTTTGTATGCTCGTATCTGGACTTAAAAGCGGTGCCGGGTTGGGACATTCCGAGAGGCTCAACAGGAGTTGATGCTGATCGTCGTCGGCTTTCGTTTTAAGATATTTACATCCGTTCGGAGCCAGCCCGACCTCTAATTTCACAGACCCGGGCATCTCGTTCCACATAGTAAGCGAACAGGCCGTCCTCGATGGATTGGATGGCTTGTGCGCGCGTGTGTTTCCATTGAAATTTCCGTGAATCGCCACCGATGTGCCGGATGCGTTGATACGGATCGGGCTGGTCAGATCGATCAACCCACTTCACTTTAAGGAGAATCGCCATAAATAACCTGGCGTTGTTCGCTACTTTGACGGTTGAAAGTGTAATAATTGGCACTCGCCGTGTCAATTAGAAATGTCGCGGATACCCTGAAAAAATGGAGTGATGACAGGCCGGCCCTGACAAAAGGGATACACTTGATCGCAACCAGACTTCTTCAGGATAACAACGTTCGTTTAAGCGCTGCGGCTTTCATGCAGGGCCGGAGCTGAAGGTCCACCTGCAGGATGTGCGTCTGAATCCACGCACTGGCCATCGTGTGCAGGTCCTTGAGCACTTCCGGCCGGAAACCTTCCGTGGTATGGCGTTCTTTGAACTGGCGGAAAAATTCCCGGAATTGCGCATGTCCCTCCTTGTTTTTCTGATGCGCCGGGCACCGGAAACGTTCCATGCACTCTTCCTCAAACTTGAAGTGCATATCGGCGTAGGATTCAAGAAACTCGACGAGTTGGATCAACAATTTGCATTCCTCGGCGGTGGGATTGGTGCTCGTCAACATCCTTTCCAGATGATTGATGTTATCAATCAACATTTGGTGGTGCTGATCAATGGTGCTGGAACCCGTCGCGAATTTTTTAGTCCAAAGTAACATAAAGCCCGACGCCAAGAGACTGTAACGCACGAAGTTCCCGGTGGCAAATGGAGCCTGCCTGACTCGCTTATGGAACCGCACACACCCGGCGATAAAGCGCTTCGTAGCGCGGGACAATGACCTCGGCGGAAAAGCAGTCGCGTGCCCGACGTTGTGCGGCCAGACCCATCGCCGTCCGACGGTTCGGCTCCTGAATTAAACTTTCGAGCGCCTGCGCCAAGGCGTCCGGGTCGGCTGACGACACCAGCAAACCGCTCACGCCATCCTCCACTACCTCCGGAATTCCACCCGCCCGCCGCGCAACACTCGGACATCCGAAATACATCGCTTCAAGAATGCTCAAACAGAAGCTCTCCGTCTCGGAAGTGAAAAAGCCCAGATCGGCAGCTTGCAAGTAATCTTCGATTTCGTTCACGTTCTCGCGGACAACGACGCGGTCCTCCAAATTCAATCGCCGCACATCCCCCGTGAACGGCTGGAAACTTCCGCCGGCCAGCACCACCAGTTTGAATGAATCGCGCGGGCGAATGCGCGAAAGAGTTTCGAGCAGGAGATCAATGCGTTTCACCGGGCGGAGATTGGAGGAATGAAGAATCAACGATTCGTTGTCCGCGACGCCAAGTTCGCGTCGCACTTCCGCGCGGGACCGGCGGGGCGGGCGCGGCGCAAAAAAATTGTGGATGACCTCCAGCGGCCCGTTGAATCTCAAGACCCGCTGCGTTTCCTGTTTCAGGAATTCCGAAACCACGGTGACGGCATCCGAGCAGGTGAGCGCATGGTGAATCGCCGGGCCGTAACCCGGATCGCAGCCGAGCAACGTGGTGTCTGTGCCGTGCAGCGTCGTGACTACGCGCGGCTGTCGCTCCGGCGGCAACATCGAGCGCGCGAGAACGGCCGCGGTGGCATGTGGCACGGCGTAATGGACGTGAAGCACATCCAGCCCCTGCTCGCTGGCTCACTTCCGCCATCCGTACCGAGAGTGGCAGCGTGTAATCCGGATATTTGAACAGCGAGTAGTCGTTGATGACCACCGGATGAAAGTGCAGTCGTGGCGCATTTTCCGGCAAACGGAACGGGCGTTCGTAGCTGAAAAAATGGACCTCGTGGCCGCGCCGCGCCAGTTCCTCACCCAACGCGGTGGCCAGAATGCCGCTGCCGCCGACGCTGGGATAACACGCGATGCCGATTTTCATATCTTTCTTAACCGCGGATGCACGCGGATGGCACGGATTTAAAACGGCGCGGAATACCGCAAGGTTTTGGACTGCGGCAGCCTTCTGCCGCTTTTGGGTCGCCGCTCTCAGGAGCGCTCGGGCGCGCGTGTTTCAAGACTGGCAAAATCTCATCCGTGTTCATCTGTGTCCATCCGTGGTTAAAATTAAAATCGCCGCGCGCTTCGGCCTGCGGACGCCAGCGAGTCGAACACCAGCGGGTCATTTGGAAACAAGGCAATGGCATGGCTGACGCCGGCGCGCAACCCGCGCAACCGCGCGCGCGTGAGCTGCAATTCCACGTAACTGCGTTGGGAAACTTGCGAAACATGCGCTCCATCGCCGCAGTCCAGGTCTTGAGAACGTCCGGCGCGGAAACGTCAATCAGCACCGGCGTGATGTCGGACGGCTCGGCTTCGGGCGTCACGGCGTAGTAAAACAATTGCTCAATTG
Organism: uncultured Verrucomicrobiae bacterium; assembly: GCA_963789055.1. Taxonomy (GTDB): domain Bacteria; phylum Verrucomicrobiota; class Verrucomicrobiia; order Limisphaerales; family UBA11358; genus UBA11358. Next base: position 987,235 of record CAWBJE010000004.1, on the reverse strand, counting down.
CGTGAGCGCGGCGACTGCGGCGCAATTCCTTGACGCCGCCGTAACGGGCCAGCCGGCAGGCGTCGCGCACCAGTTGGCCCAGCCGCGGATGGTCGGGATGCTGGTTTTCCACCAGGCTCGGCGCCAGCACGATGGCCGGACGCAACGCGGCGGATGATGCCCGCCAGTTTGATGGCGTGAGCGGCGCGGACTTCCAGATGCGCGTCACCGTCCAGTTCGATGAATTCAATCGTCGCGCCCAGAATGGCGGCGGATTTTTTCGCCTCAGCCATCCGTTGTTTCGGCGTGCCGTGGGAAGCGGCCTCGCCGCGCGAGCAGATGACAAAGTGCGCCGCGCGGCCGGCGCGGGTTTCCTTCGCGATGACACCGCCGCAGCCGAATTCGATGTCATCGGGATGCGCGCCGAAGGCCAGCAACGGCGGAAGTTCAGACTGCGATTTCGGTCTAGGCTTCATCGGACCTCTCAATGGTTTCGCGATTTACAAAAGTGATTTCCGGCGTTTCTTCCGGGTGAAGATAGGCTCTTTCGCCCGGCCCGGCAACGTAATGCGTGCAATGCACGACCGATTGCATCCAACGCAGCCGGGTGTCGCGCGTCGGGCTGATTTGCTCCTTGCCGAAAACCGTCGGCGGCAGTGTGACGTAGGAATCTCCGCCTTCGTGCAACGTGAGCATTGGAACGCCGGCCTCCGGCACGGCGGGTTTTTGAGCGGTTCCATCGAAGCGGGCCGTACCGGAGGCCGGCGCTTCATATTGAAACGGGCGCGGACGATTTCACCTTCAAACGGAACATCCACAAAAAACTCCGGCACGTCGCAGGCCGCGCGGCGCACTGCCGGGTCGCTGGATCGCACCACGCGGATGCCATCGAGCAAACCCATGCCGCGATACATTTCCAGGCAGAAATCGGCGACGGTGGCGGCGGAGATTTTTTTGAAAAGGTTAATCAGCGGATGTGCTGATGTAATTCGGCAACTGGAGCGACGGTTTTGTCCTGCCAGCCGGCGGCAATCTGTTTGAGGTGTTGCGGCGAAAATTTCCGTTGGATCCGGTTTTTGAAGGCGAAATTGAGCTGGCGCCGGTTCGTTGGTCTTGCGATGGCGCAGGATGGTCTGAGTCTCGCGCGGGTCATGGTCGCTGTCGTGGCAGAAGAAGACGATTTCGCCGCCGATTTCCGATTGCAGCCGCCGGGCGGTCTGAATTTTGGCGAACAGGAAACGGCGCGGGAAAAACCCGCACGGTTGCTGGCCAAAACAAATGACGGGCGCGGAACTCATGACGCGGACGCGGCCGGCGTAGATTTGCCGGTTGAGCCGAGTGCAGTTGAATGACCAGGCTCAACAGCACGCAGGCGGCGCAGCCGATGAAATTATACCAGAGATAGCCGATGTTCAGCGAAAAATAGAGGACGAAAACGAGCGTCTGCGCCACCAGCGCCGCCCAGAAAATCGCCGTGCCGCCGACCCGCTTCAGGAAAAACGCCACCAGAAACATCGCCAGCACCACGCCATAAAAAACCGAGCCGACGATGTTGACGGCTTGAATCAGATTTTCCGCGAGATTCGCAAACAACGCAAAGGCGAGCGCGACCAGACCCCAGAACAGCGTAAACCATTTTGAGGCGGTGACGTAATGGGCGTCGCTGGCTTCGCGTTTGACCAGGTGCCGGTAGAAATCAATCGTGGTGGTCGCACCGAGCGCGTTCAGTTCGGCGGCCTTCGATTGCAGCGCGGCGGCAAAAAACGCCGCTATCAGCAACCCAATCAAACCATGAGGCAGGTGGTCGAGGATGAACGTGACGAAGACGTAATCGGCGTCGTTGCTTTTCACGCCGGGGTCGTCCTGCTCCATGACGCTTTTGGCCTCGGCGCGCACGGTGTTGACCTGCCCCAGCGCCGCCAACGCCTGCGTCCGCGCCGCCGCCTCGGCTGGGCGATTGCCGGCGTGTTTGGCGTCAAGCCACTGGTGAATCCGTTGCTCCTTCTGCAAGTAAGCCGCGCTGAATTCCTGCTGCAGCGCCTGAAGTTTTCCGGCGGAATCATGCTGGACGGCCGTTTGCCAGGCGGCGTGATTGAAAAAGACCGGCGGTTGCTCGAATTGGTAAAAGACGAACACCATCACGCCGAGCAGCAGGATGAAGAACTGCATGGGAATTTTCAGCACCGCATTGAACATCAGACCCAGCCGGCTTTCGCGCAGGGACGAACCGGAAAGATAACGCTGCACCTGCGACTGATCGGTGCCGAAGTAGGACAACGACAGAAAAAATCCGCCGAGCAGTCCGGTCCAGAACGTGTAACGCCGGTGGACGTCGGTTGAAAAGCTCACCGCCTCCAATTTTTTGAAGCCACCGGCCACGCTGAAGGCGTCGCCGAGGCTGGTCGGCAATTTCATCAACAGGATAACAAACGCCGCCGCCATGCCGCCGAAGATGACGGCCATTTGCCATTTCTGGGTGAGGTTCACCGCCTGGCTGCCGCCGGAGACGGTGTAAATAATTACCAGCAGTCCGCTCAAAATGATGGTGAGGTCCAGGCGCCAGCCGAGCACGGTGGACAGGATGATGGCGGGCGCGTAAATCGTAATGCCGGCGGCGAGGCCGCGTTGCACGAGAAACAAGGCCGCGCCGAGCAGGCGGGTTTTGGGATCAAACCGCCGGCCCAGAAATTCATAGGCGGTATAAACGTTCAGCCGCCGGTAAATCGGGAGGAAAACGGCGGCGATGAGAATCAGCGCCAGGGGCATGCCGAAATAATTTTGGACGAAGTCCAGTCCGCTTTCGTAACCCTGTCCCGGCGTGGAGATAAAGGTGATGGCGCTGGCCTGTGTGGCGGCGACCGAAATGCCGATGGTGAGCCAGCCGACGGTTTCGTCGCCTTTCAGATAGTGGCGCAAGCTCCGGTGATGGCGGGTGTGCCACATGCCGTAAGCGGCGATGGCTACCATGCTGCCGATGAGGACGATGAAATCGAGAAGGTTCATGCCACTCCACAACGATTTCGCAGTCGCGCGGAACAGCCGCAAACCAGGACAGACCAGGACAGGCGCGATAGCGTCTTGGACTGCGGCAGTCCTCTGCCGCTTTCGCGCCAGCGGCGCAGTTCCAAAAGCGCCAGAGGGCTGGCGCACTCCAAAACCTGGCGGTGATTCGGACGTTTCATGAATAAACTTTTGTGAGCACGAGCAACAACAGGACGCTTAAAACGAAACAAACGAAGACAAAAAAGTAAACGCCGCTCCACGTCCGCAGCCAGGGCAAACCGGTGGATTCGTCGCCGCCGGCCAAAGGCATTCCGCCGGATTTGCTGTCAGCCCTGGAATTTTTCATTTTCCGAGCGAAATCAGATTCGCAAACAGCCGGTAAGCGCCGGGAACACCGTCGGGCAGTTGACGAAAGAATACCAGGCCGGTGTAAACGAAATGGCCCTTGCCGTAATCCGCGACGAGCAGGCCGCCCTTCAGCGGGGCTTCGCCGGGATCACTGCAGGCGAGAATCGGCGTCCAGTGGTCGTCCCACTGATCGGGATAATAAATGCCGCGCTCCTGAATCCAGCCGTCGAAATCGGCGCTCGTGATTTTATTCGGCGTGTTCAGCACTGGATGATCCGGCGCGAGGAACGTCACCGGCGCGGTTTCGTCGGTCACGCGGTCGCTGGAAAGTTGCAGGCGATAAGGCGTGAACTCGTCGGTCTTCAAATCACGTCCGGGCCGGTTGTATTGCTCGATCAAATTGCCGCCGTTGGCCACAAAGTCAAAAAGCGCCGGCAAACGGGAAACCAGGTCGGTGCGGACGTTGAACGCGCGCACGCCAATCACCACGGCGTCGAAATCTTTCAAACGGTTGGTGGTCAAATCGTCGCCGCTGAGCAGCATGACGTCGTAGCCCATTTCCTTGATGGCGTCAGCCACCCCGTCGCCCGCGCCCGGAACGTAGCCGACTTTTTTCCCGCGAATGGCGAGGTCGAGGCTGACGGCCTTGAAACGTGCCGGCGGCTGAAGCAACTGCCGGGGGATGTGGGAATAACTGATTTCGATGCGCTGGTTGTCGTAAATTTTGTCGCCGATTTTTGCGCGGGCGGTGATGGGTGCGCTTGCGGCCCGCGGCGGCGCGGTGACCGTGAAAGAAAATGTTTCGCGTTGTCCCGGGGACGCAAGGGAGAATTTCTTTCCGGCCGGCGTGGCTTTCCAACCGTCGGGCGTGTCCAGTGAAAGTTCGCCTTTCACATCGGCGCGGGCGGCGGCGACTTCGATGGTCACCTCCCGCGCGGCGCCGGGCGCGAACAATTTGACTTCATCTGCGCACCGCAGCGAAACCGGCGCGATGATTTTCAGCGTCCGGCGCGCTTCAAATTTTCCGGATTCCGTGCCGGCCTGCACGGGTTCGTCGGTGACGACGAGCGTTTGATTGCCGACGCGAAAAACATATTCGACAGGAAACGCCGGCGGATTTTCCGGCCGGCCGATGAGCCGGGGATCGTCCACGCGGAACATGCCGGGGGTCGGTTCTTCGCGCAACCAATACGGCTGGCTCAACGGCAGTGTCGCCGGCAAAGTTTCCGTGGCTTCGGCGGTGGACTTTCCGTGATTCGCTTCCGCGCTCAGGGGCGCCTTGTCGGGCAGGGAAATTTCGCGGCCGGTCGCCGGAAAACGAATCCCTTTCCAATGCACCGCCTGGCTTGAGGCGAGGGTTACGGTGAAATTCAGTTTCAACAGTTCGCCGGGGACCACTTCCGCTTGCGGCACGGTCGTCGCAACGGAAAGGCCGAGACAGTTCTGCAAAATTTTATCGAGTTGTTCTCGTTTTACCACTACCAGCGGACTGCTTGCCAGCGCGCCCAGATTTTTCCGCAACTTGAGCAGCGCATCCACGCTCGCGGAGGGATTGTTCGTGTCGAATTGGGCGATGATGTGGTCCGTTTGCTTGCCGATTTTCGTGCCGCCGGGCACGCGCGACCAGGTGGTGTCGATGCCGTCCATGATGTCGTTGGTTGCCGGTTCGCCGTCGAGCACGCGAAAATTCGCCGTGCGCGGACCGCCGCCGAAGCCGCCGAAATTCCCGAAGCCTTGCGTTTTGTGCATCGCCCGGCTGCGGGCGGCGAGTTCGCCGAAGGAAATGCCCAGCACCGGATCGGTGCCGCTGATTTCGACGTGCGGGCCGGCCGGCGGAGTTTCGCCGCCCCGGCCAAAGAAGCGCAGGTTTTGCAGCAGGCGTTTGGGCTGCCACGGTTTCAAATAATCGAGCTGATCGGGAAACGCCCTGGGGTCGCCGGCCAGTTTGAACGCTTCGCCGGCGAGGACGGCGGAGGCGACATGATGGCCGTGCTGGCCCGGCGTTTGGTTCGTGGGAAAACCGGCGATCACCACGTCGGGTTGAAAGGTGCGGATGACCCGCACCACGTCGGCCAGCACCTGCTGATGGTCCCAGATGCGCAGCGTTTCGCGGTAATCCTTGGAATAGCCGAAATCGATCGCGCGGGTGAAAAACTGTTCGCCGCCGTCCAGCCGGCGCGCGGCCAGCAATTCCTCGGTGCGGATGACGCCCAGTTCCTCGCCGAATTCCGGGCCAAGCACGTTCTGGCCGCCGTCACCGCGCGTGATCGAAAGATAAGCGGTGCGGTAATGGCGTCCGCGCGCCAGGTAAGCGATGAGCTGCGTGTCCTCGTCGTCGGGATGCGCCGCGATGTAAAGCACGCTGCCCAGCGTGTCGAAGTTGCGCAAGTCCTGCACGATGGACGCCGGCGTCGGCGACTCGGCCAATTGCCCGATGGCCGGGAAATCGACCGTACAACATGCGGCGGCAACCATGAACTGGACGAAATGCCACGTGATCGTCCGGGAGTGCGCCAGTCCTCTGGCGCTATCGGTGGCGGCAGGTTGAACCAAAAGCGCCAGAGGGCTGGCGCAGTCCAAAACCTGTCGGCCTGTTGCTCGGTTCATGTGTGAAGCCGATTAATCGCGACTCCTTGTCCGGATTTTGCGGGTTACTTCTGGACGGTGAAAGGCACGGAGAATTGCGTGCTTTCCCACGACAGTTTCAGTACGCCGCCGCCGGAGGGATTTTTTGCCACGGCCATCGTGAACTGGTCCACCGGTTTGTCCAGCGATTCCCTGGTCAACTCCACCTGCGCCAGGTCATGTTTCGTATCCACCGGCACACCCCAGCCGCCGAGGGCCGTGCTGAAGACCAGTTGAGACGCGCCGGTTTCGCTCGGCATCATGTAAAGCGTATAAGCGCCGGCGGCGATGGTTTTTCCGCCTACCACCATCGGCTTCTGAGTGATGAGCAGCGTGGCCTCATCCGCGCCCATGCGCCACGGTTTGCCGTAAGGGACCAGTCCACCCCAGATTTTTCGCGTCTCGGTTGTGCCGGGTTTGACGGTGTAGGGCCGGCCATAGGTGATGGTGACGCGGCTGCCGTCGATGACCGCGCTGATCGTTTCGTGCGGACTGATATGCCGTTCCTGGGCCATGAGCGGCATCGCGCCCAGCATGGCCATGGTGGTGACAACGAGGTTGGTTATGAGCTTTTTCATGGTATCTATGACATGTCGAATGGTTTTTGTTGAACGTTGGTTTGGAAACGAAATGGTCATCACGGTTGCAGGCTCGAAATCAAATCCTGGTTCATCCGTACGAAGGAACTGCCGGGGCCTTCGGCCTTGGTCGCCAGTTCGGTGGATTGTTTGGCGGCGGCAATCGCGCCGGCCTTGTCCCCTTGTTTCGCCAGGATCTGCGCCTTCAAGTGCAGCATCTCGTAAGCAATCCGGGGATTGTCCGCCAGCCCTGCGTTCACCCAATCCAGCGCCTTTTTCAAATCCTGGTCATGGTTGTAGTAAAACGTCGCCGCCTGGAAATAAAAGCCGTCGGATTTCTTCCCCGGCGCGGCCATCGCCGCCTCAATTTGCTGCACCAGCTTGCCGACGAGGTCAACTTGCAGGCGAATCGGGACCAGCGTTTTGTCCCAAACCAGTTCCAGCGTCGCTGAATCGTCGCGCAGGTTATTGAATTCGATGGTAAAGGTTTCGACGGGGGCATCCTTCAACGTCGTGGGCGAGACCTTGAACCGCACCAGATCATCCTTCTCGTTGTACTGAAAGTTACCCCACTGCTTGGCATCCTTGTTGACAATAATTGTCCATTCATTTTCGCCGGGAATCGTAAACAGCGCGTAGGTGCCGGCAGGGATTTCATTACCTTCCAGCTTGACCGGGGTGCTGAAAGTGATTTTGGTGGCCTGATTGGCGCCGGTGCGCCACACCGTGCCGTAGGGTACAATCCCGCCGAAGATGGTCCGGTGCTTCACGCCCGGCCGCGAGTAAATAATTTCGACGTCCGTCAATCCGACGCGTTGTTTGAGGGTGCAAGCGGGGCTGGCGGCAGGGAAATTGACCGCCGGTGTTTGAGCCGACAATCGCCAGGCGAACACCTGCCCGCCGGCGAGCACAAGAGTAAACAGTAGATTTTTTAAGTTCATAGTCCTTGAAAACTTATTATAATCAAAACGAACCGAAAGCGCAAATTAATCAAACAAGGGGTACTGTCCGAATTTGTAGGCGACGAGGTAACGAGTCGTTTGGACAAGCACTTCTTACGTCGTGCCCTACAACCAAATCAGGACACTGCCAACCAGGATAATCAAACCTGCCGGCGGACACGGTTATACGGAGAGCGTTTTGAGCTTCGGACAGGCGGTTGTTTCCCGGTGGCAAATAAAGCCCGCCTGACTCCGGCCATTCCGGGAATCAATTCAAATCGGGACACGGCCAGCTCTGGCGCCAGCAGATTCCAAAAGCCTATTTTTGAGTGCCGCTGCTCATCGGAGCTGTTGCGGGGGACGGGTTTTCAGCTCGCTGCGGCCAGCGCCACAACAGACAAATCCAGAACAGAATCGAGATTCCGAGAACCCCGAAAGCCGCGTTGGTATGAAGATAAAAGGCCAGATCAACCCAGGCATGAAGACTGACCGCCACGCACAGCGAGCGGCTGCGCTCGACCGCCATGCCGATGATGAAACTGAGCAGAATCACGGCGGGATAGGAAATGGCAAGGACGACGACCAGTTGGCCCGGCGAGCGATGGTCGATGCGGGCAATGACGTGCCAGAATTCCCAGAGAACGCCGATGGACAGGAAGCGGGGAACAAATCGCAGGGGCCGAAGCGCGTCCTGAAGAAACCCGCGCCATCCCAATTCTTCACCGAGCGTGCGGCAAAATCTCACCCCGACATCCAAAAGGAAAAGACCCGGCGTTACCTGGTATGCTTCGGGATTTCTGAAAATTGCAACCAGCAGCCTGCCTGCCGGCGGGTGGGTAAAAGCCAGCAGCAACATGGGAAATAAATAGAACAAGGCGCTTAGCGTTTTCGAGTTTCCCCAGAAAGTAATCGTGCGCTGATGGCTTTTGCGAAAAAGCGCAAAGCAAACCAGGGCGGCGATTCCCGGACCCCACATCAGACCCATCGTTCTCGGACAGAGGGGAATGGCGGTGCGACTCCAGCTTTCGGCATACGACCACCAAAAGAAGGGCCAGGAAAAGCCGCAGGCGATGAAGTAATATACGACAATCGCAGTCCAGTTCGTCCTCGCCGGATGGGACGAATAGTTGTGAGCTTGAGATGACATCGGGGAAACGTTGTTGAATTATGGAACCGGACGGCAGTGGAACGCAAGCAGCCAGGTTCGATTATAACTGTGCCGGCAACTCAGAGAGCTTTTGCTGCCCGGCTCAGGAAAGAGGCAGAAGGGTTTCAGGTCGCCCGGTAGCGCAGTTCGGTCGCAGGGTGTTTTGGGGCAAGCCAGTCTTTCGGCTTACGGCGTCAAGCCAGTTGGCCAGCAGAGGCAACCTACAACGATGATTTCTTCAATGTTTTGCGGGCGGTGCGACCGGATAGGATATCTCGATGCGACTGTAGATGGTGCTGCTGCTGCCGCCGGGCCAGTACACGCCGGCCCCGCCAAAATGATTTGGCGTTATGGTTCCTTCCAGGGCGAGCGTTTCCTTGTCCACGTCGTTGGTCGCGATCACCGACAGGGTTGTGCCGGTCACTTTCAAAATCATGTGCGTGGTCGTCCTGAATACGCCGGTCAATACCTGCTTGTCGTTGAGCGGTGACCCCGCGCCATTCTCAATCTTGTAGAGTTGGAACATGCATTTGTCGGCCGACTGGGTCGTTCGCCAGAACCGCAGGGCGTAGCCGTTCCGGGTGCGCGGATCAAACTTGATGTACATGTCCGCGTGAAGATTGTGCGCGCCGGTGTCGGCGGGCGAGCCCGGGACCGCAAATCCCTGGCCGGCTTTTTCGGAGGCCGTCACCAGGTCCACCTGCATGTCGCCGCAATCGGCGTTCTGCTGATACAGGAGATACCCCTGCGTGCCGGGCCGGATGCCGTAGCCATTTACATAATTATCGCCGGTCACCACCCGCCAGTTGCCCAGCACCGTCCACAAGCCGCTCACGTACGTGTCATTGGTCGTCGGCACGAAATTCCTGAAATCTGGCGAGACCGTGGTGGACCGCACGTCCGCGGCGGCGACGGCCTTTGTGCTCATCGCCTGCACCGCCGGACCGGGCTCGCTGATATTGAGTTTGGGCTGGACCGTCACTTTGAGATATTTGCCGACATAACCCGGCGTCAGCGGCAACGTTTTCAACGGCTGATTGCCCCGGCTGACGGCAACTTCCCGCGGATTGTTTCCCGCCGCGTCGTCGCAGATGCACCACGAAACGAGGGATTGATCCTCCCGGCCGCCTGACTTGAGCGTGTAACTCACCGTGACCGTTCCGTTGGACGGTGAATTCAGCGTGGGCCCGGCGGTTACCGGCGGCGGATCGATGTATTTAGGCTCCACATGAACATAAGCCGTCACGTAAATGCCATTGGTCGCCGTGGCGCGAACGGCCACCCACTCCGCCTGGTCGGTCGTATTTCGACCCGTCACCACGACATTCGGGCCCGTCGTTTGGCTGAGCGAAATCAGGCCGGATTTGGTTGACCAGGTGATGGTCTGGTCGGCGCGGAGCGGTATGACCGTTGCGCCGATGGTTGCCCCGGGGCCGCCCGTGCGAATGGACGACGCGCCGTTGGTCAACGCGATGCGGAACGGCAAATTTCCCTGTCCGGCCATTTCATATTTTTGTCTGACGCCGGCGGGGTCCCAGTCGTCGGCCGGGGCGTTCGGCGCCGCCCGGAGCAGGTTCCACGGATTGAAGGCCGGCAACTCCTGATCGGACAATTCTCGCGAGTAGGTGAACGCGGGTTTTCCAACGGTGGAATCGTAAATGACTGCGGGATGGCCGTTGGCGTCCTTGTTGTGATACGTGAGCGAAAGCTGGTTGGGCCTCGGCGCGGCTTTGCCTCGAACCCAAGCGACGTGATTTTCCGGCGAATCAACCGGCAGCACGCAGTTGATGAGGACATCCGGCCGCTGGGCACTGCGAAACTCGGCTTTGTAGAACCGCATGCCGCTGGTCGCCTCGAACCAGCAATTGATGAAGACGATTCCCGATGCCGACATGACGCCGCTCCCGGTCGGGAAGACCAGCGTGCAATCTTCCCAGACGCTGAGCCGGCCTCCGCCCATCCAATCGTCCGTGCCTTCGATGTAAACATTTTTGAAGTACGAACGCGTGGTCCGCAGGAACATGGTGTCCAGCCGGCCGAGCAGGGCGACGTTCTCGTACGCGTGCTTGTCGCCCGCGGCTTGCAAAGCCACGCCTTGTGTGATGACATCCGAACGCTTTTTCAGATTCTTGCTTGGATCGCCAGGATATTCGTAGTCGGTGTTGCAATAATTGATGATGGTCAGATTTTTCGCGGTGAATCCGGTGGCGTTGACGTCGATGATGTAACCGTCGTCTTCGGAGCCCTGCTGAAGGCCGCGATTATCCGCCAGCACCACCGCGCGGCGATTGTTGGTCAATCCCAGCAAAGTGATGTAGTCCTTCGTGATGTTCAGGCTGGCGCCGTGCGTGGCCGGGCCGGGAAGCTGATACACGCCGGGCTTGATGCCGATGACCGTCGGTTTGGCTTCCGTCCCCGCGGGAGCGGCGGCGTAGGCGGCCGGCAACGTCTTGAATTTCCGGGCAGCCGGGTCGTCCTGGGGCAGATTGCCATCGACGAGATAGTCGTAAGTCAGTTTGGCGGGATCAATTGAGCTGACGATCAGTTCCTTGCCGCCTTTGACGCTGTCTTGAGCGATGGCGGAACGTCCGCTGAGGACACAAATGGTTAAAACGAATAGCAGAACTGGTTTAAGAAATTTCACGCAATTTATCGAAATTTGCTCGGTGAAGACGCTGATGTCAAAGGCTTAATCATGGGAAGAATACGAGAAGCACCGCCGATAAGACTGTTTTCATCCAAATTTGGTCGTGCTCTGATTTGGCTGTTGTAGTGTCGGCGCTCTCCACCCTCCGCAGTACCGGCTACGGAGGACGGGTGCGCCAATTTCGAGCCTCCGCCTTCGCAAACGTTTGCTTCGGTGCGACGAGGGAGGCTCGACGCTACACCAGATCAGGACAACACCCGGATCTTCCAATTTCAACTTGTTGCCGGGCGGGGGAAATTTTCACAAACTTTTCTTGCGAACCGGGCGCTCAATGATTAAGCATCAGATTATTAATTGACATGGTTCGGACAATTTTTGGCAAAAGGATGGTGGACTCAAAATCGAAGTGAATTTTCCGAAATGGACAAATTGGCTGCCGTTGGCCGTCATTGCCGCCCTGGGGTTGATTGGCGGGGTGGTGACTGCGGGGGTCACTTATTACTTCACGCCCAAGTACACGCGGGTCGGTTATGAGCCGGTCCAGCCGGTGCCGTTTTCCCACGCAACGCACGCGGGACAGATGGGCATTGATTGCCGTTACTGCCACAACACGGTGGATAAATCGTGGTTCGCCGGCATCCCTGCGGCGTCCACGTGCATGAATTGCCACAGCATCGTGCTCAAGGATGACCCGCGTTTGGCGCCCGTCCGCGAAAGTGCCGCCACCGGCAAACCCATTCCCTGGGTGCGGGTCCATATCGTGCCCGATTACGTCTATTTCAACCACGAAGTCCACGTCGCCCGCGGTTTCAGTTGCGTCGAATGCCACGGTCGGGTGGATCAGATGGACGAGGTCCGCCACGCCGAACCGTTGAGCATGAGTTTCTGCCTCGATTGCCATCGCAACCCGGCGGCGTTCATCCGGCCGGTGGACAAGGTCACCGACCTGGGCTGGCGCTGGAGCACGAATGCGGTCACGGCCTCCCGGATGCAATGGACCAATGGTGTCGCGTTTGTCCACGACTGGAAAATTGAATCGCTGCAAAGCTGCTCGGCCTGCCACCGATGAATTTACGATTTACGATTTACGATTTACGATTGGCGCCGCAAAACGGATGGCGCCCGGTATTTGGACTGCGGCGACATGTCGCCGCTTTCAAAGCGCGGACATGTCCGCGCACTCCAAATGCTCCAATGCCGATTTTCGCGACTCAAGAATGAACCCCAATCACCCAACTTCGGACAGTAGCCGCCGACGTGAGGAGGCGGATGCTTCGGTAAATCAACCTGGAGGAGTCCGCCTCGTTACCTCGGCGGCTACAGGGCGCCGTTACTGGCGCAGTCTCGATGAGCTGGCCGACACGCCGGAATTCCGGGAATGGTTGCATCGTGAATTTCCGCAGGGCGCCAGCGAGTTTGCCGATGGCGTCTCGCGCCGGCATTTCATGAAAATCATGTCCGCGTCGTTCGCACTGGCGGGCCTGGGCGTGATGGCGACCGGTTGCCGCCGGCCGGAGGAAAAGCTGGAACCGTTCGGCCAGCAGCCGGAAAATTATGTTTACGGCGAGCCGGAACATTACGCCACGGCCATGCCCACGCGCATTGGCGCGATTCCGCTGGTGGTGAAATCCTACGAAGGCCGGCCCATCAAAATCGAGGGTAACGCCCAATTCCCCGGCGGCAACGGCGGCACCGATCGCTATGCGCAAGCTTCAATTCTTGACCTTTACGACCCCGACCGCGCGAAACGATTCATGCACGACGGCAATGCCGTTTCCCGCGACGAGGCGCTGAAGTTTCTCGACGATTTGTCACAGAAATTTGCCGCAAACCAGGGCGAAGGCCTGGCGTTCCTCGCCGAAAGCAGCACGTCGCCGTCCCGCGCCCGGCTGCAAAAAATCGTTGCCGCTAAATTCCCGAAATCGCAGTGGTTCAGCTATGACGCGATTGATTCGGGCATCCATCAACGCGCGGCCACGCAGGCGTTCGGCCAGCCGGTGCGCCCGGTTTATCACTTCGACAAAGCGAAAGTCATCCTGTCGCTCGACTGCGATTTTCTGGGCGGCGAAGAAGACGCGCACCTGCATATCCGGCGCTTCGCCGCGAGCCGCAAACCGGGACGGGAGATGAGCCGGCTTTACGCCGTAGAATCACTGTTCACGCTCACCGGCGCCAACGCCGACCACCGCCTGCGAATTGCGGCGAATCTGATGACAAAAGTCGCAGCCGAAATCCACGCCCAGCTTACGAATCCGGTGCCATCGCTCGCCAGATGGGTTGCGGGCTGCGCGCGGGACCTGCGGGACCATCGCGGCGAAGTTTTGGCAATTGCCGGCCAGCGCCAGCCAATGGAAGTGCATTTGTTCGCCTGGGCAATCAACTCGGCGCTGGGCGCCATCGGCAATACGGTCACTCTGCTGCCGACGGGGGCGCCGGCGGGGGCGGATTTCAAGCGTCTCGACATCGACACGACTGACACGCTCGTCATCCTGGGCGGCAACCCGGCCTACCATTTAAATTGGCCGTCAAAACCGAAGGCGAAGACGGTCATTCGGCTCGGCGGTTATGAAGATGAAACCGCGGCGATGTCAGATTGGCATTTTCCCGCGGCGCATTATCTCGAATCGTGGGGCGATGCCACAACGAACAACGGCACGCTGATGCCGATTCAGCCGCTGATTCAACCGCTGTTTGGCGGATTGACGGCACTGGAATTCCTGGCCCGGCTCGCCGGGGAATCGCCGACAAATCCCCACGACATTGTCCGCGCGACTTTCGGCGGACCGGATGAAGAATGGAAAAAGTTTTTGTTCAACGGCTATCTTGCCAACTCGGTAGTTGAAACGATTGATGCCAAATTTGTCGCGGCGCTGCCGCCGGCGCGGTTCGTAACGCCGTCCGTGAACAACCTCGAAGTGGTTTTCCATCGCGATGCGAAAATGGACGACGGACGATACGCGAACAACGGATGGCTGCAGGAATTGCCCGACCCCGTCACCAAGCTGACCTGGGACAACGCGGTGCTCGTCAGCCGCCAGACGGCGCGCGATCTCGGCGTGCAAAACGGCAACGTCGTCGAAATCACCGTGAACGGTCGGAGCGTCAAAGGTCCCATCTGGACGCAGCCGGGCATGGCGGATTATTCGCTGGGACTGGCGCTCGGATACGGCCGCGAAAAGGCGGGGCGCGTCGGCAACGGCGTGGGCTTCAACGCCTACAAAATTTTCGCCGGCAAATATGTCAACAGCGGCGCGACGTTGCGCAAGACCGGCGAAACGTATCCGCTGGCCACCACGCAGGATCATTGGTCCATGGAAGGCCGCCCGGCGGTGCGCGAAGCGAATCGGGAGCAATTCATCAAAAATCCGGACTTTGCACAGGACATGCACGGCACGGAACCGCCCGTCGTGGCGCCGTTGTATCCCAACCCGCTGGACGCGGCGAAGAAAACGGCGCTGCATCAGTGGGGCATGACGGTGGATTTGAATGCGTGCGTCGGCTGCGGCGCGTGCGTCATCGCCTGCCAGAGTGAGAACAATATTCCCATCGTGGGCAAAGACCAGGTCCGGCGCGGACGCGAGATGCACTGGTTGCGGATTGACCGGTATTACACCGCCAGCCCGGCTTCGGAAGGGCCATGGGACGCCTTCCGGAAGGACGACGAGCAGCAATTTGCCGAATGGATTGATGAGGTACAGGCCGTGACCCAGCCGATGATGTGCCAGCAGTGCGAGGCCGCCCCGTGCGAAAACGTTTGTCCGGTCAACGCCACCGTCCACGACCAGGAAGGTCTGAACGTCATGGCCTACAACCGTTGCATCGGCACGCGGTATTGCTCGAACAATTGCCCGTACAAAGTGCGGCGGTTCAATTATCTCGATTTTAACAAGCGCCCGCTGAGCGAACTCAAAGGGCCGTTTTATTCCACGCCGCTCACGCACAAGACCGATGGCAAATGGGACTTGTTGAGCTGGCTCAAGGCACCCGACGCCAGCGGCATGCGCGAGGAAGACGAGTGGGACCTCATCAAGATGGTAAAAAACCCGGACGTGACGGTGCGCATGCGCGGGGTGATGGAAAAATGCACCTTCTGCACGCAACGCATTGAACAGGCGAAGATTGCGCAAAAGGTCAAGGCCGGCGCGTCCGGCGACGTGCGGCTGACGGAAGCCGCCGGCACGATACCGAAGACCGCCTGCCAGCAGGCGTGCCCGGCCAGCGCGATCGTATTCGGCGACATCAGCGACCCGGACAGCACGGTTTCCAAACTCAAGGCGCAGCCGCGGAATTATTCCGTGCTCGGCGACCTGCTGACGAAACCGCGCACGACGTATCTGGCGCGTGTCCGCAATCCGAATCCGAACATGCCCGATTATCGCCGGTGGCCGCGAAGCTTTGAGGAATACCAAAACCGCGGCGGTGAACTTCAGACGGAACAGAAAGGAGGCAGCTGATGGCTGAAACTGCCGCCAATCTGAAAGCGCTGATGCCGCCGCCGGAATTGCAGCGGCCACCGATCGTGGAAAACAATCGTGGTCTCGGCTGGCTCACGGACAAGCTCTCGGCGTTCGCCGAAGGCAAGACACCGGTCTGGTGGTGGGTGCTGTTCGTCCCGGCGGCGTTCGGCGCGGCCGTGTTGTTGCCCGGCATGTTGATTTACCAGATTTCCACCGGTGTCGGTGTCTGGGGCAATAATCAACCGGTGGCCTGGGGCTGGGACATCATCAATTTCGTCTGGTGGGTCGGCGTTGCGCACGCCGGCACGCTGATCTCGGCCATGCTGTTCCTCACGCGGCAACACTGGCGCACGACCATCGGCCGGGCCACGGAGGCGATGACGGTATTCTCGGTGATGATGGCGGGACTGTATCCGGCCGTGCACGTCGGGCGCGTGTGGTTCGCCTGGTATATGGTTCCGGTTCCCACCGCGAACGGCAACTGGCCGCAGTTCCGGTCACCGCTCATGTGGGACGTATTTGCCGTGAACACCTACCTCGTCGTTTCCATTCTGTTCTGGTACATGGGATTGATTCCCGACCTGGCCGTGTTGCGCGACCGGGCGACGACGCGGGTAAGGAAATTTATTTACGGCCTTCTGGCGCTGGGCTGGACCGGCTCGTCGGTGCACTGGCACAACTACGAGAAAGCTTACGTCGTGTTGTCCGGCCTGTGCACGCTGCTGGTGTTCACGGTGAGTTCCATCGTCGGCATGGATTTCTGCACGTCGCAACTCGCCGGCTGGCACGCGACCATCTTCCCGTTGTATTTCGTTGTGGGCGCCGTGTATTGCGGCTTCGGCATGGTGCTGGTGCTGCTCATCCCGCTGCGCAAATGGTGCCGGCTCGAAGATATCATAACCCCGCGGCACATGGACCGAATTTGCAAGCTGACACTGCTCAGCAGTCTGGCCATCGGTTACATCTACCTGATGGAATATTTCATCGCGTGGTACAGCGGCGACCCGTACGAACGCTGGGTGTTCGGCCACCGGCTGCTCGGCCATACCTACTGGTACGGCGGCTGGATCATGCTGCTGGTGAACGTCGGCCTCGCCCAGTTGCTCTGGTTCAAAGCGGTGCGGCGCAACCTGGCGCTGGTGTTCGTCATCGGCCTGTGCATCAACATCGGCATGTGGTTCGAACGCTTCGTCATTATTGTCGGGTCGCTCTACCAGGATTTCCTGCCGGCCAACTGGGGCGTGTATTATCCGACGTGGGTGGACATCGGCACCTACCTCGGCACGCTCGGCGCGTTTTTCACGATGTACCTGCTGTTCATCAAATTCCTGCCGCTGGTCGCCATCGCCGAGGTCAAAGGCGCCCTGCCGCAGGCCGACCCGCATTTGCCGGCGGGCGGTGCGAAGGGAGGCCGCCAGTGAAGTTACTCGCGACGAAATTGACTTGCCCCGTTCGGAGTTCCGCCTTCAGACGGCGATTTGTCGTGTTTCACTCGGAGTGCCCGAAGGCGTTCCCATCCTGTAGGACAGGCGTCCCGCCTGTCTCTAAAATCCAAAAAACCACGGTCCCGGGAAGAATGATTCCTGCCAGGAATCAACACTCATCAACGAACGAATTTCATGAAGATGGAGACAGGCCGGACGCCTGTCCTACATTCCTGACCATACGAGCTGCCGCAAAAGGAGGCCGGCCATGACAAC
The DNA here is from genome assembly GCA_963789055.1 of uncultured Verrucomicrobiae bacterium. Classification (GTDB taxonomy): domain Bacteria; phylum Verrucomicrobiota; class Verrucomicrobiia; order Limisphaerales; family UBA11358; genus UBA11358. The sequence continues at coordinate 969,810 of CAWBJE010000004.1, read as the reverse complement.
GAAACTTTACGGCATCATGGCCGAATTCGATTCGCCGGCGGCTATCCTGGAGGCAGCGGAAAAAGTGCGCGCCGCGGGCTATCGCCGATGGGAAACGTTCACGCCGTTCCCGATTCACGGCATGGACAAGGCGGGCGGGTACCGGAACTCGCTGGTCGGCTGGTTCGCGCTGGTGTTCGGCGGCGGCGCGTTTGTCGCCACCATGGGAATGATCTGGTACTGCAACGCATTTGATTATCCGGTGATTGTCGGCGGCAAACCGATGTTCAGCCCGCCGATGTCCTTCGTGCCGTCGTACATCATGCTGGTGCTGGGCGCCGCTGTCGGTGCGTTTGTCGGCATGCTGGTCATGAACGGATTGCCGCGCTTGTACCATCCGCTGCTGGCCAAGGCGCGCTTCGCGCTGGCGTCGCGCGACAAATTTTTCCTGGTGATCGGGGCGAACGACCCGAAATTTTCCGAAACCGAAACCCGCCGGCTGCTGGAATCGCTCGGCGGCACGAACATTGAAACGGTGGAAGCCTGATGCGCCAATTTCTGTACATCATTTTGATTTTGCTGACGGCCACGGCGGTGGGCGTGGGCATCGCCGGATTCCGGGGACGCCTGTCGCGCCGGCCACCCATTGAAATTTTTCCGGACATGAACCGGCAATTCAAACTGCGCCCGGCCCAGCCCAACGACTTTTTCCCGAACGGCATCAGCTCGCAACTGCCACCGACCAACACGATTGCCCGCAGCGAACCGTTGCTCACAGTCAATGGTCCGGTTTATCCCTTTGAAGACGCCCCCGCGAACACCGGGCGCATCACCGGCACGACGAATTTTGTGGAGACCAATCCGCTGCCCGTCACCGGCCAGTTGCTCCGGCGCGGACGGGAGCGGTTCGATATTTACTGCGCGCCTTGTCACGGCGCGCTGGGCGACGGCAACGGCATTACCAAAAAGCTCGGCGTGATGCCGACCGTGGCGAATTTGCACGAAAAGCGCTTTGTAGAAATGGCCGACGGTGAAATCTTCAACACCATCACGCGCGGCAAAAACACGATGGCCGCGTATGGGCCAATCATGCCGGTGGCGGACCGCTGGGCGGTCATCGCCTACCTGCGCGCGTTGCAATTGAGTCAGTTGGGTTCGGCGGACGATTTGCCGCCGGACCAGCAGGCTGCTTTGAAGAAATGACCATGAATGTTGAACCAAAACGTAGGCGCCGACGTGAGGAGGCGGAAAGTTCGGAAAATCGAGCCGGAGAAATCCGCCTCGTTACCTCGGCGGCTACTGCGGTTTCTTTATGAGTTCACCCAGCGATAATCAACCGTTGCCGCCACCGCTGGATTTGTCCAGGTGGCGAAAAGCGCCCGCGGTCGTGATAGTGGTTGGCGCGGTGTTGTCGGTGATTGGCGCCGCGGTGAATCCGGCGGAATTTGGCAGTTCGTGGCTGGTGGCGTTCATGTTTTTCCTGAGCCTGGCGCTTGGCGCGTTGTTCCTGGTGATGGTCCATCACTTGAGCGATGCCGGCTGGTCGGTGGCCACCCGCCGCGTTTGTGAACACATTGCCGCGTTGCTATTTCCCTGGCTGGCCATCCTGTTCCTGCCGGTCGCGCTTTTCGGCAAGCACATTTATTCGTGGATGACGGTCACCGACATGCATGCCGACAATGTGTTGAGCGCCAAATGGCCGGTGTTCACGATTCCGGGATTTTGCATCACGTCGGCAGTCTTCTTCGGCATTTGGTGGGCGTTGTCATCGCGGCTGCGTTATTGGTCGCTCAAGCAGGATGAAACCGGCGACGCGGCCTGCACTTACCAGATGCGGTTCCATTCGGGCTGGGGAATTGTCGTATCCGGTTTGACGCTGACATTTTCCGGCGTGCTCTGGATGCAGGCGGTGCAATACCAGTGGTACTCGGCGATTTACGGCGTGTACCTGTTTGCCGGCGACACCTGGGCGGCGCTGGCGGCGGTTTACCTCATCACCGTGCTCCTGCAACGGCAGCGCATCTTCGACCGCGTGCTGCACGACAATCAATTCTATTTCCTCGGCCTGCTGTTCTTTGCCTTCACGTTGTTTCAGGCTTACAGCGAATTTGCGCAATACTTTGTAGTCTGGAACGCCAACATGCCCGTCGAGACCTTCTGGTATCTCATCCGCGAAAATGGTTCGTGGTGGTGGGTGAGCATGGTGCTCATCTTCGGCCATTGCGTGCTGCCGTTCTTTGTGCTGCTGCCGGTCAAGGCCAAGACCAGTTTCAAAATCATGCTGCCGGTCTGCGCGTGGGCACTGGCGATGAATTATCTCGATCTGGCATTCAATATCCTGCCGACGGCGCATCCGCACGGTTTTCCGTTCGAATGGCTCTGGCTGCAACTGGGTTGCCTGGCGTTCATGGGCGGATTGCTCGGCTGGGCGTTCCTGAAAAATTTCAATCGGCACGCGCCGTATCCGCAAAAGGACCCGCGCCTGCTCGAAGCCATGGGAATCCGGCACTCTGCCGACGACGAAATTTCCAGTGCACTTCAACTACCGGAGGTGCCAAATGAATAAAGAATGCAACATCTGGTCCGCCGGGCTTGCGTTTCTTGTCGCATGCTTTTTGTTCGCCGGAATCGTTGCGGCGTTAAGATGGACCATGCCGGTACCGGCCATTGATGCCGATCGCGCGGCGGCGCGAGCCAAGGCGTTGGCCGAAATCCGTGCGGCTGAGACCCAGGCCTTGAATCATGCGGGTTGGATTGACGAGAATCGCGGCCTGGTGCGGTTGCCGATTGACATGGCGATGCAAATCACCGAACGCGAATGGCAGAATCCAGTTGCCGCGCGCTCGAATCTGACGGCGCGCGCCGAAAAAGCGGCCGTTCCGGCGCCAGCAGCCCCGGCCAAACCCAGTCAATTTGAATGATGTGAACGAAATGAAAACCCAAGACGCCAGAGCCGAGACCCCGGATCCGAAGCCTGACGCTTCGCTGCGGCTGCCATTGCTCGCGTTATTCGGCGGTGCGGCGTTCTGGCTGGTGGTCAGTTCGGTGCTCGCCATGATTGCCTCGATCAAATTTCATGCGCCGGATTTTCTCGCCGGTTGTCCAGTGCTGACCTATGGCCGCGTCCAGCCGGCGGCCGACGACGCGTTGCTTTACGGTTTTTGCATCCCGGCCGGGCTCGGCGTGATGCTGTGGCTGCTGGCGCAACTCGGCCAGGCGCCGTTGCGCGGCGTCATCGTGCCGCTGTTCGCCGCCAATCTCTGGCATCTCGGCGTGTTTATCGGGTTGATCGGCATTTTATCCGGCAACAGCACGGGTTATCCGTGGCTGGAATTTCCGCGCGCCGGTTCGGTCCCGTTGTTCTTCGCCTATCTGCTGCTGGCATTGTGGGCGATGATGAATTTCGCCGCGCGGCGAGAACGAACGCTGGAACCGACGCGCTGGTTCCTCGTAGCGGCGTTGTTCTGGTTTCCGTGGATTTACTTGACGGGCAATCTGCTGCTGGTCGCCTGGCCGGTGCGCGGCGTGGTACAGGCCGTCATCGGCTGGTGGTTTGCCGATAACCTGCTCTTCGTCTGGCTGGCGCTGGTCGGCGTCGGCGCCGCCTTTTATTTCCTGCCGAAGTACAGCGGACGCCCATTGCAAAGTTATTACCTCGCGTTGTACGCGTTCTGGAACTTGATTTTGTTCGGGCCCTGGTGCGGCATTCCGCCGGCTGCGCCAGTGCCGGCGTGGCTGCCGACCGCCAGTTCCTATGCCGCCGTGCTGACCATCGTGCCGGTGCTCGTCATCGCCATCATCATGGTCCGGACTTTGCGCGGTGTAGCGTCGAGCCTCCGGCTCGGTGAATCAGCTCAGAGAGCCGACTCTACACCTCAATGTGCCGTCAAAGGCGGACCGTTCTGTTTCATCCGGTTCGGAACCGCCGCGTTCCTGCTGTCGGCGCTGATGTTTCTGGCGATGGGTTGTCCGCGTATCGCCAGAGTCACGGAATTCACCTGGTTCGGCCCGGCGCAAACCCAATTGCAACTCTACGGCTTCTTCGCCATGACGATGTTCGGGGCAATTTATTATCTGTTGCCGCGGGTGATGGGATTTGAATGGCCATTTCCGAGACTGGCCCGCTTGCAATTCTGGATTTCGATGGTGGGAGTTGTGCTCTTCATCGTTCCGCTGGCGATTGGCGGCGTGGTGCAGGGGCTGAAGCTGAGCCATCCCGACGTTGCCTTCCTGGACGCGACCCGGGCGACGCTGGTCTTCTTCCGGTTCAGCACTGTCGGTTTGCTGTTGATCCTGCTGGGCAATTTGCTGTTTGCCCTGAACATTTTCGGCCTGACGTTGGTCTGGAAACTGTCGTTGCTCAAAAAAGCCGTGGCGATGGTGAAGGCGCCGCTTCCGTCTTCGCCGGGCTTCGACGCGACAAGCCCGCGCGAGAAAGATGAGGTGAAGGCATGAAAACCGGGTTCGGAGTTTTCTTTGCGGTGTTCATTGCTTTGGGCGGTTCGTGGTGCGGATTCGTGCTCGCGCCCGAACTCCAACTCGGTGGCGCCAAACAGACAACCATTCTTAATTCGTCCGACGTTTATCCGATCGAGCGTTCCGGCGATGCGACGCTGGGCCTGCAGGTGTATCGCGCCAACGGCTGCGCCGCCTGCCACACCGAACAGGTCCGGCAGACCGGTGTGGCGTACGAAGTGACATTGACCGCCGCCGGGAAAAATCCGGTGGCGGTGACAAATCTTATTTCGTCCTTGGTACTGACCAATCTGACCAAGGAAGCCGCTGATACCGTCGCCGCCAAAATTGCCGCGACCGGCGGGAAAACCGAGATTCACATGACAGCGACCGGGCCGGACATCGCGCGAGGGTGGGGGATGCGGCGAAGCGTGGCCGAGGATTACCTCTACGACCAGCCGGTGCAGTTGGGCAGTTTGCGCGCCGGGCCGGACTTGGCCAACGCCGGCGCGCACGCGGACGCGACCTGGCAATTGCTGCATCTCTATGCGCCGAAAAGCGTGGCGAAAAATTCGACGATGCCGCCGTTCCGTTATTTGTTTGGAGTCCGCAAAATCGGCGCGACTCCATCGGCGGACGCGTTGAAGTTGCCGCCAGAATTCGCGCCGCCGGCTGGTTATGAAGTCGTGCCCAAACCGGAGGCGAAGCAACTGGCGGCCTATTTGTCGAGCTTGCGCGCCAACGCGCCTTTATATAATGCGCCGGTATCACCCTGACCATGAGAGACGAAACAAAATCCGGTTGCGACCAGAAGCCTGATACTGAACCGACGGCGACGCGCTCGACGATGCCGGTCTGGATCATCGTTCTGACGCTGATGCTGTTGTTTTTGGGCGCGGTATATTTCGACCATCACAGCGGCTGGTTCGATAAACAGGTTTACACGCCGTACACGTCCGCCGACGAATTGGCCGCCAACCAACCCAAATCCGGCGCCGCGGCGGCGCTGGCGCGGGGCAAGACAGTTTATGGAACTTATTGCGGCCTGTGTCACAACAGCGACGGTTCCGGCAAACCCGGGCAGGCGCCGCCGCTGGCCGGTTCTGAATGGGTCGCCAAAGACATCGCCTCGCTCGCGCGCATTCCGCTGGCCGGCCTCACCGGACCGATTCAGGTCATGGGCCGCGACTGGAACTTGTCCATGGCGCCGATGGGAGCAACATTGTCGGACGCCGACCTGGCCGCGGTATTGACTTACATCCGCACTTCGTGGGGCAACAAGGCCGGCGCGGTCACCGCCGACGACATCAAATCCGCGCGCGCGGCCATCAGCGGCAAGCCGGCGAAGTAAGTTTGTGGACGAAGTCTTGGCGGCACGACAGGGACCGGTCTTCGTTCAAGCGCCATGGCCCGGCAGGCATCGCGCCTTACCTTGCGTGTCATTTGCGGCCAGGCGAAAAAGTAACGCAACCCCCTTGCGGTTTAATTCGTTAATGTTATACTTTGCCTTAGAAATCTTACTTATGAAGTCAGGTTACGTGGCAGCAAGGACAGTTTTGTTAATGGTCGCCGGTTTGCTGGTGGCCGGGCGGAGCGCTCCGGCGGCGGATATTACCGGGGTCATCACGCTCAACGGCACGCCGCCGAAAGAAATTCCCATCACGCCGCTGATGGAAAATCCGGATTGCGCCAAAATGCACACCAGCATGCCCACGACACATTTCTATGTGGTCGGTCCGAACCATGAACTGGCCGATGTGGTGGTTTACCTGAAGGGCATTTCCGGCAAATCGACCGGCGCCAGTCAGCCGCCGGTGGTACTCGACCAGAAAGGCTGCCTGTATGTGCCCCAGATTCTCGCCATCCAGACCGGTCAGAAGCTTCTCGTCAGAAATTCCGATCCCTGCGTTCACAACGTGCATGCCACACCGACCGTGCCGGGCAATCCCGAGACTAATCAGGTGCAGGCGCCGGGCGCCCCGGATTTGACCTACACGTTTTCGCAGCCGGAGATGTTCCTGCGGTTCAAGTGCGACGTGCATCCGTGGATGTTTGCGTGGGTGAGCGTGTTTGATCATCCATATTTTGCCGTGAGCGGCGCGGACGGCAAATTTGTCATCAAGAACGTGCCGCCGGGCAAGTACACCGTGGAAGCGGCGCATCGCAAGCTGGGCACCCAGTCTCAGGAGGTGGAAGTGAAGGATGCCCCGGTGAACGCGAATTTCATTTTCACCGTCAAATAGCTTTGCAATGGGGATGACTTCGGCGCAACGTGTGGGGAAAGGAGAATAAATGTCTATGAAGGCAAATGCTGTATCCAAATCGAATCCCTGGCTGTACCGGTTTGCCGTGCTGACGGCGCTGGCGACGCTGGCGTTGCTGGGTATTGGCGGGCTGGTCACCAGTCACGAAGCCGGCATGTCAGTGCCCGACTGGCCGAATACTTTCGGTTACAACATGTTTTTGTTTCCGCCGGCGCGATGGGTCGGCGGAATCTTTTACGAACATTCCCACCGGCTGCTGGCCTCGCTCGTTGGCCTGATGACGACGATTCTTGCCGTCTGGCTCTGGCTCAAGGACCGGCGTCCGTGGATGCATTGGCTCGGCGTGGCGGCGTTTTTGCTCGTCGTGGCGCAGGGCGTGCTCGGCGGCCTGCGCGTGACAATGCAAATGGATTCGCTGGGCATCTTTCACGGGATCATCGCGCAATTGTTTTTTGTGCTGACCTGCGCGATTGCGCTGTTTACCAGCCGGTGGTGGATGAAATTGGAACGCCGCGCTTCGGCACGGCATGAAGACAATTCGACGGATAAACCCGCCGGACCGGAGGCCGGCGCGCCGTTACGTCGGCTCGTGTTGGCGACTACCATTTTGATTTTCATCCAGTTGATCATCGCCGCGGCCATGCGGCATCAGCACGCCGGCCTGGCCATTTCCGATTTCCCACTCGCCTGCGGCAAACTCTGGCCGGACACGAGCGCCGAAGCCGTGGCGCACTACAATGCGCAGCGCGTTTCCGTCAACGGTGAAAATCCCATTACCGCCTTCCAGATTTACCTGCAAATGGCGCATCGCATCGTCGCCCTGGCGATTTTGATTTGCGTTGGCGCAACAGTGTTTTGTAGCCGCCGATGTCAATCGGCGGAACGGACGATTACTCCGCCTCCTCACGTCGGCGGCTACGGATCAAACGTGGCGGTCCGGCTTTCAATGCTTTGGCTGGGTTTAACCATCGCGCAAATCGGGCTGGGCGCGGCGACGATCTGGTCGAACAAGGCCGCCGACGTGGCAACGGCGCACGTGCTGGTGGGGGCATTGATCCTGGCGGTGGGCGCCTTGTGGTGCGTGATTGCCTATCGGGATTTGGTCGCCGCGGCCTTTGAACGGCAACGCTCACCGGACACCGTTTCGATGATTGACGCGCAACCAGCCGTAACCGGAAACAAATGAGATGAGAACTTCAACGGAAATTCTGGGCACAACTTCAGCTTGCTCCGCCGGCGCCATTCTCGCCGAACTGGTCAAGGCGCGGCTGACCACGCTCGTGTTGCTGACCACGTTTGTGGGATTTTACATGGGCGGGCGGGGCGTGCTGAGTTTCGCGCTGATGTTTCACGCCCTGGCGGGCACGGCGCTGGTGGCAGCGGGCGCGTCGGCGTTGAACCAACTGTTCGAGCGCGAGGAAGACGCCAAAATGCGGCGGACGCAAAACCGGCCGCTGCCGGCCGGTCAACTGGAGCCGGTGACGGTGATGATTTTCGGCGGCGTGTGCGCCACAGCGGGTCTGCTCTACCTTGCCCTGGCGGTGAATTTACTCACCAGCGTCATCGGCGCGGTCACGCTGGTCAGTTACCTGTTCATTTACACCCCGCTCAAGCGGGTGACCTGGCTGAACACGCTGGTGGGCGCGGTGCCGGGCGCACTGCCGCCGGTGATGGGCTGGACAGCGGCGCGTGGCGAACTGACCGGCGAGGGCTGGGCGCTGTTTGCCATTGTGGCGTTCTGGCAGATACCGCATTTCATGTCCATTGCGTGGATTTACCGGGCTGACTATGCCAAGGCTGGTTTCAAAATGCTGCCGGTGGTCGAGCCGGACGGCCGCCGCACGGGGCAACAGGCCGTAAACCACGCGCTGGCGCTGCTGCTCGTGAGTTTGTGCCCGTTCGTTTTCAAAATGGCCGGGGGATTTTACCTCGCCGGGGCGCTGGTTTTGGGCGCGGGTTATCTGTTGTGCGCGGTTCGATTTTCGCGGCAACTCCGCTTCGCGCAGGCGGAACTGACCCTGGTGCGCGCCCGTCAATTGTTCCTGGCGTCCATCCTTTATCTGCCGCTGCTGCTGGCGGTGATGGTTTGGGACAAGGCGAGGTAAAAAATGACCAATTCCGAAATCCGAATGACGAACGAATGCCAAATGATGAAGAACGAATGGCCACATGGGCGCCGAAACTCCATCCGTCATTTGTCACCTTTCCAATGAACCATGACTGAACTCCCGGACCAATCCCCGCCGGACCGTGACGACAAACAAGTCCACGGCGATCATGGGCATCACGACCCCGGCTTCTGGCGCTCCTACATTTTTTCCACCGACCACAAGGTCATTGGCATGCAATACGGCCTGGGGGCGCTGGGCTTCATGCTGGTTGGATTTGTCCTGATGCTGCTGATGCGCTGGCAGATGGCGCATCCGGGCGAGCCGATTCCGGCCATCGGCTGGCTGCTGGAAAAGGTTCTCGGCCCCACCGCGGCCGGCGGGGCCATGTCGCCCGACCTTTACAATTCGTTTGGCGCAATGCACGGGACGATCATGATTTTTCTGGCAGTGGTGCCGCTGGCGTTCGCGGCGTTTGGCAATTATGTCATGCCGATGATGATCGGCGCGCCGGACATGGCGTTTCCCCGCGTGAACATGGCCAGCTATCAGGCCTACGTGCTGGGCGGCGTCGTAATGATGGTAAGCTTCTTCATCCCCGGCGGCGCGGCGCAGGCGGGCTGGACGTCCTATTCGCCGCTGGCCACGTCCATTCCCACGGACGGACAGATCTTCTGGATCGTCGGCATGGTGCTGGTCATCACGTCGTCGTTGCTCAGCGCGGTCAATTTCATCGCCACCATCATTCAATTGCGCGCGCCGGGCATGACGTGGATGCGGTTGCCGTTTTTTGTCTGGGCGCAACTGGTGACGGCGTTCCTGCTGTTGCTGGCGTTTCCGCCGCTCGAGGCCGCGGCCGTCATGCAATTCATGGACCGGGTGGCGCACACGAGTTTCTTTTTGCCGACCGGGCTGGCGATTGGCGGGCAACTGGCGAACGTCAGCGGCGGCGGCAGTCCGCTGCTCTGGCAGCATCTGTTCTGGTTCCTCGGCCACCCGGAGGTTTATGTGCTGATCATGCCGGCGATGGGCATCGTCTGTGAAATCATCGCCAACAACACGCGCAAACCCATCTGGGGCTACAAGTCGCTGGTTTATTCAGTGCTGGCGGTCGGGTTTTTGTCGTTCATCGTCTGGGCGCACCACATGTATCTGACCGGCATGGGCCAGAGAATCGCCACGTTCTTCCAGGCGACGACGATGATCATTTCCATCCCGTCGGTGATTATTTTGACGTGCCTGTTGATTTCGTTGTGGGGCGGCTCGATCCGGTTCAACTCGCCGATGCTCTTCGCGCTGGGATTCCTGCCGATGTTCGGCATCGGGGGTCTCACCGGCCTGCCGCTGGGGCTGGCGCCGAGCGACATCCATTTGCACGACACGTATTACGTCATCGCCCACTTCCACTATGTCGTTGCGCCGGGGACCATTTTTGCGCTGTTCGCGGGGATTTATTACTGGTTCCCCAAAATGACCGGGCGGCGGATGAATGAATTCTGGGGCCGCGTGCATTTCTGGTGTTCGTTCGTTTTCATGAACATCGTATTCATGCCGATGTTTGCGCAGGGCATGAAGGGGATGCTGCGGCGGATGGCCGATGGCGGCGCGAACTATTCCGCCGCGCGCGTGCCCGGGGTGATTGACGCGCTGCCGCAATCCATCATGGAACTCCACACGTGGATTCTCTGGGCCGTCATGGCGCTGGGGCTGGCGCAAATCCCGTTCATCATCAATCTGTTCTGGAGCATCAAACACGGCGAACCGGTCAAGAGCGACAATCCCTGGCAGTCCACCACGCTCGAATGGCAGACGCCCACCCCGCCGCCGCACGGGAATTTTGCCGCGGTGCCGCGGGTTTACCGCGGTCCCTACGAATACAGCGTGCCCGGCCATGCCAGTGATTTCTTTCCCCAAAACGAGCCGGAAAATTCCGCCGCAATTCCGGAGGTTGCCACCGCGCATTGATTTCTCATGGAAATTCCCTACATCGTTCATCCCCGCCCCGACACCGGCGTTTACAACGCCAAGATGGGCATCTGGTTGTTTCTGGCGTCGGAAGTGATGCTGTTCGGCGGATTGTTTTCCGCCTACGTGCTGTTGCGCGTCGGCGCCGATATCTGGCCTTATGGCTGGCTGGACATTCCCCTGGGCACCGCCAACACGCTGGTGCTCATCACTTCCAGCATCACGACCGTGCTGGCCTGGGTGTCCCTGAAAAACAAGCAGTTCGGGCGCTTCAAACTGTTCCACGCCATCACGCTGCTGTGCGCCCTGACCTTCCTCGGCATCAAATCGTTCGAATATCATGACAAGTTCACCCATTATGAAATCACGCTGAACGACGGGCGGATTGCCGACGGCCACATGCTGGAGAACGACCCGAAGGCGGACCACGTTGTCATCCATGGCCGTTACGTAAAGGGCCTGACGGACCTTTACGATCTGCATGAGCGGAAGAACATTCATCTTGAGGAGATCAGCATTCCCCGCGCGCAGATCCGGAAAATGCAGAACTACGGACCGTGGCACAACGATTACCTGGCGCTTTACTTCACCCTGACCGGCCTGCACGCGCTGCACGTCATCGCCGGCGCGATTGTCATCGGTTTCCTGTGGGGCCCCGGCAGCCGGATGTGGCAGACCGACCCGGAACGATTTACCAACCGCATCGAGATCTCGGGCCTGTTCTGGCATTTTGTGGATTTGGTGTGGATTTTCCTGTTCCCCGTGCTATATTTGATTTGATAATGAACAGAAGTATGACAATGAATGATGACCATTCCGCTGAATCCGCGCATTCGATACGGGGGTATTTGTTTGTTTATTTTGCGCTGGTGGCGGCGACGGGTCTGACCGTCTGGGCGTCGTTCATTCCCTTTGGCAGCATCGAAATCAACATTGCGGTGGCGCTGGTGATTGCCTCGGTGAAGGCGTTTCTGGTGGCCGGTTATTTCATGCACCTGATTTCCGAGCGCAGGATGATTTACAACGTGATGGGTTTCACGGCGTTCTTTTTCCTCAGCCTGCTGTTTTTGACCCTTTACGCGATGCACGATTTTCCCGTGACGACCGTAACCCACTGATTATGTCGCTCAAGACTTTCCATCTCGTTTTCATCACCGCCGCGGTCCTGCTGGCGTTCGGATTTAGTGTCTGGCTGGCGAAAAACTTTTTTTCCGGCGGCGGCGCCCTGAATCTGCTTTCCGCCCTGGTTTCGTTCGGCGCGGGCGTTGGGTTGATTTTCTATGAATTGTATTTCCTGAAGAAAACCAGGGACGTGGGCTATTTATGAAACCAGGCACGCATAAGGCGGGGATCCGGTTCCCCGAAGATTTCAGTGAGGTGAGTGTTTACGCTCGCCCTCACCCCGGCCCTCTCCCCCGGGGAGAGGGAGTGCGCCGGCGCGGTGCCGGAAAGTTTCTCGGTTTTCATTGCCGCCACCGATTCCAGGTTATTGGCGGAGGGATGTGCGATAACTCGGCTCATGATATTGCTCAAAATCCGGCGAATGATTCCCCCTCTCCTGGGGGAGAGGGCCGGGGTGAGGGCGGACGACTCGGATTCTCCAGACGCTTCTTGGTGAGGCTCCTGCTTCTGACAACGACACTCTCCCCGACATCGCTTTGGGCCTGTGCCGCGTGCGGCAGCGAGAATCCCTATGCCGCGCCTTCGCCCCTGGCCAGCGGCATGAATTGGGGCATCCTCACCCTGCTCGGCATCCTGCTGACCGTGTTGAGCGGCGCGATGGTTTTCATCGTCCACATCATCCGCAAGGAAGAAGCGGCGACTGACAACCCGCCGCCGGAAAATCCACCCGGCGCATGAAAGAATGGTTTGGCAAATATATTCTCGGCCTGCCGGAACTCGCGTCCGCCAACGGACGCGCCGTGGATGATTTGAACATTTACGTTCACTGGCTGATGTTCGCGCTGTTCATCGGCTGGACGATTTATTTTCTTTACGCCATCTACCGGTTTCGCAGCACGCGCCATCCCAAGGCCGACTATCACGGCGTCCGCGGTCACACCTCGAATTACCTCGAAGTCGCCGTGGCCCTCGTCGAAGCCGTGCTGTTGATTTTCGTGGCCATGCCGATCTGGGCGCGCAACGTGAGCCAGATGCCGTCGCCCGGCGAATCCACCGTCATCCAGATCGTGGCGCAGCAATTCGCGTGGAACGTCCGGTACCCCGGTCCCGACGGTGTGTTCGGCAAGCAAGACATGAAATTCGTCACCTCGGGCAATGTGTTTGGCGTTGACCCGTCCGACCCGAATGGCAAGGACGACATCCAACTGCTCAACGAAATTCACGTGCCCGTCAACAAGCCGGTGCTGATTTACCTCAGTTCCAAGGACGTGATTCACTCGCTGAAAATCATCGCCATGCGGGTTTGCCAGGACGCGATCCCGGGATTGCGCATTCCTGTCTGGTTCACGCCTACGAAAGAAGGCGTCTATCAGATCAATTGCGCGCAGCTTTGCGGCAACGGCCACTCGGCCATGTCGGGCGGTTTTCTCACCGTCGAAAGCCAGGCCGACTTCGACAAGTGGCTCAAGTCCAAGAGCGGCGCTACGGCAACCCAAAGTTTCGAGTAACCGAAAGGCACAAAACATACGAAGAGCGCGCTGTGCCGGTGTTACAATAATTGTAACAGCTGTTACATTTATTGTAACACGATCAAAAGCTCCAAATCGTTGATTGACGCTGATGCACACTGGCACCTTGGCGACAAATAAAATCCGAGATGGTTGCGATGCATTGCGACATCACGGATTGGGATTACCGGACTTGGCTTGCGGCGGATATTCTTTGGGCGCATAATCCCAACCGGCATGGCTGAAACTCCTCAACAACTGCCGCGCACGCTCTGGATTGGCATCGTCCTGCTGCTCGTTGTGTTGTGCATGGCATATGCGCTTTCGTTGCTGGAATTGCATCGCGCCTATCAACGCGCGTTGCCCATAATCGGACCGGTCGCCGACTTCACTCTTACCAATCAGGACAGCCGGGCAACCACGCTCGCCGATTTGAGCAACCATGTCTGGGTCGCCGACATCATTTTCACGCGCTGCGCCGGTCCCTGCCCTATCATGTCAGCCCAAATGAAATCGCTCCAGGACGCCCTGCCGGCATCGAGCCGGGTGAAACTCGTGACGTTGACAACCGACCCGGATTTCGACACGCCGCCAGTGATGAAAAAGTACGGCGAACGGTTCGGCGCCGATTTCAATCGGTGGCTGTTCCTGACCGGCACCAAGGCAGCCATCGCCGGGCTGGCCGGTGACAGCCTGAAATTGAGCGCCGTGCCGGTGAAGCCGGAAGACCGCAAGAACGACGCCGACCTGTTCATTCACAGCACGATTTTTGTGGTAGTGGACAAGCACGCGCGGCTGCGCGGAGTTTTTGAAACCACGGGCGAAGGTGTGACCTGGACGAACGTCCAGCCGAAGCTCATCGCCAGCGTGCGCAAACTCGAACGCGAGCGATGACCGTCCACGATTTGCCCGCCGTCAACGCCTCGCTCAACGGCTTGAGCGCGATTTTCCTGACCGCCGGTTACATTTTCATCCGGCAAAAAAACAAAATCGCGCACCGCAACTGCATGGTGGCGGCCTTTGCGACTTCGCTTGTTTTTCTGGGCTGTTATCTCACCTATCACCTCAATGTCCAGACCGTCACGCATTTCCGGAATCCCGCGTGGTTCCGTCCGATTTACCTGGTGATTCTGCTCACGCACACGGTGCTGGCGGCCGTCATCGTGCCGTTGATTCTGGTGACGCTGTACCGGGCATGGCGGCAGAACTTTGAAGCGCACAAGAAAGTCGCCCGCTGGACCTGGCCGCTGTGGATGTACGTTTCCGTGACCGGCGTGGCGGTTTATCTTTTGCTTTACCGGATTTTTCCGCAAACGCAGTAACGTCTGATGCCGTCGGAAACACCGGACGACGGGCAATCAAACCGGTTAAATTCCGGCATTATATCCGGCTTGCGCGTCTCCGGCGGTTGGTGTTTTTTACGGTCGTGGCGGAATTAAACCGGATGGAACCGCCTGAATATTCCGGTCATTGACGCGCAGCACAACAGCACAAACCAGGAAGCCCGCGTATGAAAATAAAGGAAATCATCAAAAAAGCCCGCCAGCTCGCGAAACCTTTCCGGGTCACCAACGGAGAAAAATTCCGGCTCAAGGACATTGATCCCGGCGAGTTGCTCGGATTTTCAAATGAAGACAAGCCGCGAGCCAAGGAAATGCTCGCTGCAAGCATCCAGGCGCTCACCGAATTGCAGGACAAGTTCTATGCGGACGACCAATGGGCGTTGCTGCTCATCTTCCAGGCCATGGACGCCGCCGGCAAGGACGGGGCCATCAAACACGTCATGTCCGGTGTTAATCCACAGGGTTGCCAGGTGTTTTCCTTCAAAGCGCCTTCCGCCGAGGATCTGGACCATGATTATCTTTGGCGCTGCATGAAGTGTCTGCCCAACCGCGGCCACATCGGGATTTTCAACCGGAGTTACTATGAGGAGACCCTCGTGGTGCGCGTCCATTCCGACCTGCTCCGGAAGCAGAAACTTCCGTCGGAACTGATCAGCAAGGACATCTGGAAGGAGCGTTTCCAGGACATCCGCAACTTCGAGCGTTATCTGACGCGCAACGGTGTCGTGGTGCGGAAATTTTTCCTGAACGTCTCGAAGAAGGAACAGAAACGGCGGTTTCTCGAACGCATCGAAAACCCGCAGAAGAACTGGAAGTTCTCCGCGTCCGACATGAAGGAGCGTGAATATTGGGACGATTACATGGCGGCGTACGAGGACATGATCCGGCACACGGCCACTGAGGAAGCGCCATGGTATGTGGTACCGGCTGACAACAAATGGTTCACGCGGGTGATTGTGGCGGCGGCGGTCATCGAGACGCTGGCTTCCCTTGACCCGAAATATCCCAGGGTGGGTCCGGCCAAGCTCAAAGAATTGGCCGCCGCCAAAACGGCGTTGTTGAAAAAATAATCTGCATCCAGGTGCACATGAAATCTGAAATCACTGGCAAACCGGACCGGAGTGCCTGGTGGCAGGCATTTTTTACGCCGGCCCAATGGCTGGCCGGTTATCAGGGAAAATGGCTGGCGCCGGATGCCTTGGCCGGGTTCACGCTGGCGGCTTACGCCATCCCGGTTTCGCTCGCGTATGCCGCGTTGGCGGGCCTGCCGCCCCAGATGGGCCTCTATTGTTATCTCGTCGGCGGGCTGGGTTACGCGTTGTTCGGGTCGTCGCGGCATCTGGCCATCGGTCCCACTTCCGCCATCTCGCTGGTTTTTGGGTTAACGCTCGCGCAAATGGCCGGCGGCGATGCGGAGCGGCTGTTGTCACTGGCAATTCTGGCGACGATGCTGACGGCGGGCTTGTTTTTGCTGGCCTGGCTGCTGCGGCTCAGCGTCATCGTCAACTTCATTTCTGAAAGCATCCTGACCGGGTTCAAAGCAGGCGCCGCGCTTTCCATCATCGTGACACAATTGCCCGGCCTGTTGGGTGTGCCGGGAGGCGGCGGCGATTTCTTCTCGCGCCTGGTGCAAATTGGCCGGCAACTGGGCGACATCAACCCCGTGGTGCTCGCGGTGGGTGTCGCGGCCATTGTTTTGCTGGTGCTGGGCGATAAATGGTTGCCGGGGCGGCCGGTCGGGCTGGTCGTGGTGGCGCTTTCCCTGTTGGCGGTGCCGCTGCTCGCCCTGTCGGACCACGGTGTCAGCGTCGTTGGCCAGTTGCCTGCCGGCCTGCCCTCATTTGACCTGGCGCAAGCCCGCTTGCGTGACCTGGATGCGGACACCTGCCGCCAGTTGGCCAGCCTGGCCTTCGCGTGTTTTCTGCTGTCGTACATCGAAAGCATCTCCGCGGCGCGCACGTTCGCGCTTAAACACGGATACGAAGTGGATGCGCGGCAGGAATTGCTCGGGTTGGGCGCGGCGAATCTGCTGGCCGGATTGTTCCAAGGTTATCCGTCCGCCGGCGGACTTTCGCAAAGTGCCGTCAACGAACAAGCCGGAGCGCGCACGCCGCTTGCGCTCGTCTTCGCCTCGGTCGCACTGGGGCTGGTGTTGCTGTTCCTCACCGGGTTGTTCCGTAACCTGCCCTACGCCGTGCTCGCCGCGGTGGTGCTGGTGGCCGTGCTGGGGCTGATTGATGTCCGGGAATTCCGCCACCTGTTCCGGGTGAGCCGGCTCGATTTCGCCGCCGCCGTGGTGGCGCTCGTCGGGGTGCTCCTGCTGGGCATCCTCGACGGCGTCATTTTTGCCGTCGTCGCCTCTCTGCTCATGCTGTTGCAACTGTCGGCCACGCCGCACGTCGCCTACCTCGGCCGCATCCCCGGCACCAACCGCTTTTCCGACCTCGCGCGTCATCCCGACAACGAATCCGATCCCGGGCGTGCTGATTTTCCGCGTTGAAGCCGCCTTGTTTTATTTCAACGTGGAACACATCCTGCGCGACGTGCTCCAGCAGGTGCGCGATTTCGGGTCCGGCCTGCGGCTGGTTATCTGCGACCTTGTCCAATTCATCTTACGTGGACCTCGCGGGTGCGCGCATGCTCGCCCGCCTGTATGACGAATTAAAGGCATCGGGTGCCGGGCTGCGCATTGTCGAGGCCCACGCCACCGAACGCGACATCCTGCGGGCGGAGGGGCTGGAACATCTGGTCGGCCCCATTGACCGGCAGACCTCGATTCCCGATGCGCTGGCTGAATTCAAGACCAACCAGCCGTAAAATGACAAGCCCCGGTCGGGTAGGTTGATCCGCCGACCGAGGCTGGAATTTGAAGCAACTGGCGGGTTACTGGCAGGTTATCGAAAATCGAGATGGCCCGCGGTGACGCCGCTGTGTGCATTTTGGCGAACGCTGCGAGGCGGAATCCGAAGGTGCGAAGCCCAACAACGTCAACCGCCCTGGCGCGAGCACGCATGTGCCGTTGCCGAGCGACAAATTTTATTCTCAATGAAGTGATTTGCATAATCATGGTCATGCCGCCAATGCGCACCGGGCTTCTCTGACCTCCGAAATCAAAATTTTGTCATCGCCAATCCTGCCCGTTCCTGCCGACTTGATGATGGCGTTCACTGCGCGTTCCGCGTTCAGGTCTCCCACCACCAGATCGATTCTCAGCTTCGGCAAAAAGTCCAATGTGTATTCGCCGCCGCGGTAGATTTCCGTATGCCGGTTCTGCCGGCCAAATCCCTTCACCTCGCAAACGGTCATCCCCTCAATGCCGATTTCCCCCAAGGCACCCTGGACTTCCTCCAATTTGGAGAGTTGGATAATGGCTTCAATTTTTTTCATACTTTTTCAGCGTGTCATTCAATCATTCAATCTCCTTGGCGTCTGGCCAACCACGCAACCCACTTTAGCAGCGGCAATGCCAGCCCGCCCGGTCAGCGGGCAAAGCTGCGCAAAAGGCCCGATTTATAAGGAGTTTTTGGCGATGTTAATTTTTGGTGTCGTTCAAACGTCCCCGACTTCGCTGTTTTCGTTTTGCCCAGTCGAAAAAATTTTCGCCAGCATGCCGGAAAACTTTTGGCGGTGGAGCGCAGGATAGAAACCCGGAACAGAAGCAAACGAAGGGCGCAGCTCCATGCTATTGGAACGCCGGACTCCGTTCCGGCACTTGGCACGACGCTCGATGTTCCACCCCTGCCGATTGGGAAATCGGCGCTCCATCCGGCAAACATTTTTGGACTGCGGCGGGAAGTGAAGCGCCGCGCCGCTTTGGAAACTCTGTTTTGCAGTCGGAAGGCGGTGTCGCCGCTCCGCTCCAGTCTCCGCTCCGCTTCGCCTCGGCAGGCTGCCACCGCACTCCAAATCCCCTTGCGCAAATTTTGCGCGCGGCGCGGCCGGTTGAGCAGTAATTGCGCGACACCCATTTTCGTTTCCCCTGAGAAACGGCGTTTTTCCCGCATGGCATGTTCCTTGCATGGCATTCATTCGCGTCCAAAGGACAGCACGTGTGTGTCGTCCGTGACCAGGTAAAATAACCATTCAACCACGAGAGGAAAAATCGATGAAAGCAACAAATCTGTTAACCATTTTCGGAATGGCTGCGGCTCTGATGTTGAGCGCGGGCAGCGTTTCCGCCCAAAATGACAATGCCGGTGGTGGCGGCGGCTTCGGCGGTGGCCGGGGCGGCCGCAACTTCGACCCGGCGCAAATGCAGCAGCGCATGATGGAAAATATCAAGGAGCAATTCGGCTACACCAACGACACCGAGTGGAACGCCGTTCAACCGCTGTTTCAAAAAGTGATGGACGCGCGACGCGACGTCGGCTTCGGCGGCGGCATGGGTCGGTTGTTCCGCAACCGCAACAACGGCGACCAGGCCGGCGGCAACAATCGCCGCAATTTTGGCCCGCAACCCAGCCCGGAAGCCGAAGCCCTGCAAAAGGCCATTGATGACAATGCGCCCAAGGCGCAAATAAAAGCCGCACTGGCAAAATATCAGGCCTCGCAAAAAGCCAAGCAGGCCAAGCTTACCGAGGCCCAGGAAAACCTCCGCAAGGTGCTTAACACAAAACAGGAAGCCCAGGCCACCTTGGACGGATTGCTCGAATAGCTCCCGGAACGCCGGCCCCTGCCGCGCCGAAGCTCCAAAGCGAAGGCTGGTCCGGCACGGCACACCAATAAATAGAGAAGCTGACGACCGAAAATTATGGCCGAAACTCCCGTCCAGGATACTTCATTGAAATCGTTGCTGGATCGCATGGTCGCGGCCCGGCAACTGTCTGTTCCCGACGCGGAACTGTTGTTGCGCGCAAAATCTCCCGTCCAGACCGAGGAAGACGTTCTGCGCTGGCTGGCCGGCGAATACGAACTGTCCTACACGACGCTGGACGACGTGGAACCGGACCGTCAGCTTCTCTCCCTTTTTCCCGCCCGCATTTTGCTGAAGGAGGAATTCCTTCCGCTCCAGCGCCTCAACGGCACGGTCGAAGTCGCCACCAGCCGGCTCTTTGCCACGCAAGGTCTCGACGCGCTGAAAACCATGACCGGCCTGAACCTCAAGCCCGTCCTTGCCTCCAGCGAAGCCATCCAGCGCGAAATCAAAAAACGCCTCGGCGTCGGCGCCGACACCATCGGCACGCTCGACGAGGAAAAGGGATTCCAGGTCGTTGATGAAAACGCCGAAGACACCAACCTCGACGAGGCCGAGGAGGACGAGGCGTCCATCATCCGCTTCGTCAACCAGGTTTTGAAGGACGCCATTGAGCTGCGCGCGTCGGACATCCATCTCGAACCGTTCGAGGACGAATTCCGCATCCGCTACCGCATTGACGGCGTGTTGCAGGACGTTTCCGTGCCCGCGCAACTCAAGCGTTTCCAGCCGGCCATCGTGTCGCGCATCAAAATTCTGAGCCATCTCAACATCGCTGAAAAACGCCTGCCGCAGGACGGCCGCATCAAAATCCGGCTCGACGACGCCGAGGTGGACATCCGCGTGTCGGTGATTCCGATGCTGCACGGCGAGGCGGTGGTCATGCGGTTGCTCCGGCAAAACGCCACGTTGCGCGGCATGGGCGAACTGGACATGGACCGGCGCGAACTGGATTGTTTCCGGCGCGTGCTCCAACTGCCGCACGGCATCATCCTCGTCACCGGCCCAACCGGCAGCGGCAAAACCTCGACGCTTTACACCGCGCTCAACGAAATCAACGATTCCGTCCGCAAAATCATCACGGTGGAAGACCCGGTGGAATACCAGCTCAAGGGCGTCAACCAGATTCAGGTCAACGAAAAATCCGGCCTGACCTTCGCGCGCGGACTGCGCTCGATTCTGCGCCACGACCCGGACGTGATTCTCATCGGCGAAATCCGCGACCAGGAAACCGCGCAGATTGCCGTGCAGGCTTCGCTCACCGGCCATTTGGTTTTCTCCACGCTGCACACCAACGACGCGCCCGGCGCCGTCACCCGGCTCGTGGACATGGGCGTTGAACCGTACCTCGTGGCGTCATCGCTCGAAGCCGTGCTCGCGCAGCGGCTTGTGCGCGTGCTTTGCACCCATTGCAAACAGATTGACGATTCGCCGACGGCACAGGCTTTCAAAGCGCGGCTGGGCATTCCCGCCGAGGTCACCATTTACAAATCCGTCGGCTGCCGCGAATGCCGCAACACCGGGTTCCATGGCCGGCACGCAATTTTTGAGTGGATGGACAGCGACAGCGAAATCCGCCAGTTGGTTTTGAAAAACGCTTCGAGCGACCAGATTCGCGATGCCGCCCGGCGCGCCGGCATGAAAACGCTGGCCGAAGACGGCTGGCGGCTGGTGCGCATGGGCATCACCACCGTCGAAGAAGTTTTAAGTGTAACCACCGCCAAGGAGGTGGAACGAACAACGAAAAATGAAACGCTGGATGACGCAGGACCATCTCCTGCGAGCATTGCCGTGTCGAGGTGAAAAGATGAAATCTGAATTCCACAATCCGAATTCCGCGCTCTGCACTCCATCGGTGCCGACGGTTCCCGGATTTTTAATTCAGCCTTCAGCCTTCAGCCTTCAGCCTTTCTTTTTTTAACCATGCCCACCTTCGCCTACAGAGCATTGCAAGCCGACGGCACTATGGCCGAAGGGCAGCTTGACGCCCCGGGCCGGCCCGACGCGCTGCGGCAGGTGGAAACGCTCGGATTGCGGCCGGTGAGTCTGGCCGAAAAGGCAGCGGCGGCACCGGCGAAAAACGGTTCGTCCGTTGCCGGCGGCACTGGGAAATCTTTCATTCAAATTCGAATCGGAAAAAGTTTCGGGGAAAGACCTTGAAAATTTCACGCGGCTGCTCTCCAGTCTGCTGGCCGCGGGCGTGCCGTTGAGCCGCGCGCTGGTCATTCTTTACAAGGAAGCCGCCTCGCCCGCCGCGCAGGCCAAATGGAAGGAAGTCCACGATTTGGTGATTGACGGCATGTCGCTGGCCGACGCGATGGCGAAGTCGCCGGAAACTTTCCCGCGCGTTTATGTGGCGATGGTGGAAGCCGGCGAAGCGGGCGGGTTCCTCGACGTGGTGCTGGCGCAGATTGCCGATTTTCCAGTCGCGGGAAAAGGAGCTGAAATCGAAGGTGACTGACCGCGATGGTTTATCCGTGCATCTTGCTGGTGCTGGCGCTGGGGGTGCTGACGGTGTTGCTGGTGTTTTTCATCCCGAAATTCCAGAAGGTTTTCAGCAGCGTGCACGGTTCCCTGCCGTTGATCACGCAATTCATCATCGGCGTCAGCCATGCCGTTCGTTCCTACGGATTGTTCGTCGCGGCGGGTCTGGTCGGTCGTCTTCCTGCTGGTGCGCACGTGGTTCATGTCCGAAAAAGGGCGCCGGTCTGGGAAAGTCTGGTTTTGCAATCGCCGCATCGTCGGCCCGCTGATCGGCGCAATTTGCCATGGCGCGATTCTGCCGGATGCTCGGCACGCTGCTCGGCGCCGGCGTGCCGCTCGTGCACGGCCTGAACGTCGCCCGCAAATCCATCGGCAACCAGATTCTCGTGGACGCCGTCGCGCAATCCATCGAGCGCGTCCAGCAGGGCGGGCGGCTCGGCCAGAGCCTGGCGGATTGCAAGGACCTCTTTCCCGGCTCCGTCCTGGAAATGGTTTCCGTGGCCGAGGAAAGCGGCAAGCTCGACGCCGAACTTGTCCGCATCGCGAGCGTGACCGAGGCGGACCTGGACCGCCACCTGAAAACGGCGGTCGCTTTTGCCGAACCGCTGATGCTGTTCCTCATCGCCGGATTCATCGGCATCATTTTCATCGGCATGTTGCTGCCGGTGTTCTCATTGCAGGATTACATCAAATAAAATGCGAAATTTATGAAAATCCAAATCCAAAACCTTCGGAGGGACAAGCGCTGCGAGCCCCTGACCAACCCATCGCACAAAATTTTGGGGGCTCGTGGAACTCGCCCCTCCGACAAAACTGCGTGCCGCGCTTTCACGCTCGTCGAAATGCTGCTGGTCATTACCATCATCGGCATTCTGGCGGCGCTGGTGATTCCCAAAATGGTGGGCCGCAGCGAACAGGCGCGCCAGACGGCCGTGCGCGCCGATCTCTCGGCCATCAAGACCGCGCTCGACGCGTTCGAGGTGGACAACGGATATTATCCCAAGAGCCTGCAGGATTTGCTGCAACAGCCCAACAACGCCAAGAACTGGCACGGGCCGTATCTCGACAAGGTCCCGCAAGATCCGTGGGGCAACAATTACCTGTATTACTACCCCGGCCGGCACAACCAGAATTCCTACGACCTGCTATCCGTCGGGCCGGACGGCAAGGAAGGATCCGAGGATGACATTGGCAATTGGACAACCAAGTAAAATGAAACTGTCTGGTCGAAAGTCGAGAGTCGAAAGTCGAGCGCCGATCCACGGCGTGCGGGGAATTTCCTGCCCTCAACTCTCAACCCTCAACTCTCAACTTGCCGCCCGTGGCTTCACGCTCGTCGAGCTGCTGCTCGTGCTGTCGTTGCTGGTCATCATCACCTCGATGGTGGCGCCGGCGATGTCGAATTTCATCCGCGCCCGGGCGGTGGACGCCGAGGCGCGCCGGCTGTTTGCGCTGATGCACGCCGCGCAGAGCCGTGCCGTCTCGGAAGGCATGCCGATGATGCTTTGGGTGGACGAAAAAAAGGGCGCCTACGGGCTTGAAGCGGAAACGACCCCGAAAAACGGCGACCCGAAAGCGGAAAATCTGACCGTGGATGAAAATGTGCAGATTGCGGTCATGACCAGCGGGAAAACCGCCGTGACGACGTTCCAGAATTTGCCGGCCATCCGCTTTTTGGCGGACGGCTCCGTTGACGAAAGCAGTCCGCAAACATTGCGGCTCATGGACGCCAAGGGCAATGCGCTCTGGCTGATCGAAGCCAGCAATCACATGGGATATGAAATTCGCGACACAGAAAAGTGACCAGTGGCAGGTGGCGGGTGACGAGTGCGGCGTGTGTATTCCACGTCACACGTCACACGTCACACGCCACACGTCTGCCTTCACGCTGGCCGAAGTGCTGGCGGCGCTGCTGTTTCTGGCCATCGTCATCCCGGCGGCGGTGGAGGCATTGCATCTGGCCAGTCTCGCCGGCGAGGTCGCCGTCCGCAAAGGCGCCGCGGCGCGCGTGGCCGACCGGATTTTGAATGAAAGTCTCGTGCTGACCAACTGGACCACGGGCACACTCAACGGAACCGCCACCGAAGGCGCGCAGGAATTCCGCTGGACATTGACCAGCCAGAACTGGCCGGTGGACGCGATGATACTGCTAAGCGCGGAAGTGAAGTATTCCGCCAAGGGCCGCGATTATTCCGTGAAGCTATACACGCTGGCCAACCCGCCATCGCAGATTTCGACGAACAGTTTTTAGCGATGAACATCAAGCGCACAAACCGATTGCCGGTTGCCGACACCGACTCTGGTCGCGTGCTCGCGCCGCAGCGGAGTTGCCGATTGCCGATTGTATCGGAGCACGGCCCGTCGTGGTTCGTGGACCGAAGCATGTTACACCTGTGCTTTGTGCCGCGCGCTTCGCGCCTGCAAATCGTAAATCGTAAATCATCAATCGTAAATGGGTTCACGCTCATTGAGATGATTCTGGCGGTGGGCGTTGCCGCCATCGTGCTGGTGGCCATCAATGCCGTGCTTTTCACCGCCCTGCATCTGCGCGAAGTCACCCAGGCGGCGGTGGATGAAGCCACGCCGCTGGATCAGGCGCTCACCATCCTGCGCCGCGACCTGCAATGCTGTGTGCCGCCGGAGCCCAACGGCGTTTTGACCGGCGATTTCAAAGCCGGCAACGTGAGCAGCCTCGGCATCAGCCTGCCCGTGGCTGTCGAAATGTTCACCGCCACCGGCGTGCTGCACGAAAACGAACCGTGGGCCGACGTCCAGCGGGTCACTTACGAATTGCGGGACCCCGCCAACCGCGCCGCCGCCGGCAAGGACCTCATCCGCAGCGTCACGCGCAACCTGTTGAGCACCGCCACGCCGGACATCCAGGACCAGCCGTTGATGAGCGGCGTCGAGAGCATCCAATTTTCCTGTTTCGACGGCATGCAATGGCTCGGCAACTGGGACACCACCGATATGACCACGTCCGACACCAATCTGCCGGTCGCCGTGCGGGTGGTCATCCAGTTGGCGGGAAACAACACGGACAACACCAAACGGCAGCCGATTCAAATCCTGGTGCCGATTGATTCGCAATCACGCACCAACACCTGAAATGAAATTGCGCCAACCAAACTGGATTTCCCGGGAGCGCCGGCGTCTCGCCGGCGGGTGGTTTGGCCATTCGCAATGCAGCCAGCCGGCGAGACGCCGGCGCTCCCAGGACGCATCGGTGCTTATTCTCGTGCTCTGGATTTCCATCGGGTTGGTCGCCATCGCGCTTTATTTCGCCAATTCCATGACGTTTGAACTCCGCGCCTCGGATAATCGCGCCACGGGCATTGCCGCCGAACAGGCCATTGAAGGTGCAGCGCGTTACGTAGGGTGGGCGCTCGTGAATTTTGCCACGAACGGCGCGGTGCCCAACAACACCCAGTTTTCCTGCGAAGCCGTGCCGGTGGGCGACTCACATTTCTGGCTCATCGGCCGCGACCCGTCCGGCACGCTTTCCACCGAACCCTATTTCGGCCTGGTGGACGAAGCGTCCAAATTGAGTTTGAACCGCGCCGGCACCAACGCGCTTTCTTATCTGCCCAACATGACGCTCGATTTCGCCAACGCCATCGTGGATTGGCGTAATACGAACGGCGGCACCTATTCGCTGAATTATTCGACGCTCGGATACATGGACAAAAATTATCCGTTCGAGACCGTGGACGAATTGCGGCTGGTGTATGGCGCGACGATGGATTTGCTGGTGGGCGAGGACATCAATCGCAACGGCGTGCTCGATGCCAACGAAAAAGACCTGAACGGCAACGGCACGCTGGACCCGGGATTATTTGAATACGTGACCGTTTACAGCCGCCAGCCGAATTTTCATGCTGACGGCAGCATGCTCACCAATGTGACGCAGTACGCGGAGTTGCGGGCTTTGCTGCAATCAAATTTTGGCGCGTCACGCGCGAACCAAATCATATCGACAGTCACAAACCTTGGCACCAGCGGCAGCGGACCGAGGAGAACCATCAACGTCAGGAATTTGTTGCAATTTTATCTGGCCAGCCGGTTGACCTCGACCGAGTTCCCGCAAATTGCCTATGGCATCACCGACACCACCAATCTCTACACCAACGGTTTGCTGAACATTAACACCGCCGGCGTTACCGTGATGGAAGCTCTGTTCATGGGCCTGGGCGTTGACCAGAACACGGCGCAAAGCGCGGCGCAAACGCTCATCACTTACCGCCAGCAAAATCCCAACAACCTCACTGCCATTTCCTGGATCGTGGACGCGCTCGGCAACACCAGCCCGGTCATTCAAGCCTTGAGGGACGCTCCCCGCGATTACATCACCACGCAAAGTTATCAATTCACGGCGGATGTTGCGGCAGTCGGACCGTATGGACGCGGTTACCGGCGGGTGAAGTTCGTTTTCGACCTCAGCGAAGGCTCGCCCAGGATCATTTACCGCCAGGACCTCAGCCGGCTCGGCTGGGCGCTCGGCGAAAAGGCCCGCGCCACGTGGGTGGCCAAGGAAACGCAATGAAAAATTTTACCACGAAATACACAAACCACACGAAAGGAACAAAAAATGAACATTATCCACAAAGTTGAAAGTTATGAAATCATGGGCGCGTGTTTTGAAGTGTACAAGGAAAAGGGCAGCGGGTTCCTTGAATCGGTTTATCAGGAGTGCCTGGAAATCGAGTTAGCCGGGCGAAAAATCCCATTCAAGATTCAGCCTGAATTGACACTGACTTACAAGGGCCGCTCGCTCAAAAGCAAGTTCAAACCGGATTTTATCTGCTACGACAAAATTGTGGTTGGGTTGAAGGCGGTAACTGCATTAACCGACGAACACCGCGCACAAGTTCAAAATTACCTTCGTGCTACCGGCATGAAGCTCGGTTTGCTGGTGAACTTTGGCCATTATCCGAAACTCGAATATGAACGCATCGTTCTCTAAATCGTTTCGTGTTTTTCGTGTGTTTCGTGGTTTAAAACACAATGACCAGAATTCCTAAAATCAATTTTGCGCGACGCCAGAAGTTGACGAGCCTGCTCGGACTCAACCTCGATGGCAGCCGTCTCGACGGCGTCGTGCTCCGCCGCACCAACGGCTCACTGCAACTTCAGCAGTCGTTCTCGGCCACCCTCTCGCTCGATCCGCTCACGGCGGCGCCTGAACTGGTCGGACGCGAAATCCGCAATCACCTCAATGCCGCCGGCGTGCGTGAACGCCGCTGTGTGGTGGGTGTGCCGTTGAAATGGACGCTCACGGCGCACACGGAATTGCCGCCGTTGCCGGCGGCAGATGCCGCGAGTCTGTTGCAACTGGAAGCCGAACGCGGATTCCCGTGCGACATCGCAACATTGCGGCTCGCGCATTCGCGCTGTCCGTTGCCGGACGGCAAAGAACTGGTGACCATGGCGGGAATTCTCGACAGCCAACTGGCTTCGCTGGAACAGGTGCTGACGGCGGCAAAACTGAAGCCGCTCAATTTTTCGCTGGGTATTGCAGCGTTGCAACCTTCAGGCGGAGCACGGCTGTCCTCAGCCGCAGCGGCAACAAATATCGGAAGTGCTGCGGGTGTGGACACCCGCGCTCCCGGCGTGCTGGCGCTGGCTATCGGTGAGAGCCAGGTGTCATTGCAAATCACCGGTGGCGGGGTGGCGGCCCTGCGCACACTGGAAGGCGCCGTTGAAAATGAGGGGGCGCGGCGAACCCTCCACGCCGGACTGGTGGCGCGAGAAGTCCGTATCACGCTGGGACAATTGCCCGCCGGATTGCGCGAATCCGTCCGCCGCATCCGCATTTTCGGCCCCAACGATCTGGCGCAACAACTGGCCGACGAATTGGAATTGCGGTTTGAAGCAGCCGGTCTGGCCATCGAAGTTGTCGCAAAATATTCGCCGGATGAATTTGGCGTACAGCTTCCGCCCGACGCGCCGGTTTCCCCGGCGTTCAGCC
Source organism: uncultured Verrucomicrobiae bacterium (assembly GCA_963789055.1). GTDB lineage: Bacteria > Verrucomicrobiota > Verrucomicrobiia > Limisphaerales > UBA11358 > UBA11358. The sequence continues at coordinate 941,921 of CAWBJE010000004.1, read as the reverse complement.
TGGCGGCGCGGCGGTTGACGGAGCAAACACCCGCATTCGAATTCCTGCCGCCCAAACCGACGGCCATCGAGCAGCTCATCACGAAATATTCCTCCGGCCGGATGCGTTCCGTCGGCGCAACTGCCGCCGCGATTGTCGCTGTCGTCGGCAGCTTGTTCCTGTTCCAGGAAATCGAGCTTATCTGGCTGCGGTCGCAATGGTCGGGAATGTCGGCCAAGGTCCGGGAACTGGACGGCATCCAGCAGCAAATCCAGAAATATCGCCCGTGGTTTGATGAATCGTACCGCAGCCTGAGCATTTTGAAGCAGTTGACGACGGCGTTTCCCGAAGACGGCGCGGTGACGGCCAAGACGGTGGAAATCCGCGACGGCAATACCGTGAATTGTTCCGGTACGGCGCGGGACAACGCCGCCCTGCTGCGGATGTTGAGCCAGTTGCGCGCGGCGGACGGCGTGACGGATTTGAAGGTGGACCAGATTCGCGGCAAATCGCCGATGCAATTCACGTTCGACTTTCATTGGAACAAAGGAGGCGGCAATGAAAATTGAAAATCGCCAGCAACTGTTGATGGCGCTGACCGTCGCCGTGGGCGTGCTTTACGCGGCTGACCAGGTGGTTATTGAACCGCTGTACGGCTGGTGGAAGACGAGGTCGAAAACGGTCGCCGAATTGCGCACGCAGGTGAAGAACGGCCGGCGGCTCATCCAGCGCGAGGCCGGCCTCCGCAGCCGCTGGAGCCAGATGCGCACCAATACTTTGCCGGACAACCATTCGCTGGCGGAGCAGCAAACGCTCAAGGCGTTTGACAGTTGGGCGCGGGAAAGCGGCGCTGAGGTCACCGGCATCACGCCCCAGTGGAACAACGATTCGCCGGATTACGTCACGCTCAATTGCCGTCTCGAAGCGACCGGCGATCTCGGCACGCTCAGCCGGCTGGTTTACGACCTCGAAAAGGACCCGACGGCGTTCAAACTTGAATCGGTGGAACTCAGCGCCCGCGACAACGCCGGCCAGCAGCTCACGCTTGACCTGCAAATCAGCGGCCTGGTGCTCGTAGCCCAGGCCCAATCCAAACCATGAACCTGGCACGATACAATCCAAAATCCCACAGCTCCAATCCAGGTTTCAGCCTGGGAGCGCCGGCCTCTGGCCGGCAGGCAGTTCGGTTTTTGACAGCCCCATTCGCCGGCGGGACGCCAGCGCTCCCAGATGTTGTGCTCCGGCTCCGGACGATTGCTGCTTTCGTTATACTTTTGACTGCTGTCTGGCCGGCCGCCGCGCAGACGACCAACACACCGGCCGCCGCGAATTTTTCGGCGTTCCAAATCATCGTGGATCGGAATATTTTCAATCCCAACCGCTACGCGCACACGCGCGGCCACAGCCATTCGACCTCGCCGTCGGCGCCCTGGTTTTCGCTGGTGGGCACCTTGGGCAGCAAGCAGGGCATGCTGGCCTTCTTCAACGGAAACGACTCCGATTATCGCAAGGTCGTTTCCCCGGACGGAGTTATTGCCGGCTACAAGGTGACGGAAATCACGTTGCAAGGTGTCAAATTGATTTCCACCAACAAACCGGTGGTGATGAGAGTGGGCGCACAAATGCGGCAGGAAGATAAAGGCGGGTGGCAATTGACCGAACCGACTGAACTGTCGACTGTCACAGCCGCAGGTGAAGCTCCGGCGACCGAAGAAACATCCGCGTCCGGCCCGGCTTCCGGTTCCGCCGGAGAATCCAATGACATCCTCAAGAAACTCATGCAACAAAGAGAACAGGAATTAAAATGAAAACCTTGATTTTACGAATACTCGTGACGCTCTTCGTCTCAAGCCTGCTCCTATCGGCGGCGGCGCAGCCGGCTCCCGGCGGCGCGCCGGACGACAGCAATGCCTCCATGGCTCCGCCGCCGCCACCGGAGGCGGTGGTGCCGCCACCGGAGGAAACCGGCGGGAACGAAGCAGCGGCTGCATCCACCGCCGACAATTCGGCATCAACGGCCAGCCAGTCCGCCACGCCGACAGCCAGCGCTCAAACCGCTACGCCGAAGAAATCGGCGTCGGTGTCGGTTGTACCCACCGTGGTGCAGGATTCCACCGCGGCCGACCTGTCCGCGCCGACAACGGCGACCGGCACAAATTATGACGAATTGCGCCTGAACTTCCGCAATGCGCCATTGGAGATGGTCCTGAATTACCTTAGCGATGCCGCGGGGTTCATCATCGTGATGGACACGCAGATCAAGGGCAACGTGAGTGTCATCAGCAGCCATCCCATGACGCGGGATGAAGCGGTGGACCTGCTCAACGCTGTCCTTAATAAAAACGGCTACGCTGCCATCCGCAACGGGCGGACGCTGACGATTCTGGATAAGAACGACGCAAAGACGCGGAACATACCCGTCAAGACCAGCAACAATCCGGACAGCATTCCGAACAATGCCGAGATCGTCACGCAAATCATCCCCATCCGCTTCGTGGAAGCCCGGCAACTGGTGAGCGATTTGTCGTCGTTCGTTTCGCCCCAGGCGACGATTGTCGCAAACGAGGCCGGCAATTCGATTGTGGTCACCGACACCCAGTCGAACATCCGGCACCTCACCGAAATCATCCGGGCGATCGACAACAGCGCCGAGGGGGAGACGGAAATCCGCGTGTTCCACATGACGCACGCCAATCCTTCCGACGTGGCCACTGAATTGGGCCAGATTTTCCCATCGAGCGGCACTTCCGGCCAGGTCCAGTCGCCGTTCCGGTTCGGCGGCGGTGGGGGCGGCGGATTTTTTGCCCGGATGGCGGCAGCAAACGCTGCCGCTGCGGGCAACAGCCAGAATTCCCGGGCCCAAAAACAAATGCAGGTCGTTGCCGTGGCAGACGCGCGTACCCAGTCGGTCATCGTGACGGCTTCCAAGGATTTGATGGAGCAAATCGCCGGGATGATGGAACAACTGGACGTGCCCTCGATGCGGGACCAGAAGGTCTTTGTGTATCACATGAACAGTGGCGACCCGCAACAGGCGTTGAGCGTGCTGCAAAGCATGTTCCAGAACAACTCCACCACCGCTTCGCGCACCGGCACGGGCACGTCATCGCAGAACAGCGCACTGCAAAATCGCGAGACCCAAAACGCCACGTCGGGCGGCACGGGAAGTAGCACCTCGACCACCAGCATGGGCGGCGGAAATTCACGCGGTGCGGGCAATTCCGGCGCTTTGTATTAAGAAAATGCAAAAAAACTTTTAACCTGAGGACAAATTATGAAAACACAACAGTTCAAACAAATCGCAGGCGGAATTTTGGTTTTCCTTTTCTGCTTTGCCATTGAAATTCACGCGCAGCAGCGCACCGGCGGCGGCGGCGGCTTCGGCGGCTTTGGCGGTTTTGGCGGTTTCGGCGGCAACCGGAACTTCAGCGCCAGCGCCAACACCAGCAGCGGCCAGTACAACAACAACGGCACCGTGGGTTCCGCCACCTTCTCCGTGGACCCGGATACGCACAACATCGTGGTGATTGCCGACGAACAGACGGCGGCACAGATCCAGGACGTCCTCAGCCATCTCGACACCCCGATGCGGCAGGTGCTCATCAAGGTCGTCTTCATGGAAGTGCAGCACAACAATTCATCGGATATCGGCGTCGAAGGCGGTTGGGCCAATAACAAGACAATCAGCAGCAGCGCCGGCACCATCTTTGGATTGTCCGGGGTGAACACCGTGGTGACCAATGCCAACGCCCTGGGTCAACTGAATCAGTTCGGGTCATTGGCGCCGGGCACCGGCACGGGCGGCAGCTTCTACCAGATTGTCGGTTCAGATTTTCAGGCGACGTTGCGGGCCATCGCCCAGGCGGGCAAGGCGCAAATTCTTTCGCGTCCGTCCATTCTCGCGCGCGACGGGCAACTGGCGGAGATTGTCGCCGGCCAGAGCATTTTCCTGCCCAGCGGAGTTTCCTATAGTTCGGTTGGCAATTCCAGCGCCACCATTCCCACCATCAACGGTTCCTATCAAAACGTCGGCATCCAGCTTGATGTGACGCCGTACATCGGGGCCAACAACATGGTGCAAATGATTCTCCAACCGCAGGAAACGTCCATTGACACTTCCACTCCCGGACAGGTGATTGCGGGCGGCAGCCTGTTTTCGTCCGCCGTATTCGCTCCGAATATCAACAAACGCTCCGCCAACACGGTCGTTGTCACCCCCGATGCACAGACCGTCGTCATCGGCGGTTTGATCGCCAATAATAAATCGTCCAGCGACAGCAAAGTTCCGTTGCTCGGCGACATCCCGCTGCTCGGAGCCTTTTTCCGGTCCAGCACGAAAAACAATTCCAGGCAGGAACTGCTGATTTTCCTGACGCCGCACATTGTGCAGGCGCCGAGTCAGTTGGGGGCAGTGGGCGCCCAGGAACTCAGCCGGTCGCAACTCATCACCAATTCGGTCTCCGAACAACAACTGGACCAATTCCTGGACCGGTTGCCGGTGAAAAAGAAGTAAAAAGCGATGGCGTTTTGTTTGGATGGCTGCATAACTGAAGGGAATTTATGGAATCAAGCCGCCGCCGCACATTGATTTACGGGCTCCTGCTGGGAGTCTGGGTGTTGGTCATTGTCTGGCAACTGGCCGAGCACCTGCGCGTGCGCGAAGAAGCCCGCGCCGCGCTCGTCAACCGGGCCAAGGACATTTCCACAACGCTCGGCATCGTGCTCCGGTCGCAACGCCGTTTCGGCGGCGTGGTTTCCAAGGAACGGCTCGAAGCCTCGCTGACGGAACTGGTCCGGCAGGAAAAGGCGGAATTGAACGGCATCGCGCTGTTGAATGCCGCCGGTGAGATGGTCGCTTCCGCCGGGACGAGTATTGATTTATCTGCTCATGGCGCGGCGGGAACAACAGAAAAATGGGATGCGCAGGCGGTCACCCTCGTGAACCCGGTGGATCTCGGCACCAATCTCACCTACGACATCGAAGGCACCAACCTGCCCATCATTCTGTCGCGGCAGGAATTTACCAATCGTTTTGCCGGCACCAACCGCTTTAGCGGACCGCGGCGCGAGCCGCCTCCCGAACCACCGCCGGGGGAAAACCCAACCAATTTCGTCGTCGGTTCGGGCGAACCTCCGCCACCGCCGCCGGACAATGAAACAAACCGGATGCGTCCCCGTGAAGGCGGTTTTCGTTTTCACTTCGGACGCCCCCGCTGGATGAGCGAGGAGGAATATCAGACGCTCCGCGAGAAAATGGGCGTGCACAGTTTTGTCATCGTCATGTCCACGCGGACATTGCACGAAGCCTTCGATCGCGATTTCTGGCTGCGCTCCATCATTATGGTGCTGGCGACGATTTCGGTCGTCGGCTCGGGTCTGGCCTGGCGCAACGTCAGCCGGTCTGCCGAACTCCAAATCCGCCTCATCCGCGCCAGCGAAATGAATTCGCATCTGCGGGAAATGAACCTGGCCGCTGCCGGCCTGGCACACGAAACCCGCAACCCGCTCAACATCATCCGCGGCATGGCGCAGATGATTTCACGCCGGACCGACGCCCCGGCGGAAATCCGGGAAAATGTCCGCGCCATCGTGGACGAAACCGACAAGGTCACCGCGCAGTTGAACGAATTCATCAATTACTCGCGCCCGCGCGAACTTCGTCGCGCGAAAGTCGCCTTGAATTCCGTCGTGGGCGAAGTCAGCCGCGCGCTGGCGTTCGACATCGAGGAGAAGAAAATCAAGTTGGAGACGAAGGGTGAACCGGTGACCGTGGAGGCGGACGAACAATTGCTCCGTCAGGTGCTGTTCAATCTAGTGCTCAACGCCGTTCAAGCGGTGGGCGAGAATGGCCGGATAGAAATCATGGCGGAGAAGAACGGCGCTGCCGAGGCGACGGTGAAGGTGGGTGACGATGGTCCCGGCGTGCCGCCGGAAAACCGCCAGGAAATTTTCAAGCCGTACTTCACGACCAATCAAAAGGGCACCGGTCTGGGATTGGCGGTGGTCCAACAGATTGTTTTGATGCACGGCTGGGAAATTGAATGTCAGGCCAACCAGCCCAAAGGCGCCCTCTTTTGCATCAGCCATTTGAAGGTGGTGGGGTGAGAGTAGTGAGAATGGTTTTACGCTCGCCCTCACCTTTAATCCTCTCCCCCAGGAGAGGAAATAGCCTATGTCCGATTCTGGTTTTGCGAATAATCGTCCTGCCAATTCAGTCACACGTGTTTGAGTGGGGCGGCGAAAGATTCACCCTCTCCTGGAGGAGAGGGCCGGGGTGAGGACGGTCGTGCAACCTAACTTTTCTTCACGGGCATTTCATCGGCCTTGTGTAATCCGGTAACGGGTGTGGCGCGCGTGTCTGCAACTCGTTGAAAATCGTGTCGCGAATGCTTTGGGCGTTGCGGCGCAGATGGGAATTCCAGAATCGCAGCGTTTTGATGCCGCGCGATTGCAGAAATTTTTCCCGTTCCAGGTCATGTTGACGCTGATCGGGTAAGCCATGCTGGCGACCGTCCAGTTCAATGTTCAGTTCCGCGTCCTCGCAAAAGAAATCCAGATAATAAATGCCAACGGGATGCTGGCGGCGGAATTTGTAGCTGTTGAAACGCCGGTTGCGCAGCCAGCGCCAGACGAGTTTTTCCGCCCACGTTTCCTTTTTGCGAAGCTGGCGGGCGCGTTCGATGTCGGCCATGATGCGAATTTAGAAAAGGGAGACGCGCTGGGAAAGTTTGTTTTATGTCAGTGTTTACGCTCGCCCTCAACCTGACCTTCTCCCCTCCGTCTTCGCTGCGCTACGACGCGATCGCGCCGAAGCCAAAGGCGAAGGCGGACAGGAGAAGGAATAGCCGCAGGCCGGTTCTGGTTTTGCGGATGATTGTCCGGCCAATCCCGTCGCAGGTAAATCAGGGAGCTGATCCGGGCCGGGATGAGGGAGAGCTAAATTACCGTGGACATGCCGGAAAGCCGGGAATAGAGTCCGAATCGTGAACCGGGTTGGACAACGCTTTTATTGCAGACTTTCCTATTCGACAGCATGACTCCTCGCTGGATTCATATCGTTTTTAGCATTATATGGCTTATTACAGCCGTTGTCTTTGCGTGTTTGGCGTATGATGCATATGACGCTAAAGGAACGACTCTGGCCAGACTCTCTGGAGAATTGCCAGAAGGGAATCTGCAATATTCGGGTGGCAATGGTGTGGTCGTTGATCCAGCACACGCATTGAACGTCATAGCTTCAGTTAATAATAAAAACACAGGTCTTCTTGAGGATTCAATTCGACGATCAGCGCGACTTTCGTTTGTTCTAAACAGTGTTTCGTTTTTTGCTTCTGTCGCCGGACTTATTGCGCAAGTAGGTACTTATTTGCATGAGCAGCGCAAGCATGCTAGGCGGAAACGCTTTGCACGCAAACGCGATGGTGATGGGGTGAATATCGTAGATTCCAACGCTCGCGTTCCTCGTTAGGTTGCCATAGCTGAAACAACAGTCGCTGCCAGATGGCACCAAAAACACCCGCAAAATTTCTTTTGACCATCGCCCGATTTGTCTAGCCTTGCGGCGTGGCTACCGAATTGCGCAAGAAAAACGGCGAAGCGCCGCGCATCCTCATCGTGGATGACGACCCGGGCCAGCGCAGTTTGTTGAATACTTTTCTCCGCTCGCAGGGATTTGACACCGTCACCGCGGATTCCGGCCAGCGCGCCCTCGAAACCCTCCGCACCGCAAAATTCGACATGATGATTTCCGACGTGCGGATGCCGGGACTTTCCGGTCTGGAAACTTTGCGTTTGGCGCGTCAGGAACATGTCACGTTGCCCGTCCTGCTCGTCACCGCGTTTACCGATGTGCGCGACGCCGTCGCCGCCATGCGCGACGGCGCGGTTAATTATCTGGCCAAGCCGATTGATCTGGATGAATTGATGGCGTGCGTCCGCCAGGCCATCGGCCTCGCCGAATCCGCTCCGCTGCACCTCGCCAAGGAGCAGGCATTGCCGGATTTTGTGGTCGCCCGCAGCCCGCTCATGCAGGCCGTGTTCCGTGACGCGGCGTTGATTGCGCCGTCCGAAACCCGCGTGCTGATCACCGGCGAAAGCGGGTCGGGCAAGGAAGTCGTGGCCGACGTCATCCATGCGTGGAGTCCGCGCGCGGCGGGTCCGCTGGTCAAGGTCAATTGCGCCGCGATTCCCGAAACGCTGCTGGAAAGCGAATTGTTCGGGCACGAAAAAGGTTCGTTCACCGGCGCGCACGCCCAGCGCCTTGGGCGTTTTGAACAAGCGAACGCCGGCACCATTCTCCTAGATGAAATCGCCGAGATGTCGCCGGCCTTGCAGGCCAAGCTGCTGCGCGTGACGCAGGACGGCTGCTTCCAGCGCATCGGCTCCAACCGCGAAATCCAGACTAACGCGCGCATCCTGGCCGCGAGCAACCGCGTGCTGGACGACGAAGTCAAAGCCGGCCGGTTTCGCGAGGATTTGTTTTACCGATTGAACGTGGTGGAGCTGAACGTGCCGCCGCTGCGCGAACGGCGCGAGGACATTCTGCCGCTGGCTGCGCGGTTCATCGAGGAATTTGCCAAAGGCCGCGCGCGGTTTTCGGACACGGTCGCCGCTTGTCTGGAGAAATATCCCTGGCCCGGCAACGTGCGTGAATTGCGCAACGCGATGGAGCGGGCGGTGCTGTTGTCGCGCAGCGAATTGATTCTGCCGGAACATCTGCCCACGCGCGTGCGCGACGCCGGGGACAAACCAGCCGCCACGACCCCGGCCGGCGACGCCCAGCAGCTCGAGGAAATCGAACGGCAGGCCATCCTGACGGCGTTGAAACAGCACAAGTCCAACCGTACCGAAACCGCCAAGGCGCTGGGCATCAGCCGCCGCGCGTTGATTTACAAGCTCCAGCGATTCCGGGAATCGGGATACAAGATTGAATAGATTTTGTTTCCGAACGAAAATTGGAAACGTGGAGTCAAACATTCAAACCATGGAACCAATATGAAAACCGCCTCTCGCTTTTTGGTCCCGCTCGCCTCGCTTGCCGCCGTGTTTACACTTACCGGCTGCAACACGGTTTCCATCAACTCGAATCAATATCTCGGCGTGCCGGCCTATCCGCCGACGGACCCGGCACAGATCCAGATTCTGCGCAAGGAACCAACCCAGTCACACGTGCAACTGGGCGAAATCCGGGCCGAACCGTCGAGCGACAGTGTCAGCGCGCAGAAGATTGAAGCTGCCATGCGCAATGCCGCCGCCAGGATGGGCGCCAATGCGGTGGTGATTGTATATGATCGTACGGAAGTCACCGGCGCCATGGTCACCGGGCCGTGGTACGGACGTTCCGTCCAGCAAATCATGGGACGCGTCATTGTTGGCGTGGCCATCCGCTACATCGAACCCGGGAGTTGAAGTTGGAACCAAAACAGGAGGCAATTTGACACTGCCGCCGGAGCAACGAGCGCCTGCTTCATTTAAGAAGTGGAGAGAGCGGATTGCATGGTTAAAGGGCACGTTTATCTTTTCAGATCTGTTCGTGATGCTGCTGGCGACCGGTTGCGCCTCCACCGAGGTCATTAACCAGCAACACTTCGCCACCGGGTACCTTCCCCGACCGGGAAACATCCTCGTGTATGATTTTATCGCCAACGCCGCCGATATTCCACCTAACTCCGTGTTCGCCAGTCAGGGTACCGCATCGGCTACACCCCAAACCGCTGACCAAATTACAGCCGGGCGCCGGGCAGGCGCCGAAATTGCCGTGGCCCTTGCCCAAGACATCCGCGCCATGGGTATGCCCGCTGATCGGGCTGTGCCGGGAACGAAAATACGAATCAACGATATTGTAATTCGGGGCTATATCCTCTCGGTTGACGAGGGCAGCACCATCAAACGCGTCGCCATCGGATTTGGTTCCGGCAAATCCACATTGAAGGTGGCCGTTGAAGGTTACCAGATGACACCGCAAGGATTGCGCAAGCTGGAGTCGCAGACGGTAGCGGGAGGCGGCAACAAATTACCGGGAGGCGCAGTGGGACTGGTCGCGATGATCGCCAGCGGAAATCCGGTGGGCTTTATCGTCAGCAGCGGGGTGAAGGTGTACAACGAGGCGAGTGGCCGCAACCGGGTTGAAGGCCGGGTCAAGCAAATTGCCAGCACCATCGCTGACCAACTCAAACCTCTGTTCCAGGAACAATGTTGGATCAATTGACCGGGATGGATTGGCCGACTTGAGAGAGGTTTTGGCGGGGTGGAGTTCCTGATGCCGGGAATTACAGGAATGGGCGAGGACGAATGGGAATGTCGGGAGGCTATAATTCTCTGTTCGAATGAGGCTGGACAAGTTTCGCGGGATGGCTACGCTTCAAAAAACGGTCGTGACGCTCAACCGCAAAATGAATTCTGAACGAAACAAAACCTAAGAGGAGAACGTTCCATGAAAAACACAATGATGAAGTTGGTGGCAACCATGTTGATACCGGCAGCACTGTTGGTGTTCACCTCCTGTTCGACAACACCCCGGTCACAAACAGCCGCTCCGGAGGCCGCACGGGGAAGTGTGGTCGTTGATACCGCCACGGCCATCGCCAACGTACAATCCGTTAACGCCAACACCCGCACCGTGGTGTTGCAACGCCCGGACGGCAGCCTGGTGACCTACGAGTGCGGCCCTGAGGTGATCAACTTCGACCAGATCCGGGTGGGCGACCAGGTCACCGCCCAGGTGGTCGAGTCGGTTGCCGTTGGTTTGATTAAGGGCGGCGTTCCGCCCGGTGCCGGGACCGCTTCCGTCGTCTTGCGGGCGCCGTTGGGGGAGAATCCTGCCGGCAGGATGGTTGATACCTCCGGATTCACCTCCAAGGTCGTGAGTGTGGACAAGAAGAATCGCGACAGTGACATTGCAGATGGCAGACGGTTCGACCAAGACGGTAAAAGTTGGTCCGGACGTCAAACTGTCCGGAGTAAAGCCCGGTGACAGCGCAGGCGTGCGGCTCACTCATGAATTCATGATTGCAGTCACGACACCCGAGCACGCTCCGGCCCCGCCACCGGCTGCGCCGCCCGCACCGGCTGTCGCGCCCGCACCAGCGGTTGCAGCCGCGCCGGCTGTGCCTTCGATAACCGCAGATGAAGCTGCGGCGATCGGCACCGAGGCTTACATCTTTGGTTATCCGCTGGTGACGATGGAATACACCCGGCGCGTGCAGACCAACGTGGAAAAACCCGAAGGCAGGGCCGCTCCGCATGGGACAATTCCTGAAGATGCGGACTTATCCCACTCCCGCGGACAAGCAGGTTACCGCACCCAATGCCGACACGCTTTACACCATTGCCTGGCTGGACGTGGGCAAGGAACCGTGGGTATTAAGCCTGCCGGACGCGAACGATCGTTATTACCTCATGCCGATGCTCAGTGGCTGGACCGATGTATTTCAGGACCCCGGCAAACGCACCACCGGCACCGGGCCGCAGAAATACGCCATCACCGGCCCCGGCTGGAGCGGCACATTGCCCGATGGCGTTGTCGAATATAAATCGCCGACTAGCCTGGTCTGGATTCTCGGCCGCATTTATTGCACCGGCACACCGGAAGATTATCGACGCCGTGCACAAGATGCAGGACGACATCTCCGTGGTTCCGCTCAGTTCATACGGCCAGCCGTACATGCCGCCACCGGGCATGGTTGACCCGAACCATTGACATGAAAACGCCGGTGCGCAACCAGGTAAACGCCCTGAGCGCGGAGGATTATTTCAAGCTGCTGGCCAGGTTGATGAAGGACAATCCTCCCGCTGCTGACGACGCGCCCATAGTCGAAAAAATGGCAAAGATCGGCCTCATTCCCGGCCAGGACTTCAATATCAACCAATTCGGGCCGGACGTGGCCAAGGCGCTGCAAGGTGTGCCGAAGCCGGCCTTTGAAAAAATCATGGCCCATTACAATGATGCCGGCACCATGACAAACGGCTGGCTCTTTACGACCAAGGCCGGCGTTTACGGCACGGATTATCTCCAGCGGGCGACGATCACCGCCATTGGCCTCGGCTGCAACCGGCCGCAGGATGCAGTTTATCCGACGTCGCTGGCGGATGCGGACGGCAAGCCCTACATGGGCACCAACCAATACGTCCTGCACTTCGACGCCGGCCAGATGCCGCCCGCCGAAGCCTTCTGGTCGCTGACGATGTATAATGGCGCAATTCTTCTTCGCGGACAATCCGCTGAACCGTTACACGTTGAGCAGCCGGAATCAGTTCATCACCAACCCGGACGGTTCGGTGGACCTTCTATCTCCAGTATGATTCGCCGGGCGCGGACAAAGAATCCAACTGGCTCCCCGCTCCGGAAGGCAGGTTCATCCTGATGCTGCGGCTCTATTGGCCAAAGGAAGCGCCGCCTTCAATTATTGACGGCACCTGGACCATTCCACCCGTGAAGCTTTCGCCAGCGCTTTCGGGCAGTTAACGCACGGGCAGGTCAACCGGCGCATCCGGCGCGTTTGTGAACTGCGGGGACTGCATCCGGGGCCAGTCCCCTTTTCGCTTTGCCGGCCAGTGGCCGGGGTTGTATTCTTCCGACATGGGGACACGTTGTTAAGGCAACCTCGGGTTCCGGTTTGAATCCAGCCAAGCCAAATTATATCTGACCATGAACTGGAAAATCATCTGGCTGTTAATGACAATGGCACTGGCCGGCTGCCAGTCGGGAACTTTTTCGAAATACATTTCGCCGCAGGTTGCCGGGCGGGTCCTTGCTGCTGACACCCGGCAACCGCTCGACCGGGCAACCGTCAGACGCGTAGTGCCGATCATGTCCACGGGCGAAGACACACCGCCCAAGGGCGCCCAAATTCTGATACAACCCGGCGGAGTACGAACGGATTCCGATGGCCGTTTCGTCCTGGAAGCCGAAAGCGCCATCGCCTGGTTCCACCACGCCGGCTGGCAGTCGGTGGCCGTCTCCTTCGAGTGCCCGGGTTATGTGAATTTGCAGACCAATTTCACTGCCGCCGGTTTCAAGGCTCGTACGCTCGAAGACGTACCGTATGTCAACGCCGGCGATATTATGCTCCAACCCAAACCAAGGTAAGCGCAGCGACAAAAATTGATTACAGCCTGCCTGCCGGTTCCGGTGCGAAATTCAGATCCTTCACCATTCAGTGTACCTTCCCAATGGCCAATGTTTTTTTGAATACGACATCCGCAGATGCTGAAAGCTTTCGGAGCAAACACCAGTGCAGTGCAAACGCAACGTGGGGATGGTGAATCAGCGCACTGCCGGAGCGTTCTTTATTTGCAGTACACGAACGAGATTACTGCGGGCTTCGGCAAAATCCGGTTTCAGGCGAATCGCCTCCTGAAACTGGCGGATCGCCTCATCAATCTGGCCTTTTATGCCCAAGACAGTGCCCAAACCGTAGTGGGCCTCGGCAAAATCCGGGTTCAGGCGAATGGCTTGCTGAAATTGGCCGATGGCCTCGTCAATTTGGCCTTTGCGGTAGAGCGCGGCACCAAGATTGTTATGAGCTTTGGCGTCATCGGGCACCAGTCTGATGGTTTCCTGAAATTGGCTGATAGCCTCGTCGGTTCGGCCTTTCATGTCGAGGACGACACCAAGATTATAGTGACTCTCGGCGTAATTGGGGTTCGATCGGATGGCTTCCTGATATTGGCTGATGGCCTCGTCGATCCGGCCTTTCTTGCCCAGGACAGTGCCAAGATTATTGTGGGCCTCGGCATAATCGGGCTTCAGTCGGACGGCTTCCTGATATTGGCTGATAGCCTCGTCGATCCGGCCCTGCTCGAACAGGGTATTGCCGAGGTTGTAATAAGCTTGAGCATAGTCAGGATTCAGGCGGATGGCTTCCTGTAATTGGCTGATTGCTTCGTCAAGCCGGCCCTGCTTGAGAAAAACGTTGCCAAGGTTATTGTGGGCTATCGGGAAATTGGGCTTCAATTGGATGGTTTCCCGGAATTGACCGATTGCCTCTGCAATCCGGCCCTTGCCCACAAAAGTGGCACCGAGATTGTTGTGCGCGATGTAGTTATTTTTTGTGACTTCAAGTGCATGCCGGAAAAGAATTTCGTTGTCCTTCCAATATCCGAGTTGCTGCCGCATCATGCCGAGGCACACAATAACCACTGCGCAACCAGCCACCGATAGCACTTTCGTCTGGTACCGCCAGCGGCGCGTCAATTCGTATACACCCCAGATTACCAAAACCAGCACCCCAATTGACGGAATATAGGTGTACCGATCCGCCATTGCATGGGAACCCGTTTGCACCAGTTGAATCACCGGTACCAGCGTCCCCACATACCACAACCAGCCTATCAGCATAAATGGATAGCGCCGCCGCACCATGATGCACAGCACCGTTATCCCTAAAAGCAGCCCGCCGGCGAGCAACACCTCTCCTGTCGGCCAATACCCGGGATGCGGATAAAATACCGCCAGGTCCTCCGGCCAGAACAGCTTCCCCAAATATCGGCAATACGAAATTAACGCGTTCCCACCACGCGCACCCAGAGGCAGGCTTTCAACTGCTTGCATCGCACCACTATGCTTCTGCACTACGAAGGTCACCACACTTGCCGCAACTGCCAGCCCGAAGAACGGAAGCTTCTCTAAAACAAGGGTTGAGAGTTGAGCCGTCTCCACTCCGCTCCGCCGCGCCAAGGGGTTGAAAATTGAGGGTAATGCCGTGCCGGCACTTGAAACTGAAAACTTGAAACTTGAAACTCTTTGCAACGGCCACCAGTCCAGCAACAACATCACCAACGGCCACGTCACCAGCATCGGTTTGCTCATCAGCCCGAAGGCGAAAAACACCAAAGCCAGCAGGCAGTTGAGGGTTGAGGGTTGAGGGTTGCGTGACGTTTTGTTTTGCGCGTAGCGCACATAATAAATAAGTGCCAGCAGCCCGAAGAACGTGCTCAACACGTCCTTCCGCTCCGACACCCACGCCACCGATTCCACATGCACCGGATGCCACCCGAACAATCCCGCCACCAACGCGCTCCGCCAGGTCGCTCCCGTCAGCCGCCGAAATAACAGAAACACCAGCGCCGTGTTGACCGCATGCAGCAATACGCTCGTCAGGTGATGGCCCCACGGATTCAGCCCGTACAACTGGCAGTCCAGCATGTGCGACAACACCGTCAATGGGTGCCAGATGCTGTTCAGTGGATTACAAAATGCCCATTTCACATTTTCCCAGGTCAATCCGTTTTGAACGTGAACATTCGCGGTGACAACCAGATCGTCGTCGTAGTTGACAAAACCATAACGTGTCGCCGGCCAGTAAATGGCCGTCGTCACCAACGCCAGCAAGACCGCCATCAGCCACGTTGGCAAACGCAATGCCGGCATCATCGGAGCGGACGCCTTTGCGGGTGCGGGATTGGATTTTTTCTCTGGCTTGCGCACGGGACGGTTCCAAAATATCAGGAAGTTGGGAATCTTGGCACGCCCATTTTATGGTGCGAAGCGGGATGCCTCAACAAAGTCGTCCGCATCACCATCAGCCTGTCAGCCTTTTTGCCCTGACAGAACGAATGCCCAAATCATATCCGTCGGAATTTCATCAGCGGCCTGCCGGAGCATTTTTTATTTGCAATGCCTGAACGAGATTGCTGCGGGCTTCGGCGAAATCCGGTTTCAGGCGGATCGCTTCCTGGAACTGGCTGATCGCCTCGTCAATTTGACCTTTTATACCCAGGGCCGTGCCCAAACTGTAGTGGGCCTCGGCGAAATCCGGTTTCAAGCGGATGGCTTTTTGAAATTGGCGGATCGCTTCGTCAATTTGACCTTTGCGGTAAAGGGCGGCGCCAAGATTGTACTGGGCTTCAACTAAATCCGGTTTCAGGCGGATGGTTTCCTGAAATTGGTTGATCGCCTCTGCGGTCAGGTTTTTCCTGAGAAAGATGTTGCCCAGGTTGTAGTGGGCCTCGGCATCATTCGGCTTCAATCGAATGGCTTCCTGGTATTGGCTGACCGCCCTGTCGGTCTGGCCCTTCCGGCTGAAGGCGTCGCCGAGGTTGTGGTGGGCTTCGGCATCATTTGGTTTGAGTCGGATGGCTTCCTGATATTGGCTGATCGCTCCATCAATCTGGCCTTTCCGGCTGAGGGCGAGACCGAGGTTGTTATGCGCCTCCGCAAAGTCGGGATTGACCGCCAGGGCTCGATGGTAATATTCGAGTGCCTCATCCAGTAGTCCTTGATTAAGAAACACTGTGCCAAGGTTGTCGTAGGCTTCCGAGTAATGGGGGTTGATTTCAATGGCTTTCTGATAATGCTCAATAGCGTCGGTAGTCCGGCCCTGTGCGGCCAGGACATAACCCAAGAAATTATTAACGGCGTAATTTTTTTCCGTGACGTTCCAGCGCATGACGAAAAAGAGTTTCACTATCCTTCCAATATCCAAGCTGTTGCCGCGTCATGCCAAGACACAGGATGATTGCTGCACCACCCGCCACCGACCATATCATCACCCGATGCCGCCACCGGCGGCCCAGTTCGTATACACCCCACACTACCATGACCAGCACCCCAATTGACGGAATGTAGGTGTACCGATCCGCCATCGCGTGGGAACCCGTTTGCACCAGCTGAATCACCGGCACCAATGTCCCCACATACCACAACCAGCCCGTCAGCATAAACGGAGAGCGCCGCCGCACCATGATGCACAACACCGTAATGCTCAGGAGCAACACCCCCGCCAGCAACACTTCTGCCACCGGCAAATACCCGGGATACGGATAAAATACCGCCAAATCCACCGGCCAGAACATCTTCCCCAAATAACGACAATACGACATCAACGCATTTCCGCCCCGAGCACTCAATGGCAGGCTTTCAAAAGACATCACTGCACCACCACGCTTCTGTACCACGAAGGTCACCACACTTGCCGCTACTGCCAAACCAAAGAACGGAATTTTTTCCCAAACCAAACTTCGGACTTTGAACCCCGAACCCCGAACCTTGAACCTTTCCAACGGCCACCAGTCCAGCAGCAGCATGACCAACGGCCACGTCACCAACATCGCCTTGCTCATTAAACCCAAAGCGAAAAACACCAAAGCCAGCAGGTAGTTGAGGGTTGAGGGTTGAGGGTTGAGGGTCGCTCTGTTTTGCGCGTAACGCACGTAATAAATAAGTGCCAGCAGCCCGAAGAACGTGCTCAACACATCCTTCCGCTCCGAAACCCACGCCACCGATTCGACATGCACCGGATGCCACCCGAACAACGCCGCCACCATCACACTCCGCCACAGCGCTCCCGTGTGGAGCCGCAGCCCCGTATTTTCACCGGGGCGAAGGCTCATCAGCCGCCGAAATAACAGAAACACCAGCGCCGTGTTGACTGCATGCAGCAATACGCTCGTCAGGTGATGGCCCCACGGATTCAGCCCGTACAACTGGCAGTCCAGCATGTGCGACAACACCGTCAACGGATGCCAATTGGCGACCACGGAATTCGACAACGCCCATTTTATCCCTTCCCAGGTCAATCCCCCCTGAACGTGCAAATTCTTCGTGACATAGGCACTATCATCGTAGTTAACGAAGTCACATCGCGTCGCCGGCCAGTAAAGAACAACCGTCGCCAGCGCCAGCAAAACCGCCATCAGCCACACTGGGAAACGCGTTGGCGGCGTCAGCGAGGCGGATGCCTTGGCCGGTACCGGGTTGGATTTCTTTTTTGGAGCGTGCACGGAACTACCCCAAATTATCAATAGGGCGTGACTCCTGGCACGCCCATTTTGCGGTAGGAACAAAACGGCAAAAGGCTCCGAGGCACACTCCAACCGCTATGCCCACGAGCTCTCAAAGTCCTGTGTCATTAATTCTTATCGAACAACTCTCTATCCGCCTAGCGCGCGGGCTCCAAGCCTTCCACCTGGGCATTTTCCAGTTCAAACGGAGGCCCTTCCTTCACGGATACGGTTGTGTTCTTCAACTGAATGTCTTTGGCGTTGCGAATCTCGAAGCTCTTTGCTGCGGAGATTTGGACATTTTCAAAAACCACGTTCGAAATCATGCTTTCCGGAAGTCCGTTGATGATACCCGCCGCCTTGGGGCAGGTCGCTTTCAAATTGCTGATGCGGATGTTGCGGAAAACCGGCGTGTTGGCGGCGACCACCGGTGCGGTGTTGCTGACGGTTCCGGAGGCAGTCGTCTTATCTCCGGCGGAATTGTTCATATAGTAACAAGTCAGGGTGATGGCCGGATTGACGTTCTTCATGGTGATGTCGCTGTAGCTGATGTTCTCGACAATGCCGCCCTTGCCACGTTGCGATTTGATGCGCAGGCCGTTCTCAGTGTTTTCAAAAGTGCAGTTGCGCACCGTCAGATTGCGCACGCCGCCGGCGGTTTCGCTGCCGATGGACACGCCGTGTCCGTGCAAAAAAGTGCAGTCCGTCACGGTGATGTCCTCGGAGGCAAACTCGCGATACCCCAGTTTTTTGCCGGCCTTGATGGCAACATTGTCGTCCCCCACGTCAATGTGGCACTTGGTAATCAATACATTCTTGCAACTGCTCGGGTCGATCGCGTCGGTGTTGGCGGCGCGCTCCGGCGCGAGGATGGTCACGTTGGATATCACCACCCCTTCGCATTCTGTCGGCACAAAATGAAACTTGGGCGAATTTTGCACCGTGAGATTTTCCAGGCGGACATTTTTGCACCGGGTCAACACGATGAGATTCGGCCGCGGCAATGTGTAACCGGATTTTTTCTGGCGGGCTTTCTCGGCTTCTTCCCACCAGACCTTTCCATTGCCGTCAATCGTTCCGTTGCCCGTAATGGTCGCGTTGGTCAAATTCTTGCCGCTGATGAGCGGAATAAAATCGCCGCCGCTTTTGGCCTGAAGCCAGTCGCCCGGCACCTTCATGAAGTCGCTCTGGTTGGTCCCGGCCTGCAAGGTCGCACCCGCTTCGAGCAACATCGTGGTTTTGGTGCGGATGTTAATCGGCTGGCACAAGTAAACTCCTGGTGAAAATTTCACCGTGCCACCGCCCGCGGTGCCACATTCGTCCAACGCCTTTTGAATGGCCGCCGTATCATACGTGATGCCATCGCCCCTGGCGCCGAACTGGCGGACATCAAAAACCTTTGTCCCATCGGCAGCTTGGAGTGACCAGGCTAGAAGAAAAACCCCAAAAGTGGATAGTATGGTTAAACGCATAGAACGTTAAAATGCCTTAATTTGCTTCAGCTGAACATACTAATTTGGGCAAATCATTTTAAAAAATATGCACTTCTCTGATGGGCACGGACGCTCTGAAATTCATTTCTGGTCGAACAGACAATCACTTTGGCGGATTACTGGCGGTTCTGTCATGGTTGGAAATGTTACCGCTTTCGAGAGGAGGCGGTTCTGCTCCGCCTGATTGTTGAATTTTTTGAAAAAGTTGTAGCGGAGTGTGAATTTTGTGTTTCACTTGGTATATGGCTGCCACTTCCCAAAAACCTAATTGCCCTGCAACTCATCAGGAAGAATTGGCGGAATGTCGGGTGCTGGTCTTACAGCACCGGATTGCTGCGAGAGTGCAATATGGGACTGAACGATTTTCTTTGCTCGCTCGTAAGTTGCGAGAATCTTGTGATCAAGCATGGTCTTGTCCTCCCCATGCTGCGCTAGAATGTCCCGAAGCGTTGTCTCCAAAGCCATGTATTGAGCCAGCACTTCAACATGAAGCGTCTGCTGGTCTGCGATAGCATCCGCTATCACGTCCAGACATCCATGCAACTCATCAATCTTTCGGTTCAATTCTGCATCGGTCATCAACGGCTAGATTGCCGAGTAATCAATCTTAAGCAATTCCTTAATTGTCCAAACCCTGTTTGTCAGCCCTGCTGCCATTGCAGGCGTCTTTTTGAGCGTGGAATGCACGCGGCAGAAATTGTAATGCGCGATGAACAGCGCGGCAGAATAGCGCAAGTATTCGATTTTCTTTGAGTAGCCCAGCGTTAGTCGTGTGAATCTGCGATTGAACAAGCGCACGCTCAGGTTGGCGCGCTCAATGTAGCTGGTGCTGATTCTCGCCCTGTCGGGATTGCCGCTGCGTTTCAATATCCGCGTGCCGATGCACTGGCTGGGAGAGTAACGGCGTTCTCCGCGTTCGCCGTCTGTCGGGCTGGCATACAGTTTAATCAGTTGCGCGAAATCAATCTCGTTTCCAAACGTGTGCTTTACCACGTTGCGATAAGGCTGAAAGGCGTCTGTTGTCAGTTGGAAATTGCCGGTGATTTTGCGCTTAACGTCCTGCATGAACAGCAAGGCATTGCCTGAATCCCGCTTGCCGATGATATGGGAGACAATCAGCTTCGTTTGGGCGTCCAGTGCCAGAAACAGGTATTGATCTCCGCGCTCGTTATCGTTTGTCAGATTCATCCGCTGCTTGCATCCGACAAAACAGAACGTCTCATCAGCCTGTAATGACTCGATTTTCAGATCGCGGACTTTGAGGTGGACCCCAAAAATTGGACCACCGGTTAAGATGGACTTTTACCGGTCTGCTGGAGAAAAGAAAGCAGACTATGAAAGCAAAACGGAAACGGCATAGTGCAGCCTTCAAGGCCAAAGTGGGATTCGAAGCCCTGGTAGGGCTCAAGACGGTCTCGCAACTGGCGAGAGAGTATACGGTGCATCCGACGCAGGTGACGCAATGGCGGGCGACGATTCGAGATCACCTGCCCGAGTTGTTTGAGCCGGGTCAACCGGGGACGGAGGATCAGGAGCAGTTGATTGCGCAATTGCATCAGAAGATCGGTCAATTGACGGTGGACCTGGACTGGCTTAAAAAAAAGTCCAAACAACTGGGGTTGTAACCTGCCTGCGAGAACTGATCGGCCCCGACCCGCAAGTCAGCGTGCGGCATCAGTGCGAACTGCTGGAACTGTGCCGGGGCAGCTACTACTACCAATGCGCTCCGGAGACGCAGGAGAACCTGGCGCTGATGCGGCGGTTGGACGAATTGCATCTGGAGCATCCGGTTTACGGCAGCCGCAAGCTGACGGTGAGCTTGCGCCGGGAAGGAACGGTCATCAACCGCAAGCGGGTGGTACGTCTGCTGCGGTTGATGGGCATCGAGGCGATCTACGCCAAGCCCAAAACGAGTCAGCCTGCGCCGGGCCACCAGATCTATCCGTATCTGTTGCGGGGCTTGGAGGTGACGGGTCCCGATCAGGTTTGGTGCGCGGATATTACATATGTGCCGATGGCCCGGGGGTTCATGTATTTGGTGGCGGTGATGGACTGGTGGAGTCGTTATGTGTTGGGCTGGCGATTGAGCAACACGCTGGAGGCGGCCTTTTGTGTGGACGCCTGGGAGGCGGCGCTGCGGGCGGGACGGCGGGCGCCGCTGGTCTCCAACACCGATCAAGGCTCGCAGTTCACCTCGCCGATGTTTATCGACGCGGTGGAATCGGCGGGGGTGGAGGTGAGCATGGACGGTCGTGGGCGATGGATCGACAACCGGTTTATCGAACGGCTGTGGCGCAGCGCCAAATATGAGGACATCTATTTGCAGGATTACGGTGACGGGCTCTCCGCCGGACGGGGGTTGGGTCGCTGGTTTGACCTCTACAACCAGGAGCGGCCACACCAGGCGCTGGGTTATGCCACGCCGGCGGAAGTGTACAGCGATCCCGGCGCTCACGGAGCTCAACCGGCGACTTGGGAAGCCATGCAACCCCAAAACGCCCGGCCGCACAGAAAGACTTGAAATCAGACCGCCTGCGGCGGTAAGTATTGGAACCCCATTAAAAGGGAGAGGGAGGACGGGCGGTGCCCTGCACGGCTCGTTCTCTCTTTTCCAAATGGGTTTAAAGCGCAGCGTGAACGACAGACAAACAAAAACAACGATGACAGCAGACTGGGAGAATCCATCTTATTTTCTGCGCTCAGTGGTCTAAAGGATGGGGTCCACCTCACTCTTTCATCCAACAGGCGGGCGCAATGCTCGCCAGCCGATGCCAAGATGTTCAAAATCGTTTCCTGATGCAGTCCGGTGAATCTTTGGATTGCCCTGATGCCCATGCATTCAATCAGCAGTCCAATCACCTGAAACGCCTTTTCCTGCTCGATTCTCACGCCGTCCAGCGGTTGCTCGACACAGAACGTCTGGGCGCAACGCGGACAGCGGTAGCGTTGCACGAAGCGGTTGCGGTTGCGAAAGAACCCGAATTTTTGAGCCTTACCATTACAGCAATGACAGTTCACTTGACCTTTCCTGCCTAGGTCTTACAGTGATTTTGTATCTTAGCGGATACCACTGAAGGCTTCGGCCTTTGGTTGCGCCCTGCCAGTGTTACAAGCACTGACAGGGCTTTTGTTTTATCGTTTGTTCACTTTGCGCGGCTTGCCTTTCGGCCATCCGCCTTTCTTTGCATTTTCACGGGCGGCTTGCACTTTAGCTTCCGAAGTGGCCTTGCCACCCCTGCGGCCAATCTCTGCAAAATACCCGCGAATTTGCTGGTTTATTTTCATAACGGTTACAATATACCCAAGCAGCTTAGGTATAGCAAGCAGAAAATGAGCTTGAACAAAAAGCCTTGTTGTGGGATTTTAACCCCACAACAGGGTTGACCTAACCTTGACCGATTATCGGCTGGCGCGGCTTTTGTTTTCCGACTCACGCGCCAGCCGTTTTCTTTTCTAGGCGATTCGTTGCGGTGTCACGAATCCCCGCGCTATATTATTTTCATAACCAGGACAAGAATATCACAGCGCTGCGGAGGTTCGGGGGAACTTCGGTTAATGCGAACCTGCATCTTTAGGGATGCGAGCCGTCACTTTTCAACATGCGACATAATGCGAGCCGTCACTTTTGGGAACTTATCGGAATGCGAGACTGTACTTTTTGCAATCGGGTTGGATGCGAACCTGTAACTTTCAAGATGCGAGGATTCACTTTTTAGGATTTTTACGCCCTCCAAATGATTTCTTTGATTTCTTCAATTTTTCTTTGGCCCAGCGCGCCCTTGCTGCGTCCCTCCGCTGTTGCACCATGTTTCTTTTCCTCCATTCTATGATGTCCTGAAAGAACGTGGAATATTCTTCTTGGGTAGGCAATCCGCGCTGACTCATGCTTCCTATCAGTTGCGCCGCCGCGCCTGCTGGATCGTCAAACATGGGGAACCAACACTTGACTAGAAATTTGCGGAATAGGTGCAATCGCTCGGAATACAAACGCCCACCGAATGCCCGCCGTAAAAACACTTTGAACTTCATCGGGAATTTCGGCGGCTTCCCAGTGTTAGAAGCTTCAAAAGATTGCCTTAATAAAAAAGACTGCCTTAACGCTTCTCTGCGTTCTGAAACTGACGAACCATCTTGTTTTGGAGTTTCGCCTTTGATTGCGGAATGAAAATGCTAAAATGCTGGCAGGTAAAGAGAAAACAAGGGAAGCAGCTTAAATGCCTGAAAAATCAGGGGTTCAACAATCAAGCAGAGCATTACCGAGGAGGCAAAGTGCATTTTTTTCAAATAATTTTGCAGAGCGTACCCCAAATAATATCTTCCATTGGTGCTATGCCAATGCTAAATTAACTTTGAAATTCATGCTTCAACTGACCCTTGGAGTGTGGAAGTGCCAATATCGTCTATAGCTATGGCACGAGATGGTTATATTAATAAAGAAACAAAATTGCCAAATCCTCTGCTTTGATACAGATGAACAAATTAAGTCGTGGGAAATACTACCCGCAAAAAGCCACAGTAAAACAAGGTTCACGCGGTGCGTTTACATTGATCGAGCTCTTGGTGGTCATTGCTATTATTGCCATTCTGGCGGCGTTGTTGTTGCCAGCCTTGGCAGCGGCCAAGGAAAGAGCCATGCGAATTACATGTGCAAGCCAATTAAAACAGATTGGCACGGGGTGCATAATGTACTCGGGGGACAACAGTGATTACCTGCCTCAGATAAGTTGGCCGAGTGGTCAAAACCCGTGGCAAACCGATGAACTGGCTCGTTGCCTCGCCGGTACCAGCACCATCACCCGCGGCCCCGTGGGTTTGGGAATTCTTTGGGGCACCAGGATACTCCCGGACGCGCATGTGTTTTATTGTCCCAGCCTTGCGAAACTCAACCCGCAATATTCGTATGATTACTACACCTACCAGGGCGGCCCTTGGCCGACAGATCCGGCGACTAAAACCGATGGTAGTGCTGAAGTGCAGGTTCGTTCTGGATACATGTATTATGCTCAACGGAAGGACTTGGAAACAACCAAAGGTTACACTTTGCCAAAGGCGTCTTGGGTTTGCCCCTCTACTGCAAATCATTGTGTATTTGTAAGTCCAAACGCGAACGATCCTACTCCGCAATCTTCTGTAGACGAGATTTGTCCAATCAAGCTTACTGACGCCGATAATTCCAAGTCGATGGTGACCGACCTGTTGATGCTATTCAATGACCTTGCTCATAAAAATAGCGGTCGGCCCGGGGGGCAAACGCTCTGTTTCCCGACAATCACGTGGTATTTCAACCCGTGAGTGGAAATACAGGTTTAAATCAGGCGTATAATCAGACAATTTGGAATAGCGCTCCAAGTTCGACCTTGGGCAACGATACGCCACCTTCCATAAGTTTCCGTCGCGTGGTCAGCTATTTTCAACCCTAACAAATGAATTATAAAATTAAAAAAGGACAGAACTAAAGTACGACCCAACAATACGTAACCCAACAACAAAACCCAACAAGTTATGAAAAAAATCCTCAACCTGCGTGTCTGCTGCGCACTGCTTCTAGCCAGTGCGCCCTTGGTGTCAAAAGGCACTGTCTCCACCTTATTCGTCGATGACTTCACCAGCGGTAGCGCCAGCACTACCAATGGCACGAGCATTCCTGGCGGGGCAATAATGGTTGGTACTGCACCTAATACAAACGTTCAGTATCACAGCACCAGCTACGATATAGCCGGGTACAAGTCTGGCGTTAACACCACCAACAACGGATTTGTTAATGGTGTTGGCGGCGATGGCAACGGTTCTGTGATTTATGCGAATCGTTTTCATTTCGGGCTGAGGAACGCCACCACTTCTGGGTTTTTTGAGTACCAGGCAATGGTACGACCGACGGACGCCCCCTTGGCGATGACCACCAATAATGACTATCTCGAATACAGTGTGGCCTTTACAAACAATTCCATGCTGGAGGCTCTTGGCGGTGGAGCAAGTACTCCGGCAATTTGGATTGGCTTGTATAATTCCGGCGGCAATCTTCCCTTGGCGGGTGATTTGAGCGACGGCGCTTTAAATAACGATGATCCCGGCTCCTTTAGCACCGGCAATTGCCAGCTTTGGCAAGGTTATGTTTCCCAGATCACCAGCAACGGCACCAGTACGGGGGCGTCATGCATCTATACACGGCCGGCACAGACGGGATCAGCAGGGGCGTCCTATCACCAGGATCTCTGCTGTCTGCCCGGCAATACCGGCAGCTTTAAGGATCCAAGCGGCGTACAAGTATATATTAACACTGCCGCGCCACTGTCCCTCCCGACCAATAATTTGTACACGATACTTGAACGCATCACTTACATCACAAACGGTTGTGTGCAAATCAGCAATGCTGTTGAAGACGCAAGCGGGAATATTCTATTAGGGCAAATAACCACCAACGTTGCCGGGCCGAATTTCTTAGGGACAGTCTTTGATGGAATATCCTTTGGCGCTCTGGGCAAGAGCGTATCAGGTTACCTGGATGTGGACATTGTTAAAATCATGATCACGGGTTCCTTAACGCCTTATAACCAATATCCAAACATTGTAACGCAGCCGATAGCTGCCACGTGTCCAGCGGGCGGCGCCTGTGTTTTCCAGGTCAACGCTACCGGTGTTGGCGTAACATATCAATGGTACAAGAATAACGTTGCTCTCACCGATGGAGGTGACTACTCGGGGACTAAAGGTTCGCTGGCCAGTGGGGCCACCGCCAGTTTGGCTATCAACCCCGTGAGCTCGGGAGATGATACAACGTACTATTGCAAACTCAGTAACCCCACCTCGAATAAGGGCATAGTGTATACCAATACAATGACGAATGCACTGACATTGGGATCGGTTCATAACCTGACCTGGAAGGGAAGTAGCAGTGTTTGGGATTTGAACAACACCACCGATTGGAATCCGGGTTCAACCGTGTTCAATTACGGCGATAATGTGACCTTTGACGATTCCGGAGGGGGAGGTGGCCAATACAACGTGGCTCTGATGAACAGTTACTTGAGCGCCAAAACGATTACAGTGGCTGCCGCAAACGCGTACACCCTTGGCGGCAACGGCAGTATTACCGGGCCGGGAATGATGATCTACAAGGGCAATGCCACAGGGATTGGTAACTTGACGCTGGGTAGCGTGAACAGTTATAGCGGTGGCACCATCATCAGCAACGCCCTTGCGTATGTTGTTCTCAACAACTATGCTGCACTTGGCAGTGGCACGGTGACCTTCGCCGGCGGCGGTGGCACGATGGAGATTAGCAACCCTGGCGGGTCAGGAGTCGGAATCCAAGGCGACTTGAATGTACAGGACGACTTCCAGATTACGGATGATGGAGGTGGTTCATATGCGGTTAACTTCCTGGGCGACTTGTCCGGTGTATCGGGCAAGACCCTCAAGATTGTGCCCGGAGGCGCGCTGGGGGCCAATACGAATTGCCGCATTCGGCTTGACGGAAACGCCACAACTAACGAATGCACAATTGATCTGCCCGACTCCAGACTTCAGTGGGCGCCCTACCCGGGGGGAACCGGGTTGCAGATGTATAACGGCCTTATTCAAGATGAAGGAAACGGTGCCACGCTCATCCAACGCGGTGATGGTCAAACGATCCTGAACCACGCGAATACCTACTCGGGTGGCACAATTCCCAGTGCTGGCCAGATTGGATTAGCGGTTGACAGCAGTACAGCGCCTGTTACGTCCGGTCCAATTGGCAAGGGTCCGTTGATCGTGACTCCTGAAGTTCCCGGACTGTCGGGCACGGGTCAAATATTTGCCTACGGTGGTGCACACACTATTTATAATACGATTACGTATCCCAGCGGCACCAATAACCTGACGTTGTTGATTGGCGGCGCAAATGATCTGACTTTGGCCGCTCCGACCCTCTCCTTGAGCGGGACTGATGGTATTGGCTGGGGATCCACGGACGCCGGTTTGGGTGGTTACACCAACCGGTATTTCCAGGTTACGAATACTGGAACGACCACCATATCAAGTGTAATCCAGCAGGGGACTTTTGGGGCGCCACTTAACTATGGGTTAACAAAGTGGGGTAACGGCGTCCTGGTCTTGAGCGGTGCCAATACCTATACCGGGTTTACCTACATTACCAACTGCGGAGGCACACTCGCTGGCGCGCTCCGACTCACCGGGTCGATCAGTACCACCAGAGTAACCGTGCAGTCGAATGGTGTTTTGACGGGCACGGGCACCATCAAAGCTGCGGTCATCGTCACCAACGGTGGCTATATCGGTGCTGGCGGGACCTCCATTGGCACCCTCACTATCAACCCCGGCGGTTTGGGCTTTACCAACGGTGGTGGTATCTTCAAAGTCAGCCCTCCCAGTTCCGCTGATGAGGTGAGTGTGAATGGTAATATTAACTATAGCAGAAGTCCCGATAATCCGGTTAGTGGTACAATCGTTGTGAAAAATATCGGCGGGGCTTTCACGGCGGGTCAGACGTTCACCCTGTTCAACAAGGCGGTGACTGGAGGCGCTAACATGATAGTTGCCGGGGCCGGTGTAGCCTGGGAGAACGACTTGGCTGTTAATGGCAAGATTAAAGTGGCCAATACCAGTCCGGGCCAACTTACTGCCACTGTGAGCAGTGGTAACTTGGTTATGAATTGGCCCAGCGGCTACACGGGATGGCTGTTGCAGAGCAATTCGATCAACCTGCTTACGGCCACCAATTGGGTCACCATACCGGGCTCGAATACGAATAACACGTTCACGGCAACGCTCGATACAACGAGAACCAATGTGTTCTATCGTTTGCTTTCTCCGTAAACGTAAGCTCTAGTTGGCCAGCCAGTATAGCTGGTCGGAGTAAAGAATTGGAAACGCGGCGTGGCGCCTTGCAAAAGGCGCCACGCCTGCTTTAAGGGGCGGCCGACAACTGCCAGATGCAGCGAACATCCCGAAGATTTTTATGCTCTCCACACTCCGGCAATCTTCGTACCGCAAAAATTGCATTTTCCGTCCGTGAGGTCCAGGCGAGTGACCGCAAAAATGTCGCGCTCGATAACGGCCTTTTTGCAATTGGGGCACCATGTCGTCCCGGCGCCTTCCAGGCCCGGCACGTTGCCGATGTAAACATAGTGCAGCCCTTCGGCACAGGCGGCCCCGTGTGCTTTCACGAGTATCTCAACCGGCGTCGGTGCCAGGTGCGTGAGCTTGTGCTGCGGCTGGAACCGCGAGAAGTGCAATGGCTGGTCTGGCCCCAGTTCCTTCGCAATCCACCCGCACATCCGGCGAATTATGTCGAGATTGTCCGTGTAGGTGGGCACGACAAGGTTGATGATCTCGCACCACACGCCCAATTCCTTGACCGTCTTGAGCAGGTTGAGAATGGGCTGGAGCTTGCCGGAGTTGAGCTTCTGGTAGGTGTCCTCGTCGAAACCCTTCAGATCCACGTGCGCGGCGTCCACGAATTGATACAAATCGCGCGCGGGCCGGTCTTCAATCGAGCCGCAGCTTACGACAATATTCTTGAGCTTCCGCGCGCGCGCGGCCTGGCAGGTATCCTGCGCGTATTCGTAAAACGCCGTCGGCTCGGAGTAGGTGTAGGAAATGGACGGGCAACCGAGCGCCTCGGTCACCGCCACGACATCCTCGGGGAACAAACTGAGCCGCGACATCTGGTCGAGCGTCAATCCCGATGGTAACGGCGGTCGTAAGCGCAATTCCTCGCCGTGCGGGTCCTTGGTTTCCTCGGGTTTCTTCTGCGAAATCTCCCAGTTCTGGCAATTCAGGCAGCGGAAGACGCAACCGGACGTGGCGATAGAAAACGTCTGCGTTCCCGGGAGGAAATGGAACAGCGGTTTCTTTTCCACTGGATCAACGTGGAAGGTGCAGGGATTGCCGTAAACCAGCGTGTAAAGCGTGCCGTCGCGGTTGACGCGATTGCGGCAATGGCTCCGGTCGCCGGGTTCCAGGATACAGTTGTTCGGACAGACCTTGCACTGGACGTTGCGGCCGAGCTTCAGGTAATGGCGGCCTTCCTTCACCCAGCCGCGCTTTTGCCACAATTCCCAAAGCTCGCCCGACGGCGCGTCGCCTTTGAAAATGTCCGCCGGCGCTTCGGACTCGCGCCATTTGGTGAACAGATCGAACAACGACGCTGCGCCGGCCAATCCCACCACGCCTGCTGCGCCCAACCCGATGGCGGCGCGGCGGGAAATCAGTCCTGCCGAATGGGAGCGCCGGTCTCCGACCCGGCGCAAACCGCACTGCCCTTCATGACACGCCGTACCGGAGGTCGGCGTTCCGGGGCTTTCGACCTTCGACTTTCGTTTTTTGGTTTTCATGTACGCTGTTTCATCCAGCCCCATCGCTGGAGGGCAAGATACACCGCCGGGGCAACATGTGCCACCACGAGTACAATCAGCGGCAGATGTAGCATGCGGTGGAACGTCAGCGCGGTCTTTTCATCGGCCAGTTTGTTGAACCCGTAGCGGCCATCCATGATGTAGCCGGTTAACAGGAACAACATGACCAGCGGCAGCAACAGCCAGCCGCTCCAACGGACGATTTTGAGGGAAATCAGATTGAGTTTATTCATGTCGAAACCTTTCGCCGATAATCGCGTCACCCCGGGCATTACGCCCGGATGAATCCAACAGGGAGAGCATGTCACAAACGTGATTGGCTCGGAACAACGATTTTATCCTGGCGCAATCTGACTGGTGAGCTTCTGTCAGGTGTCCGCAGGGTCGAACCCGGCATCGGCAGGAAATATACCGCACACCAGCGGGAAGTGGTAAAGAGTCTGCCGCTAAAATATCACCTGCACGTTACTGCCATCCACTGACACCTGTCCCGTGGCGTTGCGGGACACGGCGAGCGATCATTTGATTTAGCTGGCAGCGTCAGCCACGGCCCAAACCCAACCTCGTGGCTGACGCATCCCCGCCCTCACCTCCTTGGCTTTACGAAACCCTCTGTATCTTCTAACGCTTTTACGACGGATCGCCTGGCGATGATAAATTTTCGTGGTCACGGCTGAGCGCGTTCTGAACCAGCGATGTCGTGGGATTGGTCCGTTCCGTGAGTTTCTCGACGTAAAAATAACCGCGCAACGTCGCCGGCAGTTTGCGTTCCCGCAACAGGAAATCCAACTGGCCCTTGCGCGCGACGGCGCGCAAGTAGCGCCGGGCCTGATCCGACTGAGCCCCTGCCTGTCCAGGCACGCTGATCAACGCAATCATAGCCCCTGTCGGCAGGGAACGGCGCGGCAACCACGCGTCAATCCACACGCAGAGATCAACCGGCAATTCATCCGCGTCATAAATTGAAATCAAAATCACGTCGGCCTGCACTGCCGTCAAAACGGCCTGCTTGAACACCTTGGGATCACTCAACCGGCTGACATCCCACCGGGTGCAACGGACAGCGTCATCGCCGGTCAATCGCGACACGTGGTCACACACCTGGGTGGCCCATTTCCGGGTAGGCGCGTCTTGATAAATCAATACAACGTTCAACGCATACTCCGTTTCGGATGAGGCAAGTTCCAATTGTTCATCCGCTGGGGCAGCCCGTTCCAGGATGTTTGTTTGTTCCATAAATTGTGTGATTTTAGCCCACAAATTCACCGCTTGAACAGTCGGGGAAGGGCGAATTCTTGCATCAGGGAATTCCCTGACATTTCGCGATGGAAAACCGGTTCCCCGCACAGAGTGGTGGCAGAGCAGGCTTCGCGGAGATTTGTCACATTACGTGGAAAAGGCTGGACTTTGCCCAAAATCGGGGTTTAGAATGCAAAGTAAATCACAATTAGGAGGCTGCGACTGGATGAAACCCTCAAGATGATGAAATTCCCATGGATCGCAATAACTCTTCATCGTTCATCAGACAAAGGTGGGTTTTGCGCTACGGCCTGGCATTCGTGGCCGTGGCGGCGGGATTCGGGTTGCGCGTGGCGTTGACGGCATGGACCGGACCGGGGCTGCCCACCTACATTACGTTCTACCCGGCGGTGATGGTGGCGGCGTTGCTGGCCGGCTTCGGGCCGGGCCTGCTGGCTACGTTATTGACAGGCATTGTAGTGGGATACCTGATTCTGCCGCCGGTCGGACAATTCGCCATCGATTCGTCCGTGGACCGCGTCGGGCTGGTGTTGTTTGCCGGCATGGGCCTGTTCATGAGCGCAGTCGCCGAATTCTACCGGCGCTTCCGGCGCAAGGCCGTGGCCTACGACCAGGAAATGGCCTTGCGCAAAACGCTGCGGGAAAAAGAGTTCCTCGCCGACCTCCTTGAACACGCCTCCCAACCGTTTGCGGTGGGCTATCCGGATGGACGGCTGGGCATGTGCAACCCCGCCTACGAACAACTTACCGGCTATCGTGCCGAAGAATTGCGCGCCATTGACTGGGCCACGAAACTCACACCGCCTGAATGGCGCGAACTGGAGCGGCAGAAGCTGGAGGAACTCCACCTCAGCGGCCAGCCCGTGCGCTATGAAAAAGAATACGTGCGCAAAGATGGCACGCGCGTGCCCATCGAGTTGCTGGTGCATCTGGTGAAGGACGCCGGGGGCAAACCGGAGTATTTCTACTCGTTCCTCACGGACATCACTGAGCGCAAGAAGGCCGAGGAGGCAACGCGCCTCTTGTCCGGCGCTGTGGAAGCGGCCGCCAATGGCATCGCCATCACCGACCGCGAGGGAAAAATTCTCTGGATCAACGCGGCATTCACGCAACTCACCGGCTACACCTCGGCCGAAGCGGTGGGCCAGAATCCGCGCGCCTTGAAGTCGGGCCAGCACCCGCCGGAATTCTATCGGCAGATGTGGTCCACGATCCTGCGCGGCGAGGTCTGGCGCGGCGAACTGATCAACAAGCGCAAGGATGGCTCGCTCTATCCCGAAGAAATGACGATTACGCCGGTGCGCGTGACCGGCGGGGAAATAACCCACTTCATCGCCGTCAAGCAGGACATCACTGAACGCAAGCACGCTGAGGAAGCACTGGCCAGCCAGCGCAAGGAACTGCAGGTCATTATCGAATCTGTGCCGGCGATGATTTTCTACAAGGATAAGGAAAATCGATTCGTCCGCACCAATAAGGCTTTTGAGGACGTGATGGGATTGCCCAAGGGAAAATTGCAGGGCCAATCCCTGTTCGATCTATATCCCAAAGAGATGGCGGAAGCTTTCTGGAACGATGATAAAGAGGTAATGGCGTCCCGCAAATCGAAATATGGGATTGTCGAGCCCATGCAGAACGTCCCACGGGACAAGAATTGTTCAGACGGACAAGGTTCCTTATTTTGACGAATCGGGTAACGTGATTGGCATAATAGGTTTTGCAGTCGATATTACCGAGCACAAACAAGCCGAGGAAGCGCTGAAAAAGGCACACGCCGAATTGGAGGTCCGGGTGGAGGAACGCACGGCCGAGTTGCGCGTCGCCTCGCGGTACGCCCGCAGCCTGCTCGAAGCCAGCCTCGATCCGCTGGTCACCATCAACCAGGAGGGCAAGATCACCGACGTGAACCAGGCCACCGAATTGGTGACGGGCGTGCCGCGCGGGCAGTTGATTGGCAGCGATTTCTCCGATTACTTTACCGAACCGGACAAGGCCAATGAAGGATACCAACAGGTCATCCGGGAGGGACTGGTTCGGGACTATCCGCTGACGATCCGGCACACGTCAGGCCGCACGACCGAGGTGCTGTATCACGCCACGGTGTACCGCAACGAAGCGGGCGAGGTGCAAGGCGTGTTTGCCGCGGCACGGGATGTCACCGAACTCAAGGAAGATGAGCGCCGGCTGGATTTCACCAACGCCCTGCTGGCGCTCTTCGCACAAAAGACCACTCACAAAGAATATCTGGACTCGGTGGTGGAGGTCATCCGTGCCTGGACCGGCAGCCAGTGCCTGGGCGTCCGTGTGGCGGACACTCATGGGAACATTCCGTTTGTGGCCCACGTCGGCTATGACGCCGAGTTCCTGCGCTTGGAAAACGAACTCTCGCTGCTGACCGATTGTTGCCTCTGCATCCGCGCCATCTCGCAAAAAACGGAAGCCAGCGATGCTCCCCTGCTCACCGGCGGCGGCTCCTTCCGCATTGACGACAGCCTGGCGTTCGTCAGCCGGCTTTCGCCGGAGCAGCAGAAGGATTATCGGGGCACCTGCATGAAATTTGCCTTCGCCTCCCTGGCCGTCATTCCAATCCGGTACCGCGACCGGGTGCTGGGCGCCATCCACCTGGCAGACCGTCGGCCCGGCCAGTTCCCGCCGGCCATGGTCAAGTTTCTGGAATCGATGGCGCCATTGATCGGTGAAGCCCTTCACCGATTCAATACCGAGGCGGAACTGGCTCGCCATCGCGACCACCTCGAGGAACTCGTCAGGGTGCGCACGGCCGAACTGGCCCGATCCAACGAGGACCTGGAACAGTTCGCCTACGTGGCCTCGCATGACTTGCAGGAGCCGCTCCGGGCCGTGGGAGGATATGTGGAACTGTTGCGGCACCGCTTCCCGGACAAGGTGGATGACAAGGCGCTACAGTACATTGCCGGCGCCGCCGCGGGTGCCGCACGCATGCAGACGCTCATCACCGATCTGCTGGCATTTTCGCGCGTGGGTACCCGGGGCCATGCCTTCGCTCCCGCCGACTTGAACGCGCTGCTCCGCGACGCCTTGAGCAACGTGCAAGCCAGCATCAAGGCGGTCGGCGCGAAGGTCACCAGCGACCCGCTGCCCACGCTGCCGGTGGATGCCACCCAGATCGTGCAGCTCTTTCAGAACCTGATCGGGAACGCCGTTAAGTTTCACAGCGATCTGACACTGGAAATCCATATTGGCGCGCAACGGCAGGAAGACCGGTGGGTTTTCTCCGTGCGCGACAACGGCATCGGCATCGAGCCGCAATATTTTCAGCGCATTTTCCAGCTCTTCCAGCGGTTGCACACGCGCAGACATTATCCGGGTACGGGCATCGGCCTGGCCATATGCAAAAAGATTGCCGAGCGCCACGGCGGAAGCATTTGGGTCGAGTCGCAGCCAGGCCAGGGCTCGACTTTTTTCTTTTCCATTCCACAAATTTCCGATATGGAGGACATACTACATGAAGACAAATGAAGGCCGGGCCATTGAAATCCTGCTGGTGGAAGACAGCCCCAGCGACGCCGAATTGACCGTTGAAGCCCTGCGCGAGGGCAAGATGCGCAATCGCCTGAGCCTGGTGGAGGACGGTGTGCAAGCCATGGCGTTTCTCCGCCGCCAGGGGGAATACGCCCAGGCGCCCCGGCCGGACCTGATTTTGCTGGACTTGAATCTGCCGCGCAAAGACGGCCGCGAAGTGCTGGAGGAACTGAAGGCCGATGAAAGCCTGAAGCTGATTCCAGTGGTGGTGCTGACCACTTCCCGCGCCGAGCAGGACGTGCTGCGCGCTTATCGCAGCCACGCCAACTGTTACATCACCAAGCCGGTTGACTTCAAACAGTTCCTGGAGGTGGTGCGTTCCATCGAGTCTTTCTGGCTGTTTATCGTGACCCTGCCGCCCAAGGGATAAAAAAGTGAATAGGGTACGGCCATTCGGTGAGTCCGGCCGAATCGTTCAAACTTTGACCCATGAAAATCCAGACCCTCAAAATTCTGCTGGTGGAAGACAGCCCCACCGATGCCGAGTTGTTGAAGGAATCACTGGCGGAAAAGGAATTTGGCCGTTTCGAATTCGCCCACGCCGAAACCCTGACCGAGGCGGTCATGTATTCAAAGCGGGATCGTTTCGACGTAGTGCTGCTGGATTTGTCATTGCCCGACACCACCGGCCGGGAAACATTTCTCCGGGCGCGGGTCGAGATGCCCCATCTGCCCATCGTGGTACTGACCGGCAACCAGGATGAAGTCATCGGGCTTGAAGCTGTTCGTTGCGGGATTCAGGACTACCTGATCAAGGACCAGATTTACGGGCGCCAGACCGCGCACGCCATTCATTACGCCATTGAGCGCAAGCGGCTCGAAGAAGAACTCCAGACCATTCGCGCCGATTTGGAAAAGAGAGTTGAAGAAAGAACCGCCGAGTTGTCGAAGATTAATCGTAGCCTGCAGGAGGAAATCGCGCAGCGCCAGCGGGCCGAGGAAGCGCATCAGCAGGTGCTGCGGCGGCTGAAAGACGCCGAGGAGACCGAGCGGGGCCGCATTTCACGCGAGCTGCACGACCGTCTGGGCCAGGACCTCACCGCGTTGAAATTGGGCCTGCAATTGGTCAAAAAACAAGGGCCCTTCACGCCATCAGTCCAGGCCAGCATCAGTCAGTTGGAAAAACTGGCTGACAGCCTCATGCAGGACATTCATCGGCTGGCCTGGGAATTACGCCCGGCGGCCCTGGATGACTTCGGGTTGGAAATGGCCCTGCGGCGCTACGCCAGCGAATGGTCCGAGCAAAATGGAGTCGCGGCGGATTTTCACTGCCACGGCATGGAAACGCATCGGTTGCCCACGGAACTCGAAACCACGCTTTATCGAATCACGCAGGAGGCGCTGACGAATGTGCTGCGCCACGCGAAAGCACAGCGCGTCAGTGTCCTGCTGGAGCGGCGGCCCGATCACATCCGGCTCATTGTGGAAGACGATGGCCGGGGCTTCGATGCCCAGGCTGCGCTCAAAGCTCCCGGCGCTCATGGCCGATTGGGCTTGTTGGGCATGCACGAACGTGTGATTCTGGCGAACGGAACGATTGAGATTGAGTCAACCCCCGGAGCGGGCACAACAGTGTTTGTGCGCATTCCGCTGGAATCCAAAATGCCAGCGGTGAATTGAGCAACCATGAAAAAACTTCGCATTCTTTTGGCCGATGATCACAAAATCATCCGTGACGGATTGAAGCTATTGGTCAACGAACAGCCGGACATGCAGGTGGTGGGTGAAGCCGGCGATGGCAGGGAGGTTTTGGAAAAAGTCCGGACCCTCAAACCCAATGTGGTGGTAATGGACCTGTCCATGCCGGAATTAAACGGGTTGCAGGCCACGACCCGGCTGAAGGAAGAACGACCTGAAATCAAGGTCGTGGCCCTGACCGTTCACGAGGATGAAAGCTATCTGCGCCAATTGTGCAAGGCGGGGGCCGCCGGCTATGTGCTAAAGCGTTCAGCCGGTGATGAATTGATTCAGGCAATCCGCACGGTCGCGAAAGGCGGGGTGTTCTTTGACGCGACACTGGCGAGCCGGGCGCTTGCCGGTCAGCACGGGCCACCCATGGTCAAAGGCGAACCGCATACCGCCGAATTAAGCGAGCGGGAAAAGGATGTGTTGATCCAACTGGCGTGGGGCTACAGCAACAAGGAAATCGCCGCCGAACTGGGTTTGAGTGTCAAGACGGTTGAAACTTATAAAGTCCGTATGGGAGAAAAGCTGAAGCTTCGCAGCCGCACAGAAATAGTGCAATACGCCCTGCGGCAAGGTTGGATGAACGAGACGCAATCATTCAAGCAACTTTCAACCCGCTGATTTTTCCGGCCGGTGAAAGGAAATTCCTTGCCGACCGATTAACCCGCCGCCGACACAGCCTTTCCCGCTAGTGCCTTTTCAAAATGGTGTAGCCGCCGACGTCAGTCGGCGCAAATTGAGTAAGGGCGAACAATATGGCGCGAACTAACGTTCGCGGCTACGAGATTGATGGAATTGCCGACCAGTTCAACAATCGCGTAATTCGGGTCAACCTGGCCGGGGATATCGTCGCCAGCTATGGACTGCCGCTGGCGGGCGGTTCATCTTGATTGGCTCCACTGTTTAAATGAGGCGGGACACCTCGCCGCATCGGGCACTGTCAGGAAATTATCTGACACAAAAATTCTCTTTTCCCCGGCTGTTCGTTGGGCAACGAACGTCCTATGGTCGTCCCGGTTTTCAGAGTGGAAGTGGTTTAACACGGCAGCAAGAAGTTTTAAACCATGCAACATATGACAAGAACGGAACAACACATTTACCGGAAACATACATATGTCTTGTTCGCCAGGCGGGGAGCAAAGGCAGTCACAACCAATTAAAAAAAACATATGAACGAGAAAACGAAAGAGTACAAATCGACCTTCGCCATAAAAGACGCGCCGAAAATAAAGACGCTCGATATGCGGATCAATGCCGCCGACAGCGACCTGGAAGTTGCCCTTAAACGGGCTTTTGCCCTGGCGAAAAGCGCCGGCCAGGAACTCAATCTGACCATCATCTATGGAGCATCTTGAAAAAAGGCCCGGGGATGAACAGCTTCGAGGTGTGTCAGTCAATGCAGGTGGGTGGGGAAACAAGCTTGGAAGAGACTCAAGGCCGGAACGTTTCAGGGCGGCCTGCGGAGTCCTTTCAGGGCGGCTGGTCGCCGGCCACGGGTCAGTTCAGGACCGTGGCCGGGACCGCCATCAAAGTCAGATGGGCCGGCGAGGTTTCGTGGTCAAAACCGTTGCAATTTCCTGAACATGCAATCTGAAAACACAGCATGGTATTGCGCCCGGACCAAACCGAAGCACGAGCACATTGCCGCCTCGAATGTGCGCCAGCGGCTGAATCTGGAAGTGTTTCATCCCCGGTTGCGGATGCAGCGGGCGACCCGGCGCGGCGTGGTGCGGGTCGTTGAGCCGCTTTTTCCCGGTTACATCTTTGTCCGTTGCGCCATAGAAGAAGTCTCGAACGAAATCCGGCATACCAACGGAATCAGCAGCCTGGTGCATTTTGGATGCCGGGTTCCTGCCGTGCCGGACGCGGTGATCGGAGAACTACAGGAATGTTTCGAGGCGGAAAAGCCGATGACCGTTCAGGACCGTCTTTCGCCAGGGGATGAAGTGGTGGTGGGCGATGGGGCCTTTGCGGGAATGCGGGCGTTTGTCTTGCGCGTCATGCCGGCGCGGCAGCGGGTTCAGGTGTTGCTCGACATTCTGGGCGGTCCCACTCCGGTGGAAGTGGACTGGAATTCGGTTGTTCCGGAAAAGAACACCGTGGCGGACTGGGGCCGGGTTTGGCTGCAACCCGACAGCAAAAGGGCGTGCCCGGTTTAAGGTCGCGCCGGACAATCAAACAGTCAGTCGTGGTTTTATTGGAGGTGCATGGAAAACAATTTGGAAAATTTTGACCGTTCCGTTCGAGGCGGTGCCGCGCTTTCTGCCCGCATGAAATCCATTTGCGACAGTCAGCCGTGGGAATGGATGGCTTCCGCCGGCTCGGATCGAATTCCCGGTTGGAAGCGCGCCCTTGATATCGTACTGATTCTGACGACCCTTCCCCTGTCGCTTCCGCTGGCGCTGCTCGTCGCAGCTTTGATTCGGATAGTTTCTCCGGGGCCGATTCTGTTCCGGCAGGAACGGGTGGGATATCAGGGCAGTCGGTTTATGTGCTTCAAATTCCGTACCATGGCAGTCAATGCTGACACGACCGTCCATCAGGGGTATTTGCAGGATTTGATTAATTCCAATGTCCCGATGGTAAAAATGGATGCGCAGGGGGATCCGCGGGTGATTCCTTTTGGCCACCTGCTCCGCTCATCCGGGTTGGACGAGTTGCCTCAACTGCTCAATGTGCTCCTGGGGGAAATGAGCCTGGTCGGGCCACGCCCCTGCCTGCCGTATGAATATGACCGCTATCTCCCCTGGCAGAAGGAACGGTTCAATGCCGTGCCCGGACTGAGCGGGTTATGGCAGGTGAGCGGGAAAAGCCGGACGACTTTCGTTGAAATGGTCCGGTTGGATATTGAATACGCGCGGAATAGAACTTTGTGGCTGGACGTCAAAATAATCTTTAAGACTGCTCCGGTACTGATCGGGCAGATGTGGGAAGCGCGGAAACGCCGGAAACCGCTCTCACGCCCTGCGCCAGGAGCGGCGGCTGTTCCAGCCTTGACCACCAATCAATTTTACCTGCCGACGGAAGCTTTCACGGCTGCCGTCCGGACGAACGGCCATTCAATTTCAAATTAATGCTTATGAAACAAAACGGTGTTTTAAAACAAACCGCTCCGCATGAAGAAATGCCGATTGCTGCACAAGAAGACAATTACGCGTTGAATTTCGTGCTGGCCTACCAGGACCGTACAACGCAGGAATGGGCCGCGGAAATATATGGTCGGGTGGCGAATCTGATCGGCAAGGAAAGCATTCGTGTCACCTCGTGGCAAATCAGCAACCTGGTTCGACCCGGCTTCATTGCCGACGCGGTCAGGGCCGCCGCGCTGGCCGATGTCATCGTCATTGCCGTCCCGGCTGCGGAAAGATTGCCCATTGATCTTTGCGTATGGATCGGCGCCTGGGTGTCGCGTCGTGCCCGGCGGCCGGGCGCCTTGGTGGCGTTGATCGGCCTGACCCGGAGACCTGACCTCCAGGCTTTCAGCACCCAGGATTTCTTGCGAATGGTTGCGCGCAAAGGCGGGCTGGACTTTTTCCCACAGGAGCGCGTGCTGCCCGGGGCATCACACCGATTTCTTCGGCCTGGAGACAATCAAATACCAGGCCGACGCCAGGGCGCCAGTGCTCGCATGAATTATTGGTGGTGATAGCCCATCAAGCGACGAACAGTGGCCTGTCGATTTACGAAAAACAGTTCTTGCAGGTGCGGGTCAGGTTGGAGGTGGCGAATATGTTTGAACAAGGAGAAAACATCGAAATTGAATTAATAATATGGAAAAATCAATAAAAGTTGGGGTCGTGGGCTGTGGTTATTGGGGACCAAATCTGATACGCAATTTCAGGTCGCTTCCCGATTGCAGCCTGAAAATGATGTGTGATGTCAGCGAGAACCGCCTCGCCCATCTCAAGGCGCATTATCCCGAAGTCGAAGGAGAAACGAATTACAATCACATGCTTAACGGCGTCGGTCTGGATGCGGTCATCATCGCCACGTCAGTCAAATCGCATTACCCAATGGCCAAGGCAAGCCTGTTGTCCGGCAAGCACACCTTTATCGAGAAGCCGATGGCGGCCTCCTCCCAGGAATGTGAGGAGTTGATTGACATTGCAAGGAAAAAGGGATTGGTGTTGATGGTGGGACATACCTTTCTCTATTCGCCTGCGGTCAAAAAAATCAAGGAAATCGTTCAAAGCGGCGACATCGGAGAAATCCGTTACATTTGTGCGCGGCGGTTGAACCTGGGCCTTTTTCAGAAGGACATCAACGTCGCTTGGGACCTGGCTCCGCATGATATTGCCATCATTTTGCACATCATGGAAAAAGAAGCGGTCACCATCAACTGCCAGGGCAGCGCGCACATCACGCCTGGGGTGGAAGATGTGACGACCATATGGCTCAATTTCCCGGGAGATCGCTCGGCCATCATTCAAAGCAGTTGGCTCGATCCGAGAAAAATCCGGGAAATGACCATTGTGGGCAGCAAAAAAATGATTGTTTACGACGACGTTTCACAACTCGAGAAGATCCGGGTCTTCGACGCGCGAGTGGAAAGGCCGCCGCACTACGACACCTTCGCTGAATTTCATTATGCCTATCACTATGGGGATGTTCACGTTCCCTACATCAAACAGGAGGAACCGTTGAAAACGGAATGCCAGCATTTTCTGGATTGCATCAATCAGGGGACAACCCCCTTGACCGATGGCAGGCAAGGACTTGAATTGGTCCGCATTTTGGAGGCATCTTCCAAATCGCTGAAACGGCGGCGGCGCCTCAGTCAATCTTTCGGGCCAGGAAACTGGCAATGGTTGGATGCCGTCGATTCCCCAACGTGCTGTTTTGCTGGCACCTGAATCGTTGAGTTCAGTCCCATCCCGGCCATAGACTTCACTTCCGCTCATGCCCGACACGTGCGGGGGGCAATCCCACCGCGCACGACCACTCCGCCAACGACGTTTAGCACCGCCGTCAGCAGGCAGACGCCCGTCACGCCTATCAACGGAATCAACAGCGTGCTCGCCAGCAGCGCGCCGAGGGATGCGCCCACGAAATCCGCCGTGTAAAGCCGTGACGCGCCCGTCGCCGTGCCGTCGAATTGCAGTTGCAGTTCGCCAGCGGAAACTGCGCGCCGACCAGCACGGCGAGAATCAAAGTCAGCAGCGCGATGACGGCTTGATCGCCAGGAGCGACACATCGCCGTCCACCCAGCCGATTCAGCATCGGCAACAAAAAAGGAAGCAGGATGGCGCAGCCGGCAATGGCAAACGCAAGGTACAGTCAGACTTCTTCCACTGCCATCCTTGAACGAACTTTGTAGCCGCCGAGGTGACGAGGCTGGAAATCAGGCTGGCCGGGAGCATCCAGCCTCCGCCCGTCGGCGGCTACAGGACAGAAGCTACGATTTGTCAACACTGCTCCCAACCGCCAGCCCGACCATGAAAACCGTCACGATCACGCCGACCTGATGATAGACCGAGCCGCACAAAACCTGGAAGGCCAGCAGCAGCACGATCTCCAGCGCCGATCCCGCGAAGCCCGACGCAAAAAGCACGAGCGCCGGTCCGCGCAATCGGATGAGATACACGAGCAGCAACAGCAACAGCACCGCCTGCAGCGCGCCGAAGCTCAAGGTGAACTGGCTCATCCAATGGCGCAGGTGGTAAAAATAAAGCATCGGACTGAAATCCCGGTTCAGCGCGGCGGGTTGCGACACCGCCCGCTGGATGTCCGCCATCCGGTCGGCGGTGAGCATGGCGTCGAGATAATGCCGGTTCACGAGCTTCGTCGGAATGCCCTGCGCTTCAACCCGCGCAGCGATGTCGCCGTGCAGCGGGCCATCGGACGCGAGGAAAAAGACCCGGCCTCCGGGCAACACCAGAATATTGGCGAACGACTGCTGCAACGACCGGTGCGCCGAGGCCAGCAGTTGCGCCAGTTCCGGGCTGACGTAGTTTTCGTAACGGCCCAGCGCGAACGAGAGCACGCCGCCATCGGCCAGCACCCGTTTGACCCCGCTGAAAAACTCGACCGTGAAGAAACGGTTGAGCTGCGCCGTGGACGGGTCGGGCAGCGCGAGGATAACGACGTCGTAGCGGTTGGTTGTCTGCCGCACGAATTGCCGCGCGTCGGTGGCGATCACATGGATGCGCGGATCGGCAAAGTGCTCCGGCAGGAAGCGGCGGCCGGTTTCGATGACGAGCGGGTCGAGTTCCACGCAGTCCACCCCGGCGACGTTGTATTTGAGGATTTCCTTCGCCACGCCGGCGACGCCGCCGGAAACCAGCAGCACCCGCCGGGCGTCGGGCCGCTGGGCCATGGCGTAATGCGCGGCTTCCTCCACCTGCTCGACGTTCGGCGTGGACACCACGGCGATGCCGTTCTCGATGAAATTGGTCTCGCCGCCCGATTCCGTGACCACCAGCCGGCCATAAGGCGAGTTGGCGCGGAACAAGACATTCTGGCCGGGGAATTGGAGCGCGGTCGAGAGCGCGTCGGCGTGGACAAGCCAAACAAAAACGGCAATGCCCGCGGCCAAAAATGAAAATCTCCAAGGAACGGTGTAGCGCGGACGTAGTCCGCTCCATCTTATCCAAAGCAATGTCAGAGCCGACTCACGTCGGCGCTACGTTTAGCGCAGTTCTGGGAGCGCTGGCGTCTCGCCGGCGAGTTCCGGTTTTCGGCTCCCGACAGGCCGGCGGGACGCCGGCGCTCCCAGGAGGTTCACGGAGGAGGGATTATCTTCGACTCCAGCCCGGCCAAGCCACGCTGCGGCGGCGAGGTTCAACAGGGCCGGCACGGCGAGCAGCGCGATGTGGTCGAGAAACCGCACCAACATGAAACTGAACAACGCGCCGCCCGCAACGCTGCCCAGGCTGTCGGCGACATAAACGCGGCCCGCGCCCGACG
Source organism: uncultured Verrucomicrobiae bacterium (assembly GCA_963789055.1). Lineage (GTDB taxonomy): Bacteria > Verrucomicrobiota > Verrucomicrobiia > Limisphaerales > UBA11358 > UBA11358. Next base: position 898,957 of record CAWBJE010000004.1, on the reverse strand, counting down.
CGTCGCCGCGGCGGTTCGAGAATCGAGCACGCCAGCGTCAGGGTGTATCCGGCGACGAGGCAAAACGGCAGCAGCAAAACCGCGGCGCTCAGAACGGTTCCCGTCACGCCCACCTCCGCGCCCCGCACGAAGACCACGTTGCGCAGGGCACGAACAGCAAACACTTGCACCAATGGAATCACGGCGATGAGGATTTGCGCGGCGAACAGGACGGCCAGAGGATTGCGGAGTTTGTCCGCCGTCCGGCCCAGCGAAGTTCCCAGGCCGGTGAGCAGCAGCCAGAGGCCGAGAGCGATGCCCAGCACCATTTCATTGCCCGCAAAGGCGCAGAGCAACTCGCGCATCAGCGCCAACTGCGTCATCACCGAGGCCAGTCCCAACCCGGCGAGCGCCCAAAGCACCGGCAGCCTGTCGCGTGGTGAAACTTTACGCGGCCCGCCGCTGTCGGCGGCGGGAGATTCGGAGTGTCGGCGGCCATCAAACATTCCTTTTACTTTTCCGATTCCTTGAACGCTTCGACGTGATAGGTGAGGACCGACGGTGCCGGGTTTGCGCCAATCCCCGGACGCGCAGCCCGCCTTTTCGGAAAGGTGATTCAGGAACTCGACCTTGTCCGGCAGTTGCTCCCAGACCTGGGGCAGAAATGTCGCGCCACGACCGTCAAGCTCGAGCACCACGCCATCCTTGCCGGGCTGCAATTTGGCCAGCAAATCTTCCGGCGAAGTGAACGGCAACGGTTTCGGCTCGGTCAACACGCTGATTTCAATTTTGATTTTGCCCGTTTCACCGGGCTGCACCGGCACGAAACGCGGGTCGCGGGTGGCCGCGTTCCGCGCGTTGTCCACCACGGCCTGGTAAAGCGGTTCCTGCGGCATGATGTGGCCGATGCAACCCCGCAACTCGCCATTTTCCGTCAACGTCACGAAACAGGCCCTGGTTTCCGATAATTTGGGCGGCATGCCCTCTGGCGTTGACTTCAAATCCCGACAAGTCCGGATTGGTCACCACACAGGTCAGGGTCCGGCGGGCCAGGTCCAGCAGCAATTTTCTTTCCGGTGCCGCGTAGTTTTCCGGCGCGGGCGCGAAGAAAGCGATGGCGCTGTAGCCAACCACACCGTGGCTTTTGTCGCCCGAGGTGTCGCCGCTGTTGCGATAATCCAGCAACCGCGCCTGCCACCCGTTTTGTCGCGCCAGATGCAGCAGCGCCAGAATGGGCAGTTTGCCGCAGGCCTCCTGGGATTCCATGGCCCTGATGTCCAGATTGCACATCGCCTGGACGCAACGGGTATCCAGTTCTTTGGCGTCGTCATAGGGATGGTAGTGGCTCAAATCCGAACTCACCACGATCAGGGTTTTGTCGTCGAGTTGTGTCGCCACCGCCTGTGCCACCTGCGCGGGATCCACATTGCCGAACACCACCGGCAAAATGGAAAAATTCGTCAAAACCTTTTGCAGAAATGGCACCTCGACTTCGACCGAATGTTCCCAGGTGTCCGGCGTGTCCTTGCCCGGATCAGGCGCCGGCTTGGATGACTGCTGCCACCAGGCGGGACGTTGCACCGGACAGCAAGGTTCGCTGAGGCAGGGACTGATTTTTGCCAGCGCCCGGGCTTTGGGAGAAATGGGCACCAGCCCGAGCGGCGTGCGATAGGCATCCACCGCCGGGACCGACGCGCCCGTCAAATAGCGCGTAATGGCTCGGCCCCAGAATGATGACCGTGTCGTATCGGCGTCCAATCAGATTCTTGAAGGAGTAGGCCGCGACCGGGCCGGAAAACTCGTAGCCGGCATGGGGACAAATGATGGCTTTAAGGTCCCCAACCGGCTCGGCGGGCGCGGCGGCGAGCAGACGGTCAATCATGTGTGACAATTCGGCCGGGTCTTTCGGATAAAACAGCCCCGCCACCGCCGGCTCCCGCACCAGTTGTTTGGTGGCGGCCTTGGGCGTTTCGACCTGTACCGGGTGTTCACCACCAGCCGGCGTTTTTCGCTGCCACCGGCGGCGACATGCGCCAACACCAGCACCGCCGCCGTGATCGCGCCCGCCAGGATGAACCATCTTGACCGCTTGACGCGGGAACAGGCGCCCCGCTGGTTTACCGCCCGCCGCTCCAGTGAGAAACAAGTTTGGCATGAAGTTCATAAATATCCTTTGATTCGACCCGGAAAACACGTTGGGGTCGAAACCTCTGTGAAGTGACAAAACCGCCCTTGCCGGTCAGAACCCCGGTTTTAAACCGGCTTTCGGACGAGCTCGCGCCACTGCCAGCACCGACCCGCTCATGGGCCTTATTTATCAAATCGTCGGCGACTGTTCAATCATTCAAGGGAATACCCGGCAACGGCAAAAGCCTCATTAGCCGGTTGTTCCCTCTGACTTCTCACTGGGTTTATCAATTGCCGGTGGCATGGGATTTCAAGACAAGCTCTGTCTTGAAAATTTTTCCGGTCGATTGAGGTGGGATGCCGCTAATTTAGGCAGGGTGGCAAAAAAATAATCTTCGGCAGCCCGCCTTCACATTGAAAGCATTGTTTTTGTATCAATTTTGGCGCCCCCCTGTCTCAAAGTCACTACCGGCTTCCAACAAGAATTATTCCCCGCCCCGGAGTTCGGTTGGCAAGTCTTATGCATTACCAACTTTCATGCTGTATCCAGTGGAAGTATTTGCCTGGTCAAGACGTGCCATTTTTGGTTCTGTTCTCTTCGCAATCTTGTTGGCGCTCATACCGCTTCCAACCCTTGCCACCGTTTGCCACCAACCGGAGCGTTACCCTGGCGTGGAATAAATGCACCAATTCATGCGTGGCTGGTTACAATATATATTATGGTGGCGCCTGCGGCGCCTATACCAACGGGATTTGTGCCGGCAATGCAACCAATGCGACCATCTCCGGACTGACTCCCGGTGCCACTTATTATTTTGCCGCGACCTCGTACACGGCTTCGGGCGTGGAAAGCCAGTTTCTCGAGCGAGGTGTCCTGTTGGGTTTCCATCGATGCTCCAGTTTTGAGCTGTTCAAACGCCTATGTTGCGGTAATTTGCACTAACCTTTTTCGGTTTAGAACCAATACGCTGCCCTCTGGAAAAATTGTCGTAAGACCGCTCCCCTCCGTTTTCACGAACTATGTTTTCAACGGCTTTTGGATTTATCCTCCGCCGGGGACCTGGACGGTGCAATCAAGCTCGAACCTGCTGAGTTGGTCAGACTACGCAATTATCACCAATGCCGTATTAATACCTAATAACAACGGGACTCGCTTGTTCCGTCTCAAATCGTATTAACTTGTTGTAGATAAGGCTAATGTATCTAAGGCCAACTGCTGTTGTAGGCGCCGCGTCGGTCTGGCTGACCGTGAAATTTTGGCGAAAGATTCGCCTCCGTTAAATAAAATCGATCTGCCGTTCCTGCGCTCAGGGAGTGGAAGGTTTGGACTTGGCCGCGATTTGCCAACGCAACTCTTTCATCCGCTTTTGAGCATCGGTGAATTGTTTGGGAGTCAACTCCTTTCTCAGAAGATTGCGGCTCTCGGCCGCATCTGAATCTGCCTTGGCCGCCATGCTAAACCACGCATACGCCTCCACTATATCCTTCGTCCACGCCCTGGCCATTGGCGTAGCAGCAGCCCAGATTGAATTGAGCCTCGGCGTGACCCTGCTCGGCGGCCTTGCGATACCACTTCACCGCCTCCACATCATCCTTCGCCACGCCCTGGCCATTGTCGTAGCACCAGCCCAGATTGGATTGAGCCGGGGTGTAATTCTGTTCGGCGGCTTTGCGATACCACTTCACCGCCTCCTCTTTATCCTTCCTCACGCCCTGGCCATTGGCGTAGCAGTAGCCCAGATTGAATTGAGCCGGGGCGAAATTCTGCTCGGCGGCCTTGCGATACCACTTCACCGCCTCACCATAATCCTTCTCCACGCCCCGGCCATCATCGTAGCAGAAGCCCAGATTGAATTGAGCCTCGGCATCTCCCTGCTCAGCGCTGGCTTTATATTCTTGAAATTTGCCGGGAACGGCGACGCCTTTCGGCGCGGCGGCGCGGCTCGAACGCAGGTGCAGACGCAGACCAGTGATGTAATTGAAGACGGCGCTTCAGAAATCTTCTCATCGAGCTGAAACCTACGCTTTGGCCATCAAGACCTGCAAGCCAAAATCCTTTTGCCGCTGCCCCATCCGGTGGGCGGCGGCTTCCAGTCTCAAGGTCAACCCGGCAGCAACGCTGCCGGGGAATAATGCACTGTCCATCACGGATGTCGTGGATGGCTCGACTGCCATTGTTAAGTTTATCGCGGCATTTATCCTTTCATCGTGCGAAACTGGCGCAAGGCGACCAAGGGATCGATCCGGGTCAGCAGAAAATGCGCCCAATGATTTTTCCAACGCTGCCAGAAGGTCTGTGATTTCCGCCATTGGCGGCGTTCGATTCTTCGAGAGTGTTTCAGCAACGCTCAAAAATTCCCCGCGCTTCAACCGCCACCGCCTCGTTCTTCAAACGCAACATCAGTTCGTAATTCAGATTGAGGCTGCGAATGTCGAGATTGGAAGAACCGGCGTAAACCACCCCGTCGCTGAGAATCAGTTTGGCATGCAGAATCTGCGGTTGATACTCGTAAATCTCCACGCCGGCTTTCAACAGGCGACGATACAAACTCCGGCCCGCCAGTTGCGACACCAGGACGTCGGATTGGCCGGCCAGAATCAATTGCACGCGCCCGCCGCGCCGCGCCACGCGCATCAAATCCCGCCGCAGCCGCCGGGTCGGCAGAAAATACGCGCTCACGATCCGCACCTCGCGCGCCTCCGCCAAATCCTGATACAACGCGGTTTGAAAAGGGCTGGCCCCGCGACCGGGATGGCTCAACAATAATTCTCCCGCCGGTTCTTCGGGCGGTTTGCGTTTGCGCTTGAACGCGCGCAACCGCATCAGTGGGTTGCGGCGAAAATCCGACAGCGCGAACAATTCATCGAAGGACGCCGCCAGCTCCGCGGCCAGGGCGGGATTTTCAATCCGGACGCCCACGTCGCACCAGCCGCGTTTCACGCCGTCGCCATCGTATTCATCGGCCACATTGAACCCGCCAATGAACATGGTGGCGTCATCGCAAATCAACAACTTGCGGTGATTGCGCACGCCGAACCGCCAGAGATGGAGAGGATTGAAGTAGCGCGCTTCCCCGCCGGCGGCAATGAGCGGCTCAAAAAAATCATCCGGCAACAGCCACGAACCGAGCGCATCCACGAGGACTTGAACGCGTACGCCGCGTCGCGCCGCGGCCACGAAGGTTTCCAAAAAATGCCGCCCCAGCCTGCCGTCGGAATAAATATAAGTTTCCAACCGGATGGATTTTTGCGCCGCCGCCATGGCCTCCAGCATGGCCGGAAAAATTTCCTGTCCCGCACAGAGCCATCGCCAGGGGAAAGTTGTTGGCACAGCCATCATTTACCGTAATTTCCCAGATTCAAACCGGCAATCAACCTTCAAGTTGGTTGGTGGGCAGTTTGATGAAAGATGGTGAGCGGATAGCGACGAATCACTAATTTCCGGGCCAAAAACCCTAAGCCATAAACCATTATGACTAAAGAATTTCAAAATGGCCAAATGGCCAACTCGCCTACCAGCTTGCATATTCGAGTTTCGGGCTTCTTTCGTCATTATGATTTAGGAATTAGTCATTTTGCATGGCGGCGTGGTTTAACCATTCGTTATTCCACGGAGATGTGCCTTTCATGGAGACACCCCATCATGTGTAATAATCGCGTTCCCCGTCCCGTTCGTTTCCGCCAGCCAGGTCAACACCGGCGGGACCAGGTTGGCAAAGAAATAGGTCACCGCCTCGTGCGTGGCCTCAGGCACCACAATCAACTCACTGCCGGGCACTGCCAGTGCGCGTAACTGTTCCACATCGGCCACCGGCGTGATTTTGTCCTCCGCCCCGGCCACAAAAAGCGCCTTGACCGGACTCTGTGCCAGTTCGGTCGTGGTATCAAGCTCGGCGGCGGGAACATCCAGAACCGAAGGCAGTTTTTTCAAGCCGGCCCGGATGAACGTCTTCGGCACCCAGCCGGCGTATTCGTGACAAAGGTTCAGGACAGCATTGGACAATCCGGCGTAGGGAGTGATGGCCACCACCGTGCCGACTCGCGGCTCGACCGTCTTCCAGCGCAACGCCAGCGCCGCGCCATAGGATTCGCCGAACGCCGCGACCGGTTCATTCAATTGATGATCCTCTGCCAACCGGTCCAGCAACTGGCTCAGGTCGCGAGTCTCCCGCGTGCCGTAATAAATCCGTTTGCCGGTGGATTTGCCGTGTCCGCGCAGGTCTACCAGCACACAGCGCCAGCCGTCCTGCGCCAGCCGCAACGCCCACGGCGCCATCGAAAACTGGGCCAGCCCGTAACCGTGCAGCAACACCACCGTGCCGCGCGGCGCCGGGGTCCAGATGTTCGTTGGGCCGGGCACATCGGCATGAAAATCGAATTCGAATTCCTTCCGGCCGTGCTCAAGCCAATTGGTGGAGGTGACGGTCAGGTGATAATCCGCCGGTTCGACAACCCGATAACACAATCGCGCCGCCGGCGGGCCGACCTCGACGAATTGTTTGGCAAAATTGGTGAGCATTTTGGGGCTGAAGGCCACGGCGACGGGCGCCTTGGGCGCCAGCCAATCGGGATACGTGTTTGGCGCCTGCACCATCCGATGTGCCATGAAACTACCGCAACCCGCGGTGCACAAAACCAGCAGCGCGGACAACAATAACCGGCTAAACCATCGCCATATCATCCCGGATGCTTACCCGTTTTTTTGCCGTTTGCCAAAAAAATCTTCTCTCCGCCGCCGGAAAATGTAGCGGCAGGCAGGATGCCTGCCGCTATAAAGCCAATCTCATTTTGCACCGATAATCCTTGAAAGGAATCCGCCGGTCTGCGCCGCTCGCTTCCAAAAAATCCTAGCTGTTGACGATGAATAGGCTAAAACTTAACCCAATCGATTTTAAACATGGGTTTCTTTACTGCCAAAGACGGTTCCGTGTATCGGCGCTGGGTGAATGTTATTCCTGCTGCTTTGATAAGTGGTGGCGGTCATTTTTTAGCAGGTAAAAAAAGAGCCGGAGTGATTTGGTTTTTGATTTTCTTTTGCGCGACCATAATTAAGGCATTTCTTTATCTTTCTCCACTCAACAAAAGCTACGGGCTTTATCAATCCTTCAACATTTTCGAGGGGCTTTTGTGGGTTGTGATGTTGCTTGACGCCTGCCGCAAACCAATACCCAGGTTGAAAATCAGCACTTGGATGGTTTATGTGTTCGTTGCGATTGCAATACCTCTTGTTCCGCTCATCACCATCCGCCAATTCCTGTATCAACCATTCAGCATGCCGACGGGTTCAATGCAACCGACGTTGATGGGGAATAAAAGGACTCCGATGGGCATCGAGAATACCGGGGACCATATTATTGTCAGCAAAATGGCGTACTGGTTTCATGAACCTCAACGAGGTGACATTGTTATTTTCTCAACTGGTGGAATTGAAAAGTTCGCGTTCCCACCGGGCGAGAAATATGTAAAGCGGATTGCTGGTGTTCCCGGTGACACGATTTCCATTCATGCGCCGAATGTTTTGATAAACGGAAAAATGTTGGACGACCCGCCCATTTTTAAGGAAATTGCCGCTGGTGCAAATGGGTATTCGGGTTATACAAATGCATTATTGCTGGCGACTGACAGTGACAAGATTGTTTTAGGCAAAGACGAGTACCTTGTCCTTGGAGACAACAGCCAGAATAGCTTGGATGGACGGTATTTTGGCGCCATCAAGCGAAGCAATATAAAGGGAAAGGTCATTTTGATTTACTGGCCATTTGAGAGAAAAGGAAGACCTGAATAACTTTATGCCACTGTTAAAACTTGAAACCACCGTCGCGCTCGCCGATGACAAAAAGAAGGCGTTGCTCGCGTCACTCTCCAGAATCGTGGCCGGCACCATCGGCAAACCGGAACAATACGTCATGGTCACCATCAGCCCCGCCGCGGCTCTCATGTCCGGCAAACCCGGCGACGCCGCGTTCGTGGACGTCCGCAGCATCGGCGGCCTGAACGGTGACGTGAATCAACAACTGGCGCAGAAGATTTGCGCGGCCTTGAAGGAATTGCTCGGCGTGCCACCGGACCGGGTTTACCTGAACTTTACCGACGTGCCCGCCGGCAACTGGGGCTGGAACGGCGACACGTTCGGGTAAAAAAGAAACGCGCGACGAACGCTCAAATGAGATGGGCGCTTTCCGCAAAGCGGAGAACCTGCTCCGAAGAGCAATCCACGCCCCGGCACAAGGATCTCAAAGCCGGTATTTGGATGCGAGCTGTACGTCGCGCAATTCAATTTCTAGCACACTGCGCCCGAAATTCCAGCGCGAGTTATTCACAAGCTTGTAATGCAGCGGTAAGCGCCTCCGGCCATCCTCCATCCTCTATCCCTTGGCGCGTCGACTTGTCCATCGGAGCCTGTGATGAGGTGAAGTTGGAATCGAAGCGCAGACGGCTCCATCCTCGCTTCACAATCACGCTGCCACAGCCTCGGTTTCGACAGCCGGCGTCTCTTGTTCGGCAATTTTCACGCGCATTTTCTTCAATGCCTCCTCCTGGATTTGCCGGATGCGTTCGCGCGTGACCCCCAGCCGCTTGCCGACTTCTTCCAACGTTTTGTGCTGGCCATTGTCCAGCCCGAAGCGCATCGCCAGAATTTTACTTTCCCGCGGCGTGAGCGTGGCCAGAACTTCCCGGACCAGTGCCGAGTCGTTTTCGCGGATGAGCCGGTCGAATGGCGCCGCGGCGTTCGCGTCCGCTACCGTCTCGGAAACATTTTGCGAGCTGTCAGCCTCAATCGGCGCGTCGAGTGATATGGGTGCTTTGGACGCCACCCGATATTGCTCGATGCGGCGCGGGTTGAGTCCCAGATGGTCCGCCACTTCCTGGTCGGTCGGGTCCCGGTCGAACGCTTCCCGCAGCTTCACCTCCGCCTTCCGGATGTGCGCCACCTTGTCCACCACGTGCACGGGCAGCCGGATGGTTTTGGCCTGATTGGCCAGCGCCCGCAGCATGCGCTGTCGAATCCACCATGAGGCGTAGGTGGAAAGCTTCGCGCCTTTGCGGGGATTGAACCGTTCGACGCCCTGCATCAGACCGATGTTGCCCTCATTAATCAGGTCGAGCAACGGCAGCCCCAGGCCTTCGTAATCGTGCGCAATCTTCACCACCAGCCGCAGATTGGCCGTAATCATTTTCTCGCGCGCCTTCCGGTCGCCCTTCTTAATCCTTTTCGCGAGGGCGATTTCTTCCTGGGGCGTGATCAATTTCACCCGCCCGATTTCACGCAGGTACAATTCCAATGTCGCGCCGCGCGGCGAATCCGCCGCCCCCGGGCGCTCGTTATCGAACCCACGCACTTGGCCGGGGCTCCCATAACTTTCAGCTATTTCCGGCATTTTCATTTTCCTCCCTTTCGTTTCGTTTCTCTCAAATCACATCACTCAGGCCAAACCCTGAAGTTGAAACCGCTAATCTTCGTTCATCGCCACTTATCTTGGAGACATCAATCTAGATAAGCGTTCATTAGCGGTTCAAAATCGTTTTCCGGGTCAAGCCGCAACGGCCAGAGCTTCCAGCTTTGAAGAAATCGCCTTCTTGCTTTGGACGCCAACGCTTTTATCCCGCACCTCGCCGCCGGCGAAATAAAGCAACGTCGGTATAGATTGGACACCGAAACGCGCGACAAGTTCGGAATTACTGTCCACGTTGACCTTGACAATCTTGACGCGGCCGGCTTGTTCTGCGGCAATTTCGTCGAGCGCGGGCGCCAGCATCTTGCATGGCCCGCACCACTCGGTCCAAAAATCCACCAGCACCGGCTGGTCGGATTTCAGGACCTCGGCCTCAAAATTGGTTTCGTTCAGTTCGACGATTGATTTCATGTTTTTCTCCTTGTTGATGGCTGCCGCGCGTTTGAAAAGCGCGGCAATTGGTCACATTGCCAGAGCGGTGACGTGACTGTTCCGCCGCACGGATTGCTGATGGGTGTTCCACGCGGCCACGGCTTCCACTTTCTCCGCCGCGAGGGCGGGGAAAAACAGGTGTGGATATTTCGTCTGCCAAGCGGCCGCCTCGGCTTCGTTCAGGGCCAGCCGGACCAGTTGTTCCGGCGCTTCAAACGCGTTTTTGGCTTCCGCCAGGATCGCTTCTTTGACCCCGGCAATTTGCGCCCGGACTTTCCGGCAGAACGCGCTGCAGGCCTTCCGGTAAGAACTCCCGCTCTCCCGATACCCATTGATGGTGGTTGGTTTCATCTTACATCACTCCTTTCAATCAAGTGTAATACTAACAGTTACATTTTCCCACAAAAAAAGAGACTGTCAAGCGACTTTTTTTGCGGTGCCCGGACAGGCGGCTTTGATCTGGCCAATTACCCCGGCCAGCGTGGTCTTTTCCAGGTCCCGTTCCATGGCGTTTTCCGCTGACACAAAGATTTGTTTCAGGGTTTCCCGGATACAATGGCCTACCGGACAGGCGGTGTTGGCCTTGCGGCTGGGATTGGCAAAAGGCTCGCATTCCTCCACGGCGCGATAAATTTGGGCCAGATTGATGCGGGCCGGGGAACGGCTCAGGCGGGAACCGGCGCCGGCCCCTTTACGCGTCTCCACCAGCCTGGCCCGCTGCAACGACAGCAGGAGCCGCCGGATGATGACGGGGTTGGTATTAACGCTATGCGCCAGCATGGCCGACGTGACCGGGTCGCCCTCTTTGTAAGCGAGGACGGCCAGCACGTGTACGGCCATGGCAAAGCGGCAACTCGTTCTCATACAGTTGGTTAATTAGTAACCTCAAAGATTACATTTGTCAACTGGAATCCCGTAGGAGACGACGTGAGGAGTCTCTAACTTGTCCTCAGTAATCGAAGATATATTTGAGACTCGTCACCTCGTCTGCTACAAGGAAAAAGATTTTCAACGGGCTGCCTGCGGCCATCCTCAATCTTCAATTCTCCATCCTCTTTTCGTTTTCAGGAAACGGACTTGCCCGGTTACCGCCAGATTAATGTATTGCCCAATAATTGTGAAGTCTGGTTAAGTCGTTGTCGGAACTCCATGAGAATGTCCCCATGATAACTCGATAAGAATGTCCCCTTTTGGCCGGGGTTGCGGTAGCAACCCCGGCCACAACATGGAGACATTAACAATGAGTCGGAAGGAACGGGATCGGCTGACGATCATGACGGGCGTAAAGCGGCAGGAACTGACGCTGGTGCAGGCGGGCGAACTGATGGGAGTGTGTTACCGCCAGAGCAAGCGGGTCTGGCGACGCTATCAGGACGAGGGCGACGCGGGCTTGGTGCATCGGCTGCGCGGTCAACCCAGCGCGCGGCGCAAGCCGCCCCAACTGCGAGCGGTGGCGCTGGCGCGCTATGCCGAGGAACGTTACGCCGACTTCGGCCCGACGCTGATGGCCGAGCAACTGGCGAAGGAAGGACTGGTGGTGGATCACGAGACGTTGCGGCGCTGGCGGCTGGCGGAGGGCAAGCACCCGGTGCGCCGGCGGCGGCAAAAGCATCGGCAGTGGCGGGAGCGCAAGCCGTGCCTGGGAGCGATGGTGCAACTGGATGGTTCGCACCACGACTGGTTCGAAGGGCGGCGGGCCAAGTGCGTGCTGATGGTGATGGTGGACGATGCGACGGGGCGGTTGTGGGCGCAGTTTTTCGAGGAAGAGACGACGCGTGCCAGCTATGACGTGTTCGCGGGTTGGGTGCGCCGCCACGGATTGCCCGCCAGTCTGTATGTGGATCGGGACAGCATTTACCGGTGCGAAGGGTTGGGCAGCGTGGCCGAACAACTGGCGGGCCAGGAACCGCAAACGCAGTTTGGGCGGGCGATGGAAACACTGGCGGTGGAACTGATTCTGGCCAACAGCCCGCAAGCCAAAGGGCGGGTGGAACGGATGAACGGCGTGCTCCAGGACCGGCTGGTCAAAGCAATGCGCCTGGCGGGGATCAGCGATCTGGAAAGCGCCAACGGCTTTCTGGCGGAGACATATCTGTCGGCGTTCAACCGGAAGTTCAACGTGGAGGCGGCCAGTTCCACCGACGTGCATCGGGCGGTGCCCCGGGAGTTGGACGAAGTGTTGAGCTGGGAGGAGGAGCGGGTGGTGCAAGGCGACTGGACGGTGGCTTGTGCGGGGCAGTGGTATCAACTGGACCGGCAACATGAGGCGTTGAGTCTGGTGCGGCGCAAGGTGATCGTGCGGACGCTGCGGGATGGGCGGGTGCAGTTGGTGTATCGGGGCGGGAAACTGAAGTGGCGCCCTCTGCCCGGGCGGCCCCGGCGAGTGAAAGCCAAGCTGGTGAAGGTCCGGCGCGAGGCACTGCCGCCGGCGGCGAATCATCTGTGGCGGCAGTTTGGGATGGGTGTGGGGCGGAAGTATTGGCGTGGGGTCAAGGCGAGCAGGCGGGCGGAGCGGCTGGGGTTGCGGGCCTCCGGTCGGCCTCCGCTACGCTCCGGCCTCCCTGCGTCCCGCAACCCCAGCCGGGGAAAGAGTGCAAGGAACAACAACCAACAAAGGGGACATTCTCTCGTGAGTTAACCAGGGGACATTTCTAAAGAGTTTTGACAGTCTGGTTAAGTCGTTGAATGTATTGGCTGACCCGCTCAGGAGGAACCGAATCGGCGAGCGACTGATATTCGTACTCCACCACGAGCTTCCTGCCCGCGCACCGATAATCCTTTCGGAAGGTAAAGGCGGGATCAAAAATGGTTTTCTTGTCTGCATCGGAGGGCCAGACTGTCGGCAGGTATGCTTCCGTACGCAGGATTTGGTGCTGCGGGAAATTTATTCCCAGCGGCAACTTGCGATCCGTGTCAACGGGCTTTTTCAGCAAGGCGGCGATGGTACTCGGGTAAAATTCGCAGCAATATTTCCCGCTTTTGTCCGGCTGCGACCACACTTTATCAATCGAGTAAAATTCGGTGGTTTGAACCCGGTCTTGCTGCTCGTCGTCCTCAATAACAATGGGCGACGACATTTTAATTCCCGGGTAAAGGCCGGAATAGAAATGCGTGTAGCTTTTTTCAATTTCGCTGCGTTTCGTTGCTGCAAAAAACCCGCGCAAACTGTCGGCATTGTGGCCTTCCGCGATGGTAACCACCTTCAGTTCGGATGGTTCCGAATTTCCCCGTATCTGAAAGTACTCGGTCGTGGTCGTCCGGGCAAACCGGTCGCGTGCGGGATCACGCTCAAACCCGTCGTTTTGGGGGAAATCACGAGACCACATTCGTAGTTCGGCAGATAATGTGCCGCGAGCGACCCGCGCTGATAATTCATGGTCGGATCGAGCCAGTTCGTCTGGCCGTCGCATTGAACCACGGCGATGCAATGATCAAAGGCGCCGGCCGTAGGCTGCCAATCCTCGATGGCACGCCTCATTGTGGCGTTCACCAGAACCGGATAGGCTTCAATTCCCAGCGCGCGAAGGATCGACACGAACAACAATGACTTGTCTTTGCAATCGCCAAAGCGTCGCGAAAACACGATGGATGGATCTGCAGGTTTTTCAGTACTGGCCCCGATTTCAATTCCGAAATAACGCACTTCGTCCTGGACGAAACGCAAGACCGCCAGAATTTGCTGTTCCCGGGTGGTGAGTTGCTTCCATTCCGCAATTTTCTGGGACAGGGCGGGCGAGAAGGGTGAAGTAATCTGGAACAGTGCCGATGCCCATTGATTCACTTCCGCCCACGTTCTAAAGTCGCTGAGTTGCACCCAGGATTCGGGGTCGCACCACGCGGGCAGGGAGTCTTCGAGCGCGACACCGGGTACCTGCTTCAAATCCCAGACGTATTCAACGGCTTCTTTCCCCGGGACCAGCGCCGGTTGAACGGAACATCCATGCGCTTTGGCGTAGAGACGCCTCTGGCTTGGCCAGAGCACTCGCGTCAGCAACCGTTCAGCCGGTTGCTCCATCTGTACCGGGATGGCGGAGGAAAAATGCCCGCCAAAAACGGGGTTCGTGCCCTGGACCGAATATGAATAATCAATGATGTCGCCGACGCGAACATCGTCCAAAACGAAAATGGCGGATTTCTGGCCGTTCAAAATGAAATCATCCAATTCCCGTTCCTGTTGCACGATTTTGACCGCGTTGGTATCCAGACGATCCCAATGCTGCGCCCCGCGCCAGATGCGCACCCAGTGCAACGTCAAGGATTGGTAACCCGGATTAAAATCTATCGTCAGCGTTGCGCCTTTTTGCACACCGGCGGTTGTAAGAATCTTCCGGACGGCATGGAGGAAAGTTTCGTTTTGAAAGGCATTGATTTGTCGTTCCACCAGCAGGAAATGCTGGTCGGAGCCGGAGTCAATGAGATTTGTCGTGGATTGCTGGTTGAAAAATTGGGGCTTCACCCAACTGCTTGGCGGCGCAAACTGTACAGTTGAAATCTCGGACGCATTTCCCTGAATTACCAGCGCCGAAACGACTACGCAGCAGACTCGTCCTAACCGGGGAACGATGAACTTTACCAAACGCGAATGACAATCTGAGCGCCGCATTTCCTGTCATGATAGCGAAAAACATTTGCATTGAAAACAGGAAACAGACCATGAGCATGCGCAGTGTTGTCGTGGCAAGGCATCCATTTGCGTTGATGCAAATAGGTTTGGGAGGGCTGGCGAACCATCCTCAACCTTCAATCTCCTGGCGCGTCGACCTGTCTCGGCGAAGCAATGCGAAGACGGAAGCACAGCGCAGACGGCTCCATCCTCACTTCAAACTTCACTCCACCGTCACGCTTTTGGCCAGGTTCCGCGGCTTGTCCACGTCGCAGCCGCGGACGACGGCAATGTGATACGCGAACAACTGCAACGGCACGCTCGCCAGGATGGGATAAATCGGCTCCAGCGTTCGGGGCAGGAAGATCACGTCGTTGGCCACCTTCTCGATTTGTTTGTCGCCTTCGGTGGCCAATGCGATGATGGGGCCTTTCCGGGCTCGAATCATCGCCAGGTTCGCCATCGTCTTGTCGTACATCGAATCCTGCGGCACGAGAAACACCGTCGGTGTCTGCGGATCTATCAACGCAATCGGGCCGTGTTTCATCTCCGCCGCCGAATAACCTTCGGCGTGGATGTACGAGATTTCCTTCAGCTTGAGCGCGCCTTCCAACGCAATCGGGAACGTGTAACCGCGGCTCAGGAAAAAGAAATCGTCGGCCTTCGCGTATTTCCTGGCCAGCTTCTTGAACTCTTTGTCCTGGGCGAGGATGGCTTCGAGCTGTTTGGGCGCGGCTTCAAGTGCGTGCAGAATTTCCAGCGCGCGCCGGGCGGAAAGATTGCGCATCCGGCCCAGATGCACGGCCAGCAGCGCCAGAATGGCGAGTGTGGACACGAATGCCTTGGTGGACGCCACACCGATTTCCGGGCCGGCGTGCATGTAAATGCCGCCGTCGGATTCCCGGGCGATGGAGCTGCCGACGACGTTGACGATGGCGAGGGCGCGATGACCGCGGCGCCTGGCTTCACGCAGCGCAGCCAGCGTGTCGGCCGTTTCGCCGGACTGCGAGATGACCAGCAGCACGGTGTTTTTTTCCAACGGCGCGTTGCGGTAACAGAATTCATGCGCGAATTCGACCTCCACCGGAATTTGCGCCAGTTCCTCAATCAAATACTCGCCCACCAGCGCCGCGTGCCAGCTCGTGCCGCTGGCGGCAATCACAATGCGGTCAATCGCGCGCAATTCGGCCGACGTGAGGTTCAACCCGCCGAACTTGGCAGTCGCGCCTTCGACATCCACGCGCCCGCGCAGGGCGTTTTCCACGGTACGCGGCTGTTCGAAAATCTCCTTGAGCATGAAGTGCTCGTACTGGCCGCGCACGGCATCCTCCTGGCTGAATTCCAGATTGCTGATCTGGACGTTCGCCGTGTCGGTGCCGAGGTTCAACACATCAAAACGACCGCTCGTCACTGTCGCCACGTCGTAATCATTGAGGTAAACGACCTTTTTGGTGTGGGCGACGATGGCGTTAGCGTCGCTGGTAAGGAAATTTTCGCCGTTGCCGATACCAATGATGAGCGGCGAACCGCGCCGGGCGCCGACGATGGTATCCGGCAGGTCGGCGCAAATCACGGCGATGCCGTAGGTCCCGATGACCTCGCGCAGCGCATCGCAGACCGCCTGGGTGAGCGGATTGGAATTCCCATTCGTAGAATTGTAGGAGACGACGTGAGGAGTCTCTGACTTTTGTTTATTTTGAGCCTCGTTACCGGTCTTCGCGTTGACGCTACGCCCCGGCAGGCCTCGGCTCCTACGGGATTGGTAATACTCCCCAATCAAATGCGCCAGCACCTCGGTGTCGGTGCCGGAGCGGAATTTGTGGCCGGCATCGAGCAGTTTTTGCCGGAGCGCGTCGAAATTTTCGATGACGCCGTTGTGGACGACAGCAATCCGGCCGGACTGGTCGAAGTGCGGGTGGGAATTGATGTCCGATGGCGGTCCGTGGGTGGCCCAGCGGGTGTGGCCGATGCCGAGCTGGCCGGAAACCGGTTCGGATTTCAACAATTTGGCGAGACCCTCGCTGATTTTGCCCTTTTTCTTGCGCACGAGCAGTTCATTACCGTCCAGCACGGCCACGCCTGCGCTGTCGTAGCCGCGATATTCCAACCGCCGCAATCCTTCGAGCAGGATGGGCGAAACCGCTTTTTTACCGACGTATCCGATAATGCCGCACATAAAATTAAAATCCGAATGCCGAATACCGAAACCGCCTGAAGGCGGAACTCCAAACTGCTCCGCCTCCTCACGTCGGCGGCTACGAATTTTTCAAAATCCACTCCACCGCGCCGTTCAAATCATCCACTACCGCGGCGCGTTTCAATTTTTCCGCTTCAACCTGTTCGACTTTTGTGCCGTACCCGGTGCGGACCAGAATACTCGTTTTGACGCCGGCATTCCAGCCACATTCCAAGTCAATCAACTTGTCGCCGATCATGTAACTTTTGGCCAGGTCCACGCCGAATTCATCGCGCGCGTCGAACAGAAATTGCGGTGATGGCTTGCGACCGCGGCTGGGCTGTTCGGGTGCCTCGGGCGCAATGTAAATTTTCTCAAAGCGCGCGCTGGCCCTGCCCAGTTCACGGCGCAAATGCTCGTTCACGCGTTCCACGTCCGCAAGCGTGAAGTAGCCGCGGCCAATACCGGACTGATTGGAAACGATGAATAACTTGAACCCGGCGTCTGCCAGACGCTTCAGTGCCGCCGCCGCCCCGGGGAGAACGACCACGTCTTCGACACGGTGCAGATAATTCCGTTCCTCAATCAGCACGCCGTCGCGGTCGAGAAAAACAGCGGGTTTCATTTTTGTGATTGTGGATTTAACCTGCGTTGGAGTTCAAGCTTTAGCTGGTTTAAAAAGCCAAACTGAAGTTTGAACTCCAACACCAGCGGACTATCTGCCCCCCGGCAAATTGCGGTTTGATTATGGCAAGAATGGAATTGAAATTTTTCAACGCCGGCGCATCCTGTTCTTTCTGTACGTTTCTTAAAAACAACACATTGTATCAAATGAGCAAAGGAAAATTAGGCATTTTGGTCGGTGGCGGCCCCGCGCCGGGGCTGAATGGCGTTATTTCCGCCGCCACCATTGAAGGCATCGAACAAGGTTACGAAGTCATCGGCTTCTGCGACGGTTTCAAATGGCTGGCCCAGGGCGACGCCCAGCATTGGATACCCTTGTCCATCCGCGACGTGAAGGACATTCACATCAAAGGCGGTTCCATCCTCGGCACCGCGCGTACCAACCCCACCAAGTCCGCGGAACAGATGAAGAACGTTTTCACCGTCTTTGAAAAACTCGGCATCACGGCGCTGGTGACCGTCGGCGGCGACGACACGGCTTTTTCCGCCAGCGTGGTGGCCAAGCAAAGCAAAGGGCGCATCAAGGTCGCACACGTGCCCAAGACGATTGACAACGATCTGCCTCTGCCTGGGTCCACGCCCACGTTCGGTTACGAAACGGCGCGCCACGTCGGCGTTTACATCGTCCGCAACCTGATGGAAGACGCCCGTACCACGTCGCGCTGGTACCTCATCGTCAGCATGGGCCGCGCCGCTGGACATCTTGCCCTGGGTATCGCCAAGGCCGCCGCCGCCACGCTAGCCATCATCCCGGAGGAATTCCGCAACCGCCAGTGCACCGTAGACGAAGTGTGCGACATCATCATCGGCTCCATTATCAAGCGCCGTGCGGCCGGCACGCAATACGGCCTGGTCGTCCTCGCCGAGGGTCTCGTCGAGGCCATGGGTGAAAAAGGGCTGGTCGAAGCGATGCCGAAGGGGGAAATCGAGCGGTTTGGCAAGGTGATGCGCGACGAACACGGGCATTTGCGCCTGGGCGAAATCGAATTCGGCCGCCTGATGAAAGAGCAGTTGGCCCAGCGCCTGGAAAAGCTCGGCATGAAAATGTCTTTCATCGACAAGGACCTCGGCTACGAATTGCGCTGTGCCGACCCGATTCCGTTTGATGCCGAGTATACGCGCGACCTCGGTTATGCGGCGGTGAAATTCCTGCTGTCGCCCGAAGCCAAAAAATACGGCGCCATCATCAGCTTTCGTGGACGGCAAGATGATTCCGCTGCCGTTTGAGAAGATGCTCGATCCCCAAGACCGGCCGCATGCAGAACCGCAAGGTGAACGTGGATGGCGAAGCCTACGAATGCGCCTGCGCCTACATGATCAAGCTGGAACGCGAGGATTTTGAGGACGCCGAACAGCTCGCCAAACTCGCGGCGG
Source organism: uncultured Verrucomicrobiae bacterium (assembly GCA_963789055.1). Taxonomy (GTDB): domain Bacteria; phylum Verrucomicrobiota; class Verrucomicrobiia; order Limisphaerales; family UBA11358; genus UBA11358. The sequence goes on along the minus strand of CAWBJE010000004.1, from coordinate 880,128 downwards.
TCGTCAAGATGACGCCGAGACATTTCAAGCACCCGTTTCGGCTATCTCGTCGGCATCAAGTAAGGTTTTTTCAACGCGCAACGCGGCGGCGGGAATTTTCCCCGCCGCCGGTTTTGTTTGATGAATTGGTTGGAACTTGCGACGCGGCTCCACCCTCTTAGTCAATGATGTGGCGCGCGGACAAAATGCGCGCTAAGCTGGTTTATGTTTATCGTCGGTCTTGGAGTTGCCGCCCCGCCCCAATGCTTCACCCAGCGCGAATGCTGGGAAGCGCTGCGAAAATCCAGACCCGTTTGCCCGGCTCATGCCGCGTTCGCGCGCCATTCTCAAAAAAGTCCTCAACGGCGACAGCGGCATCGTCACCCGCCATCTCGCTCTCGAACCCATTGCCGAAGTTTTTGACCTGACGCCCGACGCGTTGCACGCTCGCTTCGTCCGGCACGCGCCCGCGCTGGCCGCCAAGGCCGCGCAACGCGCATTAAAGGCCGCGAACTGCAAGCCCGGCGAAATTGACGCCGTGCTCATCAGCACCTGCACTGGTTATTTGTGTCCCGGCCTCACCAGCTACGTCAGCGAGCGACTCAGCTTGCGACCGGACGTGTTCACGCTCGATTTTGTCGGCCAGGGCTGCGGCGCGGCGTTGCCCAATTTGCGGGCTGCCGAAGCCATTCTCGCCGCCGGCCGTGCCCGAAATGGTTTTGTCCATCTGCGTCGAGGTCTGCAGCGCGGCATTTTATCTCGACGACGATCCCGGCGTGCTCATCAGCGCGTGTCTGTTTGGCGATGGCGCGGGCGCGGCGGTGCTGGCGAACAAACCGCAACCGGATCGCCGCCGTGTCGAATGGAAATGGGGTTCGTCGTGTCTGGCGCCCGACAAACGCAACACCCTCCGCTTCGAGCAACGCGGCGGCATGTTGCGGAACATTTTGCTGCCGCAGATTCCGCAAATTGCCGGTGATGAAGCGGCGCAGTTGCTGGCCGGGTCGCTGGCCGATACCGGCGTGAAGCGCAACCGCATCGCGGGCTGGATTCTGCACACGGGCGGGCGCGACGTGCTGCTGGCATTGCGTGAAAAAATGGGGCTAAGCGAGTCCGATGTGCGCCACAGTACGGCGGTTCTGAGTGAATTCGGCAACCTGAGCAGCCCGACTGTTCTGTTCGTGCTCGAACGCGCCCTGCACGATACCGTGCCGGATGGTTTGTGGTGGATGTCATCCTTTGGTGCCGGGTTCAGTTGCCATGGCGCTTTGCTGGAGGTGAAATATAACCTGTGGGCGCGCTTGTGAAAGCGCGGCGGCGTTCCGCCTCCGCGTTTTCACAAACGCGGCTACAATGAAACGCCTTGTTGAACCGGAATTGCTCGATACGTTGCCGCCCGATAACCCGGATGCCGTCCGCTCCCGGCGAGATTTGTGCCGTGTCAATGCCTGGATGCGCCATCACGACATTATGGCTGGCGCGTTGCAAAACCATATGAACGGCAGAGCACTGGAACAAATCGTTGAACTGGGCGCCGGCGACGGGAATTTTCTGCTGAGCGTGGCGCGAAAAATTTCTGCACGCCGACCGAATGTAAACGTGACCCTGCTCGACAGCCAGAACCTCGTCCAGTCCCGCACACGCTTTCCGGCTTCGCGTCGTTGGGCTGGCGTGCGGAGAGCCATCAAAGTCGACGTTTTTGATTGGGCGCAAAACGGCAGTCAGGCGGAAGCCATCATCGTTAACCTGTTTCTGCATCATTTTTACGACATCAGCCTGGCCGGGCTGTTTCACGTGATTGCGGCCCGTACCAGCCTGTTCATCGCGCTCGAACCGCGCCGGGCGTTCTGGCCGCTGTTTTGCGCCCGGTTGCTGCGGGCTATCGGCTGCAACCGGGTGACACGGCACGACGCCGTGGTGAGCGTGCGTGCCGGGTTCGATGGCGACGAACTTTCCCGGCTCTGGCCGCGCGGCAATGGCTGGCAATTGACTGAACAACGCGCCGGAGTTTTCAGCCATTTGTTTATTGCCCGGAAAGTCCGGTAAACGATATGAAACGGATCATTCTCCTCCTGCGCCGTCGCGACATCGGCTTCGCCCGTTCCAAATCGCACATTCCATTCGGACTCACCTGCTGCAAAACTTTGTCCCAGGTGGGACAAAGTTTTGCAGGAGCTTTTTCGGCAATTCGCCGCGGGCAGGAGTAAATCCATGAAACCCATTACCATTGTTGGCGGCGGATTGGCGGGTCTGACCCTCGGCATCGGACTACGACAACGCGGCATGCCGGTAACGCTCGAAGAAGCCGGGCATTATCCGCGTCACCGTGTCTGCGGCGAATTCATCAACGGACGGGGACTGGAAACGCTGGAACGGCTCGGTCTGCGCGATTTGATTGACCACGCCGGGGCAATGGGCGCGAACACGGCAGCCTTTTTTGCGACAACGCGATCCACCGGACCGCAGCGGTTGCCGACGCCAGCCATTTGTCTTTCGCGTTTTACGCTGGATGCCACGCTTGCGAAAAAGTTCCGCGCACTCGGCGGTGAATTGCTGGAGGGCGTACGCCGAGAAGGCAAAGATAACAGCGAAGGGATCTGTTCGGGCGACGGGCCGCCGGGCACAGGCAGAGGAGGGGAGTGCGCACTGGTTTGGACTGAAAGCGCACGCGCGGAATGTTCCGCTCATGGCTGACCTGGAAATGCATGTTTCGCCGAGAGGATACGTCGGCCTATGCCGGGTCAATGGCGGGGCGTGAATGTGTGCGGCTTGTTTTGCCGGCTCGCCGGCGAAAGTGACCGGATGCAAGGCCGGCGCGAATTGCTGTGCGGACCATGGGCTCGTTGTTACATCGGCGGCTGGCGCAGGCTGAATTTGATGAAGGCTCATTTTGCGCCGTGGCCGGACTTTCCTTGCGTCCGTAACGGGCAGTGGCCCATGCGGAATGCTGCATCGGTGACGCCATCACCATGATTCCGCCAGTCACCGGCAACGGCATGTCCATGGCCTTTGAATCGGCGGAATTGGCCATCGAACCGCTGGTTGCCTGGAGTCGCGGGGAAATTACCTGGGCGGGAACCCGGTTGCAGATCGCCCGTAGTTGTGACGCGGCCTTTGCGCGGCGGCTTGCCTGGGCAAAATGGCTGCAACGGGTGCTGCTTACGCCGCCGCTCCAAAACACGCTGGTCAGGCTCGCTGCCCACAGCAACTGGTTCTGGCGGCTGGTGTTTGAACGCACCCGGTAGCCTTCAAACTCTTTCGTGTATTTCGTGTATTTCGTGGATAAACTTTTTCCCATGAAACCGCTCGCGGATTGCCGGCTTTATACGTTCGTGGACACGGCCTTTTTGCATGGCCGCGCGCCGGAACTCTTCGCCCAACAACTCTGTGACGGCGGCTCGGATCTGATTCAACTTCGCGCCAAAAATTCCACAACCGACGAAATCAGACGGATGGCCGAAAAAATTCTACCCGTCACCCGCCGGGCAGCCATCGGCCTGGTCATTAATGATTATGTGGAAATCGCGCGGGAAGTCGGCGCGGAGTATTGCCACTTGGGACAGGAGGATTTTTTCGACACCGGTCATACCCACGTCTCTCAACTTTCAACCCTCAACTCTCAACTCAAGATTGGTCTTTCATCGCATTCGCCGGAACAAGCCAGACGGGCGCTGGCGGCCGGACCGGATTACATCGCTGCCGGACCGGTCTATGCCACCGGCACGAAACCGGAGGCCAAACCGGCCACGCTGGAATACATCCGCTGGCTGGCGGCCCCGCAAAGCGGGGTGAAGATTCCATGGTTTGCCATCGGCGGCATCAACCTGGGAAATCTCAACGAGGTGCTGGCCGCGGGCGCTAGGCGCATTTGCGTGGTGTCGGCAATTTTAAACACATCCGATGTCACGAAGGCCTGCTTGAAATTCAAACATCGGTTGGGATAGGAGTGCGGCTGGTAGTGAATTCGTTGCCGCAGTAAACCAGCGGCTTCGCCCGCCAACACAAAATCCGCCCTCCCCCTCACGTTGCCCGCTGCCAAGTGAGCATAACTTTAACTTGCAAAGACTATTCATATAATTTATAAGACTTGGTAAGGAGGTGATTCGAGTATGGAGGTGAAATCCCATTGTCGTGCAAAAAACCGGGGGCGGATCCGGATTTTTATCTGGTTTTCCTGCGCGGCATGGATGCTGGCCGCGTCCCCGTTGCTGGCCGCCAATTTTTATTCCGGCATCACGCCCACGACCGTCCCCTGGACGAGCGGCACCGTGCCGTATGAATTCACAAACTCGCTTGGCCCCGCGGAAACCAACACCTACCTCAACGCCCTGCGCGAATGGGAGCTGGCGGGCCACGTCCAGTTTGTCCCGCACACCAATCAAACGCACTGGATTCTGTTCACCTACAACACCAATGGCTTTGACAACGTCTCCAGCACCACCAATCCGCAGATTGTTTCCGTCTCCAGCCTCAGCCGGGCGCAGGTCTGCCACGAGATGGGCCATGCGTTCGGCTTCACCCACGAGAACATCCGGTTCGACCGGACCAATTATTTGACCGTCCTGTCCAACAACGTCACGCCGGGGGATTTGGTCTGGTTCCAAATTGATCCGACTACGGTCACCAACGGCCCTTATGATTTTGAGTCGGTGATGCACCTGGGCTGGGACTTCGACTCAACCAATCCCGGCGTGGCGGCCACGCAGCAACCCAAGCCGCCTTACTCTCCGCGCTATCAATTCCGCATGGGCAATTACTGTTTAAGCCCCGGCGACCGCGCGGCGCTGGCGTATCTTTACGGTGCGCCCCTCGTGCCGCTCACCAATGTCGTCACCACCACCGCCGATGTCGGCCCCGGCAGTTTGCGCGCGGCGATTTATTATGCGACCGATCATCCCGGCTCCACCGTCAAATTCAACATTCCGATGAGCGACCCCGGCTACAGCAACGGCGTTTTCAATATCCATCTCACCGGCCAACTGCCGACGCTGGTGGCGAATGGCATGGTGATTGACGGTTCCACGCAACCGGGCTTTGCGGGCAAACCGCTCATCGTCGTGGATGCTTCGCAAATCCTTCCGGAAACCTTCACGTCGGACACCGTGCTGATTTACTCGTCGAGCAATCAGTTGAAAAACATTTCCTTCTCCGGCTTCAACTGGAACGGCCTGACGCTGGAATATGCCGACGCGACGAACAACACCATTTCCGGCTGCTGGCTTGGCGTTGACTCCACCGGCACCAATGCCGCGCCGAACGCGTATCAGGGAATTCTCATCGCCAGCGGCGCGAGCGGGAACATCATCGGCGGCACCAATGTCCTCTCCGGCAATTCGCAATACGGCATTTTCATCACCGACTCGAACACCACCGGCAATGTCGTCCTCGGCAATTACATCGGCACCGACCGCCAGCGGCAGCAATGCGCTCGCCAACGGAGACAGCGGCGTGTTCATCGGCAACAGCGCCAGCAGCAACACCATCGGCAGCACGACATCGGCGCGCGCAACATCATTTCCGGCAACATTCGCAATACGGCATCTTCCTGACCAACACGACCGGCAATGTCATTTCCGGAAATTACCTCGGCGTGAACGCCGGCGGCACATCCGCACTTGGCAACCAGATGAGCGGCGTCGCCCTTTTTGGCGGCACCCAAAATGTCATCGGCGGCACCGGCCGGCGCCGGCAATGTTCTTTCCGGCAATGGTGAATTACGGCATCGACATCGGCAATCCCGTTGCCACCGGGAATTTTGTCCAGGGCAATCTCATCGGCCTGGACGCGGGCGGCACCAACGGCATCGCCAATGCCCTTGGCGGCGTGCTCCTTGACTGCCGGCGCGCAACAACAACACCATCGGCGGGACGGTGGCCGGCGCGCGCAATGTCATTTCCGGCAACACCACCGCCGGAGTCTTTTTTAATGGCACCGGCACCAGCGGCAACCTCGTCGAGGGAAATTACATTGGCACCGACATCACCGGCACCAATGCCATCCCCAACACCCTCGCCGGCATCTACCTGCCATACGGCACCCCCGGCAATATCATCGGCGGGACGGTGGCCGGCGCGCGCAACGTTATTTCCGGAAACTATTATGGCGTTTATCTCGCCAACCCGGCCACCACCGGCAACCTCGTCGAGGGAAATTATATCGGCGTGAGCCCGGATGGCACGCATGCCGTGGGCAGCGCCTTCACGGGTGTCATCATCTTCGGCGGCGCGAACAACAATACCATCGGCGGCATGGCTGCCGGGGCGGGCAACCTCATTTCCGGCTTCTGGGGTTACGGTGTTTACATTTCCGACGCCGGCACGTCCGGCAATCTGGTTCAAGGCAATATCATCGGAGCCGACCATACCGGCACCAACGCGCTGGGCAACGGCTTTGCGAATTTGTTGTTGCAACTTGGCGCGACCAACAATGTTATCGGCGGCACCGGCGTGGGCGCGGGCAACATCATCGCCTTCAGCGGCGGGACGGGCGTGGCGTTGTATGACTCGGCCACGACCAATAACGCCATCCGCGGCAATTCTATCTTTAGCAATACCGCGCTGGGCATTGACCTGAACAACGACGGCGTCACTGCCAATCATATCGGTTTCCTTGCCGGGCCGAACGACCTCCAGAATTATCCTGTCATTACCAGCGCCTTTGGTTTCGGCTCCAGCACGCTCGTTGCTGGCACGCTCAACAGCACGGCCAATCGCGCTTTCTGGGTTGACGTTTATCGCAGTCCGGCTGCCGATTCCAGCGGCTACGGCCAGGGCACGTTCTATGTGGGCAGTGTTTCGGTGACGACCGACGGTTCCGGCAATGGCACGTTTGCTTTCACCACCACAGCCGGGAATTTCACCGGGCAATATCTCAGCACTACCGCGGTTTCAGCGGGCGGCGACACCAGCGAATTCAGTCTTGATACGTTAGCCACCAACTATGCGGCGCCATTTGCCCAATTCACGGGTCCGCTCCGGTCAAGCACCAGCGGGTTCGCCTTCTCGCTGGCCCTGCAAACCAATTTCAGTTATCGCATCCAGGCCGCCACCAACCTTGTCTCTCCCGTTACGTGGACCGTGCTGACCAACTTCACCGCCACCAATGGGCTGTTCAATTTCACCGACCAGACCGCCACCAACTATCACATGCGGTTCTATCGCGCGGTATCGCCGTAACTCATGCTGGTCGACAAAAAACTGGCGCGGGTTCGCCTCGCCAGTGACAAAAAAACAATTCGCGTCAGCGCGTCCGGGGTTAGCGGATGGACAAGGCGATATTGATTTGATTGATGGCTTCGTTGATATGTTTGGTGACGCGCTTCTGGTTCTTGACTTCGGCGGCGCCCAGCACGTTTTGAAGCAATCCTTGGGCTTCACGCAGTTTGGCGTCCGATAGTGGCTGCGGCTGCTTGTCCTTGGCATCACCGCCGAGGCTCATCCCCAGCAACTTGGCGGCGGCTTCAATCTGGTGCATGGCCCGCACGCGATGGCCTTTGTAATCGTGGTCGCCGGTGGACAGGATAGCATAAGCCTGTTGCAGCATGCCGGCTTCCTCCGAATCGCTGAACGCGACGGTTTGGAGCTGGTTTTGAACGGTGACGGTGCCATTCAACGTTTGCGTCGTTGCAGGTGTCGCGGCGTGGAGCTTCACGCCACAGGACAGTACGGTGATAAAAACCGCAACTTTGGCGGTCGTTTTCAGACATTTTGCATTCATGGTATTCTCCTTGACGTTTCAACTGCCTGGCAAGTTACACGCGGTTTTCGGGAATGCAAATAAGGGGGAGACGCCACCCGCCGCTTCAATCCTGGCTGTGCTTACGGAACATTTGTCGTTCCAACCGCCTGGCCTGCAGAGAATAACTTTAAAAGTTGCTCAATGGCCTCAGCCACTTCTTTCTGACCGTTTTTCAAGGCCAGAGCACGCGCCTTCTCAGCCCTAGTAACAGCTTCGGAAAACCGACTGTCTTGAGCATAGGCGGCGGCCAATGTCGCGATGAACACCGGTTGCTGATAACCCGTCAACTCGTTGGCTTTGGTGGCAAGTTGCACCGCTGCCTTGCCATTGCGCAATTCCAGCTTTGAACACGACGCCAAAGCCCAGGCCAGGTTGTTCAACGCCGTAGCGTTGTTGGGATTGATGCGCACGATTTCGCGCAACTGTTCTATTTCCTGTTCAAACTTCCCCGACTTTTCAAGTTCGATGGCTAACTTCAGCCTCGCTTTTGATTCGAGATTCACAGAAGAATCATTTGCCGGACTGTTGTCAGGAGTGTCAACCGGCGCCGCTCGCACATTTCTGTCAGCTTGCGAAATTGACTGGGCAGGTTTTTGGCTTCTCCCCGGCTTCGGGTGCAAATCGGCTATGATTAAAACCGCGCCCAGAACCGCCAGCACAACACCCATGCCCAACCAACCACCAGCTTTCATGACGCGTCGGGTCCGCTCGTCCATGATGGTGCCGGATTGCCCAAGGCCCGGTTCAATCGGATTTCCGTATGTCACCTGGCCCCGGCTCAGGATGGATTCACTTATCAGAATCCATCCCAGAGGCAGTATTTCATACCAGACGCGGAACTCGATGGAGACGCCGAACAGCAATATCCCGACCGCAAATAGAATGGCCGTGAATTTGAAAAGCATCTGCCGATAAGTGCGCCACGGCAGGACCATCATGACCAGCAATGTTCCAGCGTTGACAAATATGACATGGTTCAATCCGGGGACGTAAAAGGTCAGTCGAAAATTATTGGGCAGTTGTAAATTACTGAAAAAATTATTCGCCGAGAAAAACGGAATTGGGACCGCGTAGGCCAGCAGCAATAATTTCTTTGCCAAAGCAAAGGCCACTATCGTTGCGACAAAACTGACCGCTCTTTTTTTAAGTGGCCAACGTTCGCCGAACAAAATCAGCAGCGTGCAGCAAAGGGTGGTTTCCTTGAAGAGCGCCCCCAGCCAGACGACCGTCATGAGTGGCAGGATTTTTTTGGAATTGTCATAGGTGAGAATCGCCCAGGTAAAGAAACACATGCTCGGCAAATCCCACGGGAAGAAATACTGCCAGGAAACCGCACACATGTTGAGCATGAGGCCGGAAAAGGTGCCAAGCATGATCAGGAGCGCGTCCGTGCGGTAACGGATTAAGAGCCCGAACATCAGCAAAAGCCATGAGGTATGATAAGCGGCGAAAACACATGCAATGGGAAGGAATGACCATACGCCTGAGTGCCACAGGATGCGATTCGGGCCAGTAAGCTCATGAATTCTGTCGGTTAACCAGCCGGTGAGGATTGAACCGGGCAACCGGGTTTTCACGTCGGGGAATTCCTTTGCCACATCCTCCTGGGTCAATGGGAGATGCGAATGCTGTGTGAAAAAGGCGACGTTCTGAAAATGTTCAGGAAGTTCCCACATTGGCGTCGATAGAAAAAAATAACAAACCGCCAACGATACCGCCACGAACGACTCAACCAACACGAGGGCAGCCGGTTTTGAGAAATATCGAGAGATCCCATCCGAAAGATAGGGCAGCTTGAAAAACTGTGACAATCTGCCAGCCCAACTTTGTACCCAGTCATAAAAAACCAAAGCTGAGCTGACAAATTTTTCCTGCAGCGATTTTAACATATCTTTTCCTGTTCAGTTACCCTGAACACCGGCCGAATCAACCACTACCCAGCTTCAAAAATTCCACCTCGTTGATGATTTTCACGCCAAGCTTTTGTGCTTTATCCAATTTGGAACCAGTTTCTTCACCGGCCAGGACATAATCCGTTTTCTTGCTCACACTGCCGGTCACTTTGCCGCCAGCAGCTTCAATCCTGGCCGTGGCCTCTTCACGCGTCAGCGTCGGCAGCGTGCCGGTAAGCACAAATGTTTTGCCGGCAAAAATGCCGGCCGCCGAAGCCGCAGCGGCTTTAACGACTTCGGCTTCGGGTTTGATTTTCAATTCGCGGATGCGGGCCAGAACCTTTTTTCCCGCCGGTGACGCGAAATAATCCAGCACACTGGCCGCCGCCACCGGACCGACTTCCACCAGCTTCGCTTTTAAACCGCCAGCCTCCAACCGTGATTCAATCGCGGCAATTTCCGCCTTCAGCGCAGCATCATGCTGCTCGCGCGCGGCTTTTTCAGCCTCGGTCTTGGGCGGGTTCTTGCGCGAGCGCGGACTGATTTCGGCGCGTTCGGCTTCCTTCGCGCCAAGCTCGCGAATATCGCGCAGGACTTCCGACCGGGCGAGCGCGTCCAGCGATTCATGCGTGGCGGCAAGTTGCTTGGCGGTGGCCTCGCCCACGTCAGAAATTGCCAGCGCATGAATCCAGCGGGATAGCGGCGCGGTTTTGGCGCGCTGAAGCGCATCGAGAATTTTTGTGGCATTCTTTTCGCCGAAGACGCGCGGTTCGTCGTCGGTGCCCAGGTTCAATTTGCCAAGTTGTTCCAGCTTCAAATCGAACAGGTCGAGCGGTTCCTTGACCAGGCCGCGTTCGACGAGCTTCTCGGCCACAATGCCGCCAAGCGATTCGATGTCGAGCGCCTTGCGGTAGGCGAAATATTCGACGCGCCGCATGAGTTGCGCCGGGCAACCGGCGATGTTCTGGCAACGCCAGGCGACTTCTTCCGCATCATCGGTAGGGACGCGCTGCTGTGCGTCCTGGCCGAGCGGCAGCTCGGCCCTACCAGTTTTAATTTTATCTTTCGCAATTGGACCACCGCACGCCGGGCATTTGCCGCCGACGTGTTTGAACAAATCAAATTCCTTCGCGCCCGGCGGGCGTTTGGTCTTCACCACCTCGAACACTTCGGGAATTACCATGCCGGCCTTGCGGATGACCACGGTGTCGCCGATACGAATATCTTTGCGGCGGATTTCGTCCTCGTTGTGGAGCGTGGCGCGTGAAATCGTCGAGCCTTGCACGAAAACGGGTTCAAGCTCGGCCACGGGCGTGAGCACACCGGTGCGTCCCACCTGCACGGTGATGGCTTTGAGTACCGTTTCCGCCGGCGTAATCCACGGCACGGGTTTGTGGACGATGGCATAGCCGGGCGCGCGAGCGCGTCCCGGAATGCGCGGCCAGTCAGCAAGCGTGTTGACCTTGAGCACGATGCCGTCAATTTCGTAGGGCAATTGGCGGCGCAAGTCTTTGTCTTCGTCGTAATGCGCGACCACCTTGTCCGTGTAAATTTTCAGGACTTCATCGATGCCGTTGCAAACCCACCAGAGCTTTTGTGTGGGTAACCCGTATTGGGCGAGCGCCTCAAGCATTTCGGAATGTTTTTTGAACTCAATTCCTTCCATCGCTCCGGTAGCGTAGAACACGGCGCGGATGGGTCGTTGGGCGACCAGCTTCGGGTCGAGTTGTTTGAGCGTACCGGCAGTGGCATTGCGGGCATTGGGGAACGGTTTTTCACCGGCGGCTTCGAGCTTTTTGTTGACGGCCTCGAATTCCTTCATGGCCATGTAAGCTTCGCCGCGCACTTCAAGCAGCGTAGGACAGGCTTCCAGCCTGCCTCCATCTTCAGATGTTTCTTTTCCTTTAAATTTTGAGACAGGCGGGACGCCTGTCCTACGCAATTCCAACGGAATGCCGCGGACGGTTTTGAGGTTGGCGGTGATGTCGTCGCCTTCCGCGCCGTCGCCGCGCGTGACACCGAGCGCGAGTTTGCCGTGGCGATAGTGAACGCCGATGGACACGCCGTCCACTTTCGGTTCCAAAATGTATTCGATGCGGTCCCGGCCGAGCCGCTTGCGGATGCCGGCGTCCCAGGCGCGAAGTTCAGCGAGCGTGTTTTCGTCCTGTGCGCAACTGCGTTTGAACCAATCCGGCTCCTTTTTTTCATCTGGCTGTTCGGCGGCCTCGACCTTGTCGAGCGACATCATCGGTACGAGATGTTTGACGCGGGCAAATTTTTCGCTGGGCGCGCCGCCGACTCGTTGCGTGGGCGATTCGGGCGTGACGAGGTCGGGGAATTGTTTTTCCAAATCCTGCAGCTCCTTGAAAAGCTGGTCGTATTCGCGGTCGGTGATGAACTGCCGCCCTTCAACGTAATAAGCGCGGTCGTGGCGGCGGATTTCCTCCATGAGGTGTGCGTGACGGGTTTTGGTTTGTGCGCTCGCCATCACCGGGATTGTGCAACGACGACGCGGCGAAAGGACAGTTTTTTTGTGAGGTCGCCAGCGGCCATTTTCAGGCCGAAACGAGCGCCTTGCGAGATTTCACGCTGAAACCCGAGGGCTTTCAGGCCACGAGGAAACAGATGAATCCGGCGACGCAGAGAAGAAAGAAGATAATGACTGCCCCATCGATAATGCCAAACCGGGCCTCTTCCGAGTGGTTGGCCGGGACGAGCGCAGTATTAAAAATCCGGCTCTTCCTGCTCACGTTGTAAGCCATTCTAGTCATGCCCAGCAGTCGAGCATTGGCCGGGCCACCTCGTGCCGGATAGGGATGAATGAAAAGCTGACGCAAAAAAGCCGTGAAAGACAAAATTTGTCCTGTGATTTGACAGGAAAAAACCGTGTCAACAAGACGTGTCAAGCCGGCTGTCCCAAAAGACGGCGGAAGCGGCCGAGCATGGCCGTGGCCATGCGTTCGTAAGGCGCGAGCACCCGGCCGTACGTTTTGATTTCGTCAATCGCCTCCAAGGCCATGCAGAAATCCAGGTCGTGAAACGCGCGGTCACGCTTCACGCGCCGCAACCAGCGGGTCAGTTCGGTGACTTCCTCGATTTCATCCTTCGCGCCGGGATAAAACAAGACCCCCCATTCGTCGCGGTGCAAAAATCCTTCAGCCGCGCGGCGGCGATCAAACCACGAGTCGCACAGCAGGGCGCAGACGGATTTGCCCGCCCGTCCGCCGAGCCGGTAAAACACCAGCGGCTTGTTGGACTCGGAAAAATGTTCGTATGCGATGTCGAGCGCGTCCTCGGGCGGTGGGGTGAAGCGGGTTTGATAACCAAAATGGAAGCCGCCCAGGTCCGCGCGCGCCCTTTCCACGCAAAGATTTTCGGCGAAAATCCAGATGATGTCCGTGGCGAAACCGCGTTCGGCGAGCACCTTTTTCCAGGCGTCGGTTGCTTCCGTCAGTGGGGGGCGCGTAAACGGCGCTTCTGATTTCATGCTTTGATTTTATCCAATACTTTCGCGAAACCAATCTACAAATAATTTGATGCCCGATTCAATCTTGATTTTCGGCTGATAATCCAGCCGGGCGCGCGCCTTGGCGATGTCGGCGAACGTGATCGGCACGTCGCCGGGTTGCTGCGGTTGGCGGTCAATGACGGCTTTTTTGCCCAGCGCGGCTTCAAGCAGTTCGATGAGCCGGCTCAGCGTCACCGTCTGGGATTCGCCGAGATTAATGATTTCAAAGCCGAATTCCTTTCGCGTGGCGGCGATAATACCGTCCACCGTGTCGGTGATGTAGGTGTAATCGCGTCCCGACTTGTCGGGATCGCCAAAAACCCCGATCGGTTTGCCAACGTTAATCAGCGTCACAAATTTGCGGATGGCCAGGTCGGGCCGCTGGCGCGGGCCATACACGGTGAACAGGCGAAGCATGGTCACGTCCATGCCGTAAACGTGATGATAAACGTGGCCGAGCGCCTCGCACGCCAGCTTGCTGGCGGCATAGGGCGAGATGGCGGAGAAAATCGGGTCGCTTTCGCTGAACGGCACCTTGGAATTCACGCCGTAAACCGACGACGACGAGGCGATGATAATTTTTTTGACGCCGTTTTTCCGGGCGGCTTCGAGCACATTGACCGTGCCTTCCACGTTGACGCGCTGGTACAACGCCGGGTCTTCGAGGCTGGGCCGCACCCCGGCGCGCGCGGCCAGATGAATGACCTGGTCGAACTTCACGCTGCCGAACAATTCGTCGAGCGCGGCGGCATTGACCAGATCGCCGTGGACAAATTCAAACGGTTTGGCCAGCGACTGGATATCGCGGAGATTCCGGCGTTTGAGTTGAGGATCGTAAAACGGGTTGAGGTCGTCGAAGGCCCAGACCGCGTGGCCGTCGCGCAGGAGACGTTCGCAAACGTGTGACCCGATGAACCCGGCGCCGCCGGTGACCAGAAAGTTCATGCCCCCACGCTAGCAACCCAAAAAGGTGATGTCGAGATTTGGTAAACATCCCATCGTAATGCTGAATTCACTCCCTCTCCCCCGTCAGTGACGGCGGAGAGGGGGAAGAAATGCGTCCGTTAAGCGTAGAAGATATTGACTGCGTGCCCAACCGTTATAACCCGTTCAACACGTCAATCAATTGGCGCAGGCGGCCGTAATCGTGGCGGTTGAAGCCGAAGGCGATGCGCGCCAGGTCCAGATGGTCCCCGCCGTCCGCTTCTTCCGGCGTCGGTTTGATGCGTTTGATAGGTTCGCCGTTGATAATGTCGGCGAAGTCTTCGTTCAGCGCGGTCAGGGCGGAATCGGACGGCGCGTTTTTAAGCCGGATGATCAGCAAATCCTTCACGAACCGCGTGGAATGGAAATTCCGGTAAAAGCGCGTGATGATTTTCACCGCTTCGTCGGTATTGTCGGTGATGCGGTAAAGGTTCAAATCTTCAGGACAGATCAACTCGTTGCGGAGCAGGTGTTCACGGATGTTTTTGTCCCACGTTTTCCAATACGTGCCGCCGGGCGGTTCCAAAAGCACGAGCGGCATGAACTGGCTTTTGCCGGTCTGCATGAGCGTGAGCGCCTCGAACCCTTCGTCCTGCGTGCCGAAACCGCCGGGGAACAGCACGATGGCGTCCGAATGCCGGATGAAAATCAATTTGCGCGTGAAAAAATACTTGAACGTCATCAGCTTCTTGTCCTCGGCAATGACCGGGTTGGCCGATTGTTCCCAGGGCAACCGGATGTTCACGCCAAAGCTGTTGGCGGGCCCCGCGCCTTCGTGCCCGGCCTGCATGATGCCCGGTCCGGCGCCGGTGATGACCATGAACCCGGCTTTTACAATCTTGCGCCCGAAATCCACCGCTTGCTGGTATCCCGGCTGGTCCGCCTGGGTGCGGGCGGAACCGAAGATGGTGACTTTGCGTTTGCCGGCATACGGCGCGAAGAGCCGGAAGGCATAGCGCAATTCACGTAACGCGGTCTGGATGACACGTACGTCGCCGGTGTCCTTCACGTCGGTCAGTAGCTTCAGGGCGTTTTCGATGATGTCGGCGACCTCGTTTTCGTTGTGGCCGCCGCTTTTGAAAGCGATGAGTTCCTGGATGCGGCGTTGGAGTTCCGGGTCGGCGGGTTTGGGCAGCTTTTTCCCTTTAATCATGCGGGCAGGATAACTTTGCGGCGGGCAAAAGCAATGTCCGCTTTGGGTGTTTTAATTCGGAGGGATGAGTTACACGAGTCCCTGACTTCCTTTGATTTGTGGGACTCGCAAAGCTCGCCCCTCCGAAAACAGGGGATTTCACGCGCTTTTGTGAATTGACAAGCGGCATTGGAACTACCATTCTTTGCGCCCATTTTGCGAGCCCCGCCCGTGAGCGGATTTTCTCGCCCCAAGAAAGGAAGTGAGTTGCGTTGACCGAAATTAGACTGAAAAAAGGCGAACCAGTGGAACGTGCGTTGCGGCGACTGAAGAAAAAAGTCGACCGCGAAGGCACCCTCAAGGTCGTGCGCAATCACCGGCATTTTGAAAAGCCGAGTGAAAAGCGGCGGCGCAAGGAAAAAGCCGCGCGCTTTTCCGCGATGCTCAGCGCGCGCTACGCGGACATGTAATCACAGAAACGTTGAATCGTTAAATCGTTAAATCGTTGCATCGGCGACGGTTTAACGATTCACTATTTAACGGTTTAACCATCTGACACATGTATTCACTTTCCACCTGCTGGAATTCCAGCCGTCACAAGGATGGTCGCGCCATGCTGCGCGAAATCCGCGACCTCGGCTTTGATTATGCTGAGCTCAGTCACGGCATCCGACAGAGTCTCCTGCCCGGCATTCTGGAAGCCGTGAATGCGGGTGAAATTAAAATTTCCAGCCTCCACAATTTTTGTCCCTTGCCGCTGGGCGTGAATCATGCCTCGCCGAATCTCTACGAATTTTCCGACGAACGTCCGCGCGAGCGCGAACTGGCCATCAAATACACACTCAAGACCTTTGAATTGGCCTCCCGCGTCAAGGCGCCGGTTGTGGTGTTGCATCTCGGCAGCATCGACATGAAGGATTACACCGAAAAACTGACCGGCATGCTCGAACGCGACGGAAAGAAATCGCCCCAATTCGAAAAACTCCGCGCTGAAGCCGCCGCCAAACGCGAAGCCAACAAGACCAAAGCCTTCGAGCGCACCTGCGAAACCTTGCGCAAGCTCCTGCCCGAAGCCGAAAAACGCGGTCTGAAACTGGGCATCGAAAACCGGCAATCGCTCGAGGAAATTCCGCTGGAAAACGACTTTGAACATTTCTTCCGCGATTTTGACAGCCCGAACGTGGTTTACTGGCACGATGTCGGCCACGCACAAATCAAGGAAAACCTCGGCTTTCTCAATCACGCCAAACATCTTGAATCGCTCACCGCGCGCCTGGCGGGATTTCACGTTCACGACGTGCAATTCCCGGCGCACGATCACGCCACGCCCGGGTCCGGCACGGTTAATTTCGTCGCGCTCAAACCGTTTGTGAAACCGGGTCACATCAAGGTCCTGGAGCTAAATCCCTCATTGCCTGTGGAAGCGGTCAAACTCGGCCTCATTCACGTCAAAATCTACTGGGGCAACGAGTGATTGCGGTGGGGCGAGTGTACCCGCGAGCCGGTTTTGCTGTAGCGTCGAGCCTGTGGCTCGAACGAATCGGCGCACAGCGCCGACACTACAACCGTTGTTCCGGCGAGCTTGACAGGAAAGCGGTCAAAGCAAATGATGTTGGCTGTGGAGACGCCAGCTTAGCTCAGTGGTAGAGCAACGGTTTTGTAAACCGTCGGTCCTCGGTTCAAATCCGAGAGCTGGCTCCACTTTTTTGTTGTTCGAGCAGCCGGGAGATATCACGTCAGCCGCTAAGCAAACAACGTCCGCAACGAGCATCCCACCCTCATCCGTCCCGCACTGATGGAACGAGTGTTGTTTTGAGATAATCCCGCAAACAGGTTTTGCGTCAATGCTAAGGACTAACCCGTTTCTGCTTATCGGGATCGAGCCGGGTCACGAGAAAATCGGCTGTAAACGTACTGGCCGACGTGATACGGATTTCAAACTTGGCCTTTGCGCTGTAGATTGTGGTGTAACCAACATCCTGCTTGTCGATTGAGACACTAGGGAACCCGGGCGCACTCACGGAAGCGACAACTTTATCGCGTAGCGGGGTTCCCTCGAATGAAGTACCTACTAAACTGATAAACAACTCACCACCAAATACTTTTTCTGTATTCCCGCTATGGACTGTAACGGTCTGTTGATTCGAGACCGTTGTTTGTGCTAGGCTTGATGGTTCAACTGGGGGTGCAAAAACGTTCGAAGCAACAATAGGTATAGACGATATTTGTGCGTTTATGGGCACACTGGTTACAGTCGTGGGTTGTTGCTCTGACATCGATTTTGCGCTGACATTCTGAACTTGAGGGGTCTGGACGCCAATATGCTTATCGAGGAATTGCGAAATCTTGTCCAGTGCGTCAGTGAAGGCCCCAAGCGCGATGACAATAGTACCAAAGATAATAAGTGCTGCAACGGTTTTGTGTCTTTGGATCCGCGTATTAAATTTTTCGACGTAGTTCACGGAGTTGACCGAGTTCTTCTTTGGCAACTCAGAAGCTAACTTCTTCGTCTCGTGTTTTTGAGCGGTGAAAGTTCCTTCGGTGCCTATATCGGACTTCCAGCGGCCATAGATGCTTCCATCCTCTTTGAGCCTACACACGGCCTGAACGATTCCGAGTTGCAAGCCGCCCGTGTGGCGACCGGGCAGGAGACGAAGCGAAATGCCATCCTCCTTTATGACACCGGTGATAGTATATTCGTACCCACCCAGCGCTGGCTCGTGTATTTTCGCAATACCAGAAACCCTTTCGCCTTCTTGCTTTATGTCTAACGTAACGCCGCCTCGGTTCGTGCCGAGAATTTCGCCTGTCCAATAGCCTGAAATATCGGGGATGGTCATAAAGTACTATGCTTAATAGTCAACTGAGCCACGCCAGACTGGTGATGTCAAACGCAAAGCGGCCTGAAACGGCCAACCAGTGAAGTTCCGGGGACTTGTTAAGGGGTGCACAACCTCGCCGACGTTGTAATCGCCTCCTGCTCCATCGGCCCGTATGGATAGCCCGGTGGGGTAATGCACTCTAACAAATATGGGCGAAGAAAAGCCTCAAACCCACCAAGCCGCTCATACTGGCTCGTGTGAACAAGCTCGTGCACGACAAGATCGCGCTGCCCCCAACAATCGGCTCGAATAAAAATTCCATAATGAATAGTCAGCCCTGCGGTGGCAGGTGAAATGAGACCGGTCGCGGTGGCGGCAGTTGCAAGTGCCGGATGGGTCGGTGTAGGAATCTGTGTGACCCGAAGGAGACGCACCCGTTCTGGCTGAACGACGCCAACTCGTTTCGCATCTACAAGCTGTGATTCAGTGAGCGCAACTCCTGTCTGAAGAATGGTGCGCTCCTGCTCCGCCGCCCAAGCTCCGGCAAGAGGCAGTAACAGTTCGAACTGTTGTGGGGTGATAATGCTCATTGCCGCCTAACGACAAGAACTGAGCCACGCCGGACGTGTGATGTCAACCGCGAAAGCGGAAAGCATGGCGGCAGTCATCACTCCATTGGTTTTGAGCGGCTCTTCAAACCAGAATCAGGCCGTGGTGGTTGCCGGTGAGGCTCCGGCCGCCCTCGGGCGTAACCAGATAAGTGTTTTCACTGCCTACCATTCCCACGCCCGGCACACCCTTCTTCGGTTCGAGCGCCAGAACCATGTTCGCAGCCAGCGGTTCGTCAAAACCCTCGGTTATCACCGGCGGTTCATCAATCTGCAATCCCAGTCCGTGCCCGAGAAAATTCGCCCGCCGATTGCCAAATCCCATGAAATTCTTCAGGAATTTCGGGTCCAGACTTCCCATGACCCCGGCATAAATCGCCGACGGTATCGCTCCGGGTTTCAGCAGTGACGCCAGCTGCCGTTCCAGTTCCACGCAACGCCGGTGAACCGCAATCACCTCGTCCGGCAGCGGCCGGCCGAACATGTAGGTCATCGTTTTGTCGGTGTGATAACCGTCCACGGCACAGCCAACGTCCACGAACACGAGGTCGCCTTTCCGGAGCTTGCGTTCGCGGCTGCCCAGCACCGGCGCGGCGGGCCCGATGCCCGCGCACCCGCCCGGCCCGTCAAAGCTCGTCGGATAAATTGAATTCTCCCCGAAGCCCAGCTGGGCCACGGCGATGTCCACATTGAACATGCCAAAGCGCACGGTTCCCTGATGTCCTTCGCGCACCAGGAGCGAATAAAGTTCACAGGCAAGGTCCACCTCGCTCATTCCCTCGCGCAGCATTTTCGGCACGTTTTCTTCCAGGACGCGCCGGTGCATGGCGCCGCACCGTTCCATAATGGCCAGTTCCCAGGCGCTTTTGACTGTCCGCACCCGGGCGATGGTCGCATCGAGCGACGCCACCTCTTTGCAGATAAAATGCTTCCGGAACCGCTGGACCAAGGCGAGCGGAACCAGTTCGGTTTCAAGGTGGATGACCTGCCGTGCCGCAGCCGGTGGCACCGCCGCCGGCACGGCGTCGCGGAAGCTTTTCATGGGGCGGAGGCCGGGAAAGAGCGATTCGACTCCGGCCCGCTCGAAACTTCGGCGCACCCAGAACACGGCTTCGCCATCGCGGGGAACCAGCAGCAACCCGTCCTGCATGGTGCCGGTGAAATAGTATTGATTTACGCGGCCGAAGAAGCGCGGCCAGTTCCCAGTGGGGGTTTTCCGCGTCCATCCGCGTCCGGAAACGTTTCATGCGGTCCGTAAGCTCTGAAAGCGGGACTTTGGTCATAAGTTGGTGGTGTCATTATGCGGCATAGTCGCCGGGGGAAAAGAAAAAGAAGGCGGGATGGGCTTTCGCGTCAATGCTTTGCACTCCTATTCGTCAGAATCTTCAAGAATCACGAGGATTTTGGAGTGCGGTGGCAGAGTACAACGGCGACACCGCTTTTGACTGCGGACCAATTTCCAAAGCAGCGTGCCGCTCTGCTTCCCGCCACAGTCCCAAAATGGCGCGCTACGGTGGCTCCGTCGCATTTTGCCAAAGAAAATGCATCATTGGTATCTGCGGCTCCGCCCGTATCCGGTGTCCGGCAGGTTGAACCGTGGCTTGTTCCCAAATTGTGAATAAAATTTCTGCCAATTTTGGGCAAGGAGCTTGACAGAATAAATTTATGGTCTAATTTCAAACGCAGTGGTGAGTAAACTGTCAAACTTGAAAATAACAGTCTAAACAGTCTATGGACATACATCATCCCTTCCTGAGTGAATTCCCTGAACATCGTGAGACTGCCCGGCATTTGCGCCTGAGTGACAATAAATTCCGCCAGATGTTTGAGGAATACCACCAGTTGGATGACGCCGTCTGCCGGATTGAGGAAGAAGTTGAGTTCGCCACCGATCAAGAGATTGACGAACTCAAGTTCAAACGCGCCAAATTGAAGGACGCCCTCTATACCGCAGTCAGCCGCGCCACGGTCGCGGCGCAATAAGCGTCAAATTTGGGACGCCGGCTTCCGCGGCCGGCGCCGCCGTTCCGGTCGCTTTAATGCGATTCGGCAGCGGCTGCCTTACGCTTCTTCGCTTCTTCAATCACCTTTTCCGCCGCGTCTCGGGGCATTTCCTCGTAATGGCTGAAATCCTCCGTATGCACGCCGCGACCGCCGGTCAGCGAACGAAGAACGCTGGAATAGTGATAAAGATCCTTCACCGGAACCTGCGCCTTGATTACCTGGAAACCGCCGTCGGCTTCAATGCCCTGGATGCGGCCGCGCCGGCTTGAAAGGTCGCCCATCACCTTGCCCATGCAATCATCCGGAATCTGGATTTCGACGTTGTTGATGGGCTCCAGCAGGCACGGCTTGGCGGCGGTGAATGCTTCTTTGAAGGCAAAATAACCGGCAATCTGGAAGGCAATATCCTTGGAATCCACCGGGTGCATCTTGCCGTCGTAAAAATCAATCTTCACGTCCGTCACCCGGCAGCCGGAGAGGATGCCCTCGGTGATGGCCTGGTTGACGCCCTTCTCGACGGACGGCACAAACGAGCGGTCCACGTTCTGGCCAACCAGCGAATTGGTGAATTCGACGCCCGAGTCGCGCGGCTTGGGCTCGATGCGCATCCAGACCTCGGCGAACTGCCCGGAACCGCCGGTCTGCTTCTTGTGGCGGTATTTCGAGTCGCCCTTGCCCTTGATGGTTTCACGATAACGCACCCGCGGCTCGGTCAATTCGACATGGACGTTGTGCCGGCGGCGAAGGCGGTCGGCGACCACTTCCAGGTGCAATTCGCCCTGCGCGGAGATGACGGTCTGGTGCAGTTCGGCATCCACGAAATAGAGGAACGTGGGATCTTCATTGTGCAAGGCGGCGAGGCCGGAGGCGATTTTGTCCTCCTCACCCTTCACCTTGGCTACCAGCGACGCGTGGATATTGGGCTTGGGATAAACCACTTTGGGCAGCGTCACGGCTTTTTTTGCGTGGCACAGCGTGTTGCCGGTGTGCGTGTCCTTGAGCTTGACGGCCGCCGCGATGTCGCCCGCGCCGAGGGTGTTGACCGCCTCGCGGGTCTGGCCGTTGAGCAGGTAAATCTGCCCGATGCGTTCGTTGGTTTTGCGGTCGCTGTTATACAAGTCCATGCCGGCGGAAACCGACCCCGAATAGACGCGGAAGAACGACAGTTCGCCGAAATGCGCCTCGGACATCGTCTTGAAGATATAAAGCACCGGCTCAGGATCCTCCAGGCTGACCTCCACTTCCACGTCGCCGGCATTGACCGCCTTGACCTTTTTGCGGTCCACCGGCGACGAGCCATATTTGGCGATGAAATCCATCAGGCGCGCGACGCCGATGTTGTTTTCCGCCGAGGTGCAAAACAGCGGAATCAACTGTTCCTTTTGCACCGCGGTGTGGATGCCGGCGCGAAATTCCTCCTCCGACAAACTGCCCTGCTCGAAGAACTTGTTCATCAACGCATCATCGGATTCGGCAATGTGCTCGATCAACTGGCGGTGCAATTCCTTGACCTGCGTTTCCAGTTCGCCGGTGGCCGCCTCTTCCTTGAATTTGCCGCTGGAATCTGTCGCATAGGTCACGACCTCGTTGCGCAACACGTCGAGCGCGCGGTTGAAGCCGGGCCCGGGATTCACCGGGACACTTAACGGAAAGACGTGCCGGCCAAACCGTTCCTGCACCTGGCGCACCACCGCGTCAAAATCCACGTTCTCCTTGTCCACCCCGTTCACCACGATCATTTTGGGGATGCCGTAACGGGTCGCGTAATCCCACACCCGGTCGGTGCCGACGCCGAGACCATGTTGCGCATGGACCACCACCAGCGCGAAATCGCCGACGCGCAATGCACCGAGTCCTTCGCTGATGAAATCGAGATAACCGGGGGTGTCAATGATGTTGAGTTTCTTGCCGGCCCACTCCGTATGCAGGAGCGACGCCGAGACCGAAATCTGCCGGTTCTTTTCGCTGACGTGATAATCGGACACGGTGGAGCCGTCGGCGATGCGGCCCATGCGATTGATGACGCCGCCGCACGCGAGCATGGCTTCGCAGAGCATCGTTTTGCCGGACGAGGCGTGACCGACGACGGCGAAGTTACGGATGTCTGCAGGAGCATAATTTTTCATAGAGAATTTTCCTTCAATTGGCGAACAGTAAAAACCGCAACGGCCCGCGACTCAAAGGAGTGCGGCCCGTTGAAAACCGGATGCAACTTTGCGAAAGCCCGTTGAAGACGGGCGCCGATGATTTGCATACGCCATTTTATAACCGAATGGCCACCCTGCTGGAAAGAAAAGTTTGGCTGAATTCCACCAATATTTGGCGGTTTACCCGCTGCCGCTGCCATCTGATTTAGCGTGGATTCATTCTCCGGAGCCATTCTTCAATCCTGCCTTCAACCAATTTTGGCAAAGAAAGTGGATTTATTGGCTTGGATTAAAATATCCCTTGTATCAGCATTGTCTTCCCAACAAGTTATGCGGGTGTCAGGATTAAATTTTCCATGCCAATGATATGAGTGCACAAAAAGTTCGAACCGCTTGGATTCAGGGTGGCGCCGTCAGGTGCGAACCTCTGCCGCCGTCGTCGCCGCGCCTTTTCCGTCTGGTGCTCCTCGGAGCGCCGGGCGTGGGCAAGGGGACCCAGGCCGAATTGCTCTGCGAACGGCTGGGCACGTGCCACCTGTCCACCGGCGACATTTTCCGCGCGGCCAAAAGCCTGGCCGCCCACGAGCGCAGCCCGGCGCTGGAAGCCGCGCTCGGTTACATGAAACGCGGCGACCTGGTCCCCGACCAGACCGTGCTCGACCTCGTGGCCGAGCGCGTCGCCTGTCTCCATTGTCCGGGAGGGTTTTTGCTCGACGGATTCCCGCGCACCGTGGCGCAGGCCGAGGCCTTTGCTCAAATCCTGACCCGGGAACAAATCCCGCTCGATGCTGTGTTGAATTATGACCTGGCCATTGAAAAAATTGTCGCGCGCCTGAGTGGCCGGCGCACTTGCCCGAAATGCAAGGCGGTTTTCCATGTCACCAATCTTCCGCCGCGCGTGGAAGGCGTTTGCGATAACTGCGGCACCCAACTTCAATTGCGCGAAGACGACCGGCCGGAAGCCGTCCGCGTGCGCATGGAAGTTTACGAAAAGAGCACCCGGCCGCTGACGGAATTCTACCGGCAACGCGGTCTGCTGCTGACCATCGAGGCCGAAGGCACACCGGAGGAAATTTATCAGCGCACGCTCAAGGCTCTGGAATCCGCTCCGGGCGGCAAGTTGCGCCACGTTTAGGCTGCTGTCGCAGATAACCTTTGCGTCACGGGTGAATTAAAACTGCTCACTTGGCGGTAATCCATTTTCAATCCGACCCGTAGAGAAAGGCCGGGCGGGCGGCACGTGCTTTTTTGCCCGGATTGTGGAAGAGCACTCGGGATGTGCGCAACGGAAGGCTCTTCCGATGGATTCAAAACACCCCATGAATACAGGGCATTCTTAACTCCGTATATTCCACCGATTCCGCCTGCGGGCAAGGAATGTGGGCATTTTGCCAAGAGCCGTGTAGTGACGATTTTGGTGCCGGTTTAACGTCATGCATAAGAATTGTGGAAACAGCCACTCAAACAGTTTGAACGCGACCGCCGCCAAATCATTCAACGGAAACGGAAAAGACCGCCCCGCCAATCTGGAAACGGCCTTTGGCTGCCCGCGTGATTTCCTCAACAACCGCTTTGTTTATGCGGTGATTTCGCCCCGCGCCCACGGTCTGTCGCTGGGCGTGAACATGAGCCCGAACAAGTCGTGCAATTTCAACTGCCTCTATTGCGAGGTGGACCGCCGGACCCCGCCGCGCGAGTCGAAGCTGGACGTGGGGGCGATGGCCGCCGAGCTGCACAAAACGCTCGCGTTCGTGCTGGCGGGTAAACTGCGCGAACGGCCGTGGTATTCCGCGCTATCGGAGGAATTACTCACCTTGCGCCATGTGGCGTTGAGCGGTGACGGCGAGCCGACCCTCGCATCGAATTTTGCCGAGGCCGTCGAAGCCATCGTGCACATCCGCGCCCGGGGTGAATTTCCGTTCTTCAAAATGGTGCTGATCACCAATGCCACCGGGCTGGACCGGCCGCAGGTGCAGGCGGGCTTGAAATATTTCACCAAGTCCGACGAAGTCTGGGCCAAGCTCGACGGCGGCACGCAGGAGTTTTTCAATCGGGTGGACCGGTCGGACGTGCCGCTGGAGAAGGTATTGTCCAACATCCTGTTGATGGCCCGTCAGCGTCCGGTCATCATCCAGAGCCTGTTCCCATCCATCAACGGCGAAGAGCCGCATTCCAAGGAAATCGAGGAATATGCGCATCGGCTCAAGGAATTGCGGACGGCGGGTGCGGACATTCCCCTGGTGCAGATTTACTCCGCGACGCGGCCGATGTTTCACGCCGAGTGCGGGCATCTGCCGCTGAAAACCCTTTCGCACATCGCGCACACCGTGCGTCACGTGTCCGGCCTCAAAGCGGAAGTGTTTTAAAAGATAGCGACCTGAAGAACCGCCCGCCAGCCAAACTTTTTCTCCGTCCATCACTCACTTTGCGCCGGACTTTTCACACAGCCTCGCGCGGTGTTAGGTCGCGGGTCAACTGCGATAATGCCCCATGATATATTTGACGACCTTAACTCTCTTGTCGTTCTGGTCATAAATAAGCACGTGTCCCCAATCTGTCCCGTTGAGGGCGACCACAATCAAAAGCGCGTGCTGTCCCTTCCCATCGGTAAACCACTGCTCAGGCCCGACACCAATCCTTTCTCTGGCTGGCAACTTACTAATATAATCTTGAGAGTCTTTCTGAACCGTCTGACTAGGCTGGCTCTTAAAATCAATTTGCCAACCTTCGATTGGATTGGTGTGGTTTTCAAACGTCTCGCAGCCGCAGCCAATGAGCATCGCAAACACACAAATCATAGCCGCTGACAAGATGCCGAATTTCAGCTTCGTAATTTTCATAGCGCCACGCGACCTAACGTCCGATATAGGCACAGCCACCGGAGACTGAGCTTGGCTGCAATAATGATGTTCAAATTTCATAAACCCGTCAACTGGCAGGCGCGGTGGCTGTCGCCTGAAGCGCGAGGCTGTGTGAAAAGTGGGTCATGATTTGAAACGTTTACGCCGGAGCGGTGTCTGATACAAGCATGAACCATCAACGTGGTCTGGACCGCTCGCTGGCGTCAGATCAGCGAGCTGGAAAGTCGGGCGCGGTCCGCAGGGCTTCGCCCGACCTGATGGAGTCCGAATAGGCCTGCCCACCGTAGCCTTCCTGCCCTCCATAGCTTTTGCGACGGAGGGGGTGAAGGCGGGAGTTCCCGTTCTGAGGACGCGAAAGCGGAAAGAAAATTCTTTCCGTCTGGATATGCTTTTTGTTGTTGACGCCTCCGGGCTTAATAGGTGTTAGGCGGCAACATGGTTCGGCTCGTTTAATGTGTTTCGTTGCCTGAAGATATTTCCTTGATTGTATAATTTAGTGGTTTTCGTGTCCACCAAGTGCCGTTATTCCACAGGATTTTGTCTTTAATGATTTCACCGCGCATACCTGTCTGAGGACGGGAAGGGGGCATGGAATAAAAAGCGCCAGAACGGCTTGATTCCATTGGCCATCCGGGCACCAGTAAAGAGCCATCCGCACACAAACCTGCTCGCGCTGCAAATTTGTAATTTGTTATGATGAAAAGCGCGTTGTCCGTTCCGGCAATCCAACAAGGTCGTCCCACATTGCCGCCTTCATACCAATTGCCGATCAAAGCCCGTTCCGATTTGGAAAGAGAGATATGATCCGCCTTGCCTGGCAACTCAACGACACCATTGAAAAGATGGTCTTCTGGCATATCGTTCCAGGTGCCGGTGTCAGAATCTCCATTTTGCATATGGGCGCAATTTTCCACGCCACCGACATTATTCGGTTCGCCAGGTCCCCAATCAAAATAGTTCGTCGGCGCACCCGTCACCCAAGCAAATTGTCCTCCCATTCGGGTCCGGCGAAGTCCAATCCACAATCCATTATGATTAGCATCCTTGGAGAAAGTGGAAAACACCCAGGCTTGGTCGGAAGCATTTTTGATGATGACCAATGTGCCGCCGAGCACTTCCGCTTCCGCTTCCGACGCCGTCCAGGTGTTTGGCGAGAGTAGATAGTAATCGTGCCCGTTGTCTGGATTGGTGATAGGGCCAGCAATAATGTCAGCACTCGCGTGAAAGTTGGCAACGAACAGCATGATGGCTGCGCTGCAAAGCACGATGGTTGTTTTCATAATATGATGTTAAACACCGCGGGTGATGTGAGGTTGGCGCCTAACCTGTTATTGAACCGCAAAAGTGCGGTTTTATTTTTTTCACGAATGGCAGCGTGTTTCAATCTTTCTCCCTTGTCCAGATGATTTTATGCCATCAAGCCGGCGTTTTTATGAATCGGGCAAAAACCGCAATCCCGCCCGTGAAAGCAAAATTCCCCCCAGAATTTAACCGCTAATCTGCGCTAATCTGCGGGCAGAAGCAGGTTGAGAGTTGAACGTTGAATGTTGAGCGTTCCCGCCTCAACTATTCAAAGTCCATCTCGTAGCTGTAGACGTTGCCGCTTAACTTGCTCCGGATCTGGCAGTTCGATTTGTTGATGACCGCCTGCATGGATTTGTTGTCCGTCAACACCTCTGCGGTAAAGCCGCGGATACCGTTGCGGCGCGCCACGCGCATCAGGTGCTTCAACAGGAACGTGCCGATGCCGTGGTTCTGCCACTGGTCGCTCACCACAAATGCCACTTCCGCCAGGTTCGTCTTCGGGTCGAGATAATAACTGCCCACGGCGATGATTTCCTCGCCGTTGGCGGCGGGCAATGTGCCCACAATGGTCACGTCGTTGCGGTGATCGATGTACACGAAATCCTGAATCTGCTGCCGGGACACGCGCTGCGAATGGCTCATGAACCGGTAGTAAATCGTCGCTTCGGACAATTTGTAGAACAAGTCGCGCATCCGCGGTTCGTCGGTGGGATGAATCGGCCGGAAATTCATCTGCGTGCCGTCGTTAAGCAGATACGTCGTGCGCAATTCCTTCGGCCCGACCAGAATCTTGCCTTCCAGGTCGGCCATTTCGGTGGACAAATATTTCGCGTTGATGGCGTCGCGCAGCAGGTCGGCGCGGAATTTCGGGTGCGCGATGCTGATGAGCGCCAGCGCGCGTTCCTGAATGCTTTTACCGTGCAGGTAAGCCACGCCATACTCGGTCACCACGTAATGCACGCCCGCGCGGGTCGTCACCACTCCGGCACCCGGACTGAGATGCGTCATGATTCGAGAGACAGTGCCGCCCTTGGCCGTGGACGGCAGCGCGATGATGGCCTTGCCGCCCTTGGATTTGGACGCGCCGCGGTTGAAATCCACCTGGCCGCCCACACCGGAGAAAAACTTGGACCCGATGGAATCGGCGCAGACCTGGCCGGTGAGGTCGATTTCCAGCGCGGTGTTGATGGCCACCATTTTGTGCTGCTGCCGGATGATGAACGGGTCGTTGACATACTCGGTGGGATGGAACGAGAACAGCGGATTGTTGTCCACGTAATCGTAAATCTTCTTCGTGCCGAGGCAGAAACTCGCGACAATCTTGCCGCGGTCGAGCGACTTACGGTTGCCGGTGATGGCGCCGCATTCAATCAAATCAATGATGCCATCCGTCACCATCTCGGTATGCACGCCGAGGTCTTTCTTGTCTTTGAGAAAACTGAACATCGCCTGCGGGATGCGGCCGATGCCGAATTCGATGGTGGAGCCGTCCTCGACCAGGGCGGCAATGTATTCGGCAATCTGCCGGGTCGTCTCAGTCGCCTCGGCCGGCGGCACCTCCAGAATCGGGGCCTCGGATGGCACCAGCACGTCAATGTCATGCACGTGAATAAAGCAATCGCCCAACGTGCGCGGCATGTTCGGGTTTACCTGCGCGATGACGAGCGAGGCGTTTTCGGCGGCGGCGTGGATGATGTCCACCGACACGCCGAAGCTGCACATGCCGTGCGCGTCCGGCGGCGTGACGTGAATGAGCGCGACGTCGAGCGGCAACTGGCCGCTGTTGAACAGGCGCGGAATGTCGGACAAAAACACCGGCGTATAATCGCCCAGCCCTTCCTGGATGATGTCGCGGACGTTTTCGGCGATGAAAAAGCTGTTCACGCGAAAATAATGCGCCAGTTCGTGATGGGCATAGGGCGCATCGCCGAAGGTGAGCAAATGGACGATTTCGGTGTCCGGCAATTCGGTGGCCCGTTTGCTGAGGGCGGTCACCAGTTCCAGCGGTTCGCCGGTGCCGGTGCCGATGAACACGCGCTGGCCAGGCCGGATTTTCTTTACCGCATCGGCCGCCGTGAAAATTTGCGACTTGTAAGTCTCCCGCCAGTTGGGGTCGAAGGTGATGGTCTTGGTTTTGCTCATGTCATTCAAAAGGTTCAGTGCGTTTCCTGACCATTCACCGGGGTTTTGCCGGGATATGAAAGGGTCATGCGCGCGTCGGCCACGTAAGCTTGAATCCCCACCGGGCCGACAATAAAGGGGTTGATGTCCAGTTCCATGATTTGCGGATAATCCGTGACCAATTGGCTGATGCGCTGGAGCGCGCCGGCGATGGCATCCAAATCCACGGGCGCCTGGCCGCGCGCGCCTTTGAGCAGGGCGTACGAACGGGTGCCTTTCAGCATTTGCATCGCTTCCTCTGCCGTGATGGGCGCCAGGTGGAACGTCACGTCCTTCATGACTTCGACGAATATGCCGCCCAGACCGAACATCAGCATGGGCCCGAATTGCGGGTCGCGGGTCATACCCAGAATCACTTCGCGTCCGCGCTGGCCCATCTTTTCCACGAACACACCGCGCAAGTAGGCCTTGGGTGCGCGCTTTTGAATGCGCAACATCATCAAATCGAACGCGTCCCGCACCTGCTCGGCGTTGGCCAGGTTGATGCGCACGCCGCCGAAATCGGATTTGTGGATGATGTCGGGCGAAGAAATTTTCATCACGACCGGGTAGCCTATGCGCTCGGCGATTTCCACCGCCTCGTCGGAGGTCTGCGCCAGCTGGCCGCCCAGCACGTTGAAATCGTAGGCGCGCAGGATATCCTTGGCCTCAACTTCGCCAATCTGCATGAGGCCGGTGCGTTCCTGGGCGTTGATGATGCGGTCCACGCGACGGCGGTTGACCGGGAAACGGGTGACCACGCGCGCCGGCCGGCGCTTCCACGCCGCGTAATCGCACATGGCACGCAGCGCGGTGACGGCGCGGTCGGGCGACGGATAATTCGGGATGCCCAGCGCCATCAATTTCTCCTTGGCTTTGGTGACTTCCGTGCCACCCATGAACGCAGCCAGCAACGGCTTCTTGCCGTGGTGTGCCGCGCCCAGTTTTTCCGCCAGTTCCAGCGGCTTGGTCATGTTTTGCGGCGTCACGACCACCACGATGGCGTCAATGTTCTCATCCTCCTGCATCACCTCAAACGCCTTCGTGTAACGGTCGGGGTCGGCATCGCCGATGACATCAATCGGATTGCCGAACGCGCCCGCCGCCGGCATGAACTTGCGCAGCTTGGCGTCGCTGTCCTTGGTGGGGGCCACCATTTTCAAGCCGAGGCTTTCCGCGGCGTCCGCCGCCATGATGCCCGGGCCGCCGGCGTTGGTGATGATGGCCACGCGCTCGCCGTTGGGCAGCGGCTGCATGGCAAAGGCCGTGGCGTAATCGAACAACGCCTCGAAGCTTTCCGCGCGGATGACGCCCGCCCGCTTGAACGCCGCGCCGTAGGCCATGTCAGCCCCGGCCAGGCTGCCGGTGTGGGACGACGCGGCCTTGGCGCCGGCCGAGGTAACGCCGACTTTGAGAATGACAACCGGCTTGATGCCGGCGGCCTGTTCGGCAATTCGCAAAAACTTGTCGCCTTCCTTGATGCTTTCCAGGTAACCGGCGATGACCTTGGTTTCCTTGTCTTCCGCGAGCGTCTGGATGAAATCCACTTCGTTGAGGTCGGCCTTGTTGCCGAAACTGATGACCTTGCCCAGGCCGAGTTTCTGTTCGGCCGCCCAGTCGAGGATGGCCACGCAGAGCGCGCCGGACTGGGAGATGACGGAAATTTTTCCGGGCGGCGGCACGGACGGCGCAAACGTGGCGTTCATGGCGTGGTCGGTGTTGAGCACGCCCAGGCAATTGGGCCCGACCATCCGCACACCGCCGGCGCGGCAGATTTCGACGAGTTCGGCCTCAGCCTTGGCGCCTTCGGCGCCGACTTCCTTGAAGCCGGCGGTGATGACGATGACAGATTTGGCGCCGGCCTTGATGCAACTGTTCAGGGCATCTTTGCAGTATTTGCCCGCCACCATGATGATGCCGAGGTCAACCTGGCCGGAGTATTCCGTCAGCGACTTGTAGCATTTGACTCCGAGGATTTCGCCGCCGTCGAGGTTGACGGGAACGATTTGGCCTTTGAAGCCGTTTTTGACGAGATTGGCCATGACCGCGTAACCAACCTTGTCCGGATTGCGGGAAGCCCCGATTACCGCGATGGCTTTGGGATATAAAAGCGTCTCAAGCATAAAATTTGACCGCGCAAGAAAATCTACTCTTTCGAGGTCGCAATCTCACCAAACCTTGTTTAAGACTTTACCGATTTTGCGAACCGCGCACTTCAACTGCGCGACCGGGAAATAAACTGCCAAAAAACGCCGGAATGAAAAGCGGGAATTCTACGATTGCGGAATGCGGATCATGAGTCGAAAAAACTCTTGGTTGGCGCGGTAGCGTCTTGGAGTGCGGCGGCCCCCCACCGCTCTGTCACTGCGTGCGACTGCCCAAAGCGCCAGAGGGCTGGCGCACTCCAAAACCTGGCGGACGTTCGGACGGTTTATGGAGAACTTCCACGACATGAATTCGCGCATGGAAACCCTGCACCAATGCAACGACTGTTCCTGCTGACGGATAAATAGCACTTTTACAAATTCCTGTACCGCAAGCATATGACCAAACTTTGTTACATATGCAACAAAAGATTGTAGGTTGCTTACGGCGGTTCACGGGCAGTAGCGGCGATACCCTCGTTGCCGCCATGCCTGCGGCAATCAACTGAGTCGTTCGAGTTGCGGCAACAAGCGGTCGGGCAACGAGAGTTGCTCGCCGTTCATCCGCTCGATTTTCCCGGGCCGGACGGGCGGGAGCGGCTCCGGCGGGATGGCGCGGAAGCGCAGTGGCTTTTCCGGCCGGAACCAGATGCCCGCAACCCGGTTTCGATCAGGAACCCAGGAAACCATGAATCGGCTTTTCTCCTGCCTTCCTGGATTCCTTATCCCGGATAAATTCAAACCCGGAAGGAATCCTTGCGGCGGCGGCAATTTTCTTTGGCTTCCCAAAGCGGGCAAGCCATGCTATTTTAACGTGGATATGTTGACCATCGAAGGCACTTACAAGAACGGCAAAGTGGAACTGGCCGAGAAGCCCGCGCAACTGGATCAATCGCGTGTGCTGGTGACTTTCCTGGAATCCAACGGCGTTGATCTCCGGGCGCGCGGAATTGACCAGACGCAGGCCGCCGAACTTCGCGCGCGGCTGAAAACTTTCGCCGAAGACTGGGAACGGCCCGAAGCCAGCATCTATGACCAAGACCCGGCGCGGTGAAGTTGTCCTGGTGCTTTTTCCCAATTCCGACCTGCGCACGGCCAAGCGCCGTCCCGCGCTGGTGATTCAGCGGAACAACCTCGACCACGGCCTGCCGCAAACCATTGTCGCCATGATTTCAAGCAACCTGGCCCGGCGCGGCCATCCCAGCCGCATTTTTGTCGGCGTCAATTCCGCCGCGGGCAAGGCCGCCGGTTTGCGGCTGGACTCCGTCGTGATGACCGACAATCTGGTGACGGTGCTGGATTCCGAAATTGATTCCGTGCTGGGCAATTTCCCGGAAATGAAAACCGTGGATGCGGCGTTGAAATACACCTTGGAACTGGCTTGAGCGGCTCCGGCGGGATGGCGCGGAAGCGCAGCGGCTTTTCCTGCCGGAATCAGACACCCGCAAAACCGTTCGAAATTGAAGTAGGAGACGACGTGAGGAGTCTCTGAACAAATCTCTGCTTCAATAAGGAACGGGCAAGGCTGCTCGACGAGGAAAGCGCCGAATTGGAGAAGCAGGCGGAACGGCTGGCGGCGGAAATCAAGGAGTTGAACGGGGAGGTTTCGGTGAAGATTGAATGAATCTTTGTGACTTTTGGCGGCTGGAAGATTGAGGCGGCGCGATAGGGACATCGCGCCCTACCTTTCGTGTCGTTCGTGTGTTTCGTGGTTGGAATCTCTGTGTCTCTGCGGCTCTGTGGCTGAAACATGGCTCGTGAGGAGGCTCTGAATGATTTCTCCAGAAGAAGTTTGAGCCTCGTTACCTCGGCTCCTACTCGAAAACGAGGTCACCGCGCGAGCAATTGCGCGCGGTATTCGGTGGGCGACTGGCCCAGCAGTTTTTTGAAGACCCGGTTGAAATGCGTGAGCGACTGGAACCCGACTTCGAACGCGATTTCGCTCACGCGCAGGTTCGGATTCAGCAGCAAATTCTTCGCCTTCTCGATGCGGACGCGCGACAGGTAATCGGTGAAATTGATGTCGGTGACTTTCTTGAACATTTTGCAGAAGTAAAACGTGCTCATGTTGACGGCCTTGGCCGCGCGGGCGAGCGACAGTTCCTCGGTGTGATGTTCCTGAATATATTCCTTGGCGCGTTTGATGATGGGCGGCTCGGCGTTCTTTTGCTGGATGAAAATCTGGTTGCCCAACATCGCCAGGTGTTGCGCAAAAATCACCAGCATCCTGACGATAGATTCCTGCTGTCTGGCCGTCACCACTTTCGACGAATAATAGGCTTTCCGGAGCACGTCGCGGTCAATGTCCACGCCCCAACTGGCCACCAGCCTGGCCGCCCGGTCAAACTGACGCGGCGTCGGTTTACGGCCGAGAAGCTGCCCGGTTTGCAGATAACCGATGAGCCGGTCGCCCAATCGCACCGGCACGGCGGTGTCGAGCAGTCCGGCCTGGCAGGTGATGGTCTTCGGTTCGTGCGCGGCCTTTTCGCAAAGCTGTTCCCACGCCTGCAAACAGGCGGCACACGCATGGCTGTTCTGCGACACCAGCGCGCAAAACGGATTTTCGTTCCGCTTGCCGTGATGCGGCAATTGCCAGGTTTCCACCGGCTGCAGCGACACCGGCAGACCGGTCAAGGTGTTGAACGCGCGTTCGTATTCCTGGAAAACCTTTGAATCCGAGATGGCCTTGATGAGGGCGCGGTTGTTGGTTCCGGGGCTGCCGCCGCCATTGCCGCCCATGGCGTCGTCTGAAGCCCGGGATTTGGCGGAAGCAGCCTTTTTTGCGCCGGCGGCCGGCTTCGCCTGGTGAAAACACGGCTCCGGCAAACCAGCTTCACCGGGCTGGGGTAATGTCGCTAATACCCCCTTTTCTCGCTTTACAATGGTTGCTGGCACGGAAACAAATTAAGCAAACCCCGGTTAAGCGTCAAGTGAAATGGCCCCTTCAAGCATATCGGAGGGGCACTTTGGCGCTGCTACTAAACATGCAACTGAGGATGGGAACGCCGATTTCCTGATCGGCACGGATAAAGCATCGAATTTCGGCAAGCTGCCGGACCGGAGGCCGGCGCTCCACTGGCGACGTCAAGTTGAGCCATCGGTTGCTTCACACCGTTGCCGGTCGGCAGAAATAAGCCAGATAAAATCTTCTAGAAAAGCGGCGTTCATAGACAGCAAAACCTGAGCAAATACCCGGGCAATTTCCCGCCCGCAAAGCACGGTGACTGTTTGCCAATTTATGCAGAGCCATTCGTGACCGCTCACACGAAAATCTAATGAATGTCAGTTCTCGCTTTAGCCCGGCCTTCGGGGCGACAGCGTGAGCTTCAAACCATGGACGCCACCACTGTAAAAAAAACGGGGACGCAACCGACGACGGTTCTTCCAGACACCGCCGCCCGGTATTCCCGCATTGTGGAGTCAGGTCCGGAATTGACCGGCGGCGCGCCGGTAGCCATCATGCTGGGAAACAGCACGATTGCCGTAACCATGGCTGAAGTGTCCCCAACTGATCCCGGCGCAACGGCGGGCAAACCGCCGAAAGTTTCCGTTGCTCAGGTCCTGACTTACGAATTGCGCGTGCGCGACGCGATGACCAAGCCGCCGGTGACCGCCGGGCCGGGCGATTCCCTGCGCACCATCCAGAATTTGATGAAGTTCCATCGCATCTCGGGCGTGCCCATCCTCAAGGACGGTGTCACGGTCGGGTTGGTCAGCATCGAGGACATCATCACCGCCCTGGACCAGGGCCACGTCAACGACCCGGCCGAGCGTTGGATGACGCGGAACATCGTCACGTTGCGCGACCATTTTTCGCTCGTGCGCGCGGTGGCGGAATTCGATCGGCACGGCTTCGGCCGTTTTCCCGTTTTGAACAGCGCCGGCGAACTGGTGGGCGTCATCACCCGCGGCGACATCACCGCCTGCCTGATGCAACACCTGGAGAAACGCGCCGAGGAAGCCGCCGACCGCGAAGCCGCACGAACCCCGGGTCGGGCGCGCAAACCTGCACTGGCAGGGTCGGTGGTGCTGCGGGCGGATGTGAAGGCGGGCGATTACGACAGCGCGGGCAAGGTATCCCAGCGCATGCGCCAGATTTTGCGGTCACGCGGGGTGGACCCGGACATCCAGCGCCGCGCGGCGATAGTCGCTTACGAGGCCGAGACGAATATCATCATCCATTCCATAGGCGGCGACCTCTCGGTGGCGGTCACTCCCGGCAAAGTAATCATCGAAGCCACGGACCGCGGACCGGGAATCGAAAACATCGAGCTGGCCATGAAAGAAGGCTGGTCCACCGCGGGTCCGCTGGCGCGCGAACTGGGTTTTGGCGCCGGCATGGGCCTGCCCAATATCCGGAAATGTTCCGACAAGTTTGAAATTCATTCCGAAATGGGCGCCGGCACCCGGCTGCATTGCGAAGTTTTGTTGCACAAGACGGTTCCGCCGCCCACGGAGAAACACCCATGAAAACCGGTACCCTTGTGAAATTATCGTCCGTCATGGACACCGTGAAGGCCGAGCCGTTGACCGACAAAGCGGAAGCGGACCTGGCAGGTTGCTACATCAGCGACCTGCTCAGCGACGTGCTGGCGCACGCCAGCCCCGGTATGATGTGGTTGACCGTGCAGATCCACCGCAACGTCATTTCCTGCGCCATGACCAAAGACATCGGCGCCATCCTCTTCACCTGCGGCCGCAAACCCGACGAGGCGGTCGTGGCCGAGGCGGAGGCGGAAGGAATTGTGTTGCTGTCCACGAAACAAACCACCTACGAAGCCGCCGGCAAACTTTGGGAGGCAGGATTACGATGAACCCGAAAACCGTCAGCGACGCCGCGCGCATCGCGGCCATGGAAACCACCCACCCGAGCGGTGATCCGCGTTTTGCGGACCTGGACCGCATCATCGAAAGTTACAACCACGAATCCACGGCGTTGATCCAGGTATTGCATGCGGCGCAGCAAATGTTCGGTCATCTCGGCGCCGACGTGCTCCGCTACATCGCCGGCGCGTTGAAACTGCCGGTGTCGCACGTCTATGGCGTGGTTACCTTTTACAACTTTTTCACGATGGTCCCGCGCGGCAAACACCAGATCCTGCTCTGCCGCGGCACCGGCTGCCATGTGCGCGGTTCCGACCAGATTCTGGCCGCGCTCGAGAAACAGCTCGGCGTGAAGGAAGGCGAAACCACCCGGGACGGCCGGTTCACTCTGTCCACCGCGCGGTGCATTGGCGCCTGCGCGCTCGCCCCGGCCATGTCGGTGGGTGACGACGTTTACGGCAAGCTGACGGCGGACAAAGTCCTGCAGTTGTTCAAGACGGACCTGAAAAAATATGTTTGAAGAGCTGTCACAGCACATCCTCAATATCGCCATGAATTCCCTCGCCGCCAATGCCAAGAAAATACAGATCGGCATCCGGGAGAGCCGGCGGCATGACCGCCTCGTGTTGCGCGTGCAGGACGACGGTCACGGCATGGACGCGGCCACGCTGGAAAAGGTGTTGTCACGGCGCTGGAGCAGCAAAAGCAAACGGCGCAAACCCGTCGGCCTCGGCCTGGCTTTCCTGCGCCAGGCTGCCGAAATGTGCGACGGCCATTTTCAAGTGCGGTCCGTCCCCGGCCGGGGCACGCTGGTGACTGCTTCGATGCGGCTCAGCCACATTGACCGGCCGCCGCTGGGTGATTTGAACGCGACGCTGCTGGCATTGTGCGCGGCGGACAGGAAACCCGTTGTGCAATTGAACTACCAATCCGACGACGAGAAGTTTTTCTTCGACTCGCGGGAGCTGGCCATGAAAGGAGCAGTCCAATTATGAACCTGGAACAATTGAAAAAACTCAAGGACAAGGCGCAAAAACAGATCGCCCTGCGCGAAGGCGGCAAGAAATACCGCGTGGTGGTCGGCATGGGCACCAGCGGCGTCGCCGCCGGCGCGCGCGAAGTCATGACTACGATGCTCGACGAAATCGAGAAGCAAAGCCTCGGCAGCGTCGAAGTCTGCGTCACCGGCGAAATCGGCATGGTGGATGCCGAGCCGATGGTGCGCGTCGAGGAGGCCGGCGGCGAAAAAACCGTTTACGGCCGCGTGGACCTTGAAGGCGCCCGCAAGATTGTCACCCAGCATTTGCAAAAGGGCAAAAAGGTCCAGGAACTCGCCGTGGGCCAGGCCAAGGAGAAGGAGGAGTAAGCCGCCATGGCCAATTTCCGCGCGCATATCCTGATTTGCACCGGAACCGGCTGCACCAGCTCGGGCAGCTACGCCGCCCGTGACGCCCTGCTGAAGGAGCTGAAGAAAGCCGGCCTGGAAAACGAAATCCGTGTCGTTGAAACCGGTTGCATGGGCCGGTGCGACCTGGGCCCGGTGGCCCTCGTCCATCCCGACGGCACATTCTACCGGAGTGTGGTGGCTGCCGACGTGCCCAAACTCGTCGAGGAACATTTCGTCAAGGGCCGGCCCCTTGAAAAACTTTTGCCGCGTGACCCCGTCACCAACAGCATCGTCGCGACCCAGCAGGATTTCGCGTTCTTTAATCTGCAGTCGCGCGTCGTGCGCGAGAACTGCGGCATCATCAATCCCGAAAACATCGAGGAATACGTTGCTCGCGACGGTTACGCCGGGCTCGGCAAGGTGCTCACCGAATGGACGCCCGCCCGCGTCATCGAGGAAATCAAAATCAGCGGCCTGCGCGGCCGAGGCGGCGCCGGCTTCCCCACCGGCGTGAAATGGGAATTGATGACCAGGGTCGCCACCAAACCCAAATACGTCATTTGCAATGCCGACGAAGGCGACCCCGGCGCGTTCATGAACCGCTCGGTGATTGAAGCCGACCCGCACAGCGTCGTCGAAGGCATGATTATCGGCGCCTACGCCATGGGCGCCAGCCGCGGGTTCATTTATATCCGGGCCGAATATCCGCTGGCCATCAAACGGCTCCAGATTGCCATCGACCAGGGCTACAAACTCGGTGTGCTCGGCAAAAATATTTTTGAGAGCGGATTCGATTTCGACATCGAACTGCGCATCGGCGCCGGCGCGTTTGTCTGCGGCGAGGAAACCGCGCTGATGCGGTCCATCGAAGGCCGCCGCGGCCAGCCCATGCCGCGTCCGCCGTACCCCGCGCAAGCCGGTTTGTGGGGCAAGCCCACCAATATCAACAACGTGGAAACCTGGTCCACGGTGCCCATCATCATCCGCCGCGGCGGCGATTGGTACAACAAACTCGGCACCGAGAAAGCCAGGGGCACCAAGGTCTTCGCGCTGGCCGGTAAAATCCAGAACACCGGCCTGGCGGAAGTGCCGTTCGGCACCCCCTTGCGCGACATCATTTTCGAAATCGGCGGCGGCCCGCCCAACGGCAAACAATTCAAAGCCGTCCAGACCGGCGGCCCGTCCGGCGGCGTCGTTCCCGCCAGCCTGCTCGACACGCCGCTCGAATACGAGGCGTTGCAAAAGCTCGGCTCCATCATGGGATCGGGTGGGCTCGTCGTTATGGACGAGGATTCCTGCATGGTGGATGTGGCCCGGTTCTTCCTCGAATTCTGCTGCGATGAATCCTGCGGCAAATGCCCGCCCTGCCGCGTCGGCACCAAGCAGATGCTTAATCTGCTGGAAAAAATCTGCCGTGGCGAAGGCGTGCTGGAAGACATTGACCGGCTCGAGGCGCTTTGCCACGTCGTGCGCGATGCCAGTTTGTGCGGGCTGGGCCAGACCGCGCCGAACCCGGTATTGACCACGCTCAAACATTTCCGCCACGAATACGAGCAGCACATCCGCGAGCATCGCTGCGCCGCCGGCGTGTGCACCGCCTTGCAGCTTTCGCCGTGTGAAAATACCTGCCCGCTCAACATGAACATCCCCGGCTACCTCCAATTGCTCAAGGAAGACCGGCTCGAAGACGCGTTTGAACAGGTGGTCATGGACAATCCGTTGCCATCCTCCACCGGCCGCGTCTGCCAGCATCCGTGCGAACTGCGCTGCCGCCGCGCCGGCACGGACGCCGCGGTTAACATGCGCGAAACCCATCGCTTTATCGGCGACACCGCCTACAACGGCGACCTCGCCAAGCGGGTGTTGAAACGGATCCTCAAGCGTAAACGGACAGTCACCGGCAGGAAAATTGCCATCGTTGGCGCCGGCCCGGCCGGGCTCAGCGCCGCGTTTTATCTCGCGTTGCTCGGCCACAAAGTTACCGTTTATGACAATGCGGCGGACGCCGGCGGTATGCTCCGCTACGCCTTGCCGGAATACCGCCTGCCCAAGCACATCGTGGACAAGGAAGTCGCCTTCATCCGCGGCACCGGCGTCCAATTCAAATTCAACACCGCGCTCGGCAAGGACGTGACGCTCGACGCGTTGGAAAAGAAACACGATGCCGTGTTGTTGGCCATCGGCACCTGGGAGGAAATCCGGCTGGGCATCCCCGGCGAAGACGCCAAAGACCTTTATTCGTCGCTGGAATTTCTCAACGCCTCGGCCCACGGCAAAAAGCCGGCGCTGGGCAAAAAAGTCGCCGTCATCGGCGGCGGTAATTCGGCCATTGACGCCGCGCGCACTTCGCTGCGCCGGGGCGCGGAGGTCACCGTCGTCTATCGCCGCTCGCGCGAAGACATGCCGGCGATTCCCGACGAAACCGAGCAGGCGCTCGAAGAAGGCGCCAGGCTCGTTACCATGGCCGCGCCCATCCGCGTCGTCACCGACAAGAACGGCCGCGTTACCGGATTGGAAGTGGCCAAGACCGTTCCCGGCAAGTTCGATGGCCGCGGCCGGCGTTCACCGGTGGTCACCAAGGAAACCTACGTGATTCCGTGCGACACGGTCATCAAAGCCATCGGCGAACGTCCCGACAGCACGTTGACGAAGGCGCTGGGTCTGGAAACCACAACTTGGAATTCGCTCAAGGTGAACCCGTGGACGCACCAGACGAACCATCCGAAAGTTTATGCCGCCGGCGATTATGTCACCGGCGCCGCCAACGTTTCCACGGCCATGGGCTGGGGCAAGAAGGCGGCGAAGACGATTGACCGGGCGTTGACCGGCGAGGACCGCTTCGAGAAATTGTGGCCGCATTTTGATTACAGCCAGACTATCCCGCCCGCGGGCCAGGGTGGCGGCCGGAACCCGGCACGGCTG
This sequence comes from uncultured Verrucomicrobiae bacterium, assembly GCA_963789055.1. GTDB lineage: Bacteria > Verrucomicrobiota > Verrucomicrobiia > Limisphaerales > UBA11358 > UBA11358. Next base: position 839,712 of record CAWBJE010000004.1, on the reverse strand, counting down.
TTGCCGCTCGAGGAACGGCGCGGCACCTGGGTTGACGTGTCGCCCACCTTTACCGAATGGCAGGCCAAGGCCGAATGTTTCCGCTGCCTGCGCTGCGATATCAAAGCCCCGGAGGAAAAAACCCACTGACTTTTACGAAGCCATGAGTGCCACCAAGAAAATTTCCCTCCACATCGACGGCCAGCTTTGCGAGACCGACGACGGCCGCACCATTCTGGAGGTCGCCCGCGCCAATAAAATCGCCATTCCCACACTGTGCTATTTCGAAGGATTGACGCCGTGGGGCGGTTGCCGCCTTTGCATCGTCGAAATTGAGGGCAGCCCGAAGATTGTGCCGGCCTGCACCACGCCTGCCACGGCTGGCATCAAGGTCATCACCCAGAGCGAGCGCCTTTACAATCTGCGCCGCGCTACGCTCGAACTCCTGTTCAGCGAACGCAATCACATCTGCCCGATGTGCCAGTACAACAAGGGCGATTGCGGCCTGCAACACCAGGGCTACATGCACGGCATCGACAGCATCCGTTACCCGTACCTCTATCCCGCGCTGCCAGTGGACGTGTCTGCCAGATATTTCGGCATGGACCACAACCGCTGCATCCTGTGCACACGCTGCGTCCGCACCTGCGATGAATTTGAAGGCGCGCACACGTTCGACGTTGCCTTCCGCGGCATCCGCAACCGGGTGATTGTGGATATGAACCAGACGTTCGCCGAGTCGCTCACCTGTACTTCGTGCGGCGCCTGCGTGGCGAACTGTCCGACCGGCGCGCTGTTCGACAAGGCGGCGGCGTTCCGCGGCCCGCTGGCCAGTTGCCAACAGGTGCTCACCACCTGCATCGAATGTCCCGTCGGCTGCGGCCTCAAGGTGTTCACGAAGGAAAACCGCATCGTGAATGTCTGGGGCGACCCCGGTTCGCCCGTGAACCGCGGTCATTTGTGTGTCAAAGGCCGTTACGAGAACTGGGCCGAACCACGCGAACGCATCCTCACGCCGCTGGTCCGTAAAAATGGCGAGTTGCAAAAAACCACCTGGACCGAGGCGCTCGACACCATCCGCAAAGCCGCCAAAGCCGCCAAGCAAACCGAAAAAGCGCTGCTCGTGCTGCCGCGTCTGACCAACGAAACGGCCCAGACCGTCGCCCGCATCGCCGGCAAGATTGACCGCGTGGGCATGCACGTGGCCACCAACGAAGCCGCCTTGTGCGCCCAGCCCGAATTCACCGCCGACGCGCTGACGAAATTGCAGGAGGCCGACGCCATCATCATCATCGGCGCGCAACCCGCCCGCGACAACGGCGTTCTGGCCGCCCGCATCCGCACCACCGTGCGCAAACGCGGCGCCAAATTGCTCATCTTCCACACCCACAAAACCAATCTCGACCAGTTCGCGGATGTCCGCGCCAACGTCGTCAGCCTGGAACACCAGTTGTGGAAGCGGGTGGCAACGACGCTGTCCGGCGTCAAACGCCCTGCCATTGTGTACGGGCCGAACGCCATGACGCCCATCGGTGTCACGGTGATGGAACAATTGATTAAAATTCTCGAAGCCAACAAGGGCGGGCAGGAACCGTTGCTCATCAGCGTTACGGCCGGCAGCAACAGCCTCGCGCTCGCCGGCGTCGGCATCGAAGCCGTCGAGGAAGTCGGCGCCTGGCTGGAGGAAAAGCCGGTCAAATTCCTGCATATTGTGGCCGGTGACGACCCGGCCGGTGGCCAGCAGGTCATGGATGAAACCGGGGTTCCCGATGCGTTGCCGAAGATTGATTGCGTGGTGGTGCAGGCGGCCTATCCGTCGCGGTTAACCGACGCGGCGAACGTCGTGTTGCCCGCCGCCATCTGGTGCGAAAAATCCGGCACCGTCACCAATCTGGAAGGCCGCCAGTTGAAATTAAACCCGGTGCTGCCGTTACACGGCGAAGCCCGCGAGGACGCGGCGATTTTGGAGAGTGTGTTCGCATGAAGAAGATTGTAAAACCGGCGAAGAAATCCGCCCGCAAATCCGCGGCGGCGGCTGCGCCGCCCGCGCCTCCGCGCGTGCGCGTGGCCACCATGTGGTTAAGCGGTTGTTCCGGCTGCCACATGTCGTTCCTCGACCTCGATGAACGGCTCGTGGAACTGGTCAAACTCGTGGACATCCTCCACAGCCCCATCGTGGACACGAAGGACATCCCCGAAGTGGACGTTGGCATCGTCGAAGGCTGCGTCAACAACAACGAGCAGGAACACGAGCTGAAAAAGCTGCGCTCCCGCTGCAAGGTGCTCATCGCCCTCGGCGATTGTGCCGTCACCGGCAACATTCCCGCCCTGCGCAATCAGTTCCAGCTCCGGGACGTGCTGCTGCGCGCCTACGAACAGACTGAGAGTACCAAAATCAGCTGCCTGCCCAACGACCCGGTCGTGCCGGTGCTGAATCCCAAGGCCCGCCCGCTCCAGGAGTTCGTGAAGGTGGACTTTTCCATCCCCGGCTGTCCGCCGGATGCGGACACCATCTGGTATGCTCTGACGGAATTGCTGGCCGGCCGCACGCCGCAGTGGACCGAGAAAAATTTGAGGTACGATTGACATGACCAAGACCATCACCATCAACCCCGTCACCCGCATCGAGGGCCACGCCAAGATTACCATCCACCTCGACAGCCGGGGCGAGGTGGACGACGCGCGGTTCCACGTCGTGGAATTCCGCGGGTTCGAAAAATTCTGCGAAGGCCGGCATTTCACCGAGATGCCGCAAATCACCCCGCGCACCTGCGGCATCTGCCCCGTCAGCCATTTGCTCGCCAGCGCCAAAGCCTGCGACGCCATCGTCGGCCACGAAATTCCGCGTCCGGCCAAATTGCTGCGCGAATTGATGCACATGGGCCAGATCATCCAGTCCCATGCCCTCAGCTTTTTCCATCTCAGCGCGCCCGATTTGCTGCTCGGATTCGACGCCGATCCGGCCGTCCGCAACGTCGTCGGCCTCATCCGGCAGCAGCCCGACATCGCCATTAAAGGCGTGCGCCTGCGCAAATTCGGCCAGGAACTCATCAAGCTCGTCGGCGGCCGGAAGATTCACGCGGATTTCTCGGTGCCCGGCGGCGTGAACAAAGTGCTCACCAGTGCGCAACGCGATGAAATTCTCAAGGGTTTGCCCGAAGCGCTCGCCCACGCGAAGTTCGCCCTCGACCTGCTCAAGGGTTATCACAAAGCCAATCTTGCCGACGTCGAGGACTTCGCCAATTTCGATTCCAATTACATGGGCCTCGTTCAGCCCAACGGCGCGCTGGAATTGTACGACGGCTTTCTGCGCTTCTGCGACGCCTCCGGCAAAATGTTCCACGACCGGATTCCGCCGGAAAAATATCTCGATTACATCGGCGAAGCGGTCGAGCCGTGGTCGTACATGAAATTCCCGTTCATTTCCAAACTCGGTTACCCGAACGGCATGTACCGCGTGGGCCCGCTCGCACGATTGAACGTGTGCAGCCACATTGCCACGCCGCTGGCCGACGCCGAATTGAAGATTTGGCGCGCCAAAGGGCCGGTGCGGACCAGTTCGTTCTATTATCACTGGGCGCGACTCATCGAAATTCTGTACGGACTCGAACGCGCCCGGGAATTGTTGAACGACCCCGACATCATCAGCACCGACGTCCTGGTGCCGAACCGGCCGGCCCGGCGGGAAGGCGTGGGCGTAATTGAAGCGCCGCGCGGCACGTTGATTCACCACTACTGGGTGGACGAAAACGGCCGCATCGAAAAGGCCAATCTGATTGTCGCCACCGGCCACAACAACCTCGCGATGAACCGCGGCGTGCAGGCGCTGGCCAAGAAATACGTCAAGGCGAAGAAATTGCAGGAAGGCATGCTCAACCGCGTTGAAGCCGTCATCCGCTGTTACGACCCGTGCCTGAGCTGTGCCACCCACGCCATCGGCCAGATGCCGATGCAAGTGGAACTCGTGGACGCCGACGGCGCGGTGCTGCAAACTGTGCAGCGCAACGGCTGAAAACTGCAGCGGCAGTCAAGAAAGCGTCGAATGCGTGAGGGTTGCCGGTTTCCCTTGTCATTATCTTACGGTTGGCAACAATGGTTGAGCCGACCAAACGGAAACCATGACCGCAAATCAAATCGGAACCCGGGTGTTGGATTGGTTGAACCGATTTTTTTCCCACCGTTATCTGCCCGCGTTCCTCGCCATCGGGGCGGTACTGGTCATGTTGCCCGCCTTGAAAACTGGCTTGGTCGCAGATGATCTGCCTCAGCGCGCGGTTGAGCTCCGGCCAAGCCAGTTGCCGCCGCGAATGCACGAGACGGGTAACCCCGCGGATGCCGGCAGTTTCTCGACCGTCCTTTTCGACCTTTTCGGCTTCAGCCGGAATCCGCAATGCATGACGCTGATGAAGAATTACGGCACGCTGCCGTGGTGGACGCCGGATGACTTAAGATGCAGTCTTTGCCGGCCGGTTGCCGCGCTCACTCACTGGCTCGATTACCGGCTCTTCCCCGATACACCCGTGCTGATGCACGCCCACAACATCGCGTGGTTTGCGGCCGTCGTGTTTCTCATCACGATCGTTTACCGGAAGCTGATGGGAACGGGGTGGGCCGCCGGACTGGCGGCGCTGCTGTTTCTGCTCGATGGCAACACCTACTTCCCGGTGGCGTTCGTTGCCAACCGCGGCTTTTTTCTGTCGCTTTTCTTCGGTCTGTTGTGCCTTTACGAACATCATCAATGGCGTTCGACCAAGTCCCGTTCCGGGTTGGTGTTGTCCGCGCTGTTCCTCGCGCTTTCCCTTTTCTCGGAAGAAGGCGGAGCTTCAACGTTTGCCTTCATTCTTGCCTATGCGCTGGTGCTTGAGCCGGGTCCTTTTCGCAACCGGGCGCTTACGGTTTTGCCTTCGGTCCTGGTCATCTTCGTGTGGCGGATCATCTACATCTCCTCGGGATACGGCATAGCCCACATTGGCCTTTACATTGACCCTGCCCACGAGCCGCTTCGTTTCGTGCGGGAACTGATCCCCAGAGACGTGGTACTGCTGGGAAGCCAGCTTACCGGCGTGCCGCCGGAATTTTTGTTCGCAGTTAAACCTTCATTGCACCCGGCAATCATCATGCTCTATGGCGTGTTCACGGTCGCGGCTCTGGTGGTTTTCATCCCGTGGGTGCGCCGGGACAAAACAGCGGCGTTCTGGTTCGCGGCCATGATCTTGGCCGCCATTCCCGAGGCAGTGCTGGTGCCAGCATCCAAAAACATGGGCTTTATCGCGGTCGGAGCTTATGGACTGATCGCCAGTTTCGTTGCCGGTTTATTTACCCGGTCAATTCGGTTGCCGGAATGGTTGGGCTATCGAATCCTGGCATGGATCAGCCTGTGTTCTGTTGATTCTGGTGCATGGTCCGGGAGCGGTTGCCAAAAGAGTTGCGGTGGTTAAAGCGGGCGCTTCCGTTTTCGCCTGGGCGGGCCGAGTTCCTCCTGATTGGCCAAACGTCGAAAACGAAAACGTGATCATCGTCAACGCGCCTTGCCCGCTTGAGTCGGTTTATGTGCCGGCTTACAAGGCGTATTACCACCAACTTCTGCCAAAAACCTTAAGAACGCTGGTGCCGGGTTGCACGAGCTTCGATGTCCAGCGAACCGATGACAAAACGCTGGTGATTCAATCCCAGGGGCCGAACATATTTTCCTGTGACAACGTCGGCCCCATCCATATCGCCTACGCCTTGAGTGCTTTCACCCTCGTCGGGGCCGAACCCAACTGCAAAAAGGGCGACCGCTATAATCTCGGCGGCCTCACGGTGGAAGTCCTGGAATTGGATACAGCGAGTTTTCCTTCCCGTGTTGCGTTCCGGTTCGACACCTCGCTGGATTCGCCTGATTTCCGCTGGATCTGGTTCGACTGGCGGACATCTTCCGCCAAGCCATTCAAAGTTCCAGCCATCGGCCAGAGCGTCACGCTGTCCGGCCCACGTCACTATAGCAGTTCCAATTAACATTGGCACAAATTGCAGTGGCAGGGCTGACTTGCTGGTCAACCGAACTTGGCGGCGCAGCAGGGCACAGCTCCGCCCTACCAACCCTTCCCACGACCCATGTGCCAATGTTTTTGTGATCGGCCATAGAACTCTCATGCGAAGGCCAGAAGCCCATGCAGGTGAAACTGGGGGCTGCCGTCGGCCAGGTGTTGCAAACCGTGCAGCGCGACAGCACAATCTGACGGGGTGATGGATTAGTGGAGAATTGGATTATTGGGTTTTCATCAATCCAACGATCCATTAATCCAACAATCCATTCCCATGACGACCCTCATCATCGGCTATGGCAATCAGAGCCGCCGCGACGACGGCGTCGGCTGGTTCGTCATCGAACAACTCGCCGCGCTCAATTTGCCCGATGTGAAATTGGAAACCGCTCATCAACTCGAAGTTGAAATTGCCGAAACCATCAGCCGGTTCGATGCGGTCATTTTCGTGGATGCGGCCATTCCGGAAACGCCGCAAGCCGTCCAGCGTTCCGTGGTGACGCCGAATTTTCAAAGCCACGCCGTCGCCCATTACCTGACGCCGGCGGACGTGTTGTCGTTGTGCCAGACGCTTTACCAGCGGGAACCGAAGGCTGTGCTGTTCAGCATTCGCGGCCGCGATTTCAATTTCGGCACGGCGCTGACGCCGGAGGTGGAACAAGCCGCCCGTGAAGTGGTGAGACAAATTGCCGAACTTATCGCACGCGGCGGAAATTTTTGATTCAAAAACGCAATGCTGCGAGTTTGAGTAATTCGTGATATACCTATTACAATAATTACAATATTGGACAAATTGAAAGGACCCGGACGACAAAATTTTCCAGAGAAGCGAGTGGGCGGAAGCGAACGGCAATTTGTCACCGCAACATATGAGGCGGATCGACCGTGGTGCCGAGGCTACAAGTCACCTGCGGGATGGAGCCGACGGTACTCATGGTGTAGGTGCCGCCAGCCGGACAAACGGGAATGCTGCTGCTGGAGTTCAGTCGGATGTAGGGTGTCAGGTCATCCGTCAGGCTGGGGCCGGGTCCCCGGTTTTCTTCCCGTGTTCCAGCGCCCACTCGGTGACAGCGCCATCCAACTGGTGCATGTTATTGATGCAGGCGTTGGCTTGCGAAGTTGCGCGGGCAGTAATGAAATTGGCAATGGCAATTGACGCCAACAACCCGATGATGCCTACCACAATCAGGATTTCCACCAGGGTGAAAGCCACCGAATCTGACACTTTACCTGTCCATTTCGCCCGCATAATGACTAAAAATAGCATCGGCGATGCCAGAGTCCACGTGAAATTTCCATCGTTAAATGGCCCTAATGTAAATTGTTAAACCGTCTTTGACCCGGCATTCCGCGGCAATCGTTTTGATCCGCCATGACGGGTTTATTACCAATTTCCGTTGCAAACCGGCTTGCGGTGGAATCCTTGCTTCGCCGATAATGGCGCATTTCCAAAAGACGGCTGAGTTGTCTGGACATTAAAGAAAGAGCTGAAACTTGAGAATGGCGAGAATTTTAAAGCGCAGGTCCTTGGCTTCACAGGTGATGTTCCGTCTGCCTGGTAATGGCGTGGTTTGCCGGCAGCGGCTGCTCCATTCATCGCTATGCTTTGAACAAGGTATCCGATGCCGTGGCCCAAAGTGGCGACATTTACGCCAGCGATGACGACCCCAAGCTGATTAAAGACGCGGCGCCGTTTGGTTTGAAGCTCACGGAAAGCCTGCTGGCGGAAAATCCGCGGCACATTGGCTTGCTGACTTCCGCCGCCAGCGGGTTCACCGAGTACGCCTATGCCTTCGTCCAGGAGCAGGCTGACGAAACGGAGCCGCAGGATTTCGCCGCCGCTGAAGCCATGCGGGCGCGGGCGCGGCGTCTCTACTTGCGCGCCCAGGGATACGGTTTACGCGGGCTTGAGGTGAAGCATCCTGATTTCGGGAAGGCGCTGCTGGCCAATCCCAAAACTGCCGTCCACACCGCGACCAAATCCGATGTGCCGTTGCTCTACTGGACGGGGGCCGCGTGGGCTTCGGCCATCTCGCTTTCCAAGGACAACCCCGGGCTGGTCGCCCAGATTCCGGCCATGGAAGCGTTGATGGATCGGGCGCTGGAATTGGACGAGAGCTGGGGGAACGGCGCGATTCACACGTTCATGATTACCTACGAAATGAGCCGGTCGGGTGCGGCGGGCGATCCGGCGGCGCGCGCCCGCAAACATTTCGAACGCGCCCTGGAACTTGCCCGCGATACCGACGCCTCGCCGCTGGTTGCCTTCGCGGAGGCGGTGGATGTTCAAAAACAAAATGCGAAGGAATTTGAATCATTGTTGAACCGCGCCCTGGCCATTGATCCCGATGCCCATCCGGACATCCGGTTGCGGAACCTCGTGATGCAACGCCGGGCACGCTGGCTCCTGTCACGCGAATCGGAATTATTTTTGGCTGAATCGAAATGAAACTTTTCCCAAACCTTGCAGGAGCCGGGGTGACGAGGCTCATTCTTTTAAATTTCAGAGACTCCTCACGTCGTCTCCTGCTGTCTTTAAGGAACTTCGAATGAAAATGTACCGCCTTTTGAAAGTTGCATCGACCGCATTGGTCATAGGATTACTTGGTTCAGGCCAATCCGCCTTGGCCGGCGAACCGGTGAAGGTGCGGCTGGGAACGCTGGCGCCCAAAGGCTCCTCCTACGTCAAACATCTGCAGGCCATGGGCGAGCAGTGGCGTTCGGCGCCGGGCGGCGGGGTGCAATTGACGATTTACGCCGACGGCACCATGGGCGGCGAACCCGACATGGTCCGCCGCATGCGCCTGGGCCAGTTGCAGGCCGCGATGGTGACGACCACGGGCCTCACGGAAATTGAGCCGGCGGTGGGCGGCCTCCAGTTATTGCCCAAGGCCTATCGTTCGCTCGAGGAAGTGGATTACATCGGCGAGAAATTGCAGCCCCTGCTCGAAAAAAAGCTGGAGGCCAAAGGCTTTGTCGTCCTGTTCTGGACCGACACCGGCTTCGTCCGCTATTTCTCGAAGGAACCCATGCTCTCGCCCGATGACCTCAAGAAGACGAAGCTGTTCATTTCCGCCAACCGCCCCGCCGAGCTGTCAATTTACCATTCGATGGGATGCAACGCCGTTCCCCTTGAAGTCACCGACATCCTGCCCGGTCTCCAGACGGGATTGATTGATTGTCTGTGCCTGCCGCCGACATTTGCCCTGGCGACGCAGGTGGACACCGTCGCGCCCAACATGCTCGACATGAACTGGGCGCCGCTGGTCGGCGCCGCCATCATCAACAAAAAAACCTGGGACAACCTCACGCCCGAAGCCCAGGCGGCCCTGCGTCAATCCGCCCGTGAAGCCGGCAAACTCATCAAGGCCGACGGCCGCCGTGAAAACGTGGAATCCATCGAGGCCATGCGCAAACGCGGTTTAAAAATCCACCCGCTCACGCCGGAACTGGACGCCGAATGGAACAAGGTGGTCGAACAGGCCTGGCCCAAAATCCGCGGCCCGGTCGTGCCGGCCGACATCTTTGACGAGGTCATGAGGGACTTGAAAGAGTTCCGCGCCGCCCATGAAGGAGCCGCGAAGTGACCAGCGAACCGTCCTCGGCTGTATCCAAATCCGACGAACCCGTCCGCCGGCCGGGCGGCCGGATGCACTGGCTCTGGCAGGCGGAGAATCTGCTGGTGGCGCTGGCCCTTGCCGCGCTGACGCTCCTGCCACTCAGCGAAATTGTCGGACGCAAATTCTTCCATGGCGGTCTCGTGGGCGGGCCGGCGTTGCAACAACATTTGGTTTTGATTATCGGCCTGCTGGGCGGCATGTTCGCCGCGCGCGACCGCCGGTTGCTCAGCCTCTCGACCCTCACCAATTTCCTCAAAGGCCGCTGGCAAACGTTCGCCCGCATTTTCAGCAGCGCCTTCGCCGCGGGCATCACCGTTTTCCTCTGCCTGGCCGCGTGGCAACTGGTGCAATCGGAAAAAGGCGCCGGCAAAATCCTGGCCTACGGCATTCGCGTGTGGACCGTTGAATGCATTATGCCCATCGGCTTCGCCGTCATCGCTCTGCGCCTGCTCTGGCACGCGGCGGACAACCGGCGCGGACGGCTCGTCGCGTTGCTCCTGGCCCTGGGCATGGTCTTCATCGGACTTAATCCGCCGTTGGGCTTGACGCCCGCCCGGCTCGTGGTGCCCGGCCTGGTGACCCTGCTGGCGGCGGTCGTGCTCGGCGCGCCCATCTTCGTCATGCTCGGGGGCGCGGCCCTGATTTTGTTCTGGGGTGAAGGCACGCCCATCGCTTCGATTTCGCTGACACACTATTCGATGGTGACCAACCCCACGCTGCCGACGCTCCCGCTGTTCACACTGGCCGGCTATTTTCTCGCCGAAGGTGGCGCTTCCAAACGCCTGATCCGCGTCTTTCAGGCGTTGCTGGGACAATTCCGGGGTGGGCCGGCGATTGTAACCGTGCTCGCCTGCGCATTTTTCTCCTCCTTCACCGGCGCGTCGGGCGTGACCATTCTCGCGCTGGGCGGATTGCTCATGCCGGTGCTGATCGGCGCGGGTTATTCCGAGCGTTCCACCCTGGGACTGCTCACCGGCTCGGGCGGCCTGGGCCTGCTGTTCCCGCCGTCGCTCCCGCTGATCCTTTTCGCCATCGTTGCCGGTTCCAACGCCACGGGCGCCGGAGTGACCATCGAGAAAATGTTTCTGGCCGGACTTGGGCCGGGCGTATTGCTGGTGGGCATGGCCATCTGGCTGGGCATCCGTCTGGGGCCCAAAAACACCGGCATTCACCGCGCGTTTGACCGGGGCGAGGCGGGACGCGCGCTCTGGACGGCCAAATGGGAATTGCTCCTGCCCGTCGTCGCGCTGGTCGCGCTCTTTGGCGGATTCGCCACGCCGGTGGAAGCGGCGGCTGTCACCGCTTTTTACGCGTTTGTCATCGAAACCTTTTTCTATCGCGACTTCAAGGGGCCGCGGGAAATTGCGCGCGTCATGGCCGAGTGCGGGCTGCTGGTGGGCGGGGTGCTGCTCATTCTGGGCGTGGCCCTGGGATTCACCAATTACCTGATCGACGCCCAGATTCCCGGTCGCGCCGTGGAATGGGTCACCGGCGCCGTGCACTCGAAGTACGCCTTTCTGCTCGCGCTCAATCTGTGCCTGCTGGTCGTCGGCTGCGTCATGGACATGTATTCCGCCATTGTCGTGGTGGTGCCCATCATCGTGCCGCTGGGCATCGCCTACGGCATTGACCCGTTGCATCTGGGAATCATTTTCCTGGCCAACATGGAATTGGGCCTGTTGACCCCGACCGCCGGCATCAACATCTTTCTATCGTCCTATCGTTTCGGAAAACCGGTCCTGAAAGTTTCGCGTGCCGTGCTTCCGATGCAATGCGTCCTCATCGTGGGTCTGTTGCTGATTACCTACTGGCCGGCCCTGACCACCTTCCTGCCGCGCTGGCTGGGACGTTGAAATACTGGTTGAGGGTTGAAAGTTGAGTGTTGAGGGTGGAATCGAGAGTTGAAGGTTGAGCGTTGAGAGTTGAGGGTGTAAAACCACGCAGTCACTCAACAACCAAAGAATAACACTCAACCTCTAAATTCCATGTTCAACTTCGAAAAACTCGAAACCTGGCACGAAGCGATTGCATTCGCCGACCTGGTTTACCGTTCAACCCGCAAGTTTCCTGATGAAGAGCGGTTTGGCTTGACCAATCAGATGCGGTGTGCGGCTGTCTCCATTTCCTCCAACATCGCGGAAGGTTGCTCGCGCTCCTCCCGCGTGGATTACGCGCGTTTTGTGGAAATCGCCACGGGTAGTGTCTTTGAAGTCGTCTCCCAGGCCACCATCGGGCGCAACCAGGGCTTTTTGAACGAAGCTGATTACCAACAACTCTACCAGGCGGCTGAAAAACAAAGCCGCATGTTAAGCGGCCTTCGCAAGTCTTTGGAATCTGCCTGACCCTCAACTCTCAACATTCAACCCTCAACATTTGACCCTCAACCCTCAACCCTCAACTCTCAACCTTGTCCAACACCATCTCCTCATGCCTCGGATTGATCACGTGCATCACCAGCAACGCCAGGAGATAAGCCACCGACGCGGCGCCGAATAACAGGACGTAACTGCCCGTCCATTGCAGAACGTAACCCGTGGCCTTCGCGGCACACATGCCGGCCACCGCCGATGCCGCCCCGCCAATGCCGACAATCGAACTGACCACCCGCCGTGGCGCCGTGTCCCCTACCATCGCGTACAAATTGGCGATAAATCCCTGATGCGCCGCCGCCGCCAGGCCGATTAAAAGTGTCACCACCCACAGGTTGGTAGAGGTCGCGGCGGCGAAGACCGGCACCACGCAAAGAGCGCAGACCAGTTGCGCCGTCTTGCGCGCTGCATTGGTCGTCCAGCCGCGCTTGAGCAATCGCGACGAGAGCCAGCCGCCCGCGATGCTGCCCACGTCCGCAATCAGATAAATCGCGATGAGCGGCGGGCCGAACTCGGTTAACTTCAATCCGTGCCGGTCGTGGAGGAAGCCTGGCACCCAGAACAAATAAAACCACCAGACCGGCGCCGTCAGGGTGATGCCGGCTGTGAACACCCACGTCTGCCGGTGCCGAAGCAATTCAAGCCATGAAATGCGGACTTCGGGATCCGGCGGGTCGGACTGGATGTACGCCAATTCCGCCTTCGAAACCCACGGATGGACCTGCGGGCTGCGATACAACAACAGCCAGAGCACCAGCCAAATCAGGCCGAGCGCGCCGGTGACAAAAAACGCCGTCGGCCAGCCCCAATGCAACGTCAGCCACGGCACGAACAGCGGCGTGATCAGCAGGGCCACGCTGGTGCCGGCGTTGAAAATGCCCGCCGCCAGCGCGCGCTCGCGTTTCGGAAACCATTCGCTGACGGTTTTGACCGCCACCGGGAAATTGCCGCCCTCGGCCAGCCCCAGAACGAATCGCGCGGCGCCGAAGCCCGTCACCGTGCGCACGAACGCGTGGCCCATAGCCGCCAGACTCCACATCAGCACCGACGCCGCATAGCCGAACCGGGTGCCGACGCGGTCCATGAACCATCCGCCGCCGCCGTAGCCGATGGCGTAAGCCGCCTGAAACGCGAACACGACGTTGCTGTAATCAATTTCGTTCCAGCCGATGTCCGACATCAGCGTCGGCTTGAGAATGCTGATGACCTGGCGGTCCACGTAATTGATGGTCGTGGCCAGGAACAGCATGGCGCAGATGACCCAGCGGACCCGGCCGATGCGGTGAGCCGGTGGCGAGGAGGAATCGGGCTTGGTCATTCTGAATTCCGCAGTTGATTTAGCCGCAATAGAGCACAAAGTTCGCAAAGACCGAAGGAATTTCTTCCGCATCTGATTTTAACCACGAAACACACGAAGCACACGAAAGGTAGGGCGGCGTTGCCGCGCCGCCTCAGTCCAATTCGGTGGGGCGCCCGTCCATCATAGCTCTGCCAGGCGGAGCGACGATGGAAGACTCCATCGAGCCGTTCCCTCAACTCCCTGTCCGCCATAGCGCTTGCGCGACGGAGGATCAACGCTCAACCAATTATAACGCTTGGTTCTGAGTGCTCGCCGCCACCCCGGCCATACCCAAATCCACTTCAGGAACCGCGTGGAGCGAAGCGATTTACGCGGAACCGGCACACCTCATGAAATTGCTCCTTTAACTTTGCTTTCGGATTGGGGATCAATCCCTCCTTGACCTGCGGAACCAAGCCGGGATTCCTTGGAAAAGCGCCTTCCTTTACCACCGTTGAATCTGCGGTATTTGCCAAGGCGGATAAATGTTGCGGATTCATGGAAATCTTTTGATTTGACAATAGGAATATTAGAAAGAGAATGAAAAGAAAACCACAATGTTAGACCGCAGAATTGCGGCCGACTCATTGTTGAGCCGTCGCCTGTTTCTGCGAGTAGTTAATAATTTTTTCTCGGCAAACAGAGTAATCGTACGTAGAATAGCGCTGCGAGCAGGCGCCGAGGCTCACGCGAGCGTGGAGCCGCAGCACCAGTTCGCAGCGGTGGACAGAAGCGAAGGGACGATTTTGGTAGTCGAAAGAAATTCCCTTCGGTAATCGTATGAGGCCGACAGGCGCGGCCCAACAATTCGCTGAAGCTGACAAAGCTCCGGCACAACTTATGAATTTAGATTGTCATTCTGTCGCTTTGCAGCTTAGCTCTGTTCGTTAGGCCACTATGCTGATTCCAGTTTTCATATTTTTGATTTTTGGTGGATATGCGATATTGCGGCATTGCTCCTTCAGGACGGATTTGCCTGTTTCATATCGGATTCAGAATAGTTGCCTCGCTTTTTGTCTGTTTTTTGGTTCGGTTTTTGGCATCAACTTTTTTATCTGGAGCCTTTTTCATCCCAGCCAGATTCCTGACCATTTTTATGTTCGGTCTGGGATTTTTCCACCGTTTGTCGCGTTGCTTGTTAGGGTTTTTTCTATCGCTGCTGATTTTTTGATGGCCGTGATTGGATTTGAGATGGTTCGCCATCGGCGTCAAGCTAGGACGCTAGCCATAAGATTTATCCCATTCATTGCCATCATGGGGATTCTTAGTGCTGGTATGGGTGTTTCGACGCGGGGATTGAAGCATCCGATTCTTGTCGAGGTTGTGCCGCCAATTTTGATGGTACTCCAATGCGCGTTTTATTTCTGGATGTATCGCTTCTTTAGAGATAAGAAGACTGAAGAGTTGATGAGTCAGGGCATGGCCTAACACCTATTAAGCCCGGACGGTCAACAAAAAAAACATTCCCCTACGGAAAGATTTTTTCTTTCCGTTTTCGCGTCCTCAGAACAGGAACTCCGACTTGATTTCCGTTGGCAGCACGGACGCTGGGCATCCGGCTAAACACCTATTGGGACTCGGTCGGGCCGGCGGCAGCAAGCGAGCCACTACCGGTCTTCCAGCCCCGCAATCAACTCCGACTCGGGTCGCGAGCAGGACGCTGCGCGGCGGTCCAGAAACTCACAACAGTAAACCCCTGAGCTATCCATTCAAATGAAATGACGGCGGCCCGATGCTCTCCGAGAGAGTTCCAGGCTCCAGTTTTTTGCGGACGTGCCCCGGGGGCGGATGCTCCAAATCTTTTCATTCCAAGGTTATGTCGTTAGCCGGATAAACGAGCCGGGGGCGAAGGCCGAGCTGTTTTGCTCGCGCCCCCGGCGGTCGAACATCCCGCCGCGTTGACCGCCGGCCAGAGCTCCCAATCAAATCCACGGAGTCTCCCCGCGCCCAACGCAGACCGGGGGTGCTCAGGCACCAAGGAGTTTGGTCTGCGACTCGTAAGGGCATCGGGTATTTCAGCGGCTCCAGTTAGACGCTCCGAGTTGGCTCTGGCCGGGGCCAAATTCATTTGTGGGTCAGCGCCGCCACCAGGCGCTCCGGGTCAAACACGGTGCCCTGGCGCAGCATGAAATAGACGGCGCGGGCCAGCTTGATGGCCAGCACCGTGTTGGCTTTGAATTTATTCCCGTTCATCCGCGCTTCCAAGCGTTGGGCCAGCGGGCCGATCACCGCGGGGTCGCGCTTGGCAATCACCGCCGCTTCACCGAAGGCCCAGCGCAGATACGGGTTGCCGAGTTTGGCCCCGCGCAGCCCTTTGATCTTGCCGGCGCTGGCCACCGTCCCCTTGACCAATCGGCAGTAAGACACGAAATCCTTGACCGTGGGAAAGCGGGCGATGTCGCCCATTTCGTAGAGAATGGTCAGGCCCAGATGTTCACCGATGCCCGGCACGGTCTGGAGCAAGGTGTAATCGCGCGCGGCGGTTTCTTGGGTGAGTTTCTGGAGTTGGGTTTCCAGCGTGGCGATCTGCGCGTCGTAATGGCGGATGAGCGCCAGGTCGTTTTGCAACGCGAGCTGGCGGATCGGATTGTCCTCCTGCGCCAGCAGCTTTTCTTCCCAGGGATTGCGATTGGGCCGGGTCTGGCGGATCAAGGGCCGGTTATAGGCCAGTTGGTGGGACTGGATGCGGGCCAACAGTTCACTGCGGCGCCAGACGTAGAGAATGCGTTGGCGCAGCAGCGCCCGCAGCGGGCGTTTGGCGGCCGGATAGACGTAGGCCGGCGGAATCAGATTGGTGCGGAGCAAATGGGCGAGCTTTTCGGAATCGATGCGGTCGTTCTTGTTCTTGCCGCCGTGGATGGCTTTGAGATAGAGGGCGTGCGCCAGGACGAACTTCAGACCGGCTTCCTGGCAGGCATCGGCCAGCCAGTACCAGCCGAACATGCATTCGGCGCAGACCGTCAAGTCGTGGCGATAAGGCGCGGCGAGCTTGAGGAAATAGTCGAAGTCATTGTTCCGGATGTTGGTGTGGACCAGCTTCTTGCCGTCCCGGTCCATGACGCAGACGTACATTTGATGGGCGTGGAGGTCAATTCCGCAGTTGAATTCGGTGGTGGAACTGTAATATTTCATACGATCATTCGTTCTAGGTGCCGCAAGGCACCGGGTTAAACACGATTGGTTACGCGGGGAAGTGTTGGTAGCACTCCCCGCCCATTTCGCCCCAATGATAACCAAAAACCATAAGGGCTTAACTGGAAGTATCAAATCGCTGCAGGCAACGCGGGATGGCGGTTCCAGTTCCGCTTCGCGAGCGTATAGCCCCGTGGGGCCACGCACCTTTACGGGGTTCACGCTGGTTGGTCCCGCGTGCCTGAGCTCTGAACGTTAGCTGCCAATGCTACTTTGACGATTATGCGTTGCACCAAGTGCCATAAGAATGAGGCGACCATCCACTTCACCCCGGTCGTGAACGGAAGGGCGCAGAAGACTGTTGACCTCTGCAAAGACTGCGCCCCGGCCAGGACCAAGTCTCATACCCTGGACCCGAAGAAGCCGGAGAAATTGCCGGTGAAGGGCAAGCGGTGCAGCTTTTGCCGTCGGCCAGCCCGCTTCGGGGAGATGAGTACGGGGAGAGCGCGTTACTGGTGCTTGGATTGCGCCACCGAACTGCGGGACATCTTCCTGGACCTGTGCGCTTCTGAGCGACACCTTCGCCTGATGGAACGGGTCGAAGGGACGCTTACGTTTATGTTTCGCGACGACCCCGAAGTTCCGGCATGGATGGTAGGAGCCGGCCTGAGGGCAACCAAGATATTCATAGATAGGCGACGACAGCATGGTCGTAAAAAAAGCAGCTAACACCTATTAAGCCCGGACGGTCAACAGAAAAAAACATTCCCCTACGGAAAGATTTTTTCTTTCCGTTTTCGCGTCCTCAGAACGGACTTCCGACTTGATTTCAGTTGGCAGCTCGGAGCTGGGCATCCGGCTAAACACCTATTGGGACTCAGTCGGGCCGGCGGCAGCCATGCGAGCCGCTACCGGCCTTCCAGCCCTGCAATCTCCGTGGTCGCGAGCAGGACGCTGCGCACGGTCCAGAAACTCTCAACAGTAAACCCCTGGGCTATCCATTCAAATTGAAATGACGGCTGCCCCGATCGGGCCTGCCGGGCCATAGCCTTCGCGACGGCCGTCGGGCAGTTTTTTGCGGACGTGCCCTGGGGGCGGATACTCCAAATTCTTTTCATTCCAAGGTTATGTCGTTAGCAAGGTAAACGAGCCGGGGGCGAAGGCCGAGCCATTTCGCTCGCGCCCCCGGCGGTCGAATACCCCGCCGCGTTGACCGCCGGCCAGAGTTCCCAATCAAATCCACGGAGTCTCCCCGCGCCCAACGCAGACCGGGGGTGCTGTGGCACCAATGAGTTTGGTCTGCGACTCGTGAGGGCATCGGGTATTGTCAGCGGCTCCAGTTAGACGCTCCGGGTTGGCTCTGGCCGGGGCCAAATTCATTTGTGCGTCAGCGCCGCCACCAATCGTTGCGGGTCAAACACGGTGCCCTTGCGCAACATGAAATAGACGGCGCGGGCCAATTTGATGGCCAGGACCGTGTTGGCTTTGAATTTATTGCCGCCCATTCGAGCTTCCAATCGTTGGGCCAGCGGACCGATCACCTCGTGATCGCGCTTGGCAATGACCGCCGCTTCGCCGAAAGCCCAGCGCAGATACGGGTTGCCGAGTTTGGCCCCGCGCAGCCCTTTGATCTTGCCGGCGCTGGCCACCGTCCCCTTGACCAATCGGCAGTAAGACACGAAATCCTTGACCGTGGGAAAGCGGGCGATGTCGCCCGTTTCGTAGAGAATGGTCAGGCCCAGGTGTTCACCGATGCCCGGCACGGTTTGCAGCAGAGTATAATCGCGAGCGGCGGCGGCTTTGGTCAGCCGTTGGAGTTGTTCTTCCAGGGCGGTAATCTGCGCGTCGTAATGGCGGATCAGCGCCAGGTCGTTTTGGAGGGCCAACTGGCGAAGGGGGTTGTCTTCCTGCGCCAGCAGCTTTTCTTCCCAGGGATCGCGATTGGGCCGGGTCTGGCGGATCAAGGGCCGGTTATAGGCCAGTTGGTGGGACTGGATGCGGGCCAGCAGTTCGCTGCGGCGCCAGACATAGAGAATGCGTTGGCGCAGCAGCGCCCGCAGCGGGCGTTTGGCGGCCGGATAGACGTAGGCCGGCGGAATCAGATTGGTGCGCAACAGGTGCGCAAGCTTTTCGGAATCGATGCGGTCGTTCTTGTTCTTGCCGCCGTGGATGGCTTTGAGATAGAGGGCGTGCGCCAGGACGAACTTCAGACCGGCTTCCTGGCAGGCATCGGCCAGCCAGTACCAGCCGAACATGCATTCGGCGCAGACCGTCAAGTCGTGGCGATAAGGCGCGGCGAGCTTGAGGAAATAGTCGAAGTCATTGTTCCGGATGTTGGTGTGGACCAGCTTCTTGCCGTCCCGGTCCATGACGCAGACGTACATTTGATGAGCGTGGAGGTCAATTCCGCAGTTGAATTCGGTGGTGGAACTGTAATATTTCATACGATCATTCGTTCTAGGTGCCGCAAGGCACCGGGTTAAACACGATTGGTTACGCGGGGTAGTGTTGGTAGCACTCCCCGCCCATTTCGCCCCAATGATAACCAAAAACCATAAGGGCTTAACTGGAAGTATCAAATCGCTGCAGGCAACAGCCGCTGCCTCTGCCAGTTGCAATTGATTTTATTAAATTTGTTTGTCACTTTGTATTTCGGCGTCCCGCTCGGCGGCTGTGGCTGAGCTCTGGACGTTAGGCCACTTTGCACCACGGAATATATGAATCCACTCAAGGCAATAGAAAGCTGGATTAGTGAGCATGGGTCGGCTGCTGCCCTGCGTGATCATTTGGCGCTGGTGAAAGAGCAGGTGGCGGATATGAAGGCCAAAAAGGAAGCAGCGGAAGTTAGAGCGCAGCGTGCCGAGGCGGAGCGCGACGATTTGAAGGTGGAACTTGGCGATGCTTACAAGAAGATAGAGAGCCTCAAGCAACCCATCGCCAGCCCGTCCTTTGGCACAAGACGGCGGGATAGGAGTATTGATGGCTGACAGTGGCCTAACACCGCGCGAGGCTGTGTGGAAAGTCCGGCGATGGGTGAGTGAAAGACGGATAAAAAGTTTGACCGGCGATCTGAAAATTCCCATCGCCGGTTTTTTGTCGTTTGGAGATTTCTTCCGTCCCGATA
This sequence comes from uncultured Verrucomicrobiae bacterium, assembly GCA_963789055.1. GTDB lineage: Bacteria > Verrucomicrobiota > Verrucomicrobiia > Limisphaerales > UBA11358 > UBA11358. Next base: position 820,123 of record CAWBJE010000004.1, on the reverse strand, counting down.
GCCGCCGGGGTGGATTAGGGATTGACTGAACCAAAACAGGGCGTCGCCCGCAGGATTTGACTTGTCAAGCGGTCGGAGGTATTGGTTCCAAACAAGGAACGCATCATTATGAATCACAACCACAAAGAAACAAACGGATTGACCCGGCGGGATTTCATCCGCGTCGGTGCGACGGGGGCCACCGCCCTGGCACTTTCCGGTCTGGGAACGTTGAATGTTTCCGCCGCCGACACCCGGGCCCAACTGCCGCGGCGGCGTTATGGACGGACCGGATTGGAAATCAGCGCGCTGGTGGGGGCGTACGATTGGAATCCCGCCATCATCCCGCTGGCCGTCCAGTCGGGCGTGAATTACTGGCACAAGGCCAATCGCTGGACTTCCGAAACCATGCCCGCCGCCATCAAGAGCCAGCCGCGCGAGTCGTATTATCTGGAAGTGGTGGTGGACCGCGTGGGCGGCGACCACTTCAAGGGCCACATTGACGAGGAGCAGCATTATCAATTTGTAAAACAATGCCTCGCGAAGTCGGGCGTGGGGTATTACGACGTGTTCAAGTTCCACTTCGGCTATCATTCGATTGAGGAAGCGAAGAAGGAGCCGGGCATGGTCCGGGCCTTCGAGCGGCTGAAGAAGGAAGGATTGGTCAAGCACCTCGCTCTTTCCCAGCATCATTACAACAACATCGGCGGCGACATGGCCTATGACATCATTCCGTGGCTCATGGATAATCTGCCTTACGAAGCCGCCCAGTTTTTCTACACCTACGGCGACAAGAAGGAAGTGGGGGACCTGGTGGCGCTGGCCAGGAAAAAAGACTTCGGCACCATCGCCATGAAAACCATGGGCGGGGTGGGGCGGGCGGCCACGGACAAAAAATTTCAGGCGCTGCTGGCGGAACCGCGTTTCAGCGGCAGCACACCCGGCGCGGCGATGGTGAAATGGCTGATGTCCAATCCCAATCTCACGGCGGCGGTCATCACCACGGCCAATTTCGACCAGCTACAGGAAAATTTCGGCGCGGCGCGCGCCAGCGCCCTGAGCGCTGCCGACCGTGAAGCGCTCGGTCTGCTGGCGGCTTACAACAAGGGATTGACCTGCCTGCTTTGCGCCGATTGCGTCTCGCATTGCCCGGAACACATCGCGATTGCCGACATTTTGCGCTACGAACGTTATGCCCTCGATTATCACGACCTGTCGCGGGCGCAGGCCGAATACAAGACCCTGACCAAGGATGGCACGGCCTGCATTGCCTGCGGCGATTGCCTGCCCAACTGTCAGGCGGACATCAATATCGTGGCAAAGCTAAAGGAAGTGCACCGATTGCTGGGATAACTTGGGGAGTGGCGGGTGACGAGGGTAGTGTCATGATTTGTAGGCGACGAGGTAACGAGTCGTTCGGGCCAGCACTCCTTACGTCGTGCCCTACAGCCAAATCAGGACAGTACCGTGACGGATGGCGAGATCTTTCCATCCTCCATCTTCTATCGTCTATCCTCGCCCTTGGCTGTAGCGGGCGGTGAGCCAGGCGTCCATGGCAGCGGCGGTTTTGCGGGCGCCGCGCACCACGTCGCTCAGGGGCGCCGGACCGCGCACAATGGAGCCGCTCGCGAACACGCCGGGGAAATTCGTCATTTGATTCGCGTCCACCGCCAGACAGCCCCGGCCATCCACGGACAGTTTTGCGAAATCGTCGGTTTGCGGCAGGCGGGGCACGTCAAAGCCGTAAGCCACAAACACCACGTCGGCGGGCCCCTCGAATTCCGACCCGGCCACCGGCTTCACCCGTGCGCGCCCGGTGTCGTCGGGTTCGCCCGTTTCCATGCGGACGCAACGGACGCCGGTCACTTCGCCTGCCTGATTGCCGAGCACGGCCACGGGCTGGCACAGGAACATGAACCGCGCGCCTTCCTCGCGGGCGTCGTCATATTCTTCCGCATCGGCGGGCAGACTGGCTTCGTTGCGGCGATAAATGCAGAGCGCGCTGATGGCGCCACGGCGGATGGCAATGCGCAACACGTCCATGGCGGTATCGCCGCCACCCAGGACTACCACGCGTTTGCCCCGGACGTCCATGGCTGGCTGGCTGGTTTTGGTTCCGGCCGCCGTGCCGCAGGCGGGCTGCGTGTTCTGGATGATGAAGGGGAATGCCTGATAGACGCCTTTCAAATCAGCACCGGGAACCTTGAGCGCCATGGCGTCGGCGAGTCCGAACCCGAGGAAGACGGCGTCGTACTCGCGCCGGAGATCGCTCAATTTCACGTCCTGGCCGAAATTGACGCCCATGCGGAAATGGATGCCGCGCTGGCGGAGCAGTTCCAGCCGGCGTTCGACCAGTTCCTTGTCCACGCGGAATCCGGGCAGACCGTTCATAACACGGCCACCGGGTTTGAGGCGGGAATCGAAAACGGTGACGGCGTAGCCTTTGCGGGAGAGCATGTCGGCCGTTACCAGGCCACCGATGCCGGAGCCGATGACGGCCACGGTCTGGTTTTTGGCAGGCTCGATGGCGGGTTCGGCCAAACCGTGTTTCCAGCCGTAATCGAGCAGGAACCGCGTGAGGGCGCGCACCGGCACGGGGTCGGATTTGGCAGCCAGGACGCAGTCCTGTTCGCAAACGCGTCCGCCCACGCACACGTGCGAGGCCAGTTCGGGGATGCTGTGGGTGACAAAAAGCAATTCGGCGGCTTCCTTGAACTGGCCGTCGGCGATCAAGCCCAGCAGTTCATGGATGGGTGTGCCGAGCGGACAGGCTTCAACGCAGCGCGGGTTCGGGCATTGGATGCAACGGCTGGCCTGTTCGCGCGCCGTGGCTTCGTCGTATGGCAGATGGGTTTGCTGAAAATCGGAGACGCGGTCGGTGGCCGGGCGTTTGGGCGGTTCGGCGCGGTCGATGTCACTCCAGGCGTACTTGGCTTTTTGACCGGGTGTTGGGCTGGGATTCATGTTCCGCCTCCGGCTTCAATGGATTCAATAAATCTCGCAGTCGCGGGTCACAGTGGGTATGCCGTGATCAGTCGTCAGGGCCAGCGATTTTTTGGGACAAACTTCGACGCAATAGCCGCAGGAAATGCAGCGCAGGCGGTCAATGGCCCATTTCTTTTGCGCCCGGTTCACCACCAGCGCGCCGGTGGGACATTTCTTCGCGCACACGGTGCAATAAACGCAATTGTCCTTTGTAAAGACGAGCCGGCCACGGGAGCCGGCCAGGGGATTACGCGGCTCGAAAGGATACCGGGTGGTCGGCGGCTTCGTGAGCGCCCACTTCAGGGCCAGTTTGGACATTTCGAAGTAACCCATATCACCTTTCCGTGCAACTGATGCAGGGATCAATCGTGAGCACAATCATCGGCACGTCCGCCAGGTCGCACCCGGGCAGCATCTTCAGCATCGCCGGGATATTGGCGAACGTGGGGGTGCGCACGCGGAACCGCTGCAGATTTTTCGTGCCGTTGGCTTTCAAATGATAAACCACCTCGCCGCGCGGCTGTTCGGTGCGCGTGATGGTTTCGCCGTTGGGATTGCCCGTCACTTTCACGGCGATTTCGCCGGCGGGCATCTTTGCGAACGCCTGGCGGATGATGTCCACGGACTGGAACAACTCGCCGCAGCGGACGGCGCAGCGGGCGTAACAATCACCTTCAGGACGCGTGACCGGCGTGACCGGGATATCCTTGAACGCGGCGTAACCCTGATCGCGCATGTCCTGCGCCACGCCGCTGCCCCGCAGGGTGGGACCGACGCAGCCGAGGTCCCAGGCTTCCTGCTTCGAGAGCACGCCGATGCCGCAAAGCCGGTCCTTCACCGACCGGTCATTGAGGAACACATGGGTCAGCTCATGCATCTCTTTCTCAATCTGTTCGATGTCCTGCAAAATCTTTTTCGCCATGTCGGCATCGATGTCGCGCCGCACGCCGCCGACCTTGCAGGAGCCGAAGATGACGCGGCCGCCGGTGGTGGCTTCAATGATGTTGAGCACCTTTTCGCGCACGCGCCAGGAATGCATGAACAGACTTTCAAAGCCCATACCGTCGGCCATCAACCCCAGCCACAACAAATGGCTGTGGATGCGGGAGAATTCGCCCCAGATGGTGCGCAAATACTGCGCCCGGGGCGGCACCGCGATGCTCATGATCGTCTCAACCGCCTGGCAATAGGTCTGGCCGTGAATGAAACTGCAAATGCCGCAGATGCGCTCGGCTACGAAGACGAATTCGACGTAATCCTTCTTTTCCGCCAGCTTCTCGAGTCCGCGATGGATGAAGCCGATGGAGGGCCGCGCTTCGACGACCTTTTCGTCCTCGACGACGAGGTCGAGGTGGATCGGCTCCGGCAACACCGGGTGTTGCGGGCCGAAGGGGATGACAGTGCGTGCCATAAAAATTTATTTGGTTGCCGCCGGAGTAGCCGGTGCGGGAGCCGCAGCTGGAACTGCTTTGGCGGGTGCCGGAGCCGGAGCGGCGGCAAACGGGAATTTGACCGCCGTTTTGTAAAAGTTGCCTTTAAAATCGATGGCGAGGCCATCCACCTGCACGCCGAACAGATCGTGAATTTCGTTTTCGTAAAGCACGGCGCAGAGGTAGATGGAACTGATGCTCTGCAATTGCAGTTTGTCGGCGGGCAACGACAGGCGCAGGTTGGCGAGCTGGCTGTCGAGGTCAAAGCTGTAGGTCAGTTCGACCGCGTCCGGCAGGCGCGTGGCGCTGATTTGCACCAGGCGGCGGCCTTGTTCGCGCATGGCTTTGGCCCGGGCCGGCAGCATTTCGACCGTGATGTTCTCGATTTGGTCCTGGCTCATTTGCGCTCCTTTTGCAGATAGACCCACGTGATGGCGGGCGTGAACGGTTCGGTCTTGAATTGCTCATAACCCTGCGCGCGAAACTGGAACAGGTTCCGATCGCTCTTGTGGCCGGTTTTGACTTCAAAACGTTTCACGTTCGGGAAGACCTTCTCGGTTTCCTCCACCAGCCGGCGGCCGATGCCGCGGCTGCGGAAGTAGGGATGCACCAGCACCCGGCTCAAATACGCGGTGTCATTCAGCGGGTAGCCGCGCATGGAACCGATGATTTTGCCGTTGATGACCGTCTTGACAAATACCTGTCCCGGCCGGTCGAATTCCTTTTGCATTTCCTCCAGCGTCTGCTGCAAGGCCGGCAGACTGTCGTCGCCGTAAATTTCCAGTTCGCTCTGGTAGGCGGTCTTTTGCAGGCCGAGAATTTCCGGCGCATCGTTCTTGTTCGCCCGCTGGTAGATGGCCTGGTCGAGACCGTTGGTCAGGGCCATCATCTCGTTTTGCTTTTTTTCCAGGACGCCGAGCGCCTGGACGACGCCGTCGATGATGGCTTCGGGCCGCGCCGCGCAGCCGGGCACATAAACGTCCACCGGGATCACGCTGTCCACGCCGCCGGAGATGTTGTAACACTCGCGGAAAATGCCGCCGCTGGAGGCGCAGATGCCCACGGCCACCACCACCTTCGGTTCGACCAGTTGGTGATAGATGTTGCGGATGACTTCGGCGCTTTGCTCGTTGACGGCGCCGGTGACAAGGAAAATGTCGGCGTGTTTGGGATTGCCGGTGTTGACCACGCCGAGCCGTTCCACATCAAACTGCGGCGTCAGGCACGCGAGCACCTCGATATCGCAGCCGTTGCAGCTCGAGGCGTCGTAGTGGATGATCCAGGGGGATTTTGAAAAGCTGGACATGATTCAATTCCTCCGGGCGGTTTCCGTGGCCGGGGCGGGCGCGGAAATGGTTTGACCGTGAGTGCTGACGGCGGTTGTGACAGCGGGTTTGGCGTCAACCTGGCCGGCGGGTTCCGCCGGTTTCGCGGACAGCAGCGAGAGCACCAGGATGTTGCCGAAGCCCAGCACCACGGCGACGGCCCACGCGCTCTTGATCGCGGTCTGCCATTTGAGCCGGGCAAAAACGTTGTCCACCAGGATGACGAACACAAACACCAGCAGGGACGCGGCGATGCCCAGTGCCGGGATGGCGGCGAAGAACAGATAGACCCAGCCCAGCAGGAAGACGTTTTCGTACCAGTGTGCGAGTTCAATCATCGCCAGCGTGCGGCCGGAAAATTCGGTGGTGATGCCGCGCACGAGTTCCTGGTGGGCGTGGTGCGAGCAGGACAGGTCGAAGGGCGATTTGCGGAACTTGATTTCCAGCGTGTAGAGGAAGCCGAGGAAAATCCCCGGCAGCGTCAGCACGAGCAATTGCGGATGGCTCGCGATGGCGTCCACGGCAAAGCTTTTGGTGACGAGGTACATGCCGATGGCCGTCAGGAGCACCATCGGTTCGTAGGCCATCATCTGGATCAATTCGCGTTCCGCGCCGATGAAACTGTAGGGCGAACTGGCCTTGTAGGCGCCCAGCACGAAGAAGATGGCCGCCAGCGTCAGCGCGAAAATCACCAGCAACAAATCGGCCCCGGCAAAGAACAGGCAGCCGGTAAAAATCACGAGCAGCAGGAAGAAAACGATGTAATAATTTTGCGAGCGGCGGACGACGACGTTTTCCTTGTGCGCGAGTTTCACCACGTCGTAGAACGGCTGGAAAATGGGCGGGCCGCGCCGCGATTGCATGCGTGCCGTGATCCGGCGGTCCCAGCCCGCCAGCAAACCGCCGACGAGAGGCGCCGCCACCAGAAAAATCAATGCTCGAATCCAGGGACTCATAAACAAGCCATTACCAGCATCACCACCAGCAACACCGAGCAGCCGGCCACGCCCCAGCGGGAAAGCCAGGCTTCACTGAACAGGTTGTGCAGGTAGTAGTTGCCGATGGCGACTTCCTGCGCGCCATCCGCCATGGTGCGGAACCGGGTGCTGCTTTGCATGTTTGCGCCGCCCAGGTAAGCGTCCGTCACGCGCACGCCGCGGCCGTAGTTGATGAAACTGACCGGGAACAAAATGATGAGCGCCATCATGATGAGCATGATGATGACATTGCCCTGGCCGAGGGAGGCGCAATGGTCATAAATGCTCAGGACGTAGGGCACAATGAAATGGGAGGAAATCAGGGGGAAAAGCAGGCAGGCCAGGGCGGTGGCCGCCGACAAGCCGTAAAGCGCAATGGATTCGCCGAGTTCCAGTTCCTTCTGGACGCGCGGGTGCGGATGGACCACTTCTATCAATTTGCCCATCCATTTCACCCAGAAGAACAGCGTGGCCGCGCTGCCAAAAACGATGAAAACCGACAGCAGAGGATAGGCGTCCACGACGGCTTTGAGCACGGCCCATTTGCTGATCAACATGCCGAACGGCGCGAGGAACATGCCAGCCATGCCAATCTGCATCATCACCGACACGCGCGGCATGGTTACGACCAGCCCGGCCATGTCCTCGATGTTCCGGCTGTGCAATTTGTGTTCCACCACGCCTACGCACAGGAACAGCAGGCATTTGGCCACGGCGTGGAAGATAATCAACAGGATGCCCGCCCAGACGGCCTCGGCAGTGCCGATGCCACCGCACAGGACGACCAGGCCCAGGTTTGCCACGGTGGACCAGGCCAGCACGCGCTTGGCTTCACTGCTGGTGATGGCGGCCAGGGAACCGACGACAAACGTGACCGCGCCGACCAGCGCCACCGCCAGCCCGACCTTGGTACCCACGATCACCGGCGCCATGCGCAAGACGAGATAAACGCCGGCCTTGACCATGGTGCTGGAATGCAACAACGCCGACACGGGAGTGGGAGCCACCATCGCGCCGAGCAACCAACTCGAGAACGGCAGTTGGGCGGATTTGGTGATGCCGGCGAAGCACAACAACGCCGCAGGCAACAGCACCAGCGCCTTGTTGGATTTGATCAGCGTTTGCAACTCGATGCTGCCCGACTGTTTATAAAACCACACGATGGCCGCCGCAAAGGCCAGCCCGCCGGCGAGGTTCATAACCAGCGCCAGCAGCGCGTTGCGTTTGGCTTCATCGGTCTGCGTGTAACCAATCAGCAGGAATGAGCACAGCGTGGTGATTTCCCAGAACAGGAACAGCCAGACGAGATTGTTGGCGAAAATGAGGCCGAACATGGCGCCCATGAAAATGAACAGCAGCGCAAAGAACAACGGCCGCCGGTCCGGCACGTCGCGATGCGCGACCTGGTGATATTCGCGCATGTAGCCGAGGGCATAGAGGCAGATGCCGCCGCCCACGAGGCCGTTGATGAGGGCCATGATGACGGCGAACTTGTCCACGTACAGGTTCTGGGCCACTTCGAGATGTTCGCCGGCGGTGAATTCGAACCAGACCATCAGACCGGTGGTGACCAGCGTGAGCAGAACGATCAACAGGTGTTTTGCGCGAATGCCGACGTACAGGATGAACAGGCTCATCGCGATTTCGACGAGGAACATGATCTGACCGATGCTGTGCTGGCTTACGGGCAGGTCGCCCAGATTGAGTGGCGCAGGCATCAAAGCCAGGACCACGGAACCGCAGCAGACCGCCAGCACGACGGCGGACACAAGGATTTGGCGGGGCAGGTTGGGTTTAAGGCCCAACAACACCAAACCGGTGGCCAGCGGCAACAGAATCAATGTCAGAATGAGCGTCACAATTTTTTAATGATTAATCGCGTTTCCGGATAAAAGACCTTCGTCAAACGCCTCACTGGAATACAATTTACCGGACAAATTCAGGCTGGCTTCGCGCTATTTGTCAATTAGCCACCATTCTTTGTCAGTGACTTTACTTAAGTGAAGAATCAGCCGGGCGAACAGAAAAACGGCAGGAGGAAACAGGGGATGAATTTCAAACAGAAGCCTTCTTCGTGGTTGCCGGCTTGTCGTGGCGAAAGGTTTGGCATCCGTTCGTTCGCGTCTGCCTGCCGGAATTTGCAGGACAGGCATCTTGCCTGTCTCTGACTCGGTTCAGTATCAAACCACGTTGGCAAAACCACGTTGGCGAAATGGAGACAGGCGTGACGCCTGTCCTACGCGGGTTACAATTTGAATTCAGCGCGAAGACCGTTCAACCGCTGACAAAATTGCTGCGGGAAGAATTGAGGGAACTTTGAACCGGGAGAAAATCTGCAGCCTATCCTCTAACCAGGCGGCTGAACCTCGTCTTTCAACTTCTCCAATCTGCGGAATTTCCCGTCCAGCAACTTGTCAAACGGGAGGACAACCATGCAACCGATGAGAAAAATAACAGCGAAATATGGAATGCCCAAAATCTCCCGCCACGTCTTTGGGAAGACCAGGACCGTCAGGGCAAGGGCCAAACCATAAAATACAATCCAGGCAACCGAAATGACAGCAACATACGAAACTGTCAGCCTGAACTTTGATTTGCGGCCACACTGCGGGCAAACGTGCCTGCCGAATGGCGAACTAAAGTATCTCCGCCACGTCAACGGAAACGAATGGTTGCAATAGGGACAAGTCATAATTGCTCTCGGCTGTCTAACAAATAATGAACGGCATGTTTTGCAGCCTATCTTCTAATTTGGCTAGATCTGCAATCTTCTAAGCCCGTCAATTAACTGCAAGACAATCAAAAAATAAAGCGCCTGAATGACCAATGAAATTATGCATAAAATCCAACCCGCAAATGCAAATACTTTTGCTTTGTCTTTATAAATTCGGAAGCCGCTAAATAGGCCAAAAATGGCTAAAATGAATCCAACCAACGGACTTAGAAGAATACTGATTAGCGCGAGTGTATAAAAAGATTCTGTAGGTTGAGCTCTATGAGGATCCCCTGTCAGCAAAGGCAGAATAACGGTCCAACTCGTCAACCCAAGAGCAATAATGCCTATCCAAAAAGTTCTCACGGTTTAGCCTAAAAGTTAATTGACGCACGTTTTGTACCTATCCAGTTTCATGAAACATCGTAGCGGCGTTCGGGAGAACGCTGCCATTCAAATCGAAAACTGCGGCGCTCTGCCGAGACGCCGCTACACACTACACTTCGATCCCGTACGCCTTGATTTTGTTGTAGAGGGTCTGGCGGCCGATGCCGAGGCGCTTGGCGGTTTCGAGCTTGTTCCCGCCGGTTTCCTTGAGCGTCTGGATGATGGCGTTGCGTTCCACGCCTTCGAGCAGGGTGAAACTCGTGTCGGTGCCGTCGGCCGAGCCGACTTTGGCGTTGGTGACGGAAAGGTCGGCCACGTCCACTTCGTTGCCTTCGTTCAAGAGGACGGCGCGCTGGACTTCGTTTTGCAATTGGCGGACGTTGCCCGGCCAGTCGAAGGCGGTGAGCCGTTCCATCGCGCCCGGCGTGAAGCCGCTGATGACGTGATTGGCCTGCGCGGCGAACCGTTTCAAAAAGGCGTTGGCCAGCGGCATGATGTCTTCGCGGCGTTCGCGCAACGGCGGCAGATGAACCGAAATGGCGCTGATGCGGTAATAAAGGTCTTCGCGCAATTTGCCGTCCTTGATGGCGTCCTCGGGCTTGCGGTTGGTGGAGGCGATGACGCGGCAGTTGGTCTTGTAGCTGGTCTTGCCGCCGACGGGCCGGACTTCCTGGTCCTGCAGCACGCGCAGCAGCTTGCTTTGCGTGTCGATGGGCATTTCGGAAATTTCGTCGAGCAACAGCGTGCCGCCTTCGGACTGGCGGAACAGGCCTTCGCGGTCGGTGTGCGCGCCGGTGAACGCGCCTTTGACCGAGCCGAACAATTCGCTTTCGATCAATTCGCGGGGCAGGGCGGCGCAATTGATTTTGATGATTTTGTTTTTGCTGCGCGGGCTGAGCGCGTGGAGGAGGTCGGCGATGACTTCCTTGCCGGTGCCGCTCTCGCCGGTGATGAGCACGGTGACGTCGCTGGGGGCGATGCGTTCGATGGTGCGGACGACTTCCTGCATGGCGGCGCTGCGGAAAATGGGCGACGCCGTGCCGCTCATGGTTTCCAGCGCGCGCCGGAGCGTGCTGTTTTCCTGGTTTTGCTCCTTGCGCTCGATGGCGCACTTGACGTCGGCCATCAGCTTTTCGTTTTCAAACGGCTTGGAGAGAAAGTTATAAGCGCCGCCGCGTCCGGCTTCGACGGCCATGCTGATGGTGCCGTGGCCGGTGAGCACGATGACCTCGGTTTCGGGCCAGCGTTTTTTGATTTGCGGCAGCAGTTCCAGACCGTCGGCGTCCGGCAATTTCACGTCGAGCAGCACCACGTCGGGCGGGGGCTGGGGAAAGGCTTTTTGCAGCGCCGCGCCGTTGCCGGCCTGGGCGACGTCGTAATGGTCTTCGAGCACCGAGGTGAGCAAATTCCGCAAATCCGCCTCGTCGTCCACGATGAGAATTTTGGCTTTCATGTTTTAGCGTCTCCGCCTGCATGCCTCGACAAACCGGCGAAAAATCGCCCGGTGTTCGGCATACCGTTCACTCAATCGTTCGGGATGAAATTGCACGCTCAACAAAAACGGCATTGGCCGCGCCGCGTCCGGTTTCAATTCCATCGCTTCCACTATTCCATCACGCGTTCGCGCCACGGCCATCAACGGTTCCGCCGGTTTCAAAACGGCCTGATGATGCGAACTGTTCACGCCCAAAATCCGCTTCCCGACCATTTTGGCCAGTAACGAACCCGATGTCAATGGCACTTCATGCACTAATTCGCCCGCTTTGTCCATACGCTGATGATTCAGCGCGCCGGGCATCTGGCGGCGGATGTCCGCAATCAACCCGCCGCCGAGCGCGATGTTCAACAATTGATGCCCGCGGCAGATGGCCAGCAGCGGTTTGCGCTGGCGAAAAATTTCGTCAATCAAAACCAACTCGCGCAAATCGCGCCCGCCGCCGTCGGGCGTCGGGCCGACGGTTTGGCGGACGGCGCGCGGCAGGTTTTTGTCGTAAAGGTCGGGATTGATGTCGTCGCCGCCGGTCAACATCACACCGTCCGCGCGGCGGACGATTTCAGCGAGCATCCGGCGGTCGGTCGTCGTGGGCGCGGTGACGGGGATGCCGCCGGCCTGGAGCACGGCATTTTCGTATTTGACCGAAAGGCTGACGGAAAGGTCATGAAATTCGACACCGCGTTTTTCGATGCTCGGCGAAACAAGAATCAAAGGCGATTTGGCCATCCGCGAGCAATGTAAAAGGACGGGATAGTTTTGTCAGGAAAAACGAATCTCATTTATTCACAAATCGTCTTTGTCATAAGCGCAAGTTGCAGCTTTCTCAAGGCCTGGCCTGGTTCATGCTCAAGGGACGGCATGAGAATGGATATGGGTAAAGTGAATCGAAGTGGCATTTACTATCTGATCAACACCGTAACCCCTATCAATCATGTATCGAAGGCCGAATTTGACGCTTTTGGTTCCGTGATTGTCGTTGGCCTGCTTCTGGGAATGGTGTCCCTGGTGCGGTTTGCCCTGGGCTGGGTGCAATAATCGCGGGATGCTGACACGCCAGCTTGAGGCGGACGCCTGGAGAAGAAACCGGTTGGCGGTTGATACTTCCGGCGTGACCAGAGACGCGGAATTTTCCCCAAACTAAACTTTCGCCTCCGGAAACCGTTCGCGAATCCGGCGCCGAAGGCGCTCCTCATCGTCCGGCTGATAACGGCGGCGGGTGATTAGCCGTTGCACCGCGTCCAGCAATTCCAGCCAATCTTCCAGCGGCGGTTCCGGCACGGGTTGCCATTGGTCGAATCGCTTTTCGCGCTGAAAGAACCGCCATTCGCGGCTCACGTGCCGGGCATACACCTGCAGCTTTACGCCGTCGTCGGTCACCCGTTTCCAACTGATTTCGGCCTTGGGCATGGGGTTGGTTAAATAAGTAACTGGTTAAATCGGTTGGATTCGGCGCTTGTTTGAACTTGTTTAGCTCAATTAACCCATCACTGATTTAACTTCGCTCACAAATCCACACTGGCCACGGCCATCGCGGCGATGCCTTCCTCGCGGCCGATGAAGCCCATCTGTTCGTTCGTGGTCGCCTTGATGCCGATTTGCTGATATTCGGACACGCCAGCGCCTCGGCGATGCGCGATTTTCATTTCCGCGATGTGCGGATAAATTTTTGGCTGCTGCGCGATGACGGTGGCGTCCACGTTCACAATTTTGCCCTGGCGCAGGGCGACCTGCCGCGCCGCTTCCTGCAGAAAACACCTTGCTGGGCGCGCCTTTCCAGCGCGGGTCGGTGTTCGGGAAAAAATGGCCGATGTCCTGCTCGCCGAGCGCGCCGAGGACGGCGTCGCAAATCGCGTGCATGAGCGCGTCGGCGTCCGAATGGCCGTCCAGACCCTTGGTGTGCGGAATCTCGACGCCGCCGAGGATGAGTTTGCGTCCCGCGACCAGCGCGTGAACGTCATAGCCGATGCCAACGTGGACCATGGCCAGATGATAGAATTTCCTCGAGCGCTTACAAAGAAATTTTGGCTTCCCAAATTCGCTCACACCGGCGGCGGGCAAACCTCGGCGCACCATTGCTTGATTTTCGACTTGATGGCGTCGCGGACCTCGCGGGTCTTCGCCAATTTTTCCTCCGGCGCGCCTTGAAATTGTGACGGGTCGGGGAAACCCCAGTGCAGCCGCGTGGTGACGCCGGGAAAAATCGGGCAACGCTCGGCGCTGGCTTCGTCGCAAACGGTGATGACGTAGGCGAACAATTTGCCGGACTTGATCATCTCGATAACACCTTTGGTCCGATTGCCGGAAATATCCATGCCGATTTCCCGCATCGCTTCGACGACGATGGGATTCAAGTTTGCCGGGTTCGAGTCCGGCACTGTGCGCGTCAAAGGTGTCGCCGCAGATTTGATTCAGGAACGCCTCGGCCATCTGGCTGCGGGCGCTGTTGTGGATGCAGATGAACAGGACGTTTTTCTTTTTCATGGTGCGATTTGAGGTTGGCGGCCATACCAATCGTGGCTCCGGTTGCAGAAATTGCAGACGGATAGCATGACGGGCACTTCCACCAGCACGCCCACCACGGTTGCCAGCGCGGCCGGGGAATCCGCGCCAAACAACGTGATGGCCACGGCCACGGCCAGTTCAAAAAAATTGCTCGCGCCGATAAGCGAGCCGGGCGCGGCGACGTTATGCTCCACGCGCAACCGCCGCATGAGCAAATAGGTCAGGCCGGAATTGAAATAGACCTGGATGACAATCGGCACGGCAATGAGCAGCACGGCGAACCAGCGGGTCGTCAGGTTTTTGGATTGAAACGCAAAAATCAGAACCAGCGTCAGCAGTAGCGCGCCAATCATCACCGGATGAAATTTCGGCAGGAAGTTTTGTTCAAACCATTCCCGGCCATGCGATTTCAGCAGCGTTGTGCGCGTCAGCCAGCCTGCCGTCAGCGGAATCACGATGAACACCACGACCGACGTGATGAGCACTTTGGCCGGCACCACGACGTGCGCCACGCCGCAGAGGAACATGACAATCGGGGCAAATGCCACCAGCATGATGAGGTCGTTCACCGCCACCTGAACGAGCGTATAGGCGGGATCGCCGTCGGTCAGATACGACCAGACAAAAACCATCGCGGTGCAGGGCGCGGCGGCGAGGATGATGAGGCCGGCGGTGTAATTCTTCGCCGTTTCCGGTTCAATCCACGCGGCAAAGACGTGTTGCATGAATATCCAGGCCAGCAGCGCCATGCTGAACGGTTTGACCAGCCAGTTGACAAACAACGTGACGGCCAATCCCTTCGGTCTGCGGGCAATGCCGCCAATGGCGCTGAAATCGACCTTGAGCATCATCGGATAAATCATCAGCCAAAGCAGCACGCCGATGGGAATGTTCACCTGCGAGCCCTGGCCGAATTCCATTTTGCTCAAAGCTGCCGTCAAGTCCGGTAAAAGTTTTCCCAGTGCGACACCGGCAATCATGCACAGAAAAACCCAGGCGGTCAGATACCGCTCAAAGAATGCGAGACGTTTTGGACTGGTTGCGGATGAATTTGTTTGGTTGCTCATGGTAATAATTTTACGCCGTCCACAGCAGATACAGGCCGGCAATCAGCACCAGCCCGCCGCAGATGCATTTTACGATGGTCACGCCCCGGGACTGTTCGTTCCAATTCAGGAAGCGCTGCACCAGTTCGGTGGAGGTTCCGGCGGCCACAATCACCGCGCAGTGGCCGACGCCGTAAGCCAGCAGCAATGACGCGCCATAAACCGGTTCGGTTTTGGCCAGCTTGAAAGTGATGCCGAGCATTGGGGCCATGTAAGCAAAGGTGCAGGGACCGAGTGCGACGCCGAAAATGAGTCCAAGAATCAGCGCCGCGAGCAAACCCTTGCGTTTCATACCGACCTGTCCCGGTCCTGACCACGGCATCGGAATCACCCCCAGCAAATGCAGGCCCACCACGAAGAAGATGGCCGCGACGAAGTAATTTCCGTAACGTCCCACGTCGCCCAGCATCCGCCCCGCCGCCGCCGTGATGGCGCCGATGGCCGCGATGGTGATGAGAATTCCCACGGCGAAAAGCACCGAAGTCCAGAACGCCCGCCGGGTCGTCACCTGGCCTTGCTCGCTGATGAAGCCGACGATGAGCGGAATGCTTGCCAGGTGGCAGGGACTGAGAATAATGCTCAGAACGCCCCAAGCGACCGAAGCGGTCAGCGCAATCAACGGCGCGCTTTCAACCGCGTGACTCAGATTGGTGAAAAGTTGTTCCATGGTATGTGAAACGTGATTCGTGAAACGTGAATTACGGAAGCGGGACGTTGGCGAGAAGGTTGGACCAGCTATCGCGGTAGGCCAGATCGCCCGCTCCAGTCGCCGTCTTCAGCCACTCCGTGTAGTTCATGCTCTCACCTTTCAATCACGTTTTACGTTTCATTTCTTCGTCAGGTCCACGCCGAGTTCCTTCCACTTGGCGAGAATATCATCCTTGGCAATGAATCCGATGTGGCGGAAGATTTCCTTGCCACTGGCGTCATAGAAAATCTGCGTCGGAATTATCTCAATCCCATATTGCTTTGCCGCATCGGGATTTTTCCACACGTCAATGAATTCAACTTCCAGTTTGCCGGCGTACTCCTTTTTCAACTCGTCCAAAACCGAGGCCATCATTTTGCAGGGAATGCATTTGTCCGCGCCGAGATCCAAAAGTTTGGGCTGCGGTTTCTTTGCCGGCGAGGTTGCCGGCGCGTTGGTCGTGGCTGGCACATTGGTCATGGCCATGCTGGCGAGCATCGATGGGTTGAAGAGGCTTGAGCAGCACGCGCCGTTGGTGACGGGACGGTTAGTTTGGGCGATGACCAACATTACGCCAACCGCGACTACCAAGGCGATCACGCCGCCGATTCTTGAGTTTTTATTCATAGGATTTGGGTGGTGATGCGTGAAACGTGAAACGTGAACGCCAATTCACGATTCCATTTACCTTTCACGCATCACGCATTACGTTTCACGCCAACATTTTTTTGATTTCATCCACAGCCGGCACCCTGCCGCTGACCTTCACCTGACCGTCCACCGCCAAGGCGGGCGTCGTCATCACGCCGAACGCCATGATTTGTTTCAGGTCGGTGACCTTTTCGAGTTCGTATTTGAGGCCGAGCGATTGTGCGGCCTTTTCGGTGGCCATCATTAGTGTGTTGCATCGGGCGCAGCCGGTTCCGAGGATTTGGAGTTTCATAATATATTTCTTTGTGGATTGATGGGTAAATTTAAGATGCGATTTTTACATGATGAGATTGAACAGGTAGCCGACCATCAGGATGCCAGCGGCCACGACGCCAAAAAACGTTGCGATCAGCCGGGGCTTGAGCACTTTGCGGAGAATGATGGCTTCGGGCAGCGACAGCGCGATGACCGACATCATGAACGCCAGCACCGTGCCGAGTGCCGCGCCTTTGCCGAGCAACGCCTGTACGATGGGGATGATGCCCGCCGCGTTGGAATACATCGGCACGCCGAGGAGCACCGCCAGCGGCACCGACCACCACGCATCTTTGCCCATGATCGACGCCATGAAGTTTTCCGGGACATAACCGTGGATGCCCGCGCCAACCGCAATGCCGATTAGCACGTAAAACCAGACCCGCCCCACAATGTCCCTGACCGCCTCCAGGCCGGAACGAATTCGTGCCGGCCAGTCCAGTTTCGTTTCCGGCCCGGTTTCGCCGATCTTCGTCTGATAAACCCAGTCCGCGACGTGCTTTTCCATCCGCAACCGCCCGATGGTCCAGCCGGAAACGATGGCGATGGCCAATCCCGTGCCCAGGTAAATCGCCGCGACCTTCCAGCCGAACAAACCGAACAGCAGCACCAGCGCCACTTCGTTGACCATCGGCGACGAAACCAGAAAGGAAAACGTCACGCCCAACGGCACGCCGGTCGTGACGAAGCCGATGAACAATGGCACCGCTGAACAGGAGCAGAACGGCGTCACAATGCCCAGCAATGCGGCCAGCACATTGCCGGTGGTTTCGCGCCTGCCGGAAAGAATCCGCCGCGTCCGTTCGGGCGTGAAAAACGACCGGACGACGCCGACACCGAACACGATCAACACGAGCAGCAGCAACACCTTGGGCGATTCAAAAACGAAGAACCCGACGGCTGCGCCCAAATGCGAACCAGGCGTCAACGTCAGCAGCGAATACGTGAACCAGGCTGCGAATGGAGCGAGGTTGTGATAGAGGAGCCACCAACACGCCAGGCCCGCGATGCCCCACGGCAAATATTTTGTAATTTCCGCGCGGGATCTCCCGGTTGTGGTTGCCGCTTGGCCCATGGCCGGAGCCAATTGGCCGGTCGTTGGGATTTCGGCTTTCATTTCGGTTTGCGCGCCTGGACTTCGAGGCTGGTGATGAAATCCGCCGGTTGGGTTCCCGCCGGCAACAGCTGGATGAGCTTTTTGTAGAGCGGGTCTTCAAAGTCCAGCATCTTCGCGACGTAATCCGTCTTCACTTTCAAGTTGATGCCGGTCAATCCCGCTTCCTTCGCCATGCGTCCGGTTTCGGAAACCAGCACCGCGCCCGCGACGCAACCGACGATGGCTTCAACCATTTTGAGCACCTCCGGCGGCAGCGGCTTGAGCAGCGCCATGTCCGATACCGCCACGCGACCGCCCGGTTTGAGCACGCGCGCCATTTCCCACCAGACCTGCGGTTTGTCGGGCGAAAGATTGATGACGCAGTTCGAGATGATGACGTCCACGCTGTTGTCCGCCACGGGCAGATGCTCAATTTCGCCGAGACGAAATTCAACGTTGTCGAAACCGGTTTGTTCGCGATAGCTCGTCGTGTTGTGCCGCGCCTTGGCCAGCATTTCCGGCGTCATGTCCACGCCGATGGCGCGGCCGGTGGCGCCGACCTTGCGTCCGGCGATGAACATGTCAAAACCGCCGCCGCTGCCGAGGTCGAGCACGGTTTCGCCGGGTTTCAATGCGGCGAGCGCGGCCGGGTTGCCGCAGGAGAGGCCCAGGTTGGCGCCGTCAGGCAGCGACTTTAGCTCCTCGACGGAATAGCCAAGTTCGCGGGCGAGTTTGTCCGCATCTTGAGGCGCGGAACCGCAGCACGAGACGCCCGGTCCGCAGCAGCCGGCGGAGGTATCCCGGGCGATTTGGGCATAACCTTCGCGCACCATCCGGCGAACGATTTCATTTTTATCGTCGGTCAATCTTGTTTTCATAAAATTTCAGGCAATTCAGCAACGGCATTGACGGCGGCAGATTTCACGCAAATCCATTTTCAGAATCTTTTCCAGACGTTTCGCGTCGGCGCCGGCTTCAGCGGACCGGCCCAGCGATTTCTTCACCCAATCCAGCGCTTCGCGAATCACCGTTGGTACGGGTTTATCCGGCAGCCGGTAATGCACCCATCGCTCCGATTTGCGCGAAAGAATCAATCCGGCGTAATGGAGCAGGGAGAGGTGTTTGGAAATTGTGGAAGGGGCGAGGCCGAACAATTCGGTGATCTGGCACACGCACAATTCGCCGCGCCGCAGGGCGAGGAGGATGCGCACCCGGGTGGGGTCGGACAGCGCCTTGGTGATGGCCGTAAAATCGCGCATAGGTTTATATTTCGCCAAATAACGAAATAACAATCGCACCCCGCCGTGCCCTTGGCAAGTAAATTTCATCCCCGATTGATTGGACGGTTCCCGGGTTGCAGATTAAAGTTATTTGGCGGGAACGTCGATCAGCAGGTCTTTCGGCCTGGCGACATTGAAGTATCGCTCGATGACTTCAATAATGACCACCCCCGGCTTTTCCTGTTTAATCAACTCCGGGTCGATAAACTTCGACGCGAGGAAGCGATTGTTAAAATAATCAACCCTCCCGAAGTGATAGCCGAGAAAGGGAATCCAGTAATTAACAAACGAATCTCCATATACAAAGGCGCTGCCCCGCGCATAGGGATTTCTGGTCGCGGCCAAAGAGCCGGTTTGAGATGGTTGGGCAATAATTTCCGGCGGCGGCATGACCGATTTCGGCGTCAAAAGAAAGGCATTGCTTTCCGGCGAGTCGACTCCGGCCATGGCCGTCAAGTCGCCGGGAGGAAATGCCACGATTGTCCGGTCGAAATCATCAAGGGACAGGGGCCTGGCGTCGGGTAATTGTTGGGCCGTCAATTCGTTCATGAGCCTTTGATAAGCCAGAAAGGCGCCGAGTTGATTCCAGTGTGAGTCGGTCTTCAGATACAACGGTCCCAGGGAGCGGTTTTCCCGCAGTACCTGACGCAAGTCCAATACATCAACCGTCGAATGCGCCTTTAGGTAAGCAAAAAACTGGTCCAGTTCGTTTTCGGAGGTGACTTTATTCATCCAGGAGGGCAGGTATTCGGGATAAATTGATTGTTTGTCCGGAGCGATAACGAACAGGAATTTGATGCCGCGCTGCGCAAACCAATCACGGTATTGTTCGAGTAGAACTTTCCAGTCCCGCAATTGGTCGGGCGTGAATAACAAAGTACCCCGGTAGTGTTCCACCATTTGGTACTCGTTTACATACAGCCATCCGTCACTGCCGATGAGGGCCGATTGGTTTACCCTTTGACCGTGAAAAAAGTAAAATAGCCTGGAGCGGTATGACCGGATCAGCCCATTGCGAAAACCAAAATGGTCGCTGAAATAAGCCTCCAGACCCGCGATGTATTTTTTTAGGCCATCCGAGCGGGGTTTGAATTCGGGGAACCCGGCCGGCAACCGGTTTTCGCTCGGGATTCTTGACCGGTCAAGATGCAGCAATGTGTCCAGCGTGGGCAGCCAGAGAAAGGCCATGAAAACCGCGAGCAAACAAATATTGGCGCGCCGTTGCGGATTTGAATTGGTGGGAGCGGGTGACATGGCCGTTAAAATCTGAAGTAAATGAAGGGGTTATACGTGCCGCCCGCCAGACAGGCGGCGGAAGCGAACAGCAGCGTGAAAATCAGGAAAAATTCAAAAGCGGCTCCGGACCATCGCGTGATCGGAGGCCAGGGTTCCGGCAACGCCTTTCCCAGCCCGGCGTAGGTGGTTTTAATCCAGCTCCACAGCGGCCCGCAGAACAAAATGCCGATGACGATCACCCAGAAAATCTCGTCCAGGTTATAGCGGGCAAGGGGTTGGGCGGCGGGCAGATGCTGCGGCAAAAACAGGGCATGAAAATAATTGCCTGCCGCCTTGAACGAATCGGCCCGGAAGATGACCCAGCCCATCATGATCACAAACACGGCGTAAAAACTCTGGAGCCAGGAAGGCAGACTTTGCTGCACGCGGCCAAAGCGCGTCCGCTCCGCCGCGAGGAAAAAACCGTGATAGAGTCCCCAAACCACAAACGTAAAACTGGCCCCGTGCCATAAACCGCAGAGGCAGAACACGGTGACGAGATTGACGTAAGTCCGGGTTTCGGAAATGCGATTGCCGCCCAGCGGGATGTAGAGATAGTCGCGAAACCACGTTGACAGGGAAATATGCCATCGTCTCCAGAAATCCCGGATGGATCTGGCCGTGTACGGAAAATTGAAGTTCTCCATGAAAGTGAACCCGCACATTTTTCCCATCCCGATCGCCATGTCCGAATAACCCGAGAAATCGAAATAAATTTGCAGCGTGTAACAAACCAGCCCCAACCAGGCACAGGGCGCGGAAAGTTCGCCCGGCGGCAGCGCGAAAATCTGGTCGGCCGGCACCGCCAGCGTGTTGGCGATGAGAACTTTTTTGGCCAAACCAACCGCGAAGCGGCGAATCCCTCGGCAAAAACGTCCAGACTGATGGTGCGTTGCAGTAATTGCGGTCCGATGGAACTCCAACGCAGGATGGGGCCGGCGATCAATTGCGGGAAAAAGAAAATGTAAAGCGCCACCTCCTTCGGGTCGGTTGCCGGCCGCCATTTGCGGCGGTACACATCGATGATGTAAGACAGCGCATGAAAGGTGAAAAAGGAGATGCCGATGGGCAGGCGGAATTTTCTGGGCATGAATCGGGGCCATGCCCGCAAGCTGGAGCACTGAATTAAGCAGGCTGACGGCGAAATTGGCGTATTTGAAAAATGCGAGGATGCCGAGGTTAAAAATCACCGCGAACGCGGTTATGAGCTTGCGGCGGGAGGTTGTGTCGCTGCGATCCATCCAATAGCCGAATCCGTAATTGACCAGCGTGGATACCAGCAGAAGCAGGATGAAATCAATCTGACCCCACGCATAAAAAACCAGGCTCATCAAGAGCAGCCAGAAATTTTTCGCCTTGGTGCCCGGCAACAGCAAATTAACCGTCAGCACAATCGGGAAAAACAAAAACAGGAAAATTGGCGAACTAAAAATCATCAGCAAAACACACGACTATCGGTGAATGCGGGGATTTTTCAATAAAATTCCCCGAATTACGCCGGGCGCAGCGTGAAGAAAAACGCGGCGCCCTTGCCCGGCTTGCTTTTGACCCAGACCTTGCCGCCGTGGTTTTGGACGATGTGTTTGACGATGGACAAACCCAGGCCCGTGCCGCCCTGCTCGCGCGAACGCGCCTTGTCCACGCGATAAAACCGCTCGAAAACGCGGTCCAACGACTCCGCCGGAATGCCCGGCCCGTCGTCCTGCGCGAAAATTTCAAGCTGGCCGGCCTCGTCCTTGCGCCCGCCAATCGTGACCGTGCCCTCGGCGCGGCCATATTTGATGGCGTTGTCCACGAGATTGGCGAAGACCTGTTCGAGCCGGTTCGCGTCCGCCAGTGCAGTGAGTTCGGGCAGCTGGTTGACCAGTTTCACGGCCCTGGCGTCAGCAGCGCGTTTTCAAGTCGGCCAGGACTTTTTCAACGACCGGACGCAGCGGCACCGGTTGCAAATTCAAAGTCATCCGTCCGGATTCCAGGGCGGAAATGGTGAGCAAATCCTGGATGAGCAGGTCCAGCCGGCTGGTGTTGCGTTCGATGATTTTGAAAAAACGTTCGGCGACCGCAGGGTTGTTGCGCGCGCCGTCGAGCAGCGTTTCGACATAGCCTTTGATGAGCGAGAGCGGCGTGCGCAATTCGTGGCTGACGTTGGCGACGAATTCCTCGCGGGTGCGCTCCAGTTGTTTGAGCCGGGTCAGATCGTGAAAGACGAGAATGGTGCCTTCGCGCTCGCCGGCGGAATTGGAAATGGCGGCGGCGTTGACCTGGAGCCAGCGTTCGTTCAACTCCGGCAGCTTCAATTCGTAATCGAAAACCTGCCCGTCGCTTTCGGTCGCGCTCAACCAGCGCCGCGAGTTCGTGCACGCGCAGGGCTTCCATGATGGTTTTGCCGCGCAACTCGGTTTTCAGGCCGAAGAGATTTTTAAACGCGCGATTGGCGAGGTAAATCCGGCGGTTGCGGTCGAGCAACAACAATCCCTCCAGCATGCTGTTGAACAGGACCTGTTGCTGGGCCTTGGCGTCAATCGTCGTTTGCTGGTGCCGCCGTTGCAGCGTCTCCAATTCAGCCTGCGCCCGCCGTTCCTGGCGCAGACATTTCCGCCGCCAGTGAAAGTGGGTGACCACGGCTGCCGCCAGCGCGAGGATGGTCAGAGTTGGCCACATATCAAAAGTCAGAAGGAAGAATGCAGAATGCAGAAACTAATCGCAAGCCGCCGAAGCCGGAGAATCAGGTTTTCTTCATTCTGCCTTCGGCCTTCTTCATTCAACGAATCGATAACCCACGCCGCGGACCGTGTCCAGATGCTTTGCGGCGGGGCCGAGTTTTTCGCGGAGACGGCGCATATGCGTGTCCACGGTGCGCGTGTCAATGAGGCTGTCGTATTCCCACACGTCGCGCAGCAGATGGTCACGGGACTGGACGCGCCCGGAGCGTTGGGCGAGGGTGGTGAGCAATTTGAACTCGGTGGCAGTCAACTCAAATGATTTGCCCTTCCAACTGGCCACGTGACGCGGTACGTCAATGAGCAAGTCCCCGAACCGCATCTGATCGTGCGGTTTCTCCCCGCTCTCGCCCCGCGTCAGGATGTTTTTGATGCGGAGCAGAAGTTCGCGCGGGCTGAACGGCTTGGTCAGGTAATCATCCGCGCCGAGTTCCAGGCCCAACACGCGGTCAATCTCCGCGGCCTTGGCGGTGAGCATGATGATGGGAATCCGGCGGTGGCCGGATCGAGCCGCAGCGTCTTGCATATCTCGAATCCGTCCATTTCCGGGAGCATCACGTCCAGCACGATCAGGTCCGGCGTTTGCGAACGCGCCTTTTTCAATGCCTCCGCGCCGTCCGCCGCCGTGCTAACGGCATAGCCGGCCTGCTTGAGGTTGAACTCCACAAGCTCAACCGCCTCCGGTTCGTCGTCCACCACCAATATTCGCGGTTTCACCCTCGGTTGCATATCACGCCCGCCATTGTCACACAATTTCGATTGGGTGACAACTTTGTGACAATTGGGTGACGGCCGATGGTCCCACGTCAGGCATCGTCGTAAGTCTCTTGTTTTGAAATCTGAAACCCGATGGCCGAAATCCGAAAGAAATCCCAATACCCCAATTCCGAAACCAATTGTCGCGCCTTTGCACTCGTGGGCAATTTGCGCTTCGTCATTCTTCCTCATCGGTTACTGGAAGATGAATCACTGCCGGGCTGCTGCTGTTTCCATTGAAAATGTATCGGAACCAGTTTCCGCTTTCGCCCCGGGTTGAAATTCTGCTAGGCTCAACTCATGTCACTTCCGGTCATCAGCATCACCCAAATGCGCGAATGGGAACGCGCCACCTGGGCCACCGGCAAGACCGAAGCCGAAGTCATCCGCCGCGTGGGCGGGAAAATCGCCCAACGGGCGCTGCAACTGACACGGCCCGATGATGCCATTTTGATTCTCGCCGGCAAAGGCCACAACGGCGATGACGGCCGCGCCGCCCGGGAATTTTTGGCCGGCCGCCGCGTCGCCACCCTTGATATCACCACGCCCGAAAATGCGCTGCCGGAGCTTGAACAGGCGCTGGCACAGAAACCGGCGCTGATTATTGACGGCTTGTTCGGCATCGGTCTGGACCGCCCACCGTCTGCCGACTGGGCAAAAATTATCAAGACGGTCAACCAATCGGGAATTCCCGTTCTGGCGGTGGACGTGCCGTCCGGACTGAACGCGGACACCGGCGAACCCGCATCGCCGGGTGTGGCGATTGAAGCGGCGGTCACCTTGACCATCGGTGCGCCGAAAACCGGTTTGCTGGCGCACAACGCGTGGCCGTTCGTCGGACGGCTTGAAGTGGCAGATGACGTGGGTCTGATTCCATGTCCGCACAAGAGTGAATTGAACTGGATACTGCCGGAGGACTTTCAGAACTATCCTCCGCGCCGCCCTGCCTCCGGTCACAAAGGCACGTTCGGCCATGTGGGAATCATTGCGGGCAGTTTGGGTTATCACGGGGCGGCGGTTTTGGCCGCCCGCGGCGCCAAACGCGCGCAGCCGGGACTGATTACCGTGTTTACCCAGGAATCCGTTTATCACGCCGTGGCAGCGCATTTGCAGGCGGCCATGGTGAATTTGTGGTCGCCCGACCTGAAGTTGGCCGAGTCGGTGACCGCCATTCTGATGGGGCCCGGACTGGCAACGCCGGGACTGAGGGAGGTCATGTCGCAATATACCCGGCGGTTGTGGCGCGATTCGCTGTTGCCCATTGTCGTGGACGCCAGCGGCCTGGACTGGCTGCCGATGGGGCCGTCGGCCAAAAATGCCATTCGCGTCGTCACCCCGCATCCCGGTGAAGCGGCACGGTTGTTGAACTCGAGCAAACAGCAGGTGCAGTTGAACCGTCCGCAGGCGCTGCGCGAAATCTCGCGGCGTTACGGCAATTGCTGGGTGGTGTTGAAGGGACACCAAACGCTTGTGGGCCGGAACGGCGGCGATATTTTTGTGAATCCGTCGGGCAACCCGCATCTGGCGCAGGGCGGCAGCGGCGACGTGCTGGCGGGATACATTGCCGGACTGATGGCGCAGCCGAAGTTGCAGGCGGACGTAGGCAAATTGATTGGTTATGCCGTCTGGCAGCACGGCATGGTGGCGGACGTGTTGCAGGCCAACCGCGCCAACTGGGTGGTGGAGGATTTGCTGGACGACCTCGGCAACCTGCGCTGAAAGAAAAGTTTCGAAGATTCATCCGCCGCGATAGAACGCAAAAAGCGCAAAACATTCCTTCTCCGCATCGGATGGGGAGAAGGTGGCCGCAGGCCGGATGAGGTGAACCACGGATGCACACGGATTGACACGGATTTACTGCCGTGCAAATTGAACGATAAATGTAACAGCTGTTACATTTATTGTAGTAGAATCAAAACATCAAACTGCTGAATGAATGCCGGAAAGGGGTATGGCTGAATTAGCGGCGGGTTGGAGTGTGTGGCGGGTGAATGGAAGAGAAGAGGCCCGCGAATTTTAACCGAGCCGCGCACTCCAACCCGCCGCTAGTTCCGCCTCACGATTCTTGGATTCGCGCC
Organism: uncultured Verrucomicrobiae bacterium; assembly: GCA_963789055.1. Lineage (GTDB taxonomy): Bacteria > Verrucomicrobiota > Verrucomicrobiia > Limisphaerales > UBA11358 > UBA11358. Next base: position 794,365 of record CAWBJE010000004.1, on the reverse strand, counting down.
GACTGAAACTCCGCCCGCTGGCGTCAAGCCGGACATGCCGGGAACCGCCTCACGATTCTTGGATTCGCGCCGACTGAAACCTTCAGTGGGACCGAGGGCCGATACGCTGGCCAAACCGCCTCACGATTCTTGGATTCGCGCCGACTGAAACAGTGAAGCTTGAGACACGTGGTTGTCCGACGACCACAACATGATTGACCGCCTCACGATTCTTGGATTCGCGCCGACTGAAACTCACCCCTCTCGCAGGCTTGATTTTGCGCCTCGAATCGCCGCTGAATGCGAGCGGCGACTCGAATTTGCTCATTCAATCGGATTTGTTCGTGAAGCTTCATTCGTGAGTCGTTTCTATTCAGTCGTTTATTAATTGCGAGCGTCCTTGCGGGCGAGCGCCAGCACTTCCACGCTCGCGCCGCGCCGCCGCACATCAGGCGCAGTCGTCGCGATTTCAAAAATCATGTCAACCCAATGGCGGAAGGTTGATGGTCGGTGGCCGTAGCCGGGTTTATTCAACGCCTTTCGGATAAAGTTGCAAGCCTGAAAATCAAATAATTGTCACCCGTGACCGGACTTCGTAGGGCAATCCCATCGCCTCAATAATCAAGCTCGCATCGCTGCTGCTCGGGCCGAGCGACACGAACAAAACCTGATCTTCCTCATGGTCGAGCAAGGTTGAAGCTCGGCCTTCAATTTTGCCAGACGCAAATCGTCCAGCGGACATTCAAAAACCGAGTATTGCAGGCGCACGCCAAAACCTTCCAGCGAGCGCGCCACTTTCCGCAACCGTTTCGGATCGCTGATGTCGTAGCTCACAAGGTAGCGAATCCGGCTCATCGAGTGACGAATCCGTGATACGTCAACGCCTCGCCGCGAACAAACCGCCACAACTGCCGCGCCTGCACTTCCAGCATCCGGCGATACGCCATCTTGTAACTGAATTCCGGATGGCTGACTTCCGTGTCCAGCCGTCGAAACCACGCTTCCCAAAATGGCCGCCGGCCTTTGTCGGTCAAAAAAGTGCCGTTCGCGCTGTGGATGAAATCTTCCGGGCCAAGCTCGCCGCGATTGATGAGGCTGATCGCCACGCTGTCGGCGATCAGCGGGCGGAATTCCTCCATCAAATCCAGCGCCAGGGCAGGGCGGCCATAGCGCGGCTGGTGCATGAAGCCAAGAAACGGATCGAGACCCACCGAATAGCAAACGCCCGTGAGTTCCTTCGCCAGCATGGAATAGCCGAGTGAAAGCAGGGCGTTCACTGGGTCGCGCGGCGGACGGCGATTGCGCCCGCGCCAGTCAAATTTCCAATCCTCGCGCTGTTTTAGCATGGACTCGAACTGCTCGAAATAAAGCGCCGCCGCGCTGCCTTCGATGCCGAGCAATTGCGTCAAATCGCGCGCCGATTCCGTGGCGTCACGGAAACCTGCCATCAAACTCGTCACGCGGTCCGGCACATCGCCGTTGCGCATGAGCATGACGCGCTGGTTATGAATTTTGGCGCGGATGACTTCGCGCGCCAGTTGCAAGTCGCACGCCGGGCAATTCGAACAGCCGATACTGCCCGCGCCGGGCATCCACGCCGCTGGCCGGCAACCCGCCCAACATCCCGAGAAACCGTCCGGCCGGCGAAAAATAGGAGACATCAATTCCGAGTTCCAGGCACGTCGAAACCGCCTGCGCCGTCATCTGCACCGCGCCGTAGCAATAAATCGCCCGCACCTGCTGGCCGGGAATTTTGCGGGCATCCTCGCCTTTGACGCTGACGATCAATTCATCGCCGCGCTGGCCGATTTGCGCGCCGGGCGTCTGCACCACCAGCACCTCGCCATCATCGCCGCCGGGCCGGGGCGGCTGCAACGTGGGTTCCTTGTCCGTGGATTCGGCGGCAAAATCCAACGCCTCAAGAATCCGGTCGCGAACCGCGTCTTCCGATTGCCCAGCGAAACCAAATTGAAGCTGTCCTTCCGGCTCGGTTGCTTTGCGCCGCTTTGACCACCAAAGCGATTCGTTCGGCAGGCAAATCGGATACGCGGAGCAATACAGGCAACGCGCGTCATTCTTCAACGGCGGCGGGCATTTCCCGCTGGCGGCAACTGCCCGCGCGTCGTCAATCGCCTTGCGCACCTTGCCAAAAAGTTCCTCGGTGAATTCCACCGGCACGCGGCGTTTGTCCGCCGCGTAATAAATCGCGCCGCGAACCGCGTTCACGCCATGCTCGCGCAACAGCAGCGCGTGCGCGGCCACCTGCATGGCGTCCGGCTCTTTCGCCACGCGCTCGCCCTCGGCATCGCGCCGGGCCGAGCCGCGTTTGTAGTCAATGATCTCCGCGCCATCCGGCCCGCCCTCGACAATGTCCACCACGCCGATGAGGCCGAGCGATTCGCTTTCCAGGCGCAAACTGCGGAGCTTCGCGCCCTCCGGCAAACCAAGCTCCTTGGGATCATCCAGCTTGGATGGCGCGTCCACGTTGCGATGGACATGACTGCCGGCCACCGTGTCCGCGTTCTCCTGAAAAATGTTTTCAACCCACTGGAAATAAAACAGGCGCGGGCAATAGATGAAGTTGTGAAGCCGACGCACCGGCAACGGCGGCTGCGATTCCAGTCCACCTTGGGTTTGAACCGGGGCGTCGCTCATGGCTCACATGGGAATGTCGTCCTCCTCGTCAGGATGAAGATAGCCTGGTAACTGTTCAACTGTGATGCCAAATCTTTTAAGGCGTTCTATATTGATTTCGCGGCAACGCTGCCAAGCGAGCTTGTCGTTGACCATGTCCCATAGCCGTTCACTGCTAGTGATTGTTTTGAATGGCAGACCGGCGCGTAAAGTGGAATCCGGGAAAACGCTGGCTGAATCTACAATAAACGGCTTCTTTTCAATCCATGTCTGCCCCGCTAGTTCTGCCCGGTCTCGGTGGGCTAATGCGCGAAGGCCGATACGGTAAGCAGCGTTGAGGTCGGCTTGGTAAAGCGATGAATCTTTTCCAAGCGACATAAAAAACTCGCCGCCTTTCTTGGGCAGTAGCAATGTTTTTTCATTTGGGAGTTTATCAAGCCAGGAAAGAAATTCCGCTTGCCAGCCACGTGATTCTTCCATCGCTTTTCTTTTCCAGAATGAACGGCGCGCGTCGTCCTTTCGTACTTCCTCGGCGCGGAAACCAGCACTGTGATCTTTTGCGCTGAATCTCGAAGTGAATTTTGGATCAACAAGAACGATTGGCAATCCAACCAATTCACAAAGCTCGCCAAGAATCTTATGCACGCGCCGGTGTGACCATGATGTGAGTTGCCGGTTTTCGCGCCGGCCTTGTTTGGCAGAAGTTTTGTATGCAGTAAGATTTTCGAGCGCGATAAAATTTACCGGGCCGCGTTCCAAGCAACGATAGACGCCATGCAAAGATTCAGTTTGTTTTCGCTCCTGTTTGTCTGCCGGTGGTGGCGCAAGTGTAACCCCAAGGGCGATTGCGAAAATTTCGTGAGCAATTTGCTTGGCTCGATCTTCGCGGGCGTCCTCCATCGCTTGACGACAGTCTTCAAAAGGTTCGGGCACAATTTCCCTGCGCTCAATTTGTTTACGGCGGCAAAGATGATTCAAGGATTGGGCCAACTGCCTTAAATCTTTCAATTGGTTAAGCCTTGCCAGGCTAACACCGCGCTGCCCGGCAAGCAGGGCTTCGGGTCGGGGCTTTGAAGTGTCCAGTTCCATTCTGTGCCAGTCATTCTCGCAAGGTTTCCAAGACCAATGACCACGACGCCAAGGCAAGATGCGGTCTGCGATACTTGGAAGCATTGATTTGAAACAATCCAGATATTCGCCAGCCAACTCGCCGACGCGCTTTTTGAGGTTCTTCGGGTCGCTTTTGAGTGCCGCGAGTTCAAGTAGCGGATCGCCTTCGCGAAGGCTGCCGATGATTTCAATTGCCGACTGGAAGGGCTTTGATTGTTTTTCGTTGCCAAGCTGTTCCGACCAGCGATTTAGCCGGAAAAGTTGTGCGCGGACTCGCTTCAATCCCCAAAGCAATTCATCATTCTGTTCAGGAAAGGAAAGTTGTGTTTTCCAATTTGGCCGACGTTCGGTGATGTCGAACCCTTTAGTTTTGAACTTGGCAAAATACTTTTCGGCTTCGCTCGTCTCCTCGTCTGTTGCATTGCGCCCGCCACTTCCTGACAATTCCGGCAAGAAGGCATGGGTCGCGGTTTGAAATTCAATTTCACGATTTAGAGCGGAAAACTTGCGACAAAGCGCGTTACGCTTATCTACTGGTTTCTTCAACTCCGCGCGGATTTCGGTTTTTTCGGTTGAGGCGAATTTTCGCCAGCCCCAGCGGTCTTCGCCAGAAACGCGGACAATGCCATTTGCAATCGAAAGAGTAAACCAGGCGGGCTTTTCAGAATCAGGATTCAACCGGTGGCGAAGCCGTGTTGTGTTAGCGGCCTTTTCTTTGTTTGTAGCCTGGAGTATTTGCCAAGCGGCACTGTTTGTCAGGCCAAGATCAGCCGCCAGACATTTTACTCCACCGCTTTCTAACCAAGGGAACTTTTCGGCTTCGGATTTTGGCCAACGCAAACCGGCTGCCAACCATTCATCATTTATTTTTTCCATCCTCGGCGTAAATGGCATTTCTTCGGCCCAAACTTTTCTCAAGGTGTCGTTGTCTAATGCCGGCTCAAATACCAACTGGATGTTTTCTTTACAGCGCGGAGCAAGCCGCACTGAAGCCCCGGCAAAAGTTTGTTTATCGCTCGGCCAATTGCGCATTTTTACGAATGCTCGCAACACCGGCGGCATCCAAGTCTGGTCTGGCTCATCTTTGTCCAACTTTTCATTTTTGCTTCGCAGTCCGTCACGCAACAGGCGTGGCGACCAGAAGTGAATCTTGATCTTTGTTTTTTCTTTTTTGACTAAATCAAGCGCGTCGGCTTCAAACGAAAATGGAATTTCCGGAGTGCTTGCTGCAAGGTGTTCTTTGTTGTTCGTTTCTGACCAGCGGAAAAATCGCGGCGACAATGTAGCGTGAGCCGGTGCGAATAGACGCGCGGTTTCCAAGTGAGCCTTTTCTTCGCTGGCTTCGACATATTCGGACCAAGTTTTTAGTGGGTCTTCATCTGCGTGATTCCAGATGTCTCGTTCTTTTGCGAGCAGATCAAACAACGGGGCGCTGCCGAATTTTTCCCGCATCCGTTCCTGCATACGATTTTTTTGCTTTATCAAATCGTCTGCCGAAACATCAGGTGTTTTTTTGATGGTATCACGCCACGCGGTTCGGACCTTGGGCCACGCTTTTAACGTGCGTTCACGAATAGCATAGGGCCTCCTTTGTCCATTTTCATCTACCGCGCAGTCTGGTAATGAATCCGCCAAAGTTTCAGTAATTCGCTCAACCGCCTGCAATCTTGGATCGGACTCTTTTTGTTTTTTGATTCTGTCAATGGTTGCATTGGCAATAGCCAATCGGAGTTCAAACTTGCGCCCGCGAACGATGAATTGCCCGATTTTTGTAAAAACTTCGCTGAATGCCTGCTTTTCAAAATCCGGCCAGATGCCTTGGCCGACTGTTTCGTCTTTGAGTTTTCCAGCCCAGAGGTCGCAAAAAAACGGAAATACTGGGCGCGCGATTCTACCGGCCATCCGGGCAACGAAAGCCGCATCGGGTTTGGCTTTTGTTGTAAATTCCTCCTTGAGCCTCCCTTGGTTGAACAAAAGGAATGCCTCACGAAATCCGTCTAAGTTAGGCTGCAACGAAAAGAGAATGGTTGCCTTCAAATCGTAGCCGCCGCTGCCTTTCCGGGTTGGCTCTGTCGTTGGCAAATCCGCTTTTGGATTATTGCACCACGTCGTCAGCGGTGTTTTCTGCTTTTCCAATCGTCCGGCCAATTCCGTCAACTTGGTTTTCTGATCACCTGACTTGGCGTCTTTCGCTTTTTGTTTGACCTCCGCGACGAGCTTTTCCAGGCCCTGAACAATGTTTGTTGCAGCATCTTCACGCGACCAAGCCCCAGAGCTTTTATCAGTCTTGAAGAAGAAAACATCCGCCCATTTCAAGTGCCCGCCTTCATTCACCTTTTTTGTGCATTCACTTGCATGATTTCGCTGTTCAGCGATAACGTCGCGCGGGGTCACTTTGGTTTTTTGAGCGCAGAGATTGACCAACGTGCTGCCAAACAAATCTTTTGCCTTCCCTTTCAATGATTCTTCAACTGGTTGATCCGGGTCTGTCAGCTTCATCGCAGTGTCACTTGCCGATTCAAACAACTGTTTCAATGCCTCAAGTTTTTGTTTTTCCGAAGCTTTTGAACCGTTCAAGCTGTTTAACCTGCGACGGAATTCTTTGAACGAAGCGTCCTTTTTGCACCCGACAAGCACACACACGTTTTCAAAAGGGCGTTTCCATGCGCCTTGTCGGCCAGCATATGATTCCCAACTCCGCTCTATGGCGGCGCGGTAGTCACTCCAAATTTCATCCTCACAGTCGTCGGGAACTTGCGCCGCAAAAGCAGCGAGCAAATAATTCACATCGTCCTGAAACAATTCATGGTGCTGCCAGAGGAGTGATTGCCATTTTTCACGTGCGATTTTTGGGTCTGGTTCGAGCGGTTGCCACGGATTGTCCTTGTCACCCGGAATTTCAACCTTGCTGACGCGGCCTTGATAGATTCGATTCATAGCTGTTCCTTGATTTTAGAAATTCACCGCTCGCGCCGCGCCTGCGGCAGCGCCTCCGGCGAATCGCCAATGACCAACTCCGCTGCGCGCGAGCAGGTAGCCAAGGGCTGAATTTGAGAAACGAATTTTGCCCTGAAGACCAATTATTTTCATACCCATTTTCCTGATTCCAGAAGATGATGCTACGCCGGTTTGTGGGGGTGTCAACCGCGTAAAGCTGCGCCACGCGGCTGAAGTTGCCGCGTAAAGCTTCGCTACGCGGCAGGCCGCGTAAAGCTTCCAACTCTGTCCTGCACGCAGGACTACGATGGACAGGTCGCCACGCGGCGAAAGTTGAGGGTTGATCCGTCGTCGCCAAGGCTATGACGGGACAGGGAGTTGACCCGCGTTCTTTCTGGTTTAAATCAAATCCGTGTCAATCCGTGTCATCCGTGGTTAAAACCGCTGCGTTCTTCAAGACGCTGAATTTGCTTTCGCAGCGCGGCGGGATTTGTTACACAAATTTTGTGCGCAGAATCTTTTGGACAATTGCCGGCCTCTGGCTGTGTGGACTGTTCGTGGCAGCCGCCGCGGACGATTATCCTTTGACCGATGGCACGACGCTGGCGGGCGACGTGATTTCGTACAACGACAACGGCATTGTTTTCCGGCTGGAGGGAGATAAGTACACGCAACGCATTCCCTGGACCAAATTTACGCAGGAGGCGCTGCAAAAACTGTCGCAGAATCCGAAAATCAAGCCACTGGCCGACCCGTTCATTGAAACCGCGTCGGCGGAGAAGCAGAAAAAGGCAGAGGTAACGGTTCACGAGGTGTCGCGCCTGGATTTGCCGCCAGAACGTTCGCTGTTGGTCGCCCTGTTTTCGTCGTCGGTCGGACTGGTCGCGCTGATGCTGATTTATGCGGCGAACATTTTTGCGGGTTATGAGATTGCCGTGGTGCGGGCGCAGCCGATACTGCTGGTAATGGGAGTGGCCGTGGTGCTGCCGATTCTGGGGCCGATTATTTTCCTGGTGCTGCCGTCCAGGGTTGAAGCTGCCGGACCGGTTACGGCGCGGCCTGAGGCCGCTCCGCACACGTTTGCCGTGCCCGGCTCCGCCGCCGCTCCGGTGGCGGCGGGAATTCACATCGTCGAGGCTTCCTGGCAGAAGGAAGGGGCGGCGGCCGGTCAATCTCCGGGGCAGGTGTTTCAGCGCGGACAATTCACGTTTAACCGCAGGTTTTTTGAGACGAAGTTATCCGGTTTCTTCAGTCTGATCCGGCGCGAATCGGAAAAAAATCTGGTGCTGACCATAAAAACGGGGCGCGGGGCGCAAGTGATCGAACGCATCACGCGCATTTCGGCCAACGAAATGCACGTGGAAATCGGCGCCGGCACCGTCAAAAAAGAAATCATCATTCCGTTCGCTGACGTGGTGGAGGTTCAAATCAAGCCCACGGGCGCGTAAAACCGGTGCGTCGTTTTGCCTGCGCTTTTCCCCGGGAGCGCTGGCGTCCGGCCGGCCAGTTCCATCACCAAACGTGCCAGCGAGACGCAGGCGCTCCCAGGATTCAAGCTTGTCAGGCCGAAAGCTTTGACTTCGCCCCCAGCAGTTTTTCCTTTCGTCGGGGCGCAATTTCCCTTTGGCTGTCGGCATGACGGCATTGCACATCATCTTCATGGGCACGGCGGAATTGTCCTGCGCCAGCCTCCGGGCGCTGGCCGGCCATCCCCAATTTCAAATTGCCGCCGTCGTCACACAGCCGGACCGGCCCAAGGGCCGCGACCTCAAACGGCAACCGTCGCCGGTCAAATCGCTCGCGCTGCGATTGAATCTGCCGGTCTTGCAGCCGGAACGTGCCCGCAACGAACAATTTATCGCCGAACTTCGCACCTTGCAGGCGGACCTCATTGTCGTGGTGGCTTACGGACAGATTTTGCCGCCGGCCATCCTGGATATGCCAAGGCACGGCTGTTTAAACGTGCACACGTCGCTGCTCCCGAAATATCGGGGGGCGGCGCCGATTCAACGGGCCATTGCCAATGGTGACACCGAAACCGGCGTGACCATCATGAAAATGGATGCGGGCCTCGACACCGGCGCCATCGTGTCGCAACGGCGCACGCCCATCGGTCCGGAAGATGATTCAGTCACGCTGCATGACCGGCTGGCGCAGCTCGGCGCGGAATTGCTGGTGCGAACCATTCCCGAGTATGTCTCCGGAAAAATCGAGCCGCGGGCGCAATCCGCTGAGGGGGCGAGCCACGCAACCAAAATCAAGAAAGAGGAGGGCCGCATTGATTGGAACCGGCCCGCGCGGGAAATTTGGAACCGGCTGCGCGCCTTCACGCCCTGGCCGGGCGCATTTACCAGTTGGAGTCCAAGCTTTAGTTTGCCTCGTCGAGCAAACACGCTAAAGCGTGAACTCCAACCTGTCCGGCTGAAAATCTGGAAGGCGGAAGCCGTTGAAAGATCCGGTTCACCAGGTGAAATTTTGTCGGCGGACAGGACCGGAATTGTGGTTGGCAGCGGGGAGGGGGCGTTGCGAATTCTGGAATTGCAGCGCGAGGGCGGGCGGCGGCTGACCGCGGCAGAATTCCTGGCCGGCCAGGCAATGAAGCCGGGCGATAAATTTGAAGGGTAGGGACGAGAACCGGCTGGAAAGCTCAGCCGAGGGTTGGTTTTGATTACGTGGGAGCGCCCCTGCTATCATCGTGTATTCGACCCAATGAGTCCAAGATTTAAGAAAAAAGCCGGGCAGGAAAAAACCGCGGCTGCGGAGTCGAGCGTACCGGCTTCGCCGGTTGGCGAAATCCCGGGCATGGAAGGCGCGTTCTCGCTGGAATCCAAAAGCCGGCCGGTTCGTTTGAATGAGCGATGGATGGTTTCCGGGGTTTGCATTTTTCTGGCGGTAATCGTCTGGGCCGTCTATGGCCAGACACTGCGTCACGATTTTGTCAGTTACGATGACGGACTTTACGTTGCCGACAATCCGGCTGTTCTCGCGGGCCTGAGCCTGAAAGGAATCGTTTGGGCGTTTACCCACAACGTCAATGTTAATTGGACCCCGCTGACGGTGATTTCCCACATGCTGGACTGTCAGTTCTATGGGACCAAAGCCGGCGGGCATCACCTGACCAGTGTCCTGCTGCATGGAGCGGCGGCGATCCTGCTCTTCCTCGTGCTGCGGCAGATGACGGGGTTTCTGTGGCGCAGCGCGTTTGTAGCCGCGGTGTTTGCAATTCATCCGCAGCACGTGGAATCGGTGGCCTGGATTGCGGAACGAAGAACGTGCTCAGCGGGTTGTTTTTCATGCTGACGCTGGGAGCCTATGTCGGCTACGTCCGCCACCCGTGGTCTTTGGGTCGCTATTTGCTGGTGGCGTTGATGCTGGCGCTGGGATTAATGAGCAAGCCGATGGTGGTTACGCTGCCGTTCGTCCTGCTCTTATTGGACTACTGGCCGCTTAATCGATTTACGATTCACGACACCGACTCTGGTCGCGTGCTCGCGATTCATCGGAGTTTACGATTTGCGATTTGGCCTCTGATCAGGGAGAAGCTGCCCTTGTTCGGACTGGCAGTGGCATCGTGTGGGGCGACGTTTTTAGCGCAAAAAGAGGTCATACAATCGGTGCCGCTGTCGTTGCGAATCGGCAATGCCCTGGTTTCCTATGTGGCCTATTTGGGACAGATGATTTATCCGGTGGGATTGGCGGTTTACTATCCATTTCCGATAAACGGTTTGGCGCTTTGGAAAGTAATTGGGGCATTGGTGCTGTTGCTGGTCATCTCGGCCATGGCCGTTGTGGTCCGGCGGAGACGTCCTTACATTTTGATGGGTTGGTTGTGGTATTTGGGGATGCTGGTTCCGGTGATCGGGATAATTCAGTCGGCATTGCGGGCGCGGGCGGATCGCTACGCGTATCTGCCGGAGATCGGCTTGTATATGTTGCTGACGTGGACGGCGGCTGATTTGTGCGCCGGGTGGCGTCACCGGCGCGTGGTGCTGGGAAGCCTGTCGGCGATGATTCTGGCGGTTTTGATTTTCAGTGCGCAGACGCAGACCGCGTATTGGCGCAATGATGAAATGCTCTGGACCCGTGCGCTTGCCGGGGCGCCGGGCAACTTCGTTGTTTACAACAATCTTGGCAACGCGCTACTCCGGAGCGGCAAGGTAGATGAAGCGATCGCTCAGTACCAAACCGCCCTGCAAATCGAACCGTACTACGCGGAGAGCTACAACAACCTTGGCTTCGCTTTTCTCCAACAAGGCCGGCTGGACGAAGCCATCGCCGAATACCAAACCGCTCTGCGAATCAAACCGGATTACGCGAATGCCCATTTCAATCTAGGTGATGCTTTGGTTCGAAAGGGAAATCCGGGTGAGGGGATCCTCCAGTTCCAGAAGGTCTTGAAGATCCAGCCCGACAATGTGCGTGCCAATTACAATCTCGGTCTGGCTCTGGCTCAGGCAGGGCACCTGGATGAGGCGATTGGCCAATTTCGAAAAACCCTGGAAATCCAGCCCAATTATCTGGAGGCCCGTGGCAACCTCGGCGCGGCCCTGGCCCAAAAAGGACTGACGGATGAAGCGATCGTTCAGTTCCAAAAGGTTTTGCAGATTCAGCCCGACGACGCGGTTGCCCACAACAATCTCGGCAACACTCTACTCCAAAAGGGCAGGATGGGTGAAGCGATCCTCCAATACCAGGAGGCGCTGGCAATCAACCCCGACTATCTTAAAGCCCGGAACAGCCTGGCATGGTTATTGGCGACTGCTCCGCTGGCGCCACTCCGCAACGGCGACAAAGCGGTAGAACTGGCCTTGCGGTCGAATCAACTGACCGGCGGAGAGAACCCGGTTATTCTCCACACGCTCGCCGCCGCCTATGCTGAAACCGGACGATTCAGTGACGCTGTGCAAAGCGCCCGGAAGGCGATTGAATTGGCGCGGGCAGCGGGGCAACAAGATCTGGTGGGGCAACTCACCGGTGAGTTAGAACTCTATGAAAGGGGACTCGCATTCCATCAGGAGAGCAAGTGACCGGAAGGTTGAAGAAACGGTGACGGGGCCGCCAGCGGTTGGAGTTATTTGGGCGGCTGGTCCCGTTCGGCGGCGACGGCGATGGCCTGGTGCAAGGCAGCGAGCAGTTCCCCCCGGACAAAGGGTTTCAGCAGTACCGGCAGGCCGAGGCTTGGGATGCCTTTGATGTCCGTCTGTTCGCCCATGCCGGTCATGCTGAGAATGGGCAGCTGTGGGTCCATATGCCGCAACGCCCGGATCAACGCTGCTCCGTCCATTCCCGGCATCATCAGGTCGGTGATGACGGCTTTGATTTCGGCGCGGTGTTGGGCAAAAAACGCCATCGCTTCGCTGCCTTCATTGGCGGTCACCACGCGATAGCCGTGCTTGTCCAGCGTGCGCTGAATGACGTTGCGCACGGAGGCTTCATCGTCCACGACCAGAACCAGTTCGCCATGCATCATGGGCGGCAGGTTTTCGTTGTCGGATTTTGCAACAGCTTTTTCCTTGGGCGAAGCGGGAAGATAAAGTTCAAAGGTGGTGCCATGCCCCACCTGGCTGTTCACCCGAACAAAACCTCCGTGCCCGCGTACAATGCCCAACACTGTGGCCAGTCCCAGGCCGGTGCCCTTGCCGATTTCCTTGGTGGTGAAAAACGGGTCGAAAATGCGGTCCAGATGTTCGGGCGGAATGCCCGTGCCGGTGTCGGACACACTTACGTAAATATAAGCGCCGGGTTTGGCATCCGGCGACATGGCGGCGAAATTTTCGTCGAGCGTGAGATTTTTTGCCGCCAGGGTGAGCACGCCGCCGTTCGGCATGGCGTCGCGGGCATTGACGCAGAGATTCATGAGCGCCTGATGGATCTGGGTGGCGTCGCCGAGGACCGGCCAGAGGTCTTTCGGGGCGTTAACATTTAACTTCAAGTTCCGCGGGAAGGTTTCGCGGATGATCTTGTCCATATCGCTCATCAAGTGGCGCACCGGCAGCGGGACGCGCACGCCGGGGGTGCCACGGGCGAAGGTGAGCAGTTGCTTGATGATGTTCGCCCCGCGCTGGGCGCTGTTTTCCACGGTGTCCAACAGCGACCGGCTTTCCGGGTCGTCAATCGTTTCGCGCAGGAGCGGCGCGGTGATGAGGATGGGTTGGAGAATATTGTTCAGGTCGTGAGCGATGCCGCCGGCGAGCGCGCCGATGCCTTCCATACGCTGGGCGCGGAGGAAATTAGCCTCCAGTTGTTTGCGTTCCGTAATGTCGGTATTGATGGCGAGGATTTCCTTGGGCTGGTTCTGCTCGTCGCGCAACATCGTCCAACGGCAGAACACCACGAATGTCTTGCCGGTTTTGCTGGTCGTTTTCAATTCGCCAGACCAATGGCCTTGTTCCAAAAGCGTTTCATGCGCCGACTTAAAAGCCGCCGGGTCAATGCCTCTCAACTCGGAAATTTTATGGCCCAGCGCCTCGGCTCGCTTCCAGCCATAGAGCCGCTCGGCGCCGTCGTTCCAATAAGTCACCACGTTATCCAGTGTGCGGACATAAATGGCGTCGCTGGCGGCATCGAGCAAAGCGGCTTGTTCGCGGATGCGCTCCTCCGCCCGTTTGCGTTCGGTGATATTGCGTGCGAAACCCGTGGTGCCAATCACACGGCCTTTGTCATCGCGAACAGGGGTTTTGAAGGTCTCGTACCAGACATGACTGTTTCCAATGAAAATCATTTCTTCCACCATGCTGGCGTTACCGGTGGATATCACCCGCTGGTCGTCATGACGATACTTGTCCGCCAATTCTTTTGGCCAGATATCCAAGTCGGTCAATCCATGAACGTGTTCCGGGGCATTACGGCCACAGGCCGTTGCAAAGGCTTTATTGACCATCAGAAAACGGCCTTCAGTGTCCTTAAGCCACAGCAAACCAGGTTGATTTTCAGTGATGGCGGAGAGAAACGATTCTCGCAACTGCAGTTTCTCCCCGGCCAGCTTGCGTTCGGTAATGTCGCTGATTATGCCGACAATGAAATTTGCGCCTTTTTCATCCGTGTAAAGCGTTTTCTTGGTAACGATGGTGTGTGCCACACCCTTGGCATCGGTAAATTTCTCCTCGTTGATATTTTCCGTGCCGGTGTTGAAAACAACCTCGTCCTTTGCCCAAAATACATCCGCCTCATCCTTGGGAAAGAAATCATAGTCGGATTTTCCGAGAAGTTCATCACGCTGGTGCCCCATGAAATCGCAGTAGGCATCGTTGAGCAATACCCAGCGGTGTTGCCGGTCTTTGACGAGCACCGGATCGGCGACGGAATTGATGATTTTACCCAGGAAATTTCGGGAATCGCTGAGAGCCGCCTCCATCCGTTTGCGCTCGGTGATGTCGGTGATCACGCCCACCAGCGACCAGGTGTAGTCATTCTCCCGCGTGATGACCGACACCTCTTCGCGCAACCAGATTATCCTCCCGCCGGCCATCGCGTGGAACTCTTGCGTGTAACCTGGAGCCCCGCCAGTCAGCGCGTGGAAACACCGCTCGTGCATTTCGTCGAGTTCGAATACTCCGATTTCCCGCCAGTGCAGGGCTGGTGGTTCGCCGGGATCGATTCCGAAAAGCCGCCGGTACAGGCCTGAGTGCGGAATGTAATACTTCCAGTCCAACTCACCTGTTTTGCGTCGGGTGACCTGCGCCTGCCAGAGCAAGCAGTCAGCGGCGGAAAGCAGGTGCTTCACTTGCGCCTCACTGATTTTTCTCGCCTCTTCCAATCGCTTCACATCCTGTAACATGCTCAACAATGACCGGCGGGATTGTTCGGATTTGGACAACAGGGCCTTAACCTGTTCTTCCGAATGTTTCTGGATGGCAATGTCCCGGAATTCCCAAAGTATGTATTTTCTGCCATCCATCTCAATTAACCGGGCAGAGATCAAATGGGGGATTTCCACCGACTTCAGGGAAAGGTTGGATTCAAAATCGGTGAGGAACCCATTCTTCTGCAACTCCGCAATGCAGGCGGCGCGTTTGGCAGGCTCCAGCCAGAGGCCCAATTCCGGCGCCGTCTTGCCAATCACTTTTTCGCGGACCAACCCGGTTGCTGCGAGCCAGGCGGCATTGACGTTAATAATTTTGCCCACTTCCGCATCCGTAAGCGCCATCCCATCCTTGGCGACGTTAAACATAATTCGATAATCAAGGCCACCACCACTGGTTCTTGCCCCACCTCGGCCGGGTTTATCCTGCGTGCCGGATTTTTTCATTTTATCTGCCATAGGAATCGATTCGGAACCATCAACCATCTTGCATCTTCAGGCGCTGTGCAATATCGGACTCCCGGAGGGTGCTCAACGAATCCAGCAGATGCATCTGGAAACTTCCCGGGCCGCCCGAGTGCTTGGCTGCCATTTCACCAGCAATTCCAATGACCGCCATGGCGTGGGCCGCGGCTTTGAGACTTTGCGAGTTGACTGCGGCAAAGGCGCCGGTGATGGCACTGGCTGTGCAGCCCATGCCAGTGACCCGGGCCATCATCGGGTGACCGTTTGAAATCCGAATGACGGCCTTGCCTTCGACGAGCAGATCCACCGGTCCACTTACGGAAACCACACACCTGGCGGAAGTGGAAAGGGCGCGAGCTTCCTCCAACACCTCGTCGGGTTCCTGCCGGCTCTCAACACCTTTGGTATCGCCTTTACGGCCACCCAGTGAGCGGATTTTCTGAGGCATTGCCGCGGATGATGGTGGGAACAACCTCGCGCAACAATTGTTGCGCTACCGCGGTCCGGAACCGTGTCGCTCCGCACCCCACGGGATCCAACACGACCGGAATCTTCCGTCGCCGGGCCGCTTTCCCCGCCTTGATCATCGCCTCGATCCAAGGTGCGCTCAACGTCCCGATGTTGATGACCAGCGCTCGGGCCAGGCCCACCATTTCCTCGACTTCTTCAAGGGCGTGCGCCATCACCGGCGACGCGCCGATGGCCAGCAGTGCGTTGGCTGTGGTGTTCATGACCACGTAATTGGTGATATTGTGCACCAACGGCCTTTCGGCGCGGATTCGCTCGATGTCCTGCCAGATCATTCTTTCCTGATTCAAAGTCTTCATAAGATCTCTACGGCGGATTTTCAGGTTTGGGCGAAGGCGCTAATATTTCCTCTTCCGGATCTCCGTAACGCGGTGGCTTACCCAGTGCGGCCAGAAGTTCATTCACTTCTTTTTTAAGTTCCATGACCCGCCCTTCGCGTCCGAGCGTCACGTTTTCCCAAGTGAGCAATTCCTCCATCCGTTCATTTAATTTCTTCTCTGCTTGCCTCTGTTCAGTGATGTCCTGGATAGCCGCCCGGATGCCAATGATGGCGCCGTCTGCCCGTTTCAGCACCTGGTCGTTGATGCTTACCGGGAAAACCGAACCATCTTTTCGGCGGAACACCCGCTCAAAGACGGGCGGCGGCGGCTCTCCGGCCAATTTTGCCAGGGCGGCCCGGCGGGAAAGTTCTTCATCGGCGCTCAGTTTCCAGACAAATTGTCCCAGCAATTCTTCGGCGGTATATCCGAGCATGTTCAACTCGGTTTTGTTGATGCGCACCAGGCGTCCCTCGGCATTGATTTCGTGGAAACCAATGGGGGCGCTGTCGAACAGGTCCTTGAATTCTTCGTGGCTCTGCCGCGACGCTGCCTCTGCCTGCTTGTGCCCGGTAACATCAAATAGAATTCCCTGGGTGCCGATGAGGGTTTGATCCGGCCCAAAGACGGGCATTCTCACGACGTGGAAGAATTGTTTTCCGCCATCGGCATCGGTGTATTCTTCCTCTGTCTCGACCGATTTGCCGGTTTGCATAATCTGCTTATGGACTTCGTCGCCCAGAGCGGCATACTTGATTGCCTGGCCCTCGGTTCCCTGGCGGGGGGTTTGCAGCGCGGCAACTTCCTCGGCTGTCCGGCCCAGAAACTCGCCGGCGGTGATGCCTTTGAGCTGGCAAAACCGGGGATTGACTATGACGTAACGGCCGTCCCGATTTTTGCGGAAGGCGGCGGCGGGCAGTTGGTCAACGAAGGAATGATAAAGCGCCTGTGATTCCCGCAACACTTCCTCTGCCGCTTTATGCTCGGTGATATTGTTGATAACACCGACGATGAATTTGCCGCCCTTTTCGTCCGTGTAGAGCGTTTTCTTCGTGACAATGATATGCAACTTCCCTTTGGCATCGGTGAATTTTTCCTCGTTGATGTTTTCCGTCCCGGTCGCAAAAACAACCTCATCCTTTGCCCAAAACTCATCCGCCTCATTCTTGGGAAAGAAATCATAATCGGATTTTCCGAGCAGTTCATCCCGTTTATACCCCATAAACTCGCAATAGGCAGCATTGAGCAATACCCAGCGGTGTTGGCGGTCTTTGACGAGCACCGGGGCGGCAACGGAATTGATGATTTTGTCCAGAAAATTTCCGGATTCCCGCAACGCCGCCTCCATCTGCTTGCGTTCGGTGATGTCATGACTGATTCCAAAAACACCAACAACACGGCCATTTTCGTCCTTGTACGGAATTCTACTCGTGAGATGCCATCGCGGTTCGCCTTTCCCGTGGTGCAAAGCCGTTTCTTCCCTGGGCGGCAGCGGTTCACCGGTGCGCACAACTTGATTTTCCTCCTTCTGATATTGCCGGGCCAACTCGGCAGGATGGAAATCAAACGCCGTTTTTCCGAGGATGGTTTTCTCGGTGGCGCCCAACACACATTGATGCGCCCGGTTGGAAAGGACATAACGACCGTCCTTATCTTTGCAGAAAATGACGCTCGGCAGGTTGTCCAGAATGGTGCGGAAGAGGTTTCGCTCGTTTTGCAGCGTCTCCGCCACTGCCCGCGGCAATGGCGCCTGCTTGGAGGTTGCCGCGGCCGGCTGGTCCTTCGGGGAGGGGCGTGAAGTTGATTTTTTCATGGTTTTGTTCCCTCCCTGTAAAATTCAGGTTTCACATCGTCACCGTAAAATGATTCGCTTTGAGTTCCGCGATGGATTGAAAATTGGCCAACGTTCGGGAGTCTGCGCCCCTTCCGGAGGCGCCGGAACGAAAAACCTCCTGCCAGCAGTGCAGCACAACTACCGCCAGGACCGCTTTTAACCAGCCCGGGAAGAAGTTCATGGTAATGCGCTATGCGCGATGCACTTTTACAACGCCTCGAGAGCAATGGCAATGCCAAAACTTGCCCCGACTTGAGCAACTCCATCCGCGTGTCAGTCCGTTCATGATTTGGGCGTTGGTGTTTCAGAGCCGCCGATGTAATCCGCCGCGGCGGCGAAAATTGTCCTGTCACGTTTTGGTGACGTGCCTCGCTGAGATGTCACCTGACTGACACATTAAGCCCAAAAATCTCCTCTGACGCGGTGGCGCAGGCTTCCGAGGTATTGAAACCGGCGGTCACAAAACTGAGTACGGCTGGCTGGTTTATGGAAGTGGGATTGGATTGCATTCCTTTAGACTTACCGGCAAATGAATACAAAATTATTTGCTCGGAAGGCGGTGTTGTTCTTTGCGGTGCTATTCGCGGCCGGTTCAGTCCGCGCCAACACCTTCGCATATACCAACGGCAATGTAATGCTTTGTTTCCGCAAGGCCGATCCAACGTCACACGCTTCGCTGGGGGGAAACGATCTGGTGGTGAACATCGGGCCCATCACTTACTACACCAATTTGGCAGCAAACACGAAGGTGACCATTACAGCCTTCAGTGGCGGCCAACTGAGCCGGGTGGCAACTAACAGTGTCGGGTGGGCGGCGTCGGCTTATTTCGATGAAATTCTCGATCCCACCAAAACGAACACGCTTTACATGACCAAGGCTCGGACGAGTTTGAACAGTCAAACTCAACCTTACAACATTCGCACCCACAATTCATACGGCTATGTCATCGGCGCGTTGGAAGCGATTGCCCAGGGAGCGATAGACAACGCAAATTATTCGCCGTCCAATTCCACCTCTGCGAGTGTGGAGCCGGACTCTTGGAACGAATCGGAAGGACTCTCGTTAAGTTTCTACAGCGGATTGGGAACGACATTGGATTTTAATGCAAGTTTTCAGGCCGACCCGGAGCAATATAATCCCGCCAATTTCACCACGAGTGGCACACCGAAACGGGCGGATTTTTACTGGCTGTATCCCTCCAGCGCTTCAGGCCTGAAGGCGGTTTTCCTGGGCTATTTTGAAATGTCAACCAACGGGGTGGTGACTTACACGGCTTATCCGTTGGTCACGCCGACGATTAAAAATTTCGGGCGGACCAACACCACCAGTACGGTCACCTTCACGACGGGAACGAGCGGGACTTATTTCTTGCGCGGCACGAACATTCTGGATTCCGGAACGGCCATGACCAACTGGCCGGCCATCAACTCGGTAGCGGGCGACGGCAACCAACATTCGTTGTCGGATGTCACCACTTCGACCCAGAAGTTTTACATCATCACCGTGCAGTAAATCGCGACCCAAGTTTTGGGTCAATAACAACACTAAAAACAACACTAAACCTCTCAAATAGAAAAGAATCGAATGAATACGAGACACATCATCAAAGCGGCTATGGCTGTTGCCCTGCTATATGGGTCAATGGCAGCGGCACAAACATTCACGTATAATTCCGGCGACCTGCTGGCCGCATTTCGGAAGAGCGGCAGTCCTGACCTGATTGTGGACTTGGGTCCGGCGGCAAATTACCCGGCATCGACCTTCGACAATCCCAGTGGTCCATTTGTCTTCACGGGCGTCAACTCAACTCTGTTCGACTCGGTATTCGGCGACATGAATGGCATTTACTGGTCGGTGTTCGCCTACGTTGACACGACGGGTTCGCTGGGCAGCGCCAACACGCTCTGGTACACGGTGGGACGAAGTGATGTGAACAACCGGACCGTTGCACCACATTCCGGAACGTTTAATGCACAAGGGTACGTTACTGGGGAGATGGGCGCGATTGTCGACGGCACCACCTCTCATTTTGCGACCGTCATTCAGAATCAAACCGTGCAATTGTCCAGCAGCCTGAATGAAGGCGGAGACCCCGTCTCTTACACGGTGGGGGTGGGCCCTTATGGCGACTTCAATGGAACGTTGAAAGGCGTGGTTGAAAACTACACGGGCGACACCTTTGACAGCGGCACGAAAGTTTCTGACCTCTATCAACTGAACCCCGGTGCGGGGAACACCGGGAAGTACCTGGGCAACTTCGCTTTGGGAGCGGACGGTTCATTCACGTTCAACCCGGTTCCGGAACCTTCCACTTGGGCGATGCTGAGCGCCGGGATGCTGGCTCTGGCGGCTGTCCGCCGTTTCGGACGCAACAAATAGCAAATCAAACAACAACCAACCTTTGACAAAGACAATTAACCCACAAACCTAAAACACAAATGAAAAAATCAATTGTAATCACCATATTGGGCGGGCTGATGGCTGCCGCCCCGGTCATGGCTGCCAACTATGATATGTATATCACCGGCTCAACGGCTTTTCGGCCCAACGTCTTTAGTGCCTGCTCGAAAATTTTCGACGGAGGCGTGCCCACGTCCTCGAACAAGGGAACCGGGGTGGCTCCCGGCACCGGTGACAACCAATGGACCATGGTGGGGACCTGCACCGGTCTCGGTGTCACTTCCGGTTCCGACACGCTAACCATTCATGCCTTGTTTACCGGGTCGGTCCAGGGTATCAGCGCCTTGCTGAACAAGGATCAACTGGTGTTTTTCAAGAGCGGCACGCTCGGCGACACCACCCTTGTGACCAATACCACCAGCATCGCTTTCTCCGATGTCTATTCCAAACCGGCGCTTTACCATCTGCCCACCGACGGCTCATTTGCGGAAGATGACGTGGCCGTTCAACCGTTCTGTTTCTTCAAAAGCACGGGGCTCGGTGACATCCAGACGCTGACCAACATCACGGCCCAGCAATTGTATGCCTTCCTGCAACCGGGAGTGCTGCCGCTGTCTTACCTAAACGGCCAGCCCAAGGATCATGGAACAAATATTTACCTCGCTCATCGCACCCTGGATTCCGGCACACGGGTAACCACGTTGCAGGAATCGAAGTGGATCGGTACGGTCAAGATTCGTTACTATGACCCGGTCAGCGACTCCTGGAACATTGCCACCACCAACCGCGGTCCGGCTGCGTTTGGTCCCGGCTATGTCGGCGGTGCTGATGTCCGTGCGGCTCTGCAAACGGCGACAGCGGGCGGCCAGAGTGTTGGTTATCTCTCCTTTGCCGATGGCAGGAACGTGACCGGCTTGGACTGGCAGAACATTCTTTCTTACAACGGTGTTTATCCGGTTTCCAACTGGGGCGCGGGCGGACGAGGTTCGGCCACCACAAACGACTTTACCCCGCTTACGAGCGGCAAGTACAGTTTTTGGGCGACGGAAGTTCTGGATTATCCGGCCACCTCGGATGAATGGGATACTTTCGTAGCCGCAGGCCAGGATCTCAGCTTCAGCCAGCTCACGGCCCTCATCGGGCGCCTGGAAGCCACCTATTCCGGCTCCGGCACCCTGAATGGCAGCCTTGACTATGAAATTGAGTTGTCCAAGACGGTTTCACCCTATGCCACGGCTGTTCGCCTAAGCGACATGCAGGTCACTCGCGACGCGGTCGGTGGAGTTATTTCGCCGAAGTAAAAATTGTTTAAACCCGAAGAGCCGGGGCGGAATTTCCCGCCCCGGCTTTTTCCCAACCAGAGGAGAATGCCATGAAGCTGACGGGGAAAACGATGCCGCTTTCTCTGACCATGGTTTCGGCAGTCATGATTGGGATTTCAAATACAAGTGTTTCCGGTCTCATATCTTCCCCGCCCGAAGCCGTGATGTTAAATGGCGTAACGGAGCTCTTTGGGATCAAACGCGCGTTTTTCCAGATTCCCGGTCCGAATGCTGAATCGGCAAAATTCTCCCTGAGTGAGGGGCAATATACCAACGGCATTCGACTGCTGTCGGTGGATTTTCAACTCGAGAGCGTAAAGATAAACAATCGCGGCCACATCCAGACTGTCCACATTTGCAACACGCCGGTCGTGCTCGCCGCGGCCAATTCGCTGAAGACCGACATCAAGAGCAAATCCATAACCACCAAACCGATTGCCGGCTCGGATAAATTTCACAGCCAACTCCCGCGAAAACGGAGATGCAGCTTCCAATGCCGCTACCACCGGCCTCCATGGCGGTGGGACGGCGGCGAGTCCAAGCGAAAAAAGTCCCAATTCCGACAGTGCAATTGCGGACGATGGCACTTCCACTCCCGTGGATTCCGGCAGCAGTTCTGCCGCGAACAAGGCCGAAGAGAGGCCCTATGTTTGGTGGTACGCCGAAGCGCAGAAGATCGAGAAAACCCGGATGGAAACCGCCTCACGTGTATTGGCCGGGGAATGGCCTCCCGAGCCGCTTACTCCCTTGACGCCACCTGGTACGCCCCCGCAACTCATAGGTGAAGGCAGCGTTTTTCTAACCAGCGGTTGGGAATAAACTGCAGAAATTCGGACAGCACGTTTCAACCCGAAACAGGAAAAATTAAAAAGTTCCCGAATTGGCACCTGACCTCCATATGGGCGTAACGATTCGAGTTCAAACTCCTGTCGATTGGAGTTAAACCTATGAATGCTGAAACCTTCGTTGAACCGGAGTTGATGGCAGGCGGGAGACTGCATTTGTTTTCGTTGTATGTGGATTTTGCGGCGGCCGGACGCGCCCGCTGGTTGTCCGGCCGGAATATCCCGGCAGGCTGGCGAACTCTGGAAAATCTCCACGGAGATGTGGAATCTGGATTCCCTGAAGACCAGCGAACCCATCCGGAAAATGATCACCCGGGACGCGTCGGATGCCGACGTGCTCGTCGTCGCGATGAGTTCATTGGACTGGCGCGAACTGGAATTGACACAATGGCTGGAATCCCTGATACCCGGCCGGGCGGGCCGCAGGGGATCCGGATTATTTATCGGATTGCTGGGTGATGGAAGGGGCCGGGCGTCGGAATTGGACTGGACAGTGAAACAATTCCTGCGTTGCGCACGGCAAATGGACCGGGATTTCGTCTGGCAATGGATGGGTCGGGATGCGATGGAGGATGATGATTGGGTGGCAGACATTGTGGAACCGCTATTGACCATCCCCAAAACCGCTTGTGAAGTGATTTCTTTACCGGAAGCTGCCATCGAAATTGCCTGAACCTCCTCCTGTCACCGAAACCCAGCTTTGCGATCGGTCGCCATCAGCGTAATTTTGTCTCGGCCAGCATGAACATCACCAGCGCAACGGTACCGGCGATAACCAGGCCCGCCTACAGCGCGAAATACAGGGCGCGCATTTCGCGCCGGCGTTGATCAGGTTGCAAACGCGGGAACAGCAACTTTCCAAAATTTAGCGGCATAAAATCACACCGGTCACACGGGGGCGAGCGATTGAGGCAAAGCGCGTGAATTTCCTCGAAAATTGAGGAGCGGTTCAGACGGCGGCGTTAAGACTTTTCGGTTTAATTCACATGGTGCGGTGTTCAAAATTCAGGGTGCGTTCGCTGGCTGTCCCATAGTTCTATCCCCAACCTGGCAGATAGGCTTGTTCCGGTTGGGCCAGATAACGGAAATGACCATCGGCTGTCCCATAGCATTGCAGCAAACTCAACACATTCCACTTTTTCCACAACGCGGCGCGCAGGAGGGTAAAGAGGCGGCTGAAACTATGGCTCCAATGGGAGAGGAACGCCAGATAGCGCAGGAGCAGATAAACCAGCAGCGCCGTCCACACCTGCCAGCGCACCGCATTGGCGGTGGTGCCCAGGAAGTCGGCCAGTTGCAAGGTCTGTTTGATCTGCTTGAAGAAAACCTCAATCTGCCAGCGGCAGCGATACAACTCGACGATGCTCTCGGCGCTCCATTCCAGGTTGTTGGTCAGAAACTCCATCGGTCGTTCTTCCCCGTCCACCTCGACCAGCGCCACAATGCGTCGCAACGCCACCGGATAGCCCTGGAGCGAGGCCGGCGTTTGCAATTGGATCAAATCCTCCCGCAAAATCTTGCCGATGGCTCCCCGCTGAAAACACCGCACCACCCGGAAACACAAGTTCTCCTTGGCGCGGGTCACCCAGAACACCTCGCGCTGGGACAGGTCAGCCAGATGTGCAAAGTCCACATAAGCCTTGTCAAATATGACGATTTCGCCGGCTTTGATTCCGGCGCAGACTTCCCGCGCCCGTTTGGCGTCGTTATGCCGGGCGGTGTCCACGAGGGCAAAGCGTGGCAGAAAACTTTGCAAGTCCAATCGCAGATGACACTTGGCCGCCGCCTTGCGTCGGCGATGCTTGGCCCAGTCCAGGCACGAGGCGATCAGCGGAATGGTGGTCGAATCCACCAGATGAATGGTGCGCTTGAACTTGCGGGCAAACCGTTTACCGGCCCGGCCGCTGACAAAAGCCGGAGCCAGGTTGCCCAAATGTTCCAAAACCGCCCAGAACAGTTGTTCGGCCATCTGTGCCGGGCGCACTTTGTTGGCGTGGGAGAGCGTGTTGCGGTTGGGTGGCGTGGCCCCGCGTAGACTGGAGAGCGGGCCGGAGTGCAGTGCCAGCGCGTCGCACACATCGTTGAGACCGATGCTGTGCGTGAGTTGCGCATACATCAGGGCGATCAGATGACTCCAGGGACTGAACGTGCGGGCTCGGTCTTGGACCCCGGTGGCCCGCGCCAACTTGGGCACCAGAAAGTCAGGAATGACATTGCAAATCTGCCGCAGGAGGTTCAGTTTGGAAACCGCTGGAACGTGGTTGTTTTTCTTTTTCATCCCTGCCGTGTGGCAGGCCTAAACAAAACGTTCCAGCTTTTTCTTAAATCCTGTGTGATGGTTGTGGCATAAAATCCTGAAAATTCGACCCGCAACCGGTGTCGCGTTCAAGTGTGAATGTTAAGAGATGGTTACAGGTTCGCGATCCGGTTTGTCGTTCGTGTCACATATTTTTCCGTTCCCGGTCTGCGAGTTAACGCGTTTGAAATTGTCACCGGTTTGTTTCCGAGTCGTCTTTGACGGGATTTGGGGAGTGTGGTTTACTGCAACCGTAGTAAAGACGTCCAAAGATGTATGACGGTGGAACTGGTGGCTCCTTCGGCACCAGTTCCATTTTTAACTCAAGGTATAAATCTCAACGCAAAGGGATGGCACCCGTCCTTAAATTTGAAGTGAAGTTTTGTTAAAGCGGTTCCGGGAAAGGAAAATTATGGCAAAAATTACGGCAAAGAAAACAAGTTCTAAAAATAGCAACATTGGTGTGAAACAGACCTTCACCTTCGTCGCCCCCGGCGCGGTGAGCGTGCAATTGATGGGCGACTTCACACATTGGCAGAAACATCCGATCAACATGGGAAAAGGCGCCAGGGGCGTCTGGCAAACAACGGTGGAACTGGCGCCCGGCGCGCATCATTTCCGTTTCTTCGTGGATGGAGAGTGGCGCAATGATCCCGAATGCACGCTCCGCGTGCCGAATCCTTTCGGTGGAGAAAACATGATCCGGGAGGTAAGAGATTCCGCAACGGCATAAACAGCCTTTTCCCGGCGGCCGTAATTTGCAGAACAACGGTGCCGATGGATTTTATCCATGGTTGGGCGAATGCGTCAGGTTGTATGACAATCTCAAAAACCCTGCCGCTAGTCAGCCTCAACCGCGCGAAACCGCTCTGTTGGTTATATCCGATGATTGCGGGATCAGCGGTATCATGGTTTCAACCGTCATTCCTTGGGACTGAAACCGGGCCACAATGGCCTGCAGGTGGTTGTTGATTTCCTCTTCCGAGTATTGGCTCTTAGGCGCGCAAAGAACCCAAAAGCCGTTTTCTTCAGTCTCGGGGTTCCCAGCAGAACGCGTGGCGATTACGTAGTGGGTTGGAAGGTCTCCGGTTATAACTTGCACCGTTGTCTTGCCGGGCGGACGGCTTATGGAAAACCCGTCAATCAGGCCCAACTCAAAGAGCAGATCCACAGCTTGTTTGTCGCCTGAAAATTCAAACAGCTTGTCCGGCGTATTGATGATTTTATTTTTAACCATATCCCAATGTGTCGCTTGGCATTTTAGCGCAAAAAATCAATTTTGCATACAGCCAAATTGTTACAAATGGGTTTCCACCGCTCTTGATTGGAGAGGTTTGGCCAGCAACGTGTTCAATCATTCGCCGGTTCCTGGCTGGAAAAGGAAGGCGCGGCAACGACAGGCGCTGGCAACGGATTCAGGTCCCCCGATTTTTGGCGGGTGGCTGGAAACAATTTGGGTTCGGGTGCAACTGCCGGGACAGGTTTGGCAGGTTTACCATTGACGGTTTTCTTCGCTATCCGACGACTGCCGCTTGCTCTGGGGGCGGCCGGTTTTGGCTTTGGCCGGTTGTGTGACAAATCGTCATCGCTTCGGGGCAACTTTGGTTTCGGGGAGGGATTGTTCTTGTGCTGCGTATCCCGGATTCGTTCACGCAGCATTTCCAGCTTTGCACGAGCGGTTTCGAGAGCTGCCGAAGACTCCTCGGCCCTGTCCTCAGCCTTCCTGGCCGATTTTCTGGCCATCTTCGACAGCTTCCGTGCCTGTTTCAAATTGACTTTCGCCGCCCGGGCCAATTCGTGTGCGAGTTGGGCCGATTTTGCGTCAACGGCAACTTGCATTTTGGCGCGTTCCACCTCTTTGCTGGTCTTGTTTAGAAGCAATGTCGTTTTCATGACTGGCCTTCCGTTAGCACTTCGCTCCCAGTGAGATTGGCGGCGGCATAACGCACGAGACGGTCAATTTGATCGGTGCCTTCTCTGACCTCAAGAATCCTGCCCTTGGTCAATCTCAATCGCGTGAAACCAATCTGTTGATCGTAAGTGAGCATCTGCACGGCCTGGACCCGGATGGAACAAGACGGATTGCCATCCGCACCGCTGACGAGGGTTAGATCGATGCTCAGTTCACGGACTGGTGCAAATCTTTGGTTCAACATAAATAACTGCCGGTTAATCCGAACTTTGCGAACCAGAAAAGCATCGGCTTCTTCGTGCGGATGGCAAGCACGAGTTATTCACCGCATTTGAGCGAGCGACCACTCGGGAGCGGCGTAACGCGAACGTAACTGGCTCGATTGAATTTATTGAAGCAGAGTACGTCCAACAATCAAAGGAGGTCAAAAGCGTATTATGAAATCAATAATCACGACGTACCCCAACTTTCAATCTTTGCCCAAGGGAATTCGAAGGATGCTGGTGGCGTCGGAGAGCTTTTTCTTTCGTGAGGCCAATTCCCAGATGCAGAATCCTGGGATTAGCGAGGCGACAGGTTCAATACCGGGACCGAACGGGGGGACCAACCCCGGGAGGCCGCTATCGGCGTTCCGGTGCGCGTGGAGGAACTAGACGGCCGGAATATGTTTGAGATGAAAGGGCAGGGCAACAAACGAATCAGATTTCAACCTGATCGAGCAACCCCCGCAGCGGCTACAAATCAGGACCATTCAATGCTGAAACAAACAAACCCACGGCCAGGCCTTGGGCTTCCGGTAAGAGTTTAATCCACTCTGAAAAGTGCGGCGGAGAACAAACTACAGTCGGTCGTTCAACGCATTTCGCTGCGCAAGGTGAGCATGGCAAATATCAATGCCACCACAAACGGCAGGCAAAAGAGGATCAAATTCATGTCGCAATTATATCGCATACAGGACATTTGAAACAATCGTGTTACAATTATGTCGCTGCATTATGACTGGCATGTAGACAAAGCAGGTGATGTGCCAGAGGATTGCGTCATCGCTACGATTTACGACCCCGTCTTGCCTAATGTTCGTGATGGCCTGCAAAGGCGCTGGTGTACGTTCAGACACCAGCGCCTTTCTATTTCAACTGTCCGGCGGCTGAGACGAATTGCTCCCGATTGCCGGTGGTGGTAAACGACGTGGAGAATGATGGAGTGAAGCGGGTGGAGGCGAGTTGGACCAGCGGGGTTTTATCCTCCGGCATTTCCTTGGCCGGAGAATTGGTCAGCCCCGGGCAATAATACAGATCCGCCCAGACATAAACCGTGGCGAGATAACCGTGGACTTCAAATTGTCCAAAACGGCCACTAGAGTTGGGCGGATCAATTCCCAGCAAGACCACCACGTTTGCGCCTTTTCCGGCCGCCTCCTGTTTCATGTGCGCCATGGCATCGTCAGCGTAATGCCGGGTCAGATGATCATTAAATGAAGTCCATCCCACCCGCGTGCCGTCCGATGGTGGAGTTGACAGGAAAATTACTTCGCTTGGGGAAACACTGGCGGATGTTCCCGATGGTAATTCACAACCCGCCACGAGCAGGCAAAGGCATAAAATGACAACCGCCTTTCCCATGAAACTAATCTAAACAAAATGGATTATTTCGGCAAATAATTTAAACGGATTTGCATCCGATTTTGCCCGAAAATGCATCAAAGTTGAATCGGAGAGGACATTTGTCCGCAAAGTGTCGCTTTTAACCGGCTTTGTCCGATAAATGGGGTTTGTTGTTTCAAAATTGTCACCCGGCTGACGCGTGGTAGTCACAAGTCGTCTTCAATCTCTTGCCGGTGACCGTTGAGCGACATCTCCTGCTGCAGGAACTGACCTTGCGTCCTTCCGGCGAATGGACTCCCCGCCATCAGGAATGGTTCATGGTGCGGGTGGCCGAGGGCGTTGGGTACTGGCTGCAACCGGGTGCCGCCGCCCGCCAGCTTTCCGTGGGGGACGGTTTGCTGGTGAGCAACAGGAGCAACGGCGTGTTGCGCGCCAGCCAGCTCGGTCCGCTCAAATTGCAGTTTTTCAGCGTCCAGCCGCAATATCTCAACGGCCTGCTCACGGTCGCGGAATGGCATCAACTCGAAGTGGCTCCCGACAGCCTGACGTCGCAAGTTTCCATCTTCACCGCCGGCGAACCGCTGGCGCAACGGTTCACGCGGCTGGCGGAGCAGACGCACCGGGAAGGACTGCCCGTGCGTTGCGGGCTGCTGCAACTTTGGGCCGACCGCCATCGCCGGTCTGCTGCCGGCGCCGGCGACGGGATCCGCCGAGAGCGGCAGGCTGCATGAACGTTTCCGCCAACTGGTCGGCCAGATGCCGGAGGCCGAATTGTCCCAATGTTCGTTGCGCGACATGGCCGGGCAGCTCAATTGCAGCGAACGGCATTTCAGCCGCCTGTTCCGCGAGGAGTTCGGCGTGCCGTTCCGCGCGCGGCAGATTGAATTGCGGCTGTTGCACGCGCGGCAGTTGCTCGCCAACTCGGACGACAAAATCATCAACGTCGCGTATGACAGCGGCTACCGGCATCTCGGCCTGTTCAATGCCATGTTCAAAAAGCGTTTCGGCGTTACCCCCAGCGAATGGCGCCAGCAGAACCTGCGCAAACATTGCCCGTCGTCACCCCGGAATGGCCTTGCGAAACCCACCACCCGCGCCGCGATTTTGCTCGTCCTGTTCGCCTTGAACTTTATTTCACCTGCCACAGCGCAAACGATTCAAGGTAACCAGCCAATGTTTGTCATCAGCGCTGACACTCATGCGCGGTCATGCGCTTTTCCTGTTTTTGTTTCTAGGTTTCCTGGGAGTTGGTATAATTTCGACGCTGTCGGCAGCCGAACCAGCCTTTTCCGGGGACACTTCAATATTTTTCCAGCCACCGATGCCGCAACCGCAGTTGAAAACGACGCTGCCCCTCGCTTTAACGTCCGGGCTTATGCAGTCAAAAGCAACACTTCGCTTTCCACGAACATTCTGGCCGGCATCTTTTCCAAATACACCGGCACCAATGTCAGTTTGGACGAGATAGTGAAAGCGGCCTCAGACCTGCAATCGGAATACCGCAAACAGGGCTATCCAACGATGAGCATCGCCATCGCGCAGCAGCAAATCACCAATGGCACGGTTACGATGAATGTTTTTCCGATGGCGTCTCCCCAGATTCTGGTGTCTGGCGAACGTTACGTCAGTTCCGGCGAACACGTCCGGAAGTCCGCGCTGAAACTCGCCGGCGGCCGGAACCGGCTTTGCCGTCAACCAGCCCCGGCCGCGACCGCCGCCACCAATGCCGTTGCACCGGCAATCAGCTTTTCGCAGACAGCCCGCCAGTCCTGAAGCGATGGCCCAGGCGCGCGCCGCCCTGCTCCAGAAGATGGCCGAGTTGAAAGCCCAGGATAACGACACCCGGGTGCACGTGGTTTCCACGAACGCCGGGCCGAGGTTTGACGTGGAAAAATATCTGGTCATGGGCAATACCGTTCTGCCGCCGGAAGCCATGGCGCAGGTCATCACCAACGTGGACGGCGCCTTCGGCACCAACACCAGTTTTGAAGGAATTCGCGCGGCGATGATTGAACTGCAAAAGGCGTATCGCGAGCGCGGTTACGTCACCGTGTCCGTCGGCCTGCCCCAACAGAAACTGACCAACGCCACGGTGAAGGTGAAAGTCACCGAAGGCCGGCTCGCCGCCATCAACGTCACCGGCAACCGCTACTACAGTTCCAACAATGTGATGCGCTCCCTGCCGAGTTTGCACACGAACATGCTGCTCAACTCGCAAGTCCTGCAGCGCGAACTGGACAACGCCAATGCCAGCCGCGACCGGCAGATTTATCCCGTCATCGGCCCCGGCCCGGAGCCGGACACCAGCGAACTCACGCTCAAGGTCAAGGACCAACTGCCGTTGCACGCGCGGCTGGAACTCAACAACTCGGGCACGCCCGGCACGCCCGACCTGCGAGTGAATTTCAACGCCCAATATGACAACCTTTGGGACCTCGAACACCAGGTCGGCATCCAATACAGTTTCTCGCCCGAACAACTCAAGAACAGCGATAACTATTCGTGCAACTCCGCTTTGACGATCCGCTGATTGCCAATTACAGCGCCTATTATCGTCTGCCGCATTGGCGGTTACAATTCGGTGGAGCAACAAGTGGACGCCAATCCCGGCAGCTTTGGTTACAACGAAGTCGACCCACCAGTTTCAATTTCCGCCGCCCACCGGCCGGCCGGAACTGACATTCTTACGCCAGCCGTTCCACCTCGGACACCGGCTTGCAGTTGGGGCCAAGTGGCTATGCCTCTCAGCCGGTGACGAATTACGCCCCTAACGGCACGCCGTATATCCCCCTGGCGTTTACCACCAGACAGTGCCGGGGAAAACATTACTCTGAATGAAGAACTCGGTGCGAAATTGTCCTTGCCGCTGCCTGCCATCGGAAAGCTGGCGTCCACGCTTTCCTTTGGAGCGGATTACAAGCACTATCAGGCCAGTTACAACACCAACGAGACATTTTTTATGAATTCGATCAGCACTGACCAACGTGCCGGGAGGCATTCGGCACCATCAAAACGTCTGCGCCGCAATCAATAGCCGCCGACGACCAACGATGTGGAATATTTTCCCTTGAATGTCGGATTGAGCGGCTCTCTTCCCGATACCCTGGGAACAACATTTTTTAATGCCCAGGCCAACTTCAATGTTCTTCAGGTTAATTCTGAACAAAGCGTCCAGGTCACAACCACGAATATGGTTGGAACGAATGCGGTTAAGACAACCCAGACAGAAAATATTCATGGCCATTCTTTTTCCGGTGTCGCTTATACGAGCAAGGCCGGTGAACATTACGTGACGCTGCAAATGGGAGCGGATCGGATGCAGACCATTTACAAGGACTGGACGGTGAAGCTGCATGCCGACGGCCAGTGGGCCGATGGGCGCTGTTCAGCAACGAACAATATGCCATGGGCGGCACGGCGGGAGTGCGCGGCTATCAGGATGGCCAGGCTTACGGCGACACCGGCTGGCGATTCTCCATCGAACCGCAAACGCCCCTCGTGAACATCGGCATGGTCGGCAATGAAGGACACGAAGAACCCTGCTGGCTCCGCGCCTCGGTGTTCCTGGATTATGGCAGGATTTATTTGCTTGAAGCCGTTGCCCGGACAGCGAGCAGCCATCGAGTCATTTTGCGGCGCGGGTTGGGCCGTGACCGCCAATATCGGCAGTCATATGGACGGGCGGGTGACGGTCGCCTGGCCCTTGATCAGTCATGCCGGGGAATCCGACGGCGTTCACGTTTATTTCGGCGATCGGCGCCCAATTCTAAATGCCATGACCAACAACATGTCACCCATTTGTAACGTACGGTCACACGCGATTGCCCTAAACTTGAACACTAGGATTGTTATGCGCACGCTGTATCGCCACCCCATGTTCCGCCGGTTGATTGCCGCGGTTCTGATGCTGGGTGTGGCCTGAACGCGCGGGGCCAATCCGCACGGGCATGACCGTACAGAGCGGTTCCGCCACCGCCACCACCAGCGGTTCGCAACTCACCATCACCACGACTTCGCAGAACGCCGTCCTCAACTGGCAACCTTTCAACATCGCCGCCGGCGAGACGACCATTTTCAACCAGCCCTCATCCACCTCCATCGTGTGGAACCACATTCATGACGCCAGAATCCGTCGCAGATTTACGGCAGCCTGCAGGCCAATGGCATCGTGGTGCTGATCAATTCCTCCGGTTTTTATTTCGGACCGAATTCTTTCGTCAAGACGCCGCCGGCCTGGTTGTTTCCACGGCGAATTGCCTGCCGCCGCAAAATTCCGGCGGCGGTTGGGAATTCAACGGCCCGCCGCCGCTTAAAAGCATCGTTAACTACGGCCAGATCAAAATTGGCCAGGGCGGCTCGGTGTTTCTGATTGCCGACCAGATTGAAAATGACGGCAGCCTTGAAGCGCCCGGCGGCACCGTCGGTCTCGCCGCGGGACAAACCGTCCTGCTGAGCGAACGTCCCGATGGCCGCGGCCTGAGCATGCAGGTCACGCTGCCCGGCGGCTCGGTGGACAACGAGGGCCGGCTCATTGCCGACGGGGGGACCATTGCCCTGAACGCCAAGGTGGTGAACCAGAATGGTTTCATCCAGGCCAACTCGGTAAAGAATGTCAATGGCACCATCGAACTCGTCGCATCCGACCAACTGACTTTGGGAGCGAATTCCCAAATCATCGCCAGCGGTGACAATTCACCGGCGGGCAGCGCCGGTGGCAATGTGACACTCAAGTCCGGCAACACTTTCAGCGACTGCGTCGGCAGCCAGATTGACGTGACCGGCGGTTCGCAGGGCGGCAACGGCGGCAACGTGGAAATCAGCGCGTCCTCGATGACGGCGATCAACTCCCGCATCAACGGTCAGGCGCAGCCGGGATCGATCGGCGGCACGTTGTTGCTGGACCCCGACTACATCGTTCTGGGCACTACCGGTTCCGACAGCGCCGGGAGCGGCACGGTTTTGGAGGGCAGCAGTTCCGGCAGTACGTTGAATTTAAACGTGGGCACCAGCGGTAACAATTACTCGGACTCGGCGTTTACCGGTCTCTCGCAAATCACACTTGAGGCAAAATACGACATCACTCTCGCCGATAGCACCACTTGGAATCTCTCCGCCAGCACGGCCAACTTCGGCGGCCACCTGACGCTGGAAGCCGGACGCAACATTTACTTTGGAAACGGCGCGTCAATCTCCGACGCAAACAGTTGGGCTATCGCCCTGTATGCCGGTGTCAGCGGTTTCTCTGAGCCAACTCAAACAACCCCGGCAACCCCAACAGTTAAATCCGGCAGCGGCTCGATTTATCTCGGAAACGTCGTCCGCGATGGCAGCGGGAACCCGATTTTGGATGCCTATGGCAACGGTACGCCGACAACCGGCAACGGTTTTATTCAAACAGCCAGCGGCAACATCATTTTACAGGCCGGCCAGGATATTCAGGTAGGTTCCGGATTTGTGCGCACGACGGGCGGAGGCGCCGTCTCGGCCTGGGCGCTGAAAGGGGACGTTAACACCGGCACCTGCGACCAGGGATACGCGTACAATTCAGTCTCCGCTTCGTCGAGCGATCCCTATTAC
The DNA here is from genome assembly GCA_963789055.1 of uncultured Verrucomicrobiae bacterium. Taxonomy (GTDB): domain Bacteria; phylum Verrucomicrobiota; class Verrucomicrobiia; order Limisphaerales; family UBA11358; genus UBA11358. Next base: position 760,803 of record CAWBJE010000004.1, on the reverse strand, counting down.
CAAATTCAAGACGGCGGCGTCGGCGGCATCAGCACTTCCGGCGGCGGCGACGTGAAGATCACCGCGGGTGGCAATGTGATTAGTTTTCTGCCTTCCGGCACCGACAACAGTGACGCGGGCTCCGGGACTTTTGCCACGCAGAACAGCGGCGTGACCGGCGATGTGACCATTATTGCCGGCGGCAATGTGACCGGGCACTATACCGTGGCTAATGGCACCGGCGCAATTTATGCCGGCGTGCAGATGGACAAAAATGGCAACCCGGTCACGGATGCCAGCGGCAACTATGTTTTGAATCCCGTTTACACCGGCAGTGGCCCCGCTACCACCGGCAACGCGGGAACTGCAGACAACAAACTGGCGTTGAGCCTGATCTCGGGCGGTTGGACGGTCAACGCAGCCAACAACATCGTTTTGCAGGAAGTGCGCAATCCCAACGGGATTTTCAACAGTATCAGCAAGTCGTCGGCTTCATATCATAATTTTGATTACGCGGCGGACGCCTATGTCAATCTGGTTGCCGGCAATTCGGTCACGCTCGGAACGGGAATCGACATTGCATCCGACCCGCCCCGCAACTCCGGGGAAAGCCTGCCTTTCATTTATGCTCCCATTTTGAACATCGTCGCGGGCGCGGGCGGAGTTGATCTCACCGGGACCTACAGCAGCCAATTTCAGTCCAAATTGGGAGAGTTGATTTTGTTTCCGTCTCCGCAGGGAAGTCTGACCCTGATTACCACGGGTGATTTGACGGGCCAGTTTCAAGACCAGTACGGTTCCCTGGGTACATATATATATAACCTGGTCGTTTCAGACAGCGGTTACCGCCAATATTACAAACCCACTGTGGATGTGTTCGGAAAGGATGATCATGCGGCCACGCCGGTTCACTACGGAAGTCCCACGCCCATCAGCCTGGATGTGTTCGGCAACATGAACAACGTCCTTTTGAGCGCGCCCGAAGCGGCACAAATCATGGTGGGCGGTGACATGATTAACAGCCGGTTTCAGGGCATGAACCTGTCTTCCGATCCCAGCCAAACCGTGCAAGTTCAGGTCCGGGAACCCGATGGCAGCATGGGCACGGCCACGGTGCAACCGGGCCTGACCAGCATCAACGTGTTGGGTAACATTGTAAACCGCGGAGACTTCACCCCCATTGTTCTGTCCTCCGACGATTTAATTCCCGATTTATCCCTGCTTTCCGATTTGTACGTTGACAACGACCATCCGCTCCCGACTCAACTGAAGAGCCTGAACGCAACCACTTTGGCCGCGAGCTTTTTCTATGACCAGAACACCAAGCAGTTGATCTACAAAAACATTGTGCTCGGCAGCCAGTCCGTGGATATCAGCGTCCTGATGGATTTTTTAGAGGGACAACCTTATCAAGTAAATGGCAAGACATACACCATGACCGTCCGGAACTTTGATCAAAACGGCATGCCCGAGAATAATCTGGATGGGACCCCGAGTCTGAACGAGAATGTTTCCGTGCTGAAATCAGTCGTTGGCAACGACCTGATAGCCGAATACCACAGCCTTGACAATTTGCTCGGTCCAATACCCCTCAACGCCGGGACCGGATACTTACTCGGCGGCGGCGGGCAATTCAATATCACTGCCCATAACATAGACCTGGCGACCTCGGGCGGTATCCAGTCCAAAGGCGTGGCGTATGATTATTCGCTGACCAAGTTGCCGGACTTCAACGGCGGCGCGAACATTTCGGTCATTGCCGGCGGCAACCTGGACATGTTTGCCACTACCATTTCAACCGCGAATGGCGGCAACATCAATATCAATGCCGCCGGCGAGATCACCGTCGGTTCGGACGAGTATTTCGGCGGCAATGCGGTGCGCGGAATTTTTACAACTGCCGGCGGTGATGTGACGGTCGTGGCCGGCGGCAATATCAACGTCAACGGCTCGCGCATCGCCACCTACGACGGCGGCAATGTGACCGTTGCGTCGCTGGACGGCAATATCGATGCCGGGCAGGGCGCTTCTACTCCGGTTACTGTCACTGGTTACTACGTAGATCCCTATGTGGATGCCGACACGACGCGCAATGTATATACCTACTCGCCGCAACTCCCCTTCAGCGGCATTCTGGCGTTGACCTTTCCCGACCGGTTCAGCACCTATCCGGCGCCGGTTGCCACGCTGGGCAATATCCTGGTTGAAGCGCCCAACGGTAACATCAACGCCAACGCCGCCGGCATCCTGCAGATCCCTCTGAACACGGTGAGTTATCCTGATGCCAACATAGCTATTTTGGCCGGCTATGAACTGCTGGACGGCTTGGCCAATCTCCTCACTGCGGGCAACCTGCCCGTCACGGATGACGCTTGGTTACAAGCTTTGCACCCGGTTTCCGAAGACCGGAACATCGATGCCAGCGGTTCCGGTATCATCGCCAGCAATGCCAGATTGGAAGCCAGTGGAGAAGTTGACGGCCTGATTTTTGCCCGCAACAACATCAACATCAGTGCACAGCAGAACATCAATGTTACCGCGCTGGGGCAGGGGAATGTCAACGTCAGTTCTGCCAGCGGCACAATTTCCGGCACCATCGTCGGGGTGGGCGGTGTCAGCGCCAGCGGCGAAAGTATTCAGGCTGCGCTCATTTCCGCCAATGTCTCGGGTGCCACCAGCGGCCAGAGCGGTTTGGGGCAGGCCAACGCCGCCGGTGCCACCAGCCAAAGCATACAAAGCGAAAATATCGTCAAAACCACCGACTCGACTGGCGATCAGGACGATCAATTAAAAAAGAAAGGCAAGGCAGCGGCCACCGTGCAGAAGAGCGGTCGCGTGACCGTTTTGTTGCCGCCCAAACATTTATCTCAAAACCAAATCACCAGTAATAATTTATGACCACACTCATTCAACCGATGTTTGCCGCCAACGCGGCGGTGTACGCCATCCAGAACGCCACCACCGAGGGCAAAATCACCGTCATCGTGCTGCTCATCCTGTCGTTGTTCAGTTGGACCATCATCATCACCAAGTTCCGCCAGTTGATGATTGCGCGAAAGGCGACCAAAAAATTCTTTGCCGCCTATAACTCCACGCGCGACCCGCTGGACACCCAGCGCAAAGGCGAGGAATTCGCCGGCGCGCCCGCCTACCAGTTGTACATCCGGGGCGCGGACGAACTGGCGTACCAGTTGAAAAACAACCCGGTGCAAGCCCGGCCGACGGTCGGAATGGTTCCTCCGAACGGTGGCGAACATACCAACACCGATTATTTGGCCCGGTCCACCGATGTCAAAATCAGCATGGCGTCATTTGAGGCGGTAAAGGTGGTGCTGGAGGAGGCAGCCGGCGCGGAGGCCATGGCATTGGAAAAGGGAATGATTGTATTGTCCACGGCGGTAGCCGGCGGGCCGTTCATCGGTTTGTTGGGCACGGTCTGGGGCGTCATGTCCACCTTTGCCGGCATTGCCGAAAGCCACGCCGCCACCCTCAACGCCATGGCGCCTGGTGTGGCGGCAGCACTGGTGGCCACAGTCACCGGCTTGTTGGTGGCCATCCCGGCCATGTTCGCCTACAACTTCATGGTCACCACCATCCGCCACCTCACCCAGGAATTGGACGGATATGCCAGCCGCTATGCCAACCAGATTGAACACGTTTATGTGGACCATCGGCCCCTGGCCGAGGAGATCCAGAACGCGAACGAAATTCTGGCCGGGCGGATTGCCGGGGCCTTGAAAAGCAACGAAACGCCGGCGCTGGTTGAGCGATGAAAAAGTGTTCGAAGAGTGCGCATCATTCGTTGACGGAGTTGAACATCACTCCGTTGCTGGATCTGGCGTTTGTGCTGCTGGTGATTTTCATCATCACTACCATACCGCCGGTGAATGATTTGGACTTAAAACTGCCGACGGCGGCGAAGCGACTGAAAGACCCGCCGCGCAAGGCCAATTACATCACCATCCAGGCCGACGGATCAATGTATCTGAACAAAAAACAATTAACGGCGGCGGACATGCTGGAAACCCTCATCGGCTTGCGCATGGACGATCCGGACTTGAACGTGATTGTTCGCGGCGATGGCCAGGCCAAGTACAGGCAAATCCGGGCGGTGCTGGACGTTTGCCAGCAGGCGAATATTCCCAAGGTGGACCTGGCCACCGAGGCGGCGAATCAAAAGTGACCCATGTTACCCCACAGCCAACCGCGCAAAAGGCGCAACTCGTCGAAGGTGAACTTAATGATTTCGTTCATCTTCCACGCTTTGATCATCCTGACGATGTTTTATTTCGCGGCGCGGCAGGGGTTGTTGGGCAAACAGATGAAAAAAATCGCTGTTGAGATGGTAAAGGAGAAGCCGCCGGAAAAACCCAAAGAACCGGAAAAACCGAAAGAGGAACCGCCCAAGGTGGAAACGCCCAAATTGGTCGAAAAACCAAAGATGCTTGAGGAAGCCAAGGGCGCCCCGCCGCCTTCGGCCATGATGGCGCCGCCGAGCGTGGCCCCGCCGGCGGCGGAACTGCCGTCGTTCGAGTTCGAGGGAGGCAAGGCAGTGGAGACCAGTTCCGACCAAGTGCAGCTTTACAAAGGGGTGGTGGAATATGCGTTGCGGTCGAAGTGGCAGCGACCGGACAATATTGCCGACGACAAGTTTGTGGCGGAGGTTGACGTGGCGGTGGGGCGGGACGGGCGGATCAGCGATCCGCGCTGGGAGAGGGGTTCGGGCGATCAGCGGTGGGATGATTCAGTGCGCAAGGCAATTGCCTCCGTGACCAGAATGGACCGGCCGCCGCCGACAAATTTCCCGCCGCGAGTAGTGGTGCGATTCGACGTTCAGGAAGAAACCGAGGCCGGCGGCCAATGATTTTGTGAAAAAAACCTCTCACAGCCATCACAGCACGTTGAGCGAGTTGAACATCACGCCGCTGCTCGACCTGGTGTTTGTGTTGCTGGTCATCTTCATCATTACCACGCCGCAGATGATGAACAACCTGGAGATGACGTTGCCCTCGGGCAAACCGTTGCCCAAGACAGACAAGAAACCGAAGATAAACCATATCGTCGTGGATGCGAAAGGGCAGACGTATTTGAACGACGAGGCGGTCACGGTGCCGGTGTTGAAGGACAAATTGCGGCTGATGAAATCCGAAGATCCCGACTTGAGCGTGGTGGTGAAAGGTTCAGACGAGGTGGATTACCAGAACATGATCAACGTGCTGGACGTGCTTCAACAACTCGACATCACCAAAGTGGGCCTGGCGACGGACGCGGCAGGTTCGTGACCAGGAAAAGATGTTTCGTCAGGCGATTGCCCGCCGCCATCCATGGTTGAATTGGTGCATTGCGGCAGGCTTCAACTTCCAGACATGAACCGGATTCCTTCTTTACGATTGATCCACCACACGTTCGAGGGTTTGGAGTAAAATTGCATCAGCCCGGCGAAACCAGGCCTGAAACCGGCCATTGGGAATCTTGTCCGGCAATTCGGCCAGCCGGTCGAGGTTGAAACGGGTGTCCGCGACGCCCAAGCCAATCCGGGTGGCGTCAATGGCGTTGATTTCTTGTTCAATATGGTTTTCAACGGGCATCAGGAACAGCGGTTTGCCCAGATATGCGGCTTCGCAAAGCGATTCAAAGCCGGCGGTGCAGGCGACGTGCCGGCATTGTGCCATCATCCGCAGAAATTTTTCACCGTCGAGCCGGTGAAAGGTGAGCGTTTTATCATATTGAAATTCCGGCGGCGCGTCCGGCTTGTCGTAAAAACAATGCAACGCGGTCTCCGGATTCCGGTGGTGCCACTCGATGATTTGTTCCGCGTAACCGTGATTGAGCAGATAGACCAGCACAAAATTCCAGACCGGGTCGGGCGACAATTCAAACAGCCGGCGGCGGAGCAGGGGCGGGCTTACGGTAAGATTTTTCCAGGGTAAATCCGGCGCTTCGTAAAGCGAGAGCGCCAGCCGGTGGAGGCGGCGCCCACGAGGCGCACGTACCATTTCATACCGAGTTGCTGCAAATATTTGCCCGGTGCGCGGACGTAATCGGGATGGCCGTACATGAACTGATGGGCAATCGCGACAACGGGCGGCCGGCGCCGGCAAGTTAGCGCATAAATTCCCGTCAGCGGCTCGAAGAAATTCAGGATGACGTCCGGTTGTGTGTCCCGGACTATGGCTTTCAGCTTCCGGATGCTGCGGTAATAGGCCGGAATTTGTCGCACGACCTCCGCCAGCGTGGCGGGCAGGTTGACCTGGCGGTCATGCTTGTACGTAAATTTCAGGGTGGGTATCCGCTCGATCGGCATCTTCATGGCCGAAGCAAAGAATGGGGGCACTTGCCGGTGCAGCCCCGCGCCGAGTACCACGCTCGTCACCTGATGCCCGGCCTTTTCGACCATTTCCTTCACCGCTATCGCCTGGGTCATGTGACCCCGGCCCTCGCCGAGTACGCAGAGCATTATTTTCATGGAAATGCAGCAGTTTTATGGTTCCGTCAAATTCCTCGACCAGCGCCGTACAGCTTTCCACCCAGTCGCCGCAGTTCAAGTAGGTGATCCCGCCGACGTTTTTTATTTCCGCGCGGTGGATGTGCCCGCAAATGACGCCATCCACATTTTGTTTGTGCGCCATTTGCACGATGGCGTCCTCGTAATCGGTGACATATTTCACCGCCGCCTTGGCTTTGTATTTCAGGTACGCGGCGATTGACCAATAGCCGAAGCCCAGACTGCGCCGAAGGCGGTTGAAGTAAAGGTTGAAATCCAGAATCCAATCGTAAAGCCGTGTGCCGACGCGGTCGAGCAGGCGGTTGAAATGCATCACCCCGTCGAACTGATGGCCGTGCAGAACCAGATAACGTTTGCCGTCGGCGGCGGTGTGGATTACCTGCCGTGCCAGCACCACGCTGCCGAAATTCACGCCGATGAATTGCTCAAGAAATTCATCATGATTGCCGGTCAGATAGACGACTTGCGTCTCCTTGCGGCTTTTGCGCAGCAGTTTTTGGACGAGCACATTGTAATTGTCCTGCCAGTGCCATTTGTAACGCAGTTGCCATCCGTCAATGAAATCGCCTACGACGTACAGATAGCGGCAGTCGCAGGCGCGAAGAAAATCCAGCAAGGCGTCCACCTGCGCGTGTTTCGTGCCCAGGTGAACGTCAGAAATCCAAACCGATCGAAAACGCATTTCGGAGGATGCAAATGTCTCGTAATTGGCGATCATATCTGGTCTGTGACATCTGCATCTTCGGTGCCCACTGGATATGTGCGCAACCCCAAAACCGTTTCGTCACCATAATGTTACGATGCCGTAACATTTAAATCGAAAATCGGGGTTGTGAATGGCGGGGAACCCCCGGTCGCCGCAATTTCGGTTGTTGAGCTGAAGATAATTTTTACCGGAGGATTGGCTAGCTTGTGCCAGCCTGCCCCGGTGGTTCTGTGGCTGCCGGTGGCGTGCCCTGCCTTTTAATGCCGGTGTGCCGGATGTCCTGGGATTCGCAGAGATAAACGACGTCCTCCGCCACGTTGGTGGCATGGTCGGCGATGCGTTCGAGACTTTTGGCAACCACCATCAGGTGAAGACAACGACTGATGGTGTCCGGGTTTTCGACCATGTGCTGCACCAGGGCGTTGTGGATTTGCCGGTTGAGCGCATCCACTTCCTTGTCGCGGGGAATCAGGGCGCGGGCGGCGGCGGGATCCTGATTCACGAACGAGTCCAGCGCGCCTTTAAGCATGTTGAGCGCCAGTTCGGCCATGCGCGGCAGGTCGAGGACAATTTTCACCGGCGGTCCCTGGCTCAAGTCGCGGGCGCGCTTGGCAATTTTGCTGGCTTCATCGCCGACGCGTTCCAAATTCTGGGAAATTTTCATGGCTGTAGTGACGAGACGCAAATTGCCGGCCAACGGCGCCTTGGTGAGCAGTTGGATGGCCAGATCGTCAATTTCCACTTCAAACTGGTCAATCACCCGGTCGTTGTCCTTGACACGCAAGGCAAGGTCGCGATCGCGTTGGGTGAGCGCCTGGAGCGCCTGGTTCACCGCCGTCTCAGCGTGGCTCGCCATCGTCAGCAGCTTTTGTTTCAGCACATCCAATTCGGTGTCGAAATGATGTTCCATAGTCGTTTTCTTAATCTTAATCTTTCTCTTAATCTTTGGCTAATCCGCATTCCCTTCACCGCCGGCGGTTGCAAACGGCGGATTAAAACCATGGTTGAGATCAAGCGTTTTATCCAAACCGGCCGGTTACATAATCTTCCGTCTGCTTCTTCGCCGGGCTGGTGAAAATCTTTTTGGTGGTGTCAAATTCCACCAGGTCGCCCAGGTAAAAGAAGGCGGTGAAATCCGACATGCGCGCGGCCTGCTGCATATTATGCGTCACAATTACAATCGTGTAATCTTTTTTCAACTCCAAAATCAAGTCCTCGATCTTTGACGTGGCCAGCGGATCGAGCGCCGAGGCCGGTTCGTCCATGAGCAGCACTTCCGGCTGCACGGCGAGCGCGCGGGCGATGCACAGGCGCTGTTGCTGGCCGCCCGAAAGGCTGATGGCCGGCGCGTGCAAGCGGTCCTTCACCTCGTCCCACAGCGCGGCCATGCGCAGCGATTGTTCCGAGCGTTCGGCCAGCACCTTCCGGTTGCGGATGCCGTTCAAGCGCAGCCCGACGGTGACGTTTTCGATGATGGACATGGTCGGGAACGGATTCGATTTCTGGAAGACCATGCCGACGCGGCGGCGGACGATGACCGGCTCGATGCCGGGCGCGTAAATGTCTTCGCCGAACAACCGGATTTCGCCGGTCATCCGGGCTTCGGGCACCAGTTCGTGCATCCGGTTGAGCGCGCGCAAAAAGGTGGATTTGCCGCAGCCGCTGGGACCGATGATGGCGGTGACGGCCCTGGCGGCAATGTCGAGCGAAACGTTCTTAATCGCATGGTTTTTCCCGAAAAATACGGAGAGATTTTTCACCGTGAGCGCAAGGGTGGCGGTGACGGCCGGAATTTCAGGCGCGGGCGTTGCCGCCGGGACGCCCGGCGCCGGTTCCTGACCCCCAACTTTCGATTCCCGATGAATCTGCGAAATGGTTTCCTCTTCGGGTGTCATGGTCGGATTCACGGTTGTTTTTGAAAACGGTCGCGCGTCACGAAGCGAACGCCGACATTGATGATGAGCATGAACAAAAGCAAAACGAGCGCGCCCGCCCAGGCCTGCCGGTGCCAGTCTTCATACGGCGAGATGGCGTAGTTGAAAATCAGCACCGGTATGCTGTCAATGGGTTCCTTCAAACTGTGCGCCCAGCCCAGATTGCCAAAGGCGGTGAACAGCAGCGGCGCGGTTTCGCCGGCGATGCGCGCCAACGCGACCAGCACGCCGGTGACGATGCCTTTGAGCGCGGTGCGAACGACGATTTGCACAATCGTGCGCCACTTGGCGATGCCCAGCGCCAGCGCGGCTTCGCGGTAACCATGCGGCACGAGTTGCAACACCTCCTCGGTGGTGCGCATCACCAGTGGAATCATCATCATGCCCAGCACCACGCCGCCGGCCAGGGCGGAAAAACCCTTCATCGGCACAACCATCAGGCCATAGACGACCACGCCCCAGGTGATGGACGGCACGCCGTTGATGATGTCGGCGATAAAACGCACCCACCAATTGAATTTCGTGCCGCCATACTCGGACAGATAAACGCCGCCCAGCACGCCGACCGGCACGCCAATGACGACCGCTTGCGCGAGCAAAATCAAGCTGCCCACAATCGCGTTGACCATGCCGCCGCCGGGTTCGCCCACGGCTTTGGGCAGTTTGGTGAAGAAAGCCCAGTTGATTGAACCCAGGCCGTATCGGGCGAGATGATAATAAATCAGCAGCAATGGGGTGACGACGATGACCGCGCAGGCGAACGTGAAGATTTGCATCAAAACGTTTTTGAACTGGCGCCACTTGTGGTTGGGTGCGGTCATTTTTAGAAAAGGCTGAAGGCTGAAGGCTGAAGACTGAAGGTGTTGGAAAACATCGAATATCCAACATCGAACGCTGAACATCGAATTGAGGACACAGACGATTTTACCGCGATCAGGCTGGCGCCACGCCCAATCGTAAATCGTAAATCATAAATCATAAATTGTTAATGTTGCGGCCGGACCGTCACCCCGGCGAAGGTTTTCAAAAGCAGTTGCGCCAAAATGTTGACGAGTATGGTCACGCCGAGCAGGACCAGGCCGATTTCAAACAGCGCGCTCAGGTAAACTTCGCCGGTGGCCTCGGTAAATTCGTTGGCGATGACGCTGGCCAGCGTGTAGCCGGGCGCGAACAACGACGCGACGATTTGCGGTGTGTTGCCGATGACCATCGTCACGGCCATGGTTTCACCCAGCGCGCGGCCCAGTCCCAGAATGACCGCGCCAAACAAGCCCTTTTTCGCATAACTCAGCACGGCAATGCGAGTGACCTCCCAACGCGTGGCGCCCAAAGCATAGGCAGCCTCGCGCTGCAAACCGGGCACCGACCGCAAAATTTCGCGGGAAATGGAGGTGATGATGGGAATACACATGATTGAAACAATGATGCCGCCGGCCAACATGCTGACCCCATAAATCGGACCCTGGAACAGGGGCAGAAAACCGAAGACCTTATGCAGCCAGGGAAACAGATGGTCGCGCAGGAATGGGATCATTACAAAAATACCCCAGACGCCCAGAATCACGCTGGGCACGGCGGCGAGCAGTTCGATGAAGATGATGAGCGGCTGGCGCACCCACAGCGGCGCCAGTTCGGTCAGATAAACGGCGGTGGCGATGCTGATGGGCACCGCAATGATCAGCGCAATGGCCGAGGTCACCAGCGTGCCGTAAATGAACACCAGCGCGCCGAACTGTTCGTTCACCGGGTCCCAATCCCTGGTCACGAGGAAATGCCAGCCGAATTTATGGAGCGCGACTTTGGAGCCGTCGAACAGTTCAACCCCGATCAGAATAATGAGCGCGAAAATGGAGAGCGCCATGAACAGCGTCAGCCATTTGAAGGCGCGGTCGCCAAACTGCCGGCCGGCGGACCGCGCCATCAACTCGTTCTGTGCAACCGCTATTTCACTCATGATTCAATCCGCTTTGAAACAAAAGGACGAAGAGCGGGAGGAACTGCACTCTTCGTCCGGCTCGCCCCTATAAAATACCCGGCGGCGGAGCAAAGTCATCACTGAACTGTGTTCAGCAATTGCACTTCGCGTTGCTGCACGTTTTCAGGCAGCGGCGCGTAGTCCAGTTGTTCCGAGAGTTTCTGGCCGTCGGTGACGGCCCATTTCAGAAAGGCGACCAGTTTTTTGCCGTGGGCGGGATTTTTCGATTGCTGATAGATGAGCACCCAGCTTGGCCCGGCAATCGGATAGGCTTTTTCCCCGGGCGCATTGACCATGGAGAAACGGAAGTCTTCCGGGATATGGGCCGTGGCCAGCGCGGCGCTGACGGAGGCGGGGGCCGGCGAAATGAAGTTGCCGGACGAATTTTTCATGTCGGCGTAAGGAATTTTATTTTGATCGGCATAGGCCAGCTCGCCGTAGCCGATGGCGCCGGGATTTTGTTTGACCAGGCCGGCCACGCCTTCGCTGCCCTTGCCGCCGAGGCCGACGGGCCATTTCACGGAGGTGTTTTTGCCCACCGTGTCCGCCCAGACGGGGCTGACGCTGCAAAGATAATCGCAGAAAATAAACGTCGTGCCGCTGCCGTCGGAACGATGCGTCACCATGATCGGCAAATCGGGGAGCTTCACGTCCGGATTAAGCGCGGCAATTTTGGGATCGTTCCATTTGGTGATGTTCCCCATGTAAATGTCGGCCAGCGTGTCGCCGTCCAGCTTCAATTTGGGATCGCCCGGCAGGTTATACATGATGGCCACCCCGCCGGCAACGACGGGCAAATGCAGAATTTTGCCCGGGGCCTTGGCCATCATTTCATCCGACATCGGCGCATCGGAAGCGCCAAAATCCACGGTTTCTTTGAGCAACTGCTGCTGGCCGCCGCCGGAGCCGATGGATTGATAGTTGAAGCGGACATTGGGGTCCGTCTTGCCATACGCCTCGAACCATTTGGTGAAGGCGGGATAATCGAAGGTGGAGCCGGCGCCGTTGATGAGCATTTGCGCCTGCGCGCCGGTTTGCGCGGCGAACAAACAAACGCCGCCGAGAAGAACGAGGATGAATTTTTTCATAGTTGGAATTTAATAGGTTGGCGTTTATCAATCACGTTACATTCCGGTTAAAATTTCCACATCAAATCGGCCATGACATGCAGGGCGTCATTTTTGGATTCGCCGGCGCCGCCGGTATTCAGACCGCCATTGATCAATTCGTTGATGTAGGCGGTGAAGGAGAAGGTCAAGGCATCGGCCAGCGAGTAATCGAACTTGATCAAATGGCCCTTGATGTTGGTTCCGCCGACCCAGCCGATTTTTCGCCAGTTCGGTGGATTTGTTGGAATAGAAAGCCACGTTGTCATCGTCCACCAACTCGTCGTACCAAGCGTCGGCTTCAAGATATTGGTAGCGATAGGAAATGTCCCAGGTGTCCTTTTTTGCCGGATTTGCCGAACGTGGATGCCGCCCCAATAGCCCTCGTTGTTGGCGGATCCGGTGGCGGGATCGGCGCCGGGGTTGTTCATGTATTCGCCGGCGATTTTGATGGGGAAAGCTCCCTTGTAAAGCGGGAAGCTGTCCAGCGTGTAAGTGACGCTGGCGCTGGCAATGATGGGATTATAATTGTAAACCAGATCGCCGTTGGCATCGCGGGTATTACCCTGATTGTTGTTAGCCACCCCGCCGGGGTTATAATTGGGAGGATTGGCGCCGCCGCTCAAGCCGAGACCGGCGCGATTGACGATGTCAAAACGCCGACACCCAGCGAGCTGGATAATTTCGGCGTCCACTTGGCGTTCCAAATCGCCTGAGCGCCATACAGGAACGGACTGCGGGAAGAGCCGCCCACGTTATCCAGCACAAATGCCGCGCCGTTGACCACGAGCGAATGCTGGTCATTGATTTTATAGTTTGCCTGCAACGCACCACCTTCCGGCGTGTAGTCGGGGTCAAACACCATCGGTGAATACTGGAACGGCTGGTCCATCTTGCCGATGGTGGCCGCCAGCAGCCAAATCATCGTTGTTGATGGCCGACCATTTGCCAAAGGCCGCGTCCACCCAGATCGGCTTCTTGGTGCCGTTGTTTTCCACGGTCGTGTTGTTGGACAACGCATTGCCGCCGGAATCACCCGAACCCAGCCGGAAACCCGCCTGCAGATTGTCCTGCATGTCGATTGTCAGACCCACGCGCAAGCGGTAGCGCAAACGGATATTGTCCTGGCCGCTGAGTCCGGTGGCGGGGTTGCCGGGATTGTCGGTGGTTTCCTCGTCATATCGTCCGCGGAAATCGCCGTACAGTTTGTAGCTCGTTATCCAGTCCGGCATCTTGAATTTGGAATTGAACGCCTTGTTGAACTCGTTGGTGAAACTTTGCTGGTTTTCAGTCTTCAACTCCCTGGCTTCGTCCACTGTGAGAATGCCTTTCTGCTCCAGTTTGTTGAGCAGCGCGTCCACGGACGTTTGGGCGTGGGTGTTTGGGGTGAGAGCCATGAGCGCCGTCGCTCCGGCATACAATGCAACCTTAGTGTGGTTTTGTTTTTTAGTTTTTTTCATGGTTATTGTTCAAACTCCAATGACACCATGCAACAACCGCGTTACATACATGCGGCGGAGAAGTTACGATTCAGTGACAAAACGTCGGCTCCGTAAATTTGGGGAATCCGAAAAGGAAAATCCCGGGGCGAATTGCTCCGTGAAGGTGGAAGCCGGATTTTATCGGCCGTGGGTAAAGTTATCCGGCGTTTTCAATTGGCTTGGCCGAGATTTCCAGCATCCGCTCGATGGGCAGGCGGGCGCGCTTCAAAATGTCCGGCGGCAATTCGATGCGCGGGGCGAGGTTTTTCATGCAATCGCGCACCTTCTCCAGCGTGTTCAACTTCATGTATTTGCACTCGCTGCACCGGCAGTTGTCCGACGGCATCCGCATCACGTCGAAGACCGGCGCGCACAGGAATTCCTTGCCCGGACATTCCTTCTGCAGCCGGTGGATGATGCCTGACTCGGTCACCACGACGAACTGCTTCGCCGGATTCGTTTTGCAATAGGAAATCATCTTCTCCGTCGAACAAACCGCATCGGCTAAATCACGGACCTCGCGCAAACTTTCCGGATGCACCACCACTTTGGCGTCGGGGAATTTTCCCCGCAGTTTCAATATCTGGTCGCGCTTGAACTCCACGTGCGCGTAACAATCGCCGTGCCAGAGCGTCATCTGCCGGCCGGTCTGTTCCATTACCCACTGGCCCAGATTTTCATCCGGCACGAACAGCAGCTCCTTGTCCTTGGGCGCGGCGCGGACGATTTTCTCCGCGTTGCCGCTGGTGCAGATTACGTCGCTGAGTGCCTTCACCGCCGCGCTGCAATTGATGTAGGTGATGGTCCAGAAATTTGGGTTGGTCTTCTGAAGCTCGGCCAGCTTGTCTGCCGGACAGCTTTCTTCGAGCGAACAGCCGGCGTCCTTGTCCGGCAACACGACGATTTTGTCCGGGTTCAAAATCTTGGCCGTCTCGGCCATGAAATGAACGCCGCAGAAGACAATCACGTCGGCATTGGTCTTGGCGGCCTGTTGGGAAAGCCCGAGCGAGTCGCCCACAAAATCCGCCACGTCCTGAATTTCCGGCACCTGGTAATTATGGGCGAGGATGACGGCATTGAGCTGCTTTTTGAACGCAAAAATTTCCTTCGCCATCGGCTCGAACCGCTTTTTCGCCATCATTTCCCGCGGATGAATTTCCGCAACATCAATCATACAAGGAAATTACCGCCACGAATCAACGGCGTCAATGAAGGCAATCGTTTGGCGTTCCCATTGCCATTGACTTTGGACTTTGGACTTTGGACTTTGAGCGAAGTCATGCCGCTCAAAGTTCTCATCATTCCCGATAAATTCAAGGGCACTCTCTCAGCCGGAGCCGCCGCGCAGGCCATCGCAAAAGGCTGGCGCAAAGCGCGGCCGCACGACTCGCTCGATTTGCTGCCCATGACCGACGGCGGCGACGGATTCGGCGAAGTCATCAGTGGTTTGCTGCGCGCCAGGGTCCAACGACTGGAAACCGTCGATGCGGCGCATCGTCCTTGCTCCGCCCGGTGGTGGTGGGAGCCGCAAACCAAAACCGCCATCATTGAATCGGCCGCGATCATTGGCCTGGCCATGTTGTTGCCGAAAAAATTTCATCCGTTCGAACTGGACACTTTTGGCCTGGGCGCAGTCATCCGGGCGGCGGCGGCCAAAGGCGCACGGCGCTGCCTGATGGGCATTGGCGGAAGCGCCACCAACGATGCCGGGTTCGGTTTGGCACGCTCGCTCGGCTGGCAATTTCTGGATGGCAATGGCAATCCAATTGAACAATGGACGGGTTTGGATAAACTCGCGAAAATCCGCGCACCGTCGCCTCGTCGTTATTTGCGGCGGGTGACGGTGGCGGTGGATGTACAAAATCCGTTACTGGGTCTGCGCGGGTCCACGCGGGTTTACGGGCCGCAAAAAGGCCTCCAACCAAAAGATTTCGCCCACGCCGAATGTTGTCTGAACCGGCTGGCGAAAGTGGTCAAAAAAAATTTCGGTCGCGACGTGGCGCGGATGCCGGGCGCCGGGGCAGCCGGCGGGCTGGGTTTTGGCTTGCTGGTGTTTCTGGACGGGCAGTTGGAACCGGGATTTGATTTATTTGCCCGGCAGGCGGCAGTCGAGCGGCATTTGCAATCGGCGGATCCTCGTCATCATCGGCGAAGGTGCGATTGATTCATCCACATTCATGGGCAAGGGTGTCGGCCAGATTGCGGCGCGCTGCCGCAAGATGGGCATTCCGTGCATTGCGCTGGGCGGATTTATCAGCCTGGAAACCCGAACACAAAAACTCTTTGCCCAAATCCACAGCCTGACGGAATTGACTTCAGTCTGGCAGGCCAAAGCAAAACCAGCGTATTGGCTGGAACAACTGGCAACGCGGGTCGCGCAATCGTGGAAAACAAGCAAGTTAAAATTTAGTAATAGTTAAAACACCAATTATCCCCAAGTTTCTTTTGAAGGTAGTAATGCCTCTTGAACAACAATTCGCCGTATTCTACTCCAGCGGTAGAATTTTGAAAGGCTCTTGATTGCGGCTGGCCAGATCGCAAGCCGGGGAAATTGAAGGCGCAAATTGACCGGGTGCTGCCGCTTGCGCAAACCGCCCGGGCGCACCGTTTGCAGGGAAAAAGTACGATTAAAAATCCGGCGCGTTGGCAGAAAAGATTGTTTTGATACCTTCAGTGATTTTGCAGGCTTAACCGCGAGGAATATTTTGATATATGGCGGGAGTTGTCGGTTGACAAAATTTGCCACACTTTGCAAAGTGTGGCACAAATGCAATTGGAGCATCCGCTCCGCCCGACGCTTTGGCGCACTTGCCGTGTCTTGGCCAATCGCACGCGCCTTCGCGCCATTGGCCTGTTAGTTCATCAGCCGGATCAAACGGTTTCGGATCTTGCCGAACGGCTGAATTTGAGCGTTGCCGCAACAAGTCAGTATCTTCGGGCGTTGGAATCCCGCGGCCTGTTGGTGGCTCGCCGCATCGGTCGCTACGTGAAATACCGCCTGCCTCCTGACTCGACTGCAAGTCCGGCTTCTGGCCTCGTTCTCGCTTTGAAAAAGACTTTTCGTCAGCGAGCTGACCCGATTGAATCCATTTTCAAGCTGGTTACTGCTTTTACGCATCCGCGGCGCTTGCAGATTCTTCAAGCGTTGCACAATAAGCATCATATGCTGTCTCAACTCCAACGTGTCACCCGGATGTCGAACCGCGCCTTGCATCGCCATTTGGAGAAACTGGAGAGCCGAAAATTGATTATCCGCCGGCGTGGAAATTGTGAAATCAAACCTCTTGGCGGGATGGATCCTTTGACCTCTGAACTGATGAGAATGACAGGCCAGTGATACAGTCGGGCATACTGCTACACTTTGCAAAGTGTGGCAGTTTGCTTTTGGAGGTTTCCAAGCGCTGCAAGAATGGAATTAAACACGTGGCCGAATTACATCTTCAGCCAATGAACGCCGCGTGAACGGCTTTCATCGCGGCTTCGCCCTTGGCCAGGTCAATCACCACGGAGATTTTGATTTCGCTGGTGGAAATCATGTCGATGTTCACGCCTTCCTTCGCCAGCGTTTCAAACAGTTTTCCGGCCACGCCGGTGTGGCTCTTCATGCCGACGCCGACGATGGACAGCTTGCCGATTTTTTCGGCGGTAATCACCTCGCGGAAGCCGAGTTCCTTTTTCAGGCCGTCGATGACCTTCTGCGCCTTGAGCAAATCCGGCTTGTCCGCCGTGAACGAGATGTCCGTCTGGGGCGTGCCGGTGCCGTGGCTGATGTTTTGCACGATCATGTCCACGTTCACGGTCGCGTCGCCGAGCGCCTTGAAAATGCGCGCGGCCACGCCGGGTTTGTCGGGCACGCCGACGAGCGTGATTTTGGCCTGGTTTTTGTCGAGCGAGACGCCGCGCACGACGACGCCTTCCATGCTTTTGGTTTCTTCTTTCACAATGGTTCCGGGGTTTTCGTTCAAACTGGAGCGGACTTCAAAGACCACTCCGAATTTTTTGGCAAATTCAACCGAGCGGCTCTGCATCACCTTCGCGCCGAGGCTCGCGAGTTCGAGCATTTCGTCGTAGGAAATCTCCGGCAGCTTCTTCGCGGTTCGGCACGATGCGCGGGTCGGCGGTATAGACGCCGTCCACGTCCGTATAAATCTGGCAAAGATCGGCCTTCACCGCCGCCGCCAGCGCGATGGCCGTCAAATCCGAACCGCCGCGGCCCAGCGTGGTGATCTGGCCCTCCGGCGTCTCGCCCTGGAAGCCGGCCACGATGACGACGTTGCCCGCTTTCAAAAGCTCGTGGACTTTCTTCGGCGTGATGTTGTGGATCCGGGCCTTGGTGTGGACCACGTCGGTGACGATGCCCGCCTGCGGGCCGGTGAGCGATACCGCCGGCACGTTCAACGCGTGCAGCGCAATGGCCGTGAGCGCGATGGTCTGCTGTTCGCCGGTCGCGAGCAGCACGTCCATTTCGCGCTCGCTGGGCAGCGGCATGATTTCCTTGGCCAGCTTGATCAAATTATCCGTCACGCCGCTCATCGCGGAGACGACGACGACGACCTGGTCGCCCTGGGCGCGGTATTTGGCCACGCGCGCCGCGACGTTTTTGATGCGCTCGGGGTTGCCCACCGAAGTGCCGCCGTATTTTTGAACGATCAGAGCCATGTTGAATTTTTGAGAACAGGAGAATATCAGATGCCCGGCGTTTGAAAAGTGCGGAATTGGAATTGTCGGAATTGGAATTCAAAGTCCGCGCAGGAACTTTTGAACTTCGTTGTGATTGCCGGCCATCACAAACAAAAGACACTCGGCGCGATTTTGGAAAACCAGCCGGATGTCCAGCCCCACCCGGATTTCAAAAAAGTTCCCGGTCAGCTTGCGAATGCCCAGACCCTGATGACGGTGCGGCTGGCCGAAATCCCGTTCCAAATGTTGCAACGCCAGACCGATTTTCCCACGTGTCTCTTTGGGATAATCCCGGACACGTGCGCGGAACGGCCCGCTTAAATCCAGTGGTTTCAATCAGCCAGATCCTTTTCCAGATTGCCGGAAAAGCGTTTGATCTTTCCGCGCTTCCGCTCCGCCGAAATTTGCTGTTCCATCCGTTTCTCAAAACGCGCCAGTTCCGCCGGTGTCGCGCCGTATTCCCGCCATGCGTAATCATCGGACGACACCGTCACGGGGCGCAACGCCACAATCTGGTCGCCGGACACGATGCCGATGTCCTCGCCTTGCTTGGCTTTTTCCAACAATTTGGAAAGGTTGGCGCGGGCTTTGGTAATGGTTAACGTCGTCATAACGACTATATAGAGCCTTTAACGCGGCTTGTCAAGCGTGTTCGCTTGAAAGACGGAAAGGTGAACTTTGCGCCGGCTCACTCAAAATTCTCGACGCGCATCATCACCGGCTGGCCTTTGACGACCGGCAACCGGCTGATTTTTTTCAACGCGCCATTGACCGCGCCGTTGGTGGCGTAATGCAGCATGAAAATCAGCGGCACGCTCTTGCCTTCGTGGCCCTCCGGCTGGATGACGGATGAGATGCCGATTTTCGCCGCGCCGAAAATGGCGGCGATCTTCGCCAGCGTGCCCGGACGGTCCACGACGTTGAGCCGGAGAAAATACTGCGAGACGACGTCCGCGATCGGCACCACCGCCCCGGCGCATTCGTGCGGCACAAACGGCGGCACGCGCTGTTTGCTGCCGGACTTCAAATCCAGCGCCGCGTCCGCCAGATCGCTGAGCACCGCGCTGGCCGTGGCGTCCTTGCCCGCACCGCGACCGTAAAACAGTGTGTCGCCGACGATGTCGCCGCGCACGAATACGGCGTTGAACACGTGATTCACGCTGGCGAGAACATGCGCGTTCGGCACGAGCGTCGGATAAACCGAAACCTGCACTCGGCAATTGCATTTGCCCTCGACCCTCGACCCTCGGCAATCGACTTTTTTGATGATTCCCAGCAGCTTGATCGTGTAACCAAGCTCACCGGCAAATTTGATGTCCAACGCGGAGATATGGCGGATGCCTTCGACGTGAATTTTCTTCGGGCTCACCCAGAAGCCGTGCGCGAGCGACGCGAGGATGCCGATCTTGTGCGCGGCGTCGTGGCCGTCAATGTCCAGGTCCGGCGGCGTTTCGGCGTAACCGTGCTTTTGCGCGTCGGCCAGCACGTCGGCGAAGTCCGCGCCTTCCAGTTTCATCCGGGTAAGGATGTAATTGCAGGTGCCGTTGACGATGCCGTACAGCGCTTTGATGCGGTTGCCGACAAACCCTTCGCGCAGCGATTTGATGATGGGAATGCCGCCGCAAACGCTGGCCTCGTAATAAAGATTCGTGCCGTATTTTTTGGCCGCGGCAAACAGCTCCTCGCCGTGCGCGGACAGCAATGCCTTGTTGGCCGTGACGACCGGTTTGCCGAGCTTGAGCGCGGCGAGAACCATCGTCCGGGCGATGGTCGTGCCGCCGACGAGTTCGGAGACGATGTCCACCTGCGGATCGTTGACGACGCTTTCCCAGTCGGTCGTCATGAGCGAACGCGGGATGGGATACGGCCGCGGCTCGTTGAACGCTTTGACGGCGACCTTGCGGACGGCGACCTTGACGCCGATGCGCGAGGCCATGAGGCCGCCGTTGAGCTGGAGCGCGTGAAACACGCCGCTGCCCACGGTGCCGCCGCCAATCATGCCAAGGTTGACCTGTCGCATAGGAACCATAAGTTTGCCGCGAAATGGAGCAGGGGACAATTCAATTTTGAACCACGAAATACACGAAACGCACGAAATCTTGGCTGCACCCATCGTGCGAATATTCAAGGGGACGGCGTATAATTCTCCCTCTCCTTGGAGGAGAGGGCCGGGGTGAGGACGGTCGTTTAATCTAACTTTTCCCTGCGGATTTCATCGGTCGCGTGTATTCCGGCAAGGGATGCGGCGCACGGGTTTGCAATTCATTGAAAATCGTGTCACGGATGCTTTGGGCATTGCGGCGCAGATGAGAATTCCAGAATCGCAGCGTTTTGATGCCGCGCGATTGCAGAAATTTTTCCCGTTCCAAGTCGTGTTTGCGCTGGTCGGGAAAACCATGCTGGCTGCCGTCCAGTTCCACATTCAGTTCCGCCTCCTCGCAAAAGAAATCCAGATAGTAAATGCCGATGGGATGCTGGCGGCGGAACTTGTAGCCGTTGAAACGCCGGTCGCGCAGCCAGCGCCACATGAGTTTTTCCGCCCAGGTTTCATCCTTGCGAAGCTGACGGGCGCGGGCGGTTTCGGCCATGCCGCGAATTTAGAAAATGGCGGGAAGACTGAAAAGTTTGTTTTGACGCTCGCCCTCAACCTGACCTTCTCCCCCAGGGAGAAGGAACAGCGATCGCACATTTCTGGTTTTGCGGATGAGACGCCGACAAATCCAGTCGCAGGTTTTTCAAATGGACGGCGAACGATTCTCCCTCTTGTCGCTCGCCCATCGGGTGGGAGAGGGTGGCCGCGGGCCGGGTGAGGGTATGAGTTTGACCGGGTTGAGGGAGGACGTTCTGCAAACCAACTTCCGTCAATTCGACAGCTTTACCGGTTGTGTTCGCAATACCAGCAACGCGCCGAGGGAAAATAATACGGCGCTGTAACCGAATGCCACGCTGGTGCCCGCCGCCGTCCACAGTGCGCCGACGATGATGCTCGACAGGAAATCGCCGATGCCGTTCACGGTGGCCAGCACGCCGAACGCCATGCCGTGTTGTTCCTCGCCCACCAGTTCGGCGCAGAACGAGTCTTCCAGCGTTTCCCCAATCGCCACGTGCATGCCGCTGAGAATAAAAATAATGCCGAGCAGCCAGATCGTCATCGGCGCGGCCACAATCAACACCGCCATCACCGCCGCCAGCGCGTAACCGGCCGCCAGCACATGCTGTTTTTTGAAACGGTCCGCCAGCCCGCCCGCCACGTAGGCGAACCCGGCGTAATAAATGTTTCGCAACACGTAAAACCCGACGGCGACGCTGGCGGCCACGGCCGGGCCCAGCGCCGGCGTGAGTTTTTGCGTCGCCAGCAGAATCAACAGCGTGGGGGCGAAGTCGCCCGCGCCGAAAATTCCGACGGCGACGAGAAATTTCCGGTAAGGCCGCGGCAGCAAACGCAACCGTTCGCCGAACGAGACGTGCGCCACGGGTTTGCGCTCCTTTTCCCGGACCAGAAATGCGATCACTCCGGCGGCGCAGATGCCGGGAATGAGCGTCAGCAGGAAAACGCGGCGGTAATTATGTTGCAGCGCGATGAGCAACACAAAAGCCGTGGCCGGGCCGACAATCGCGCCGACGGTATCCATCATGCGCTCGAAACCGAAGGCGCGGCCGTAAGTTTCCCGCGTGACGGCGGCGGCGAGCAGCGCCTTGCGCACGGGCGTGCGCACGCCGCGTCCGAGCCACGCGCAGCGACCGCGAAATCAGGATGTGCCAGGCGGCGGTCGCCAGACCGAACGACGCCGTGCCCAGCGCGGTGACGAGATAGCCAACGACGGCGATGGGTTTGCGGCGTTGCAATTTGTCCGTGTAAAAGCCGGACGCCATCTTGGCGAAGCTGGACAGGCCGTCGGCGACGCCTTCAATCACGCCCAGCCAGGCGGCCGCCGCGCCCATGGAAGCGAGAAACGCGGGCAGGACGGTGGTGGCGATTTCATGCGACCAGTCGCTGAACAGCGACGCCAGCCCGATGCCGAGCACGGTGCGGTTGAGCCAGCGGGACGGTTGTTTTTCTGTCGCCGGAACGTTCACAATACCATTGAACAACAAAGGAGCGAGGCAACAAAGAAAAACCGTGCGAAGCCGCTTCCGGTAGAGAGCGCACTTTTCAATCTGCCGGAGAGATGCGGCGCTCTGCCGAGTCGCCTCTACGAAATGAACGGGCAAACGAATGGAAAAATTCCGGGCCGAAGGTGAATTGCCAGGCGATGTAGCACTGAAAATCCGTCGGGCCGTCAATCGAACGGCCGGCGGAGAAGAGCAGATGCTGGTGTTCGGTGAAATCAATGACGGTTCCCACATTAAACGCCGTGTCGTCCCGGACCGCCGGTTTGCATGGCCGTGCGATGATATATTTCGCCGCCGACCAGGATATTGTCCCGCACCTGGCTCTTGAAGCACCGCGCCGCCAAAGCCCCAGTTTTGGTTTCCCGCGCCGGGATTGATGCCGTAGCCGCCGCCGCCGTAAACCGTCCAGTCGCCGAAGCTTTTTTGCAGCCACAGCGGCAGGAAAGCCTGCCATTGGCCGCTGCCCAGGCCGCGCGAGCTGTCGCCGGTCGGGGCTTCAACCAGGGGAAAAACGCCGGCTTGCGGGAGCGTGGTCGTTTCCTGGAGAAACCGGAATTTAATGCCCAGTTCCGTGTCGCCGTAACCGTATTGCGTCGAACCGTTTTTCGGGGCGTCATACGCGAGCGGCGCGATGAGGTGAAGTTGCACGTTGGTGATGACACCGTAATTCAGTTCGAAATGCGGGGCGGTGCCAGCCCAGCCATCCGACGTTTGGGTGTGCTGGGAGGCGATGTAAAATTCCCAGTGCTGATAATCCACCGGTTCCGGGTCGTCGGTGAGAAACGGCGGGCCGGCAAGGACTTTGGGCGTTAAAACGAGCAGCAATCCGATGCCTAGTCCGGTGCCAGTCAGCCGGCGGAATTTCATAAATGTGTTAGACCACAAAAGAGTTAAATCGTTGAATCGGACGGGCGAGTTATACGAGTCCCTGACATTTCGTGGAGAATGGGGACTCGCGGAGCTTCCACCCTCCGTAGCAGGGCTACTGCGGAGGATGGGCGCCCCTCCGAAACAATTTTCGCAGTGCCAATCATGCGGTTTTAACCTGCGTCCGGGCGGATTCAAGTTCCCGGATGGCCTCGCGCAGTTGCGGTTCGTTGGTATTGGTTTGCGCGAGCATTTGTTCCAACGCGGCCAGTTCATCCGCGGGCGTATCGCTCAGTCTGGGTTCGCAATTCCTCAATGGCCACGCTGACGCGATTGCGCCAGTCGGCGGCCAACCGGGAAAGATTTTTCTCCACCTCATAACGCGCCCGGCGGGACAATCGGCGTTCCACCAAAGGCCGGACCAACGCCATCGGAATCAAGTAACCGAGCAGGTCCAGCGGCACGTCAAAAGCCACGCCGACCGCCACGGGCGGCGCGGAAGGCTCGCTCACTTCCAGGTTGAACTCGTGCGGCGTGAGGGAAAGTCCCAAGCGCGGTCTTCACATGTTCCGCCAGCCGGTCCTGGAACGCCCGCAGTGTTCGTGCGAGGTGCTGGCGCACTTTGGCGAGCGGCTCGCAAAACATGGCGCGTTGCGTATGCGAAACCTGGCTGATTTCATGGTTCAGAAAATCGTGCAACCAATGGCCATAAGCCTCGATGAACGCAGGCAGACGCAATCGCCATCGGGCAAACTGCATTTGCAGTTCCACCGTCACTTTTCCCTGCAACTCCCGTTTAGCCGGCTGAAGCCGGTCGAGCGACCACTCCAGCGCCTGCGCCGACCATTGATTGGCCATCACGCGCAATTCCTCGCGCAACGTGTCGAACTGGCGGCGTTCTTCGGCCAGTTTCTCACGCAACGCCTGCCGCGCCGACTCCGCCTGGGTGGCGGCCGCCAGCGCAATTTGCAGATAATTGAGCGTCTGGCTGACCAGCGAAGCCAGTTTGTGCCGGGCAATCTGGCCGGCGGCTTCGACCGCGGTTGCGAATGGGCTG
Organism: uncultured Verrucomicrobiae bacterium; assembly: GCA_963789055.1. Classification (GTDB taxonomy): domain Bacteria; phylum Verrucomicrobiota; class Verrucomicrobiia; order Limisphaerales; family UBA11358; genus UBA11358. Next base: position 736,400 of record CAWBJE010000004.1, on the reverse strand, counting down.
GAAAATTCAGCAGTATCGGTTTCATCCCGCCAACTCCAGTGGTAGAAGAACACGGGCATTCTTCAGTTCTCCCGTAGTGAAGCGTCACTCCGGCGCCGTTTGGAATACGGGGACGAAGACCGGCAATCTCCGTTTCCCATTTGCTGCGTCGAATCAATTTGCATTCAGTTGCTGTTGACGAATGCCAGCACTTCCGCCCGTTCCGCTTCCGTCAGCAGGTCCGCCTTGGTCAGCAGCAGAACAATCTTCGGCGTGTGCTGCCGGAGTTCATCGAGCAGAGCCAGGTCGCGTTCCGAGAGCGGCGCATCGGAGCTGACGGCCACGATCGCCGCGCCGACGTTCGGCAGCCAGTTCAACGCGACCTCCGTGTTGTGCGCGAACGCGCTGCCGAGGCCCGGCGTGTCCACGAATTGCAGCGGCGCAAACGGTTTCAACTCCGGCAACTCCACTTCCACCGCGGCGACCTGTTTCCGGTTCCCGGGATTTTCGTTCTCGCCGACGAAAAGCCCGATGTCACTGACCGGAATCGTCTCGACGCGCCCGTCCAGGAAATGAACATCAGCTTTCTCCTCCGGTCCGTAATGCAGCCGCGTGATAACCGCAGTGAGCGGCACGACGCCGATAGGGAGGACGTTTCGCCCCGCCAGATGGTTGAGGAATGAACTCTTGCCCGCCTTGAAACGCCCGAACACTGCCACGTCAATACCGTTGCGGGCGTGAAGCTGGTTGCGGCACGCGGCGATTTGCGGCTGGAGATTCGCCAGCTTCAACTCGCGGGCGAGCGTGGAGATGCGATCAAGGATGTCGTCAGCCTGAACCATGCTCAGATGTATTGGTCAAGGGGGTGAAATGCTTCTGCCGCGGGCAGGTGTTGGATGCGGCGGTCGAGGTCGAGCAATCGCAAATCAAATTTCTTGTGCGGATCGTAATGGCCGGTGGCGAGGCCTTCGATCAATTCGCAAAGCACTCCTGGATTGCCGGCGCAAAGATGATGCAACCGCTCAACGGTGTCCGCCATGCCGGGAGGGACGACGCCCAGCCGGATGGCCGTCTCGATCAACCCGCGCGTCTCCGCCGGATGAAAGGGTTTGATCTCGACCTTCTCGAAGCGGACCAGCAACGGCCAGACGTGGCCGATGTCCCACGGATGTTCCGAGCGCGCGCAAATCCACACCGGCACGCGCCCGCTGACATTTTCGATGAACCGAGCTAGTTTTGGCGTCGTCCAGCCACGCCCGTCAAAGACCACGGCACGCTTCGTTCCTTTGAGCAACTTCAACAGGCGATTCTTGCGCTGAACGAGATGAAGTCCGGTGGATTCCAATTCAAATTCGCTGTTCCAATGAATTCGCAAATCTCACTGAATCGCTTCGACGCCGGGCAGACGCGCAAATCGAGTGATTCACGCAAATCGTTCAACGAGCGCCGACTTGCCGACGCCTTCCGCGCCGACAATGAGAACGTGTTTGTCTTGCGCGTGCAGCCGCTGAAGCTGCGCCGCTTCCTTTCTCCGCCCGCGAAAGGAAGTCAAGAGCCCGCGCGGTTCGCTTGAACTTGTCGTTTGCATGACTCGCTACCGTTTTAAAACCACTGATTCGGTAGGAGTCATCAGCCGGAAGGCGGGCTTCCCGCAGGGCGGGTAGGCAAACTCCATTGCCTGAACCAACTTACCATTCCCCCAATCAAGGGCAAGCTGTCTTGCATCGATGGAACGGTTGTTAATGCTTGCCGCACGAGTCGAGGATTTCCAGCGAGGTGATATTTTTGGATTTGGGTCGCAATTTTTTTTCGTCCTCGTTCTCGTGCTTGTCCTCGATAAAGTTCGATTACGAGGACGAGGAGGAGGACGATTTCTACTGCGCCGGCAAATCCGGGTCAGCGCGGTAATCAATCACCCTCACTTTTTCCAGCGTGACGAGGCCGCCGCCCATCATCTTGTCAAGGACAGGGAGAAAGGCGTTGATTTTTTCCTCGCTGTCCACGATTTCGATGATCAGTGGCAGGTCCATGGAAAGCCGGAGGATTTTCGCCGTGTGCAGGCGGCTGGTCTTGCCGAAGCCCATCGGCCCGCGCAGGACGGTCGCCCCGGCCATGTGCATTTCGCGGGCCTTGAGGACGATGGCTTCGTAGAGCGGTTTGTGTTCCCAGCGGTCGCTTTCGCCGAGGAAAATCCGGAGCAACATGGCATCGTGGGGTAGGTGCATGGTTTTATTTCATTTGGTTAAAATTATTGGCCAGCAGCCAGCCGAGCCACACGCCGGCCAGACACAGAACGACGGACAGCAGTGACATTCACGCCGGCCCATCGCCCATTCGCCATCGTTGGCCAGATTCAAGGTTTGCAGGCTGAACGGGAAAACGTGGTGTAACCGCCGCAGATGCCGATCATGAAAAAAGTGCGGAACGCCGGCGACACCAGCCAGCGGCCTTCCGTTCCGGTGAGCGACGCGAAGAAGCCGATGACGAACGAGCCGGTGACGTTGATGAGCGATCGTGCCCCACGGAAAAGTTTCGCCGAAATGCCGCGGCGACGACGCCATTGAAGCCAGAAGCGGCTCACGCTGCCCAGCGCGCCGCCGATTGCCACCCAAAGATACTGCAAGCATAAAAATACTCCTGCCAATGACCGCCAATTTCAACGGGCACCGGTAGGAGTCATCAGCGCTGAAACGGTCAGGCAGTTCTCCCCTTTACGGGTTGGCAAACTCCATTGCCAGCGTCATTAATAACGGTCAGGCCCGACCTTGGCAACAGAAATCAGAAATCAGATTTCGTGCCGCAACGCTTTCTTGACTCGCCACGTTTTGGGCTTATCATGCCCGTTCAATTTTATGGCAAAAATTCAAAATATCCAGGCGCGCGAAATCCTCGACTCGCGCGGTAACCCCACGGTGGAAGTTGATGTGACGTTGTGCTGCGGCGCGTTCGGGCGCGCGGCGGTGCCCCAGCGGCGCCAGCACCGGCGAACACGAAGCCATCGAACTCCGCGACGGCGACAAGAAACGTTTCGGCGGCAAGGGCGTGCAGAAGGCCGTCAAAAACGTCACCGACATCATCGCTCCCAAACTCATCGGCCTCGACCCGTTCGATCAACTGACGGTGGACGCCACCATGCTCAAGCTCGACGGCACGGAAACGAAGTCGAAGCTCGGCGCGAACGCCATCCTCGCCGTTTCGCTGGCGAACGCCAAGGCCGCCGCCGCCGGGCTGAACCAGCCGTTGTTCCGTTATCTCGGCGGGCCGAACGCGAAGGTGCTGCCCGTGCCGATGGCCAACGTCATCAACGGCGGCGCGCATTCGGACGCGCCGATTGATTTCCAGGAATTCATGATCATGCCGCTCGGCCTGCCGACGTTCAGCGAAGGCCTGCGCGCCATCACCGAAACGTTTCACGCGCTCAAAGCCGTGCTGAAAAAGAAGGGCCTGAGCACGGCCGTCGGCGACGAAGGCGGGTTCGCGCCCAAGCTCAAGAGCGTGGAAGACGCGCTGGAAACCATTATTCAGGCCATCAAGGACGCCGGTTACAAGCCGGGCAAGGACATCTATCTCACGCTCGATCCGGCGGCGTCGGAATTTTACGTCGGCAACGGCAAATACACGTTCAAGAAAAGCACCGGCGAAACCGTCACGGGCGACGACCTGGTGAGTTTTTACGCCAAGCTCGTCACCAAGTATCCCATCGTCAGCATCGAAGACGGCTGCGGCGAAAGCGATTGGGCGACGTGGAAAAAGCTCACCGACAAAATCGGCGACAAGATCCAGCTCGTCGGCGACGATATTTTCGTGACCAACCCGAAATTCCTGCAAAAGGGCATTGATACCGGCACGGCCAATTCGATTCTCGTGAAGGTGAACCAGATTGGTTCGCTCACCGAAACTCTGGATTGCGTCGAGCTGGCCAAAACCAACGCCTACACCGCCGTCATCAGCCATCGCTCCGGCGAAACCGAAGATGCGACCATTGCGGACATCGCGGTGGCGACGAATTGCGGCCAGATCAAGACCGGCAGCCTGAGCCGCACGGATCGTCTGGCGAAATACAACCAGCTCCTGCGCATCGAGCAATTGCTCGGCAAGAACGCCGTTTATGCCGGCACGAGCGCGCTGCCGAAAGGGCGGTAATTCATTTTGGTAGGGACGACTTCCACGTCGTCCCATACTTTTTTAAAATTCAGGGACACGGGAGGAACCTGCCGCCAAGGCTATGGCGGGGCAGGCGCGTCCCTACCGGAATTCGAAACCCGGAAGTTTGGCAACCGACTTCCGGATTTTTAATACCCCTGTTTTAACAGCCACCAGACGACGTACATCAACGCGATGCAGGCCAGCGACATCAGCAACGCGCTGGTGATAAAAAAAGACGCGGCTGTCATCACCACCCCGCCGAGAAACGGAATCGTGGCGTGCTGACGCCAGCCGTAAATCAGATAGCCGCTGGCGATCGCGCCCCAGATGCACGATGCCCAGATATAATTCTCGTTCAGAGAACCAAGATATTTAAGAACGTCCGGCATGATTAACAAGGTGCCTTCATCTTCCAGCGCAGGCAACTCTTGGCTTTGGGCACGCATCGTGCTAGCTTTTAACCGTGAGCCGGTTCTTCAAACCGAACCTGAATTTCCGCGGCCGCATGGCCCGCGGCGTCATCGGTGCGCTCTGCCTCGTGGCCGGAATTGTCATCGCCGGCGACTACTCGTTGTGGGGGTTGGTTTTCGTGGGAGCGGGACTGTTCGCCATTTTTGAATCCGTGACGCGCTGGTGTCTCGTGCGCGCGTGCGGCCTCAAAACCAAAGTCTAAGACGTAAAATTCATTTCCTTCGCGGCTGATTTTCATATCCTTGGCACACATGAATTTGTTGCCCTTCGGAAATTGCCGACGTCACGGTCATGGCCCCGACCAATGAAATAAGCGCCAGTCAGCCGGCCATTGATGCCGGCGGGTCGCGGCCGGGAAAAGCAGTCCTGCCAACCATCGTTCTGGTGGTCTGTCTTATCGCTTTTCTGGTCAAGGCGGTGACCAGCATGACCCAGGAATCGGCGACCTGGGATGAAACGGTGTATTTGGGTCTCGGCAAATATATCCTGCAAAATCATCGGTGGGATGTGCCCGGGGCCATATTGCATCCGCCGCTTTCCTATTATCTTCACGATATTCCTCTGCTGTTTTGCTCCACCGACCAAACTTTATGGCAGCCGGTTCCATCCCGAGTAAATGATTTTGAATACCTTGGCTTGGAGGATTTTGATCGCGGGCGGGCGTTGCTCTCCAGTCCGGCGAACCAAGGGGATCGATTGTTGAACCGGTCGCGTCTCATGATGGTATTGACGGCCTTGTTACTGGGATGGTTTGTGTACGCGTGGAGTTACTCGCTTTACGGAAAGTGGAGCGCCATGCTGGCGGTGATATTATATTCGTTCAGTCCAAATATTCTGGCCAATGCCTGCTTAATCACGCCCAATATCACCCTGACTGTCTTCACGTTTATGACTTTGTATTATTTCTGGAAGCTTTTGCAGGACCGCTGGATGCGCGATGCCGTCCTGGGCGGAGCCTGCTTCGGGCTCAGCCTGCTTTCAAAGTATTCGAGTTTGCTGTTGATCCCGATTGGCTTTCTTTTGCTGGTGGTTTGGTGGACCAAGCAGAGAACTTTGAACCTGCGTCAATGTTTGGTGTTTGCCGCAATCGGGATTGGGGTTTTGTTTCTGGGCTATGGAATAAATCTTAAACCTTATTTCGAGGGAATCTTCCTCCAGCAGAACCTTGCCGTCGGACATCCGGGGTTCCTCATGGGACAATATTCAGACACCGGCTGGTGGTACTATTTTGCGGTGGCGTTTCTCGTCAAAACGCCCATTCCCACAATGATTTTTTTGGCGCTGGCGCTGAATTTATATGCCAAAAAAATGCGGGAAGGAAGGTGGCTCGATGAGCTGTTTCTACTCGTGCCGGCAGCCGTATTTTTTTGCTTTTTCAGCCTGAACCAAAAAGCCATCGGATTGCGCTACGTTCTGCCGATTTACCCGTTTCTTTTCGTGTTTGCCAGCAGAGCTGCCCAGTCGTTGTTGTCGGGCCGGCTGCGGATCGGATTGGGAACCGCCGCGGTCGTTTGGTATGTGGGCGCTTCCTGGTACATCCATCCACATTACCTGGCTTACTTCAATGAACTGATTGGCGGACCGAACAACGGTTATAAATATTTGGTGGATTCCAATCTGGACTGGGGACAAGACCTTAAGGGGCTGAAAAGTTTCATGCAGAAGAACGGCATCTCCCGAATCAATTTGGGCTACTTCGGCACCGATTCGCCGGCTCGCTACGGCATTGCCTATGATTGGCTTCCCAGCGTCGTCTTGTCGGACCCGGACCCCGAAAACCAAACGGTCAACCCGAAAGGCTGGGTGGCCATCAGTGCCACCTGTCTTCAAGGGGTTTACTTTGATGACAGAGATTTGTACGTGTGGTTTAGAAACCGCCAACCCGTTGCCAAAATCGGATACAGCATTTTTATCTACAAATTGCCGGATTGATTCCCAGTCAATCCTCGTGCCAGCGGATGGATGTTGTCGGCGCAGGCAAATCAGGAGCGGGTGAAGAAGCCGGCCGTTTTATTCGGTTGAATTATGTTTCTTTTGGAATTTTTCAGATGCTCGGTTACTCTTGGCGCACATGAATTTACTGCCTTTCGGAAAATTGCCCGCGTATAACCCGCGCACCTTTGTCCCGCACGCCATTGACCTCGGCGACTGGCCGCAAATCGCGCCGCTGTTCGACCAATTGGAAACGCGCGCCGCGCAATGCCAGTCCGCCGCCGATCTCGAACGCTGGCTGCTCGACTGGAGCGAACTGGCCGCCGCGCTGGACGAGGAATCGTCCCGCCGTTACATCGCCATGACCTGCCACACGGACAATGCCGAGGCGGAAAAGGCCTACCTGCATTTTGTGGAAAACGTCGAGCCGCAACTCAAGCCGCGCCAGTTCGCGCTCGAAAAAATTTACGTCGCCCATCCGCAACGGGAGGAATTGCTCAAAGTTGGAACGCCGGCTTCCAGCACGGCGCAAACCACCGCCAACGAGCCGTGCCAGAGGCCGGCGCTCCGCCCGCGTTATGCCGTCTTCGACCGCGATGTGAAGAACCACGTCGAACTGTTCCGGCCGGAAAACGTCCCGCTCGAAACCGAGGACGCCAAGCTCTGCCAGCAATACCAGAAATTGGCCGGCTCGCTCACGGTGAACTTTCGCGGCGAGGAAAAAACGCTCGTCCAGATGGGCCGTTATCTGGAAGAACCGGACCGCGCGTTGCGCCAGGAAGCCTGGGAACTGGTGGCCAGAACGGCGTTTGCAGGAAGTGGACAAATTCGACGACATTTTCGACCGGCTCGTCAAACTCCGCGAGCAGATCGCCCGGAATGCCGGGTTCAAGAATTACCGCGATTACGCCTTCCGCCGGCTCGGCCGGTTCGATTACACGCCGCGAGGATTGCACGCGTTTTCACGACGCGGTCGCCCGGGAAGTCATGCCCGTCGTGCGCGAACTCCAGGCCGCCCGCCGCCGGCAGCTGGGCCTCGACAAATTGCATCCGGGCCATTTGCGTCCGTGGGACCTGGCGGTGGACCCGCAGAACCGTCCGCCGTTGAAACCGTTCGGGCCGAGGTGGACGAAATGGTTTCACGCACGCAGAAAATTTTCGACCGGCTGGACGGCGAACTCGCCGGCGGTTTCCGGCAAATGCAGGACCTGCGCCTGCTCGACCTCGACAATCGCAAAGGCAAGGCGCCGGGCGGCTATCAACAGACGCTGGCCGAGGCGCGCGTGCCGTTCATTTTCATGAATGCCGTCGGCCAGCAGCGCGACGTGGAGACGATTCTGCACGAGGCCGGGCCACGCGTTTCATGCGCTGGCCGCGCGGGACGAGGATTTGTACGCGTATCGCAGCGCGCCGATCGAATTCTGCGAGGTCGCCTCGATGAGCATGGAACTGCTCGGCAACGAATTCATCGAGGAATTTTATTCCGCCGCCGACGCGAACCGCGCGCGGCGGGTTCATCTGGAAGGCATCATTGGGATTTTTCCGTGGATTGCCACGGTGGATGCATTTCAGCACTGGATTTACACGCATCCCGGCCACAGCCGCGCCGAGCGCGCCGCCGCGTGGCTGGAATTGATGGACCGTTTTGGCGGCGACGTGGACTGGACCGGGTACGAAGCGGCGCGGGCCAATCTCTGGCACCGGCAGCTTCACATTTTCCTGCATCCGTTTTACTACATCGAATACGGCATCGCGCAGCTCGGCGCGCTGCAGGTCTGGGCCAATTCAAAGCGCGACAAGGCGAAGGCGTTGAACGACTACAAAAAATCGCTGGCGCTGGGCGGCTCGCGTCCGTTGCCGGAATTGTTTGCCGCCGCCGGCTGTCGTTCTATTTCGACGCGGCAACGATCAAACCGTTGATTCGACTGGCGCAGGACGAATTAAAGCAACTTTGAGCCTGGACCAGGCAACGGGCTGCCTTGTCCTCCAGTCACGCAAACGCCTTGGGCATCATGGCCGGCGGGCCGACGCGCCGTTCGTAATCGAGAATAATGCGGACGACTTCCGCCGGGTCGTCGGTGAGTTTGAACAGGTCGAGGTCGCCGGCGCCGATGTGATTGTGCCGCTCCTGCATTTCAGTCTTCATCCAGTGCACCAGTCCCTTCCAGTATTCGCTGCCGAAAAGGATGAGCGGGAATTCCGGGATGCGCTCGGTTTGGACGAGGGTCATGATTTCAAAAAATTCGTCGAGGGTGCCAAAGCCGCCGGGCATGTAGATGAAGCCAAGGCTGTATTTGGCAAAACAGACTTTGCGCGCAAAGAAATAGTGGAAATGCAGCGGGACGTTGACGAATCGGTTGCCGGCCTGTTCCTTGGGCAACTCGATGTTGAGGCCCACGGACTTGCCGCCGCCCTGCGCCGCGCCCTTGTTGGCGGCTTCCATGATACCTGGTCCGCCGCCGGTGATGACGGCCAGTTTGTGTTTGGCAAGTTCCTTGGCGATGTCGCAGGTAGCGCGATAATACTTGTCGCCGGGCTTCGTCCGCGCCGAACCGAAAACGGTCACGGCCGGGCCGACTTCCGCCAGGGTCATGAAGGAATCCACAAACTCGGACATGATGCGGAAAATGCGCCAAGGATCCTCGCGCATGCGAAAGGTGGTGTCGCTCATGGCCGAAACATAATCGTGCCGGCGTCAGGAAACAAGCCGTCGCTTGCTTTTGTCCTCCTCCTCATTCTCGTCCTCGATCTGATGATTTCGGGAGAGAACCAAAAAGCAAACAGGCCGGAGAATCGAAATTCCCCGACCTGTTGCTTGTTCGGTTCCTCAAGAGCAGCCGAGGCTGTCCCCACAATTCAGACACTTGTAGCACGCGCCGTTGCGCACCGCCACGTGACCGCAATTCGGGCACGTGGGAGCGTCCTGCTGGAAGTGCGCAATGGAATCGTTGAGCGATTTCACCGTGCGGGCGGGCCCGGGCCGGCGAGCGTGACCGTTGCCGGGTTCCTTCACATCAATGACGTCATTTTCCTCAGCCAGCGCCAGTTCACGCACCGGACGGTTCACCCTTTTTTTTTCCTCTTCCAGGAGGCCGGGAATTGCAAGTTCGGGTTGGGCGCGGCTGGCGGCAGCCGACTCGCGGTAGCCGGGTATGAATTGCAGCGCCATCCACCGGAACACGTAGTCGGTAATGGACGCGGCGTTGCGAATGTCGGGATTCTTGGTGAACCCGCTGGGTTCGAACCGTTGATGCGCGAATTTGCGGACGAGGGCCTCGAGCGGCACGCCGTATTGCAGCGCCATGCTGGTAAGCGTGCCGATGGCATCCATCAAACCGCCGATGGTCGAACCTTCCTTGGCCATGGTGATGAACAGTTCGCCGGGCGTGTGGTCGTCGAACAAGCCGACCGTGAGGTAGCCTTCGTGGCCGGCGATGTCGAATTTGTGCGTGACGGCGGTGCGCGTATCGGTCAGACGGCGGCGCAACGGTTTGCCGGCTTCGGCGCGCAGGGCAATCACCTCGGCCTCGAGTTCCTTGATGCGCTTTTCCAGCGCCGATATCCCGGAAACTGCTGTCTTGTCGCCGCCTTCATTGGTTTTTTTGGTGTTGAGCGGCTGCGACCGCTTTGAGCCGTCCCGGTAAATCGCCACGCATTTCAGCCCCATCTTCCATGCCTGAACGTAGGTGTCGCGGACCTCCTCCACGGTGCATTCGTTCGGCATGTTGACGGTCTTGGAAATGGCGCCGCTGATGAACGACTGCGCGGCGGCCATCATTTTCAAATGGGCGAGATAATGGATGCTGCGTTTGCCGCGATACGGCTTGAAGGCGCAGTCGAACACCGGCAAATTTTCCGGTTTAAGTCCGCTTTTGATGGTTTTGCCGTCTTCCTCGACATCCTCAATCGTGTCGAACTTTTCGATGTGTGCGATGATGCCTTCGATTTCCTTCGCACCATAACCGAGCCGGCGCAACGCATCGGGCACCCCGCGATTGACGATTTTCAGCATGCCGCCGCCGGCCAGCAGCTTGTATTTGACCAGGGCGATGTCCGGCTCGATGCCAGTCGTGTCGCAATCCATCAGGAACGCGATGGTGCCGGTGGGCGCGAGGACGGTGACCTGCGCGTTGCGATAGCCGTGCTGGCGGCCTTTGGCGAGTGTGCTGTCCCAGGTCTTGCGCGCTTCTATTTTCAAATAATCGAATTCCCGGCTCGGCTGGATTTGTTCGACGGCGTCGCGATGCAGTTGAATGACACCGAGCATGGATTCGACGTTGTCCTTGGCCAGCGGCCTGGCCACGTGCGTGCAACGCGCGTCGCGGTAACCCGGAAACGGCCCGATATTCGCGGCAATCTCCGCGCTCTGCTCGTAAGCATGGCCGGTCATGATGGCGGTGATGGCGCCGGCCAGCGCTCGGCCTTCGTCGCTGTCATACGGCAAACCGTAGCTCATGCACAACGAACCGAGATTGGCGAAGCCAAGTCCGAGCGTGCGGAAGATGTGGGAATTTTCCGCGATTTCCTTGATGGGATAACTGGCATTGTCCACGAGGATTTCCTGCGCGGTGATGAAAATGCTCACGGCAGCCTTGAACCGTTCCACGTCAAATTTGCCGTCTTCGCGTTTGAACTTCATGAGGTTCAACGACGCGAGATTGCAGGCGGTATTGTTGATGAAAACGTATTCGCTGCACGGATTGGTGGAATGAATCGGCTCGGTGCCTTTGCACGTGTGCCACTTTTGGATGGCGCCGTCGTATTGCATGCCCGGGTCGCCGCAAACCCAGGTGCCCTCGGCGATTTTGTAGAGCAATTTCGCGGCGTCCTTCTTTTCGAGCGGCTTGCCGGTGGTGATGGAGCGCGTCCACCATTCCTTGCCGGCGAGCGCCGCTTGCATAAATTCGTCGCTGGCGCGCACGGACAAATTTTCGTTCTGGTACATCACGCTGCCATAGGCGTCGCCGTTGTACGAACCGTCGTAGCCCTGCTCGATGAGCGCCCACGCCTTCTTTTCCTCCTTCTGCTTGGCATCAATAAATTCCTCGATGTCGCCGTGCCAGTCGCGCAGCGTGTTCATTTTGGCGGCGCGCCGGGTTTTGCCGCCGGATTTCACGACATTGGCCACCTGATCGTAAACTTTCAGAAAACTCATCGGACCGCTGGGCCGTCCGCCACCACTGAGCTTTTCCCTGGCCGAGCGGATCGGCGAAAGGTCCGTGCCCGTGCCGGAGCCGTATTTGAAGAGCATCGCTTCGCTGCGGGCGAGGCGCATGATGTCTTCCATGTTATCCTGGACCGACTGGATGAAACAGGCGCTGCCCTGGGGATATTCGTATTGGGTGGTGGCGCGCTCGGCTTCGCGGGTCTTGCGGTTGTAAAACCAATTGCCCCGGCCGGAGTTTTTGCCGATGCCGTATTCGTGGAACAACCCGACGTTGAACCAGACCGGCGAATTGAACGCGCCATACTGGTTCAGGCACAGCCAAGCCAATTCATCGTAGAAAACCTCGCCGTCGGCCTTGCTGAAATAGCCGTCGGCGACACCCCAATCCGCAATCGTACGGGCAATGCGATGCACGAGCTGGCGCACCGAAGTTTCGCGTTCCGACGTGTTGAGCTCGCCGTAAAAATACTTGGAAACGACCACTTTGGTAGCGAGCAACGACCACGATTTGGGTACTTCAACATTTTCCTGCTTGAAAATGACCTTGCCCGCGTCATCGGTAATTTCGGCCGTGCGCCGTTCCCATTCAACCTGGTCGAACGGCTTAACCCTGGAATCGCTGAAGACACGTTCCACGCGCGCGGTTTTTTTTGACGTGCCGGAGCCGGGTTTGACCTGGCGACCTCCTGCCACCGCAGCGGAACGACGACCACTCTTGTGCGACGCCGGAACCGAAACCTCATCACGTGCGTCAATCATGAAATTTTCCTTTCGCGGCGGTCGAAATTTTCTTTTGCAACAAATCACCCGACCGCCTTGAAACCTAAAGACCGGTCGGGAAAATCCACTTTTCAGCCCACTTTCGAGGATTTCGCCGACCGCCCAATTCCAAGCGAAACCCCATTTAGTGGGTAACAATGAAAGCGTATACCCTACCTATTGTGGGTGCAAGGAAATTTTTAAAAAAAGTTACAGAAAAGTTACGGGAACGATATTCCCAAATAAAAACCGCCAAATCCCACGCTGTTATCGCGCAAACGACAACTTATTCGCCGCTGTGAACAAAAATTTCAGCGTGATTTTTTCCCGCGTGACGGCGGAAATTTTCCGGCGTGTTTCGGTTGCGGCAATTTGAATTTTCGAATCGGCTCAACAGTTTTGGGGCGCGGTTTGGGCACGAGCACCAATGGACAGCCCTCGTAGCCAAACGCCCGGCGCATTTCGCCGGCCAGATATTTTTTGTACGCTTCGGAAAACAGTTCGTCGCGGTTGATGAACAGCAGAAACGTCGGCGGCGCCTGCCGCACCTGCGTCGCGTAGAAAAATTTCAGCCGGTGTCCAACCGCGCTGATGGGCTGGCGGCGTTCGATGGCGTCGCGTAATGTGCGATTCAATATCGCCGTGGGAACTTTTTGCTGCAACTGCGCCGCCACGTAACGCACCGCCTCCAGCAAACGGTCGAGGTTGAAACCGGACGTGGCCGACGTGAAAATCACCGGCGCGTAATCGAGGAAAAACAATTTTTCCTGCACCCACCGGCCGAACTCGCCGAGCGTGGTCATTTCCTTCCCCTGTCCTTCGCGCCGTTCCTTTTTGTTGCGGCGCGCGATTTCCTCTTCGCGCGCCTGCCGGACGGATTCCGCCACCAAATCCCATTTGTTGACCACCACGATGCAGGCTTTGCGTTTCTCCACGATCACGTCGGCGATTTTTTTGTCCTGCTCGGTGATACCACCCTCGGCGTCAATCACCAGAACCGTAATGTCGCTGCGCGTAATGGAATCCACGGCGCGCTGAACGCTGAAAAACTCGATGGAATCGTCCACTCGCCGCGTTTTCCGCATGCCAGCGGTGTCAATGAGCACGTATTGCTGCCGCACCCCGTCGGTTTCCACCTCGAATGGCACATCAATGGAATCACGGGTTGTCCCTGGTACCGGGCTGACAATGAGGCGTCCGGACCGGGTTAAAGCGTTGATAATTGAGGACTTGCCGACGTTCGGCCGGCCGACGATGGCCAGTCTCAGAACTGAGTCTACAGCCTTCAGTCCACTGTCCCCAGTCGGTTCGCCAGTCGGATTGTCGACTGTGGACTGCGGACTGCGGACTGGCAACTCTGCTATTGCTTCGTCCATCAAATTTTCGATGCCTTCGCCGTGAATGGCGCTGACGGGGAAAATTTTATCGAAGCCGAGCCGGGAAAATTCGTCCACACCGGCTTCCGCGCGGCTGGTGTCCACCTTGTTGACCGCCACCAGGACCGGCTTGCCGCTGCGCCGCAGTTTGTCGGCCACCTCATCGTCCAGCGGCACGATGCCTTCCTGCACGTTGACGACCAGGATGATGACGTTCGCAGATTCGATGGCCAGATCCACCTGTTCCATCGCGGCCTTGATGATGACATCACCCGCCTTTTCGCGCCGTAGCAGGCCGATGCCGCCGGTGTCCACCAGCGTAAACGCGCGTCCATGCCACTCGGCTTCGGCGCTGATGCGATCGCGCGTGACGCCGGGCTGGTCATGGACGATGGCAATGCGCCGTCCGACGATGCGGTTGAACAGCGCGGACTTGCCGACATTGGGTCGTCCGACAATGGCGATTAAATCTGGCACAAGAAAAGGATGTAGAAATTTGCGTGCCGGCGAAAGTTAAAAGCCCCAAGAATATCAAGGCGTCACTTGGGGAGCTTGCGCACCAGACTCTTTGCCCGCCAGACCCAGACGCGGTCGCGTTTGCGCTGGAAGGATGGCGCATGCGCATCGTCGGCCACGACTTCCTGCAATTCCTTTCGCGCCGGGTCCGGCTGGTTTTTGGCGAGGTAAAGCTCGGCCAGTTGCACTTTGGCGCGCGGATAGGAATGGTTTTGCGTGATGTGCTGCCAATATTGGATGGCATTATCGGTTTCGCCGAGCGCGGTGAGCGTTTCGGCCATGGCCATCATCGTGTAACCGTATTCGTGGTCCGGCTTTTCGCGCATGACGCCTTCCAGCAGCGGCCGGGCTTCGGCGGCGCGTTTTTCCCGCAGCAGACATTGGCCGAGATGGGCGCGGGTATCTAAATCTTGCGGGTCTCGAAAGCGCGCGGCACTGTAACAATCCTCGGCTTCTTTTAATTTACCCTGCTGAAAATAGATGTCGCCGAGCTGCGAATGGTGGTGCGCCTTGTCGAGATGATGGATTTGCGCCTGCAATTCCTTGATGCGGCGGCGGTTATGCGCGCCGGGCAGTTCAAATCCACGCATGACCGACGGCGCTGCGGCGGCGCGATAAACCAGAAAATAGTAAATCAACGCCGTCAGCCCAAAGCTGATAAAGATGAAAACCGCCCAAATCCACTCTTCCCGCCGCACCGCATCAATAAACATCCAAACCTGGAACGCGAAGACCAGCAACAACCACGGGTTGTGAATCAAATAACCCAGATTCGACAACTCCGTAATCAGCGAGGCAAACATGCGGGGAGATTAGGCGCGCCGGCAGGGTGAGGCAATCAAACTTCATGACGGATGGCCCAGGCCGCTTTGCGGAATAACTAATTCCTAAACCATAATGACGAAAGAAACCCAAAATCCGAAGCCCAAATGCGCGGGTGAGGGAGCCGGTTTTCGTTGTTTCGTTATTTGAGCACTCTTTAGTCATTCGGATTTAGGAATTAGGGTTTCGGTTTCCGTTCACCCCGCCATCGTTCCAAACTGTCTCCTGCTGAATTGCCCGCTTGTTTTCCGCCGGGTTCACCTATAATTATTTGGGGCGTCAACCGGTATGAATCCGACTCTCATCATCGTTCCGACCGTCAATGAGCGGGAAAATCTTCCGCGCATTGTGCAACGGCTTTTGTCGCTGCCGGTGAAGGTGGATTTGCTGGTTGTGGACGGCAATTCAACCGACGGTACGGGCCAGATGGCCGATGATTTCGCGGCCCAACATCCGGAGGTTCATGTTCTTCACGAAACGAAGAAAAGCGGTCTGGGCCGGGCTTACCTCGCGGGTTTTAAATGGGCTTTGGAGCGCCAATACGAATTCATTTTTGAGATGGACGGCGATATTTCGCATGATCCTGACGCTATCCCGCTGTTTCTCGAAGCCGCGAAAAGCCGAAATGCGGACCTTGTCCTCGGCTCGCGCTATACCGGCGGCGTGCGCGTGGTAAATTGGCCGTTGAAGCGATTGCTCTTGAGCCGTTGCGCGGGCATTTACGTCTGGCTCATCACGGGGATGCCGTTCACCGATCCGACCGGCGGCTATAAATGTTTCCGCCGCCGCGCGCTGCAGGCCATAAACCTGGACGAGGTGAAATCCGATGGCTACAGCTTTCAAATTGAAATGACGCACCGGCTCTGGCGCGACGGTTTCCAGATTGCTGAAGTGCCCATCACCTTTACCGAACGAATCGAGGGCCATTCCAAATTGACGCGTCACATCATCTTCGAAGCATTCTGGATGGTCTGGTGGCTCTGGCTGAAAAACGGCTTGCGCCGCTGGCCGCGTAAACGCTGACGCAAGTAATAATCTGCCGGCTTCATCTTATGTTCAAGCATGGGGGAAGCATCTCAAGTAGCGGATAAATCACCAGGTTTCTTTTGAATTTCCCGTTCGGCTCGACTGATAACGATTAGTGCCAGGCCTCAGCCGCGTTGGTCTGACCGGTCATGCGGAGGGCGTTGTCCAGATTGTAGCGGGCGTTGGGGTAATCGGGTTTCAGCCGGATGGTTTCCTGAAATTGGCGAATCGCCTCGTCAGTCCGGCCTTTCCGGCTGAGGGCAATACCGAGGTTGTAGTGGGCCTCGGCGAAATCGGGTTTCAGGCGGATGACTTCCTGGTATTGGCTGATGGCTTCGTCGGTTTTGCCTTTCATGCCCAAGGCGGTGCCGAGGTTGTTGTGGGCCTCGGCGAAATCGGGTTTCAAGCGAATGGCTTCCTTGAATTGGCTGATGGCCTCGTCGGTCTGGCCTTTCATGCCCAAAGCGGTGCCGAGATTATAGTGGGCCTCGGCGTAATCGGGTTTCAAGCGAATGGCTTCCTGGTATTGGTTGATCGCCTCGTCGGTCTGGCCTTTCTCATTGAGGACGAAGCCAAGATTATTGTGGGCCTTGGCGTAATCGGGTCTCAGGCGGATGGCTTCCTCAAATTGGCTGATCGCCTCGTCAGGCTGGCCTTTCTCATCAAGGGCGAAGCCGAGATTGTGATGCGCAAGGTAATTATTCTCCGTGACTGCAAGCGCGTGCCGGAAAAGAGATTCATTATCCTGCCAATACCCGATCTGTTGCCGCGTCATCCCGAGGCACAGGACGATCGCCGCACCACCCGCCACCGATAATACCATCACCTGATTCTGCCAGGGCCGTGTCAGTTCGTACGCACCCCAGACTGCCAGGATCAACATACCCAGCGATGGCATATATGTGAATCGGTCGGCCATCGCCTGTTCGCCTGACTGCACCAGTTGGATGACCGGCACCAGCGTTCCGACAAACCACAGCCAGCCCATCAGCATAAAGGGATATCGCTCCCGCTTCACAATCAACAACACCGTAATGCCCAGGAGGAACCCGCCCGCCAACAGCACCTGTGCCGTCGGCCAATACCCCCGGAGCGGATAGAATATAGCCAGATCCACCGGCCAGAACAGTTTCTCCAGATAACGACAGTAGGAAATCAGCGCATTCCCGCACCGCGCGCCGAGGGGCAGGTTTTCAACCGGCGCGACGGCACCACCGTGTTTCTGCGTCACGAAGGTCACGACGCTCATCACCGCCGCCAACCCGAAGAACGGAAGCTTTTCAAACAGTAAATAGTTGAGGGTTGAGCCGCCTTCGCTTCGCTTCGTCGCGCCAGGGAGTTGAGGGTTGAAAGTTGAGGGTGAGATCGTTCTGGAACTTGAAACTGAAAACTTGAAACTTGAAACTCTTCGTAACGGCCAGTAATCCAGCAGCAACAGGGCAAAGGGCAGCGTCACCAGCATCGCCTTGCTCATCAGCCCCAGCGCGAAAAATAACAAAGCCAGCCAGTAGGAAAACGAGGATAGAGGATGGAGGATAGAAGATGGCTTAGTGCTTGTTCCTGCTGATTGCGGATCCGTTCCTGTCGCCGGGCACTTGTCACTGGTCACTGCCTTTGCGTAGCAAAGGAGTGTCAGCATGAAGAACAGACCGCTGAGCACGTCCTTGCGTTCCGTCACCCAGACCACCGACTCCACTCGCAGCGGATGGAATCCAAACAACGCCGCCACCACGAAACTCCGCCAGGTCGCCCCGGTCATTCGTCGCAACAAGAGAAACACCAGGGCGGTATTGGCGGCATGCAGCAATACATTGATCAGGTGATGGCCCCACGGATTCAACCCGAAGAGCTGGCAAGCCAGCATATGCGACAGCCACATGACCGGCGCCCAATAGGCGGCTTGTTCCGTGTTGCTAAACGCCCATTTCACTCCCGCCCAGCTCAAACCACCCTGAACGTGGGGATTATCGGTGACATAAAGTGGATCATCGTAGTTGACGAAGCCATATCGCATTGCCGGCCAGTAAAGAGCCATCGTCACCAGGACCAGCAATGCCGCACCCAGCCATCCCGGTAAACGTGGCCCAGGCATCGCCGGAGTGGATGTTCCCGTTGGTACGGGGTTGGATTTTGCTGCCGGCCTGAGCATAGGATTTTTAAAAATAGCCGGAGCCGGGAATTTTAGCACGTTCGTTTTGCAGTTGGAACAGCCGTACCCGGACAAGCATGGGGAAGCACCTCAAGGAGTGGATAAATCGACAAGTTTCTTTTGAATTTGCCTGTTCGGCTCGACCGCTAACGATTTGCGCCAGGCCTCGGCCGCCTTGTCGTGTTGATGGAGCGCGGCATAAACATCACCAAGGCGGTCGTAGAGCGTCGCGTCCGGTTTCCTGGAATTTTCAACGGCCTTGAGCAGATAATCCAACGCCTCACCGGGATGGTTCAGTTTAAGCAGCACCCAGCCCATGTTGCCGAGAAATGTGGCGTTCCCCGGATCAAGTTGGACGGCCTTTTCGAGCATTGCGCGGGCTTGTTCAAGGTTTTCGTTGCGCTCGGCCCACAAAGAGCCAACGCTATTGAGGGCGTAGGCATCGTCCGGTTTCAGGCGGATGGCTTCCTGGAATTGGCTGATGGCCGCGTTGGTTTGGCCGATCATGCGGAGGGCATTACCCAGATTGTAGTGAGCGAAGGCATAATCCGGCTGCAGGCGGATGGTTTCCTGGAACTGATCGATGGCTTTATCGATTTGACCTTGCATGCCGAAGGCGGTGCCGAGGTTGTTGTGGGCTTCAGCGTCATCGGGTTTCAGGCGGGTAACTTCCTGATATTGAGTGATGGCTTCGTCAATCCGGCCTTTCCGGCGGAGAGCATTGCCCAGATTGTAGTGGGCATCAGCATCATCGGGTTGCAAACGGACGGCTTCCTGAAATTGGCTGATCGCCTCATCAATCCTGCCTTGCTTAAGGCAAGCCGAACCGAGACTGTTGTAAGCGTCGGCGTTATTCGGGTCCAGACGGATGACCTCCTGAAATTGGCTGACGGCCACATCAATTTGGCCCTTCCTCAGAAAGGCGGAACCGAGCGAGTAGCCGGCGTCGGCGTATTGCGGGTCCAGACGGAGGGCTTCCTGATATTCTTTGATCGCCTCGTCAAACTGTCCTTTCCGGAAGAAGGCGTCGCCGATGGCTTTGTGGGCGAGTGGATTTGCTCCGGTAATTGCGAGCGTGTGCCGGAAAAGAATTTCGTCGTCCTTCCAGTACCCGAGCTGCCGTTGCGTCAACTTGATGCACAGGACGACTGCCATCAAACTTGCGACCAGTAATACCAGCCTCTGGTGCTGCCAGCGGCAGGACAGTTCAAAGACGCCCCAGACGACAATGATCAATACTCCGAGCGATGATACATAAGTGAAACGGTCGGCCATGGCCACAGCTCCCACTTGCACCAATCCGATCACCGGCACCAGTATTCCGACAAACCAGAACCAGCCCATCAACATAAATGGATATCGTCGCCACGCCACAACACACAACGCCGTTATGCCCAGGAGCAAACCGCCGGCCAGCAACACCTCCGCCGTAGCCAGGTTCGCCGGGTGCGGATAGTAAATGGCCAAATCCAACGGCCAGAATATTTTCCCCAGATAACGGCAGTAAGAAATCAATGCATTTTCGGCGCGAGCGCTCAAGGGCAGGGTTTGAGCCGCGGCTATGGCGCCACCGTGCTTCAATACCGTTAAGATCACGGCACTGGCTGCCGCCGCCAACCCGAAGAACGGCAGCTTTTCCCGGAGCAGAAACCAAATCGTAAATCGTAAATCGTAAATCGTAAATCGTTTGAGTGGCCAATAATCCAACAGCAGCAGCACAAACGGCACCGTCACCAGCATTGGTTTGCTCATCAAACTCAGCACAAAAGAAAACAAAGCCAGTGCATAGTTGGGGGTTGAATGTTGAGGGTTGAGGGTTGTTTTGCTTTGCGCATAGCGCGCATAAAACCACAACGTCAGGAGGAAAAAGAGCGTGCTCAACACATCCTTGCGTTCCGTAATCCAGACTACCGATTCCACCCGCAACGGGTGCAATCCAAATATTGCCGCCACAACGAGGCTGCGCCACGTTGCACCTGACATTCGGCGAAAGACGAGAAATACCAGGGCGGTATTGGCGGCATGCAGCAGTATGTTGATAAGATGATGGCCCCAGGGATCTGGCCCGAAGAGTTGCCAGGCCAGTTGGTGCGACAACCACATGAGCGGTCCCCAGAAGGCGGCTTGTTTCGTGTTGCAAAAAGCCCACTTCACGCCCGCCCAACTCAACCCGCTCTGAACGTGGGGATTCTCGGATACATACTCCGGATCATCCAGACCGATAAAGCCGTAACGCGTCGCCGGCCAGAACAAGGCCATCGTCACCAGCACCAGCACCGTCACAATCAACCATACCGGCAGACGCGACACTGGCATCATCGGGGCGGATGTATTGGTCGGCGAGGAGTCGGATTTTATCGCTGGCTTTCGCATGGAACCGGCTCAAGTTATCAGGAGGCCGGGAACGTTAGCACGCCCATTTTGCAGTTCGAACAGCAATAGTGTCTGGAAAACTCGTGCAAGTTTCAATTAACCAATAAATTTTGGCACCGGTAACTTGCCAGTCGGGGAAATTGGGTTAGGGTTAAAACTGTGATTGTCCTGATCATCGGCACCAACCGTCCGGGCAGCAATACGCGCAAAGTCGCCAGGCGCGTCGAGGAGCTTTATGCTGAATTAAAGGTTCCACTGCATGTGCTCGACCTCGCCCAATTGCCGCCGGAAATTTTTGCGTCGGCGTCCTACGCCGAAAAGCCCAAGTCCTTCCAGCCGTTTGCCGATGCCATTCTCCAATCTGACGGGTTGCATGTTGTCACGCCCGAATACAACGGCGGCATGCCGGGCATCCTGAAATATTTCATCGATATGCTGAAATTCCCGGAGAGCTTCGAGCATCGGCCGGTGTGTTTCACCGGTTTGGCAGCAGGAATGTGGGGTGCGCTGCGGCCGGTGGAACAGCTCCAGGCCATCTTCGGCTATCGCAACGCCTACCTCTATCCCGAACGCGTTTTCCTGCCGGAGATTTACGATTTGCTCGACGAAGCAGGCCGGCTTAAAGACGCCGAGTTGCTTGGTCGCTTGAAAACCCAGGTCAATGGCTTCACCGATTTTGTCGAACGATTGAAAAACGTGAAATTGCGCGGAACCAAATCCTGAGTTAGATTCCGCTCGCACAAAACCAAAAGGAGTTTGTCATGAAAATGAATCTGTTAAGCGCCCTGCTCATTTCCGGTTCCATCCTCTTCCTTGCCACGGCCACATTTGCCGCCGCGCCCAAGGCCGGCGACGCTGCGCCGTTGTTTACCGGCCAGGACCAGGACGGCAAGACGGTGAACCTGGCCGATCTGGTCGGCAAAAAAGTCGTGCTGCTCTATTTTTATCCCAAGGACAACACGCCGGGTTGCACGAAGGAAGCGTGCGGTTTCCGCGACCGCATGGGCGACCTGGCCAAGGATAATGTCGAAGTCATCGGCGTCAGTTTTGATTCCGCCGACAGCCACAAACAGTTCATCGCCCAATACCATTTAAACTTCCCCCTGCTGGCCGATCCGGAGGGTAAGATTGCCGATGCTTACGGCGTGCGGATGCAAGGCAAAAACATGGCCAGGCGAGTAAGTTTTCTCATTGGCTTGGACGGTAAAATCGCCCACGTCACTGATTCAAGCAAACCTGACGTCCATTTCAGCGAAATGAAGAACGCCATCGCCGGTTTGAAGAAGACCTAAGCCGAAAATAACTTGTTGTTGAGGCGAGACTACCGGCGAGCTGTGAATACATGATTTAATCGGCTCGCGAGTACGCTCGCCCCACCGATGCATCAATTTCCCATCTCGTCAAAATTGCAATTCGCGTTTAGATTTACCGGGTGCAGTCGTGGATGAATAACGGCATAGTCACACGGGGGCGGGATTTTCTAAACCGCCACTGGCGGCGCGCGTTGCGTTGGCGCGAAAAACTGGTCCTGCGGGAAGAAGCCTTTCATCTCGTGCTGGCCGGGGTGGTCGGCGTCATCGGCGGCCTGGTAAATCTGTTTTTCTACTACGCGGTCCATCTGATTCAACCGGGCGACCCGGTGGAAGTTGTCGGACGGTTGAATGATTGGGAACGCGTTCTGGTTCCGACCCTGGGCGGTCTGGCGGCGGGACTGGTCTTGCACGGGGGCCGGCGACTTGTCGGGCCACAGGGTTCCACCAACCTGCTCGAAGTGGTCGTCGCGGGCGATGGCCGGCTGCCATTCCGCACGGAATTCGTGAAAACGGTTTCGGCGATCATCAGCATCGCCACCGGCGCCTCCATCGGACGGGAGGGTGGCATCACGCAACTGGCGGCGACGTTGTCGTCCAAACTCGGCCAGGTCGCGAACTGGCCGCCGTACCGGCTGCGATTGCTGGTCGGCTGCGGCGCGGCTTCGGGCATCGCGGCGGCCTACAACGCGCCGATTGCGGGCGCGGTATTCTCGGCGCTGATCGTGCTGGGAAACTTTTCGATGAACCTCTTCGCACCGCTGGTTTTCTCGTCGGTCATCGCGGCCATGGTGTCGCGCACCTTCCTCGGCATTGAGCCGTGGTACAAAATCCCGCCATTTCCTGCCGCCACGCTGTCGCAATTGCCGTGGTTTGTGCTGCTGGGTCTGCTGTGCGGAGTGGTGGCAGCGGTGTTCTTAAAACTGCTGCGTCTGGGTGAACAGCAATTTCGCAAACTTAATTGGCCGGTCTGGCTGCGATTGATGCTGGCCGGATTGATGGTGGGACTCATTGCCATCGTATTTCCGGGTGTCTGCGGCAATGGCTATTCGGTGACCAATGATATCTTGCACGAAAAATTCCTGACCGCGGCCAATCCGCTTCTGTGGCTGGCCGGATTGCTGGTCGCAAAATGGGTGGCCACGGCGGCAACAGTCGGCGCGGGCACGGTAGGCGGGGTGTTTACGCCCACCATGTTTGTCGGCGCAGCCGCCGGGGCGCTGTTCGGGACCTCGCTGCATCAACTGGGCGGCCTGGCGGCGGGAGTGCCAGCCGGCGCTTTCGCGCTGGTGGGGATGGGCGCGGTGCTGGCGGCGACGACCCGGTCACCGTTGCTGGCGTTAATCATGATTTTTGAATTGTCGCTGGATTATTCGCTGGTGCCGCCGCTGATGCTGGCCTGTGTGGTTTCCATCCTGGTGGCGCGGCGATTGCACAATGAATCAGTTTACACGGAACATTTGCGCGTCAAAGGCCTCGCGCTCGGACAGGAAACCAGCCGCCCGGGCGCGGCCATGGAACAGACCATCGGCGACCTCATGCACGCGCCGGTACCGCCGGTGCGCGAAAACACGCCGCTGCGGGAAATTGCCGACCGTTTCCTGACCAATTCAAACAATTTCCTGCCGGTCGTAGACGTACAACAGCGGTTGCTCGGCATGGTGGCATTGCAGGATTTGAAGGAGTTCTTGAACGGCGCGCAGAATCTCGGCGCGGTCATTGCTTATGACGTAATGCGCCCGCCGCCGCCCTGCCTGACGCCCGGCCAGCGGGTGCTGGAGGCGCTGCCCGTCGTGCTGGAAAGCGAACTGCGCAACGTGCCCGTCGTCAACAACCCGTCGGAAAACAGGCTGGTCGGCGCGGTTGTCCGGGCGGAAGTGCTGGCGATTTTCTCCGAAGCCATCGCCGCCAAAAGCGAACCAGCCCGGTGAAAAATCTTTTTTGACGGCGTTTCATCTTCTAAGCTGCACCGGTGCCTTTCAAAATCGGCGAACAACTCACCTTGACGATTCAGGACATCGCGTTTGGCGGGGAAGGGGTCGGGCGGGTGGATGATTTTGTCGTGTTCGTGCCGTTTGTGCTCACCGGGGAAGTTGTCGAGGTTGAAATCACCGCGGTCAAAAAGAATTTCGCCCGCGCGAAGCTGTTGCGCATCGTTCAACCGTCGCCGGAACGGGTCGAACCGGCGTGCCGTTACTTCGGCCACTGCGGCGGTTGCCAGTATCAGCACGTTGATTACGCCGCGCAACTGCGATTGAAGCAGAAACAGATTGCCGATTTGTTCCAGCGCATCGGCGGGTTTGAGCCCGGAAGGGTCGCGCCGGTCATTCCGTGCCCGCAACCCTACGGCTACCGCAATCGCATCATGATTCGCAGCCAGTGGAACAAACCGGAGCAAAAGCTGAACATCGGCTTCGTGCGCTGGGATTGCGGCCTGGTCGAGGACATCGAGGAATGCAAAATTGCCGAACCGGTGCTCAACGAGGAAATCCGGCGGGTCCGCGCGCACCCGCCGCCAAAAGGCGGCATCAAGGTTGTCTTGCGCGTGCCCCCGGAAGGCTGGGAGGTCCCGCCGGACTCTTTCTTCCAGAACAATTTTCACCTGCTGCCGAAGCTCGTTGACACCGTGCGCGGATTTCTCCGCGACAGCGGCGCGCGGCATCTGGCAGATTTGTATTGCGGCGTGGGGTTTTTCGGCATCGAGCTGGCGGACGCGGTCGAATCGTTCGTCGGCGCGGAATACGATCAGCGCGCCATCCAGGCGGCGCGGCGAAATGCGGCGGTGCGTAAAATCAGCAACGGCGAATTTGTGTCGGCGGCGGTGGAGTCGGTTTTGGCGGATTTGCTGAAAAAATACTCACCGGAGCGGACGACAGTTTTGCTGGATCCGCCGCGCAAGGGTTGTTTGCCGCAAACCTTGAAATTATTGCGTGAAACAGGGCCGGCGCAGGTGATTTACGTGTCGTGTCACCCCGCCACGATGGCGCGGGACTTGAACATTTTGTGCGGAAATGGTGTCTTTAAACTGGCGCGCGTGCAGCCCTTGGATATGTTTCCCCAAACGCAACACGTCGAGTGCGTGGCGGATTTGCGCGCTGGCACAAAATCTTGCCAAAAGGCGCCGGATGGATTCAACTGAACAGACTTAATGGCAACACAACTGCGAACTGATCCGCGAAAAAAATTTACGCCGCGATTTTTGCCCTGGCTTTTAACGGCGGCAGCCTTTGCATTTTATTGTTTCACGTTAAATCGATGGATATCTTTGAACCCCGCAGTATCGCCAGCCAATCTTCAAGCAGTTGTCAAAATATCAGGCTGGGATTGGCGGCCACAGGTTGTAAGCCCGATTTCATTCCTGGTTACCTATCCGTTTCGCTGGCTGCCGTTGTCTCAGATTCCCATCGCGCTGAATCTGTTTTCCGCCGCGTGTGCGGCCCTGACCCTTGGTTTGCTGGCACGGTCAGTCGCGCTGCTGCCGCATGACCGGACCGATGCACAACGCAAACGCGAACACAGTGATTTTTCATTTTTGACCATCGGCAGCGCATGGTTGCCGCCGGTGCTGGCGGCGTCGGTTTGTGGTTTGCAAATGACGTTCTGGGAACACGCAACGAATTACACCGGCGAGATGCTGGACCTTTTGTTGTTTGCAACTGTGATTTGGCTGTTGCTGGAGTACCGTTTGGATGAGCGTGAATGGCGTTTGCTACTGGCCTCGTTTGTGTTTGGTGCCAGTCTGGCCGATAACTGGGCGATGCTCGCATTCATCCCGCCTTTTGTCGCAGCGGTGGTGTGGATACGCGGTCTGACTTTTTTCAACCTGCGGTTCCTCCGGCGAATGTTGTTGTGCTGGTTGCTGGGAGTGATGTTTTACCTTTTGCTCCCGTTGCTGGACGCGATCTCTGGCAAGTTGTCGATATCATTTTGGGCTGCGTTGAAGGTCAACCTTTTACCCCAGTTTGACCTGTTGAAATTCATTTTCTTTTGTTGCCTTCACCCACCGCAGCATCTTGAACTCATCGCCTTGTTGCTGGCCTATCTGATGCCATTGGCCCTCATGGCTGTCCGCTGGAAGTCATCCTTTGGCGACCACAGTCGCATGAGCACGGCATTGACGGGTTTCCTTTTTCACCTGGCACACGCCGTTTTTTTTGTCCTCTGCGTCTGGATGGCATTTGATCCGCCGTTCAGCCCGAAGCATGTCGGTATTGGGACGCCGTATTTGACCCTTTATTATCTTGGCACATTAAGCATCGGTTATTTCGCGGGATATTTTTTGCTCATATTTGGGAAAGACCCCAGCAGCCGGTTTCCTGTGCCAAAACCGCCCGCGGCTTACTTCATAGATCCCTTGGTGGTTGTCAGTGTCTGGGTGTTTGCCGCGGCAGCAATAACCGGATTGCTTTACCGGAACATACCTCAAATCCGCGCGGCAAATGATGATACATTTCAAAAATATGCACTATTCATGGAGGAGAATCTGCCACGTTCGGGTGGCATTTTATTGAGCGATGACCCGTACCATTTGTTTATGATGGAGGCGGCATTGGCGCGGGATGGCCGGGTAAAGGATTTTATCCCGCTCGACACCCAGTCCATGAACTGGCCGGGTTATCTGCGGTTTTTGCACAGTAAATACCCCAAAAAATTGCCGGAACTCGTGCCAGCCACAGAGGTAAGACAAGTCAATCCCCTTGGACTTATCGGCACACTGAATATGCTGTCTCGATCCAACGAGCTTTACTACTTGCATCCGAGTTTTGGCTACTATTTTGAGCAATTCTATCAGGAACCGCACGGCATGGTTTACAAACTAAAAATATTGCCCAATGACACACTGCTGCCACCGTTGCCGGATAAAAATCAAATCGCCGAAAACAATGCATTCTGGGCACGGGTGGAAGCACAGGCATTCGCACCGATCAAACGCGCCGTTACACCACCAGACCTGAATAAGCCACGCAGTTGGGGCGAGCGAATCATGAATATACTTCACGCACCCCGCGAAGAAAATCAGAATGCCATCATGGCCGGAACCTTTTACTCGCGCAGCCTGAATTTCTGGGGTGTTCAGTTGCAACGCGCCGGTGATCTCACGAACGCAGCCCGGTGTTTCCGACTGGCCGAAGAAGTCAACCCCGACAATTTTGTCGCGCACGTCAATCTCGGGTTTAACCAAAGCCTTTGCGCGGGTAAAAATGTGCCGTTGGACTTGTCTAAAACCACCACTGATCAATTTGGCAAATACCGCGATTGGAACAGCGTGCTCGGCGCAAACGGCCCCTTTGACGAACCGAGTTTTTGTTTCGTGGAAGGCGTCAATTTGGCGGCGCAAAATGGGTACATTCGCCAAGCGGTCGCGCCGTTGACGCGCGTTAGACAATTCGAACCCGACAATCTGGCGGTACGACTCTGGCTGGGCCAGATTTACGTGATATCCCAATTGCCTGACCGCGCGCTTGAAGCATTACGCGACCCACTCAAACATCCGGAAAGGTTTTCGCTCAACAAATCGAATGCAACTGACCTGAGCGTTTTCGCTGCTGCCGCACATTTTCAAAAAAACGAGATGGCGGCGGGAATACAATTGCTCGAAACCGAAATTGCTCTCCATCCCGACGATGACGCTCTGCTCACTGCCGTCGCGAGAGCTTATATGGTACATGGTCTCTTCACCAATGCATTAGATGTGATTGATCGAGAGCTCCGGCATGCGCCCAACGACCCAGCCTGGCTTTTCAACCGTGGCTACGTTTCCTTCCAACTTAAAGCCTACGATGATGCCATTGACGCCTTCACCCGTGTGCTGGCCACGCAAACGAACAATCCATCGGTTCTCTTTAATCGCGCCCTGGCCTGCCTCAATAGTGGCAAACTCGACGCCGCGCGCGCTGATTACAAAACATTGCAGCAGATGTACACCAACTCGTTCCAGGTCGCCTACGGCCTCGGCGAAATCGCCTGGCGCCAGCGCGACACGAACGAAGCCATCCGGAACTACAAACTTTACCTGGCCAACGTGAACACCAATACCGCCGAGGCCACCAACATTATGCAGCGGCTCCGCGAACTCAACGGCCGTTCACCTTGAAACGCGCCGATGCGCGTCACGCACATCATCACCCGGCTGGTCGTCGGCGGCGCGCAGGAGAACACCGTCGCTACCGTGCTCGGCCTGCGCCGGAAACCCGGCGTTGAAGTCCATTTACTTTCCGGCCCCACGAGCGGGCCCGAAGGCTCACTCGAATCTGAATTCGCCGGCATACCGGATATTCTCACGCGCGTTCCGGAACTCGTCCGTCCGGTTCATCCGCTGAAAGACTGGCTTGCGTTGGGACATCTGGAAAAGATCCTGCGCGAACAAAAACCGGACATCGTCCACACCCACAGTGGCAAGGCGGGAATTCTCGGCCGCCTCGCGGCCCGGCGCGCGGGGGTCCCGGTCATCATTCACCACATCCACGGTCCTTCCTTCGGCCCGTTCCAGGGATTTCTGGCCAACTGGATTTTTACCGCCGCTGAACGTTATGCCGCCCGCGTCACCACGCACTTTGTCTGTTCCGCCCAGGCCATGACCCGGCTCTACCTCGCCGCAGGAATCGGGTGCCCGGAAAGGTATACGCGGGTTTTCAGCGGTTTTCCCTTGCAACCGTTTTTGCAGGCGACGAACGACTCGGCGTTGCGGGCGAAATTGGGACTCAACGAAAATCATTTCGTCATCGGCAAGATTGCCCGGCTGTTCAAACTCAAGGGTCACGCCGATCTGGTCGCCGCGTTCCAAAAAATCCTGCCGCAAATTCCAAACGCGCGGCTGTTGTTGGTGGGCGACGGTATATTGCGAAACGATATTGAAAATCAGGCCCGTGCCCTCGGTCTCCGGGACAAGGTCATCTTCACCGGCCTGGTGCCGCCCGGCGAAGTGCCGCGTTATGTCGGCATCATGGATTGCCTGGCCCACCTGTCGTCGCGGGAAGCACTCTCCCGCGCCTTGCCGCAGGCGCTGGCGGCGGGCAAGCCCGTGGTTTCCTGCGATTTCGACGGTGCCGACGAAGTCTGCCTCGAAGGTGAAACCGGGTTTCTGGTCCGCACCGGCGACATTGCCTCCGTTGCCCAACGGTTGCTGCAACTCGCCGGCGACGCGCCGTTGCGCGAACGGCTCGGACGCCGGGGACAGCAATTCGTCCGCGAAAATTTTGCCGTCGAACAAATGGTGGACACCCTCTACCATCTTTACCAAAAACTGGCTGCGGAAGTTGGAGTTCAAGCTTCAGCTTGTGCTCCGCGCAAGGCAGGCTGAAGCCTGAACTCCAACCATGGTTTTCCCGTTTAATTTTTTCGTGGCCGCCTTTGTCGGCGCGTTTCTGACCACGCTGCTGGCGCTGCCGCTCTGGCGCCGGTGGTGTCTGCGCACTAATCTGGTGGACCAGCCCGGTCAACGCAAAATCCACGACACACCGGTGCCGCTCGCCGGCGGACTCGCCGTGCTTACCGGCATGTTGTTGCCGCTGGCCGTCGGCGCGATTTTAATCAAGCTCGGCCTGAACTTCACCAGCCAGACGCACCAGATTGCACATGGATTGAATCGCCGCGCGCTGGAACTGGGCGCCATCGCGTTGGGAGCAATTGTGATGGTGGCGCTGGGCTGGCTGGACGATAAACATGAACTGAAACCGCTGCCGAAATTCATCGGTCAATTGTTCATCGCCGCGCTGGTGTCCCTTGCTTGCAAGCGCATCACAATCTTCGTACCCAGTGTCGCGTTCAGCTACGCCATCACCATTTTGTGGGTGCTCACTGTCGTCAATGCCTTCAATTTCATGGACAACATGAACGGCCTGTGCGCCGGACTGGGCGCCATCGGTGCGTGGCAGTTCGCCGTCATGGCCGCGGCCCGCGGGGAATATCTCGTGGCGACGATTGCGTTTTTGATGTGCGGGGCGCTGGCAGGCTTTCTGCCCTGGAATTTTCCCAACGCCCGGGCGTTTCTCGGTGACGCCGGCAGCCACCTTGTCGGTTATCTGCTCGCGGTGATGGCCATCCTGCCACATTTTTATACGAGAACCAATCCACGCCCTCTGGCCGTGCTTTCGCCATTACTCGTGTTGGCCATTCCCTTGGCCGACCTCGTGTGGGTCGTCGTTCTGCGCACGCGCGCCGGCAAACCATTCTGGATTGGCGATACAAACCATCTCTCGCATCGGCTCGTCCGCATCGGGCTGAGCCGCACCCGGGCCGTCTTGCTCATCTGGCTGGCGGCGGTAATCATCGGCTTTACTGCGTTGTGGCTCTGACTTGGTAGGGCCGACCTGCCGGTCGGCCTGGACGCGCGGCAGCGCGTCCCTACCGTGTTTCAGAACTGTTTTCTTTCGTGTCTTTCGTGTGTTTCGTGGTAAAAATCAGCCCGTGAAACTCCTCTTTATCGGCGATATCGTGGGACAACCGGGCCGGC
The DNA here is from genome assembly GCA_963789055.1 of uncultured Verrucomicrobiae bacterium. Taxonomy (GTDB): domain Bacteria; phylum Verrucomicrobiota; class Verrucomicrobiia; order Limisphaerales; family UBA11358; genus UBA11358. The sequence continues at coordinate 705,922 of CAWBJE010000004.1, read as the reverse complement.
GTGCGGTGGCGGAACTGCTCCCCAAACTGCGGCAACAACACGCGCTCGATTTCGTCATCGCCAACGGCGAAAACTCCGCCGGCGGTTCCGGCATCACGCCCAAGACCGCCGGGGAAATCTTCGCCGCCGGCGTGGACGTCATCACCAGCGGCGACCATTTGTGGGACCAGAAGGAAGTCATGGAATTGCTGGCCAGCGAAAAACGATTCCTGCGGCCGTTGAATTACCCGCCCGGCACGCCGGGACAAGGCAGCGGGGTCTTTGAAGTCCACAGTCCACAGTCCACAGTCCAAAGCCGACGTTCAATTGCCGTTCTGAATTTGCAGGGCCGCACGTTCATGCCGCCGCTGGAAAATCCGTTCCTGCTGGCCGCTGAAGAGGTAAAACGGTTGCGTCAGCAGACTAAAATCATCTTTGTGGATTTTCACGCCGAGGCGACTTCGGAAAAGATCGCTTTTGCGCGGATGCTCGACGGCCAGGTGAGCGCGGTGGTGGGCACACACACGCACGTGCAGACGGCGGATGAACAGATTTTCCCCGGCGGCACGGCGTATCTGAGCGACGCCGGGTTCACCGGCCCGCATGAAAGCGTGCTGGGCCGCGAAATCGAACCCGTCCTCAAACGTTTTCTCACCAACATGCCCCAGCGATTCGAAGTAGCCAAAGACCGCGTCCTGCTCCACGGCGCGTTGATTGAAGTTGATGATACCACCGGCAAAGCATTGAAAATCCAGCGCGTGTCGGAGTCGGTGAGTGGCTGAGGCGTTCAGCCCATTTCCTTTGCCATGATGTAATCGTCCATGACAAAACCGCCGCCGATGTCTGTAACGATTGATTCGGCGATGATAAAACCATTCCGTTTGTAGGCTGTGATGGCTTTGGCGTTGCGTTTGTTCACCGAGAGAATCAGCCGTCGCCCGGCCCCGGCGCGGACTTCGTGTTCAACGTGTTGCAACAGACAACTGCCCAGCCCGCGACCGTGCAACTCCGCCAGCAGATAAAGTTTGTGCAGTTTGATTACGCCCGGCTCGGAGGTCGGACCGTAAGCCGCAAAGCCAGCCGGTCTTCCATCCACAATTAACAAGTCGTAACGAATTCCCCGGGAACAGATTTCATCGCGCATCACGTCGAGCGAGTACATTTGCGCCAGCATGTAATCAATTTGCGCGTGGGTAATGATGCCGGGATAACACGCGCGCCAGATGACGCCGGCCAGTCGGGCAATGTCCGGCAGGTGTTCTTCCCGGGCGCGGACAATTTGGGTTTTGTTCGGTGAAGTCACGTTCCCGAACATGACATCATCATTTCGATTGCGCGAAAAGCATGAAAAGGCGCGGCCCGCGAGCGGTCATCAGTTGGTATCGCTCCTCCTGCGGGCCATGCGGGACGGCCAGGCCGTCGCTGTTTTTGTCGTGGGCCGGTTGGCCGTCCACGAGCAGCATGTAATGGTGCATTTTGTGGGCAGGCACATTGGGAATGGTCAGTTGCCACGCGCCCACTTTGCCGTCACGAACCAACGGCACCTTCTGCCAGTTGGTAAAGGTACCGACAATTTCAATCGTGGCCGGCTCCTGAGTCCGGCCTTCGGGCAACCGCCAGCGGAACACTTTTGTGAAAACCGGTTTGGGCGCGGCCGACCCCTTGCCTGCCAACGCCGGACGCACCACCGGTCCCGGACGTACCGCACCGATTTTGCGCGGCGGCAGGCTGATAAAAGCGTTACCGAAACATTCAGACATAAAACAACTCCAGGGTGGAATTTATATCAGCATCCCGTTCAACACAAATGAGGGAAGGGAAAGCAGTGTATCAGTTTGACAGGCCGGCTGTATCCGGTTGGTTTTCTTTGCGGAATCAAAACACAATCGGATCGTTCAATTTGCCGCATTGCACGCAACGCGAACGGTCTACGTCCGGGTCGTCGGTATAGACGTACCCGCAATTCTGGCAGCGAAAAATCCGATCCTCCGGATGGGTGGGACCGAAGCGGCGGCGGCGCATTTCGGAATAAATTCCCAGGGCGCACAAAGCGCCAAGCATCAGGCCCACATAAATCACAATCAACGCGGGAATGCTCATGCTACGGAATGGCGGGCGAGTTCGTCGCCGGTGGCGGCACGGTGCGCCAGTTGAAAATCATGCGGCCGATGGTCAATTGTGACGCGGGGGCGAAACGTATGGACCGGGCGATTTCGAGTGCACGTTGATCGGCCTGGTCATATTGATCGGCGGCGGTAAAACCGGTGTCGGGAGGGAGCAAAACGGTTGAAACGACGTTGCCCGCCGCATCCACCAGCACCTGTACCTTGCTCGGCGCAATCACGCCGGCATACGGCCAGTTCGTCAGACTGATGGTTGCGGGCACCTGTCGTCGGGCCAGTTCGCCTTCAACGCGTAACGTGGAATTTTGCGCCAGCACCGGTTCAATCGGCAGTTGGGGCGCGCTGAATTGGGGCGGCGGTTTAAACCGGAGTTCAAATTCCGCGAATTGGTTGGTCTGCATGAATTCGCTGAAAATCGCCCCCAAGGCTTCCGCCGACAAAACCAGTTCCCCTGGCGGTTCCGGCCAATAAAACGAGGATTGGTTCATGGCGGGCGCTCGCAGCCGGATGGCGGGCGCAAAGTCTTTCTGATGCGGCAACGCAAAGAGCGTGGGGTCGTTCAACGCCAGCCATTCGCCGGAATCGACCGTCAGTTTGAGGTCCGGAACGTTAGTCACGGGCCGCGGGACAATCGGTTTTCGCCCTCCGAATACGAAAACCAGTGCGACATGCACGGCAAACACAATCGCGACGAGTATCAACCACCGGGTGTGCGGCCAGAGCTTTTGCCTTGCGGTCGCGTCACCACCAGACTGGTGGGTTCCGGTTCGGCGGACGCGGCGTTCATGGTCCGGCGGGTGCGGTGGTGGCGCGCGGCAATGTGGCGAGCAACGCGTTCTGAATGCCGGCGTCGCGTGCGAGCAATGTCAGATGAATGAACTGGCCGTAAGTTACGGCGCGGTCGGCCTGAATGACCAGCGTGAGCGGTTCGCGGGATTTTTCGACAGCGGCTTTAAGTGCCGTCTTCAATTTATCCTCAGTGATCAGCTGGTTGGCGAAATAAAACCGGCCATTGGCGTCCACAGCAACGGTGACGGTCGGTTTGTCGGTCCCGGGCAGATTATCCGCTATTGGCAATTGCAGTGGCAGGCCGGATATGGGCGCGAGCGCGCCGAACATCAGGAAAATGACCAGCAGAAACAGGACCGCAGCGAATGGCGCCATGTCGAACGGACTGCGCAGCAGCCGGGAATTGCGCGGAAATTTCATGACGGTTTGCCGTCGCCGTTCTCGGTGACGATATTGACGATTTCGGCGGCAGCACGTTCCATGTCGAGGACGATTTTATTGATGCGGCTGACGAGATAATTGTAACCGGCGTGAACGGGAATGGCCACAGCGATGCCCGCCGCTGCGCAAATCAGCGCCCGCCAGATACCGTGGGAGACCTGCCCGAAGTGCGCGTACAAACCCGCCTCCTGCATCTGGCTGAAAGTATCCATGAACCCGATGATGGTACCCAGCAAACCCAGCAGCGGCGCAATCTGAGCGATGGTCGCCAACAGATTCAATTTCTCCTCCAGCCGCGGCACCTCGGTGAGCCCGGCTTCCTCGACCGCTTCGCGCACGCGGTCGCGGCCGCGGTCACGGTTGAGAATGGCTGTTTTGACGATGCGCGCCACCGGACCGGGCGTGGCGTCGCAAATGGAAATGGCTTCAACGACATTATCGCGCTTGAGGACCGTGCGGACGCCATTGAGAAACTCAGCGGAATTGATTTGCGAGCGGTGGCAATAGAGCACGCGCTCGACGAAGGTGGCGAGAGCGATGGCCGCGGCGAGCAGAATCAGCCAGATCACCGGGCCGCCCTGGGTCAGTAATATTGGCATGAAGTTTTTATAGGCTTTTACGGGCAAAGTTCAAAGCGTAAAGTTTGGGGAAGGAACCAGCAGTCGGGATCCGGAATATAGAATGGAAACAAACTGTTTTCCGCGATGCTAAATTCTGGCTTCCGGATTCTGACTCCTGTATTCTTATCCCATCATGTCGATTGCCGGCGAAAATGTTCTCGTTTTTCCTCGCTCGCTGTTTGAGCGCCTCGGCGTTTTTCAAGGTTTCAGCGCTGATGTCGGCCGTTACCTGCCCGCCATCCTAGATTCCAAGAACAACCGCTTCATGCCTCGGGCCTCGGCGGAAACCGATCCGAATTTCAAACAGGTCATTCCGTATGTCATCATCACCGAAGGAAAAACGTGCTGCACTATGTTCGAGGCAAGAAAGCCGGCGAACAGCGCTTGGTTGCCAAAGGGTCCATCGGCATTGGCGGCCATATCAATGACGAGGATTTTGAGGGTGAAACTCTTTTTAACATACAAAATTTTGGCCCACAGGCGTTTCAGGACGCCGTCCGGCGCGAAGTCTGCGAAGAATTGACCATTCAAGGAGCCTTTGACGCGCGCCCGGTCGGATTGATCAACGATGATTCCACTGAAGTGGGCCGGGTCCACTTCGGGGTCGTCCACGTGTTGTTCCGCACACCGGAGCAGGTGAAGAAAAATGAGCAGGTCATCACCCGGATGGAGTTTTTACCGGTGGCGAATCTGAAGGCCAAACGTGAACAGATGGAATCCTGGTCGCAGCTCTGTCTCGATAACCTTGATGCATTGCTGAAATAAATTGCGGCGGGATGCGCCCTTGTTTGGAATACAATTTCGCCAAAAAACTTCTCGGCAACCGGCCCAAACCGGCTAATATCATCGCTAAATGCCGCGTTCCATCAGAAATATACCTTCAGCAAAAAATGTCCCGCCGCGCTGGCGCAAGGAAGTGGAACGCATCCTCATCACCGACGAGCAGATTGCCCGGCGCATCCGCGTGATGGCGCGGGAAATCGAACGCGATTTTCGCGGACGCGAAATGGTGGTCGTCTCCCTGCTCAATGGCACGGTGCTGTTTCTGGCGGATTTGATCCGCCATCTGTCGCTGCCGTTGCGGCTGGATTTCATGGGCGTGTCGAGTTACGGCGTGGGCACGGAATCGGGCGACCTGGTCTTCACCAAGGAATTGCGGCTGGATGTGCGCGGGCGCGACGTGCTGCTCGTGGATGACATTCTGGACACCGGCAGAACCATGAGCCGCGTGCTGCCGAAAGTCCGCGTGCTCGAGCCGCGCCGCATCAAGATTTGCGTGCTGCTCGACAAGCCAGACCGCCGGACGGAAGACATCGAGGCGGATTATGTCGGCTTCGAAATCCCGGACTTCTTTGTGGTGGGCTACGGACTGGATTTTGCGGAACGATATCGGAACCTGCCGTTCGTAGGCGTGTTGTATCCGCACATCTACAAACAGGCCTGCCAGCGCGTGAACGAGGCCTTGTGCCAGAAGTAATTCATGGATTTGAAATTCATCAGTCTGCTGGGCTGGTTCACGATGATTGCGGTGGCTTGGGCCATTTCCTACAACCGGAAACTGTTTCCCTGGCGGACGGTCATCTGGGGCGTCGGCCTGCAATTCACCCTCGCCGTGCTGATTCTGAAAATGCCGTGGGGCGGCGTGCTGTTTGAATTCGCCGAGAAGGTGATTCAGAAACTCATCCTGTTTGCCAACGAGGGAACAAAATTCGTTTTCGGCCCGCTGGCGGACGAAAGTTTGCTCACGGACAAATTCGGGCCCGGCAACGCGGTGATTTTTGCGGTGCTGGTCACCGGCACCATCGTCATCGTCGCGTGCCTCTCATCGTTGCTTTATCACTGGGGCATTTTGCAGCGCGTGGTGCGCGCCATCGCCTGGGTGATGCGCCAGATCATGCGCACCAGCGGCAGCGAAACGCTTTCCGCCTGCGCCAACATTTTCATGGGCCAGACCGAGGCGCCGCTGATGATCCGGCCCTACGTCCCGCGCCTGACCCGCAGCGAACTGATGACCATCATGGTCTGCGGCATGGCGCACATCGCCGGCGGCGTCGCGGCGGTGTATGCCGACATGGGCCGCCGTGCGGGTTATCCCCACACCGCCGGCCATTTGCTCACGGCGTCAGTGCTGAATTGTCCCGCCGCGCTGATGATTGCGAAAATTCTGCTGCCGGAAACCGAGAAAAGCGAAACCGCCGCCAGCGCGCCCGCCACCGTGCCGCGCACCACGGCCAATTCCATTGACGCCATCTGCCGCGGCGCGAGCGACGGATTTTTCCTTTCGCTGAACGTCATCGCCATGCTCATCGGGTTCATCGCCATGATTGCGCTGGCGAATTACGTGGTTACCTGGCCGCAAGCGCATCTTGGCGTCAGCCATCCGGCAACATTGCAGAACATTTTCGGCTGGCTCAATGCGCCGTTTGCCTGGCTCATGGGTGTGCCGGCGCAGGATTGCGTCAACGTCGGGCAAATTCTCGGTGAACGCATCGTGCTCAACGAATTTGTCGGCTACCTCGACCTGACCACCAACGCGAAGACACTGGCGCTTGACCCGCGCAGCTTCACGATTGCCACCTACGCGCTGTGCGGTTTCGCGAACTTCGCCAGCATCGCCATCCAGGTCGGCGGCATCGGGTCGCTCGCGCCGGAACGCCGCAGCGAAATGGCTAAAATCGGTTTCCGCGCCATGTGCGGCGGCCTGCTCGCCGCCTACATGACCGCCTGTCTCGCGGGAATTTTGCTTTGAGATTCTCCACCACGGCTAACGCAGATGAATGCGGATTTTATATGCCGCACAAGTATTGTAATTATTGTAACAGCTATTACATTTATTACATCACTTTCCAAAACACCAAACCGCTGATTGAAATCTGTGTTAATCCGTGTCATCCGTGGTTGAAAATTAGCGTCGATAAGCATGAATTAGCGGTTCGTACTCTGCGTCTTGGCGTCTTGGCGTCTAATTGATTGGGGCCCATCCGGGTCATTCGGGATTTTACATCTGCGCTCGTCTGTGGTCATCTGTGGCTTAATTGCCGATGAATGGCGAGAATTGGAATCCAAGGAAGGTGGTGATTGTCGGCGCCGGCGCCGTGGGCTCTACCTTTGCTTACACACTGGCCCAAAGCGGGCTGGCCGACGAGATTGCACTGCTGGATGCTAATCACGAGCTGGCCAAGGGACAAGTGCTTGACCTTGCCCATGGCCAAACCTTTTTCCCTTCCGTCCAGATTCATGAAGCCCAAAAGGAGGATTATGCGGATGCCCATCTGATTGTCATCACCGCCGGCTCCAAGCAGCAACCCGGCGAATCACGCCTGGCACTCCTTCAGCGCAACGCCAAAATCATCCAGGCCATCATAGACGACATCGTGCGGCAAAAATCGTCGGCCATCGTGCTGGTGGTGTCCAATCCGGTGGATATTCTCACCTACGTCGCCCACCAACGCTCCGGCTGGCAACGTGGTCGTGTTCTCGGGTCCGGCACGGTGCTGGACAGCGCGCGGTTCCGGCATTTGCTGAGCCAGCATTGCGGGGTGGACGTGCACAATGTCCACGCCTACATCATCGGCGAGCACGGCGACAGCGAAGTGGCGGCGTGGTCCATGACCCACATGGCGGGCATGCCCATCGAACAATATTGCGCTGAATGTAAAAAATGTGACGGCTGGGCGAAGGTTCAGGGTGAAATTGCCGAGGCCGTCAGGAATTCCGCTTATCACATCATCGGTTACAAGGGCGCCACTTGGTTTGCCGTTGGCCTGGCACTGACGCACATCGCGGCGGCAATCCTGCGCAATCAAAACAGCGTGTTGACGGTTTCGGCAGTGTTGGAGGGTGAATATGGCTTGAGCGGGTTGAGTCTGGGGGTGCCCTGTCTTGTTTCGCAGAAAGGCATTGAACGCATCCTGGAAGCCAAGCTTTCACCGGACGAACAAAGTGCCCTGGCCCGGTCCGCCACCGTCCTGCGGGATTTGATTACGCAACTGGGGTTGCCGAAACCGGGAAAGTATGTTGGGATTCTTGCTGGGAGTTTTCAACCACGGATAAACACGGATTGACACGGATAAAAGGATTCCAGTTTTGAATCCGTGTTCATCTGTGTCCATCCGTGGTAAATAATTCGCTTTCTTGCTTTGCCATATTTGTTTGATTAACGTCCATTCCGGCCATGGCCAGTCTCAACGACAATTATCTCAAACTGAAAGCCGGTTACCTGTTTCCCGAAATCAGCCGGCGCGTAAAAGTTTTCTGCGACTCGAACCCGGAAGCGGCCCAACGCCTTATCCGCTGCGGCATCGGCGACGTGACCGAACCGCTGCCGACCGCCGCCATCGCCGCCATGCACAAGGCCGTGGACGAAATGGCCGTGCGCGCGACGTTCAAAGGCTACGGTCCGGAACAGGGCTACGAATGGCTGCGCGCCGCCATCGCCCAGAACGATTTTCGAGCCCGCGGCTGCGATGTAGCCGACGACGAGATTTTTATCAGCGACGGCAGCAAGTGCGATTCAGGCAACATCCTCGATATTTTCGGTCCCAAAAATAAAATTGCCGTCAGCGACCCGGTTTATCCGGTTTATGTGGACACGAATGTCATGGCCGGTCACACCGGCGCGGCCAACGACGCGGGCGCCTACGCCAAACTGGTTTACCTGCCGTGCAAACCGTCGAACGGGTTCATCCCCGAACCTCCCAAACGGCACGTGGATGTGGTTTATCTTTGCTCGCCCAACAACCCGACCGGCGCGGCGGCCAATCGTCCGCAACTCGAAGCGTGGGTGAAATACGCGCTCGAACACAAGACGGTCATTTTGTTCGACGCGGCCTACGAGGCTTACATCACCGACCCCAACCTGCCGCATTCGATCTACGAGATTCCCGGCGCGCGCGACTGCGCCATCGAATTCCGCAGTTGCTCGAAGAACGGCGGGTTCACCGGTGTCCGCTGCGCCTTCACCGTGGTGCCGAAATCGCTCAACGCGCAGACGAAATCCGGCGAGTTCCAGCCGCTGCATCCGCTCTGGCTGCGGCGCATGACGACCAAGTTCAATGGCGTGAGCTACATCGTGCAGCGCGCCGCCGAGGCGCTTTACTCGACCGAGGGCAAGGCGCAGGTGCAGGCGCTCATCGCACATTATCTCGGCAACGCAAAAGTTTTGCGCACCGGGGCAAAGCAGGCCGGACTAAAAGTTTTCGGCGGCGTGAACGCGCCGTACATCTGGGTGAAAGCGCCGAAAGGCGTCACGAGCTGGCAGGCGTTTGATAAAATCCTCGCCGAGGCCAACGTGGTCATCACGCCCGGCAGCGGTTTCGGCGCGAAAGGCGAGGGTTATTTCCGCATCAGCGCGTTCAACAGCCGCGCCAACGGAGAGGAGGTTGCGCGCCGATTGCCGACGTTGAAATGGTGAACGTAACAAGCGGAAGGAGCGCGGACAGCGTGTCCGCGAGTTTCAATGCCACCGGTTAGTGCGGACAAAGCTGTCCGCGCTCCAAGTGCTCGTTAACGTAGATTAAACGGATGAATTTTATTGCGACGATTGTAACGTTGCTGATTCTCGCCCGGCTGGCGGCGGAACGCTGGCTGGCGGCGCTCAACCGATGCCACGTGCTCGCGCACGCCGACGCCATGCCGTCGGCGTTCCAGGGAATCATTGACGAACCGACGTACAAAAAATCCGTCGCCTACTCCCTGGCCAAAGACCAATTAAGCACGGTCGAGGACACTGTCAGCGTCGCCGTCCTGCTGCTCATTTTGTTCAGCGGTGTTTTGCCGTGGGCGTTTCGGCTGTTTTCGCAAGGATTGGGCCAGTCGGTTTGGGCGATGGCGGCATATTTGTTTGCGGTGGGTCTGGCGATGTCGCTGCCCGGTTTGCCGTTCAGTTGGATTTCACAATTCCGGCTGGAGGAAAAATTTGGTTTCAACACCATGACGCTGAAAATCTGGTGGTCGGACCTGCTGAAAGGTCTGCTGCTGGCGTCAGTTCTCGGCTATCCGTTGCTGGTGCTCATTTTGAAAATAGTGCAATGGACAGGGGCGCTGTGGTGGCTGTGGGCCTGGGGCGCGCTGCTGGCGTTTCAACTCCTGATGAGCGTGCTCGCGCCGGTTTTGATCCTGCCGCTGTTCAACAAATTCACGCCGCTGCCGGAAGGCGACCTGCGCGACCGGTTGCTCGAACTGGCAAAGCGCACCCAATTCCGCGCCCGAAGCATCCAGTTGATGGACGGCAGCAAACGGTCGCGGCATTCGAACGCATTCTTCACCGGGTTTGGGCGGTTCCGGAAAATTGTGCTGTTCGACACGCTGGTCCAGCAATTGACCGGATCGGAACTCGAAGCGGTGCTCGCGCACGAAATCGGGCATTTCAAGAAAAAGCACATCCCGAAAATGCTGGCTTTCTCGGCGGCGAGTTCGCTCGTGGGTTTTTATCTCGTGTCTGTTCTGGCCCGGCAGGAATGGTTTTATCGCGCGTTTGGTTTTGAGCCGGGAAATATTGCGCCGGCATTGCTGTTGTTTGGATTGCTGGCGGGGACGGTCACGTTCTGGTTTTCGCCGGTGATACACTGGTGGTCGCGGCGCTATGAATATCAGGCCGACGCCTTCGCCGCCGGGGTGATGAGTGAGGCACAATCGCTGATTGGTGCGTTACGCAAGTTGAATGAGAAAAATCTGAGCAACCTCACGCCGCATCCGCTCTACAGCGGATTTTACTACTCGCACCCCACTTTATTGGAACGGGAGCAGGCTTTGAAATGACAGGTTGTTGTCATGAAACATGAGCAACATTTTTGGCGGCTGGAAGGCAAATATGCCGCAGGCCTGCTCGGTTGGGAATTGATTGTGGCGCTGATATTGAGCGCGGTCTATTTCCATTATGTGAAAGATTATGCCGTGGGGATTTCGGGGAATACCACCAACGGCTTTGTTTTCATTTCCTGTTCCCTTTCGAATTTTCAACCGGAAATGATCTACGACGTTTGGAAAGGCCGGCTGTCAGGCATGTTGCTTTCGGGAGGTCTGTTTGATTGGCTTATCCAGCACAGCACCGGCAGAGTGGATCAATTCCAATTCATTTTCGGATTGTATCACAGTTTGTGGCTTTTTTTGTTGTTTCTGGTCGTCATGCTTGCCCTGCGCTGTTCACTGTTCATCAATCTCGGCATCTTTGCCGGGCTGATGTATAACTTTCTGCCGGTTTCAGGATTGTATTTTTATCCCTGGGACATACCGGCCACGCTTTTTTTCACACTGGCCGTTTTGCTTTTTGAGCGGCGGCAGGTGTGGATGATGGTGGCGGCCGTTTGCGCCGGGTGTTTTTTCAAAGAGACCGTCCTGGTCTGTGCGTTGCTGGTGCTGTTTGCCGGCCAATGGAAATGGTGGAAGCGGATTCTGGTATTTGTGGGCATGGTGGCTGTGTACGTGGTGGGGAAGAAATTGTTGCTGGCTCAACTGCAGGTGCAGGCAGCGGCGTTGTCCATGAGCGATGCCAAAAGCCTGTCCGATTTGCTTAATCCAAGAATTTTTCTTGAGAACATCCGATTGTTGTTTTCGCCGTTTGCCGCGTATGTCCTTTTTATCAATGGTGGCACCCTGGCGGCGGTGCTCGTGCTGGGCTGGCGTCGGCGCTTTTTGCCGTACATGACGGTGATTCTGTCGTATTTGGCGGGGCAGATCATGTACGGGGCCATCAATGAGTTCCGGATCTTCATGCAGATACTCCCTTTGAGTCTGATTCTGTTGAGCGAACGATGGCGGGAGCGTAGTAAATCCGGCTTGCCCGGCCAGCCGGAGAAGAGCAGCAGTGATGTACAGGAAAAAAATCCGGCGGCAACGGTTTCGGGCTGGGCCGTGCGCCCCATGCTTCCAGCCTTGCGCGCATTAACCATCCTGTTGATTGGATTGTCCACGATGGTTGTTGGCTGGCGTTATTTCACCGTGCACAGGAACAGAAGCGGAGGTGACATCCAATTTCTCGAAACGGCTTGTGCCTGGTACAAAAATGGATTTGACGATGTGCGAGCCAGGCTGGACAACGCACACTCCGGCCGGATCGGTGGCGCAAATGACGGAGGGAAAACCGATAAATTGAAAAGTATCTGTAGTTGGTATGCATGGGCGCGCGTTGTGGCCGAGATGAAACTCGCCGGTTTGTTGGAAAACAGAGGTCGAAGTTCGGATGCCACGGATGCCATTGAACACTATCGTAGTGTTTTGAGCCTGAAACCCTATTTGAATCCCACGGCGTTGACGAGGATAGTTGTCACCGACGTCAAACTCGGCATTGCCCTCGGCAAGAAAGGTCAAATCGACGAGGCAATTAATCGATTCCAGGAAGCCGTCCGCTTGAAACCCGATTTTGTTGATGCCTACTACAACCTTGGCTTTGCCCTGAGCATGAAAGGGCTGACGGATGAGGCGATTGCCGAATTTCAAAAAGCTCTTCGCTTACAACCGGATGACGCTGATGCCCACAGCAACCTCGGTAACGCCCTTTTCAGGAAGGGCCAAATCGACGAGGCGATCGGCCAGTATCGGGAAGCCCTCCGCCTGAAACCCGGTTTGGCTGAAATCCGCTATTATCTCGGCGCCGCCCTCTATCGCAAAGGTGAAACCGATGAAGCGATCAGGCAATTCGAGGAAGCCCTCCGCTTGAAACCCGATTATGCCGAGGCTCATTACGGTCTCGGCACCGCCTACAACCAGAATGGCCAAACTGACGCCGCGATCAGCCAATATCGGGAAGCCATCCGCCTTAAACCCGATTTCTTCGAGGTTTACAACAATCTTGGTTTCGTACTCGGAAAGAAAGGCCAAACCGACGAAGCGGCCCGCCAACTCCAGGAGGCCATCCGCCTGAAACCGGATTATGCCGAAGCGCACAACAACCTCGGCATTGTCCTGGGCAAAAAACGCCAAACTGACGAAGCGATCAGTCAATTTCAGGAAGCGATCCGTCTGAAACCGGATTATGCCGAAGCTTACTACAATCTCGGCGTCGCCTTGGGTATAAAAGGCCAAATCGGTGAGGCCATCAGTCAATATCAGGAAGCCGTTCGCCTGCGACCCGATTATGCCGATGCTTACAACAACCTCGGCACCCTTTTCGTTGTAAACGATCAAAACGATGCAGCCATCCGCCAATTCCAGGAAGTCATCCGCCTTAAACCCGATTACGCCGACGCTCACAATAATCTCGGCACCATTCTTGCCAGGAACGGCCAAATGGATGAGGCCATCCGCCAATTCCAGGAAGCCATCCGCTTGAAGCCCGACTATGCCGAGGCTCGCAACAACCTTGCCCGCGCGCTGGAAATAAAGAACGCTCCAACAAACCGATGATTCGCCGGCTGCCGGTTCTAACCCCAAAATCAGACAAAAACCGTTTTGCCGGAACGTCGGGCCGGTTCTCGTCGTGACAGTCCGCGCGTCGTCGTTTAGGCTGCATTCATGCAGCAAACGACGCTGACGCTTGGCCATTCGCCCGACCCCGACGACGCCTTCATGTTTTACGCGCTGGCGAAGGATTTGATTCCAACGCACGGCTTCCAGTTCAAGCACATCCTGCAGGACATCCAGACGCTGAACGAGCGTGCCACGCGCGGTGAACTCGACATCACCGCCGTCAGCATCCATGCCTATGCCCGCGTGAGCGACAAATACGCGTTGCTGCCTGGCGGCGCGAGCATGGGCGATGGTTACGGCCCGATGCTGGTGGCCAAACAAAGATTTTCCCGGGCGGAAATAACGAAGAAAAAAATCGCCGTGCCCGGCACCATGACCAGCGCTTTTCTGGCGTTGCAATTGTGGCTGGCTGACGTTTTGCCGCAAAACGTCAAAAAACCCTCAACCCTCAACCCTCAACCTTCAACTCTTTTTGATTACATCGTTGTTCCATTCGACCAAATCTTCCAGACCGTCCGTTCGGGCGCGGCGGATGTGGGCCTCATCATCCATGAAGGCCAATTGACCTGGCAAAAAGAGGGGCTGGTGGTTTGCGAAGATCTGGGGGTTTGGTGGAACCGTCAAAACGACGGTCTGCCGCTGCCGTTGGGTGGCAACGTCATTCACAAAAAATTTTCGCCGGAGGCGCGTCGGCAAATTTCCGACGTTCTCACCGCAAGCATTCAATTCAGCCTGGACCACCGGGCGGAGGCGGTGCAACACGCCTTGCGATATGCGCGCGACATGGGGCGCGACCTCGCCGACAAATTCGTGGGGATGTACGTGAACCACTGGACGCTGGATTACGGCGAGCGCGGCCGGGAAGCCATCCGCCGGTTTCTCGGCCAGGCGTTTGCCCGCGGACTGATTCCACACCTGCCGGAACTGGAGTTTGTCGTTTAAGGGATTAACGCTGATGAATAATCCTGAACAGCCGGATTCTGCGAGCCTGAGATGTAAATTGGCCGGTGCCATTTCGCATCCGCTCTGCATGTCTTTGTTGCTGGCGGCGGCGACCCTGACGGTTTATTGGCCGGCGCTCCATTGCGACTTCGTTAATTACGACGACCCCGGCTACTTTTATTCCAATGATCACGTGCTGGGCGGCTTGTCTCTGGCGAACCTTCAATGGGCTTTCACCAATGTGTACACGGCCAATTGGCATCCGCTGACCTGGATTTCATTGATGCTGGATGCGGAGATATTTGGCCCTGGACCGGCCGGGCCACATTTAACCAATCTTCTCTTTCACGCGGCCAACACCGTATTGGTCTTTCTGTTGCTGCGCCGCTTGATGAGCCTTCGCCCCGGTGAAAATACCGGGGCTACGGCCCCCCAGGCCGCGGCAACCCGGCGGAGCGCCTTCGTCGCCGTGCTGTTCGCATTGCATCCGTTGCACGTGGAATCGGTGGCATGGGTGTCGGAACGCAAAGACGTGCTGAGCGCCTTCTTCGGATTGTTGTCGCTGTTGTTCTATGCCCGTTACGCGGAAAAGTCCGCAGTCCAACCCGTCGCGCCGAAGCCGGGCGAAGGCGGAAGTCCACGGTCCACAGTTTTTTACGGTCTGGCATTGGTGTGTTTTGCACTGGGATTGATGAGCAAGGCGATGCTGGTGACCTGGCCGTTTGTCATGCTGTTGTTGGATTACTGGCCGCTAAAGAGATTTACGATTTACGATTTACGATTTACGATTTTCCGGTTGGTTTTTGAAAAGATTCCGTTTTTTGTCCTGGCGGCGGCAGCGAGCGTTGTGACTTTTGCGGTGCAACATTCGGCGGGTGCGGTCACGCCGCTGGCGGAGATATCCTGTCCTGGCCCGCGTCGAAAATGCGTTTGTTTCCTATACCCGCTATCTGGGCAAAACTTTCTGGCCGTTCGACCTCGCCACTCCGTATCCCAATCCCGGTTTCTGGCAGGCCAATCCGCATCCGGGTTTCTGGCCGGTCCGGCTGGTGTTGTTGTCGGTGGTGCTGTTTGTTGTCTTGAGCGTCATTGCCGTCCGTTGCCGGCATAAATTTCCTTTTGTAACGGTCGGTTGGTTCTGGTATGTGGGCACACTTGTCCCCGTCATCGGTCTGGTTCAAGTCGGGTCGCAGGCCATGGCCGATCGCTATACCTACCTGCCGTTGATTGGCATTTTCATTGTTTTAAGCTGGGGCGCGGCGGAAATACAGGCGAGGTGGCGATTTTCCTGGCAGGGGACAGCTGCGCTGACGGCCTTGGTAATGGCCGCCTGTGTTTTGCGAACGCAAAACCAGATTGGCGTCTGGCAAAACGATGGGACCCTGTTCCTGCATGCGTTGACGTCCACCCGGAATAATTATGTGGCCTGTGTCAATCTGGGAACCTGGTTCTCAAAGAGCGGACGAATCGAGGAAACGTTGCACTGCTATTACCGGGCGCTGCAAATGAATCCCTCGGACCCCAGCGTGTTGTACGACGTGGGCAATGCCTTCGCTAAAATCGGTCATTGGGACGATGCCATCACTGCCTACCGCAGTGCTTTGCAGGTCGCTCCCGACGAAGCCGATATCCTGAACAATCTGGGCTTTGCGCTGGCAGCACAGAAACAATTTACCAATGCCATCGCGTGTTTCGAGAAGGCCTTGAAATTGAAACCGGATTACGCTGAGGCCCAAAACAATCTGGCTACCGTCCTGTTCATCCAGAAAAACTTCAACGAAGCCGTCCGGCACTATCGCGAAGCCATCCGTATCAAGCCTCGCAATCCCCGATTTTACAGCAATCTGGGCGATGCTTTGGTCAGGCAGGGACAAACCAACGAAGCCGTGCAGTGTTATCAGGAAGCATTGCGGCTCGAAACCGGCGACGCTCAAATCAAGGCAAAATTGCAGGCCTTGGGCGCGCCGGTTTCAAATTAAAACCCGAATGGCGCCGTCACGGCCCAGCGCGGCGACCAGATTATAAACGTCCCGTTGCAGACAGAACGCCACGTCATCACGCAGTTCGGGAATGGCCAGCAAACGCCTCGCATTTTCCGCTTCCGAAACCACTTCCAGCAGATTGGCCTTTCCCTTCCGCCAGGCATTGAGCGCGGTTTTGGTGGGTCCTGACAAATCAAAAATCTCTTTTTGGTGGGGCGAGCGCTTGTCGCGCCGAAGCCCGGCGAAGGCTGATACCCGCGAGCCGGATTGCGCCTTTTTTTCGTTCGGCTTGCCAGTAGTCTCGCCCCACCGAATCAGCATATCCGCCAGCGCGCCCGCCGCCAGCAAGTCCTCGGTGGCAATGATTTCGCGCGTGCCGGCGCAGACCAGCAGCACTTGCGACGGCTGTTTTTTTTGAATGAATTTCGCCGTCGCGGTGAGGTTCAAGAATGACGCGGCCAAAACCATTTTCGCTCCCGCACAGGCGCGCAAGGCGCGGGTGCCGTTCGTGGTCGTTGAAACAATCGTTCGGCCGCGGACCTTTTCCGGCGTGTACTCGCGCGGCGAATTACCGAGGTCAAAATCAACGCCGCCGGTCTGCGCGGCGCGAATTCTTACACCGTTGCGTTCGCCACCGAGCAGGATATCCGGCTGCTTTTGGCGCAGAGCTAACGCTTCGGAAATTTCTGCGACCGGAATTACCGCCTTCGCCCCGTTGTGCAGCGCCGTCACAAACGTGCTCGTGGCGCGCAGCACGTCGAATACGACGCAGGTGGCATCCTGCAAATCGCGCTTCGCGAGCGCGGGCAGTTCCGCCGGTGACAGAATGGCGTAAATTTTCATTTTTAATCGCGCCAAGCTATTTCATTTTCGTCCGCATGTAATGGAAAAGATATTGCTGGGCGTAACCGGCGTGCGGCCCGAAATGCGTCGCGGCAAAATGCCGCAGTCGTTTGTCTCCGACCCGCCGGCGCGGAAAATAAAGCTGTCGCAGAGCGCGTTCCACCCACACGTCCACCGGAAACGCGCCGTCAAAGCTATAGGCGAACAGCAGGACGCAATCGGCAATTTTGCCGCCGACGCCGCACAAAGTCATCAATTCCGTGCGCGCTTCCGCCAGCGGCAGATGCCGCAGCCGTTCCAGGTCGAATTTGCCGTCGGCAATCCGGCGCGCGGCGGCGAGCAGATGCGGCGCGCGAAAACCCATCTTGCAGGCGCGCAGTTCGGCTTCGCTGACGGTCGCAAGGCGTTGCGGGGTGGGGAATGAATAACACAGGTGGTTTTCCTGTGGAATGGCCTGGGAGCGCTGGCGTCCCGCCGGCGAATGGACCGATTCATTGTGGTGGTGCGGGCCGGCGAGACGCCGGCGCTCCCAGGTGATTGCGGGCGGCGCGATTGGCTCCCCGAACCGTTCGCAAAGCAGGGCGACGATTTGGCGGATTTGGACAATCTGCTTGGTCGAAGACAAAATAAACGATGCGAGACATTCCCACGGTTCCTGCCGCAAGACGCGCAAACCGCGGCACGCAGCCACTGCCGCGCGCATCGGTGCGTCATCGGGAAATGTCTTGAGCACGGCAGCCAAATCCACTTCGGTTTGCAAATAATCGCGCAGCCACTGCCAGTCGGTCACCGGCACGGTGGTTTCAGCGCGGATGCTGACGCGCGTTTGCGCCAGGCGCACCCAATGTTGGCCGATGACGCCAAGCCACGCGTCGGAACATGCAGACGAGCCGTCCGCGCTCCGTTGCCAGCGAAAGGCCTGGCCGGAGTCCAGCGTTGCCGCCAGATCATAATCGCGGACGCGCAGAAGAATTTCCGTTGCGGCCATTATTCAACGGAGGGAGAGTTTCCGATTTTCAAGTTGGGCACGAGCGACGGCATTTTGGCGTGCCAGCCGGGAATCCATTTTTTTCCGAAAAACTGCCAGGCGGATTCAATGGCAATGGCCGCGGCTACCGCGTAACCGGCGCCGATGATTGCGCCGGCCAGCACGTCGCTGGGATAATGCACGCCGTTATAGACGCGCGAAAACGCGACGCCGATGGCCAGCGGCAGCATGATCCAGAGGCTTCTGCGATAAAAAAGGAACAACGCCATTGTGGCGGCGAACATATTGGCGGCGTGAGAGGAAGGCATGCTGGTGAGGCCCCGGCGGGCCGCCATGTCCATGACCTTTTGATCAGGCTCCGGCGGGACGTAGTCTTTGCGGACGTGGCCGAACACCCGCGCTTCCGGTAACATCACGAACGGGCGTGGGCGGGCGACGGCGTGTTTGATGGTATTGCAAATCAATCCGTCGTTGGTGGGCACGATCAGCGCCAGAAACAGCGCGCACAAACGCGCGCGCCGGTTGCCGAAGCAGAGCAGGGCAACGCCAACGGCAACCGCCAACACAAGAAAACCCGTTTTCACCCCGTTGCCGCCGCTCAAAATCGGCATGAGCCAATCGAAGAACGGATTGGCCAGCGACTGATTGATAAAATCAAACAGTCGCATGTCGAGCGTTTGCAGCCAGTGCATTGGCAGCAGTGTAACGAAAAACGGGAAGTTGAAAACTCAATTGCGCGTTCAACAGCCGCCTGGGCTGTTGAATAGCCGATAGCCGATAGCCGATGACTGGCAAGGCGGAAACGATGGGCTATTGACTATCGGCCATTGGCTATTCTTGCAGGTTATTCCTCTACCGGTTCACCGCGCGCGGCGCCGCTCAGTAAGCGATGATGGAGCGCACCGGATAACCCTTCAATTTTTCCCGGCCATGCAGGAATTTCAGCTCGATCAGGAAAACAATTTCCAGAATTTGCGCGCCGAGCTTTTTCACCAGCGCGGCGGCGGCGGCGGACGTGCCGCCGGTGGCCAGCAAATCGTCAATCAACACTACGCGCGCCCCCGGCTTGAGCGCGTCCACGTGCATGGCCACGGTCGCCGAGCCGTATTCGAGTGAAAAATCCTGTTCGATGGTTTTGTAGGGAAGCTTGCCTTTTTTGCGCACCGGGACGAACCCGGCTTGCAATTTCACGGCGGCAGCGGCGGCAAAAATAAATCCCCGCGCGTCAATGCCCACTACCGCGTCCACCGAGCCGGGCTTGAATTTGTCCGTGAGCAGATCAATTGCGCCGGAAAACAACCGGGCGTCGGCCAGCACCGGCGTGATGTCCTTGAATTGAATGCCCGGTTTGGGAAAATCCGGAATGTTGCGGATGGCGCGTTCGATGTCGGCGGAGGTGGCTGAGGACATGGCGTTAATCTTTGGTTTGGGCTGTGTTGGCAAAAGGTAGCCGGAAAATGACTAATGACGAAGCACTAATGACTAAAGAATAACAAAACCCGAACGACAAAACCGATTCCACTGAACTCTTGAACATTTTGTGATTAGGCATCGGGATTTCTTTAGTCATTCGGATTTAGCCATTCGAGATTCCGTAAAAACTGGCAGGGTGGCGGGGCATGCGTCAGGTATCCTTGTTTTTGGCCATTTCTAGTTTTTCGATCATTTTGCGGAGTTTCCTCAGCGCGAGATTCTGAATCTGGCGGACGCGTTCGCGCGTGACGCCGAATTTCTCGCCGACCTCCTCCAACGTTTTTTCCGTACCGCCGTCCAGGCCGAAACGATAGCGCAAAATGGTCGCCTCGCGCGGGTCAAGATGTTTGACCATGTCCTGCAACATGCCGGTGACGGTCTTGTCCTTCAGGTTTTCGTAGGGCGACACAGCGTTTTCGTCCTCCACCACGTCGGAGAAGTAATTCGACTCGTCGTCGCCGATGGGCGCGTCCAGCGACGCGGGCCGGATGGCGGCCAGCCGCATCTGCCGCACGCGGGCGGGGGTCATGCCGAGCTCGTCGGCCAATTCATCGTCGGTTGGCTCGCGGCCCAGTTCCTCCTGCAACCGCATGGCGAGGCGGCGCATCTTGGAAATCTTGTCCACCAGATGCACCGGCAGCCGGATGGTCTTGGACTGATTGGCCAGTGCGCGCTTGATGGATTGCTTGATCCACCACGAACCGTAGGTGGACAATTTTCCGCCTTTCTTGGGATCAAAGCGTTCGACGGCCTTCATCAACCCGATGTTGCCTTCGCTGATTAAATCCAGCAGCGGCAGCCCAATGCCGTCGTAGTCACGCGCGATTTTCACGACCAGGCGGAGATTGGCCTTGATCATTTGCTCGCGCGCCTTTTTGTCGCCCTTCTTGATGCGGGCAGCCAGTTGAATTTCCTCCTGCGGCGTGAGCAATTTAACCTGCCCGATTTCGCGCAGATAAAGTTTGATGGCCGTGTCGCCATCGTAACTCGAACTTTCCCGCCGGATGAATTGCGTGGTGTCGCCTTCGTCGGCCGGTTTCCCTGGGGGCGTCGCGAGAGCGGCGGGCGCCGCGGACGCGCTCGCGAAATCCCTGGCGCGACGCGTGGCCGCCTTTGGCCGGCCTGTGCGCCGTCTGGATTTTGCCGCTTTGAGCTTTTGCCTCTTAACCGCCATAAAACGGAAGAAACGTTACGGGCTAAACGTCAGTCTGCAAGAAAATTTAGTTGGAGTTCACGCTTTAGCGTGCCCGGACAGTCCCGCCACGGCAGGATTGAACGCCAACGGTTATCGCCGGCTGCCGCGCGCGAGGGTGATGTAATAAAGCAACGTCAACATGCTGCTGACCAGCGCGGCCACGTAGGTCAATGCCGCGGCGTCCAAAACCTTGCTCACTCCGGCGCGTTCCTGCTCATGTACGAGGCCCAGCCGGAACAATTGTTCCTTGGCCCGGCGGCTGGCGTCGTATTCCACCGGCAAGGTGACGAGCTGGAACAGCGTTATTACTGCAAACGTGACAATGATGATGGGGAGAACAATCTTCAACAGGCCCATGAACATACCGACCAGTAAAATGCCCACGTAGGCGGTGTTCGCGAACTGCGTCACCGGCACCAGCGCCATACGGGCCTGGAACAATCCGTAAGCCGCCTGATGCTGGAGCGCGTGGCCGGATTCATGCGCGGCGACGCCCACGGCGGCAACCGTCTGGCCGTGAAAATTATCGGAGGAAAGGAACAACGCGCGTTTCGTCGGGTCGTAATGGTCGGTCAGGCGTCCGGGGATTTCCTCCACCGGCACATTGGTGAGGCCGGCCTGGTCGAGGATTTCGCGCGCGGCCTGGGCGCCCGTCATGCCGGATTCCACCGGCACCTGGCTGTATTTGCCGTAGGCGTGAGACAATTTGATCTGCGCCCAGATGCCGAGAAGCAATCCGGGCAACATCACAAACAACCAATAATGCCAGTCAAGAGTCCAAAGCATAGAATTCCTATTTATGACAGCGCATCCGCTGTTTTCATTCAACCAGCCAGCGGCGTGCCAAATGGATTTCATCGAATTTACAGGACTTCACGACCGTTGAAAGAATTTTTTGCGCCAACCTGACCCGGTTGGGACACGCAAATTGGCGCAATTGAAATGGACCGCGGGTGTCCCACCCGCAGCAGCCAGGAAGACAGATGAGCACACTGAATGCTGAAGGTACTAAAGGAACGGATATGCTGCGGCTGAGACAGCCGCGCTCCGTGACCCAATTGCGTCCCTCCCAATAACCATGTCAAATTTCCAGCACCTTTTCAAACCGCGTCAGGTGGCGCGCGCCGCGGTTTTGCGTCGCTGCCGCCGTTTGGCAAAATGGGCCGCAATCTTGCCCATGTCCTCCACCGCTTGAAGTTTCTCGCGAAGTGTAAGCCGGCGCCAGCGCCGCAATTGCTCCTGCCGGGCGCCTGACCAGGTGCAGGCGTCCCACGATGGTTTGGTTCGTTGCCGGGCCATGTCAATGTTCCGTTTGTCAGGATTCAAGCATCCGCTTTAGATGCTTGATGTCAATCCGGTCTTCCGAACGATTGGCTTTCCGCTTGAGTTTAATCAAGGTTTTGAGCGAAACAAATCTGACCGGCACTTTGGGAGACAAATGTTCCACCAGCGCGGTTTTGTACTCCGCCGCAAAGTCAAATGGTTCGGTCACAAAAATGTCCACCGGCGTTTCCCGGTGTTTATCGCTCCACATCTGGAGCACCATCATTTTTTTGGTCCTTTTCAGGCGCTGGCGACAGGCTGGGTCGGCAAATTCTCCGGCGGTGACGGGCGCAACCGGCCGGTAACCGAGTTTTCCCAGGGCTTTGAACGCGGCAAGAATATCCGTTTCGGTCAAACGAACCACCAAATCCACATCGTTGGTAAAACGCACATAACCGTGGGCGTTCACCGCCAGTCCGCCGGCCACGAGATACCGGACTTTCGCCGCATTGAGAGCGCGGACGATGGCTTCGAAACCGGATACTTTCATATGTGCAGTCGGGCTTAAATTTCCAGCACCTTCTCGAACCGCGTCAGGTTGCGCGCGCCGTTGCCGGTGACCAGCGCGACGTCTTCCAGTCGCACGCCGCCGATTTCCGGATAATACAAACCCGGCTCGACGGTCACGACGTGGCCGGGCCGGAGCTTGCCGGTGGAATTGGTGCCCAGACGTGGCGATTCATGGATTTCCAGGCCGAGTCCATGGCCCGTGCCGTGGAAAAATCCTTCCATTCGTCCGTTACGGCGGCGGGTCTTGTAGCCTTGCTGCGCGAAAAATTCCTGCACGGCGCGATGAACGTCCCCGGTCGGCGTTCCGGCGCGGATTTTTCGGAATGCGATGGTTTGTCCGCGCAGCACGGTGTCGTAAAGTCTGGCCACCGCGTCGCTGGCGCGACCGCGCACGACAGTGCGGGTGATGTCGCCGAAGTAACCGGTCTTTTGCGAGCGCGGAAAAATATCGATGATGATCGGCTCATGCGCGCGGAGCGGGCCGTAGCCGCGTTCGTGCGGGTCGCACGCCTGCCGTCCGCCGGCGACGATGGTATTTGCCGCCAGCCCGCACGCCTGAAGAATCGCGCAATCAATCACCGCCCGCAGTTTTTCCGAGGTCAACGGCACGTTGTGGTAAAGCAGTTTGCGGTCGCGCCCGATTTTGGAGCGGCGCAGGACCTCCATGCCCTCGGCCATGCCGACCTCGGCCATCACCAGCGCGGCGGAAATTTTCCGGACCTCATCGGCGGACTTGATTTCGCGTTCGGGAAAGAAATTGCCCGGACGGGCCTTAACCGTAATCCCGAGTTTTTCCAGGTCCCGGGCCAGGCCGAGCGGAAAATTGTCCGGGACGGTCACGTGGTGGATTCCTTTTTCCCGCAAAATCTGCCGGACAACCTGAGCGGGACCGGGCCGCGGAATGCCCTGGTCGCGGAGTTTTTGTTGGAATTTGCCGAGCGACGCGACGCGGCAGTGCGGAGCCTGGGCGCGGGCGCGGTCGATTTCCAGGTCGCTCATCACGATAAGCGGGCGGCCGCCGGTCTGGAGGTAAATGAACGGGTCGGGCACGAACAGGCCCGTGGCGTAGAGCATGTTCGCCTCGCGTTCGCTGTCCGCGACCATCAGTAAAGTGTCGCTCATCTCAAATTCCTTGTCGTCCTCGTCGTCGTTCTCGTAATCGTAATCGAAAAATCGAGGACGAGGACGAGAACGAGGAGGCTTTGATTACGTTCCAAAAAGTCTGTCCCCCGCGTCGCCCAGACCGGGCAGAATATATCCTTTTTCGTCCAGCCGCCGGTCAACGGCGGCAGTGAAAATCGGCAGGCGCGGATAGCTTTTCCGTACGCGGCGGATGCCTTCCGGCGCGGCGACCAGGTTCACGAGCCGCACGTGTTTCGCGCCCTGCTCGGCGAGCAAATCCAGCGCGGCCACAGCGCTGCCGCCCGTTGCCAGCATCGGATCAATCAGGATGACTTCAAACCGGCTCAGATTTTTCGGCAGGCTCTTGTGGTAGAATTGCGCGCGCAACGTCGTTTCCTCGCGCTTGAGGCCGATGAACCCGACCCGGGCGCCGGGAATGAGCTGCAAAATGGAATCGAGCATGCCGAGGCCGGCGCGGAGCACCGGCACGAGCACGACGTCGCGTTTCAGGCGGAATCCCCGGGCGGGGGCGAGCGGGGTTTGCACGGTGATGGGCTGGGCGTCGAACGACCGCGTGGCTTCGTAAAGCATGAGCGCGGCGATTTCGACCAGCAGCCGCCGGAATTCCTGGGATTGCGTCCGTTTGTCGCGCAACCGGGTGAGGTTGTGTTGCACCAGCGGGTGCGTGATGACGGTGACCCCTTTCACGTCAATTCACAAAAGTGGGCGACAGGAAATAAAGCTGCCCGGCCTGCAACCGGGGCATTTCCAGGCCGAGGTCGAGCTTGATGTTATGGGCGGAATCGCTCTGCCCGAACATGCGCAGAAACTCGGAAATGTCGTAGCGCTCGCGGTATTCGATCAGGTTGGCGTTGGAGATGCCAGCGATGTTTTTGGCGCGCTCGACCGCCTTGTCAAAATCGCCGATTTCATCCACGAAACCGTGCTCGTACGCCTGTGTGCCGGACAACACCCGGCCATCGGCGTAATTTTCCCCAGTCGCTGGCCAGCGCTTTTCCTTCCTTTTGATTCAGTTTATGCGCCTGGCTGCGGCCCGTGCACACGACGTTGGTGAATTTCGCGTACGTCTCGTCAATCAAACCCTGCACCATCGCCCGTTCCTCCACCGGGATTTCGTTCGTGCTGCGTTCGCCGCTGAGCATGTCCTTGAACTTGCCGCTCTTGTAAGTCACCGGCACGAGACCAACCTTGTCCATCAATGCTCGCGGTAATTCCACGTGTGCATAATCACGCCGATGCTGCCGGTGATGGTCAGATCGTCTGCCACAATCCAGCGGCTCGGCACGGAAATGTAATAGCCGCCCGACGCCGCGAGGCTGCCCATCGAGCAAATCACCGGTTTGCCCCGTTTGGCCGGCTGGCCCCCTTCCGCGGGCTCGTCCTTCTGGAATTCCGCAATGGCACGGCTGATCTCATCCGAGGCCATCACCTCGCCGCCGGGCGAATCCACCTTGAGAATCACCGCCTTGACGCGTCGTCCTCCTTCGCGCGGTCAAGCTGCGCCTTGATGACGTCCACCATGCTGTTGCCGGCCTGGTCCTGGGTGTTATCGGTGATGATGCCGTCCACGGTGACCACGGCAATTTTGTAGGTCGCGTCGTTGTCTTTGAGCATGTATTCCTCAAGTCGCGGGCCGGCTTCACGGACCAGGCTGGTACGAAAGCTTCCGCGGCTGAATCCGGAGCTGATTGCGCGTGCAACATACTGGGCAAAATTCCCGAACAAACTGAGCGCCAGCAGCACGAGCAGAATAATCGCGAAAATCATCCAGCCCCGGCCGCGCCGGGGTTTGGCTGGCGCCGGCGGGGTAATAATCGGGGGTGGCATCAACGGCGGCGGTGGTACGCTGGTTGGCGGTAAAGGTGGTGTTTCCATGTCCATAGCGTCCGCAAGCTAGCCTAAAAAGGGCAGGGGAGCAAGACGGACTTCAAACGATGAATGTAGAATGCAGAATGCAAAATCCGTGTTCATCCACAATCGTCCTCATCCCCGTCCTCGTAATCGTAATCATAATCAGAAAAAGATTTGGCCTCACGCCAAGGCGCCAAATCCTCATGCAACGAAGATGGAGGATTGAGGATGGAGAATTGAAATCCATTCATTCGTGTCAATTCGCGAAATTAGCGTCACAATTTCGCCCCTTTGCGTCCCGGCGCCTTTGCGCTAAATTCGCGCCATGCAACCGGAGAAATTGACCCTTAAATCACAGGAGGCGCTGCAGGAGGCCCAGCGCATCGCCCGCGAATATTCCCACCAGGAAATCGACGGCGAACATCTCGCGCTCGCCCTCATCGGCCAGACCGAAAGCCTCATCCCCGACTTGCTCAAACGCATCGGCGTGCCCGTCGCCCGCCTCAAACCCGACCTCGAAGCCGAGCTCGCCCGCCGCCACAAGGTCCAGGGCGCCGGCGACGCCTATGCCGGGGCCGACCTGCGCAAGGCGCTCGACGCCGCGCAAACCGAAGCCACCAAACTCAAGGACGATTACGTCAGCACCGAACATCTGTTGCTCGGCCTGCTGGACGGCGCCGGGGCGTCGCTCAAAAAGATTTTTGCCAAAAACGGCCTGAAGCGCGACGCCGTGCTCAAGGCGCTCGCCGAATTGCGCGGCAACCAGCGCGTGACCGACGAAAATCCCGAAGACAAATTCCAGGCGCTCGACAAATACGGCCGCGACCTGACCGCACTGGCAAAGCAGGGGAAGATTGACCCGGTCATCGGGCGCGACGAGGAAATCCGCCGCGTGATGCAGGTGCTGACGCGCCGCACCAAGAACAATCCGGTGCTCATCGGCGAACCCGGCGTGGGCAAGACGGCCATCGCCGAAGGCCTCGCCCGCCGCATCGTGAGCGGCGACGTGCCGGAATCGCTCAAGAACAAGCGGCTGGTGGCGATGGATCTGAGCGCGATGATTGCCGGGGCGAAATACCGCGGCGAATTCGAGGACCGGCTCAAGGCGTTCCTCAAGGAAATCGTCGCCAGCGAAGGCAAAATCATTTTGTTCATTGACGAATTGCACACCATCGTCGGCGCGGGCGCGGCGGAAGGCGCAACGGACGCGGCGAACATCATGAAACCGCAGCTCGCGCGCGGCGAACTGCGCTGCGTGGGCGCGACGACGCTGGACGAATACCGCAAACACATCGAGAAAGACCCGGCGCTGGAGCGGCGTTTCCAGCCGGTCATGGTCGAGGAACCGACCGTTGAGGCGACCATCGCGATTTTGCGCGGGCTCAAGGAGCGGTACGAGGTCCATCACGGCGTGCGCATCCAGGATTCCGCGCTGGTCGCGGCGGCGACGCTGTCGCATCGCTACATCACCGACCGGTTTCTGCCGGACAAGGCGATTGACCTCGTGGACGAGGCGGCGTCGCGCATCAAGATGGAGCTGGATTCCAAGCCGACGGAACTGGACCAGCTCGACCGTCAGATTTTGCAGTTGGAAATCGAGCGCACGTCGCTGGCCAAGGAAAAGGACGCCGCGAGCAAGGAACGGCTCAAGCTCATTGACAAGGAAACCGCCAACCTCAAGGACAAATCCAAGGCGCTCACCGCCCAATGGCAGAATGAAAAAGCCGCCGTCAACGCCGTCAGCGTGGTTCAAACGCAATTGGAACAGGCGAAGATTGAACTCGAACAGGCGCAGCGGCGCGGCGATTTGACGAAGTCCGCCGAAATCCAATACGGCAAGATTCCCGATTTGGAAAAGAAGCTGGCCGCCATCGAAAAGCAATCCACGAGCCACGCTTCACGCTCCATGCTTGTTGCGCCAGGAAGTCACCGACGAGGACATCGCCAAGGTCGTGGCGTCGTGGACGCACATTCCCGTGAGCCGGATGCTGGAAGGCGAACGGCAGAAGCTGGTGAAGATGGAGGAACGGCTGGCGCAACGCGTGGTCGGGCAGAAGGAGGCCATCAAGGCCGTGTCCGACGCCGTGCGCCGCGCCCGCAGCGGCTTGCAGGACCCGAACCGGCCCATCGGCTCGTTCATTTTCCTCGGCCCGACCGGCGTCGGCAAGACCGAGACCGCCCGCGCGCTGGCGGAATTTTTGTTCGACGACGAAAACGCCATGATCCGCATCGACATGAGCGAATACATGGAGAAGCACACCGTGGCGCGGCTCATCGGCGCGCCGCCGGGATATGTCGGTTACGAGGAAGGCGGCCAATTGAGCGAAGCCGTGCGCCGCCGGCCGTATTCGGTGGTGCTGTTCGACGAGATTGAGAAGGCGCATCACGACGTCTTCAACGTGTTGTTGCAGGTGCTCGACGACGGCCGGCTGACGGACGGGCAGGGGCGGACGGTGGATTTCAAGAACACCATCGTCATCATGACCAGCAACATTGGGTCGCACCTGATTCAGGAGTGGTTTGAAAGTAGGAGCCGACGTGAGGAGGCTCAAACTTCCGGAGGAAAAGCCAGTCAGAGACTCGTCACCTCGTCTCCTACGGGAGAATTGGAAAAGCAGGTGATGGCTGAATTGAAGCATCATTTCCGTCCGGAATTTTTGAATCGGGTGGACGACGTGATTATTTTCCAGAGCCTCGACGAGAAGGAATTGGCGAAGATTGTGGACATCCAACTGGAACGGCTGAAGAAGCGACTGGCGCAGCAGAACCTGACGCTCGACGTGGACAGCGCGGCGAAGAAGTTATTGGCGAAGGAAGGCTACGACCCGCAATTCGGCGCGCGCCCGCTCAAACGCGCTGTGCAGGAGCGCATCCTCAACCCGCTCTCCCTGCGCCTGCTCGAAGGGGATTTTAAACCAGGTGACAGGATCAAGGTCAGCGCGAAGGATGGGGAATTGGTATTTGAGAAGAAGAAATAAGGATTCATTGGCTGCAGGGTGTTGGCCGGGCTTTTATTGAAAGC
Source organism: uncultured Verrucomicrobiae bacterium (assembly GCA_963789055.1). GTDB lineage: Bacteria > Verrucomicrobiota > Verrucomicrobiia > Limisphaerales > UBA11358 > UBA11358. The sequence continues at coordinate 677,293 of CAWBJE010000004.1, read as the reverse complement.
CGCAAATTTTTGAATCCAAAAGGGCGGTTCACAGCATCTCACCTGTGAACAGCTCAAAACGAAATCAATGAATATGAAAATCACATCAACCAGGTTTTTCGCGGCAATTCTCTTTTCCGCCACTGCCATCGTGCCGCTGCAGGCACAGACCAACGCCCCTGCCGACAACGGAACGAACCCGCCCGTGGCCGTGGCCGGCAGCGCTCAGGCGTCCAACTCCATCGCGGCCACGGGAAACAGCCATGAAAAGAACCCGTCCGCTGGCATGAAATTGCTGAATCTGGGAATTCATGCGAGCGGGACGAGCGGGAAATCCGATGTGGATGATATTGTGGCAATAGTGGGAGTTTTTGGCATGATCGTGACGATTATCGCCATGGGGCTCTATGCCATAGATCGCCGGAGCAAAAGGTTGCACGAAACGTTGCGGGCGATGATTGACAAAGGAGTTCCCATACCACCCGAATTTCTAGGGACAAAGTCCTGGCGTCCGAGTAACGATCTTCGGATCGGTCTGTTTTGGGTGGGGTTGGGAATCGGTTTTACCATAATCGGAGGGAAGGTGGGATTTATTCTTTTGTTTATGGGCTTGGCATTCCTGATTATTTGGCTGGTGGAAAGAAAAAATAAAAGCGGCGATCAACCACCCAAACCCTGACCCGTGTCCTTCACCGACGCCGATCTCATCGCCCGCGTCCTCTCGCGCGAAGACCAGCATGCCTTCGGCGAACTGGTGCGGCGCCATCAATCGCCCGTGCGCGCCTTCCTGGCGCGCATGACGCGTGGTGATGCGCATCTGGCCGATGACCTGGCGCAGGAAACCTTTTTGAAAGTGTGGCAAAAACTGCAAACCTATCGCGGCGGCGCGCGTTTCTCGACCTGGCTGTTCGGCATCGCTTTCAATGAATTTCGCATGGCCGGCCGCCGCCGGAAGGAACTGGCTTTGGAGGACATGGACGAATCCTCGGTGGTAGCGGAGGAACCGGCTGCCGCCCGCGACAGCCATCTGCGGCTCGATTTGACCGAGGCGCTAAAGCTGTTAAATTCAAATGAGCGGGCGGCGGTGATGCTTTGCTGCCAGAATGGCTTGTCGCACGAGGAAGCGGCGCAGGTTTTGGATTGTCCGCTCGGCACGGTCAAAACCAACATTTTACGCGGGAAAGAAAAATTGAGACGGCGCCTGTCGCCGGCCTATAAAAATTATGAATCCGCCTGAAACCAACGATCCGCTCGACGCTTGGCTGCGCGAGCAGGACAAATATATTGAAGACAACGGCTTTACCGCGCGGGTTGTGGCCGCCTTGCCGCGCCGCCGCCGCGCGTGGCTGCGTCCGGTTCTCCTGCTTGGCGCCGTGGCGATTGGTTCGGTGCTGGCGGTGTTGTGGTTGCCCTGGGGCAATCTGGCGGTTCCGGATTGGTCGGCGTTGCTTTCACTCGACACTCAAGTGCTGACGCCGTGGCTGCTGGTGCTCTCGGTTATGGCCGCTTTGGCTTGGGGCACGATTTCCGCGCTGGAATGGGAAGATTAACAACTCATCCGCGATATTGTTCGTCGCGACCTTTACCATCCCCCTGACGACCTTGCCGTCGAGGTTTGAGCCACCAACGCGTGGCTGATGAGGCGGGGCAAATACCATACATTTGTGTAGCTAGGCAGATTTGCAGAAAAGCTCAAAGTAAGGCCAATTCATTCTTCAGCTTGGGGCTGAGTTTCGCTTGCCGTCTTTGCTTTCGAATGAGGAAAAAAACAAAACAAAAAATGAGGCAATCAATGAAAATAAAATATTCCATCCATAGACAGGTTGCTGGTTTGACAGCCATGCTGGCGCTGGCAGCCCTTCCGGCGTACTCCACGACCCGCAGCGTTCCATCGCAGTATTCGACCGTTCAGGCGGCGATCAACGCGGCGGCATCCGGCGACACCATCTCGATCGCCAACGGCACCTACACCGGACCGTTTACCGTCCCGAGTTCGAAGACCAAAATCACCATCCAGGGAGCCAGCAACACCGGCACGATACTGACCGCCGGCGAGAATCAAGTGACCCTCACGGTCAGTGCCACCGATGTCACGATCAATAACATCGAAATCCGGAACAGCTATACCGGCGACAACAACACGAGCCAGGTGCTGATCATCACCGCCGCGCGCTGTGCGATCCGATCCACTTTTCTGAACGGCCGGCAGGACACCCTCTATGCGAAGGGCGCGAGCACATCCGTGTACGTGACGGGAAGTACGATTCAGGGCACGGTTGATTTCGTTTATGGGCAGGGCAGGATTTTTCTGACCGGCTCCACGATCCGCCAGATGCGCAACAATGGCGCAGACATCGGCGCGCCGCAAACGGCTCAGAGCCAGAACTACGGAATCGTGTTCTCCAGTTGCACGATTACCTCGGGCGGAACGGCGACGAGCAGCACCTCCTATCTGGGCCGCCCCTGGGGCGCTTATGGCGAGCTCGCCTTCATCAACTGCTCGATCGGGAGCTGTATCGAGCCGGTTGGTTACATCAACTGGAGTGGAACCAGCAACTCGTCCACCTGCCGCTTTGCTGAATATCCGTGTCCCTCGACCCGCGCTTCCTGGGTGAAACGCCTGACCTCCTCGCAGGCCGCTGCCTACACCAAGAGCACCGTCCTCGGCGGCTGGAATCCTTCATAATCCGATAATCGAAGGCAAATTAAATGACCAAGCCGGCACCAGTCTGATGGTGCCGGCTTTTCCATCACCGTTGGACTCTGCGGTCAGAGAAGGGTAATCTTCAACCACCATGTTCCAAACGCGTTGGTCAACTTTTGGCCTGATCCTCGTCGCCTTGGGCGCGGGTGCGGTCGGATTTTATTGCGGTCGGAACCTGTTTTCGTCACGTGCTCAAAGTACCGTCGTGTCCGTTCCAGTAGCCAGTCCCTCGGTTAAATTGGAACCGGAACCCGCCGCGTCCGGCTTCCGCAGCCATCGTCCAACGAAGCGCGCCATCGGCCGCCGTTACGTGGGATGAACGATGGAAAGATTTGATGGCCCAACCCCGCACGCGCTTGCGCGACAATCAAATCCTTGCCGCCATTGAAGACCTGGCCACCCGGGATGCGCCACGCGCCCTCGCGCTCGCGCTGGCGGAAGTCGATCTGCGCCTGCGGCTGGACCTGCTGCGCGCTACGTTGCGGGGCTGGGCAAAATCGGATCCGGATGCCGCCGGAGACTGGGCGCTTTCCCACCCGGCCATCATCGACAAAAGTGACGCCGCGACCGCCGTTCTCACGGGCCTGATCCAGGATCCCGACGCGGCCATCCGCCTGTTCTCGCACCTGTCCGAAACCGATCCCGGACACGCGCGGGAATTCGGCAACTCCTTGATTGCCGCGTTGAGCAACAACGGCGATTTCAGCCGGGCGGCGGAATTCGCCGCTCAAGGCTCCGCGCAGTATCGCACCGACTGGCTCGCGGCAGCCTTCGGCAGTTGGTCCCAGTATCAACCGCAAGCCGCCGCCGCCGAAGCCATGAAATTGCCGGACCCGGATTCGCGGCAATTGGCGGTTCACGCGGCGTTCACCGGTTGGGCCCAGGGCGATCCGGAAGGACTGGCTGAATACGCCATCTCCCTGCCCGATGGTCCGGACAAATCCTTTGCGCTCACCGAATCACTGCCCTCCTGGGCGGCCAATGACCCCGCCGCCGCCGCCGAGTGGATCAACCAAATACCGTCCTCCCCCGAACTGGATCAAGGTATTGCCACGGTCGCGAGATCGTTCGACGCCAAACCCGAGGTTGCCGTTACGTGGGCGGAAAGCATCGCGGACACTCAATTGCGTTCCAGCACGCTGGCCAACATTGTCCGCCGATGGATCGAATTGGATCCCGTGGCGGCCCGACAATATGCCGAAACCTCGACCAACATTGTCGGCGAAGATCGCTCCGACCTGCTTAACGGATTCGGCGATGGCAATGAATAATTGTTCATCGGCGCACAGAACGACGGATGGGACTGGCCTGGCGGCAGCACGAAATCTGCGTCATCTGTGTTCATCTGTGGCTAAGATTTCTCCGCGTCTTGGCGTCTTGGCGGTTAATCAGGGCTGCATTCGGCTTGAATTCAACGCGCAGGCCACGATACTCCTCGGATGAATCGTCGAAAATTTATCCAGCTTGGTGTCGTCGGCACTGGCGCGGCCCTGGTCGGTGTCGAACCGTTGCGAAGCGTAGCGGCACCGACCTCCGCTTCTGCCAAATCACCCACCACTGTCGCCCTGCCCATCGGCGTCGCCGCGCTTGCCCAGCGCGAGTTGGACCCGATGTTTGACGACATGCGGACGCGGGCCGGGGTGAACGTGTTGTTCACCTTCATTTACACCCACGAACCGCATCGCGCCGGGATTGTGCTCGAAGGTTCCCGTCCGGGTAATTTTCACGGCGGCAATTACGCGCGGCCGCACATGGAGTTTTACAAGGACACGCCGCTGACGTTGGCGGACATGACGGCGCCGGAATTCGGCGGGGTGGACGTGCTGGAACGCGTCATTCCGGTGGCGAAGAAACACGGCATCCGCGTATTTCCCTTCATTCTTGAAGACAATCAAATTCCGGCCGCCGTGAAAGCCGATTGGGAAAAACTTTACGAAGTGGACCATCATGGCCGGCGCACCACCGGTCATCCGGGCGGTCCGTGCTCCAACAATCCCGGTTACCGGAATTTCACGCTGGGCCTGGTCGAGGATTACGCGCGCTCGTACGACATTGGCGGCATGATGTGGGGTTCGGAACGCCAGAGCGGCCTGCTCAACACGCTGGGCATTTCCCAGAGCAAGGGGCAGGACCCCGGCAAGACGACCTGTTTCTGCGAGTTCTGTCTCAAGAAAGGCCGCGACCACGGCATTGACGTCGAACGTGCGCGGCAGGGTTACGATGCCGTGGAAAATTTTGTCCGCGACAGCCGGAACGGGAAGAGTCCGCGCGACGGTTATTTCACCACGTTCTGGCGGCTGCTGCTGCAATATCCGGAAGTGATCGCCTGGGAAAATCTGTGGGTGACCAGCCGTCACGAATTACAGGCGGCGATTTATGCCAAAGTCAAATCCGTCAATCCCAGGCTCCAGGTCGGCTGGCACGTCTGGCAGAACGTGACGTTCAGCCCGTTCCAGCGCGCCGAGGAAAACTATGCGGACCTGGCGGGCTACTCCGATTTCCTTCGGCCTGCGGTTTACAACAATGTCGCCGGCGGCCGGTTCGTGACCTTTGTCAACGACGCGCGCCAATCCGTGTTCGGCGACCTGCCGCCCGAATTGACACTCGACGTGCTGTATCGGCAGCTCAATTACAACGAGGCGCCGTTCGACAAGCTCGCGGCGACCGGTTTCTCGGCGGATTACGTGGAACGGGAAACCCGTCGCGCCGGCGAAGCCGTGGCCGGTCATCCCGTGCAAATCTGGCCGGGCGTGGACATTGACGTGCCGGTAAAAGCGGACGAATCGCATTGCACGCCCGAGGGTGTGGCGCAGGCGGTGAAGGCGGCCTTCAAAGGCGGCGCGCAAGGCATCATCCTGTCGCGCAATTACACCGAGATGAAACCGGAGAATTTATCCGGCGCCGGAACCGCCTTGCGTGAGCTCGGACTGATTTAGTCATAGATTCACAAACCGCAAAGAGCGCAAAGAACCGATTCAAGGCGGGAGGCATCCGCCGCCGCCCCCTCCGTCGCAAGAGCTATGGAGGGCAGGAAGGCTATGGCGGACAAGGAATGCAGAATGAAGAAAATCCGTGTTTATCCGTGTTCATCCGTGGTTAAGAATTCTCTGCGTCCTGGCGTCCTGGCGGTTAACGACTCATCCACGATATTGTTCGTCGCTGACCTTTTCCATCCAGTCAACGACCTTGCCGTCGAGGTTTTCCTGAATGGCGACATGCGTCATGGCCGTGGTGGGCGCGGCGCCGTGCCAATGCTTCTCGCCGGGCGCGAACCAGACGATATCGCCGGGTCGGATTTCCTCAATCAGGCCGCCCCAGTGTTGTACGCGACCGCAGCCGGCAGTGACAATCAGCGTCTGACCCAGCGGGTGGGTGTGCCAAGCCGTCCGGGCGCCGGGTTCGAACGTGACGATGGCGCCGGTAACCCGCGCGGGATCGCTTCCCTTGAACGGTGAGTCAATGCGCACCGTGCCGGTGAACCAATCAGCCGGTCCTTTGGCGGAAGTTTGTGAGCCGTTTCTTTTGATTTCCATAATTTGCATTCCTTTCCTTGATTGATCGGTAGGGTGGCGCTGCCGCGCCGCCTCGGCGAAGCAGCTTCGCCCTGCCACAACTTACAATTCCTGGCGCGTGGGCCGGAACAGAATTTCATTCACGTCCACCTCGTCCGGCTGGCTCATCGCAAAGACGACGGCCCGCGCGAATGAATCGGCCGGAATCGCGACCTCCTTATAGAACTTGTGGATTCTATCGGCCATGTCCGGCTCGGTGATGCTGTCCGGCAATTCCGTCGCCACCGCGCCCGGTGAAATGATCGTCGTGCGGATGTTGTAAGGCTTCACTTCCACGCGCAGCCCTTCGGAGATGACCCGCACGGCATGTTTGGTCGCAGCAATAAACCGCTCCGTTCGGAGTGACCTTATGTCCGGCTACCGATGAGACGTTGATGATCTGCCCGGCTTTCTGCTGCTTCATATAAGGCAGCGCCGCGGCAATGCCATACAGCACGCCCTTGATGTTCACGTCAATCATCCGGTCCCAGTCGTCAATCTTGAGACGCTCCAGCGGTGAATGCGGCATCAGCCCGGCGTTGTTGATCATCACGTCAATGCGCCCGTATTTCTGCACGGCGGCGTCAACCAAATTTTTTACCTGCTCGCGATCAGTGACGTCGGTGGCGACGGCGAGTGCCTTGCCGCCTTTGGCGGTCAATTCGTCGGCCAATGACTTGAGGCGGTCAATGCGCCGCGCGCCCAGCACAACGATTGCGCCCTCGGCGGAAAGAAGCCGGGCGGTCGCCTCGCCCAATCCGCTGCTTGCACCGGTGATGACGACGATTTTTCCTTTGATGTTGTTGCTCATAATTTTGAACTCCTGTCAGGAGACGAGGTAACGAGGCTCAAATTTGCTCCGTTTTTTAGAGACTCCTCACGTCGTCTCCTGCGTTTGTAAGTTGTTGTTGTCATTCAACGACCGACCAGTTTCTGCAAGTGTTCCGGATAACGCGCTCCTTGAACCGTGATTTTCGACGCCGCGCTTTCGAGTTCGCGCAAGTCTACCGGCGAGAGTTGGACCGAAGCCGCTCCGATATTTTCCTTCAAGCGATGTCAGCTTCGTTGTGCCGGGAATGGGAACAATCCACGGCTTTTGCGCCAGCAGCCACGCCAAGGCAACTTGCGCAGGTGTCGCCTTCTTCTGCGCCGCAAATTTTCCAATGACATCAACCAAAGCTTGATTCGCCTTTCGATTTTCCTCGCTGAAGCGCGGGACTTTGTTGCGGAAATCGTCGCTGCTCGAACTTCGTGTTCGCGTTGATTGCGCCCGTGAGGAAGCCCTTGCCCAACGGACTGAACGGGACGAATCCAATTCCGAATTCTTCCAACGTCGGCAAAATTTCCGCTTCCGGTTCGCGCCACCACAACGAGTATTCGCTCTGGAGCGCCGTCACCGGCTGGACTTTGTGCGCGCGCCGGATGGTTTGCACGCCGGCTTCCGACAGGCCGAAGTGTTTCACCTTGCCGGCCTGAATCAACTCCTTCACCGCACCCGCCACGTCTTCGATGGGCACGTTCGGGTCAACCCGATGCTGGTAGAGCAGGTCAATCACGTCGGTCTTGAGCCGCTTGAGCGAGGCTTCGACGACCTGCTTGATGTGCTCCGGCCGGCTGTTCAAGCCCGCTGCTCCCGGCCGATTGTCACCGCCACTCAGGTCAAAGCCGAACTTGGTGGCGATGACCACCTGCTTGCGGAACGGAGCGAGGGCTTCGCCGACAAGTTCCTCGTTGGTGAACGGGCCATAAACCTCGGCGGTATCGAAGAACGTGACGCCACGTTCCACGGCAGTCCGCAACAGGGCGGTCATCTCCTTTTTGTCCTTGGGTGGCCCGTAGGAAAAGCTCATTCCCATGCAGCCCAGCCCGATGGCCGAGACTTCCAGATTACTTTTTCCCAGTTTGCGCTTTTGCATATTCAAATCCTTTCCTTCGTTCAATGTTGAAGCGAGCATACATCACCTGCGCGCTGTTGTCGCCCGTGGTCTTGCTCCACCTGTTGCGATATTGCTCGAAAACGCGGAAACACCAGTTTTGAACAGAAGCAAACGGAGGAAACAGAGGGGGGAATCAAAATCTCCGTTCACTCCGTTATCTCCTGTTAATCCGCCTGAGAAAAGCTCTGTTCTCTCCGTTCGCTTCTGTTTAGCTTAAAACTCATGCATCCGTTAAAGCCTTTAATCTTTGCTCTTGTTGTTGTGTTTACGTGCGGCGGTCTGAGCGCGCAGACGAATGTCTGGCAGCCGTCACCGGGACATGCGCAAGTGCCGATATGGCCGGGGGCGGTGCCTGATGCGCAGCCGGTCCCGGGGCCGGAGTATGTTACGAACGTGCCGCCGACTGCCGGCGTGCCATGGATTGCGGTTTGCAACGTCTCACAGCCCACGCTGACGGTCTATTCGCCAAAAGGGAAAAACACCGGCGTTGCGGTGGTCGTGTTTCCCGGCGGAGGCTACAACTGTCTGGCCATGGATCTTGAAGGCACGGAGATTTGTGATTGGCTGACGTCCCGGGGTATCACGGCGGTGCTTTTGAAATATCGTGTGCCGACCCGGAGTCCGGATGGGTATGGGGAATCGCTGCCGGCGTTGGAAGATGCGCAGCGGACGTTGGGGCTGGTGCGCTTGCACGCCGCCGAGTGGCACATTGATCCGCACAAGATCGGCGTGATCGGATTCTCAGCCGGAGGGCATATGGTCGCCGCCACGAGCACGCATTACGCCAAACGTTCGTATCGGGCGGTGGATGCGGCGGACAAAGTAAGCTGCCGCCCGGATTTCGCGATTGCGTGTTATCCGGGACATCTGTGGAACTACGATGAGGGTTTTAAGTTGAATCCGAATGTTCCAGTGACCACCAAAACGCCGCCTACGTTTTTGTTAATGGCGGAAGATGACCACGTGGACCACGTAGAGCAATCGCTGGTTTATTACATCGGGCTGAAGAAAGCCGGGGTTCCCGTGGAGATGCATTTGTATGCGCAGGGCGGGCATGGGTTTGGACTGCGGCCATCGAAGTTTCCGATTACGGAATGGCCCCGGTTGGTGGAGACGTGGCTGGGGACGATCGGGATGATTCCGAAGTGATTCGTATTGGAGGCGTCTTGGCTCTCGGTTTTAGGGTCTTGGACAGCTTCATGTCCATCCGTGGTTCACCTCATCAGACCTGCGGCCAACTTCTCCCCATCAAAAGCGGAGAAGGGAATCACCGCTGCCGGCGGTAATCGCTGGGGGCCAGGCCGGTTTCCCGGCGGAAGAGCTGCGCGAAATGGCTGGGATTGGCGTAGCCCACGTCCAGGGCAACCTCCACCACGCTCTTCTTCGTCTCGCGGAGCAGGCGTTTCGCCGCATCCAGCCGCAAGTTGATGTGGTAGCGGGACGGTGACATGCCCATCGCGGTCTTGAAGAGGCGATTGAAGTAAAATTTGCTCAAGCCGGCCCGGGCCGCCAGCCGGTCAAGGTTGAACTCTTCGGCGACGTTTTCCGCCATCCAGTCCGTGATTTGCCGCAGCTTGTAGCCGGGCAATGACGGACTGCCGCTGGGCGATGCTTTGACCAATTCGGCATAATTTCGAGCCAGATGGATGGCGATGGCCTGCGCGATGCCTTGCAGGAAAAGCGGACTGGCGTGCCGGCGCAATAATTCCTCATGCACGCGCTTCATCAATGAATCCAAAGCAACGTCGGTAAACGCCGAAATATCCCGCAGCCGGGCGTGGGCCGCGTCGTTCCCGAAAACCTCTTCCAGGGCGCGCTGAAGGAGCGGCAGCGCGATGAATACCGCCATGGTTTCAAACGGCTCGGCGGTCACCGCTTTCCAGCGGCAATCGTAGGGAGCGCCGCCCGACGTGAGAAAGAAAGAGCCTTTCCTGATTCGATGAGTGACCCAGGGCCGTTTGCCTTCCCGCTCCTGAAACTCGACGTCACCCGAAATGCTCCAGGCGAGGAACGGTTCGCTGACGGAAGGCAGCGACATCATTTCGACGTTGCGCGGCGGGGCGATGATCCAGGCTTTGATGTCCCGCCAGGCCTTGCCGCGGCAGGCCACCAGACATTTCCCGCCCACGTAGCGTTCGAAGGCTTCGGCAGACGTTGTTTCCGGCACCGGCATGGCGGTGTCAATTATTTGGCGCGCGAGCCGTTGATTCAAGACAGAAGGCATCCGCCGCCGCCCCCTCCGTCGCAAGAGCTATGGAGGGCAGGAAGGCTATGGCGGACAAGAAATGGAGAATGAAGAAAACAGGCGTGTTATCAATTGACTTGCCGGCAGTCATCAACGACTGGTTAAACATGAAGACCAAATGGTTGTCCCGAATGTTTTTGGTGTTTCTTATAAGCGCGGCGGTTGTGTGTTTTGTGGCCGGTTGCGCGAGCATGCAGATGAAATCGTTTAATCAGGATTTTGGTGAAAAATTCCCGGCTTCACCCCAATACGCCATTGAAAACATCGACGACAACCATTTTCGAATCCACCTGAATCAGGGAGAGCCGTTGTCGGGGCCCGACCGGGTCATTTACATGAAGAAAGCGGCAATAATCATCGCCGATGCCGAGGGCAAACGCCGGGGTTGGGAACGTTGGGACTTGAATTACATTCAGGAACGCGATCAGGGTTGGATGCACGTCCTGATCGCCACGGTTGATCGTACCAAGTGAGCCACGTTCGTGATCCAAGTTACCGGGTGAGATGCTGCAAAATGTCCGACGCAATCAGACAGTGAGTAAGAATTTTGGTCAAACGAACGATGCGTTTTGGAACTTCGGCCAGCAAAATTCAAGCGGCACATTTTATGCAAGCGGTCATGCGTCCGAAAACGAAGCGTGGCAAGTAAACGAATGCAAGTCGCGTGCCGCGGCCATTCCGGGTTGTCGAAGGGGACTTACACGAATTGTTTTGGTCGTTATGTTTTATGGAAACGAATTTGCGTCTGACCCGGATTGTGACCTATCAAAACCTTGGTTTTCTGGCGGTAATCGTCCTGTGTTACCTGGATGAACTTTTCAAATTGCCGTCGTTGATATTTTCCGATCATCCCTTTGCCTTCGTGTATCGCCGGTCCACGCTGGAAATGCTGCTGTTTCTGGCCATCTGGCTGCTGGTAAGCAATTCGACGCGGCGGTTACTGCGGCGGGTCCAGCATCTGGAAGATTTCATGCGGGTCTGCGCCTGGTGTCGGCGCATTGATTACAAAGGAGAATGGGTGAAGCTGGAGCAGTTTATGCAGGAGGGGTTTGACACGCCGACGACGCACGGCATCTGTCCCGAATGTATGCAACATCAGCAGGAAGCGATTGAACGGGCCAAACAGGCGAGACTGAACCAGGAAGCGGCGAGCCAGGCCGCCGGCGGTTGAAAGCCGCTATTGGTTGACATCCGGCAATTTGCCCTGCTGGTAAACGGTCAGGAATTTTTTCAGGTAATCCTTCATCTCATCCGGCGCAATGTCCACGGCCTTTTGTTCGGTGGCGACGGCCTCATTGGTTTTTCCGGTCAGGAACCGGGTACGGGCGAGGGTGTCGAGAATCTCCGGATCCTTTTCCTTGGCGGCAGTATTGGCGCGCTCCGCGATTTTTTCCGCCAAAGCCAGGCCGCGCTGGTCTATTCCTGTTGTCGTGGCCAGCGTCCAAGCGAGTCCGTTTTGTAAACCGGCGCTGTCCGGATGGGCATCGCTCAATGATTCAGCCAATTTGTAGGCGCCATCGTAATCCTTCCGGCCCAGCAGGAGTTGCAGGCGCGTCGGGCCGTATTGATAGCGGAAGTTTTCAGGCATTGTCTTTTCCAGTTCCGCCACTGCGGCCTCGGCGGCGTCCCAATTTTTTGTCTGCATGGCTTGCCGGAGTTTCCTGGAAAGCGCCCGTTGTTTTTCCTGCTCCTGCTGCTGTTTTTCAAATTCTTTGGCGAAGGCGGCCACGTCGAACTTGTCCGCCACAATTTGCTCCAGCACGGATTCCTCCAACGACATCGGATGGCCGATCCAGACGATTTTGCCCTGCCGGTTGACGATAAATGCCGTGGGGATGCCGTTTTGGCCCGCTGCCTTCATCCAATTGACTGACATCGCGCCATCCTTGACCTGGCTTTTATCGTCCAATGCCACGCGATAGGTCATTTTGTCGCCCATTTTTTTAATGAACGGTTCCACCGCGCTCTCGTCTTGCTCCCAAACATCCTGGCCGATGACAATCACACCCTTGTCTTTGAACTTCTGCCACACTTCATTGAGATGCGGAATGGAGCCCCGGCACGGACCGCACCACGTGGCCCAGAATTCGACGATGTAAACGTGTTTGGCGTCGAACGCTTTCACCGGGTCGCCCTGTACCCATTTGGCGACCTGGAGTTTGGGGGCCGGATCACCGACCGTTAATTTTGCCGCTGCTGTGTATGTGCCAGCCACAAGGGCAACACCAGTCAACAGAGTCGATAGGCGCAACCATAATGAGCTTTTCATATCAATTTCCGGGTTGATGGTTTGAAATGTGGGATGTCATGAGGGACGGGCGAAGTTTTGCGCCAAAACACCTTTTGTCCAGTTGAATCTGCGCCGGCGATTTTGAAAAGCCGCTTTTCGGGATGAAATCGGAGGTTAATTCAGGGGATTAAGGCGAGGATTATCATCATTTCGGGCTGCAGCCTGACACAAAGATTGCCAAATCCTTGAAACTTTAGCACTTTACCGCTGTTTAAGTTCGGAATACGTTGATATCGACGCCACACATGAAGGGTTTCTCTAAAACTTGGCTGGCCGGTTTGTTGGGACTGGCGTTGATGCTGGCCGGGGCACGGACGGAGGCGCAGTTTGCCTTTTCGGCTTCCAGCTCGGCCAATGTCATCGGTACCAGCAATTCCCTGACGTACACCATCAACGTATCCAATCTGACCACAGGAGCATTCTTCGCTTTTGTGACAAACACCTTTTCGTCCACGGCACTGTTCCTGGGGACATCAAACAACCCCGGTCCGGCGACCGTGGTTACCAACGCAAATGGAATTTCGTTCAATAACGTCTCGATCGACAGCACGACTACCCCGTTTCAGACAATGACCGTGACGGTCGCACCAACGCAGGCCGGCTTCTTCACCAATACGGTTGCGGTGGCCATTTTGGGTGTCGTCACCAATTTCACCACCAATCTGGTCGCACAAGTTACCACCAATGCCGTGACGTTGCCTCAGGCGGATCTGGCGGTGGCGATAGCGTTGCCCACCACGGTGGTCATTACCAATGATTGGCTGACGTATGGCATCAACGTGACGAACCTGGGGCCGGGTGATGCAACCGGTGTTTTTTTGACCAACACCCTGCCGGTAGGTGCGGGACTCAAAAACGTTTCGCCCGCCGGCCAGTCTTACAACGTGGTCAGCAGCAACGTCATTTTCAATCTCGGGACGCTGACAAACCAGGCTTTCCTGCATCTCCTGTTGACGATCCAGCCCACCAATGGCGGGACATGGAACCTGGTATCGGTAATCAGCACGAACAACGTGTTTGATCCCAATCCAACCAACAACTCGGCCAGCAACATCCTGTCGGTTACAAATTATTTTCCGGGAACGTTGGTGGCCGTCACCAATTCTCCGCAGAGCACCAATTTCCAAAATGGCTTCATTGAGCAGACCATCCTGTTGTCGAATGTCGGCGCCAATGCCGTTCCTGCCGGCCGCGTGGTCGTGACGGGTCTGACAACCAACCGGTTGTACAACGCCGTTGGGACCAACAACGGAAACCCGTACGTGGTTTATGCCGCAAGCCTTGACACCAATCAAAGCGTGAATCTACTGCTGCAGTTTTCCGTTCACAATCGGTCGGTATTCCCCTTTGGGAATTCGCAATTACACGCCGCTGCTGTGCCTGTTCCCAACCTGGCGCCGCCACTGGCAGCGGCAGTGAGTACAAACATCAACATCAGCCGTATCATCCGGCGGTCCAACGGCAGCATTCTGCTGGAATGGCCATCCACGACGAACCTGACGTACACGGTGGTTTACAGCGACAACGTTTTGTTTTCAAATGCCATGATCGCGCCGCCAGGAATTGTTGCCCCGGCCAATCGGACACAATGGATTGATTACGGGCCGCCGACGACGGTGAGCGCACCGACCAATGCGCCGATCCGCTTTTATCGCATATTCCAGAACCCCTGACGCCATGCCATCAAATGTCATAAGAAGCGTACGCAGCCGCAATTTATTTGCGTGGTGGGTGTCCTTTTGTTTTGTGAATCTGGCCATGACTGCGGCGGCCCAATCGCAAACGCCCGGCCAAAGTCCGGATACCAACGGTTCGGTGGCAGTTCCTCCCTATACTCAGCCCCGACCCATAGCCCAACCCGCTATCCAACCTCCGCCATCCCAGGACCTTTGGGATCGCTGGGGAATTCAAAAGGTGTCCGAGAACGACGACTGGACGCGCCACTTCCGCATTGGGGCCATGGTTGGCATGAACATCAGCGCCAACTTCAGCGCGAAAGGACCATTCATCAATCCAAATCCACAGAATGGAATTTTTTCGGACGGTTATGTTCGATCTGACGGGAAGGGAGACCGCACGGGCTTCTGGGGTTACAATACGGGCAACAATAATGCAACGCCGGGCAACCCTTCTCAATACGACGCGGTTAATCAAACCATGTCCATGCACGCCATATCGGCGTATTCACCGGTCAGCGGCGGCAACGCCAAAGAGGATGGCTCGGCCTTTCCGGGTTTCGACCTGGCTTATGGCGGTAATCTTTGGGATTGGGGCCAGGCGCGAATTGGATGGGAATTTGGCTTCGGCCTGTTGCCCATCAGCATCACTTCACGCCAAACGATGACTGCGACGGTCACCAATTCAACTTATATGTTCGATACCACGGGCGTTATTATTGATGATGCGCCTTATTATGGCACGTTTGGCGGAGAAGGTGGATCTACACTTCCGCTCAAACCATTTTTAACCACTAGCGTACCGGGCGGAACCGAAACCATCACAGGATCCTACGAGTTGGATGCGGTGCTTTTCACCTTCCGGTTAGGACCATCAGTTTATTGGGATTTGAACGAGGATTTGGGTTTGTCAGCCGGGGCCGGTCCGGCCCTTGGTCTTGTGACGGGGAGATTAAAATTCAATGAAACCGTCGGCGCATCTACTCCCCCCATTCATGGAGAGGTTGACGGGACCGACGTGGTGTATGGCGGTTATGTGAACGCGACGTTGTTGTATCACGTGCAGGAAAACGGCGACCTCTACCTGGGCGTGCAATACATGTCACTGGGTGACGCCAGCATCAGCGGCGGCGGCCGGGAAGGGCGACTGAACCTGGGGGGCCAGGTTTACATCATGGCCGGGATCAATTGGCCGTTCTAAGAGCGCGCAAACCTTCCTCATTTGTAGCGTCGAGCCTGCGGCTCGATTTTATCGGCGCACAGCGCCGACACTACACCGGGTGTTGTGCATTTAAAACCCGGCTTCACTGCAGCTTTTCCACCTGGATTTTCGCGGGGTCGTTCACGCCGAGCTGGAGCAGGGCGGCGTTGGCGTAAAGCTCCAGGTTCGGTTTGAATTCCGGCGCATCGAGCGCGCGCCGTTCGCGGTCGAGTTCCTTGATGGCCAGCGTGTCGAGCGCCACGGGGTCGCGGCTGAACCAAAGCTGGTTCAGCACCGAGGAATAATGCAGCAGGCCGTGCGAACCGCCTTCGTATTGGCCGATGAGCGCGTCGGTGATGTTCAGCACCACGCGGTCGCCGAGCACGGGCAGGGCGTAAATTTCCGGCACGGCAACGGCCAGCCGGTCCGGGTCGCCCGCAAAACGCAGCGTGTTGTCCACGCTGCCCATCGCCAGGCCGTAAAGATGGCCGCAAACGCCGGCATATTCCTGGTTCAGCAGCGGCGCGATGCTGATGATTTTGGTGATCTGCCGGCTGACCAGCAGGGAGACGAAGGATTTTCGCCCGACGCCTTCGCCTTTTTTGCCGAATTCCAAATCGCCCCAGACGAGGTTGCCGATGATGGCGGTGTCGGGCTGGTAAAAGTTCGTCGGATCGTAGCCGGTCTCCGCGCTGCCGGCCACGCGCACGCCGAGTTGCGCGCCGAGCTTGAAAAATCCGGCGGCGCGCAAATTGTCCTCGTGTTTGTCCCAGATGACGATGTGTTGCGGCGGCACGCCCGCGTCGAGCAACCCGTGAATCACCGCGGCGACGACGGCGGGCCGCGTGCCGCTGAGCATTCCGGCGGCGGAAAAAACCTTGATGCCGACGACGTCCTGCGTGGAAACGAGGCTGCGCCAGGCGGCGGCGACGGTGGCCTGGCCGGTGAAATTGGTGAGGCCGCGGTCCAGCATGGCCTGGACCCGGGCGGGGTCCGGCTGAAAATCGGAGATGGCGTTTGGATTTTCAACGGTGACGACCCGCGCGATGGCGTTGGTGGAATGACTGGCAAACGAATCGGCGGCCCGGCCCGGCAAACACGGCCAGTCCGATGGCTGCCGCCATGGCCAGCCGGCGGACCGCCGGCACGAATTGAGTTTGCGCGTTTCTTGACACTTTTGGGCGTGGATGCTACCACCAGCGCCGATGCTGGCCATAAAAAATGCGCAGCGAGTGGAGGGTGGACGATGGAGAACAGATTTTTTCGGCGCGCCATTGCAGCTTTCCGTTCGTCGCCATCCTGCCATCCTCCATTCCATCTTCGTTTTTCTATTTTCCTGGTGCTTGCCGTCTTCGTCGCCGGCTGCTCGCCGTCCGGTCCGCGCGCGTTGCTCAAGGGCAAAAAACTTCTGGAACGCGGCGATTATGCCGGCGCGGTGGCGCAATTCAAAACCGCCACGTCGCTGCTGGCCACGAACGCGCAGGCGTGGAATTATCTCGGCGTGGCCTGCCAGTATGCCGGCCAGCCGGCCGATGCCGCGACGGCGTATCAACGCGCGCTGGCGCTCGACCGCGATTTGATGGAGGCGCATTACAATCTCGGCTGTTTGTGGCTGGAGCAAAACAAACCCGACGCGGCCGAAAGCGAGTTCACCGCCTACACGTTGCGCCGGCCCAAGGCGCCGGAAGGCTGGCTCAAGCTCGGCCTCGCGCAGCTTCAAGCGCACGATGTCACGTCGGCGGAAAAAAGTTTCAGCACCGCGCTTTATCTGAGTCCCGAACAACGCCGAGGCCTTGAACGGTTTGGGACTGGCGCTGCGTCGAACGCGGACGTCCGCACGACGCGGCGCAGTTTTTTGCGGCGGCGACCAGGGAACAGCCGGATTACGCGCCGGCCTTGCTGAACCTGGCGACGGTGGCGCAGCAGTATTTGCACGACAACGCGCTGGCGCTGCAAAATTATCGCGCGTATCTGGCGCTGACGCCGCGCCCGGCGAATTGGGACGCGGTAAACGACATCGCGAACAGTCTGGAGCCGCCGGCGGCGGTCAGCGGCGGCCGACGGTGAAAAGTCAAACGCCGGCACCGGAAACCAGAACGCCGCCGGCCGTCAGCGCGGTCCGCCCGACCGGGTCGTCACGAACGCAGGCGGTTGCCCGGGCCAATCTAAATCCGCCCCGCGCGGCAACGACTTCGCCGCAGGTGGTGAAAGTTCAGCCGCAACCGGCGATTGTCGGGACGCCCGTGGCGGAAACGCCGCCGGAACCGGCGACCGGGAAAACGGGCGTACCTTGAGCAAACTGAATCCGCTGAACTGGTTTCGTTCCTCCGCGCCGGAAAAAAACAATGACAACGGCAGTGACGCCCCTGCCGCCACCGGCTTCGAACAACAACCGTGCCGGCTCAACGCCGTTGCCGCCGGCAAATTCCAGCGCCCCGACGCCAACCGCATCCGCGCCGGCGCCGAAGCCGGTGATTGCGCCGAAGCCGGTCAAGATTGTTCAGCCCGCGCCGCCGATGTTTCCGCGTTACTTGTATCTTTCGCCGCGCAAACCGAAGGCGGGCGACCGGCGGACGGCATCGGGCGCGTTCACCCGGGCGCGGGAATTTGAGCAGAATTCGAGCTGGCTGGACGCGTTGCAATCGTATCGTCAGGCGACGGAACTGGATCCGGGCTGGTTCGAGGCGCAATACAATTACGGCGTGATCGCCTTCCGGCTGCGGAACTTACAATCAATCGCTCGCCGCTTACGAAATGGCGCTGGCCATCCAGCCGGATTCGGTGGACGCGCGTTATAATTTCGCGCTGGCGCTCAAGGCGGCGGGTTATGTGACCGACGCGGTGAATGAATTGAAAAAGATTCTGGCGGCGAATCCGGACGAGGTGCGCGCGCATCTGGCGCTGGGCAATCTTTACGCGCAGCAATTGCACGACCCGGCGCAGGCGCGGCAGCATTATTTGAAGGTTTTGGCACTGGACCCGCGCAATCCGCAGGCGCCGGACATTCAGTTCTGGCTTTCATCGAATCCGCCCTGATGGAAGTTTGCCGGATGAAAAGCTGCCGCTCAAACTGTGCCGCGGCAAAGGATTTCACCTGCGGCAGCGCGTTTCAATCGCCGGCGGGAACCCGAAACTGGCATGAAACCGGCTATAATTTAATTGGCATTCTAAATTGGAGAATTTAATCTCATGATTATGATTGGTGCGGACATACCAAACCTGGCTCTCGATAATCTGCCGGTCAACTGGTTCGACGCGGTGGTTGCTGGGATGTTGATCGTCGGATTGTTCCGCGGGCGCAAGCACGGCATGTCAAAGGAATTCCTGCCGTTGTTGAAATGGGTGTCGCTGGTCCTGGTGTGCGGGTTCTGGTATCCGATGGCCGCCCAATTGTTGGTCAACACCGCTTCGTTGAGCCAGTTGCCCAGTTGCATTCTGGGTTATCTGCTGCTGGCGTTCGTGGTTGTTCTCGTGTTTCATGGTTCTCAAACGGCTCCTGGCTCATCGCTTGGCCGAGAACAATTTCTTCGGCGGCGGCGAATACTATTTGGGCATGTTGTCCGGCATGATCCGGTTTGCCTGCATGCTGCTGGCCGTGCTGGCTTTGCTGAACGCGCCTGTTTACACGGCGGCAGGAAATCAAAAAACACGACGCCTACGTGAAACGTTGGTTCGGCGGCGGATTGTATAGCGGCAACTATTTTCCCAGTTTGTACACCATGCAGGAGCAGGTTTTCAACAAATCCTTCACCGGGCCTTACATCAAGGATTACCTGGGCCCGCTGCTGATCGAAACCGCTCCGCCGCCGGCCGCCAAGCCGGACGCCCAAAACCGGCGGTGATCAACATCAAGAAGTAAGCGTCGCGTCGCCAAACGAGCATGGCCGGCACGCTTTCCCCCGCAACCCTCGAACGCATCCGCGCCGCCAGTGACATCGTGGATGTCATCGGCTCGTATCTGCCGCTGAAAAAGGCCGGCGCCAACTTCATCGCCCTCTGCCCGTTTCACAAGGAAAAGACGCCCAGCTTCAACGTCAATCCGCACCGACAGATTTTCCACTGCTTCGGCTGCCACAAGGGCGGCGACGTGTTCACCTTCGTCAAGGAATACGAAAACATCGGGTTCATGGACGCCGTCCGCCGGCTGGCCGAGCGCGCGAAAATTCCCCTGGAATTCGACCAGAACCCCGGCGAACAGCAATCGCGCCATCTCAAGGACCAGTTGCTCCAGATCCACGAGCAAATCACGCAACGCTGGCAAAACTGCCTGCTCAACGAAGCCGCCGGCCAGATCGCCCGCGATTATCTGGCCAAACGCGGCGTGTCGCCGGAAGCGGTGAAACTCTTCCGCCTCGGCGCCGCGCCGGATGCCTGGGACGACACCGTCAACTGGGCCAAAAGCAAAGACTACGACCTCGGCGCTGGTCGAAAAGGCCGGCCTGATTATGCGCAAGGAAGGACAGCGACCATTATTACGACCGTTTTCGCGGGCGGCTGATGTTCCCGATTTGCGACGAGCAGGGCCGGGTGATTGGCTTCAGCGGACGGGTTTTGTCCGGCGACGAAAAAACGGCCAAATACGTCAACTCGCCGGAGACGCCCATTTTCACCAAGAGCAAGGTTTTCTTCGGCCTCGACAAATCCAAGCGCGCGATTCTCGACGCCGGCTTTGCCGTCGTCTGCGAAGGCCAGCTCGATTTGATCGCCTGTTTCATGGCCGGCGTGCAGAACATCGTCGCGCCGCAGGGCACGGCCTTCACCGCCGACCACGCGCGCATCATCAAACGTTACGTGGACGAAGTGGTGCTGTGTTTCGATTCCGACGAAGCCGGACAAAACGCCGCCGTGCGCTCGCTCGACCATCTGCTGGCGTCCGGCCTGGCCGTGCGCGTGGCCGTGGTGCCCGCGCCGCATGACCCGGACAGTTTCATCAAGGCCAACGGCGGCGAAGCCTTCCGCAAGCTGATCGAAAGCGCCGAAGGATTTTTTGATTACTACTTGAACCGGCTCTGCAAGCAGGACGACGCGAACAGCGACAAAGGCCGGAACGCCATTTTGCGCGGCATGGCCGAGGCCGTCCACAAGACCGGCAACACGTGCTGGTTGACACATACGCGCAAAAGACCGCGCTGCGCCTGGGCGTTTCGCCCGAAGCCGTGCGCGCCGAATTTTCAAAAGTTCCAGGTCCAAAGTTCGCAGCTCACGGTCGGAAGACGCAGAATCAGTCGAACCTGCGGCGGAAACCGAAATACCGCGTCCGTCCACCCAGGAATTCTGGCTGCTGAAACTTTTGTTGCTGCACGACGATCTGGTGGCCTGGGCCGCGTTGCATCTGGACGCGAACTGGATTTCGCATCCGCTCGCGCGGCAGATTGTCGAAAAGCGGCTGGCCGCGCAGACGAATGAAACCTGGAAAAACCTCGCCGCGTTTCTGGACGAGTGCGAATCGCCGGAAATGCGGGGCCTCGTCACCGAAGCCGTGGCCGAAGACCGCAAAATTCCGAATCCCGACCAGCAACTGGCCGACGTGGCTCTGAAATTGCGGAACCAATTTCTGGACCGTCAGATTGCCGCGTCTCACGCAAAAAGCCAGCCAGCCGGAAACTTCCGAAGCCGAAAGAATTGAATTGCTGCGCCAGCAGCAGGAGTTGCGGCAGCAAAAACGCGCACCGCTCAAGTGACGTCGTGACGCGGTGAAAGATTTGGAGTTCCAATCCTTCAGGCAGTCGGGTGAATCGGTAACAATAAGTACCGCGTAAACTGCGGATACTCGCGAACAAAAGACTTATCTGTCAGGACTCGGCTACCTAGCCGCTCGCCACCCGTCACTTCATTTCGCTCCCTGATCAATCCACGCGCGGATCAGGCCGATTTGTTCGGGCGTGAGCGGGCCGATGTTCGCCTTGTTGTGCGGCGGCGGCATCCAGGAATCGTGGTCTTTGCCGGTCATGTGCGCGATGCACTTGACCATGCATGCTTTTGGCGCTGTCGCCGGCCATGATGACCTTGCCGTCCTTGCTGCCTTTGAGCGCGTTTTCCAGCCTGTCGAGCTTCAGTTTGGCCTTTGGCTTTTCGCCGCTGTGACATTTGACGCAGGAATGGTCGAAAATGGGTTTGATGTCGGTGGCGTAAGTCACGCCGGTTTTCGTTGAAGCGGGCGGCAGTTGGGCGGTGATCGGCGGCAGCAGCCAGCGCCAGCCCGAATGTGGCGGCCAGTGCGAGGGTCAATTTGATCGAGGTCGTTATTTTCATAGGTTCAGTTAATTTCGCGGACAATTTGAACTTAAGACGCCCGGAGTGTCAAAAGGTTTCAAGCAAAACGTCAGCCTTGGAGCGCCGGCCTCCGGCCCGGCGTGATGACCGGTTACATTGCAACAAGCCGGCGGGACGCCAGCGCTCCCAGGGTATGCCTGAGGCGCGGCTTGCGAACAGTCTGTGCCTGGGCCAACCTTGCAGCGTGAACGGTGAAAATTTCTCCGATGCCGCGCTGGTGGTGCTCGGCCACGGCACGACGCAGAACGAAAATTCCGCCGCGCCGGTTTACCAGCACGCGGCGGAATTGCGCCGCCGGAACATTTTCGCCGAAGTCCGCGAGGCGTTCTGGAAACAGGAGCCGCAAATCAAAAAGGTCCTGGCCGGAGATTTCCGCCCCGCGCGTGTTCATCGTGCCGCTGTTCATCAGCGAAGGCTATTTCAGCAACGAAGTCATCCCGCGCGAACTCGGCTTTTCTGATTGCTCAACTCCCAACTTTCAACGTTCAACCGTTTACTATTGCCTTCCCGTCGGCACGCACGACAGCATGACCAGAGTGCTTCTGGCGCGCGCGCGGCGAAATTGTCGAAAAGTTTCCGTTTCCGCGCGCGCCCAAGCCGAAGGACATCACGCTGTTCATCGCCGGACACGGCACGGAGAAAAACGAAAACTCGCGCAAAGCCGTCGAACGGCAGGCGGAATTGATCCGGGCGATGAATCTTTACGCCGGCGTTCATGTCATTTTCCTGGAGGAATCGCCGCGCATTGCCGATTGCTACCAATTGGCTCGGACGAAGAATCTGGTGGTGGTGCCGTTTTTCATCAGCGACGGCCTGCACACGCAGCAGGACATTCCGGTGTTGCTGGGCGAAGCGAAACGGACGGTCGAACAACGGCTGGCCGCCGGCCAGCCGGCCTGGCGCAATCCGACGGAAAAAAACGGCCGGCTCGTCTGGTATTCGCCCGCCGTCGGCAGCGAACCGCACATGGCGGATGTGATTTTGGAACGGGTGCGTGAGGTGACGTAACTTGCCGCTTGAAACCAGCTGAAGCCTGAACTCCAATGCGACACATCTGGGACCGCCGGCGTCTCGCCGGTTCATGGCAACGCTGACGGACTGATTCGTTCGCCGGCGGGACGCCAGCGCTCCCAAGTACCGTGATTTCCATCTTCCATCCTCCATCCTCCATCCGCTATCTTCCCGGCGTGCGTTTCAGGAAAATCACCATCATCGGCGTTGGCCTGCTCGGCGGGTCCATCGGACTGGCCGTCCGGCGCCGGAAACTCGCGAGCCTGACCGCGGGCTTCGTCCGCCGCGTCGCCAGCCTCAAGGATTGTGAGCGGGCGGGTGCGATGGATTTTGCCACTACCGATTTGCCGGCGGCGGTTTGGGACGCCGACCTGGTAATTCTTTGCACTCCATTGGCGCAGATGCGTCCGCTCGTCGAGCGGATGCTGCCGGCACTGAAACCGGGCGCGATTGTTACCGACGTCGGCAGCGTCAAAACCGGCGTGGTGCGGGAGGTCTGCGGCCTCATTCGCAAGGCGGGCGCTCATTTCATTGGCAGCCATCCGATGGCCGGCGCAGAAAAAACCGGGGTGCTTGCCGCGCACGCGGATTTGTTCGTCAACACCGTTTGTGTGGTGACGCCGACGCGGAACACGAACCGGGCTGCGCTGCGCAAAGTGGAGCAATTCTGGAAATCACTCGGCGCCCGCACGCTGCGTCTGACACCGCAATTCCATGACCAGCTCGTCAGCCGGTCGAGCCATTTGCCGCACGTGCTTGCAGCGACCTTGACCAATTTGGTGTTGAATCCGTCCCGACCGAAGAATCAGGCGGCGCTCTGCGCGAACGGTTTTCGCGACACAACGCGCATCGCGTCCGGCTCGCCCGAGATGTGGCGCGACATCGCCCTGGCCAACCGGAAGAACCTCGACCGCTCACTGGAGGCTTTCATCGCCGATTTGCAGAAATTCCGGCGCCTGCTGAAAAAAGCCGATGCAAAGGCCATCGCAACGTTTTTTGAGACGGCCAAACAGCGTCGCGACAACTGGTGCGCCGGCTGCGTCTCACATTCTCCCGAATGAATCAACCACAGATGAACACGGATAAACACGGATTATTTTTAATGGTAGGGCGCGTCACTCCGTGCGCGCCGTTCGCTTATTGCCACTGTCTCGGCGGGCAGGGGACTGCCCGCCCTACCCATCCGTGTCCATTCGTGTCCATCCGTGGTTAAAATGGCCTTACCGGATTTAATTGAAATTGTGCCGCTGGACAAACCGGTGCGCGCGGAAATCACCGTGCCGGGCTCGAAGAGCATCACGAATCGCGCGCTGGTGCTGGCGGCGCTGGCGGACGGCGAAGTCACGCTCACTGGCGCGCTGTGGAGCGAGGACACGCAAATCATGGTCGAATGTTTGCAAGACCTCGGTTTCATGGTGAACGTAACGCCCGACCCGGACGAATTCTGCAATCGCACCATCACGGTTTATGGCCAGGGCGGAAAAGTCCCCGGCGGCGGTACGGCGGAAAATCCGTTGGAACTGTTCGTGGGCAACGCCGGAACAGCGGCGCGGTTTCTGGCGGCGTTGGTGTGTCTGGGCAAGGGCATTTACCGGTTGCACGGCGTACCGCGGATGCACGAACGTCCGCAAAAAGCATTGTTTGACGCGTTGCGACAGCTTGGCTATCGCGTGGAATCGGCGAATGACAAGTTGCCGGCGGTGATTTTTGGCGGCAGAAGCAGGAGTCGAGGTGACGAGACTCATTCTTCAAAAGAAAGTCAGAGACTCCTCACGTCGTCTCCTACAGGCAAAGTTAAAGTCAGCATCGAGGAAAGCTCGCAGTTTGCGTCGGCGTTGCTGCTCTGCGCCAAACACGGCGGTTGGAAAGTTGAAGTCGTCGGCGAGAGCGCCGAGGAATCGCCTTATGTGGCGATGACGGCTAAAATGATCGAGGTATTTCCGCATAGTGGCGGGAAATTTCAAGTCGAGCCAGACGCTTCGAGCGGGAGTTATTTTTGGGGCGTTGCTTGGCTTTTTGAAAGAGCAGGATTCAGCAATCAAATTACTGTTTATGATTGGCCAAGAACTGATTCGCAATGGCAACTTGATGCTCAATTCAGGATTTGGGTTGGATTAGGACTCAATGCTGGGATGAAGCGTCATATCTCTCGGCTGAATGAATTGGCTGATAGTATTATGACCGCAATTGTTCTCGCGCCATTTGCCGGCCAGCCCATCATGTTTACGGATTTAGGCCGCCTCCGCATGCAGGAATGCGAGCGCGTGGTGGCGTTGCGGACGGAACTGACAAAGTGCGGCGCTAAAGTGGTGGAGGAAGGCGATACATTGATAGTTTATCCGTCGAAATTGCACGGTGCGGAGATTGAGACCTGCAATGACCATCGCATGGCAATGTGTTTTGCGATTCTGGGATTGAAAGTGGCGGGCATAAAAATCAAAAATCCCGCGTGCGTGAAGAAGACGTTTCCGAATTTTTTCCAGAAACTGGCCGCGCCGCCGCCGAAAGGGCTGGGCGCGACAATTCTGGACGCAAAGATGGGGCGGAAGCTGACGGTGGAGGAATTGTTTGCGGAATGACTGAATTTTTTATTAACACCCGGCTTCAGCCGGGTGTGGCATGGCTATCGCAGAGTAAAACCGTTTCAACGGTTTTTGATTTCGGATGGCTAGGTTCACCCCGTTAAAACAGGGTGTTAATGAGACGACGCAGAATTGGCGAGAAAAATGAAACAACAACCGATTGTCATAGCAATTGACGGGACGAGTGCGAGCGGCAAGAGCACGAACGCCAAACTCGTGGCCAAGGCGCTGGGCTACGTTTATGTGGACACCGGCGCCATGTACCGCACGCTGGCGTGGTATTGCCTGCAAAAACGGATTGACGTGCACGACGCCAAAGCCGTCGCCGCCGCCTGCCGCAAATGGAAAACGTCGCTGGTGTGCGTGGAAGGCCGGGTGCGGCTGCTCGTGGACGGTTATTATCCCGAGAAGGAAGTCCGCACCGCCGAGACCAGCGCCGCCGTGCCGCACGTGGCCGCCGTGCCGCAGGTGCGCAAATGGATGGTCAAGCGCCAGCGCGAGTGCATCCAGTTCGGCAATCTGGTCATGGAAGGACGCGACATCGGGACGAACGTTTTTCCCGAAACCGATTTCAAATTTTATCTCGACGCGCATCTGGAAGAGCGCTCGCGCCGCCGCGCCGCCGACGGCGTCCAGGAAAATCTCGCCGCGCGCGACCAGCGTGACAGCCAACGAGCGACGGCGCCGTTGATGATTGCCTTGGGCGCCAAGGTCATCAACAATTCGAACCTCACTTCCGAACAGACGAGCAGCCTGATTCTGGCGGAAATTCGCAAGCGCCTGGCGGCGGGGAAATGAGGAATGTTGACTCCATGACTGAAGAATTCCAAAATCTCAAACACTTACCGACAGATTCTTTGGGGTGTGGGCTAAACAGCGCCAGAGGGCTGGCGCACTCCAAGACGCTTCACGCTGTTCTCAATCAATCAAAATTCGCGGTAGCGTCCTGGACTGCGGTGGCCCTCCACCGCTTTTCATTGTCCGCATGAATCTTTCCTACCGCCTTGGCTGGCTCGGTTTTCAAGCGCTGTACCGGTTTTATTTCCGCTGGCGCGTCTTCAATGCAGAGCGGGTGCCGCTAACCGGTCCAGTCATTCTGGCGTGTAATCACGCGAGTTTTCTGGACCCGCCGCTGGTCGGTTCAGGATTGAGCCGGGGCATCAATTATCTGGCGCGTGAAAGTTTGTTTCGGTTTCCCGGTATGGGCGCTTTATTGCGTTCATGGCAGGTCGTACCGGTGGACCGCGACGGCGGCGGCGCGGCGGGATTGAAGGCCATTCTCGACCGGTTGCTCGACGGCGGTGCGATTATTTTGTTTCCCGAAGGCACGCGCACATTTGACGGCCAGTTGCAGCCCGCGCGCTTGGGCATCGGACTGGTGGTCATCAAATCCGACGCGCCGGTCATTCCGGTGCGGACATTTGGAACATTCGAAGCCTACGGACGACGCGTCAAAATTCCCAGGCCGATTTCGGTTGCCGTAAAATACGGCCAGCCGATGTGGTTCGAAAAATTGCGGGCCGAAGCGAAAGATTGTTCCAAGGCACGGCTCAAGGAAATCTATCAGGAAATTGCCGATGAAATCATGGCGGCGATTGCGAAACTGGAACCGAAGGAAGATTGACCTTTCGGAGGGCGGAGTTATACGACGCCCTGAACCACCAAAATATTTGGGGCTCGTGGAACTCACCCCTCCGAATTAAGTCAAATTCCCAAATTCGACAAGGTGTTGCTGATGGCGTTGACGATTTGGACGAGTTTGGGATGTGATTTCTCGAAGCCATCCACCGACGAGCGCAATCCCTGAAGCGAATGGTCCAGCGATTGCGGGTTTTGCCGGCTGCGCATGGCTTCGTGGGCGGAGACCCGGGCGAACCCGGCGATGCTTTCGGCCTGTTCATCGTGCGTTTTCGCCAGTGCGCCGACCTCGGACTTAAGTTGACCGAGCAACTGGAGGAGTTCGCGTTTGCGGTCTTCGTTCACGGTGCCCGCGCCGCGAATCTTCGCCTCAATCTCGCCAATGGTTTTTTCGATCATGATGTAAAAATATTCGTTGCGGGGAATTCGGCAAGCGCGTTTACCAGCGTCCGACGCGCGGCAGAACCGGATGGACCAGTTCCCAGATTTTTTCGCAGACCACATCCACAGTGCCCGTGCCGTTCACCACGCGCACCCGATTTGGTTCCGCAGCGGCAATGGCTTCGTATCCATGGGCCACGCGCTCAAAGAAATATCGGTCGCCTTCCTCCAGCCGGTCACGGACGAAGGGCAGAGTGGCCTGGCGCGAAGCGAGGCGTTCGGCGCTGACTTCCGGCGGCACGTGCAGCAGCAGGGTCAGGTTGGGCCGCGTATCGCCAACGGCAAAATCAATCACGCTCTTGACCAGCGCCAGGTCCAGCCCGCGTCCGTAGCCCTGATACGCCGTCGTGGAATCGTAGAAACGGTCGCACAGGACAATTTCGCCGACGGAGAGGGCGGGGCGGATGGTTTCGCGGACGAGTTGTGCCCGGCTGGCGTTCATCAGCAGCAATTCGGTTTCGAACGTCATCGTCACGTTCGCTTTGCTGTGCTTGAGCGTATGGCGGATTTCCTCGCCGATGGGCGTGCCGCCGGGCTCGCGCAACACGCGCACGCGATGTCCCAGCGCGCGCAGCCGTTCGGCCAGCAGCTCAATCTGCGTGGTTTTGCCGCAGCCTTCCGTGCCTTCAAACGTGATGAACAGGCTCTTGGTCATTTTTGATTTACGATTTTCGATTTACGCGCCGGGCAAAAGTCCAAAATGGATTTTATTTCGCGCGTTTCGTGTGTTTCGTGGTTCAAATCTTTTTCAACTTCGGTCCTTTGGGCGTGTCTTCAATGACCCAGCCTTTGACCTTCAGTTCGTCGCGGATGGCGTCCGCGCGCTTGAAATCCTTCGCCTTCTTCGCCGCGGTCCGGGCTTCGGCCAGCGCGAGAATCTCAGCGGGAATCTCCGCCTCCGATTTTGTGCCGATACCGAGCACGGAATCAACTTTTTCCCAAACCGCCAGCGCCGCCGCCGCATCGCTCCCGCTCAATGAATTTTCAGCGATGCGTTTGTTGGTTTCGCGCACCCACTCGAACACAGCGGCCCAGGCGGCGGAAATGTTCAGGTCATCTTCCAGTGCAGCGGCAAATCGCGTGACCAGATCATTTGGAGCGCCGGTCTCCGACCCGGCGGGTTGGAGTTCACGCTTTAACGTGCTGCCGGGACAAGCTGAAGCTTGAACTCCAGCGGTTCGTGCCGTGCCGGAGGCCGGCGTTCCGGCAGCTTCGCGTAACTTGCCGATGCATTCGTCAATCCGGGCCAGGGCGGTGCGCGCGCCGTGCAAGCCGTCGAGCGTGAAATTGAACGTCTCGCGGTAATGGGCGGTGAGCAGCGCATACCGGATTTCACGGCCGGTGAATCCTTTGGACAGCAGATCGCGCAACGTGAAAAAATTGCCGAGCGATTTGCTCATTTTTTTGCCTTCCACGAGCAGATGCGCGCCGTGCAGCCAGTGTTTGACAAACGGCTGTCCGGTGGCCCCCTCGCTCTGGGCAATTTCGTCCTCGTGATGCGGAAAAATAAGGTCCTCGCCGCCGAGATGCAGGTCGAAGCTTGGGCCGAGAATTTTGGTGCTCATGGCGCTGCACTCGATGTGCCAGCCGGGCCGGCCTTCGCCAAACGGACTGGGCCAGAAAATGTCGCCATCCTCCGGCACGCGCGCCTTCCAGAGCGCGAAGTCGGCGATGGATTCCTTGGCGTACTCGTCGCTCTTGACACGTTCGCCCGCTTTCATTTCGTCGAAGTTCAACTTGAGCAACCGGCCGTAGGTGCAGCCGCAACCACGGTATTTCTCGATGCTGAAATAAACCGAACCGTCGGCGGCTTTGTAGGCAATGCCGCGTTGGACCAGTTTTTCGATGAGAGAAATGATGTCGGCGATATGTTCCGTGGCGTGCGGCGTGTGATGCGGCCGCCGGCAATTGAGCGTTTGCAAATCCTCGATAAACGCAGCTTCATACTTGCCGGTGAATTCGCGGAGCGACGTTTTGTTTTCGTCCGCCGTCGTTCCACTTTGGCGCGACAACGGACGGGCTTGATGATTTTGTCCTCTACGTCCGTGATGTTCATCACGTGGGTGACGGCGTAGCCTTTGAATTCGAGAGTACGCCGGACGAGGTCGCCGAACACGAACGTGCGCCAGTTGCCGATGTGGGCGAAATCATAGACCGTCGGTCCGCAGCAATACATGCCGACTTTTTTGCCCGTGGTATCCAACGGCACGAAGTCCTGGATTGAGCGGGACAGGGTATTGAACAGTTTCAGGGCCATTTGCGTCTGCGCAAATTAAAGTGCAGCGCGGGAAAGGAAAGAAATTTTGTTGGGCCGATGAGCGAAGGATATTTGCAGCGATCAGCTAGTTAGGCATGGGGCCTCTTTACCCAATTCCGAGTGATCAATGCGATAACTGCTGATGGGATAGTACCTGCCAACCACCATGCTCCGACAAACAATAACGCCCAGCTTGAATATTCTGACCGTTCGGCCCCACGCCACACTGGTAACCAATAGAGGCAAAATGAAAGCGCAAAAGGC
Organism: uncultured Verrucomicrobiae bacterium; assembly: GCA_963789055.1. Classification (GTDB taxonomy): domain Bacteria; phylum Verrucomicrobiota; class Verrucomicrobiia; order Limisphaerales; family UBA11358; genus UBA11358. The sequence continues at coordinate 647,244 of CAWBJE010000004.1, read as the reverse complement.
GTCACGAACGCGGCGAGCCAAGTAGTCAATTCGGAATAGCCACCGCCAAAGTGCAGCTGATCAACACTAAAGACCGCAATTAGAATAGCGCCGGAGACAAGCGACATGATGTTTGAATGTCACTCATATCTATTCAGAACCTAAAAAGAAGGTAGCGAAGCGGGGATTGATTGGAAGCCAAAATCCGTAGCAAGCTGGCTCGTCTGAAAGCTGTGGACACCCGCAAATTTCAAACCTAAACTCCGTGACCGAACCTTTGCCAGACGAACGCTGGCACAGAAAAGCGAGGCCACATGGATATCAAAATCGTATGCGGCTGTGGTCAGAAGTACATATTTGAGGTTAATCCGGAAGAGCGGATTAATGCCGGGCACGGTCATTTGCCCCGCCTGTGGAGCGGATGGGACGGAAGATGCCAGTGAAATTCTAAGGATACTAGCTCCTGAAGCACTTGCCCAGCCGGTTGCGGCGACAACCGTGCCTTCTCCACCGTTACGAATGAGTGGCCCCATTCGAGTGAGTCCACCTGTCACTCCGCCCGCACCTAAGTTCGCCGACGAACCGCCATTCCACCCCGCCTCGCCCCATCGCTTCAGTTCGGTCACCGGCACTGACCGCTACGCCAAAGGCAAAAGCCGCTGGTGAATTCAGTTTGGGCCTGGAATTTGGGCGCGGTGCTGGGAGCAGGTTTAGGCGCGGCTTTGATGTATGGTTTTTTCGAGTGGGCAGGCTTCCGGTTCCCGCTCATGGGCACGGGCATTGGTGCGCTTTACAAAGTTTAGGCGCCCGTGTCCTGGCGAGACGTGTAACGGTACATCATTTCGGCATCATCGCCGGAGTCATTTGCTCTGTTGTCATCGGCGGGAACACTTTATCTCATATTCGGCGACATGGCGGGATGTTTGTCATCTCCATGGTTGTCAGCTATCCTTCGCTTATCAAATTGCGGCTAACTTTCACAGAGAATCAAACTTCCCGCATGCTGCTTCCATCCGTCTCTTTTGGTTGCAGATGTTTGATTCTTTCTCGAACAAAAAAAAAACGCCGGGACCGAAGCACAGCAGCATGACGGAGATGCCGGTGGCAATGCCCCAGAACGTCCCGAGCGGGCGCGCAACAATCGCCGCGGCGCCGGACGATGATATGGCTGGGCACGGCCACCAGGAGTTCAAGGATGCTGCCGCGCAGAAGCCAGCGAGCGACGCGTTTGAGCAGGGAGTCGGGTCGTCGGATTTTGGCGAAGCTGCGAAAAATGACAACCCAGACCACCCAGAAAAGGACGAGCCGGTGATAACATCCTGAAAGAGCTCCAGTCGCAGAATCGGCTGGTTGGAAACTGGATTCAGGCGTTGAAAAGTCTCAATAGCCAAAAACCTCGATGCCCATCTTCCTGGAAATAGAGCATCAGAGCACGGTAGCCAGTCCGGCGACAAAAAGATTCGCCAGAAAAAGGCCGGTGACCATGACAGGAATTATCAATGGCCGGCGTGCGGGCAGGCGGCGTTCGGCAATGTTGATGGGCAGCAAAAGCAGCAAGCGCCTGTCCGGCAACGAGCACGGCCAGCCAGAGCCAATAGCCCCAATTCGAATAAATCTTCACAGCGTCCGGCGATGCCATGGCGCCATTCTTTGCCCATCCGCCAAAGGCAATCAGCAACACCGGCAACGTCAACACCAGCAGTGCGACAGCATACAGCAGGACAGTAAGTATGGCCCAGCGTTTCATGTGACGGCTGAATTCAGCCATCAAGTCCAACCCCACGCCAGTAAAATCGGCGCGTGGATTTTTAAAAATCCGGTTTTAGCCGCTTGCAAAATCATCATTCCAACACCAAACTTCCCAAAACGGGCATTAACAACTAGAAATTAAAAAGGAAGCACATGAGCAAAGAGGCAAAACTGGAATTGGATGGAAAAGCATATGCGTTGCCGACGTTTGAAGGCACGGAAGGCGAAAAAGCGGTGGATGTTTCGTCGCTGCGCGCAAACACGGGCTATATCACGCTCGATGACGGTTATGGCAACACCGGCTCCTGCGTCAGCAAAATCACGTTCATTGACGGTGACAAGGGGATTCTGCGTTATCGCGGCATCCCCATCGAAGAGCTGGCGGAGAAATCCAATTTCATCGAGACGGCGTATCTGATCATTTACGGCGACCTGCCCAACCGCGACGCAGATGAGGCGGTTTTCGGACATGCTCACTGACAACCAGTTTCTGCACGAGGACATGAAGTTCCATTTCGAGGGTTTCCCGACCGGCGCGCATCCGATGGCAATCCTGTCGGCGATGATCAATGCGTCGAGCTGTTTCGACGAGGGGCTCATGCACTGGCAATGGGGCAAGGCAAAGCAGTTCGACGTTTACGTGGCCCGGCTGATTTCGCAGGTGCGGACGATTGCGGCGTATTCCTACCGCAAATCGCGCGGGCTGCCGTTGATTTATCCGAAGAAGGCCTACAAATACACGGCCAACTTCCTGCACATGCTGTTTTCGACGCCGTACGAGGATTTTGAATTGAAGCCGGAGGTGGTCAAGGCGCTGGACCTGATTTTCCTGCTGCACGCGGACCACGAGCAGAACTGTTCCACGTCCACCGTGCGCATGGTGGCGTCGAGCCAGGCGAACCTGTTCGCCAGTTGCGCCGCGGGCGTGTGCGCGTTGTGGGGGCCGTTGCACGGCGGCGCGAACCAGGCGGTGATTGAGATGCTGGAGGAAATCCACCGCGAAGGCGATGACGGGTCGAAATTCATCACGGCGGCCAAGGACAAGAACAGCGGCAAGAGGCTCATGGGCTTTGGCCATCGCGTGTATAAAAATTACGATCCGCGCGCCAAAATCATCAAGCAGGCGTGCGACGACGTCTTGTCCAAGTTGCGCATCAATGACCCGTTGTTGGACATCGCCAAGCGTCTGGAGGAGTCGGCGCTCAAGGATTCGTATTTCGTCGAACGCAAACTTTATCCGAATGTGGATTTTTACAGCGGCATCATCATGCGCGCGCTGGGCATCCCGGTGGAGATGTTCACCGTGATCTTTGCGATTGGCCGGATGCCCGGCTGGATTGCGAATTACAAGGAAATCATGGAAGAGCCGAAGAGCCGCATTTACCGGCCGCGCCAGATTTACACCGGGCGCACGCTTAACCATTACGTGCCCCCGGCGGAACGCAAGTAAATACAAGGCAAATTCGCGTTGTTTTTGACGGCTTTGTCTGTCAAATTTGACGGCAAAAACGCCGGCGAAAAGGCATGCATCCTGCTGATTTCAGGCCTGCAGTGCCATGAAGAAAATTCTGGTCATAGACGACGAGGAATGGTTGCGCGAGATGATTTATCTGGCGTTGAAGCAAAAGGGATTTGAAGTCATCGAGGCGATCAACGGCGCGGATGGCATCGAAAAGGCGCGCAAAGAACTGCCCGACCTCATCCTCTGCGACGTGAACATGGAAAAAGTGGATGGCTACCTGACGCTGTCCTCGCTGCGCACGGAAGCGCCCACGGCCTCCATTCCGTTCATCCTGATGACCGGGCTCGCCGACAACGCGGGCATGCGGCACGGCATGGAACTGGGCGCCGACGATTACCTGCCCAAACCGTTCACCACCGACGCGCTTTATGCCGCCGTGGAGGCGCGCCTGAAAAAAGCCCAGACCGTCCGCGACGAAGCCGAGCGCAAGCTGGCCCATTTGCGCGATAACATCAGCCTGATGCTGCCGCACGAATTGCGCACGCCGCTCAACGGCATTCTCGCTTATGGCGAAATCCTCGCCGCCGACGCCGCCAAACTCAAACCCGCCGAGATTGCCGAAATGGGCCACGTCGTTCACCAGTCCGGCAAACGGCTGGAGCGGCTCATCGAAAACTTCTTGATTTACGCGCAGCTGGAATTGATTGCCGCCGACCCGAAGAACATCAACGCCCTGCGCCTGGGCCGGACGGAACATCCGCTGCGCTTGATTGAGAAGCATGCCGCGGCCCAGGCTGCGTTTGCAAATCGTTCCGCGGATTTGTCTTTGCGAGCTGGCGGACATTCCCTTGCCGATGGCTGAGGAATATCTCAGCAAGGTTGTGGATGAACTCGCGCAGAATGCCTTCAAGTTTTCCGATCCCGGCTCGCCCGTCCGCATCTGACGCTGAGCGAGGCCTTCAACGCCATTACCTTTCCATCAGTGACCAGGGCCGCGGGTTTACCACCGAGCAAATCACGCGCGTGGGCGCTTACATGCAATTTGACCGCACGATGCAGGAGCAGCAGGGGCTGGGGCTTGGCCTGACCATTGCCAAACGGCTCGTCTGCCCTGCACGGCGGCACGCTTTCCATCGTCAGCGAGCCGAACATGGGCGCGGTCATCTCGGCCAAATTTCCCAAGGCAAAAGGCGAAGTGCCCGAGGAAACGCCCGCCTGATGGGGCGATAAAAATTCAAAACGGCAGTTTGCCGTAAAGCAAGACCAGTCCGCGCCCGGCCAGTTCGGCCAGCAGAAACACCAGCACAATTCCCACCACCGGCGCAAAATCCACCTTGCCCACCCGCAACGGCATCGCGCGCAAGGGCGACAGCAACGTTTGCGCTTCGGCGTTCACATAGGGCCACAACGGATGTTTGCCGAAGTAAATGTAGCTGTTCAACAGGTGCAAAGCCAGCAGGGCGCCGATGAGGTATTTCCAGCACAGATAACTGCCCAGCCCGATGACCAGTGCTTCTTCGATGCGATGCGCCGGCGAGACGGGTGGGGGAATGATTTGCAGCCACGCCAGCAGCCAGCTCGCCAGCCACCAGAGAACCGCCGTGACAATCAGCGGCAGGAAAATTTCACTCCGCGCGACCAGCGATCAATTCCACCGAGGGGCATTCGCACCAGCCGGTGAAAAGGCGGCGGTTCCGGTCCGGCCAGGATGGAAAGCAGCAATAGCCAGAGATAAAACACGCCCAGCGATCAGCCCGAAACTGAAAATGGAAAACAGCAGAATGCGCCCGAACGAATCGCTGCGAAACGAAAGTTCGATGATACCCAGATTCAATTTTCCTGCCGCCCAACCCACGCCCGCGCCGATTTGCCAGTAAAGCACCGCGCGCAGCAGCAACAACCCGCCCAGCGCCGCCAGCAAATGCCATCGCCGCAGCCGCCGCGGCTCGGCCCGCCGCAGCGTGCCGATCAACGTCGCCGGCGTCCGCCGGCCCAGCGGGTCAAAGCGGACCGAACGCCAATTCAGCCATAGCAACAAGCCCGCCAGGTTCAGGATGAAATCAACAAAGCCCATGTGACGTGATGCGTGAACCGTGATACGTGATGCATGACCGATACGCAATGCCGAATCACGCGGTGCGTTTCACGCGTCTCGTTTCACATCATCTTCAACAGCGTATCCGCCATTTCCGATGGCGTGGCGGCAACACCGATGCCGGCGGCTTTGAACGCCGCAATTTTTGCCGCCGCCGTGCCCGCGCCGCCACTGATGATGGCGCCGGCATGTCCCATGCGGCGCCCGGGCGGCGCCGTGGCGCCCGGCGATGAATCCCGCCACCGGTTTTTTGCAATTTTTCCGTATCCACTCGGCGGCTTCTTCCTCGGCGCTGCCGCCAATCTCGCCGATGACCAGAATGCCGTGCGTGTCCGGATCGTTGTTGAACAACTTGATGACCTCGAGATGCGAAAGCCCGGGAATGGGGTCACCGCCGATGCCGATGCACGTACTTTGGCCCGCGCCGCGGCAGGTCAATTGCCAGACGGCCTCATAAGTCAGAGTGCCGCTGCGCGAAACCACGCCGACGTGCCCTTGCTTATGTATGTAACCGGGGGCGATGCCAATACGGCAGCCGCCATGGGAATCTTTCCCTTTGCCGGGGGTAACGATGCCGGGACAATTCGGACCGATGAGTCGGGTGGCGCGGTCCTGCATGGCGCGCTTCACGCGCATCATGTCGCGTATGGGAATGCCTTCGGTGATGGCTACCACCAGTTCCAGCCCGGCGTCGGCACCTTCCAGAATGGCGTCGGCGGCAAAGGCGGCGGGAACAAAAACGGCGGAAGCCGTCGCGCCGGTTTGTTTCACCGCTTCGGCGACGGTGTCAAAAATCGGAACCCGTTTCCCACCGTGTTCGAAGACCTGGCCGCCTTTGCCGGGGGTGACACCGGCGACGATCTGAGTGCCATAATCAATCGAGAGCTGTGCGTGCCGCGCGCCGAAGCTGCCGGTAATGCCCTGGACGAGGACCTTGGTGTCGGGTTTGACGAGAATGGACATGGGAAAATCAGTTTTGGCTCTGTTGCTTTTTGATTTCTTCCAAGTATTTCACGGTGATTCTGTCGTGGTCACGGTTCATTGCCTTTTTTGCGCGGATCAACGCTTCGATGTCAAGAATCCGGCATTTGCCGTAAGGCAGTTCCACTTCAACACTGTGTTTCAAAACTGCTTCAAAGTTGCCAACGCCCAGGACCTCGCCCAAGCAATCAACGATTCCCAAGTCTGTCTTCAAATATAAATTTTTCAGAGTCGCACACTGTTCCGGCGTCAATGCCAGAGACAAATCCGGCCTTGCGCGGTGCACCGGATGCAAATCCGTGAATGCCTTCTGGATGCGCATCAAATTCGCTTCGCTGAACCGGCAGCAAATGTCCACATCGAGTGTGACCTGGGTGACACCATGCGCCACCGCCGCGAATCCGCCTACCAAGACGAACTCGACTTGCGACGAAATCAATCGGTGCATCAGTTCACTAAGGTTTTGCATGATGTTTCTCCATCGCTGTGCGCAACAACTCGGCAAAATTCAACGCATCGTCATTGGCTTGCATCCTTTCCCACGGCGTTTTCGCCAGATTATCTTTCAGCAAGGACAGGTCAATATCGGTATCTGCTGTCGTGCGGTAAGCCGATGAAACTTCCTTCAAAATCAATCCCGCGTTCTGTTTTTTTTCCTTCATTGGCTTACTTCATGTTCCGTTTGTGGGTACAAATCGTGTTATCGCTGTGCTCGAAACCGAGCTTGGTTTTCCCGCCGTCAACCCCGGCACGCGTTGCAACAGTTTGGCTGCTGACTGTTGCAGGCGATGCCGCAAACCGCGGCGGACAGGCCGCTTGCCGGTGACCTCACGCACCATCTGTTCGCGCAGGGCGTCGCGACGGCGTTTCGTCTGCTCGTGTTGTTGGGCCAGTTCAATCATTTGTTTCTGCAATTCGACCAGCCGACGATAAGGCTCCAGGTCGTCTCCGACCGTTTTCCCTTCCGCCTTGTCGTTCCAATACCGGGCCATGGGCTTAATTCTTCAAATTTTCCGTTACGGTTTCAATGAGCGCGCTTTTTGCCTCGTTTATTTTACCGGCCAGGTCAGGCTTGAAAGAAATGAGCTGATTTCGCTCGTGGCTCGGATTTGAACCGCTGCCGGATAAGTAATCCGATATTCCAAATATTGCCGGTCGTTCACCAAAAACGTGGAGCCGGGTTCAATCAAAAAGAGATAAAGTTCGGACAAACATTTCTGATCGGTGACCCCAAACCGGTATGTCATCGAATAAACCGCCTTCTTGCCCTGAAAATGATTTTTCCCCTGAACGATCTCCCACGGCCCTTCCCGGAGCAACCGGGCGTCCGGGTGCGATTTTGCAATCGCCAATTTGTGCAATTGAAATTCGCGGTCAAGCAAGGCGTCGCTGACGTTCGGCAGTGGTGTCCCGGGCGTCAGCGAAACATTTTGGGGTGCCGGATAGACATACACCGTCGCGGCGACGGGCGTGGGGCTGTTGTAACCGACGGATATATCCTTGCCGGAAGGGTCAAATTTATGGGTCCCAATGAACTGGAATTGTCCAATTTGCTTCGGAAACGAAAATTTTGAGTAGGAATGAACGTAGGCGACGCCGGCCGTTGTTGAAGTTCCTTTATCGCGCGTTGAACCGGTCGTTTCGCATCCGCAAAGGCAGAGGCAGAACAACAGTGTAACAATCGGGAAGAGGTTTCGCATTTTATTTACCAACCGCTTTGACCACTTTCTGCGCCGCGTCGGCCATCGAATCGCCGGCGATGAGTTTCAGGCCGGATTCGGCCAGGGTTTTTTTGCCGGCGGCCACGTTGTTGCCTTCCAGCCGCACGACCAGCGGCAACTTCAACCCGGTTTCCTTCACCGCCGACACGATGCCGGTGGCGATGACGTTGCAATCCATGATGCCGCCGAAGATGTTCACCAGAATTCCCTTCACGTTCGGGTCCTGCAGGATGATTTTGAATGCGGCCGTCACTTGTTCCTGGCTGGCGCCGCCGCCTACATCCAGAAAATTCGCCGGCCGGCCGCCGAAATGTTGGATGATATCCATCGTGGCCATCGCCAGTCCGGCGCCGTTGACGAGGCAGGCGATGTTGCCGTCGAGCTTGATGTAATTCAGGTTGAACTTGCTGGCCTCGATTTCCAGCGGCGCTTCCTCGTTCAAGTCGCGCATCGCCTGGATATCGGGATGGCGATATAACCCGTTATCATCCAGCGAAATCTTGGCGTCCAGGGCCACAACCGCTTCCTTGCCGCCCGGCAGTTCAACGACACACATCGGATTGATTTCCACGAGCGACGCGTCGCATTCCCACCACGTGTTGAAAACACCGGCGACGAATTTGACGGCGGCGTTGAACAAATCGCCTTTGAGTCCGAGAGCGTCGGCGATTTTACGCGCTTGAAACGGCAGGATGCCCACGGCGGGATCGATCCATTCCTTGAAAATCTTTTCCGGTGTTTTGGCGGCGACCTCCTCGATGTCCATGCCGCCTTCAGTGCTGGCCATGACGAGCGGCCGGCCCACAGCGCGGTCGAGCAACACCGCCAGGTAAAATTCCCTTTTGATGGTAGCGCCGCTGGCGATGAGCAACGTCTGCACGCGGCGCCCGTCCGGGCCGGTCTGTTTGGTGACGAGCGTCTGGCCCAGCATTTTTTCGGCAAATCCAACCGCTTCGTCCACCGACGATGCCGCCTTCACGCCGCCTTGAAAACCGGTCTTAAAAGTTCCCTTGCCGCGTCCACCGGCGTGGATTTGGGATTTGACGACCACGCGGGCACTACCGCCCGAAAGAATTTTTTCCGCGGCGGCACGAACTTCGTCGAGTGACCGGGCGGGAATTTCCAGCGGAACGGCGACGCCGTATCGGGCGAGCAATTGCTTGGCCTGATATTCGTGGATGTTCATTTCAAAATTTTACCTGGCGCATTAAAAACGATTGTGACCGGAAATCAAACTTTTATCACCTGCGGAGCAGCGGAAAAGGCAAAAGTCTGAAATTTGTGGAGAAACGTTGAACCGGCTTACAATTTCCGCCGATTTTCTTTCGAATAGTCGACCTTTTCCATTGCGTCGCGGAATAAAAATTGCTACCAATATATCGTTGTTTCACCAAGTCGTACCATGAAGTTGTCGTACCAATCCCTTACCCTCGTACTAACCACAGCCACAATGTTTACCGGGATGTCATCCCTCAAAGCAGCTTTGCTGGCGTATGAACCTTTTACCAACGCTCCCGGGACGGCCATCATTGGTTCCAGTGACGGCTCTGGATTCTCGGGGGCATGGCAGAATAATTCCAGCAGCGGCGTGGCCACCAACACCAGTTACGCCCTGACCTACACTGACACCAACGGCAACTCGCTGGTTACCGAAGGCGGCGCGGGCTTCTTCCAGGGATTGACCAGCAGCAGTTCTGCGATGCAGACTTACCGGCTGTTCAATTTTGCGCGCGGCACCAACGGCACCGATGGAGTCACTACCTGGATCAGCTTCCTCATTTGCCGTCAGGGGCCGACCGGCACGCTTGCCGGCAATCCTTATGGCCGCGGTGCCAATGTTTGCCAGGACGTCAATGTCAACTCCTCGCAAAAGCTGGCCATCGGCAACAGCAGCGGCGCGTCTGTCAACACGGTCGGCCTTATCCCGCAGGGCGCCTCCGGCAACCTGAAATCGTCCACCAACCTTTTCGGCAATTACACCAATTTCGTGGTTGTGCGCATCGACCATAAATCGGGCGCTCTGGACAATGCCTGGCTGTTTGTGAACCCCGCCCTTGCCACCGAACCATCCACCGCCGCCGCCAGCGCCAATTCGCTGGGCAGCTTCGATTTTACCTTCGACCGTCTCCGCATGTTTGCCGGCGGTCAAAGCAGCGCTTCCCAGCCATACGCTGAGATGGTCGTGGACGAGTACCGGGTGGGCGACACTTACGCCGACGTTGCGCCGTACACGAGTTCGGCGCCGGTGACGAACGGACCGTTGGTTATCACCAACATTTGGTATTCACCCAATGGCGTCGTTTTGTCCGGGACCGGCGGTTCCAACAACGGCACCTATTATGTATTGGCCGGGACGAGCATGACCGTGCCCAGCACCAACTGGCCGGCCATTGCCACGAACACTTTTTCCGGCAGCAGCTTTAAGAACACCAATCCCGTGACTCCGGGCGGTACGGTTTGGTTTTATCGGCTGCAATCCGGAGGACAGCCGCCCGCCAGCCCCACCGCTCCTTCCATCACCAGTCAACCGCAAAACCAATCGGTGACCGTGGGCAGCAACGCCACATTCACCGTGGCTGCCAGCGGCACGGTGCCGCTGTTCTACCGCTGGTATTTCAACACCAACACCTTTCTGGCTTATGCCACCGGCTCATCGTTGATTGTCACCAACGTGCAAAACACCAACGCCGGAACCTATTCGGTGGTTGTTTCCAACAGCGTTGGGTCCGTATTCAGTGTTTACGCCACCTTGACGGTCAATCCGGCGCCTTTGGCGCCGTCCATTAGCGCCCAGCCGCAGAGCCTGACTATCACGCAGGCGCAGAATGCTGCTTTCACCGTAACCGCCGATGGCACCTCTCCGTTGCATTACCAGTGGTACTTCAATACCAACGCACTTTTGGCCGGTGCCACAAATACGTCATTCACCGTGACCAATGCCCAGGGCTCCAACGCGGGTACTTACTCGGTCATCATTACCAACGCCGTGGGCTCGGTCACCAGCACCTACGCCTCGTTGACGGTCCTGGTTCCGCCTTACATCACCACGCAACCGCAAGACCAGTCGATATTGGCGAGCAACAACGCCACGTTCTCGGTTGTTGCCGGCGGCACCGCGCCGTTGTCCTACCAGTGGTATTTCAACACCAACACGATTTTGTCCTGGGGCACCGGCACGTCGTTGACCATCACCAACGTCCAGGATACCAACACGGGCACCTACTCGGTCGTCGTATCCAACAGCATCAGCACGGTTACCAGTATCTACGCCAGCCTGTCGGTCGATACCGGCGGGCTTGTCGCCGGGGCGTATTTCGTCTCGCCCGCCAGGCAGCGATGGCAGTTCCGGAAGCGAAGCCAACCCGTACCAGACCATCACCAACGGATTGGCGAAGATTGGCAACGGTGGCGTGCTTTACCTGCGCGGCGGCACCTATGCCATGAACTACAGTTTGGTTCTCAGCAATCAGGCCAGCCCCGCCAACCGCATCCGCATCTGGGCCTATCCGGGTGAACTCCCGGTGATTGACAACACGGGCATCGACAGCGGCGCGGACGGCATCAGTATCAGCGGTTCCTGCTACCACTTAAAAGGAATCAAGCAGCAACACGCCGGACACAACGGCATAAGAATCATAGGCAACTCCAACATCGTCGAGAACTGCGTCGTTTTCAGCAACGGCAACACCGGTCTGCACATTTCCGGCGGCAATGGCGTTGCCATCTACCCGGCTTACAACCTCGTCCTGAACTGTGACTCCTATCTCAATTACGACCCGCCGGTGGGCGGGAATGCGGACGGCTTCAGTGCGAAGTGGAGCCTCGGTCCGGGCAATATGTTCTCCGGCTGCCGGTCCTGGTGGAATTCGGATGACGGCTGGGATTTGTGGATGGGCAGTTCGCCGGTGGTGATTTCCAATTGTTGGGCGTTCTTCATGGGCACGAATTACTGGAACAGCTCGCAGTTTGGCGGCAACGCCAACGGTTTCAAACTGGGCGGCAACAACGTTGCGGCCGCGCATCGGCTCGTTCGTTCCTTGTCTTTCCGCAACCTGGCCAATGGGGTTGACCAGAATAACAACACCGCCGGGCTGACCGTGGACAATGTTACCTCGTGGAACAACGCCAAAGCCAACTTTGCGCTTGCCCACGGTGCCAATACCACGCCGCACGTCGTGCGTAACTGTATCTCCCTCCCTCCCGGAACCAGCAATGATGCCTTCACCACCTCCCCTGCCACACTGGAAACCAATAATACCTGGAATATATTGACCAACGTCAACACCAGTGATTTCCAGAGCATCGATACTTCGCAGGCGATGGGGCCACGCCAGGCCGACGGCAGCCTGCCGAATTTGCCTTTGATGAAACCGGTCGCGGGTGGCCGATTGATTGACCAGGGCGTCAACACCGGCGATCCCTATTTAGGCGCTGCTCCCGATTTGGGTTGGTTTGAAGTCCAATGAGGACATAGTTCGGAAGAAAAGCCAGACGCTGAAGGCTAAAGCCTTTTCAAAAATTATGTAGCCGCCAACGTCAGTCGGCGCAAATTGAGTCAGGGCGAATGAAATGGCGCGAACTAATCCCGCAATGCGGGACGGCTACGAGATTGATGGAATTGCTCTAAAAAGGGAAAGGTCAAAAGCCGTTTACGCGGCTTGCCACGTAAGGCAACGCCTTTTACGTGGGCTTCAAATACGTGTCGTATAGCAGTTTGGCCGTGATGGCCAACACCATCGTGATAAAAATCGGTCGGATGAATTTTGCGCCGTTGGCCACCACCATGCGCGAGCCGATGCGCGCCCCTAAAAGCTGACCCATACCCATCGTCAGCCCCTCCGCGAACAGCACATTCCCGCCCAGCAGAAAGAACAGCAGCGAACTGAGGTTGCTGGAGAAATTCATGACCTTGGTGTAGCCGGTGGCTTTTACGAGATTGAAGCCCAGGCCCAGCACGAACGCCATGGCCCAGAACGTGCCCGTGCCCGGCCCGAAAAATCCGTCGTAAAATCCCAGCCCCAGCCCGAAAATTACGTTGAACCACGTTCGCGACAGGCGCGGACGCCCGGCGGCAGTGCCGAGGTCCGGTTTCAGGAGAAAATAAACTGCCACGACAATCAGCAGGACCGGGATGGCGTGCATCAGAAAATCCCGTGGCAAAAGTTGCACGAACCACGAGCCCAGCGCCGCGCCGATGAAAGTAACGGCAAATCCAAATTTACAATCCGATGGCGACACCGTTCCGGCGCGGGCGTAATGCCAGGCGGCGCTGCCGGAGCCGAACGTGGCCTGGAGTTTGTTCGTGCCGAGAGTGAGCTTGGGGTCAATCCCCAAATTCATCAGCACCGGGATGGTAATCAGGCCGCCGCCGCCGGCGATTGAATCCACAAATCCGGCCACGAGACCCGTTCCAAAAAGCAGCGGCCAATGCCAGGGTTGAACCATGACGGGAAGTTAATGTCTATCCGCGCCGGGCTAAAGCAGAAAGCCACAAGTTACCGGTCAATCATTATCCGCTGCATCCCCGCGTTCTGATTTCGGGGCCAGCACCTTTAACACGCCGAGCAAAATCATCCAGAGGCCGTACACGCAGGCCATGGCCAGGGAACCAAGGAGCCAGATGCTGATGAATCCGATTCTAACAAAAAATACAAACGTTGAGGCAGAACCGATTACCACGAAAATACCCGTCAGAATTTTTCCGATGCCATTCGCCCGGATCGCTGCCAGCCTTTCCTTGAACAGCACCCGGACCGTCTCCTTTGCTTCCTGGTGATTGAAGCCCCGGATCATCAAAAATTTGATGACTTCTTCAGGAGAATCGCCCCAGAGAATTTTTGCCCGGGCTTCGGTTTCCGCCCGGTTGCGGTCGTCTTGACTGACAGCAGGAGCGCCACCTCGCGGTCGGGGCGGTAGCGGAGGCACGGCCGGGGCGACCGATGGAGCCGATGACGGGGAACAGTTACGCGAACGCGTTGCCTGGCCGGAACGTTCTCTACCGCCGGTTGTGCGGCCAGGCTTTGGGCGATGATTGCGTTGGTTGCCGCAGTGCCATCCGCGCCACAGGCCGGACAGGCAACGGCGCCGGGCTGAAGCTCACCATCGGCCTCGACCTCGAATGCGTAGTGTTGCCCGCATTCGCACTCAATTTTGACAGGAATCATCTTTGAGATAATTCACGATTTTGCCCGTTTCCGCGTCCCCATCGGAATCGCATCGCGACCGAAACCGAAAACGAGTTTCTGAGTTTTGACACCAGCTCGCTTTTTCAGGCGGCAAAGCCTGTTGGTCACGAGCGTCCATCTGCCCATCCTGGACTCATCCGCCATCCATTTCAACATTTACCTTGCCGGTTATCGATTCGGCGCTTCTGAATTTCTGCGGCCAGCTTTGTCCATCTCCGCGCTTGACTTGGGCCGTTTTTGGGCGAGATATGAGGCCATGATTACACGAAAAATTCTTCTCCTTACCGCCGTACCAATTCTCGCCGTCGCTGCCGCCGTGGCGCTGGCCCAATCCAACGCCAAGTCAATCTTGCATTGCGCAGTGTTCAATTTCAGCGACCTAAAGGCGGAAATAAAACCGAACGGCGAACGCCGGCAGGTGTTTGATTCGCCCACAGCCACGCTCGGCCGGTTGGAATGTCACGTCACCACGCTCAATCCCGGCGAAGCGCCGCATGCCGCGCACCAGCATCCGGAGGAAGAGGTTATCATCCTCACGGAAGGCACGCTCGACGTGATGCAAAACGGCCAGACGAACCGCGTCAACACCGGCGGAGTGATTTTCTGCGCAGCGAATGAAATGCACGGCTGGCGGAACGTCGGCACCAATCGCGCCGTTTATTACGTGGTGAAGTTTGGTGCCTCCAGCCAATCTAAGACAAAGCCATAGAATTGAACTGTAGCCGCCGACGTAAGTCGGCGCAGATTTTCATTGGGTTTAAGTGCGCGGACTGACATCCGCGGCTACGAATTTCACGGAGGCGCAAAAAATTTCTGTTCGAGGAGCGGTTGCAACTGCTTCCATCCAACGCCGGACGTTCGAGCATTTGCCTTGAACCAACGGCGCGCGGCGGGCAAGTTTGCCGGCCAATGAACAAACTGTTCGCCGGGCTGATAAATTGCGCTGCTGATTGCGCTGCTGCCTGGCGTGCGGACTGCCGCCGGCGCACGCGGCCGGTTTCAACGGCCAAAATTACGTGCCGATTGCGGATTGGGCGCGGGCGAACGGCTTGCATTGTTACTGGCTCAAGCGCGGCGACGAAATCGTGGCCACCAACCGCACGACCCGGCTGGTTTTTGACAAGGATTCGCGCATGGCGGAGATCAACGGCATCAATGTGGCGCTGTCCTTCCCGGTGGCGTTGGACCACGGCACGCTGCTCATTGCCCAAATGGATCTCAACACGGCCATCCGGCCGCTGTTGTATCCCGCCCCGGTTCGCCGACCCCAAACGCATCACGACCATCTGCCTCGACCCCGGTCACGGCGGCAAGGACACGGGCAACCACACGTTCTGGCACAGCGAGAAGACCTACACGCTGGCGCTGGCGCTGGAATTGCGCGACCAGCTCCAAAAGGCCGGTTTCAATGTCATTTTGACGCGCACCAAGGACACGTATGTGGAGTTGCCCGACCGTCCGGCGCTGGCGAACCGGCGCGGCGCGGATTTGTTCGTGAGCCTGCATTTCAACGCGACGCCAACCGGCAAAGACGAGGTCGAAGGGCCGCAGACGTATTGCATCACGCCCGTTGGCGCCAGTTCGACCGACGCGCAGGGCGAAGGCGCCAATTACGGCCCGACCGCGGCAAATCGCGTCGAGCAAAGGAGTTTGCTGCTGGCGTATCAAATGCAGAAGTCGCTGGTGCAAAACCTGCGCGCGCCGGACCGCGGCGTGCGCCGGGCGCGTTACGCGGTTTTGCGCGACGCCACGATGCCGGCGATTTTGATTGAAGGCGGTTACATGACGCATCCGGTTGAAAGCAAAAAAATTTACAATGCCGCGTATCGCCGCCAGATGGCGCAGGCGATTGTGAAAGGCATTCTGGCCTATCAAAGATTGGTTTCGCCGCCACTGCCGGGAGTCGCCGACGGTGGCACCGGCAAAGCCGGCCACCAAAGCTAAAGGCCGAAATGCCAAAGGCTGAAGCCAAACAAAATGCGGTCGAAATCCAAAACAACTTTAGCCTTTAGCCTTCAGCCTTCAGCCTTTAGCCTTTATTCAAATGAGCATTGCGACCAAAACCGGGGATGACGGCACGACGGCGTTGATGTATGGCCGGCGGGTGCCGAAAACCCATCCGCGCGTCGAGGCCTATGGCGCGGTGGACGAATTGAACGCCGCGCTGGGGGTGGCGCGCGCGTCGGCGCAGCACGATTTCGTGCGCAACAATCTGCTGGTGATTCAGAAGGACCTGATTGTGTTGATGGGCGAACTGTGTGTCGCAACCGGAGGATTTGCCGCGTTATGTCAAGGACGGCTATTCGCTGGTTACGCCGGCGATGACGGCAACGCTCGATGCGCTGGTGCGATGAAATCGAGGCGCAGAACGTGACTTCCAAGGGCTGGGCGACGCCGGGAGCGACCCCGCCCGGCGCGGCATTGGACCTGGCGCGGACGATTTGCCGTCGCGCGGAACGGCGCGTGTGTGCGTTGAAGGGAACTCAGGCGAGTTGAAAAACGCGGAAATTTTGATTTATCTCAATCGCCTGAGCGATTTGCTGTGGCTGTTCGCGCGCTGGGTGGAAACGAAAGCTGAAACTAAGTAGGCGACGAGGTAGCGAGTCGTTAATGAACTAGCAGCCGTACGTGCGGTGGCCCTTACCAATTAAATCAGGATATCTGCGGCATTTAATGACACGGGACGTTGCTGCTCCTACCAATAGAATGACGTATCCGACAGGTTCAGCTTTGCCTGAGAATGTTACTTTATCGTTCAACCACCCTCTTAAACCGGTAAACATGGGTGTTTCATCCCTGTTACGAACCGTTACAGCCAGCAGTGCCGCCTTGTGAATAACTTGGGCATTTCTCACCGCTGCGCGAACCCGCCGGAACACGGCAAAAACCTCGTTTCCGATGCGCTTAAATGACTTGATTTGAAGAGGTAGGGCTTCCGCCAATCGGCGGAAACCTCTGCCATCAGCGATGGTCGGAGCGTTGCGCCCGCCGAAAATTTTCGGGCAGATCGTCAGATGCAATTCGTCCACCAAACCGGCCCGGAACAAGGCGTCGTTCAATCCGCCGCCGCCTTCGCAAAGCAGGCGTTTGACGCCCCATTTCTCGCGCAGCCAGCAAAATGCCTCGCGGAAATTGATTTCCCGCCGGCCGCAAATCTTTACTTCGTCCGCCAAAGCCCGCAGTTGGCGCAACCTGGCTTTCGATGCCCGTCCGGTGGTGAGGATGATGATGGGCGAAAAACGGTGTTTGAAAACTTCCGCGTCGGGATTGATCGAGCCGCTGCCGCTGACAATGACGCGCAAATTGTACTCCGTCAGCCCGTTATTAAGCCGCAATCGCCGGAATCTGGCCGGACCCGGTCCCAGGTTGATGGCCGCCGAATCCACCGTGCGCGCGCCGGCCATCACCGCGTCTGCCGTCGCCCGCAATTCCAGCAAGTGCTTGTGGTCGTGCGTGCTGCCGAACGACGACACCGCGCGATTCGCCGTCGCGATTTTCCCGTCCGCCGTCATCGCCATGTTCACCAAAACGAACGGCAGCTTTGGACTTTGGACTTTGGACTTTGGACTCATAAAATCAGCATCGCATCGCCGTAACTGAAGAAGCGATAACGTTTGCGGATGGCCTCGGCGTAGGCGGACAAAATCATTTCGCGTCCGCGCGTTTCACCCGGCGCGGCGAACGCGCTGACGAGCATCAGCAACGTGGAGCAGGGGAGATGGAAGTTTGTCAGCAGCGCGTCCACGATTTGAAATTGAAACGGCGGATGAATGAAAATGCGCGTTTGACCCTTGTAAACATTGAGTTTTCCGTTGTTTGCGGCGGCAACGCTTTCCAGCACGCGCACGGTCGTTGTGCCGACGGCAAAGACGCGGCGACCGGCGTTTTTGGCCTCGTTTACGGCGTGCACGGTCTCTTCGCCAAGCTCGAATCGTTCTTCGTGCATTTTGTGCGCGGCCAGCGTTTCGGTTTTCACCGGCGCAAACGTGCCGGGTCCGATGTGCAGCGTGACAAAGCAGATTGTCACGCCGCGCGCGCGAATTTCATCCAGTAATTTCCCGGTGAAATGCAAACCGGCGGTCGGCGCGGCGACCGAACCGTCGGTCCGGGCATAAACGGTTTGATAACGCTCCTTGTCTTCGCCCATTTCATCCGGATTGGCGCGGGTGATGTAGGGCGGCAGCGGAACTTCGCCCAGCCGGTCCAATTCGCGGCTGATGTCCGGCGTGCCGGAAAATTGCAGCCGCCGGTGCCCCTCGTCGTTCACTTCCACGACGGTGGCGCAAATCCGGGTCATTTGGCGGTTGTCATGAAAAACGATTTGCGTTCCGACGCGGGCGCTTTTGCCGGGACGCAGCATGACCCACCAGTCGTTGGGCGCTTTTTCTTCCAGCAACAAAATTTCAAATTTGCCGCCGGTCCGGGCATTCGCGCCGCGAAGCCGGGCCGGAATCACGCGCGAATTGTTGAGAACCAGCACGTCGCCCGCGCGAAAAACCCCCGGCAAATCCCGAAACTGCCGGTGTTCGATGTTTCCGTCGGCGCGATGCAAGAACAGCAGCCGCGATTCATCACGCTGAGGCGCGGGATGTTGCGCAATCAGTCCGGGCGGCAGGTCAAAATTGAAATCAGCGGTTCGCACGCGGCGAGTTTCAAGTTTCAGGTTTCAAGTTTCAAGCCGTCATGCATAAGATTTCAATTTAAAGCCTTTAACCCCGGCTTTTTGGGTTGTGAATAACTTTTGAATAAATCGCAAAATTTTTGTTGACATGGGGTGGGGTAAAGTGGATAAAAGTGGGTCGTTGTGGGGAGAAAAGCAGTTTGGGGTCGGGATAGTGGATATATGAGTATCGCAGTGAATAAAGAGCCGACTTATTACAATTCACTCTATCGGCATGGAGTGGATGAGAAGCGGCGCGTCCAAATCCCGGCCAAGTGGCGGCCGGAAAAGCCGGGCACGGAACTGACCCTGATGCTTTGGCCGAAGGCGAAGGAGGGTCCGTGTTTGCGCGTTTTGCCGCCGGCGGAAATGGCGAAGATGGTGAAAGCCATTGACGCGATGTCCAACGGCGACCCGAACAAAGTGGTTTTGAAACGTTTCATCGGCAGCGAATCGGTGCAGGTGAGCGTGGACAAGGCGGGACGGATTTGCCTGCCGGAAGGAATGGCGCGCGCGGCGGGCATCAAGAACGAGGCCATGCTGGTCGGGTTGCTGGACCGCTTTGAGATTTGGAATCCGCAGAGTTACGAAAAGGTCAAGGCTTCCGACGCCGTGCTGGCGCACGAAGCCTTCAAACTGATGGAGTAATTATGAACCTTGGAAAATTATTGGTTGCCGGAAAAAGCGTCATCAACGGATGCGCGGAAGTTTCGTATCGCGCCAACAAGACACGTTTATCTGCCCAAATTCGGTCCGGCGCAAAATCCGTTCAAGTCGCCGGACGAGGCGAAACCGGCGAAACCGGCGGAACCGGCGGCGGAAACCATCGCCGCCCCGATCAAAAAAGCCGTCACGCCCGTTGCCGCCAAGACGCAAAAAATGCCGCCCTGGCCGCGCGTCCGGTGCGCGCGACGTCCTGGGCCAGCAAATTGAATCCGATTTCGATCTGGCGCGGTTCGGCTCCGGCGGCGCCAAGCGCCCCGCGTCCGGTGCAGTCCGAACTTTCGCTGGACAGCGTGAAAGTCGTGCATAACGACCTCAGCGACGCCGACGTGGAAGTGGTGCCGATCAAATCGCGCACGGCGGACAAAACGGCCGTGCCGATGCTGCCGCCCCCGGAAAAATCCTGGGAATTTCTGGCGGAGCGGATGTTTCACGCAACGGTGGATTAACCAACGGAAAAACGATGCGCAGTGCCGGATTTCGTTCACAAAACAGTGATGGCGGCGGAGGTGCTGGACGCGCTAAAGCCGAGGCCGGGCGGCCGTTACGCCGACGGGACGCTCGGTGGGGCTGGGCACGCGGCGGGCATCCTGGCCGCGAGTTCGCCGACTGGATGGCTGTTTGGGTGCGATCGCGATGGCGCCGCGGTTGAAGCCGCGAAAAAGCGGCTGGCGGAAAAATTTGCCGGACGATTTGAAATCCGGCAGGGAAATTTTGCGGAAATGGCCGGATGGATTCCGGCGGCGGGTTGCGACGGCGTGCTGCTGGACCTGGGCGTGAGTTCGCCGCAACTGGATTCGCCCGAACGCGGATTCAGTTTCCAGCAGGACGGCCCGCTGGACATGCGGATGGACACGCGGCAGACGCTGACGGCGGCGGATTTGGTGAACGGCGCCGGCGCGGAAGAGCTGGCGAAGATTTTTTGGGAATTTGGCGGCGAACGCGAGTCGCGGCGGTTGGCGAAGGCAATCGTGCATGACCGCGAGCGCCGAAAGTTTGAGACGACGCGGCAACTGGCGGAATTGATCGAACGGCTCAGTCCGCGCCGCGGGAAAAAGGCGCATCCGGCGACGAAGATTTTTCAGGCGCTGCGGATTGCGGTGAACGACGAAATCGGTTCTTTGAAACGCGGGCTGGAAGCGGCGGTGAAAATTTTGAAGCCGGGCGGACGGCTGGCGGTCATCACGTTTCATTCGCTGGAAGACCGGGTGGTGAAGGAATTTGGCCGGGAACGGACGCGCGATTACACGTTCAGCGGCGGGGTGGACGTGCCGGAATTGCGCCAGCCGCGCGCCCCGGAGTTGAAATGGGTGACGCGCAAGGCGATCAAGCCCGGCGAGGATGAGTTGAACGACAATCCGCGCAGCCGCAGCGCGCAATTGCGGGTGCTGGAGAAAATTTAGATGGCAAAAAATCGAAAAAATCAGTCGGCGGCAATCCGGTTCGGGCCGGCGCTGAAGGCGTTGTTTTTGTGCCTGCTGATTGCCGGTTCGGCGGTGGGTTACGTCTGGCAAAAGAGCCAGATTTACCAGCTCGGCCAGCAAATCCGGCAGCGCGAAGTCCGCCTGGCGCGGTTGCAAAACGACGACCGGAAACTCAGCGACCAGCTTTCCATTTTGCGGTCGCCGACGATGCTGGACCGGCGCGTCCGCGAACTGAATCTCGGTCTGTTCGCCGGCGCAGCCGATGCAGGTTTTGCGGCTGGCGGAACCGGCATCCGCGCCGCCGGAAAATAAAAATTTGACGCGCCAGTTTGCGGCAAGACCCGCGCGGCGCAATGACCCAATAACATGAAAATTTTGGCCGCCGCTCGTGACGCCGTCGGGTGAGGAACCGATCGCCACGGGCGGCTGGCCATTTTTGCAATGACCAAACGGCTGCAATTGAAACGGGTGCTGACCCTGTTGGGGCTGCTGTGCCTGGCGTTTGCCGGCCTGGGTTCCCGGCTGGTGGATTTGCAGGTGTTGCGTCACGACGAACTGGCCGCCAAGGCGCAGCAAAACACCCAGCGCGAGTTCTGGCGCGCGCCGCGCCGCGGCGACATCCTCGACGCGCACGGCAATCTGCTCGCCACGAGCATTTTTGTGAAAACGGTTTGCGCCGATCCGGTCCTGATTGGCAACCAGCAGGCCGCCGTCGCCCGCCAGCTCGCGCCGCTGCTGCAAATGAGCGAAGGCGATTTGTATCAGCGCCTGCTTCCCCGCCTGATGAAAAATCAAAAGGGCGAAACGGTCACGAACCGTTACGTCGTGCTGCAACACAAGGTCGCGGATGAAACGTGGCAGAAAATCCAAATGACGATGACCAAGCTGTCGTTCGGCGTGGACGAGAAGCAAATTGTCCCGAGGCCGGCCGCGCATTTTTCCGCAATTTGCGCACGAGCGCGATTTTCACCGACCCGGTGGACGACCAGTTGCGCGTGTATCCGAACGGCTCGCTGGCGGCGCACGTGCTCGGTTTCGTGGGAACGGAGAATGGCAGCAACCACGTTTCGCAAACCGTCGGGCGCGACGGCGTGGAACTGGTGTTGAATTCGGCGTTGAGCGGCGTGGCGGGCTGGCGCGTGACGCAAACGGACCGCCAGAAGCGCGAACTGGTCGCGTTGCGCGACGAAGACGTGCAGGCGCGCGACGGCTTGAATGTGGTGCTCACCATTGACGCGGCCATCCAGCACATCGTGGAAACCGCGCTGGCCGACGCGATGCAAAAACACACGCCCATCAGCATCACCGCCATCGTCACCCGCCCGCGCACGGGCGAAATTCTGGCCATGGCGACGCTGCCGAATTTTGATCCGAACAATCCCGGCGCTTCACCCGCCGATGCGCGCCGCAATCGCGTCATCAGCGACCTGATGGAACCCGGCTCGACGTTCAAAATCGTCGTCGTGTCCGGCGCGTTGAACGAAGGCGTGGTGCGCCTGACGGACACGTTCGATTGCGAGCAGGGGCATTTTGCCTTTGCGGGCCGGATTTTGCACGACCATGAACCGTACGGCGTGCTGACCACCGAGAACATCATCACCAAATCGTCGAACATCGGCGCGGCGAAAATCGGCATCCGCCTGGGCGAGGACCGGCTTTACGATTACGCGCGGGATTTTGGTTTCGGCCAGCGCACGGGCATTTCCCTGCCGGGCGAAGCGCGGGGAATTTTGTATCCGGTGAAGGACTGGAGCAAGGTTTCCATCGCGCAAATTCCGATGGGGCAGGGCGTCGCGGTGACGCGGTTGCAAATGGCCATGGCCATGAGCGCGCTGGCGAACGACGGCTGGCTCATGCGGCCGATGCTGGTGAGCCGCCTTGAAGACCGCAACGGCAACGTGGTGCAGCAATACGCGCCGCAGCGTGTGCGGCAGGTCGTCAGCGAATCCACGGACAAATTGATGGTGGAGGCGCTCAAAACCGTGGTGACGCCGGAAGGCACGGCGCCCGGCGCGGCGATGAAGGATTACACCGTGCGCCGGCAAGACCGGCACGGCGCAAAAAGTCGAGAACGGCACTTACGCCGAACATAAATTCTACTCTTCGTTCATCGGATTTTTCCCGGCGGACAACCCGCAACTTTGCATTTCGGTCGTGATGGACGAGCCGAAGGAAGGTTATTACGGCGGCCAGGTTTGCGGGCCGGTCTTCAAGGAAATTGCCGAACGTTGCGCCAGCTATTTGAACATTCCGCCGGACAAGAATTTGGAACCCGACCGCCGCCGCCACCGCTGGTGGCGGCAAGCGCCTCGCGCACACCGATGAGTGCGCGGAGCCCGTGAATCGACGGTGAACCATCGGCAATGGAAACACGTTCTTTGAAATTTGTCGCCGATGCCTGCGCCGCCGAACTCCGGCGCGGCTCGGCGGAGACAGCCGTTCAGCGTGTCTGCACCGATTCGCGGCAGGCGCAGGCCGGGCGATTTGTTTTTTGCCATCAAGGGCGAGCGCTTTGACGGCCACGACTTTTTGAACGAAGTCGCGGCCAAAGGCGTCGCCGCCGTGGTGGTGGAACAAAAAAAAGTTCCCGCGCCATTGCCGGAATGCGCGGTGCTGGTCGTGGACGACGCGCGCGCGGCGCTCGGGCAATTCGGCGCGGCATATCGGCGGGATTTTGATCTGCCGGTGATTGCCGTCGGCGGCTCCAACGGCAAGACGACGACGAAGGAATTGATCGCGTCGGCGTTGCGGCAAAAGCTGGCCACGGTCTGGAGCGAGGCGAGTTTCAACAACGACATCGGCGTGCCGCTGACGTTGTTGCGCCTGGAAAAATCGCATCAGGCCGCCGTGCTGGAAGCGGGCACGAATCATCCGGGCGAACTCGCGCCGCTGGTGAAAATGATCCAGCCGAAATACGGCGTGATGACGAACATCGGCCGCGAGCATCTGGAATTTTTTGGCGACGTGGCGGGCGTGGCGCAGGAAGAAGGCTGGCTCGCGGAATTGTTGCCGGCGGACGGCAAGCTCTTTGTCAACGGTGACAATGAATGGACGGAACAGGTCGTCCGGCGCACCCGCGCGACGGTCGTGCGCGTGGGACTCGGCGAAAAAAATGACTGGCGGGCGAAGGGCATCCGCCTGGACAAAAACGGCGTGACCTTTCGCGTGGACGCGCCGAAGGCCGAATTCAGCGGCGAGTACCGGATCAATTTGCTGGGCCGGCATCAGGTGACGAATGCGCTGTTTGCGGTTGCGGTCAGTGAGGAACTAGGCCTGGGCCGTCCCGCGGTGCGGGACGGCCTGGCCGAATGCCAGCCGGCGAAAATGCGGCTGCAATTTTGGGAAGCCGGCGGCGTGCGGGTGCTCGACGACGCCTACAACGCGAACGCGGATTCGACGCTCGCGGCGCTGGAAACGCTTTGCGATCTGCCGTTGCAGGGCCGGCGCGTGGCGGTGCTCGGCGACATGAACGAACTGGGCGCGCACAGCGAGGCGGCGCACGCGGAAGTCGGACGCCGCGCGGCGGAATTGGGCATCGGCCAGTTGTTTGCCGTCGGCAAAATGGCGCCGGTGACGGCGCAGGCGGCGCGCGACGCGGGATTGAACCGGGTGATTGAATTTGCGGATGTGGAAGCGGCGGTGAAAGCGGTGAAGAATTTTTTGAAGGCGGGCGATGTGGTTTTGTTGAAGGCGTCGCGGGCGTCGCGTCTGGAACGCATCGCCGAGACGTTGAAGTCGGAAAAGTCGTGAACCGGAAACAATGCTTTATTATTTGAGCCAGCAGTTGCTCGATTGGTCGAGAGGGAACGCCCTGGGCGGACCACCTCTCGGCGTTGCGGCTGTTTCGCTACATCACGGTGCGGAGCGCGGGCGCGGCGATCACGGCGCTGATGTTGAGCTGGTGGCTCGGACCGAGAATCATTCACTGGCTGAAGCAGATTGAAATTCGGCCAGGATTACGCGGACAAGGCCGAGGAGGCCGGCGGTCTGGCCGCGCGGGTTTTGAGCAAAAAAGGAACGCCGACGATGGGCGGCATTTTGATTGTGGCGGTGCTGGTTTTTTCCACGATGCTGTGGACGCAATGGAAACAAGCTGGTGGTGCTGACGCTGCTCTCGGTGCTGGTGCTGTCGGGGCTGGGATTTTACGACGATTACGCAAAAATCATCCAGCAAAGCGGCGGCGGCACCCCGCCGCGCGTGAAGCTGGTGGCGCAATTTGTGCTGGCCAGCTTTCATCGGCGTCTATCTGTGGCTGACGCCCTCGACGAGCAAGCTGGTTTCGGAAATCATGGTGCCGTTTTGCAAATATCCGGTGGCGACCGGCGCCGGCTGGATCGGCCTGCTGATTGTGGTGCTGGCGATTGTCGGCAGCTCGAATGCGGTGAATTTGACGGACGGCCTCGACGGTCTGGCGATTGGCTGCACGCTGATCGTGGGGTTTGTGTTTCTGGTCTTCACCTATGTGGCGGGCAACTTCAAGGCGGCGGGTTATCTGCAAATTCCCTATGTGCCCGGCGCGGGCGAATTGACGGTGTTTTGCGCGGCGATGATCGGCGCGGGCCTGGGTTTTTTGTGGTTCAACTGCCATCCGGCGCAGGTGTTCATGGGCGACACCGGGTCGCTCGCGCTCGGCGGCGCGTTTGGCATCATCGCGGTGCTGATTCATCAGCCGTTTGTGCTGGTGATTGCGGGCGGCGTGTTCGTGATGGAAGCCGTTTCGGTGATTCTGCAGACCGGCTGGTTTCGTTTCACGCGAAAATTTTACGGCACCGGCCGGCGGATTTTTTTGATGGCGCCGCTGCATCATCATTTCGAGAAAAAGGGCTGGTACGAGTCGCAGGTGGTGATGCGATTTTACATTTTGTGCGTGCTGTTTGCGGTCGTCGCCCTGGCCACCCTGAAACTGAGATGAAAGCCGCGCATCGACATTGAATTATTTGCGGTCTTTGCTCCTTGCACAAGCGGCCTCCGGCTGTTAATAACTTTGCCGGAGCGGCCGGACGCGCAGTGGCCGCCGGCGGAAGTGTTCGTTTCGACCAGCCGGTTTGAACAATTTGCGATGATTTTCAGTCCGATGTCCAATGAACAAAATGAATTTAACGACGCCGCGAAATTTGCCGAGGGAAAATTTCGCGGCGAAAAAATCAACCCACCTCGAAGAAAGGACGCAATCAGCGCCAAATCAATGAATAATCCAAATCCATTCGTACCCCAAGGCTCCCTGTTGGAGCAGCAAAGCAAACGCCGTTCCCGTATGAAACTCGGCGTGTTCTGCGTGCTCGCGGTCGGTAGTCGCCGGCCTCACCGCCATGCTCATCCAGGGCTGCAAACGCGAACAGACCAACGAAGAAAACCAGAACCAGCCGCCGGTGGACACCAACACGGTGGCGATGGACACGAATGCGCCGCCAGTGGTAGCGTCCAATCCGCCCGTCGTGGCACCGCCGCCGGTCGTGGTGCAGCCGCCCGCGAAGCCGCCGGAACCGAATATGTCGTGGTCAAGGGCGATACGCTTGGGAAAATTGCCAAGAAGAATCGGCGTGACGCTCAGGGCGCTTGAAGCGGCCAACCCCGGCGTTGATCCGACCAAGTTGAAAGTCGGACAGAAACTGACCATTCCGGCCGGCGGCACGGCCCCGGCGGCGACCGGCGCTGCCGCCGCGCCCGACACCGGCATGGGTGGAGAAACTTACACCGTGAAATCCGGCGACACGCTGACGAAGATTGCGAAGGCGCTACGGCACAACCGTCAAGGCGATTGAAGCCGAAAACAATCTGTCCACGACCAAATCAAAGTCGGGCAGAAGCTGAAGATTCCGGCGAAAGCCGAAGCAGCGGCTCCGGCGCCCGCGCCGGCTCCGATGCCGCCACCGCCGCCACCGGCACCCGCGCCCGCCGGCACGCCTGCCGGTCAATAACCGTTGGACATGATAGCGGCTGGTCCCGCGTTTGCGGGATTTTGAGGCATTGAAATGAAAGTCGCCGTCACAACTTTGGCGTTTTGCGTTGCCGCCCTGCTGGCGCTGGGGCTGGTGATGCTCTACAGCTCGAGTGTGACCCAGGTCGGCGCGCATTACCTGATGATGCAACTCGTCTGGTGCGCGTTCGGCTTCACCCTCTGTGTGGCGGCGACCGCCCTCGATTATCAATGGCTCAAAAAATTCGCCTGGCCGATTTTTATCCTCGCGCTTGTTCTTGCTCGTGCTGGTGCTCGTCCCGCACATCGGCAGAAAAATCAATGGCGCGCGCCGCTGGTTCGATTTCCACGGCGTGCGCTTTCAACCGTCCGAACTCGGAAAAATCGCGCTGATCATCATGCTCGCGTGGTATGGCGACCGTTACCAGCGGCAGATGCAGACCTGGAAACGCGGCATCATTTTTCCCGGCGTGCTCATTGCGTTGGTGCTCGGCCTGGTCTTCGTTGAACCGGATCGCGGCACCACCATCCTGCTCGCCGCCGTCAGCGGCGCGATGCTGCTGATCGCCGGCGTCCGTTGGAAATATATTGTTCCGCCCGTTCTGCTCGGCGCCGCCGGCCTGGCGGTTTCCATTTTGCACGACCCGATGCGCATGCGGCGCATTTTCAGCTGGTGGGACATGGAACAGCACAAGGACGGCGTCGGTTATCAGGCGTATCAGGCCATGATTGCGCTCGGCTCCGGCGGCTGGACCGGACTCGGTCTCGGCAATGGCCGGCAAAAGCTCGGCTTCGTTCCGGAAGACCACACCGATTTTATTTTTTCCATCATCGGCGAAGAACTCGGTTTGATTGCAACGCTGCTCGTCGTGCTGGCGTTTGTCGTCATCGCGATTTGCGGGATTTACATCGCGCTCCGGGCGCGCGACCCGTTCGGCAGTTTGCTGGCGGCCGGGGTCACGTTTTTAATCAGCCTTCAGGCCGCCATCAACATCGGCGTCGTCACCAGCGCGCTGCCGAACAAAGGCCTGCCGCTGCCGTTCATCAGCTACGGCGGCTCGAACCTGCTGGCCATGCTCACGTGCGTGGGCATGTTGTTCAGCATCGCCCGCCATGCGCCCGCGCGGGAAAAAGTCCGGACCGACCGCCCCCGTCATTGACGACAATCCTTTTGCCGCCAAAGCCTCACATGACTTCACGCCGGAGCCAACACGCCCTTCGTCGCCATCGCCTGCGGCGGCACGGGCGGGCATCTGTTTCCGGGTCTGGCGGTGGCGGAACAACTCCAGAAACGCGGCTGCGCCGTGACGCTGCTGATTTCGCCCAAGGAAGTGGACCAGCAGGCCGTGAAAGCCGCGCGCGGCATGGAAATCGTCACGCTGCCCGCCGTCGCACTGCAAAATCGCAATTATCTTTCGTTCGCGCGCAGTTTCTGGCAATCGTGGCGCGCGGCGCGAAAATTTTCAAATCGCGTCCGCCGGCCGCCGTGCTCGCCATGGGCGGATTCACCAGCGCGCCGCCGATTCTCGCGGCCGAAAGTTCGGCGCCCGGACCTTCCTGCACGAATCCAACACCATTCCCGGCCGCGCCAACCGGTTTCTGGCCCGGTTTGTGGACGAGGCGTTCGTCGGTTTTCCTGAAGCCGCCGCGCGGCTGCGCGCCCGCAAGGTCACCTCGACCGGCACGCCGGTCCGCCCGCAATTTCAACGCGGGCTACGCCGTGCCGATGCCGCGCAGTGCTTCGGGCTTGAACCCAATCGGCCGACCGTTCTGGTGATGGGCGGCAGCCAGGGCGCCAGCGGCATCAACGAAATGATTTTGTCCGCGCTGCCGCTGCTCGAAGGGCGCGACTGGCAATGGCTGCATCTCAGCCGGCGCGCGGGATTTTGAAAACGTGCAATCCGCCTATGACCCAACGCAGCCTCGATGCCGTCGTGAAACCATTTTTTGCGGAAATGGATCTGGCGCTCGGCGCGGCCACCGTGGCCGTCAGCCGGGCCGGCGCTTCGTCGCTGGCCGAAATCGCCGCCATGCGCCTGCCGTCGTTGCTCGTGCCGTTTCCCGCCGCGGCGGACAATCATCAATTTTACAATGCGCGCGCGTTTGAAACCACCGGCGCGGCGCGATTGCTCGAGCAAAAAAATGCGACGCCGGAAAAGCTGGCGGCGTTGCTGTGCGAACTGGTCGAAGGCCGGGCTGCGCGCGAAAAAATGCAGGCGGCGCTGGCGCAATGGCACGCGCCCAAGGCGGCGGAACAAATTGCGGAAATCATGCTGGCGATCGTTGCCCCGGCACAGAAAGCGGCCGCGGGAGCAATTGCCACCGCCCGCCGCTGCCGGCGGCGTTGCCGACCCGTCCGCCAAACCGTCAATATTATCCGGAAGATGACCATGAACGTTTCCGATTCTGAAACGGCCGATGAAGACCGGAGCGCAAATTGCCGGCGAACTGGCCGGGCACGTTTCGCTGGCGACGGTCATCTGCCGCGACGAACCGCTGGCGAAGCACACCACCCTGCGCGTCGGCGGCCCGGCGGATGTTTATGTCGAGCCGGCATCGGAAACGGATCTGGCCGCGGTGGTGAATTTTGCCGGGAACGACAGCCTGCCGTTTTTTGTGATGGGCCGCGGCTCGAACCTGCTCGTGCGCGACGGCGGGTTTCGCGGCGTGGTGATTTGTCTGGCGCAGCCGAATTTCAGCCGCATTGAAGGTGGTCGGCGAACGCCTGCGTTGCGGCGCGGGAGCGAAATTGAAAAATGTCGCGGTCGAGGCGAAACGGAACGGTCTGAGCGGCGTGGAATTTCTGGAAGGCATTCCCGGCAGCGTCGGCGGCGCGTTGCGCATGAACGCGGGCGCGATGGGCGGCGCGACGTTCGATGTCGTCGAGTCGGTGCGGTTCATGGATCACGCCGGGAAAATTCACGAACGCAGCCGGGACGGAATGCCGGTGGAATATCGCTGCTGTCCGCTGCTGAAAAATCACATTGCGCTGGGCGCGGTGTTCAAATGCCAGCTCCGCGCCGCGCGAGGAAATCGAGCAGCGCATGAAGGCGTTCAGCGAGAAACGCTGGGCATCGCAGCCGGCCGCGCCCAGCGCCGGCTGCATGTTCAAAAATCCCGACCGGATTCCGGCGGGCAAATTGATTGACGAACTGGGATTGAAAGGCACGCGCGTCGGCGGGGCGGTGGTTTCCGCCGAGCACGGCAATTTCATTGTGAACGACGGCAAGGCGACGGCGCGCGACGTTCTGGAATTGATTGCGATTTTGCAGCAGCGCGCGAAAGCGGCGCGCGGCATCGAATTGCAGACGGAAGTGGAAATCATCGGCGAGGATTGAGCGGGATTTTTATTGACAACCAAAATGGTTGCGTTATGGTTGCGGCATGATAACGATCACCATCAAGGGCATTTCCAAGGAAGCGCACCGCGAATTGAAGAGGCGCGCGGCGACGCATGGGCGCAGCCTGAACACGGAGGCGATCGCGGTGCTGGAATCCAGCGTCCGCAGCACGCCGGTGGACACGCAGGCATTGCTTGCGCGAGTGCGCGGCGAGACGGGACGTCCATGAAATTCAAAACCACGTCCGCGGAAATAGAATCGCTTTATTCGTCAAGAGCCGTGATAGTCGCTGACACCAATTTGATCGTGTATTTGCCGTGCTGCGAAGCGAATTCGCCGAACTGGCGGATGCGGTTTCCGAAGCGGATTCGGTCTGGGTCGCGCCGTTGTTGTGGCGGTCGGAATTCCGCAAGCGCGCTGGCAAAATACATTTTGCATGGCGGCATGAGCTTTGGACGCGGCGGTGCTGGCGTTGCGTTCGGCGGAAGAAGTCGTTGGCGGACGCGAGTATCGCGTTTCGTCGGAACACGTTTTGGAACTGGTCGTGCAATCGAATTGCACGCGCTTACGATTGCGAATATGTGGCGCTGGCGCAGGATTTGGGCGTGCCGCTGGTGACGACGGACAAGCAGATTTTGAAGCGCGTTTCCGAAAACCGCCGTGTCGTTGGAAAATTTTGCGAAGAAAAAGAAGTGAGCCGGAAATTGAAAATCACCGTGATGCTGGGCGGCCCGAGCGCCGAGCGCGAAGTGTCGCTGCGTTCCGGCGCGGCGGTGGCCAAGGCGCTGCGCTCGCTCGGCCATGAGGTTTCTGAAGTGGACCCGAAGAACGGGCAGTTTGACCTGCCGGCCAAAACCGACGTGGTTTTTCTCGCGTTGCACGGGACTTACGGCGAGGACGGCACGGTGCAGCGGCGGCTGGACGAACTCGGCGCGGTTTACACCGGCTGCGATGCCGAAGCGAGCCGCATCGCGTTCGACAAGGTGCTGACGAAAAAGCGGTGCGTTGAAGCCGGAGTTCCGACGGCGAAATTTCTGGTCGTGAATTCGGAAACAGCCCCGTTGCCGAAAGACTGGCAACTGCCGCTGGTGGTGAAACCGGTGCGGCAGGGTTCGAGCGTCGGGTTGCAATTCGTCGAGCGTGTCGAGGACTGGCAAACGGCGCTGGCGGAAGCGTTGAAATTTGATTCGGAGGTTTTGGTCGAGGAAAAAATCGTCGGGCGCGAAACCACGGTCGGCATTCTTGGCGGCGAGCCGCTTGCCGGTGGTGGAAGTCCGGCCCAAAACCGGCAGCTACGATTACCGGAACAAATACACGGCCGGCTGCACGGAATATTTTTGCCCGGCGGATTTTGATGCCGCGACGACCCGGCGGATTCAAGCGGCGGCGCTGGGCGCGTTCCAGGCGGTTGGCGGACGCGATTACGCGCGGGTGGACGTGATGGTGCGCGCCGGACGGCGAGCCGGTGGTGCTGGAAGTGAACACGCTGCCGGGGATGACGGAGACGAGCCTGCTGCCCAAGGCGGCGGCGGCGGCGGGACTGAATTACGCGCAGCTTTGCCAGCGGATGGTGGACCTGGCGTTGAACAGGAAATGAAGAATCGAAGACGGCATAAAGGCAGAATTGAAACGATCCGAGGTCCATATGCCCGAATGCGGATTGTTTGATTCCAGATTCTGCATTCCGCATTCTGAATTGGAATTATGTGGTTTAAGCGCGAACAAAAAAACCGGCGGTTGCACCGCGGGCACGTGCTTGACGTGAAGCTGCGTTCCGACCAGGTGCGCGCGACGCGCACGCGGCTGGCGGCGCTGACGGCAGGCATCCTGTTCGGCACGGTGTTCGGCCTTTATCTGCTCTGGCGCACGGGCGAATGGGCGCTGGACAAATTCGTTTATGAAAACTCCGAGTTTGCCATCCAGCACGTTGAGGTGCAGACCGACGGCGTGATTGCGCCGGACCAATTGCGCCGGTGGTCGGGCGTGAAGCTCGGCGACAATTTGATTGCGCTCGATCTGGCGGCGGTGAAGCGGAATCTGGAACTGGTTTCGGCCATCGGTTCCGTCTCCGTCGAGCGCATCCTGCCGCGCACGCTGAAAATCAGCGTGACGGAGCGCGAGCCGGTGGCGCAGGTGAACATGCCGCGCGCCGGCGCGGCGCGGCGGCATCGCCGTGGCGGTGTTTCAACTCGATGCCGACGGCTATGTCATGCAGCCGCTGGACCCGCGTTTGTGCGTGATTCCGCTGGCGCAGGTGAGACGACCAGTTGCCGGTGATTGCCGGACTGAATGTGTATCAATTGCAGCCGGGCCATCGCGTCGAATCGCCGCAGGTGCAGGCGGCGCTGGAATTGATCGCGCGCGTTCGGCCATTCGCCGATGGCCGGGCTGGTGGATTTGCGGCGCATTGACGTGTCCTTGCCGGGAGTCGTGGTCGCGACGACGGGGCAGGGCGGCGAAATTACTTTCGGTTTGGACAATTTGGAGCAACAATTGCGGCGCTGGCGCGAAATTTACGATTTGGGACAGCGCATGAACAAAGCAGTGGCGTCGCTCAATCTGGCGGTGTCCAACAACGTGCCCGTCCGTTGGATGGAAGCCGTCGCGGTGCCGTCCGCTTCGCCCAAAACAGTCAACCCTGCAACCACCCGGAGGAAAAATGTTTGATGATTCATCCATCATTGTCGGTCTGGAAATCGGCACGTCCAAAGTCTGCGCCGTCGTCGGCGAGCGGACCGCCGACGGCGCGCTGAACATCATCGGTCTCGGCCAGGCGCGCTCGCGCGGCGTGCGCAAGGGCGAGATCGTGGACACCACGCAGGCCGAGGAGGACGTGCGCAACGCCATCGTCGAGGCCGAGCAGATGGCCGACGTGGAAATCCGCAACGTTTATCTCGGCGTCACCGGCGGGCACATCCGCGGCTTCAACAATCGCGGCGTGCATCCGGTGGTTTCCGCCGACCGCGAAATTTCCGAGGACGACGTGCAGGACG
The DNA here is from genome assembly GCA_963789055.1 of uncultured Verrucomicrobiae bacterium. Classification (GTDB taxonomy): domain Bacteria; phylum Verrucomicrobiota; class Verrucomicrobiia; order Limisphaerales; family UBA11358; genus UBA11358. Next base: position 614,013 of record CAWBJE010000004.1, on the reverse strand, counting down.
TGGTCAAAAACGCGAAGGCGATCAATTTGCCGACCGAAAACAACGTCGTTCACGCCATCCGCCAGCATTTTTTTGTGGACGGCCAGGACGGCGTCACGAATCCCGTCGGGATGCTCGGTTCGCGGCTGGAAGTGGACGTCCACGTCGTTCACGGCAACACCAACCGCCTCCAAAACGCCATCCGCCTCGTCAAAGGTTTGCAGCTGGAAGTGGACGAAATTGTCTTCAACGGCCTCGCCTCGTCGCTCGCGCTGCTGACCAACGAACAAAAGGAACTGGGCGCGCTGGTCATTGACATCGGCGGCGGCACGACCGATTACGTCGTTTATACCGACGGCGTCATCCGGCACACCGGCGTGCTGGCGATTGGCGGCGACCATGTTTCCAACGATCTGGCTTACGGCCTGAAAGTGCCGTTGAGCCGCGCGGAAAAACTCAAGCTCGAACACGGCTCGGCGCTGGTGGACGAGGAAATCAAGGGCCAGACCATCACCATCACCAACGAACTCGGCCTGCCGCTGAAAACCGTCAACGTCGAGCATCTGCACCGCATCATGTCGCTGCGGCTCGAGGAAATCTTCCAGCTGGTCGCGCAGGATTTGGAGCAGGCCGGCCTCTTCGATTATCTGCGCGCGGGTGTTTTTCTCTGCGGCGGCGGCGCGCGCGTTCCGCAAATTGCGCCGCTCGCCGAGCAGGTGCTGCAAATGCCGGTGTCCCTCGGCCAGACCAATTCCATCAGCGGCCTGAAATCCGCGCTCGACCAGCCGGAATTCGTCACCGCCATCGGCCTCGTCAAATTCGGTTCGTTCAAGACGCGCAAACGCGAAGGCAAACCGCTCCTTGGCGCAGGGCATCAAGGGCGCGTTCGGCAGATTTTTGCAACGATCTTAAGCCGATTCATCATGAAAACCAAAACTGAAACTTCAACGGCCAGCGCTCGACCGGTCCGCGCCGCAGCGGTGAAAATTTTCGGCGTCGGCAGCGCCGGCGTCACCATGCTCGACGCGCTGAACCGGCGGGGATTTTGCGGGCGCGGGTTTTGTGGCGGTCAACACCGACGCGTCATCGCTGGCCGCGTCGTCCGCGGCCGTCAAAATTCATCTCGAAACGAAATTGCTGCGCGGTCTGGGCACCGGCGGCGATCCCGAACGCGGCCGCGCCATTGCCGAGGAACAATTTGCCACGCTCAAGACCGCGTGCGAAGGCGCGGACGTCATTTTCATGATTGCCGGTCTGGGCGGCGGCGCGGGCAGCGGCATCAGCCCCGTGCTCGCGCGCGCGGCGAAGGAAACCGGCGCGCTGGTGCTGGCGTTTGTGACGCTGCCGTTTGCGTGCGAAGGCAACCGCCGCCAGCAGCAGGCGCAGCAGGGCTCGACCAACTCAAATCCGTCGCCGACGGCGTCATCTGCCTGCCGTGCCAGAAGACCTTCAAACTGATTGACGAAAACACCAGCGTGCTCGACACGTTCCGCATCACCGACGGGCTGCTCGTCGAAAGCGTGCGCGGCGTCTGGCGGTTGCTCACGCGGCCAGGGGTTGATCCAGATTCACTTCGACGATTTGTGCGCGCTGCTGCGCGACCGCCATTCCGAAAGCGTGTTTGCCTGCGTCGAAGCCACCGGTCCGGCGCGCGCGCGCGAAGTCGTGGAAAAACTGCTCGCCCATCCGTTGCTCGACGAAGGCCGGGCGCTGGCCGAATCCGACGCGGTGCTGGTGAGCCTGATGGGCGGCAAGGATCTGACCATGGCCGAGGTGAACCGCGTGATGGAACAAATCGGCCGCCAATGCGAACACGCGCAAATCATCATGGGCGCGGCCGTGGACGAATCGCTGAAAAACCGTTTGTCCGTGACGGTGATTGCGGCCAAGCCGAGTCCCGATTCCCGTGGAATTGCCTCCGCTGGCGGCAGCCGGGGATTCAACCGAACAGGTGACCGCACGCGGCATCGTGGCGCGGCCGGGTTCGCGTGCGCACCGACGTCGTTGACGCCCGAACAGCGCGAACAGATTCTGGCCAAAAACGCCGGGACCCGGGCGCGGAAAACCGGTTCCCGATATGCGCCAGACGCAACTGGCGCTGGCGATTGTTTCCAAGGGACGCTTTGACAAGAGCGAGCCGACGATTCACAAGGGCGAAGACCTCGACATTCCGACCTACGTCCGCCGCGGCGTGGCGTTGAATTGAATTTTATCAGTAATTGCTCTTCGACCAGGCAATCAAAGTGCCGTCGGAGTCAAAAGTCAATTGCAGCATCTGGGGGTTGAAGCTGGAGCCGATGTTTTGACCCGCGCCGAAGCCATTGTTGCCGTAATAAGACATGCCGCTGTTGAAGTGCGTACCACCCGGAGGTTGGACATACCATTTGTACACGGATTTGCCGTCACTGAGCCGGGCTTGCCGGTCCGGCGGGCCAAGTTCGGTCACGGCCTGGCTGTAGGTGTAATGCCCCACCCGGCCGTCCCAGTTGACCGCCGGGTTGGTCGCACAGCCGGCGAGAAACGTGACGGTCAGCGCCAGAATGACCGGCAATGAAAATTTCACACCGAGGTTCATTTTCATGGGTTTAATTTAGCAGAACACATGCCACCTGCAAAGATGTCTTTCTCAGGGTGAGCTTCATGAGCTTCTTGACGGAACACGGATATAGGGCGGGAACCACGAAACACGCGGTAAGGATGACGCCGCGACCCAATCGTCCTCGTCGTCGTCCTCGTTCTCGTAATCGAAATCGAAGCAATCGAGGACCAGCCTTCGCACAGGCGCTTCGGCACGGCAGGCGAGGACGAGAAGGATGACGAGAACGAAAAAATCACGCTTCTTTCCTCGGAAACAACGGTGCCGGTTCGCCAATTTTGTGGCCGGCTGGCAGTTTACCCCAGGTCGCTTCGGAAAATTTATCCGGCGCGCCGGTCAAACCGAGCTGCGCATAAATCTTCACCGCTGTGCCGGGCAGAAACGGCCAGAGCAAAGCGGCCAGGACCCGGCAGGTTTCCGTCAGATTGTACAGCACTTCGTCGAGGCGTTTGGCCTGCGCCGGGTCTTTGGCTAATTTAAATGGCGCTGTTTTTTCAATGTAAACGTTGGCATGATTTATCAAATGCCAAATATAGACCAATCCCAATTGTGGATTGATACTGTTCGTTTCTGGCGGAAGATTTAAGCCGTGATATGAAGGATCGGGCCTTCCAAAAAACTGGCGAACATTTGCGACCGTATCTTCAGCATTTTCTCGAAGCTCATCGTGTCTTGGAGGCACGATGCCTTCGCGATATTTTTTCAACATGACGAGCGAACGATTGACAAGATTTCCCAAGCCGTTAGCTAGTTCGGCGTTATAACGAGATTTAAATCCATCGTCTGTCCAATTGCCATCCGCTCCTATGGCTAATTCACGAATTACATAAAATCGGAACGCGTCCAACCCCCATTCGTCAATCACCGCGACCGGGTCAACGATGTTGCCGGTGCTCTTGCTGATTTTCGCGTTGTCTTTCTGCCACCAGCCGTGCACGAGGATTTGTTTCGGCAGCGGCAGGCCCATCGCTTTAAGCATAATCGGCCAATAGACGGCGTGGAATTTCACGATGTCCTTGCCGATGACATGAATGTCGGCAGGCCACAGTGCAAGTTGAGGGTTGAGGGTTGAGCCGTCTCCGCTTCGCTTCGCCGCGCCAGGGGGTTGAGGATTTATTAGAGCGGACAGGATGGTCGTATCGCCGTGGGCGGCGGGGATGCTGATGTAATTTACCAGCGCATCGAACCAGACGTAGGTGACGTAATCCTTGTCGAAGGGCAGGGGAATGCCCCAATTCAATCGCGCCACCGGCCGGGAAATGCACAAATCTTCCAGCGTGTTGTTTTTCAGAAACCCAAGCACCTCGTTGCGCCGATAGTCGGGCTGGACGAACGACGGGTTCTTTTCGAGGTAATCAATCAGCCATTGCTGCTGCTCGCCCAGCTTGAAGAAGTAATTGTCCTCCTTCAATTTGATGACCTCGCCGTAGCTGGGGTCGAATGAGCCGTCCGGCAGACGGTCTTTGTCGGTCAGGAACGTTTCTTCCTTGGTCGAATAAAAGCCTTCGTAGGTGCGTTTGTAAATCTGGCCGGCCGAGAAAACTTTGGCGAGGCCGGCTTGGACGATTTCCTTATGGCGCGGCTGGGTGGTGCGGACGAAATCGTCGTTGGTCAGCTCCAGTTTTTTGGCAAAAGCCTGCCAGTCCGCCGCCAACTGGTCGCAATAGGCCTGCGGCGATTTGCCTTCGGCTTGCGCGGCCTGCTGGACCTTCTGGCCGTGCTCGTCGAGACCAGTCAGGAAAAAGACCTCCTCGCCCAGGCTGCGCCGCGACCGCGCGATGACGTCGGCGATGATTTTCTCGTAGGCGTGGCCGAGGTGCGGCTGCCCGTTGACGTAATCGATGGCAGTAGTGATGTAAAACCGTTTGTTCATCGGGAGTAACAGTGTGGCGGACAAAGGCAGCATTGGCAATCCTGTGCCGTTCAGGCGTCGAAATTGCCAACAAAAAGGAATTGTACCGAATACCTCGGAATGCCGGTTCGATGTCGGTCAACTTTCCTGCCCGGTTCCGGATTTCACAGGCAGAAACGCCGGTGCCCTGCTTTAAATTCAAGTTTGCTTCAACCGGTTTTTCCCGATAAGCTGTGTAGATTCTGAAATGAAAATTTTCGTTGACGGCAAATATTATAATGAGCGCGACGCGAAGATATTGGTCTTCGATCATGGTCTGCTCTACGGAGACGGGATATTTGAGGGCATTCGGGCCTATCATGGCCGCGTGTTCAAACTCAAGGAGCACATTGACCGGCTGTTTTATTCGGCCAAGGCCATCCTGCTGGACATCCCCATGTCGCCCGCGCAAATCATCCGTGCGGTGGTCGAAACCTGCCGGGAAAACAAAATCCGCGACGGCTACATCCGGCTGGTGGTGACGCGCGGCGTCGGCACGCTCGGCTTGAATCCGAACCGATGCGAAAAACCATCGGTCATCGTCATTGCCGACAAAATCCAGCTTTATCCGCCGGCATTTTACCGGCGCGGGCTGGACATCATTACCGTGCCCACGACGCGCAATTTGCACAATTCACTCAATCCGGCCATCAAGTCGCTGAATTATCTCAACAACATCCTCGCCAAAATCGAGGCGAACAACGCCGGCGTCGAAGAAGCGGTGATGTTGAACGCGGAGGGGTTCGTGGCCGAATGTACGGGCGACAATATATTCATCGTGAAGAATGGCGAACTATTCACCCCGCCGCTGTCGGCGGGCGCGCTTTACGGCATCACCCGGCAGACGGTGATTGAAATTGCCGAGACCAACGGTTTGAAAGTGTCCGAACCGAACCTGACGCGTTACGATTTGTTCAATGCGGACGAATGTTTTGTGACGGGCACCGGGGCGGAAATCGTGCCGGTCGTAAAGATAGACGGGCGGGTCATCGGCACGGGCAAACCCGGCCGGATTACGCGCCAGTTGGAGGACGAATACCACGCCTTGACGAAAGTGTCCGGCGAGCCGATATACAAATAGCGATATGCTTTGCTCCAATTGCAAAGAAAAGCCGGCGACCGTGCATCTGACCCAGATTGTGGGGGACAAGATGCAGAAGCTGGACTTGTGCGAAGATTGCGCCAAGGCCAAGGGAGTCAATGACCCGGGCGGGTTCGCGCTTGCGGATTTGATGCTCGGCCTCGGTGCGTCGCAGGAGATGGAACAATCTTCCGGCGGCGTGGAACTCAAATGTCCGCGTTGTGGCTTCACGCAGGCAGATTTTAAAAAGTCGGGCCGGCTCGGTTGTCCGGAATGTTACAAAACTTTTGCGGAGGGCCTGGAAGGTTTGCTCAAGACGATGCATAAGGGCACGCGGCACACCGGCAAGGTGCCGGAAGCGTTGCGCGCCTCGCGCGACCAGGCGGACCGCCTCAAATCGCTGCAAAAGAAACTGGACAAGGCCATCAAAGAAGAAGATTTCGAGCAGGCCGCCCAATTGCGCGACGAGATCAAGCAAATCTCCCCGCGCGGGTCCGGCCTGACGGTGACGTAAGCCATGGACATTCACAAATTTCTAGTTCCTCCCGCTGAAATTGCGCAACGACACGGTCCGCACGACCGAATTGTCATGTCCAGCCGCGTCCGGCTCGCGCGCAATTTAAAAGACGCCACCTTTCCGGGCTGGGCGAAAAAACCGGAGCGCGTCCGGGTGTTTGAGTTGATTCGTCCGGCGGTGGAAAGTTTGCCGGAAATGAAGGGCGCTTTTTCAGAGGCGATGGACAATCTCGGCGCGCTCGACAAGCAAATCCTGGTGGAGCGGCATCTCATCAGCCGCGAACATGCCGCGAAAAGTTCCGGCAGCGGATTGGTATTGAACCGCGACGAAACGTTTTGCGTGATGATCAATGAAGAGGACCATTTGCGGATGCAGGCGTTGCGTCCGGGCCTGCAATTGCGACAGGCGTGGGCGGCGATTGATCATCTGGATTCCGAACTCGAAAAGAAACTTGATTACGCGTTCAACAACGACCTCGGGTACATGACCGCTTGTCCGACCAATCTGGGCACGGGCATTCGCGTGAGCGCAATGTTGCATCTGCCGGGGCTGGTCCTGGCGGAGCAGATCAATCCCATCATCCAATCGGTCAACAAGCTTGGCCTGGCGGTGCGCGGACTTTACGGCGAAGGCACCGAGGCGCTCGGCAACATCTTCCAGGTGTCGAACCAGATGACGCTCGGCGAAAACGAGACCACCATTGTCGAGCGGTTGGACAAGGTTTTGTCCCAAATCATCGAGCATGAGGAAAACGCGCGGCAAACGCTGTTTGAGAAGAAATCCAAGGTGGTTTACAACCATATTGGCCGCGCCTACGGTATCTTGGCCAATGCCCACAGCATTTCGTCCAAGGAAACGATGAACCTGTTGTCGCTCATGAGGTTAGGTGTTGACCTGGAGTTGTTTCCTGGCACGGAACGTGCATTGGTGGATGAGTTGTTCATCCTGACGCAGCCGGCGCATTTGCAGAAACAGCTTTCAGACAAGTTGTCCGCCGAAGAACGGGATTTAATCCGTGCCGACATGCTGCGCGAGCGCTTGAAGAACACAGGCCGGCCGGTGGTGAAACATTTTGGCGCTCCGGGATTGGACAAATCGGCCAATTAGCATCACAATAGAGCGAACATGAGTGACGAAGCCATGAGCAATTTCACGCCGCGAGCCCAGCAGGTGCTGGCCCTGGCGCGCAAGGAAGCCGACCGCTTCAATCACAATTTCCTCGGCACGGAGCATTTGTTGCTTGGTTTGATCAAATTGGGGCAGGGCGTTGCCGTCAACGTGCTCCAGAAAATGGGGCTCGACCTCGAAACCGTCCGCATGGAGGTTGAGAAACAAGTCGGCACCGGTCCCGACCAAAAGATGATCGGGAACATTCCCTACACGCCGCGCGTGAAAAAAGTGCTGGCGCTCGCTTCCAAGGAAGCCAAGGCGCTCAATCACACTTACGTGGGCACCGAACACATTCTGCTCGGCCTGCTCCGCGAGGGCGATGGTGTGGCCGCCAAGGTGCTCAAGAATCTCGACGTGGACATCGAGCAAACGCGGCAGGAAATTTTGCGGGAGTTGGACCCGAATTTCACCGGCGAAGAAAACGCCATGGCCGAGCCGGGCGAAAAAGCGCCGGCACCCGGCGCCGGCCCGGAGAAAAAAGGCGAGGTCAAAACCCCCGCGCTCAAGGCGTTTGGCCGTGACCTGACGGAAATTGCGCGCAAAGGCGACCTGGACCCGGTCATCGGCCGCAAAAACGAAATCGAGCGGGTCATCCAGATTCTCGGCCGCCGCACCAAGAACAATCCGGTTTTACTTGGCGAAGCGGGCGTGGGCAAGACGGCCATCGTCGAAGGCCTGGCGCAGGAAATTGCCAGCGGCAACGTGCCGGATATTTTGCGCGACAAACGAGTGGTCACCCTCGATCTGGCACTCATGGTCGCGGGCACGAAGTATCGCGGCCAGTTCGAAGAGCGCATCAAGGCGGTGATGGATGAAATCCGCCGCGCGAAGAACATCATTTTGTTCATCGACGAATTGCACACCATCGTCGGCGCCGGTTCGGCGGAAGGCACGATGGACGCTTCGAACATCATCAAACCCGCACTCAGCCGCGGCGAATTGCAATGCGTCGGTGCGACCACGCTGAACGAGTACCGCAAGTACATCGAGAAGGACGCCGCGCTCGAACGCCGTTTTCAGGCCGTCAAGGTCGAAGCTCCCACGGTGGAAGAGGCAATTTTAATTTTGAAAGGTTTGCGCCGGAAATACGAAGACCACCACAAGGTGGAATTCACGGACAAAGCCGTCGAGACCGCCGTCAAACTGTCCGACCGATACATCACCGACCGGTATTTGCCGGACAAGGCGATTGACGTGATGGATGAATCCGGGTCGCGTGCGCGCATCGGCACGATGACGCGGCCGCCGGAAACCAAGGCGCTCGAAGCCGAGATTGAGGAAATCAAGAATCAAAAAGAACGCGCCATCAAGAACCAGGATTTTGAAGGCGCGGCCTCGATGCGCGACAAGGAAAAGCAGGCGAAGGACAAGTTGGAATCCATGCTCGCCGCCTGGCGCGTCAGCCGCGAGGAAAAGCGCGTGGTGGTGGATGAGGACGATATTTTTCACGTCGTGGCCAAATGGACTGGCATCCCCATCAAACGCATGGGCCAGGACGAAACGCAGCGGTTGCTCACCATCGAAACCGAGATGGAAAAGACCGTTATCGGGCAACGCGAAGCCGTTTCGGCCATTTGCAAGGCATTGCGCCGTTCGCGGGCGGACCTGAAAGACCCGCGCCGGCCCATCGGCACATTTTTGCTGCTCGGTCCCACCGGCGTCGGCAAAACGCTCTTGGCCAAGACCATGGCCGAGCAGATGTTTGGCGACTCGAAAGCGCTCGTTTCGCTCGACATGAGCGAATACATGGAGAAATTCAATGTCTCGCGCCTCATCGGCTCGCCGCCCGGTTATGTGGGTTACGAGGAAGGCGGCCAGCTCACCGAAAAGGTGCGGCGCAATCCCTATTCCGTGGTGCTCTTCGACGAAATTGACAAGGCGCACTCGGACGTGTGGAACATCCTGTTGCAGATTCTGGAAGAGGGCAAATTGACGGACAATGTCGGACGCGTGGTCAACTTCCGCAATTGCATCATCCTGATGACTTCAAACGTCGGTTCAGACGTCATCAAACGCACGTCCACGCTCGGTTTCTCGCCCATCAGCGACGAGGCCAGCTACGAAAAGATGCGCGAACGCATCATGGACGAGGCCAAGAAAATGTTCCGCCCAGAATTTATGAACCGGCTGGACGACGTGATTGTGTTCCGTTCATTCACCAAACCCGACCTCATCCAAATTCTTGAACTGGAAGTCGGGAAGGTGTTGGAACGGCTCCGGCATAAGAACATCAAGCTCCAACTCGATGACAAGGCGAAGGACTTTCTGGTTGAGAAAGGCTACGACCCGCAATACGGCGCACGCCCGATGCGCCGCTCGGTGGAACGTTTTCTCGAAGACCCGCTGGCCGAGGAAATTCTCAAGGGCAATCTGCATCCCGGCGAGCCAATCGTTGTCACCTCCGGCAAGGATAAGCTCGTGTTCACGCAAACCGCCGCCGCTGCCGGCGCGCTGTCGAGCTAGTCGCCCTGATTTTGTTCCCAACGAACTATTCGTTCGGAGTGCGCCCGTCCTCGGGCGCAGCAATTGATTTCATTCAAGTCACGGGACAATCTCCACCCGCTTGCTAAATCCACCTTGCTGCGGCCGGGACGGCCGCACTCCGAAATCAGGCCAAACAAATGGCTTGCCTGTTTTTCATAAACCAGCTTGTTTTAGGTACATGACAAGGCAAGCAATGGACTTGCTTCCCGACTTGGGCCAGATCGCGATTTGGCCGAATACCTGTTAAGCGTATATATGGGCAATATTGTATTTGAGATTGCACGCTTGATTGGCGGCGAAAAGGCAACGCCAAAGACACGGCGTCGAGGAGCCAGCATCCTTTTTGTCATTCCAGTGTTTCTTTGGCTTTTTTCGCATCTTGGAAAACATATTCTGGACAAGGCTGGAGTTGAAATGCTCTGCCTATTATTCGTAGCTTCCGGGATTGTTATACTTTTAGTGACAGCCTTTTGTGCAAAGTTCATTCCCACAGATTTTGTTTGGTTTAGCCGCCATCGCATGGTTGGCATTGATATGGGCGATAGGGTTGCATGACTATCGCTAGATATTTCGATATGCCTCCTATGAGGATTCATCGGTCAACTTCTATATTCTTCGCAAGGGGGCCATTAGGTAAACATTCTTGTTCTAAATCCACTTCCGAATTGCCGCTTGCCCGGTGGTTTCAGGCCTCTAAAATCAAGCTGTGACGCAAAGGCAATTTTATGACTGGCAGACGGCGGGCGGCGGTGGCGATGTCTCGCTGCTCGTCGAGACGCTGGAACGCCGGGAAATCCCTTGGTGCATGATCGGCGGACTGGCCGTCAACCATTGGGCAAAGGAACCGATGGCGACGGCAGATGTGGACGTGGTCATTGTGGCGGAGCGCGTCGAGGAAGCGGTGAGGGCATTGCGTGAAGTGGGCTTCACGGCCAAAAAATTCAAGTGGTCCGTCAATCTCAAGGGCCGCTCGAAAGTGCTGGTACAAATCAGCACGGAAGATTTTTATCACGAATTCCCTGAACGCTCGAAGCCGGCGGACATTCATGGCATCCTCATGCGCGTGGCGAGTTTGCCGGACACGTTGCGCGGAAAAATTCTTGCCTGGCAGGACCCAGAGCGGCGCGCCAGCAAACGACAAAAGGATCTGCTGGATATCATGCGCCTCGTTGAAGCACATCCCAAACTCCGCAAGTTGCTGCCCGCCGACGTGGCAAAGAAAATCAAAAGGTGATCTTCAGAATTGCCGCTTGCCCGGCGGCGTTTCTGAATTAACCTTCCATCGTGGCTTGGTTCACTGACCGACATTTCTTTCTGCTTGCCGTGGCGATTTACGGTTTGAGCATGATTTATTCGGTTTTTCTGTGGCGAAAGGGGTTTCGCAAGGATGACCACGTGAATTATTTCCTGTTGCTCGCCGCGTTCGGCCTGCACACGGTCGCCATGTTCCAGCGTGGCCTGCGGATAGATCAATGTCCCGTCAATAACCTTTACGAGGCCACCACGTTCACCGCTTGGGCTATCGTCGCCGCCTATCTCGTCGTCGGGTTGCTGCCGCGGCTGCGATTTCTCGGTGCGTTTGCGTCACCAGTTTTGTTCGCCATCGGTGTGTTCGCCTTGATGCCCGCGCTCGACCCGCCGCGCGGGCCTAAACCGGAATTTTCCGGCGCGTTGACCAGTCTGCACGCGGCGACGATCATGCTGGCCTATGGCGCGTTTGGGTTGGGCGCGGTGGCGGCGGGAATGTTTTTGACGCAGCAACACGATTTGAAATTCCACAAGCTCCGCGCCGTGCTGTCCCTGTTGCCGCCGATTCAACGGTTGGAGATTGTCGCCAGCCGTTTGGTGTTGGTCGGGCTGGTGCTTTTCACCATCGGTCTCGAAGCCGGTCGATACTTGCCCCGGCCCGAAGGCGTCAGTTACTGGCAAGATGCAAAAGTCGTTTGGTCCATCCTGATGTGGCTGGTTTACCTGGCGTTGCTGGTGATGCGCAGTATTTTCCCGCAATCAAGCCGCCGGTTTGCCTCCGGCGTCATCGGCGCATTTGCCTTCCTGCTCCTCACGTTTTGGGGCACAAACCTGCTCTCCACCTTGCATCATCCATGAACATCGTTGTCATCGGCCTGAGCCATCATTCGTCGCCCGTGGCATTGCGGGAACGATTCGCCTTTGCCGACGCGAAAATCCCCGAAACGCTGAAATCGCTGCGCGATTCCGGAATCGCCGGCGAAGCGGTGATTCTCTCGACGTGCAACCGGGTGGAAATTTATGCCGCAACTCCGCTGGAACCTGCACGGGCGTTCGGAGAATTGAAACAATTTCTGGTCACCGCACACGCCTATGACGCGGCGTTGGGCGATGAACTGTACACGCTGGCCGAACCACAGAGCCTGCAACATTTGTTCAAAGTGGCGTGTGGACTGGATTCGATGGTGCTCGGTGAGACCGAAATCCTTGGCCAGCTCAAAAAAGCCTACGACCTGGCTTTTCAAAACAAACACACCGGCGCCCGATTGAACAAAGCCTTTCAACGGGCATTCCACGTGGCCAAACACGTCCGCACTGAAACCAACATCCAGCGCGGCAGTGTGTCGGTGGCATCGGTGGCGGTGGAATTGGCGGAGAAGATATTCAGTTCGCTCGCCGAGCGCGACGTGTTGGTCATCGGCGCCGGTGAAACGAGTGAAAAGACCGCGCGCGCTTTGCTGTCGCGTGGCGCACGGAGCATCATCGTGGCCAACCGTTCGCATGAACGCGCGGTGGCGCTGGCCAACGAACTCGGCGGACGCGCCGTGCGATTCGACGATTGGGCGGGGGAATTCGAGAAGATTGACATTGCCATCAGCAGCACATCCGCGCCGCATCACATTCTCGACCGCGCCAAGCTGGAGCCGCTGATGAAGCGCCGCCACCAACGGCCATTGCTGCTGATTGACATTGCCGTGCCGCGCGACATTGATCCCGAGGTCAATTTTCTGGAGAACGTTTATCTCTACAACATTGACGACCTGCAGACTATCGCCGCCGACTACTTGAAGTTGCGGAAGGAAGAGATTGCCCGGTGCGAGGCGATAATTGCCGAAAAAGTGCAACCGCTGCTGGTGGTAAAAAGTTTTCAACCACGGATAGACACGGATGGACACGGATATAAGACGCTGACCGGTTCTGCATGAATCCAATGCGCTTAAGTTTGCTTTTCATCCGTGTTAATCCGTGTTCATCTGTGGTTAAATAAATGGCCTTGGAACGACCAATCATCATTGCCACCCGCGGGAGTGCGCTGGCGCTCGCGCAAGCGAACCAGATTACCGCGCAGTGTCGCGAGGCGTTTCCCCGGCTGCGCTTTGAGCTGAAAATCATCAAAACCACCGGCGACAAATTACAGAAGGCTTCGATGGCGAAGAAAGGCGAGACGTTGCCGAAAGGTCTGTTCACAAAAGAGCTCGAAGTAGCGCTGGTCAAAGGCCAAGCCGACTTGGCGGTGCATAGTCTGAAGGATTTACCGACGGATTTGCCGGCGGGATTGGTAATGGCTGCCACACCCAAACGGGCCGATGTGCGTGACGTGTTGATTTACCGCTCCGCCGAATTCATTAAGGCCCGTTCCGCCCGCTTTAATTCTCAACCCTCAACCTTCAACCCTCAACCGGTTGATTGGGTGCCGGGCCAGGATGCATTGCGTGGTTTCCCGCCGCATTTGCAAATCAAGGATTTTCCGAATGGCGTGACCATCGCCACCAGCAGCACCCGGCGCAAAGAACAATTGCTCGCTGCCCGACCGGATTTGAACGTGGTGGAAATCCGTGGCAATGTCACCACGCGGATGCAAAAGGTGGCCGAACGTGGCGAATTGGATGCGACCGTGCTGGCGCTGGCTGGCATCACGCGGCTGAATTTTGAAATCAAGCCGGACGGGACGCTCATTGGGGATGCCGTGCCGGACGGATTACTGGCGACAATTCTGGACGTGGACGTGATGCTGCCTTGCGTAGGGCAGGGGGCCATTGGCATTGAAATTCGGGCCGACGACGAGCGCATTGCCAAGATTTGCGAGCGGCTGAACCATTTCAACACGTTTCAATGCGTGACGGCCGAGCGGGCGTTTTTGCATGCGATGGGCGGCGGTTGTCAGAGCCCGGTGGCGGCGTATGCGGAAATTGACGGCAGCCGGATGGTGATGCACGCGGTATCATTCCGCGACGGCCCGGCCAAACGCGCTGAGGGAAAACGCCCGATTGCCGAAGCAGCGACGCTGGGTGAGGAATTGGCGGAGAAATTGAAATAAGAACGTCGCCACGTACGCGGCTTAACCACTGATGAAACACAGCTTCTTCATGGCTTCTTGTGCTTTTCGCGCCATTCGTTTGCGCGGCGTCTCCCCTCAGCAAGCTGTTCCGGTGTCATTGAGATTTTGTCTGCTTCCAAGTCATTCACAAATTTTGTTGCGAGCTCATTACCTTGCGCCCTCGCCAAAATGAACCACTTAAGGGCTTCGGCATCATCGTTCGCCACGCCTTGTCCCTTGCTATAGCGGACACCCAGATTGTATTGAGCTTGGGCGAGATTCTGCTCGGCGGCTTTGCGATACCACTTTACCCCTTCAACCTCATCCTTTGCCACACCGCGGCCTTCGTCGTAGCAGAGAGCCAGATTGAATTGAGCCTTGGCATAATTTTGGTTGGCAGCCTTTAGCCACCACTTCACCGCCTCCACCGCATCCTTTGCCACACCTTCGCCCTCACGGTAGCAATAACCCAGGTTAAATTGAGCCTCGGCAAGATTTTGTTCGGCGGCTTTACGAAACCACTTCGCCGCTTCAGCCTCGTCCTTCACCACGCCTTGACCGTCGCGGTAGCAAACGCCAAGACTGCATTGAGCCTCGGCATAATTTTGTTCAGCGGCCTTGCGAGTCCATTTTACTGTTTCCGCTTTATCCTCCGTCACGCCCAAGCCAAGGCCGTAGCACGCGGCCAAAATATATTGAGCCTCGGCGATATTTTTCTCGGCTGCTTTACGAAACCACTTTACCGCCTCAACATCGTCTTTCGTCACGCCTTTACCATCGTAGTAACAGATGCCGAGATTATATTGAGCTTGGGCGAGATTCTGCTCAGCGGCTTTGCGAAACCACTTTACTGCCTCCACGTCATCCTTTGCTACGCCTTCGCCATCAAGGAAGCAGATGCCTAAGTTGAATTGAGCCGCAGCAAAGTTCTGCTCGGCAGCTTTGCGATACCAATTTGCCGCTTCTGTCCCATTCTTCGCCACACCTTGACCATCGCGGTAACGGTTGCCCAGATTACACTGAGCTTCAGCAAATCCTTGCTCGGCTGCTTTACGAAACCACTTTACCGCCTCCACCTCATTTTTCTCCACCCCTCGCCCGTTGGCGTTACTGTTACCGAGATTGAATTGAGCTGCTGTATCTCCTTGCTCGGCGGCTTTGCGAAACCACTTCACTGCCGCCACTTCATCCTTCGCCACGCCTTGACCATCGCCGTAGCAGACGCCCAAATTGCGCTGAGCTTCAGCAAATCCTTGATCAGCAGCTTTGCGATACCACTTTGCCGCTTCCACTTTATCCTGCGCCACGCCTAAGCCGTCGGCATAGCAGAGACCCACGTTGTATTGAGCCCCGGCGTAATTCTGCTCGGCAGCTTTGCGAAACCATTTCATCGCCTCCACATAATCCTGCGCTACGCCTTCGCCTTTGACGTAGTGGGCGCCCAAACTACATTGGGCATTGGCATCGCCTGTTTCCGCCTTGATGCGGATATCAGCCAGTTGCTTTCCGTCGGCATTCTTTTTCTGGGCTTGGAGTGTTTGGCTAACAAGTACCAAGGCCAAGCCAAGACCGAATAGCAATGTCTTGAGTTTCACAGAAGTGGGATTGTCAGTATTGTTTTACTCTCTCAAATTTACAGCGAGGTTGCAAAACAATCTTCCCCGTCCTCCAACCGGCTATTTTTCCGGGGCGGTGAGGAGGGAATCCAATTGTTTGCGTTCGATGTCGGTGACGGTACCGGCGACGATGTGGCCGGCGATACTGCGAAGGATGTGGGCCTTGTCAGCGGGCAGGCCTTTCAAGGTGTCATTGAGCAGGGTTTTGATGATGGCGACAAATGTATTTCCGTTGTAATTGCAGAAAGGGGCCAACCGATGGCATTCATAACCGATCTGGAATACCTCCGGCAGCGATAATTTCCGGGAGCGATTTTTCTCCCATAATGCCTTGGCGGGTGCATATCCGTCGGAGGTGGGTTTATGCAGGGCTTTCCGGGCTTCACAGAGCGCGGCATTGATAGAAACCACCGTTTCCCAGGGAACTATTTGAAGCCAGTTTTTAACCAGTTCAGCCATTGCGGCTAAGCAGACTTCGATCTTTTCAAGCTGGCTTTGATGCGTTGCAAAGTCGCCACGCCTTCACTTTTCATGTAACCCTTACCTGTCCGCGCCAGAACCGGCTCGGCAAGGAAACGATCCTGCATACGCAAGCCCTGCTTGATGGCTTCTTTCAGGAACCTGTTTTCTGCTGCGCTCACGTTCTTAAGATAACCAATAAATTCCGCCATCGCAAATTCAATTCCGGCAATAAAAACGGCGCGGGTTTAGCCCGCGCCGTTCCCCAACTCCTCCTGGAGCGTGTTTACACGTCGTAGTACATAAAGAATTCATACGGATGCGGACGCAGGCGGATGGCGTCGTGTTCCTTCCGCTTGTTGGTAATCCACATTTCGAGGAAGTCTTCGGTGAAGACGCCGCCCTTGAGCAGGAACGCATGGTCTTTCTCCAAGGCTTCAATGGCTTCCTCCAAACTGCCGAGGATTTGCGGAATCTTCGCGTGTTCCTCCGGCGCCAATTCGTACATGTTTTTGTCAATTGGTTCGCCGGGGTTGATCTTGTTTTGAACGCCGTCCAGTCCGGCCATGAGCAGCGCAGCGAAACAGAGATACGGATTCGCGGCCGGATCGGGCGGGCGATACTCAAGGCGCTTGGCCTTCGGGTTATCGCTGTAAGTCGGGATACGGACCGCGGCGGAACGGTTGCGCGCGCTGTAAGCGAGGTTGACCGGGGCTTCGTAACCCGGCACAAGGCGTTTGTAGCTGTTCGTGGTGGGGCTGCAGAAGGCGCAGAGGGTGCGGGCGTGCTTGAGCAGGCCACCGGTGTAGTGAAGGGCCATTTTGCTGAGACCGCCATACTCCTTGCCGGCGAAGAGCGGTTTGCCCTTGCCCCAGATTGACTGGTGGGTGTGCATGCCGGAACCGTTGTCGCCGAAGAGCGGCTTGGGCATAAAAGTGGCCGTTTTGCCGTGTTTCTTGGCCACGTTTTTGACGACGTACTTGTAAATCATCATCCAATCAGCGGCGGTGACCAACGTGCTGAAACGATAATCAATTTCGGCCTGGCCGGCGGTGGCGACTTCGTGGTGCTGCTTTTCGACTTTGACGCCCAACTCTTCCATCGTCAGCACCATTTCAGTGCGGATGTCCTGCAGGGTGTCGGTGGGCGGGACGGGGAAGTAACCTTCCTTGTGGCGGATTTTATTGCCGAGGTTCGGCATTTCATCGCGACCGGTATTCCAGATGCCTTCTTCGCTGTCGATCGAGTAGAACGTGCCGTTGGCCTTGGAATCGAACTGAATGTTGTCAAAGATGAAAAATTCAGCTTCGGGTCCGAAAAACGCCTGGTCGCCGATGCCGGTGGAGACGAGGTATTTTTCCGCTTTCTGCGCAATGCCGCGCGGGTCGCGGCTGTAAGGTTCCAGCGTCCCGGTTTCGGCGACGGTGCAGGTGAGGCTCAACGTCGGGACGGCGCAAAACGGATCAATGAATGCCGTAGCCGGGTCAGGCATCGCCAGCATGTCGGAAGCTTCAATGCTTTTCCAGCCGCGGATGGACGAGCCGTCGAAACCGATGCCTTCGCCGAAGGTTTCCTCGGCCAGTTCGCCGATGGGCATGGTGAAGTGTTGCCAGGTTCCAAACGTGTCCACGAATTTGATGTCCACCATTTTCGCCCCGGCCTTTTTTGCCATTTCAATTACGCTCTTGGGTGTTGCCATATTTCTTTAATTTATTGTTTTTGTTTGGTTAGTGCAGACAAAGTCAAAAGCTGCGCCGGGAGACTTTCGCCAAGAACCGGCGCAGCGTCGAGTTTATTTTTCGTTATTCTGTGTACCCTTCCTCTCCGTGTTCCGCAATGTCCAAGCCGGAGATTTCAACTTCCTCGCTCGGCCGGAGACCGACCAGCGCCTTGGTAATATACGCAATGACGATTGTGCCCACGATGGCCAACACCAATGTAATGGCGACCGCCTTGACCTGTTCCCAGACCAGCGGTTGGAAACAGTTGTCGGTGACATACCCCTTGAGGTTGGTCGCGAGGTTGGCATTCACCGAATTGCGCGCAAGCATGCCGGTCATGATGGCGCCAGTTGTGCCACCAATGGCATGCACTCCAAACGTATCGAGAGCGTCGTCATAACCGAACCAGCCCTTGACCTTGTAGCAGAAGAACCAGGGTATGGAACCGGCAGCAAGGCCGATCCAGAGCGCACCTTGCGGGGTTACGAAACCGCAGGCGGGGGTAATCACCACCAGGCCGGCCACCGCGCCGGAACAGAAGCCCAGCACGCTCGGCTTGCCCCGGCTCATCCATTCCAGCATAGGCCAGACGAAGGAGGCCACCGCTGTGGCAATAGTCGTGGTCGTGAACGCATTTGCCGCAATCACGTCAGCTGCCACCGCGCTGCCGGAGTTGAATCCATACCATCCCACCCACAGCATGCCGGTGCCGATATAGGTCAGCACCATGCTGTGCGGCGCGAAGTTTACTTTGCCGAAGCCCGTGCGTTTGCCGAGGATCAGGCAGAGGATCAGCGCCGACCAGCCGGAGGTCATATGCACCACCGTGCCGCCCGCGAAGTCAATGGCCTTGATCTTGGCTCCGGCATTCCAGACGCCATTCATGATGCCGTTGATGCCCCAGACCATGTGGCCTTGAGTGAAATAAACGATGAACATCCACAGCGTCATGAATATCAGGATGGCCTTGAATTTCATGCGTTCGGCGATGGAACCGATGATGAGCGCCGGGGTGATGATGGCGAACATCAATTGGAACATTGCAAACACGTTTTCCGACACCCAGTAGGAATAGTTGGAATTCGGGGCGGAGGTGACGTTATTCATCATCCAATCAACCTTGGGACTGCCGACAACACCGGTGACCACGTCTTCCTTTGTCATGGCTGCCATTCTTGATGCCGCGTCTGAACCAGTGCCCGTGCCGCCGAAGATCATGCCATAGCCGACGAACACCCAGAGGATTGTCACCAGGCCGGTGATGAGGAAACATTGGGCAAGCACGGACAGGACATTTTTGCGCCGAACAAGACCGCCGTAGAACAACGCCAGGCCAGGCAGTGTCATGAACAGCACGAATGCCGTGCTGGTCAACAGCCACGCATTATGGCCGGGACCGGGATTGCCGATGATCGTGTCGGAATAGGCAACGACCCCATTCGTGTCCTTCAATGGCGCGGTTGGGTCGGTGTTGCCAATATAAGCTTCCAACGCCATAATGCGTTGTTCCAGAGTCGCCGACGGCAACGACGGCGTGGCAGGTGCGGCATTCGTGGCCGCTGGTGTATTCGTGCTATCCGCACGCAGTGGCAAAACGCCAACTGCGGTGATTGCAATCAAAACAAGTGTTAAAATAAATCTTTTCATTTTTTATATTGGCTGAGGTTCAAATTGGTTTAATTGCTTAAATGGCCGATTCGCCTTTCTCGTCGGTGCGGATGCGCACGGCTTGTTCAACGCCGGAGATAAACACCTTGCCGTCACCGATCTTGCCGGTCTTGGCCGATTTGACGATGGCGCTGATGGCTGCTTCCACCTGGTTGTCCGCCACGACAAGTTCGAGTTTGATCTTGGGCAGGAAATCCACGGTGTATTCGCTGCCACGATAGATTTCGGTGTGGCCCTTCTGGCGGCCAAACCCCTTGACCTCGCTTACCGTCATGCCTTCAATGCCGATTTCGCCGAGGGCGTCCTTGACTTCTTCGAGCTTGAACGGTTTTATAATTGCTTCGATTTTCTTCATATTTATTTTTTCTCTGTAAATGACAGACGCGCCTTTAGCAGCAGTGATGCCAGCGAGTTAAATTGCGCCACCAACTTGCGCAACACCTTGATGCGCAACGAGACACATTTTTCGAAGTAAACGGCCAGTTCCGTGAGATACTGTTGGGTTTTGCGCAGTCAGCGCATTCTTCAACAGAAAATTTTCCGGTGTTGTCCTGTTAGTTTGTTGGTGGTTTTCATCGTTCAAAAGCTAGAGCATTCTTGGATTAACTTTTCAACCGTCCAAACATCCCGCGTTAAATGAGCGGCTTGTGCCGGTGTCTGTTTATGGGCGGAATGGACACGGCAGTAATTGAAGTGCGCCACGAATAAAGCGACTGCATGCCGCAGATTTTGCAGCTTCTTTGAGTACCCAAGCGTTGCCCTGGCAAATCGGCGGGTGAATTGGCGCACAGATAAATTCATGCGCTCACAGTGGCATGTCGTCGCAAATCTCATATCAGGATTACCGATTCTAGGCTGACGCTTTATCCGCTGCACCTGGGTCAGGTAACGGAATGGGGCGATAGCAATATGACCAAACACTTTCTTTTCGGTGGCGTAATGAATTGGGAAATCTTTAAACACCTCGCCAACGCCTCCAACCCTAGTCAAATAACCACTGTACGCATCCGTTGTAAGTTGAAATGGGTTGTCTAACATTCTGGATTTTAAATCGCGCAGGAAATCTTCAACGGTTTCACTTGTGCGCTTGTCCACCTTCCAATTGATAATGAGTTTGCTGTCGCGGTCAACGGAAAGGAATGTGAAAAATTCCCCGCGAAGTTCTTCATCTGGCAGCCGCCAACGCTTCTTCCGGCCAACGAAAGTATACATCTCGTCTGTTTGGACGAATTTGGCATCAACGCAACGGATTTTGTAATCCAGCAAGGCCGCGCACTTGCGACCAATCGTTTCCAGAACGGACAGAACGGTGTCCCGGTGACAACCCACAAGCCGGGCGGTTGCCCTGATTCCCATTCCCTCACAGAGCAGTGAGATAATCTGAAATGCCTTTTCGTCTGGAATTCTCATTCCATCTAGCGGTTGATCTTCACTGAACGTTCGGCTGCAACGTCCACAACGATAGCGTTGGACAATGCGGTTTTGGTTTTTGAAACGTCCATATTTTTGCGCTTTTCCATGACAGCAGTAACACGTCACTTGACCTTTCTCGGCCAAGACTTAAATTTTGCGTGTATCGCAAGATACGCAACTTTAGGTCTATAGCCTTTGGTTGCGCCCTGTTGGTGCTACAAACACCGGCAGGGCTTTTGTTTATTGTATTGAATCTATTTCAATGGAACCTGCTTCACCAATCTTTGCATGAAATCTTTCACGCGCTCAAATACATATAACGCTTCCGATTCTTTGTAAATTCCAGAGGCGTGCATGACATTGTTTCGCCAGATTTCTTTGAAAACGTTCAATTCATCCGTTGCTACCTCACAAAATTTTAAGAAATCCGTCGTTCGCTTCCGCGCCTGCTTTGCCTTGGGCCTTTTCCCCCACCGCGCAGCGGTGGCAGTTTCTATGTTTTTGATGATTTCCGTCCAGCCAGCCGAATCAATTGTATTCCGCTTAACCTTCACCCTTAGCCGCCGCGCCACGGCCCTCATCCCAAATTCAACCACGCGCATCAGATGGAAGATTGCGGCAGTATTCAATTCGGCTGCTAGGCAATTGCCTGCGGCTGTGATTTCTGAATTTATTTCTTCAGAAGCCGCTTCCTTAACAGCCCTTCCAAATAATTCGGTTTGTTCAAAAAATTGGGACTTATCAAACGGGATGTAGGCGAAACTGCGAAGTTCTAGTTCTGCGTTGGTTTTCAAAATAATCATCCTTACGGCCTCGGCCACCTCAGAATAATTTTTATTGGGAGTGCTCTTTAGGTGATAAATCACATTTTGAATCATTTCCGCTTCGCCTATGAGATCAATTAGCGCCCACAACCGAGTTGCTTCATTCAAAATTCCCACAAGTTGCATGCGTTTCTTTTCATCTGGAATTCCCGCCGGGTTTTCGTCTCGAAGTATTTTTAGGGTGTGCCAGGTTGATTTCAGACGTTGCAGCACGGAGAAATCTTTTGTGGAAAATTGAATCATATCCCCCAAGCTGACAAGGCGGTGGGGGGTAAGGACAAGGATTTTATTTTGTAGGTTATTCACAGGCTTTATTTCCTTTTGATTTTTTCGTACAGTGAGTACCCGACAAAGAAACCAATCACCGTGAAGGTTTCGGCAATCACAATATGAAGACATGGCTTCCATACATCCTCACTGGCGCTATCAGTTTTATCGTGGGTTTTACTCTCGGCTTGCTGACGCATTTCTTGGCTCTCAGAAAAGACCGTCACGACCGCCTGCGTGCGTTCAGGGACACCGTTGCGGTTTTGGTGGATAAATTCGCTACCGCTCCAAATGTTGACTTGATTTTTATTCACCAACAATCCATCGCAAGGCTGAAGGAAGATGCTGCAAAAATTGTTGAGGATATACGTCCTTGGCGACGTTATGACTTCAGGCGGGCCAGCGCCGCCTACTGCGGGTTGAGTCAACAGGACATAAGAAACTACGACCCAAGCCATTGGACGCACTTGCTTTTCCCAACTTCTGAACCCCCAAAAACGAAAAGCATTGAGAATTGGGGCATCGGCAGGCAGAGAATTTTGGAGCTTTTGATAAAGGTGCGCGACCTTTCTTGGTAAGTAGTTCATAGAGCCTTCCTTTCAGAATTCACCAACAATCTGTTGGGACAACACCAATTTTCCGCGAGCAATGACGGAAGAGCATCGGTATTTTTAGCGGACGAATTCTGATCGTCGCCGCTCAACTGTGGATGATGAGCTGGATATTTTCGGGAAGGTTCCTGGCCACTTCCGTGACCACATCGCCTCTTAAAAGTTTGGCCAGCGAGCTGCGGTGCGCCACGCCCAGCATCAACATGTCCACGCCGAGTGTCGCGGCGATGTCAATGATGGTCATGGCCGGATTTTCGCTCACGGCGTAGACGGGCAGCACATTAACTCCACTTTTTTGAGCCAGGTCGAACATGCCATACATGATTTCAGCCGCCTGCCGGTCATTCTGCCAGCGCGGGCGTTCCGGATTCGCCAACGGACCTGGCAGGTTGACGGCGAGTTGTTTGACGTAAAGAACATACAGATTTCCCTGGCGCAACCGGGCTTCTTCCAGCGCATAACGCAGCACCGGCGTGAAACCGCGTGCGGCCACCAGGATCGACTGTCCCGGTGTAAAACTGGGGCGTAAATTTTCCAATCGTTCCGGCGATACGAGGGCCGCCGCCATTTCCTTGGTCAGCATCACGGTTTCGATGCCTGCGCGTTTCATCGCATACCAGCGCAAGCCGAACCCGAGGAGCAAAACGCAGGTGGCAAAAAAGAGCGCTGCCGGTTTGGTCTTGGCGATGGTGAGCTCGATGGCAAACAGGATCACGAATGTGACCACCATGATGGCGAATTCACGCCAGTTCAACCCCAGCCGTTTGTTGAAGCAGCTCGAGCCGATGTTGACGGTGATCGCGCCGACAACACCGATGGCGTACATGTCGGCCAGGGAATCCAGATCGTCCGATACGATGACCAGGATGATGGGCAGAATGGATGCGACCAAAAGCGGCTGCCAGGGGACGCCGTGGGAATTCAGCCTGGTAAACGGGCGCGGCATTTCACGGTCGCGCGCCAGCATGTAGATCAGGCCGATCATGGCCCCGATCGCCGTGTTAACGGCACTGAGCAGCAAAAGACCAATCACCAGGCCAATGATAATTCCAAAAAAATGTCCCCCATGCGGCCCCAACGCCAGGGATCCGTAATATTCTCCCAGGAACCGAAGCATGTCCGTGTAACGGCTCTTGATTTCGTCCGACAGAGAATGAGGCAGCGATAGCATGGCCCAACCCAGCAGCGCGGTACCCAGTACCACTTCGACGGCCACCGGCCAGATCGCTTTTCTGGATGTGATTGCCACACTGGGAGCATTTGACGTCGACTTGGGATCCAGGGTCATTACTCCGGTGAGATTGGCGACCGCCTCAACACCGCTCAAAGCAAGAATGACTCCGACAAAGGCAACCCAGTTTTTGCTGAAGCTGGCATGAAGCGGTTCAAGGTTAGCAAAACTGAGATGCGGTGCACTCAAGGCGATGATGGCCAGGACGGCTATCACTGTCGGTACAGCCAGGGTGATAGCAAGACTGCCGGAATTTTTTGGCCCGAAGAAGTTGATATAGCCGATAAACAGAATGGCGCCGATGGTGGCCAGTTTAAGATATTCTCTCGGCACGCCGAAATAGCTCATGGCATCCCAGCAACTCATGGCGGCGGTTACACTGAAATCGGCCAACAGCAACAACGACCCGAGTACGGCGAGCACCCGGCTCTGTTCGCGCGCGGAGGAATACACACCACCGCCATCCGGGAAATGACGGCAAATGATGATGTAATTGTAACCGACCAGGCCGGTTAGTGCGCAAACCGCCAGGATGATCGGAAAAGAAGAGAAACCGGCGGCAAGAAAGGCCAGGCCGATGACGTAAGCCTTGCTCGTTCCCCAGTCGCCATAGAGCAGCCCTGCTGCCCGTGCCCAGTCAACGTTTCGTGGCCGATGTGTGCTGATTTCCATTATTCCAGGTTTATTTCACGACAAGATTAAACTTTGTCGCATAATACAGGGAAATGGACAGCGCTCCATTTGCCCTTAATGTTCTCGCCGGCGAGGTTAGCTGTCGGGCTGGAACCATTAAGTGTTCCCGGTTTCACGTGCCGCAAGCCCCATCCGTTCCGATACGAAGGAACAGACCTCTCGGTTTCCCCGCTGATCACACTCAAGTGCGTCATTTGGCTGACAAATTACATCAAGTTTAAACATCCACCGGCACAAAGCAAGGAGCGCGTGTCCGTTAAAACCTGCGAAATCATTTTGGTTGGAAAATGGAATTAAGCCCGCAGACCCGTTTTGCGGATACCAGACGTGAGTCAGAACTTGTTGCCGTAATTTCTTTAATCCACCGGCTGGTGGTCGCGCTGACGTGATGCCAAATGCCGCTGCCGGTTCCGTCGCCTCCTCCGGCAACCCGATACCGGTTTACTGATTCAACAGGCGGAAAAACTGCATCGGCAGGTTTCCGACCGGTACGGAGACGTTGACCGGGGTGTTTGTTCCTTGCGCAACAGTAGCCCAGACTTTCAAATCCCTCGATGATTGCAATGTCCAGTGACTGGGAGTGCCACTGTTTGCCGTGATAGTCACAGCGGTAAGGACGCCATGGGTTTTGACGGCTTGAACGGCAAGAATCGCTGCATTAACAACAGTCACGACCAGTTCACTTGAGAACGGGCTTTCCATCCCCAAAGCGGTATATGAGGTCGCGGCAAAATAATAGGTGGTTCCCACGGCAAGACCGGAAATGGTTGCATTCGTTGTGTTACTGGCATTGATTTTATTGGTGTACATGCCGCTTGCTCCACCGTAATAAACGTTGTAACCCGCCACACATTTATCCGTGCATTTGTTCCACGCCAACATAACACTTCCGCCGGCGTGGGCCGGCATTTGCGCGAGCGCCAGGACAGAGAGAAGAAGGCCAGGCATCCGGAAGCTTGTCTTCGAGCCGATTAATTTAAAAGTCAGGGTGGTTGGAAGGTGAACAAACCAAGCCGACACAATTTTACAACAAAATAAACGATACATACTGACGGATTTGGTTTAAGCAAAGCCCGTGCTAAGTGGCTAAGTTTGACCAAGTTGCCAAAATTGTATTACTGAAAAACAAAATACGGTCGGTCGCTTGTTGCTTAATGATGGGTCAGCAAAAAAATAGTGGCAAATCGGGCCAAAGACGCAGCAATTGATTCCAGTAAGCCGGACAGCCGGCCTTGGGCTTGTCAGAAAATGACGGCCGATAAAACCGGTTTGAAGGATTTCCAGACAAGAAATATCGACGCGGCAATGCAGTCGGAATTTTTTCGGCAAAGATTTTCGCTGAATGGTTCCTGAAAAGTGATGCTGCCGTAAAAAGTGCAAAATGGTCGGAGCGACAGGATTTGAACCCGTCCCCCGCCACAGATTCTCAAGCACTTACAGAGGCTGATACACAAAGAGACTCACAAACTCCGGTCGCCTCGTTGCACGAACTGTCCCAGGTAGTCACCGCTTGGGCAAAACTTCCTGCTCCACTCAAGGCAGCCATTCTCGCAATTGTCAGGACGGCAAACGATGAGTCTGAACGAACGGAGGACGCGCCATGAATTTAAATCCCGCTGCGGTGCTGAATCCCGTATTCAACGCTTTGGACGCCCTGATCTCGAATTATGGCGTTTATCTTTACCTCATGTTCGTCTGGTTGTACCTAGGAGCGATTGTCTGGGTATTGGGCGGCGGCTTGCGGCAGAAACGGCCACGAGGCAACTCCGCCACGGTCATTTCCGGCATCATCTTTACGACGCGACCGCCGATGCACACACCACCGCCGATCATCATCGCCGATGTTGACCCGGCATGGAATTGTGACAACGGAACAATGGACTAACCATGATCACATTTCATTCCCAGCAATCAGACTTTGCCCAGCGCGCTCGTAAAAACGAAAACGGTGGCACGGTTAATTTCATCACGCAAATTGCACCATCAATTTGCACAGTCATGCACACGAAGCGTGTCAAAACCGAGGCAACTATTTTCAAGTCACTGTGCAGTCGCACGGTTGTGTGCTACCGCCTTTATAGGGTGCAAGCCTTACCCCTTAGCTTTGTAAGGTTTTTACGACTCGCCAATAGCTCACCGAAGATTCAGCGGAGTCCCGCGAGACGATCGCACAACGTCCGCGAACCATCCCACAAGAAATCTGGCGAGATGTCTCGCTTCATTTCCGCGCGATTTCCCGGCAATGGCCGGACAGTGGCAAACACAATGCCGCCGAATTTCCGCGCGGCAACTTGCAAGACAACTCACAATATGCCGCGCAACGGCCACGCAATGTCCGCGTCACAGTCCGCGCAACAGACAATGCAACATCCCGTGAAACATCTCACAGGACGACTCGTCGAAATTTTCTCATCACGTTTTTAACCATGACTCTAAAAAATTATGAACACATCACCATCAACGCCCAATCTCGAACTGCTACGTCAGGCGGTTCAGGAATTTCAACCCGCCCCGAGCCGCATTCCGTTTCATACGCTCAAACCATACCATGAATTCATTGTCATGTTGCGCGCCAAAAGGGCGTCCTACAGGTCAGTTGCTGAATTGCTGGAAAAACAAGGTGTGAACACCAGCCGGGCGCGTGTGGCCGAATACGGACGTATCGTCCTGGAGGGCGGCAAGCGGCGCAAACGACGGAAACGCGCCCGAACCACAACTGCCGTCAATATTCCTGCTGCGCCTCAAAGTGCGCCGGGAGTGGCTACAAAAGTAGTGCCGACTGCTGCGCCGTCTGTTCCGAGCAATTTTCCACCTTCACCCAGCGAGAATTCTCCATACAAGTCACGCGGACCACACATCGCCAACGTGAGAATGATGAGTCCAAGCGAACGTGAAGAATTCGAGGCCAGCCTGAAATCGAAACCACCAGCGAGCTAACACAGCACGGAAAGCAATCAGGCGATGCGCCACAGCATCGCCACGCTGCCCGGCGCGGCAGCCAGAGCGCCCAATAAGCAGGCCCGCGACGTTCGCCAGCCACACGCAGCAACAAAGGATCAGACGCCGACCCAAAAGGCCAACAATCCATTCCTAGAAGCAGTCTTTCCCGGCGACCAACAACCCGCGACATGGCACGCGGCGATGAACGGACGAACCACCGGCACGCAACCGGCTCGATTTCGTTTTCCTGTCCGGTTGGTGACGGCGAACGGCACGACGCTCGGTGCGGACACTCTGACTGAACGGCATTGGCGTCCGCTCCGGGCGGCGGGACGGGCGACGATCACGAACCGGCTGACTTTTAATGCAGCGATGCCGGCGCGTGCCTGGCATGGGGCTTGCCTCTCGCAATGCACCATGACAGGAACGGGCCGGCGAGCGTCCACCGAGCGGATGCACCGTCAGGATTTCGGCGGCTGCCAGTTCGTTGCTGCGTCAGCGTTGCGATCATTTCGCCGACAGCGTTTGATTCGTCTGGTAATTTTTTGGTGTGCAGTCGTTGTGTTCGACATCGAGCAGCTCCGTCACCGATTTTCAGCGGGGTAAGTGTCATGGTATAATTTCCACTTTTAGCCGCTCACTTCCGTTCGTCCTGGCGGTGAGTTTCAACGCGTATTCCAGCGCGTGAACGGCTAAAGTTGAACGGTATTGAAAGCCATTTAATTGCATTGAACCGAGAGCAACAAATTGCGGCAACTGCCAGTGACAAAAAGCGGCAAATTGCGACAAGTTCGTTGCCGCCTTTTGTCGCTTTTTACCGCCTCGGTTTTGCGCCGGTTTTTTCCGCAAGCCTGAGCTTGGGAGATGGTGTCTGCCGAAAATTGCCCGCAGATAAGGGCGAGACAAACGCGAGATATTCGCATTGAGCCGATGTTTGGGAATGTTCCCGTCAACACCATGTCAACGCATCGGCGTGGGTGTTGTGCGCGCGAATCGAATGTTCCATTGTAGGTCGCCGGGCAGCATATCAAGATATTCCTCGCCCTGTTACCCTCTGCGGTCCATCTTGACACGCCGCCCGGCTCCGGGAGTTTTGCTTTCTAGGATTTCGCGCACGAGAGAATTTTCGCGGAGAATTTGTCTCACCGATGGAGTAACCATCCGTTGCTGACATTCGTCGAATATTTGCTGTAATAATTCGGTCGGAAATTCGCGCGATTTTTGCGCTAAATTTGCGCAAAGGCACGGCATGTCACGCGCCCCTCAACCTAGCGGTAATCAGCCGGGGCGATGCGGCTGCCGTTTATGAACAAGCCGTTAAATCTTGGCTAGAAAATCACGCCGCAACCAGTTCACGGGCATGGGGAATGTCGTTCGTTTGAAGCGGACGCACTTGGTTGCGTTCCAGCGTCAATAAGGCAACAGTATGGCCGTCGTAGCCGACAAATTCAACCTCAAAGGCCACTCCGTTGCCATGCACCAGGACGGCGGTGCCTACGTCACCCCGCGCCAGCCTGTGTTCAGGCAGGTCACACGTCAGAGCCACGGCATCCAGTTCTTTGATTTTGCTCATAGTTTTGGCAACGGGTGTGCGGTCACAAAACGTGGTATACCACCACCACCAGGATTAATATACCATGCGCTGCGAACATTCAAGCGCGAACCGTCGGGTGCGGTCAGCGGCCCGTCCACGACGTAACGGTGGCCATGAGCGGTTTGTTCCATTGCTGCCACCTCATTTTCGCGAGCATGACGGAGCAATGCCTCGGCCAGCCGCGGCCATTCGGCTACTGTAAAACCAAAACGCAGGAAAAATGTCGCCTTGCTGCCGCCGGCGGGATGCGCCGGATTGAGCAGATAATGCGTGACCTTCCGTTCCGGCACGGTTGCTGAATGGGCGTTGGGCAATTTCATTTGGCTGCGGTTCCTCGAATGAGATTGCCGATCCCGGTTTATAATTCAATCGCAAATGGAGTCTTTTCTTCCAACAGGACGCCGGATAGGGCAACTGGAAAGGTCGTGCTCCCCGTTTTCCATTTTAAGATGGACGACCAGGGCAAGGTGGAGTGGAACCGGGGCCGCGCGACCCGGCGGGCGCTGGGGAGGGGGCGCAACTGTTTACGGCTTTGAAAGGATGTCGCGCGGTTCGGCACCTTTGCTGGGGCCGACGATGCCGCGATTTTCCAATTCGTCCATGATGCGCGCAGCACGGGTGTAACCAAGTCGCAGGCGGCGTTGCAACAGCGAAACGCTCGCTTTCCGTTCGCTACGGATGACTTCGATGCACTGCTGGATGAGGTCTTCTTCTTCGTCCAAGCCGCCTTCCTCGTTAAAAGGACCGGCGCGCAGTTTAGCTTGCGGATAAATTAAACCTAGATTAATTAATGTTTTGCCTAAAACGCTAATGATGCCGTGATTTTTAAGAGCGGATTCATGTTCAGTGGAAATGTTAGCCTCTACTTCAACTTCAAATCCTTCAGATCCAGGCTCAACGGATTCCTTTTTCGTAGGAGTAAGAAGATGTTCGATGCACTGCTTAATGAGATTCTCGTCTTCATAGGGGATGAATTGCCCATTTGCAGTTGCCAGCAATACTCGTTCGATGAATGTCGGGTTTGCTTTTACTGATATATTTTGCAATTTCGGAAACAGGCAAAACCCTTTAAATATTTTCTCGGCCCAAATCCTCTCGGCATTTTCAGGGCTGTTCTGGCGAAGCAATTGCACAGCATCAATGTCGTTGAAACTGATTCCAATAGCTGCAATTTCCACCAACTGGCCGATGAATGGCAAACGGAGATCCCATTCCTTCAATTTTGCCAGCAGAGAGATTTTTTCGGCGTAGTTGATTTTCTCCAGCGAATCTTGCGAGTCCGTCGCTAACTGCTGAACTTCCTGATGCCGATATCCGTTCTGTGGCCAGTCCCTTAACGTTTTAATGTTGCGTTGCAATTGCCCGCACACTTCCGCATCAAGGTGATTAAGCAAATCCAGAATAGGTTGTGCTTTATTCAGATCAAAGTCTCCAACAGCCGCCAACGCCATCGCTGGAACCAATTCAACCGCTTTTTGCAAATTTGAAACCGCTGCATCAGGTTTGCCGGCCCGAGTCAGGTATTTGGCCGAGAAAAAGCGATGCTTGGGTTCTTCTGGTTGTTGCTTCACGGCTTTTTCAGCCATCTTCGCTGCTTCCTCAAATCGTCCAAGCGCATACAACGCCGCTCCAGCCTGCAAATATGATTCGGCAGCCATTTCAGCTATTTCGTGAGACGAAGAATCTTCTTGTTCGCCAAACCTCTTATTAACCCTTTTGTTGAGAATGTTGCTTAATCGCGCAGCGTTTGGATCACTCTCAACCGCAGCATATTTACCGGCTCTGGTAAAATACTCCGCTGCCTTTTCCAGATTCCCCAAGGCCGGAACAAAAAAATAAATCATGCCGATTCGATGCAGCACAAAATAATCAGACGGCATCAACTTCTCTGCGTCGAGCAGTTCGGTCAGGGCATCCTGATACAAATCTTCGTCTTTGAGGGCGTTTTTCAAAAACTTCAGCCCCATTTCAATGTGGTACTGGCGCTGTTTCTGGCTTTCAGGGATGCGGAGTAATTCTGCGACATTCTCAAGCAACAGATTGCTGGTCTTAGCTTCGTCCACCAGCAGACCAAGCCGGCTGTCAATGCCTTGCAGGCTATCGGAAATTTCAGTCAGTTGGTTCGATACAAGGCCGAGTTGTTTTTCCAGCGCAGAGAATCCAGTGTAAAGCTCACCGCAGATTTTTTTACCAGTGGCATCAATCGCCTGGATTTGGTCAGCGGATGTTTCCTGAATGTATCTGCCGATCGAATCGGCAGCGTATCTGGCAAGCGTAACATTCTTGACGTAACTAAACCAATCTTCAATCAGGTTCGAATTCTCACTAAATGGATTCCAGTAGGTGAAAAAGAACGGAGGCGACTGAGGTGCTACGAGATTTGACATAAAGTGTTTTATTTTTTATCAGCAATGCAGCACCGCCTAATTTCATCAACAATTTTTTTGACCATTTCGTCCGCCTTCTTTTTCGAACGATGATACGGCAAATTTGAACAGGCAAGAAAAGTTATCGCCCGCCCATCTAAACATAAATTTATTTTTTCAAGCAACTGACCTTCGAGCAAAAATTGACGACACATCTCATTTGGCTGGCAACCCGGAACTGAAGCGTGGTAACGGAGAAATATCTCAGCGGCTGACTTGTAAACGGCAATGACGATTTTTGGTTGAAGTTTCAAAAGGAGTTCATAGGCCAAGTCCAACTGGCTTTGGACAAAATTAGGTTTTGAAAAACGAGTGTGATTTTCGGGCGCGTGATATTCTGGCGGAAGGCATTTAAAACTGGCATTGAGACAAAGGAATAAATCAACGTGTCCGTAGCTTTTGATTTCTGCTTTTTTCGCAATCTCGTTCAGTCGCCTGAACCACCTTTTGCCGTAATAATCGCGCGCACCATAGTGAATTTCTGCATAAGCAGATGCGATTTCTGAAAAATACGCCTTGTTCAAATTCGACTGTTCCCAATTAAAACATTTCGGATACCAACACTGCTCCTGGCGCATTTCGAGAAGGTCAAGGAGTTGTGTTTTTGTGGGATCACTAATCCATTCGCGAGCTTCTGAATGGAGTTTTTTTGGCAGTGATGGATTTAATCCCAGAAACACAACATTCTCTGGTTTTGGTGACATGACAAATTTTGGAACAACTGAACCAGCTTCACGGGGGTGATTTTTCCATAATTTCCAAATCGCGTTGTTGATTTGATCGATCTCATCCATACGGTGACCTCAATTCGTAAATGTCTATTTTTGTGAATTTTGTTCGGTTTTCCGTTTATATCAATCTTGAATATGCAGCCCGAATCCACCAGCGGCGAGCGACCGGCATCATGTAGGCCAAGCTGATGTGTCGGTGTCGTTAACGGCGAGCAGCCATTCCCGGAGTGCGGAACGAAAATTCGATGACGTGGTGAAATCGGCACAGGACGCGGCGGTGCTGGTGTTGGTGTATTAATTCAAAATTTGCCAGTCTCGGAAATAATTTGCCCGCCGATTTGTGGTTGACAACTGTATTCAGTATGCCACAATAGAGCATATGCCGTTCATTCAGTTTCCATTCATCGAAGTGCCGAAAGAATTGCACAAGATTGTTGGCGAGCCGACGCTGGGCACTCGTGCCTATCGGCGGGAAGGAACATTCGAGGAATGCGGCGAATGGTTTGAAGCCCTTGGCGAGTATTACAAAGGAGACGTGGGACTTTCGACCAGCGGGGTCATTCTATTCGTGCCGGTCTCACGCGCTGGCGTCCATAAACGCATCAAGGAGGGCAAACTGACCGCTTTTTTCTTTTACGTTACCAGCGAGGAAACAAGGTTGTTCGGCGCAAAACGCAAGGCTAAACAACGCCCCTTCATTGTGGTATCGGTCAGCGAATGCAAAGCTTGGGCAGCAGAAATTAAGCGCAAGGTGGGTTATGTGGATGAACCGAATGAGAGTCCCCTCCGCCTATGGGACCGCCTCAGGCCGGTCTCGATTAAGGAGGAGCCAAAAACCCGTGAGGAAGCCGAAGCCGCCGACGATTTTGCGAACAAAGACCCCAAGGACAAGGGCAACCCGAAAGTGAAGTATTGGGGTCATAAGGATTTTAACAAGGAGTATAAGCAACAAGATATGTATTATTTGATGGCAGAATTGCAAGCGGCGATGTTGTCTGGCGAGAAAGCCGAAGCGTTTCGGAAACGGCTGAAAATGGGAATGGAATGGGAAAAAAAAAGGAAGTCGTGGAAATTAAAAGGGGGACAGAAGGAGGAATGATGTCGTATGCCAACCGAGCATCAATTTAATGACCGCTTGATACGGCTGCCGGAGTTGGAGCAGATTTTCGGCGTGTGCAAGCGGACGGTAAGACGGAAGGCAGAGAGCGGCGAGTTGCCCCCGTTGCGGCGGATTGGACGGGCGGTAGGGATGCTGGAAAGCCAGGTCAAAGCGTATTTTCAACGGTTGCGGGAACAACCAGCCAATTGAGAAAGGAAAAAGATGATTGCTTACATTTACCGGCCCAAACGGAGGCGCAACGGCAAATTGATTTTTGCCCGACTGTATCGCGCGCGCGTTCGTTTTCCAAACGAACACAGAACGAAAGACATTCCACTCCATGTCACCGAAAAACGGTCGGCAGAGCAGAAGCTCCAGCAGATTCTCAACGAACACAGCCAGGAATCGGTCGGCTTGATCGCGCCAAAGAAAATCCGTGAAGCGGCTGACATACGACTGGCAGACCATTTTGAATTTTACACGCGCGAACTCGCCACCGCCGGCTGCGTGAAGCGTTACGTTCAAGGCGTGGAGAATTATGTCGGTACGTTGATGAATGAATGCCAATGGGAGTATTTCAAGGACATCAATGCCGAGGCATTTCAAAACTGGCGGCAACACCAGAAAAAATCACCGAAGACTTTGAATGAGTACCTGGTGGCGATGCGAGCCTTTCTCAAGTGGGCGCGGCGCCTCGAATACATTGCGCAGAATCCGCTCGAAAAAACTGAATTGCTGCGTGTTCAAGGCCGCCAGAAGCGGGCACGTCGCGCATACACCCCAGAGGAAATTCAACGGCTGTTGGCGGTCGCTGGCCGGCGAGTGCCGGTGTATCTGGTGGCGGCGCTAACGGGCATTCGCAGAGGCGAAATCAAGCAACTGCGCTGGGCGGACGTTGAACTGGACGGCACGGCTCCCAAAATTACTGTGACGGCAGCAATTTCCAAAAATCACTACGAGGATGCCTTGCCCTTGCATCCAGACCTCGTAGCAGCATTGAAGCAAATCAAACCAGCGTCCAGCAAACCGGACCAGTTGATTTTCAAAGGTAAGTTCCCCGGCTACAAACAGTTTTACGCCGATCTAAAGGCGGCAGGAATTGATTGGGAAGACCACGGCGACGGTCGTTTGGACTTTCACAGCTTCCGGGTTACCTATTGCACTCAACTGGCGCCGGGAACGCCCAGCGAGCGCGTGCGCATGGCGCTGATGCGGCACCGCGATCCGAAACAGACCGCCAAGACTTACACCGACGCGCGGATGTTGCCGTTGAAAGAAGCGATTGCGAAACTGAATTTCCACCGCTTGGCGGGTCCGTCAAAAGATGACACACAACTAGACTCACAAAATTCGGTCGCAGCGGGTCAAAACGGGTCATTTGCTGTCACTCCCCCACTGACAGGCAAAAGTGAAAATTCTTCTTTAGATATGGGGCTGAAGTCGCTGTTTGTCCCTACAAGTCACACCGGGGCAAAAGCGGGAAAATGGTCGGAGCGACAGGATTTGAACCTGCGACAGCCAGCTCCCAAAGCTGGTGCTCTACCAAGCTGAGCTACGCTCCGACAAGCCCCGGTAGAATATCTTCCTCGGACCGATTGCGCAATTCTAATCCAGTTTCATCATTATTCTGAAAATCGAATGACGAATGGAAAGCTCAAGCGCATCTCAATGCCATTTGTCATTCGTCATTTGGCCGAATCGGTGGCGATGGCAAAGATGCGCGTCCTTCCTTTCCGGCTGGACGGGGTCAACCGCCATGTTACATTGCTTTCGATATGTCAACAACAGCGTCTGCAGCTCAGAAAGTCAACCTTCGCCGGCCTGACATCATGGAGGCGGTGCAGGCGCAGGTCCTGTCGCATTACCGCAGCGAGGTCGTCGAGCGCATCCGCGCCAACGGCCATGTGCTGTCCGCCGGCGACCTCACGGTGAAGCTGGCCAAGGAATTCGGCTTTTGCTACGGCGTCGAGCGCGCGATTGATCTTGCCTATGCCGCGCGAAAATTTTTCCCGGAGTCCAAGCCGATATATCTGCTCGGTGAAATCATTCACAATCCGGAGGTCAACGACCAGATTCGCAACATGGGCATCCAGATCATTTCACCCAAGCCGACCGAGGCTGAACTGGCGCAATTACAGGCCGGTGATGTGGTAATCATTCCCGCCTTCGGCACGGAGGTGGCCACCCGCAAGCGGCTTGAAGAAAAAGGTTGTATCCTCGTAGATACCACCTGCGGCGACGTGATGAGTGTCTGGAAGCGGGTCCGCCAGTATTCCAAGGAACAGGTCACCAGCATTATTCACGGCAAGGCCTGGCACGAGGAAACCAAGGCCACGAGTTCGCAGGCGCGCGCCTACGGCAGCGGACATTACCTCGTCGTTTTTACACTCGAAGAAACGGACTACGTCTGCAATTACATCGTCAATGGCGGCAACAAACAGGAATTCCTGGGGAAATTCAAAGGCGCTTATTCGGAAGGATTCGACCCTGACAAACATTTGCAGGCCATTGGAGTAGCCAATCAGACCACCATGCTCCGGGGTGAGACTGAGGAGGTGCAAAACCGTCTGAAGGCAGCGATGGTCAAAAAGTTCGGCGTGGCAGACATCGACAAACATTTCCGCTTTTTCGATACGATATGCGGCGCTACGCAGGACCGTCAGGACGCCCTGCAAAAACTTATGCGCGAACCGATGAACCTGTTGGTTGTCATCGGCGGTTACAATTCCTCGAACACATCGCACCTGGCCGAGATGGGTGAAGACAAACTGCCAACCTATTTCATCAAGAACGCGGCCAAAATGGAATCGGACAAACTCATCCGCCACTACGACCAGCACGCCAAAAAGGAAATTGAGACGCACGACTGGCTGCCATCCGGCAAAATCACGGTGGGCGTCACCGCCGGTGCGTCCTGCCCGAACAACCTGATTGAGGACACCATCCGCCGGCTCTTCGAATTGCGCGGCATTTCATTGCAGGAATTACTGGCAAGTTGATTTCAATTCCGCACTCCGAACTCCGCCTTTGATACATGCCCCGCACGCGCCAGGAACTGGAACAAATCGAGCGACAAGTGCTCGCCCCGTATGCGCAATTCAGCGGTGACACGCGCGGTCGGGAATATCCGGAACCGCCGCCCGAATGGCGAACGCATTACCAGCGTGATCGTGACCGGGTGGTTCATTCGCGTGCTTTTCGCCGGCTCGAATACAAAACCCAGGTATTCCTCAACGGCACCGGTGACCACCTGCGTACCCGCCTGACGCATACCATTGAGGTCGCTGCCATCTCGCGCAACATTGCCAACGCCTTACGGCTGAATGAGGATTTGGCCGAGACCATTGCCCTGGCGCATGACCTCGGCCATTCGCCGTTCGGCCACAAAGGCGAAGCCGTCCTGGCGCGGTTGATGAAGCATCATGGCGGTTTTGAGCATAACCGGCACAGCCTGCGCATTGTCGAGGAACTGGAACAAAAATATCCGGATTTTCCCGGCTTGAATTTGTCCTGGGAAGTCCGCGAAGGCCTGGCCAAGCATCAGACTGCCTGGGACCATCCTGAACGACGCAAGGATTTCCAAATTAAAAATCCATCACTCGAGGCGCAAATTGCCAACTTGGCCGACGAACTCACCTACTACAGTCACGATCTCGACGATGGTCTGGATTCCGGATTGTTATCCGAAAAAAATCTCTGCCGAAATGTCCGTGTTTGGGCGCATGCCGCAAAACTCGTAAAAAGGGAACATGGCCATTTGCCCGACGAATGTCGCCGTTACTTTACGATTCGCACCATCATTGACATGCAGATTCGGGACGTTCTTGAGCACAGTGAACGTCTTATCCGCGCCGCCGGTGTCAACTCAGCCGACGACGTGAGGCGCTTTCCCAGAACACTCGTTCAACACAGTCCCGAGCGCCGCCGCCTGAACCTTGAACTGCGCCGATACCTGTACAAAAATTTGTATTACAATCCTGTCGTGCATCAGCCCAACCGGCGCGCGGTCAAAATCCTCGAGCAGCTTTTCAGATATTTTCTCGCGCACCCGAAGGAAATCGGTGAAGGCACCCGCCGCCGCATCCGCCAGACCGGCCTGCATCGCGCGGTGTGTGATTATTTGGCCGGGATGACCGACCGTTATGTCATGATCGAGTACCAACGGTACTTTGGTGAAAACAAAAAGAGTTGAAGCCAACGGCCTTTCCCGGGAGCGCCGGCGTCCCGCCGGCAAATTCTCACCGGGGAGATTCCGAGCACAAGCCGCCGAGACGGCAGCGCTCCCAGGCAGGCCCCGAACAGGTTTTCCAGCCGACGATTTGCTTTGACTCCAGCCTGTTGAATCGTATCAAAATCTGCAAACCCGTATTGCGATATGCCCAAACTTGTTGTTCTGACCGGAAGCCAGACCGGTTCATCGTTCGAGTTGAGTGCGAACTGGTCCACCATCGGGCGGGCGGAGGGGAACACCATTCAAATAGCCGACACGTCCGTTTCCGGCCGGCATTGCGAAATCCTGTTGCGTGGTGATGAAGTGGTCGTTGGCGACCTCAATTCCACCAATGGCACTTTCATCAAAGGCGAACGCATTACCAAGGCCATCCTGAAACCCGGCCAAATACTGCGGTTGGGCCAGGTGGACCTGCGGCTGGTGGCTTCCCCTCCGGCGGTACCGGCTCCGGCAAAGCCGGCGGCCCCATCGGAACCCGGAGCCCGGCCAGCCAAAAAGCATCAGGTGCTTTTTGTGGATGATGACCGGCCATTTCTGGAGGCGATCACAGCGTTATATGAAATTCTGGGTGACAAAACGTGGGAAATTCATCACGCCGCCACCGCGGACCAGGCGTTGGATGCTATGCAACAAAAGGCGATGGATCTGGCGGTGCTGGACATCGGCATGCCGGTGCTGGATGGCGTGCAATTGCTAACCTTGATTCACCGGCGATATCCGGATGTCAAGAAAGCCATTTTCACTGGTAGCGCCGATGCCGGTGACCGTGCGGCTTGCCTGGCTAACGGAGCGGAATTGTTCATTCAAAAACCGCTTTCCAGCGAAGGAATGAAGGCAGTTTTCACCGCGTTGAACGAATTGATTACGTGGGCGCAGCGCAAAGGCTTCTCCGGCATGTTGCGGCAGGTGGGATTGTCGGATGTCATCCAGATGGAATCTATCGGGCGCAATTCATCAATTCTTGAAGTGCGGAATCAGCGGATGCATGGCCAGATTTACATCGAAGCCGGCGTGATTATTCACGCCGTGGCGGGTGCCCTGACAGGGGAGAAGGCCTTCTACCGGTTGTTGTCGCTGACCGGCGGTGAATTCCGCCTGCAACCTTTCAAAAAACCACCGGAACGCACCGTCCACGGCCAGTGGGAATTCCTGGTCATGGAGGCCGCCCGCGTTCACGACGAAGAGGCCACTACGATAATCACCCGGTCAACCGTAACCGGCTCCACTGCTCCCGGGACGGAATTCCACGCGGTGGGTGAAAATGTAATTGAGATGATTGCTCACGACGGTAAGTGGCATCCGGTGGATGGTTCGGACAAGGCGTCCTGACGGGTCAGGCGAGCCGCGTGACGGTTTCCGCATCCGGCAGTTCCGCCAACAATTGAGCAACGGTTTGGCTCTGTCCCGGCAGGATCAAATCCGGCGCGATTTCGCCCAGCGGCTGGAGCACGAAGCGGCGCAAGTGCGCGCGCGGATGCGGCAACACCAATTCTGCCGTATGGCGTGTTTCGGAGCCGAAAGCAATCAAATCCAGGTCCAACGGTCGCGGTTCATTCAAAATCGTTTTTGCCGTGCGGCCGAATCCCTTTTCCAACGCGCGGAGTTTCTGAAACAACGTTTCCGGCGTTTCGGTTTTTTTCGGTGTGAGACCAACAACCGCGTTTACAAACCTGGGCGAGCCAGGCGGGCAATCCACCGGCGACGTTTGCCACAGCGATGATTTGAAAATGGGCCTGTCGGAAAGACTTTGCAGTCGTGCCAGCGCGTCCCGGATGATTTGCCGCGAATCGCCGAGATTGGAGCCAAGCGCGACTATCGCCAGCGAAGATGGAAGATGGAGGATGGAAGATGGCATTAATGATCAACCCATATCAGGCTGTTGGACAATTCCGCACTCCGCATTCCGCATTCCAAAATTACTTCAACCCCAGCACATCCTGCATGTCGTAAACGCCGGGTTTCTGTTTGACCACCCAGAGCGCCGCGCGCAAGGCGCCGTTGGCCAGGGTATCACGGCTTGACGCTTTGTGCGTAAGCTCCAGTCGCTCGCCGGTGTTCGCAAAGATGACCGTGTGGTCGCCGACTATATCGCCGCCCCGGATGGAATGAATGCCGATTTCCGCCGGGGTGCGTTCGCCGACAATGCCAACACGTCCGTGCCGCGCCGCCTGGTCCAATTGCAGTTTTCTCACTTCGGCCAGAATTTCCGCCAGCATTTTCGCCGTGCCGCTGGGCGCGTCTTTTTTCAGGCGATGATGCATCTCGACAATTTCCAGGTCGAAGTCCGGCCCCAGAATTTCCGCTGCTTTGCGCGTCAGCCAAAACAACGTGTTTACTCCAGTTGAAAAATTCGAAGTCCAGACGATAGGGATTTGATTTCCTGCCTCCCTGATTTTGAACGTATCCGTGTCCGTGTGGCCGGTGGTGCCGATGACCAACGCTTTTTTGTGCCTGGTGCAAATATCAGCGATGCCAGGTGTGGCCGTGTGTGAACTGAAATCAACCACCACCTCGCCCTTGGCAATAACAGCGTTCAAGTCGTCGCCCAGGTCAACCTGGCCGGCGATTTCCAGCTCGCGAAAATTCGGCGCGCAGGCGATGAGCGCTTTGCCCATGCGCCCTTTGGCTCCGGTGATAATGATTTTAGTCATGATCGTGATGCGTGATGCGTGAAACGTGACGGGCTACTCACGCATCACGTTTCACGTTTCATTCCTCATTTTAAAATTCCACATGTTTCCAGGGTCACCCGCAGTTTTGCACGGTTAACCCCGCTCATCGGTACGAGCGGCAGGCGATATTCTTCCTCGATCCGTCCCATCATGGCCAGCGCCGCCTTGACCGGGACCGGATTGGTTTCGATGAATAAATCCTTGAACAGCGGATAAAATCTGGCGTGAAGCTGCGACGCCTTTTTCACGTCGCCGCGGGCAAAAGCGTTCACCATCTGCGCTACTTCGCGCGGGATGACGTTGGAGGCCACGCTGATGACGCCCTGCGCGCCCACGGCCATGAATGGGAGCGTCAGTGAATCGTCACCGGATAAAATCTCAAATTTCGGGCCCAGTACTGCACGCAGTGCCGACACCCTGTCGGCGCTGCCGCCGGCTTCTTTGATACCGATGATGTTTTTGCACTCGTGCGCCAGGCGGCGGACCGTCTCGACGCCGATTTCAACACCGCAACGGCCCGGGATGCTGTAAAGCACGATGGGCAGTCGCGTTGCATGGGCGATGGCGCAAAAGTGCTGGAACAAGCCTTCCTGCGACGGTTTGTTGTAATACGGCGCAACTTGCAGCGAGCCATCCGCACCCACATCCTCGGCGCGTTGGGTCAGATAAATCGCCTCTTTCGTCGAATTGCCGCCGGTGCCGGCGAGAACTTTGATTTTGCCCCGGGCAAACGCCACCGAACGTTCGACGATGCGAATGTGCTCCTCGTAATCCACTGTCGGTGATTCGCCGGTGGTGCCGACGGGCACGATGCCGTCCACGCCGCCCTTGATTTGCCATTGAATCAGGCGGTTGAGGGCGGTTTCGTCCACCTTGCCGTTTTTGAACGGGGTGACAATTGCGGTATAAGTGCCGGTAAACATGTTATTAATCCGGTCGCCAGCATCGGTGAAAAAACCGCCTTTGGCGAGCAGGAAATTTCACCAGGGCTTGAATCGTGGTGTCCTTCTTCTTAAATCATTTGCTTGTCAGCTCAATGTTTCCAGGCGGCGGTTCGTAGCATGTTTGAGCGCGAGAATTATGGATTTTCAGCCTTGACAGAAAAGAACCATCTTTCAAAACTGCGGATGTACAAGGAAGTAAACAATAAACTGACAGTAAAAAAACAAAGGAGAAAATTATGAGAAAACTGATTGGTTGTATATGTGCGGCTGCGTTGGCAGCGTTGATTACCGGTTGCGTTGGTCCAACTGGAGGTGCTGTTGGCTCGACGTACGGCTGGGTCTACACAGATACTTCAGCTCCGCTTATTACAACGAGCGCACCGATGAATCCCAATGCGGGGACCACCAAGGTCGGTGAAGCCAGCTCGGAAGGTATCATCTGCGTTGCCACGGGCGATTCCAGCATCAAGACTGCATGTGCCAACGGCGGCATCACCAAGATCTCGCACGTTGACGTTCATACCACCAGCGTCCTTGGTCTGTATGTCAAGACCACGGTGACCGTTTACGGCGAATAAAAAACAGTTCGTTTTCAAATCCCGGCAGCGAATCCGTTGCCGGGGTTTTTGCTTTCCGACATTCAGAACGGGGAACCTTATTTTCGCTTTGCCTGCGGTGCCAGCCTGTTGGTGACGGACTGACCGTCGATTTCAGTTCTCAAACCAACAGCGAGGAACTTTTTCGTTTGCGTGGTTTTTTCGCGGGCTTTGACTTGGCCGCCGGTTCGGGGGCTTCGGCCGGTGCTGGTTCCGGCAAATAAAGATAGCGGCCGCAACTATCACAGAGCTGAATGTCGGTGTCGTGCATCAACGTGGTGACAACTCCGATGGGCAGACGCATGTGGCATCCGGTACAGACCTGGTCGCGAACGGCCGCCAGACCCTTTTTGCCGCGGGCAACCAGGCGGTCATAGTGGCCAAGGATTTGTGAAGGGATTTTGGCGCGCACCTCGGCGATGGCCGGGCCCGTCGCGTTTTCAAATTCGAGCGATTGAAGTCTAACCAAATTTTGAAGTAATTCATTCATAGGACCGTCCACGTGGAATCGTTGCAAAAAGAACGTGTTCCAACAAGCTGAAATCCGCCTTCGCCGCGCGAAAGCAGTACGGCTAAAAGAATCATTAGCTGCCGTGGACAGGTGAACGCTTCAGCCGGTTATCGCTTCAAGACGGGAGGCCAGTCTGACGATGCGATTGAGAATCAATGGGTTCGGTTGAAAGCGACGAACCGGCTTCTTGCCTGTCTTTGACTGATTCCCGAAAAGAACCGGCCAGATCATTTACCTGCCGATACAACCGCTGTGCCATCTCTTTGCGATTCAACCCCGGCGGCAATGCCGGGGCATACGCAACCGTCACGCGAATGTGTTTCCGGGTCAACAAACGTAGAAAGTGCCGAAAAAAGGTCATGTCGCCCCAATAACAAATGTCATTCTCAACCGACCCCTCCGCCAGGGTGTAGCCAATCCTCGCCGCCGAAACCGGCCAACGCGAGGCAGCGGCGGGCTCGAACAGCGAAGAATAGAACGGCAGGACTTGTCGTCCATTCGAACTGGTGCCCTCCGGAAACAATCCCAAAACCACGCCCTGGTTGATGACGGCGGCGAAAGCGTCGTTGAATTTCGTCACATCGGATTTGCGGTCACGGCGCACAAACAAAGTCCCGGCCCAGCACGCCAGCCGGCCGAACACCGGCCAATGTTTGATTTCACTTTTCGCGACGAAGACCATCGGCCGCGCCGCCGTCAGCACGATGACGTCGAGGTAGCTGAGATGGTTGCAGGCGAGCACCCCGGCGACGGGCGGATCGCCGCGGCGCTCGACCCGAATGTCCAAGTCCGCCAGCACCCGTCCGCTCCAGCGTTGCAGCCATTGCGCGCGAGCCAGAATGCTGGATGATTTTCCCCGCAGCCGGATGCCAAAAATAAAATCCCCTGTTGCCAGAGCCACAATCCAGCCAACCCGGCCGAAATTCTTGATGCCGCGGAAAAGCAACCGGAATCGTTTCATTTCGCAGCAAGATAACGTGCGGTGATGTTCTGCAAAAGATTTTCCGGCTTAAAATTTTCGTGCCGGGTTTCTATTTCGGCGCTCCGGGGCTTTGCCGCCAGAACAAAAAGACCTGTTTCCACCAGTCCGACGACTGCCCGGCAATGTCATTGTGCCAGGCGCGGGGAATGACTTGCAGTTCCTTTGGGCCGGAATATCCGTCAAATAATTGCCGCCCGAAACTGGCAGGAATAATTTCGTCCGAACCGGCGACGACCATTTTTACCGGGCCATGGTAACGGGCAAGGTCTCTGGCCGGTTGGAAACGGTCGGCGAGCAGGAAATACGCCGGTAGAAATGGCATGCGTTTTTGCGCCACCGCCGCCAGATCATGGTACGGCGCAAAGAGCACCACCCCGGCGACCTGTTTGGGATGCGCACCGGCCAGATGACAAGCCACGCCCCCACCGATGGATTCGCCAACGAGATAGCAGGGCAATCCATTGGTCATCAAATCAAAGGCTTCTTCTCCCGCAGCCAGCAGGCTGGTTTTACTCGGCGAACC
The DNA here is from genome assembly GCA_963789055.1 of uncultured Verrucomicrobiae bacterium. Classification (GTDB taxonomy): domain Bacteria; phylum Verrucomicrobiota; class Verrucomicrobiia; order Limisphaerales; family UBA11358; genus UBA11358. The sequence goes on along the minus strand of CAWBJE010000004.1, from coordinate 570,258 downwards.
GGCGCGGGCGCCATAGCCGGGATATTCCAGAACATAAACGTCAACCGGAGCGGCATCGTGAATTGGTCGGGCAAGATAATCGCGGTCGAGAGCACAACCCGCGTTGCCGTGGGTAATCAAGACGCTCGCCTCCGGCCATGAAACGGCGGGCAATTTCCAACCGATGATTTGACCGGCCGGGTTTCGCCACGGAACGAATCCCAGTTCCGTCCCGGCTTGCTCCACGAGTGCCGGGGGAATGGTCCGCGGATAATAAATCAACCGGCGCTGAAAGACCGCCACGGCCAGCACCAGAAACCCGTACGCTATTCCCAGTGTCACCAACATGCGAATGGTCCGCCGCCAAAATTTCTTTTTGAGGAGCGGCGCATAGGTTGGCACAAGGTTTATTCCTTCTTCGCCACTTTCAATTCCAGGTGCAGGTCACGCAGTTGTTTCGGCTCCACGCTGCCGGGCGAGTCGGTCATCAAACAGGTGCCTTTGGCGGTCTTCGGGAACGCAATCACGTCGCGAATGCTCGGCGTATTGCAGAGAATGGCGATAAGCCGGTCGAAACCGAGCGCGATGCCGCCGTGCGGCGGCGCGCCGAATCGGAACGCTTCGAGCATGTAACCGAAACGCGCCTTGACCATGTCCGGAGGAATTTGCAGCACCTCCTCGAACACGGTTTTTTGCACGTCGGGCTGGTGGATACGGATTGAGCCGCCGCCCAGTTCCACGCCGTTCACCACGATATTGTAATGCTGGCCGCGCACCTTTTTAGGGTCGGTCTTGAGCAGCGGAATGTCCTCCGCCACCGGCGCGGTGAACGGATGATGGCTTGAATACCAGCGGTTTTGTTCCTTGTCGAAGTGGAGCAGCGGAAAATCCACCACCCAGAGAAAATCAAAGCGACTCGGGTCAATGGTCAGCTTGCCTTGCTCTTTCAGGACGTTGGCGCAGTAACGGCGGATTTCGCCGAGAATTTCACACGCGTTCAGCCACTGGTCGGCGGCGAACAAAATCAAATCGCCTTCTTCGATGGCCAGCTTCTTCGCCAGCGCGGCTTTCTCGGCGTCGTTGAAGAATTTCACAATGGGTGATTTCCATTCACCGCCCTCGGCTTTGATGTAAGCCAGGCCTTTGGCACCAAAACTCTTGGCGTAGTCGGTCATCGTTTCAATCTGGCCTTGGGTGGCACTGGCGAGGCCCTTGGCATTAAGCGCCTTCACCACGCCGCCGGCGGCGACCGCGCCGCTGAATACCTTGAACTTGCTGCCGCGGAATTCCTCGGTGAAGTCCGCGAGCTCCATGCCGTACCTTGTATCCGGCTTGTCGATTCCGTAGCGGTTCATGGCCTCTGCGAAGGTGAGGCGCTTGAACGGCACAGGCACGTCGATGTTCAGCGCGGTTTTCCAGACGCGGTTGATCAAACCTTCAATCAAGCGGTAAATATCCTCGCGTTCGATGAACGACATTTCGATGTCAATCTGCGTGAACTCCGGCTGGCGGTCGGCCCGCAGGTCCTCGTCGCGGTAGCAACGGGCAAGCTGGAAATATTTTTCCACACCGGCCACCATGAGGATTTGTTTGAACTGCTGCGGCGATTGCGGCAGCGCGTAGAACAGGCCCGGGTTCGTGCGGGCTGGAACGAGAAATTCGCGCGCGCCTTCGGGCGTGGACTTGAACAGCGTGGGCGTCTCGACTTCGAGAAAACCCTGTTCATCCATGAACACGCGTGTGGCGGTGGCGACCTTGCTGCGTAGGCGGAGGTTGCGCGCCATTTCCGGGCGGCGCAGGTCGAGGTAGCGGTATTTCAGGCGCAATTCCTCGTTCACTTTGGCAGCGACTTCCGGGTCGTCCACCGGGAACGGCAGCACCTCGGCAACGTTGAGCACTTCCAATTCCTTGACCATCACTTCCACCTCGCCGGTGGGAATTTTGGGATTATTGGTGCCAGTGGGCCGCTGGCGGACCTTACCGGTGACACGGATGACGCACTCGCTGCGGAGGGCGGCGGCGCGTTCAAACAATTCTTTGGGCAAATCCGACGGGTCGAAAACGGTTTGCGTGCGGCCTTCGCGGTCGCGGACGTCAATGAAAATGAGGCCGCCGAGGTCGCGGCGGGAGTGGACCCAGCCGCAGAGGGTGACCATTTGCCCGATGTGTGTCGGGCGCAATTCGTTGCAATGATGAGTGCGTTTCATGTTCGGAAGAATTCAGGAGCCGGAATCCAGAATCCAGAATTCAAAGTGAGCGTGGATTCTGGCCCAGCAACGCCCGGAATTCAAAGAGAATTTTGGCGCTGTTCAACCGTCCCGGCGAGTGAATGCAATCGAAGTGACCGGGTTGCAATACTTATCTGAATCTCTTCCCGGTGGCGCGTTGTTTTTCCCGTTCCGGATCGAATTTGTCGATTTGGACCGGGATGACGAACGGATTGGAAAGGGTTTTGGCCCGGGCAAAGCCGACGTCCTGGGCGCGGATGAGGGATTCGGAGAAATCGCGGAAATCGTAATACTTTGCCAGCTCGGTGATTTCGTTTTCGTTGTTGAGGTGGGAGACCAGAATGTTTTCGGTGTTGGCGAGGATGTTCGGGTGAATGGATGAAACCTCCTGGGTGGCATACACGAAAGCGATGCGGGCCTTGGCGCCTTCTTTGGCGATGCACGGCCAGATTTCGGTCAACACCTGGTCGTGGCCAATGATGTTGTGGGCTTCCTCGATATAGATGACCACGTGGGGCGGGGGAAACCCGCTGTTAAAAATCATCATCGAATTTTGAAAGAAGTGCCGGGCGATGCGCTTGCCGATGCGTTCCCGCTGGACGGGATCACCGACTGAAAGGTCCAGGATGACAATCCGGCCGCCGACCAGGAGCTTGTAGATTTCCTCGCAGACATCCGTGGTACGGTTGGGGGCGTGATAATCCTTGAACGGTTGCAGAAGCCGGAAACCGGCGATGTAGGTTCCCTGGTCATTCTTCTGCAGGAGCATGTTCATCAAAGCGTTGGTATCAGGATCAATCCACGAGGCGCCGTTTGGGGTGATAAGTTCCTCCTGAATTTGCCGGGCCAGTTGGAACCACTCAGAAGCCTGGACCGGAGTGAGGCCATTGGCCGGGTCAACCATCGGATTCACCTTGTTGCGAACGCCGGCGCCGGCATCGAAGACAATTTTGAAATCTTTTGGCACCTCAAATCCGGCCCGGGCCAGGACGGCTTGATAGGCGGCCACTTTGCGCCGGTGCCGGCTCATTTGTTGCGAGTAATCGTTGTCGCTGGCGCAGACTTCCCGCCTCGGTTCTTCAAAGTCCAGGCTCAAAAAGGCGTCGAGGTCGGCGGAGCGGGGAACTTTGCTGCGTCTCAATCAGACCCCGCAGCGTGGCATGGCCTTCGGAAATCTGGATGAAAAAATTATTGAGCATCAGTTCGAAGCCCTCCGTCGGAATCATCCGATACCGGATGGTGTCGTCCGGGTAAACCTCCGCAATCGAACCTTTGTCCTGCAGGTTGGCGTTGGCGTATTCGCCGTTCAGGTCGTAAATAATCTGGCCGATTTTCAACGCGCACTCGGAACTGGTCCGCATCACCACCGAGACGAGTTGCTTGACGGTGTTGGATTTGCCGGTGCGCGTCATGCCCAGGATGGCCGTGCGGCGCGAAAGAAAATCAATGGCGTTCAGATTGAAGGCCGCCTGCTCGGATGCGTTTCCGCGATGGAGCCGGTCCGTGGAAGCATAACGCACCGTCCCGACGGGAAATCGCGGCATCCCGGCTTTCAGTCCCAGCCGCCGGGCTTCAGCCGCGGCGGCGGCGGCGCGTTCGGGGCTCATGTAGTTGACAATCGCCTCCAGCGCGGTACCCGTCGGACGGTAAACATCAAGCGGGACTGCGTTCTGGTACGATTCAATATCGCTGCCGAGGCGCAATTTGCCGTCCTGAGTGTAGAACGTGCCAAGGATCCGACAACGCAGGCCGCTGAATTGGGATTCATCCCCGGCGGCACCGGCAGCCTCGGACGCGCGCCGTTTGAGTTCTGCAATTCTGGACTGGACTGACTTGTCCTCCGACGTCAGCGAAGCGGAGCCGATGACACGGAGCAACACAATTTCGCGGGCGGCTTCCGCATTTTCGGCGGGATTTTCAGGATTCAACAGTGTGGCCAGCAGGAAACAGTTGTGCGGAACCCCCTGCGCGTGCGCCTTCCATTGGTCGCTGGTGAAAACAATGGCCTGCTCATAATCAATCTGGCAGGTCCAGCCGATGAATTGATCTTTCTGGATCAACTCAGCCAGCCGGTTTTCACGGGTCATTTCACTCATGTTTTGCGCGGTTAATTGGCCTCACCATCAGCAATTTCCTTACCATTCGCCGCCGGAATAAACCAAATTGACCGTGAATGGGATCGTGGTGAGAAAGCAAATGTGTCTCGCCCGGGTTCTGTTTTCCCTGCTTGCGTTGTTCCGGCTCATTCCGGCAGCGCAATCCGCCAGGAATTGGTTGCGTCACCGGAATGTTTCAATGCCTTGTAAAGACCCGAATTTGAAAGTTGATGCACACTGCCGTCGGCCAGGCCGAGATTGCCCTGATTAGCGTGCATCGCTGCCGTCCAACTCACGTTTTGTCCGGGAACGAGTTTGAGGATGCCTTTTTCCGGGGCGTTGTCGGCAGTCAGATTGCGGTCGCCCGCAAGCAATCTTTGGGGAAATTCGTCGCTCGCGTCCAATCCGACAAAATAGCTGACGTTCTGATTCTTCAACCAAACAAAATTGGCGGCGGGGGTGCGTATATCCGCCGGGCAAACCAGGATTTTGGGCGTGCTCAATTCATTCGACATTACCTGGAAATGGCGGAAGGTATCGGCGCCGGTGACAAACTCCTTCGTCCCGCCCATTTCCACCGGTACCGCCATGGGAAACTTGTCATTGTGGTCGCCTTCCCAAATGCGGAAGGCAATCGCATCCTGTTTCAAATTGTTGACGCAGTTGATACGCTTGGATTTTTTCCTGGCTGCGGCCAGCGCCGGCAAAAGCAGCGCTGCCAGAATGGCCAGCACGGCGATGATGACCAGCAATGCCACCAGGGTTGAACCCCGGCTTTGAACGGGAGCAGGGAATGGAGTTCATGCGCGACACGGTGCTCCTTTCAAAGCCGTTGACAAGTTGTTCTTCAATCAGACTGATGCAGCCCGGCTTTTCTCAATATTTTTCTGCTTTACCTTCGTCCAAAAACTGTTTGGCTGGAGTTGAAACGTCCACCTCAATGCCAATAAACATTCTACCATGAAAACAAATCGTCTTTTCATTTACGTGCCGGTGCTGGTCGTTCTGGTTCTGCTGGCTGCTCTCAATTACGGTTGTGGGAAAAAGGAAACCACGCCGACCGGACAAAAGCCCGGTGGCGGGTCCGGCACACCCGCTGTCGTCTCGGTGAAGAAAACCAGCTTCAATGAAGTCACTGCGCAGCTCGACCCCGGCGGAGATTTTTACCTGTATTTGGGCACAGCTCAGTGGCTCGATGGTCTTGCCGTCAAAGTCGGTCATTGGCGGCAAACGTTTTCCGCCATGCCCGGCATCAAGCCCGATGACGCCACCAACGTCAACAAGGCATTCGACATTGTCACCCGCTTGATCAAGGACAGCGGCATTGAGGACGTCAGTGGAGTTGGTTTAAGTTCAGTGGAAATTGAGAATGGCGTGTTTCACAACAAGGCGCTGGTGCATCATTATCCCGGCAAAGGCACCGGTTTCCTCTGGCGCCTCGCGGGCAAGGAACCGCATCCGCTCACCGGCCTGGACCTCCTGCCTGCCGACACCGCGCTGGCTGTTTTCTCGGACGTGGATTTGCCATTGCTCTGGGAAATCACGCAAAAGGAAGTCGCCCAATCCGACCTGCCCAAGGCGCAGGAATGGCTGAAGAAACTACCGACCGTATTTGAACAGAAAACCGAGGTCAAATGGAACGCTTTCCTCGATTCGCTCGGCGGCGAATTCGGCCTCGTCATCACCTTGGATGCATCCAATAACGTCCCCATCCCTCTGCCCGGCGGCGCATTGCAAATTTCCGAGCCTGGCCTTTTCATCGTTGTCAAGGTGAACGACGATACAATTTTCAACCGCATTGACCAACAGTTGAAAGCCAATCCACAAGTCATCAGTGTGGACAAACCCGGGCTCAAGATGCGCACCCTGCCTCTGCCCATTCCCATTCCACTGCCGATTGCGCTTAAGCCCAGCACCGCAACCAGCGGTGGCTATTTGTTCATCGCCACCAGTGACGAGCTGATTAACCATGCACTGGCCGTAAAAAGCGGACAAAAACCCGGACTTAAATCCACTGCCGAATTCAAGCATCTTGCGCAGGGCTTGCCGGACCGTGGCAATCAATTCGTGTTTGCGAGCCAGCGATTCGCCCAGGTTTTAAGTCAAATCCAGCAACAAGTCGTCAACTCAAAGGTCAAAACCGACCCGCAGATGGCAAAGTGGATGCAATCTATCTTCCGCAACCGGCCGGCTTTTGCCTATTCCGTCGGCATCAACACGCCGGACGGCTGCCTGACCGTCGGCAATGGCAGCCAGAGCTACGCCAATACCGCGCTGCTGGCACCAGTGGCTGCCGTCGGCATGCTTTCGGCGATTGCCATTCCCAATTTTGTGAAAGCCCGGGCCACTTCGCAGAAAAACGCCTGCATTAACAACCTCCGTCAGATTGACGCTGCCAAAAATGAATGGGCACTGGAAAAAGGCAAGAAATCCACGGATGTGCCAACGGAGGATGACATCAAAGCGTACCTCTATCACTCAAAATTGCCCCTTTGCCCTGCGGGAGGCACTTACACAATCAACGCCGTTGGTGAACCGCCCGTATGCAGTATTCCTGATCATAAGTTGCCTTAGCCGGGAATTGCCAAACCAGTTCCGTTGCCCGGCGAGGGAATTTACCCCGGCGAATTGGTAGTGTCCGAATTTGTAGGCGACGAGGTAACGAGTCGTTGGGAACGCACTCCTTACGTCGTGCCCTACGATCAAATCAGGACATTGTCCGGCAAATTCCCCGCTCGCCATGCCTGGCCGCTTGAATTAAGCTGTTACCGCCATGGCGCCATTGCCCAAACCGGAAGTGATTATCACGCACGAAAGCGATCTCGACGGATTGCTGTCGGGCGCTTTGTTGCAGCGGCTGGCCAAACATTTGTTCGGCGTGGACATTCCGTTGGAGGCGTATCACTACAATTTCTGGAAGCAGCGCGACTTGCGCGAAAGGTCCGCCTGGGTGGCGGATTTTACTTTTGAACCGCGCCTCGACAAACCGGATTGGGTGGTGATTGACCACCACGTTACGGAGGTTGTGCCGAAACACGCCCGGCTCATTCATGATGTCAACAAATCTGCCGGGTCGCTTTGCTATGAACTTTGCCGGGAACAGGGCGTCAGTTCGCCCGCCCTGGACCGGCTCGTGCATTTGAACAACGTCGCCGATTTGTTTTTGGACGACGACCCCGATTTCGTGGTGGCGACCGATTATGCGAACCTCGTCAAAATTTACCAGTTCTGGAACCTGCACACGCTCATCGGCGGCGACGTCGAAAAATTGCTCGACCATCCGCTGCTCGAGGTCATGGCCGTCAAACGCCGCATCGAAAACCCCCTCGGCTTTGAATGGAGCAAATCGAACATCACGGAAATCAGCCCAACAGTCGGGTTCATGGATACCGTCGTCGGCAACAACAATCTGATTGTCCACCGATTGCTGGAGGAAAAGGCGACCGAATATCCGGTGCTGGTGACGTTGTTCCGGCGCGGGAACGCCGTGTTTGCCAGCTTTCGCAGCCGCAACGGCGAAGCGCTCAAAGTGGCGGAGAAATTTCAGGGCGGCGGTCACATTAACGCCGCCGGTGCCATCTTGCCCAAGTCCGTCCGGAACATTCCCGATGGCATTGAATACCTGCGGCAGATTTTGAATCCGAAACGCGACACGCCGTTGAACAGTCTGGAGGGTTTATTCGCCAACATCGAAGCCGGACAAAAGAAGTAGCCGCCAATAGAGGCTGAGGATGGATGAAACGTGTTTTTTAAAGCATCCAGACACAGGAAAGCCACGTAAAGCCTGATGGCCTTGCTTGTGCAAAGGGAATAATTCCGGAGAATTAATCAACAACTACGACTTACGGCAGCGTCCGGACAGGCTAAAACAACCCAAAAGAATGCCGCCAAGTACAGCGAGGCTGAGAGTGGCCGGCTCTGGAACCGTAGATGGTGTGAGGTCTTCGGTAATCGTGTAGTGGGTGGCACCGGAAAACCCATTGATATTGTAGTTGAACGCCAAGGTATTCCCGACCTGAACGGGTGTGCCGTTGTTGTAGGATAAGTCGATCTCGCCGACATATTCGGTCCCGTTGAAGGTGGTTGGTGTGATATTGTAGGTCCAACCACCGGGAGTAGAGATATTTACGGCGGAAAGCGTGAAGGTGCTTTGGAGCATGGAAACGATCACGTGATAGTCGCTCCAAGCCAACGCGGTGTCGTTTTCGATGGCATTGAAGCGGAAAAGGGTCGGATCAGAGATATCCGTCGTGTCGATATAACCAGTTACGCTACCGCCTGCGTACTGATTTGCGCCCATTTGTAAAGTGGCACTGCCCTGGTCCCAATTCCAATTGCAGTTAAGTTTGCTGTTGTCAGTGCTCCACAAGTCCGCAGTGGTGATGGTTGCGTTGGACAGAGCAGTGCTTGCCAGAAAGGCCAAGACGACAAGGAATCGGATTTCGGTCTTCATGATTGGCTAAAAGCTTTATGGGTTTATTTTGACTTCAAATCTAAGTAACCTTCTATCATAGCCAAGCGCAAACTGTCAATTAGATTATTATACTCTTTTGGCATTTTTAAAATGCCACGACTAATCATACATTGGCATTAGATAGCCAAAATAGGTGCATGTTTTAAACGGCTCGGTTTGCAGGCTTGTTTTCGCTGGCTGTCTTTAGTTAAACCATTGCGGTGTGCATTTTTTAGCCGCCAGTCTGGGCTGATGGTTTTCGTCGCCTCATCCGCTGAAACGAGGTTAGGTGCTGGTATCAACTCACAGTGGTTTTGCTTTTCCTAAAAACGGTTCATGTTTAATATCCCCACGTTTATGGCTGATGCAACCAAGCGCGCCGACGGTCGTGCTCCCAATCAACTCCGTCCGCTGCGCTTTCAAAATCATATTGCGCCTTACGCCGCCGGCTCGACACTGGTTGAATGGGGCAATACCCGCGTCATTTGCGGCGTGACCATCGAAGAAACCGTGCCGCGCTGGATGAAAGAGCAGGGGGTCAAGGGCGGCTGGATTACCGCCGAATACGCGATGCTTCCTTACTCCACCTTGCAGCGTAAACCGCGCGACATCGCCAAGGGAAAAATTGACGGACGCTCATCGGAAATCCAGCGGCTTATCGGCCGCGCCATGCGCGCCGCGCTCGATCTCGACAAACTCGGGAACGCACGGTCTGGGTGGATTGCGACGTGTTGCAGGCCGATGGCGGCACGCGCACCGCGGCCATCACCGGCGCTTTTGTCGCTTTATCGCTGGCGGTGGAAAAAATGATTGCCGATAAAAAGCTGGCGGAAACCCCGATCCTCAACGCCGTTGCCGGCGTGAGCGTCGGCATCGTTGAAGGCCGGCCGCTGCTGGATTTGTGTTACACCGAGGACGTGGCCGCGGCAGTAGATTTGAATCTGGTGATGAATTCCGCCGGTGAATTCATTGAAGTTCAAGGCACCGGCGAGGAAGCCACGTTCACCGAGGCGCAGCTTGCCGATCTGCTGGCGCTGGGCAAGGCGGGCATTCGCGAGCTGCTCGCCGTGCAGAAAAAGGCGCTGCTGGAGTCCAAGCTTTAGCTTGTTCCAGCCACGCTGAAGCGTGAACTCCAACTTGAATTTGCAGCCCATGTCCCACGCAAACCATTCCCGGCAGAAACTCAAAAGTTCGCAGTCAACTCGCCTCTTGCTCATCCGCCACGCCGAAGTTGAATCGCGTTATCAAAATACATTTGGCGGGCGGATTGACATGAAGCTCTCGGCGCGCGGCCAGGCTCAGGCAAAAACCCTTGCCGATTATCTTCACCGCAAGACTTTAAACGCGATTTACGCCAGCCCGATGAAGCGGGTACAACAAACGCTGGCGCCGCTGCTCAAAAATGGCGCGCCGGCGCAGACCATCATGCCCGGATTGCGGGAGGTGGATTTCGGCGATTGGACGGGGTTCAACTGGGAAGAAGTGCGCAAAAAGTTCGGCGTTCATCCCTATGACTGGCTTGACGAAATTGAACTGGGCGCGGTGCCCAACGGCGAGAGCGGCTGTACAATTCCGCACCCGGGTGGAACCGTGCCTGTTTGATATCATCCGACGGCATCCGGGCGGGACGGTCGCGATTTTTTGTCACGGCGGGGTCATCCGCATGCTGCTGGCCATATTGCTCGACCTGCCGCTGCCCAGGACCAATTCGTTTGAGATTGACTACGCCAGCATCACCCAGATCGCGTTACGTCCGCACCTGAATGAAATTGAACTGCTCAATTTCACGCCGTGGCGGGACCTGACTGGATAATCGTCCTCGTCGTCGTCCTCGTTCTCGTAATCGAATTGGTTTCGAGGACGCGGACGAGCATTAGGACGAGAAGGAATCAAAAATGAAAGCAACCAAATCGCTCTGGCGCGTTTCTGTCACCACAACGCTTGAAGCTGAAGACGCGGTTTCGGAACTTCTTGCCACCTTGCTCGGTGTACCGGTTTCATCGTATTTCGACGTGGAAACCAGGGTAACCGCGGTCACGGCTTATTTACTGCAAAAAATCATGAATCCGGGAGCGCCAACGTCCGTCGGCACGGGCAAATTTGCCGGCGGGACGCCGGCGCTCCCAGGAACAACTCCGCAAAACCATTTTTGACGGCCTGAAACGCATCAACCATTGCGGGCTGAAGGCCGGTTCCGACAAAACAACCATTGCGAAAATACGCCAGGAAGACTGGGCCGAATCGTGGAAAAGGCATTTCAAGCCCATCGAGATTGAACTCCCGACTGATCACTGCTTATCAAACCGAGCTGGAGCAAAAAGCTTCCGAGTAAAAATCAGACAGTCGTCGTGCTTGATCCGGGACTCAGTTTTGGCACCGGCCAGCATCCGACGACGGCATTTTGCCTGCAGCGAATTGGTGCGCTGTGGAAAATTTGAAACACGCCCGGTCATTTTTAGACATCGGAACCGGCTCAGGAATTCTGGCGATTGCGGCGGCGAGGCTGGGTTATTCGCCGGTTGACGCCTTTGATTTTGATCCCGAAGCGGTTCGGGTTGCGCGCGCCAATGCCCGTAAAAACGGGGTTTACCGGAAATTGCGAATCGTGCGCAAGGACGTGACGAAACTGCCGATCCATCCGGCGCGACAATACGATTTGGTGTGCGCGAATTTGATTTCGACATTGCTGATTGCGGAACGCCGGCGGATTGCGGCGCAATTGCGGCCGCGGCGGAACGCTCGTGCTGGCCGGAATTTTGAAGTCAGAATTTTCAGAGGTGCGAAGTTTTTTTGAGGAAATTGGACTGAAACTTGCTATAAAAAAAACTGAGGGCGAGTGGTGTTCAGGTTCGTTTTTTTTCGGGGAAGAAAAATCTGGAAAAATTTGAATGACAAACACCGCCAACGGTCTTATACTATGAGCGTTAGCAGGGAACCATAGCCAACAAGGAAGGTTATGACCCTGCCAACTCAGTAACATGAAGTAACATGAGTTATGTTATGAAAAGAATGATGGAAGTCATCACGGAGGCTGTCCGGGATCCAAAACACCCATTTCGCAAACTGGATCACCAGCCCAAAAAACCGTTAAAAAACCGATACGAACGTCGAAAAGTTAAGGAGTATCTACATCTGGGTGATTGGCAGGAAGAAATGGTGTGAAATTCTTGCCATCATCATTAAGTGAGCCGCGCGCGAGCGCGGCTTCTTCGTTTGTAGGGGCGTGCCTATTGGCACTCGGGACAAACACCGAAAAATTCAAGTTTGTGGGTCACGCCCTTAAAGCCGTTGGCGGCGGCAATGCGCTTTTCAATCCGGCTCGAAAAACATTCCTCGATTTCCACCACTCCCGCGCAACGCGTGCAAACCAAGTGATGGTGATGACCGTCGTCGCCCTCGCCGACCAATTCAAACCGGGCGATGCCGTCGCCAAAGTCGAATCGCTTCACCATGCCCAGTTCCTCCAGCAGATGCATGGCGCGGTAGATGGTTGCCAAATCACACCGGCCCCGGGGCAGGGCGTCCAATATTTCCTTGTTGGTGAACGGCTGGGGATGGCGGCGCAAAAATTCCAGGATGGCCGCGCGCGGGCCGGTAATTTTTCGCGCTTGCCGGCGCAAACGGCCGGTCAAGGCCGACAACTCCTGCCGTTTGCGCGGATGAGAATGGCGGGGCGTTTTCATCGGGTCCAAAATCATGCCCGCAGGTGGAAATACAGGATCAAGCCGGCAATGGCGGTGAAGCCGGCGGCAAAATTTGTGAGTACCAGCGTCTTGTGGTGCCGGAAGATTTCACCCAGCACGGCGTGAATGGCCAGATATAAAAATCCACCGCCGGCATTGGCCAGTGCCAGCGCCAGCCAGAAATCGGAGGCGCTTCGCAGGACAAACCAGCCCAGCACCCCCCCAAGGATCGTCATGGATTCCACTGCCGCCACGAGCCGCAGCATTTTACCGCGTTGAAATCCGCCGCCCAGCAACAGCGCCCCCAAAGCGAGGCCTTCCGGGAATTTATGCACGCAAATCGCAAAAAGGATGGACCAACTCACGGCTGTGGGCTCCTCGTTTCCTGCCGCCAACGCCAGACCGTCCACAATGCAATGGATGGACAGCGCAATCATCATGGCCGCGGCGAATTCGGCCAGGCGATGGGTGGTATGTTCGTCGAAATGGCTGGCGGAACACGCCGGACAGACATGGAAGATATATTTGGTGATGAGCGCGAACAGTAGATAGCCGGAGCCAGCCGCCGGCAGGAACAGCCACCAATGCAGTGAATCCAGGCATTCCGGCGCGATGCCAAAGATGGCCACGCCCAGCAGCGTCCCCGCGCCGAGGCTGATAAAGGCGCAAAGCCGTTTGTGAGTGCGGGCCAGCCACGCGCTCAAGGCGCCGCCCGCCAGAGCGATGGCAAACGCTGCGCTGACCTGGAACAAAATGGAAATTGGAGCCACGTTGTCTTAAATGCAAATCATTTGCATTTCAATTTTATATAAAATCCGCCCGGTGGCAAGTCCCATCGAACGGTAAAAAATTACTTCATCAGCAGCATCTGGCGCGCGCGCTTGATGGCGCGGGTCAGGCGCCGCTGGTAATGCGCGGGCATGCCGGTGTATTTGCGCGGCAGGATGCGGCCCTGGTCGGTCACATATTGCCGGAGCAAATTGGTGTTTTTGAAATCGAGCGCGTCGGCGGTGAAGTCAATTTTCGGCTTGGGCCGGGGCGTGCGCTTTTCCGTCTGCCCGCGACGCGAACCGCGGCGGTCCTTTTCGGTATGGGTTTTGCGGGGCATGGCTATTTGATTTCGCGATGCAGGGTGTGGCGGCGGAGCGCCGGATTGTACTTTCTGATCTCCAGCTTCTCCGTCTTCAATTTTTTGTTGCGGGTGGTGGTATAACGCGAAGGTGATTTGCCTTCCTTGCGCGCTTCGGTGCATTCAATGGTGATGATTTCGCGCGGCATGAATTATTCCTTCTCTTTGGCCTTTTCCTCCGGCTCTTCCTCTTCGCTTTCCACTTCCGTGGCGCCGGTGCTGTCCACCGTGCCCAACTGGCCGATGCGGCGCGATTTCAAAGCGCCTTCACGCTCCAACTGCGCCTGCGCTTCGACGGTGAATCGCGTCCAGGGAATCGCTTCCAAACGCGCCTTCGGAATCGTTTTGCCGGTCAATTCGCAAATGCCGTAGGTTTTCTTCTCAATGCGTTTCAGCGCCTCCTCGATTTCATAAACCGCGTCCTGGTCGGACGACAACAGGCTCAAGGCGAAGTCGCGGTCAAAATTGTCCGTGCCCGAATCCGCCATGTGCAGGCTGTAGCCGGGCAGTTCCTGCGCCGATTCCTTGGCCAGGCCGTTCATCTGCCGGAGCAATTGCTCGCGCAATTCGATCAGCCGCTGACAATACTTCTGCCACTCGGCTTTGACCTTTTTGGGGTCGGTGGTGATTTTGGCTTTTACCACCGGCCGGCCGAGGATGGCTGCGGTGCCGGAAAGCGGGGCTTTGGCGTGCTGTTTTTTTCTTTATGGTCACAAATGTAATAATCAGTTTCGTCTTGTCAAGAGCGCGGGAATTTAACAGAGCAAAACAAATATGCCACAAAAATGTTCAAAAATTTTTGTGCCTGCCCAAACGGTGACTTCCTTTGTCATCCGGGGATCCTGGGCATTCTGGAATTGCTTTTTCATGTTGGGCAAATTGCAGCATGCTGCGCACCAACCGGCAGGGAATTTATACTTATTACTCCTTTGTGCTTGTGGGTGCGCGTTCCTGGAAAACCGGGCGAATTTGGATGGATTGCCCCCGCATTTAAATGTCCAAATTATATGCAATCCCTTGTTTCGGTATGGGCTGAGAATGGTGCTTATTGCTCGGTTGTTGCAAGTCAACGACTTGTCCGCCTTCTGGCTTCAGAGATTGCTCAACTTTTCTGAATGCAGGCGTAGGCGTTGTGGTTGTGGATGCTCTCGTAGTTTTCGGCCTCGACCTTGTACCACGTTACCCGCGGGTGCGCGTTGAGTTTGAGCGCCACGTTCCGAACCAGGTCCTCCACGAACACCGGATTTTCATACGCGTGCTCGGTGACGAATTTTTCGTCCTGCCGCTTGAGCAGCGCATACAGTTCCGAACTCGCCGAGCTTTCAATCATCGCCACCACATCCTCGATCCAGACCGGCTTGGTAAACCGCAGCGCCACCGTCACCAGCCCGCGCTGGTTGTGGGCGCCGGATTTGGCAATTGCCTTGGAACACGGGCACAGCGTTGTCACGTGCGCCTTTACCGTCAGCACAAAGTCAATTTCATCACCACAGGCCGCGGCGTCGAACCGCGCCACGTAATCCATCTGGCTTCGCTTGCGCGATACCGGCGATTTTTTGGTCATGAAATACGGAAATTCGATTTCCAGGTGTGACGTGGCCGATTTCAGCCGTTTCTGCAGCGAATATAAAATGTCCCTGATGTTTTCCACGTGCATGACATTACCATGCGTGTTGAGCGCCTCGACAAACCGGCTCATGTGCGTGCCTTTGAATTCCTTCGGCAAATCCACGAACATCCCGATGGTCGCCACGGTGTTCTGGATACTCTGCGCCTTGTCGCGCACCTGGATGGGAAACCGCAAGCCGCGCACGCCAGCCTTGTCAATGCGCAATTCGCGATAGTCGCGCCGGCTTTGCATATCGTGCAATTGCTGCCGCGCTCTTTTGTTCCGGCTCATTCGAGGCATGGACGGAAGGTAACAGGTTTGCCAAATTTGGCAAAAGGTTCCGGGCACATGCGTCTGGACATGCTGCGGTGAACATTTAACCTGCCGACCGGTTTATGTTGAAATTAATTTCATGCCGGTCGGGCTGCCTCCTCTTGTTATTCTGGGCGACCGCTGCTGGCGCCAGCACCTTTCGCGTGGCCACCTACAACGTCGAAAATTATCTCGACCAGCCGACGGAAACGCGCCAGTTCGTGAAATCCGCCCGGGCCAAAGCCAAGGTCTGCGAAAGCATCTGCGCCCTGAATCCCGATGTCATTGCACTGGAAGAAATGGGCAGCACCAATGCCCTCATGGAATTGCGTGCGTCGCTCAAGGCCAAAGGCCGGGATTTTTCCCACTGGGAATACGTGCGCGGCTGGGACACGAACATTCACGTGGCGGTGTTGAGCAAGTTTCCCATTCTGGCAAGCCGCCCGCGCACCAACGAAAGTTTCCTGCTCGACGGCCGCCGCTTTCCCGTCGGTCGCGGTTTTGCCGACGTGGACATCCGGGTGGCGACCAATTTCACCTTCACCCTCATCGCCGCGCACTTGAAATCGCGCCGTGCCGTGCCGGAAGCCGACGAAGCCCAGTTACGCCTGGAAGAGGCGAAAGTCATGCGCCGCATTGTGGATGAACATTTCAGGACCGACCCGGAAGCCAAATTGATCGCGCTCGGCGATTTCAATGACGTAAAAGATTCCGATTCCACGAAAACCATCATCGGTCATGGAAGTTTCAAGCTCATTGATACACGTCCCGCCGAGCGCAATGGTGACAACGCGCCAAATGAAATCCCGCGCTTCGAACCACGCAACGTCACGTGGACGCATTATTACGGCAAGGAAGACACCTATAGCCGCGTGGATTACATTTTACTCAGTCCCGCGATGGCGCGCCATTGGGTGACAAATGAAACTTACGTGCTGACGATTTCGAATTGGGGTGTCGGTTCCGACCACCGGCCTATCATTGCGACGTTCGTGGTGAAATAACCGCGAAAGCAACCGGATTTTATCTGTTCCAGAAATATTACAATAAATGTAACAGCTGTTACACTTATTGTAACATTGTCAAAAACGTCACTGCCTAAAATTTCCGACCAATCACAACTGTTCCGGGTGGGTGATCAAATCCGCGATGCGCATGAGCAGACGTCCGGCCGCGCCGCCGTCAATCACCCGATGATCGAAGCTCAGCGTCAGATTTGCTTCCATTATCGGCACGAACTGATTTTTGCTTGCGTCCCAACTGGGCGTTCGCTTGGCCGCACCGATGCCGAGCACCAGCGATTGTTCCGGCAGCGGTATGGGCGTAGCCCAGGTCAGTCCGAACGTGCCGAAGTTCGTCACCGTGGCGATGGAACCGCCCGTCGCTTCCGGCGGCAGTTTGCGTTGCCGCGCCAGTTCCACCAACTCATTGTAAGGCACGGTCAATTCCTTCAGCGTTTTTTTGTCCGCATGGCGGATGACGGGCACGAGCACGCCTTCCTCGGCTTCAACCGCAAACGCGATGTCAATCGAGGAGGGATGCACAATTTTATTGCCCACCAACCGGCCGGCCGGCGCGCTGTTTTCCGCCAATGCCACTGCCAGCGCGCGCAGGCAGCAAAGCGCGGGACCGGGCTTTGGCCGGGTCACTTTGCGATAGGCAAACAGCGGGTCGAGACAGACCGGCAAACCGACGTTGGCGAGAGGCCGCGTCCAACTGCGCCGCATGGCGTCGGCCACCGTCACGCGCATGGACGACGTTGGGGTTATCTTTTGTTTTTCGAGATGGGCGATGAATCTTTCGAAATCTTCGACCGTCACCCGGCCGGCTGCGCCGCTGCCGGCCACGCCCGCCAAATCGGCGGCGTGCAAACCGAGTTCGTTCATGCGCGCCTTGAGCCGCGGCGAAAGGTAACTGGCGCCCGCTGCATTCGCCGGCACCTCAGGGCAGTTGGATCAGGTAAAAGTACTGCGGCGAATTGGTGGGCGCGGCATTGGTGAAAATGAAATTGCCGTCGCTGTCAAATTGGTTGGTCGCAATCAACGTCCAGTTGGTCAATGGCGCCAGCAGATTGGATGAGGCCAGCACGTAATAGTAGCCGGCGTTTGTGCCGCCAGCGCGGCCGGCCAGCGCCCCATTCCCGTCTCCACCGCTGTCGCCCGCAATCGTGATGTTCCCGTCAGCCGTTATTCGGATGCTTCGGATAACCGGCGACCACGGGGTCTTCCCGACCACCGGTTCCAGCACGAACGCCGGCGCGACTTCGGTCACCGTCAGATTCGCATTGGAACTGGTCACACTGCCGATGGCATTGGTAATGACGACGGTGTAGCCGGCCGCGTCGGCAGCCTGCACATCAGTCAGAGTCAGGGTTGCATTGGTCGAGCCGGACACGTTGCCGCCGTCCACGAGATTGGTGCCGTCTTTCTGCCACTGATAACTCAGCGTTGGGGCGCCCAGAGCGGTCACGGTGAAGGTGGCCGTTGTGTTGGTTAAAGCCGTTTGACTTGCCGGCTGCATGACAATGTACGGAGAACCATCATTCTCAAGTATCAGGCTGTGCAAGTAACCCGCGGCGACTGCCACTACATTTGTTAATCCTGCAGGCACCATGGACTGACCGTAATCATCACTCTCATCGCTCGGATCATTTATTTGTCCTGCACCCCACGCCACCACCGTGCCGTTGGCCGTGAGCGCCAGACTATGAAAACCACCTCCAGCAATCGCCACCACGTTCGTCAGATCCGGAGGCACGTTGGTCTGGCCATAGGTATTGTCCCCCCACGCCACCACCGTGCCGTTGGCCGTGAGCGCCAGACTGTGATAGCCGCCACCAGCTATCGCCACAACGTTTGTCAGATCCGGAGGCACGTTGGTCTGGCCATTGGCATTGTATCCCCAGGCTACCACTGTGCCGCTGGCCGTGAGCGCCAGACTGTGATAGCCACCGCAGGCAATCGCCACCGCGTTCGTCAGATCCAGAGGTACATCGGTCTGGCCGTAGGTATTGTCTCCCCAAGCTATCACCGTGCCGTTGGCCGTAAGCGCCAGGCTGTGGGCGTAAGCTCCGGCAATAGCCACCACGTTGGTTAAACCTGCGGGCACTATGGATTGTCCATTCGTGGGAAACGAACCGTTATTGTTGGTTCCTGCCCCCCAGGCCATTACCATCCCGTTGGCTTGGAGCGCCAGACTGTGATAGCCACCACCCGCAATCGCCACCACATTGGTCAATCCGGCGGGCACAATGGCTTGTCCATAATCACTCCCATCGCTCGGATCATTTGTTTGTCCTGCGCCCCATGCTACGACTGTGCCGTTGGTTTGTAGTACCAGATTGTGAAAGCCACCGCAGGCAATCGCCATCGCATTGGTCGAAGCTACGGGCACATTGGTCTGGCCATATTCATTGTCCCCCCACGCGACAACCATCAACCGCACCACCGTCAGGGCCGCGTTGGAACTGGTCACCGACCCGACACTGTTCGAGACGATTACCGTGTAGTTCCCATCCTCGTTTGTCTGGGCAAGGCTGACGGCCAGGGTGGCGTTGGTGGAACCGCTGATCTGGCTGCCGTCCACATTGGTCACATCCAGCAGGTTGGTCCCGTTGAAATACCATTGGTAACTCAATGGCGCCAACCCGACGGCGTTGACGGTGAAGGTTGCCGTCGATCCTATCGCAATTATCTGATCCGCCGGTTGCTCCAGAATGAGTGGGAATGCGGTCACGATGAGGCTGGCACTGGAACTGTTCGTTGACCCGAGACTGTTCGAAACGATGACTGCGTAGTTGGTGCTGCTATTGTTCGTTTGCGCGTTACTGATGGCCAACACCGGGGTGGTCGAGCCGCTGATGACGCTCCCGTCGTCCGGGTTCGTGCCATCCACCAGATTTGTCCCGTCGAGTTGCCACTGGTAACTCAACGGCGTTATCCCGATGGCATTGACGGTGAAGGTTGCCGTTGATCCCACTCCAACAATTAGATTCGTCGGTTGCTGCACGATGATTGGACTCAGTGCCACGGTGAGGACCGCGTTGGAACTGGTCACCGACCCGGCAAGATTTGTGATGGTGACCGAGTAGACGCTGTTGTCGTCATTCGTCTGCACGTCTTTGATAGTCAACTGGCTGGTGTTTGCGCCTTTAATATGCCCTCCGTTCACCAGGATGTTCGTCGCGTCTTTGTACCACTGATAAAAGAGCGGCTCCGTTCCGGTCGCGCCAACGCCAAAGGTTGCATTCGAACCCGGCCCCGCCGTCTGGTTCGTCGGTTGATTATTGATTTCCGGGAGTTGTGCCACCGTTAAGACAGCGACAGAACTGGTCACTGACCCGGCAAGGTTTGTGACGATTACCGTATAGTTCCCATCCTCGTTTGTTTGAGCGTTGCTGACGGTCAGGCTGGCGGTGGTGGAGCCGCTGATCTGGCTACCATCCCCATTTATCACGTCCGTCAGGTTCGTCCCGTTCACTTGCCACTGGTAACTCAGCGGGGCCGTCCCGGAGGCGGTCACTGTAAAGGTCGCATTCGATCCCGCCCGCAACGTCTGGTCCTGCGGTTGCCCAACAATCGCCGGCGCAACATTCGTCACGGTTAGCAGGGCATTGGAACTGGTCGCTGACCCAAAAGCGTTCATGACGGTGACCGAGTAGCTGTTGCCATTTTCATTGGTCTGTAGATTGCTGATGGTCAGGTTGGTGGTGGTGGAGCCGCTGACCTGGCTTCCATCCCCGCTCGGTCCGTCCACCAGATTAATCCCGCCCACCTGCCATTGGTAATGCAAGGGCGCAACGCCGCTGGCAGTGACGGTGAAGGTGGCGGCCAATCCCACTCCCGCCGACTGGTCTGTCGGTTGGGTTACGATCACCGGCGCCCCCACCACGGTCAGGACGGCATCGGTACTGATCGCTGAACCGGCAATGTTCGTGATAATGACCGAGTAGGTGCCGCTATTGTTCGTCTGAGCATTGAGGATGATCAGGTTGGTGCTGGTGACGTTACGGGTGATTACCTTTGCCCCGTTTACGAGGTTCGTTCCATTTGCCAGGTTCGTCCCGTTCATCCGCCATTGGTAATGCAACGGCGTCGTCCCGATGGCTCTGACCACATTGGTCACATTCGCTCCCGCCAACACCACCTGGTTCGCTGGCTGCGTCAGGATCAACGGTGCCCCTGCCACGGTCAGGGTCGCGTTGGAACTGGTCGTGGAAGCGCCAGGGTTGGAGACGATTACCGCGTAGGTTCCGCTATTGTTTGTCTGCGCGCTGCTGATGCTCAGGTTGGTGGTGGTTGAGCCTTTGGTGACTACTTTGATCCCGTTTATCAGGTTCGTTCCATCCACCAGGTTCAATCCCCCCACCTGCCACTGATAACTCAAGGGCGGTGATCCTCTCGCAGCGATAATCATTTTTATATTCGTTCCCGCCACCACCGTCTGGTTCGTCGGTTGCTTTGTGATCACCGGCGTAATATTCGTCACGTTCAGGATGGCGTTGGAACTGGTCACCGAGCCCGCAATGTTCATAACGACGACCGTGTAACTGCCGCTGTTGTTCGTCTGCGCATTGAGGATGGTCAGGTTGGTGCTGGTCGCATTGCGGATGATTACCTTCACCCCGTTCACGAGGTTCGTTTCATTCACGAGGTTCGTCCCGTTCATTTGCCATTGATAATGCAACGGTTTCAGACCGTCGGCGATGACATTAAAGGTCACATTCGAACTCACGGCTATCGTTTGGCCGACTGGTTGCGTCTTGATAAATGGCGACCCCTGCACCGTCAGGATGGCGGGCGAACTGGTCGCCGCAAACGGGGAAAGATTCGTGACGACAACCGTGTAACTGCCGCTGTTGTTCGTCTGCGCATTGTTGATTTTCAGCACATTGTTGGTCGCCCCGGATAACAGGTTCGTCGTGTTGAACCACCATTGATATTTCAACGGCGCTGTTCCGCCCGCGGTAACCGTCAGGGTCACATTCGATCCCACCGCCACCAACTGGCTCACCGGCTGCACCGTGATAAACGGCGGAATGTTCGTCACGTTCAGGACGGCGGGCGCACTGGTAATCGCACCCGTAATATTGGTAACAACGACTGTGTAATTGCCGGCGTTGGTGGTCTGCACATTGCCGATGAACAGCAGATTAGTAGTCGCGCCGATGATGTGGCCGGCTACGTTCGCCACATTCGTGCCGTTCAATTTCCATTGGTAATGCAACGGCCCCGGTCCGACGGCGAGGACACCCAAAGCCGCCGTGTCTCCCACCGCCAGCGTCTGATTCGTTGGCGTTGGTTGTATCTGGAACGATAGCGTGGTTTGGACGCTCAGGCTGGCATTGGTGGTCGCCGATCCACCATAAATTGTGTTGGTAACGACAATCGTATAGGTGCCGCTATTAGTCAGTTGGACATTGCGAATGGTAAGTATGTTGCTGCTCGCGCCAGTGGTGATTATTTTTGCCCCATTCACCAAATTCGTCCCGTTCATCAGGTTCGTTCCATTGAACTGCCATTGATAACTCAACGGCGCCGACCCTGTGGCAATGACGGTCATGGTCACGGTCGTTCCCGCCCCGTTCGTCTGGCTTGCCGGCGGCACTTCGATCGCCGGCGGAATATTCGTAACCGTCAAGCTGCCGCCAATGCTGGTCACCGTTCCTCCATAGTTTGTAACAACGACCTGGTAGAAGCCACTGTTGTTCGTCTGCACATTGCTGATGACCAGTGTGTCGTTGGTAGCGCCGCTGGTGATGACGTTCGCCCCGCTCAACAGGTTCGTTCCATTCGCCAGGTTCACGTCGTCTTTCTGCCATTGATAAAAGTAGGGCCCCGGCCCGTTGACGCCACCGCTGACACTGAATGTCACACTCGAACCCACCGACACTATCTGATCCGGCAGGTCAGTGGTGATTGTCGGCGGCTCGGGATTCATAAGGATTTGGGTCAAAAAGGCGTCGTTCGTACCGTTGCGAGTAGTGAATGGGCCATTAAACGACGGGAAATTGGTCGAGAGCGTCTGGCCGACGACGTAGGCGTTGTCATTCGCATCCACCGCGATGCCATAGCCATAATCATTGTCCTTGCCACCGAGGTAACCTGAATAAAGCATCGCACTGGCGTCGTTGGTGAATGCGATGACGAATACGTCACTCTTGCCGGTTTTGCTCGTGCTGGAATTGGTGGCGCTCATGAGGCCCGGTACATTGTAAACCGGGAAATTGGTCGAGGAAGCCGAACCCGTCACAAATACATCATTGCCCGCCGGATCCAGCGCCACGCCATAGCCAATGTCCGCTCCCTGGCCGCCGAAAACTGCGGACCAGGCAATACCGACGTTCGTTGAACCAATCGCGTTGGTGATTTTAGTGAGGAAAACATTGGTGGCCAGCAAGCCGAACGAGATGTTGGTGGCCACGAACGAGTGCAGTCCGCCAATGCTCGTGCCGACGGTGTTCGGGAAATTCGTCGAAACCGTCCAGCCGGTAACGTAAGCGGCGCCGTTGGTGTCAACGGCAATGTGCGTGGCGACATCACTGTTGGTACCGCCCAGCAGGGTGGAATACAGCATCACCAGGTTTGTGCCCGTGGCATCAAATTTCGCGACAAAGGCGTCGGAACAGGAAGGCCGATTCGTCGAACTGTTCAGCCCGTAACCGTTCAAAAGATTGGTAATGACCACCAGGTTGGTATTCGCGAGATTGGTCCAGACCGTATCCTGTACAATCGCATTGAGGGTCGGAAAATTCGTCGAAGCGGTGGAGCCGGTCACATAAACAAATCCGTTGTTGTCCACAGCTATGCTGTTGCCTTGGTCGAAATTGGTGCCACCGAAATAGGTCGAACAAACCAGATTCGTGCCGCCGGGGCTTATTTTGGCGATGAAAGCATTGGCGTTGAAGTAGATGGTGTTGTTGCACGCCTGCTTGTTCGGCAAAGTGTAATTGGTCGAATTGCTGGAATACGTGATGCCGGAGATAGCCGGAAAATTGGATGAGTAAGTGAAGCCGGTCACATAGGCGTTTCCCATCGAATCCACGGCAATGCCGGCACCCTCATCCACGGCGTTACCACCGAGATAGGTCGAATAGACCAGATTGGAACCGCTGGAATCCAATTCCGGCAACAAAAGCATCCACCGGATAAGCACCAAGATGTGTATTCAGTGTTCCGGCAATTTTGTTGTAAAGTGCGTTGGTGGGTCGGGAAATCTGTCGAGTCGGTGTAACCCGTGACGTAAGCGTTGCCTGAATTGTCCACAGCGATTGAAAGCGCTTGGTCATTGCCACTTCCCCCGAGATAAGTCAGATATTGCAGGCCGCCGCCGGTAGTGAACTTGGCTACGAAAGCATCGCCGGTCATCGTGCCTCCCTGAAAATTTGTTTGATAGGCGCCCGCAGTGGCAAAAACTACTCCCGGCGATATACAAACGGGAAAGTGTCTGGCCGGTCATGTAAACGAAACCATTGTTGTCCACAGCCACCGCCCAGGCAGTATCACCCGCCGTGCCGCCGAAATAGGTCGAATAACCCAAAACCGGGTCAATGACCAGTGGCAGGCTGCGATCGTATTTACCGACGGCGAAAGCCACTGTGTGCGCGTCCACCAACCGATAACCGCCTGCAATTTCCTTTCGCGCGCCGCCCACCATCTGGTAAATCACCGGTCTAGGCTGGCGGATTTCACCGCCGGCCAGGCTCAAAACCAGTTCGCCCGCGCGAGTCGACCGAAATTTTGTCTGCGCCGTCGAAATGGATGGCAATGACCGCGGGATCCACCCCCGGCGCGATGTCGAAATCGTATTCGAGTTGCTGCTGGTTGCCGTAATAAACCAGGTTGACGCCGGGATAGAGCCCTGCGACGCGGACCTTGGCAAACATGTCCACGCCGGTGCGCCATTGCGCGGGGTCGTTCCCGGTAAGGTAATTGATTTTGCCGGGCAATTCGGCGTCACCGCGAATTTGCGCCCGCGGGTTGGCGCCGGCAAACTGCATCCGCACGGCCGCAGACTCGGCGCCGGCTTTGCGCAGCGCAATTTGAGTTCCGGTTGCCGAAATCAGGAATTGGTAATCATGGCCGCGGGCGAGGAACTGTGCCGGGGCATCGGCCGGTGCCTGCCCGGCTTCAAAGAACAGCGGCAGATTGGCCGGCACGGCGACCGGCTGCGCCGCCAGGGCCGGCAACGTCAGCAGCCCCACGGCCAGCCCTTGAGCGCCACCGACAAAATAATTTTTGCAATGCGAATCATTTTAAAATGGACGGATGCCAGCCAACGCCGAATTGGAACCGGCCGGAGGCTCCGTTATACTGATCATGATGGATGGGAATGCCATATTCAAGCCGCAACGGGCCGAGTTTGGGGATATTGATGTGCAAGCCAAGGCCCCAATCATCATCCCAATTGTTTCCCGGAAAGCGAATAAGCCTCGTTCATAAACGGCGCCAATGTCATAGAACACGGCAAAGCGCACGCCGGGGCCGTTGTCTTTTTCAAAAATGGGCAGGCTGTATTCCACCGAGCCAAACCAGAAAGTGTCGCCGCCGATCGGCTCATTCGGCATGCCGAGTCGGGATTACCCGGGAAATAGTTCGGATCGCGCGGCGCAATATTGCGGAATTTGAAACCGCGCAGCGAATAAAGGCCGCCAAGATAATAACGGTCGTAAAACGGCACATCGCCGCCACTCGTAAGCTGTCCGCCACCCCGGCGCGCCCGACCGCCTCCAGCACGTGGCCGGCTGAAAAGACCGGGGAAATACCAGGCGGTCTTGGCTTCCAGTTTGTAATAAGTGGTGTCGCCGATGCTGAATTCCGGGTCAATTTCCGTCCGCTGGCCGTGATTCGGCAGTTTCGTGCTGTTGCGCGTGTCATAGGCCAGCGTCGCGCCGAAACGGTTGTACAAATGATCGCCGGTTTGATCGAAATGGCATTGCGGAACATTTCGGCGGATATATAATCGGTGGCGGATTATAATAAGTTCGTGCCATGCCATCCGCTGATTCAGGCTGATGCCCACGTCTTCGATCGTGTAGCTGACGCTGCCGATCAAAAAGTCGCTCCACAATGCGCGGGTCAGGCTCAGGCGCATGCCGGTCCGGGTTTCGTCGTAAATGTCGTTCGGGCTTTCGAAGTCCAACTGATGCCGGTAAAGATCCACGCCCAGCGCGAGTTTGCGGTTCAAAAACCAGGGTTCGACAAACGAAAGTTCATAGTCCTGGCGCTCGGTGCCGAGCTGGACGAACAGGCGGAGTTTCTGGCCGCCGCCGGTGAACGTGGGCGGATGGAACAGGTCAAAATTACCCTGTGAGATTTCGGCGTAACCGACCAGCGCATCCACCGAACTGAACCCTGCGCCGACCATGAGGTTGCCGGTGTTCTGTTCCTCACGTTCACGATCAAATTCTTGCGCCCGGCAATCGGCGGGTCGGTCGGCTCCGGCCGCATGTCCACCTTCTCGAAATATTGCAGGCCCTCAAGGCGCTGCTGGCTGATTTTGACGCGCACCATGTCAAACACCTCCCCGGGCGCAATCGCCAGTTCGCGCCGGATGACCTTGTCCTTGGTCTTGGTATTGCCGCGGATGTCAATCTTTTCAACGCGGGACTTCTGCCCTTCCTTGATTTGAAATTCCAGATCCATCGTGCCCGTGTCCACGTTCGGAATGTAGATGGCGCGCAACGTCGGCCCCCGCATAACGTCAATGTAACCCTTGCTCCCGTAAAAATCCTCGATGGCCTGGGTGTCCTTGTCCAAACCTTCGGGTGTGAAAATGCTGCCGGTGTCCATCTCCAGCCCGTGCGGACCGAGCTTGGCCTTGGAATGCTCGAAGTCGTGCACGGCCTGCAGGCCTCGGCGGATTTCCTCCGCATTAAAAAGCTTGTTGCCGGTGAAGGTGACCGAGCCGACCTTGTATTGCCGCCCTTCGTAAAGATAAAAGCGGATCACCATCGGATTGGTCGTCGGGTGATCGAACTTCACGTCCTTGATTTCAAAATCCAGATAACCGTGATTGTGGTAAAAATCGGTGAGCGCGTCGCGGTCGTCGTCGAATTCGTCCTCCTTGTACACGCCGTTGCCCGTCAGCCAGGACCACATCCAGTGCCGCTTGGTCTTGAGTTCTCCGCGCAGTTCCCTTTGCGTAAATGCCGCCGCCCCGATGAAATCAATCCGCTCAATCTTGATTTTCGGCGCCTCGACGATTTCAAAGGTCACGGTGCCGCGCCCGGCGTTCTCGTCGATGTTCAAAACATATTTCACCTGCGTGCCGGCCCGGCCGTATTTTTCGTAGAGCTTCTTGATTTCCTGGGCGTCGGTGAACAGCTTTTGCTCATCGAGCGGCTGGCCGGTTTTGACGGTGATCTTTTTCCTGATTTTCGAAGTGCTGAGTTTTTTGTTGCCCTCAATTTTGATGTCCGTCACCCGCGGACGCGCCTGTACAATGTAGGTCAATATCACGCCGCCTTCCTTCGCCTGGTCCAGCGTCACCCGGATGTTGTAAAACTGTCCGGTGGAATAGAGCGTCTGGATGTCATCCTGGGTGGCGGCGGGAAAATAGGTGTCGCCCGCCTTGAGACGAATGTTGGAGCGGACCAATTGTTCGCTGACGTTTGTCGGACCGACAAACTTCACGTCCACCCGGGCAATGGTCGGGCCGACGGGCTGCGCCCACACGGCTGACGCGCAGCCGAGCAACAGCCAGAGGCCGAACAGGCGCGAAATTAATTTCATCGTCTATCGGTCCACCGGTACGTCTTCGTCGCTGACTTTGGCTGCGCTTTCAAAACGAGTGTACGGTTTCAAAAAGGTTAAGTTTACATCGCCCGTGGGGCCGTTGCGCTGTTTCGCAATCAACAGATTGATCGGCAGGCCGTCCGGCTCTTCCACTGCGGCGCCATCATCATCTTCACCGGCGTTCGGCTTGTACAGCAGCCCCACCACGTCGGCGTCCTGCTCAATCGCGCCCGATTCCCGCAAATCGGACAACCGCGGCTTGCGGCTTTTGTCCCGTTCCAATTCACGGTTCAACTGGCTGAGCACCAGCACCGGCACCTTCAATTCCTTCGCCAGCGCCTTGATGCCGCTGGAAATGTCTGAAATTTCCTGCTGCCGATTTTCCTGTGCTCGGCGCGCAGTAGAATGCAACAACTGCAAATAATCAACCACAAAAAGCTTTACCCCGTGCTGCTGCGCCAGCCGCCGCGCCCGCGCCCGCAACTGCAAAATCGACAGCCCTGCCGAATCGTCAATGAACAACGGCGCGTTCGCCAGCCGGCCCGCCGCGCTCGTCAGCTTGGGAAAATCCGATTCGCTCATGAATCCTTCCCGGATACTCCGCAGGTTTACCCGCGCCAGTGAACACATCATGCGTAACATCAACGCCTCCGCGCTCATTTCCAGACTGAACACCGCCGCCGGCAGCTTCTGCTCCAACACCACGTGCTCCGCAATGTTCATCGCCAGCGACGTCTTGCCCATGCTGGGCCGCGCGGCGATGACGATCATTTCGCTGCCATGCAAACCGTCCGTGATCCGGTCCAGGTCCGTAAAGCCCGTGGCCAGGCCGTTCAGGGTGCCCTTGCGGCTGAAATAATTTTCAATCGTCCCGATGGCCTTGCCCACCAGTTCCTTGGTGGTCACCACCCCGCCTTGCGCGCGCGATTCCGAAATTCTTAAAACGTCGCGCTCCACTTCATCCAGTAGCGCGTCCACTTCACCTTCGTAATCATAGACCCGCCCGACCACGTCCGTACAAGTGGCAATCATTTTCCGCAGCAGGTATTTTTCGAGGACTTTTTCTAAATACCAGGAAAGATTTGCCGCGCTCGGCACGACATCTTGAAGTTGCGCCAAATAGGCGATGCCGCCGACCTGCTCCAAAAGCTGTTTGTCCTTGAGCCGCTGCTGAACGGTGATGATGTCAATGGGCATCCGGGCATCGTACATCTCGAATAATTCGGCTTGGATGGTCTGGTGCCGCAGGTCGTAGTGGACTTCCGGCCCGATGCCCTTCAGCTTTTCGATGACTTCGCCGACGCACTCGTTGGGTGAAAGCAACTGGCAGCCAAGCACGCCCTGCTCCATGTCCAACGCATTCGGCGGCAAGCGATCGACGGTAGGGCGCGATGTCCCCATCGCGCCGCTTTTTTGCCTTCTGGCTTTCTTTAAATCAGCCCCTGTCCCAGCGGCCTGCCCTCCGTAGCCTCCGGGCGAAGGATGGGTCTCAGAAACGGAATCAATCATGCGACAACTAAGCGGAAAATTCTTCGGTTAATCAAAACGGACTTGTTGAATCTTAGTGACACGTTCTTCACAACGAGGGGAAAATGCCTTACCGGCTCCGATTGTCACCTGAAAAATTGTTGGGTTATGCAGGCCGAACATTGCTTTCTGGGAGCGCCGGCGTCCCGCCGGCCCGGTTTGCTTTCCGTCCCCCTGGTTTGTTTGCCGGCGAGACGCCGGCGCTCCCCAAAAAATACGCGAAACCGGTCGGCAACGTCCTGATTTCTTGTAGGAGACGAGGTAACGAGTCGTTTGGGCCAGCACTCCTTACGTCGTGCCCTACAGCCAAATTCAGACAGTACCGACCGGTCGCCTTCCTTGACTCGCTTCTGATTACCATTAAAATTTCCGTTCGTTTTGAATATGAAAAGGAAGCCATCGCGACTGGTCATTTTTTTGTCCGTCTTCATTGACTTGATAGGTTTCGGCATCGTGCTGCCGCTGTTGCCGGGTTATGCGGAGGATTTCGGCGCCAAAAGTTTCACCATCGGTGCCATCATCGCTTCCTTCTCGCTGATGCAATTTCTCTTCGCGCCGGCGTGGGGCCGCTGGTCTGATCATGTCGGACGCCGTCCCGTCATTCTCATCGGCAACCTGGGTGCAGCCGGTTCCTACGTCCTGTTCGCCTGCGCCTCCGGCTTGCACGGAACGCTGGCCTTGTCGTGGATTCTGATTTCGCGGGTGTTCGCCGGGATTTCCGGCGCGAACATTTCAGTGGCCTCGGCCTACATTGCGGACATTTCACCGCCGGAAAAACGGTCGGCGGGAATGGCTTTGATCGGCGCCGCGTTTGGTCTCGGCTTCATTTGTGGACCGCCCCTCGGCGCATTTACCGCGGATTTCTTCGGCAAAACCGGGCCCGGCTGGGTGGCGGCTGCGTTTTGCGCCGCCAATTTCGTTCTCGGCTGGTTCATCCTCGGCGAAAGCCGTCAGCCCGGCGCCGCCCCGGCGCTGGCCCGCCCCAAATTCACGCAATGGGGCCATACGCTGCGCCAGCCCAAGCTGGGTCTGCTCATCGGCATTTTCTTCCTCGCCACGTTTTGTTTTGTCTGTTTCGAATCCACCTTCCCCCTGATGCTCGGACAACAGGCCGCCGAACAGTTCGGCCTCAAGAGCCGGAATGACGTGGGCTATCTCTTCGCCTTCGCCGGCTTAATCACGGTATTGATTCAAGGCGCGGTTCATCCGCTGGTCAAACACTTTGGCGAACCCCGCTTGATTTTTGCCAGTCTGGTCATTTTTGCCGGCGGCTTGTTGGCGCTGCCTTTCCAAAACCACCTGACCGGCCTGTTGATCTCGTTAGCGGTGCTGGCCATCGGCTCCGGTTTGAATCGCACCCCCGTGTTCGGACTGATTTCAATCAAGTCTTCGCCGCATGAGCAGGGCGCAAACCTTGGAGTCGCCCAGAGCTTCGGCAGTCTGGCGCGCATCCTCGGTCCGATTTTCGCCACCACCCTGTTTTTTGTGCGGCCCGACAAACCTTCGGCGGAGTTACCCTATGTCATCTGTGGCGTTATTGCTTTTCTTACCTCCCTGCTGGCATGGCAATTCCTCTGCCGGAAGGAAGAACCTGCTGTTAACGCCGGAACTCAGTCGCAATAAACCTGGTGGGGCGAGCGTACTCGCGAGCCGGAATTTTGGATTGCGTCGGCATGTCGGCGCTTTGAAAAGCGGTGACATGTCACCGCACTCCAAATACAAGACAGCAACCGTCAAACGGCTCGCGCGTACGCTCGCCGTACCGGAAAAATTTACCGCAAAAACATTTCCGCCGCCGAATCTGCAAAACGCAATCCCCGCGGGGTGAGCCGGAACCGCCGGTCGTCGCGCGCCCCCCAGCCACGTTCCACCAATTGGTTCATTTCCCCCGACCACTCGTCGCACAAATCGAAATCCGTCACGCGCCGGAATTCCGCGAACGGCCAGCCGGCGTTCATCCGCAAACCGAACGCGGCGGTCTCGCCGGCACGTTTTAATGGCGGCAGTTCCTCGCGGAATTCGATGGCGCGTTTCCCCTGTTCCAGTTGCTCGCAGTAAAGTTGCGTGTTCGACCAGTTCTTCGTCCGTACGCCGCGCACATAACTCGTCGCGCTCGGCCCCAGCCCGCAAAACGAACCGCCCCGCCAGTAGTTTACGTTGTGCCGGCAGGCGTATTCGGGAACGTTGAGAGTTGAGAGTTGAGGGTTGAGGGCTTTTGATTTTGCGAAGTTGGCCACTTCATACTGTCGAAATCCCGCCGCCGTTGCCCGCTCGATGAGCGCTTCATACATGTCGCAGGCCAGGTCCTCGTTTACGTCAAACTTGCCGGCCTTGAGCTGCGCGAACAGCGGCGTATCATCCTCATAGATAACTTCATAAGTGGATAAATGCTCGCTGCCGAGTGCCAGCGCCTCGGCCAGCGTCGCGCGCCAGATTTCCAGCGTCTGGCCGGGAATCGCAAACATCAGGTCGAGATTCAAATTGTCAAAACCAGCCCGGCGCAGGATGTCAAACGACTTGAAAGCCATTTCCCGCGTGTGAATCCGGCCCAACCGTTCGAGCAACGCTTCGTCAAATGACTGCACGCCCATCGAAATCCGGTTCACCCCGAAGTCGCGGAGCAATTTGGCCTTATCAAGCGACACCGTGGCGGGGTTGCACTCGACGGTAAATTCTCCCGCGCCCAGCAGGTTCAACCGTTCCAGGGCGCGAAGAGTTTTTTCCCACTGGCGGAGGTTGAGCAGCGACGGCGTACCGCCGCCGAAGAAGGTGGTTTTGGGGTTCAGGTCAGCGGCAACGAGTTCCAGTTCCCGGATAAGCGCGGCAACGTAGCGGTTGATGACGTCGCCGCTGGACGGTTCGGAATAAAAGGCGCAGTAAGCACATTTCTGCGCGCAGAACGGGACGTGAATATAAAGGCTTTCGACCGTAGACATGGCAAAACCAGCCATGAAGGAATATTACGCCCTTCGTTCATGGCTGGCGAACGAAAAACTCCCGCGTCGCGGGACCGCCTCACTAAACTCCCGGCTTACGTCGGATTCACACGCTGGACATTTTGGGCTTTCAGCCCCTTGTCACTGGTAATGACATCGAAGGAAACTTCGTCTCCTTCATTTAAGGTCTTGAAACCCGCCCCCGCGATGGACGTGTGATGTACGAAGACGTCCTGCCCGGAATCCTGGGCGATGAAGCCAAACCCTTTTTTGTTATCGAACCACTTGACTTTGCCACTGGCCATAATTAACTCCTGAATTTTAGAGGCCGGCCCCTAAATAAAAATGACACAGCCGAAATTCAGCCGTGCCAAAATCACTTTTCAAAAACGCTCATGCCTCAATTCGGAAGCCATCTTAATATCATAAGCGTCAATGTCAAGTGTTAGTTTCAGACCGGTTACAGACCGGTTGCCCACAGGTTGCCCACATCCCGCCGTGGCTTACACCTGCAACGCCTGGTTCAACAGTTCCGGCAGATAATTGACAATGGCCGCAGCGCCTACCACCAGCGTCGCACCCGCTTTCTGCGCCGCTGTCTGTAAATCTGACGCCTGTTCACCCGCAAAAGCAATAATGGGAACGTGCTGCGTGGCGGCATCCGCCTTCAATGCCGCAATAACCTGGCAAACATCGCCATGCGTTGATTCCAAATCCACCACCACCAGCATGGGGCCCCCGCTTTGCGCACTGGTCAGAAGTGCCGGCAGATCGTTCACCGCATTAACGCGATAATTCAGGTCTTGCAGCCGGTTCACCAACTGGCTGCCCGGCAGTAATTTCTCGTAAAAAACCAGCGCGAGCGGTTGCGTCATGCGGATAACCTGATGCCTAAACGATTAAATTGCAAAGCTGTTTTTGCAGAAGGCGCTTTTACACCCTTTTTACAAACCTTTGACCAGCCCCTGACAACTCCCGCGCAATCCTCAGTCACAGTGGCAGCATGAATAAAACATTATTGCTCCTCGGTCTGGCGTCGGGGCTGGCTTTCCCCCTGGCCGCCGGAGAAACCTTGCGCCTGAACCTCGTTCCCGACCGCGATTGCCTGTTGCGGGACCGGCCGCAGGAGGTCGTTGTGAAAATCGACCTTAGTGCCATCGCCGACCGGCATAAACACCGGCGCACCCCTCTCAATCTCGCCGTCGTGCTGGACAAATCCGGTTCCATGACCGGCGCCAAATTGGAGAAGGCCAAACAAGCCGCGCTGGCCGTCGTGGACCGGCTGGGACCGAAAGATGTTTTTTCGCTCGTCATTTATAGCGATGAAGCCCGCGTGCTCTTGCCCGCTCAAAAGGTTGAGGACAAGGACGCGCTGCGGGAAAAAATCGAAAGCATCGAGGCCGGCGGTTGCACCGCTCTCTATGCCGGGGTCAAAACCGGCGCCCGCCAGCTTCAGGAATACTTTTCCAACAAACGCATTAACCGCGTCATTCTCCTCTCCGACGGCCTCGCCAACTTCGGCCCCAGTTCCACCCGCGACCTGCGCCGGCTCGGCAGCGACCTCGCCGAAAAAGGCATCGCCGTTACCACCATTGGCGTCGGCGACGATTACAACGAGGATTTGATGGCCGGTCTCGCGGAGGCCAGCGACGCCAATTATTACTATGTGCGGGACACGGAAAAACTCCCGGAAATTTTCGCCAAAGAACTCGGCGAATTGCTCACCGTCGCCGTTCGGGATGTGCGGATTGAAATCATCTGCCCCGACGGCGTGAAACCGCTGGGCTTCATCGGCCGGACCGAGAAATTCGATGATCAAAAGGCGACGGTGAATTTGAGCCAGTTCACCCTCGGCCAGGACCGCTATCTGTTCCTGCGCTGCCTGGTGACCCGGCCCGAACCTGAAGTCGCGCGCGTCAACATCCGTTACACCGACGAACTCGACAACGGCAGCGAACAAACCGTCGGCGGCGTGGTGAAAGTCCGTTTCACCGACGAGGAAGCTGTCGCCGACCAATCCATCAATTACGCCGTTAACGCCGAGAAAACGCTCGATGCTCACCGCCGTCGCCAAGGACGAAGCCATCGCCCAGGCGGATGCGGGAAATTATAAACAGGCGGCCGCCACCCTTGCGGTCCAAAAAGAAGCCCTCAGTGCGGCTTCCGCCGCCGCGCCTCCCGAGGTCCAGGCCCAAATCCGCGCCGAAACCACAAATCTCGGTGACTTCAACGACCAGCTCGTGAGCGGCAGTTACGACGGCGCTTCTCGCAAATCGTTGCAGTCGCAATCCTATAACACCCGCAACTCCAAATGAGCGGGGTCGATGGAGCCTGGGAGCGCCGGCGTCCCGCCGCAATCCCGGGCCGCCCAGCCAGAATGAGCTTGGTTATGAACGCGGACTTGGGATATTTCCCGGAGCAAGCCCATGAAAAAAGTCGCGCTGGTTTTTGTGGTGGCGGTCCTGCTGCCGAGCCTCGTGCTCGCTTGGCTGGCCGTGCGCTCGCTGCGCGACCAGCAATTCTTGCTCGAACGCCAGGAATCCCTCCTCTGCCAGCGGGTGACCGATGCGCTCGCCGGGAAAATTTCCGATTACCTCGCCCAGCAACAGCAAACCTTCGGCGCCCAGGTCGAAAATATACTGGCTGGCCGGGACGCCCGCGAAGTGGCTGCCCAATTCGACACTGAATTGCGCCGGCGCTGGCCGCTGGCCGAAGTCGGCTTTTGCGTCACCGTGTCGGGACAAATCCTGTCACCCTCGCCCAATGGCCGGACGGAGTCCCGGACATTTTACCGGGACAACGGCGCCTTTCTCGGCAATCGCGAAGTGGCCGAGGTTTATAACAATGCCAACACTCAAAACGTTGCCCACAACACGGCCAATCAGTCGTCGTCGTTTGGCGGAAGCATCTCGGGCAGTGTTTCTGGACAAAAGGAAACCCTCTCGACGGTGGCGGCAGCCGCACCAGCCGCTTCCCCTCCTGTTGAAGCTCCCGCCGAACAGCAGCTGGCCGCGGATAAAAAGGCGGAAGCAAAATCGATGTATTCGCTGGCTCAAGCATCAAAGCGGAAGGATGATTCCAGCCTCTTGGCCGGTTCAGTCCCCGCTGCCAGCCCGGCACCAGCTCAAACCCTGAATTACAAAACCGCGCAAACCCGCAAAGTCAGCCCGCAAAGCAGTTATTACCAGCAACAACTGGCCGACCGCGGCAAAGCCGAAACTGTCACTGCCAACGCCGATGAACGGCAAATAAATCTGTCCAAAGTGGTCCCCGCCGAGGCCGAATTCAGCCAGCTCATCGGCGGCGGCACCGACGGCATGCTCGCCCGCTTTCTCCAGAACAAACTTCGCCTCATGTTCTGGCATCGCCTCAGCACCGATCCCAGCCTCATCTTCGGCGCGCAACTGGACCTGACCCGCGTCGTGAATGAAGTCAGCGCGCTCGTCCAGGCCGACGCCGATTTGCGCGACGAAATCTGCGT
The DNA here is from genome assembly GCA_963789055.1 of uncultured Verrucomicrobiae bacterium. Classification (GTDB taxonomy): domain Bacteria; phylum Verrucomicrobiota; class Verrucomicrobiia; order Limisphaerales; family UBA11358; genus UBA11358. Next base: position 535,090 of record CAWBJE010000004.1, on the reverse strand, counting down.
CGCCGTCCTCGACGACAACGCCAAACCGGTAACGCTTTCGCAAAAGAGGTTCCAGTCCGGTAACTGGAAACATCCGTTCGTCGCCACGGAAATCGGCGAGGCCCTGCCCCATTGGGAAGTCGCCGCGTACCTCGTCAATCCTGCGCAACTCACTCGCGCAGCGCATACCGCCCGGCTGACCCTCGGCCTCCTCGTGGCGGTGCTCGTGCTGGCCATCGGCATCGGCAGTTGGCTCATCGTCCGGTCCCTGAATGCCGAACTCAAACTCGCGCGGCAGAAAACTGATTTCGTCGGCAACGTCTCGCATGAACTCAAAACACCGTTGACGTCCATCCGCATGTTTTCCGAATTGCTCGCCGAAAACCGCGTGGCCGACCCCGCCAAACAGCGGTCGTACCTGGACATCATCACCGCCGAAGCCGCGCGGCTCACCCGGCTCATCAACAACGTGCTCGATTTCTCCCGCATGGAACGCGGCGAGAAAAAATATAATTTCGCATCCTGCGATCTCGTCGAAGTCGTCCGAAGCACCGCCCAGACCTTCCGCCCGCATCTGGAAGCAAACGGATTCAAATTCAATTGCACGTTGCCGGAGGCACCCATTCCCCTGCGCGGCGACGCCGACGCGCTGTCGCAAATCATCGTCAACCTCCTGTCGAATGCCGAAAAATATTCGAATGGCCAAACTTCCTCTCCCTCGCCCCGCCCAAGCGGGGAAGAACTGGAGCGCCGGCCTCCGGCACGGCGTGATGCTGCCCTGCCAACAATCCGTGCGGCGGGTCAGGAGACCGGCGTTCCCCGCCGCGAAATCACGCTGGAGCTGGCCCGGCACGAATCGCCGTTGCCCCATGTCGAGGTCCGGGTGCTCGACCGCGGCCCCGGCGTACCGCGCGGCAGCGAGGAGAAAATCTTCGAGAAATTTTACCGGGCGCACGATTCCCTGAACAGCGGCGTGCAAGGCTCGGGGTTGGGATTGACCATCGCCCGGCAGATTGCGCGCGCGCACGGCGGCGACGTGGTGTACGAACCGCGTCCCGGCGGGGGGAGCTGTTTCATTTTGCGCCTGCCCTTAAAAACTGCTGAAACCACGAATGAACACCAATAGACACGCATACTTAAGCGGATGCGACCCTTGCCCCTTCCCTCACCATGAACCCGGTAGGGCCGAGCTGTCCACCCTCCGCAGTAGCCCTGCTACGGAGGACGGGCCGCTCGGCCAGGCGGCGCGGCAGCGCCGCCCCACCAAAGTTGTTTTTTATCCGTGTTTATCTGTGTTCATCTGTGGTTAAACCCATGAAAACTAAAATTCTCATCGTCGAAGACGACCCGCACATCCTGCTGGGTCTCGAGGAAATCTTGAAAAGCGAGGATTACGACGTGGCGTCGTGCAATCGCGGCGATCAGGCGCTCGATGCCGTCGCCCAACACCGGCCAATGCTCATCGTGCTGGACGTGATGCTGCCGGGCCTGAGCGGCTACGATATTTGCAAGCAGCTCCGGGCCAAAAAATTTGCCGCGCCCATCCTCATGCTCACCGCCAAGGGCCAGGAAATTGACAAGGTTATCGGCCTCGACCTCGGCGCCGACGATTACGTGACCAAACCGTTCGGTGTGCGCGAACTGCTCGCGCGCATCCAGGCCCTGTTGCGCCGAAGTGGCAGCGACGCCTCGTCGCAAACCACCTGTGATAAATCATTCAAAATCGGCGACGCCACAATTGACCCGAAGACATTTCAGATTAAACGCGGAAAGACAACGGGGGAATTGACGGCTCGCGAATTGAGGTTGCTGCAATTTTTCCACGCGCATGCCGGCGAAGTGTTGTCGCGCGACAAATTGCTGAACGAAGTCTGGGGCTACAATTATTACGGCACCACGCGCACGCTCGACCAGGTGATTGTGCAACTGCGGAAAAAAATCGGTGACAACGCCGGCGAACCGAAGCATCTCATTACAATTCACGGTGTGGGATATAAACTTATCGTGTAGGGCCTGGACATCTACTCACCGCTTGTCGCGCCGAAGCGGAGCAAAGGCGGATCCCCAGCGTCGGCTACAAGCTGACGATTTGACAAATCGGGCGGAAGGCGGCCGGCAATCTTTACCATTCCCTCCCCCGCACCCTCCAATTCAAACCGCTTATACCCAAAAATGGCAATAAATTGACAATAATAGTCAAGCCCAAGCCCTGTTTCTCAACTAACCTCATTTTAAGAAAATGCGCAGCAAGTTCCGGTGGGTAGCGGTGCAGGCAGCACGGACTCACGCAACCCCGGCTGGGTCGGCGTGGTCAATTGTTTAGCCAAAAGAGAAATACGCTTTATGAACCAACGAGCCTTGAAAACTTACGTGTTTTTTTGCTCGAATAATCTCGCCGCCGACCAATTCGCCGGGCTTACCCGGGATTTGGCAGGTGACACCATCAAGACCATCGGTTTACCCTGTTCCGGAAAGGTGGACGTTCCCTATTTAATCAAGGCGTTCGAAACCGGCGCGGACGGCGTGGCGATTGTGACCTGCCCGAAAAACGAGTGCCGCCACTTCGAGGGCAACCGCCGGGCGCACAAACGCGCCGAGGCCGTGGAATCGCTGCTTGAAGAAATTGGAATAAGCGGAGGACGGATGGCGGTTTTTGAATGCGGCTCAAAAGGCGCCGGCCAGGTCCTCGGCGAAATCAAACAATTCATTGAACGGGTGAGAAATCTGCCCCCAACACCCGCCCGCAGTACCGCCGCCAATAAATTGGAGAGCACAGTCGCATGAAAGCAGACAGTAAACTCGCAAAAAAAATTGAGTCGGGAGAATTTATCATTACCGCCGAATGCGCGCCGGGCGTCACCGCCACCGGCGCCACCACCGAAGCGGCCTGCAAATTTCTCAACGGCAAGGTGGCGGCCGTCAATTTTCCCGACAATTCCCATGGCGTGGCCATTTCCTCCGTGGCCGCCGCCGTCACGGCCATCAAGCTCGGCGCCGAACCCATCCTCCAGATGGTCACCCGCGACCGGAACCGCATCGCCCTGCAATCCGATTTGCTGGGCGCCGCCAGCCTGGGCATCAAGAACGTGCTTTGCATGACCGGCTATCATCAGATGCTCATTGGTTGTCCGAATTCAGCCAACGTTTACGACGTGGATTCCTCCCAGTTCATTGACCTGGCTGTCCAGATGTCTGAAAAAGGCGCCTTGTCCGATGGAACAAAAATTGATGGACAATTTTCAATGTTGGTTGGCGCGGTGGCGAACCCTTTCATGCGGCCGATGGAACTCAACCTGTTCCGGCTCGGCGTGAAAATTGAAACCGGCGCAAAGTTCATCCAAACCCACGCGGTGTTTGACATCGAACACTTTAAAGCGTGGCTCGATGCCGCCCGCAAGGAAGGTCTTACAAAGAAAACAGCGATCCTGGCCGGTGTTTTCCCGCTGAACAACGCAGCGGAAGCCCAGAAACTGCGTGAAACTTACGCCGAATTTCGCATCCCGGACAAAATCGTCGAGCGCCTGAAAAAAGCGGGCGACGCTGCCGCGCAGAAAAAAGAAGGCATCGCCATTTGCGCCGAAACCATCAAGCAACTTAAATCGCTCGACGGCGTGCGCGGCATTCACATTCTTTCGGGCGGCAAGGAATCGTCGGTGCCGGAAATCCTGTCCGCGGCCGGACTTTAATCATCAAGCGCAACCATGCCGGAGAAATATCACATCAAAACCCACCCGGTCCCGCCGCGGCTGCCGCGCATCGGCAAACATGGCGTGGTGGATTGGCGCGAAGACTGTGCCCGGTGCCATAACTGCGTCAAAAAAGCCTGCGTCTATGACCGCTACCGGCAGGAGTTGGATTACATCCGCAACCTGCACGACGTGGACGCGCTGTTTTTTGAGTGCATGGGCTGTTTCTCCTGTGTGCAGAATTGCACGAAAAATATCCTGTGCCTGTCTGTCAACCCCGCCTACGAAAAACTCGGCAACGCTTACTGGAAGCCCGACATCATTAAAACCACCTGGCTCCAGGCCGAGACCGCGAAAATTCCCGTCTCCGGCGCCGGCTATCGCGGGCCGTTTTCCGGCCATGGTTTCGATTCCATGTGGACGGACATGTCGGAAATCGTCCGGCCCACCCGCGACGGCATTCACGGACGCGAATACATCAGCACCTCGGTCGATATCGGCCGCAAACCTTCCTACCTGTCGCTGAACGGGACCCAATCGCTCGCCAATCTGCCGCCGCTGGTTTCGATTCCGCTGCCGTTGATCATTGATTTGAGTTCGCCGGCGCACACCCTGCCGAAGCTGGACGCGATCATCGAACAGACCGCCGCCGGCACCGGCTTGATCGCCATCATGGATTCGAGCTACCGGCCCGCGAACGAGGCCCATCTTAAAAACATCGCGTTTTATCTCGGCCCGGACAGTCCGCCGGTGCCGGATGCCATCCTGAAAAAGACCCGGCTGGTGGAAATTGCCGACAGCTCGGCCGTGGCGGAGCGCATCAAGGCCGTCAAAAAAATCCATCCGCAAATCGTTGTCGCCATCCGCGTGGAACTGACCACGGCGGGCATCGGCCGCGCCATCGAACTTGCAGGACTGCGCGACGTCGAGGTGATCCACGTCGTGGCCGACGCCAACGGCAACGAGTTGACGGCGCAAAAGCCGCGGTTTTTGAAGGACATGATCCGGCAGATTCACACCACGCTCATCGAAAAGGGCGGCCGGGACGAAATCACGCTCATGGCCGGCGGCGGCATCGCCCTGCCGGAGCACATGGCCAAGGCCATCATCTGCGGCGCCGATCTCATCACCATCAACCTGCCGCTGCTGGTCGCGCTCGAATGTCATCTCTGCGACAGTTGCGCGCCCGGCACGCCCTGCCCGGCCCGGCTGGAGGAAATTGATTCCAAATATGCCGTGGGCCGGATGACGAATCTGATTGCCGCGTGGCACGACCAGTTGATCGAGTTGATGGGCGCCATGGGCATGCGCGAAGCCCGCCGCCTGCGCGGCGATGTCGGCCGCGCCATGTTCTTCGAAAACCTCGAGGAGGAAACCTTCGGCAAACTTTTCGGCACCAGAAAGGCGGCGTCATGAATGACCTGACAAAAGTTTTGCCCGAAAATACCCTGAAAACGCGCGTGCCGCAGGAGCAGGTGGACCGGGTTGTCAAACCCGCGCCGTCCCGCTACCGCAACGAAATCGCCAAATATATCGTCCATCGCAGTCTCGACTGCGAGCGCTGCGGCAAGTGCCTCGAGGTCTGTCAACACGGCGTCCACGTGCGCAAACCCGGCTTTGAATATTTTGCCGAGCCGCAACATCACCTCTGCATCGGACCGTCCTGCGCCAACAACGGGCATTATTGCGTGGCCCAGTGCCCCAAACAGGCGCTGTCAGATCCGGGAAAATCCCATGTACCGCGCGCTCGGCGATTGCCGCTGGTCGGCGGACCTGGTTCTGGCGACGTGGAAAATGGCCGAGACCGGCGAGGTGCCCTCCGGAGGAATACGATTACAATTACGAGTGCGGCGATTCCGGCGGCGGCTTTGACAAGCTCCGGTTCAAATTTCCCGAACCGGCCGCCCGTAAAAATTGATGCAGATCAGATCGACACCAGCATCTCGCTGAACAAACGCAAGGACGGCCGGCCCGAAGTCAAGATCGACGTGCCCTGGTACGGCGGCGGCATGTCGTTCGGCTCGGTCAGCAACGTGACCCAGTTGTCCAAGGCCCGCGCGGCCGTGGCGTGGAACACCTTCACCTGCACCGGCGAGGGCGGCTACACGGAACGCATGCGGCCCTACGACGACCACGTGATCACGCAGGTGGCCACCGGCCTGTTCGGCGTGCGCGAGGAGACCATCCAGCGGGTGCCGATCGTCGAGTTCAAGTATGCCCAGGGCGCCAAGCCCGGCCTGGGCGGCCACCTGCTGGGCGATAAGAACACGCCCGGCCGTGGCCCGCATGCGCGAGACGGTCCTCGGCATCTCGCTGTTCTCGCCGTTCCCGTTCCATAGCGTCTATTCGGTCGAAGACCACAAGAAGCACCTCGACTGGATCAAGCACGTCAACCCGCGCGCCTTGATTTCGGCGAAGGTCTCCACGCCCACGGACGTGGACATGGTGGCCGTGGGCAGCTACTACGCCGGCGCGCACATCGTCCACCTCGACGGCAGCTACGGCGGCACCGGCGCGGCGCCGGACATCGCCAAGAAGAACATCGCCATGCCCATCGAGTACGCCATCGGCAAGGTCCACCAATTTCCTCGCGGACGAAGGCATCCGCGACAAGGTCACGCTCATCGCCAGCGGCGGCATCCGCACCGCCCACGACATCGCCAAGGCCATCGCCCTGGGCGCCGACGGCGTGGTCATCGGCACGGCCGAACTGGTGGCCCTGGGCTGCGTGCGCTGCGGCCTGCTGCGAGAGCGGACGCGGCTGCCCGCGCGGCATCGCCACCACCGACCCCGAGCTTTGCGGCAAAATGGATCTGGACTGGGGCACCCAGCGGCTGGTCAACCTTTACAACGCCTGGCGCAAGACGCTGGTCGGAATTTTGCAGCGCCTCGGCCTGCGCAGCGTCGCCGAACTGCGCGGCCGCACCGACCTTTTGATGCATCTGGATTACACGAACGACTTGCCCCGTGGAGTGATGACGACAACGAACATACCCAGCCAGATGGAACAGATACTCCACGGGGCGAGCCGGCAAAAAAATGAACAGTGAATTGATCCAACGGCTGGCTGATTCGAGAAAACGGCTGGCGGAAAGCGTCAACTATTCTTCGCTTCTGAAAAAGGAGGCGGAGGAAGGCGGTTGCGGCGTGATCGGGTTTTGCTGCAGCGAGCCGGTCGCCGGCCAGCACATCTACGAACCGTCGATCCAGATGCACAACCGCGGCAACGGCAAGGGCGGCGGCATCGCCGCCGTCGGCCTGGTCCCCGAACAGCTCGGCGTCTGCCGCGAGGTGCTCGACAGCCATTACCTGCTGCAGGTGGCCTTCATCGACACGAAGGTGCGCCCGGAAATCGAGGCGCAATTCATCAAGCCGTTCTTCGACATCGCCGCGTCCGCGCAGCTCGACAAGGTGGACGACTGGAAATCCGTGCCGGGCCTGGAGGTCTGGCCGCCGGATGTCTGCCGCTATTTCGTCCGCGTCAAGCCGGAGGTGCTCGACGCGTTCATCGCGAAGAAGCATCTGCAACAACTTGACCGCAGCGAGGCGGAGGACGAATTCGTCAGCCAGAACAGCTTCAACCTCAACCAGAAATATTACGCGTCGCTGGGCGAGAAGCGGGCCTTCGTGCTCTCGCACGGCAAGGACATCATGATTCTCAAGATCGTCGGCTATGCCGAAGCCATCGTGCAGTATTACAACATCGAGGAGCTGTGCGCCCACGTCTGGATCGCCCACCAGCGCTACCCCACCAAGGGCCGCGTCTGGCATCCCGGCGGCGCCCATCCGTTTGCGGCCTCGACGAGGCGCTGGTGCACAACGGCGACTTCGCCAACTACCATTCGGTGACGCGAATACCTGCAAGCAGCGCCACATCTTTCCGCAGTTCCTCACCGACACCGAAGTGTCGGTGCTGTTGTTCGACCTGCTGGACCCGCATCTACCATTATCCGCTGGAGTACATCATCGAGGCCCTGGCGCCCACCACGGAACTGGACTTCGACCGGCTGCCGCCGGAGAAGCAGCAGATCTACCGCGCCATCCAGGCCACCCACATCCACGCCTCGCCCGACGGCCCCTGGTTCTTCATCATCGCCCGCAATCTGTCCCGGCAGACGACAATTCCAGTTGATGGGCATCACCGACACCGCGATGCTCCGGCCCCAGGTGTTCGCCTTCTGCGACGGCGAAGTTCAGGTCGGCCTGATCTGCTCGGAAAAGCAGGCCATCGACGCCACGCTGCCCAGCCTGTCGAAGGATGACCCGCGCATCTGCCCCGTGGCCGACCGCTACTGGAACGCCCGCGGCGGCAGCCATGACGACGGCGGCGCGTTCATCTTCAATCTGCAAAAAAATCCGGCCGGCAAAATCCGGATTGCGTGCACCGACAAATTCGGCAAACCGGTCCCCATGCCCGGCGGGACCGAAGCGTGCGATTTTACCAAGGCTGTAGCCGCGGCACGTCAGTCCGCGGCACTCTAGACGGCAATGCAACGATCAGCTGGCCGACTGGCAACGCTCGGCGGCTATGTTCGAATGGATGCGCGACCAGCTTCCGAAATGGAGCTTCGACGAATTCCGCGCCGCGTGCCGGCAGATGGTTGATGCGGCAAAAGATCCCGCCCGGACGGCCACGGCCATCGAGGCCCTCACGCTGCTCAACGACCGGCGCTACTCGACCGGCGCCAAGAAACGCAGCCATGTCCTGCACGTCATCCACACGGAATTGAACCGGTTGTTCGGCAGCCTTCCCAACATCGGCTTCAAAGGATGCCGGCAAGAGCGCGTTCCGGCTCATTGATTTCGCGACGCGCGGCAGTCTGCGCCCGCCGCAGGAGGGCGAAACCACGCTGGCCATCGACGCCGCGAATTTTGCGCCCGAAGGCAGCAATTGCGACGCGGAGCTGCTGGTGGACGCGTTCATGAAAGGCTGGCGGCATTTCATCAGCTTCAATTGCATCGGCCAGCGTTACATCGGCTGCGGCCTCGGCCCGGAAACCGGCGATGTGCACCATCGATGTTTACGGCAGCAGCGGCGATTATCTGGGTTCCGGCATCGACGGCCTGACCATTACCGTGCATGGCAACGCCCAGGACCAGTTGGGCCAGATCATCAAGGAAGGGAAAATGGTCGTCCACGGCGACGTGGGCCAGACGTTCCTGTACGGCGCCAAGGGCGGCGTGGTTTATGTGCTCGGCAACGCCGCCGGCCGGCCGCTCATCAATTCCGTCGGCAAACCCCGCGTGGTCATCAACGGCACCTGCCTCGACTTTCTGGCCGAATCCTTCATGGCCGGCGACCCGAACCGCGGCGGCGGGTTCGTCATCCTCAACGGCATCAAGCTCGACGACGACGGGAAAATGGTTCCGCTGCGCGATCCGTATCCGGGCAGCAACCTGTTCTCGCTGGCCTCGGGCGGCGCGATTTTTGTCCGCGACCCCAATAAAACGATGGTGGACCAGCAGTTGAACGGCGGCAAGTTCGCCAAGCTGACTGACGCCGACTGGGAATTGATCCTGCCGTACCTCGAGGAGAACCAGCGGCTTTTCGGCATCACCGTCCAACAGCTTTTGACCGTGAACGGCAAACGGTTCAAACCGTGCCAGGTCTATCGCAAGGTCATTCCCGGCAACATCAAGGCCATCGCCGTCGAGGACACCGACGATGTCATGGCCGGCGAACTGGTTGAAGCCGATGAAACCGAAGCCGAGCTGGCCGCCAAATAGCGGAGAGAATCGCGTGATTACCATCAAAAATAAAAAGAACGGACAAGGCCTGAGAAAGGCCGTTGAAGAGATTTCCGGCGTGGACGTCAGCGTCTGCTTCCAATGCAAGAAATGCTCCAGCGGTTGTCCGGTGGCCAGACTCACCACGTCCCGCCCGTCGGAAATCATGCGGCAACTGCACCTGGGCGCCGGCAATGAACTGCTGGAAAACGATCTCGTCTGGATGTGCGCCTCGTGCGAGACCTGTTCCGCCCGCTGCCCGATGGGCATTGACGTGGCGGCGGTCATCGACGCGTTGCGAAAACTGGCCCTGGCCCGGGGGGCTTCGAAGCAGAAAGGTAATGTGCCGCTGTTCAACCACGCTTTTTTGAAAACGGTCGAAACCTTCGGCCGCTCCTACGAAATCGGCATGATCACCGCCTACAAAATCGGCACGCTCAAGCTGATGAACGACACGGAAAAATTCCCGGCCATGTTGAAGAAGGGAAAAATCGCCCTGCTGCCACCCCGTGGCGGCGACCGGAAGACCGTGAAACGCATTTTCAGAAAAATGAAAGAACGCAAAGGGGCCAAAGCATGAGATACGCCTATTATCCCGGATGCTCGGCTGAATCCACGGCCCGCGACATGCACCAGTCCACCCTGGCGGTTGCCAAGGCGCTGGGCATCGATCTGGTTGAACCCAAGGGCTGGACCTGCTGCGGCGCCACCGCCGGGCACCAGACCGACCGGCTGCTGGCCGTGTCCCTGCCCGCCGCCAATCTCTCCAAGGTCCAGGACCTGAAGCTGGACATGATGGTCAATTGCGCCGCCTGCTACAACCGGATGAAGGTGGCCAACCACGAAATTTCGTCCCACCCCACCGTCCGCCAGAACGTCCGCGAAGCGCTCGACCGCGATTACGACGGCTCGGTCAAAGTCCGGCACCTGCTCGAAGTGTTGCTGGAAGACGTTGGGTTGCCGGCCATCAAGCAGGCCGTCAAACGTCCGCTGAACGGTCTCAAGGTGGCCTGTTACTACGGCTGCCTGCTGGTCCGCCCGCCAAAGATTTTAAAGTTCGATGACCCGGAAAATCCGACGTCGCTCGACCGGCTGGTCACCGCGATGGGTGGCACGAGCTTGGAATGGCCGTCCAAGGTCGAATGTTGCGGCGGCGGTTTGTCGCTGTCGCGCACCGACGTGGTGGTCGAACTCACGGGCTCAATCATCGACATGGCCGCGAGCGCGGGCGCCGATTGCATCGCCGTCAGTTGCCCCATGTGCCAGGTCAATCTCGATTTGCGGCAGCAGGACATCAACAAGCAGACCGGGAAGAATTATCAAATCCCGATTGTTTACATCACCCAGTTGCTCGGCCTTTGCCTGGGCATCGGCTCCGGTGATCTCGGGTTCGACAAGCTGATGGTCCCGGCCACGAACGTTTTGGAGAAGGTTAAATGAACGCACATAAACCCATGACATTGCCATTGGAATTGGGACGCAGCTTGGCACAACCACCTCCGATGGTAGGGCAAACCTGCTGGTTTGCCCCAATTTGGGCGGCGCAGCAGCACCGCCCTACCTTGATGGTATCAATCTGCATCCGTATGCGAGCGCATCCCTCTCTCGATTTTTCAGCAAACCATCATGAGTAAATCCGACGGCAAAAAAATCGGCGCGGTGCTGGTGCAAGGCGGCGGCATCGCCGGCGTCCAGGCCTCCCTCGACCTCGCCAACAGCGGCTTCAAGGTCTATCTCGTCGAGCGCGACGGCGCCATCGGCGGCATGATGGCGCATCTGGACAAGACGTTTCCGACCGGCGACTGCGCCACGTGCATCGTCTCGCCCAAACTCGTCGAGTGCGCGCGGAACCTGAACATCGAAATCATGACCCTCTCGGAAGTGACCGGTCTGGAAGGTCAACCGGGGAATTTCACCGCCACGGTCAAACGGCATCCGCGCTACGTCATCGAGGACAAATGTACCGGTTGCAGCGAATGCACACAGGTCTGTCCCGTGGATATTCCGGACGAATTCAACCGCTGCCTCGGCACCCGCAAGGGCATCGCCAAACTTTACGCCCAGGCTACCCCGAATATTTTCGGCATCCTTAAGAATGGTCATTCGCCCTGCAAAATGACGTGCCCGGCTCGCGTCAACGTCCAGGGCTACGTCCAGCTCATCAAGCAAAAGGAATATCTCAAGGCGGTTGAACTCATCCGCCAGCGCAATCCCCTCTCAGCCATCTGCGGCCGCGTCTGCACCCATCCCTGCGAGTCCGAATGCACTCGGGGCAAGGCCGACGACGCCATCGCCATCCGCCTGCTGAAACGGTTCGCCTCGGACAAGGAAATGGAAATGCTGGTGGCGGGAAAACTCACTTTGCCGGAGGAAAAAACTCCCGCGCCGGACGCGAAAAAGGTGGCCGTCATCGGCGGCGGCCCGGCGGGTCTCACCGCCGCCAACGACCTCGCCGAAGCCGGATACGCCGTCACGGTTTACGAAGCGATGAGCGCCGCGGGCGGCATGCTGCGCTACGGCATACCCGGCTATCGCCTGCCCAAGAAGGTGCTCGACCACGAAATCGACATCATCCGCCGCAAGGGCGTCACGTTCGTTTATAACTGCCGCATCGGCCGCGATGTCACCATCGAGACGCTCCAGTCGGTTTATGCCGCGGTGTTCATTTCCGCGGGCGCCCAGAAGAGCCGCAAACTCCGCATCGAAGGCGAGGACATCGCGGGCGTGATGCACGGCATTGAATTTCTCCGTGAAGCCGGGTCGGCCAACAAACCTGCGGTGAAAAACCGCGTGCTGGTCATCGGCGGCGGCAACGTGGCCGTGGACGTGGCCCGCACCGCCGTGCGCCTCGGCGCCAAACATGTCGAGCTGATATCCCTCGAACAGCGGAAGGAAATGCCCGCTTACAAGGAGGAAATTCAAGCGACTCTCGACGAACACATCAAGATTCGCAACGGCTGGGGCCCCAAACGCATCCTCGGCAACGGCTCCGTCACCGGCATCGAGCTGAAACGTTGCACCCGGGTTTTTGACGACAAGAAAAAATTCAATCCCACCTTCGACGAAAAAGACCTGGCCACCGTCGAGGCCGACCAGATCATCGTCGCCATCGGGCAGGCGGTGGATGAGGAACTGGTCAATCATATCAAGGTCCAAAACGAACGCGGCTGTTTCAAGGCCGACAAGGTCACCGGCCAGACTTCCGTGCCCGGCATTTTTGCCGGAGGCGACAACGCCTCGGGTCCCGCTTCCGTCATTGACGCCGTGGCCGCCGGCAAACGGGTCGCCGAATCCATCGAACGTTATTTGATGGGCAAGGATTTGTTGGGCGGCCGGTTCGAGGATTCCCTCCGTCCGCTTCCCCCGGCATACCTGCCCACGCTCGACAAGCTGGAGAAAAAGTCCCGGCCCCGGGCCGAGGAACTGTCGCCGGTGGTTCGCCTGACCAATTTTGACGAGGTGGAAAAAGGGCTCACCGAGGAGCAGGCGCTCGCCGAGGCCGCGCGCTGCCTGAATTGCGCGCTGTGCTCGGAATGCAACCGGTGCGTCGAAACCTGCAAGCAACACGCCATCGACCACGCCATGCGCGAGCGGATTGTCAAACTCGAGGTGGGTTCGGTCATCCTCACCCCCGGTTTCAAGGAGTTCGAGGCCCGCCGCAAGGGCGAATTCGGATACGGCCGCTATGACAACGTCGTCACCAGCGTCCAGTTTGAACGGATGCTGTCCGCCGCCGGCCCGTTCGAAGGCCATGTCGTCCGCCTGTCCGACGGCCGCGAAGCGAAACGCATCGGCTGGATTCAATGCGTCGGCTCGCGCGATGCATCGTGCGGCAATGATTATTGTTCCTCCATCTGTTGCATGATGGCCACCAAACAGGCGCTCGTCGCCGGTGACCACGTCCAGGGGCTGGATGCGACGATTTTCTACATGGACATCCGCGCCCACGGCAAGGATTTCGACCAATATTACGAACGCGCCCGGGCGCAGAAGCACATCCATTATCTCAAGAGCATCCCGTCCCGGATTGTCCAGGTGCCCGGCAGCAAGGACCTGCGCGTTTCGTACCTCGACGAAAACAGCCGGCTGCAGCACCAGGAATTCGACCTCATCGTCCTGTCCGTGGGCATGGAACCGCCGCACAGCCTGGCGGGCCTGGCCGCCAGTTTGAACATCATGCTCAACGAGTTCGGCTTTTTCGACACCGACCGGCTCCTGCCGCTGTCCACGTCCCGGCCCGGCGTATTCGTCGGCGGCGCGGCGCAGGAACCTAAGGACATTCCCGAGACCGTCACCCAGGCCAGCGCCGCGGCGTCCATGGCCATGGAACTGCTCGCGCCCGCGCGCAACACGCTCATCACCAAAAAAAGTTATCCCGTGGAACATGACGTGGCCGATGAAGCTCCGCGGCTCGGCGTCTTTGTCTGCCATTGCGGCATGAACATCGCGTCGGTCGTGGACGTCGAGGCGGTGGTCAAACGCATCGAACACGAGCCGGACGTGGTGCTGGCGAACCACACCATGTTCACCTGCGCCGACACCAGCCTGTCCAACATCAAGGACATGATCCATCAACACCGGCTCAACCGCATCGTCGTCGCCTCCTGCACGCCGCGCACGCACGAGCCGCTGTTCCGCGAAACCTTGCGCGAAGCCGGCCTGAACCAGCATCTGTTCGAAATGGCCAACATCCGCGACCAATGCTCGTGGGTGCATTCCGCCGCGCCGCAATCCGCCACCGACAAGGCGGTTGATCTCGTCAAAATGGCCATCGCCCGCGCCCGGACGCTGTCGCCGCTGGAAGGCGGAACGCTGCAGGTGGACCAGACCGGCATCGTCATCGGCGGCGGATTGAGCGGCATGACCGCCGCCCTGGCCCTGGCTGATCAGGGATTCAACGTGCATCTGGTCGAGCAGGCCGGCCGGTTGGGCGGGACGCTCCACGACATTCATCACACCTTCGAGCACGATGACATCGCCCGGTTTGCCGACAATCTCATCAACCAGGTCCAGAAACATCCGCACATCAAGACCTACCTGGAAGCCGAAATCACCGGCATCAAGGGTCACATTGGCAAATTCCACGTTCAGCTCGCCAAGGGCGGCGTGAACTTTGAAGTCACCGGCGGCGCCATCATCGTGGCCACGGGCGCGCAGGCGGCCAAAACCACCGACTTTTTATACGGCCAATCCGACCGCGTCCTGACCCAGGTGGAACTGGAAAAACAGTTGACCGACAAGACCTGGCCGGCGAAGGGACAAAACATCGTCATGATCCAGTGCGTCGGTTCGCGCAACGAAAAGCATCCGTATTGCAGCCGCATCTGCTGCTCGATGGCCGTCAAAAACGCATTGGCCATCAAGAAACTGGACCCCGACGCCAATGTCTATGTGCTTTACCGCGACGTCCGGACCTACGGCTTCCGGGAAATTTACTATCAGCAGGCACGCGAAGCCGGGGTGGTCTTCATCCGTTACACACCGGATGCGCCGCCGCAGGTGACCGACAACAACGGCCTGGTCGTCACGCTCAAAAGCCCCGACCTCCCCGACGTGCTCGCGATCGAGGCCGGCAACGTCGTGCTCAGCACCGGCGTGGAAGTGGATTTGAAGAACAACAAGCGCATCTCGGACATGCTCAAGGTGCCGCTCAATGCCGACGGATTCTACGTGGAAGCCCACATGAAACTGCGCCCGGTGGATTTCACCACCGAAGGCATCTTCCTCTGCGGCCTGGCGCATTCGCCGAAGTTCATCGACGAAAACATTTCGCAGGCGCGCGCCGCCGCCGCCCGCGCGGCCACGGTCCTGTCCAAGACGCAGCTCGATGTCAGCGCCCAGGTTTCGTACGTGGACCAGCAGAAGTGCATCTCCTGCATGACCTGCGTGACGGTCTGCCCGTATTCCGCGCCGTATTGCAACAAGGACGGCAAGGGGCAGATCGAAGCCGCCAAGTGCATGGGTTGCGGCATCTGCGCCGCCGAATGTCCGGCCCGCGCCATCCAGTTGCACCATTTCGAGACCGACCAGTTCGAAGTGATGATCAAGCAACTGTTCCCCAATGGAAACGGCGGAAACGGTGGCAACGGCAAGCCCCGGACCGGCATCAAGATAATGGCCCCCGCTTAACCAATATTTTTTAAACCACGGATGAACACAGATAAACACGGATTAAGACAAGACAGCAGGTCTCTTCAGAGAACCCGAAAGGCTTTTCTTACTGATGAATCCGTTTGCATGTCTGAATTTCTTTTCCCCATCCGTGTCCATCCGTGTCCATCCGTGGTTAAGAGCTTTTTCCCATGAAAACCGAAGTATTTGAACCCAAGATACTGGCCTTTTGCTGCCACTATTGCGCCTATTCGTCGGCGGACCTGGCGGGGGTCATGCGCATCCAGTATCCGCCCAATGTGCGCATCATCCGCACCCCCTGCACCGGCCGGCTGGAGACCGAATACTTCATGAAAGCCCTGGAGCAAGGCGCGGACGGCGTGCTCGTGGCCGGCTGTCTCGAAGGCGGCTGCCATTTCGTGGAAGGCAACCTCTGCGCCAAACGCCGGGTCAATTACACCCGCGATCTGCTCGAGGAAATCGGCATCGAAAAGGAACGCCTCCGCATGGTTAACATTTCCGCCGCCATGGCGCGGCCATTGGCGGACATCATCACCGACATGGTGGAAACGATACGCAAACTGGGACCCAGCCCATTGAGGAATGCGGAAGGCAGAATGCGGAATGCGGAAACCGAAAATCCGAAACTTGAAACAGCTGCAAAAAACGAAAATGGCAAAACCCTACAGGCCGCAGGCTCTCACACGGCACAATAATTTATGATCGTCGCACAAAGAAAAAACATACCCGAACTGCTGGACATCGTCGAACAACACCGGAAGGTGCTCCTGCTCGGCTGCGGCACCTGCGTGACCGTCTGCCTCGCCGGCGGCCAGCGCGAGGTCGGCATCATCGCCTCCGCCCTGCGCATGGCGGCCAAATTGAAAGGCCGCCCGCTGGAAGTCGAGGAACTCACCATCGAACGCCAGTGCGACAACGTGTTCCTGGAACAAGCCGCCGATGCCATCAAACGAAACGACGCCGTGTTGTCCGTCGGCTGTGGTGCCGGCGTGCAGGCCATCGCCGAGCGCTACAGCAACAAACCCGTTTACGCCGGACTCAACACCGCGTTCATCGGCATCCTGGAGGAACGGGGCGTCTGGACGGAAAAATGCGCCGCCTGCGGCGAATGCGTGCTGCATCTCTACGGCGGCATCTGTCCCATCACGCGGTGCGCCAAGAAAATGATGAACGGCCCATGCAGCGGTTCCCGAGAAGACCGATGCGAAGTCAGTCCCGACCGTCCGTGCGCCTGGCAATTGATTTACACCCGCCTGAAAGAAATCGGCCAACTTGACCGTTTAAAAGAGCTCAAAAAGCCCAAGAACTGGCGCTCCAGTCTCTCCGGTGGAAGTCGCAAAATCATCCGCGAAGATCATCGCGTGTGAGTTGAATACCGGCTCGTTTGCACGTAGTACCGCTTTAGGCTGCCTGCCACGTGGCAAAGCTTTACGTGGCCGCAAAATCGTCCGTGAGGATCACCGCGTTTAAATGAGCAGTCGCGGATCAAACGTAAATGGCTCAGGCTTACCGATGGTGATTTTTTTGAAGTCCGGATGCGCCGGGTTGAACAGATAGTTGGGTTCTCCAGAAATGATCACGCTCGGCAACGCGAGCACCGCCGACCGCGCTGCTCGTACCCAAGCATCGCCAATCGCCTTGGTTGATGCTGGCGGCGGCTCGGTCTGCCAGCCAGGAGGAAGGACTTTGGCAGGAACGATTTCAACCAGCGCATCGTGGAACTTGATGCGGATGGCGATATATTTGAAAAGGACTGGCGGATTCAGATGAACCAAGCTTTCAAGCGCTGCCAAGGATTTGGTGCTGCTTGTGTAAACGATTGCCACACCGCGCGAGTTCCAACGTCCTCCATAATCAGCTGCGCCTTTACCGGAAAACGCCGTTGAGGCATGCTTCTGCTTTACGATGCGCCAGGCCTGCAGCATCAGGAATAAACCCCATGTTCAATGCGACCGAGCAAATCCTCGACTTCGCGTGCGCCCACTTCCGTCTCGGCATAGTCTAAAGGCATAGCGCCACCCAACCCGACTTGCGGAGAATTCAACCACTTACGGGCATTCTCGTTGGATTCCATAACTTCGACTGCCTTGCCCATCAGCCGAGCGAAGCGCACAATACGGTCGGATTCGGTCGAGCCGAGTCTTCCGCCTGATCTTCGGCGGTGGAGGGTGGCTTTCGAAAGGCCAAGCATGGCTCCAAGCCTTTCCATCGGAACATCAAGACTGACCTGCAAATCTTTTAATTCCTGAACAGGTAGCCCGGCTCGAACCGCATGAATCAGTTTGGAAGGAAAATATTTCTCAGACTTGTTATTTCTAATCAAGTTACGCACACATTGAATGTGTTCACCGCCAGTGGATTCCTTCAACCTCAATTTCACCACATCACCACCCTTGATTTGGACAAATATGGTTTTCTCTTTCTTTGAAGAAGGGGGCGCGCCGTACTTAACTGTTCTGATGCTGCGCAACTCGCTGACTTTGCCATAGCGCATTGCCGGACCAAATGGTTTCATCCTTCGCCTTTTTTTCAAAGTAGTACTCATTTGAGGTTTTAATTAGTCTCATTTGAAGCCAATGTCAACCCAGATTTTCATTCCGGGATTTTTCTCAGATTGAATTCGGAATTCTACGTTGCGGCACTTTTCACCCGCGAAATTCAATCGACCCAAAAATCTCCGTCGCGACAAAAACCTGTGTAGAAGCGCCAGCAGAACCAAACTACGATGACGGAATAAACTGCTGTAACTGCATATCCGATTTTTTCGTAGTTGTCGGATTCAGCGACCAAACCCATTATCAAGTGGGCCCTTCCGAGTCCGTCTATAATCGTAAAATACGCACCGGTGAGACCCAGCAACTTGAGCAAATGACGTTTCAATTTTTTGGGCATAATACTCCTATTGGTTTCTGTTGTTGCTAGGGCCAGTGCGGTGGTTTGGTAACGCTCCGCTCCGCACGAGCCTGGTCTCCCCAACCTTTTGTCCAATTACACGAACACTCCGGCTTACGTGGTTTGTCAGCTGGCACGACACCGAGCAAAGGCATCCCCAAATCGAACTGAAATCTTTGGTGTGGCATCGTGGAAGCTCCGGTAATCCATCCCTCCGCATAACCTGCCTGCATAGCACCAATCGCTGTGGTCATGTATCCAACGGTCAACTCTCTCGGCGGCTTGTCGCCCCAGTATTGCGCTCCATCAATGCCTCGCTTGACCGCTTCGGCGGCAGCCTGCGCACGTTGCTCGCGTTCGGCATCTGTCATCAATTCATAGGCGAGCGCTTTCTGATCAATCCGGCCCAGGCACCACGGACAAGGTTCATCGGCTGTGTAACGGGCAATTTCACCCACCTGCTCCGTGAGCTTGCCATTTGTGGCTCGCATCAGAACGGCAACATCAAGACAAGGAAGCAAATAGTGGCTCGCAAAATCTCCAAGTGCGGCTCGGCTGTGTTGGCTATCGGTGCAACCGAGCACCAAATCGCATAACAGAAGCTGGTCGAGCACATTTTCATCCAGAACATTTCCACGGATGGTTTTTATCTCGGCCTTTGGATTTATCCCCAAAACCAACCGGCGCAAAATTTCAACCTTCGGCGGTTTTGTTTTCAAATCGCGCCAAGTGCTGCCATGCATCCGCTCAAGATTTGAAAGCGCGAATGCTTCGGGATCAACCAGGACAAACCGGCGCACTCCGGCGCGTGCAAGCACATGAACCGCAGGCGAGCCGGTGCCGCTACACCCAATCACGCCGATGCATGAATTAGGGAGCCGTGCTGTGCGTTCGCCGACAAGTTCTGTTAACCGTGCCGTGCATTCCCTTGAAGAGGAGTCGTCCGTTTTGCCGGCACCAACAAGTTCAGAAACCTCACGCTCAAGTTCTTCGCCAACAGTGAGCCATTCGACCACCGGCATTTGTTTGCCGTTGACCCATGCCTCACCACCAAACGCAAAGCGGCCATCAGCGGATAAGGCGACGCGCAAGCTCACGTACGGACGACCAGCGCCGTAAGTGACGAATTCGCTGGAGAAATAACCATCCATGTCTTTGTCCAGCCAACTTGCAGATGTCCGACAATCTTCCGGATGCGAATGGATGACTCCCATTCCGAGTTTGGTTTTGGCAAGGGCCAGTTGAGCGCGCAAAATGTAACCGGCATTGAATTCAACGATTCCGCTGTCTTCCTTCAAATCACCCGGACGCGGTTCCATCGCGTCAACGAAACTGACGTGAATCCCCCACGCCGTCAGCCGGTAGCCGAACCGGAAGAAGCAGCCCCATTCGCAGTGTGGATACCGCTTGAACAGGAGCTTTTGCAGCTTCTCCCGGTCGGCCGCCGTTATTCGAAACAGGCAAACTTTTTTGTTGTTAAAAAATTTCATCGGATTGCATCAGCCATTGGCGCGATGAATCCAGCAGAGGATTTCATCGTAGTATGTGTGCAATCCGTGTTTATCCTTGTTCCAAGGAGGAGCACCGCCGCCGTTGTGTGGGTGATAACTGACCGATTGCCAGCGCCGCCCGTCCGCCACAACGAGGCCTTGTGGCGAACCTGCGACGCGACCCAACAGCGGCGAACCTTCCGGCAGATGAGCGCCGTCAAGCGGCTGGCCAGGATAACCTCCCGGAACAATAACCAGCACATCAGTCATCTGAAGGTGCCGATAACCCGGACGTGTCGGCACGTCACGATAAATCACCGCCGGGAACGGTTGCTGGATGAATTCCACTCGACAACCACCCTGCTTGAGTTTTTCCAACTCGCGTTCAATGCGGGTTGGCTCGACGAAGCCGCCAGCTACATTGTTGCGGACGACACGAAATTCGTCATTGTTCTCAATGCAAATTTCTTTGTCCAAGGGCACCGGCTCCGGTTCGCCCTTCTTTAACAATTTGAACACTTCCGTATTGCGCGGATTGTCGCTGACAAGCGCGGCGATTTGCAGGCCGGTCATGTGATGTTTCACGCCTTCGGCTTCCGTGAAACGCTTGTTGTTTACGATAATTGTGAGTTGCGTGTGCTGGCGGCGCGTGTAAAACACCGGCCCCTTGCCGAATGGCGCGGCTTCATCAAGGCCGATTAGCTCGTCATGCGGCGATTCGTAATCGCGGAACAGACTCACATCATCTTTGAAACCAAACAGCTCGCGGATGGATTCCCCGGTTTGGTGGGGGTTAATCGTGACCTCTGGCCGGTCGTCCACGAACAGGGCCAGCTTCGGTGGCGCCTGACAGTGTCCACGCGGCTTTACGTCGCAGGCCGGCATTGTGTAGAAAACATTGCCTTTTGCGAGGTCAACGGTTTCTCCATCGGTCAACACCGTATCATCCGGCGAGTCATAATCCCGAACCAGCACAGAGCCGGGAGGAGTCTCGGCCTGTGCCTTGATAACGGCAGCCGTCACCAGTTGCCGCGGCATCGGAATAGGTTCGTCGTTAACCAGTGCAGCCCACTTAGGATTACAGCCGTCGTTTATCTGCCTGCCCCCGGCTGGATTTGGTTGGTCTTTTTCGCTTGGTATGTTAATCATATTTGTTCCTCACTTTTGTTCAATTGGCGTCGCGATTGCGGCGCAGTTACCTAGTGACTCGTGGTAGAACATCGGTTTGAACAATAATTGAAGAAAAATACTTTGATCACTTTTCCCATACTTTGCGAGTAACTCACCGTATGGAAACACCTAGCGACACGAATCAAACCGTTACGCCTGATGTGGAGGAAGAAGAGATTATAAAAGGGTTGATGGGGGCGGAAACGGAACGGGAATTGGCCTTTGAGAAGGCCTATGCACGTTTTGCCAAACCCCTCGCGGCATTTATACGTGAAAACGTTGCACCAACGCTGGACAGCGACGAAATTGCGACTGCTGTTAGCGAAACTTTCTGTGGACTGGCGAGACACATAGAGCGGGGAAAATTTAAATCAAACGGTGCCATATCAACCATTCTGTTTTCCATAGCTCGTTTCAAAGCAATTGATTTGCTAAGGAGCAAAACGTGCATAAAGCGACGCGACCCGAATCAGGAAAATGTTGAGGCCTACGAACATGATGATGAACAGGCCGACGAACATTTTGCAGTCCGCGTTTCTCAGCATTTGGTCAAAGCACCTGAAATCAAAGAAATGTGGAAAACCGCTGCCGACATTGGCAGGGCAAATGAAATCATGCGCCAATTTCGGTTGTGGATTGGCACTTTGCCACGCGTGCAACGCAAGGTAGGCGAGGCAATTCTGGCACACTTTGGAAATATCTCTAATGAAGAATTTGGCGCCGTATCAAATAACGAGATCTGTGACTATATTGCGAAGGACAGTGGACATCGTCCAACAGAGGCAAGCGTGAGAAGCGCCCGCAAAGAGATTACCCGTAAATTCAAAACATTAATCCAACCACAAGAAAGGACAAAAAAACCATGACACCCGAAAACGACACGGCTCAGGAGCAAGCCTTAGAGGCTTTGATCGCCGCGAGCTTGCGTGCTCCGGGCAAACAGCCAGTTACTGAAAATGAACTCAAACGGTTCGTCGAACAGCAAGTAACGTTGAGCGCTGAGGACGAAGCTGCTTTGCAAAAAGCAAAGCCGACCCTCAAAAAGCAGGTGCTTTTTATTTTGAAGCACCAGGGTCAAACGGTAGCGTTTGAGATTGAAATTCCAAAATCTCTCTTGACTCTTGGCGAGAGAAAGCACCTTATGCTACCACAAATGCGTATGTTGCTAAATATGCGTTTACAGATAGTTGGGCATCGGTGTGATTCACCGAGCGATGATCTAGAATCGTTCGATTGGGAACGGTTCTACGAAAAGGTGAAAGAATATATTAAGTGAACCCGCTGAATCGCAGCACTAAGATTATCGTGATGGCGAGAGCCTTGGGATTGTCGATTGACAATCCCATGTTGGATATTTTGTCATTTTGCCGCTCCCGGGTGGCCAAGATGATTAAATCGGCAACCGCGATTCAGACAATTTGGGATTTGGAAAAAGTTGTCTGCGCGCATTTGAACTTGGTTATTCACGAGATTTGGAATGACGATGAGCTGAGTGAATTGAGTTTGCGATACGCTAGAGGCGAAGGCGATTCTAAATTCGCCGCTCTGGATATGGAATTGGAACGGCCCGATACGTTTGGCGTTATTTACCAGCGAAACGTGCGAAATGAAGCCGGTGAATTCCAATATGTAGCGTTTGTAGACTGCCGGGGAACAAAAGCGCTTCGCCGATTTTTCACCCGATGGCATGAAATCGCTCATTGTCTTACTACATACCAGCAATTCGAGCTGCCTTTTCGCCGAACCAATACCACTGACATTGAAAAGGAACCTGTCGAAAAATTGATGGACATGATCGCGGGCGAGTTGGCGTTTTCGCAACGGCTGTTTCAGCCCATCCTTCAACGCATACTTGGCAATCGGAGGCTGGATTTCAACATTGTGGAGGACGTCCGTCAGCAGTATTGCCCCGACGCAAGTTTCCAAGCTACCCTCAATGCTTGTGTCGCGCAGACTCCCAAGCCGGTCATTTTACTGGAGGTTGGTCTTGGTCTGAAAAATGAGCAGAAAAGAGCCCTGCTGGATCGGCAATTACAATTCCTGCCTACGCAGGCTCCCAAACCGTGCCTGCGTGTGCTGAGGTCAATTCCAAATACCGAAGCTCGGGAGATTGGCTTACAAATTCACAAGAATTGGCGTATTCCGGGTTATTCGGTTATTGCAAAGGTTTTCAATTCAGATTTTGAAACTGTCGAGGAATCGGTTGAAAATCTAGGTTCTTGGATGTCTTCCGACGGAAGTTCGCTCGCCAATGTGGATGTACTTATCCAAGTGCGAAAGGTTCAGGGAAAAGTCTTTGCTATCGTTAGTTTGGCAGAATAATTCTTATTCCACTATCGATTTCTGCTCTTTACCCAGCCCTCATCCAGCCTGACAAGACAAGGACAAGGGGTCAATATTCCATGCAGGTATCGGTTTCCACCGTCGCTGAAGCTATAGTGGACAGGTCCGTCTTCGTTTCTCTTTGACGCGACGAGGAAAATTGAAGCGCACTGTTCCCGAATCTTTCCATAAATTTCGTTCCCGCGTATAAGGCTTTCAGCCTCACGCGGCAGGCCGCGTAAAGGGCGTAAAGTCCTGTGGGACCACGCCCCTCGAGGCTTTCAGCCTCACGCGGCGGGCCCCGTAAACTCCGACATGTCGCGAGCACGTGGCAAACATGCCCAGACCAAGCGGATTTGACGGCCACGTAAAAGCCTGCGTCTCACGTGGCAAGCCACGTAAAAGTCCTTCGGCCCACGTGGCAGGCATCCTACGCCCAGGCGGAGGCGAATCAAAGGCTAAAAATCAAGGGCTAATGGCTAAATGTCCGGGAAGCCGCACTTGGGCCGCTTCCAGTTTTTCATCCTCCCGCCGCAGGAACCTGCTTGAGTTTTCCCGCATTTGTGATTATTTAACGGTTATGAGCAATACCACTGCGGAAATCATCCAGGTTTGCGAAGCTCTGCCGCCAGACAAACAGTCCGAGTTGGCGGATTTTGCCCGCTTCCTCCTCGCCCGTCAGGATGACGAAGCCTGGGAGCGCCGGCTGGCCTATCCGCAAGCCCGGCCCCGCCTTGATTCTTTCCTGCGTGATTCCGCCGCCGGGGGCGACGAACCGCTCGATCCCAAACGCTTGTGAATTCGCGCACCCGGCCGAGTTTCTGGCGGGCTTATGCGCGCTTGAGCGAACCCAACCGCATGGCCGCACGCCGCGCTTACGCGCTCTTTGCGCAAAACCCGGACCACCCCTCGCTCCGTTTCAAAAAACTCGGAGGTTATGACCGCGTCTGGTCGGTCCGCATCAATGAGCAATATCGCGCCATCGGCGAGCGCCACAGCGACACAATCATCTGGTCTTGGGTCGGCACTCACAACGAGTTCGACAATCTCTTTGGTTGAGGGGCTCGGGAAGTTACGGCGCGACAAGTCTTCTTTGCGTTCCACACGGTCGATTCAGAATTCCACGTCGTGGCATCGTTGGAAGAAAGGCTGAATTCTCCAGACTTCGCCGGCTGCGGCTCGCTCGGAGAGCAAGCCCTACCTTTGCGGCGCTCTCAGATCGACATGTGCGAGACCGGGTCGCTCCACTCGCTGTAGCCTTCGCTGCCGCCGATGGCGCGGGCGGAAAGGCTGTAGGTCGTGCCGGGTGCCGCCGTTCATCGCCGCGGCAATTGCCTGGTCGAACGTATCCAACAATTTTGCCGCGTCAGTGAATGCGACCGGCGGATTGGCGTACGCTGAATTGTTCGTCATGCTGGTGATGACGGTGTTGGCGAATGCGCTCAAGTCCCCGTCAGAATAACGGTTGAAGCCCAAAACATCCGCCCCGCCGACGGCGTGTTGTTTTCGAGATGCGACTGGAAAATCTTCAATCTATATTTGCGGGTCAGATCGTCAATTTCGTGCGAGGCCAGGCTGTTGTGCCGGGGATTCTGACCGAGGTAGCCGAGAACTTTGACCAGTTTCTTGAAAAACTTTTCTTCGTCCTTGTCCAGTCTCCCCTGTAGCTTGCGGGTCGAGAGATCATTCCACAACGCTGCCATCTCCGGCAATCCCATGCGGATGTTGAAGGCCATGGAACCCCTTAAGCCTCGATGAACGCAGTTAAGTCAATGGGCGCTGAAGCCAGTCCCTTCTTCAAATTGGCCACCGACCGGTCCAGCATTTTCAGGGAACGGGCGGAAATGGCCCGGGGCGATACCAGCACGCGCGGCTCCAGCAGATAGCAGCCGTTCGACAGCGCTTTGACGTGAAAATATTTCGTCCGCGCCCGGCGCAGGCTGATTCGCTTTTTCGCATCAGCGGCAACGTCGTAATCTTCCAGAACCGTGAGGCGGTGTTTTTGTCTGGGGCGTTCAAGTGTCGTTGTTGGCATGGCTCTACTATGGTGGGATTTCCCACCCTTGTCAACCCTCCGCCTTAAAAATCTTTTGGCGCGTGAAGGTGAAAGTGAAAGTCCTGGGAAAATGACGTTTCTGGTTTGGGAAGCTTCGGCACGACGTATTTTGGCAGGTATCGGCTTCCACCGTCGCCAAGGCTTCCGCCGGCATCTGATTCCGTTGACATTCGTGTTCTGATCCCACGTAAAAAGCCTTCGGCCTCACGTGGCAGGCTATCACGCCATCGCGAAGACATCCATTGACACGGTTTTGACCGGGCGGCCGGCACCATGCACCATCCGGCGGATGTGTTCGGTTGTTTCACGCGAGAAAGTTGCCTCCCCGCAATGCTCGCACACCAGCGCGGGAATTTTTTCCACCAGCACGCGCCGACCTTCGACGTTGAAGACTTCGCTGACCAATTCCGATTTCGCGGCATTGTGGCCGCAGACATGGCAATTAAACATGGCTACCTCCGTTTCCGGTTTTCAATCCATTCCTTCGGGTCAGGCTCATAAATCGTAATGATCTTCGTCGTGTCCGACACAGCAAAGGATACTTGAAAATGCAACGCCCGTCCAGCGCGGGTGTAGCCCAGCAACAAACCGCTCGGTGAATATTTGTCGCCGGGATAATCCTCAATGACCTCGGCTTTTGCGCCGGCCTCGCGGATTTCCTGCTCGCTGATGTTCCGCTCCACCACGCGGCGAAAGGCGTGCCGGCTGAAATCAAATTGCCCGGCAGCCAATTCTTGCTGGATTTGCGACAGCGTTTTCATTCTTCAGTTTGGGGCGTGTTCCAGATTCACGCCGTTGCGGAGTTGGCCTGCGCCGCCGAATTTGCCGATGATTTCCGCCGCATTCTCCCAGCCAGCAGCAGAAACAAAGGCTCCTGCCTTCGCCTGACTTCCGTCTTCGTCAAACTCCGACGCGACAAGACGGCGCGGCAAGAAAGGCTAAATGCTAAATTTTGAAGCGCACTGTTCCCGAATCTTTCCATAAATTTTAGCCGTTAGCGTTTTTTCTTTCTGGTTTGGCAGGCGGGCGGCGTTTCACGCAGGGCGTCGGCGGTTTCCACGGGCATCCAAACGGCTTCGCCATTCCGCCAGACGGCGAGCGGCCGGCCGCGCTGCCGGTGGTCTTCCACGACCTTGGCCACGGCTTCGGTCAGGGCTTGCATGGCCTTCCCGGTGAGAGATGTCCTGGTTGCTTTTTTCATGGTGCAAACTTCCGCCGCAACTGGTCGTAAAGCGCGGCATCGCCAACCACAGTCTGCCCCGCTTCGTCCTTAAAAATCAATCATGGCGTGTCCGAGGAATTGTCGAAGCAGTGCAGCGTGTCGAGCAATGGCCGGTAAAGAGTAAAAAGGTTTTTCAATGAGCGGTTGAACCGGCGGCGGACATCGCGCTCCGGCACGTCGTGTCCGCCGCTCTCGACGCGGTCGCGAATGCGGAGCAAGGCCAGGTCGGCGCCGGGAATCCACAGATAAAACATATGCAGCCGGAAACCGGATTTCTTCATCCCATGCAGCAGCGAAACGTACGCGCGACCCGACAGCGTGGTTTCAAAGGCAAAATCGGCGCCGGCTTCGGTGAATTCGGCAATGCGCTCCAGGACGGTGCGCCCGGCACGCACCATGCCGGCATCGGGATCGAAGGGAGAGAAGCCGCGAGCGATCAAGTCGGCATTGATGAAATTGCGGCAGTTGGCATAGAGTGGCAGGAATTCCGTGGCGAACGTGGTTTTCCCGGCGCCATTTGGTCCGGCGATGATGTAGCCATTGGCGGGTTTACGCGGCATACACCAGCGTTTGCGATTGGTTCTCCCAGCCCACAGCAGAAACAAAACCTAAAAATTGAAGCGCACTGTTCCCGAATCTTTCCATAAACTTTAGCCGTTAGCTTTTAATACGCAGTTTAATACCTAGTTTCCCGGTTAATACCTAGTTTCCCGGTTTTCCCCACTTTGCGCCCCGGCCAGTGCCAAGCGCTTTGACTCTCTTCTCTTTCTGCAACCGCGCGAGGATCCGGCGGATCAAATCCAGTCCCACGCCGGGGCATTCGCCCTGCAAGTCAGCCACCCGGAAGGTGCCGATCTGGCGATCAATCGCCGCCAGCACGGCCTCGGTTTTTTCACCGCGCGGCGATTTAAGCTGCCCAACGCGCTGCTCGAACTCCTTGCAGGCCTGCGCGACGATGAACAGCAGAAAATTCATCGCCGGCCAGGGGTCATGCTTCCCCGCGTGCCAACGTTGGGAACTCTGTTCCAGGACTTCGTAGTAGCGCTCTTTGTTCTGTTCAACGAGCCGTTCCAGACTGATGTAGCGTCCGGCTTCGATTCCACAGTGGTAGCACGCCAACAGGAACAACAGACGCGAGGCGCGGCCGTTGCCATCCCGAAATGGATGGATGCAGAGGAAATCGAGATTCAGCGCGGCAGCGAGGACGAGCGGATGAACCCATTTTTCCCGGATGCCGCGCTGCCAGAGTTCGATCATCTCCCCCATCGCCTTGGGTGTCTGTTTCGCCGGCAGGGTTTTGAAACGGACACGGCTGCGGCCGTCGGCAAAAGTCTGGATGATGTCCACGTCCTTTGCCTTGTATTGGCCGGCGTCCCAGATTTCACCCCGGCAAAGCTTGTGCAAGCGTTTGATGGTGGTTTCGCTGATGGGAAGCTTCGCGCCGCTTTCGTGGATGAGTTTCAGGGCGTCGCGGTAGCCACGGACTTCCTCCTCGTCCCGGTCACGCAACGCGGGTTTGCCGAAAATGAGCGTTCCGACACGCGATTTGTCCACTTCGACGCCTTCGATGCGGTTGGAGGAAACGGCGCTTTCAATGAGCGCGTGCTCGCGCAGCACCTTGAGTTTTTGCGGTGACTGGCGGGTGAACAATTCCTGTTTGCCGCGCGCCTCGGCCAGGTCGGTCAGATACCACGTTGTCCGCGTGGGCAGCGCGGGTGGTTCGGCAGCGAGCTGGCGAAGGGTCATCATGGGACAAAGCTAAAGTCTAAAGGCTGAAGGCTGAAACAGCAAATGCTTCCGTCTTCGTTTCACTTCGACGCGACGAGGAAAATTGAAGCGCACTGTTCCCGAATCTTTCCATAAATTTCGTTCCCGCGTATAAGGCTTTCAGCCTCACGCGGCAGGCCGCGTAAACTCCGACATGTCGCGAGCACGCGGCTTGCATCCCAGCCCAAGCGGATTTGACGGCTACGTAAAAGCCTGCGTCTCACGTGGCAAGCATCCTATGCCCGGGCGGAGCAGAAAGAAAAGCTAAATTCTCCCGCCTTCGTCTGACTACGGCGCGGCAGGGAAGGCTCCCGCCGTCGCAGCGGCTTCCAACTTCGTTCCGCTTTGCGGAACTACGATGGACGGGATGGCGGGCAGGAAATTCTAAAGTTTTAAGCAATCTTTCCATACATTTTAGCCCTTAGCATTTTTATCAATCGTCGTGAATATGGCGATGAGTTGGCGGGTTTCGTCCAACAGATCGGTCATCTCTGCTGCGGACACGCTGCCGCTGACCGTATGAACATTTACTGGGACCTACACCCGCTTAAACCTTTTACACAAAAGTCGTGACACTACCACCGCCAATAATTGCCAGTTTCCACTTGCGTCGGGTGGGTTCATTGTTAAAGTCGTTTCGAATTTCATCCGCCGAGAGCGGCGGTTTTTTTCGTTTCAACCAAAAGAACCATAAATCGTGAAAATTTTCAGCGGCACAGCAAATGTTCCCCTGGCCCGGGCCATCTGCAAATCCATCGGCATCGAGCTCGGCAAATGCTCCGTCAGCCCGTTTCCCGACGGCGAGACGTTCGTGAAAATCGAGGAAAACGTCCGCGGCGAGGACGTGTTCATCGTCCAGCCGACGTCGCCGCCCACGAATCACAATCTGATGGAGTTGTTCATCATGATTGATGCGGTGCGGCGGGCGAGCGCGACGCGCATCACGGCGGTGCTGCCGTTTTACGGTTACGCGCGCCAGGACCGCAAGGACCAGCCGCGCGTGCCCATCACGGCCAAGCTCGTTGCCAACCTGCTGGTGGCGGCCGGCGCCAACCGCATTCTGACCATGGACCTGCACGCGCAGCAGATCCAGGGGTTCTTCGACATCCCGGTGGACCATCTCTATGCCGCGCCGGTGATGTATGAGTATTTGAAGAAAAAAAACCTGACGGACCTGGTCGTCGTCAGCCCGGACGTGGGCGGGTTGAAGATGGCGCATGCCTATTCCCAGGTGCTGGAGGGCGGTCTGGCCATCGTGGCCAAACGGCGCAAAAGCGCCACGGAAGTCGAATCCATGGCGGTCATCGGCGAAATCCGGGGCAAAAACGTCCTGCTGGTGGATGATTTGACGGAAACGGCGGGAACGCTGACGCCAAGCGGCGGCTTTGCTGAAAAAGAAGGGGGCCAAGCAGATTCTGGCCTGTGTTTCCCATGCCATTTTGAACGATGTGGGCGTCGAAAGATTGCGAAAATCGGTGATTGACGAATTGATTACAACTGATACTGTCCAACGCCCTGCGATTGACGGCGTGAAGATTACCACGTTGTCGGTGGCGGGACTTTTGGGCGAAGCCATCAAGCGAATTCACAGTAATTCGTCGGTGAATTCGCTGTTTGAATTCAAAGGCGGGCGCACCAGTTGACGCGCCGCTGTAACGAATAATTTAACGATGAAATCAGTGCCGTTGAAAGCGTATCCCCGGACGCAGTCGCGCCGGGGCGGAGCCAAGAAATTGCGCGCCGCCGGGCGCGTGCCCGCCGTCATTTATGGCCGGCAGGCCAAGCCGCAAAACCTCGAAGTCAGCGCCAAGGAAATCGGCGACCTCATCCACCATTCCGTTTCCGAAAACCTCCTGGTGGATCTGGCCGTCGAAAATGACGCCCGGCGCCAAACGCCTGGCGCTGGTGCAGGAAATCCAGCACCACCCGCTGAACGGCAATGTGCTGCACGTGGATTTCCATGAAGTGGCCGAGAACGAAAAGGTCATCGTCCAGGTGCCGGTGGAAACCGTCGGCGAAGCGGCCGGCGTGAAGAACAGCGGCGGCGTGCTCGAACACGTCGTGTTCAAGTTGAAGGTGCGCGCCCTGCCCAAGGATTTGCCGGAGCAGATCATCGTGGACGTCAGCCATCTCGAACTCGGCAAGGCCATCCACCTCGGCGAAATCAAGCCGCCCGCCGGTGTCGAAATTCTCGGCGACAAGCACATTCCGGTCATCGCCGTCGCCGTGCCGCGCACGGAAGAAGAAGAAGCAGCCGCAGTGCGGAAGGCGAAGCGGTGTCCGCGGGCGATGTGGAGATGATCAAAGAGAAGAAGGAAGAAGGCGAAGAAGGCGCCGCGCCGGCCAAGGGCGAGAAGGGCGAAAAAGGCGCTGCCAAACCGGGCGAAAAAGCTCCGGCCAAGGGTGCCGCCGCCGCTGCGGCTGCCGGAGAAAGGCTGCCGCCAAGCCCGGCGAGAAAGCGCCGGCGGAGAAAGAAGAAATAATTTTGCGCGGCGGCCCGCGAGGGTCGCCGCGCCCGCGCCGCGCATGGAGAATTTGCATCTCATCGTGGGCCTGGGCAATCCCGGCGCGGAATACGCGCAGACGCGGCACAATGCCGGTTTCACGCTGGTCGAGAAGCTGGCAGAGCGCTGGAGGGCCGGCTGGACGAACGAACGAAAGTTCAACGCGCGCCTGGCGCGTGCCGAACGCAACGGCGTCCGCGTGCTGCTTTGCCAGCCGCAGACGTTCATGAATTCGAGCGGCGAAGCGGTCGGCGCGGTGGTGAATTTTTACCGGTTGCCGCTGACGGAGCTGCTGGTGGTGGTGGACGATGCGGATTTGCCGCTGGGCGAAATCCGGCTGCGGCCCGGCGGCAGCAGCGGCGGGCATCATGGACTGGAGTCCATCGAGCAGCATCTGGGCACGCGCGAATTTGCGCGGCTGCGGATCGGCATCGGCCGGGCGGACGGCGCGCGGGAAATCACGGACCACGTGCTGGGCCGGTTTGACGCGGGCGAGGCCGTGTTGATGGAAAAAGTTTTTGGCCGTGCCGCCGACCAGGCGGAATGCTGGCTGGCGGCCGGAATTGAAAAAGCAATGAACCAGTTTAACGGAGTCGTGGACCCCGCGAACGAAGAGAAAAAACAGTGAAACGATACGAAGGTCTGTTCATCCTGAACCTGGCGGGCAAAGAAGAGGGCATCAAAGACGCCCTCGACAAGATTTCCGCGGAAATCGAGCGGCGGGCGGCAAGGTCGAAACCGTGCAGAAGATGGACAAAAAGAATTTTGCGCGCGTGGCGGACAAAAAGCACAGCGCCGGCTTCTACGTGAACGTCATTTTCACCGGCCCGCCGGCCATTATCGCCCAATTGCGCATCAGCTTCGCGCTGAACGAGGAGGTGTTCCGCGTGCTGTTCACCCAATCGCCCGAGCCGAAACCCGCGAAATAAGCACTCAACCTTTAACCCTCAACCCGCAACCGCACCATGGCCAACTTCAATAAAGTCATCCTCGCCGGCAATCTGACCCGCGATCCAGAATTGCGCTACACGCCCAAAGGCACGGCCGTCGCCCGCATCAGCCTGGCCATCAACCGCAACTGGAAAAGCGAGACCGGCGAGACCAAGGAAGAAGTCAACTTTCGTGGATGTGGACGTCTGGGGACGCCAGGCCGAAGTCATTGCCCAGTACATGAAAAAAGGCCGCCCGCTGCTTGTCGAAGGCCGGCTCAAGCAGGACACGTGGGAAGACAAGAATACCAAGCAAAAACAGAGCAAACTCAAGGTCGTGCTCGAAGGCTTTTCATTCCTTGACTCGAATCGCGGCGATGGCGGCGGTTCTGCCGAGGCTCCGCGCTCTCGGCCGGCGGCAGCCGCTCCGGCGCCCGCCCCCGAAGGCGGCGAGGCCGATGCGCCCCCGGAAGGAGACGACGTTCCGTTTTGATTCCCCCGCAGGAATTTTCCCGTCACGCATTACGCATCAAAGTCCAACGATTTAACGATTTAACGATTCCATGAAAACTGAAGTCATTCTTACGCACAACATCGTCGGCCTCGGCGGCGAATCCGACCAGGTCAAAGTCGCCGCCGGCTACGCGCGCAACTATCTGTTCCCGCAGCGGCTGGCCATCCCGCTGACCATGGCCAACAAACGCCAGATCGAGTCCCTGCGCCAGCGCCGCGCCGAACGCGAAGCGCACGAGTTCAACACCATGACCGAACTCGCCAAGGGCGTCGCCAAGCTCATCTGCATCATCAAGGTCAAGGCCGGCGAGGACGGCAAGATGTTCGGCTCGGTCACCGCCGGCATGATTGCCGACGAACTGAAGCACCAGTTCGACATCACGCTCGACAAGCGGAAAATCCATCTCGAACACCCGATCCGCGCACTGGGCGACCACGAAGTCGAACTGCATTTGCACGCCGAGGTCAAGGGCACTTTGAAAGTTCGCGTTGAAAGCCTCACTCCGATTGCCGCCCCTGCGCCGGCAGCCGTTTCTGCAGAAGCAAAACCCGAGGAAGGTAGAAAGCACCGGACCGAAAAACGCGGATACGGTCGGCGCGACACCGAAGGCGAAAAGGCCGGGAAATCCGAAACTGCTGAAGCCAAACCCAAAAGCGAGAAGCACGGTGAGAAACACGCGCGGCCGGAAAAGGCTGAAGCCGCAGAAGCCAAGCCCAAGGGCGAGAAACACGCCAGGGCTGAAAAGGCTGAAAAAGATGAAAAGGTGGCCAAGGCTCCGAAGGCCGAAAAGAAGGAAAAGAAATCCGAGTAGGCGGGAACGGACGATTTGTTTTCAACAAGCCGCGGAATTTCTCCGCGGCTTGTTGACTTTTGGCAACTACCTGACCATCAACCAATTTTGGCAATTTGGGGGTGGATTTTGTCTTTTGACGGAATTTCATTGACCGCATGGTGTAAGGGATGGTTAATGTCAAAACGTGGAGATAATTAGTTTGGTTCTTGGCACAACCATCAGCAGTTATGTCATTGCAGCCAGGGCAAAGGAGGCCGTCCTGCCTTTGTGCTCGACGCTTCCCAAATTAGTTCCCAACCGCCCACACGGGCAACCATTCCAATCGCTCAATCTGATTCATTTTGACCAGGGCAGGCAAAAATTCAACAAATGGAAAAATATGAAAACAAAATCGTCTAATCTTGGTACGGCCTTGATCAGGTTGTTTGCCCTGGTGATGGGACTGCTCGTGGGGCAAACCCTCCTGGCCGACGTCGCGTTTACTGTCACGCCGTCCGCCGTCAGCAACACTTGGAATGGCGTCATCACGCTCCAGGTGTCCGGCCTGACCACCGGCGACACCGTCGTGGTGCAGAAATATCTCGACGCCAACACCAACGGCGTCATTGATAACGGGGATTTGCTGGTGCAGCAGTTCACGTTGCAGGATGGGACCAATTCGGTGATTGGCGGGGTGACCAATTTCAACGTGCCCGGCGATTTGAATGCCACGACGGGCGCCATCACCGCGAAGTTGGATTTTCAAAACGGGGATTTCATGCAAAACGTCGTCGGGAACTTTTTGTATCGGCTGTCCAACCCCGGCGGGCATTTCGAGCCGCTCACCAACCAGTTTGTGGTCACGAGTTTTCCCTTCCCACAAATGTTCACGGGCAACGTGGTCAGCAATGGCCTGGCGGTTTCCCAGGCGGTGGTCCTCTTGTTCATCCCAAACCACGGCCCGGTGGCAGGGGTGGTTGCGGACAACTCAGGCAGTTACACCATCGCGGCGCCGGCGGGGACTTATTCGCCCGTCGCTTTCAAGAGCAATTACGTCGCCAACATGGGCGCGGCGCCGGTGCTCACGTTGGCCGCCAGCCAGACCATCACCACCAATCTGGCACTCGCCGTCGCCACGACCAGCATCTCCGGCAATGTGGTTGACGCCAACAATTCCAGCATCGGATTGACCGGGATGTTGGTTCCGGCGATGTCCGCCGACGGCCTGCTGGCCGTCGCTTTCACCGATACCAATGGCAATTTCAACGCGCCGGTCACCGCCGGCACATGGGAAATCAAGGGAGATGACACAACGCTGATTGTTCACGGCTATCCCGGGTTGGAAAATGGCATCACGGTTGACACGACCACCGGCAGCGTCGCGAACGTAACCATCGCCTTGCCCAAGGGCACGGCGCTGTTTTATGGCAACGTCAGTGATACGTCGGGAAATCCTTTGGCCGTAGTTGACGTTTATGTTGAGGACAATGACAGCTATCAGTATCAAACGGATGGTTACACGGGCACGAACGGAAATTATTTCGCCGCCGTGCCGGCCGGAAATTGGCGGGTGGAAATCGATAGCGTTAACAGTCCCGCCAATTATATTTTCCCCAACGGCCAGGGACTGACCCTGACCAACGGACAGGCCACGAATTTGAATTTCAACGCGCTGCTGGCGACTAATTATATCACCGGCTCGCTCAAGGATAACATTGGCAATCCGATCGAAGGTGTGGGCATTTGGGCCGACGCCACCTTTAGCAATACGGATTATCGAGTCGAGGTGGATACGGACAGCAATGGCAATTATTCGTTGACCGTGGCCAACAGCAACGCATGGACGGTGGGAGTCGAAACCTGCAGCGATTGCGATAATGGCCTGCCCGGCGGTTATCTCCCTCCCGATAATCAAACGGTTGGCATCACCAACAACAATGGCACGGTAAATTTCATCGCCCAACCTTGCGGCGGCATTTCCATCATCCCCGCGTTCTTCCCTGCCGGCGAAGTCAACGTCTATTACAGCCAGTTCCTGCTGGCCGCCAGTTGCAACGGGAATGTCACCGGATCGCTCATTTCTGGTTCACTGCCGCCGGGTTTGACCGCGAACACTTCATCCGGCCAAATCTATGGCACACCCACCAATGTCGGCACATTCACCTTCACCGTTCAACTCAGCGACGGGGTGAACACCACCAACAGAGAATTTTCCATCAGCATCAGCAACGCCGTGCAGATTACCACAACGTCATTACCCGATGGCATGAACAGTTCCGCCTACAGCCAGCAGTTGCAGGCTATCGCCGGAGTACCTTTTGACGGCGAATCGCCTTACAGTTGGTCGCTCGCGTCCGGTTCCGCCAGCCTGCCTGCCAATCTGACCCTGGCCACCAACGGACTGCTCTCGGGCACGCTCGCCGAGAGCGGGACGTTCGATTTCACCGTGGAAGTCACAGACAGTCTGGGCGGCAGCTATGATCAACCCCTGTCGCTCAACATCGGCTCGCCGCCGGACGCACTGGAGTATTACGTCATGAAGATGGAATCCTTCCTGCAAACCAACACCGCCAAT
Organism: uncultured Verrucomicrobiae bacterium; assembly: GCA_963789055.1. Classification (GTDB taxonomy): domain Bacteria; phylum Verrucomicrobiota; class Verrucomicrobiia; order Limisphaerales; family UBA11358; genus UBA11358. The sequence goes on along the minus strand of CAWBJE010000004.1, from coordinate 499,353 downwards.
GTCGTGCCCGACACCACCTACGGACCGTTCAACGCTGTTTTGGGGATCATTCAGTCGTCCCTGGATACAGTGCCCATCTCGCTCGTGGATTTGCCTTCGGGAACGGTGAAAGGCTTCCCGCTGGGCAGCAGTGGAATTACCCTGCAAGTCATTGACAGCTTTGGCAGCCAGGCGGCCTTGGATGCGGATTATGCGAGCGGGGACTACATGTTTGCGATGGCTACCGCGGATAACGGGTTCCAGTTCCCGGTGCTGACAATGCCGGTCGCAGTGTATCCTGCCGCGGTGTGCATCAGCAACTTTGCGGCGGCACAGGCCATCAACCCCTTCAGCGCGTTTACGTTGCAATGGAGTGTTCCCCCGGATGCAACAGCCAACGACTTCATCTGGGTGACGATTACCGACGGCAGCGGCAACGTGGTTTTCAGCACACCGGAACCGTCTCTGAATGCTTCCGCCGCGCTCAGAGGCACCGCCACGTCCGTACTGGTTCCGATGAACACGTTCCAACTCGGTAATACCTACACCGGTTTCATCAGCTTCATCCGGGCGACCAGTATCAACCAGGCGGCCTATCCGGGCGCGACAGGCCTGACGCTCGTTTCGGTCCGGACGCGCTTTTCCATGGTCACGCCTTCGACCGCGCCTTCGACCGCGCCTGTGCTCAGCCAGCCAGCGCTGGCGTCCGGCGCCCAGTTCGGCTTTCAGCTTATGGGCGTCGCGGGCCAAGACTACACGGTTGAATACTCCACGAATTTGACGGATTGGATTCCACTATTGACCACCAATCTGCCTGAGGTTGCGTATCTGTATATAAATGTTCCCCTGACCAACCAGGCTGGTTTTTTCCGCGCGTATGAATCCGGGATTGGCGTTTCTCAATCCGTCATCTACGTCGGGACAGGTGATTTTGGCCCGCCGGTTTTAAATGTGAACGTCACAAACGGCGTCGCGGTCGTTCCCCTTTCACGGACTCAGGGTCTTTCGAATGAAGTCCGTGCGAAAAAGGCACTGTCGAATGATGTCCCGGGGCCGATGGACCTGTCGGATGAAGTCTGTGTTAATTATACCACCAGCGACGGCACCGCCGTTGGCGGCTGCGATTATACGCCCACGTCCGGCGCGCTTTGTTTTCCGGCGGATGTCACGAGGAACAGCATTTCTATACCAGTTTCCTTCGGTTGCAATACCACGAACCAATCAGTGACGGTTAATTTGTACCTTAGCGACACAAACGGAACTGCGATGTTGCGTACTGTCCTTGTTATGCAAAGACCGCTGCCGGTTCTGACGGTGTATCCAAATTCACTGACCAATGTCCTGCCGGAGATTGGGTGTTCTACTTATTATTGGGGACCAAGCAACTTCACCATCCGCAACGACGGACCGCCCGGTAGCGTGTTGAACTACGTTGTTGCCGATGATGGCGCGTTGGGCGGTTTTCTGGATTTCAACGGCGTCCAAGAACCCGTCTTCGGCTCATTAAGCTCCGGAAATGCCACGAATGTGCTTGTCTCGGTTGATGATCGGTTTGTGAACGACTGGTGGGGCCTTGCCACCCTTGTCGTTGATGTCTACACACCGGACATTCATCCGAAACTTAGTAATCCCGTCAGCGTCACGGTTGACAGCTGGCAGACGATGCTGCAAGGGCCTTGGAGTGGAGGTTGGTCGTCTGGCTCTTGGAGTGTGAGTTTTGACCAGTTGACTTTGACGAACTTGGCAGGAATTCCATCATGGATGACTTTCGCCGCTTCAGGAACCGTGACACTCGCCGGTTCTCCCATCACTTATCAGTATTATGATTGCACTCTCCAAACAAATTTGACGGGTGAATATTCCATGAACCGGACATTCCAGTTTGATAACGCAATTCTTGAGGGGTGGGACGATCCTTGTGATGGTTTGACTGCCTTTGGAATCTCTTACACTGATGTGGAGCCAGGCTCTGACGGGTATTTAATAACCAACACCATCAGTATTCGACCCATGTCCCTATTCGTAGACCCGTTCTCTTTGACCTATCATTCTGATCCAGAGTACAATGTGAGTCATATTGAGGTTCAAATCTCGGTTGGTCGTCCAGACGATTGTGGCGGAGGAACCATGGACTATCGATCCGGATTTTTTCCATAGCCCGTAATAAATCTTTTGCCCGACCTTGACTATTTCCGCCGCAAAAAGGGAAAAGATGGCTCCAATAGTCTGCCTTTGCCGTTTAGTTTGAATGGCAAATTTGCGGCTTTTCTGTTTCCTGAACGATAAAATCCTTTGACCTTGCTGCGTGGCTTTGATTTGCTCCGCAGGTTGGAATGAGTTCACCCGCACCAGCCGGTACCGTCTATCTGAAATATCCCCCGGGGTTCCGCCCGCGGCGCGGATTGAATTGGGGCTTTCTCGGCCTGCTGTACACATCGTTTTATCTCTGTCGCTACAACCTGTCCATCGCCAACAAATCCATCAGCGACGAATTCGGTTTCTCGCGCGCAGACATGGGCGCCATCATCACGACGATGCTGCTGGCTTACGCGTTTGGTCAAATCATCAACGGCCTGTTGACTGACAAGCTCGGCGGCAAAAAAGCCATGCTCATCGGCGCCGTGGGTACCATTTTGATGAACACCCTCTTCGGCGCGTTGTCATTGCTGCCGACGCAAATTCAAAAAGAGGCGGATGGGACGACCGGGGTCATCACCCGTTTCCATCTGTTCGGCGGGGAGGTTGTTTTGAGTTTGTTGAGCCTGTTCGTCGTGGTGCGGGGCATGGACGGCTACCTGCAATCGTTTGGTGCGCCGGGCATGATCAAAATCAACACGGCCTGGTTTGCCCACCGGGAGCGAGGCCGCTTCGCTGGTATTTACGGCTTTATGATCAATCTCGGCCGTTTTGGCATTTTTCAAATCGGCCCGGCACTGCTTGCCGGTTTTACATTTCTCGGTTTATGGCAGGTACCGCCGCTGCATTGGCGCTGGTTGTTTTGGTTGCCGGCGGCCGTCTGTGGTGTTGTCGCCTTGGGCATGGTGCTGGTGGTCAAGCAAACCCCGGAAGAAGCAGGTTTTCCGGCGGCGGCGGAATGGACCGGTGGCGGCGGCGACATCGGCGGGCCGGTCCGTTTGCTGGATATGTTGCTAACCATCGCGCGACAGCCGGTTTTGTGGGTGACTGCGCTCGCTTATGCCTGCACCGGTGCGGTGCGGCAAAGCGTGGACCAATGGTTCCCCCGGTTCATGGAGGAGGTACATCACCTGGACCTGAACTCGCACCAGTTTCAGTTCCTCGGCTTTTTAATTCCCTTCGTCGCCTCGACCGGCTCGCTGATTTCCGGTTATTTGTCGGACATGGTTTTTCAGGGCCGGCGCGCGCCGGTGGCGGCGGGCATTTACTTTCTGGAAACGGCGGTGATTTTGCTGGCCGCGCAGTTTCACTCGGCCAACGCCGCGATTTTCTTCCTCGTTTTGATTTCCTTCACCGCCAATTCCACGCACTCGCTGCTGGGCACCGCGGCGGCGATGGACATTGGCGGACGGAGTATGGCCGGGTTCGCCTCCGGTTTGATTGATTCGTTCCAATATTTTGGCGGCAGTCTGGCCGGATATTTTCTCGGCCGATTGCTCGACCAGAATTGGGGCTGGTATTTTTACTTTATGGCCCCGTTCGGTCTCGTCGGCGGCCTGCTCATGCTGACGATTCTCGGCAAGGTGACGGAGAGCGCGCAAATACCGTCGAAATCGGGCTGACCCGTGTCTTCTTGTTTGGACAGCGACAATTTCCGTCGTCTATTTGTCACAACAAATCCTTTGACCGGCGGGTTCCAGTCTGATTTGCTTCAAGAATTCCCATTTGAATGTGAATCCGAAAATTCAGCCGTTTTGAGCCTTTTCCCGGGCAATTTCCATGTATCTCGGCACCATCATTTTTTGTCTGGCGGCGATCGTGGCGTTGTATTTCTACAACAATCCGCTGGGGCACAGCCGCTGGTTCATGATGCGCCGCTTCATCAATTGGTTCCCGCTGGGCATGACCTATGCCTTTTTGTGCATGGGCCGGTACAACATCATCGTTGCCAAGAGTGCTTTGGGCACGTTGATGTCCAAGGAGGATATTGGCATCATTTTTGGCGTCGGCACGTGGGTTTACGCCTTGTCGTTCCTCGTGAACGGGCCGCTGATCGACAAGAAATTGGGCGGAAAACGCGGCATGATTGTTTCGGCAGTGGGGGCCGCGCTGGCCAACGTCGCCTTGGGTGTCCTGACCTGGCTCATCGTGGCCAAAAACCTGAAGGTAAACCTCGTGCTCAGTTTCTCGTTGCTGTACGCGCTGAACATGTATTTTCAGAGCTTCGGGTCCATGTCCATCATCAAAGTCAAAGCCTATTGGTTCCATGTGCGCGAACGCGGCGTCTTCGGCGCCATTTTTGGCACCCTGATTTCCATTGGCATCTATTTTGCCTTCGATTGGTGCGGCGCAATTGTCACTCTGACGAAAGCGAATGCCTCGGGAACGCTTCATGACCTGTTCGTGTCCGCCAACGCGTCGGCGGATGCGACCTGGGCGGTATTTTACATTCCGGCGGCCATTCTGGTCGTTTGGATGCTGATTGATCTCTGGCTCATCAAGGACACGCCGGAAGAGGCGGACTTTCCGCACTTCGACACGCATGATGCCTCATCCGGTCAGATGCACATCGAACTGACCACGCTCGATTTGCTGAAAAAAGTATTCACCAGCCGATTGATGTTGCTGGTGGCCGGCGTCGAGCTGACGGGCGGCGTTTTCCGCTACAGCATGACCCAGTGGTACCCTATTTTTGCCACGGAAGTTAAACAGCCGGGCGCGGCCTTTTTCAAAGATCATTGGGGCTGGCTGTTGTGCGTTTTCGGCATCGTTGGCGGTTTTGCCGGCGGCCTCATTTCCGACAAACAATTCCAATCGCGTCGTGGCCCGCCGGCTGCTTTGCTGTGCGGCTTTGTCCTGGTCATGGCGGCAGGGATGGCGCTGTTCCTGTTTTCCCAACCGGTGGTGGTGGGCTGGACAGCGGTGTGCATCACCATGGCGTCCATCGGCATCACCTCCCTCATGTCCGGGACGGCGGCAACCGATTTTGGCGGACGCAAAGCGACCGCGACCAGCATGGGCATTGTAAATGGCTTTGCTTATGTGGGCAGCGGCATCCAATCCTTCAGTCTGGGTTTCTTGCTGGAGGCAAAAGGCGGGAACTGGCTTTGGTTGCCGGTTTTTGTGATTCCCTTCGCCATCATCGGAACGTTCATTGCTATCAAGCTCTGGCATGACCTGCCGGCCGCCACCCGCAAGTATATTGACGAGGTCGAGCAAAAAATGGTGTAAATGGGGCAAAAACCGGACTTGACTGTCAGGCCAAATGTAATAAAATTAATTCGCAATGTTGAAAAACATGATACAAGTTGCCACACTGAACGTCGTCGTTGTAGTCGTTAACGCCGCCGTTGGCGCTTGTTGAATGTTATAAAATTTAACAAGAACCCACGGCTGAAAAGGTCGTGGGTTTTTTGTTTGATTCGCGACCGTCAGCCACAACCAAAACATGAAACTGGATTATTGGATTTTTGGATGATTGGATGGTGGGAAGACGCCCCGAAGCGTTGGCCCATCAATCCAGCAATCCACCCATCCATCAATCCATGACAAACGTATGAGCAAATCAACTGAAACCGCTGGAACCGCCTCCGCCTCGAAAACGGCTTCGGCGCAACAAGAAAAGAAACCCGCCTCCGCCACACAGGCCAAACTTGGCCCCACCATGGCCGGCTGCGACATTCTGGTCGAGGCCCTCGAACGCGAAGGCGTGGAGATCATTTTTGCCTATCCCGGCGGCGCGAGCATGGAAATCCATCAATCGCTCACCCGGTCCAAAATCCGCACCATTTTGCCGCGCCACGAGCAGGGCGGCAGTTTTGCGGCGGAAGGCTATGGCCGGGCGACCGGCAAGGCGGGCGTGTGCATGAGCACCAGCGGCCCCGGCGCCACCAACCTCGTCACCGCCATCGCCGATGCCTATCTCGATTCCTGTCCGCTCATCGCCATCACCGGCCAGGTCAACCAGACCATGATCGGGCGCGGCGCATTCCAGGAAACCGACATCATCGGGGTGACCCTGCCCATCGTGAAACATTCCTATCTCATCACGGATGTGAACGACATTCCGCGCATCATCAAGGAAGCTTTTTACATTGCCCAAAGCGGGCGGCCCGGTCCGGTGGTGATTGATGTGCCGAAAAACATCCAGCAGGCCAAGACCCAGCCGGTGTGGCCGACGCTGGAACAAATCAAAAAAGGCCTGCGCGGCTACCACCAGCCTGACCTGCGCGCCGATGACCTCGCCTTGAACGAAATCATGGGCCTCATCGAGAAGGCCGAGCGCCCGGCGATTTATGCCGGCGGCGGCATCATCAGCAGCGGCGCGGCGGCGGAACTCAAGACATTTGCCGAGGCCGCGAACATTCCCGTGACCACGACGCTCATGGGCATCGGTGGTTTTCCCGAAACACATCCGCTTTCGTTGCGCTGGCTGGGCATGCACGGTGCGGCCTTTGCCAACTGGGCCGTCAACGGCGAATACAAACAACGCGCCAATTTCAACGAGCCGATGGTGAAGCTCAAAGACGGCGCGGACCTGCTGCTGGCGTTCGGCGTGCGGTTCGACGACCGCGTGACCGGCAAATTTGAAGAATTCTGCAAGCATGGCACGATTGTGCATCTGGACATTGACGCGTCCGAGTTGAACAAAAACCGCCGCGCCAACCTGGCCGTGGTGGGCGACATCAAGGACGCGCTGACGCGGCTCAACGCGATGCTGGCCAAACATCCGCTCAACAAAAAGCATACCGCCTGGCTTGAGCAAATCGAGGAATGGAAGAAAAAGGCGCCGTTTGCCTATAACATCACGCAGGAAATCGCCGGTAGCGACCACATGAAAGACCATCTCAAAGGCCATGAAGACCAGATCATCCTGCAACAGATGGTGGTGGAGGCGCTTTACGAACTGACCAAAGGCGAGGCCATGATCACCACCGGCGTGGGCCAGCATCAAATGTGGGCCGGCCAGTGGTATAAATATTCGCGCCCGCGCCAGTTCATCACCAGCGGCGGGCTGGGCTCGATGGGCTTCGGCTACCCGGCGGCGCTCGGCATCAAGGTCGCGCATCCCGACCAGGAGGTGATTGACATCGACGGCGACGGTTCCTTCCTGATGAACATCCAGGAACTGGCGACCGCGCACGTAGAAAAAATCAACGCCAAGGCCATCATCCTGAACAACCAGCACCTCGGCATGGTGGTGCAATGGGAGGACAAATTTTACGCCGGAAACCGGGGCCACACCTATCTGGGCGATCCGGACAAACGGGCGGAGATTTATCCCGACTACGTGCGCGTCTGCAACAGTTTCAACGTGAAGTGCGAGCGCGTGATGTTCAAAAAGGATTTGCGCCCCGCCATCCAGCGGATGCTCGACGCCAAGGAGCCGTATGTGCTCGACGTGATTGTGCCCTATACCGAACACGTGCTGCCGTTCGTTCCGGCGAACCGCACGGTGGCCGACATGATCTGGAAGGCATAGACACGGATTTTGGTAGGGCGAGGACGAAAGCCGTCTGCCAAGACCCCGCGAGCCGAAAGCTTTTTGCTCCGTAGCGGCGCGTCGGCAGACCGCCGCTGACCGAATTCAAAATGGCGGCGCTCTACCGAGTCGCCGCTACGCTCCTTCAATAAACCAGCACCAAAACCGCCGCAGGAACAGAATGGATTAACCACGAAATACACCAAACACACGAAAGCTTGGAATTATCGGAGGGGCGAGTTCCACGAGCCCCCAACTTCCCATTTCGCGTAGTTCGTGTCTTTCGTGGTTAAAAATCAGTAAACCAAGACCAGGACAGCGGCTTGCTGCGCCGATTTCACCACATCCTCAAACTTCTCATCCTTCGAGTTCGGCGATTTGAGCTTGGCTGAAACCGCCGGTACGGATTCAAGGATTGGGAGGGACGCCGTGTCGGCGTCCCTAAAATTAGGGACGGCAACATGCCGTCCCTCCCGGCTCTTGACCGCGTAATTCATCCCGCTTTGCGGGACCCCGCTCGCCGCCAGCGGACGATGCTCGTCCTGCCATTTGCCCGGCTGCATGGTGGCCGTCTGCAAAGACCACGCTGATTTGAAAATAGCGCGGGTCATCCGCCGGTCGAAGTTCGACTTCCCAATAGCGATTTCCCCCGTGGTGGCCGTGCGCCAGCACCTTGGGCGCGAACCCCTGTCCCGCATTGCGGGATCGGGAAAACCGATGGTCGCCACCGTGCCGCCAAGATTCATTGCACAACTCACTTATAGCGAGCTAACATCGGGAATCCACAAACCTGAGTGTTTATCTCCGTGCCATCGCCCGTATTCTTTCAGCCATTTGACCAGATCGTTAAAATCTCGAAGCTTCAATTTTCGGCTCCATTTTTTCGCAATGGGTTGTGTATCACGGGAGAAATAGGAAGTAGTGGCGATGATTCCATATTCGGCTTTGTCTTTCTCGTTCATCACATAAAGAAATCGTTCGACAACAGCAATTCCAACCTTTCTTTCTGGTTTCCATCTTTTGCACTCCACAATTGTAAGTACCTCGTCCTGTGAGGGGGATTTGAAAACCGCTAAAATATCTCGACCACCATCACCTCCCATGCGTGTCAATCGAACGTCAAAACCCCTGTCCAGAAGTATTTCAAAAATGATTTTTTCAAATTGTCGTGGCAGAATACTTTGAAGTTGTTCTGGGTGTTTGGCAAAATAAGAAATCAGTTCCTTATTTAATTCGCTGACTTCGATTTTGATATTAGCTGCAACCTTCTGTATCCAATCAACTTTTCTATCTAGCAAATCGGACAGCAACGCTCGCGCACTATCATGCTGACCTTGGGACATCAATCCGATCAAATTCTTCCAGGCGATTCCAACCGTCCCGACATCGCACGCTGGCAGTGATTTCGCAAGCGAGCGTCCGAGTTCCCGTGCCTGTTGCTGATTCATACCAACTAAAATTTGTCAATCGCATCAGCGGAACAAAAATCTTTCACAATTTTTCTTTCGCAAGAATTCGCGTCCTGGTGCTTACCGGATGGAATCCGATTTCGAACGATTACAAAGTTCACAAAGGAGTTCAATATTTCGTGCAGTATTGCTACCACCTTTTGAAACCGGGATGATATGATCGTATTCCAATTTGACCCTACTTCCACACTTGACGCATTTCCCGCCGTCTCTTCGCCAGACCTCTCTACGGACCTCTGAAGGTATCACAGAACGTTCGGGGCCAGACTGACGGGTTGCATTTGTCGGATCGGACATTGACAATGCTTCCTCAGTAGCCTCGCGTTGACATTCCAAAAGCTGCGAAGGGCTTAACTTTTCAGCCAGTTCGTCGCGTAGCTTAACGGCAAGCGTTTCATCTTTGGCAGCGGAAAGATTCGCATATTTGTAAGCCTCCAGGAAATTTTGCGGCACGCCGTGGCCATCGGCGTATGCCAGCGCCAACATGTATTGCGAACAAACGTCGCCTTGTGCGGCGGAGAGAAGGAACCATTTTACAGCTTGGGCATAGTCCTTCTTGACCCCTTCGCCATCGTAATAGGTAATGCCAAGTTCAAATTGGGCTGTGGAATCTCCTTGTTCTGCGGCTTTAGACCACCACTTCACCGCTTCTGTAAAATCCTGTGAAGCACCACGGCCATCGCTGTATGCGGTGCCCAAACTTTCTTGGGCTGAGGAATACCCTTGTTCTGCTGACAAGCGAAACCATTTCACAGCCTCTGTCTCATCTTTCGGTACACCAATTCCTCCTTGATAGGCACAGCCAAGAAGATATTGTGCCACAGAATTGCCATTTGCAGCATCCTTGCGCCATCTCCTTGCATCTCTTTCCGCCCTGTACCGCTCTTTCTCTGCCGCCTTCTGTTCTTTGATTGCCTCTTGCGAATCAATCGGCGGTGGGCTGGGTGGCGGCGGTTGTTGTTCCGGGATGAAAATTAATGTCTCTATGCCGCAATGCGGGCAAGGCACCGTTCTCTTTTCCCCTGTTTCGAGTTGGTTTGCATTGAATTCAATATTGCCGCCGCAATGCTGACACAGGCAAGTGATGTAGCGTTGTGTCGGCGCGTTGGTTTGTTCGCTCATAGTTTTACCTTCACGCAGCAGACACATTCAAACGCCAGCAGCTCCATTCGTCCATCCCAAACTGAATTCAGGAAAAGAGCCGTTCAAGTGCGGAATGGAGAGTGCGGAGTGCGGAGTGACAGCTGAAAATCAGACAGGATGAACAGGATTTACAGGATTCAGGCCGAGGCGGAATTATCCTGACCATCCTGCAATCCTGTCTCAAATCCCGCTGTTCCTGATTTCGGCGCGACAAGTTGCCCCTGCGGAATTCGGGCTGCCGTAGCAGCCGACGTGAGTCGGCTCAAATTTCTTCTTCGCCGGATTAATGAGCGGACTGACGTCCGCTGCTACCAATCTGCTTTCCGCAAAGCCGCGCAAGGCTTGCCACCCGATTGGATTTTTGCAAAACTAACGGCATGTTCGAAAACACCATTCGCCGGATGCCGCGTTCCCAGGACGTGCAGCGCCTGAATACGCAGGAATTACGCGACACGTTTCACATCACCAACCTTTTTAAGCCGGATGAATTGCACGGTGTCTTTACCGACCTCGACCGGCTGGTGGTCGGCGGCGTGATGCCGGTAAAGCCGGTTGAATTGCCGAATCACAAGGAAACCGGGCGGGCGTTTTTCCTCGAACGCCGTGAGTTCGGCGCTATCAACGTCGGCGGGGCAGGGGCGGTGCGCGCGGACGGCAAAACGTTTTCGCTCGACCGGCTGGATTGCATTTATCTGCCGATGGGCACCAAATCGGTCACGTTTGAGAGCCAGGACGCGAAAAATCCGGCCAAGTTTTATTTCCTGAGTTGTCCGGCACACGCAGCTCATCCGGCGGCGACGATGAAGCCCAAGGATGCCTCGCCCGTGCCGCTGGGGTCGCCGACGGCGGCAAACAAGCGGACGATTTACAAATACATCCACCAGGGCGGCATCCAGAGCTGCCAGCTCGTGATGGGCTTCACGGCGCTGGAGGAGGGGAGCGTGTGGAATTCCATCCCGCCGCACACGCACTGGCGGCGATCGGAGATTTATTTCTATTTCGACCTGGGCGAAAACGTGCTGACGCATTTTCTGGGGGAACCCCAGCAGACGCGGCACCTGTTCTTGCACAACGAGGAGGTCGCCCTGTCGCCGAACTGGTCCATCCATTGCGGTTGCGGCACGGGCAATTACACGTTCATCTGGGGCATGGCCGGCGAGAACCAGGTGTTCGATGACATGGACGTCGTGAAGCCGCCGGATTTGCGGTAAAACAATTTGATGGTGGGGCGAGACTCCGTCGAGCCAGGATTTCAGTTTTGGGCTCGTGTAACTCGCCCTTCCGAATCAACAATTCATTCAAACCAGATCAGGAGAAAATTATGGAGACAAAACGTTTCAGCAATAAAGTTGCCATTGTAACCGGGGCCAGCCGGGGTATCGGCCAGGCCATTGCCATTGCCTTTGCCCGCGAGGGCGCCCATGCCGTTGGCGTGGACGTGGGTGACCAGTCCCAGACTGCCGCCCGGGTCAAAGCGCTGGGCGCCACTTTCACCGCCTACACTGAGGATTTTCTCAAGCTCACTCAGAAAAGCTGCGGCTGCTCTCGTTGCCAAAATCATCAATGACGCCGGGCGCGTGGACATTCTCGTGAACAATGCCGGCATCATCCGCCGCACGCCGGTAGTGGATCATCCGGAAGAGGATTGGAACGCCACCATTCAAATCAACCTGACCGCGCCGTTTTTCCTGAGCCAGGCGGTGGCCAAATGGTGGGTGACCGGTGGACGCGAAAAGTCTCCGGCGGATGCGCGCTTGAAGGTGGTGAACATCGCTTCAATGTTGTCGTTTCAGGGCGGCATTCTGGTGCCGGGTTACACGGCCAGCAAGAGTGGCATCGCCGGCATTACCAAGGCGTTTGCCAATGAACTGGCCAGGGAACGTGTGAACTTCAACGCCGTGGCGCCCGGTTACATCGCCACGGACAACACCCGGCCCATCCGCGAAGACGCCAAGCGCAATGAATCCATTCTCGCCCGCATCCCCGAAGGACGGTGGGGAGCGCCGGAAGACATCGCGGGAGCGATACTATTCCTGGCATCGAAAGACGCGGATTATCTGAACGGCACCATCATGAACGTGGACGGCGGCTGGCTGGCGCGTTAGGCCACAGGCCGGTTGGCTCCACTGAAACCATTCTGGCTTATGAGACAGAAATTAAACTGGATTCTTTGTTCCCTTGGCGGGGCCGTCCTTTTCGTGTTGCCATCCTGCGCCACCAAACCCGCTTCACCGGCAAAATTTGACGGAGCCACGCCATTACAATGGTCGGTGCGAATGGCGGACTCGGAAATCGCCCGGCGCGGTGACAGCCTGGTGTGGCAGGAAGGCGGCAAGGCCAAATGGGATTACACGGTGGGCCTGTTCACACTGTCACTGCTCAAACTGGACGGGCAGGTGCATAACCCGGAGTACGTCAAGTTTGCCGAAAACACCATCGGTTCATTCATCACGCCGGAAGGCGGCATTCGACGCTACAAGGCGGAGGAATATCAGCTCGATTCCATCAATCCCGGCAAAACGGTGCTGGCTCTCTGGCAAATCACCCGCGATGAGCGCTATCAAAAGGCCGCCGCGCTGCTGCGCAAGCAGCTCGACACCCAGCCGCGCACGGCCGATGGCGGGTTCTGGCATAAGGAGCGTTATCCACACCAGATGTGGCTGGACGGCCTGTACATGGGCGCGCCGTTCTATGCCGAGTATGCCAAATTGTTCAACGGACCGGCTTCCGACTTTGACGATGTGGCGAAGCAAATCCGATTGGTGGCGGAGCACACTTACGATCCGGCGACGGGCTTGTTCTATCATGCCTGGGATGAAACGAAGGAGCAGCCCTGGGCGAACCCGGTTACCGGCACCTCGTCCAATTTCTGGGGCCGGGCCATCGGCTGGTATGCCATGGCGCTGGTGGACGTGCTGGATAATTTCCCGACGAACCATCCGGCCCGGCCGGAAATCATTGCCACCTTTCAGAAATTGTGCGCCGGGGTGGTGAAATATCAGGATCCGAAGACCGGCCTGTGGTATCAGGTGATGGATCAGGGTGACCGCAAGGGCAATTATCTGGAGGCAACAGCTTCGAGCATGTTTGTTTACGCAATGGCCAAGGGCGTCAATCACGGCTACCTGCCGCAGAGTTATGTTCCGGCAGTTGAAAAAGGTTACCGGGGCATCATCCAGAATCTCGTCAAGGACGATGGCAGTGGAAAATGGTCGTTGACCCAATGTTGCTCGGTGGCCGGGCTGGGCGGGGCGCCGGGCAACGGCCACGCACGCGATGGCAGCTTTGATTATTATGTGAGCGAACCGATTGTGAGCAACGATCTCAAAGGCGTCGGGCCGTTCATTCTGGCGGGAATCGAGATGCAACGTTTGCCTGCGAACAAGTAATTTGAGAAGCAAACTGGCAAGGCGCACAACTCCTTGTTCAGCATATTTTGCTGATTTGGAGCAATTTAAATAATCCCGTAGCCGCGAACGTCAGTTCGCGCCAGTTCATTCTTCCTAAATTCGATTTGCGCCGACTGACGTCGGCGGCTACGTAATTTTTGAAAAAGGCCTACGCCTTTGTCTGAGCCTGCGCGATGATTTTCATCGCTTCGGCGGTCAGCGCGGTGATTTTTGACCACGCCTTTTCCGTAACGAGCTTGCGCTCGGCCATCCAGGAACCGCCGATGGCCGCGACCTGCGGCAGCGCGAGGTAATCCGGCAGATTTGCGGCGTTGATGCCGCCGGTGGGCACGAATTTCACGCCGGTGTGCGCAAACGGCCCGGCGAGCGCCTTGAGCATGGCCACGCCGCCTGCCGCCTCCGCCGGGAAAAATTTCAGATGTTTCCAGCCAAGATCCAACGCCCGGCCCGTTTCCGTCGGCGTCATGACGCCGGGGAAAAACGGGATTTTGTTTTTCTGCGCCGTGGCGAGCACCGCTTCATTCAAGCCCGGGCGAAACGCCGAATTGCGCGCCCGGCGTCCACGGCGCGCTGCACCTGTTCCGCCGACGAGCAATGTGCCGGCGCCGATGGCAACGGCAGGCAGGCTTTTGCGGATGCGCGCAATCGAATCGGCGGCGGTGCTGGTGCGGAAGGTGACTTCCATGACGCTCAATCCGCCGGCGAGCAACGCTTCGGCGAGCGGCACGGCATCGTCCGGTTGGTCAATCACCGCCACGCAAATCAATCGTTGTTTGAGAAGGGATTCGATGTTCATAAATTAATGGGCGGATGATACATAGCCGTGATGGCGAGTGAACTCGAAACTGATCGTGTTGTTTTGAGCAAATTTAATTTCTCAAACATTTACCGGTCAGGTAATCTATAAAGAATCCATGCAATTTGCGATTGAACACGTTGCCATTGCCGCCACCCATCCTGCCTCCTTGCGAGACTGGTATCTGCGCGTGCTGGGGGCGCGGCCGGTCTGGGACAACGGCAAAAGCCCATTGGTCTGCCTGATTGCGCTGGCGGGGGCGTGGCTGGAGATTTACGCCGCGGAAGCGCCGCCAGCACGGGCGTGGCAACAACAAACTGGCCGGCTGGAGGCACGTCGCGTTGCGCGTGCATTCAATTGAGGCGGCGAGAGAGGAACTGACCCAGCGCGGCGTGACCTTCGATGAGAAAATCCAGTCCGGCGGCCGGCGGCGGCAAAGTTCTGTTTTTCGAAGACCCGGAAGGCAATCTGCTGCACCTGATCGAGCGTCCGGCAGATTGGCCACACGGCAAAGCATGATGAAACGCCGGTCGGCGGAATTCAGGCAGGTTGAGCAGTTACGGTGGCGGCCGGCGTCGGCCGCAGCGTTTGAGGTGTTTGACGAACGCGGAGAGGGTTTTCCGGCTGACATGGTGTTCCATGCCCTCCGCATCCAGATGGGCGACGGCGTCCGGAACCCCGAGCGACTTGAGGAACGTGACCACAATCTCGTGACGCCGGCGTGATTCCTCGGAAAGTTTCCGACCGGCTTCGGTGAGAAAAATGGAGCGATACGGCCGGGCATTGACCAGTCCGCCGCGCTGGAGGCGCTGAATGGCGTGGTTGACGGTGACGTGCGTGACTCCCAGACGGCGGGCCAGATCGGTCACCCGCGCTTCGCCGGTGGTGGCGATGAGTTCGGCAATCAACTCCACGTAATCTTCCGCGATCTCATTTGCGTGTTCACGGCGGGTTTGAGACAGGTTTTCCGCCTGGCGTTTGGGGCTGCCGCCAGCGCGCGGCTTGCCAGACAGTTCTTTTTTTGCCGATGCCATTTGCTTTACCCCGCCAGCAAATCAGAAACAGGGTTGATAGTCGAGCAAAATCTTGTAGCTCTGACTACTTCAGTAAAATTCCTCCGCGACCGCAAAAGTTGTTGACAGCCGGGCCATTTATAGTAGCCTTGACTACATCATTAATATGATGCAACATAATAGAACTATGACTACGCCACGCGTTGGTGCGGGCGGCAGCTTGAAATGGATTATGGCCATGCTGGCAACTGGCGGCATCGCGGTCGGGGTGCCGGACGCGCGTGCCGCGGAAGAAACAAACAATGTGCCCGACAAGAGCCAATATGATTTGTTCAACCCGACGCCGGTTGAATATATGCGCGAATTGAGTCCCGACCGCCCGGACGAAACCGAGTCGCCTTACACCGTTGATGCCGGCCATTTTCAATTGGAAATGGATTTTGCCAATTACACGCATAATGAAACGGCGGGCATTGAGACGAGCGCTTGGAATGTCGCCCCGTTTAATTTCAAAGTCGGCCTGTTTAACACGGTGGACCTACAGGTTGTTTATGACAATTATCTGAACGTCAGAACGAAAGACCTCGCCACAGGCGCGACGATCACTCAATCCGGTTTCGGCGATTTCACAACGCGGTTGAAAGTCAATCTTTGGGGTGATGACGGCGGCAAAACGGCATTTGCGCTCCTGCCATTCGTCAAATTCCCAACCAGCACAGATAACTTGGGGAATGACGCGGTCGAAGGCGGCGTGATCTTTCCACTGGCGGTGAAACTGCCCGCCGGTTTTGACCTGGGTTGCGAAACGGCAATCAGTTTTCTACAGGACGCAAACGGCAATCGCTATCACGAGGATTTTATCAATTCAATCACGTTCGATCATGGCCTCTTCGGCCAGTTGAGCGGTTATCTGGAATTTTTCAGCGATGTCTCGACCGAGCGTAACGCCGGCTGGATTGGAACCGTGGACGTCGGCCTGGAATTTTTGGTGACGGAAAATATCCAACTTGATTGCGGCTGCGAAATCGGCGTCACGCCCGCGGCGGATGACGAGCATGTTTTCAGCGGCATCACCGTGAGATTTTAACAAATGAACAAGGCTCTATGAGTAAAGACAACAACACACCCACGGACTTCCATGAACCCGCGTCAGCCGAAGTCGCTGTGGTTTCGCGCCCCGGTGCCATGTCGCTGGAAGGAATGCACAGCAGCGTAAAGGTGCCCCATCATAAAGCCGGTTTCTGGCGGCAAATGACCGCCTTCTTTGGCCCGGCGGTTTTGGTCAGCGTGGCCTACATGGATCCGGGCAACTGGGGAACCGATCTCCAGGGCGGCGCCCAGTTCAAATACGGACTGCTTTGGGTGGTCGGTCTGGCCAGCGTGATGGCGATCTTCCTACAGATTATCGCTGCGCGAGTTGGCATAGCGACCGGGCGCGATCTGGCCCAATGCTGCTATGATTGGTATCCCAAGTGGACGCGGGTGCCGAACTGGCTCATGGCGGAACTTGCGATCATCGCGTGCGATTTGGCCGAAGTCCTGGGCGGCGCGGTGGCGCTGCTCATGTTGTTCCATATCCCCATTTTTTTTGGGGTCATCATCACAGGCGTTGACGTGCTGCTGCTGCTGGCAATGCAGCGGTTCGGAATGCGGACCATCGAAGCCATCGTGCTGCTGCTGGTGGCGACCATCGGCGTTTGCTACTACATCGAGATTTTCGTCCTGCCGCAGACGCAGCCCAGCTTTCTGGAAATGGGCCGGGCGATGATCTTGCCCCATCTGGGTTCGGCCACCATGGTTTATGTGGCCATCGGGATCATCGGCGCAACGGTCATGCCGCACGTGCTGTATCTGCACCCGGCCCTGGTGCAGAGCCGCAAATTCCAGAAGGACGACGAATCCATCCGAACCGCAATCCGCTTCAACACCATTGACGTCATCGCCAACCTGTCGGTTGCTTTTCTGATCAACGCCGCCATTCTGGTGCTGGCCGCGATTGTCTTTTACGGCAAGACCAGCGTCACCGTCGCCGGCGGACAGGTGGTCCAGTTTAATGATTCAACGGACTGGATTCAGGCGGCCTATCTGACTTTGGCACCGCTGCTGGGCACGGCTGCCGCAGGCACGCTTTTCGCCGTCGCCCTGCTGGCCAGCGGGCAAAGCGCCACCATTGTCGGCACGCTGGCCGGCCAGGTGGTGATGGAAGGCTTTATGCACTGGAGAATCAAGCCGTGGTTGCGGCGGCTGATTACCCGCTCGCTGGCCATTATCCCCACGGCTGTCTATATCGGCATCCGCGGGGCCAATAACATCACCGATCTGATAGTCCTGAGCCAAGTGGTGCTGGCGTTGCAGCTTCCGTTTGCTATGTTCCCGCTGCTGCATTTTGCCAGTTCCCGCAAGCGGATGGGACAATGGCGGATCGGCTGGTTTCTGCTCATCGCCGGTTGGGGCTCGGCGTTGCTGATCACGGCCTTCGACTTTTACGGTCTGCCGGACGCCGTGAAACAGGCTTGGCAGGTTATCAGGGGCGGATAAACTAAGAAAGGCTGACGTATGTATAAGACCATTCTCGTGACGTTGGACGGCACGCCAACCGACCGTGCCATTATCGAACACATCAAACAACTTGCGAAACTCACGCAAGGCCGCGTGGTGTTGCTTCATGTGGCAGATGGTTGGGCGGCACGAACCTTTGGACCGGACGCGGTCAGCCCCGAGATCACCGAAGATACCGCGTATTTGAACCAGGTTCGGTCGGAGTTTCAATCTGCCGGCATTCCCGCCGAGGCAGAACTGGCCTATGGTGATCCGCCGAAGGAAATCGTCAAGTGGATCAAGCAAAAGGGATGCGACTTGGTGGCGATGAGCACGCACGGTCATCATTTCGTGGCCGATCTGGTTCTCGGAACAACGGCCATAACGGTTCAGCACAGCATCAGTGTTCCGGTGCTTCTGCTCCGGGCCAAATAAACCGGAGCAATAACTTTCGTCATCGTTCATTCATGCGACCGGTGGACATTCAACAGATTGGCAATGAACTGGCCGTCAAATGGGACGATGGCGGCGAGGATTTCATTCCGCTGGAGAAACTGCGGCGGAGTTGTCCGTGCGCGGGTTGCAAGGGCGAGGTGGACATCCTGGGTAACGTTTACAAGAACCCGGACCGGCCGCTGACCCCGAAGGCATTTGAGCTGGTTCGCATTGAGATGGTGGGAGGTTATGCGGTCCAGCCAGTCTGGGCTGACGGGCATTCGACGGGCATTTATTCCTTCGATTATCTGAAACGGGTGGCGGGCAGAAATCCAGGCGGTTGAAAAGAAAACGGCGCGCTCTGATGAACGCGCCGTTGAAACTACAGAGATGCCGTTACTGAGGATTACTGCACGCGCACCCGATAGAACCGGGCGACACCACCCGCGGTGTCGTGGTATTCCATCATGTTTCCATTGCCACTGTTGGTAGCGATGGTGCTCCAGATCGGCGTGCTCAGGCTTGGTGAGCATTCGATGATATATTGTTTGCCAATGACGCTGGGCCAACTGATGACACAATCAGACGATTGCTGCATCGCCGACCGGTCAACGCCGATGTTCTTGAAGAAGGACGAGGGATCCGTCGGGTCGGTGCCGGCGAGATATTCCTGCAGGTTGTTCATACCATCGCCGTCGGCGTCGGCATTTGTCGCCGAGAGGTAGTTTTTCAAAGTCAGGAAATAACGCAAGCGCCAGGAATCCGGAATGGTGTCGCCCCATGAGGAAGTGGAGCGCGAACTCAGGGTAATCAGCCCGGTCCTGGCCAGTTTGGGGAATGCAGCCAAACCATTGGGCGAAGCCGAGACGTGATCGAAATGGACGGCGTAAGCGGACGAACTGGTGGCGTTGGCCGGAATGGTGACGGTCAAAGTGCCGATGGAGACATTGCCGGTCAGCCCGGCAATACCACTATCGAGCCAGACAGCGGAATAATTGCCGTTGCCCTTTTGATCGGTTGTCCAAGGTGTCCCAAGGGCCGGATTATATGAGATTGAAACCGGAGTCGTCAAAGCGGGTGAGCCGTCGATTGGTACTACGGTCAAATTCAACATCAACAGGCGCAACGGATAATTGCCAAAAATACTGGCCGTGATGGGAATCTGGATGGTCGAACCCGGGGTGGTCTGGGCATCGCCGGCGGTAAAGACCACCTTGGGCTGATTGGTAATGGAAACCGAGGAGCTGGCATTGTTTGTCAGGCTGGCGGCTTTGGCGGCAGCCAACGGTTTGGCCGCGACACTGGGTCTGAACTCGTTCGGGACAACTTCTGCCATCCGGACACCATTGGTCCAGAAACGTTGGTACCACGTCAGCCCGGGATCCAATGAGCGGCGGTAGGTGACATAGACGTCACACACGTCCAGGATTCCATCGCCGAAGATGATATTGTTGATATTGGCATCACTGCCATCAAACAAGTTCGGGACATAAATATTCGGGAAATAATAAGTTGCGCCTGCTTGCGGCACCACCTCGGTGAAACTGATATATTCATTGGTGATGTAGTAGTATGCCAGGAAGGAAACGGTATCGATGTAAATTGGTGTGACTAAACTTACAACCGTAGCATTGGTGGCGGTTGGTATGTTATTTGTATTGTAAGTGACGGTAAAATTCGTAATCGAGTAATCGAAAGGATAGGGGAAATTGAGCACGTTGGTGTAGTATCCATTGTCACCATCCAATGTGCCGGTGTTCCCGCAGGAATCCATGGCGTCAAAGAAATCACTGCCAGACGGTGGGTAGTTCAAGCCGTAAACGGCCGACTCAAACACTTGTTCCACGTCGGCGTTTTGCAGATTGGTATTGCCAAAGTCGCCGGCATTGAACCAGCGGAACGGATAAGCGTTGCCAACGATATATTTGCGCTGTCCGATGGTGACGTTCTTAATGGAATTTTGCACGCCGCCACCCAAAGACCCGTTCGTGGGGGTGTAGATAAACACAGATGAACCGGGAGTTCCGATGCCGTCCGAAGTTGCGGATGGCCGGCCAATTTGTATTTGATAGACCTGGCTCGGGTCAGCATCCGATGGGTACCACAAAGTTAAAGCCTCCCAGTATGACTTTCCCGTCACCTTGATCAAAGAGGTCATCGTGCGCCATCGAGTATTTGATGAGGTCTTGCGCTGTGGTGTTGTAAAGGTTTGTCTTGCCGATACGTTCCACCCACCCAACGCCAAGCAGATTTTCAACCGGGTCGTTGAAAAGCAATGATACAAAGTTTGTGCTCCCGTCCAATATCCCTGGCGAAGGAGCCGGCGAATTGGTATAGGCAAACATCGCACGGCGGAATTGTTTCAAACACCCCCAGCTCGCCGGGAACGGGCTTGATCAGCAAGGACTCAAAATCGTATGTGCCCGGGGCAATGGGTGCAGTGGGAGTGGGGCTGATATTTGTGACCGTCAGGTTGAATTGCAAACCATAAATGGTTGTGCTCGGCAACGGTATCATGGTGACCGGTGCATAAAATGTCTGTCCGGGAGACGCGACAAAATCGCTGGAAGCTTCGCCTGATTCGAAGCCAAAGCTGATGCTGTTGGGAATAAAGGCATTTGTTGAAAAGGCTTGCACGGCTATCCCACTGGGCTGATAACCATTCCTATAGGCGCGCACTTTAAAAAGGAAGTTGGTGGTTGCGTTAAGCGAAAGAATTGTTGGATTACCGTTAGTGGCTCCGACTGGACCAAAACTGGTGCTGGGGAGGATTCCACTATTTGTGGGGTCGGTGCCATCAATTGTGTACCAAAAGTTGGCGTTGGTGGTAATGTCGCTGATCGAAAACTGTGCGGCATTGTTTCCGTTAATTGTTGGATTGGCGACCTGGAAAATGAATTCGGCTGTAGTAATCGGGCCGCTTAATCCGTTTGAGCCGGGATTGACATTCACGGCCTTGACGATCAAATCCGGCACGGTCGTTACTGGCAAAGCTACATTATAAGGATACGCCAGGCCGTCCTGATAAAACGGCGTTGTGGTTCCATTAGTCGGGCCGGGATTACCGGCAAGCGGCGCCGGGCCGGCGATGAAATAAGTCGAAAGGCCGTTGGTGACCGGATCAACAGCGATGAGCAAATCGTTATGGGTCACGTACGAGCTCACGGGATGGAGCACGGTAAAAAAGCCGGTTTGGTTATTTCCCTCCCAATCATACCAACCGACTCTCGGTGCCGGTGGCGGTGGGATTGGCGGTGTGGCGTTAACTTCAGGTGAGTTCAGGCTTTCACCGCCGGGATTCAAGGCTGAAACAACGTAGTAATAAGTCGAACCGTTGATAACGTTGTTGTCGGCATAGGTTGTGCCGATTGGGCTGGCAATGATGGTGTAAGGTCCGCCACTGGAAGGGGAACGTTTTAAATTATAGCTGGTTGCGCCAGCCGACGCCGACCAGGTCAGATTTACCAGCCCGAAATTTGTGGTGACATTAATAAAGGTTGGGATCGGGGATAACAACGGCGTGGCGTTCACTTCCGGAGAATTTGCACTCTCACCACCGCTGTTGGCTGCAGAAACGACGTAGTAAAAAGTCACCCCGTCAACGACGTTGCTATCGGTGTAGGTTGTGAAGGTTGTGGAGACCAGGACGTTCGTGTACGGTCCGCCGGTGGACAACGGAGCGCTTTACGTTGTAATACGTTGCGCCGCCACTTGCCGCCCAACTCAAAATCACCTGCCCGTAACCTGCCGTTGCCGTCAGTCCTCCCGGCAGTGCCGGGGCAAATACCCGCGGCACGAGACCGGCACCTGTAACATGGCGGATGACATGGTAAAAATCTTCGGTTGTGTAAAACGAGCCGTCAGGCGCCAGCGCAATGCCGAAAGGCAGGCGGCTTTGAACATTGGGCGCGATGGAGTCGGGAACAGATACGCGGCGTCCGTCATACCAGCCGGGATACGTGTCCTCCCCAGTATTGGTGAAGTAACACCGTAAAGATTGGTGACAACACCGCTGGTTAAAACCGCCTTGACGCGGTTATTGCCATTGTCGGTCACAATCAAAGTTCCGTCACCAGTTTCCACCACGCACATCGGCTGGTTGAATTTGGCGGTTGTGCTCGAGGCGATGTTGTTTCCATTCGTGGTAAAGTCGCCCACGCCATGGAATCCGGCGTTGGTGGTGACGATGCCGGTGTTGGGATCGACCAGATAGATGCCGTTGCGGCCGGAGTCGCAAGCGGCAATCAGGCCATTTTGTTTGACAACGATGCCCTGCAACGACGTGCCGGCGGGGAAATTGGTGGCAACTGGTGGTTTGATTGGTGGTGCCGGCGTCAATACGGATGATGCTTGTTGCTCTGCACAGTCACGTAAATATTACCGGCGTTGTCCAACGGCCATGCCGGCGGCATTGGTCAGTTTCACTGCATTTACGAGCCACGGTATCGCCCCAATTGTCAAAAGTGACGACTGAACCAGTTGGTTACATTTCCACGGTTGAGGACATAAACGTAATCGTAGGCGTCAACGAACACCACAATCGGTTTGTTGAGCAAATTGGTGTCGGTTATTTGCAGAGTCCAAGTTGAACCATTCGGTGGTTGGCTGGGATCATCCAGATAAAGAATGCGGATCAAGCTGTTATCCCTGTCGGCAACATACAAGATATTGGCCGGTGCTGTCCAAGGCAAGGCCGCAAGGCGTGTGGAAAAGTGCCTGGTGAAGCGTATTGCCATCCCGATATCCGAGATATTTCGGACTTACATTGGGGTCGCCGCCGCCCATCGTGGTCACGGTAGGGCCGGCAAACAGGTTGACGGCAGCAAGCAACAAAGCGATTGATGCCATGGCGCTCCATGACGGCGTGATGAAATGCGCAAGGCCGAAGGCCCGCCCCGCGCGCCCGAGAATTGCAGTTCTCATAAAACAGATTTGGTTGTTATTCACCGCTCACAAAAAACTTGGTTTGCCAATGGGATGAACATTGGTTCATGACGACTATTTTTTATCAAACTCACCCGGTTCCGGCACGGGATTGCTCCAATCGCCGCGCGGTTCGGCGCCGTCCCAAACCGAATTCGGGTTCAGGGTAGCTTTTATCTCCGGAGCCCTCGATTGGAGATAATCGGATCCGCTGGAGACAGCCTGCTGAAAGTCGGTATTTTTGATGATGGTTGGGGTTATGAAAATGATCAAATTGTCCTTGGTCATGGTTTTGCTTTCGCTGCGGAAAGCCCACCCCAATCCGGGAATGTCCCCCAGGATCGGCACTTTGCTGTAATGAGCCGTTGGGTTGTCCTGGACCAGGCCGCCCATGACCAGCGTATTGCCATTGGGAATCATCACCTGCGAATCAATGGAACGTGTGTCAAACTCCGGAACCGGATAGCTGGTTGAGGGATTGCCTGCGCCACCCGTGACCGTGATGGTGACGTTGCCAAAGTGGCTGGAGACCACCGGCAGCACCCTGAGCCAGATGTAATCATTGGCGGAAATGCGCGGCGTTACTTTCAAGATGGTGCCGACGTTGGAGTAGGTGACTGACGAACTGCCCGCGGAGTTTTGAGTTCCGCCGGTTATGGTGATCACCGGGAAAGTGCGGGTGACTTCAATGGTCGCGGTTTGATTGTCCAGGGTGACGATGCGGGGAGTGGAAACAATCTTGGCATCGTAAGCCGCATTCAGGAAAGAGAGGACGGCGTTCGCGCCACTGGCGTTCAGGAATCCGATGCCCGGAGTAAAGCCGCTGACAGTATTCCAACTCACGCCCCCGGCGCCCTGGAGCATGGTTAAGATGGTATTATCGCTTTCTTTGGACGAGGCTCCTGTAGTATAGCCACTGCTAGGAGTGGTTCCGGTGGAACTGGTCGCGCCGGGGAAATTGGCTGTTGTGGAGGATGCTGCGGGTTGAATGGCGCCGTTGCCGAAGGAAACGTTTTGGGCCTGAAGCGTGCCTGTCCAATCAACGCCCTTTTTCGTGGTGGGGTTGCTGGAAACCTGGACCAGCTTGGTTTCGATCAATACTTGCCGTGTGGGCTTATCGAGTTGGTTGATAAGTGTATCCAGCGCTTCCTGCTCATTTTCAGTGGCGACAACGACAAGCTGGCTGGTACGTGAATCGGGCAACACCTTGCTGCGTTTGTCGGTCAACGTAGCCTGAACTGAGTCCAAAATGTTCGACGTGCCGGCGTATTTGAGTTGAATAACCCGCGTGGTCAGCGGAGGCGGTGCCGTGGGGTCCTTGGTGGTAATACGCGAAATCTGAGTTTTGCGGTCAACAATGAGTTGCAGATTGTAATTATCGAGCATCGCCATGAGGGCTTGTTCGGCGGTGACGTTTTCCCAACGGATGGAAAGGGTGGGTTCGGGCTTGACCTGGCCATTTTGATCCGGCTGTCCATAACCGATTTTCGGGTCGATCAGGTAGTTAATTCCGGCCTGCCGGGCCAGATTTTCAATTGCAGTGGTAATCGGAACATCCTGGAACTGAATTAACGGGATGGTTGCCGGCTCGGTGGACGGGGTTTTGGCAGCACCTGCAGTTTGGTTGGTAGCGGTTACATCGGAGGTTTCGTTCGTGCCGCCCGCGGATGCCGTTTGTGGACTGGTGACACTGGCGGCAACGGCAGTCTCGTTAGTACTGGCAGTGCTGGAAGTTTCATTGGCGGTGGGCGAGGGTGCCGCCGGGGAGGTGGCGGCGCCGTCGGCAGCAGCCCCATTGGTAACGGCTGCGCTGGGGGATTCGTTGGCGGCGGCTGCAGGCGCAGTCGCCGCGGGTGGATTGACAGTGCCTGTACCACTGTTTTGATTAACATCGGTGGCCATGGCTGGCTGGTTCGCGGGTGCGGCCTGATCGGCGACGCCCGGGTTCGTGACGATGGTGTCTGTTTGAGACAGCACCCCCTGCTGCCAGGCGAGGCATCCCAACACTGTGGCAATTAGTATTTTCGATTTCATACCTTTATCTCCGATCTGACTCTGCTTCATTCTGGTTATTTTAAACATGGGTCATTAAATAATTTTTCGGGGAGCAACACATTTTAGGGCAGTCGCTCCTTTTGCCACGTCCGATGAAAGAAGAAAGTTTCGTGCCAGCAGGCGTTTTATTGCAAAAACAACGGGTAAAGGACGATAGATGAGGAGCAAAAGAATGTCGCATATGTCTATTTTTTGGTTTAGCGGTTGTTTGGGTAACTCAGTTCGTGACGTTGCCCGCCGGATTCAATCACCACAGAATCAGCCTTGATTTCGATGCAGCGAATACGGATCGGCCCCTGTGGCGTGGAAAGCGTGGCTTCGTCGTCCACGCCAAAAGTGTGACTGTTGATAATGGCCAGCCGGCGATTGGATGGGCCGGAAATGCCTTTCAAGACAATCGATGACAGGTCGGCAACATGTGGCTGGTTGGCAGATACGATTTCATACGGGCGGGTGGAATTGGGGAAAAATGGATCGCGCCCATCCTTGGGCCCCTTGGGCATGACAAAAATTGAACGTAAAACCACTTCCGGCGCAGCGGGTTGGGCAACCGGGGCCGCTTCTGTGGAAAGTACCATCACCAAACCGGCTGAGAAGCTCGCTACGGCAACGCTTTTTCTGGAAATAAGTGACCAGTTCATTTGATTATAAAGGGTTGGGTTTTATCAGTGTGATGATTTCCATTTTAAAGGTAAGTTTCTCACCGCTGTTGTCCCTGTCGGTGACGGGTTCGATAACCAGGCGAGCTATCCGGGAATGGGGAAAACTGTTTTCAAAATCGGCAATGAATTTGCCCAGGTCGTGATAATATACCGTGCCATCAATAACGAATTGGATTTGTTTGTAGGGAAATGCCGGCAGCAAGTCTGACTCGCTGGTCGTCGGATGGCCGACTTCCGGAATTTCCACCTTGTATGATTGTTTGAAGTGGCGGATGGTATCATAAGTCCAGGAATAAAAATCACCCGAAGCCATGTCATCTTCCTCGTGTGCGAGCGCATTGGAAACTTCATCCCAGTCATTGGCTATTGCCTCGGAGTTGGTAATCGCATGCTTGATGTCCAGAAGTGTGGCTTTGGCGGTTTTTTCAGTCTTGGCAACCCTGGAGAGGGAATCATACTGAGACCGGATCAGGCCAAAACCAATCAGCGCCAGAACCCCCACCGTGATGACAATCACAGTGATGAGTTGATTGCGTTTCTCTCTGGATAATCTTCTCATCGAGTGTACTCCGGATAAAAACATTTTAAAGTGAACAGCACATACGGCTTGGTGTCATTGCCTCCCTGCGGCGCCGACAGATTCACCAATTGAACCCCGTTGGTTTTGTTCAACATCGCTTTGAAATACGACTGGTTGGCCACTGCCTCCTTGAACTTATTGACCTGGTCGCCGGGGTTGGCGCTGGAATCCCGCGCATCGAGCCAGACGACAATTTTTTCTGTAATCATGTCGGGGCGGCCGGTGATGACACCCTTCTTGGTGGTTTGCGCCTTCGTCCCCGCTACAACAACATAATCCTGATCCACCTTTAACCGCATCAGTCTCACACCATCTACACTGACTTGCTGCAATGCATTCAGCAGGTTGCCCTCGAGGAAACGACTGTTGGTCATTTTTTTCAACGCGGCCAGTTTGTCTTTTGCAGTGGCAATTCTTTTCTGATCGACAAGCACGTGTTGAAATTCATTGGTGCGCGTCGCAATCTCCATTTGCTTGTCCGACACGTCTTTTTTGGCCAGCATGGTTTCGAGTTGGAGCGAACTGCTCCAGACAAGCATCCCTGCCACCGCCAACGCTCCCCCAATAATCACGCGTTTAACGGGATCATGCCGGCGTAATTCTTCCACCATCTTGGCCTCGGCCAGCAAATTAATGCGAATCGGCATAATTCAATTCCGGTCAAAAGGCCGCCAACGCGGCGCCTATCGCCACGCTTAATTGCGGTCCAATCTGTTCAATCTCCACCGCCTGTTGTCCAGGCAACGCCAGTTGCAAAGAAGCGGTCGGATTCCATGTTTTGCATTCCACAATTAGTTCCGTATGCAACATCTGCAAAATCATCTCCGACCGCGCGGAACCACCGGTGACGTAAACCTGCGACACCGGTCGGTCATGTTGATGCTCGAAGAAGTCGAGGGACGCGCGCAGTTCGCGCCCGAGCGGTTGCACCTGGGCTTCGAGCATGGCTTGAACTTCCGGCGCCATGCCTACCTTGATGCCCTCGGCTTCGGCATAGGTAATGTTCATTGCCTCGGCGAGACCAGAGGTCAATTTGTCGCCGCCGATGTTGACCATGCGACTCAAGACCAGCTCGCCGCGGTCCACTACACAAACCGAGGAATGTTTAAAGCCGATGTCCACCAGCGCGATCGACTCGTTGGCAAACACTTCGGGCAGCGACAATTCAAAAGCGTTCACCGGGCCGATGATCCCGGGCACGATGTGGTCGGCAATCAAACCGGCATCTTTGATCGCTGCCTGAAAATCATCGACCAGCTGTTGCTTCGTACCCGCCACGAGCACTTTTAATTTTGGAATCGTAGCCGTCTTGGGAGCATCGGTCGATTTGCCTTGTGCCTTGGGGAGGAAAATGTGGCAATCAAAAACGTGGTTCGGCATGTCTTGCTGCAAATAACCCTTGGTGTTGTTTTTTAAAACCATCCGCATTTCGTCCACCGGTATCTGGGGCAACTCCACCTGTCGCACCACCGAGTCATCCAACCCGATCGCCAGGGTGAGCAATTTGGTTTCTGATTCCAATGACCGGGCCACGGATTGGAGATGCTCCGAGAGCATGTCAGAAGAAATTTTTTTCTCGTAGATCGGGGTGTCGAGCAGAACAAAACGAGTGAGTGCCAACACGTCGCCGCGGCGTTCCAACAGCAGCGCCTTGGTTGTCCGGTCGCCCAAATCCACCACTATCATCTGGGCCCGTTTCTTCTTTGATAAGCCATTTAGAAATGACAGTGCCATGGTCGTTTGTTTTTAATGTCGTTAGTTTTAAAATTGCACGTGGCAATTCTGCTAAAACGTTGAATTGGTTGAGCAACTGCCGCGCCAAGTCGGCTTGTTCCTGCCAGTCTGCCGCGGAATTAATTTCCCTGCCGATTTGAGAGTGTCGGAAAATCCGACAGGCTGCTTTTGTTGTCCCGACCTGGGGCGTGAGGTGTCTCGTAACTTGCCGGAAACGACCAAAAACAGTCATTAAGTAAGCGCGCCGTTTTTCACGTCAAAAATTGTTTTCAGCAAAAATGTGTTGCGTCCAAACCACAACGCGTCGAGGGACACCGGCAGAAGAAATATTTGACGCACGATTTAAATCCGCCTAGCGTCACACGCAAATTCTAACAAGTTGATGTCATTTCTCCCGCTTGTCAGACTCTGGCTTTGGGTTTCAGTACTCGCAAGTGCTGCGGGCTGGATCCTGTCCGCTTTGGGACAGTTGAATTGCCCGGGTTATGCGGCGTGCTTTGCCATCTTCGCCGTTTTTGTTTTTGTCTGTCGCAAAGAGCTGGTGTTCGCTCCGGGCAAAA
Source organism: uncultured Verrucomicrobiae bacterium (assembly GCA_963789055.1). Lineage (GTDB taxonomy): Bacteria > Verrucomicrobiota > Verrucomicrobiia > Limisphaerales > UBA11358 > UBA11358. The sequence goes on along the minus strand of CAWBJE010000004.1, from coordinate 470,438 downwards.
AAATTTCGCACGCCCAAAAATTTCTTCGCCGTTTCCGTCGGCCTTTGCCTCTATGCTTCGCGGTGCTGGCGTTTCTGGTTTTTCTGGGGGGCGCGCTTTATCCGCCGGGTAATTACACCGGGCTGAATTATCGCCTGGCGCGTGTCCTGCAATGGCTCGCGCACGGACAGTGGTGCTGGATTCATACACCCAATTACCGGATGAACGACCGGGCCTGTGGCATCGAATGGTTAAGTGCCCCGTTGGTGCTGTTCACGAAATCCGACCGCCTGTTGTTTCTGCTGAACTTCATCCCTTTCCTGCTTCTCCCCGGATTGGTTTTCAGTGTCTCTCGGCAATTGGGAGTGCGAGTCAGGGTTGCCTGGCAATGGATGTGGTTGCTGCCTACCGGGTACAATTTTCTGCTGCAAGCCGGCGGAATCACCAACGACACTTTCCCGGCCGTGTACGCGCTCGCGGCGATCGATTTTGGATGCCGTGCCCGGGTGACCCGGAAACCGGCGGACTGCTGTCACTCGCTGTTGGCCATCGCATTGTTGGTGGGAGCCAAAGCCAGCAATCTGCCGTTGCTGTTGCCGTGGGCGATTCTGTTCTTTACGTTGCTGCCGATTTTGCGCCGCAAGCTGGTAATTACAGCTTTGGTGATTTTCCTGGCGGCGCTGGCTTCATTCCTGCCGACGGCGATATTGAACCTGCACTATCTGGGTGACTGGTCCGGGTTGTCTATTGAACGCGCCGGCATGAACATGACAAATCCTCTGGTCGGCGTTTGGGGTAACGCCCTGCTTCTGTTGCTCAATAATTTTGTTCCCCCGCTTTTCCCGCTGGCCGGCTGGTGGAACCAGCACGCATTGTCAATCCTGCCGCATTTTTTGGCGGCCCCGCTGGCGGCGAACTTCGAGCAGGGATTTCAAATGCTGCCCGAATTGCCCACGGAAGATTGGGCGGGAATCGGCTTCGGCCTCAGTTGTCTGCTGCTCGTTTCCGTTCCGGCGTCGTTGCTGTCTGGTCGTTCGGCAAATCAAAAATTCGGATGCTCTCCGTCAATGTCCGCCGGCCTGCGCGGGTTGATTGTAGTCGCGCCATGGATTGCGCTGCTGGCTTATTGCATGAAATCCGGTATGGTCACGCCGCAGCGCCTGATTGCACCCTACTATCCGCTGCTTCTGCCGTTGCTGCTCGTTGGCGCGCGACAATCACAGATAATTCGCCGTTGCTGGTGGCGGGTAATGGTCCGCGGCGTTTTGTTGTTGGCGCTGGTTGTTCTGATATTGTCGCCGGACCGTCCGCTGTGGCCTGCCCAAACCATTTTGTCCCGGCTGTCGGCACAATATCCCGATCAGCATTTGCTGGCCCGCGCCTTGAAAGTTTACACCGTTTATTCCGAACGTGCCGATTCACTTGCCGGCGTCCGCGCCCTGCTTCCACCAGATATTAAAACCGTCGGCTTCATCGGCACAAAAGATGACTGCGACATTTCTTTGTGGCGACCATTTGGCAAACGGCGGGTGGAACATTTTTTTCTGACCGATTCACCGGAACAAATCCGGCAACACGTTCAATACGTTGTCGTGGGCGGATTCAATCTGAAGGAAAACAACATGACGCTGGACACCTGGCTGCAATCTTCCGGGGCGGAACTCGTGGCCACCACCAATGCCACCATGAAAGTAACCGAAGGACCGCAGCCCTGGTATGTCGTGCGGTTCAAACAGTGAGCGAGTCGCTCGTCCTTATGCCACTGGCGTCAATCGCCGGGCGATTAATTTCATTTCATCCAGAAAAGCCTGGATCAAAGGCGTCGTGCGTCCGCGCCACATCGCGCCCACCATGACGGGAGGAAAACCGCGCAACGGCAATGCGCGTACATTGGAGGGAAGTGTTTTTTGAGGAATCGCCACCGCCACGCCGATGCCGAGTCCGTTCGCGACGTAAGTTTCGATCAAGTCCACCGAACTGGCCTCAATGTTCGGAAACCAATCCACATCGAGTTCGGAAAGCTTTTGCTGGAAATTTTTATAGAGCTGGGTGTCCGGCGGCAGGCAGATCAACCGTTCGTCAATCTTGTCGCGTTTCCACAATTGCTCCGCAGCCGTAATCCCGCTGCTGGCTTCCGCCAACAGCACCAGCGGCAGCTCCAGTAACGCCAGCGAGTGGATGCCTTGGGCGGGTTTCTTCTCTACGAGGGTGACGGCCAGATCAATCTCATCCTTTTGCAGCAACTCTTCCAGGTGCGCCGGATAACCCTCCCGCAACGAGACCTTTAAGCCGGGAAATTTCTTCTGCACCCCCCGAATCAAACCCGGCACGTGGTCCCGCAAAATGATTGTTGAAGCCCCGATGCGGATGAGCCGCGCCTGTCCGCCTTGAAATTCGCTGGCGATTTTGTCGAGGTTCAAAAAAAAGGGCTGGATGAATTTGTAGAGCTTTTCGCCTTCGGGCGTCAGAACGAACGGCCTTCGTTGAAACAATGTCACGCCAAGAAATTCTTCGAGTTGCGCCACCTGTGCGCTCACCGCCGGTTGTTGGATGCCGTAGGGAATGTTCCGCACCGCCGGCATGATGCCGCCGTGCCGGGCGACGTAATAAAACAGTTCGAGGTGATGGACGTTCATTGAACCAGCCGATGTTGGCTCCAGTTTTATCAATTAACACCTTCCCGGCAAGGTTCGATATTTTTAATGCGATGCAAATGGCCGCAAAAACACCTTGTTTATGATCGTCCTGGTAACGAGACTAACCGCTGAAACCCAAAGCCGGCTCCTGCTTCACGCCCGGCACTTCCGAAGGACAAAATGAAATACGGCGACATCCAAAAACTCCACGACGCCGGCCTCATCACCGATGAGCAGCGGCAGAAAATCATCGAACACTTCCAGCTCAAGGAGGATGGCGGCGGCAAATTCCTCGCCATCGTCTCCATCATCGGCGCCGTGCTCATCGCGGCGGGAATTGCGCTGCTCATCGCGGCGCATTGGGACGAGATTCCGCGCGGCGTGAAAATTGCCGTCGGACTTTTGCTCATGCTCGGGTTCCACGCCGGTGGCTGGTGGCTGCGCGAGCGACAGGGAAAATACCGGAAGACCGGCGAGGCGCTGCACCTGATCGGTTCGTGCCTGTTCCTCGCCAACATCGCGCTCGTCGGCCAGATTTACAACATCGTCTCGCGTCCGCCGAACGCGTTCCTGCTCTGGTGGATTGGCATCGCCGCCCTGCCGTGGCTGCTGCGGTCGAAAGCGCAACACGTCCTGTTGTTGCTCGCGTTCGGGATCTGGTTCGGTTTCGAGGTCAACGAACGCGGCGGCATGATTTATTGCGAGTCGGATCAGCAGGTGATGCTTTATGCGCTGCTCGGGCTGATTTATCTCGGCGCGGGATATTGTCTGCGGCGCACGCTGTTTACCGAATTTGCCGGGGTAACGGAAAAACTCGGCCTGATGGTGTTTTTGGCTTTTTCCTATCCGCTGACGTGGAAGGATTTCTTCGGCTGGAACAATCCCGAAATTCGCCAATGGTTTTTCCTTGCGCTCGGCCTGGGCGCGCTTTTGCCGCTTGCCGCCGGAATCAGAAATCTGCGGGCGCTCACCAGTCAATGGCGCTGGACCTGGTTCGCGGCGCTGTTGGGAATGATCGCTTTCATGGCCACGGTCTGGTTCGGCTGCTGGCAGTTGGATCACTCCGGCGAATCGCGGCATTTTTACTGGGGTGAATCGTGGAGCTACCTCGTGGGCATGCTTGCGTTGTTTGTCTTCTGCCTGCTGCAAATCCAGGTCGGCATTCAGGAACGCTCGCCGTTTCTCGTCAACCTCGGCGTCGTCTTCATCGCGCTGGACATCCTGGCCGCCTATTGCGACTTGTTCGGCTCCATGGCGCGGACCGGCGTGATGTTTCTGATTTCGGGCATTTTCCTGATTGTCTTCGGCGTTTATCTCGAAAAGAAACGCCGCAAATTGATGCAACAAATCAAAACTCAACCGGCGAAAGGAGGCCAGCCATGAAACTTAAACTGCTCATCCTCATCCTCGCGCTGCAGAGCGCTTGGCTGCTCGGCACGGTCGCCGTGCAGGAACACGCCCTCGCCACCGGCAAAGTTATCCTGCTGGAAACCGCGCGCATTGACCCGCGCGACCTGCTCCGGGGCGATTATCTCATCCTGAATTACAAAATCAGCGATGTGCCGACGAACTTGTTTTCACCGCCGGTAACAAAAGATTTGTCCTATGGCACCAAAATTGTCGTCGCGCTCGCACCGGGGACAAATCAATTTTACGAAGTGACCCGTGCCAGCACCAACGAGCTCGCGCCGGCAACGAACGAAGTCTTGTTAAAAGGCAAAAGTTCATGGCAGCGGTGGAATGCGCCGACTAATTCCATTCATGTCGAATATGGTCTCGAACGCTTCTATGTCGCCGAAGGCACGGGCAATCCGATCGGCAAACTTACCGCCCAGGTCATTGTGCCTGACTCGGGTCATGGCCGCCTCAAGGAAGTGTTCGTGGATGGCAAACCCTACGCCGAGGCGATGAAGGATGCTGTTCGTTGACGAGTCGGGATAAACTTTGATTGTTTTTTTCTTCCGTGCAGTGTCTCATGGTGCCCAGCCATGAGCTTGAGACACGTTACAACCGAAACCGGTTTAAGCACGAACGAATAAAATGCGTATTATCGAAATCCGGGAAAAAACCGTTTCCATTGCCTCGGACATTACCAATGCATACATCGATTTCTCCAAGATGACTTGTTCGGTAGTCGCGCTGATCACCGATGTGGTGCGCGACGGCAAACCGGTGGTGGGCTACGGCTTCAACTCCAACGGCCGCTACGGCCAGGGCGCGTTGATGCGCGAACGGTTTTTTCCCCGCCTGATGGCCGCCGATCCCAAATCGCTGGTGGATGCGACCGGAGAAAATCTGGACCCGTTCCGCATCTGGACCACGCTGATGAGGAACGAGAAGCCGGGCGGACATGGCGAGCGGTCGGTGGCAGTGGGGGCAATTGACATGGCGGTGTGGGATGCCGTCGCCAAGATTGCGGGCCAGCCGCTTTACCGTTTGTTGGCGAACCGTTATTGCGGCGGCAAGGCGGATGACAGGGTCTGGATCTACGCCGCCGGCGGCTATTATTATCCCGGCAAGGACCTGACCGCCCTGAAGAACGAGATGAAGCGTTATCGCGACCTCGGTTACCAGGTGGTAAAAATGAAAATCGGCGGTGCTCCGCTCACCGAGGACATCCGGCGCATTGAGGCGGTGATCGAGGTGGTGGGCGACGGAAAATTTCTGGCGGTGGATGCCAACGGACGTTTCGATGTTGAAACCGCGATTGCCTACGGCGAGGCGATGAAGCCTTACAAACTCTTTTGGTACGAAGAAGCTGGTGATCCGCTCGACTACGCCTTGCAGGCGGAGCTTTCCCGGCACTATCCCCTGCCGATGGCCACCGGCGAAAATATTTTCTCGCACCAGGATGCCCGCAATTTGATCCGTTACGGCGGCATGAATCCGGAACGTGACTGGTTGCAATTTGACTGCGCGTTGTCCTACGGCCTGGTGGAATATCTGCGCACCCTGGAAATGCTGAAGCAGCATGGCTGGTCCACGCGGCGGGTCGTGCCGCACGGCGGTCATCAGATGTCACTCAACATCGCCGCCGGCCTGCATCTGGGCGGCAACGAATCGTATCCGGGCGTCTTCCAGCCGTTCGGCGGTTTTGCCGATGGCATCGCCGTCGAGGACGGTTATGTAAAATTGCCGCAGGTTCCGGGAGTCGGCTTTGAAACCAAGGCCGAATTGTTCAAGGTGATGAAATCGGTCAGTGACTGAACCTCCCGACGCCATGCATAAAACCAGCGGCAAATCGGCGGGTCTGCTCAGCCAGCTTTGGTTTCAAGTGGTGCTGGGGGCTTTGGTGGGGGTTGCCATTGGTCGCTTTTTCCCAAATTTTGGCGAGGCGCTCAAGCCACTCGGCGACGGGTTCATCCAACTCATTAAGATGGTATTGGCGCCGATCATCTTTGGCACGATAGTTGTCGGCATCGCCAGGATGGGAAGCATCAGGGAAGTGGGCCGGGTCGGCCTCAAGGCGCTGGTTTATTTCCAAATCGTTTCAGCACTGGCACTGGTCATCGGATTGGTGGCGGTGAATCTCATGCAGCCGGGCAGAGGGATGAACATTGATGCGGCCACGCTCGACGCCAAATCGTACGCCAGCTACTCCGCCACCGCCCAACATCAAGATGTCGTCAGTTTCCTCATGGGTATTATTCCGTCCAGCATGGCCGACGCCTTCGTTCAGGGCAACATGCTGCAGATTATTCTGATTTCAGTGCTGTTCGGACTGGCACTGGCGCAGCTGCCCGACCGGGGAAAAGTGATTGTGGAAGTAATTGACTCCATCCTGCACGGGCTGTTTGGCATCGTGCGCTTTGTGATGTATCTGGCGCCGCTGGCCGCCTTGGGCGCGATGGCGTTCACCGTTGGGAAATACGGATTCGGCAGCCTGAGCGCTTTCGGCAAACTGCTCGGCGCCGTTTACCTCGCGAGTTTGTTCTTCATCATCGTCGTGCTCGGCGCCATTGCCTGGTTGAGCCGCGTCCCTTTCTGGAAATATCTCAAGTTTTTCAAGGACGAAATCATGGTCACCTTTGCCACCGCTTCGACCGAAGTCGTGCTGCCGCGAATGATGACCAAGCTGGAACAACTCGGCTGCGCCAAACCGGTCGTCGGCATGGTGCTGCCCGCCGGTTACACGTTCAACGCCGACGGCACCTCGATTTACCTGGCGATGGGCGCTATATTCATCGCGCAAGCGACCAACACGACACTGACGTTACACGACCAGTTGGTGGTGCTGGTGGTCTGCTTGTTTACTTCCAAAGGTTCGGCCGGCGTGGCGGGCGCCGGTTTCATCGCGCTGGCCGCCACGCTCGCGTCCGTGGGCAAGATCCCCGTGGCCGGTCTGGTGTTGCTGGTCGGGATTGACCGGTTCGTGAATTCCGCCCGGGCGGTGACCAACCTGATTGGCAATGGCCTCGCCACCATCGTCGTGGCCCGATGGGAAAACGCCTTCGATGAAAAACGGGCCGGAGCAATGCTAGACGGAACACGCAGTGAAACACCAGCGGATCTGTGAACCAGACCGGATGAAATTTTGCCCGAAAGATGTTCGGAAACTCAGATAAACTTAAGAACAACGCGCGTAGACGCATTCCAAACCGGCACAAACCGGCCGGAGAGTTGCCCCCAATCGAGTGATTGAGTGCAACCCATATCGCATTCCCCTTGCGGGCGGAATTGACGGCACACATCCATGAGGCAACCCCTTAGGCTACGGCAGGAGAGTTGATTACTTCATGGACGTTGTATCGCTCCAGTGCGATACGCACCAGGCGGACGTTCATTTCCGTCAAGTTATCGTCCCCAAAGATGATTCGCACCACGGCGACGACGACTTTTTCGAATGCTTCGTCTTGTTCGTTGTTCATAATTCTGTTTCGATTTCTGCTGCCTGACAATTTACTAACATTCAGCGTGCCAGTTTCGCCAAGGTCCGGGGCCGCACTGAGTGGGGTCATGACTTTTGCGAAATTGGCTGCCCGGGGCTTGGGTGAAGTGCCCATGCCTGGCAACTTTACCGCTGGCGCCACACTCAAAGCCGGCATAGGCGGCGCCTCTTTCACCTTGCCGTTCCGGGACGGACTCATCGTGACCGGTGGAGCGGTCTTGAGTGTCGGTGGCGCGGGTTTAGGCACCATTTCCGGAGCAGGGGCCGATCTTGGTTGAGCTTTGGGCGGTGCCACAACAGGCGAGTCGCCGTTCTTTGCCTTGCCGTTTGATGCGCCATTGCCATTCGCGCCATTACCGTTCATTTGCTGGGTGATTGGAGCTACAGCTGGAGCTGGAGCGGGCGGTTTGGGCGCGATTGGCGGTTTGGGCGCGATTTCCGGGGCCTTGGCTGCCTGAGGCTTGACCTGAGGCTTGATTTCTGGGGCTTTGGCTGCTTGGGGTTTGCTTTCCGGCTTGGCTTCCGGTTGGGATGCGCCGCCGTGTTGAACCTGAGCTTTGAAAAGATGGATCGTTACTTTAAGCGCAAGTTCCAGTGGGTCAACAGGTTTGGTAATGAAATAGTTACCTCCGCTGAGTACACCCTGTGTCCGATTTCCGAAATTACTGTGGGCGGTGACGAAAATGACAGGTGTTGTCTTATAATGAGGCAAAGCACGCAATTTTTCACACACTTCAAAGCCAGTGAGCTTGGGCATGTCAATGTCCAGCAAAACCAAGTCGTAGTGGTTGGCTTGCAATAATTTAAGCCCTTCCAGCGGGTCTTCAACGCTTACAATATCAAGGTTGGCGCGTTTCAATGTATTGACAATGACATGGTTGCAAACGGTGTCATCGTCCACAGCCAGAACCTTGGCCCTGGGTGTTTCGTTGGATGAACCGGCTTCATCGCTCTTCAATAGAAGACCCAAACAATCCGCCGCCTCAGCCAGAGTTTGCAGTATGGAGGGTGTTACGCGTGCAGGTTTGGACGCGATTTTGGAAAGCAGCATGTCGAACGCTTTCGTCAGCAACGCTATGCGGCCACAGCCTGCTTTGCTGGCATTGGCGCTGAGGTTATGCACGCTCTGAGAGAGCGGTTCCAGCTTGGTCGTAGAAGTAGGCGCCTTAATATACGCCAGGCAGTACTCGCGAACTTTCGCGATATCTGCTGGCGCATCCTTTAAGAACTCCATGCGCCCCTTGGTGGGCAAGGTTTCGTCTTCGGTCGCTTCGGTCGCCTCCTCGGACTGCTCGCCAGCCGAATTGTCGCTGGCCATGTGTAACTTGATTGCAGGTGAGTAATCGGTCCGAACAGCATTGGCTGCATCCTGGGCGTCGGCGGGTGCGGAGACCAACATTTCCTGGATGGTTTGGACCAGAATGGAGGGCGTGCAATCAGTTTTGCGCAATTGTCTGGTAATGGCGTCCTCGGCAAAGTCTGTGATTTGGGCGTTAGAAAATATAATAATTGGAACAACCTTAAGCCGCGGATCGGCGCGAATGAATTTCAAAACGTCCGCACCGTCAAACTTGGGCAACATCAGGTCGAGGACAACCAGGTCGGGCGTGGCCTGGGAAAGAGCTTTGAGGGCCTCCAACCCGTCTTGCGCAGTTTCAATGCGAAATCCTTCGCGTTGAAGCAGGTTGCGATACGTTGTCAGTACAACGGCATCGTCTTCGACGAAAAGAATTGTTCTATTTACTTTCATTAATTTTAACCCATTCAAGGGCAAAAAATCACCCAATATGGGCACAATTCAGGCTCCAAGCACCCATACCAAACTAACAAAAAACAGCACCGTTCATGCCAAAAATTTGACAATAATGCCCCTTGCCCTGCCCTAAAGAAGAACTGTCACTATCGTAACATCGGATTTAGAAGGGTATTCCTTGAGCAAGCCAGGTTTTCGATGGTTAGAGAAGAATTTCAGAAACACAGATAGTCACAGCGTGTTTAAGCGTGTTTACATCTGTTTATGGCCGAATGCCTGACCGTGGCGACAAATTCACAGTTTCATCTCTCCCTTTATTAGCGAAAACGATAACCTGCCAAAGTTTTTCAATTCACAGTTTGACGCGCAAAGGGATAGTCTTGCCCCGTGACCGCGAGCCAGACAACCGAAGCCGGAAAGCCAGAGGCAGACAGTCATCAGACGTCTGACCTCCGCCCTCCGCCCTCCAAGCTTCGCAGCTTCTGGCTCATGTTCGTCGTCGAATTTCAAAATGCTTTCAGTGACAACGTGCTCCGGTGGCTGGTAACGTTCCTGATCATCGGCATGGGTTTTTCGCTGGAGAAACGCGACAGCCTCGTACCGCTGGTTGGCGTCGTGTTTTCGCTGCCGTTCGTGTTGTTTTCGATGACCGGCGGCTTTTTTGCCGACCGCTTCAGCAAACGCAACGTCGCCATCGCCGTCAAATGCGCCGAACTGGGCATCATGTCTGTGGTCACGCTCGGCCTGTGGCTCGTCAATCTTCCACTGATGCTCACGGGCATTTTCCTGATGAGCACGCACAGCGCGATTTTCGGTCCGACGAAATATGGGATGTTGCCGGAATTGTTGCCGGAGAAAAAATTGTCGTGGGGCAATGGCATCTTCGGTCTCGGCACCTTTTCTGCCGCCATTACCGGAACCATTCTCGCCGGCTGGCTCTCCGATACGTTCGGCCAAAGACAAGTCTGGTCCGGCGCTATCCTCATCGCCCTGGCAGTTGTCGGCTTGTCCTTGTGCCTCGGCGTCCACCGACTGCCGGCAGCGGACCCGCACAAAATGTTCCGCGCAAATTTTCTCGGCGATTTCTGGTCGCAACTCAAGGCCATCCGCAGCGACCGCGTTTTGTTCCTCGGCGTTGTCGGTAACACGTTCCTTTCTTTTCTGGCCATGCTGCTGCAATTGACCGTGGTCTTCTACGGCAAGGACATTTTTCATTTTGACGACCGGCATAGCGGTTATTTGCAGGGCGGGCTGCTCATCGGTGTCGGCGTCGGCAGTTTGGCGGCCGGATTTCTGTCGGGCGGGAAAATCGAATATGGCCTGATACCGCTGGGCATGGCCGGACTGACTGTTTTCTCCGCGGTGCTTTCCCATGCCGGCTTTGGCGTCGCCGCCTTTTCGTGGAGCCTCGGCCTGCTCGGTTTCTTCGGCGGCTTCTACAACGTGCCCGTCAACGCCATCATCCAACACCGGCCCAATACCGCCAACAAGGGTAAGATAATTGCCGCCGCTGCGCTGCTAAGCTGGGTCGGGATTTCGCTCGGTTCGGGGGTCTATGGCCTTTTCACCGCCTTGTTGCACCTGAAACCGCCGCAAATTTTTCTCTTTGGCGCGGGGCTGTCATTGGTGGGAACCCTTTATTGCGTCTGGCTGATGCCGGCCTCGCTGTTGCGGTTCCTGCTCTGGTGCGCAACGCATTCGCTCTATCGCATCCGCGTCCTGGGTCGCGATCACATCCCCGAAAAAGGCGGCGCACTTTTTGTGTGCAACCATGTTTCATTTGTGGATGCCCTGTTGCTGCTCGCTTCCACGGACCGGCAGGTGCGATTCATGATGTACAAGGGGCATTACGAATTGCCCCACGTCAAACCCTTTGCGCGGATTCTCGGCATTATTCCCATCTCGGCCGAGCAGCGTCCGCGCGAAATGATAAAATCACTGCAGACGGCGAGCGACGCCATCCGTGCCGGCGATGTGGTTTGCATATTTGCCGAGGGACAAATCACGCGCATTGGCCAACTGCTGCCGTTCCGGCGCGGCTTCGAACGCATCATGAAGAATGTGGAAGCGCCGATTATTCCGGTCGGGCTCGATGGTGTTTGGGGCAGTATCTTCAGTTTCCAGAAAGGCCGGTTTCTTTGGAAATTGCCGCGGCGGCTGCCCTATCCGGTTACCATCAATTACGGCCGGCCGTTGCCGCCGACGGCCACGCCGTTCGAAGTGCGTTCCGCGGTGCAGGAACTTCTGGTTGAAGCCTGGAAACATCGTCGAGAGCGGATACGCCCGTTGCCCATCGCCATCATCCATGCGGCGCGGCGGCATCCATTCCGATTTGCCATGGCTGAAGCGCAGCAATGCCGGCTTACTTTTGGTTCCGTGCTGATGCGCGCCATTTTTCTTGCCCGCCGACTGCGAAAAATCTGGGCGGGCCAAAAAACGGTCGGCCTGTTGCTTCCGCCGTCAGTCCCGGGTGCGTTGGCCAATCACGCGGCGCTGCTGCTGGGCAAGGTGCCGGTGAATTTGAATTATACCGTCTCTGACGAAACGCTCGCCTCCTGCATTCGTCAGTGCGACATCAAAACCGTGGTCACGTCGAAAGCGTTTCTGGACAGGGTAAAACTCCGTGTGCCGTGTGAAATAGTGATGCTGGAGGACGTGGCGGCGACGCCCGGCCTTGGCGAGAAACTTGCGGCGTTTCTCATTGCCTGGCTGGCGCCGGATCGCTGGGTGCAGCGGATTTTGGGTGCGGAGAAACCAACCGGCTTGGACGATCTGGCCACCGTGATTTTTTCCAGCGGCAGCACGGGTGACCCCAAAGGCGTGATGTTGAGCCACTACAACATCGGGTCGAACATTGAGCAGTTGGAACAAGTATTCGGCTTGAACCGCCGCGATTGCATGTTGGGCATCCTGCCGTTCTTTCATTCATTCGGATTTACCGGTACGCTCTGCTTGCCGGCGGCGCTTGGCATTGGCGTCGTTTTTCATCCCACTCCGCTCGATGCCAGGGCCATCGGACCGCTGGTGTGCGATTATCGGGTCACGTTTCTCCTGGCGACGCCGACTTTTCTGCAGCTTTACCTGCGCGGCTGCGCGCCGGAGGATTTCGGCAGCTTGCGCGTGGTGATGACCGGTGCGGAAAAATTGCCGGACCGGTTGGCAACTGCCTTTGAGGAACGTTTCGGCATTCGTCCGCTCGAGGGTTACGGCTGCACAGAGTGCGCTCCAGCAGTGGCCGTAAATACTTTGGATTTCCGCTCAGCCGGTTTCCGCCAGGTTGGCGCCAAGCGCGGCAAGATCGGGCATCCGTTACCCGGTATTTCTGTGCGCATTGTTGACCCGGAAACGCAAACACCGCTCCCTGCCGGCCAGCCTGGATTATTGCTCGTCAGCGGGCCAAATGTCATGCAAGGCTATCTTGGTCGCCCGGAAAAAACCTCCAAAGTCTTGCGCGACGGCTGGTACGCGACGGGTGACGTGGCGGCGATTGACGAGGACGGCTTTTTGCAAATCACAGACCGGTTGAGCCGTTTCAGCAAAATCGGTGGCGAAATGGTGCCGCATATCAAGGTGGAGGAAAAATTGCATGAATTGGCCGGTGCGACAGAGCAGACGTTTGTCGTTGTCGGTCTGCCTGACGACAAAAAAGGCGAACGGCTGGTGGTGCTGCACAGGCTGGCGGACGGGCAATTGCCGGCCTGTCTCGAAAAACTTGCCCAGTGCGATCTGCCGAATTTGTGGAAACCGCGATCCGACCAGTTCTTCCGCGTGGACGCGTTCCCGTTGCTGGGCACAGGCAAACTGGACTTGCGCCAGGTGCGCGATTTGGCTTTGAAAATCACAAACGAAACCTGACGCCGCCTTGCAGAATATCGTCATTCGAGTTCGGGTAATTACCGGCTTAAAACTTGTTGTTTATTCTGGTTGTGTTAAAGTCTGCCGCCGACGACATGAACCTGAACCAAAGCGAAAGTTGGCCGGCGAAAGCGGCAGTTGCGACAGAATGGCGGGTTCTGTTTATTGAACTATTCGTGGCACTTTCACTGAGCGTAACCTACTACTTCCTTATAGGAAACTACGCTGTAGGTAGTGAGAACAATACCACCAACCGCTGGGTTTTTACCTCCTGTTCCATTCCCGCTTACCACTTGCAAGCCCTCGACGATGTCTGGAAAGGGCGGTTATCCGGCCTGTTGTTGTCCGGCTGGTTTTTTGATTTCCTGGTAAAGGATAACAGCTTCAATGCTGCACAGTACGATCACTTGTTTGCGTTGTATCAAAGCACATGGTTGTTCCTGCTGTTCCTGACAATGATTTGTGCTTTGCGCTACTCACTGTTCATTAACCTGGGTATTTTCGCAGGGTTGATATATAATTTCACGCCTGCTTCCGGCCTGTATTTTTATCCGTGGGACATACCTGCCACGCTGTTTTTCACCCTGGCCGTCTTGTTTTTTTCGCAAAGGCGAATGTATCTGATGGCGATTGCGACCTGCACCGGTTGTTTTTTCAAAGAGACGGTCCTCGTATGTGCCGTATTGGCCCTGTTTGCCGGCCACTGGAAGTGGACGAAACGGATTTTGTTTTTTGCCGGCATGGTGGCGGTATACGTGCTGGGAAAGAAATTTCTGTTGGAGTTTTTGAATCTCAATGTAGCCGTATTCTCGATGAATAATGCGACGAATTGGAGCGGATTGTTAAAGCTCACGATTCTCACTGAAAATTTGCGGCGGCTTTTTTCACCAATACTGAACCACGCGATTTTCGCCAACGCCGGTACGTTGGCCGTGGCATTGATACTGGGTTGGCGCAGGCGGTATCTTCCTTACATGGCGGTAATCCTCGTTTTCCTTGCCGGACAGTTCATGTACGGGGGTTTCGCTGAATTCCGCATTTTCATGCAAATCCTGCCTTTGTGCCTGATCTTATTAAGCGAGCGGTGGTATGAGTATGTCGGGCCGGGCAAAGCCGGCGGATTGACTGACGAGACGGGTACAACATGGGCAATGCGCCAATCGTTCCCGGCGTTGATTCCCCTGACAATTATTCTGATTGGATTGTCCACCGGTATCGTAGCGTGGCGCTATTACAATATTTTTAAAGACCTTCAACCCGATTCTCGACTTGGGTCAGAACTCGGCCAGCATGACGTTAAGCCCGAAGGCGATGCCAATGATGTGGTAACCCGGAACTATTCGTTGCGTCAGGGCTATGCCAGGGCCGAATTAAAACTGGGCATGATTTCCACGGATAATCACCAGTTTTCCGATGCCATTAATCATTACCAACGGGTGCTCGAATTGGACACCAACTCTGTCCCTGCGTTGAATAACCTTGCATGGCTGCGGGCTACTGCGCCCGACCCCAATTTGCGCAATGGCGACGAAGCCTTACGCTTGGCCGAGCGTGCTTGTCAAATAACCAAATATAAAGAAGCTTTTTTGATCGGAACCCTGGCTGCGGCCTATGCTGAGCTTGGACGTTTTACCAATGCCGTCACTGCTTCTGAACAAGCCTGTGCAGCAGCACTGGCCCAAGGACAAAAGGAAGTTGCGGACGCCAACACGCAAATGTTGGAACTCTATAAATCTGGACGGCCCTACCACCAGGAAGCCCAAACTCCCCGATAAAGCGGGAGAGTCGCTTCCAGTTTTTTTCGTATTCCCGGCACTGCACGGTGCCGGTACCTGCCGCGCACGCCCCAATAGTCACGATCCCGTTAATTACAGGCGAAAAAATTCCGGGCGAATCTCCTTGTCGTTGACATGCAGGATAACCACGGAACGCTCCATGCGGATTTTCGGTTTGCCCGCATAGCCGGGATTCAAATACAGCACGCCGTCTATCGTTTCGCAGAAGGCCTTGTGAGTGTGGCCGAACACAACGGCGTCCGGTCGTTCGCGGGCGATACGGAGTTGAAATTCCTCCCTCAGTTCACGCGGGTTTACAATGTGTTGAACGATAAACTTGCGACCTGCCAGCATGATGACTTCGGTGAGCCGGTAATTGGGTGAACTGTCCGTGTTGCCGAGCACGGCGGTGACCGGCGCAATCGTCTGCAATTCGGCAACAATGGAATCATCACCGATGTCGCCCGCGTGCAGGATGTGACTGACACCGGCGAAAAGGTCAGAAACCTTCGGCTCGAAATAACCGTGCGTGTCGGAAATGAGGCCAATTTTCATAAAAGGGACAAGTGAAACGTGATGCGTGATGAGTTGCCGGCGGCCAGGTCACGTTTCGCGCATCACGCGTCACGCTTTAGCCTCCTCCGGCGCTTCCTCGGTTTCCGGTTCCTTCTCGCGTACGCCGGCCTCTTTTTCGGCGGGCGATTCGGCCGGAGCGGTGAGTTTCATCGCGGCGACGAACAGGCCGGTGAAGAGGCCGGCGCTCAGGAGGGTGTTGCGGAAAAATTCCCAGGTGGACGGATAATTGGGTGTGCCAATGGTCAGCGCCTGCAGCCAGCCGGCCAGGGTTTTGGCGTACTCCGGATTATTCAGCCAGGACGCGGTGTTGGTGATGAAATAAAACAAGATGGCACCGAACAGTCCGCCGCCGAGCAATTTCAAAAAATTCATGCGCGGCGAGAACAGGCGCCCGAATCCGACCAGTGCGGCGAACGAAAGCGTTTTGACCAGCATATAACCGCTGAACACCGGCTCGTGGTAATAGAAAACATTCAGCAGAACGTCCGTGACCAACAAGGCGCCCAGCGGCAGCCCGGTGCATGAACGTGGCGGTGGCCCGGATCCGTTGATGGAAAAATCCGCGGGCAAATGGAAGCAATGCCTGAACGGAGCGGGAAGGAAACGACGCCCCTCAGGGAGGATTCACCTTGAACAACCCCGGCCCGGAAGTTCACTCGACATTTTGCGGATGATCGATTTGAAGTTAAAAACCCCCAAAAATTGCAAAAACCTTCAGACTTAAAACCTCAACGCCCTTACAGAATTTCCCGTTCGATTTCCCGTGTTTGCCATGCGGCTTGCTGAATTTAAGGCTAGCAGGATGCCAGCGACGCGCGGATGAGAGCGAGGAAAGTACGTTTTTATAGGATTGACCATCTGCGGGTGGGTGGTCGGTTCTTGCCCAAAGCCGGAAAGACCTGTAGATGATGAATGGTATGAATCAATTCACGCGCCGGATCTTGTTCCTGCTTTTCTTTTTGTCCGGGTTCAGCAGCCTTGCCTATCAAGTGATTTGGACGCGCATGGCTTTTGCGTCGTTCGGGATCATCACGCCGGTTCTCTCGGTGGTGCTTTCGGTGTTCATGTTGGGACTCTCCGTCGGTTCGTGGGCGGGCGGGCGCTGGATCTCGGGGCTGGTCCGGAAAACGGGTTGTTCAGCCATTGTCTTTTACGCCTTCGCCGAGCTGTTGATCGGGGTGAGCGCCTTTGCCGTTCCTAAGCTGTTTGCCCTGGGTGAGCAGGTTTTGCTGGCTGCCGGCCAGGCGGATTCACTTCGTTATCTGTCACTTTCGGCCTTGGTCCTGGCGGTCGCCATATTGCCCTGGTGTGTGTGCATGGGCACAACCTTTCCCTTCATGATGGCCTACATCCGGGAGCGGGACTGTGACGACACGCGAAGTTTCAGTTTTCTCTACTTGGCCAACGTGCTCGGGGCGATGAGTGGAACGTTTTTGACGGCCATTGTTCTGGTGGAGCTATTGGGGTTCCGCCACACCCTCTGGCTGGCGGCTGCAGGCAACTTCCTGATTGTGCTGACCGCTGGTGGATTGGCCTGGGTTCGGCGCGGGATGGTGACCTTGCCGACATTGACCGGGACGGAACCCGCACGGTCGGGGACGATTTCCAGTCTTCCGTCCGCCGGTCGCCGGAGCTTGATCCGGTGGATCCTGTTTTCCACGGGCTTTTGCGCGATGGCAATGGAAGTAGTCTGGACCCGCGCCTTCACGCCAGTTTTGAAAACCCAGGTGTATTCCTTTGCCCTGATTGTATTCACTTATCTGGGAGCCACCTTTCTGGGCTCGTGGTGGTATCGCCGTAATTTACGGGATGGTTCGTCTTGCCCGACTGCCAAGTTGATTGCCCTGCTCATGGTCGTGGTCTTTCTTCCCATCGTGATCAATGATCACCGATTTTTGCAAATGAACATCCTGTATTCAATCCATCCCGTCAGTGCGATCCTTTTGCTGGCCAGTATTTGCCCGTTTTGTGCTGGGTTGGGATATTTGACTCCGGGTTTGATTGACGAATATGCCGCCGGCCACCCGGCCATCGCCGGAAGGGCGTATGCCATCAATGTCCTCGGCTGCATTCTGGGACCGCTCTTCGCCTCATATGTTTTGCTGCCCCGCCTGAGCGAGCGATTGGCATTGATTCTCCTCGGCCTGCCCTTCCTCGGATTTTATTTCCTCGTTTCGAAATCCTTGTCCGTCAGACAACGCGAATGGGCCGTTCGGGCCGTGGTGGTCATCCTGGCCTGCGCGTTGTTCGTTTCCGAAGACTATCAAAACTGCATAGCGGGCTTGACCCCACGCATGGAGACGCGGCGCGATTACGCCGCATCCGTAATCTCCGTCGGCGATGGCATGGGCATGGTCCTTTTGGTCAACGGCCTGGGGATGACAACCTTGACGCCCATCACAAAATTTATGGCTCATCTGCCGCTGGCTTTTCATGAGGGGCCGCCCCAATCCGCGCTGATCATTTGTTTTGGCATGGGCACCACTTACCGCTCGGCATTGAGCTGGAACATTGATACCACGGTCGTGGAGCTGGTGCCAAGCGTCCCCAAAGCCTTCGGCTTTTTTTTCGCGGATGCGGCAGAGGTTCTGGCCAACCCCAAAGGGCGGATCGTGATTGATGATGGGCGGCGCTTTTTGATGCGGACCCGGGAAAAGTATGATGTCATTGTCATTGATCCGCCGCCGCCCCTGGAAACCGCCGGTTCGAGTCTGCTTTATTCCACGGAATTTTACGAACTCGCCAAACAACACTTGAAGCCCCATGGTATTTTGGCTGCCTGGGCTCCTGCCGGGGAAAATTTGACCATTCAGGCCATCGTCCGGTCGATACGTGAATCGTTCCCTTATGTGCGTTGTTTTGGTTCTGCTGAGGGATGGGGAACACATATGCTTGCCTCGATGGAGCCGATCGAGCCGCGCACCGCCGCAGAACTGGCGGCGCGCATGCCGGCTGGCGCAAAGAAAGATTTGCTGGAATGGAATCCCTCCGCCGATTTGTCCGGGTATCTCAACCTGGTTACGTCGGAAGAGGCGGCGAGCAATGAGGGCCTCAATTCCAATCCGGGAATTCGCATTACGGATGACCAGCCTTACAATGAATATTTCCTGCTGCGACAGGCGGGTCTTGGCTGGCGCTGATGGCTGGCTGGTGTTGATTCGTTTTTGAAATGAGCACGTCCAAAAAACAATTCCGGCAAGGAATTAAACCGGATGCAACCCCTCTGCGGCCGGCCCAGCGATGCCCGGGCATTACATCGATATCTGTGTGGTTGACTTTTAGAGCCGCAGAAATTCCGGGCGAATCTCCTTGTCGTTGACATGCAGGATAACCACGGAACGCTCCATGCGGATTTTCGGTTTGCCCGCATAGCCGGGATTCAAATACAGCACGCCGTCTATCGTTTCGCAGAAGGCCTTGTGAGTGTGGCCGAACACAACGGCGTCCGGCCGTTCGCGGGCGATACGGAGTTGAAATTCCTCCCTCAGTTCACGCGGGTTTACAATGTGTTGAACGATAAACTTGCGGCCCGCCAGCATGATGACTTCGGTGAGCCGGTAATTGGGTGAACTGTCCGTGTTGCCGAGCACGGCGGTGACCGGCGCAATCGTCTGCAATTCGGCAACAATGGAATCATCACCGATGTCGCCCGCGTGCAGGATGTGACTGACACCGGCGAAAAGGTCAGAAACCTTCGGCTCGAAATAACCGTGCGTGTCGGAAATGAGGCCAATTTTCATAAAAGGGACAAGTGAAACGTGATGCGTGATGAGTTGCCGGCGGCCAGGTCACGTTTCGCGCATCACGCGTCACGCTTTAGCCTCCTCCGGCGCTTCCTCGGTTTCCGGTTCCTTCTCGCGTACGCCGGCCTCTTTTTCGGCGGGCGATTCGGCCGGGGCGGTGAGTTTCATTGCGGCGACGAACAGGCCGGTGAAGAGGCCGCCGCTCAGGAGGGTGTTGCGGAAAAACTCCCAGGTGGACGGATAATTGGGCGTGCCAATGGTCAGCGCCTGCAGCCAGCCGGCCAGGGTCCGGGCGTACTCCGGATTATTCAGCCAGGACGCGGTGTTGGTGATGAAATAAAACAAGATGGCACCGAACAGTCCGCCGCCGAGCAATTTCAAAAAATTCATGCGCGGCGAGAACAGGCGTCCGAATCCGACCAGGGCGGCGAAGGAAAGCGTTTTGACCAGCATATAACCGCTGAACACCGGCTCGTGGTAATAGAAAACATTCAGCAGAACGTCCGTGACCAACAAGGCGCCCAGCGGCAGCCACCAGGCCATTGCTCCGGTGAAATACACCCCGCCGCAAAACGCCAGCGCATAGGCGGCGCTGAAATTTTGCGGCAACACGCCCGGAATGCGCGACACTGCGAACACCAGCATCAACAGCACGGGCAGCAGCTTGTTCCACTTGTCATTCACCGGACGGAAGCATAATTCACGGCGCGGCCGGAACAAGCTTTTCGATGGGTTCGTGATCCGGCTGGTGTTTGAGGTACAACGCGAGCAATTCCTGATTTTTTTTCAACCAGGTCCGGTCGCCGGATTCGGACGCCAAGGCGCAGGCCTTCTGCGCTGTCGTAATCGCGTCGTCAAACCTTCCCGCCTCGGCGTAGGCCGCCGCCAGCGTGCCGAGGTAAATGGTTTTATGATCCTGCGACTGTTCGCAGGCGCGTTGCGCCAGGGCGACGGCCTGAGTTCCATTGCGGACTTTTGGATCGGGACAGGTCGCCAACAGCCAGGCCAGATTGTTTAACACATCGGGTTGATCCGGCACCAAATGCAAAGCTTCCTGATAATGTGCGATGGCTTCCGCCACTTTTCCGCTGCGTTCGAGCTTTGCCGCCAGATTGGCATGAGCCTCAGACATTGCTGCCGGCGGGAGAAATTGCAAGGGCTGGAGAACCTTGTACACAAAATAGTTTTCGGCCGGCACCGGCCCGAACGCGAAGGGGAAAAGCCCGCCCGCGCCGTAAAATCCGGCGCCGATGGCGATACGTACTGTGCTCAACCACCGGCAGGTCGGAAACTCCCGTGTCGGCAGCAGTTCCACGTCATCGGCATCCGGGGCGATGAGATTGCTGCTGTGGGATGGCACTACCAGGATCTCCCCGGGCGGAATCGTGTTCAGGCCGAAGTCAACCGGGAGCGCGCCAAGCTTTTCGAAGTAGTATTGGAACCCGCAGTGCCCCTCAAACCAGACCCGTTGGGTGGCCGGAGGATAATCGCGCGCGATTTGATTCGCCGCCGTCCGGCCTGAATTTGCCAGGCGAAAGTCCGCCACGACAACCAGCAGGCTGATGACGGCCGCAGCAATGAGCGGCCACTGCCAATCGCGGTTTTCGCCGGGACCGGAATTCGTTTTTGTGAACCAGCGCACTGCCAGAATCACCGCCGCGGGCATCAGGGGCAGAAAGCTGCGGGCGCTGACCGTCCAGTTCAGGACCACCGCAAAAATGAACCCGCTGAAAATCCATACGGCAATCACCAGCGCCACGCCATCGCGCCGCCGCCACCATTCCGCCGCGGCCAGTATCAGCAGGTGCAATCCGCCGATCATCATCACTGACGCCTGCAGCAGAAAGCTCAAGGACGCACTTTCGTTGCCGGAAACATCAGGGATTCTCCACAGGCCGCCCAGTTCCAATAACACCGCCGCAGCCGGCCCGAAAAGCAGCACGGCCCCGGTGAGCAGCAAGCGGCGCGGCCACAACTGCGGCGCCCAAAACGTGATCGGCAACAAGCACCCACCCGCATACACCAGACCAACAGCGATCTTGGTGTGCCAATTGCCAAACATGACCAGCCGCTTGTCGGCCGCGTAATCCGCCGCCGCGGAAATCAGGCCCTGTCCGTAAAGTTTGGCCGTTCCAAACTGGTAAAGTTCAATCATTACTGCCGGCACAACCAGCCACAACAGCCATCCGCCCAGGTTGCGTTTCCGCAGCACACCCAAAAGCGGCAGCAACGGCAGCAGCGTCAAAGCGCTGTATTTGGTCAGTACCGACAACCCGGCGAGCAGTCCGGCGGCGAGAAAATCAATCGCCTTTCCGTTTTTCAGCGCTCGTTCCCAGAAAACCACCGCCCAAATCCAGGCCGCCAGCATCGGCACATCGCACATGAGCGTGGTGGCGGAGACGAAAAATACCGGCGTGCTCAAGGCGATGAGCGTGGCCAGTAGCGGACGCTCACACCAGATTTTCGCCAGTTGAAAAATGCCGGCGGCGGCGGCGAACGCCACCAGCAACATCGCCGCGTGCAGCGGTATTTCCTTTGCACCGAAAATGGCCATAACGCCCGCCAGCAAATAGGACGTGGTCGGCGGATTGCAGTTGGTGATTGCCATCGAGCCGGTCTGGCCGTACCAGTTCACGTCGAAGCCATAGAAGTCGCCGGGATGTTTCAGGATGTGCTCCGCCGTCCAGACGAACAGCGGATCGTCAATGTGAACCGCCTTGTCGAGAAACGGGCCGAGCATCAGCAGGACAACCATGCCGATTGTGGCCAGGGGATGCCGTGTTGCCCAAAGCCGTGCCCGCGCGAAAAATTGTTTTTTCTTCCGTCGTCATAAGCTTTTCATTCCCGCGCCGGTTGATGTCGGCGGTAGCGTTCGAGCAATTCCCGGTTTTTCTGCAGCAGATTTGTATCGCCCGATTGAGCAGCCAGGGCGCAGGCCTTCTGCGCCGTCGCCATTGCGTCGTCGAATTTTCCAGCCTCGGCGTAGGCAGCGGCCAGCGTGCCGACATACGTCGTCTGCGTGTAATGGGTGAGTACGCAGGCGCGTTGGGCCAGTTCCACCGCGCGGGCGCCATCCCGTACGCCCGCGTCCGGACAGGTGGCCAGTGTCCAGGCCAGATTATTGAGAACGTCCGGCGAATCGGGATTCAGCCGCAAGGCCGCGTCGAGATGTTCCACCGCTTCGGGAAACCGGCCCAGATGCGCAAACGCGTCGGCAAAATTGAGATGTGCAACGTAGTCGTTCGGGTTGGCGCCCAGGTCGGCGGCAATTTGATATTCCTTCATGGCCTCCGCCCAATGGCCTTGCTTTCCCAGCACCTGTGCCAGGCTGTAATGCACCCGGTAATCCTGCGGCCAGAGGGCCGCGTAAATGCGATAGTGCATCAGGGCCTCGCTCAACCGGCCTTCCTGTTCCAGACCGGAGCCCAGGCAGTACTGAATCGAGGATTCGCCCGAGGTGACGGCGACGGTGTATTCGCAAAGCGTGACGGTGTTCTTCCACAACTGCACCTGCCAGCGGGCGGCCAGAATGCAGGCGGCGAGCAGCACCACCGTTGCCGGGGCCAGAATAAATTTGCGGGAAAAATTCGACTTGAACGTGTCCGCTGCCAGCCAGACCAGGCTGATGACCGGGCCGATCAACGGAAGGTAAGTGTAGCGGTTGGCCATCGCCTGTTCGCCCACCTGCACCAATCCGATGATGGGCACGGACGTTCCCAAAAACCAGAACCAGCCGACCGCCAAATAAGGCCGCCGGGCAAGCTGGTACACGCACAGGACCGAAATGGCCAGCAACAACAGCACCGTCAGCCAGAGGTCAACGTCGTTCTGGCTTTTGGGGTACGGATAAATGACCGCCAGTTTGGCCGGCCAGAACAGCTTGGCCAGGTATTGCAGGTAACTGTTGACCGCGTTGCCCAGCCGCGTGTCCAGGCCGATCCGGGACAGTTGCACGACCGCGGCATGGGTCTTTTGGAGATCGTACGTCAGCCAACTGAAGACCGCCGACAACAGGAAGAACGGCAGCTTTTCCCGGATCAAAGGCCAAATCGTAAATCGTAAACTCCGATGAATCGCGAGCACGCGACCAGAGTCGGTGTCATAAATCGTAAATCGATTGAGCGGCCACACGTCCAGCAGCAACAGCACAAACGGCAGTGTCACAATCATCGGCTTGCTCATGTACCCCAGTACGAAAAATACCAGCGCCAGCCAGTAGGGAAACGAGGATAGAGGATGGAGTCCGCCTTCACCTTGCTTCGGCGCGACAAGCTGGACGGCGGGCTGCGGACTCTGGGCTGTGGACTCTGGGCTTTGAGCCGTGGACTCCGGACTGCCTGGCGCGCCGGAGCTGTTCGGCGAAGGCGGCTGGACTCCAGACTTCTCAACATAACGGACATAACCAAGGAGCGTCAGCAGGAAGAAAAATCCGCAAAGCACATCCTTTCGTTCACAAATCCATGCCACCGATTCCACCCGCAGCGGATGCCAGGCGAAGAACGCCGCCACCACTGCGCTCCGCCAGGCCGACCCCGTCAGGCGGATCAATACCAGAAACAACAATACTGCGTTAACGGCATGGAATGCCACGTTCACCACATGCTCCGCGCCGGGATTGGCGCCGAATATTTGGTTGTCCACCACAAACGACAGGCTGGTCACCGGATGCCAGTTGGCCGCCACCACGCCGGACAACGCCCACCAGACGCTCTGCCAGTTCAAGCCGCTTTTGACCATCCCATTCTCGGTCGTAAACAGCGGGTCGTCGTAATTAATGATCCCGTAATGACGCACCGGCCAATAGATCGCCAGCGTGACTCCCGCCAGCAGCACGCAGATGAACAGGTTTCGTCGCATCGGTTTGAAGTTAGAATGCAAAATGCCGGAAACAGAATCAACCCGTTGCGCTGGTTTTCTCGATCGGGGGTATTGGAAGGTTGCGAGCGGCAAGGGAACCCCATAGACTTGCCCATGATGCAAATCACAACCTGTGAATCTTAAAAAACCATGGCTTTTGGAGCATCCCCTCGTTGTGATCGGATTAATCCTGATTGCGTGCCTGGGACCGTTCCTCAACAAGGCATTTCATATCGATGGTCCGCTCGATGTGTGGGCGGGAAAATGGATTCAGCAACATCCCGCCGACTTCTTTGGCCTGGAAGTGAACTGGTGGGCGTCGGCGATACCCATGTGGAAAGCCAATTGGAATCCGCCGTTGTTGCCCTGTTTCCTGGCCGGAATCGGCTCGGTTTTTGGCTGGAATGAAATAACCCTGAACGTTGCCGTTCTGGCGGTTGCTTTTGCCTGCGCCGCGGGCATTTACGCGCTTGCTGAGATGTGGTGTAAATCGCCTCTGCTGGCGGCGGTGATCGCCATCTTCACCCCGGTTTTTTTGGTATCCAGCACCACCGTCATGTGCGACGTGCCCATGCTGACAATTTGGGTTTGGGCGCTGGTGTTTTGGGAACGGTCCCTGGCCAATGAACGCAGTCGCTGGCAATTCATCGGCGCAGGACTGCTTGCCGGCCTGGCCGTATTGACCAAATACAGCGCCATGACCATGTTGCCTTTCCTGCCGGTTTTAGCTCTTCTGCGGAAACGGAAATTTGAGGTTTGGTGGCTGTTGGGGGTGTTGACACCGATAGTCATGCTGGCGGGTTACGAATGGATTACCGCCGGAATATATGGAATGCCGTTGCTTTCGGCCGCGATTGCTCACACCCAACACAGCCGGGGATTTCCTTACAGTTGGGCGGGCCGGATCGTCATCGGTCTTGCGTTTACGGGAGGCTGCTTTCTGCCGTTGCTATGCTTTGCTCCACTGCTCTGGCGCTGGCGTGCGCTGTTGGCCGGCAGTGCCATGATGACGGCGGGGGTGCTGGGAGCTCTTTGGTTCGGGGGCAAGCCCGGCGCGTTGGTGATCCCGGGCATGAACGAGCCAACCAGCCATTGGATTTATCTGCTCCAACTGGTGTTGCTGTCGGTCGGCGGTTTGCATTTGCTGGTGCTGGTGCTGGCCGAGACCTGGCGAAGGCGAGACGTTGTATCTGTGGCCCTGGCTCTCTGGATTCTCGTTGGACTTTTCTCCGCCATCGTGCTGAATTTCACGATCAACGCCCGCGGATTCCTGCTCCTGGTGCCGGCGGTGGCCATCTTACTGGTGCGCCGGTTGGAAACGATCCGGGGGAATTTGCCAATGGGGATTTGGCTGCCGGGACCGATGATTCCCCCGGTCATCATTGCCCTGGGTTTGGTGGCCGCTGATTATCATTGGGCCGAAACCGAGAGAACCGCGGCCGGACAAATTGCGGAAAAATACAACTCTCCCCGACACGGAATGTGGTTTGAGGGGCACAATGGATTCCAATATTATATGAGTGACTTCGGCGGCCAGTCAATCGATGTCGAACGTTCCTTGCTTAAAACCGGCGATATGGTCGTCGTTCCCTGGCTCAATGACGCCTTCATCCCTCTGCCGGTCGGCAGTGTGCAATTGGTTGAGATTTTGGGGTTCGGTTCGAGGTCGTGGCTGAATCTTAACGGAGAAAACCCTTACGGCGCGGCAGGTTTCTTCGGCGCGGGATTTGGTCCGCTCCCCTTCGGCGTCGGGAGTCCTCCCCGTCAGGATTACTACATACTCCGGGTCTGTTCACCGGTACAGTTCAATTCGCACCCGTCCAATCCGCAAGCGGTGCGTGCCGGTGATGTCCCGTGTTTTTCCGGCACCCTTGCCTGCTACGGCGAGCCGCTGGTTCCGGAACGCCCGGAGGCAAAAGCTCAGGTGGAATTGGCCCGGCAACTGGAAAGTGCCGGAAAAATTCAAGAGGCCATTCAACATTATCGCCAGGCATTGAATGTGGCTCCCGACGATGCGATTGCGCTGAATGATCTTGCCTGGATTTTAACCACCGCACCTGTCCCTGAATTGCGGAATGGTCAGGAAGCAGTGCAACTCGCCGTTAAGGCCGTGCAATTGACTGAGGGTACGCAACCACTCATGATCGGAACGCTGGCCGCGGCTCTTGCTGAAACCGGCCAATTTTCAAAGGCAGTTGAAGTGGCCAATACCGCCCAAAACCTCGCTTTGATAACCGGCCAACAGGAAATGGCCGCGGAGAATGCCAGACTGATCAATCTGTATTCCGCCGGGAAAACGGCGGTTGCCCTGGATCATCCCGGGCCTTGATGCCCGGTAGGCGCCGACGTGAGGAGGCGGTCTCGCAACCTCGTCCCCTTAAATTTCCAGTAGGCGCCGAGGTAACGAGGCGGTAGTAGGGCACGACGCTTGCCGGGCCGTCCTGTCGCGCCGTCCTGTCGCGCCGTAGCGTAGCGAAGGCGGAAGCGCTCGGGCGAAGGCTGGTCAGGAGGCTTGGTTATCTGCAACGAAGATTTCGTGTGTTCCGTGTATTTCGTGGTAAACATTTTCCGCGTTTGGACAAACTGTTGGACATTATACACGAAGACGCCGACCTGCTGGTCGTCAACAAACCGGCTGGCCTGGTTTGTCATCCAACCAAATCCGGCGAGATGTCCAGCCTCATCGGCCGTGCCCGCCTCTATCTCAAACCCTCAACTCTCAACCCTCAACCTTCAACTCATTTGGTTAATCGCCTCGACCGGGAAACCAGCGGCGTCGTGCTCATCGCTAAAAATTCCGGAACCGCCGGCGAACTCGGCAAACTCTGGGAAACCCGCACCGTCACCAAGGAATATCTTGCCATCGTCCACGGCCACCCGCGTGACGATCACGGCCTGATTGACGCGCCGCTCGGCAAGGACGAACACAGCCAGGTCGCCGTCAAAGATTGTGTGCGCCCCGACGGCGCACCCGCCCGGTCCGAGTTCTGGGTCGAACGCCGATTCGCCCGCGATGGTAGGGCGGGCAGTCCTCTGCCCGCCGCCGCCACCCCAACCTCCACCGACGCGCACGGAGTGCCGCGCCCTACCGAAGCCCGTTTGTCTGATGTAACCCGACCCGCGCCATCTTCTCTCTCAACCCTCAATCCTCAACTCTCAACCTACTCGCTCTTGCGAGTAATCCCCCACACCGGCCGCAAACATCAGCTCCGCATTCACCTCGCTTACCTCGGCCATCCCATCGTCGGCGACAAACTTTACGGCGGTGACGAGGATTTGTATCTGGCGTTGGTCAAAAACCGGCTTACGGGGGAACAGCGCGCCCGGCTCATTTTACCGCATCAGGCTCTGCATGCCCGCGCGTTGCGCTTCTCCTGGCGCGGCCAACCCAGGAAATTTTCCTGCGCCCCCGAGCCGTGGTTCACCGAATTTTGTCCGCCGATTTCGCCGATGAATACAGATTAAAATTTCGTGTCTTTCGTGTGTTTCGTGGTAAAAACTTTCCCGTGCCCGACATCCCCACAACCATGCACGCGGTCGTTGACCGCGAACCGGAGAAATCGGGGCCGCCGCCGGGCGCTTCATTCCTTTCCCGCCACGGCGGTAAAATCATGGCGCTGATTCCGCTGGTTTTTCTGATTGGAATGGTCGTCAAATATGCCGTGAACGTGCCTTTCCTGGACCAATGGGAACTGGTGCCGCTCCTGGAAAAGTCGTATCAAGGCACTTTGACCTTTTACGACTTGTGGGCGCAACATAACGAACACCGGCTCTTCTTTCCTCAAATCATGATGCTGCTGCTGGCGCGGCTGACCCATTGGAACATTCGCTATGAACTGGCGGTGAATATCATCCTGGCCTTGGGCATCTTCGCCGTCCTCATTCGCCAGGTCAAAATAACCGAACGAAAACTGAAGGTCGTCCGCTTGCCCTGGGCCATCCCCGCCATCTCGCTCATCGTGTTCTCGGTCAGCCAGTATCAAAACTGGCTTTGGGGCTGGCAGCTTCAGATGTTCCTGAGTCTGCTCGCGGCGGTCTGCAGCATCGTATTGCTGGCCAATGGCGGTTTTTGTTGGCGCCGATTTGCCGCCGCGGCGCTGTTGGGCATCGTGGCAAACTATTCCTTTGCCAGTGGCGCACTCATCTGGCCCATCGGCCTCCTGCTGCTGCTCGTCGTCACTGCCGGCTTCCCGCAACGAAGGGCCGCCATCGGCGGCTGGATCGGGGTGGGGACGCTCACCCTGGCGGCCTATTACTATCACTATCAAAAACCCGAGGAGCATCCGGCCATCAGCCTCGTATTCAAAATGCCGTTGGCGTATGCCGGTTATGTGTTCAAATACCTTGGCGGCATGTGCGCCCAGGGGCTGGCTGGCAACACCTCCGGGGACGCCGTTGTTGCCTTGATTATCGGTCTGGCCGTCACCATTGCCACCGGCTGGGCCGGCTGGACGCTGTTACGAAAGAAAATCGCCGATCTGGGAATTCTGCTTCCGTATTTCGGGTTGAGCCTGTATTCCGTCGGCAGCTCCTTGGTTACCGGCCTCGGCAGGCTGGGCATCGGGAACAATGAGGCTTTAGTCTCCCGGTACTGCACGATGACGGTTCCCTTATGGGTTTCTTTGGTTGTCTTTCTGATTCTTCTCAAGGTGGACAGCTACCAGGCCATGGACGCTGCGAATGCTGCTTTGGCCCAAAAAAAGCGAAAGTACACCACCAGACACTACGTCAAACAGGCCCTCCGGAAGATTGCCGGCTGGTTTCTTTTAAATGCCATTTTAATCTTGTTCCTTGGTTTGCTGGTCGTCGGTTCAATTTGCGCAACGGATTACGCATCGTTTCAGTCCCAGGTGCAAGCCGACGGCCGCAACTGCTTGCTGAAATTGGCCGCTGACCCCGCCTTGGCGGAAGACTGTGAGGGCTTGCGCTTCCTTTATCCCCGGTTGGCGGTCATTCAGGAACGTTATCCTGTCCTCGTCAAACACCGCTTGTCCCTGTTCAACCACGTGAAGCCGCCGTCCGCTCCGCCATGAAACCGTCTTGTCCCGTCGACGCTGGAGTAAGGAAATGCGGCGCCGGTGAACGGGACTAAAAGATTGCCTGTGCCGGGCGGGTTCCGTTACGTTTCGAATGATTTGTTGGGAATGGAACCGCAACCTGAACATTTGAATCAATCCTGGATTTCCAAACATCCCCGGGTCGTGATCGGCATCATTCTGGCGGGCTGCCTCGGTCCGTTTGTCAACAAGGCAATCCACGTGGATGACGCGCTCTTCGTCTGGGCCGGCCAATGGATTCAATCGCATCCGGCCGACTTCTATGGTTCCAGGATTAATTGGTCGGTGACCGCGTTGCCCATGTGGATGGTCAATTTGAATCCCCCGCTGATGTCCGGTCTGCTGGCGGCGGTGGCAACCGTGTTTGGCTGGCACGAAATCGCCTTGCACCTGGCGGGGTTGATGATCGCCTTCATGGCCGCCGCGGGGATTTATTCCCTGGCCCAAATGTGGTGCGGCCGGCCGTTGCTGGCCACGGTGGCCGCCATTTTCACCCCGGTGTTTCTGGTTTCAAGCTCAACGCTGATGTGCGATGTGCTCATGCTGGCTTTCTGGGTTTGGGCGCTCGTGTTTTGGGAACGCGCCCTGGCCCGGGGCCAAAACGGCTGGGCCTTTGCCGGAGCGGGAGCGCTCGCCGGCCTTGCCATCCTGTCCAAATACAGCGCGATAACCCTGTTGCCGCTCCTGTTTCTTTTGGGCGTGCTCCGCAAACGCAAAGCCGGCTGGTGGCTGGCGGGGATGGCCGTCCCGCTCATCATGATGGCAATCTACGAATGGTTGACCCGCGGCATGTATGGCCAGGGCCTCTTGTCCGTGGCCGTCCATTATTCCCGGACCCACCGCCTCGATGAACTTGGCGACTGGAAAGCGCGGGGCGTCATCGGTCTGGCGTTTGCCGGCGGCAGCCTGCTGCCGCTTCTGTTCTTCGCGCCCTGGCTGTGGCGGCGGCAGACGTTGCTGGCCGGCGGCGTGGTCGTTTTCGGAGTGGTGCTGGCAACGCTTTGCCTCCTGGAAAACCCCGGACTGCCCCAGCCCTGGGAAGATACCGAACGGATGGCCCGCTGGGACCTCATCCTCCAACTGGCGGTGCTGATGGCGACCGGCCTGCTCCTGTTGCTGCTTGCGGTGGCGGACGTTTGGGAAAGGCGCGACGCCAATTCCCTCATCCTCCTGCTCTGGATTATGGGCGGATTCTTTTTTGCCGCCGTGGTCAATTGGACGGTGAGCGCCCGGAGTTTTCTGCCGCTGGTTCCCGCCGCGGCCATCTTGCTCGCGCGCCGCTGGGATGCGGCGGAATATCTCCCCCGGCCCGGCGGTCAGGCAATATGGGCGCTCATCCCCTCGGCGGTCATCGCCGTGAGTCTGGTCCGGGCGGACTGCCGCGTGGCCGATTCCGCCCGCACCGCCGCCGGGCAAATCGCCGCCCAATATACAACCCCCGGCCACCCGTTGTGGTTTGAGGGACATTGGGGATTCCAATATTACCTCCAAAAATCCGGCGGCCACCCGATTGATACGGAACAATCAATCCTGCAACCGGGTGACATGGTCGTTTTCCCCTGCGACAATTCCTGCGGCATTTCCCTTCCGCCCGGCAGCGTCGGCTGGGTCAACAATTTGCAGTACTCGCCGGGTTCATGGATCAATCTGTCGATCGGCGCGCCCTCTGCCGCCGGTGGATTTTACAGTTCCCTCCTGGGGCCAACCCCCTTTGCCGTCGGCAAGGCGGAGCCGCATGTCTATTTCGTTGTAAAAGTTTTGTCCCGCGTGTCCTTCAACACCCCGCCCGCCCCGCCGCAACCGGTGCCGTTTCCCCCGGCCAAACCCGGCGCGGACGAAGAAATCCAACGGGCCGACCAAAGCCAGACGGACGGCGATGTTCAGGCCGCCATTCAGCATTACCGCAAGGCGTTGGAAATGGATCCCGACAACCCGATGGTGTTGAACAATCTCGCCTGGATTCTGGCGACCGCTGACGAACCCGAATTGCGTGATGGGCGCGAAGCCGTGCGGCTGGCCAGCCGGGCCGTGGCCCTCACCGACAATCGCTGGCCCGTCTTCCTCGGGACACTCGCCGCCGCCTGCGCCCAGGACGGCCAATTCCCGCAGGCAGTCCGGATGGCCGACGCAGCCTTTTATCTTGCGCGGATCACGGGAAAAACCGACATCGCAACGCAGAATGCCAGATTGCGCCGGCTCTACGCCGCCGGCAAAACGGCCGAATGACCTGTAGGCGCCGAGGTCAGGAGGCGGGTTGAGTAGGCGCCGACGTCAGGAGGCGAGGACTCGTTACCTCGTCTCCTGCTAAAATTTCGTGTCATTTCTTTGCCAACGCGAATCAACGCCCGATCAGTCCCGTTTGCCGCAGCAGGAAGTACTCATTGAGCGGGTGGTCATCGGTAATTTGAATATCCGGATCGGGGTTAAGGACATTCTCAAGCGGAACCTCCTGCGAAATCACCTGTCCGAGATAGTCGGCCGGATCTCCCGAGGGGTGCCATTCCAATAAATCCTTTTTTGCCCCGGCCGGCATGCGCGCCGCCAGTTGTTCAGGAGTGGGAATTTCGATGGGTTCCATGGAGGCCAGCAAATGCAACCCCAGTTTGTTAACCGATGGGAAGCAACGCACATACGGAAATGATTCCTGGAGGGAACGAATTACGGCCGGTCCTACTACCGCTTTTGGGTCCGAGATCCAATGAATCGTGTCGAAGGTTATATCGGTTCCTATATTCCTGCTCTCCGGAAATCCGTCCGGATACCACATCTGGAGAATGCCGCCGGGCTTCAGATGTTGTTTGGCCAATTCATAGAACTCCCGGGAATAAAGCAGGCTCGAACCTGCCGCCGATACCGGCGGCGGCGGATCCACCACGATGACGTCAAACTTTTTCGTGGTGCGGCTAAGATAACGTCTGCCGTCGTCAATGATGATGTGCCCGTTGGGATCATTGACGAAGCGCGCGGCATCCGCATGATAAAATCCGAAAGCCTTCGTCACGCTCGGCACCAGTTCCACCGTTGTGGTGTCAATGTCCCAGCTCAAGGCGGAGCGATAAGTCGTGCCCATGCCAAAACAAATCACCAGTGCCGATTCGGGCTTTCCCTGGTGCAGGGCCAGCGGCAGATGGACCATGAATTTGGTGACCGGTGTCAATATGGTCATGCCAATGCCATTAACCAGAAGGCGCTTGCCGCCTCCCTCGCCAAAGGAAATGACCGTGGCGGCGTAATCCCGCCGGATGACCGTGTTTTTTTGGGTGCGCAGCAGCATGCCCTCGAAATCCACAACCAGAAACAGGGACGCCACCAGCGCCGCGCCGGCAGCCAGACCCCACCCCAGTTGTTGCTCCCGGGATTGGGATTTGCGCAGGAGGAGCCAAAACCCGAAAAATGGCAGGCCCAGCAGGATTAATGCGTGGCGTTCGCTCAAATACGGCAACAGGACGTAACCCGCAAACAGCGGCCCCAGAATGCAACCGAGAACATTGACCGCATAGGCCCTCCCGGCCACCGCCGGGTCGCCGGCGGCGTATTCGTCTATCAAACCCGGAGTCAAATATCCCAGGATCGCGCAAAACGGACAGATGCTGGCCAGCAGAATAATGGCGCTGACGATATCCGTATCCGCTTCCCATTCCATTTTCACGAATCCGGGTTCGTCAGCCAGGATGGGGAGAAAAACCGCGACCACCAGCAGGCTCATCAAGGTGGCCGTTGACCACAGCGCCTTTTTTTTGAGCTGGCGGCGATACCACCAGGAGCCCAAAAAGGTGGCGCCCAGATAGATAAAAACGACCAGGGCAAAGGAATAGACCTGCGTTTTCAAAACCGGCGTGAACGCCCGCGTCCAAACCACTTCCGTGGCCATCGCGCCAAACCCGGTGGAAAACAAAATCCATTTGATGAGCCGGCGGCGGGAATTGTCGGGTGAGAACAGATTGTCCGGCCCGGCAAAACGTTCCGATGACGGGGCCGCCACCGCCGCCCGGCCGCGTTGCTGCCAGGCCAGCACACCCGCCGATGACGGCGATGGTAAAATTGCCCGCCGCCGCCACCCAAAGCGTGTGGCTGGAACCCCAGCAGTTCCACCAGCACCACGGCGGTCAAAAACGTGCCGCTCATCGCGCCCAGCACGTTGGCCAGATAAAGAAAGCTGAAACTTTCCGTGTTCGTGCAATCCCGCTCCCGGACATAGGCCATCATCAAGGGAAAGGTCGCCCCCATGAACACGCACCAGGGCAGGATGGAAACCGCCAGCACCAGTGCCGATAACGAGAGATAACGTGAAAGAATTCGTCTCGCCGCTCGCCAGCAAAATGCGCTCGCCGCTGGCGAATAATTTGGGAACGGCAAACGCCCCCAGCCCAATCAACAATTCCGCCCCGGCGTAAAAGGCGACCGCCGATAGCCCGGTTTTCTTTGCCAGGGAAGCAATGCTTCGTCCTCCGGCCCAGGAGCCTATTGCCAGTCCCAACATGAAAACCGACAATACCACCGACAGCACCGGCGTAATGATGCCGAAGGCAGCAAAGGCCATGCGCGTCCAAATGACCTGGTAAGCGAGACTGCAAAAACCGGACAAAAAGAACAGCAGGAACAAAATCCGGCGTGTGAATTGATTCATGCGGATTATCATCTACAGCCTTGGCCGGTTGCAGGCAAGCTCCGATGCCTGCCGGCGTCCGCGCGGGCGCATCTCGACACTGCCCCCGTTTTTCTCCCTCTCCGCCAACGGAATTGGGGGAGAGGTGGCGTAACCTCGTCCCCTGCTAAATCCAGTAGGCGCCAACGTCAGGAGGCGGGTTGAGTAGGCACCGACGTCAGGAGGCGAGGACTTCGTTACCTCGTCCCCTACTAAAAAACCCAGTAGGGCACGACGTAAGGAGTGCTGGCCCAAACGACCCGTCACCTCGTCCCCTACTGAATCCGGCAGTAGGCGCCGACGTCAGGAGGCGGGTTGAGTAGGCGCCGAGGTAACGAGGCGGTCTCGTGACCTCGACTCCTGCTATTTTTCCAAAATTTCGTGTCTTTCGCGTGTTTCGTGGTTAAAATTTCCCCGTGCCTGACATCCCCAAAACCATGCGCGCCGTCGTCTATCGCGGCGCCAACGACCTGCGCCTCGAAACCGTCCCCGTCCCGCGGATTGGCCCCGGCGAACTCCTGGTCCGGGTTGCCGCTTGCGGTGTTTGCCCCACCGACATCAAGAAAATCCAGTACGGCACCGTGCCGCCGCCGCGCATCTTCGGACACGAAACCGCCGGCACCATCGTCAAAATCGGGTCTGGGGTCTCGCGTCTGGGGTCTGGGTTAAAAATCGGCGACCGCGTCGCCCTGCACCATCACGTGCCGTGTCTGGATTGCCATTTCTGCCGGCATCATGCCTTCGCCCAATGCGAAACCTACAAACGCACCGGCATCACCGCCGGTTTCGAACCTGCCGGCGGCGGCTACGCCGAGTATGTCCGCGTCATGCCCTTCGTCCTCCCCGGCGTTGTAAAAATTCCCGCCCGCAATTCGTTTGAAGAAGGCGCCATGCTGGAGCCGGTCAACACCGTCCTCAAAGCTGTCAAACGGCTGAATTTGCTTCGC
This sequence comes from uncultured Verrucomicrobiae bacterium, assembly GCA_963789055.1. Taxonomy (GTDB): domain Bacteria; phylum Verrucomicrobiota; class Verrucomicrobiia; order Limisphaerales; family UBA11358; genus UBA11358. The sequence goes on along the minus strand of CAWBJE010000004.1, from coordinate 435,727 downwards.
AACGACGTTGTGCTCGTGGCCGGGCAGGGGCCCATCGGCCTCATGTTCACCCGATTGCTTCAACTCGCTGGCGTCCGTGTCATCGCCACCGACCTCTTCGAGTCACGCCTGAAACTCGCCCGGAAATTCGGCGCTCGCTGGACGAAATTAGTCCCCAGCCCGCAGTCCCCCGTCTCCAGTCCGAGAAGGATTGTGGACCGGGGACTGGCGACTGTGGACCGGGGACTGAAGACTGTGGACTGTGCCGTCATCGCCGTTCCGTCCGACGCCGCCGTGCAACAAGCCATGCAACTCATCCGCTGCGGCGGACAGGTCCTTCTCTTCGCTCACACCAGGCGCGCTGCTTTGGCACTCGACCCTCGACCCTCGACCTTCGACCTCGATTTGGCCTCCATCTGTCTCGACGAAAAAGACCTGCTCGGCAGCTATTCATCCGATTTCACCTTGCAGGACGAAGTGGCGCAACTGGTTTTCTCGCGCCGGCTGGATGTGCGCGATTTAATTTCCCATTTTTTCCCTCTTGAACAAACTGCCGCTGCCATTCAATTGGCCAGCCGGCCCACGGCGGCGTCCCTCAAAATTGTCGTGGGTGAGGCTCGGTAGGGCGGACCTGCTGGTCCGCCAGGCGGCGGAGCACCGCCGCCCTACCGATCATCAATCAATTTCCGGTAGGGTGAAGCTGCTGTTTCGCCAGGCGGCACAGCAGCGCCGCCCTGCCAACGCGACTTGCTTTATTATCCGATTATCAATACGAATCTTTTCATGTCTAAAATGCCATTTCGTGGATTTGGCCGCCGCCGTCGCACACCGGCAAAAGGCGTTCACATATCACTGGGTGGACCGAATTGGATACTCCTCACCGTTTGCACTGACCAGCGTGAACGCTGGCTTACTCAGGCAACCGTAAAAGAGGCGCTCCACGACATCTGGTTAAACCGGGCCACAGCTTGGTTGGTGAGCGACTACCTCTTAATGCCTGACCATTTACATTTGTTCTGTGCGCCACGTGATTTGGCATTCACCATGGAACGCTGGATGGGATTTTGGAAGGACTGTTTTGCCAAGGTGTATCCGGGTGCCGGGACCTTTCAGGTGGGTGGTTTTCATCATCGTTTGCGCGACGGTGAGAGTTACACACAAAAATGGCAGTACGTTCGGGAAAATCCGGTGCGACAGGGTTTGGTACAGCGACCGGAAGATTGGCCTTACTTCGGACGTGTGCATGAGATTCATTGGTGAGGCGGCGCGGCAGTGCCGCCCTGCCAATCACCAATCCAATCTCCGGTAGGGCGGACCTGCTGGTCCGCCAAGCGACGCGGCAACGTCGCCCTGCCACAACCCAAATCTGGTAGGGCGGAGGTGCCCCTCCGCCATCATTCACCAATCCATTTCCGGTAGGCCGGACGCTACCGGCATCTTGCATTGCTTGACACTTTGCCAGCGCGTCGTCAGAGTTATGTTTGCCCGCTATGCCAATTTTTGCGACAGCCGTTTTTGTCAGCGCCTTCCTGCTGTTCTCCGTTCAGCCGATGGTGGCCAAATTTTTGTTGCCCGCGTTCGGCGGCGCTCCTGCCGTCTGGGCTTCCTGTCTGGCGGTCTTTCAAGCTTTGTTGCTCGGCGGGTACGCTTATGCCCACTGGTTGTGCCGGACCTTGTCCCCGGCCCGGCAACGCTGGGTCCACCTCGGACTGTTGCTGGCCGCGCTCCTTTTGCTGCCGCCCATCCCGCACGTGCCGCTTGCGGCCTATACCATTGACCATCCCATCCGGGAAATCTTCCGGGCCTTGGTCGGCTCCATCGGCTTGCCCTTCCTCGCCCTCTCGGCCACCGCGCCCCTGCTCATGGAATGGTTTCGCCAGTCTCATCCCGGCCGGACGCCCGACCGCTTGTACGCTTTTTCCAACGCCGGTTCGTTGCTGGCCCTCCTGCTCTATCCGGTCCTCATCGAACCGGCCTTTGGCCGGCTCACCCAGGCAAAACTGTGGGCCGGAGGAATGGTGCTGTTTCTCGCCTTGTGTGCGGCCGCCGCCTGGACGTTGCTTCGCCGGACCGGGTCCGTCCCCGGTTCTTCGCCCGAATCCGGCCAGTTGAACCAACCGCTCCGGACCGGCGGCTCTTCGGTGTGGCTGTGGATTCTCCTGCCCGCCTGCGGCTCGGCGTTGCTGCTGGCGGTCACCAACCAGATTTGCCAGGACGTTGCGCCCGTGCCGCTCTTGTGGATGGGGCCGCTGGCGGTTTATCTCCTCACTTTCATTCTCTGTTTCGAAGGCCCGCGCAGCTATCGGCGGGGTCTTCTTCCTGCCGGCCTGCTTCGCCGCCTTGTTCGCCCTCGCCTGGCTGCTTTATTACGGCTGCCTGCAAACCTTTGCCGTGCAGGTCGGCGGCTACCTCGCCGTTCTCTTTGTCGGCTGCATGGCCTGCCACGGCGAACTCTACCGGCTGCGGCCGGAAGCGAAACGCATCACCGCCTATTATCTTTCCATCGCCCTCGGCGGCGCGCTGGGCGGATTTTTCGTGGCCATGCTCGCGCCCGTCGTGTTCCGCACTATATTTGAAACCCCGCTTACCGCTGTCGTCCTGGCGCTCATCGTCACCTTCCTGCTTTGGCGCGAAGGTTTGCGCCTCCCGTTTGGCCGCCGGAAACTCCCCGCCGGGCCTGTGGCCCTGGCCGTTACGTTCGCTCTCGCCGCCAGCCTGGTCCTGGTCATGCATGAACGCCAGCTCCAGTCCATCTGCTCCGACCGCAGCTTTTATGGCGTGTACCAGGTCAAGGAGGGAACTTCGTGGCTGATCAACAACGTCCGCATCCCGTTGATTCATGGCAATGGACGGATTCTCGTCTCCGGCCAGGTGTATCATGGGCTTCAGTTTACCGACCCGGCCTGTGCCGCCCTGCCCACCACTTACTATTCGCCCGAAAGCGGACTCAACGTGGCCTTGCAACAACTCCCTGCCGTCACCAACCGTTACCTCGGCGCCATCGGCCTCGGCATCGGCACGCTCGCCACCTATGGCCGCCCCGGCGACCGCATCCGGTTCTACGAACTCAGTCCCGACGTTCTCCAGCTCGCCCGGAAATATTTTACTTTCCTCGCTGATTCCGCCGCCCGCGTGGACGTTGTTCTGGGCGACGCCCGGCTGTCTTTGGAACAGGAACCGGACCAGCATTTCGATTTGTTGGTGCTGGATGCCTTCAGCGGCGACTCCATTCCCGCTCACCTCCTTACCGATGAAGCCATGAACACCTGGCTCCGCCATCTCGGACCGGATGGCGTGATTGCCGTCCATATTTCCAACAATCACCTGGATCTTCAGCCGGTAATTCGTGCGCTGGCCGAACATCACGGATTAAAATGGTTGCTGGTGCCGCCTGTTCAGTTGGATCCCGCCACCGGCAAACTCGGTTCGGTCTGGATGCTGTTGTCAGCCAGCGATGCCTTCCTCAACCGGCCCGCCATTGCCGGCCTGTGGTCCGCTTCCCAACAGTCCGACAACGGGGAAAGGCTGCTGTGGACTGATGACCATACCAGCATCCTCCCCATTCTGCGGTGAACAAGGTAGGGCGCGGTGTCCCCACCGCGCCGTTCGTAAAATTCTCGGCGCGATAGGGACATCGCGCCCTGCCGGAAGGGGAAAAGGCAGGGCTTCGTTGTCCTCAACGAGCCGTCGGGCTTTTCAGATTCTCGGCGCGACAGGCATCGCGCCCTACCAAATACGGGAAAGGTAGGGCTCGTTGTCCTCAACGAGCCGTCGGGCTTTTCAGATTCTCGGCGCGACAGGCATCGCGCCTTACCGGAATGGGGAAAAGGTAGGGCTCGTTGTCCCCAACGAGCCGTCGGGCTTTTTCAGATTCTCGGCGCGATAGGGACATCGCGCCCTACCGGAATGGGGAAAAGGTAGGGCTCGTTGTCCCCAACGAGCCGTCGGGCTTTTTCAGATTCTCGGCGCGATAGGGACATCGCGCCCTACCGGAATGGGGAAAAGGTAGGGCTTCGTTGTCCCCAACGAGCCGTCGGGTGTTTTCGGATTCCCGGCGCGACAGGCATCGCGCCTTACCGGAATGGGGGAAAGGTAGGGCTTCGTTGTCCTCAACGAGCCGTCGGGCTTTTTCAGATTCTCGGCGCGATAGGGACATCGCGCCCTACCGGAATGGGGAAAAGGTAGGGCTTCGTTGTCCCCAACGAGCCGTCGGGCTTTTTCAGATTCTCGGCGCGATAGGGACATCGCGCCCTACCGGAATGGGGAAAAGGTAGGGCTTCGTTGTCCCCAACGAGCCGTCGGGTGTTTTCGGATTCCCGGCGCGACAGGCATCGCGCCCTACCGGAATGGGGAAAAGGTAGGGCTTCGTTGTCCTCAACGAGCCGTGTGGCGCTTTCAGAATTCCGGCGCGATAGAGATCAGCCTTCGCCCACAGGCTTCGGCGCGACAGGCATCGCGCCCTACCGGAATGGGGAAAAGGTAGGGCTTCGTTGTCCTCAACGAGCCGTCGGGCTTTTCAGATTCTCGGCGCGACAGGTATCGCGCCCTACCGGAATGGGGGAAAGGTAGGGCTTCGTTGTCCCCAACGAGCCGTCGGGCTTTTCAGATTCTCGGCGCGATAGGGACATCGCGCCCTACCGGAATGGGGGAAAGGTAGGGCTTCGTTGTCCTCAACGAGCCGTCGGGCTTTTCAGATTCTCGGCGCGATAGGGACATCGCGCCCTACCGGAATGGGGGAAAGGTAGGGCTTCGTTGTCCCCAACGAGCCGTCGGGCTTTTCAGATTCTCGGCGCGATAGAGATCAGCCTTCGCCACAGGCTTCGGCGCGACAGACATCGCGCCTTACCGGAATGGGGGAAAGGTAGGGCTTCGTTGTCCCCAACGAGCCGTCGGGCTTTTTCAGATTCTCGGCGCGATAGGGACATCGCGCCCTACCGGAATGGGGAAAAGGTAGGGCTTCGTTGTCCCCAACGAGCCGTCGGGCTTTTCAGATTCTCGGCGCGATAGAGATCAGCCTTCGCCACAGGCTTCGGCGCGACAGACATCGCGCCCTGCCTGTTTTGTATCCGGCGATTTTGGGTAACACGCCTTCAAGTTGCGCCCTGGCTCAATCAACCAATCCGCCAACCACAATTTTAGCCGGCAGACCTTCTGCCTGTTGTGGTGCTTCAAAACGACAGCTTTGGCCCCATTTAATTCAATTTTTTGGTTTTTCTTTGTTCCCGGCACTGTCCATTTACAGTGGTTTTATGCCCGGAACCCCTTAAAAACAAAGGGTTTGGCTGTCCCGAAAACGTTCAAAAAAAAATGAAAAAAAAGTTGACTTCCCCTTGCTGATTTGTGATATTTAAGGCACACACGGTAACAACAGAACAAAAATACAGGAAAAGATATGAGAACTAAAACACTACTTATTGCATCTGCTGCTCTTGCCGCAGGTATTCTGGCCGCCTCGGCCCAGACTTATTCTCAAAACATCGTCGGCTACATCAATCAGACGTTGCAGCCCGGCACCTACCAGTTGATAAATGCGGCGTTGCAGGCTGACACAGCCAATGACGCTGAAGCATTGTTGCCTAGCCTGCAAAATGGTGACTCGGTTTACCTGTGGAACATAGGCAACCAGAGCTACGATGCATATCAGTTCATCGATTATGGAGTATGGGTTTGGCCTGATAGCAGCGTAAACGGCCCTCCCAATATTCCTGTTGGCACAGGGTTCTTCTATTTTAACGGTCAAGGTGGCGCGGAAACCAATACGTTTACCGGCACGGTTGTTTTAAGCCAGAACGTTACACTGAATGCAGGTCTTTATAAGCTGGTAGGGTCTGCTGCGCCCATATCTTCCGACTTTGAAAATGCCAATTTGAATCTGCCGCTTCAGAATGGTGATTCAATTTACCTGTGGAACACGGGTGCCCAGAGCTACGATGCCTATCAGTTCATTGATTTCGGAGTATGGGTTTGGCCTGATAGCAGCGTAAACGGCCCTCCCACCAATAATGTCGCGCAGGGTTTCTTCTATTTTAACGGGCAAGGTGGCGACGAAACGTGGTCGCAAAATGTAACGGTCCCATAATTTTCAAACAAACAATAACAAACCAAAACTCTAACAAACAACTAAACTAAAGACACAAAAATGAAAAAGTTAATACTAACAATCGGATTGGTCGTGGCAATCGCAGGAGCAGCAAATGCCCAGGGCTTGATCAAGATTAATAACACATCCACCAGTTATACTGTTTCAACCAACGGTGGACCGGCGATAACCTTGCAAGGTTTGGGCCGGACCCCGAACGGAGCGGGTGGCATAAACCAATACTATTATGCATTGCTGGTGGGAACCGCGTCCACAAGTTTAACTGCAGAAACTTTTAATTCTGGACTAACGTTGACCGCCACCAATTATACAATCTCGGCGGGCGGGATCATTTCCCAACCAGTAACCGGTAGTGGTTTTGCCGCTGATAATTGGGCTTATGGTACGTCCCAGTTTATTCAACTCGTTGGCTGGTCTGCCACCTTGGGCTCAACCTGGGGTTCGGTTGCTAATGAAATTGCCAATGGGACTTGGAGTGCTTCTGTGCTCAATGTAGGCGGCTATTATTTGGGGCACTCAAACATTGGTTCAATTCTTTCAAGCTCCTCTGGTACGGTTACCGCTCCGTCCATATTCGTCCCCGGTGGTATTTCCGCTGGGTTTGACCTGAACTATGTTCCGATTCCGGAACCCAGCACGATGGTGTTGGCTGGTTTGGGCGGTCTCTCGCTCCTGTTGTTCCGCCGTCGGAAATAACCTGATTTAGTCTATCACAACCCAGCCCCGCAAAGGGCTGGGTTTTTTGTTGCCGGGAAAAGGTAGGGCTTCGTTGTCCCCAACGAGCCGTCGGGTGTTTTCGGATTCCCGGCGCGATAGGGATCAGCCTTCGCCACAGGCTTCGGCGCGACAGGCATCGCGCCCTACCGGAACGGGGGAAAGGTAGGGCTTCGTTGTCCCCAACGAGCCGTCGGGTGTTTTCGGATTCCCGGCGCGATAGGGATCAGCCTTCGCCACAGGCTTCGGCGCGACAGGCATCGCGCCCTACCGGAACGGGGGAAAGGTAGGGCTTCGTTGTCCCCAACGAGCCGTCGGGCTTTTCGGATTCCCGGCGCGATAGGGATCAGCCTTCGCCACAGGCTTCGGCGCGACAGGCATCGCGCCCTACCGGAACGGGGGAAAGGTAGGGCTTCGTTGTCCCCAACGAGCCGTCGGGCTTTTCGGATTCCCGGCGCGATAGGGATCAGCCTTCGCCACAGGCTTCGGCGCGACAGGCATCGCGCCCTACCGGAACGGGGGAAAGGTAGGGCTTCGTTGTCCCCAACGAGCCATCGGGCTTTTTCAGAATTCCGGCGCGATAGGGACATCGCGCCCTACCTCCGGACAATGATGCAATTTCAAACTGTAACTGGTATAAGTCCTTTTCCCTGGAGAGCGGACCTGATTTGATGCCGTCCTGGAGCGCCGGCCCCTGCCGCGTCGAAGCTGCAAAGCGAAGACTGGTCCGCCCCGGCACAATAAACAGAACCCGGCGCTTCAGGATGTTAATGTCGTTGCAGGTTATACCGGCACCAGCCGGGACTTGATTTTCATTTACAAATGCGCCCGTTTGGATTAAGCTTTCTGCATGCTCATTGGACTCTCAGGCCAATGCTGTTTCTTCGGGAGTTTGCTGTTCCTTTGGATAATTTCGGTCGGGGCTTTGCTATCGGGTGCTGTGCCGGCCGGATTGAGAATCCGTCGGCCTGGAGCCGGACCCATTTTTTGGAATCTGACGAGTTCACAAATTCAACACAAATAAAAATTCCAACCAAAAACTGAACATGAAAAAATTAATACTAGAGCGTTTTAAATAAAACTGTAGCCGCAAGAGGCAAACCAGTTCATCGCGTCTTGAGCCGTGACGGTTTGGAGGGCCAAACCGATTGCCTCAACCAAAGCGGCTTGAGTTCTGGCTTCGATGCTCCGCAGGAAGGTTTTAACTTTGCTCCACATTTTTTCAATCGGATTGAGGTCCGGCGAGTAGGCTGGCAGGAAAAGAACTTGGGCTCCGATTTGGGTGATCAAGTTGAGGGTCGCTTGGTTTTTGTGCGGCCCAAGGTTGTCCATGACCACCACGTCTCCTGGGTGCAACGCCGGGCAGAGAATCGCCTGAACGTAGGTTTGGAAGACCTCCGTGTCGGTGGCACCATCGATGGTCATGCAGGCCGTCGAGCCGTCCAGTCGGATGGAACTGATCATGGTGGTGGTTTGCCAGTGACCATGGGGAGCGCTGGCATGGACACGCTCTCCCTTGGGCGCCCTGCCACACAAGCGGGTCAGGTTGGTTTTAGCACCGGATTCGTCCAGAAAGATCAGCCGGGCCGGGTCAAAACTTGCCTGTCGGCGCCGCCAGAACCGGCGCGCCCGGGCGACGTCCGGACGGTCCTGCTCGCTGGCGCGGAGTGTCTTTTTTTATATGTCAGCCCCAACTTCTCCAAGGCGTAATAAATCGCCGGCAAGGTGCAGTTGAGTTGCATGGCCACCCGCAGGTCTTTGAGGGTCAGGTCCGGTTTGCGGCCCAGCAGCGTCTTCATTTGTCGGCGATGGGAGTCCAGGATGAAAGGTTTGCGCCCCGAATAGCGGTGACGGGGAGCAATGTCTCCGGTGCGTCGGCGCTGCTGCAAGAGCTTCTTGACCAAGCCCAGTGAGACACGGAAACGATGGGCAATTTCTTCACGGTTTCCCTCCTTTTGGTCGTAGGAATAGAGGATTCGTTCACGCAAGTCCAAGGATATCGTTCGCATGAATGAATCCTAACACCCTCAGAACTCTATGGCTACAGTTTTATTTAAAATGCTCTAACAGTCGGATTGATCGTAGCAATGACGGGCCTGGCCAATGCCCAGGGCCTGATCAAAATTTATAACGCAGCCACCTTTTATACTATTTCAACCAACGGTGGACCGACGGGGCCAAGTATCGGCAGAACCCCGAACGGAGCGGGAGGCATCAACCTGTACTATTATACATTGCTGGTGGGAACGTCGTCCACAAGTCTAACTCCAGAAACCTGGGGTAGTGGACAAACATTGACCGCCACCAATTATACTATCGTGGCGGGCGGGATCATTGGCCCCGGCGGCAGTAGTGGTTTTGCGGCTGATAATTGGGCTTATGGCACGTCCCAGTATGTCCAACTCGTTGGCTGGTCGGCCAACTTGGGCTCGATCTGGTCCCATGTCGACAACGAATTTACTACCGGCATTTTTGATCCGGCGGTTATTAATGATGGCGGTTTTTATTATGGCCATTCAAACATCGGCCTGGTGACTTCGAGTGCATCAGGCACACTACCACCACCGACGATATTCAGCGCGGGCGGTATTTCGTCCGGTTGGGATTTGTATTATGTTCCCGAGCCTTCAACCATCACGTTGAGCGCTTTAGGCGGCCTCTCGCTCCTGTTCTTTCGCCGCCGCAAATAGCCCTGATTTAGTCTATCACAACCCAGCCCCGCAAAGGACTGGGTTTTTTGTTGCTGGGAAAAGGTAGGGCTCGTTGTCCCCAACGAGCCGTCGGGTGTTTTCAGATTCCCGGCGCGATAGGGACATCGCGCCCTACCAAATATGGGAAAGGTAGGGCTTCGTTGTCCCCAACGAGCCGTCGGGTGTTTTCAGATTCCCGGCGCGATAGGGACATCGCGCCCTACCTTTAAAATACCGCACGATGTAATCGGGAAAACATCAAGAAACCTTTTTTGTTTTTTTAAACCGCACAATCTGATTAAGCTTCACGCTCATGACCAACGAACCATCAGGCTGGATTGGTTTCCCCAGGCGTTTTTGGGGCGGCGCCTTGCTTTTGGTGGCCATCACCGGCCTGATTTACGCCCAGACCGGCGGTTTTGGATTTTCCGACTTTGACGATCCCCACTACATCGTCGAGAACCCCCGCGTTACCGGCGGCCTTACCCTTCCCAACGTGCTGTGGGGATTGACGACGGGTTACCATGATTCGTGGCATCCGCTCACCTGGTGGTCGCACATGTTGGATTGCGAATGTTTTGGTCTGGCGGCCGGCGCCCATCATCTGGTGAATGTGGCGTGGCACGCGGCCAATGCGGTGCTGCTGTTCGGTCTCTTTGCGTTTATGACGGGCAAATGGGGACGCAGCCTGCTGGTCGCGGCGCTCTTTGCCGCCCATCCCATGCACGTGGAATCGGTGGCCTGGGTCTCGGAACGCAAGGACGTGCTGTGCACGTTTTTCTTCCTGCTCGCCCTCCTTGGTTATGCAAAGGCTGTGACTGGTGGCAAGTTTCAGGTGACAGGAACTGATACGCCAGCAGCGGGAATAAAAGCCGCGCCATCCTCCATCCCTGTCGCGCCGAAGCAACGCGAAGGTGGATTCCATTCTCCATCTTCGTCTTTCAACCGGTTTTCTTTGCTTTGCTTCGCCCTGAGCTTGATGGCCAAACCCATGGCGGTGACATTGCCGTTTGTCCTGCTGCTGCTGGATTTCTGGCCATTGCAGCGAGTTTCAAGTTTCAAGTTTTCAGTTTCAAGTCATGTCCCATCACCTCATCACTCCATCACTCCACCCTGCCGTTTGCTTCGGGAGAAATGGCCGTTCTTCCTGCTCACCATTCTGTCCAGTTGGGTGACGTGTGTTAGCATGAAGCGTTCGCTCAATTTCACGGTGGCCGATTCCATTCCCCTCAAGTTGCGGCTGATGAATGTGCCGGTTGCTTATGCGCGATACCTGTTCAAGTTGTTCTGGCCGGTCAACCTGGCCCCGTTTTATCCAATGCCCAAACAATGGGAGCCTTGGCTGGTGGCAGCCTGTGTCCTGGTGCTGGTAATATTGACAACGCTGGCTGTGTGTTCGTGGAAGCGCCGGCCCTGGTGGCTGTTCGGCTGGCTGTTTTTTGCCGGCACCCTGGTTCCCGTCATGGGAATTGTGCCCAATGGCTATCAATCGCTCGCCGACCGTTATACCTATATTCCCGCCATCGGAATTTTCGTGGCGGTCGTTTGGGGCCTTGCCGAAGTCATCCGCACTCGTGCGGGCCGCATGGCGGCGTCCGCCCTGGCAGTCATCGCGGTTGGCGTACTGGGCGGGATGGCCTGGCGCCAGACGCAAACCTGGCGGAATCCTCTGACGCTTTGGACCCATTGCCTGCAAGTAACGCCGCAAAACGGCATCGCCGAGCATAACCTGGGCTTTTATTTCTGGGGGTTGGGCGAAACCAACCAGGCACTCAAACATTACGCCGCCGCCGCGCGGTTGCGGCCGGAGGCGTATGAAGTCAACATGAATTATGGCGTGGCGCTCACCGAGACCGGACGGGATGCCGAGGCGACCAATTGTTTCCATCGGGCGCTCGCCGTTATTCCGCAGTCCGCCATGGCGCATTATGACCTGGCCCTGGCGTTGTTTAACCTGGGCGATTTCGCGGGAGCAGCGGAACACAGCCGGAAAGCGGCCGAGCTGGAGCCGGACAACTGCCGGGGCTGGTTCGGGCTGGGCCGGGCGCTGGCCGGCATGAACCGGCACCGGGAAGCGGTCGAGAATTTCCAACGGGCATTGGATCTGGACCCGAAGGAACCGGAGATTTATTTGCGTTTGGGCAGGGAATTGATTGCGTTGGGCCGTTATGACGAGGCCATGGCCAACCTGAACCAGGCGGCGGCCTTCGGTCCCCGTTGGTGGGAAGCCTGGTTGGAGCTGGCCACGGTTTACACGCAGCGGCATGACGAGCCGCAAGCCGTCAACTGCTACCGCCGGGCGCTGGAAGCAAATCCGTCCTGCCTGCCCGCGCTCAATAATCTGGCCTGGCTGTTGGCCACGAGCACGAACAAGGATTTGCGCGATGGCAACGAGGCGGTGCGTTTGTCCCAACAGGCCTGCCAATTGACCGCCTATCGGGAACCGGTCTTTGTCGGCACCCTGGCGGCGGCTTATGCGGAAGCCGGTCGCTTTGATGAAGCCGTGCAAACCGCCACCCTGGCCTGTGATTTGGCGCGATCAACCGGCCAGACGAATGCGCTCGCAAAAAACCAAAGCTTGCTGGCGGAATATAAAAATCACCTCCCGCACCGGGAATAACCGCATCTCCGGCACCGCGGGCGAAATTCGAAGCTCTGCCCATGCCGATGGGGAAATCGGCGCTCCAATTCGCAATTGCCTGTCTGGCCTGGCGTCAGGCTGCGTTTGCCCTGACACCCCCGGCGGTCGAATCAAAATTGCGGTCATCGTCGTGGTTTGAGAGAATCCGCGTGCGAATGAATTCCGGCGGTCATCGTCAATCTCTTTTGATTTGCACTCTCCTGGGCGCAATCACCCTGGCCGCTTACTGGCCGGTGCTGGACAACGGATTCATCAATCTGGATGACTACGGGTACGTTTCAAAAAATCCGCACGTTCAAACCGGATTGACGCGGGAGAATGTGAAATGGGCGTTTCAAGCCGGTTATGCCGGCAACTGGCATCCCCTTACCTGGCTGTCACACATGCTGGATGTCCAATTGTTCGACCTCAACCCGCAGTGGCATCACCTGGTCAATTTGCTGTTTCATATCGCCAATACGCTCCTGCTGTTCCTGGTTTTGCAGCGGATGATGCGCCTTCGCTCCGAAGCTTCGTCGCCACAAGCCGCGACCGATTGGCGCAGCGCGTTTGTGGCCGCATTGTTTGCCGTGCATCCGTTGCATGTGGAATCGGTCGCCTGGATCGCTGAACGCAAGGATGTCCTGAGCGGCCTGTTCTTCATGCTGACGCTTTGGGCGTATGTGCGGTACGTGCAAAGCCGGTCGAAGGTCGAAAGTCGAAAGTCGAGCGCAGGAAGCAGCAGTCTGGCCCTCGACGCTCGACGCTCGACGCTCGACTATTTTCTGGCTTTGTTCTGCTTCGCGCTGGGTCTGATGAGCAAGCCGATGTTGGTGACCTTGCCGTTTGTGCTCCTATTGCTGGATTATTGGCCGCTCAATCGATTTACGATTTACGACACCGACTCTGGTCGCGTGCTCGCGATTCATCGGAGTTTACGATTTACGATTTGGCTTTTGATTCGGGAAAAGCTGCCGTTTTTCGGGCTGGCGGTGGCATCGTGCGTGGTGACGTTTGTGGTCCAGCAGCATGCCGGGGCGGTTGTTCCATTCGAGAAAGCCCCGCTCGATTCCCGCCTGGCGAACATCGTGCTTTCGTACTGCAAATATCTCGGCAAAACGTTTTGGCCGGCGGACTTGATTGTTTTTTACCCTTATCTCCGGGAAGGCCAGCACTTTGACGACTGGGATATTCTGGCGGGCGCGTTCCTGCTGGCGGCCATGTGTTACCTGGCCTTTGTCTGGCACAGGCGATACCCGTGGTTCTTCACCGGTTGGTTTTGGTTTCTGGGCATGCTGGTGCCCGTCATCGGCGTTGTCCAGGTCGGCGGCCGGGCCATGGCCGACCGCTATACCTACCTTCCGCTGGTCGGCGTGTTCATCGTTTTGGTTTGGGCGGTGGCTGAACTTTCCGCCTCTTGGCGGTTCAACCGGGCCGTTTTCGCCGTGGTCGGCACATCAATCCTTATTGCGTGTATTGTCGCCACGCGGCAGCAGGTAAAGTATTGGCGGGACAATTTTACCCTGGCCAGTCGCACTTTGGCGGTCAGCCCCGAAAATCCAATTGCCCATGACTTGCTCGGCCAGGTGTTGGTGGAACGGGGACGGTATGATGAAGCGGCCGGACATTTTCGCGCCGCGTTGGCCGCCGACCCGGATTATGAATCTGCCCGGTATGACTTGGCCGTCGTTTTAACGCGGTCGGCAACGGCCATGGCGATGTCAGGCAATTTTGCGGAAGCCGCCAAAACCTATCAATCCGCCCTGGAGGCGGAAACTCTTCCGCAAACGCTGAATGGTCTTGGCCTGGTGCTGCAACAACTCGGCCGGACGGAAGAAGCCATCTCCCGGTTTACCGAAGCGCTGCGGCTCCAGCCGGACAACGTTGAAACCCGTCTGAACCTGGCGATGGCCCTCGCGAGTCAGGACAAAATGGCAGAAGCGGAAACGCAGTATGCCGAAGCGTTGCGGCTGGATCCGGCCAGACTCCGGACATTAATGGATTTTGGCCGGACGTTGGCGCGACAGGGCAAACTGGCCGAAGCCGAGGCAAAGTTTCGCCTGGCGGCGCGTCTCTTTCCCACCAACGTGGAGGCCAATTTGGAACTTGGGGTTAATCTTATGCTGTCCGGCCAAACCAACGACGCGGCCCGTTTTTTTCCGCCGCGTTGCGGCTCGAACCCGATCTCGCGGAAAAAAGTTTGAACGACGGCAAAAAGCTTGTGGAAAAAGACCAGCTTGACCCGGCGCTCCGATGCCTGCTGATTGCCACTTGGTTGAAACCTGGCGATGTGGAGATGCATGAAAACCTGGGAATGCTGTTCCTTCGCCGTGACCAGCCCCGTGAGGCTTTGATGCAGTTTGAGGCGGCATTTCGTCTCCGGCCGGACGCCCAATCCCATTACGACCTGGGCCTGGCGCTGACCTTGCAAGGAAAAGACATGGCCGCCGCCAGCCACTACGAAACCGCCATCCAAATGAAGCCCGATTGGCCCGAAGCTTTGAATGATCTGGCCTGGCTCCTGGCCACGACTCCGGATGCGCAACTGCGCAATGGCGCCCGGGCGGTGGAGCTGGCGCAACAAGCCTGTCAACTGACGGATTTCAAACAACCCCTTTTGCTGGGCACCCTTGCCGCCGCCTATGCGGAAGCCGGAAGATTCGTAGACGCGGTGAAAACCGCCGAAAAGGCAATAGCGCTGGCTACAAAGCAAAACAATCAGGAACTGGTCCAAAAAAACCGGGAATTGCTTGAGTTATACCGCGCCGGGAAAACGGCTTCGCAAAGTCATTCCTCCGCGGGCAAACCGGAAAACCAGACGCCGCCGGCTGGTGGTTTTTCCCCTTAATCTGGCTGTAGGGCACGACGTTAGGAGTGCCGGCCCAAACGACTCGTCACCTCGTCGCCTACAAATCGGGACACCGCCGGACATTTCCCAAGATTGACACCCACCGTTGCTTGGTTAAGATGATTCCCAACGGCGTGTTCGTCTATCGGTTAGGACGCTGGATTCTCAATCCGGAAAGACGGGTTCGATTCCCGTACGCGCTACCACGGGGTAAATAGTCGAGAGTCGAGAGCCGATGGTCGAGAGCCAAAAAACGGTAAGTCGGTGGCATATGTGATGAGCGAGGTTCCAATGAAAACAAGATTCCGTTTTGAAAAACTGGAAGTATGGCAAGAGGCACGTGTCATCAAGCGGGCCATTTATCGGCTGACACGAAAGTTTCCCAATAGCGAAATGTTTGCTAGGACTTCACAAATCCGCCGCGCGGCGATTTCTGTTTCGTCGAATATCGCCGAAGGTTCAGGACGCAATTCTGATAAGGATTTTGCCCATTTTCTCGAACAGGCCTATGGTTCCTTAATGGAAGCAGCCTCGATTTGCTATCTGGCTCTGGATGAACGTTACGTGTCGGAGTCGGATCTCGACCCGTTATTTAACGACATCGAAAAAACCGCAAAGCGGATTGCTTCATTGAACCGTTCCCTCGATGTCAAAACTTCCAAAACGCCATTCGAACATAAAATGGGGAAAACCCTCGACTCTCGACTCTCGACTAACTGAATATGCAAGTATTTCAAATCATTTTCACGCCGGCGAGCGCCTCCGAACTGGCGCGCATGCCCAAGGAACTGCAATTGCAAATCCTCGGGGAGTTCCGCGGGCTTCCCCAGCAGGCGCTCGGCACCGAACTGGATGCGTTCGGCAAATTGGAAATGGAGGGACGGACGCTGCATCGTTTTCGTGTGGGCGATTACCGGGTCTATTTTGAACGGCACGATTTAGGCGTCCTGGTACATCGAATCCTCAGCCGTCACACGCTCAAGGATTTTCTGTTCCGCTCCGGGCTGAAAACCGGTGAGGATGCCGCGCTTCAGGAAAATCCGAAGTTTTGGGAACTCATCGAATCAGCAAAGACGTCCGCCAAGGCGTAAATCTGAATCCGGTGAACCGATGAGAACCATCGCAAGGCATTAGAGCGTTTCTAAAAAACATGTAGCCGCCGACGTCAGTCGGCGCAAATCGAACTAAAGAGAATTACATGGCGCGAACTGACGTTCGCGGCTACAGAATAACTTGAATTGCTCTAGTCGAAACCATCCACCCCTGAAGAAACGTTTCGCGCCCCCAAACACTTAAAGCCAAAGATTTATTGCGCCGATGGTGGTGCTCCAGGTCTGGGCGGTGGTGGTGGCATGATTTTCCAGGCCGGATTGCCTCCGCTTTTTAGTTTTTCCGTGTTGATCAAAAGCAGGGCGGTGGCTTCCGCTGACTGTTCCTGTTGGGCGGGCGACGGCGTGGGCGGGACAACTGCGCCGCCCGCGTTGAGAGAGTAACCGCCGTAGTTGTTGTTGATATTATTGTTTTCGGTTCTGGCCGCGGGATTTTGTGCCGCACCCGGACGGCCGGGGGAACGGCCGGGAATCCGGTTGCCGCCTTCGCCATTGCGTTCCGGAAAACGCGGGTTTGGATACGGCCGGCCCGGCGCCACAATGGTGTTGGCTGGCGGCGGGTTGGCCTTGGCCAAGGCCAGTTCCTGCACGGCGCCATGGTTGTTAAAAGTCACCAGACTGTTTCCTTCGTCAATCTTGACAACTTCAATTTCGTCCTGCCGCTGCCCTTCGCTGAGGATGTAGGAATCCTCCTTGGCCGGCTGCCCCGGTTTGGCGGGAGTCGCCACCTTGAACAACACCTGCAACTGGCCAAAGATGGACATGATGCCGTTGGGGGTGATTTTAGGCGGGGGTTCCGTTTGGGTGGCGGTTGCGTCAACCGCCGCCGGCGGATTCAAACCGAAAACATTCCGCGCCACAATCGGCGTATAGGGATTGTCAGGCAAAGCGCCATCCTCGGCGCGCAGGCCGGCGCTCAACGCCAGCCAGTTCGCAAGGCAAATCACGATTTTCCCCGAAAATCTCATGCAGAATAATTATATTGCACGCTGTGAAAAATACAAACACCGCTTGGACACATTAGTTGCGCCGCGATTGAGGGTTGAAAGCCTGGAAAAGCTGGATTTCCCGCTTGGTTCCATTGGGATCGGCCAGCTTCCTGCCGGTGGTTCTTACCCCTCAACTCTCAACCAACAACCCTCAACCGACTTTAGGCTTTGCACGCTGTTCTGTGCCCGTAACATAGCCGTTAAAACGTTTAATGCCGGCTTTGGTCTATAACTCGGTCCTTTTGCATGATGCCAATTACACTGAATCAATTGTCAGCCGGGAGGCGGCTTCGGCTCTTTTTATGAGCGAAAAAACGAAGATGGAAACAGGTGCCGTGCAATCGCATCAGCCGGATTCAACCACCGGTCAGGCACCGTCGGGAGCAGGCCCCCGTCTGCCGGAACCTGAAACCCCGGTGCCGAGCCGGGATGACCGCTGGCTCGTTCCCGGGGTTTGCCTGTTCCTGGCGGCCATCATCTGGCTGGTCTTTGGTCAGACATTGGGGCATGAGTTTGTCAACTACGACGACCAGATTTACGTATATGAAAACCCGGCAGTCACGGCGGGGTTGACGTTCCATGGGATCGTCTGGGCGTTCACCCATGTCCATTCGTCCAACTGGCACCCGTTGACCTGGATTTCCCATATGTTGGACTGCCAGATTTATGGATTGGATGCCGGCGGCCATCATCTCACCAATGTTCTCCTTCACACCGTGACGGTGATTCTGCTTTTCCTGGTCCTGTGGCGGATGACCGGCCTTCGCGCCAACAACTCTCCCCGCTCATCGCCTTCGTCACCACCAGAGGGTACGGGAAGCAAAACGACTGCGGAAACCGCTTCGGCCCGGCAGGCGGGCGATACATTGTGGCGCAGCGCGTTTGTGGCGGCGGTGTTTGCCATTCATCCCTTGCGGGTCGAATCGGTGGCCTGGGTGGCAGAGCGGAAGGATGTGTTGAGCGGATTATTTTTTGTGCTGACGCTGTTAGCGTGGGTACAGTACGTCAAGAAGTCCACAGTCCACAGTCCACAGTCCACAGTCCACGGTCCACAGTCCACAGTTTTTTACGATTTGGCGTTGGTATGTTTTGCGCTGGGCCTGATGTGCAAGCCGATGCTGGTGACGCTGCCGCTGGTGCTGTTGTTGCTGGATTACTGGCCGCTCAATCGATTTACGATTTACGACACCGACTCTGGTCGCGTGCTCGCGATTCATCGGAGTTTACGGTTTACGATTTGGCCTTTAATCCGGGAAAAGCTGCCGTTTATCGGACTGGCGATCGCGTCTTGTGCGATCACGATTTATGCCCAGCGTGGCGCCCTCCAGTCATTGGAGCAGTTTCCCCTTCCTTTGCGGGCCGGCAATGCCTTGATTGCCTGTGTGGCTTATATGAGACAGATGTTCTGGCCTTCGGGTTTGGCGGCGGTGTACCCGCTTGCGGCCGCCAACGTCACGGCGGCAAGAGTGGCGCTGTCCCTCGTCCTGTTGGCCGCGATCACCACGGGGGTTTTGAACCTGCGTCGGTACCCTTATTTTTTGACCGGCTGGTTATGGTATCTCATCATGCTGTTGCCGGTAATCGGGATTGTTCAGGTGGGCATACAGGCGCGGGCGGACCGCTACACGTATCTGCCGCAGATTGGACTGTATTTGTTGGTGACGTGGGCGGCGGCGGATTTGACAATCGGTTGGCGTCACCGCCGCGTGATGCTGGGCGGAGGTGCCGCGATCATCCTGGTTGCCTTGGTTCTTTGCGCGCGGGCGCAGACTTCCTGCTGGCGAAATAGCGAAGTGCTATGGAGGCACACCCTCGCTCGTACGTCGGACAATGCCATGGCTGAAAGCAATCTCGGCAACGCGCTGCTCCAGGAGGGCAGCGTGGACGAAGCAATTGCCCATTATCAAAATGCTCTGCAAATCAAGCCCGACTATTTGGATGTTCACGTCCGCCTTGCCAGCGCCCTGTTCCAAAAGGGGGAAGTGGACGAAGCAATTGCTCATTATCAGACGGCGTTGCAGCTCAAACCCGGCTACGCGGAAGTCCACAATAATCTGGGCTGTGCCTTGCTCCAAATAGGGAAGGTGGACGAAGCGATTGCCCATTGCCGAAAGGCGCTGCAAATAAAACCCGGCTATGTGAATGCCCATATCAACCTGGGCAACGCCCTGTTCCAAAAGGGCGAGGTGGATGAAGCGATCGCCCAGTACCAAAAAGCGCTGCAAATCGAACCCGATAGCACGACAGCTCATAACTGTCTGGACTACGCCCTGCTGCTGAAGGATAAATCGAGCGAGGCGTTAACGGATTGCCAAAAAGTCCTGCAAACTCAGCCCGATTCTCCGGTTGCCCTGAATAATCTGGCCTGGTTGCTGGCGACCTGTCCGGACGCGCGGATTCGGGACGGGGTTCAGGCGGTCCGGCACGCTGAGCGTGCCTGCGCGATAACGCATTATGGGGTGACGCTCCACGTCGGCACCCTGGCGGCCGCCTACGCCGAGGCCGGCCGGTTCGAAGACGCGATAGCGGCGGGAGAGAAGGCGTGCGCGTTGGCTTCCGCGGCGAACGAATCAGACTTGCTGGAAACGAACCGGCAACTGCTGGCTTGGTATCGCACTCGCCGACCGTATCATGAGACAGCCGAACAGTTTATTTCCACCCTGGCCCGGCATTGATCCTTCTTTGAAAGTTTGGACTTTGCATGCGATTCCGCGCCGATAAAATTTCCCCTGAAATGTCGAACACAAAGTTAAGGCTCCGATGACCATTGTTTTACATGGTTCCATTTCTGCCGTGATCGCCGTCAATCCGGGAGAGCCTTGCGGGAGTCCCGCTTGAACAGAAGACGAGAAAATCCGAACGCCACCATGCAGTCAATTCCGCCCACCGCGCCCGCCAATCCAGTGCCGCCGGGCAAAGCCTGCCCCACGCGCGGATCCGAAAACCATCCGTTTGGACTGAATGACCGCTGGCGGGCCCTTTTGACATGTATTTTATTGGCGGCCATCGTCTGGATCGCCTTTGGCCAGACACTGCGATATGATTTTGTCAACTTCGACGACGGCGAATTCGTCACTGAAAACCCCCATGTTCAAGGCGGGTTGAATTGGGCGGATATAAAATGGGCTTTTTACAACACAGAACAAGCCGCCTATTGGGCACCCGTGATGTGGTTATCGCACCAATTGGCTTGTCAGTTCTTCGGATTGAACCCCTGGGGACATCACCTGATTAATATTTTGCTGCATACCGCCAATGTAGTGCTGGTTTTTCTCCTGCTGCAACGTTTGACGGGGGCTTTCTGGCGGAGCGCATTTGTGGCGGCGGTATTTGCGGTGCATCCGTTGCGGGTGGAATCAGTCGTGTGGGTGACGGAGCGCAAGGATGTATTGAGCACATTCTTCGGTCTGCTGGCATTGTGGTTTTACGCCGGATACGCGAGGCGGCCTGGAGGCGGGAGCCCAAAGTCCGGAATTTGTTACGGTTTAACCCTGTTGTTTTTCGCGTTGGGGCTGATGAGCAAACCGATGCTGGTGACGTGGCCATTTGTGATGTTGCTGCTGGATTGGTGGCCGTTGGAGAGGTTTAAGGGGCAGGGTTCCAGGTTTGGAGTTCCAGGTTTGATTTGGGAAAAAGTTCCATTCTTCGGGTTGTCCGGAGCGGCGAGTGTCGTAACTTATCTGGCGCAGCAGCATGGCGGGGCGATGGCAACGATTGGAGGTGTATCGCTGGGCGTACGGATTGGTAACGCGCTGATTTCATATTGCCGTTACATTGGAAAGCTGTTCTGGCCCGTGAAGCTGGCGGTGTTTTATCCGTACCCCGGTCCCTGGCCGCTGGCGCAAGTGGTGCTGGCGGCGGGAGTGCTGATCGGGATTGCCGTGCTGGGTTTTATATTGCGGCGGCAATATCCATTTTTACTGATGGGCTGGTTGTGGTATGTCGGGACACTGGTGCCGGTTATTGGTTTGGTCCAGGTGGGTGGAGTGGCGATGGCTGACCGCTTTACCTATGTGCCGCAACTGGGGGTGTGTGTCATTTTGAGTTGGGGGGTGGCAGAGTTGAGTGCCGGCTGGCGTCACCGCCGGATGCTGCTGGGCGGCGGCGCTGCCATCATTCTCGGGGTTTTGGTTTTTTGTGCCCGACAACAGGCATTCTATTGGCGCGACAATGAATCGCTCTGGATTCACACCCTCGCCTGTATACCGGACAATGCCAAGATCCGAAACAACCTCGGCGATACCGTGCTCAAAAAAGGCCGGGTGGACGAAGCGATCGCTCATTTCCAACGGGCATTACAGATCGATCCCAACAGCGCCGAGGCGCATAATAACCTCGGCAACGCTTTGATCAGGAAAAACAATGTGGATGAAGCCATCGTCCATTTTCAAAAGGCACTGCAAATTAAACCCGACAGTTTGAAGGTTCAAAACAATCTCGCCAACGCTCTGTTCCAAAAGGGACGGGTGGACGAAGCGATCGTTTGGTACCAAACGGTGTTGCAGACCAAACCTGACGCGGTGGAAGTGCACAACAATCTTGGTAATGCGCTGTTGCAGGAGGGGAAGGTGGACGAAGCGATTGCCCAGTATCGGCTGGCGCTGCAAATCGAACCCGATAACGCGAACGGTCGTAATAACCTCAACTTCACGTCGGTCTTGAAACGAAAAGTGGCCGAAGCCTTTGCCGGCTGCCAAAAAAACCTGCAAGACCGGCCCGATTCCCCGGATGCCCTGAACAATCTGGCCTGGCTGCTGGCAACCTGCCCCGACGCCAGCCGCCGGGACGGGGCTCAAGCGGTCAAATATGCCGAACGCGCCTGCGAACTGACCCACCACCGGGTGGCACCCATTGTCGGTACGCTGGCGGCTGCTTATGCTGAGGCAGGACGATTTGAAGATGCGATTACCGCGGCGGAACAGGCCTGTGCGATGGCTGAGAAATCGGGGGAACCGGATTTGTTGAAACGAAATCAGGAACTGCTGATGTTGTATCGCAGCCACAAACCGTATCATGAGGCGGGTGAACAGTTTGTGCCCGCCCCGCCCCGGCCATGAATGAAAATTCCAATCAGAAAGCCGGGGTGGTGCCTTTGAACCGGATTATTCCACCGGCCAATGAGAAACCGGAAGTTAACGGCTCCTCCTGGCAGATCATCGGGATTTGCGTTTTTCTGGCCGTAATCGTCTGGGCTGTCTTCGGCCAGACCGTGCACTATGAATTCGTCAACTACGATGATGACGAACAGATATACGAGCATCCGGTGATCAAAAACGGCCTGAGTTTGCAGGGAATCGTTTGGGTATTCACCCACAGCGACGATGGTCATTGGATTCCGCTGAACAAAATTTCCCATATGCTGGATTGTCAGTTTTACGGACTAAAGCCCGGCGGTCATCATTTGACGAATGTTCTGCTGCATGCGGCAACAGCCATCTTCCTGTTTCTCGTGCTGCGGCGGATGACCGGCCTTCGCGCCAACAACTCTCCCCGCTCATCGCCTTCGTCACCACCAGAGGATACGGGAAGCAAAACGACTGCGGAAACCGCTTCGGCCCGGCCGGCGGGCGATGCATTGTGGCGCAGCGCGTTTGTGGCGGCGGTGTTTGCGGTCCATCCGTTGCGGGTGGAATCGGTGGCGTGGGTGGCGGAGCGCAAAGATGTGTTGAGCGGACTATTCTTCATGTTGGCGCTTTGGGCCTATGTCCGTTACGTCCAAAAAACAGAAACCAGAGATCAGCAGCTCTCTTTGCAAACACTGTCGCAAAGCTGCAAGCCTCGGGCTTCCGTTGATTATTGGCTGGCGCTGCTGTTTTTCGGCTGCGGACTGATGTCAAAAGCAATGGTGGCGACTCTGCCGCTGGTGTTGTTGCTGCTGGACTACTGGCCGCTCCATCGTTTCTTGCGACCGGAGCCCGTGGCGGCGGAAGAAAAGAATAAACGGTTGTCCGTGTCCAAGCGGCTAATCCTCGAAAAAATCCCTTTTCTGGGAGTGATCATCGCGGTGGGCATGGGTTTGCTTTTTTCAAGGGATAGAAACGGCGTCATGGTGGCGGTGGCGTTGCAGAGCGGTCAACGATTGGTTCATCATAATGATTTGAGTTCAGTGGCCCGGACGGGTGGCGCTTTGTTAACGCCGCTGGTCTATTTAAAGCAATTGTTCTTTCCGGCCGGTTTAGTCGTCTTTTCCCCTCCGGGTCAAAGCGTTACGCGTTCGGGAATATTTATATCGGCAGTAATATTGTTGGCCATTTCAGTCATGGTTTGGCTCCAGCGGCGGAAGCGGCCCTGTCTGATGGTGGGCTGGTTTTGGTATCTGGTCATGCTCGCGCCGATATTATTCCTGATCCAGAAAGGCGCTGAATTTCGCTGTGATCGTTACACCTATCTGCCCCAGATAGGTTTGTATCTGATGCTGACCTGGTGGGTGGCGGAACTAAGCTCCAACTGGCGTTACCGCCGCTGGATACTGAGCGGCGGCTCCGCGATCGTCCTCATTGCCTTGCTTTTCTGTGCGCGGGCGCAGACTTCGTATTGGCGAAACAGTGAATCGCTTTGGACACACACACTCGCCTGCACGTCGGACAACGCGCTTGCGCACAATAACCTCGGCAGCGCCTTGCTGAATGAGGGTCGGGTGGACGACGCCATTGTCCAGTTCCAAAAGGCACTGCAAATCGAACCTGAAGTTGCGTCACTCCACTACAATTTGGCCAACGCTTTTGTTCGAGATGGCCGGCTGGACGAAGCGATTACTCATTACCGGCGGGCTTTGCAAATCGATCCGGGCTATCGGGCGGCCGGCAAGAACCTCAACTTCGCCTTAAGCCTGAAAGAAAAGGCAAATGAAGCGCTCACCCGATACCAAAAAGCGCTGCAAACCCAGCCTGATTCCCCGGATGTTCTGAATAATCTGGCCTGGTTGCTGGCGACCTGTCCCGACGCCAGCCGCCGGGACGGGGTTCAAGCGGTCAAATATGCCCGGCCGCGCCTGCGAGTTGACACACTATGGAGTGACTGGCCTCGTCGGCACCCTGGCGGCCGCCTGCGCCGAGGCGGGACGATTTGAAGATGCGATTGCCGCGGCGGAGCAGGCCTGCGCGATGGCGAAGAAATCGGGGGAACCGGATTTATTGAAACGAAATCAGGAACTATTGGTTTTGTATCGCGCCCACCTGCCGTATCATGAAACAGCCGGAAAGTAAGCGCTAAGCCCTGCCGGTCAAAGCGCCTGGGCAAAGACCTGTACGAAGAGGCTCCCTCAGCCCTCAACCCTCAACCATTTCAGCTACTCCACATCCTCGCCCAGTTCGACGTTCCAATAAGCCAGGTCGATGAAATGTTTCCAACTGTCGTGCCGGTGCAGGCTGAAGTTGATTTGCACGAACGGACGCCATTTCGGGCGCTTGGGTTTGCGGACAAGGTGAATGCCGGCTTCCTGCGGCGTGCGGTTGGCCTTCTGCGTGTTGCATTCCACACACGAACAAACAATGTTTTCCCAGCTTGTCGGCCCGCCCCGGTCGCGCGGAATGACGTGGTCCAGATTCAGGTCCTTCCGGTCAAACACCCGCCCGCAATATTGGCAGGTATTCTTGTCGCGCTCAAAAATATTGTGCCGTGTAAACTTCACTTCCTTCTTCGGCAGCCGGTCATAGACAAACAGCAGGATGATGCGCGGCACACGGATGCGGAAGGAAACGGCACGTACGGATTCCTCCTGCGGGGCGGTTTCGGAAATATTGCGCCATTCCTGAAAATTGAAGGTGTGGAATGAGCCGTCGTCAGCGTTAACGACCACTTGCGCGTGGCCTTGAAACAACAGGGTGAGCGCCCGGCGTGCGGTGCAGACGTTGACTGCCTGCCACAGCCGGTTCAACACAAGCACATGTTGGTTTAACGCGGTGTTCATGGCGCTGACTGGAAAATTAGCAAAACCGTCGCCCCCGGTCAATGCCCCGGCGGAAGTGTGTCGGAACTCCATGAGAATGTCCCCATGATAACTCGATAAGAATGTCCCCTTTTGGCCGGGGTTGCGGTAGCAACCCCGGCCACAACATGGAGACATTAACAATGAGTCGGAAGGAACGGGATCGGCTGACGATCATGACGGGCGTAAAGCGGCAGGAACTGACGCTGGTGCAGGCGGGCGAACTGATGGGAGTGTGTTACCGCCAGAGCAAGCGGGTCTGGCGACGCTATCAGGACGAGGGCGACGCGGGCTTGGTGCATCGGCTGCGCGGTCAACCCAGCGCGCGGCGCAAGCCGCCCCAACTGCGAGCGGTGGCGCTGGCGCGCTATGCCGAGGAACGTTACGCCGACTTCGGCCCGACGCTGATGGCCGAGCAACTGGCGAAGGAAGGACTGGTGGTGGATCACGAGACGTTGCGGCGCTGGCGGCTGGCGGAGGGCAAGCACCCGGTGCGCCGGCGGCGGCAAAAGCATCGGCAGTGGCGGGAGCGCAAGCCGTGCCTGGGAGCGATGGTGCAACTGGATGGTTCGCACCACGACTGGTTCGAAGGGCGGCGGGCCAAGTGCGTGCTGATGGTGATGGTGGACGATGCGACGGGGCGGTTGTGGGCGCAGTTTTTCGAGGAAGAGACGACGCGTGCCAGCTATGACGTGTTCGCGGGTTGGGTGCGCCGCCACGGATTGCCCGCCAGTCTGTATGTGGATCGGGACAGCATTTACCGGTGCGAAGGGTTGGGCAGCGTGGCCGAACAACTGGCGGGCCAGGAACCGCAAACGCAGTTTGGGCGGGCGATGGAAACACTGGCGGTGGAACTGATTCTGGCCAACAGCCCGCAAGCCAAAGGGCGGGTGGAACGGATGAACGGCGTGCTCCAGGACCGGCTGGTCAAAGCAATGCGCCTGGCGGGGATCAGCGATCTGGAAAGCGCCAACGGCTTTCTGGCGGAGACATATCTGTCGGCGTTCAACCGGAAGTTCAACGTGGAGGCGGCCAGTTCCACCGACGTGCATCGGGCGGTGCCCCGGGAGTTGGACGAAGTGTTGAGCTGGGAGGAGGAGCGGGTGGTGCAAGGCGACTGGACGGTGGCTTGTGCGGGGCAGTGGTATCAACTGGACCGGCAACATGAGGCGTTGAGTCTGGTGCGGCGCAAGGTGATCGTGCGGACGCTGCGGGATGGGCGGGTGCAGTTGGTGTATCGGGGCGGGAAACTGAAGTGGCGCCCTCTGCCCGGGCGGCCCCGGCGAGTGAAAGCCAAGCTGGTGAAGGTCCGGCGCGAGGCACTGCCGCCGGCGGCGAATCATCTGTGGCGGCAGTTTGGGATGGGTGTGGGGCGGAAGTATTGGCGTGGGGTCAAGGCGAGCAGGCGGGCGGAGCGGCTGGGGTTGCGGGCCTCCGGTCGGCCTCCGCTACGCTCCGGCCTCCCTGCGTCCCGCAACCCCAGCCGGGGAAAGAGTGCAAGGAACAACAACCAACAAAGGGGACATTCTCTCGTGAGTTAACTAGGGGACATTTCTAAAGAGTTTTGACATGCCCCGGCGGAAGTGTTGAATGTTGAGTGTTGAGCGTTGAGTGTTGAATTTTCTCCTTCCTCCTCCTCGTTCCTTGGCGCGGCGAAGTGTAACGGAGACGGCTCGTCCTCGTCCTCGATTTTTCCAGTTCGCGCCAGCCGCGTTGCCAAACGTTGTGCCTTACGACGGTTGTGAGCCGGACGCGGCCGGCTCAAGGTTTCGGCGACGGGAGTTCATGAAAGGGTTTGCCGATCCGGTATAGTTCCAGCAACTGCCGGTTTTTTTCGGCTACTGCGGTCAATCCGGCACTGGTTGCCAGTTGCTCCGCTTTTTCCGCCGTGGTCACCGCCTCCGGAAAGCGTCCGGCTTCGGCATAAGCGGCAGCCAGCGTCCCGATGAACAAGGGCTCATGGTATTGGGTCAACTCACAGGCACGTTCGGCCAGACGGACTGCCTCGGCCCCATTGCGAAGCTCGTCATCGGGACTCGTGGCCAGAATCCACGCCAGGTTGTTCAGTGCTGCCATCAGGTTGGGATTCAGTTTCAACGCTTCGCGGTATTGGATTACCGCTTCCGAGGTGCGTCCCAGTTGTTCAAGGGCGGTGCCCCAATTTAGATGACAATCGGCGTTTTTGGGCTCAATCAAGACCGCCTTCTGGAAGTCCTTGATGGCTTCATCCGGTTGCCCTCGGGCGGTAAGAGCGATCCCCAAATCATTAAGCGCATCATAATCATAGGGGCTGATCTTGAGCGCCGTACGATAATTTTCAATCGCTTCATCAAACCGCCCCTGGGCGGCGAGGGCAAGCCCCAGGTTATTCAACGCAATAATGTAATCCGGCTTGATCCGAATTGCCCTGCGATATTGCTCGATTGCTTCATCAAACCGTTTTTGAGAGGCAAAAATGAACCCCAGGTTGTTTATCGCTTCATAGTAGTTGGGATTGATCCGGATTGCCTTGCGGAAAAGCTCCACCGCTTCTTCCTTTTGCCCTTCGTCATAAAGGCAGACGCCCAGATTGCCAAGGGCCATCCAGCATTCCGGATTCTTGGCCAGCGTGTCCCGCCAGAGAATTTTCTCGTCCAGGTAAACATTGGCCCGTTGCCAGGTCAACACCGCCAACACCGTGACCAGCATGGCGGGTATGACCCGCGGTACCCTGCTCAATCCTGCCGCGCCTAACGTAATCAGGCCCACACCGGCCAGATATTGAAAATGATCAGCCACAAATGAGTAGCGCATCGGAAACACGTTCACAAAACCCAGCGCGGGGCCCAGTGTGCCCGCGAAGAACAACACGGCCGCCAGCGGCCCTCTGCCCATCCGCCGTCGCCCCAGCCAAAGTCCGGTCATGACACTGAGAACCGCCAGCGGAAACATCCACTGCCACCACGCCGAAGTCTCCACGGTCCAGCGTGGATAGATAAAGGCAAGTTGTGCGGGCCATGCCAATTTGCCGGCGTAAAACCACAAGGCTCTGCCGGCAATCAGGCACCGCTCGCCAAAGGTCAATGCCCATTCCGTTCCTTGCGCGCCAACCTGATGCTTCTCGATCCATGCCGTCAGCAGTCCAAGCGAGGCGCCGACCGCAAAAAACGGCACCAGCGGCAGAATATCACCCCGCTGCACGCGGCCTTTTTTCCACCAGCACACCAGCAACAACGCCGCCGGCAGCGTACAAGTCACGGTTTTGCTCAGGAGCGCCGCCGCAAACAAGATCAATGCCCCGAGATACCAAAACCAACGAAGGCGGTTTGGACCACCAGCGTCTTCCCGCGCCGGAAAATGCAGATAGGCCAGTGCGGCCGTGAAATAAAAGACGGCTGACAACACATTTTTGCGTTCGGTGACCCAGGCCACCGACTCTACCTGCACCGGATGCACGGCGAAAAGCGCCGCTGCCAGCCACGCGCCCGGCACCTGCAAACTCCTCAGCACCCAGCCCAACAGAATCGCCGCCAGCGCATGCAACAGCACATTGTCCAGGTGATAACCAAGCGGATGCAACCCCCACAGATGATATTCCAGCCAGAAAGTCGTGTGTACCAGCGGATAGTATTGTGGGAGAACACCCACCTTGAACCAGATTAGCCGCAGACCCTCCACATTATGTAAGGTCGGGTTTTCCGTCACATAGGCATCATCATCCCAAACAAAACCTCCGTGCAAGGCTGGCAAATAGGCCAGAAAGACCAGGAGAACGATCAAGCCGCCCGGCCAGACTGGCAGTATTCGTTCGCGAATAAACATCCACCCGGGAAAGGTCTTTTGTGACACGCGGTTTTTTTACCCGCAAAGGCCGGCGGAGGCAAGTTCCGCTGTAATCATTTGCGGGCTGGCTTCGGCAGGATTGGAGGTCGCGAAGGAACAAGCCCGGTCCAAATCCGGATATTCAGTGACCCTTAATGTTCTCTGGAGCAGGCTCATGATAGGACTTGCCGGCCCGGTAGAGCTCAAGCAATTGCCCGTTCTTCTCTGCCACTGCTGTCATCCCGGCGCTGGCGGCCAGTTGCTCCGCTTTTTCCGCCGTGGTTATCGCGTCCGGAAAACGGCCGGCTTCAGCATAAGCGGCAGCCAGCGTCCCGATGAACAAGGGTTCGCGGTATTGGGTCAACTCACAGGCACGTTCGGCCAGGCGAACCGCCTCGGGGCCGTTGCGCAGGTCGCCATCGGGACTCGTGGCCAGCAGCCAGGCCAGGTTGTTCAGCACCACGATCAGATTGGGATTTAATTTTAGCGCCTCCCGATATTGGCTCACCGCTTCCCGGGTGCGACCCAATTGACAAAGTGTCATGCCTAAATGAAGAAAGGTTTCAGGCTTTTTCGGATTGATTTGAATTGCCTGGCGGTAGTTCTCGATTGCTTCATCGAGCCGGCCCTTGGCAGCCAGGGCATTGCCCAGATTGTACAGGGCGTCGGAGTCATTCGGATTGATCTGAATGGCCTTGCGATAGTACTTGATCGCTTCGTCAAACCGGCCCCTGGCGGCGAGAGTGATGCCCAGATTGTACAGCGCGTTGGAGTTATTCGGATTGATCTGGATGGCCTTGTAATGGTCCTTGATCGCTTCATCCAACCGGCCCTTGGCGGAGAGGGCGACACCCAGGCCGGTCAACGCGTCGGCGAAAGTCGGATCAATCTGAATAGCCTTGCGATAATACTTGATCGCTTCATCAAACCGGCCCTTATCGGCGAGGACGAAACCAATATTGGCCTGCGCTTCAGCGAAATTCGGATTGATCTGAACGGCCTTGCGGTAAAATTCCATAGCTTCTTCGATGTGCCCCTGGTTTTTAAGCAAAAGACCCAGATTGTTGTAGGCTAGAAAAGCGTTGGGGGTTTTAACCAGCGTATCGCGCCAGAGAGTTTCTATGTCCGTGTACGTCGCAGCCTGCTGCCAGGTCAACAGGCCCAGCACCAATAACAATGTCCCGACCAGGACCGGTTTCAAAAACCGGTTCCATTTCCCCAACCAGTCAAGTGCCCTGGTAATGCCCGCCGCCGCCAGCGCCAGCACGCTCATGCAGCCAAAATACTGCCAATGATCCGACACAAACGAATACCGCGTCATGTACAATACCACGACCAGTATCAGCAGCGACGTGCTGATATAGAAGTGCAGCATGGCGACGAAAAGTCCCTTGCCGATTACTCTGCGCGTTCGCCACAACACCGCAAATAATCCGGCCGTCGCCGCCGGATATAAGAATTGCCAACCCGCGGCGGTATTTATGTTCCACCGCTCATAGATGAACGTCAGTGGATGAGGAAAAAAGAGTTTTCCCAGGTAAAACCAAAAGGATCGCCCCGAAATCACCACCCGTTCCAGCCAACCCAGTTTGAATCCCGTGCCAACCGCCCCGTGGAGGCGCTCAATGTAAAACGTTACCTCGCCCATCACCGCGACCAGCACCAGCATCAATAGCAACGGCACGGCCTTCCGCCAAACCATCCGTTCCTGCTGCCACCAGGCTACGAGCAGGAGCGTTGCTGGAAGAAAACTCACCGCCGTCTTGGCAAACATCGCCAACAAAAAAAGCACCAACGACAGAACGCCATAACGCCAGTCCGTCCCGGACGCACTTGGCTCCGGGTTATCGTCGTTGGCAGCGGCCGCACCATAAACTCCCAGGCGCGCATATCGCACGAAGGCCCAACCCGCTCCCAAGGCCAACGCCGCCGACAACGTGTTTTTCAATTCCGTCATCCACGCCACGCTCATTACGCACACCGGATGCAACGCAAAAATCGCTCCTGCCAGCCAGGCCCCGCGCACTTTCAACCGTTCCAGCACTTGCCAGAGGAGTACCGCCACCAGACTGTGCAGCGCCACGTTGAGCAGGTGATAACCCAGCGGATTTAATCCCCACAGTTGATAGCCCAGCCAAAACAGGGTGAAACTCAACGGATAATACTGACAGGTCGCTCCCGGCATGAACCAGATTTCCCACAGTCCTTGCCATGATCGCAACGTCTCGTTGGTGGAAATATGCGTATCATCATCCCAGACAAAACCTCCGTGCAGGGCGGGCAGATAGGCCAGAAAGACCAGCAGAACAATCAGGCCACCTTGCCAGAGCGGCGGTATTCGTCCAGATATGGACATTCGCCCGGGAAAGGTCTTTTGTGACACGCGGTTTTTTTACCCGCAAAGGCCGGCGGAGGCAAGTTCCGCTGTAATCATTTGCGGGCTGGCTTCGGCAGGATTGGAGGTCGCCAAGAAACAAGCCCGGTCCAAATCCAGATATTCAGTGACCCTTAATGTTCTCTGGAGCAGGTTCGTGATAAGACTTGCCGGCCCGGTAGAGTTCCAGCAACTGCCGGTTTCTCCCGGCCACAACTGTCAGTCCGGCGCTGGCGGCCAGTTGCTCCGCTTTTTCGGCCGCAACCACCGCTTCCGGAAAACGGCCGGCTTCAGCATAAGCGGCAGCCAGCGTCCCGATGAACAAGGGTTCGCGGTATTGGGTCAACTCACAGGCACGTTCGGCCAGGCGAACCGCCTCGGGGCCGTTGCGCAGGTCGCCATCGGGACTCGTGGCCAGCAGCCAGGCCAGGTTGTTCAGCACCACGATCAGATTGGGATTTAATTTTAGCGCCTCCCGATATTGGCTCACCGCTTCCCGGGTGCGACCCAATTGACAAAGTGTCATGCCTAAATGAAGAAAGGTTTCAGGCTTTTTCGGATTGATTTGAATTGCCTGGCGGTAGTTCTCGATCGCTTCATCGAGCCGGCCCTTGGCGGCCAGGGCATTGCCCAGATTGTCCAGGGCGTCGCAATAACGCGGGTTAATCCGGAGGGCCAGGCAAAAGTTGTTAATCGCTTCATCAAACCGGCCCCTGGCGGCAAGCGCAATGCCGAGATTGTTCGGCGCTTCGCAATAATCCGGATTAATCTCCATGGCCCGGTGATAGTTTTCAATCGCCTCATCAAACCGGCCTTCGGCGGCCAGGGCAAACCCCAGGTTGTTGAACGCTTCGCAATAATTCGGATTGATCCGGATGGCCTTGCGATAGCTTTGAATCGCTTCATCAAACCGCCTTTGGGCGATGAGGGCATTGCCGAGGTTGTATAGGGCGAAATAATAACCCGGTTCAATCTGAATGGCCTTGTAATAACACGTAATTGCTTCATCGGGGCGGCCATCGGCGGCGAGGGCGATTCCGAGAGCGTTCAACGCTTCGAAGAAATTCGGATTGATTCGAAGGGCCCGGTGAAAGTTCTCAATGGCTTTGTCAAACCGGCCCTGGCTGGTAAAGACGTATCCCAGGTTTGCCAGCGGTTCAGCGAAATTCGGATTGATTCGGACAGCTTGGTAGTAATGCTCCACAGCTTCTTCCTGGCGTCCCTGGTTTGCCAGCAACAGGCCCAGATTATTGTGGGCCATGAACGCATTTGGATTTCTGGCCAGCGTCGTCCGCCAAAGGGTCTCCATATCGCAGTACATTCCGGCTTGCTTCCAGGTCAGGAGAGCCAACGCCAACAACGCAATGGCGCCCAATCCGTAAACCATCGCTGGCCGGCGCAGTAATTCAACCGGCCGCATCACCAGCGCCGCCACCAACGCGATGATCCCCAGTGCGGACAGATAAACCCAATGGTCCCACACAAATGAAAAACGCATGCCGTACGCGTTCATAAACCCCAACACCGGAAACAACGTTCCCACATAAAAAAACAGAGCCGTTGCCGGCCCGCGCCCGATGCGCCCCCGCGCCAGCCAGACCGTAATCAGTGTCCCGAGCGCGGTCACCGGATAAAGCCATTGCCACCCCACGCTGACATCGGGTTGCCAGCGCGGGTAAACGAAACAAAGATTGGCCGGCCATAACAGGTGACCCAGGTAAAACCAAAACGCCCGGCCGGCAATCAGGAGGCGTTGCGGGAAAGTCAAAGTAAAATCTGATCCTTGCGCACCGACATGGTATTTCTCCAACCAGGCGGTTACGGTACAAAGACCAATGGCCAGCGCGAAGAAAGGCAAGGTCGGTATCACGTCGTCCCGCCACCGGAGTTGGCCGCGTTTCCACCATGTCAGCAACAGTATGGCTGCCGGCAGCGAAAAAGTCGTCGTCTTGGCCAGCAATGCACCCAGAAACAGGACGAAAGCCAGGGCGTAAAAAAGTGACTGACACCACCGGCTGCGTGACAAGTCAGGAACAGACCGACCGGGTTCCGTCCCGTTCTTCCACGGTGCATAGTATCCGTAGGCCAGCAACGCGCCGAGATAAAGGGCCAATGAAAGCACGTTCTTGCGCTCGGTAATCCAGGCGACGGATTCGACCATGACCGGATGGAGCGCGAAGATGGCAGCCGCCAGCCAGGCGCCGGGCATTTGCAGTAGAAGCAATAACCGCCAGAACAGCAACGCCGCCAGTGCATGCAGCAGCAGGTTCTCCACGTGATAAGGTGTCGTCCAGAACTGCCAGAGATGGTAATCCAGCCAGAAGGTCGTACCCGTAAGCGGATAATACTGTTGCAAAGTGGTGGGCTGGAACCAGATCAAACGCAGACCCGCCGTTTCGCGTAACAGGGGGGCTATACCAGTGGTCCAATTGTTATCGTCCCAAACGAAACCTCCGGACAGGGCAGGCAGGTAGGCTAGAAAGACAACGAGAACAATCAAGCCGCCCTGCCAAATCGTCGACGTTTTCCCATTGGCAAATATTCGTGCGGAGAAAGTCTTTAATGACACGCGTTTTTATTACCTGCAAAGGTTGGCGGGAGCAAGTTTGCTGTAATCATTTGCCAGATCAGTTGCTGCTGGATTAGCATTAACCTATGAAACGTCTGGTCATACTGCTGATATTGGCGCTGACCGCGCTATTGCCGCTGGCGCGCGCGCAGCAGGGGCCCGACGACGAATACATCATCATTTATAGCCTCATGCAGCAGGCGGACACGCTGGAAAGTTCCGGTCAGCCGCGCCAGGCGTTGGACCAATACATCCAGGTGCAGAGTGAACTGCAAAAATTTCAAACTCAATATCCGGATTGGAGCCCGCGAATTGTCAATTTCCGTTTGAAATATCTCGCCGAAAAAATCGCCGAAATATCGGCAAAACTTCCCTCGCCGCCGGAAACCAAAACAACGCCGCCGCCAACCGCCCCGCCACCCTCGGGTGCGGTGGCCACCACCGCCACCGCTGATTTGGAGGCGCAGCTTGGCTCCTTGCATGACCAGCTGCAAAAATTGCAGACCGACAACTCGGCGCTTCAGGCCAAGCTCCAGGAGGCGCTCGCCGCCCAACCGGCGGCAGTTGACGCGCGTGAATTTGCCCGCGCCCAGGAAAAAATCCGGTCGCTCATGAAGGAAAACGATCTGCTCAAAGTGAGCATGGCGCAGGGGAAAAACGTGCCGTTGCCTGCGCCGGCGGTTTCAGAATCGGAAGCCCTGAAGCTGGCCCGACTGGCTCTGGCCGAGGCCAATCAAAAATTGGCCGCGCAAACGGCGCGGGCCGACCAACTGGCCCGGGACAACCAGACATTGCAATCGCGCGTCCAGGAGTTGCTCGCCAACCCGGAAGCCATTCAGGCGCTCCGCGAAGAAAATGCGCTGCTCAAAAAACAGATTGCCGATTTCAAAGCGACGGTGCCGGACCAGGCGGAGACCGCCCGGCTGAACGCCGAGTTGACCGCCATGCGCCAGCAGATTGCCGCGCTGCAAGCCGCCGCCGCCGTGAGTTCCCTGGAAAAATCGGCCCTGGAAAATCGCGTGCGGCAGTTGCAGATCGCGGCGGTGAATTCCGCGCCCGTCCCGGCACCCAACCAGGCGGAAAACGAGGCGCGCATCCGGGCGTTGACGCAGGAACGCAATGATTTGCTGGCGAAACTGGGCGAGGCGAACAAGGCGCTTTATGGCAGCCGCAAACAGGACGCCGCGGCGCGAATCAGCCAGCTGGCCGATGAAGTGAACACTTTGCGTTCCCGGCTGGCAGTGGATGAAGCGCAGGTCATCCCTTACACGCCGGAGGAACTGGCCTTGTTCCGGCAGCCCGAGCCGCAACTGGCCAGACGCAGTACCGAAAGGAAATCCATCAATGAATTGCCCGGCGGCGCGGCCCAACTCGTGGCCGAGGCGCAGCGTGACTTTTCCAATGGCCATTTCGACAAGGCGGAGGATGATTACCAGAAAATCCTGCAGCACGATGAAAACAACGGACTGGTGCTGGCCAACCTGGCGACGATTGAAATGGAGCAGGGGAAGCTGGACGATGCCGAAAAACACATCAAAGCCGCCGTGGCCCGAAGTCCGGAAGATGCCTACAACCAGGCTACGCTCGGCCGCCTTGAATATCTTCGCCAGAATTATGACGCGGCGTTCGATGCGTTGAGCCGTGCGGCAAAGCTGGACCCGCGCAATCCGGAAATCCAAAATTATCTCGGTGTCACTCTCAGTCACAAGGGCTTGCGCAAACAGGCGGAGACGGCGCTGCGCAAGGCGGTGCAACTCGACCCCAATTACGGCCCGGCCCACAACAACCTGGCAGTTGTTTATATCAGCCAGCAGCCGCCTCTGGTGGAACTGGCGCGCTGGCATTATCAAAAAGCGCTCGAGGCCGGCCAGCCGCATAATCCCGACTTGGAAAAAGTGCTGGACGCGAAGACCCCGCCGGCGAACCCCCAATGAAAAGCGGATTGATGGATTCGTGGATTTTTGGATTATTGAGGTAAACATCACCACCATCCATCAATCCAACAATCCAATCACCCGTTTTTTGTCATGATTTGCCAATCTTTCCATGAACTGACGATTCCGACCCGCGGGCGCGGACTTTACGAATTCACACCCGAGGTTGAAAAATGGGTGGACCAAAACCATTTCCGGGACGGCCTGCTGACGATTCATCTGCGGCATACCTCGGCCTCGCTGTTGATTCAGGAAAATGCCGACCCGGACGTGCGGCGCGATTTGGAGGCGTTTTTCAAGCGGTTGGTCCCCGACGGCGACCCGCTTTTTGTGCATACGCTTGAAGGCGATGACGATATGCCGGCGCACATTCGCACAGCGCTGACGACGGTCAGCTTGAGTATTCCCGTGCAAGGCGGGCGTCTCACGCTCGGCACCTGGCAGGGGATTTACGTGTGGGAACATCGCGTTCGCAGCCACTCCCGCCGCGTTACCCTGCATTTCATCGGCGAATAACCGCCTCCCCTTATAAAAGTAGGAGCCGACGTAAGGAGGCTTGCCCCAAAATCCGGAACCGCCCCCGGGGTTTCGTTACCTCGCCCCCGACTGGACTCAGGTAAGAGCTAAGGTTACGAGGCTTGCCGTTAACCCACCCGAAAATCTCGTCACCTCGATTCCTACAGAAAAAACGGCCTCTTGCCGCGCCCCTGCGGTCATCCGGCCATCGTCGAATAAACTGGCCAAGTGCGTTGTCGAATGGCAGGTTGCTGATGTTTATGCAAACCATGAAATGGTCGCGCTACAGCATTTTGTCGGCGTTGGTATTTGCCTTTGCTTTCGCCGGACATGGTGAAAATATTACGAACAGTTTCGGCTTCACCGGGCCGGAAATATTTCCGATTGATCCTCAAATCGGCCTGCTGCACGCGGCGGATTTGAACGGGGATGGTCTCAACGACCTCATTGTTGCCAACAATCTGCGCTCCAAAATCAATCTGCTTTACAATCAAACGGGCAAAACCAATCAAACCGCGGCAACCAACCCGCCGCGCAAACTGGAAATCAATGAATTGCCGCCGGATGCGCGTTTCCGCATCGATTCCATTCCCACCGACGAGCGTCTGGGAGAGATGGTCGTCGCCGACCTCAACGGGGATGGCCGCCCCGACATCGCCTTTTATGGCGACGCCAAGGACCTTGAAGTGATTTATAACGAGGGCACCAATGGCTGGAGCAAACCCAAACACTGGCACATCGCGGACGGGCAATTGGACCCGAATGCGCTGACCGAAGGTGATTTGAATGGTGACGGCCGCCCCGACCTTGTTTTGCTCGGCGACAACGGCGCGTTCTATTTTGTGCCGCAACTGGCGGACCACACCCTCGGCGAACCGCAAAAAATTCCCTGTTCGGGCACGCCCAAATCGGTGCAAATCGTGGACGTGAACGGCGATGGCCGGAATGATTTGCTGCTGGTGGACTGGGACAGCTCCACACCGATAAGGTTCCGGCTGCAAAACAGCGCCGGGCAGCTCGGGCCGGAGATCTTTTTCAAGACGCCGCCCATCCGCTCGTTTTGCATGGATAATCTCGAAGGCGGCAAAAAAAATTATATCGTAACCATTGCGCGCGATTCCGGCCGCGCAACCGTTTCGCAATTCACCCGTCAGCCCGCAGAAATTTTGTCCGGCGCATTCCGGCGCGGACAATTTCAAGTCCTGCCGTTGAACAAGACGGATGTGGCGCAACGCGGGCTGCTTTGGGCCGATGTCAACGGCGACGGCCGCCCCGATTTGCTCGTGGCCGAGCCGGCCAGCGGCCAGCTTTCCATTTATCTCCAGCAACCTGACGGTTCGCTCGCCCCGCCCAAGACCTTTCCCACCCTGGCCGGGGTGAGCCAGCTCGCCGCGGCGGATTGGAGCGGCGACGGCCACACCGACATTTTCCTGCTGAGCCGGGACGAAAACGCGGTGGGCGTGACCCGATTTGACAAAAACGGCCGGCTGCCGTTTCCAACGCTCATTCCGCTCGATGGCAAGCCGCTCGTGATGGCCGTCGGCGCCTTGAAGCACGGCGCGAAGCCGTTATTGTGCGTGATGGTGGACAAGGACGGCCAGCGCTCGCTGGTCATGCGCCTGGCCGACGGCAAAGTGAAAACGCAGAAGTTGAGCGAGAATTTCAAGTCGAACCCCACTGCGCTCGCCATCCAGGACGTGAACCAGGATGGTCGGCCGGATCTGGTGGCGCTGATTCCCTATGAGAAAATCAAGGTGCTCCTGCAAAAATCCGGCGGGGATTTCAACGAACTGGACGTGGACCCGCCGGGCGGCGCGATTGAGCAGCCGTGGATGGTGTCGGCGGATGTGGATGGCGACGGCAAGCCGGAATTGTTATTGCCGCAGAAAAATTTTGTGCGTGCGGTCGTGCTCGAACAGGAGACCAAAACGGCCGGTTCGACCAACCAGCCGGACTGGGTTTTTCGCGTCAAGGACCAGATCAACGGCGCGTCGGACGACTCGCGCATTGTCGGCGCCACCGTCGTGCGAAACGGCACGAACAACTTACCGGCGATTTTCCTGCTCGATGCCGAGCACCGGCAACTGACATTGTGCGAACGCGATGCCGCCGGGGTGTGGCAGGTGTCCCGCAACGTGGAACTGCCGGTGGCGGATTTTGCCGGGCTGCAAACGGTTGCGCTAGGCGGAACGAATACGCAAAGCGTGGTGTTTCTCGGCCAGAACGCCGTCGCCTGGCTGCCGCTGGCGGGCGACGTGTGGGAATTGACCGCGCTGGATGGTTACGACACGCCCATCAAGGACGGCTATTTGAATGACGTGGTGGCGGGCAATTTGAGCAACCCGGCGCGCAAGGATCTGGTGTTTTTGGAAACGGCGAAAAATTATCTCGATATTGTCAGTTTTGATTCACACCACAAGCTGGTGCCGGCCAATCGCTGGCAGGTGTTCGAACAGCACACCTTCCGCGGACGCACCGATGCCCTGCCCGAACCGCGCGAGGCGCTCGTGACTGACGTGACCGGCGACAAGAAGAACGACCTGGTCGTGGTGGTGCACGACCGCATCCTGGTTTATCCGCAGGAATGAAAACGTGGTGAAAGCTTAAATCGCCGCTGTCGGATCGGAACAACGATTTGAAATTTTGCAGCCTATCCTCGTATTAGGCGACATATGTTCATGTTCACCCAAACTGTATGTGAAACTGCTGTGGAAAAACAAACCGCTCAACGATGCAGATGCCAAATGCGGCACTGACCACAACGCATATAACTGCTATCACAATGACCGCAACTGACTGCTTGGCTCCCAACTTGTGCCTAAAGAAAGAGATGATGATTAAAGTCAACAGGAGCACCTCAAATCCCAAAAAGATATTTCTGAACGAATACTTGCTCCATCCAGCTAACCTCGCAAGGTCTTCTTCGTCACTGGGCAGGATTCCGCAAACATACTGAG
Source organism: uncultured Verrucomicrobiae bacterium (assembly GCA_963789055.1). GTDB lineage: Bacteria > Verrucomicrobiota > Verrucomicrobiia > Limisphaerales > UBA11358 > UBA11358. The sequence goes on along the minus strand of CAWBJE010000004.1, from coordinate 396,600 downwards.
AAAGTCGTTCGATTGAGCCTTGGATAGCCACAGGGTAAAGCAACGACAAGTTCCCCCCTCGATAAATCAGAACGACAGCAATCGCAGCCACGATGATCGGTAATGATGGGCCACCAAGCAAACCAAGAAATGGCGTCTCGCCACCCGACAGCAAGCGATCTCGCGCATACGACATGGTCGCCGGGCACCCTGCGATCCAATCGCAAATTACGTGGCCGAACTCGTGAATGGGAACGAGAAAAAAGCCAAAGACAAACGAAGTGATCGTGAGTTTCTTAAAATTGATCTTTGTTGGACTATTTGTGTCACTCATAAACAAACTCCATCGAAGAGGCAATGTCGCCTAACAATTACTAGGTATTAGATTGTGCAGCCTATCATCAGCCACAGTTTGACCCTGTGCCTATCGCAAGGCGTTGTCCAGCCCATTTTTAGCTGCCGGATGCAGGCGACGAGGTAACGAGTCGTTTGGATCGCACTCCTTACGTCGTGCCCCACGATTGAATTTGGACATTGCCTCCGGTCCTTTAATTCAACCCCGGCGGGCGCGGGGCGAAAACTTTGAAGGAGATGCCGTCCGCCTTGACATTGCCGCCGGTGACCGAAAGGTAAAAATATTTGGAAATCCGGTCATATTCCGGCAGCAGCGAAAAATCCATCCAGCCGCCGAAGATTTTTTCCGGCGAAGCAAACGGCAGATTGTTGACCGCATTGGCGCCGCCGGTGGAACTGTTTTTCAGGGCGGTAAAGACCACGCGCATGGTTTCCCGCTGGTTTTCGTAGGTGAAAAATCCGTTGCCGGTGCCGCCGACGCGCTGGGCGGCGTCGGCGAACCCGGCGGTTGCGCTCAACGGCTTGGCCTTGCTTTCGGCGCTGCGCAGGTAGGTCTCAATCATCGAAACATCCGTCGTCAGCGCGATATAACCCCCGCCGGCCGCGCAATAAAGCAGCCGCGGCGCGCCGGGGCGCGAGGGCAGCGCCACCGAGTAGATGGTCCGGCCCGAAAACTGGCGGGGCGCCGGCGCGTTATCCTGCGAAAAATAAAGTGAAGCAATGTTTTTGACCGCCAGCGCGGCCTGATCGGGATTTACCACGGCAAACAGAAAAAGCGAGGGCGCGGAATTCAAATCCGCCAGCGTCTTGCCGGTCGGCGCTTTTTGATAGCTGATCCAATCGTCGCCCAGGTTGCCGATAAGATTTTTACGAACATCAAAGTTCGGGTCTTTTTGCTGGGCGGTTGCGTTGGCAATGCTGATGGCCGAATTAAGGTAGCTGAGCCAGACCGGTGAAACGTCGGAAAGCATTTTTTCAAGCGCCGCCCAGGATTTCTGGCCGTCCCCGCGCCAGCGCAGGAATTTTACGGTGTCGGCGGGCACAAAGGGCGGGGGAGTGGCGTCCTTCGGCATAGTAGCAATGATGTTGAAAATGCCCTGACGGCTCGCTTCCGGCGCCGAGAGGTAAAAATCAAGCCGCTCTCCCTCTCGCGATTCGCGGTAACTGAAGCAGGCGGATTTCAAGCCGGTCAGGCCCGCGGCGTTGAGGATTTTATCCCACGGGGTTGGCGGCACGGGGCTGGGCGCATCCGGATTCGGCTCCGGCGTCGGGATGTGAACCAGCACATCGAAAACGGTTTTCGCATTGAACCAACCGTAATACAGCGGCGCGTCGCGAAGTTGCGCGAGCTGGTCCGCGGCAAAAAGCGCATTGTCCGCCAGCGCCGGCAACGCGCCGCCGGTCAGTCGCGTGGCGACGGGTTCCACCGCCTTTAACGAATTGCCGACAATCAACAGCGATTCAAACTGGCCAATAACGATTTTGCCGGGCGGTGGCGGTTTGTTTTCCTTGCCCAATTCCCGCACCGGCTGGCGTTTCGGAAAAATGCCCGCGAGCGTTGCCGGGACATCGTTGCTGGAAAGCGGTACGACGGAGAAGGAAATGCCCCGGAGGGTCTCGTTGTGGACCGGCTTGCCTTCGTCCGCCCATTTCTTGCGGAGCGCGACCAGATTGGTTTTGAGCAACCCGCTTTTGTCCCGGGTGTCGAGCAACAACAGCACGGCGGGGGTCGGATTGTCTCCGCCGTTCCAGCCGTTTTGCGTGACGGCCAGGGTCAACTGGCCCTGCGGCAAATCGGTATAGTCGCTAAGTTTGACGCCCAGTTCGCGTTCCAGCGGAGCGACCAGTTTTTCGTTCCACGCGGCCATGAACTTGTCGCGGAACGGTTTCATGGCGGGGTCATTCCAGAGCAGGAATTGCGGCGATTGCTTGCTGGCCGCCCGCAACGCGGCGAAGTCGGGCACGGTAACGAGGAACAACGTGTCCGCGGGCAGCAGTTTTTCCGCCGGTGGAATCGCGGCCTGAACCGGCGCGGCCAGGGCCAATCCCGCGGCCAGCGTGGCGGTAAAAAATCCACAGATGCATTGGGGGACGAAACGAAACGTGGGTGTTTTCATATTGAATTAAAGTCCAATTCAGCTGAAAAGTCGCGCCTGCAATCCCGGTTCCTGAATGTTTTCATTGTGCCGCCGGCGTGTTTTTGATCCGGCCGGGCGGTTCAAGGTAATGATATGGATTGTTCGGATTGTCGGTGGAATAAGCGAAGGCATCGCGGTGTTCCAGAAAACTTTTCACCAGTTCGACAGGAATGGCAAAACCCAGACCTTCGCCAAAAGTGATTTTCATGTTCGTCACGCCGACGACTTCGCCGCCGAGATTGAACAGCGGACCGCCGCTGTTGCCGGGATTGATCTGCGCGGTCGTTTGCAGATAAAGCTGGCCCTCGAGCTGGCGGGTTTTGGTGCTGACAATGCCGGACGTCACGGTGCGTTCCAGCCCCATCGGACTGCCGATGGCAAACACCGAATCGCCCACGCTCAACGCATCCGAGTTGCCCAGGGTCACGTATTTGAATTTGGGCGCGTTCTTATCCTCGATTTTAAGCAGCGCCAGGTCGTGGAACTTGTTGATGGCGATGATTTTCACCTGCTTGTAGGTTTCTCGGTCAAGCTGGCCGTCGTGTTGATGATACACCTCGACGGAAATTTCCGTCTCGCCCTCGATGACGTGAAAATTCGTGATCAGATAGCCGTCGGCGTTGATGAAAAATCCCGAACCCAGACCGCTGGGCGTGCGGACCTGCACGACCGCTTCGCCAAGGTGCTTGACCAGTTCCTGCACGTCACGGACGGCGGCCGGTCGATTGTCCGAATAAAAAAATTGCGGGATGGCGTTGACGCCGGCCAGCAGATTGGATGCGGCTGGCATTGGCGCGGGCGCGGCATTGCTGGATTTGGAGATATTGGTGATGACGCTGCGCGGCACGACCAATACCGTAAAGCCCACATCCACAACGATGGAATCAGGCCGTTCGGCAAGGATTTTACCGGTGACGGCGGCCTGGTCCTTCAACTGAATCACGTCGGCACCCGCGGGGCGGAGTCCGCAGAAAATCAGGACTGCCAGTACGAAATATTTCTTTAACGACATTATCAAAGAATAATGCAGGCCGGTGTCTTTGACAAGCCGTTCCCAACCGGGGTGGCGTCCTGATTTGATTGTAGGGCACGACGTAAGGAGTGCTTGTCCAAACGACTCGTTACCTCGTCGCCTACAGATTCGGACAGTGCCCCGACCGGAAACAAATGCCAATCAGACGCCATGGTGGTGGTTTCCGTTGTAACGCCAGATGGCCCAGACGTGGGATGGAATTTTATCGCGGTTCGGATAACGCTTCTGCAAAGCGTCGCGGATCCGGAACGCCCGCTCCCGCGACTTGATCAGCCCTGACTCCGGCGAAAGCTCCGAGACATCGAACGCTTCGGGGAAATTGCAGCCGTTGAGGAGGGCGCTGGCGATGAACTGGGCATCCACGATGTCAAAGCCGGCAAACTCGAAATGGGGATGTGTGAAACCGGCAATTTCAGCAGCCGAAGGATTGCGGGCGACGGCAACCACCACCGACGGACGGTGGCCCGAAACCCGCTGCAGGACAAAGTCGAGGTTGGTAAAGAAATCGAGCATGAATTCCTCTTGCGCCACAAATTGCCAGTCGTCGCTCGATTCCACATGAACGACCGGAGGACAAAGGACGCTGTCCAGGGTGACAACACCTTCCAGGTCGGTACGCCCGAGCCATCGGGTATAACCCAACCATCGTTCACCGTTCTTACGGTCAAATTGTTCAATGGCCGTATAATAATACATCGTTGGACCCCGGTTGATGTGAGCAAAAGTTGAGCCACGCCCCGCCCCTGGCGCAAGCATAAATCAGTGATTTTAAGCAATGTAGCCAACCACACGGTCGTAATTCTGTGCTAAATTACTATTGATACTTCTCGTTTTCCTGTTATCTTCAGTGCCCCTTTGCCGGTTGGCTGGGGACGTAACGGCCCTGATTTCGTATTCGAGTAAATACGACTTGCCGCGCCGACTCGTCGCGTCGAAGCGATGCGAAGACGGAAGCACAGCAAAGCGGGCCATAACAACATCAAACTTAATCCCGTGTTCCGCGGGATGCTCCGGAAAAATTCCGGGGTCTCAACCAAAGGAAAAATTGTGTTAAGCATTGGCATTAAAGAATTGTTGGATTCGGGCGTCCACTTCGGACACCAGACGAAGCGCTGGAACCCCAAGATGAAGCCATTCATCTTCGACACGCGCAACGGCATTCACATCATCGACCTCAGCAAGACCCTCACGCAACTCGAAGCCGCGTGCGACTTTTTGTCCCAGACCGTCCGCAAAGGCGGCAAGGTGATTTTTGTCGGCACCAAAAAGCAGGCACAGCAGTGCGTCAAGGATACCGCCAAGGAATGCGGCCAGTTTTTTGTGACCGAACGCTGGCTCGGCGGCACCCTGACGAATTACAACACCATCAAATCGTCCATCAAGCGGCTCAAGGACATCGAGAAGATGGACGCGGACGGCACGCTGGCCAAATACGGCAAGCAGGAACAGGCGGTCATCCGCCGCGAAGCCGGCCGGCTCCAGAAATATTTCGACGGCATCCGCGGCATGGACAAGATTCCCGCCGCGATGTTCGTCGTGGACATCAAACGCGAGCACAACGCCGTGGCCGAGGCGCGCAAACTCAAACTGCCGATCGTGGCCATCGTGGACACAAATTGCGATCCCGACCTGGTGGATTATCCGATTGCGGCGAACGACGACGCCATCCGGTCCATCCGCATGATCCTGGCCACCATCGGCCAGACCATCACGCTGGCGCAGGCGGAGTATGAATCCAAGTATTCGCGACGTCCGGCACCGGAAGAAACCACACCGGCGGAAGCGCAACCCGCCGAGGCTGCACCGGCTGAAGCCGCGCCACCGGCGACGGCATGATTTACCGCGCGCCGGATAAATTTCCGGCTGCGCTCAACTCTCAACCAACGACCTATTGATATGGCTCAAATTACTGCTGCTGACGTTGCCAAACTTCGTGAAATGACGAATGTAGGCATGATGGATTGCAAAAAGGCGCTCACCGAGGCCAAGGGCGACCTCAAGATTGCCGTGGACATCCTGCGCAAAAAAGGTCAAGCCACCGCCGCCGTGAAAGCCGCCCGCACGGCCAAGGATGGCGCCATCACCCAGTACATTGCGCCCAGCGGGAAGCTCGGCGTACTCGTGGAAGTGAACAGCGAAACGGATTTTGTGGCGCGCAATGACCTGTTCCGCGCATTTTGCGACGAGGTGGCCAAACGCTACGCCACCGAGGCAAATCCGAACCTTGAAGCGGAACGTGAAGCGCTCGTTGCCAAAATCCGCGAGAACATCAAAATCGCCCGGCACGCGAAAATGGAAGTCAGCGGCAACGGATTGGTGGCCGGCTACATTCACACCGGGGCCAAGGTCGGCGTGCTCGTCGAAGTCGGCGCCGGCAAGGCCGAGACCGAAGGCAAAGAGGAATTCAAACAACTGGTCAAGGACATCACGCTGCAAATCGCGGCGGGCCATCCGCACGCCGTTTCCCGCGAACAGGTGCCGGCGGAAGTCGTGGCCAAGGAACGCGAAATCGCCGCGCAATCCGACCGCCTCAAAGGCAAGCCGGCGCAGGCCATGGAAAAAATCCTGTCGGGCATTCTGGAAAAATTTTACCAGACTTATTGTCTCGTGGACCAGGGCTTCGTGAAGCGGAATTCCGAAATCAGTGTCAAGGAACACGTGGCGCAGGTGGCCAAACAACTCGGCGATGAAGTCACCATCCGCCGCTTCGTGCGGTTCCAGGTGGGCGAAGGCGCCTGAGGTTCAAAAGCAGGAGCCGACGCCTGCCGCGCTGTAACGTTTGGGCGAAGGCTGGTGAGGAGGCTCTGAAAATTTGAGTCTCGTTACCCCGACTCCTACAAGTTTACGAAGGCGTCCATTCCGGACGCCTTTTTTATTGGTCGTGTCCGAATTTGTGGGCGACGAGGTAACGAGTCGTTTGGATTGCACTCCTTACGTCGTGCCCTACAATCAAACGGGACATTTCCTTTTTTATTGCGCGCGGCTTTGATTTGACGAGTCGGTCGCCGGCTGTTAAAAATCCCGGCGATGCGGAGCGCACTTTCAATCCCGATTTTATGACAGCTACCAAGAAACCCAAATTTTCCCGGATACTGCTCAAGCTCAGCGGCGAGGCGCTCGGCGGTGAAAACGGCGTCGGTATATGTCCCCAGGCGGTGCGTCACATGGCCGAACAAATCCGCGAAGTGCGTGAACTGGGCGTCCAGGTGGTCCTGGTGGTGGGCGGCGGGAACATTTTCCGCGGTCTGCCCGGCAGCGAACAAGGCATCGAACGCGCGACCGGCGATTACATGGGCATGCTGGCCACGATTATCAATGCGCTGGCGTTGCAGGACGCGCTGGAGAAACTCGGTTCGCCCACCCGCGTACAAAGCGCCATCACCATGGCGCAGGTCGCCGAGCCGTTCATCCGCCGTCGCGCGGTGCGGCACCTGGAAAAAGGCCGCGTAGTCATCTTCGCCGGCGGCACCGGCAACCCGTTCTTTTCCACCGACACCGCGGCGGCCTTGCGCGCCAATGAAATCGGCGTGGAAGTGATATTGAAGGCCACCAAGGTGGACGGCGTTTACGATTCCGATCCCAAGAAAAACAACCGGGCCCGGCGTTTTGAGCAGATCACCTATCTCGAGGCGTTGCAACGACAGCTCAAGGTGATGGATTCCACGGCGTTCTCGCTGTGCATGGACAACAAGATGCCCATCATCGTGTTTGATTTCTTCAAGCCGCACAATCTGCGCCGGGTCGTGTCGGGCGAAAAAGTGGGCACGCTGGTGACGGGCTGAGCGACGGCGAGGATGGAGGATAGAGGATGGCGCGGTAGATGTAACAGCGCGTTCATTGGGAGCACAAAATCAATGACTAATGACGAAGCTCGAATGACGAATGGAATTTCAACGATTCAGTTCCAGAACCAATAACCGTTTCCTCACGCTCGCGGGACATTTAAATTTGGTCATTCTTTAGTCATTATGGTTTCGTCATTCGTCATTTTTCAATATGCCTGAGCTTCCGGAAGTTGAAGTGCTCGCTCGCCATTTGCGTCCGCTGATTCACGGCAAAATCATTCGTGGCGTGAATGTGCGGCGCGCAAAAGTATTGCGGCCAACGCTGCTACTGAAATTCCGCCAAACGCTGCTGGGCGCAAAATTCACCGGCCTCTCGCGTCGCGGCAAATATCTGCTGTTTCAACTTCGTGCAAAAGCCGGCGGCAAACCGGTGACGTTGCTCGGGCATCTGGGTATGACCGGCCGGATTTTTCTCGAGCGGAAGGGCAAAGGTTTACCCAAACATGCGGCGGTAGTGCTCGATTTGGGCGGTGAAAATCTGGTTTACGAAGACACGCGTTATTTTGGCCGGTTGACGCTGGACATCTCCGCCGTGAACTGGTTAGGGCCGGAACCGTTGTCCGACGATTTCGACAAGGCATTGCTTGCGCAGTCGCTGAAACGGTCGCGGCAGGCAATCAAAATCAAACTGCTGGATCAATCTCTGGTGGCTGGCGTCGGCAACATTTACGCCAGCGAAGCATTATTTCGCGCGCGGATTTCGCCGAACTTACCGGCCCGTAAATTAACAGGTGCACAAATTGCGCGGTTGTGGCGGGCGATTCGGGCCGTGTTGCGGGAGGCCATTGATTGCGGCAGCACGGTGCCGTTGAATTTTGGCGGCGGTAAATCAGATGGACTGTTTTATTTCGGCCGGGCGACGGGCGCACTGGATTATTACGAGGAACGATTGCGGGTTTACGACCGGGCGGGCCGGCCTTGCCCGAATTGCGGGACTTTGATCAAGCGCATCCACCAGGCTGGTCGGAGCACGTATTATTGCCCGCGCTGCCAGCTTGATTGACTAAAAGAAAATAGAATTTGTGTTTGACATTCGCTGAAACAAAATTATAACGCTTTATTAAGCGTTTCGGCCATCCGTGTGGATGTTGTTAACTTCACCATTCGACACCACAGCTGCAACCGGTTGCGCGGGTAAAAGCCTCGCGATTCAGAATGCCAATGCGGTCGTTTCAGTAAAAGTCAGGGTTCTCGTCGTTCGGGTGCAATCCTGCGCCAACCGGCAGATTGAACGGTTTTCCGGGGGAAAACAGAGTCAGGCCGCTCCACGCTGATCGAAAGGCAACTTATGAACACGACCAACCGGTTCCACACCCGCTCGTCCCTCTTTGTCATCGCGGCATCCGTTATTGCGGTCATCCTGTCCGGCATTGACTTTGTCCAGGCGTCGCCTGACCCGCCGGTCTCCATCACGAACGGCGTGGCGCTCTTTCAAGGGAACCAAACCAGCGGCATCTTCAGCGGCGCAGGAGGCGATTTTCAACCCACAAACGTGTCAACGCTCGATGTGAATTCGTTGACCGGGGCCATTCAGCCCGGCAACGGCGTGTCTGGCATCAATTTCCAGAAAACGGGCGCCGGCGATGTGACCATTAGCGCCGGAGTGGCCGGCAGCAACATTGTCATCAATACAACCGGGGCGGCCGGAATCGTCGCCGGCAGCGTCGGCAGCCCCCCGGCCAATCCAGCTCCCGACCCGTTTTGGGGCATCCCCACCCCGACCGATTCCAGCGCGCAGGGGGGAGTGGTGCAGGTGCAAAGCTACAGCGACATCACCAACCGGGGCGACAACGTGGCTGGAATTCTCGCCACCAGCCAGACGACCGGTCATTCACCGGCGATAATCCAGGGTTTGACAAATCTGGCCAACGCCGGTGTGACGTTTACGGTGATCGGGGTGACAAACGCTGGCGGCACCAATGTGGCCGCCGGCGTGCCGGTCACGGGTACGCTCGTGGATGCCACCGGCACCAACATCCTCGGCACCGGGGGAACGTTTACGATCAGCAGCACCGGAACGTTCAGTTTTGACGCCGGGACGAATCTCAGCGGGCTGGCCGTGGGTGAGAGTTTTCAATCAATTGTGAATTACACCGTGCAGGGCGTCAACAAAACGGCGATGACCAATGATTCCCTGGGCACCTTGTTGGCGGTGATCACCATGACCACCAATGGGCTGGTTACCAACTGCGGTGCCTATTTTGACACCTACGGGCCGAGCACCAATAAGAATTCCGCGCTGCCTGACCTGGTCACCTACGGCCAAACGCTGGCGGCGAACGCATCTGCCGGTGGCGCCGGCAACAGTGTCACGGTGACCAACGAAGGAGCCATCAAGACCTACGGCACCAACTCGTCCGGCATTTTTGCGCAGAGCATTGGCGGCAACGGTGGAGGGGGGAGAGGCGGAAGCATTTCGCACAGCGCCGGGCAGGGTGGTGCCGGGAGCAACGGCGGCAAAGTCGCCGTCACGGCGGACGGGAGCATCACGACCATATCAAACTATTCTTGCGGAGTGGTGGCCTGGAGCCAGGGCGGCACCGGCGGCAATGGTGGCAATGGCGGCACCTGGCGTTACGGAGCGCGGGGCGGCACCGGCGGCGATGCGGGTGAAGTTGACGTTGTCGGCAATGGCACCATCCACACCTACGGCGATTATGCCAGTGGCATCCTTGCGGTCAGTGTCGGCGGCGATGGCGGCAACGGTGGTAGTGGCGGAGGGGTGACCGGCGGCGGCAACGGCGGTTTCGGCGGATATGGCAGCAATGTTGTCGTCAACGGAAATTGGAACATCACGACGGAAGGCGACAATGCCAATGGCATTTGGGCGAAAAGCATGGGCGGCAATGCAGGCACCGGCGGCAGCGGCGGCTGGCTCGCGGGTGCGCCCGGCAGCGGCGGCATCGCCACCGATGGCGGTACCGTCACCGTCAACAGCGGTGGAACGATTGAGACTTTGGGTGACAATTCGTCCGGTATTTATGCCGAAAGCGTCGGCGGCTTTGGCGGCCAGGGTGGCAGCCAGTCGGGTATCTTTTATTCTCACGGTGGCGACGGAAACAGTGCCGGCAGCGGCGGCGATGTGTTTGTTACCCAGGAGGCCGGCGGCCAGATTATTACTTACGGCACCAATTCCCATGGCATCTTCGCGCAAAGCGTGGGCGGCGGCGGCGGCAGCGGCGGCAGCGGCGGCGCCCTGGTTGGATTCGGCGGTGGCTCGGCCAATGGCGGTTTCGGCGGAAACGTCAACGTGACCAATTACGGCGTTATCACGACGTACGGAAGCGGGGCCAAAGGCATTTATGCCCAGAGCGTGGGCGGCGGCGGCGGTGATGGCGGTTTTGGCGCCGGATTGGGCGCGGTTGGCGGCAATGGCAGCGGCACCAGTGACGGCGGCAAAGTGAATGTCTTCAACGCGGGGAGCATTGACAGCCAGGCGGAAGCCATCTTTGCGCAAAGCATCGGCGGCGGCGGCGGCAATGGCGGCTCGAGCAGCGGCTGGTTTTCTTTCGGCGGTTCCGGCGGCGGCGGCGGCAATGCCGACTCGGTTACGGTCGTCAACACCGGCAATCTCACCAATCACGAGGATAATGCCAGCGCCATTTTTGCCCAGAGCCTTGGCGGCGGTGGCGGCAACGGCGGTTGCAGCGACTCCGTCGGCGCCTTTGGCAGCCTCGCCGTGGGGGGAAGTGGCGGCAAGGGAGGGAACGGAGCCGATGTGAGCGTGTACAGCGGAACGAACAGCATCGACACCAGTGGCGACAGTTCGCATGGCATCTTTGCGCAAAGCGTGGGCGGCGGCGGCGGCAACGGCGGCTATGCCATTGCGGCTTCCGTTGGCAAGGGTATCTCGGTTGCCGTCGCGGTCGGCGGTAATGGGGGCAGCGGTGGTTCGGCGAGCAATGTCGTGGTTGAGAGCAGCAGCGTCATTACCACTCGCGGCACAGGCTCGCACGGCATTTTTGCCCAAAGTGTCGGCGGCGGCGGCGGCACCGGCGGATTCAGCCTTGCCCTCAGCGGCAGCGATGGCGTTGCCCTCTCACTCGGCATCGGCGGCGGCGGTGGCGGTGGCGGGAATGGCCAGGAAGTAACGGTCGGCAATTCCGGCAGCATTGAAACGTTTGGCGACCGTTCCTACGGCATCCTGGCCCAAAGCGTGGGCGGTGGGGGAGGCGACGGCGGGTTCAGTATTTCTGTTGCGGGAAGCCTGGGCGGCTTGGCTTTGCCGTTAAGCTTCGGTGGCACCGGCGGAACCGGTGGCTGTGGCGGCCTGGTTTTTCTTACCAACTTCGCGACGATTGTCACTCACAGCAATGATGCCCACGGAATAATGGCCCAAAGCGTCGGTGGCGGCGGTGGTTCCGGCGGATTCAGCATCGCCGGGGCCATCAGCACCGGCAATGCCCTCAGTCTCAGTTTCGGCGGCACGGGCGGCGGCGGCGGCGCCGCCAGCAATGTCACTCTGGTAAATTCAGGAAACATCGCCACCTCGGGTAATCGTTCCTACGGTGTTCTCGCCCAAAGCGTGGGCGGCGGTGGTGGCGATGGCGGATTCAGCGTTGCCGGCAGCGTCAGTGGGGGCAGCTCGGTCGGTTTCAGCATGGGCGGTAACGGTGGCAGTGGCGGTGCCGGCGGCAACGTGTATCTCGAAAGCTCCGGTAGCGTTTTTACGACCGGCGACGATTCGCACGCGCTCTTCGCGCAAAGTGTGGGCGGCGGCGGCGGTTCCGGCGGGTTCAGCGTCGCGGGCGGCATCAGCGAGTCGCCCACGGTCCAAATCGGCATCGGCGGCAAAGGCGGCAGCGGATCCAACGGCGGCGAGGTGACGCTGATCAGCGATGGTCCGACCAACCATACCGAAGGCGACCGGGCCTACGGCATTTTTGCGCAAAGTGTCGGTGGCGGCGGCGGCGACGGCGGATTCGGCGTTGCCGGTGGCATTACCAAGGAAGCGGCCGTCAGTTTCGCCATGGGCGGCAATGGCAGCACCGGCGGAATGGGTGGTCTGGTCTTTGTCTCAAATACCAGCAGCATTGAAACCGAAGGGGATTTGGCCCACGGCATCCTCGCCCAGAGCGTCGGCGGCGGCGGGGGCGCCGGTGGCTTCAGCATGGCGGGTTCACTGGCCCTCAGCCAGGAATCCAAACAGGTCAGCGTTGCCATCGGCGGCGACGGCGGCGGGGGCGGTTCGGGCAGCAACGTGATGGTCTTCAATTCCGGCTCCATCGTGACCCTGGGCGAACGCGCCAACGGCATCTTTGCCCAAAGCGTGGGCGGCGGCGGCGGCGATGGCGGCGAGGCCAAGGTCATGAATCAATCGCTCGGCATGGCCTTCACCAACTCCGGCAGCGCGGGTTCCAACGACAACGGCTGGAGCCTCAGCATTGCCATCGGCGCCGGCGGCAATGGCGGCAGCGCGGGCAACGGCGGCATTGTCACCGTTACCAACCTCGGAAACATCTACACCGGTGGTTCCAATTCCATCGGTATCCTGGCCCAAAGCGTGGGCGGCGGCGGTGGTTCCGGCGGCCTTAGCGCCACGGACGCCAGTGGCGGCGGTGGCAAGACTTCCGTCAAACTCAACTTCGGATTGGGTGGCGCGGGCGGCGGCGGCGGCGCGGGAAACGTTGTCACTGTGGTGAACCAGGGTGCGATTACGACGGTTGGCGACGCCTCGCATGGCATTTTTGCCCAGAGCGTGGGCGGCGGTGGTGGATTGGGCGGCGCCAGCACCTCGACGACATCTTCCCCGGATTCGGACACTTCGCATTCAGTCACCCTCACCGCCGACATCGGCGGCAGCGGCGGTGCCGGCGGCAACGGCAGTAATGTCATGGTCTTGCAGGAAGGCAATATTACGACCTATGGCGAAGGCGCTTATGGCATTCTGGCCCAAAGCGTCGGTGGCGGCGGCGGCGATGGCGGTACCGCCAAAATCGAAACGGAAAAAGACACCAACAGCCTTTCGTTGTCGTCGTTGACGGCGACACCGGCGTCTGATTCTTCGAGCAGCGATGATAAGGCATGGGGTGTTGACATCGCATTCGGATTGGGCGGCAAAGGCGGCATTGCCGGCGATGGCGGTCAGGTGACGGTTTACAATCAGGGCAACATCACCAACTATGGAGCCAATTCCATCGGCATCTTTGCGCAGAGCGTCGGGGGCGGTGGCGGTGCCGGCGGTATGAGTCAAATCGAAGGCCGCGGCGACAGCGGCAACACCAATCTGTCCTTGAGCATCTCCCTGGGCGCCGGTCTGGGCGGCGCGGGCGGGGCTGGCGGTGCGGGCAACACTGTTGCCGTGACCAATCAGGGGACGATCATCACCGTGGGTGACGCGGCGCATGGCATTTTTGCCCAAAGTGTAGGCGGCGGCGGCGGCGTGGGCGGTGCCAGTTCCATTACGAAATCATCCCCGGGCTCGGGTAATTCGATCAGTCTCAACGCGGTCATCGGTGGCGGCGCCGGGGTCGGTGGCTCCGGCAGTAATGTGGTGGTCGTGCAGGAAGGCACCATCACGACGTACGGTGAAGGCGCCGATGGTATTTTTGCCCAGAGCGTGGGGGGCGGCGGCGGCATGGGCGGCACCGCCAAAATCGAGACGGAATCGGACACCAACAGTTCCTCGTCCTCGTCCGATTCTTCGACCAACAGCAATGGGAAGGAATGGAGCGTCGATCTCTCGTTCGGCATGGGCGGCAGCGGCGGCGGCGGCGGCAATGGCGGTCAGGTGCTGGTCGTCAATAACGGTAACATCACAACGTACGGAACCAATTCCATCGCCATCTTTGCGCAAAGCGTCGGTGGTGGCGGCGGTGCCGGCGGCATGAGTGAAATTGACGGCGTGGGCAGTAGCGGAAATACCAATCTATCCCTCAGTGTTTCCCTGGGCGGAAGTGTGGGCGGTGGTGGCGGTGGTGGCGGCGCGGCAGGCACCGTAACCGTTACCAATCAGGGAACAATCATTACCGTGGGCGATGCGTCCCACGGCATTTTCGCCCAAAGCGTGGGTGGCGGCGGCGGCCTGGGCGGCGCCAGCGCGGTCTCGAAGTCCACCCCGGAGTCGGGCAGTTCGGTCACACTTACTGCGGCCATCGGTGGGAGCGGCGGTGCCGGCGGCAACGGCAACAATGTCGTGGTCGTGCAGGACGGCACCATCACGACGTACGGCGAAGGCGCGTATGGCATCCTCGCCCAGAGCGTGGGCGGCGGCGGCGGCATGGGCGGCACCGCGAAAATCGAAACGGAATCGGACACCAACAGTGCTTCAGCTTCGGCGCTAGCAATGGCCGCGTCGGATTCTTCAACCAACAGCGCTTCGACGAACAGCACTGACAAGGAATGGAGCGTCGATCTCTCGTTCGGACTGGGCGGCAGCGGCGGCATCGCCGGCAACGGCGGCCAGGTGACGGTTGACAATCACGGCAGCATCACCAATTACGGAGCCAATTCCATCGGCATTTTTGCCCAGAGCGTCGGGGGCGGCGGCGGGGCTGGAGGCACGAGTCAAATCGCGAATGCCGCCAACGGAGCGAGCACCAATCTGTCCCTCAGCATTAATTTGGGTGGCGGGCTGGGTGGTAGCGGCGGTGCCGGCGGTTCTGGAGGTGCCGTCCGGGTCACGAGCGAAGGTTCGATCATCACGTACGGAGACGCCGGGTATGGAATTGTGGCGCAAAGCATCGGCGGCGGCGGTGGCAATGGCGGCGCCAGTGCGGCGACCACGGCTTCAGCCGGCGACAAGTCCATTAATTTGACCGCCACCATTGGCGGCGGTGGCGGCGCGGCCGGCGATGGCGGCGCGGTGACGGTGGACAACCGCGGCCAGATTGACACCTGGGGCGACGGCGCCTACGGCATTCTGGCCCAAAGCGTGGGCGGCGGCGGCGGCAACGGCGGCACGGCGAAAATTGAAACCCAGGAACCAAATACAAATTCAGCCTCGTCGTCCGCCAGTGAAGGTTCAGATACAAACGCGCCGACTTGGAGCATCAATCTGGGCGTGGGCGTTGGCGGGGGTGGTGGCAGTGGCGGGAACGGCGGTGCCGTGTCGGTCAATAACGCCGGCAATATCACCACGCGCGGATCCAACGCCCTCGGCATCTTTGCGCAAAGCGTGGGCGGCGGCGGCGGCAACGGCGGCATGAGCAGCGTGGACGATGGCGGCAGCGACGCCAATATCGCCATCAAGCTCGGAGTCAGTCTCGGCGGCTCCGGCACCAATGGCGGTTTCGGTTCGACGGTGACGGTTACCAATACCGGCATGATTATTACGTACGGTGACAGTTCGCACGCCATCCTGGCCCAGAGCGTGGGCGGCGGCGGTGGCCTGGGTGGTGACAGTGCCACCACTTCGACAGCGGCAGGCACCAACACGCAGCGTTCGGTAAATCTTTCCTTGTCATTGGGTGGGAGCGGGAGCCTGGGTGGCAATGCCGGCGCGGTGAATGTGTTCCAGAATGGCCAGATTTACACCGTCGGCGCCAACTCTTACGGTATCCTGGCCCAAAGCATCGGCGGTGGTGGTGGCGCGGGCGGCACGAGTGTCTCGACACCCGGCGGCACTGGGAATCTGCTCCAGCTTACGGTCGGGATCGGCGGCAAAGGCGGTCCCGGCGGCTATGCCGGGGCGGTCAATGTTGTTTCCTCCGGCGGCATCACCACGTATGGCGACGGCTCTTACGCGATTATCGCCCAAAGCATCGGCGGCGGCGGCGGTGTCGGGGGCGATACGGTGACCACGGCCGGCTCGGGCAGCACGCTTGATCTCTCCATCGGCATCGGCGGTGCGGGCGGCACCGGCAATTACGGCGGCATCGTCACCGTGACCAACACCGGCGACATTTTCACTTATGGCAATAACGCGCTTGGTATCCTGGCGCAAAGCATCGGCGGCGGCGGTGGCCGGGGCGGCAGCGCAACGGCGCAATCCAATCTGACCGGCGACGGCAACACTTTCGGATTGAACGTGTCGGTGGGCGGCAACGGCGCCGGGGCCAGCGACGGCGGCGCGGTGAACGTTGACAACATTGGTAACATTGTCACTTTCGGCGTTGCCTCGCATGGCATCATGGCGCAGAGCATCGGCGGCGGTGGTGGGGATGGCGGTTACGGCGGAGCGGGTGCCTCAGCCAACGGATTGTCGGACACGGACCTCCAGATCGTCGTCGGCGGCAAGGGCGGCAGCAGTGGCAACGGTAGCCAAGTAACGGTCCAAAACTCGGGATACATCGTCACGTACGGCGCGGGTGCCTTCGGCGTTCTGGCCCAGAGTGTCGGCGGCGGCGGCGGCATCGGTGGTTACGGTCAGTCGGGCGCCCTGGCAAACCTCGCCATCGGCGGCGGCGGCGGCGCGGGCGGCAACGGCGGCGACGTGAATGTCAACGTCACCGGCGGCATTGAAACTTTTGGTGACGGCGCATATGGCGTTTTTGCGCAGAGCGTTGGCGGTGGCGGCGGGGTGGCGGGCAATGTAAATCAAGGCGTGAGCACAGCGGGTCTGGCGGTGAATCTGGGTCAATCCGGCGGCGCGGGCGGCAACGGCGGCGACGTGACGGTGGTCAGCGCCGGCGACATCATCACGCACGGCACCGGCGCCTGCGGCATTTTCGCCCAAAGCGTGGGCGGCGGTGGTGGTCTGGCGGGCGACATAGGCGATGGCTTGTCGTTTGCCGGCAGCGTGGGCGGCGCCGGTTCCGCGGGCGACGTCCACATTATTCATACCGGCAACATCACGACCTACGGCGATTACGCCGACGGCATTTTTGCGCAAAGCGCGGGCGGCACCAATACCGGCGGGTCGGTCGAAATTGACTACATCGGCAGCATCAACGTTTACGGGTCCAATTCGTCGGCCGTCTTCGTGCAAAGCCGCGGCGATCAGGGCGCTGACAACCTGACGCTCACCGTCCGCAATGGTGTCTTCGTGGGTGGCAGCGGCACCAGCGCCGGGGTCTGGTTCGCCGACGGCGGCAACAACACGTTGAATAATCTCAACACCATCACGACATTGAACGGGATCGCGGGCAACGCCATCATCGGCGGCACGGGCAACGAGACCATCAACAACGACAACACCGTCATCGGGTCCGTCGATCTGGGCGCCGGCCACAACCAGTTCAACAATTGGTCCGGCGGCCGGCTCGACGCCGGTGCGGTGATCAACCTGGGCGCCGGTAATCGTTTTCTCAACAACGGTATTCTCGCTCCCGGCGGCCCGGGCGTCCTGGAAACCACGGCGCTCACGGGCAACTTTCTGCAGTTCAGCAATGGTGTCGTGGAAATTGAACTGGGTTCGACGTCAACTTACGATCGCCTTGCGGTGAGCGGCACGGCTGAGTTGGCCGGCACACTTTCAGTGTCCCTGTTCGGCGGCTTTGTCCCGGTGAAAGGCGACCAATTTACCGTGTTGACCGCGGCGGACGGCTTGACCGGCGAGTTCACGAACCTGGACGACCCGTTAAAAGGTAATTATGCGCTCCACTTGGGCACAATCTACGGCCCCAATCAGGCCAACCTGATTACGTTGCAGGACAGCTTCGTACCGTTCGCGTTCACGCGTAACCAACGCGCCGTGGCAAGAAACCTTGACACCTTTTCCGGGTACCTGACGACGAATCAATTGCAGGGCGACCCGCGCGAGACGAATTTGATCGCCGCCCTGGATGCCGTTCCGGGACCGCAATTGCCGGCAGATTTCGACCTGATTGCGCCGGAGGAATTGGGAGCGCTGTTTGACATGAATTTGGGCGCGGTGGATTCCATGGTGGGAAACGTGCAACGCCGGATGAATGAGATTCGCAACGGGTCCGCATCCATCCACGGTCGCTTGTTCCCGTTCGAACCGGGCGGTCCGGTGGCACAATTGGCTTACGCGGATCAGGGCTTGCCGCCGATGGGAAAAGGCGGGCCCGACGAGGAATGGGGCGGGTTCGCGACCGGTTTCGGCCAGTTCGTTGATGTCAACAGCGATGGCAACGCTGCGGGTTATTCCTACCACGATGCCGGCTTGACGCTGGGTTTGGATAAAAGCGCGTATCATTGTCTCGCGGTCGGTTTTACTGTGGATTACGCCAACGGCGGAGCCAGTCTGGTCAACGGCGGCAGTGCGAGGATGGAAGGTCTCCGGGGCGGCTTCTACGGAAGCTGGTTTAGCACCAATGCGTATTTGGAGGCCCAACTGGGCATGGGGACCTCTCGTTATAACAGTGAGCGCGTGGCATTGGGTGGCACGGCAAAAGGGGGAACCGCCGGTTACGAAGTGGATACCATGCTGGGTGGCGGCTACAATCTGAGATACAAAAACTTCATTCCCGGGATTCTGGGTGAACTCCACTACACCCATGTTGAAATCAACGGGTTCACGGAAACCGGTTCCCTGACGCCGTTGCAGGTGATGGAAAATGACAGCGATTCGTTTTGGACCCTGCTCGGGACGCGTCTGGCCTGCGAATTGCGCGTTGCCAAGACCACGTTGCTGCCCGAGATCCGGCTCGGCTGGCGGCATGAATTTCTGGACGCGAACCAGACGATTGGCGCTCGCATGGCCAGCGGCGCCGGCGGCATCTTCACGGTGGAAAGCCCGTCGCTGGGACGGGACAGCCTTTCGCTGGTCACCGGGATCAGCACCCGCTGTTCCCGGAACGTATCCATTGGTGTTTACTACGACGGTGAGTTGGCCAACAACAACAACTCCAGCCACGCCGTGAGCGGAGGCATTAGTTGGGACTTTTGACTTGGATCGTCCGGGAAACTGTAAAAGATAAAATTTCGGGAGCCTACTTTTGTCATCGGTGGAACTGTAGCCATCTGCTTTGTGGCCGGTGTTTTGTGTCTTATTTCCATTGCCACAGGCGCGAAATCTCAGGCCTTTTCCATTTGCCCGCCGAATCGGTTTGACGGGCGGTATAACGGCTTGTAAACTTCTCTTCCTTTGGGTTCCAGAGTAGCTCAATGGTAGAGCGCGCGGCTGTTAACCGTGATGTTGTAGGTTCGAGCCCTACCTCTGGAGCCATTTTTGTTTCAATGGAGAGTCCCGACAGGTTGGAATCAACTGTGATGTTGTAGGTTCTCGTGACATGTCGGGATGGAGCCATTCTAATTTTAGTCACGCAGTCATCCCAAGCCCGGCGTTAACCAAAGTGCAACGAGCTTCCCCGGCCCAACCCGGGTTTTTGGGTTTATACTTTACTGTCACAGAACGCGGTGGGTATTTTTACCAAGAATGGGCCTAATGTTCGATTCGAAGAAGGAAGTCGCGCCCAAACGCGACGTTCTATGGACAAGCTGCGCCAGCTTTGGCCTGGTTTGTACCCTGGTAATCGTCATTTTGGCCTGGAGTGCTGAACCGGCCTTCCTGGCGCTGTTCCACCCCAAGGCGGAAGATTCTTACTATAATCTCCTGGTGCAGGGCTTTCGCGCCGGGCAACTCAACGTGAAACGAGAAGCGCCACCTGGACTCGCCCAATCTGCCGATCCCTACGATCCCGCACTCAACGCCCGATACCAACTGGATGCGGGGGACATGAGTTATTACCAAGGGAAATTATACTTGTATTTTGGTGTCACCCCGGCTGTGGTGCTGTTCTGGCCGTATGTGGTCCTGACCGGCCATTATCTCTCCGACAAGGCTGCCGTTGTAATTTTTTTGCATTGGGCTTCTTGACGGCGGCGGGATTATTACGTGCGGTCTGGCGGCGGTACTTTCCAGAGGTAAACAGTTGGGTGCCGGCGGCGGGGATACTCGCGCTGGGCCTGGCCTTGAGTGCGCCGATAGTTGTAGCGTTGTGGTGTGATGTTTATGAAGTTTCGGCCACTTGCGGTTTTGCGTTCACGATGCTGGCGTTGGCGGGGATTTGGGGTGCGTTGCAGGGGACGAAACGGCAGGTGGTTTGGCTGCTGATGGCCAGTCTGGCGTATGGGTTGGCGATCGGGGCGCGGCCGTCATTGTTGTTTGGGGGAATCATCCTTTTGCTGCCGGTGATTCAGGCCTGGCGTGCGGCGACAGAACCGAGCTTACGCCGGCGGGCGGTGTGGTTGTTGTTGGCGGCGGTGGGGCCGATCCTGATGGTGGGCTTGGGGTTGATGCTTTACAATTTCCTGCGTTTCGACAACCCCTTCGAATTTGGCTGGCACTATCAGTTGACTGGCGGCAGTCGGCAGACTGCCACCCAGCAATTCAGTCTGCGTTTTCTCTGGGTCAACTTGCGGTACTATTTTTGGGAACCGATGCGTTGGGGGGGTCATTTCCCTTTTGTGAAAACGGTTGTCCTGCCGTCGTCCTGGCCATCGGGTTACATTGGGGTGGGGGAATCTTACGGTGGGGTAATCTTGAGCAACTGTCCGCTGGTGGGGTTGGTTCTGGCCGCCCCGTTGGCATGGAGAAATCGGCGAGAGGAGGCGGTTTCCGGGTTATGGTGGTTTCTGGCGGTTATGTTTTTGCTGTTTTTGACAGGAGCGTCGGTTATATGCCTCTTTCAAACAGCCAACAGCCGCTATGGGTTCGATTTTTTGCCAGCGCTGCTGCTGCTGTCGCTCCTGGGCATTCTGGGTTTGGAGCGGGCGCTGGTGAGTTCACCGGGCTGGCGGCGGATGGCCCGCTGGGGTTGGAGCCTGCTGCTGGTCTATTCGGTGGTCATTAACCTGTTGGTGATGGTGGAAGCTCATGCGGAGGCCAATTTTTACGCGGGAAATTCTCTTGTCCACCAGGGGCGGGCAAAGGAGTCATTCGGATTTTTTCAAAAGGCGCTGGCCCTTGAGCCTGAATCCGCGGCTTTCCACGACAGTCTGGGCAGTGCTTACTTTCTGACAAAACGGCCGGAGGAAGCCATTATTCAATACCAAATAGCCCTGGAAATTGATCCGGACTTTGAAAAAGCCCATTACAATCTGGGTTATACCCTCTTGCAGACAGGCCGGGGCAAAGAGGCGATTGCTCATTTCCAACGAGCTTTGGAAATCAAACCGGACATGGCAGAAGCCCATAGTGCTCTGGGGGATTGTCTTTTTCAAACCGGGCGGCTGAAGGAAGCAATTTTACAATATCAAAAAGCTGTGGAGATCAAACCGGACTTTGCCAAAGCCCATAACAATCTCGGTTATAGCCTCTTCCGGGCAGGCCGGGTTAATGAAGCGATTACCCATTTCCAAAGAGCGGTGGAAATCGAACCGGACTTTGCCGAAGCCCATGACAATCTCGGTTATCCTCTTCGCCAAACGGGGCGGGTGAACGAAGCCATTGTTCATTATCGAAAGGCCGTTGAACTTCAGCCGCAATACACGCCGGCGCTGGCGAACCTGGCATGGATACTGGCGACTTGGCCGGAACCGGCCGTCCGCAATGGCAGCAATGCCGTTGTCCTGGCCGAGCAGGCCAACCGGCTATCCGGGGGCGGAAACCCGCAAATGCTTCGCATCCTGGCGGCGGCTTATGCCGAGGCCGGACGATTTGATGATGCAATTGCCGCGGCACAAAAAGCCTGTGCTTTGGCGTCACAATCAGGCGACCAGAAGTTACTCGAAAGAACTCAGGAACTCCTGACTTTGTATCGCAATCACCAGCCGTATCATGAGAGTCCTGCGCTGGCGCCCAGGCAATAATATATTTTGCACACAGCCTGATCATGGGTTTGCTCGAACACTCTTCAATTCCAATGCGTGAGCGAGGCTGCCGCGAGCCTTGGCAAAATCAGGTTTCAATCGTATGGCTTCCTGGAATTGGCTGATCGCCTCGTCCGTTTGGCCGTTCTTAAGAAAAGCATTACCAAGATTGTAATGGGCTTCGGCGAATTCAGGTTTCAGGCGGATCACTTCCTGAAATTGGCGGATTGCATCTTCGGTTCGATCTTTCTTAAGAAGGGCAACACTGAGATTGTAGCGCGCCTCGACGAAATCAGGTTTCAGTCGGATGGCTTCCTGGAATTGGCTGATCGCTTCGTCGGCCTGGCCTTTCATCCCCAGGGCGGTACCAAGGTTGTAGTGGAGGTCAGCGTTACCCGGTTTCAAGTGGAGGGCTTCCTGAAATTGATTGATCGCTTCGTCGATCAGGCCCTTCTTGACGAGAGCATTGCCGAGATTGTTATACGCGAGGCAGTTATCCTTCGTGACCTCAAGCGTATGCCGAAAAAGGGATTCGCTGTCTTTCCAATACCCGAGTTGTCGCTGGGTCAACTTGATGCACAGGACGACTGCCGTTAAAGCGGCCACTAATAATACAATTCTCTGGTGCCGCCAACTTCGGCTTAGTTCGTATGCTCCCCAGCCAACGATAATCAATATCCCCAGCGACGACACATACGTGAAACGGTCGGCCATGGACACGCCCCCCACCTGCACCAGTCCGATCACCGGCACCAATATGCCGACAAACCACAGCCAACCCATCAGCAGGAATGGATATCGCCGCCACGCCACAACACACAACACCGTTATAACCAGGAGCAAACCACCGGCCAGCAACACCGCCACCATCGGCCAGTTCCCCGGATGCGGATAGTAAATGGCCAAATCCACCGGCCAAAATATTTTTCCCAGATAACGACAGTAAGAAATCAGAGCGTTCCCGCTGCGCACGGGCAAAGGCAGGTTTTCAACCGCCGCCATAGCGCCACCGTGCTTTGTCACCTTTAAAATGACAACACTGGCCGCCGCCGCCAACCCGAAGAACGACAGCTTTTCTCGAATCAGCGGCCAAAGCGTAAATCGCAGATCGTAAATCGTAAATCGTTTGAGCGGCCAGTAATCCAGCAGCAACAACACTAACGGCACCGTCACCAGCATCGGTTTGCTCATCAGGCTCAATGCAAAAGACAGCAAAGCCAACCCATAGAAAACCGGGGACCGTGGACTGCCTGGCGCGCCGAAGCTGTTCAGCGAAGGCGGCTGGACTTTGAACTTCTCAACATAGTGTGCGTAAAACAACAACGTCAGCAGAAAAAAGAGTGTGCTCAACACGTCCTTGCGTTCGGTAATCCAGACCACCGATTCCACCCGCAACGGATGTAACCCGAATATCGCCGCCACAACCAGGCTGCGCCAGGTCGTCCCCGTCATTCGGCGAAACACGAAAAATACCAGAGCAGTGTTGGCGGCATGTAGCAATATATTAATTAGATGATGGCCCCAGGGATCCGATCCGAAAAGTTGCCAGGCCAGTTGGTGCGACAACCACATGAGCGGTGCCCAAAAGGCGGCTTGTTCGGTGTTGCAAAACGCCCACTTCAACCCCGCCCAACTCAACCCGCTCTGGACGTGGGGATTCTCAGTGACGTAGATGTCGTCATCGAAGTTGACAAAATCAAACCGCGTCGCCGGCCAGAAAAGGGCAATCGTCACCAGCACCAGCACCGTCACAATCAGCCACACCGGCACCTGAAACCGGGCCATGCCTGGCGTGAATGCGCCGGTCGACCCGGCGTTGGATTTTTTCTCTAGGTCGTGCATGGGGCTTTCTAAAATTACTACAAGGTCGGGAACCTTGGCACGCCATTTTGCGGTTAGAAGGTCAGGCGCCAGCCAGGCCAGGTTGGTGTGACTTCCCGTCGAACACGGGAACACGAACCGTCGTTTAAATCAAAACAGTGAGAAATTAGCCGGCAACGTTTGGGCGATGCATTTGCGCTTTGAAAGTTCAAATACTTATTTCCCGATTCAACTGCCGGATAGAATTTCCACCTGCTTTTGTGGCAGCCAGCCGATGCGGCCGGAATTGTCGGTCACTTCCCACCAGCCATTTTTCTGGTCCACCACCGCCAGTTCCGCCCCGTCGTGCACGGCGAAGACGTTCTGGGCCTCCTCAAACGGTCCGCTGCGCGCGATGGCATCTGGACCGACGACCACGGCGATTTGTTTTGAAAAATGAATGGCAGCATTTACGCCGAGACAGCCACAGCATAAAATGGTCACCGCTACCATCACCCGGGTCAATCCGCCCAACGCCGTTCTAAGCGATGGCCGGATCTGCCGCGCCGCCAGCAAGCCGAACAGCAGCCACAAGGTAACCGCAGCGAGCCCCGTCCACTCGTTCAAGGTGAACACGTCCAGCCGTCCTGCCAGACGGGACCAAAGGCTTTCGCGAAGCCCCGGGCCTTGCACCTGGTTGCGTGCGAAATCCAGGTTGGCCCGCACCTCCGCATCGCGTGGCGCCAATTCTGCCGCCTGCCGGTACGCGGCAATCGCGCGGCCCAGATTGCCGGATTTGAATTCCGCGTTGCCATAATTGAAATAGAGCGCGGGGGAAGTCGCGCCGGATTGAAGAATATTTTCGTAAATGGCGGCAGCGTTGGCGAATTTGCCCTTGGCATAAAGTTCATTCGCGGCATTGAATTCAGCCGAAACATCAGCGGCAAACGCGCTGCCGGCGAAAATCCAAACTGGAGGCCAGAGCCAACAAAATATGCAGGTGAATTTTCATGCCTTCACCTCCTGCAAATCGCGCACAGCGATTTCAAATTTCGGAATTACCGCCGCCAGTTCACCGCTGGTACGCATCGGCGCGTAACGTGCCTGATTGCAGAGTTGGAACAATTCGCGCAGACCGGTCAGCGTCGTCTCCGGCGCGCCTAGACGGACCAGACGCTCGTCAATCACCGCTTCGGTGATGGACGACGCGGGACAATCCAGCCGTTCGCCCAGTTGCTCCTGCAACAGCCGGAACAGCGTGGCGAAAAATTCGTCCGAGTTGTTTTCCGCCGCGAAACGCCGCAAATCGTCCAGCCCGCTTTGCACCAGTCCGGCCACGCGCCGTTGCCGGCGTAAACGGGGATTGTTCGCCAGATTGTCCGCCCGCCTTCGCCACACCAAAGCCGCGAGCCACGCCAGCACCGGCAGGCTTTGCACGGCAAGGAACGCCGGTCGTGTCAGCAACGGCGGACCGGCCTGGGCGAGCGCGCCCAATTGTTCCTTGATGGGCAGAATGTCTTTTGGCGCCGGCGGATTCTGGGCATTAGCAGTCTGCGCGGCAGCCATCACCGGCGCGGGTGTCGTGCCGCTGGAATGGACAGCGAGTTGCACCGCCGGTTGCGAGAGGGTGCGGTAGCCTCTGGTTTCCGGATTGAAAAAGCTGAATGAAAACGATGGCAATTCGTGAACGTCCGTGTTTTGCGGCGTGACGATTTGCTCGAAAGTCTTTGTGCCCTGTAAGCCAAGCTGGTCGCTGAGAGCGACCTTGGACGTAGGCGGATAAGTTTTGAAATCGCGCCAGGCCGGCTGATCGGGCAACATGAGCGTGTCCAGCGCGCCGTGCCCGGAAATCTGGACGCGCACGGTGATGGGATCGCCGACGGCCACATTGGTCGGACCGGCGGTGACGGCCATGGTGAAATCACCGACCGCGCCGTTGAAATTCGGCGGCGCCCCGGCGGGCAACGGCAGCGATTCCACGTTTATGGTGTCTGTTGCAAGCGTGACTTGTTTTTGCTCGCCGCTGCCACCGAACATGCCAAACGGGTCGCCAAAGCGTCCGAAAAACGGATCGCGCTGGCGATTGGGAGACGGGACAACGACCACCGCGTTGGCGGTGAACGGCCCGAGGTTTGCCGGTCCGGTCTTGATCGTGGTCAGGGCCAGCGCAACGGGAATGTCCGTGTAAACCCGGTTACCGATTTGGACCCGTTGCCTGGAACCCTGGACCATTTTGCCGACGGTAAAGCCATCAGTGGGTGTCCCGGTGAACTGGAAATTGGCGAAGTCCTGAACGTCGTCGCGCAAATAGACATCCAGCCGCGCCGTCAGCACTTCGCCGGGGTAAACCTGCTTCTCGGGCAGCGAGAGTTTCATAAACGCGAGTTCCGAGCCGGAGTTGATGGCCTCGGCCTGCGGCGCGTTGGGTTGGGTCACAACCAATTTCAACGGCTGGCTTTGCAGTTGTTGACCGCCGATGTTGACTGCGAGGGCGGGGATGACGAATTCGCCGGTTTTGCGCGGGATGACGGTGTAAGTAATCGTGACCGTGGAACTCATCTGGCCGTTGACGAAGCTGAAATTCTGGGAATTGCCGGCGCTGACAATTTGCAGACCGGGGACATCCGGCGTCGGTGCGTTTTGGGGCTGGCCGCCTTCAAACGTCAGCGACAGCGTGGCACTTTCGCCCAGCGCAATCGTGTCACGGTCGAGTGATGCGGTGAACGAGGCGGCATCCAGCCGAGCGCCACTCAGGCACAGTGCGGCCAAAACCAAACCAGACCAGAGTATGTTCCTCAAAAAATGCACTATTTTTCAAAAATCCTTAAGAAATTTCACCAAATAGACAGCCCGAAACGCCAAAATGTTCATGCATCAAACCGCCTTTAGCAGCCCGGAAATCAAGCCGTCGGTCGTGTGTTCCTTTGCTTCTAACGCGGGTTTCAGCCCCAGGGCGCGGATGGCTTTGCTGGTTTCCGGGCCGATGGAAGCCAGTTTCGTTTGCGGGAATTTCTTCAGCAGCTTCGGCAAATCAAATCGCGCATGGAAATGTTCCACCGTCGAGCCGCTGGTGAAGGTAATCCAATCCGCGCCGCTTTCGAGCAATGCTGCGCCCGTTCCCGCCGGGTCCTCGGTCTCGGCCACGGTTTTGTAAACGGCGATATTGTCCACGATAGCGCCGAGTTCCTCCAGCGCTTTCGGTAAATCGGGATTAGCCGTCTCGGCGCGCAACAGGCAGATTTTCAGGTTCTCAATGCTTTCGAATTTGGCGAGCGCCCCGGCGATTTTGCTGCCGACAAATTCGTCCGGCATCACGTCCACCTGTAGATGTAATTCACGCAATCTCGCCGCCGTGGCCGGGCCGACCGCCGCAATGCGCACGCCGCCGATGTCGCGCAGGTCCTGGAAACGCTTGAAGAACATGTCGAAAAATGCCGTCACGCCGTTCGCGCTCGTGAACACCAGCCAGTCGTAGCTGTTCAATCCAAGCAGCGCGTCCACGATGTCCCGTTTGTTTTCCGGCTGAACGATTTTGATGGCCGGAATTTCCAGCACGTCCGCGCCAAGCTCGGCCAGTTTCTGTGAACAATCTCCGGCTCGCTCGCGGTTGCGGGTAACGACGATGCGCTGGCCGAATAACGGCCGATGCTCGAACCAATTCAGTTTCCCGCGCAATTTCACCACGTCACCGATGATGGTCAGGAGCGGCGGCGACAGTTTTTTCTCGGCGGCCAGTCCGGCGATGGTGGCCAGCGTGCCGGTGACGGCCTGTTGCCGGCCGGTGGTGCCCCAGCGGACCAGGGCCACGGGCGTTTCCGGCGGCATCCCGTGCGTAATGAGCGATTTCGTCCAGTCATCCAGCCGTTCGGTGCCCATGAGCACGACCTTGGTACCGGGAATTTTGGTAATCTGGTCGTAACGCAAATCCGTTTTCGCGTCGGTGGGGTCTTCGTGGCCGGTAAAAACGGTAAAGCTGGAGCAATGCTCGCGATGGGTGAGCGGAATGCCGGCGTAATTCGGCGCGGCCACCACGGACGAAACGCCGGGCACAACTTCAAATTGGATTTTCGCCGCGGCAAGCGCTTCGGCTTCCTCGCCGCCGCGCCCGAAAATGTAAGGATCGCCGCCCTTGAGCCGCACGACACATTTGCCTTCGCGGGCGCGGGCGATGAGCAGCGCGATGATTTCGTCCTGCGGCATTTTCATGTTTTTGCCGCGGGCGATGAGTTCGGCGGACGGCGGCGCCAGCCGGAGCAGGTCGGGATTTACCAGGGCATCGTAGAGCACCACGTCGGCGCGCCGGAGCAATTCCGCGCCGCGCAACGTGAGCAGGCCCGCGTCACCGGGCCCGGCTCCGACGAGGTACACTGTGCCTTTGGATTTCACCCGCATACTTTATTCGAGTGGCGGAGTTAATCAATGAAAGAGGGAAGACCGTAGCGGCGGCTCGGCAGAGCGCCGTCAACTTCAGAGATTCGAAAAATAGTGCGGCTTTCTGCCGAAAGCCGCTACGCAGTTCAATCAGCCCGGCGCGCGGGGCAATGAAAGAGGAGGGGAGGGGCAGTCGATCTTTTAATTCGACGGCATCTGCAATACCTATCGGCGTCCGCGAGTTTTTCCAAGCATTTTCTCTGTCTGCTCAACCGCCTTCTTCGTGAAACCGTCCAAATTAAATATATGAACCTTTCCACAAGCCGGACAGCGATAATTCTGTGAACCTTTGCTGGTAACAATAATATCAAAATGCTTTCCGCACTCATTGCAGTAGATCATCATTTCGATAGGGAAGTTCCATTTCTTCACCGTACTACCGAATACGCGGCTAAGCTCGTCAAAGCTCCCAAATGTCTTCACTCCCTGCTCGATTAAAAACTGCCTGCAAGCCTGGGCCAGTGCTGGGTCTGCAATTTCCAAAAATCCTATCGCCGGTGATATGCGCACAATTCTTGGTGGCTCAATATCTGCAAGTAGGACGTAATCGTGCAAAGAACCACCGGTCATGGAAAAAAACTTCCTCGCGCGTGCTGCTAAATGCTGGGCGTCTGACATAGCGGGAGTGCTGCCTAACAGTTAATGGACGGCCTGTTCTGCAACCCATCTTGTTTCATAAAACCGACCTTATTCCGGCCCTGGCGGATTGTCCATTGCGATTTGCCAGCATTCGTAGGACAGGCTTCCAGCCTGTCTCTAATTTAATTTTCCGCCTTGGCGGGTTAGGACATTCCGGGGCGGACACAAAATCATCGAACTAGCAAAGGGTTTAAAGATGGAGACAGGCGAGACGCCTGTCCTACGAGTCTATTCCCGGACTTTGCGCTTTTAACCGTTATTAAAGCCGCGTATAAATTGCGCGTGTCCAAACCCGGTCAATCCGCCATTAATGCCGCCACGTGCTGTTGCGCGGTTTATGGCTTTCCCATCCGCCATTCCGCGTCGCCGGCTATGCACAACGCCGCGTTTGCCAGGCTCGGCCTGAACTGGCGTTATCTCGCGTTTGAAGTGCATCCGGACAACCTGCGCGCCGCCATCGCCGGTGCCAAAGTGATGCAATTTGGCGGCCTGAATCTCACTGTGCCGCACAAGGTGCTGGCCATGGACATTGTGGATGTGCTGGATGAATCGGCCAAAAACTGGGGCGCGGTCAACACCGTCCGGTTCGAGGGCCGCGGCGCCAAAGGCGATTGGCGACCGCTGCGCGAATTTGAAAAAGATTCGCCCAAAGAAATCCGGTCGCACGGATTCAATACCGACGCCGACGGCATCAGCCGCTCATTGCGCGACGATTTGGAATTATCGTTGCCCGGCGCGAAGGTGCAGTTGATTGGCACCGGTGGGGCGGGGCAGGTGGCGGCACTGCGGCTGGCATCGGAAGACGTGGCGGAATTGTTCGTGTCCGATTTCGTCAAGGCCAAGGCCGAGGCGGTGGCGCAGGAAATCCGCAAGCGCCATCCCAAAGTGAAAGTAACCGTCGGTTTTCCGAAAGGCCAGGTGGATTTGTTGTTGAACGCCACGCCGCTGGGATTGAAGCCCGGCGACGCCACGCCGCTGGACGGAACGCCGTTTGTGCTGTCACAGGCGCGGGCGGTTTACGACATGGTTTACAATCCGCCGGAGACGCCGCTGCTCAAGGCGGCGAAAGCAGCCGGCTGCAAAACTGCGAATGGTCTGGGCATGCTGCTGCATCAGGGCGCGAAGGCATTTGAAATCTGGACAGGCGAATCCGCGCCAATCGCCGTGATGAGGAAAGCGCTCGAAGAAAGTGTTTATGGTAATGACAAAAAGTAATTGCCGATAAATGAGCCAACCAGATTTTTCCCTCACCCCGGCCCTCTCCCATCCGATGGGAGAGGGTGAATTGTCGCCAGTCTGTCGGCGATTCAGGCACAGTCAGAAGTTCCAGACATTGAACATTGCCATTCCCTCTCCCGCCCGGCGGGAGAGGGTCAGGGTGAGGGCGATTTTGGGTTTTATTTATGGGAATTAACGCGATTTTCAACCCGCACGATTGGGCGATGGTTCCCTTCCATTTCTGGTCGCTCGTCTTTTTCGTGTTTGGCTGCATCGTCGGCAGTTTTCTGAACGTGTGCATCCACCGGCTGCCGGCGGGCATGAGTATCATCACCCCGCGGTCGCATTGTCCGCATTGCAAGTATTCCATCCCGTGGTACCTAAACATTCCGCTGGTGACGTGGCTGGCGCTGCGGGGCCGCTGCAAAAATTGCGGTGCGCCCATTTCATTTCGCTATTTCGTAGTCGAGTTGCTGACGGGTGTTGTATTCCTGAGTTGCTGGCTGGGGTTCGGCGCAAAATCGCCGTGGCTGGCCATTGTTTATGCCGTTTTTCTCTGCGGCTTGATTGTGGCGACGTTCATTGACTTCGAGCATTTCATCATTCCGGACGAAATCACCTATGGCGGCATGGCGGTGGGTCTGGTTGCGTCGTTGGCGCTTCCGTTGTTGCAGGGCGCGAAGACGTTGCTGGCCGGGTTGGGGTTGAGTTTTATCGGTGCGTTGGTGGGAGTGGCGGTCATTTACGCAATTCTTCGGCTGGGCAAATGGCTGTTTGGCCGGCAACGAGTGAAATGGCCCGGAGACGCGAAAATCGTTTTCGGTGAGACATCGTTGCACCTGCCGGACAAGGAAATTTCCTACGACGAATTGTTTTACCGGAAATCGGACACGATTGTGCTGCACGCGCGCACGGTTGAGCTGGTGGACCGCGGGTACAAGGACGTGATGCTGCGGCTCGCGCTGAAGGCGCGATTGTTGGAGATTCACCAGGATAATTGCGAAACCGAAAAGTTGGATCCGGAAAGCATCCATTATCTGGAAGCGGTGGGTTCGGAAATCGTATTGCCACGCGAGGCGATGGGTTTGGGCGACGTGAAATTCATGGGCGCCATCGGCGCGTTCATCGGATGGCCGGGCGTAATTTTTTCTTTGATGCTCAGTTCGATGATTGGCGCAGCGGTTGGCATAACGCTTATCGCGATGCGCCGTCGCGAATGGTCATCACGCATGCCTTACGGACCTTACATTGCGCTTGCGGCGGCAATCTGGATTTTTGGCGGCAATCAAATCGTGTCCTGGCTGTTCCGGATGTAATGGCCGACCACTGTGTTGGTAGGGCCGAGCTGCTGCTCGGCCTGGCGGCGCGGCAGCGCCGCCCTACCCGCAAATGGGTTCAGGAGGCTGCCGGGCCGGAAGCCGGCGTTCCTCGTTTTTACTGGAATTGCAAGTAAACGCGGCTGCCTTCGGACTTTACGCCGCCAGTCTGATTTTCCGCGAGGAAAAGGCGGTCCGCCTCCACTTTGCCGGGGGAAAGCAGATAGGCGCGGACGGCCTTGGCGCGTTCGTTGGCCAATGCCTGGAAATCGGCATCGGTAACGGGGAAGGTCGCCAGCAATACGATTTCCCTGGGGTCGCTTGGCGCAGGCATCTTGGCAGCAGCCTTCGCTGTGGTTCTGGATGATTTAACCGGTGCACCTGACTGGCGCTCCATCAGCAGGGTCGCCTCTTTTTGAATTGAGGTGGTGCGCGGTCTGATTTGAGCGACGGCAGCGGTCAGATTGGTGTTGGCGGCGAGGAAAGCGTCGTTGATGGTGCCTTTGCTCCATGCCTCGTTATAAAGCTTCTTCACCCAGGCGGCGTGTTCCGCCAGCGTGACCGTCAATTGGTCAGGCGTGGTGGCGGCGCGTTCCGATTTGCCCAGCGACGTCCATTGACGCATACGGATTTGTTTATCCAGGCTGATGCGGCGCAAACCGTCGCGGTCGGCGTCGGGATCGATGCTGCCGCTGATTTCCAGTTGCAGGCCGGGTCGTTCGTAAAGCGCTTTCGCCAGCGTATCCAGTTTCTTTTGATTGTCGGGTGACAATATCGCACTGCCCGGCGCAAAATCCTGATAACTGAGTTCCTCGCCACCGCCGCCCACCAACGCACCCAGCAGCGAGAACGGCGACGTGGCGGCCTTGGTGAGAATGTTCAACAGTGTATGAATGACAACCTTGCCGACGCGGAACTTGGGATCGTCGAGGCTGCCTTCCACCGGCACGTCGAGCAGAATCTGCCCGTTACGGTCCTTTAGCAACGCTACGGCCAGCCGCACCGGCAGATGCGTTGCATCCGGGCTGTCCACCTTGTCGCCAAAAGTGAACCGGTCGACGGTGATGACATTTTTCGATTTCAGGCTCCGACCAACGAGGTCATAGGCCAGGTCGAGGTTTAACTTGCCCATGGCGATACGGTAACCGGCGAATTTCCCGGCGTAGGGGCTGGCCGGCGTCAAATCCATGTTCTTCAGTGTGATTTTAACGTCATTCGTCTCGGTGCCGCTGAACGGGTTGATGGTGCCGGCAATGGCCACCGGCCCGACGCCATCCACTTTGGCGCTCAAGTTGATGTCGGCGTGCTGGGGCTGGGTGGATGAAATCCCGGCAATAGTCCCATCGACGTCCAGGACGGCCATGTTCACGTTCGGCGTCAGTGAGCGGTCGGTGAAGCTGGCGGAATTGTTGGAGATGACGATGGTGCCGATGGAGAACGGCGGCAAGGCAGCCAGCGGGGCGGCGTTGGTGGCAGGCGCAGTGGGCGGTACGGCGGCAACCACGGTGGCGTTGGTGTCGGCTGGAGCGTTGGTGGTGCCGACCGGTTTCAGCGCGGCGAGCAGATTGATGGTGCGGTTGGTTTCGATGACCAGATGCGCCGCCACATTATCGAGGTCAATTTCCTTGATGGCTGCGCTCAGCGGATTCACGTTCGCTTCAATGCCCGAGACACGGACCGAATTCCATTTCAACAAATCCTCGCCGATGACACCGTCCACGACGCGCAAATTGTCAATCCACGTGTCGCCGCGGAAAGTGATGTCGGGCAGTTGCCCTTCGGGGGTGCGCAGTTGGACCTGGCCGTGGAGGCCAAACTCGCTGCTGGGGATGAACAGATTCAACTTGGATTCGAGATATGGGTCGAGCGTGCCGAAGTCGAGCCGGTCCAGCGCAAATTGAACGTCCGCCGTCAGCGGTACGAAGGAGACAGTGGTTTCGGTTTTGATGGTGCCATTGGTGTTCCACCGCAGGGAAAGTTCGGTGGTGAGATTGGTTTTCAGGTCGTTGGAAATGTTTTTGACGCTCAACGCAATGTCGCCGAGGTCCAGCCGGGCGGGCCGGGACGGGGTCAGGTCTTCGAGATGAAAGGCGAAGTTGGTGAATTCCACGTTATGGACGGTGGCGGTAGCAAGGTTGGTGGTGTGGAGGAACTGGGCGACGTAATTGGTTGCCATGCCCAGCAACGCGGGGATACCGGCCGGCGCGTTGGTGGTAATTTCAGCCGATTCGGCCGGGGAAGCGGCACTGTTCGTGACGGCGGTACCGGGAATGGCGATACCGGCAATGCTATTGGAGGTGCGCAGCACGTAGAGCCGGGTATCTTCGACCAGGACCGACCCGATATCTACTTTGGCCTTGACCGAACCGATTTCCCCCTGCCGGGCCACGGCGTCGGCGCTCACGCCCGTCACGGCCAGATGGTCCAGTTCGACCAGATTCTTTTCGGCGCCCGGCGCGGCCAGTTTGAAATTGCGGAGGGCGAACGCCGTGTTGGTTACGCCGGCGACGAGGTTGGTGCCGTCCAGCACCACCCGGTACTCCACATGCACACCCACGACACCGTCACGGACTTCAAAGGGCAGCTTGTCCTCGTAAAGCGGTGCGTATTTGGTCAAAGAGAGATTGTCCAGCGTCAGCTCGCCCCAGGACCGGACCGGATTGAGGAAAAAATAGCCGCTCCAGGCGATTCTTTCGCCGGCATCGGTCGTGCCGGTGAACTCGTGAGGATTTTTGTTTTCCGGATCAGTTTCAAAATTCTCCAATGAGAAGGTGATGGGACCGACGAGCCGTTTGAACGGGTTGCGATGCGTCAGGTCGGTGACCGAGGCGGTGGCGTTGGTGATGAGCAGCCGGCCAATCCAGAGACCGATCGGTTTGGCTGGTGCCTTGGGCGGCGGTGCGGCGGGCGCATTCGTCGGCGTAAATTTGGCAATCAGGTCGGAGAAATTGAACGTGCCGTCCTTGTTCATTTGCGCCCGGGCAAAGGGGCTTACCACGCGAATTTCCTTGAACACCCAGGGATGACCGAAAAACGACGAGAGCTGGAAGTTGACGTAAACTTCATCCCACGAAACAAACGGTTCGCCGTCCTTGTCCTTGATGAGCAGCCCGCGGATAGCGGTCGAAAAGGCGAAGGGATTGAGTTTGACCTTCTGGATGGAAACCTCGCGGTCGAGCTGTTTGGATAATTGCCTGGCGGCCACCGCGCGGATGATGGGCGGCAGGATAAAAAATCCGGCGATGGTGTAAAACAGCAGCAACCCCAGGATCCAGTACAGGAGTTTGCGCCGACGCGGCGGAAGTGAGTTCCAAGCGGGGAATTTCAATTTATCGCCCATGGAACAAGAATTTGCGCCGGAGGCCGTGCGGCGTCAACTCCTTCGTGTGGCTTGTGCACATTCGGCGCAAAGCGCCTCGCTGAAATCGGCATTATCTCGGGCCAGCGCCCGGAGTTCAGCCGGGTCGCTTGGTCCGGTCCGGGGATGAACTTTGCCGCAGACAGGGCAGGCAGGCAGAGCCTTGGCTGCCGCACGCAGGGTCTGTCGGGCAGCTTCGAGTTTGGTTGCCAACAGGTCGCGTTGTTTCAGGTCGAGCCTGATTTTCGCAATGGTCACGGCGTTGATGATCAGAGCCGCGAGATGAACGGTGGTGTTCCACCAGAAAGAAAATGGCGAGGAATATTTTGCCCCGGCCAAAGCATCGGCCAGTCCCCAGGCTAGGGTTGCCGCCAATGCCAGCCAGATGCCCGGCCAACGCCCCAGATACCAGGCCGCCAGCCCGACCGGCACGGTGTAAAACACGAAAAAACCAAGTTCATAGCCCGTAATGTAATCCAGCCAACCCACCAACAGGAGTAACAACATGCAGCCGGTGAAAATAAGAACTGCCCGATTTCCTCTTTGCGAAACCGCATCGTCGTCGTTGCCGTTTTCATTGACGGGCAGGCTCATTGTGTCAAAAGGGTGTCAGTCATCAATGCAAGCGGTCAATAGCTAAAAGAATTTCCTCCAAACACCCCCTCTAAAATTGCTAAAAAAGTTCTGGACAAAGAAGCGAATTTTATAAAAAACTTCCAGTCTCAAAGAGGAATTGGCTGACAACTCGGGCACGAGCATGCATAACTCGAGGGTGGAAAATGGATTAATGAGGCAAGTCGTATCCAGTCCTTACACGGGTGAAGTGTATTTTGCGCGGGACAGGATTATGAGCGCGTTTCCGGTTCCATCCTTCAATTCAAATCAGTTCCGATGAAAATTCTCCTGGTTATTTATTGGTTGGCAAGATTTGTGACCCGGCGGGTGAAGTTGTTTTTTACCGGTCGCGCTCCGGGTGTTTTGTCTTCTGCTGATTCTCGTTTGGAAAAAATCCCGACGGTTTAGATAACGAGGTCACCCATCGGCATTGGTCTGGCCGAACAGCCTTCAAATCGCAAAATCGGTGTACTCAGGCTTCACGGCTTCAGTCGGCGCGGTCAACATGCCGGCGGCCACGGTCGCGTTCGTGCCTTGTTCAATCAAAATGAACGAGCCGGTCAGCCGGTTGGTGTTATAGCCGTCATAGACAATCGGTTTGGCGGTTTTCAGGCGGACGATGCCAACGTCATTCATCACCAGCGCGCCCGGCGCGGGTTCCGGTTCGAACGTGGCCATGTTGATGCGGCTTTCCACGGCGGTAACCATCGCCTGCACGGTCTGGGTGGCGTGCTTGAGAAAATATTTTTTGCCGGCTTGCAACTTCCCTTGCTGCAGCCAGCAGACGTAAGCGTATAAATCGGAGTTCAGCCCCGGCAGATTTTCCAGGCCTACAATCATATCGCCCCGGCTCACGTCAATGTCATGTTCAAGGCAAAGCGTCACCGATTGCGGGCAAAACGCCTCGGCGAGCGGGCCGTCATATGTCCAGATGTCCTTAACCGTGGTCTTGATGCCGGCGGGGAACACCACCACCGGCTGGCCTCGGCGCACGATGCCACCGGCGATTTGTCCGCTCAATCCGCGAAAATCGTGCAGTTGCGAGTCGGTGGGATTGTTCGGACGATTGACCCATTGCACCGGAAACCGCAACGCGCTCAGGTTCCAGTCGCTGGCGATGTGGACGGTCTCCAGGTGCGCCAGTAGCGTCGGACCTTCGTACCAGGGCGTCTGTTTGGACGGCACAACCACGTTGTCGCCTTCGAGGGCGCTGATGGGGATGAATTTCACGTCGCGAAATACGTCGAGTTTCGGGATGAAATCCTCGAATTCATCGCGGATTTCCCAAAATCGCTCCTTGTCCCAATCCACCAAATCCATCTTGTTTACCGCGATGACCAAATGCGGAATGCCGAGCAACGCGGCAATATAAGTATGGCGGCGGCTTTGTTCGATGACGCCCTGTCGCGCGTCCACGAGCACGATGGAAAGATTGGCGTTGGATGCGCCGGTGACCATATTGCGGGTGTATTGCACGTGGCCGGGCGTGTCGGCGACGATGAACTTGCGCCGGGGCGTGGCGAAGTAGCGGTACGCCACGTCAATTGTGATGCCCTGTTCGCGTTCGGCGCGGAGGCCGTCGGTGAGATTCGCCAGATTGATCTGGCCGCCGCCGGTGATGTCGGCGCTGCGTTCGAGCGCCTCCATCTGGTCTTCCATCAGCGACTTCGAATCGTATAACAACCGGCCGATGAGCGTGGACTTGCCGTCGTCAACACTACCGCAGGTGTTGAACCGCAGAATCTCGATGGGATGTTGGGTATGGGGCATGAGAAGATTATTCAACCACGAATCGACACGAATGGACACGAATGCAACTGTAGGAGACGAGGTGACGAGTCTCTAATTTCGTGCGTGTAAATGGACATGATGTAGCTGGAACCTCCTCACGTCGGCTCCTACAAAGAGAAAATAATTCGCGTTTATTGGTGTCCATTAGCGGTTAAAAATACCCGGCTTTCTTGCGGTCTTCCATTGCCGCTTCGCCGGCCTTGTCGTCGGCGCGGCTGCCGCGTTCGGTCACGCGCGCGGCGGCAATCTCGGCGATGATGTCGTCCACGGAAACCGCCGGCGATTCGACCATGCCGGTGCTGATAATGTCGCCGATGGTGCGGACGCGGACGACGAGTTCCTTGACCGGCTCTTTTTCCTTTGGCGGCAGCAAATGGGTGACGGCCAGCCACTGGCCGTTGCGGCGGACGCATTTGCGTTTGTGGCTGAAATAAATCACCGGCACCTCCAGCTTTTCGCGCTTGATGTATTCCCACACGTCCATCTCCGTCCAATTGGACAGCGGGAAGACACGCATGTGCTCGCCGTGATTTACCCGGGCGTTGTAAAGGTTCCAGATTTCCGGGCGTTGATTTTTCGGGTCCCACTGGCCGAAGCTGTCGCGGAAACTGAAAAACCGTTCCTTGGCCCGGGCTTTTTCCTCGTCGCGTCGCGCGCCACCAATGGCGCAATCGAACCGGAACTCCTCGATGGCGCCCAGCAGCGCGGGAATCTGGAGCTTGTTGCGGCTGATTTCACCCGGAGCGGGATGGGCGAGACCCCTGGCGATGGCGTCTTCCACGCTGCGGACAATCAGCTTCACCCCGAGTTCCTTCGCGCGCCGATTGCGGAATTCGATCAGCTCCGGAAATTCGTGACCAGTCTCGATGTTGAGCAGCGGCGTCGGGATGTCCGACGGCCGGAACGCCTTTTCGGCCAGGCGCAGCAGGCAGATGGAATCCTTGCCACCGGAGAAGAGCAGGGTGGGGCGCTCGAATTCGCCGGCGACTTCGCGCAGGATGTGAATCGCCTCCGTTTCCAGATACTGCAAATGGTCGAGATGGTAGCTGCTCAAAGCGTTAAATGGTTAAATAAGTTGAATGGCTAAATTAGTGGTTAGTGCCTTGCCTGAACGAAGGCAGAAGGTCAGGATTTTGTTCCAAAAGTTCTTCGAGCCACCCCATCGATTCGTTGTTATCGGAGGCGGTGTTGTACGACTGAGGAGTTTCGCGCAGCTCAAGCGACGAGCCCAACTTACGGTCACGGAGATAGCGCAAGTAACCGTTGGTTAACTTCAGCACTTGCCATCCGGTGTTTTTCAATTCGACGACTTCATCCGATGGCAAATAATTTTCATCCACGCAAACATTCAGGTCGTCAATCAATTCCTCCAACGAGCCACGAGAGATGAGGGTAAATTTGATTTGATCAAGGAAATGAAATCTCCCATGTCCTTCAGCCAGATTGTTGGTGAGAGAAACAGCCGCGCGTCGAATCTGGCTGGCCAAGCCGAATTTCTCAAAGTCCGGCAATTGTTTCGCGACGCGATACATGGCCTTGCGAAATTCCCGTGCCGCTTTATACACTTCCAAATCTTCAAACGATCGGTAACCCGCCGATTTTTCATTCATTGGTGTTTCCATTGGTTAACCAAACAATTACTGATTTAACTCATTTAGCCAATCACTCATTTAACCGTCTGGCCTCCCCATGCCGCATGCAGACCGCACTCGCGTTTGTCGTCAGCCTTGGCCGGGTCGAAATAATCCCACTCGTTGGGCAGTCCGTGCTGCTTCAGATAATTTTCCAGGTCTGCATCCGTCCAATAAAAAACCGGGCTGACCTTCAGCGTGCCGGAATTATTGTCTTCGGAAACAATGTCCAGACCGGCGCGATTCGGGTTTTGCACGCGGCGCAACGCCGTGAGCCAGACGGTCGGTGCCAGTTCCTTCATGCCGCGCTGGAAAGGTTCGAGTTTCATCACGGCGCTGAACTGCCTCAGGCCTTCCTCGTCGCCTGTGGTCGGAATCTCGCCGTAAATCGCGTCGCGGTGCGCAACGGAAATTTTCGGCAAATATGGTTTCAGATTCAGTTTGAGCAATTTCTTCAATTCCTCGGCGTGCCGGTAAGTCGCCGGGCGATTGTACCCATGGTCCACCCACAATACCGGAATGTCCGGCTGAACCTGTGTGCAGAGATGCAGGATGACGGCTTCGTACGGGCGAAAATTGGTGGACACGACAGCGTGTCCGTTCGCCCGGGCAATGGCCCAGCGGACAATTTCCAGCGGCGATTGGTTGCGCAAGGCAGCGTTGGCTTTGAAAATTTGATCAGGAGTCATAAATAATCCGTCAGTCCCATTCTTTGGATGCAAACGCATCCTTTGCGCTATTGAATGTATCACGCAAAAACGGATGTTCGGCAACTTCGGTGTCGCCAATTATAAGAGTCCCGTTCTGTTGAAGTGTCAAACGGCGCATCGAACCAGGAAGTGAGTGACTCGTTACGTGGCAGTAAAAAATAAAACCTGAAAACACAAACCGATAACAACGGTGACTTTCTAGGCGAGTGGGCGTAGGTTGGACAAAGAAATCGCTGAATGTGTCACCATCAAGTTTTATCGTGCAAATAAAACAAGCGTATTCTTCTGCCGAGCCGGGATTTTCAGAAAGAAGCATCTGCCGAAGACGTTTTTCGTGAATATGACCAAGCTTCACATGTTCGTAAAAATCATGCGTGGCAACTCCGGCTCGCCAAAGTATTGAAAGTAAAAACAATTTCAGCTTTTGATAATCTAAACCAGTTAGAATTATTGCTTTTGAATGACCCTGGGATACCGGAGTTGGAAGCGGCTTGTTGAAAAAATGTTCGCTCGCGTAATGCTCCCAAACGGAGAATTTTTGTTCGCAGTTTTCGCAAAGCATGGGTTCTCGAAATCCTTTTTGCTTCCATTCCCATACACGCGCATCAGTCTGTGCACTGCGAAATCGGTGTTTTTGATCGTACATCGGTTTATAGACAAATTCTGGAATAATATGGGAGTTCACCAATTTCGCAGGTTTTTGGCAAAGTCGACAGACTGTTTGAGAAAGATTCACCAACCAGTGGGCCTTTCAAATTGAAAATCCGGTCACCGGCTCCCGGAGCAAGACCCGGTCGCACCAGTCGCCAAAGCGTTCGTAATTGTAACGTTCATTCAGGTACCGCGTCAGCACGGGCCGCAATTCGTTTTCGATGTCGGTTTCCTTCACCGCGTCCTTCCAAAGTGAAGTGAGTCGCGTGCCGCTGACGTTGCCGCCGAGCCAGATTTGATAACGGCCCGGCGCCTTGCCGACGAATGCCAGTTCCGCCGTGTACGGCCGCGAACAGCCGTTCGGGCAGCCGGTCGAGCGGATGATGATTTCCTCGCCGGCCAGATCCACGGCTTCGCAAAGTTTTTCGATGCGGTCAATCAATCCCGGCAACATGCGTTCGGATTCGGCAAGCGCCAGGCCGCAGGTGGGCAGGGCGGGGCAGGCCATCGAAACGGCGTGCAGGACGGAGACTTGCCGCAGACCGGTTTTGATACCGTGTTCCGTCAGCAATTCGCTGATGGCGTCCCGGTCCTCTTCGGCAATGTTGGCCAGGATGACATTTTGATTCGCCGACAAACGAAATTCGATTTCGGGAAATTTTTCCGCCACCAGGCGCAACGCGGTTTTCAAGCGATGACCTTCCATGTCCTTGACGCGCCCGGTTTCGACAAAAAGGGTCAGGAACCATCTTCCATCCACCGCCTGGCGCCAGCCGTAAAGGTCGCCGGTGCTCGTAAATTTGAAAGGCCTGGCGGGCTCGAGTTTGAAGCCGGCACGCTTTTCGATTTCGGCGCGTACCCAGTCCACGCCGCGCTCAGCCACGACGTATTTAAGGCGCGCATGTTTGCGGTCGGCGCGGTCGCCAAAATCGCGGTGGATGGTCAACACGGCCTTCGCCACGTCAAACAGCCGGTCGGGCGTGAGAAAACCGATGACATCTGCGAGGCGCGGATACGTCTGCGCGTTGCCGTGGCTGCGGCCCATGCCGCCGCCGACGGCGAGGTTATAGCCGACGAGTTGCTCGTTTTCGATAATGGCGATGTAACCCTGGTCATTGGTGAAAACATCAATGTCGTTGACCGGCGGAATCGCAAAGGCGGTTTTGAATTTGCGCGGCAGATATGCTTGGCCGTAGAGCGGGTCTGCAAAATTTTTATTCTCCGCGTCCTCCAGATTCAATTGCACGCCGTCAATCCAGATTGAAGGATACGCCTTCGTTTTCGGCGCGAGCGCCAGGGCGACCTTTTTGCAATCGGCATAAACCTGTTCGCGTGCCGGAGTGTAAGCGGGCGTGGGCGGCGCGGTGACGTTGCGGTTCACGTCGCCGCAGGCCGCGAGCGTGGAGAGCAACGATTCGTTGATGCCTTTCACCACGGCGCGAAGATTGGATTTTAAAATACCGTGAAACTGGATGGTCTGGCGGGTGGTGATGCGCAGGGTATGGTTGCCGTAGCGGGCCGATAAATTGTCGAACACGCGCCATTGACTGGCCGTCATCACGCCGCCGGGAATGCGGCTGCGGACCATGATGATGTATTTCTTGCCGGTTTTGCGCAGGTCGCGGTCATCCTGCTGATAACAACCGTGAAACTTCAGGAATTCGTAGTCATCCTGCGAAAAATGATCCGTACCCGCATCGGCGATGGTCGCAGCAATCGTCCCGGCCAGCGTTGGAATCGCGGCCTTGATCTCTTCATTGTGCGTCATTTTAACGGGTGTTTCATTGCTCATAAGTTAAACTACAAACTAACAGGAAGCTTTCTTTTATTCAAGCCCGGTGTGTGAAGTCCGGGAATGCAGGGAATGCAGCCGGATTGCGGAGCGGCAAGGGGGCCCGTTGTTTCAAGCAGCCGACAATAATCGCCGCAGCGCCAGCGTCGCGCCAAATAAAATCAGAAACACAAAACTCAACCAGTGCGGACACACGGGACCAACCGCCAGCCAGTCCACAAAAACGATTCCCGCCAGCAGGCCCGACACCATGTGCGGGATATTTACGGCACCGGCCGCGAAAATGGTCCGCACACAAAGCGCAATCCACAAAGCAAGCACAAGCGATAACCAAATCGCCGGCGGGCGATATTCGGCCGCGTTAATCAGCATGGCGAAGAAAATCGGCGCCGCCAGCATCGCCAGGGGCCAGCGCGGAACCCGGCCGCGGGAACTTTCGTATTGCGCCAGATATCCCCGCCCGGCCACAAAAAAGGCCAGCGCTACGCCGCACCAGACCGGTCGGCCGTTGACGCCCGCCTCGCCAGCGGAACCGCCGATGACATAGACCCAGAACCGGCACAAGCCCATCAGCCACGGCGAGGCGGTGACGACCCGGTGCGTCGCGTCGTAAATGATGATGCAAAGAAGCAGCGCCAGGGTGAGGATACCGGTCGTTTTGCTCACCGCCGTCAGGCACAACGCACCGACGCCGAGCCACGCCAATCCCCAGCGCCACACGGCGGCGAGGGAAATGGCGCCGGAGGGAATCGGCCGTTCCACGCGCCGTTGCCGGTCGAAGTCCACATCGAAGGCGTCGTTCAAAAACATTCCACCGGTGTAAAGCGCGCTGACACCCAGCAGCAGCAACGACAATTTGGCGGGATTACCCCCGCCGCCCAGCCACCAGCCGGCCAGACAATTTGACCAGACCGTGGGCAGATGCGACACGCGGCTTAAAGCGAGGAACGCGCGCAACGGCTGTGGTTTGACCCCGGACGGCTGCAAATGCCTGATGGGTTCGGCATCCATGCGGCAGAAAGATGAAGCGAAATCATGGTTTGGCAAGGCGCAAACTGACGTTGACACATCGGAGGCAAACGTATAACTTGACCACAAAACTGCGAATCAAGCCATGTTAACTAGAATTTGTTTGATTTTGGCCATTGTTCTGGCACTGGGTGCCGGACTGTGGAATATCTTTCAGGTGAGAGAACAGATCACCACGCTGGCTACCCAGCGGGACACTGAACGGACGCAGAAACAGCAGGCACAAAGTGATCTTTCCAAGACGAAGAAAGATTTGACGAAGGCACAGGACACGCTCAAGCAAACCACTCAGGAATTGGCGGATGCGAAATCCGAAGCGCAAAAGGCAGTGGCCACTGCCGCGGCACAGACCAAACGCGCTGATGATTTGAATGACAAGCTGACCAAGACTGCGCAGGAACGCGACGACGCACAGAATCAACTCGCCGCTTACAAGGCCACCGGTATCAATCCAGAACAAGTCGGCAAGCTCAGCCGGGCGTTGAAGGAATCGCAGGAGGAAGTTGCGATGGTTAATGAGGAGAAAGCGGTGCTGCAACGCGCATTGGCCCGGACGCAGGCGCGTTTGGAAAGATACGAGGGCACAAATACTTTTGTCACGTTGCGAGCCAGCCTCCGAGGCAAGATTCTGGTGGTTGATCCGAAATGGGACTTCGTGGTGTTGAACATTGGCCAGGACCAGGGGGTAATCGAAAACAGTGAACTGTTAGTCAGCCGCGACGGCAAACTGGTGGCCAAGGTCATCGTTCGTACCCTCGACAAAAACCGCTCCATTGCCAATGTCATGCCGGGTTGGAAGCTGGGCGAATTGATTGAAGGTGACGAAGTTACCCCGGCGCATCCGTCCTCTTCTTGATATGAAGTGCCGCCCGGCAAGATGGTTTCTACTGATCTTACTTGGCGGTATTCTTGTCAGTGTCACTGGTTGCGCAACCAATGAGCCGGAAAATGATTCGGTCCGTCCTTGGAATACGCCGCAAAGTTGGGAAGGCACCATGCCCATGTTGAACCAGCAGCACGAATAATCGCCCCGCTTCTCAGTCCTTGATTCCTACGTTGCGCATCGGTGTAACGATAAAATCCACCCGCACATCCGCTGCTCCGACAGGAACTTCATCCACCACCTGTCCGTCAAAGGCAATCCCGCATTTAGCACCTTTCACATCAACCAGCAAGCGGTCGTAAAATCCCCTGCCGCGGCCCAACCGATGGCCATGCCGGTCGAACGCCACGCCGGGTACAAGAATCAAATCGAGGCGGCTCACGGGAATTTCCGGACACCGGGCGGACGGCTCACGGATGCCAAATTGACCGGTCACAATTTCGCTTTCCGGATTTTGCACGCGAGCAGC
This sequence comes from uncultured Verrucomicrobiae bacterium, assembly GCA_963789055.1. Lineage (GTDB taxonomy): Bacteria > Verrucomicrobiota > Verrucomicrobiia > Limisphaerales > UBA11358 > UBA11358. The sequence goes on along the minus strand of CAWBJE010000004.1, from coordinate 352,320 downwards.
GACGTAATTTTTTCCGGACGGATTAAAACGGGGCAGGACGGCAATTTTCCCCGCGGCCAACGCCTCTGCCAGGAGCGGCCAGATGTCCGGTTCCGTCGGCATCGGCGCGAACAGCAGGACCGATTTCGCATTCTTCCAGGCGGGCAATTCCCGCAACCGCGCACAAATTTTTGCCGAATCAACCGTGCGTTGTTCCACTGACATGGCAGCCAGTGCCGCGCGGATTTCCTGGCGCAGTTCAGATTTGGCCGCTCGAAGGTCAGTTCGCATTATCGGAAAATATGAAATCGTGGAAAACTTGGGATGGACACAAATTCAACTGGTAGGAGACGAGGTAACGAGTCTCTAATTTCACGCGCCTGAGTGGAAATGAGGTCGGAGCCTCCTTGCGTCGGCGCCTACAAACCGGAAATAATCCGTGTTTATCCGTGTTCATCTGTGGTCAAGGTTTTGACTTTTTGATTTTATCAAGCTCCGCCCGCCATTTTTCAACCCGTTCCTTGATTTTCTTTTCCACGCCCTGTTCGGTCGGTTCGTAATACCGCCTGTCCGCACCGAGATAATCCTGTGCCACAAAATGGCCCGGGTGGTCGTGGGCGTATTCATAACCCTTCCCGTGCCCCAGCCGTTCCGCGCCTTGGTAATGCGTGTCGCGCAAATGTTCTGGCACCGGCAGCGTCCGGCCCGATTTCACGTCTTCCAACGCGGCGTCAATCGCCAGATACGCGCTGTTGCTCTTGTTGGCGGTAGCAATATAAACCGTCGCCTCCGCCAGCGGAATCCGTGCTTCGGGCCAGCCGACAAATTCCGATGCCGACAGCGCCGCGTTCGCCAGCACCAGCGCCATCGGGTCGGCCAGACCCACGTCTTCCGCCGCGCAAATCACTATCCGCCGCGCAATGAATCGCGGGTCTTCGCCGGCGTGGATCATCTTGGCCAGCCAGTACAGCGCCGCGTCCGGGTCACTGCCGCGCATGGATTTGATGAACGCTGAAATCGTGTCGTAGTGCGCGTCTTCGTCGTCATACACCACGGCCTTTTTCTGGATGCTTTGCTCGGCGGCGGCCAGGTCAATGTGAATGACGCCCTTTTTGTCCGGCGCGGTGGTGAGCGCGGCGATTTCCAGCGCGTTCAAGGCCTTGCGCGCGTCGCCGTCGGCGATTTTGGCGAGATGGCGCAACGCAGCCTCCTCCGCCTTGATCTTCAGGTAACCGAGTCCGCGTTCGGCGTCGGTCAGGGCGCGTTGCACGAGGGAAAAAAGCTCGTCCTCGGTCAGCGGCCGGAGCTCAAAAATCTGCGAGCGTGAAACGAGCGGTGAATTGACGAAGAAAAACGGATTATGCGTGGTGGCGCCGATGAGCCGCACCACGCCGCTTTCAACGTCCGGCAACAACACGTCCTGCTGCGCTTTGTTGAAGCGGTGGATTTCGTCAATGAATAGAATGGTCGGCTGGCCGGTGTTTTCGAGGCGGTTGGCCGCCGCGGCGAGCACGCGGCGCATGTCGGCCACGTTGGATTCCACGCCGCTGAGCCGCTCGAATTTGCTTTTGGTCTGGCGCGCGATGATTTGCGCCAGCGACGTTTTGCCGGTGCCGGGTGGGCCGAAGAAAATCAGCGATTGGATGCGGTCGGCCTCGATGGCGCGGCGCAACAACTGGCCGGGGCCGAGGATATGGGTTTGGCCGGCGAATTCTGCGAGGGTGCGTGGCCGCATTCGTGCCGCCAGCGGTTGGTGGCGGGAAGATTCCGGCGTGGCCGCCGGGCGCGGCTTTGATTCAACCGGAGATGTAAACAAATCGTCGCGCGCCATGTCCGAAGATTAGCACCAGACGAAAAGTTTGCCCAAAACAAAATCCGCATTATCCCATCCGCAATCCACAATAAAAAAACCCCACCCTTGTCGTGTGCGACATGATCCTTTGAACATGTTTTACAACATGCGGAACCCGCCGGGCTGCTTTCGACGTCCAGTCAAGGCATGTCGGCCACAGTCACAGATTGGCTCCATTGATCGTTTTTACTACGGTTCAAGGATTTGCTGCGAATCACGAACAGGGCAGGGCAAATCAATTCAAACTTTCCAAAGAACAACATGCGCCATTTTCGCTCACGTATTCTGACCATTACATCTGCCCAAACCGGACTTTTCTCAAGGAAAAAATTTTGGTAAATTTTCCACCCCGCACTTGACAAACGCCGGAAAAGATTTCCGAAAACCCCGGCGAAATTCCAATCACAATGTTCCGTTGCTGGCTCGGGTGAAATGTCTATCTGCTGGGCGAGCCGGAATCGTGCTCGAGTGATTGCAGGCGTGCGCTGGCTTGGCCCCAAAGGATGGTTCCCGCCGGGGTGTTGCTTAAACAGAGCCGCAGATAATGCATGGCCTGGTTGGTGTCATGGCGATGCTCGGCAATCATCGCCCTTCCATAACTGACGCGGCTGGGATCCAAGTGCAACTTTTCCAGTTCACGGTAGTCTGCTTCCGCCCTCCCATAATCCTGGACCGCCAGCCTGGCATTGGCGCGATTGAGTCGGGCCGCCGGCAAATTAGTCAGAGCCAGTAAGCGGTCCAGAACCGGAATGGCGTTGCTGGCCTGACCGGAAACAATGAGGATGGCCGCTTTATTGTTCAAACTTACCATGTCATCCGGTGCCTCGGACAGATGTTCGTTCACCAGTTCCAGCGCATTTGTGTAATCGCCGAAGGCGAGATAGGCGCTGATGACCCGGTTGGCAATTTGCACGTTGTCGGGATGCTGTTGCAATACCAACTGGAGCGCGTCGCTGGCATTGGCGGGATTGGTTTGCGCCAGCCAGGAGTACGCGTCGAGCAGTGCCATCTCCAGATCCAAAGCATTGTTCGCCGGAAGCTTTTTGGTTTCGTCCCGGAGATGGTCTATCAGCGCACGGGCGCGATCAGCGAAGTTTAAACGATCATAAACCTCTGCCAGAGCGAATTCCGGGGCGAGTGCGTCAGGGACAAGTATCCGCGACCGCGCAAATTCTTCCGCGGCCTGCAGCAACAGGTCGTTTTTTTGATACGCACAGCCCAACAAATAACAAAAAATCGGTTCGTCAAACGGGCCATTGTTGTTCAGGATGGCGCTTAAGTGCTGAAAATTTCTCAATTGCGAGGCTATCCTGTCAGCGCCAGCCAGTCCCATCTTGGTACCGGTCTGGAGGTTGGTGTTGCAGGCCAGACTGATTCGCGCCGAAAGGTTGTTGGCATTCAGTTGCAACGCCTGCTCAAAACGGACCCGGGCTTCGGCCCAGCAGCCCTGTCGTTGCAAGGCCACCCCCCAGGCATCCAGCGATACCGAATACCATTCCGCCAGGGTGCGGTCCTGATAACAGGACGCCGGGGCGAACCCCAGGTGTTGCATTATTTCCTGCCAGCCATTTTGTGGCTGGTCCGTTGCGACGGCGAGTGGCGCCAGTTCCTTTTGCCAGACGCCGGTCCAGAAGGTTTCATTCGCACCTATTGCCGGACCGGACAGCGGAGTTCTATCCAGGGGATTTTTCCCTCGTAATTTCATTTCATAAACGGCGCCGGTGGGTTCCTGATAAAACCGTTCGAAAAGCAAACCAAAGCTGGGATGCAGAAAATACAAACGGTTGGTGCGGGCCATCTGTTCGAGCAACTGCACCGTTTCCACCGGGGTGAGTTCACGCCGGTTTTTGTCGGACAGCCAGCCGGCCGGCTGACGACGTTCCAACCGGGCGCGATATGCCACCGCCGACAATGCGCGGGTATTCACCGCCAGCCAGTCTGTCCCCTTCCGGCGGTGCGCCTGGGCGGCTTGGAATACTTCCAGATATTGCGGTTGGCTGCTCAAGATCACCCCGCGCCCGGGAGGCAAAGATTCGGCCGCCAGTTCGCCAAAGCTGCGCAAGGGACGAAAATTCAAGTGCAGAATGGCGGAAATATTTCTCGCCACCAGGCCGGCGACAATCAGAACGAGCAATCCGGTGGCAAAGGGAACCGCCAGATGCCGCCACCTGGTTTTGTGATGTGACCTTCCGTGCGGTTGACCCGCCCGTTGTGCGGTCAACAAAAGGTTGCCGACGAGAAAGCCGGCTCCGAGGGCGTTCAAGTAGTCGAAGGTCAGCATCGGCAAAAAAGCGCCGAATTGGCGTTGCACGATTTGCCGCGGCCCCATGAACGGGTCGAAGGCCAGCCACAGACAGGCCAGCAGCAGCAGCACTCGCAGCCACTTGAATATCTCATGCTGAAAACGATCCGCACTCGTTTTGTAGCTGGTGCCAGTGTCCCGCAGCCGCACCATGCAGGATAACGTGGGTACCAGAAAATAGAGTACTACCGCCAATGCCGACATCCTGTGTATTACCCAGAATTGTTCGTAAAGCAAAATGATCATGTATTTGGTCTGCCTCAAACTGGCATACCACGACTGACCCAGGGTCCACGGCGAGGACGGGGCCAGGCCGTTGGCCAGCGGCAACACGGCGTAAATTGAAAATCCGGCGCAGCCAAGCCCGGCCATCCGCAGCAGAAACCCAAACCTGAAGAAATGACGCCTTCGCAGCCAGATGACTACGGCGATGAACAGCGGCAACGCCAGCAGCATCAGCCAATTTTCCGCCATACCCACCCCCCAGACAAACGCCGCCGCGCTGAGCCAGTGTGTATCTTTCCTGACCCGATATTCCAGCAGCAACCACAAGACAATCGCCAGCAGCAGCAAATCCGGCATCTCACCGGTGAGGGCAACCGCATCCTGCCAGTAACTGAATTCCAGCCCGCACAAAGCGCAGGCCACTATCACCGGCAACGCGCTGGCCAGCCGGTTGTCGTTATTCCACGGTTTGTCCCACGGCAGTAATTGCATGCTGCGGGCCAGCACACCCAGCGTGAGCGCCGCGGTTGCAGCGGACAATAAATTCAAACTCAGGGGCACCCAGGCGGCCGGTAGCAGACGCAAAGGCAAGGTGAGCAACCACTGCAATGGCAGCCCCACCAACGGTGTCCAGTCCCAACCCGCCACTTTCGCCGTCAGCGACAGGCTTTGGATTGTTACTCCGTGACTTACGGTGACTGCGTAAAGGATAAACGCCCACAACGCGACCAGCCGGGGCAAACGGCCGTCCGGACTCATTACGACAGCGTTGGATTGTGCTTCGTTAACCACGGATAAAGGATGCTGATTGCTGCGATTCTAAAGGGAGCTGTCTTGAGAGCCAGCTTTTTCAGCCGCTCGGCTCACATCCTTCCTCGTAGCCGACCCAAAACTTCCAACTCGCTTTGACCGGCGGTTTGGGGCTAATCTCCCGCCTGAATTTCATGACGACCAGCACGCAAATCCGCCCGAGCAGCCAGGTCCGCAAGGACTTCCTCGACTTCTTCAAGTCGAAGCAGCACACCATCGTGCCGTCTTCGAGCCTCCTGCCCGATTCGCCGAACCTGCTGTTCACCAACGCCGGCATGAACCAGTTCGTGCCCATCTTCCTCGGCCAGACCAAATGCCCCTACACGCCCGGCCGCGCCGCCGACACGCAGAAATGCATCCGCGCCGGCGGCAAACACAACGACCTCGAGGACGTCGGCCTCGACACCTACCACCACACGTTCTTCGAGATGCTCGGCAACTGGTGCTTCGGCGATTACTTCAAGAAGGAAGCCATCGAATGGGCCTGGGAACTGGTCGTGGACAAATGGAAATTTCCCGCAACCGGCTTTACGCCACGGTTTATAAGCCCGGCCCCGGCGAACCGTCGCGAGTTCGACCAGGAAGCCTACGACATCTGGGCCGAAATTGTTCAAAGCCGCCGGCCTCGATCCCAAGGTCACATCGTCACCGGCGGCAAGAAGGACAATTTCTGGATGATGGGCGACACCGGCCCGTGCGGCCCGTGCTCGGAAATCCACGTGGACCTCACGCCCGCCGGCGACACCAAAGGCGCGCTGGTCAACAAAGGCGACGCCCGGTGCATCGAAATCTGGAACCTCGTCTTCATCCAGTTCAACGCGAACCCCGACGGCACGTTCTCGCCGCTGCCCGCCAGGCACGTGGATACCGGCATGGGCTTCGAGCGCGTCACCAGCATCATCCAAGGCACGAAAGGCTTCACAGATTTCGCCAATGCAAAGATCTCGAACTACGAAACCGACATTTTCCGCCCGATTTTCGACGAGCTGGAAAAACTGAGCGGCAAGAAATACGGTAGCACGCTCCTGGAGCGCCGGCGTCTCGCCGGCAGGCTCTCAACCCTCAACCCTGCAACACTCAACAGTCCGTTGACATCGCCTTCCGCGTCATTGCCGACCACATCCGCACGCTGTGCTTTGCCATTGCCGACGGCATCCAGCCCGGCAACAACGACCGCAACTACGTCCTGCGCCGCATCCTGCGCCGCGCCGTGCGCTACGGCCGCACGCTCGGCTTCCACGAACCGTTCTTCTACAAACTCGTGGACGTGCTCGCCGACACCATGGGCGACGTCTTCCCCGAAATCCGCGCCCGGAAGAAGACACGTCCAGGAAGTCATCCGCACCGAAGAAGAGGCGTTTAACAAGACGTTGGATCGGGGAATTGAATTTTTCGAAGGACTAGGTGGCGAATGCACAAGCAGTGTTCTTGCTGCACGTAATTCGCAGGTGGTCAGCCAGTATTTGCACGGCCAATGGGCGTTTAAGCTTTATGACACCTATGGTTTTCCGCTCGACCTGACCGAGTTGATGGCGCGTGAACGAGGGCATGACCGTGGACAAAGATCGGTTTTGAGACGTTCGATGGATGATGCAGCGCGCCCGCGCCCGCGCGGCGCAGAAGAAGGAAGTCATTTCGCTTTCGCAAATCGAGACCACCACGCCCACGAAGTTTGTCGGCTACGAGAAACTGGAGACGCCGGCCAAGGTGCTCGGAAGTCGTCGGTTTGAAGGACAAGACCGCCGTCATCCTCGACACCAGCGCCTGCTACGCCGAGATGGGCGGCCAGGTCGGCGACACCGGCGAACTGCTTGTAGGCGCCGAGGTAACGAGGCGAACCTCAGGCGCTGCTGCCGAATCCGCCTCCTCACGTCGGCGCCTACAAATCACGAACACGCAGAAATCCGGCAATACCTGGCTGCACTTTCGTGAAGGGCTGAAAACTTGAAACTTGAAACTCCGATTGGCCGGTTCAACCGTAACTTCTATCGGTGGACAAGCACCGCCGCAACGCCATCCAACGCCATCACACGGTCACGCACCTTCTACATTGGGCGTTGCACGAAGTCGTCAGCAAGGATGCCTCACAGAAAGGTTCATTCGTCGGGCCGGACAAGCTGACCTTCGACTTCAATTCCGCAGCCGCTCACGCCGCAGCAGGTCGCCGACATCGAGAAGCTCGTCAACGAACGCATCCTTGAAAACGCCGGCGTGGTCTGGACGGAAGTTCCCTATGCCGACGTGAAATCGCGCAAGGACGTCATGCAATTCTTCGGCGATAAATACGGCGACACCGTCCGCGTCGTTCAGATCGGCGGTCGAGGCGGCGAAGTTGGACGGTTATTCCATGGAACTGTGCGGCGGCACGCACACGCGCGCGACCGGCGAGATTGGCCTGTTCCGCATCGTGGGCGAAAACGCGATTGCCGCCGGCGTCCGGCGCATCGAAGCCGTTGCCGGACTCGAAGCCTATCGCAAGGCCACGGACGAGGTTGCACTCATCAAAGTCGCTCTCCGGCAAGGTGAACTCGCCGGTTCACGAGCTGGAAAAGAAAATTGAATCGCTGCTGGAGCACCAGAAGGAGATGGAAAAGCAACTCAAGGTCGCGCAGCAGCGCGAAGCCTCCAATGCCGCCAGCAACCTGCTCGAAGAAATCAAAACCATCAACGGCGTGCCCGCCATCATTCACAATCTCGGCTCCGCCGATGGCGATTTTCTGCAGTCCATCGCCGACTCGCTGAAGGGCCGGTTCAAGGGCGTCGTCGTTCTGGGCGGCGTGGCCAACGGCGCGGTGGCGCTGGTTGCGGCGGTATCACCTGAATTCACGACGAAAATCCAGGCCGGCAAAATCATCCAGCAGATTGCGCCGATTGTGGGCGGCAAGGGCGGCGGCAAGCCGGACAACGCCCGCGGCGGCGGCAAGGACGCCGGCAAGCTGGACGAGGCGCTGGCCAAAGCCCGTCAACTGCTCTAATCGTTTCCAAACCCCTCCCGGAATTGTGAAATAAATGTAATAGCTATATCATTTATTACTATACTTGAATAAGCTCCCGTCAGAATGGAGAAGGTGATTTGCCGTTCGTGAAGGGCTTTTTGTCCAAGATAATCCCTGGGCAACAATACTTCTGGCAATAACGGATCACTGGCAATGGCTTTCAACCAGGCTGCACGCTCATCCGCCAGCCATCTCCGCATTTCGACTGGTTTGCCTCCACGGGCAAATCTACGACCAGCGATCGCAAGTTCGATGGCTGTCCGGTAATTGCCGTTAATGAGTTCAAAATCCCATGCGCTATGGGCGATGCCTTCATTCGTATCGGGGGGCGTGGGCGCACCTTCAATGACTGTCAAAGACTCCGGGGTCAATTTCAGCTGGCGCAGCGGAATACTGGTTTCACTTATCGTATCCGGAATAATCCATACGCTTTGTTGCAAATAGCCGAAACGTTCCCGGCGTAGCCAGCGCCAGAGGTTCAAGCGCAATTGTATGTTGTCGGTCGGGAAGATCAAACAATAATAAGCGCCATCGGCCATCCCACCTGCGCGACCATCGGGTCACAGGGTCAACCCCGCCAAGGCCGCAAGGCGACCTTGCTCTGCTAGCCGCCAACGCGGTCTGTATCGTGTGCCGTGGCATTCGACCATTCCACTATGCGAAGTTGCTCAATTCAAAGCGTAGACGATTCCGGTAATTCCAGGATTCGAACGATTCCAGGAGTGTCTGTGTATTTGGATTCATAAGAAGTCAAATGCCCACAGAAACAAACCAAGCCAGTCGTTGGATTTTGTGCCAGGTTTCATAATAATGGAATTATTGTAATAGCTATATCAATAATTGCAGAAATATTTTAAGCATGCGTTTTGGAATTGGATTTATTTAATGGCCTACGGGAGGCATGCCCATGCCGCCCATGCGTTTCATCACTTCCTGTTGCATCAATTGCTGGACGCTGTCGTATTTTTTGTAGTCGGCGGGCGGATCAAACTGGCTGGCAGCGGGTTTGGTGAGCGATACGTTTTTGAACAGCATGGTCACCTCATCGCCCTGTTCGACGGTCTGAATTTTGACCGGGAATTTTTTCAAATCCGTCGCGTTCCAGACGGTGGATTCATGTTTGACGCCTTCATTGTCGGTGACCACGTACTTGTTTTTCACGCACGGATGGCCATCCACGGTTTCCTTGCCGATTTCGGTGGTTTCCACCTTGTAATCGCTGTTGGTCGGGGCGCAATCGGAGCTCGACAGGGGAATTTCGATGTAACTCTGCATTCCCGGATAAATCTGGCAGGCGGATTTTTTTTCCGGACGCGAGATGGTCATCACCTGGTCCATTCCCATGGATTTCATCTGGGCGGCGGCGTTGGGAGGCAAATTACCACCTTTCATGTCGGCCATGTTGACCTCGAAGCGCGACTTGCCGGCGTCATAGGAAATTTTGCCGGGCATGGTTAAGGGACTCCCGGACTTGCTGGCGATGTTGCATTTCAAGGCCGGCGGAAAAGGCCTGGTTATCGCCGAACAGTTTGCTCATGGTGCCGCCCCAATGCGGTCCGTTGGGCGCGCCGCCCGGCGAGCCGGGTTGCGAAGAGCGCCGGAAGAAGTCCCAGGCAAATGATGGTCGAAGCAAGGATGGTAAAATGATTTTTCATAGTTGATGGCTCATTTTTGCCAGATTAAATGGACAAATCCTGCTCCCAAGACAAGTGCGAAACGCTCCGCTCAATGGCCGTCACGCCGTCGAGACAATCACGGACCTGTTTCAGGAGCTTATGCGAGATGAACGGCTTTTCCAAAAAGTTAGGGTTGTTGCGGAGCGGTGAATTTTCGCCCAGCATATCGTCGGTGTAGCCGCTGGTGTAAATGACCTTAAGCCTCGGCTTCTCCGCCATCAATTGCGCGGCCAGTTCGCGGCCGGAAATGCCCTCGGGCATGACCATGTCGGTAAACAGCAGGTCGATCGTGTCGCGTTGTTTGCTGCCAGATTTCCAGGGCGCTTCGGGCCGGATTCGGCTTCGATGACGTGATAACCTTTGCGTTCCAGCAAGGTTCGCGCCAGCGAACGCACGGGGGCTTCGTCTTCGACCAGCAGGATGGTTTCGTTTCCGCCGCGGACTTCCGGGGCGCGGGTAAATTCGGTCTGGGATTTCTCGCTTTCCGCCAGGCGGGGCAGATAAATGTAAAACGTGGCGCCGGCGTTGACCTTGCTTTCGACTTCGATCCAGCCGTGATGTTGCGCCACGATGCCAAAAACGGTGGCCAGGCCCAGGCCGGTGCCTTTGCCGACTTCCTTGGTGGTAAAGAACGGTTCGAAGATGCGGTCCATTTCCTTTGGCCCGATGCCGCAGCCGGTGTCGCTGACCTTCAGCCGGATGAACGCGCCGGGCCGGGCCTTGGGGTTGGCCTGTACTTCGGCTTCGCTGATGTTGACGGCAGCGGTCTGGATGATGAGTCGGCCGCCTTTGGGCATGGCATCGCGGGAATTGACCGCGAGGTTGATGAGGATTTGCTCCATCATGGTGCGGTCGGCCATGATGGGGGCGCCACCGGCGGCGAAATGGGTTTCCAGGCCGATATGTTCGCCTATGAGGCGCTGCAACATTTTGCTGGTGTTGGCGACCACTTCATTGAGGTCGAGCGGGTTGGGTTGTAAGAGCTGGCGTCGGCTGAACGTGAGCAATTGCCGGGTGAGATTGGCGGCACGCTCGGCGGCCTTGGCGATTTCGACCAGGCCCGCTGCCTGTTCAGAATTCGTCGCTTCGTGGAACTGGAGCAGGGCGACATGGCCCAGAATAACGGTGAGGAGATTGTTGAAATCATGGGCCACACCACCGGCCAACTGGCCGAACGCTTCCATTTTTTGGGATTGGCGGAATTGTTCCTCCAACTGTTTATGTTCGGTGATATCCCGCCCGGTTCCCACCAGACCGCAGATCTGTCCTTGACTGTTTCGGAAGGGCACTTTGGTGACCACCAGGGTGCGTTTCTGGCCATCCGGCAAAACAAAAGTTTCCTCCTTCTCATTGATGGTTTCACCGGCGATGACCCTTTCCTCCTCCGCGCGCAAAACCGCTGCCTGTTCCGCCGGGAAAAGGTCCTTGTCCGAAAGGCCGAGAAGTTCGGACGGACTCTCCCGGCTAAAGCGTTTGGCGAGGGATTTGTTGGCCATCAAAAAGCGGCTGTCCAAGTCCTTGATGTAAACACTGTCAGGCAGCAAGTCCAACAAAGTGCGGAGCAACTGCCGTTCATAGACAATGGTTTCGGCCGTCCGCTTGCGTTCAGTGATGTCCCGGACAAAAACGAGCGCGCCCCGGTCACCGTGATAAACCGCGGGCACAGCGGTGACTTCCACCTCAACCCGGCTTTTATCCAGACGTAAATATTCTTCCTCAATCGCCGGCAACGGGCCGTCAATTGTATTCACCTGTTGCATCCGTTCCTTGACAATCTTGCGCCATTCCGGGGCCACCAGGTTCAACACGGGTTGCCCGAGCAATTGTTCCGGTTGTTCTGCCCGCAAAAGCCGCAGCGTGGCCCGGTTCACATAGACAATTCGTTCATTGGTCTGCACGTAAACCGCGTCCGGCGCATTATCCAGCAACGAGCGAAACCGCTGTTCGCTTTCCCGCAACACCGTTTCGGCCCGCTTGCGGTCGGTGATATCTTCGTATGTTCCCAACACACCAATCACCCGGCCGTCTTTATCGTGCAACGGCACCTTGTTCGTCCTTAACCAGCCTGTGCTTCCGTCGGGCTTTTTTTGCGGCTCCTCGTAATTGAGTTTGGGCCGGTTCGTTTCCATCACCTCCCGATCATCGGCGCGATAGCGATCCGCCTGCGGGGCCGCAACGGTGTCGTAGTCGGTTTTGCCCATGAGTTTGACGACATCGGAAAAACCGCAGTCCTCGGCCAGCGGTTTGTTGCAGCCGAGATAAACCGAATTGCGGTCCTTCCAGAAAACGCGCTGGGGAATGGTGTCCAGGACGGTTTGAAGCATCTGCCGGGAATTGAACAGGTCAATTTCGGTCTGTCGTTTGCGACGGCGTTGCACCAGCAAGGCGACAATCAGGCCGGTTTGCACAAACAGAGCTGCGATAACGAGGATCACGGTTTGGCGATAGGTTTCCCAAAGAGAGGGTAACCTGAAGCGCACTTGACTACCCGGTGGCAGACGTTCCTCCCGCAATCCAAAACGCTGTATTTGCCGCCAGTCAAAAATGAACTCGTTGCAGGCGCTTTGCAAGGAAGGAACCAAACTCGCATTGCCGGCCCGGACCGCCGCGGCGACCTGATTGGCCGCTTCCCGACCCAGGATGGAATACACGTGACAGGAACCGCCGACAGTTCCGTGCCCAATGTATGTCTCCGAAACACTAAAAATGGGTGCGTGCGAAGCGGAGATCAACTGTTCCAAGGCGTCGCGCGACGTGAAGATTTGCCCGGCCCCGTCAATCCAAATTCCATCATAGAACACAATCGTTTGCGGTGGCAGCGCGGCCACGCGCCGCTTGGTTTCGGCCATGGTCAAGCCGACAAGCTTAATCACCTCGAACCGGTTTGTCGCAAAATCTTCAACTCGTTCGAGGTCGTGCCGATAAAACTCCACATAACCATTCGTGCCGGACGAGGCGAAAGCAATTCTACGAGTGTCCGGGCACAACTGCACAGCGGCTGCCAGAGTGCCCTGTACATCCGGCTGGACCAGGATGGTGGTCAGGTTTGTCTGTGATGCTGATTCGGGCACATCCATCCGGTCAAAATTCACAAACACCAGCGGTGTCTGTGGCGACAATGCCGCCCGGATCATGAAAGCAATATCGGCGGTTTGTTCGTTCTGAGCGACAATGCCGTCCAACTTGCATCCCCGGTATTTGATCCGGAGCCATTCGGCTATTTCCCGCCGGTAATTCGGGCCATTGAAATGTTGGAGGTCGAGATTTTCGATGTAAACCGCCAACTTGCCGTGGAAATTCGTCGCCAGAGTTTGTTGGAAGCCGGACGTGAATTCGATGATGCTCGGTTGCCTGCCGTTTCCCTGAGACAATACCAGAAACGATTTTATATCCTCCGCCTGCGCCAGAGGAGATGAAAACATTATGGCGGCGATGATCAACCCAAGGGCCGGCCCGGCGTTTCGCCGTGCCGCGCGATGATGAGAGCGTCGTGAAAAACATCGGGATTTTATGGCGGGTAGATTCATTATGCCGTTTCCGCGGATCCCAATTCCAAATCGTTCAAAATCATCAAGTTCATCACTCTCGGGCTCTTATGTTGAAGTTAGCATCTAAAACGAAGATGCAAAATGGAAAAGGCAGCCATATTTTGGCCATTAAATCGCCAAAATTGGGAAGTCTCGTGCATGAAAGCGCAGGAGCAGGGCACGACCGGTGATTCAGCTCAAACGTTTTCGCAAACCGTCGAGCTGATCGTGCAATGCTTTTGGCAGACGACTGCCGAACCTGGTGTAATTCGCCGCCACGCCTTCCACTTCCTTTTTCCAGCCGGTAATGTCAACCTCCAGGAGTTGCTTGAGGTTATCGGCGGGCAGATTCAGGCCGGACAAGTCGAGCGCATCGGTCGTTGGCAGATTTCCAATGGGCGTTTTTTCCGCCTTGCCGTTGCCCTCAGTGCGTTCACAAATCCACTTGAGCACCCGGCTGTTTTCACCGTAGCCAGGCCAGAGCCATTGGCCGCTGCCATTCTTGCGGAACCAGTTAACGAAATAAATTTTGGGCAGCCTGGCACGGTCGGTGCGTTGGGCAAACGAAAGCCAGTGCGCGAAATAGTCGCCCATGTTGTACCCGCAAAACGGCAGCATGGCGAAGGGATCGTGACGCAACACGCCAGGCTGGCCAATCATGGCGGCGGTGGTTTCTGAACCGCAAGCCGATCCCATGAACACGCCGTGTTCCCAGTCAAATGCCTCGTACACCAGCGGAATCGTGCCGGGCCGGCGCCCGCCGAACAGAATGGCCGAGAGCGGCACACCTTCGGGATTTTGCCAGTCCGGATCAATGACCGGGCATTGGGCCGCGGGCGCGGTGAAGCGTGAATTCGGGTGCGCGGCTTTGCGCCCGGATTGCGGTGTCCATTCCTGACCCTCCCAATCAATCGCTTTCGCCGGTGCGGGCACGCCCATGTCTTCCCACCAGACATCGCCGTCCGGAGTCAGCGCGACATTGGTAAAAATGGTATTTTTGGCGATAGTGGTTATCGCGTTGGGATTCGATTTCATCGAAGTGCCGGGTGCGACGCCAAAGAAACCGCTTTCCGGGTTCATCGCGTAAAGCCGTCCGTCCTTGCCGATACGAAGCCAGGCAATGTCGTCGCCAAGGGCCGTGACTTTCCAGTCGGGCAACGTTGGTTGCATCATTACCAGATTGGTCTTGCCGCAGGCGCTCGGAAAAGCAGCGGCGAGGTAATACTTTTTACCCTGGGGCGATGTAAGGCAAAGGATAAGCATGTGTTCCGCCATCCAGCCTTCTTTTCTGGCGACGGTGGAGGCGATGCGAAGGGCGAGACATTTTTTGCCGAGCAGCGCGTTACCGCCGTAACCCGAACCGTAGGACCAGATCAACGGCTCATCGGGGAAGTGAACGATGTATTTGTTCTTGGGGTCCGGTTCGCACGGCCAGGGAACGTCGGCCTGACCCGGTTTGAGCGGCGCGCCCACGGAATGCAGGCAGGGGATGAACGAACCGTTCGCGCCCAGCTTGTCGAACACCGCCCGGCCCATGCGCGTCATAATGCGCATGTTGACGACCACGTAAGGCGAGTCGGTGATTTCAATTCCGATTTTGCAAATGGGCGAGCCAAAGGGGCCCATGGCAAACGGAACGACGTACAGCGTTCGTCCCTTCATGCAGCCGTTGAACAGGCCGAGCAATTTTTGCTTCATCTCGGCGGGATCGGCCCAATTGTTCGTAGGCCCGGCTTCTTCTCTCGTCTTCGAGCAGATATAGGTCCGGTCTTCCACGCGGGCTACGTCACTGGGATGGGAACGGGCCAGGTAACAGCCCGGGCGCTTTTTGGCGTCGAGCTTGATGAAAGTGCCGCTCTTTACCATCAGGTCGCAAAGCGCCTGATTTTCCGCCTCCGAACCGTCGCACCAGTGAATGTGTTCGGGCTGGCAAAGTTCGGCCATTTGCCTGACCCAGGTAAGCACCTTTCGGTTTGTCGTCGGCGCGTTGTCCAATTTGCTCGTCATAGCGTGCGTCATTAAAGCCAGATAATAACAGCCGCTGAAATTGCCAGAAGGCCGGCGGTTTGAACAGAACTAATTTGCATTTCAATCGTGCCTTTTGCGTCGCGCCGCATCCGGCGGTATGCTAACAGTGTTTGAGCCATGAAATCATCGCCGGACAAATCCAGCAAGCCTGACGCCGAAACCGGACGCTGCGTCGCGCGCTCGGTCATGGACACGCTGGCCCGGGAACCGGCGCTCGAAGCGGTGACCATTGACCGCGTGCAACAGAAAATTTCCGTTGCCACCCTCGGCCGGGTGGACCTCGAACCCATTACCGCCCAGCTCACGCATCAATTTGAAACCGCCCGGAACGCTGCGGGTGAAACCTGCGGCCTGTTGACCGGCCGGGGCGATTGCTGGAACTGCGGCACGCCGTTGTCCGAAACCGAACGGACAAAAATCACCATCCAACATGAAGGGCCCACGACCACCATCGCCCGCGTCACGTGCCCGACCGCGCCGAAATTCTGGCGCTGGCGCGACATCCCGTTTCCCAAGGTTGTTCAGCGCGACGTCGAGTTTCTTGAACATGCGCAGGAGATTGACGAATGGAAACCGCAACTGGCCGCGGCGATTCTTTGCGGGGTTCTGGGTTTGACGGCGCATTTTCTGCTGACCGGCCATTGGTCGGTGACGGCCTACATTCTGGCCTGCATCGCAGGCGGTTTTTATCCAGCGGAAGAAGTCTGGGAGCGGCTCCAGAAACGCACCATCGACGTGCATTTTCTCATGATTTTTGTCGCCGGCGGCGCAGCGTACATTGGCGCGTGGGCCGAAGCCGCAGTGCTGCTGTTTTTGTTTTCATTTTCCGGTGCCCTCGAACATTACGCGCTCGGCCGGACTCAGAAGGAAATCCGCTCGCTCTTCCGCGATGCGCCCAAAGTGGCCACGGTGCTGGATGCCCGGGGCGAGGAACACGAAATCAAGGTCGAGCAGATCACGCGCGGAATGCGCCTGCTCGTCAAGCCGGGCGCGCAATTTCCGGTGGACGCCGAAATTGCCAAAGGCAGCACGGCTGCGGACGAATCGAATCTCACCGGCGAAGCCACGCCCGTCGCAAAGAATATCGGCGACCTCGCGCTCGCCGGCACCATCAATCTTTGGGGTGCGGTCGAAGTCATCGCGGCCCGGCCGGTTGCTGAAAGTTCACTGCAAAAAATCGTCACGCTCATCAAGGAAGCCCAGCAACGAAAGGCGCCCGCGCAACAGTTCACCGACAAATTCAGCACCTATTACACTTACGTCGCCTTGGGACTTTCGTTCGCCATGTTTTTTATCTGGTGGCTCGGCTTTGGGCTGGCGCCGTTTGCGTCTGCCGACGAATCGCAAAGCGCGTTTTACCGTACCATGACCCTGCTCGTGGTCGCATCGCCCTGCGCGCTGGTGCTTTCCATTCCCTCGGCGGTTCTCGCGGCCATTGCCTGGGGCGCGTGCCACGGTATTCTATTCCGTGGTGGCGCGGCGGTGGAGAAACTCGCCGGCGTAAACGTCGTCGCCCTCGATAAAACCGGCACGCTTACCACCGGCGAATTGCGCGTTGAAAAAGTTGAAAGCTTCCCGCCCGCCCGGGAAAGAGAAATCGCGCAGCTGGCGTATTCACTGGAAAAACTGTCCACGCATCCGTTGGCCCGCGCCATCACGCGCCACGGCAAACAACAACAACTGGAACCGGTCACCTTCGAAAAATTCGAGTCGATCACCGGCCAGGGCCTGCGGGCCTGGCGTGACGGGGTTGAATGCCGTTTGGGACGGCGCGATTGGTTTGCCCAGGGCCGGCATGCCGATGTTCTCGCGCAAGTGCCCGTGACCGATGCCGGTTTTTCCGAGGTTTGGATTGATGCGGGCGACCTGTTGGGCCGGGTCTTGTTGCGCGATGACATCCGTCCGCAATCCGCGTCAGTGGTGGATGCCCTGCGCCGCGAAGGCCTGCGAAGCGTGGTTTTGACCGGCGACCGTACGGCGGCTGCCGAACATTTGCGCGACCGGTTGAAGCTGGATGACGTGCGCGCCGAACTGAAGCCGGACCAAAAAGTGGCGGCGATTCGCGAATTGAGCGGGCAGGGGAAGAATGTCGCCATGGTCGGGGATGGGGTGAACGACGCGCCGAGTCTGGCCGCCGCGTACATCGGCGTGGCGATGGGCGCGCGCGGGTCGGATGCGGCCCTGGAGCAGGCGGACGTGGTGTTGATGCACGACCGGCTGGAAAATTTCCTGGCCGCGTTCCGCCTGAGCCAGCGGGCGCGGCTCATCATCCGCCAGAATCTGGTCGTATCGCTCGGCACCGTGGTGGTGCTGGTGGCGTTCGCGCTGGCGGGGAGAATTCCCCTGACCATTGGCGTGATCGGCCACGAAGGCAGCACGGTGGTGGTGGTGATGAACAGTTTGCGATTGCTTTTTGGAGGCCATCAGCGCGATGCTTGAGCCTCAGATGAATCGCCGGCTCAATCCTTATCAGAAATTTGTTTCCGAATACGCGCGGCTGTTTCAAAGCGGAAAGAAGCTGCCGCCCGGCAATCCGAAAAAAATCCCCCAACGCCGGAAGATTCCAGGCGACGCGGCGAAAGCATTGTTGTTCTCGCCGCACCCGGACGATGAATGCATCGTCGGCGGGCTGGCGTTGCGGTTGTTGCGCGAGGCGAACTGGAACGTCATCAACGTGGCGGTGACGCTCGGCAGCAAGGTCGAGCGGCGTACGGAACGGCTGGCTGATTTGCGGGGCGCCTGCGATTTTCTCGGCTTCGGTCTGGCGGTGGCGGGGTGGGAGGACATCAACCCGGAGGCGCATCGGGAAAAGCGCCCGGCGTGGCGGGCGGCGGTGGAGATTGTCGCCGAAATCCTGACGGAACAGCAGCCGCGCGCGATTTTCATCCCCCACGAAAAAGATCAGCACCCGACGCACATTGGCACCCATCTTCTGGTCCGGGATGCGCTGGCGGCGCTGCCCGTTGATTTTGCCTGCAATTTTATTGAAACGGAATTTTGGGGACAAATGGCCAACCCCAATCTGCTCGTCGAATCAAGCAGCGAGGACGTGGCCGACTTCGTAGCGACGCTGGCGTTTCACATCGGCGAAGTCAGGCGCAATCCGTATCACGCGTTGTTGCCGGCGCGGATGATGGACAACGTCCTGCGTGGCGCGGAACTCGTTGGCGAATTGGGCGGGTCGGCGCCGGATTTCACCTTTGCCACCATTTACCGGCTTCGCCAATGGTCGCGCGGCCAGCTCATCGATACGTTGAAACACGGTAAATTTTTATCCTGCTCGCAAAATCCCGCTGAACTTTTTCAATGAAATCAAAATTCATGCGCGAGGCCATCCGGCTCTCACTCCGGAAAATGCGCAACAATCACGGCGGGCCATTCGGCGCGGTTGTCGTGCATCGTGGCAAAATCGTCGGACGCGGCTGGAACCGGGTCACCTCGGCCAACGACCCCACGGCGCACGCGGAAGTCATCGCCATCCGCGAAGCCTGCCGCCGGCTCAAGACGTTCCGGCTCGACGATTGCGAGCTTTACGCGAGTTGCGAGCCCTGTCCGATGTGTCTGGCGGCGGGTTATTGGGCGCGGCTGCGGAGGATTTATTACGCCAACACGCGCCGCGATGCGGCAGCCATCGGGTTCGACGACGATTTTCTTTACCGCGAAATTGCGCGGCCGATTTCCAGCCGTAAAATTCCCATGCAACAACTGCTGCGCAGCGAGGCGCTGAAAGTTTTTGCGGAATGGAATACCAAGCCGGACAAGATTTGTTATTGATGTGGTAGGCGCTCTTCAGAGCTTTTTCCAAAATTATGTAGCCGCCGACGTCAGTCGGCGCAAATCGAACAAGGAATGATAATATGGCGCGAACTGACGTTCGCGGCTACGAGATGGATTAAATTGCTCTAACGGTAATTTTTGTCGTCCACGCCTTTGAGGTCGAGGCTGTCCTTGAAAACGCCGACCGTCACCACCGCAAAGGTGAATACGCTGGTGCCGTGCTCCAAATGCCCGCCGAACGCCTTGTCCGGGTCGGAAAAAGTGATGTGGCAATGGACGCGGCCGTCAATCACGTAGCCGTTCATGTTTGCGATGTCCGCCGGACCGGTCGGGTTCGTCACAAAGATGTTCCTGCGAGGGAAAACTGCGATTGCTGACGGTGTGATAATGATAACCGCGCACCGACCCGATGCCGGACAGAATCACGGCGTTCCTGATTTTGTTTTCTTTGACCATGCGCTCCAGCCCCGTCAGCAGGTCGGCTTGATATTTGAAGCGCAGTACCAGGACCCGGTCGAATTGGCCGGTGAGCGCATACACCTCCGGCACCTTGTCGCTGTTCGGTTTGTTGTCCACGGCGGCATTATGGGTATTGGTCACCTCGATGCGGGATTGCTGGGCCGTTGCCAGGTTGATGATTGCCAGAAAAGCCAGGGCTAGAATCAGTTTGCGCATAGGTTGTCTCCTCGTTTGTTGGTTGATGATTTAGTTGTACCGTGAGTAAAATCCGAAGCCAGACGAACAACAAGCCCAAAGCTACCCATCACTCGCCCTGCGCCAGACCTTCCACACAGCCTCGTATTTATTAGGCGCCTGGTTCATGGCTAAACTTCTGTGAACGGCTCCAAATAATGAGACCCAGGAGAATAATGCTAACGAGCATGTCGGGTCCTTCCGTCCACATCGTGTGAACCGCTTGCGACGGGACAAGATAGCAATATGGGGAATGCTAGTAAATCCCCCGATCACCCATAACCAGATAAAAATCCGCGCCCACAGAATCGCTCGCGCGCGACCGATGAATATGCCTATCCCGAGTGGCAACGCTAAACCCAGGGTAAAATGCGAAAAGACCAAACCAAAATCGCGGACGGGTAGTAGATCGGTCAGAACAACCAAAATAGCGCCCTTAATCCGACAACCGAGATCGCGCCTGCGACAAACAACTCAATGTCTCGTGCTGATAATTTTTTCATGGTGCGATGACACCTAACAGGCATCAGGCCAAACCTGGGTTTGGCCTAGGTCGGGAAGCAGGGGATTTGCTTTCCGGTTCATGGGGTTAGAAATAGCCGGCGTCTGAAAAATGGTCAAGACGGGTTTGGCGTAATTCCGACTTTTATGGCGGCGATGAATGCTTGCGTCTTTCCCGATGATGCACTTTTGTCTTGCACAATTCTAATTTAATGGTACAAATAACCTTATGAAAGGGAGGATTCTTATCGTGGATGACGATTCGGACACGGTGGAGATGCTTCGTTTGGTTTTGTCTGAATCCGGTTACATAACGCGGGCTGCCGCCACTGGCGCCGAAGCCTTGACGAAGGCCCGGCGGACACCGCCTGACCTGGTGCTTCTGGATTTGATTTTGCCTGACCAGAACGGGCTCTACGTTTGCACCGCCCTGCGCCGGGATGAAGCGACGGCCTCCATTCCCATCATCATGATGACCGCAATGCCCGGCGAGTTTCCGCGATTTGCGGGAATCGAAGCGGGAGCCGACGTTTACCTGAACAAACCATTTTCCACCGACAGGTTGATTGCGCTCATAGGTGATTTGCTTCAAGGCAAACAACCTCGTCCCGCCGTTTTTGAATCGGGACAGGCTTTAACGGTCGGCGTGGGTTTGTCGCACGCAGCTTGGAAAGAGCCGCCTCGCTCCGTCCGCCAAACGGTCGTTCTGAGTTTAGTTGTCCGCAGCCGTCAGGCTGATGCACAGACAACGGCGCGGCAGGCTGCGGATGAAGTCAGGGCCTCGTGTAACTCGGCCCTCCGAAGTAATCCGACGAATCTGCTGCTTGCCAATCGACTCCTGGTTTTGGTCTAATCCATCCATGTTCAGCCAGCAGACGATCAATCGTTTTGCGCATTTCCGCCCATTGCCATGAGTTACACCACCAATTATCTCCAATCGGAATCGGTCGCCGACGCAGGGTCCAGAAATCATCGCGCTGGTCAACTGCATGGTGCAGGACGCCATCAGACTCAGCGCCAGCGATCTGCACATCGAGCCGTGGGAAAAAGTCATCGAGGTGCGCGCCCGCGTCAACGGCGTTTTGACCGAGGTGGCGCATCTGCCGCTCGACCTGCTGGACAAAATTTCGATGCGCTTCAAGGTGATGTCCAGCCTGGTAACCTATCAGGCCGGGCATGCCGCAGGACGGCACCACCATTTGCGGGCCGGAACTCGACAACGTGCAGTTGCGTGTTTCCATATTCCCCACCACGCGCGGCGAAAAAATTGTGGTGCGGCTGTTCGATCCCAAGGACCGGCGATTTGATTTGGACACCCTTGGCTTTGACGAAGCCACGCAGCGCGGCCTGTTGCGCCTGCTCAAACGGACGAGCGGCCTGCTGCTGTTCACCGGTCCCACCGGCTCGGGCAAGACGAGCACGATGTATTCGGCGCTTTGTTACATCATGCAGCGCGACGGCATCAGTATGAGCATCAGCACGGTGGAAGACCCGGTGGAATTCAATCTGCCGATGGTCAGCCAGACGCAAATCAACACGGCGCAGGAATTCACCTATGCCAAGGCGCTGAAAAGCATTTTGCGGCAGGACCCGCAGGTAGTCATGGTGGGCGAAATTCGCGATGCGGAGACCGCGGCCATCGCCGTGCAGGCCGGGCTTGACCGGGCATCTGGTCCTCAGCACGATTCACTCCGGCGCTTCGGCGGGCGCGTTTACCCGGCTCATCAACATGGAAATCGAGCCGTTCATGCTGGCGTCGAGCGTGCTGGGCGTGATGGGGTTGCGGCTGGTGCGGAACAATTGCCCGAAATGCACCCAGCCTTACGAACCCGAGCCGAGCCTGTTGAAGGCGATGCCGGAAGCGTTGCAGACCGAAGCCCAGTTCCGCAAGGGCATCGGCTGCGAGCACTGTTACCAGACCGGTTACTCCGGACGGCTGCCGGTGACGGAATTGCTGGCGGTGAACGAGCCTTTCCGGGAAGCAGTGTTGAAGAAAGTGCAGACGTCCGCGCTGGAACAGATAGCCATTCAGCAGGGAATGCGCACGCTGTGGCAAAACGCTTTGCAACGCGTCATCACCGGCCAGACCACCCTGGAAGAAATCATCCGGGTCGTGGCCGTGGACCTGATTTGAAATTCTTCGACGCTTACCGTGGGTTCGCCACCGAGCCGGGAATCAATGACTAAAGAATGTCCCAATGATCAATAGTCACTTGCCATCAAACTTGGGCTTCAGGCTTCGGATGTTTTTCGTCATTATGGTTCAGGAATTAGTCATTCCCCGGTTTCCTTTCACGGTAGAACGGCTATCGAACTGCCGTTGATTTCACTGAAATTTCGAGAAACTGGACCGGCATGCCGGGGCTTGCCAATCGCCCCGGTGTTTTGTCTAATTTGCCCGTGCTCAATCAGCAGACTCTCAATCGGCCGGCAAGTTTTTCCGGCACCGGCTTGCACAGCGGCAACCGGGTGAACATGACCATCCTGCCCGCGCCCGCCAACAGCGGCGTGCGGTTCCGCCGCGTGGACCTCGAAGGCAAACCGGAAATCGAGGCGCGGGTGGAAAATGTGGGCGATACCGCCCGCTCCACGACCCTCGCCAAGGGCAACGTGAAAATCCACACCGTCGAACACGTCCTCGCTGCGCTGGCAGGTTACGGCATCGACAATGCCGTCATCGAACTGGACGCCAACGAACCGCCGATTGGCGACGGCAGCTCGCGCGAATTCTGCAAAATCATCCCGGAAGCCGGCATCACGCCGCAGGCTGAAAAACGCGAACCGTACATTCCCACCGAGCCGATTGAATTGCGGATGGGCGAGACGACCATGACGTTGTTTCCGGACGACGTGTTCAAGGTCACCTGCACGAGCGCGGACAAGCACAACCGGTTCACGCAATTTTACAGCACGGAAATCACGCCTAAAACCTGGGAAAAGGAACTGGCTCACGCCCGGACGTTCTGTTTTTTCGAGGAAATCGAGTACCTCTTCAAAAACGGTCTTATCAAGGGCGGCAGCCTGGAAAATGCCATCGTCATCCGCGACGACGCGGTGCTCACCACCGAACCGCTGCGGTATCCCGAGGAATTTGTGCGGCACAAGATGCTCGACATCGTGGGCGACCTGTCGCTGCTCGGGCCGGCCGATTCGCGGACATTTGATCGCCGTCAAACCGAGCCACGCGGCCAATTGCGAATTCGTCCGGCACATCGCCAGCAGATGCAGAAACCGTTGCGCGCCGCGCAGACGTTCGCCCCGCCGCCGGCCAAAGTGACCACGCCCGAAACGCCTCCCGCCGAAGGCGGCGCCATGACCATCGAAGAAATCATGAAGCTGCTGCCGCATCGTTATCCGTTTCTGATGGTGGATCGGGTTTTGAAAATGGACGGCAGCAAAATCGTCGGGACCAAGAACGTCACGATGAACGAGGCGTATTTCCTGGGACATTTCCCGGGACATCCCATCATGCCCGGCGTGTTGCAGCTCGAGGCCATGGCGCAGGTCGCCGGCCTGTTGATGCTGAAACACGCCGCATGAGGAACGGCAACTGGCCTATTTCATGTCCGCCGAGGACGTGAAATGGCGCAAGCCGGTCGTGCCCGGCGACGTGCTGGTCATCGAAATTGAGCTGACCAAAACGCGCGGAAAAATCTGCAAGGCCAAGGGCGTCTGCAAAGTCGGCAGCGAAATTGTCAGCGAAGCCAATGTCACCTTCATGCTGGTCCCAGAAACGTGAGCTAAGTCTATGATTCACCCATCGGCCGTTGTTCATCCCGGGGCGCAAATCGGCGCCGACTGCGAAATCGGGCCGTATTGCGTCATCGGTGAACACGTCACGCTCGGCGCCGGCTGCAAACTCCATTCGCACGCCGTCGTGGACGGCCACACGAAGCTCGGCAAAGAAAATGAAATTTTCCCCTTCGCCTGTCTCGGCAAGAAGACGCAGGACCTGAAATGGAAGGGCGGCATCGCGCACCTGGAGATTGGCGACCATAACGTCTTCCGCGAAGGCGTCACGGTTCATTGTGCCACTGGTGACGGAGACACGACCGTCATCGGCTCGAACAATCTGTTTCTCACGCACGCGCACGTGGCGCACGACTGCGTGCTGGGCAATCACATCATCATGTCCGGCAACACCGCGCTGGCCGGACATGTCATCATCGAGGACCACGCGATACTGTCCGGCTTTGCGGCGGTGCATCAGTTTGTCCGTATCGGGAAATACGCGATGGTTGGCGCCTGCTGCCCGGTGCGGCAGGACATCGCGCCGTTCATGCTGGCCGACGGCGACCCGGCCACACCGATGACCATCAACAAGGTCGGCTTGGAACGGAACGGCATTTCCAGCGAAACCATCACCGCCTTGAAACAGGCTTACCAAATCATCTTTCGCGAATGGCCTGACGCTGGCCGACCGCGCTCGCCAAAGTGGAATCCGAGCTTCCGCCGCTGCCGGAAATTCAACATCTGGTCCAATTTATCCGCGCCAGCGAACGCGGCATCAGCAAATAATTGCGTAGGACAGGCGTCCCGCCTGTCTCCGAAATCCCGAAATATTGAGACAGGCAGGATGCCTGTCCTACAGTCTCAACACCGCAGGTGTAGCGTCGGCGCTGTGCGCCGATTCGTTCGAGCCACAGGCTCGACGCTACAACATTTATGCATACCTTGAGCGCAGATTCCATTCGTTCAACAAGGCGCGCGGGATTTCCGACAGAAACCGCGAGGGCCGCTGCATCCCGTCGCCGCCGGATTTGCTGAACGTGGCGCGTTCCAGCGGGTAGCTCAGGTAAAGCTCGTTCTTCGCCCGCGTGATGGCCACGTAAAACAGCCGGCGTTCCTCCTCCTCGCCTTCGGGGCTTTCCATCGAACGTCCGGACGGAAACAAGCCGTCGCAGAGCATGATGACGAACACCACGTCGAACTCCAGTCCCTTGGCCTGGTGAATCGTCGTGAGCCGGATTTTTTCCGTGTCGTCGTCGGCTGCCTGATCATCCTCAGCCTCGACATTGGTGAGCAGGGCGAGTTGCGTGAGGAAATCCTCGACCGACCCGAATTGATACGCAAACACGGCGAGTTGTTCGAGGTCTTCCAGCCGGTTGCGATAGTTGGCGAAATTCTCCTTGAGATAATCGTCGTAACCGGCGTCCAACACGATGCGGCAGCATCTTGGCGGCGCTTTGCCGGATGGTTTCGTCTTCGAGCTGGGAGATGGTTTCGACGAATTGTTTCCAGGCGTTTGTGGCCTTGGCCGGAACGAATGAAGAGCAGGCCTGGAGGGCCGATCCAGTGCGGAGTGCGGAGTGCGGAGTGTGGATTGAATTGCCTTCGCCGCCTGACGGCTGGTTTGCCATCTTCAATCTTCCATCTTCCATCTTCGCCGAGAAAATCTTCCAGATTTTTTCCGCTCCCTTTGCGGCGATGCCGGGCAGCAATTGGACGAGGCGTTTGAAGGCGATTTCGTCCTGCGGATTGGCGACCAACTTGAGATACGCGGTGGCGTCCTTGATGTGCGCCTGCTCGAAAAACCGGATGCCGCTGGTGATGGAAAACGGGATGTTCCGCTTCGTCAGTTCGAGCTGCAATTCCAGCGCGTGGAAATGCGAGCGGTAAAGCACGGCCACCTGGTTCAGGTTCACGCCCTCCTCGGGCAGTTCCGCCACACGCTGCGCGATGAACGCCGCCTGCTGCGCGGCATCGATGCACGCCACCAGCGCGGGTTTGAGGCCGGATTTGCGCGCGGGCGCGAGATTCTTGGTGAACTGGTCGCGATTGGCGGCGATGGCGGCGTTGGCCACCTTGAGAATTTCCGGCGTGCTCCGGTAATTCGTTTCAATCTTGAAAACCTTCGCGTCGGGATGGCGTTTGGGGAATTGGAAGATGTTCTGGAAATTCGCGCCGCGCCAGGCGTAGATGCTCTGCGCGTCGTCGCCGACGACAGTGACGTTGTGATGCCGTTCGGCGAGCAGGTCAATCGAGGTCGCTCTGGAGCTTGTTCGTGTCCTGGTATTCGTCCACGAGGATGAACTGGAAGCGGCGCTGGTAATGTTCGCGCACGTCGGCGTGTTCCTGCAACAGCCGGAGCCAGAGCGCGAGCAGGTCGTCGAAATCCATGGCGTTGGTGGCGCGTTTGCGGGCGAGGTAATGCTTTCTGCACGTCGGCCACCAGCCGGGTGATTTGTTCGAAATAATCGAATTGTTCCTCCAGGATTTCGGCGGTGCTCTTGTGGGTGTTGACCGCGAGCGAAAATATTTCGCACAGCACTTCGGGCTTCGGGAAATGCGAGCCTTTGGTCTCGATGCCGGCTTCGGCGATGCAGGCTTTGATCAGGTCCTTCGCGTCGTCGCGGTCCAGAATCGTGAAATCGCGCCGGTACCCGAGCAGCTCGGCGTGCGTGCGCAGGATACGGGCGCCGATGGAATGGAACGTACCGCCCCAAAGCGACGGCAATTGCCGTCCGAGCAGTTCGGCGACGCGGCGCATCATTTCGCCGGCGGCCTTGTTGGTGAACGTGAGCAGCAGGATGCGGTCGGCGGGGATGCCCTGTTCCAGCAGATAGGCGACGCGATAGGTGAGCGTGCGGGTTTTGCCGGAGCCGGCGCCGGCAATGACCAGCGCGGGTCCGGGCGGCGCGGTGACGGCGGCGAGCTGTTGCGGATTCAATTCGCGCGCGTAATCAATCTGCAAATGGACCTCCGGTTGAAACGGTTTCAGGATGTACTCGTGCGACATGGCGCGGAATTGAAATGGCAAACGCGGGCCGGTGAAAGAAAAATTTCAATTTTTCCACCCGGGTGCAGAACCATACTGCTTTAACAGGGCGACGTTTACCGGAATCGGTTGCAACCGGCAAACAGATGGAAGATTATTGAAGCAATATTTCGATGAATGATTTAGGCAAATTTCTGATGATAATCGGTCTGATGCTGGCGGCGGTTGGCGCATTGCTCTGGTCCGGAGTCGGTAGAAGTTGGCTGGGCCGTCTGCCCGGTGACGTTCAATTACTCCAAAGGCGATTTCAGTTTTCATTTTCCCGTTGTTACCTGCCTGGTGTTGAGCTTGATTTTGACGCTGCTCATGTGGTTGTTCCGGAAATAAATGTTCCCCCTATTCCGGTTTTCCGGGTTGAGTTCTGCCCGCGTTCCTCTACCTTTTCTCACATGGAAGAACAGTCACAATTCGCCCAGTATCTTGCGGTGCTGATGCTGCTCGGCCTGGCCATCGCCGCGCCGTTCGGGATGATTCTGCTGTCACACATCCTCGGCAAACGCGGCAAACGCAGCCAGATCAAGGACACCGCCTACGAATGCGGCATGATTCCCGTGGGCGAAGGCAGCACGCGGTTGTCGGTCAAATTCCATCTCGTGGCGATGCTGTTCATCCTGTTCGACATCGAGGTCGTCTTTCTTTATCCGTGGGCGGTGGTTTACAAGGACGATGCTGACTGACGCTTTGCACCCGGAATACTCGGAACATGATCCTTTTCTCGATGGTTTCGTTTCTGGCGATTTTGTTCGCCGGGTACCTTTATGCCGTGAAGAAAAAGGCGTTTGATTGGAAAAGTTGAGTTGGATGTGTCAAACTTCAGCTTGTTCGGATGAGCAATGATTATCTTTAAAATGAACAATGACACGTTTAACGCATTTAACTTCAACATGATATAAATTCGGCACCAGCGGCTGGCGCGGCATCATCGCCCGCGATTTCACCTTCGACAACGTCCGCCTCGCCACCCAGGGCATCGCGGATTATTCTGAAGTCCATCAGTCCAGAGTCCACAGTCCAAAGTCGTTATTCTAGGTTACGACACGCGGTTTCTGGGGCGGGAATTTTCGCTGGCCGCCGCCGAGGTGCTCGCCGCCAACGGCCTGGAACCTTTGCTTTGCAATCGCGACACGCCCACGCCGGTCATTGCGCACAACATCCGGCATCGCAAAGCCGTCGGCGGCATCAACATGACCGCCAGCCACAATCCGCCGGAATATCAGGGCCTGAAATTTTCCACGAGCAACGGCGCGCCCGCCACGCCGGAAGTCACCGGACAAATTGAGGCGAACATCGCCAAACGCCAGGCGGCAGGTTGGTCGTTCAAAAGCGCGGTCATCGGCACGTTCCAATGCCAGACGTTTGATCCGCAGCCCGCGTATTTCAAACAACTCCACAAGCTCATCGAATTTGACGTGCTCAAAAAGGCGAAGCTCAAGGTGGCGGTCGATCTGGAGCATGGCACCGGCCACGGTTACCTCGACACACTGCTCGAAAGATGTCGGTGCGAAAATCACGCTGTTTCACAACGACCAGAATCCGCTGTTCGGCGGCCATCATCCTGAGCCGAATGCCGAGAACATGGCCGAGGTCAGCAAATTCGTCCGCAGCGGCAAGGCGCACATCGGCCTCGGCCTCGACGGCGATGCGGACCGTTTTGGCATTGTGGACAAGGACGGCACCTGGCTGACGCCCAATCAGGTTTTGGCGCTGGCACTTTATCACCTGAAGAAGAACCGCGGCTGGACGGGCGCGGTGGTGCGCACCGTGCCGACGAGCCATCAGGTGGACGCCGTGGCGGAATTGTTCGGCGTGAAAGTTTACGAGACGCCGGTCGGCTTCAAATACATCGGCGCGCTGATGGAAAGCGAACCCATCATCGTCGGTGGCGAGGAATCCGGCGGCCTGAGCGTCAAGGGCCACGTGCCGGAAAAAGACGGCATCCTGGCGTGCCTGCTGATGGCGGAACTGGTCGCGACGGAAAAGAAATCGTTGGGCCAGATTTTGAAGGAACTCGCCAAACAAGATCGGCGAATTTTACACCGACCGCATCAACGTGAGCTTTGCGCCGGAGAAAAAGGACGCGTTGCTGGCGAAGCTGGGCAGCGGCCTGAAAAACATCGGGCCGTTCAAGGTGGAAAAGTTCATCACGACGGACGGCTACAAATTCCTGTTGCCGAACCGCGAATGGGTGGCGTTCCGCGCCAGCGGCACCGAGCCGTTGATCCGCTGCTACATCGAGGCGAAATCAAAAGCCGGCTTGAAGAAGCTCCAAACCGCCTGCCGCCAGTTGTTGAAGGCGTAAAATCATTTTGGGGGTTACCGCGCGTGGTAAGGACCGTTTGGCCGTCGCGGAGCGACGCGATGACAATAGCCCGGCATTTCAATGCTTGTCATTACCCACATTTTTTTCATTTGAGTTGGAAAGTTTCTAATCCTTCGCACATCCACATCAGCCGCTGCCAGCCGCGCCAGATGGTTTGCCAGCCCGGCATGCCGTCATGCTTGCGTGCCAGAAAGCCCCCCAGCCGCGCCGTAGCAATGATCACATTTCGATTGGTCCAACCGCCTTCGGGAGGGCCGAACTTCTTCTCCAATATCGCCAGCATTTCCGAACCGAAGCTCGCCGCGGCTTCAAACGACTCTGGTCGGCTGCGCGCCAGCAATTTGGTGCTGAGCAAACGCACCGCCACCACGGCCAACACCGCAATCAGGGATTCCAAACGATACCCTCGCTCTAATTGGCTCTCCTCCACCGCCGCTCCGCTCTTGAGAGCTTTGTGATACTCTTCAATCCACCAGCGCGCCGTATACCTCCCGACCGCCTGCTGCGCCTGGGCCTTGGTCGCACATGGCAACGAGGTGAGCAAAATCCAATGCAGCGGTTCCTTCACTCCTTCGGGTGCCTGCACCTCTGTGAGCTCCACAACGCCGACGCCTTTGAGCGGCCCTTGCCACCCGCCCGGACGCCATGGCCCATCCAAATCCACACACACACTTCGCAGTTCCACTCTGGCGGTGCGCGCAGGCTGGCCAGCCCGAGCCCGCATTTCCACCGTACTCTGCCCCAGCACCGGCGCGTGGACCAACGCCTCCCATAAATGCCCGGCCCCATCGGCTAAACGTCGGGCCTGGCAAGCCCGGATTACAAAGTCCACTCCGTGCTGCTGGCAAATCTGCAACGGCTCGTAAAAATCCGATTCACGATCCGCCACGTAAATCCACCGGCTTCCCTCGGCAGGACGACCGGCAGATTTGATGGCCGCTGCCCAGCTCTGTGATTTGCGGGGGCGACTCAACCGCTGCCCACGCGTCTCACCGGGCGGCGCGGGTCGGGGGCTGCGACACTGTTGGCCAAATAATCCCACCACCATCCCCTCGGGTCGTTGCTCCAGTGTCCAGGACTCGATCCGCACCGCCAATGCACTATGCAATTCAAAGCCTCGTCCGGCGCCATCGCCAATCATTCCCAGATCCTCGGTGGCGGGATGGTTGGTATAATCCAGCAGGGTCGTGTCCTCGATGAGCAAATACTCTCCGGGCTGCCGACACGCCTGGCGAGTCCGTTCCAGGTGGGGGGCCAACACCCGCTCGAAGCTGACTCCGCTTTGCCCAAAGAAACGATACGCCGCTTTTAATTCGGCCCAGTGCGGAAAGGCTTGCGGCAGTGTTCCGCCCGGATGGGCGGCCAGATTAGCAGCAATTTTCACCAACCGTTTATTACGACGTGAGTCTCCCAGTTTAGCAAATGCGAACTCGTTCTGTGCCCACTGAACCGGCGGTATTAGCGTTGTGCTCATAAACCCACCGGTGAGGAACCAACCCGGCGCGCCGCAGCAACGCCTACGCCCACACTAGATTGCTAATCAGAATTGCGAAATCAAGTTTGAAAAAATGTGGGTAATGACAAGCATTTCAATGCCGGGATAAATTCGGAATTGCCAAAGTCCCGCAGGGACGGCTGAATGGACGCCATGTCCTACGTCAGTTCCTATTTCCATTGCGTCTTCAGCACCAAGGAACGTCACCGCCTCATCACGCCGGAACTGCGCGAACGGCTCTGGCCGTTCCTCGGCGGCATCGCCCGGCAGAATACGATGAAGGCCATCGAAATCGGTGGTGTGGAAGATCACATCCACATTTTGCTTTCGCTGCCGTCTACGATGGCGGTTGCCAAGGCGTTACAATTGATCAAAGGCGGTTCGTCAAAATGGATTCATGAAACCTTTCCCGAACAACGCGAGTTTGCCTGGCAGGAAGAATATGGCGCATTCAGCGTAAGCGTGTCGCAACTGGACAAAACCGTCGAATACATCAAAGGACAGGAGACACATCACCGGAAGATGACGTTTCAGGAGGAATTCCTGGCGCTGCTGAAAAAACACCGGATTGAATACGACGACCGGTATTTGTGGAAATGAATTTCAGCCGTCCCGGTGGGACTCATGCCGGCGCCGACGATGACCCGGCGTTTCAACGCTTGTCATTACCCACATTTTTTTCATTTGAGTTGGAAAGTTTCTAATCCTTCGCACATCCACATCAGCCGCTGCCAGCCGCGCCAGATGGTTTGCCAGCCCGGCATGCCGTCATGCTTGCGTGCCAGAAAGCCCCCCAGCCGCGCCGTAGCAATGATCACATTTCGATTGGTCCAACCGCCTTCGGGAGGGCCGAACTTCTTCTCCAATATCGCCAGCATTTCCGAACCGAAGCTCGCCGCGGCTTCAAACGACTCTGGTCGGCTGCGCGCCAGCAATTTGGTGCTGAGCAAACGCACCGCCACCACGGCCAACACCGCAATCAGGGATTCCAAACGATACCCTCGCTCTAATTGGCTCTCCTCCACCGCCGCTCCGCTCTTGAGAGCTTTGTGATACTCTTCAATCCACCAGCGCGCCGTATACCTCCCGACCGCCTGCTGCGCCTGGGCCTTGGTCGCACATGGCAACGAGGTGAGCAAAATCCAATGCAGCGGTTCCTTCACTCCTTCGGGTGCCTGCACCTCTGTGAGCTCCACAACGCCGACGCCTTTGAGCGGCCCTTGCCACCCGCCCGGACGCCATGGCCCATCCAAATCCACACACACACTTCGCAGTTCCACTCTGGCGGTGCGCGCAGGCTGGCCAGCCCGAGCCCGCATTTCCACCGTACTCTGCCCCAGCACCGGCGCGTGGACCAACGCCTCCCATAAATGCCCGGCCCCATCGGCTAAACGTCGGGCCTGGCAAGCCCGGATTACAAAGTCCACTCCGTGCTGCTGGCAAATCTGCAACGGCTCGTAAAAATCCGATTCACGATCCGCCACGTAAATCCACCGGCTTCCCTCGGCAGGACGACCGGCAGATTTGATGGCCGCTGCCCAGCTCTGTGATTTGCGGGGGCGACTCAACCGCTGCCCACGCGTCTCACCGGGCGGCGCGGGTCGGGGGCTGCGACACTGTTGGCCAAATAATCCCACCACCATCCCCTCGGGTCGTTGCTCCAGTGTCCAGGACTCGATCCGCACCGCCAATGCACTATGCAATTCAAAGCCTCGTCCGGCGCCATCGCCAATCATTCCCAGATCCTCGGTGGCGGGATGGTTGGTATAATCCAGCAGGGTCGTGTCCTCGATGAGCAAATACTCTCCGGGCTGCCGACACGCCTGGCGAGTCCGTTCCAGGTGGGGGGCCAACACCCGCTCGAAGCTGACTCCGCTTTGCCCAAAGAAACGATACGCCGCTTTTAATTCGGCCCAGTGCGGAAAGGCTTGCGGCAGTGTTCCGCCCGGATGGGCGGCCAGATTAGCAGCAATTTTCACCAACCGTTTATTACGACGTGAGTCTCCCAGTTTAGCAAATGCGAACTCGTTCTGTGCCCACTGAACCGGCGGTATTAGCGTTGTGCTCATAAACCCACCGGTGAGGAACCAACCCGGCGCGCCGCAGCAACGCCTACGCCCACACTAGATTGCTAATCAGAATTGCGAAATCAAGTTTGAAAAAATGTGGGTAATGACAAGCGTTGAAACGCCGGGCTATTGTCGGTTTGTCCCTGCCGGGACGAGCGAAGGCGGACGTGGCGCACCCGCGAGGCAGGATGGAAGGGAACTCATTTCCTGAATTCAGTTTGGGATGGACGATTGGGGTAAATGGCGTTTGAATTCCTGATGTTCAGGCAAAACCATGAAAACAAAAATTTGTCTTCTCGGAATCTTTGCACTCGTGCCGCTTGCAATCGCTGCGCCGCACACTTGGATTTTAAGCACGGGCAAAACGGTTGCTGGTGATTATGTTTCTTCTGGCACAACTACACTCGTCGTCAAAACCGGCGGCACGAATTGTTTCCTGGCAATTTCCAACCTTTCAACGAATGACCTGGCCTACGTTGCCAAAATCAAAGCCGATCAAAAACAGGCACGGCTGGACGCGGAAGTCAAACAGATGCAGCAAGCCGGACTGATTGAACTTTCAGCAAAGTTGATAGAGAACTTTCCTGAAAAAGTCCGCAACCAGCAAAAAGGCTGGATGGATGCCACATTTAATGGCCTGTCAAAGGCGCACATTCAGTTCCCAGACATGGAGCTTGGCCTTGATATAACCGACAAAAACGACGATGGATTTTACAAGTGCGTAATCTGGAAACAGCTTAACCGCCCCGACGAAAATACCCAGCCAGTACCAAATCCGCTGGCTACATGGGCATTGGGCTTGAGTCGTGGAGACAAAATCAGGCTGATAGGACATTGTTACCCCGACACAGAAAGTGGAGACTTTAATTCCAATAGCACCTTCGATCACGCTGGTTTTCTGGTTGAAAGAATCGAAATGATTGAAACGGCTGCGGAGAAAAAGGCCGGAGAGCAAGCCGCAGAAAACCCGTGATTCCAAGGCGTCATGCACCCCCCTTGTGACGCGCTGAAATGAAAAACATTCCTCCGAATGTCTGGCGAGCAAGCCTGAATGAAGACGATTGGAATTTTCTTCAGATTCAAAATGACGAATGGCCGGGGTGTCTTGTTTGGGAACTTCACCGCGAAAAAACCCAAGCTGAGGCGGGTGGAAATTTCCCAACAGATCCTATTTACGATCCGACAGTTCAAGGACGTGGACGGTTTGGAGTGAGATTGGCAGGGCAGAAACGCGCGGGAATATATTCAAAGCCTGATTGGTCTTCCTATCTGTCCGGGCGAAAAAGGGGGAATTGGAAGCGGATTCAAAAGTCCCAGCGAGATACATCGTTTTGGATTTCATTGGATTGGCACACGCTTCATCGGCACTGGGGTCATGAAGTTGAATATGCTGGCACACATTTGCCTTTCCCGCCAATCATGGATGGCGATGAGGAAACGGAAATCGTTCCATTCAGAATTCCTTGGGGCTGGCGTGACGATGAGATCAAATCAGCCTTCGGTCAATGGTTGAAGGGAAACAGACCCATACCTGAACCAGCCTCGCCGAAAAGACTTACTGGCGCGGGAAGCTACATTCGGCAAGTGAAGAAAAATCTGAAGGCTTTGGCTGCATGGCGATTGATTCAGCACCACAAAGGCAATCGCATAAAAGCATACGCTCATCCCGGAGCGGATAAATACCTTGGCAAGGCCTATGCCCACGCAAGCGAATGGACGGATGCAAAAAAGACCGTGAATGCTTTGCTAAAACAAATTCGTCAGATTTCTTGGCAAGCAGAAAATTTCGCTTCTACTAAAATAAAGTAGGAGCAAAAGCGGTTAGAATTTCGCCCCTAAAATCATCAATAGCGTAGGTCAGCAGCTAACAAAATTGACTTCGCGCCATTGATGATATGACTGCAATAACAAATCAAAACGGAGGTGCCCAACCTCAAATAAATGCGCCGCCGCACACGGATTCTGTCGGCGACCGCGACCAAAACTTCAAACAAGAATCACGCCGCAATAGAAGACTTCGCAAATCTGATAAACGTCGCCGTGCGGAGAAGTGGATTTCACCTTGTTCAGTTTGACGCTGCCTATTCTTTGCGCCTTTGCGTTAAGATTTTTCAGCACGCATTTTGTTCTCACGAATTGCCGATCAAAATTCCCGCCAGGAAAACCAGCGCGCCGCCCAGCGCGACCTGGAACACCGCCGACGCCCACGGCGTGTCCATGAACCGGTGGCGAATCCACGAGATGATGCCCAGTTCCACCATCACCACGCCCACGGCGATGGTGGTGGCGGTTTTGTAGTTCGGGATCAGATACGGCAGGGTATGGCCGAGGCCGCCCAGCGTGGTCATCAACCCGCACACAAAACCGCGCGCCCACGGATGGCCGCGGCCGGTCAGGCTGC
Organism: uncultured Verrucomicrobiae bacterium; assembly: GCA_963789055.1. Taxonomy (GTDB): domain Bacteria; phylum Verrucomicrobiota; class Verrucomicrobiia; order Limisphaerales; family UBA11358; genus UBA11358. The sequence goes on along the minus strand of CAWBJE010000004.1, from coordinate 316,891 downwards.
CGTCGTCGGACAACGCCTCCGCAAAGCCCATGCTGATGCCCGCGCCAACGCTCGCCGCCAGGCCGATCAGGAAAGTGTCCCAACTGTTTTTGGTGGCAAACGCGGCGCAAAACAACGGCGCCAGCGTCGAGACCGACCCGTCCATCAACCCGGCCAGGCCCGGCTGGATGACCTGCAACAGGAAGAGCCGTTTCTGCTGCGATTTTTCGTCTTCGCTTAATTTCGTCAGCGAGATTCGTTCGGCGGTGTGCGCGTGGTTGCGTTCCTCCTCCGCGAGGTCGCCGAGCAACTGGCGGATGCCGGTGTCGGTCGTGCGCCGCGCCACGACTTCGTAAAAGCGCCGCGTTTCCACCTCCATGCTTTCGGCGGTTTTCTGGACGGTTTTCAAACCGAGCGGACGCGTGAGCCAGACGGGTTTCCGGTCCACAAAGCCGCGCACGTCCTGCCGGCGGATGAGCGGCACATGGTCGCCGAACTTGCTTTTGTAATGTTCGAGCAGGCGATGGCGGTGGCCGTCCTCTTCGCGGCGCATGGTGCGGAACTTCTCGGCCTGTTCGGGATAATTTTCCTGCAGGCCGTCGGCAAAATCTTCGTAAACGCGCGCGTCCTCCTCTTCGAGCGAGATGGCCAGCGCCAGGATTTCCTGTTCGGTAAGGCTGTCGAAGGTTTTCATAATTATAATTTTTCAGGTGGTAGGGCCGTGCTGCTGCGCGGCCCATTTGAAATCAAGGCGGCGCGGCAGCGCCGCCCTACCGGTGGCAATAGGAATCGTCATAAAAACGGTGAAAACAATCGCGCGGCGGCATCACACAATTTTACCGGCAGAATCCGTCCGTCCACCTCCGCCTTGGTCACTTCGCGCGCGCCGTGGAGTTTTTTCCCGAGGACCGCCGTCATCTCGTGCGCGAACTCGCGTCCGTAGCACTCCACGTTCAACTCAAAATTCAGCCGCAGACTGCGCGCGTCCCAGTTGGCCGAGCCGAGCAAAACCCAGTGTCCGTCCACGATCATCAGTTTGGAGTGATCGAACGGCGGCGGGGTGAGCCAGATGTGGCAGCCGCGTTCCAGCACCTGCCACCACATGGCGCGCGACGCCCAATGAACGTAGGGCAGATTGCTTTTTCCCGGCAAAATGATGTCCACCCGCACGCCGCGCAGCGCCGCGAGGTTCAAGGCGGTGACGAGCGCCGGGTCCGGCAGAAAATACGGCGTGAGAATTTGCACGGACGTTTGCGCCTCGGCCAGCGCGGCCAGCAGCGTCCAGCGCAATTTGTCGTAATCCGCATCCGGCCCGTCGGTGATGACCCGCGCGATGACCCCCGAATGGGAGAGGCGGGGTTCCGGAAACCAGATTTCACCGTCCAGCACCTCGCCGGTGGTGAACGCCCAATCGTTGGCGAACGCCTCCTGCAATCGCGTCACCACCGGGCCTTCGACCCGGAAATGCAGGTCCTGAACGGGGCTCTTGGTGGGCGAGTGTCCCCGCGAGCCGTCATCGCCAGGTTTTGATTACGCGAATTCGGCTCGTCAGTAGCCTCGCCCCACCGTTTGCCAAGCACGTTGCCCTGGCGGATGTTCATGCCGCCGGTGAAAGCCGTCTGGCCGTCCACCACGAGAATTTTGCGGTGATTGCGCAGATTGATGGTGGCCACGCGCCACGGCGTGAACAGGGATGCCGGCAGAAATTTTGCGAACGGAACCTGCGCCTGTTTCAAGACATGGGTGATGGGCGGCCACGAGTAGCGCGTGCCGGCGGCGTCAATCAAGACGCGCACGGCCACCCCGCGTTTGGCGGCCCGGCCGAGCGCGGCGACAAATTGTTTTCCGCTGGCGTCGTTGTCGAAAATATAACTGACCAGCGAAATGGATCGGGTCGCGGATTCAATCGCCGCCAGCATGGCCGGAAACGCTTCATCGCCGTTGACGAGCGGCTGCACGCGGTTGCCGGGTGTCAGCGGTTGGGCGACGACGCGGCCGACGACGCGGGCGAGCATTTTCAGGTGTTCCGCGCCGTCGTGTTGCGGTTCGCCGAGGTCTTTGGGAATCCGGCCGTGGTCTGGTTTTATGCACGCCGAGCGAAACGGCGCGGCGGCGGATGCGGTTCACGCCCAGCACCAGGTAAAGGATCGGACCGAATGCCGGCAGAAACCAGATGAGTCCGAGCCAGAGCGTTGCGGCGCGGGAATCGCGTTTGTGGAGCAGGGCATGAACCGAGGCCAGCAGCGCGGCCAGAAAATCAAAGCCCGCGGCCAAGTGCGGCCAGTAGCGGTCGATCAGGTTGAGCCAGTCCATCGTTTGCCAACTTTACGAATGAAGAAAGGCCGGTGGCAAGCATTGTCCGAATGTGCTTTTATCTCCGGTCATTACTGGCAAGGTGCGCGAGCAACTCACGATTACGGATTGCGCGGAATTATCATGTCGGACGATCGGCTATAGGCGTGTCCGCTGCGATACAGTTGCAGCCGGGTCTGGATTTCACCAACCAACTGCGATTGCCCGGCAGACGCGAGCCAACTCGATGGCCTTCTCGCGCCGTGGTGATGGCGTCGTTGAACCGGCCGGCGGCGGCGTAAGCAACGGCCAAAGTGTCGAGGCAAGTCACGTCACTGTTGCCGGTCAATTCGCAGGCGCGCTGGGCCAGAGCCACGGCCCGGACCGGGTTGCCACCCTCTGCCGGCCCGAGCGCGGCCAGCTGCCATGCCAGACCATTTTGAGCTTCGGGGTAATCGGGCTTGAGCCGCAAGGCCTGCTCGTAGTGTTTGATGGCCTCATCCGGCCGGCCTTGTTGCACCAAGGCAATTGCCAGATTGTTGTGCGCCACAGCGGAGTTGGGCTGGATTCTCACCGCCTCGTCGTATTGTTCGACCGCCTCCGGAATTCTGCCCTGCGGCGAGCAAATCGTTTCCAAGATTGTCGCGTGCGCTCGGAATAATCCGGCTTGAGCCGCAACGCTGTCTTGTATTGCCAGATTGCGTCGTTCTTCCTGCCCAACTGCTCCAGAGCCACCCCCCAATTATAGTGTGCCTCGGAATAATCCGGCTTGAACTGCAATGCTTGCTTCCAATGTGCGATCGCTTCTTCAAGCTTGCCTTGTTGCGCCAGCGCAAGTCCCAGGTTGAGATGTGCCTCGGGGTAATCCGGCTTGAGCTGCAGTGCCTGTTCGTATTGCCCAATCTCTTCTTCAATCCTGCCTTGTTGCGCCAATGCCAGCGCCAGGTTGTTGTGTACCTCGGGGGAATCGGGCTGGATCCGCACCGCCTCGTTACAGTGTTCGATTGCCTCCGGAATTCTGCCTTCATCCAATAACACAATGCCCAGATTGTTGTGCGCCAGCCAGGCGCCCGGATTTTTTGCCAAGCGTATCACGCCAGAGCGTTTCGATGTCGGCGTAGATCCCGCATTGCCGCCAGGTCAGAAGTCGCCAGCACCGGCAGCACCACCGCGGCAAATCCATAAAGCACCGCCGGGATGCGGAAATGTTCGAGCCGCACGCGTGCAACCAGCCCCGCCGCCAACGCAATAAGCCCGAGACTCGACAGGTAAACCCAGTGATCGCACACGAACGAGTAACGCATAAAATACGCGTTCATGAATCCGAGCACCGGAAAAAGCGTGCCGACAAAAAACAACGCCGCCGCCAACGGCCCGCGCCCAATCCGTGCCCGCGCCAGCCAAAGCGTGAACAGTGTGCCCACCGCAGTGACCGGATAGAGCCATTGCCACCACGAACCGGCATTGAGCTGCCACCGCGGATAGATGAAGCACAGATCCGCCGGCCAGAACAGTTTGCCGGTGTAAAACCACAAGGCCCGGCCTGCAATCAGGCAGCGTTCGGGAAAGGAAATGACCCACTCCGGTCCTTTGGCGCCGACATGATTCTTCTCCAGCCAGGCCGTTCCCAGACAAAGGCCGATGGCCACGGCAAAGAACGGCAGCGTCGGCAAAACATCCGCCCGCCACCGGAGGCGCCCGCGTTGCCACCAGCCAATCAGCAGAATGACCGCCGGCAGGGAAAAGGCCGTCGCCTTGGCCAGCAGTGCCGCCACAAACAGAACAAACGCCAGCGCATAAAAAAGTGACCCGTGACCCGTGACACGTGACCGGATGGAGTCCGTTCGTGTCACTTGGCACTGGTCGCCGCTCACCCGCTCCGCGTAGCGCAAGTAGGCCAGCAACGCGCCGAGGTAGAGCACCAGCGAGAGCACGTTCTTGCGTTCGGTGATCCAGGCGACCGATTCGACCATCACCGGATGCAGCGCGAAGAGGGCGCCGGCCAGCCAGGCGCCCGGCACTTGCAGCCGCCGCAACAATTGCCAGAAGAGCAGCGCGGCCAGGATGTGCAGCAGGAGATTCTCCACGTGATAGGGCAGGGGCCGGAATCCCCAGAGATGATAATCCAGCCAGAAGGTCGTGCCGGTGAGCGGATAATACTGTTGCAGCGCGGTGGGCTGGCACCAGATGGCACGCAAACCGGCAAAATCGCGCAACAACGGGGCAATGACGGTGGTCCAGGAGTCGTCATCCCAGACGAATTTCCCGGAGAGCGCCGGCAGGTACGCCAACACCGTCAACAGGATGATTACCGCCGCTCCGCCAATCCGCCAAAGCTTTGCGTTATCCTTCCACTTCCCGCAATATGTTTGAGCCAACACACCTTTTACTGTGCCGGAGATGATTTTTTCTCAGGCGAAGCGGGTGTTCGATCGCGGAAGTACACGCGTTCTTCCCCGGGCTGCTCAATTTGACATTGCCCAGGTCAACCAATGCAGGCGCGGATCTCAGGAAAAGGCTGCCACCTCTCATCTTGAGAAAGATGGTTGTGTTCGTAGAGACATCCGAGGTCAGAAAGATTTTCGTGTCAAACGAGATGTCACCCCGGGCGTCCACCCGGTTGGTATCCGAATCGTACGCATCCTGGGGGTCATGAACGTCCCGCGTCCAATTGATATGATTGGCCGCTATCATGCACTTGTTGGGTGCTGTCTCCTTCAATGGAAGTCCATGAACCGAGGTAATTGGCCAGGATTTTGGTCGACGCCTGCTGCTGCGCGGTTTGTTTATCGAGCGGCGGCGGGTTGTCATTAAAAATGATCGAAATATTTTTAGCCGTCCGCACGGTTTTCTTATCGGTCGAGGCGTCATTCGTGCCGGAAGCTGCTTTCCGGGTGGTGTAGTCAACCACAACCATCTTGCCCATTCGAAGGTCGTCTTCCCCGGCGGCATTTCCGTCCATGCTGATCTTGACGTCCTTGGGCAATATGATTGTCAACTCGCGGGCCTGCCCGTTTTCTTCCGGGACGGACACGACGAAGTTAAAACCCCGAGTGATGGTCTTGATCGCACCCGTGGCCGTGGCTTCGGCGGTAGATTTGGCTTTCGCGGCCTGCTGGCAGATGCCTTGTTGCACAGCAAAGGCCGCAAACATAACCGCGCAGAATAGTGTTACCAGTGTTTTCATTTCGTCATATACCTTTCATGCAAAAATTGGATTCATGTGAATTACCAATTATTAAATTTTAGTCAAGTCGCCGCTGCCGTCACCGGCGTAGTTCCGGGCTGGCCCGACCTTGCCGGATTTCGATCCCGGATTTTGCGGATTTGTCATGTCGGGGGCGGATGGTAGGCGCGCCCGGCGCGGTACAACTCCAGCCGGGCTTCCATCTTTTGAAGCAATTCCGCCTGTCCGCCGGAGCGGGCCAGCGTGATGGCCGTTTGGGTTGTGGCAATGGCATCATTGAACCGGCCATTGGCGGCGTAAGCGACGGCCAGGGTATCCAGGGAATTGGCATCGTCATGGCCGGTCAACTCGCAGGCGCGTTGGGCCAGAGCCACGGCGCGGGCCGGGTCGCCGCCCTGCGCCGGCGCAAGCGTTGCCAGCAGCCAGGCCAGGTTGTTGCAGGCGAGGCTGTTACCCGAGGTGCAGGCAAGCGTGTGCTCCCACAATGATTTGCTGTCACGCCAGTATGCGGTTTGATGCCGGGCACAAATAATCAGGGCCGTGAGAATAACCGCCGCGCCACCGCCGAGCATCCAACGGCGGCTTCGCCATGAAGCCGTCAACTCCGCCACGGTCCAGGTCAGAAGAATGTACAAACCGATTTGCGGCAGATAGGTGTAGCGGTCCGCGCGCGACTGGGCGCCAACTTGCAACAACAGGCCGATAACCGGCACCAACATTCCCAGATACCACAACCAACCCATCAAAAAATACGGACGCTTCCGCCGCCAGCAGAACGCCCCCGCGGAGACGGCGGCCAGCAACAGGAGCGACAGGATGATTTTCCCGGCCGGCCAGCCATCGTTCGGGTAAGGATACATGACCGCCAATCCCGCCGGGTAGAACATCTGTCGGCCATAGGCGACATAAGATACGAGGGCATTGCTGATACGCTCGAAAAGGGAAATCCCGGTGTCCTGGTGCTGAACCAGAAGTGTCACCAGGCAGGCGGCAATCGAAAGAACAATCAGCGGAATCTTTTCGACGATCAGTCTCCGCAAGTTCGAATAGCGGCCGGCCGGCGTCCCCCATCGGTTCAGCGGCCAGTAGTCCAGCAGCAACAACACGAACGGCGTGGTCACCAGCATCGGTTTGCACATCAGGCCGAGATCAAACAGGAGCACTACCGTCAAATAGCGCCCTGCTGACGCCGGCTTGCGGACATAACGGACATAAGCTCCGAGCGTCAACATGAAGAACAGTCCGCTCAAAACATCCTTTCGTTCCGCCACCCACGCCACCGATTCCACCCGCAACGGGTGGATGGCAAAAACCGCCGCCACGAAAGCGCTGCGCCACAACGTCCCCGTCATTTCCCGCAACACCAGAAACAGGCATATGGCGGCGGCGGCGTGGAGCAAAACGCTGGTCAAGTGGTGGCCACCGGCATGCAATCCATAAAGCTGGCAATCCAGCATGTGCGAAATCACCGTCAGCGGATGCCAATTGGCCATCAAGCTATGGGTAAACGCCCACTCAATTCCTTTCAGGCTCAACCCCGGCATGACCTGCGAATTCCCATACACGTATCGGTCATCGTCGTAATTGACAAATCCGTGACCGAGTGTCTGGCCGAAAACCAGCCAGACGGCTCCCAGAAGAAGAGCACAAACACCCAGAACCGTCCGGTAATTGTCCGACCCAACGGCCGGAGTTGGTTGAGCTGGGCCCGCCGGGGAAGCCTTCTGAAGATTTTTTTGCTTCGGCTTCATGTCTTCAGAAAGATTGTGTGTTCATGGATTCCATCGGACAGGCAAAACATAATCGGGGGTGCGGGACTGATTTCAAGTCAGGAGGCGGCATTGGGATTAAGGGTTGTGCGGAGCGGTCGCGGTGGACGATGGGTGGTAAGCATGGCCAGCACGGTAGAGTTGCAACCGGGCCTCAATTTCTCCAGCCAATTGGGATTGTCCGGCAACGCGCGCCAACGCAAGGGCCTTCTGTTCCGTGACAATGGCATCGTTGAACCGGCCGGCGGCGGCGTAGGCAGTTGCCAAAGTATCAACGTTTCCCGGCACTCGATGTTCCGTAAGCTTGCAAGCTTGCTCGGCCAGGGTCACGGCCCGAACCGGGTCGCCGCCGTTTTCAGGCCCGACGGTAGCCAACGCCCAAGCCAGACTGTTTTGGGCGGCGGCATAGTCCGGCTGGATTCGTAATGCCCGTTCCCAGTGCGCTATCGCCTCCTTCACCCGGCCAGCCTGCCACAGAGCCAATGCCAGGCTGTTCTGCGTCTCAGCGGAATCGGGTTGAATCTTCATTGCCTCGCTGTACTGTTCAATCGCTTCCTGAATTTTACCTTGCCGCAACAGAATTCCTCCGAGGTTGCAGTGCGCCTCGAAAAAGCCGGGTTTGAGCCGAAGCGTTTCTTCGTAGTGTCCGATGGCGTCGTTGCTCTTGTCCATCTGCTCCAGAGCCAGTCCCCAATTATATTCTGCCTCGGGATAATCGGGCTTGATCTGCAAGGCCCGCTTCCAATGTTCGATTGCTTCTTCGCGTTTGCCTTGTTGGACCAGAGCCAGCCCAAGTTCATGGTTTGCCTCGGCGGAGTCGGGTTGAATCTTCAATGCCGTGCTGTAATGTTCAACTGCCTCCTGAATTCTACCCTGCCGCATCAGAATCCCTCCCAGAGCACAATGGGCTTCGAAGAAATCGGGCTTGAGCCGCAAAGCTTCCTCGTAGTGCTCGATCGCTTCGTTATTCCGGCCCGCCGCTTCCAGAGCGGCTCCAAAATTAAATTGCGCCTCGGGGAAATCGGGGTTGAACCGTAATGCCTGTTCATATTGTTTGATCGCCTCCTCAATTTTCCCCGTTTCTTTGTAGGCGGCCCCCAGATTGTTGTAGGCTTGAACGTAAGCGGGATCAAACCGCAACGCCTGTTGGTAGTGTGCAATTGCTTCCGACCCCTTGCCCTGGTCCCAAAGCACAACCCCCAGATTATTGTGCGCCAGCCACGCGCCCGGATTCCTGGCCAGCGTATCACGCCACAATGTCTCGATGTCCGCGTATATCCCACATTGCCGCCACGTCAACAACCCCAACACCACCAGCACCACCCCGCCAAAACCGTTCAGCCCCGATTTGATGCGCAGTCGTTCGGCTGCCCGGACTACCAATCCCGCTCCCAACGCAATCAATCCCAAACTCGACAAATATACCCAGTGATCGCACACGAACGAGTAGCACATGAAATACGCGTTCATAAATCCCAGCACCGGAAATAACGTTCCCACAAAAATCAATACCGCCGCCAACGGTCCTCGCCCCAGCCATCCTCGTTTCCACCAGAGAAGCAACAGCGTGGCGAGTGCCGCCACCGGATAAAGCCATTGCCACCATATCTCTGCATTGATCTGCCACCTGGGATAGACAAAACACAAAGTCTCCGGCCATATCAGCTTGCCGACGTAAAACCAGAACACCCGGCCCGCAATCAGACATCGCTCCGGAAACGTCAGCATCCATTCCGGCCCTTTGGCGCCCACGTGGTTCTTCTCCAACCACGAAGTTCCCAGACAAAATCCAATCGATACGGCAAAGAACGGCAGCGTCGGCAGGATGTCCCGGCGCCATTGGAGCCGTCCGCGCTGCCACCAGCCAATGACCAGAATCACCGCCGGCAGCGAAAACGCCGTCGCCTTGGCCAGCAACGCTGCGGCAAACAGAACAAACGCCAGCGCGTAAGCACTCCATCTTTGTTGTGAACCTCTGCCGGAATGATTTCCTTCTCGCCAAAACGAATTAAACTTTCCGTAAGCCAGCAACGCGCCAAGGTACAGCGCCAGTGACAGCACGTTTTTGCGTTCAGTGATCCACGCCACCGATTCGACCATCACCGGATGCAGCGCGAAGAGCGCTCCGGCCAGCCAGGCGCCCGGCACGGCCAGCCGCCGTAACACGGCCCAGAACAACAGCGCCGCGATAATGTGCAACAGGACATTCTCCACGTGATAGGGCAGGGGCCGGAATCCCCAAAGATGATAATCCAGCCAGAAGGTCGTGCCGGTGAGGGGATAATACTGTTGCAACGCGGTGGGCTGACACCAGATCGAACGCAATCCGTTGGCATCCTTCAATAATCCGGCAATTCCAGTGGTCCAGGAGTCGTCGTCCCAGACGAATTTCCCGGACAGTGCCGGCAGGTAAGCCAGCAGTGTTATTACAATGATTACCACCGACCCGATTATCCGCCTGCGTCTTGCGTTGTTCACTGCGTCTTGATTGCTCTCGACGCTCTTGGAGGCTTGCTTCACGGGTGCTGTGGGTTATTCCCAGCGTTGGACTGACCTCGAACAGGGGCTTGCGATTGGTGGTAGGGTTGGCCGTTCTGGAACAGCCGCAACCGGATTTCGATTTCCTCAACCAACTGTGTTTGTCCGTCGGTGCGAGCCAATTCAACAGCCTGCTGCGCTGTAACGATGGCGTCGTTGAATCGGCCGACAGCTGCATAGGCGGTTGCCAAAGTGTCGAGGGCACTTGGGACTCGATGATCTGTAAGTTCACAGGCCCGTTCAGCCAAAGCTACGGCCCGAGCCGGGTCGCCGCCCTCTGCTTGTTCGAGTGTGGCCAACTGCCACGCCAGACTATTTTGAACCTTGGGATAGTCGGGCTTGAGCCGCAAGGCTTGCTCGTATTGTTTAATTGCCTCTGCCGTGCTGCCTTGTTGCAACAAGGCAATCGCCAGGTCGTTGTGCACCTCGGCGAAGTCGGGCCGGATTCTCACCGCCTGTTTGTATTGGTCAACTGCTTCCTGAACTTTGCCCTGTTGCAACAGCATTTCTCCCAGGTTGCAGCGAGCCGCGAAGAAGTCGGGATCGATTTGCACCACCTGCTCATACTGCCGGACTGCCTCCTCAATCTTGTCTTGCTGCGTGAGGGCAATCGCCAAATTGTAACGAGCCTCTGCAGAATCGGGCTGCAACCTCAGCACCAGTTCGTACTGCTCAATCGCCTCTGTCATTCTTCCTGTTAAACGCAAAGCGTTTCCAAGATTGTCGCGGGCCTCAACGTAATCCGGTTCGAGTCGCAATGCCTGCTTGTATTGTTCGATCGCTTCCTCGAACTTTCCTATTTGCTTTAAGGCGACCCCTAAATTGTTGTATGCTAGGGCGTAAGTGGGGTTTAATTTCAACGCCTCGTTATAGTGTTCAATTGCTTCCTGAACCCTGCCCTGTTTCCGCAACACGATGCCCAGGTTATTGTGCGCCAGCCACGCGCCCGGATTCTTGGCCAGTGTATCTTCCCACAGCGTTTCCACGTCGGCGTATATTTTACATTGCTCCCACGTCAACAATCCCAACACCACCAGCACCACCACCCCAAATCCATTCAGAACCTCTGGAGTATGAAGACGCTCGGTCACACGTATAACCAATCCCACCCCTAACGTAATCAGCCCCAGGCTCGACAAATACACCCAGTGGTCGCATACAAACGAGTACTTCATGAAATATGCGTTCATAAATCCCAACACCGGAAACAATGTTCCCACAAAAATTAATACCGCTGCTAACGGCCCTCGCCCCAGCCGCCTTCGCTTCCACCACAGGAATACCAGAGTCGCCACCGCTGCCACCGGATATAACCATTGCCACCACAATCCGACGTTGACCTGCCACCGCGGATAGACAAAACACAATTGCCCCGGCCACACCAGCTTCCCGATGTAAAACCAGAACACCCGCCCCGCAATCAGACATCGTTCCGGAAACGATAGCATCCACTCCGAGCCTTTGGCGCCCACGTGGTTCTTCTCCAGCCATGCCGTCCCCAGACAAAATCCAATCGCCACCGCAAAAAACGGCAGCGTCGGCAAAATATCCCTGCGCCACTGCAACCGTCCACGCTGCCACCAGCCGATCACCAGAATCACCGCCGGCAGCGAAAACGCCGTCGCCTTGGCCAGCAACGCCCCCACAAACAAAATGAAGGCTAAGGCGTAAAAGAATGATGGATGACTTCCAGGGATTGCCCTGGAGTCTGACGGTGGCGAAACGCTCGGCATCCCTGGCTTAGAGCGCAGGTAAGCCAGTAAAGCGCCGAGGTACAGCGCCAGCGACAACACGTTTTTACGTTCGGTAATCCACGCCACGGATTCCACCATCACCGGATGCAGCGCGAATATCGCTCCTGCCAGCCAGGCTCCCGGCACCGCAAGCCGCCGCAATACTGCCCAGAACAACAACGCCGCGATAATGTGCAACAGGAGATTTTCCACGTGATAAGGCAGGGGCCGGAATCCCCAAAGATGATAGTCCAACCAAAAGGTCGTGCCGGTGAGGGGATAATACTGCTGCAACGCGGTGGGCTGGCACCAGATGGAACGCAATCCGTTGGCATCCTGTAATAATCCGGCAATTCCGGTGGTCCATGAGTCGTCATCCCAGACGAATTTCCCCGACAGGGCTGGCAGGTAAGCCAGCACTGTCAATACAATGATTACCACCGACCCGGCAATCCGCCTGCGTTGGGCGTTCTTCAGCGCGTCCAGATTTCTCTCGACGCTTTTGGAGGCTTGCTTCACGGGTGTTGTTGAGCCGGTTGATGCGCTTCGTACCGATAGTCGATGCTGCTTACAAACTGGCCGCAACCGGTTTGCGCCGCTTGAAAATCAACTTTGGCATTCAAACACCATAACACCCTGGCCGTGGCGATGACGACTTTCAAAATGGACTGACCTGCCAAACATAGGATACACTGCCCTACGCACATTTTTGTTACGGTAGGGAAACGTCCACTGCCAATCAACTGCAAATGTCGCGAGACAATTGGAAGCTCTTATGCTGACGCATTTCTCGGGAGGATCAGGCCATAAAAAAACAATGTGCTGCAGCGACTAATCGTCATGCCTTGGGAGAATACGAGCTACCACCTGTTCCACCAAAGGCGACGGTGAAGGCAAGCTAAGAAGCAGCAGCCAAGCTAAATCAATCAATAAGTCAGTCAAAAAATGGACATTTCTGTCCAATTTTTGTTAAATAACTCTTGACTGGTTTTCGCGGATTCTCTATAAAGGAACTTTCCTGAATTTGTCGGCAAAGTCTTGATGAGCCGATTTTTACACTTAGAGATAGTGTTAGTTCAGACTCAGATAGTGCTAGTTTGGGTTTATGCGTTTGGGTTACTTCGGAGTTTTCAGACGCTGGGTAAGAATTATCCCCTGATTAGGCTCAAAGCCTTCCCCATACAAATGTATGGCAAGCAGGAACACTATCCCAACCAATTCACTTGTGATGCCGGGCAAATTGCCTCTTGCGCATCGTTTATCACAACCCCATTTGCCCTGTCGCATGTGGCAGGGCGAAAACCAGAAGTACTAACAAACAAACAAAATAGTAAACAGTAAACAGGAGACATATATGTCATTCAGTAAAACTCAAAAATGTATCGGCGTCATCGCCGCGGTTGCCGTGCTTGGCTCAATCGTTGCCAGGGCCGACATTGGCAACACCATCAATAATGCGAAGACCGGGACAACGGTCAGTTGCTCCGGCACGTACTCCGTGGCGGAAGAAGTCAAAGTGCCCGCCAGCGTGACGGTTCAAGGATCGGCCACCTTCAACTTCACCACGGGCAGCAAGACCACCGCCGGGTTGTACCTGACGGCGAGCGGCGCCAAGATTCAACAGCATCACGGTTACCGGCGCGAATCACGGCATCGACGTCCAGGCGGCCAGTTGCTCGGTCACTTCCTGCAAGGCCCACAACAACTACAATACGGGCATCATCTGCGAAAACAGCGGCGCGAAGAGCTGACACTATTTCGGGTTGCACCTCGTATGACAATGTTGACTCGGAAAGCGGCGGCGGTAATGCCGACGGTTTCGGCTGCAAACAGAGCACGGGCACGGGCATCAAGTTCAGCAATTGCACCGCCTATAGCAACTCTGACGACGGATACGACTTCGAGAAATCGAGCAATCCTGTGGTCTCCAGCGGCTTGGTGTCCTACAGCGAAGGTTCCTATGGTGGGTACAAAGGCAATGGCAACGGAATCAAGATGGGCATCAGTGGCGATAATGTGGCCCATTCGTACACCAGTTGCGTCGCCTACAACAATACCGCCGGCAACTCGCCGCACGGATTCAGCACCAACAGCAATGTTGGCAAGATCCACCTGACCACCTGCCACAGCTACAGCAACGGCAAGGCGGACGTGTTGGGCAACTGCGTGTTGAGCAACTGCACGATGCAGACCAACTAAACGAGGATAATTTCTGCGCGGATCAGGTTGATCCCTGTAGACCTCGAAGTTTCAAGGGACCTGGCGACGTGAGTTGCCAGGTCCCTGTTCTTTTGGTTAAGGCTTGATCAGAATTGGAGAATGCCTCTTTCGAGACACTCTGGTTAAACCAATTCCCGGAAACGATTGAAAAATGAACGGCGACAGGCCGGGCAGCGCTGCTGCGCCGCCAGGTACCGGCCGCCGCACACTGGGCGGAGAAACAATTGTTTCATTGCCTGGAGGGTGTTGATATCATTGGTCCTCCAACAAATGTGTGAAACGCAGCCAAACCCGGTGACAAATCTCAAGCCGGCCCAATGGAAGCAAATCGGGCTGGGCCTGTTGTTGTTGGCCGCGACCGTCCTGGCTTACCAGCCGGCCCTTCAGGGCGGCATGATCATTGACGATGCTGAACATGTAACCGCGCCGGCGCTGCGGTCTTTAGCCGGGCTGTGGCGGATTTGGTCAGTGGTGGGCGCAACGCACCAGTATTTCCCGATTCTTCACAGCGCGTTCTGGCTGGAACACCGGTTTTGGGGCGATGCCCTGCTGGGCTACCATTTGACGAATGTGCTGCTGCATGCGGGGTCGGCCTGTCTGCTCGTCGCCATCATGCGGCGGCTGGCGCTGCCGGGAGCCTGGCTGGCCGGTTTCATCTTTGCCCTTCATCCGGTGTGCGTCGAATCAGTAGCGTGGATCTCGGAACAAAAAAACACGCTTTCCACTTTTTTTGGCCTGGGCTCGGTTCTGGTTTACCTGCATTTCGATGAAACGCGCCGGCGGTCAAGTTATGGCATCGCCTTGGCGCTGTTTATCCTGGCCATCCTGAGCAAGACGGTGACGATGACCCTGCCGGCGGTGTTGCTGGTGATTTTCTGGTGGCAACGGGGCCGGCTCGAATGGAGGCGCGATATGCTGCCATTATTGCCATGGCTGGTGCTGGGCGTAATCGCGGTTCAGCCGGCAGCACGGATGGAGCGGGAAATGTGCGCGAAGTCGCCGGCGGATTTTTCGTTGTCCTTGCTGGATCGGGGATTGCTGGCCGGGCGGGCATTCTGGTTTTATCTCGGCAAACTGGCGTGGCCAGCGGACCTGGTTTTCATGTATCCCCGGTGGACCGTGGATTCCAGAGTTTGGTGGCAATACCTTTTCCCGTTGGGAGCGCTCGTCGTGTTGGTGGGGCTGTGGCTGGTGGCCCGCTGGATATCGCGGCCCGCTCGCGGCTCTGTTGATTTTTACCGGAACGCTGTTTCCGGTTCTTGGTTTTTTTAATGTGGCCTGGTTCACCCTCTCCTATGTCGGCGATCATCTTCAGTATCTTTCCTGTCTGGGGATCATCGTGTTGTTTGCTTCGGGATGACGTGGATGGCCAAGCAAAATGCCGGCGCACGATCCGGCGGGTGGCGTTTGCGCCCGCTGCCGGCCTGGTGGTGATCCTGGGCATGCTCACGTGGCTGCAGAGTGGCATTTATCGGGACGCCGAGACACTTTACCGCGCCACGCTGGCGCGGAATCCAACCTGTTGGGTCGCGCACTACAATTTAGGAGACGTCTTGAACGGGCTTCCGGGCCGGCAAGCGGAAGTGATTGAAGAGTGGGAGACAACACTGCGGTACAAGCCAGATTATGCCGAGGCCCACAGCAACCTGGCCTGCATCCTCGCCTCCATTCCCGATCGGGTGTCCGAGGCCATCGAGCACTTCAAAACGGCACTGCGGTACAAGCCTGATTTGGCCGAGGCGCACAGCAATCTGGCTGCGGTCCTGTCCAATTATCCCGACCGGATTCCGGAAGCGATCGAACAGTTCAAAGCGGCGCTCCGGTACGATCCGGATTCCGCCGAAACGCACAACAACTATGGGAATCTTCTCATTGACATCCCCGGACAATTGACCGAAGCCATCGCCCAGACTCGAAACCGCGCTGCGACTCCAGCCGGATTATGCGGAGGCCCACTGGAATCTCAGCATCGCGCTTTCCAAAATTCCCGAACGATTGCCCGAGGCCATCACCCAGCTGGAGACAGCCTTGCGCCTCAAGCCCGATCTGGAGGGAGGGCAACAATTGCTGCAACATCTGCGGGAACTTCAGCAGCAGAAATTGTCTCGGAATCCGGCCCCGTCTTCTTAAAAATGTCATTCACCTTTTTGGCTGATCAACCACCCAACTTCTACGAATGCATTAACGCAGACTCTCCAAACGAGAGAGAAATGTGTCCAACTATCAACCTTTCAATGTAAAATACTGTCTTGTAGCTAGACATACATCTTCTTATTATAAGACACTTTTTAAAAAGTGGATTAATCACAAATCACAGCTTTAGTTCGTCACGGACTCGGATAGATTTAACGGCGTTTTCCAACTATTGATAAAAATGTGCATGCAAGTACCTTAAAATAAAGTAATTATACATAAACCTTGGTGTGATAATTTCCCGAAATGGGAGGCATTTTCAGATGGCAACGCTCATTTTGACTAATTTGGAGCACTAGGACAACTGTAAGAAAATTAGGCACGTGTCTTGCTTTCTGTTTTTGCCCTGTCGTACGGGGCAGAGCGAAAACCTGCAGTAATAAAATAAACCAAATAGTAGGAGACACATATGTCGTTAAGTAAAACTCAAAAATGTATCGGCGTTATCGCCTCGGTTGCCTTGCTTGGTTCCGTCGTGGCCAAGGCGGACATTGGCAACACCATCAACAATGCGAAGACCGGGACAACCGTCAGTTGCTCAGGCACGTACTCCGTGGCGGAAGAAGTGAAAGTACCAGCCAGTGTGACGGTTCAAGGATCGGCCACCTTCAACTTCACCACGGGCAGCAAGACCACCGCCGGGTTGTATCTGACGGCGAGCGGCGCCAAGATTAACAGCATCACGGTTACCGGTGCGAATCACGGCATCGACGTCGAAGCCGCAAGCTGCACGGTCAGTTCCTGCGTTGCGCACAACAACTACAATACGGGCATCATTTGCGAAAACAGCGCCGCGAAGAGCGACACCGTTTCAGGCTGCACCTCGTATGACAACGTTGACTCCGAGACAGGCGGCGGGAATGCCGACGGTTTCGGCTGCAAAGAGAGCACCGGCACCGGGCATCAAGTTCAGCAATTGCACGGCCTATAGCAATTCCGATGACGGATACGACTTCGAGAAATCCAGCAATCCGGTTGTTTCCACCGGTTTGGTGTCCTACAAAGAAGGTAACTATGGTGGGTACACGGGCAATGGCAACGGAATCAAGATGGGCATCAGTGGCGATAATGTGGCCCACTCGTACACCAGTTGCACCGCCTACAGCAATACCGCCGGCAACTCGCCGCACGGTTTCAGCACCAATGGCAACGTTGGCAAGATCCACCTGACCACGTGCCACAGCTACAGCAACAAAGAAGCGGACGTGCTGGGCAATTGTGTGTTGAGCAACTGCACGATGCAGACAAATTAAACGAGGATGATTTCTGCGCGGATCAGGGTTGATCCCTGTAGACCTTGAAGTTTCAAGGGGCCTGGCAACGTGAGTTGCCAAGCTCCTGTTCGTTTTGCTACAATCCAATCGTGCTTGATAATGTCTTTAGTCCTTAAGTTATGAACCAGATATCTGCTGATTCAGCCCGTTTACGCGGGCCAAAGCTGGCGTTGGTGATTTGTGGGGTAATGGTATTGGGAGTCGTTTGTTTTTTTGCCGGGCGTTTTTCCGTTCTTTCAACAATATCCCGTTCAAATTCCAGAACGCCGAATGAATCAGACCGTTTGCCGGTGAACATCCGCAAATCAGTTGACGTAAAAGTCACTGCTTCCACCGCCAACACTCAAAACAACCCCGGGTCAAAGGCGGCGTCGGGGTGGGATGAAAACAGATGGCGCGAGTTGATGTCCCAGCCCGGCACCTTGGCGCGCAATGCGGCGTTGGCGGAGATGCTGAAAAAGCTGGCGGCCACTGATCCCCAGCGCGCGATGGCCTCGCCCAGGCGGAAGGCAATCTGAAATTGCGCAAAGAACTGAAGCAGGCGGCCTTGAGCGGCTGGGCCAGCACGGCGCCGGCGGATGCATCCAATTGGGCGCTCGCCCTGAAAACGCCCAGTGAGCGAAGCGACGCGATGGGTACGGTATTGGCCAGCGCCGCTGCCACCAATCCCGACGAAGCGGTGCGGATGGCCACTCAGATGATGAAAGATGGCATTGACGGATATCAAGGGTATGGCGGCTCGCTGATCGATGCTTTATGCAACACGGGAAATTTCGAAGCCGCCGCCCAATTCGCCGCCAGTGGCGACGACCAGAAGCGCCGGGGCTGGCTGGGGGAAATGTATTCGCAATGGGCGGGACTCCAGCCGGAACAGGCCGCGCAGGCCGCCATGGCCATCAATGATCCGGAGATCCAAAATGCGGCTTTGCATGGAGTCATCGGCGGCTGGGAGGATGCGGACCCGGCGGCTTTGACCCAGTTTCTGAGTACAACCCCGCCCGGCAGCGACCGCGGGCAGATGATGGGCCAGGCTTTGTGGAACTGGGTGAAGATTGATCCGGCGGCGGCAGCCGAATTGGATCAACAACAGTGACATGGGACGCGGATTTGGACCAAGGCATATTGGCGGTGGCAAGCAGGGATCTGTCCGAAGATGATTTTCCGCCGAAAACTGCCATCAGTTGGGCAGAAAGCATCCAGGATGATACGATCCGGTCGGAAGCCCTGTGTAATGTGCTGCGCAACTGGGTGATGATGGACCTGCCCGCCGCGACGAGTTATTTCAATTCCACCACCGAACTTCTGCCCGCCGACCGGGAACAAATCGCCGACATGATCTCCGATCTCACCCCCAAAACCGCGACAATGATGAACAAACCGCCGGTTGACCATTCAGACCAGCTTCGCGTCCGTTGCGTCTCCGATTCGTCTCCCCTGGCTGGCGCGTGTTGAATTCGTCCCGCCTTCCGGCTGTGCGCTGTTTGCCTCGTGCTGTTTTGCGGCACACTGTTGCTCTTCAGCCGCGCGGTGGGACACGGTTTCCTTGATTGTGACGACCCCGATTACGTCACCGGTAACGTCCACGTGCAGGCCGGCCTGACCTGGGCGGGTGTGCGCTGGGCCTTCACATCGGGTGCGGCCGCCAACTGGTTTCCGCTGACGTGGCTTTCCCACATGCTGGACTGGCAGCTTTTCGGCAACGACCCGCGCGGACACCACGCCACAAACATCCTCTGGCACGCGCTCAACGCCGTCATGGCTTTTCTGGCCTTGCGGCGGCTGACCGGCGCGTTCTGGACGAGCGCCTTGAGTGCCGCGCTGTTTGCCTGGCATCCGCTTGCGCGTGGAATCGGTGGCGTGGGTTGCGGAGCGCAAAGATGTCTTGAGCGGATTTTTCTTTTTCCTGACGCTTCTGGCGTATGCGCGCTACGTCGAGGAGACCAAGGCTCGAAGTTCAAAATCCAGAGTCTTCTACGGTCTGACTCTGGTCGGCATTCGCGCCTGGGTTTGATGTGCAAACCGATGCTGGTGACGCTTGCCGTTCCTGCTGCTGCTGCTCGACTGGTGGCCGCTGAAGCGATTTACGATTTACGATTTACGCTTTGCGATTCAACGTTTGGTTCTGGAAAAAATCCCGTTTTTCCTGCTGACCATCGCGTCCTGCATCGTCACCTACCAGGTGCAAAAAACCGGCCATGCGGTTGTGGAATCGCTTGGTCTCGGGACGCGGCTGGCCAATGCCGTGGTATCGGTTGCCGGTTATCTCGGGAAGTTTTTCTGGCCGTTCAACCTGGCGGTCGGTTACCCGCTCCCCGATCACCGGCCGGTCACAACCGTGGCCGGCGCGGCGTTGTTGGTCCTGGCCATCACCGGCCTGGCGTTGTGGCAATGGCGGCGTCGGCCCTGGTTGCTGGTCGGCTGGTTCTGGTTTCTGGGCATGCTCGTGCCGGTCATCGGGATTGTGCAGGTGGGAATGCAAGCCATGGCCGACCGCTACACCTATCTGCCGATGCTCGGATTGCAACTGGCGCTGCTCTGGACGTTGTCGGAAGCGGCACTGCCGTTGGCGCGTGCGCCGGTTCGTGCCGATGGCCGTCGCATTGATGCTGGTTGCTTGCGCCGTCCCGCACCTGGAATCAACTCGGTGTCTGGCGAAACTCCAACACGCTTTACGAGCACGCGCTCGCCGTGACGAAGGATAATTACCTGGCTCACAGTTATCTGGCCACGACCCTGTTGAACGAAGGGCGCTTCGACGAAGCCTGCTCCCATTTCCGGCGGGCAATTGAAATCAAGCCCGATTACGCGGTGGCGCACCATCGACTCGGTGTGGCTCTTGAAAAAATGGGCCGCACGGACGAGGCATTGGCGATTTACCTGGAGCTGTTGAAAATCAGGCCAAACTACGCCGCCGCCAACTACAATGTCGGCATCATTCTGTTGAACCGGAATCAGCCGGCGGAAGCGATGGCTCATTTCCAGGCGGCTCTGCGCATGGATCCCAACCATGACCCCACCCTCGTGGCGCTGGGCATGGCAACGGCGCAGCTTGGCCGCCCCCAGGAAGCCATCGCCGACTACGAGAAGGCGCTGGCCCTCAATCCGTTCAATGCCGAAGCGTATTACAACTGTGCCAACGCGCTGGTCTCGCTCAACCGCGATCAGGAAGCGTTGGAGCGCTACGAAAAGGCCCTCCAGCTCAATCCGGATTTCGAGGAAGCCCACTGCAATTATGCCAATTTGCTCCGGAAGCTTGGCCGCCCGGTTGAAGCCTTCGAGCACTATCGCCGCGCAATCCAGTTGCAACCAAAAGATGCCAACGCGCATTTTGGACTCGGCGTGGCCCTGGAAGAGCTGGGGCGAACCGACGAGGCACTGGCCAGTTACACCAAGGCGGCGGAACTCAAGCCGGACTACGCCGATGCCCAGTACAACATCGGCGTCATTCTGCTGAACCAAAATCATCCGGCGGAAGCGATGACGCACTTTCAGGCCGCCGTGAACAGTCAACCCGATGACACCGCCGCTCAGGTGGGAGTGGGGTTGGCGGCGGAACAACTCGGTCGCTTCCCGGAGGCGGTTGCCGCGTACGAGCAGGCCTTGCGGCTGGATCCCAACCTGCCCGGCCTGCCGGAGAAGCTAACCGAAGCGCGCCACGAGGCGGCAGCCAAACAGCTTAAAAGCCGGGAGTAAGCTTCTTCTCGCCCGGGGACATTTCAGGACGCGGATGTCGCATCGTCCGGGGCCGGCGTGTCTTTGATGTCCACCACTTCAATCTCATAAATCAGGGTCGAAAACGGAGGAGCGCTCATTGTAGGCCTGCTCGCCATAGCCGAGCGAGGGGGGAATGTAGAGCTTGATCTTGCCGCCCTTGTTGATTTTTTGCAGGCCTTCGGTCCAACCGGGGATGGGCCAAGGGCCGGGGGGCTTTTTGATCTCGACGTTGTACGTGTCTCCGCCCTCGGTTCGGTCAAAGACTTTGCCGTTGAGCAGGCGGCCGACATATTTGATTTCCACGGTCTTTCCCGCTTTCGGGTAAGGACCGCTGCCGGGCTTGAGAATCTCGTAACCAAGGCCGCTGGGCAATACGACCACGTTCGTGTTCTTCTTCAGTTCAGCAAAGAACGCCTCGGTTTCAGCGTTCTGCTTCTTTTTGAAAGCCTGCCAGGCCTGTTCCCGCCGGTTGCTGATGAATTGTTCAACGGCAGGATAGATTTTTTCCACGTCGCAGGGAGGCGGCTCGCCTTTGATTCCGGCCACCAGGCCTTTCGTGAGCAGGGAAAGTTCAGCCTCACTCAAACCCGAAAATCGAGACGGGTGTTTTCCGGGCGATGTTCCAGCCCCAGGTCTCGATGATTTGCGGTTCGGAGAAACCGGAAGGCGGCGGCGGTTCCGCTTCGGGCGCCGCCGGGAGCAAAGTGTCCGCGAGCACGTCGTCCGGCGTCGCCTTGATGTCCAGGAGTTCAACGACGAAAACCATGGCCGATCCGGGCGGAATGCCATACATGGCGACCTCGCGTTCGGAAGGCGGAGTCGAAACGTAAATTTTCATCAAGCCGCCCTTGTTTAATTTCTGGATTCCTTCGAACAAGTAGCTGTCAAAGCGGTTGGTCCAGAGCACCAGATCAAGCGGCCCCATCTGGGTGAACTCGGTGCCGTCGAGAAGCTGCCCGAGGAAATGCACGTTCACCGTTTGCTGCGGCTTCGGACAGGGCCGGTGCCGGGCCGGATGATTTGGTAACGGAGGCCATCGGGCAATTTGACGACGTTGGTGTTCTTGTCCAGTTCGGCGAAGTATTTTTTTGCCTCGGCCCGATTCTTTTCGGTGATGGCCTGCACGACCTTTTCCCGCCGCGCCTTGGCCAGCTTTTCCACGTCCGGCATGATTTTCCCGTAAGTGTACGGAGATGGCTTGCCCTTAAATCCCTCAGCCACGCCTTTCAAGAACGCAGCAAGTTCGGCTTCACTGATCTCGATTTTGTCCATGCCTTTTTCCTGGGCAATAATCCAACCCCACGTCTCGATGATCTGCTGTTCGGTGAAATGGGAAGTTGACGACTGGCTGGCGGTGGCCTCCGGTTTGGCCGCGCCGGCTGCGGATAAAGGATTGTCTTTCCCGGCCGCAAGACTGGCGCAAAGTGCCAGGGTAAAAACGCCGGTGAAAAATTTAACCGTTAATTTCATAATTCATCAATATTTACACTGTTACAGACCACACGGCGCAATGTTGCCAAAATGACGAGGAATGGCAAAATTTTTTGGACGCAGCAAATTTTTTGGACCAGGTGTCAGATTGCCTGTGGCCGTGGGCCCATGGACAACGAGCGCCGATTAAATCATGGGCCTTTTTGATGGTACGGAAGACCTGCCTCATACAATTTCAACTCGCCGTTGATCTGCGCCGCCAGACTTTGTTGTCCCGCAGCCTGGGCCAAATCCATCGCTTTTTGGGCATTGCACACGGCGTCGCCAAATTGTCCGGCCTCGGCGCAGGCGGCGGCGAGCGTGTAAAGCGCGGTCGGGTTCTCCCCGCCGGTAAGCTGGTTCGCCTGCTGGGCCAGTTCCAGCGCTTTGTTGCCGTTGCGCAACGATGCTTGGGAAGCCGTTGCCAATAACCAGGCCAGGTCAATTTGGGCGTCCGGATATTCCGGTTTGATTTGCAACGCTTTTTGGTATTGGCGCATTGCCTCGTCCACGCTTCCCCTCCGGGCAAGGGCACAGCCGAGGTTGTGGCACGCCTCGGCATCGTCCGGTTTGATTTGCAGCGCCTTGCGGTAATAAATGATCGCCTCGTCCACGTTTCCCTTCTGGAAAAGAGCGGAACCGAGGTTGTTGTCGGCATCCACATAGTCGGGCTTGATTCGCAGCGCCTCCTGGTATTGGGTGATGGCTTCGTCCACTGCGCCCTTCTGCAGCAGAGCGTTGGCGAGACTGTTGTGGATTTCCGCGGAGCCGGGTTGGATTTGCAGCGCTTTCCGGTAATGGACGATGGCTTCGTCCGCTTCGCCCTTTTGCAGAAGAGCGTTGCCGAGATTATTATTAATTTCCGCGTCGCCGGGTTTGATCTCCCAGGCCTTCTGGAGATGGGCGATGGCTTCGTCCACTTCACCTCTCTGGAGAAGGGCGTTTCCAAGGTTGTTTTGGATTTCTGCGTCGTCAGGTCGGATTTGCAGCGCCTGTTGGTAATGAGCCATCCCCTCATCCACCCTGCCTTCCTGGATGAGTATGTTGCCGAGATTGCCGTGGGCGTGAACATTTCCGGGGTCGCAGGCAAGCTGATGGGTCCAAAGTGATTCGCCGTCGCGCCAGTAGGTGGTTTGTTTCCACGCGCCAGCCATCAGGGCCACCAGTACCACCGATGCTCCGGCGCCCAACACCAGACGACGGTATCGCCAGGAAATCGTCCAATCTCCCACCGCCCACACCAGCATCAAATATAGTCCAATCTGCGGCACATACGTGAACCGGTCCGCCACCGGCGTGTTGCCCACCTGGACCAGCCCGATGACCGGAACGAACGTGCCCAGAAACCAGAACCAACCGACGGCCAGATAGGGTTTGGACTTGACCGCCCAGAAAACCAGCACCGTGATGCCCACCAGCAACACGACGCACAACGCAACCGTGACACTGGACAAAGTCAGTGAGTAAGGATACAAAATCGTCAAATTCTTCGGCCAGAAGATGTCACGCAGATATTCCGCATAATTGACCGGTATCCGGGCCAGTCGCATCCCCAGCGGACTCTCCTTGAGCGATGTGACCGAATGCAAGTTCTTTTGCCCCAGAAAAGTCAAAACGCTCGATACCGCTGCCAGCAGCAACAATGGCACTTTCTCAAGAGCCAAACCGGCCGCCCGCCGGACTGGCAATGTCAAATGTTTGTCCTCATCTGCTGAAGTAATTGAAATTCGCTGTAACGGCCAATAATCCAGCAATAACAGGACGAAGGGCAGCGTCACCAGCATCGGCTTGCTCATCAGTCCCAGCGTAAAACAGAACAATACAAGCGTGTAACGCCGCCAACCGGGCCGGGCCACGTAGCCGGCGTACGCGCCCATGGTCAGCAGCCAGAAAAACGTGCTCAACACGTTCTTGCGTTCGGACATCCAGGCCACCGACTCCACGTCCAATGGATGAATGGCAAACAGCGCCGCCACCAAAGCGCTGCCCCAAAGCGCGCCCGCCTGCCGTGCCGAAGCGCTTTCCACAGCCGTTTTGCCGCCAGTACCAGGTTGTGACGACGAAGACGATGAGCGGGGAAGGTTGTTGCCGCGAAGGCCGGTCATCCGCCAAAGCACCAGAAACAGCAGCACGGCATTGGCCGTGTGCAACAACACGCTCGTCAAGTGGTGGCCGCCGGCATGCAAACCCCAAAGCTGACAATCCAACATGTAGGACAGCCAGGTCAGCGGGTGCCAATAGGCCGAAGACGCCGTGGTAAATGCCCAAACGATTCCCTGCCGCGTCAAGCCGTGGGCGACGTGCGCGTTATTATACACGTACTCGTCGTCATCGAAGTTGACAAAGCCGTGATGAAGCGTCTGGCCGAAGACCAGCCAGACGGCCGCCGCCAGAAAAAGGCAAACTGCCGGAACCCGCCAGCGATCAAACCAACCACCCGGACGGCCTTTGGATGCCTGCGCACGCGGCGGTTCCCCCTGCGTCATTTTGCCAGTCGGTGGAACCGGCACGCCGGAACGAACGGCAACGCTTTTCTCCCGCCCGGTCCCTTTCCTGGGGTTTTGGCTCATTGACTGAATCATCCCGGTATTTTAACCGGCCTGTCCAGCCGAAGTTTTAGTGGAACTTTAGGCGGATTCCGTCGGTCCTGGAAGGATCAGCCAGAAAACCTCCAGGTTGTGTGCGGCGCCAGAACGGCCGGATCGATGGCCCGCGAAACGGGACGAGACCGGCAGTTGATAAAGCTAGGCCTGGCTTCACAACAAGGCTCAACCCGGCCCGGCAATGGCAGGCGACCTGCGCATTATTGACTAATCGATTAAATAAATATAAATTATCGAATCTAAAAACTGCGTAATCGCGCCCGTTTTAAGAGAAAAGCGCTTGACCGCACGGGGAGGTTATTCTATAAACACAGCTTAATATTCAAATAATTGCCCCTTACGAGAGAAGCGGGTGGTTTTTTGCGTAATACTTTATGGGCAAATTGGATACTGTTGGCTCACTTGATCTGCCGGGGGAAGGCTATACACCCATTCCGTTCCAGTCGCGGTCATATAATTTCAGATGGAAACGTCGGGTGGAGTGCTGCGTTCGCACCGCGGCTCCGGGGTGCGGATGGCTTGGGACGTTTAGCCGTAAACGGCTACCCGCCCATTGTGTCTTAGATGGCGAGGAAAATTCCTTGCCGGCCTTTTACCCTGCAATTCGGAGCAGGGTAATCAACAACAAACAAAAACAGTAAACAGGAGACATATATGTCATTCAGTAAAACTCAAAAATGTATCGGCGTCATCGCCGCTGTCGCCGTGCTTGGCTCAATCGTTGCCAAGGCCGACATTGGCAACACCATCAATAATGCGAAGACCGGGACAACCGTCAGTTGCTCCGGCACGTACTCCGTGGCGGAAGAAGTCAAAGTGCCCGCCAGCGTGACGGTTCAAGGATCGGCCACCTTCAACTTCACCACGGGCAGCAAGACCACCGCCGGGTTGTACCTGACGGCGAGCGGCGCCAAGATTAACAGCATCACGGTTACCGGTGCGAATCACGGCATCGACGTCCAGGCGGCCAGTTGCTCGGTCACTTCCTGCAAGGCCCACAACAACTACAATACGGGCATCATCTGCGAAAACAGCGGCGCGAAGAGCGACACTATTTCGGGTTGCACCTCGTATGACAATGTTGACTCGGAAAGCGGCGGCGGTAACGCCGACGGTTTCGGCTGCAAACAGAGCACGGGCACGGGCATCAAGTTCAGCAATTGCACGGCCTATAGCAACTCTGACGACGGATACGACTTCGAGAAATCGAGCAATCCTGTGGTCTCCAGCGGCTTGGTGTCCTACAGCGAAGGTTCCTATGGTGGGTACAAAGGCAATGGCAACGGAATCAAGATGGGCATCAGTGGCGATAATGTGGCCCATTCGTACACCAGTTGCGTCGCCTACAACAATACCGCCGGCAACTCGCCGCACGGATTCAGCACCAACAGCAATGTTGGCAAGATCCACCTGACCACCTGCCACAGCTACAGCAACGGCAAGGCGGACGTGTTGGGCAACTGCGTGTTGAGCAACTGCACGATGCAGACCAACTAAACGAGGATAATTTCTGCGCGGATCAGGTTGATCCCTGTAGACCTTGAAGTTTCAAGGGACCTGGCGACGTGAGTTGCCAGGTTCTTTTTTGCCAAGACTTGATTGCAATTGAAGCATCTCGACTTAGACCGTTTAATCCCGAACTCCGAAGCTGAAATGAATGGGACGCTGACGTTTGGGCGTGTAGCGGCAGACATCCCTGCCTGCCGGAGAGCCGGGCATCTTTGCCCGGCGGAAAAAAACACCATCCCCCCCAACCCTTGGAATATTCGTGAGCCGTTTGACTTTTTACGGCCATTCCGGGCGGCAGGATGCCGCCCGCCACGGCAGCCAGGATGGCTGCCGCTACGCAACTTCGGAATTCAGGTTGAATGCAATTCAGTATAAATCATCGGCCTGCCGGAGCGTTCTTCATTGCCAGCGCGTGAGCGAGGTTGTCGCGAGCTTCGGTGTAATCGGGCTTCAGCCGGATGGCTTCCTGGTATTGGCTGATCGCCTCGTCGATCCGGTCTTCGTCGAGAAGGGCAGTGGCGAGGTTGTAATGGGCTTCGGCGTCATTGGGACTCAGCCAGACGACTTCCCGGAATTGACGGATGGCCTCTTCAGTTTGGCCTTTCTGGCCGAAGATGATACCGAGATTGTTATGGGCCTCGGCATAATCCGGTTTCAGGCGGATGGCCTCGCGGTATTGGCTGATCGCCTCGTCGGTCTGGCCTTTCCGGCCGAGGGCGGCGCCCAGACTGTAGTGGGCCTCGGCGTAATCGGGATTCAGTCGGATGGCTTCCTGAAATTGGCTGATGGCCTCGTCGATTTGGCCTTTCCGGCCGAGGGCGATACCGAGGTTGTATTGAATTTCGGCGTCATCGGGTTTCAGTCGGATGGCTTTCCGGAATTGGCTGATGGCCTCGTCGATTTGGCCTTTTGCCACGAGGACGGAGCCGAGATTGTTGTAGGCCTCGGCGTAATCCGGCGCCAGGCGGATGGCTTCCTGGAATTGGCTGATGGCCTCGTCGGTCCGGCCTTTCTTGTTGAAGGCAACACCGAGGTTGTATTGGAAGCCGGCGTAATCGGGTTTCAGGCGGATGGCTTCCTGGTATTGGCTGATCGCCTCGTCGATTTGACCTTTCTCCACGAGGGTGGCGCCGAGGTTGTTGTGCGCAAGATAATTGTTCTCCGAAACTTCAAGCGTGTGCCGGTATAGCCCCTCGCTGTCCCGCCAATACCCGAGCTGGTGCCGCGTCAAACCGAGGCACAGGATTGCCACCGCCCAACCCAATACCGATAACACCACCTCCTGATAACGCCACCGTCGGGTCAGTTCGTACGCACCCCAGATTACGATGACCAACACCCCCAGCGAAGGCACATAAGTGAAACGGTCGGCCATCGCCACCCTCCCTGCCTGCACCAACCCGATCACCGGCACCAGCGTCCCACAATACCACAGCCATCCCATCAGTAAAAATGGATACCGCCCACGCTTTACAATAAAAAGCACCGTAATGCCCAGGATCAACCCACCGGCCAGCAGCACCTGCCCCATCGGCCAATACCCGGGGTGCGGATAGAAAGCGGCCAGATCCGTCGGCCAAAACAGCTTCCCCAGATACCGGCAGTACGAAATCAGGGCATTTTCGCTGCGCGCGCCCAGGGGCAGATATTCCACTGGCATTACCAGGCCGCCGCGCTTTTGCGTCATAACGGTCGCGACAAAACCACCGTGTTTCTGGACCACGAAGGTCATGACGCTCGCCGCCGCCGCGAGGGCAACGAACGGCAGCTTTTCAAGAAACAAGGTTGAGAGTTGAGGGTTGAGGGTTGAGGGTTTTTCCTTTTCTTCACCCGCCACCCGCCACCCGCCACCCGCCACTCTTTGCAACGGCCAGTAATCCAGCAGCAGCATGACAAACGGCCAGGTCACCAGCATCGCCTTGCTCATCAAGCCCAGCGCAAAGAAAACCAGCGCCATTCCGTAATAAACTTTGGACTCTCGGACTCTCGGACTTTGGACTTCTCAGCGTATCGCACATACGCCAGCAGCGCGAGCAGCCCAAAGAACGTGCTCAACACATCCTTTCGCTCCGTGACCCACGCCACCGATTCCACCCGCAGCGGATGCCAGCCGAACAACGCCGCCAGAATCAGACTTCGCCAGGTTGCCCCGGTCATTCGTTGAAACAGCAGAAATACCAGAACGGTGTTGGCCGCATGCAACAGCACATTGATCAGGTGATGGCCCCAGGGATTCAACCCGAAGAGCTGGCAAGCCAGCAGGTGCGACAGCCACATCATCGGCGCCCAATAAGCGGCCTGTTCCGTGTTGCCAAACGCCCATTTCACCCCCGCCCAGGTCAACCCGCCCTGAACGTGGGGATTCGCCGTGACATAGTCCGGATCATCAAAGTTGACGAAGCCAAACCGCATGGCCGGCCAGTACAGGGCCATCGTTACCAGTGCCAGCAAGGCCGCCATCAGCCACACCGGAAAACGCGACCGGGCCATGACCGGGACGGATACATTTGGCGGTGCGGGATTGGAATTCGTCTCTGGCTGCTGCATGGGACGGCCCAAGTTACCAGCAAGGTGCGAACTTTGACACGCCCATTTTACGGCTGAATTAAATGGCTGAGAGAAAAGGTAGAGGAGCGTTTCCGCCTTCCAGCTTCCTGGATTGAGGAACGGCCGGCTCGTGAATCAGCGGCCCGCCGGCGCGTTCTTTATTTCCAGTGCGTGAGCAAGGTTGTCGCGAGCCTCGGTATAATCAGGTTTCAGGCGGAGGGCTTCCCGGAATTGGCTGATCGCCCCGTCGGTTTGGCCTTCGTTGAGGAAGGCGGCCCCCAGACTGTAGTGGGCTTGGGCGTAATTGGGTTTCAGCTGGATGGCTTCCTGAAATTGGCGGATGGCTTCATCGATTTGGCCTTTCATGCCGAGGGCGATGCCGAGGTTGTAGTAGGCCTCAACGTAATCGGATTTCAGGCGGAGGGCTTCCTGAAATTGACTGATCGCCTCGTCAATTTGACCTTTCGCCACGAAGATGGAGCCGAGGTTGTTATGGGTGGCGGCGTAACCGGGGTTCAAGCGGATGGCTTCCTGAAATTGGCGGATCGCCTCGTCGGTTTGGCCCTGCCAGAAGAGGGTGTTGCCGAGGTTGCTGTGGGCGTAGGCAAAGTTGGGGTTCAGGCGGATGGCTATCCGGTATTGGCGGATGGCCTCGTCGATTTGGCCTTTCTCCACCAGGGCGATGCCGAGGTTGTTGTGCGCAAGACAATTATTGTCGGTCACTTCAAGCGCGTGCCGGTATAGCGCTTCACTGTCCCGCCAATACCCGAGCTGGTGCCGCGTCAATCCGAGGCACAGGACGATTGCTGCGCCACTCGCCAACGACAACGTCATCACCTGATGCCGCCAGCCGCAGGTCAGTTCGCACGCTCCCCAGGTTATGATGACCAACACCCCCAGTGATGGCACATAAGTGAAACGGTCGGCCATCGCCACATTTCCCGCCGCCTGCACCAACCCGATCACCGGGACCAGCGTTCCGCAATACCATAGCCAGCCCATCAGCATAAATGGATACCGCCCACGCATCATAAAAAAAAGCGCCGTGATGCCCAGGATCAACCCACCGGCCAGCAGCACCTGCTCCATCGGCCAATACCCGGGGTTCGGATAGAATACGGCCAAATCCGTTGGCCAGAACAGCTTGCCCAGATAACGGCAGTACGAAATCAGGGCGTTCCCGCTGCGCGCACCCAGTGGCGGGTTTTGAACCATCTCCATGTTGCCGTGATGTTGCACCACATAGGTCACGACGCTCGCCGCCGCCGCGAGCGCAAAGAACGGCAGCTTTTCCAGAAGCAAACGGGGTAACGGAGTGGTGGAGTGGTGGAGTGATGGTGTCGGGCCGGGGCTTGAATCTGAAAACTTGAAACTTGAAACTCTTTGTAACGGCCAATAATCCAACAGCAACATGACGAACGGCCAGGTCACCAGCATCGGCTTGCTCATCAAGCCCAGCGCAAAAAGCACCAGTGCCATTCCGTAATAAACCTTGGACTGCGGACTTTGAACCTCGGACTTCTTCACATATCGCACATACGCCAGCAATGCCAGCAACCCGAAGCACGTGCTCAACACATCCTTACGCTCCGTGATCCACGCCACCGATTCCACCCGCAGCGGATGCCACCCGAACAACGCCGCCAAAATCAGACTTCGCCAGGCCGCTCCGGTCATTCGTCGAAACAGCAGAAACACCAGAACGGTGTTGGCCGCATGCAGCAGCACATTGATCAGGTGATGGCCCCAGGGATTCAACCCAAAGAGCTGGCAAGCCAGCATGTGCGACAACCACATCATCGGCGCCCAATAGGTGGCTTGTTCCGTGTTGCCGAATGCCCATTTCACCCCCGCCCAGTTCAGACCGGCCTGAACGTGGGGATTTACCGTGACATAGTCTGAATCATCGAGATTGACGAAGTCACAACGCATGGCCGGCCAGTACAGGGCCATGGTCACCAGCGCCAGCAGGGCCGCCATCGACCACACCGGAAAACGCGACCGGGCCATGACCGGGACGGGTATATTTGGCGGTGCGGGATTGGATTTCGTCTCTGGTTGCTGCATGGGACGGCCCAAGTTACCAGCGAGGCGGGAGCTTTGACACGCCCATTTTGTGGCCGAATTGAATGTCTGGGAGCAAAGGTGGGAACCCTTCCGCCCTTCCAGCATCTTGAATTGAGAAAAGGGCGGCTCGTGAATCACCAACGCGCTGGCGCGTTCTTCATTGCCCGCGCGCGGGCGAGGTTATCGCGGGCCTCGGCGTAATCGGGTTTCAACTGGACGGCTTTCTGAAATTCTTCAATTGCCTCGCCGAGCTTGCCCTGTTCCACCAGGACGACGCCGAGGTCGTTGTGGGCGTCGGCGTCATCCGGTTCCAGACGGATGTTTTCCTGGAATTGGTTGAGAGCCTCGCCGGTTCGCCCTTCCTCATTCAGGGCAACGCCGAGGTTGTTGCGGGCTTGGATGTCATCCGGCGCCAGGCGGATGGCTTCCTGAAATTGGCGGATCGCCTCGCTGGTCTGGCCGCTCTTGTCGAGAGCCCGGCCGAGATTGTTGTGGGCGTAGGCGAAATCAGGGTTCACGCGGATGGCTTCCCGGTATTGGCGGATGGCTTCGTCGATTTGACCCTGCTCCATCAGGAC
Organism: uncultured Verrucomicrobiae bacterium; assembly: GCA_963789055.1. Taxonomy (GTDB): domain Bacteria; phylum Verrucomicrobiota; class Verrucomicrobiia; order Limisphaerales; family UBA11358; genus UBA11358. Next base: position 285,218 of record CAWBJE010000004.1, on the reverse strand, counting down.
AATGCCGAGATTGTTGCAGGCGATGTAATTGTTTTTTGTGACGGCTATTGCATGCCGGTACAGGGTTTCACTGTTCCGCCAATACCCGAGTTGCCGCCACGTCAATCCGGCGCAAAAAATGAGCGCCATTCCGCCGGCCAGCGTCAACACGATTGCTTGGCCTCGCCAACTTCTGGTCAGTTCGTACGCGCCCCAGATTACCATGATCAGCACCCCTATCGCTGGAATATAAGTGTACCGATCCGCCATCGCCTGTTCCCCTGCTTGCACCAGTCCAATCACCGGCATCAGCGTGACACCAAACCACAACCAGCCCGTCAGCAAAAACGGATATCGTGCGCGTTTCACAAACAGCCATGCCGTGAGGCTCGCGAGCAAACCGCCCGCCAGCAGCACCTGTTCCCAATGCCAATGCTCGGGGCGGGGATAGAAAACAGCCAGATTCGTTGGCCAAAACATCTTGCCCAGATAGCGGCAATAGGAAATCAGCGCATTCCCGCCACGCACACCAAACGGGATGCTTTCACCCGTCGTCAAAGCCCCGGCCTGTTTCTGCGCCAGGTAGGTCACGACGCTCGCCGCCGCCGCCAACCCGAAAAACGGCAGCTTTTCCAGAAGCAAACGGAGTAATGGAGTGGTGGAGTGATGGAGTGATGGTGTCGGGCTGGGGCTTGAATCTGAAAACTTGAAACTTGAAACTCTGTGTAACGGCCAATAATCCAACAGCAACAGGACGAACGGCAGCGTCACCAGCATCGCCTTGCTCATCAGCCCCAGCGCGAAAAAGAATACCGCCGACCAATAGAAACGTGACACGTGACACGTGACAGGTGACACGAAAGACGCCGGGCCGATTTTTTCCGATCCTGCCACCTGCCACCTGTCACTTGTCACCGCCTTTACGTAGCAAAGGAGCGCCAACAACCCGAAAAACGCGCTCAACACATCCTTGCGCTCCGCCACCCACGCCACGGATTCCACGTGCAACGGGTGCAGCCCGAACAACGCCGCCACCAACAGGCTTCGCCAGAACGCGCTCGTGAGCCGTTGCAGCAGCAAAAATACGAGCACCGTGTTGACGGCGTGCAACAATACGTTCGTCAGGTGATGTCCCCGGGGGTTCAAACCAAAAAGCTGGCAGTCCAACATGTGCGACAGAATCGTCAAAGGATGCCAGTTGGCGGCCACGGGATTGAGGAAGGCCCATTTAACATTTCCCCAGGTCAACCCGCTTTGCACGTGAGCATTGGCGGTGACATAAACATCGTCATCATAGTTGACGAAGCCGCATCGGGTGGCCGGCCAGAACACGGCAATGGTCACCAACGCCAATAACGCTGCGGCCACCCACACCTGATAACGCAATGTGGTGGTTACAGGTGCGGGATTAGATTTTGTCTCGGGAACAATCATGGGACGGTCGCTGGCATCAGGGGTTGCTTTGATTTATCCCGTTGGCCGACGGACGATAAGCCTGTCCGTTACGGTACAATGCCAACCGGTTTTCCATCTTTTCGAGCAATTCTGTCTGGCCGCCGCCGCGGGCCAGCGTCATGGCTTTTTGGGTTGTGGCAATGGCATCCGCGAATCGGCCGTTGGCCGCGTAAGCGACCGCCAAGGTATCGAGATTATTGGGATCGCTGTTGTCGGTCAGCTCGCAAGCCCGCTCGGCCAGGGTCAAGGCTCGAACCGGGTCGCCGCCTTCCGCCGGAGCGAGTGTTCCCAGCAGCCAGGCCAGATTGTTTTGGGCCTCGTCGCAATCGGGATTGGAACGCAAAGCCTGCTCGTAGTGTTCCTTTGCTTCGGATACCCGGCCCGAAGTTTGCAACATGCGCCCCAGGTTGTAGTGCGCCATCCAGGCAGCCGGATTCCGGGCCAAGGTGCTTTGCCAGAGCGTTTCCATGTTGGCGTAGGTCCCGCATTGCCGCCACGTCAGGATTCCCAACACCGATAGCACCACCGCAGCGAATCCATACAGCACCGCCGGGCGGCGCAAATATTCAGCCATCCGCGCCACCAGCGCCGCCACCAAGGCAATGAGACTCAAGCTCGACAAATACACCCAATGATCGCACACAAACGAAAACCGCATGAAATACGCGTTCAGAAATCCCAGCACCGGAAACAGCGTCCCCACAAAATAGAACGCTGCCGTCGCCGGACCGCGCCCAATTTTTCCCCGCGCCAGCCAAAGCCCCAGCAGCATGCCCGCCGCACCCGCCGGATACAACCATTGCCACCCTGCACCGGTGTTCAGTTGCCATCGCGGATAAATAAAACAAAGATTTGCCGGCCAAAGCAGTTTGCCCGCGTAAAACCAAAAGGCCCGCCCCGCAATCAAACACCGTTCCGGAAAAGGAATGACCCACTCCGTTCCACTGGCTCCCACATGGTTCTTCTCCAGCCACGCCGTCATCAGACAAAGTCCGATGGATATTCCAAAAAACGGCAGCGTCGGCACAATGTCCGCCCGCCACCGGAGGCGGCCGCGTTTCCACCAGACCATCAACAATATGACTGCTGGCAGCGAAAACGCCGTGATCTTGGCCAGCAGCGCCGCGATAAACAAGACAAACGCCAGCGCATAAGCCATCCATCGCCGGGATTGGGAAACTCTGGCGCCGGGAAGACCTCCGTCCTGCCAGAACGCATTAAACCTTCCGTACGCCAGCAACGCGCCCAGGAAAAGCACCAGCGACAGCACGTTTTTGCGTTCGGTAATCCAGCCTGCCGATTCCACCATGACCGGGTGCAACGCGAAGATAAATCCCGCCAGCCAGGCGCCCGGCACTTGCAGCCGCCGCAACAATCTCCAGAAAAGTACCGCGGCCAAAGCGTGCAACAGCACATTTTCAACGTGATAGGGCAGGGGGTGGAAGCCCCAGAAATGATAATCCAACCAGAATGTCGTGCCCGCGAGCGGATAGTATTGTTGCAACGCTGTCGGCTGGGTCCACATCAAACGCAGTCCCGAAGTATCGGTTAACAATCCCAAGATACCGGTCGTCCACGAGTCGTCGTCCCAGACAAATTTCCCCGAATCCACCGGAAGATAGGCTGTTAGGGTCAATAAAAAAATAAGAACGGTTCCAACCACCAGCATCCGCCCCTCGGCCGAATACCAAAACCCGCCCGGCCAGCGACGGCCGGCAGAGTTGGACGTTTCCCGGTTCTTATGGTGCGAGTTGGTTGACTTCATGTCTGGAAACACGATTCGATCACGGCTGGCCCCGCTCCGATGCAATGCCCGACGGACGGTATATCTGGCCGGCACGGTATAATTTCAATCGGCCTTCGATTTCCTCAGCCAGTTGCGGCCTCCCGTCGGCACGGGCCAGGGTCACGGCTTTTTCCGCCGTGGCGACGGCATCGTTGAAACGCCCGGCGGCGGCGTAGGCCATGCCCAGTGTGTCCAAATACGCCGGCACCTCGTTCCCGCTGAGTTCGCATGCCCGTTCCGCCAGCGCCACGGCGTGAACCGGATTGCCGCCGTCCGGCGGCGGAATTAGTGCCAGCAACCGGGCGAGTTTGTCGAGTGCTTTGGTGTAATCGGGTTTGATTTTCACCGCCGCCTCAAATTCCGCCGCCGCTTCGCCCAAGCGGCCCGCCCGCATCAATGCAATTCCCAGATTGTTGTGCGCTTCGTAATAATCAGGGTCAATTTGCAGCACCTGCTCCCACTGCGTCATCGCCTCCGGCATCCGGCCCAATCGCACCAGAGTCTCCGCCAGATGATTGTGCGTTTCGATTGAATTCGGATTGAACCGGAGCGCTTCTTTGTAATAGACCACCGCCTCTTCGAATTTGCCAGTTTGTTCCAAAACGAACCCCAGGTTGTAGCGGGCAATATCATAGTCCGGGTCGTCATGCACCGCCTTTCGGATGTGGGCGATTCCTTCCTCCACCCGTCCCTCGCTCACCAGGGTGCTTCCCAGGCTGTCCTGGGCCTCGGCAAAGTCGGGTTTGAGCCGCAGCGCCTGCTCGAATTGGGCTTGAGCCTCCGCCATTTTGCCCGCTTTCTCCAGTATCAATCCGAGTTCATCGTGCGCCAGCCAGGCGGCGGGATCTTTCACCAGCGTGTTGCGCCAGAGTTTTTCATTGTCCGCATACATCTTGCATTGTTGCCACGTCAGCGTCCCCAACACCAACAACAGTCCCCCGCTTGATACCGGCCCCAACCACGGACCGTTTTCCTTGAACCACCCCCACACTTTTATCAGGCCCACTGCCGCCAACGCCAGCAACCCGATGCTGGCAACATATTGAAAATGATCCGCCGACAAACGAGTAACGCATGAAATAAAAATTGCTGAAGCCCAATGCCGGCAAAAGTGTGCCCCCAAAAAACAACACGGCCACCAGCGGTCCCCGACCCGCCTGCCGGCGCAACCACCACAACCCTCCCGCCACCGTTGCCGCCGCCACCGGAAAAACCCATTGCCACCACACCCCGGTATCAATATGCCATCGCGGATAGATGAACGTGAGATTTGCCGGCCAGAACAATTTGGCCGCGTAAAACCAGAGCGCGCGACCGGCGATCAGGCAGCGTTCGGGAAAACTGAAATCCCATTCCGGCCCCCGGGCGCCGACGCCGGCCCGCTCCAGCCCACGACGTCACCAGACCCAGACCCACCCCGACCACGAAAAACGGCAGCAACGGCCAGACCTCCCCGGCAACAATGCGTCCGCGCTTCCACCAGATGACCAGCAACAGCGCCGCCGGCAGCGAACAGACCGCCGTCTTGCTCAAAAGCGCCGCGATGAACAAAACGAGCGCGATGAAATACCACGGGCGGAAACCTTGGGTTTGCTTCGGGCCGTCCCTTCCCCCATCCCAGCCAACGTAAATAAGCCAATGCCGCACCGAGATAAAAGACCGCCGAAAGAACATTTTTTCGCTCCTGCGCCCACGCGACGGATTCCACCATCACCGGATGCAGCGCGAAGATTCCCGCGGCGAGCCAGGCGCCCGGCAGTTGCAGCCGCGTCAGCACGCGCCACAGCAAAATCGCCGCGAGCGCGTGCAGCAACACGTTGACGACGTGGTAGCCCAGCGGGTTCAGCCCCCAGAGATGATACTCCAGCCAGAATGACGTGAAGACGAGCGGATAATACTGCGGGTTGGCGGTAAAATTGGTCCATATTTGCGCCAACCCGCCTGCGCTGCGCAACGTTGAGTTCGCTGTTATGTAGAGATTATCATCCCAGATGAATCCAGCATGCCACGCCGGTTGGTAGGCAAAAACCGTACCCAGAACCAGAATCAGGCAAAAGAGTAGCGAACGCGCTGCTGGCGTCATCGGTTTCATAGAAACTTTGTGATTTTAGGCTAAACGCTCCGGACTGAAAAGACCTTAGCAAAATTGCGAACGGCAGCGAAGGGCAGGACAGTCTGGCGCAACTTGTCGTCAAGGCCGGCTCGGGGAGGAAAGGGTGTTTGTTGGGGCGGCATAACGTGACGGTTGTCCCGCCAAGTACAGTTCAATTTGTGCCTGAATGGTTTCAACCAATGGCGCGTTGGATTGGTCACTGGCCACCTGCAAGGCTTGCCGACCCATGGTAACAGCTTCGGGAAAACGTCCGGCTGCAGCGTAAGCCGCCGCGACGGTTTTCATCATCAAGGGATTTTTGCCGCCCGAAAGCCGGTTCGCTTGTTCGGCCAACGCGATGGCCTTGACCCCATTTCTGACCGACGCCTCAGGCCAGGTCGCCAGTACCCAGGCCAAAGCGTTATACATGTAAGGATTGTCCGGTTCGATTTCCAAGGCGGTTTGGTAGTGGGCAATCGCTCCGCGTGCTTTCCCTCTCTGGAGCAGGGCGTAGCCGAGGTTGTGGTGGGCTTCCGCAGAATCAGGCTGAAGAGCGACGGCTTTTTGATATTGTTCAATAGCTTCATCCAGTCGCCCTTTTTGCAGATAAGCCGCGCCAAGATTACACACGGCGTTGACGTAATCCGGCTGGATTTGCAATACCTTTTCAAGACAGGTGATGGCCTCATCCAACTGGCCTTTTTGGAGGAAAACGTAGCCGATATTGTAGTAGGCCTGGGCATAACCGGGATGAATTTCCAGTGCCTTTTGGAACTGCGCCATCGCATCGTCCATTCGTCCCATTTGTAAAAAACTGGTACCAATGTTTAGATGGGCTTCAGCATTGTTTGGGTCGAAACTCAAGACTTCCTGAAATTGTGCAATTGCTTCGTCAAAGCGACCCTGTTGTTGAAGCACAGCGCCCCAATGCAGGCGAGCCATTGCATTGTCTTTTGTCACTGCCAATCGCATGAGTAAATAGTGTTTCGTCATCATGCCATAATCGCAATTGGTTCTCCGTCCTCGCCAAACAGCCACCAAGCATCATGGTTCCAACAACTGCCACCGCCACGTTGTCGAGCCGCAATCGTTTTGCCAAATCGGCCATCCCATAAGCGATGATGACAAATATGCCGATCAACGGAACATAGGTGTATCGGTCAGCCATCGCCTGATGCCCTACCTGCACCAAACCAATCACCGGCACCAGCGTCCCCAAGTACCAAAGCCAGCCGACCAGCAGATATGGCCATCGTCGGCGTGCCCGCCACACCAGCCACGAGATAATTACCAGTATGCCCGTTGCCAGTCCCACGTCTCCCCAGGACAATTGTTTTAGAAGCGGATAAAATATGGCCAGATCCACCGGCCAGATGGCTTTCAACAAATACCGTCCGTACGATACCGATATGTTCTCCACCCGCAAGCCCAGCGGGTATCGTTCGAGTGATTGAACGGCATAGTCGCGTTGGGCCAAATAGGTTACGGCACACGAAGCCCCGGCAAGCACAAGGAAAGGCCATTTCTCCAAAATTAAACGCGCGAAACTCGAGACCCGAAATTCATAATTTGGAAATCTTCCCAACGGCCAGTAATCCAGCAGCAGGAACACGAAGGGCAATGTCACCGGCATCGGCTTGGCCATCAAAGCGCAGGCAAAGAGAATAAACGCCAGGCGGAGAAAATGTGACGATTGCATCGTGACTCGTGATAAGACTGGCTCGGGTCTGGTTATTTTCTTTCCGGTCAACTGCCAGTTGCCGGTCGTTACTGCCCTTGCGTAATAAAGAAGCGCCAGCAGTTCGAAGAATGTGCTCAGTACGTCTTTACGTTCCGCCGCCCAGGCGACCGACTCCACGTGCAATGGATGCCAGGCAAACAACGCCGCCACAAATGCGCTCGGCCAAAGCGCACCAGTCATCCGGTAAAGTAACAGCAGCAGCAACACGGCGTTGGCCGCATGGAACAGAACATTGACCAGATGATGCGCCCCGGCATTCATTCCGAACAGCTCACAGTCCAGCATGTGTGACAGCCACGTCAGCGGATGCCAATTGCTGGACTCCCGGGTGGTGAAAGCCCATTTAACTCCCGCCCACGTTAGACCGGCCTGGACAATGCGGTTTTCCGTGATGTAACTGGCATCGTCAAACGCGATGAAACCGTTATGACGCACAGGCAGAAATGCCAGCAGCGTGACCAGCGCAAGAATCAAACAAACAAAACGCGGGCGTGTCATCGGCTTCCTTTTTAGGCGATTTCCCGCACACAGCAAAGCACGAAGACAAAACGTGGGTGACTTGGCCATCGGGAAGGCCTTGTTGAAGGAGGAATCAAGCAGCTCGACCGCGAGATTGACCAGCGCGTTTATGAACGTTACGGCCTCACCCCCGCCGAAATCAAAATCATGGCAGGCGCAAGATGAAAGACCTTATGGAAATCCTCAAAGAAGCAGGCACTCCCTGGCCTCCGGCTTTCGCGGGTCTTGACACAGATTTGGTTTGCTGCTGTGCTTTTCCACGAAAATAGCAAACCCATGGCCCGGCTTGTGCCCGGCTTGGGATTATCGAAGACAAACATTACTTACTCTGGAGGCTCATATGTTGCGCAGAATATTGATTGCTGGCGGGTTGGCTTTGGCTCTCGTGGTCGGCTTCCGCATCGGTGTGCGGGCGGCGGAAAAAAAGACGATCGATTCCACTCCGCCGGAATCGATTGTAGTCAACCTGGACGAGTTCTACGCCCAACACGCTCTCAAGCCGGGTGAACCGACGCGCGCCGACAAGGTGTTTTCCTCGCCGCGTTGTGTGGTCAATCTGGTCAGCAACAAGGGACCGTTGATTGGACGCCACATCCCCACACCAGTGCCGATGAGATAGTGTTTGTGTACAAAGGCAGCGGCGAAATGTATATCAACGGCAAATGGGTCCCGGTCAAAGCCGGCGATTTGCATGTTTGTCCGAGTGGTGTCGCCCATGCGACCCGCGTCGTCGGCGAGGAAACCATGGAAGTGATTTCCATTTTTGCTCCGCCGCAAGCCGGCGGCAACGACCGCATTATGCTGGATAAATGAATTTGGCACCGCCGATCAAACCATAGACGACACGTTCCTCGAAGAGCCAAACCCTGTCAAACCGGATCAAACTGAATCAAACCAAAACAAACCAAATCAAAGCAGATGAAAGCATCGCTCGACAGCAAAAGTCAGATTAGACTTAAACGCATAATAAGATTGCCTGAATATTGGACAATTTTGTCCAGTTTTGGCCAAAAATCCTTGACTGTACCGTGAAATTTCTCTATAAAACCCTTTCACCGAAAGGTTCCCTTTAAGGTTCATGGTCAGATTGGATATTGTTGAGGTCGGTTTGCGCGCTTGGGAAAGCAGGTCAGTTTCAAACGCAAGGGGAGAACTATTCCCTGATTACGCTCCCGCCAGGGTCGAATAATTTCACACCAAAACAGGAAACAAAAACCAAGATGGATCCCCCGCCGAAAATGCAAAGCGAACCGGCATGCCATCGAAACCTCACATTTGTGAGGGTGGGCAAATTTCCCGCTGAATTTTTTTCCGCTTTGTTAAGAATGGAAAGCGTTCTGTCGCACCGCCATCATTCCTTAATCAAGCTTTTCGATTTAGAGAAACATTTCGTGCCCCCACTTTTGCCCTGCCGTACGTGGCTGGGTAAAAACCAGAAGTAATAAACAAAACAACCAACAAACAGAAAATAGGAGACATATATGTCATTCAGTAAAACTCAAAAATGTATAGGCGTAATCGCGGCTGTCGCCGTGCTTGGCTTCTCGGTGGCCAAAGCGGACATTCGTGACACGATTCAAAATGCGAAGTCCGGGACCACTGTCTCGTGCTTCCGGCTCATATACCATCAGCCCGTTGAAAGTGCCGGCCGGTGTGACCGTCAAAGGTCCGGCAACGATTTACCATCAATGACAACACTCGCGACGGGTTTACCATGAAAGGCGCCAATGCTTCGCTGCAAAGCCTGACGATTAAAGGCGGAAACCGCGCCGTCAATATCTATGCCTCCGGCGTCACCGTCGTTAGCTGCACGGCGTACCTTTGTTACGACACCGGCATTAATTGCGACGGTTCGAGCAACGACACGATCTCGGGCTGCCTCTCGTATGATAACGCGGACACCGGTGCCGGTGGTGGCAATGCCGACGGGTTTGGCGTCAAGAGCGCTTCCGGAGCTCGGGAATCAAATTCTCCAATTGCACCTCCCATGACAACTCCGATGACGGTTATGACTTCTACGAAGCCACCGCTCCGGTTGTAGTTACCGGCTGCCAGTCTTATAATAACGGCAGTTACGGTGGGCAGTCCGGCAATGGCGTCGGCTTCAAGATGGGCGGCCAATACAACGTGGCGCATACCTACACCAGTTGCATTTCCCACAACAACACTACCGGCTCCAATGGAACGGGTTTCGACACCAACCACAATACCGCCAAGATCCAACTGACCACTTGCCATAGCTACAGCAACAAGGCCAAGGACGTGCTCGGCAACTGCGTGTTGAGCAACTGCACGATGCAGACAAACTAAATGAGATTATTTCTGCAAGGATCATGGTTGATCCGTGCAGACCATAATTGATATGTTGAAGTTTCAAGGGGCTTGGCACCAGGTTGCCAAGCCCCGATTTATTTTGCTAAAATCCAATCGTGTTTGAAAATTGTTTTTAACCATGAATCAGATCGTCCCCTGATTCCGCCTCGTCGCGCCATCCAAACCCGGTTGTGGGTGATTGGCGCCGGAATTGTATTCGGCGCCGTCTGTTTTTTTGCCGGCCGCCTCTCCGTCCCGCCGTCTGCAGCCCATTCGGATTCGAAGACGGGGAATGAGTCCGGACGTTTGCCGGCAAACGTCAGTAAATCTGTTGACGCGGCGATCGTCAACTTCCACTGCCAATGCACATACCAACGCGGCGGCAAACGCGTCGCCGGGCTGGGATGAAGCCCGGTGGAAGGAACTGATGTCCCAGCCCGGGCACCGTCGCCCGCAACGCCGCCCTGGCGGAAATGCTGAAAAAACTGGCGGCCACCGATCCCAAACGCGCCATGTCATTGGCCCAGGCGGAGGGCAATCGGAAATTGCGCGCCGATCTGCAGCAGGCCGCGTTGAGCGGCTGGGCCAGCACGGCCCCGGAAGATGCATCCAGTTGGGCGCTCAACCTGTCAAATCAAAGCGAACGGAGCGCGGCTATTTCGACGGTTTTAGCCAGTGCCGTCGCCACCGATCCCGATGGAGCGGTGCGGGCGGCCAAATTATCATGCAACAGGATCCCAGCGGGGATGGGGGTTATGGTTCCTCCCTGGTTGACGCCCTGTGCGACGCGGGAAATTTGAAATCGCGGCAAAATTTGCCGCTGATGGCGACAACAGCGAGCGCTCATTTTGGCTGGGGGAAACCTATTCGAAATGGGCGGAACTCCAGCCGGAACAGGCCGCCGCCGCCGTCGCCGCCCTCACCGACCCGGACATGCGAAATCAAGCTTTGCATGGGATCGTGGGCGGCTGGGCGCAAGCGGACCCGGCGGGATTGGCCCAATTTCTAAGTACCATTGCCGTCCGGCAATGGAACCGCAGCCAGATGATTGGCCAGGCTTTATAGAACTGGGTGAATCTGATCCGGCGGCGGCGGCAGATTGGATCAACAACAGCGACATGGGCGCGGATTTGGACCAAGCCATATTGGCGGTGGCGAGCAAAGACCTGACCGAGGACGATTATCACGCCGGAGTACGGCCATTGGCTGGGCGGAGAGCATCCAGGACCGATACTCTGCGTTCGGAAGCCCTGCGGAATGTGCTGCGCGACTGGTTGATCAGTGACCGGTCCGCCGCGACGAGTCTATTTTAATCAGACCACCGATCTCCTGCCTGCCGACCGGCAAATAATTGGCGGCGATGATCTGCGGATTCCAGCGGCAACAACGCGCAATGATGAACCAGCCGCCGGATGACCATTCAGACGATTCCGCTGTCCGTTGCGTCTCCGGTTCATCTGTCATGGACGGCGCGGGTTGGCTCGCCCGATTTCCGGCTGCACGCCGTTTGTCTCGTGCTGTTTTTCGGCACGCTGTTGCTTTTCAGCTGCGCAGTGGCAACGGTTTCCTAGATTGCGACGATCCCGATTACGTCACCAAAAACGCTCATGTGCAGGCCGGTCTGACTTGGGCAGGTGTGCGATGGGCATTCACCTCCGGCGATGCCGCCAACTGGTTTCCCCTTACGTGGCTTCGTGATGAGAGTTGGCTTCCTGCATGGGATTGGCCGGCTGTCCAACAAACAGTCAGTTTGGCCAAAGCCGGGGCAGTTGTCGGACACAATTTTCTTCTGAAACAACGCGGCAGGCTCACATTTTTATCCGAAACGATGGGCATGCTTTTTGCATGTCTTCGGGCAATAAAATGAATGGCAACCAAATCATTAGTCCGGAAATCAAACGCCCAATCGACGGGCACAGCCCGTTCCTCGGGAAGCTCCGTCGCAAGCTGGGCTGGACTTACGTTTTATCCAATCCTTTCAAAGTGCCAGTAATCCAGACCCCCGCCGTGCAAGCCGCGCCGGAAGCCAACTCCGCCAAAAAGGCGAAAAAGAACCCATTTAAGGCAGGGACGGCCTAGTGGGCCGTTAAATGACGCCCATTCTGTCCCGCTGCGATTCGGTGAAGATGGATGAGGCGTCCCTGCCTGATGAAGTCCAAGCCGCTCCAGTTTTGGAACGGCCTTTTGATTTTGCGGCGCGTTTCTCAAGACGCAGCGCGAAAATCTAAATGATGTAATTCCTGTAATAGCTATTACAATAATTACATCATTCGGGAAGTTTCGAAAAAAGGCAGTGACCTTAATCTACCAGGCTATGGACCTGGGGCGATGGGAACTTCGGTCCAATCCAGCTTCCGGATGTTTTGCGAATGTTCCTCCACGTAAAGATTCTTTTCGGCGGCAATTCGAACGTTTTTAAAGATGATGTCCCTGGCATAGGCGCAGGTGACACCGTTGGTTCCGGAGAGGTCAAGGTGTTCGAGGGTGATATTTTGGATGGGACATTCTTCGAGTCCCTCAATCACACAGCACCGGTTGGCGCCAGTGGCAGTGACATGGTCAATATGAATGTCGCGGAACTGGGGCGTGCGTTTGGAGAAAGATTCTTCCGGCGTCTTGGTGTAACGTAGCGATAAAATGATGGCATTACGAACATTCCGGAGCCGGATGTTGGAGGCGACAATATTTTCGACAATCCCGCCGCGGCCGCGGGTGCTTTTGAGCCGGATGCCGTTGTCGGTGCCGTCGCCGTCGCAATCCAGAAAACGAACGTGCCGGACGCCGCCAGACTCTTCGCTGCCAATGGCGCAAACGCTGTGGCCGTGGGCGACATGACAGCGAAGATAGGTGACGTTTCGGTGGGGCGGTTCAGCTTGCGTCCTTCTTCGTCGCGGCCCGACTTGATACCGAACGCGTCATCGCCGACGTTGGCGTAGCAATCATGCACCATGACGTGACGGCAGGAATCGGTGTTCAAAGCGTCGGTATTGGGTGAATCCGGCGGGGCAATAATCCGACAGTGACCGACATCAACGTTCTCGCTGTAAAGCAGGTGAATATGCCAGAACGGAGCATTGATGAAAGTGGGACCGTCAATGCGGACGTTTTTACAGTCTTTGATTTCAACCATCATCGGACGGCGGCGAATAGGACGATCGGGCCGGGCATTGCCGTGTTCGGCCATGTCCATGTTTGCCCACCAGGGCGCGCCTTGGCCGTCGAAAGTGCCGGAGCCGATGATGGCGATATTGGTAAGACCGTTGGCGAAGAGGCAGGGGATGCGGGCCGTTTTCGGTAAGGCCTTCCCAGCGCGAAGTGATGTCGGGATATTCGGTGCGATTGGTCTCGAAAAGAACCACCGCTCCGGCGTCAACCTGCAACGTCATGTTGATGACCAGGTCAATCGGCCCGGTGAGAAAATGACCGGCAGGAACGCGGACAATGCCCCCACCGGCTTTTTGGCAATCGGCAATGGCTTTCCGGAACGCGTCAGTACTCGAAATTTTGGAATCATCCACAGCACCATAATTGGTGATGTTGAAGACAGGTCCGGACGGAGGCCGGGAGGCGACGCAGCCGGCGAGCGTGCAAATTAAAACGGGCAGGAACAGGAATTTAAACGAGTGCTTCATCATAAGATACATAATCACAGCATCAATTTGTTGTAGGGTCGAGCCTGTGGCTCGAAATCGGCGCACAGCGCCGACACTACAACGGCCGGCGACGGTCATAGACCGCCGCTACAAAGTCACCCGGCTGCCGGTTTCCGCAGACTCGTACGCCGCGTAAATTACATTCACGCAATCCACGGCGAGGTCAATGCCGGAGCGTGGTTCGCGGTCTTCGCGGATGGCGCCGACGAAATCCTCAATCTCCTGGGCGAAACCGCGGAACCAGTCTTCGTCGCAACTCGGCCGGTTCCAGCCGGCCTTCGTTTCGAGCTTTTCGGTGAAATATTCGCTTTGAAATGCCGCCGGGTCCGGCGCGTAAGTTTCAATCGCGTCGTTGGCGGTCATGTTTGCCTTGATGACACAATCGGTCAGAAAAGCCGTGACACGCGTGTTCAATCCGCCCAGCCCGACATCGCTCACGACAATGTTGCCTCGCGAACCGTCGTCGAAAGTGATCAACAGGTTGGCCCAGTTTTCCACGTCCACGGGATTGGCACTGATCCACTGGTGCGCTCCCGCGGCTTTGGCCCGCTCGGAAGCCGGACTGTGAATCAGGTCGGCCGTATCCGCGAGCACCGACACGGGCCGGATACCTTTGCCGAGCCGCTGCTGGCCTTCCCATTGTTTGAGGTGGAGGCACGCGCCGACCGAATGTGCGCCCATGCGCAACAACGCGCCGCCGCCGGTCGATTTCCAATCCCGCGAAAATACCGAGTTCGAACCCGAATGATTTTCCTCGGCGCGCAATTCGAGGATTGAGCCTTTGGCTGTCGCGATGAGCCGGCGCATTTTCTCGATGGGTGGCGCGTAAATCCAGTTTTCCGCGTAGCAAAACCGCACGCCGTTCCGGCGCACCGCTTCGCGCACCGCCTCGGCGTTTTTGCGTGCGCCTTCCCGCATCCGCGCTCGCGGCACATGCTTGCCGATGGGTTCAGGGTCGCCGGGCATGCCGAAATATCCGGTGAGCGGCTTTTCCATGATGATGTGTTTGCCGGCGTTGGCGGCGCGCACGGCAAATTCATGGTGCAACGCCGGCGGCACGCAAATGTCAACCACATCGATGTCCTTCCGCGCCAGTAACGCATCGAAATTGTCGGTGACGAACGGAATCCCGGTCTCCCGCGCCAGTGTACCGGCACTATCCCTCGTCCGGGAACAAATCCCCCGGACGGCTGCGAGTTCGCTGGGCAGTTTGGAATAATTTGCCAGATGCATTCGCGCGCCGTGGCGCGCGCCCACCATGCCAATACCGAGAGTCTTCATTTGAGATTATTCAGCCGGCAACAGAATGGATGGCGACCCTACCGGGAATCGAACCCGGGCTACCACCGTGAAAGGGTGGTGTCCTAACCGCTAGACCATAGGGTCACCAGAGCGCGCAAATATAACCATCGTCTGCCTGCTGTCACGCAAATTCAATAGGATCACAGGCTTGGCGGGTCGGCTCAGGAGAAATATCGCCTTCAAACCTTCACTCTTGCCGCAGGGCGGCTTTCCACTAAAATACCCTTCGGCTGTGGCGGATAACCAGCCACTGAATAAAACCGCATGAACAAAGAACTTTTATGCTTCGCCGCGCGCCTGCGCGAGCGCTTTTTTGTAGGAGACGACGTAAGGAGTCTCATTCTTCAAAATCCGCAATCGGCAATCGGCAATCGGCAATTGTTAGAGCCTCGTCACCTCGACTCCTACGAAAACGATTTCAATTCCCTCGCCCTTGAACTTTTCGCGCTCCAGCTGAAATTCAATCCCGCCTATCGGAAAATCTGCGCTGGCCGGAAACTGATGCCGGGAGCCGTTGAGCACTGGACGGAAATTCCCGTTGTGCCGACCGCAATATTCAAGGAACTGGAATTGACGAGCATCCCGCCGGCGGAACGCACCGCCGTTTTCCATTCCAGCGGCACCACGGAACAAAAACCCAGCCGGCACTACCATTCGCGGGAGTCGTTGGAATTATATGAGGCATCTTTGCTGTCTTGGTTTCTTGAAAACGTCCTGCGTGATTTACGATTTACGATTTACGATTTACGCAGCAGTAATAAATCCGCAATCCGCAATCCGCAATCCGCAATCTTTTTGACGCCGCCACCAGCGCAGGCTCCTCATTCGTCGCTGGTCCACATGTTCGAAACCATCCGGCAAAAACTCGGTTTGTCCAAATCGTCATTTGTCGGCCAAATTGACGCGATAGGTGGTTGGATGCTTGATTTTGGCGCAACACTGGCGTTGCTGGGTAACAATCCGCAATCCGCAATCCGCAATCCGCAATTGGTTCTGGGCACCGCTTTCTCCTTCGTGCACCTGCTCGATTATCTTGCGGAAAACAATTTGTCGTTTCAACTTCCGCCCGGTTCGTGCGTCATGGAAACCGGTGGTTACAAAGGCCGCTCGCGCACGATGCCGAAGGTAGAGTTGCACGCACTGATTACCGAGCGGTTGGGTGTTACGCCGGAAAACGTCATCTGCGAATACGGCATGAGCGAACTGAGTTCGCAAGCTTACGACACCCCGCGCCTCGCGCCACACGCCCCGCGCCATTTCCGTTTCCCTCCCTGGTCCCGCGTTCAAATCATTTCGCCGGAAACCGGACGCGAGGTGGCTGAGGGCGAAACCGGTTTGATACGCGTGTTCGATCTGGCCAATGTCTTTTCGGTCATGGCGCTTCAAACGGAAGATTTGGGGATTCGCCGGGGAGATGGATTTGAATTGGTTGGCCGCGCGGAATTTGCCGAACCTCGCGGCTGTTCACTCATGACAGCTTGAAAAATATTCGAACCACGAAACACACGAAATGACACGAAAAAGAAAACCGCTTATGATGCGGCGTAGGACAGCCGTCCCGGCTGTCTCTGACTTTGAAATAACGGAGACAGGCAGGATGCCTGTCCTACAAGAAATTGTATATTGCTTTGGTGTGTTTCGCGTATTTCGTGGTTAATAACGTCCATGAATTTGCCCAACTATTTCCTCGCCGACCTGCCGCCGGAGGCGACGCTGTCGCCGCTGATGATTACGGAGGCGTGCCAGACGTTGAAGCGCAACCGCGCGCAATATCTGGTACACCGTTCCACGGAGCGCATTGTTCACCTGCTATGCGACGTGGCGGAAGCGTGGCTGAAACCGGACAACACTTTCCGCAAGCTGGCGCTCGAACAGACATGGAACGCCGGCCTCCGGCACGGCGAGGATGAAACGAAACGAAACGCCGGGCCGGAGGCCGGCGCTCCGGGTCATGGTTTTTCCCGCGCCACCCTGGAGAAAGGGCTCGACCAGTTTTTCCGCCAATTCACCCCGGAAAATTTTCGCGAATTGCTGGCGCAGGAATTGGGCGAAACTGGCAGGGCGGCAAGTGACACCGCCTCACGTCACCTTTGGCGTGGACCGGAATTGCTGGTGCACGTCGCCGCCGGCAACATTCCCAATCCCACGCTGATGAGCTTGACGCTCGGCCTGCTGACGCGCTCGGCGCAATTTGTGAAATGCGCGCAGCGGCTCGGCATTTTCTGCCTCGACTGTTTGCCCACTCGATTTACGAAGCCGACGCCAAGCTGGGCGCCTGCCTGGAAATCGCCGAATGGCGCGGCGGCAACGCCGACCTGGAAGCGGCCCTGTTTGCCGAGGCGGATTGCGTGACCGCCACCGGCAGCGACGAGACGCTGACGGCCATCCGCGCGCGACTGCCGGTCAAAACCCGATTTCATCGGCTACGGCCATCGCGTGAGCTTCGGTTTCGTGGCGCACGAGGTTTTGATCGGGTCTTACGCCAGAAAAGTCGTCGCACGAGCAGCGGACGACGTGGTGGCGTGGAACCAGTTGGGCTGCCTTTCGCCGCACGTGATTTACGTGCAAACCGGCGGCGAAGTGTCGCCGGAGAAATTCGCGGAACTGCTGGCCGACGAACTGGAGCGGCGCGAGCAAACCGAGCCGCGCGGCGAATTGCCGGCGGAACATGCGGCAGCCATCGCGTCGCGCCGGGGTATTTACGAAGTGCGCGCCGCCCACTCGCCGGAGACGACACAGCATTGGTCCAGCAAAAATTCGACGGCGTGGACGGTGGTTTACGAGGCCGACGCCCGCTTTCAACTGTCGTGCCTGAACCGGTTCATTTACGTGAAGCCGGTGCGGGATCTGACCGAAGCGTTGCAGCAAGCAGAAATGGTGCGCGGACAGGTCTCGACCGTCGGTCTGGGCGTGCCGGAACACCGGCTGGAGGAACTGGCCGGGCAACTGGCGCACTGGGGCGCGACGCGGGTGTGTCCGCTTGGCCGGATGCAAAACCCGCCGCTGACGTGGCGTCATGACGGCCGCCCGGCGCTAGGCGATTTGGTGACGTGGACGGATATGGAAATTTAATGAAGAATGGAAGATGCAAAATGAAGAAACAATGTTAGCGTCCGTGAGCAACATTGTCTTTTTCTCCATTACTTCATTCTGCCTTCTGAATTTATGAAAATTGAATTACGCAAAACGTTTCAATTCGAGGCGGCGCACCTGCTGCCGCGGCTGCCGAAATCGCACAAATGCCGGCGCCTGCACGGGCACAGCTTCAAAGTGGACATCGTCGTGGCCGGCGAATGCGACCCCAAGCTCGGCTGGCTGATGGATTACGCGGACATCACCGCGGCGTTCAAGCCGTTCTGGGAGCAGCTCGACCACCATTACCTGAACGAAGTGCCCGGCCTGGAAAATCCGACGAGCGAAGACATCGCCGTCTGGATCTGGAAAAAGCTCAAGCCGAAGCTGCCGCTGCTGACGGAAGTGGTGGTGGCCGAGACCTGCACCGCGCGCGCGGTTTATCGCGGGGAATAAATTCATTTTCGGAGGGGCGAGTTACACGAGCCCCCATTTAAATATTGACGATTGAACTCCGGAAATTGAGGTCAGGGCTCGCAGAGCTCGCCCCTCCGACATTATAACGGCGTATAAACCAGATTCGTTCCGGTGCGGTGTTGCATTTCGCCCGGTCGGTTCGGGCTGTTGGCGTCAATAAATCAAGTATTGACGAAAGGCCCGGAATTTATTTAACGAATAGGGGCGGTGACCAACAACTTAAGGTGACCCATGAATAAAATCGGTAGCACAGCAACTGCTGCACCCTGGCAGGACAAACTCATCGAATACATCATCAACCATAGCGGCGCGCTCCTCTCGGCGTTCGTCGTGGTGGTGGTCGGATTTGTTGTCGCCGGATGGGTCGGTAGACTGCTGGGCCGCTGGCTGGAAAAAAAGGCGATGGAACCGCCGACGCGCCTGTTGCTGGTTCGCATCTCACGGCTGCTCATCTTTGCCTTGGCTTTGGTCGTCGCGCTCGAGTACGGCGGGTGTGAACATGACGGCGCTGATTGCCGGTATCAGCGTCGCCGGCGTGGGTGTGGGTTTGGCCATGCAGGGCGTGCTCGGCAATCTCATTGCGGGATTGACGATTGTTTTCACCAAACCGTTCCGGTTCGGCGAATACATTGAAATTGCCGGCGTGCAAGGGCAGGTGACGAGCATCGAGTTGTTTACCACCACCCTGCTGCATCCGGACCAGTCGCGGGTGGTGATCCCCAACCGCAAAATTGTCGGCGAAATCCTGCACAACTACGGATTCATCCGGCAGCTCAATTTGTCGGTGGGCGTCGCCTACGGCACGAACATTGACAATGCCCTGAACGTGGTGCGGAGCGTCCTGGCCAAAAACAGCCGCGTGCTCAAGGAACCCGTGCCGGTGGTGGGCGTGACAATGCTGGCCGATTCCTCCATCAACATTTCCATCAAGCCATGGACGGCGGTGGCGGATTACGCCCCGGCGCAGGCGGAAATTTACCAGGCCATCGTCGAGCAATTCCGCACCAACCACATCTCGATTCCGTACCCGCAACGCGAAGTGCGGACGCTCGGCGCGGTGAATTGATTTTCCCGGACGTTGACGTAACGCAAACCGGCGATGGGAATTTTCAGATCGCCGGTCAAACTTTTTATCCGCTCCTCACTCACTCCGCGCCGGACTTTCCACACAGCCTCGCGCGGTGTTAGGCCGACGAATCATCGTAAACCTGTAAATGCAAAATAAGCGCCTGCTGCAATCAAACAAACACCGATAAAACCTGCCGCAACCGTGTAAAACCAATACCAAAACGGGCTGCCCTTCCGGCAGTAAGTCGCACCAAAAAGAATGTAATAGGTGATGGAACCCGTTCGCAGACTACGAATATGCAAATGCAAACACCATAATCCGACCACGAAATACACCAAGATGTGTAGTAAACTCTTCACGCTCTCGTCGGCCTAACGATCCAAAGCTGAGCCACGCCGACGGGCGAGTGGCTCCGCAAACTCGATAATCGTTGTATAACTCAAACCGTCCATAAACTCAAGGGGCAGTCGGCGTTGGCTCCAGCGCGAGGCTGTGTGAAAAGTCGGGTCATTGAGTTTGAAACGTTTACGCCGGAGCGGTGTCTGATACAAGCATGAACCATCAACGCGGCCTGGACCGCTCCCAAACCCTGCTGTTTCCCGAACGGCTGGAGGATTATATCGGCGCCGAAAACCCGGTGCGCTTCCTGGACGCCTTCGTTGGCTCGCTGGATCTGCACGCGCTGGGTTTTGCCCGGGCGCAATGCGCGGCCACGGGCCGTCCGCCCTACGACCCGGCGATGCTGCTCAAACTCTATCTGTACGGCTATCTGCATCGGATTCGTTCGAGCCGGCTGCTGGAAGCGGAATGTCACCGCAATGTGGAGGTGATCTGGCTGACGGGCAAACAGGCCCCGGACCACAAGACCATCGCGGATTTCCGGAAGGACAACGCCGCCGGGCCTTCCCCACGGCGCTTCGCGCTCGCGCATTGTTCCGGCTCGCCTCTGTCAGAAGCTGGACCTGTTCGGGGCGCAACTGGTGGGGGTGGACGGGACCAAACTGGCGGGAGTCAACAGCAAGGATGCCAACTACAATGAAAAGAAGCTGCGGCGAATTGATGGCGCGGGCCGATGCGCAACTGGCCGAGTATCTGTCAGGCGCTGGACGCGGCGGACGCCGCCGAGCCGGTCGAGCCGCCCCTGAGCCGGGCCGAATTGGAAGCCAAGATCGCGGCGTTGCAGGAGAAGCGGGAGTGGCACGCCGAACTGCTGGGGCAACTGGACGCCGACCAAACGCAAATCTCGGTCACGCGACCCGGACGCGCGGCGGATGCGCACGGCCAGGGGGAGCGTGGTGGGCTACAACGCGCAGGCGGTGGTGGATGACAAAAACAAGCTGATCGTGGCCCAGGACGTGACGAACGAGGAAACGGATTTGCGCCAACTTTCGGGCATGGCCCAGGAAGCCAAGGCCAATCTGGGCGTGGACAGCTGGAAGCGGTGGCCGACACGGGATACAGCACGACGGCGGAAGTGGCGATGTGCCAGGAACAGGGGATTACGGCGTATGTGCCCAAAGCCGACACCAGCGCCAACACGGCGCAGGGATTGTACGGCAAGAGCCGGTTCAAGTACGACGCGGAGCAAGGACGTGTATGTGTGTCCGGCGGGAACGGCGCTGACGTACCGGTTCAGCACGGATGAAAAAGGCCGGCAAGTGCGCTACTACCGGACCCGCGCCTGCAAGGGCTGTGCGTTGAAGAAGCAGTGCACGCGGAACCGGACCGGCCGGACGATCACGCGGGAGCAGGACGAGGCGGTGATGGAGGCGATGGCGGCGCGGGTCGCAAGCGCACCCGGAGAAAATGAAGTTGCGCAAGCAGTTATGCGAACATCCGTTTGGGACGCTCAAAGCGATTTTTGGGCTACACCTACTTCCTGATGAAAGGGCTGGTCAAAGTGCGGGGCGAATGGAGCCTGATGACGCTGGCGTACAACCTCAAACGGGTGTTGAACCTGGTGAGCTTCGAGAAACTGATGGCGGTAGTCGGAGTCAAAGCCCCGCAAACGGTTTAACGGGGCGGGCGCCGCCCTTTTTTCGTTCGGTCAACCCCTAATCCACCCCGGCGGCTATCGGGACGGAAGAAATCTCCAAACGACAAAAAACCGGCGATGGGAATTTTCAGATCGCCGGTCAAACTTTTTATCCGCTCCTCACTCACTCCGCGCCGGACTTTCCACACAGCCTCGCGCGGTGTTAGGCATCAGCTTTTCCTTTCTCTCTCTGCCATCTGTGAAATATGCCCCACATCCATAAAATCCACAAAGCTGCGGCAAGGACGAGGCGAACTGCGGCGTGCGGCTCTGGCAAATGCAAAACATCCAATGTCACGATCAGTCCAATAAAAATAATAAATATGACAATGCCCACCCAAAGCTCATTGCGAGAAGCTGGCTCTATTGGTTTTGTAAGCTCCGAACGTCCCATCAATAGTAACCAAGCTACACACCACAACAATGTGAGCAAAGTAATGCCTGTAAGTATGCCAATACACGAAAGCGTGGCAAATACTGCCGCCAAAACGAAGCGAATGATGGTTGAAGTTTTCATGGCGCTTGCTGATGCCTAACGTCCAGAGCTCAGGCTCGCGGGACCAAAGGACGTGAACCGCGAAGCGGAACTGGACCGCGCCAACGGCGCGTTGGCTGCAGCGACTTGATACTTCCAGTTAAGCCCTTATGGTTTTTGGTTATCATTGGGGCGAAATGGGCGGGGAGTGCTACCAACACTACCCCGCGTAACCAATCGTGTTTAACCCGGTGCCTTGCGGCACCTAGAACGAATGATCGTATGAAATATTACAGTTCCACCACCGAATTCAACTGCGGAATTGACCTCCACGCTCATCAAATGTACGTCTGCGTCATGGACCGGGACGGCAAGAAGCTGGTCCACACCAACATCCGGAACAATGACTTCGAGTATTTCCTCAAGCTCGCCGCGCCTTATCGCCACGACTTGACGGTCTGCGCCGAATGCATGTTCGGCTGGTACTGGCTGGCCGATGCCTGCCAGGAAGCCGGTCTGAAGTTCGTCCTGGCCCACGCGCTCTATCTCAAAGCCATTCACGGCGGCAAGAACAAGAACGACCGCATCGATTCCGAAAAGCTTGCGCACCTGTTGCGCACCAATCTGATTCCGCCGGCCTACGTCTATCCGGCCGCCAAACGCCCGCTGCGGGCGCTGCTGCGCCAACGCATTCTCTATGTCTGGCGCCGCAGCGAACTGCTGGCCCGCATCCAGTCCCACCAACTGGCCTATAACCGGCCCTTGATCCGCCAGACCCGGCCCAATCGCGATCCCTGGGAAGAAAAGCTGCTGGCGCAGGAAGACAACCCCCTTCGCCAGTTGGCCCTCCAAAACGACCTGGCGCTGATCCGCCATTACGACGCGCAGATTACCGCCCTGGAAGAACAACTCCAACGGCTGACCAAAGCCGCCGCCGCGCGCGACTATACCCTGCTGCAAACCGTGCCGGGCATCGGTGAACACCTGGGCCTGACCATTCTCTACGAAACGGGCGACATCGCCCGCTTTCCCACGGTCAAGGATTTCGTGTCTTACTGCCGATTGGTCAAGGGGACGGTGGCCAGCGCCGGCAAGCTCAAAGGGCTGCGCGGGGCCAAACTCGGCAACCCGTATCTGCGCTGGGCCTTCGGCGAAGCGGCGGTCATTGCCAAGCGCGACCCCGCGGTGATCGGTCCGCTGGCCCAACGCTTGGAAGCGCGGATGAACGGGAATAAATTCAAAGCCAACACGGTGCTGGCCATCAAGCTGGCCCGCGCCGTCTATTTCATGCTGCGCCAGGGCACCGTGTTTGACCCGGAGCGCCTGGTGGCGGCGCTGACCCACAAATGAATTTGGCCCCGGCCAGAGCCAACCCGGAGCGTCTAACTGGAGCCGCTGAAATACCCGATGCCCTTACGAGTCGCAGACCAAACTCCTTGGTGCCTGAGCACCCCCGGTCTGCGTTGGGCGCGGGGAGACTCCGTGGATTTGATTGGGAGCTCTGGCCGGCGGTCAACGCGGCGGGATGTTCGACCGCCGGGGGCGCGAGCAAAACAGCTCGGCCTTCGCCCCCGGCTCGTTTATCCGGCTAACGACATAACCTTGGAATGAAAAGTTTTGGAGCATCCGCCCCCGGGGCACGTCCGCAAAAAACTGGAGCCTGGAACTCTCTCAGGAGAGCGATCGGGCCGCCGTCATTTCATTTGAATGGATAGCCCAGGGGTTTACTGTTGTGAGTTTCTGGACCGCCCCGCAGCGTCCTGCTCGCGACCCGAGTCGGAGTTGATTGCGGGGCTGGAAGACCGGTAGCGGCTCGTATGGCTGCCGCCGGCCCGATGGAGTCCCAATAGGTGTTTAGCCGGATGCCCAGCATCCGAGCTGCCAACGGAAATCAAGTCGGAGTTCCTGTTCTGAGGACGCGAAAACGGAAAGCAATATCGTTCCGTCAGGGAATGCTTTTTCCTATTGACCGTTCGGGCTTAATAGGTGTTAGACCACTCGTATCTCATACGGCCTAATCCTTTTTGTCTGTCCGAGTCGGGTAATGACCATGCGTGGTGGCAACTCGAAACGTGATGGCCAAACCGACACCGGCAAGAATGCAGCCAACGCTAAGAATCCCAGCAAGGATGAAAGCAATCCCAGCCAAAAAAACTCCGGTAGCAACGGAATAACCAATCTTTGCTTTTGCGCTGAATGTAATCTGTCTCATATTTGCCTCCGTGGTCTCGTGGTCTAACGATGGAACTCACACACGCCGGGCTGATGACGTGAACCGCGAAAGCGGAACTGAAGCGGCCATCCGGCGTTGTGTGCAGTGATCTGGTTAGGTGGCATCATCGTCTTGCTGAATAAATGACTGTATCCTCGCTCTCGGCTGTGGTGTGCAGAACCCAAATGTTGGTATCGTCCCATTTCGGGTCCCACGTCAAACCAAATCCGGCATGACTGTCGGCGACCAGCAACATCCAAAACCACTGATGGCTAACCTGAATCTTAATCGGATGCAAATCAGTAATGATTTTGGGAAGTGACGGGTCGGTCACGGAAATCATGATGGCCTTATTTGTGCCAAGGGGATGCTCTGCTAACACGGCATCACATGCTGCCGTATAATCCGCATACCACTTCGCGCTCTTGTGTCGCAATCCAAAATATTGCGGATTGAGCAAGTTCGGTAGAAACCAGAGGAATCCGATTATGCAGGCCAGAACCACGGCTACAACTGATATAAGTCGGAGTGCGCGCATGTGCCACCTAACGAAAAAAGCTGAGCCACCGCCGACTCGCGACGTGAACCGCGATAGCGGAACTGACCAGCGCCAACGGCGGTTGGCTCCGGCGACTTGATACTCCCAGTTAAGCCCTGATGGTTTTTGGTTATCATTGGGGCGAAATGGGCGGGGAGTGCTACCAACACTTCCCCGCGTAACCAATCGTGTTTAACCCGGTGCCTTGCGGCACCTAGAACGAATGATCGTATGAAATATTACAGTTCCACCACCGAATTCAACTGCGGAATTGACCTCCACGCCCACCAAATGTACGTCTGCGTCATGGACCGGGCGGTAAGAAGCTGGTCCATACCAACATCCGGAACAATGACTTCGAGTATTTCCTCAAACTGGTCGCGCCTTATCGCCACGACTTGACGGTCTGCGCCGAATGCATGTTCGGCTGGTACTGGCTGGCGGATGCCTGCCAGGAAGCCGGTCTGAAGTTCGTCCTGGCCCATGCGCTCTATCTCAAGGCCATTCATGGCGGCAAGAACAAGAACGACCGCATTGACTCCGAAAAGATCGCCCATCTGCTGCGCACCAATCTGATTCCGCCGGCCTACGTCTATCCGGCCGCCAAACGCCCCCTGCGCGCGCTGCTGCGGCAACGGATTCTCTACGTCTGGCGCCGCACCGAACTGCTGGCGCGCATCCAATCCCATCAATTGGCCTACAACCGGCCCACGTTCCGCCAGACCCGGCCCAATCGCGATCCCTGGGAAGAAAAGCTGCTGGCCCAGGAAGACAACCCGATCCGCCAGCTCGCCCTGCAAAACGACCTGGCCCTCATCCGCCATTACGACGCGCAGATCACCGACCCTGGAAGAACAACTCCAACGGCTCACCCAAGCTGCCGCCGCTCGCGACTACACCCTGCTCCAAACCGTGCCGGGCATTGGCGAACATCTGGGCCTGACGCTGCTCTACGAAATCGGCGACATCGAGCGCTTCCCCACCGTCAAGGATTTCGTGTCCTACTGCCGGCTGGTCAAGGGGACGGTGGCCAGCGCCGGCAAGATCAAAGGCCTGCGCGGGGCCAAGCTGGGCAACCCGTATCTGCGCTGGGCTTTCGGCGAAGCGGCGATCATCGCCAAACGCGATCCCGATGTCATCGGCCCGCTGGCCCAGCGATTGGAAGCGAAGATGGGCGGCAACAAGTTCAAGGCCAACACCGTCCTGGCCATCAAATTGGCCCGCGCCGTCTATTTCATGTTGCGCAAGCGGCACCGTGTTTGACCCCGAACGCCTGGTGGCGGCGCTGACGCACAAATGAATTTGACCCCGGCCAGAGCCAACCCGGAGCGTCTAACTGGAGCCGCTGACAATACCGATGCCCTTACGAGTCGCAGACCAAACTCATTGGTGCCACAGCACCCCCGGTCGGCGTTGGGCGCGGGGAGACTCCGTGGATTTGATTGGGAACTCTGGCCGGCGGTCAACGCGGCGGGGTATTCGACCGCCGGGGGCGCGAGCGAAATGGCTCGGCCTTCGCCCCCGGCTCGTTTACCCTGCCAACGACATCACCTTGGAACGAAAAGAATTTGGAGTATCCGCCCCCAGGGCACGTCCGCAAAAAACTGGAGCCCCGACCGGCCCCAAGCTATGGCTCGGCAGGCGATCGGGCCGCCGTCCTTCAACTTGAATGGATAGCCCAGGGGTTTACTGAAAGAGTTTCTGGACCGTGCAGCGTCCCGCTCGCGACCGAATCGGAGTATTGCGGGGCTGGAAGGCCGGCAGCGGCTCGCATGGCTGCCGCCGGCCCGATTGAGTCCCAATAGGTGTTTAGCCGGACGCCCATGTCCGAGCTGCCAACTGAAATCAAGTCGGAAGCCATGTTCTGAGGACGCAAAAACGGAAAGAAAAAATCTTTCCGTAAGGGAATGTTTTTTTCTGTTGACCGTCCGGGCTTAATAGGTGTTAGGCGCATCATCAACCGACAAATATCCTAAAGAGTCCATAAGCTATAATCAAACAACCAACTGGCCATCGTAGCTTTGCTGCGGTCTTGGCTTTGGCTTCGGTCATCTTGCCTCTCTCGACTGCCTTCTTAACCTGCCGTGGCAACAGCCACAGCCAACAAATGCCTATGCCGAGATAAATCGCGTTGTCAATGCAACGCGCGATGTAGTCAACGTGTGTGTTCATAAATCAGATGCGCCTAACGATCCAAAGCTGAGCCACGGGTGCGGCGAAAGCACTCACGGCTCGGCACAACCAAAAAAGGAACAAAATGAAAACAAGCAATCATAAAACTGAAGGCGTAGCACCCGTTGGCTCCAGCGCGGTGTTAGGTGGCGCGTTTCTTGGACTCTCGCTCATAAATATCCTGCAAAATCTGCTCGGATGTTTTTGGGGTGAGCTTCTTCACCATCGTCTCAAGTTCGGCAATCTTCTTGTTCTTTGAATGAATCCAATAAACAAACCACAGGACTCCAAATGCAAATAACAATACAAATAGGATACTTGATAACAGCAGCCATAATGCTAATTGGACTGGTGCTTGCATCAGTGAAAGAAAACGACTTGGAACGTGAATCGCGGAAAAGATATATCGAAGCGATGTCCCGCAGCCAAGAAGAATGGCAGAACCGAGCAAAAACCGAAAAATATATCTCGTCGTCTCACTTTCTCGCCTATCAATCCATTGGACAATCTTCAACGGCGACCATCTTCCGATTTGTGATGGTTGGTCTTTTGGCTCTATCATTGTGGTCTGCATTTGATAATAAACGCTCCGCCGCGACACCTAACAATGAGTCGGCCGCAATTCTGCGGTCTAACATTGTGGTTTTCTTTTCATTCTCTTTCTAATATTCCTATTGTCAAATCAAAAGATTTCCATGAATCCGCAACATTTATCCGCCTTGGCAAATACCGCAGATTCAACGGTGGTAAAGGAAGGCGCTTTTCCAAGGAATCCCGGCTTGGTTCCGCAGGTCAAGGAGGGATTGATCCCCAATCCGAAAGCAAAGTTAAAGGAGCAATTTCATGCGGTGTGCCGGTTCCGCGTAAATCGCTTCGCTCCACGCGGTTCCTGAAGTGGATTTGGGTATGGCCGGGGTGGCGGCGAGCACTCAGAACCAAGCGTTATAATTGGTTGAGCGTTGATCCTCCGTCGCGCAAGCGCTATGGCGGACAGGGAGTTGAGGGAACGGCTCGATGGAGTCTTCCATCGTCGCTCCGCCTGGCAGAGCTATGATGGACGGGCGCCCCACCGGGTTAAGGCAGCAGGCAGAATGAAGAAAGTCGGGCTTTGCGATTCTCTGCGTTTTGCGTCTCTGCGTTGACACATCCGTGTCCATCCGTGTTCATCTGTGGTTAAGACTCCTGCTTTTGAAAATCAATCGCCCAGACAGGTTCCCACGCGACGGGCGGTTTCCACCCAGGAATGATTGGGCGGAACGGTCTTGCGTTTGCCGGCCACTTTCACCAGCGGCACCGGCTCCGTGTTTTCGCCGCGCGCGGCCACCATCACGCCAAATACGTTTTCCTGAATCAAATCCGCGCACGCGCTGCCCAGCCGCGTGGCCAGCAGCCGGTCAGCCGGTGACGGTGTGCCGCCGCGTTGCACGTAACCGAGAATAGACACGCGGGATTCGAGGTGGGTGAGTTCTTCAAGCTGATGGGCGAGCCGGAGCGTGTTGCCGGCATGCCGGGCTTCGATGGCGGTCAATTCCAGTTTGGCATCGTTTCGCTCGCGCTGGTTGCGCGCCTTTTCCTTGCGGGCTTCGGCGGCGGCAAAAGCGCGCGCGTCGTCCACGCTCATCGCGCCTTCGGCCACGGCCACAATGCTGAAATTGGTCCCGTGCCGGCTGCGGCGCTTGATGGCTTCTACAATTTTGTCCACGTGATAGGGAATTTCGGGAATCAAAATCACGTCGGCGCCGCCGGCTACGCCCGCGCCCAACGCCAGCCAGCCGGCGCGATGCCCCATGATTTCAGCGACGACGATGCGATGATGGCTGTGGGCGGTGCTGTGCAGGCGGTCGATGGTCTCGGTGGCGATGTCCAGCGCGGTGGCAAAACCCACGGACGAATCCGTCATCGCCACGTCGTTGTCGATGGTTTTGGGAATGGAGATGACGTTGAGTCCGGCTTCCGAAAGGCGCAGGGCATTTTTTTGGGTGCCGCCGCCGCCGAGACACACCAAGGCGTCGAGGCCGTATTTCTTGAAATTGCCGGCAATGACCGCGGTCATGTCGCGGGTCCGGCCGTCAATCGTCATGCGATGCGGTTTGTCGCGGCTGGTGCCGAGGATGGTGCCGCCAACGGTGAGGATGCCGGCCAGCGCGGTCCGGTCGAGACGCAGTCGCCGGTCGGTGACCAGGCCGCGGAAGCCGTCGCGGAAGCCGATGATGT
The DNA here is from genome assembly GCA_963789055.1 of uncultured Verrucomicrobiae bacterium. Taxonomy (GTDB): domain Bacteria; phylum Verrucomicrobiota; class Verrucomicrobiia; order Limisphaerales; family UBA11358; genus UBA11358. The sequence continues at coordinate 256,114 of CAWBJE010000004.1, read as the reverse complement.
CCATGCCGTAGAAGCCGAGCGCGGTTTTGCCGACGCCGCGGATGGCGGCATTCAAGCCGGGGCTGTCGCCGCCGGCGGTCAGGATGCCGATGCGTTTGGTTTTGGCCATGGTCTTTGCTCCAGTTCAATCGGAAAAAAGCGGTAATTTGTCGAGCATAACTTTTACGTGAAGCGGTCAAGCCCACTGGTAGCGTCCGAATTTGCAGGCGACGAAGTAACGAGTCCACGCCTCCTGACCAGCCTTCGCCCGAGCGCTTCCGTCTTTGCTCCGCTACGACGCGACAGGACGGCTCGGCAGGCGTCGTGCCCTACTGAGATGGTGGGCGACGAGATAACGAGTCGTTTGGACCGCACTCCTTACGTCGTGCCTTACGATTACGTCGTGCCCTACAATCAAATCAGGGAATTGCCGGCCCGCTCACACCGGGCTGAAGCCGGTGTTAATTAAAGTTCGAGTTCGAATTTATCGGCGGAACCCTCCGCCCGATTGCCTTCCGTCTCCGCCGAAATTCATTCTGCCACCGTAGTGTGCGCCGCCGCCCCAGGAATGCATTTCGCCAGACGATGGGGCCGGGCGGCTGAAACGTGGCGCTGTCCACGAAGGCGTGCTCCGCCACGCGTACGAGCGAGGAACGGAGTGCCAGGCCGGCGCAGAACCCCAGGCGCTGACAGTACTGCGTCGATAACCCGGGCTTGGCAGGGAGCGGGGCATTTGAAAAGTTCTCGGGCTGTTCCCGTCGTTCCAATGCGGCGTGTTTTCGGCACCTTGCGGATAGCTTCTGGGAGAAATGGGCGCGGAATGTTGTTCGGGAACGCTCGGCCGGGCCGGTTGAGGTTGATATTGCGGCGTATTGCGCGGCGTGTAGTACACCCCGGGTCGGTTCACGGGTGGGGAATTGTGCATTTCCGAAAAGTGGCCGGACGGCAAGTGTTCAGACTGGCCGGCAAATTGCCAGTTTTGATGCATTTCGTGGCCCGGCAGATAGGGATTCCGCGGCACGGAAATGTTCCGGTCGGGCCGGTAAATCACCTGCGAATTTCCATTGCGGGCCAGCCGGTCGGGCATGACGACATTTCCAGAGCGCCCGCCGCCATGCGGCAGCTCGCGCACCGTTACCGGTTGAATATGTGTGTGCGTGGCCGCCTCGATCCGCGACGGGTCAATGCCGTGATTGAAGAAGTGATGATGCGAATCTTCGGTAAAGCCGTTGTCCACGCGCGAGCCGTGGAAAAAGCGATCGGCATCATGTCCATGGTAGAAATGACGGAACGGATGCGCATGGCAGAAATCGTCGTAGTCACAGAACGTGAAACAATTTGGTCCCAGGCCGAACCCGAAATTGAATCCCACCGCCGCGCCGTTAAACGTCCAGCCGATACCGGCGGTGAAATACGCGCCGGGTGGCAGTGGCGCCCAGCCGCAATAACCCGGATAATCCCGCCAGCATACCCACGCCGGGCCCCAGACGGCGTCGGGGCACCAAAGCCAGCCGTAACCCGGATACCGGCACCAGCGGCCATAATGGAATGGCGCCCAGCCCCACGAATAATACGAGTTCCAATACCAGCCATCATCGGTCCACAACCAGTTCCCGTTGTTGCAATACGGCAGCCAGCCCGGATCCACCACTACCACCGTCGGTTGCCAGCACCAGCCGTAGGCGGGCAAATACATCCAGGTTCCGTAAGGCGCCAAGGTATCGTAATAAGTGGCCGCGGCGCCGCTCACCGCGGTTGATGTGGTTGTGGCCGCGGTCGCGGTCGCATTTTGCGAAGAGCTGTTTGGCGCGGGTGTCGTGCGGTTGGCCGCTTCGGTTGCCGAAGAGGAAGCTGCGACCTGGCCATGCGCAGTCAGCGCATTGAGCACGGCAGACGAAATTCCCAGATCGTGCAGGTAAACAATTTGATCCGCATCCAGCGAATAATTGTTCGCCGAGTTGCGGACATAGGCCAACATAACATCCTCGCTGACGCCGGCTTCGGACATGCGAACGACTTCCGACGCGACTGGGGGCAGGTCGGCGCGGGCCGGCGCGATTACTTTGGTCGGTGCCGCGTTGGTACCCGTTGCCGGGGAAGCTGTCGTTGGCGTTGTTTGGCTGGTATCGCCGGCCATGGCCACACACAACCCACCGGCTGCCAGAGCGGCCACGGCCCATCGGTTTAATTTGTACCGTTTCATACGACAACCTTTTGTCAGTGAGATGCCTGTTTCAACATTGTTCCACCCGCTTCACAAACCACCTCAGATACTTTGACACCGTTGCGGGGGATAAAATTCAAGCTGGGTCCGATGAACGGGAGGTAAGCCAAACAGGCGCAATTTAATGCTGCCGCCGGAGCGCCGGAATCCGGTATGCGCCTTGCGTAAAGTTCAATGCGCTGCCGCTGCCGATTGGGGAATCGATGTTCCCATCCGGAGTTGGCGCTTTTTCAGCAAGTGCAGAAAAATCAGACAATTCGCCAGCGTGCAGAGTGATAAAAGCCCGCCGAATTGAAACATGCGGTCTTCGTAAGCCAGCCGGATGGAATGCCGTCCGGCCGGAACTTGTACGGCTTGGAAGGCGTGATTCGCCAGCAGCAAAGGCGCCGGTTTGCCGTCCACGTACGACCGCCAATCGTGGTACCATGACTGCGCCACGACGATGAGCGATGGCTCGGCGGCCTCAACTTCAATGCCCACCTGCTGCGTCCCGAATTTCGAATTGAGCACCCGGGCGGCGGTTGGGTTGGTGGCGGTCACCAGCGATTTTGCTGCGAGCGGCAGGAAGACGACTTTGCCGCCGTCGAAATCCGGTTGGGTCAGGGCGTGCAAAGCATCGGCATCGTTCAGAAACGCCGGTTTTTGTCCGGCCGTCACCAGCGGCAGAAAAGTTTGCCGCGGTTGCCAGTGGAAAAATTGGTCCGGCGCGGTGATTTGCGAAACGCCCAGGAAATCTTCCAGTCGCGGATAATCTGTCCCGCCCTGCGGGATGGTATAAAACAGCGACAGCACGTCGTCGCTTTCGCGCGGCGTGAGCGAAAAGAAGCCATCCACCTTCGGCACGGCGTCGAGCAGATTACAGTTCGCGCAATAACCCAGCCGCTTGGCCAGGTAATTGTTTTTGGGATCGCGCAGCGCGAAATGGATAAAGTCCAACGCTGCCGCCGGTGAGACCATCGCGCGGGATCCGCCGAGCGCCGGTTGCGGCTGCATCGCGAGTTTGGTGCGGGCGAGGTTCAATTCATACACGTTCGGCGTGACCGTCGGGTTTTGCGTCGGTTCATGCGTGTAAACATCGAGCCAGGCGACAAGGATCAGAACGAGCGGCGCGAGGCGGCCCAGATTGTAGGAGGCGACGTAAGGAGACTCTGACTGGTCTTTTGACGTTTGAGAAGATTTGAGACTCGTCACCGGTCTTCGCACCCATGCTTCGCCCCGGCTGGCCTCGTCTCCTACTAAAGATGATTGTATCCAAAATAATACCGCTCCCGTCACAATCAGGAAGGCCAGGCGTGTCCAGCCGTTGAGCAAGGTCGCCTGAACGTCGTCGCCGGGAAACGGAAATTGCCGCGCCCAGAAAAGAATTCCCGTGATGAGCGCCAGTAAGACGGCTCCAATCAGGATGAAACGCCGGTTGAAAACCGATTTCTGTTCATTGGTCAAGTTCTGTTGACGTGCCAGTGCAAATGCGGCGAGCAACGGCACGACAAAGGCCGTGAGAATCACGAATTTGACCGGGTAGGTGATGAAACTCAACTGCGGAATGATTTTGCGCAGGGCAGAAAAGATAAACGTGTTCCCACCAAACGCAAAAATCAGCGCGAGAAGAGCCATAGCACCCAGCAGCCACACCCGTCGCTCCCGAACCGTCCAGATCGCCAGCAACGCCAGCCAGAGCGCACCGATGCCGAGGTAGTAAGACGACGTCCAATATTGTCCTTGCTGAAAGAAAATTCCCTCGGTGTGCGTCGAGCCGAAAGCCATCGGCACGAGAAAATTTGCCCAGCCCCAGCCGGGCATGGACCAGCGGGTGTCCGCGTAGCCGGTAACTCGTTGCGAATGGGCGGCGAGGTCGAGGAACGGCAGCAATTGCGCCGCCGCCAGCCCAATCACCAGCGCCACGACCAGTGGAAACCGCCAAAACATGGCGACACGAGGCTGCGACGCCCCCGTCGCAAAACCTGCCGGCGACGAGGCGTCGCCGCCACCGGTGATTAACTGCTGAATCCACAGCGCCAGCAGCAAAATCCACGTCAGAGAAATGATTTCCGGACCACCGGCGAGCATTTGCAGCGCGCCGATAAATGCGGCCAGAATGATTTGCCGTCCGCCCTCGCACCAGGCGCTTTCCACTGCGAGCACGACCCACGGCATCCAACTGAACGTGGCGATGTGACTCGGCCACATGAGCAGGTTGAGCGTGAGGCCGTTGAAGGCAAATGCCACGCCGGCGAACGCGGCGGCGAAATCGTTATTCGTCCACCGGCGCGCGAGGAAATACATTCCGAATCCGGCAAACCACAAATGCAACAGGCAGAAAAAGCCCAGCGACCACGGCAGCGGCAGGATGAGATAAATCAGCGACGGCGGATAGAGCGGCATGGTGTTCCATTGGGCGAGGAACGGCACGCCGCAATTGTTATAAGGATTCCAGAATGGCAATTCACCGTGCGAGAAACATTCGCGCTGAAAAAGGCGAGGGGATACGCAAAAAATCCATAGTCGCGGATGACAAAAGTTTCCAGTCCCAGCAAAACCTGCGGGAAGGTGGCGAAGACGAGCAAGGCGAGCAGAATTCCAAAACGCGGCGGCGTGAACCAATTGAACGCGCGGGATGCGGATGACTCGCTCATGAATTTATGGGCGGAGTTTATTCATGAAGCGAGAGCGGCGGCAAGTATTCACCGATGAATTTGCGTTTCCACCAGGCGCCGGTTGCGGGGACGAAGCTCCGCCATTTGTAGCGGCGCGAAGGCCCGTGGCCCGTCGTTCGGCGGCGTTGGTGAACTGATAATCGTAAACTTCGGCGCGAATGTAGCGCGGCGGCTTGCCAGGGAACGGATTTTTCGCCAGCAACGCCAGGACATCCGGCGACCCTTGCAACAGCCGCTGGCAGAAATTCACGAACCATGTGTTTTGCCGGTAATCACCCAGCGCGGCGAACCACATCTGCCAGTCCAAACGCGGTTGGTGCGGCGCGACAAAAGCCGGCCGCCGGTTCACATCGCCGGGTTTGTATTTGAATTCGTACGGCCGCCAGTTCGTGCCGTCGTTGCTGCCTTCGACGACAATTTCGCGGCGATCGGTGGTCATCACGGCGAACAGGCCGTAGCCGTTCAGGGTGCGCAGCGGCGAGAGCAAAGCCTCCGCGACAGCGGCGGGGAAAAGCCAGTACGGTTGTACGCCCATCGCCAGATTCACCTGGAGAAGATCAATGGACAGGACCACCACGGCGAGCGGGACGAGGACGATGCGGGGCCAGTGACGGGACGGGTTGAGTGTTGAGCCGTCTCCGCTCTGCATTGCCGCGCCAAGGGGTTGAGAGTTGAGGGAGAACAAATGCTGGAGTTTCGGCGACACAATTTTTCCCAGCACAAAATCGTCGAGCAGCAGCAGGCAGAGCGCCAGGGTCAGCCAGTTGAAAAAAGTGTAATTGCCGGTCAGAAGAATCAGGATTTGGAGAAAGGCAATCGCGGCGCCGCCGCAGAAACCGCAATCGTCGCGGCGCAAAGATGAGGAAGGGCGCGCCGAGTTCGATGCCAAACATGGCGGCGCAGGAAAATTTCTGGAACCACAACGGCAATTGTTGCGCGTACCAACCCAGCCACGTCGGCAACGGCTGCGTCTGGTAATGATACGTGAGCGCGGTCAGATTGCGCCAGACCGGGTCGCCGCTCGCCAGTTTCACGCAGCCGGACGAGAATATGAGTTTGAACAGGAGCAACCGCAGCAGCCAGAGCGCGATGCGCGACGGCGTTTGGCAGCCGCCGACGTAAGGAGGCGAAGGCAGAGACGGAAGGCTTTCCGCCTCGTCACCTCGGCGGCTACGGTGCGGAGGCAATTTGCGCCGCCAGTGGAAGACGCAGGCTGATAAAGGTCGCGGCCACCATTGCCACGGGGCGAAGAAGATGGCGAGAAAGCCGGCTTCGAGCAGCAGGTTGTCCCATTGAAATCCGAGGAAGTCGCGGCTTACCGTTGCCAGTGAAAGATACAGCAGCCAGAGCAAAGCCAGACACGGAACGGGAGCGATTCCTAGAATCAACAGTGCTGCCAATGTCGCCCCCGCTGCGCATTGGAAATGGAGAAAGCCATCGGACGCATTGATCCAGCACAACGTCGGGCACAGATAAAAGCGGTCCAGCGCGATGCCCTGCTGGTCGCATTGCTGCCCGACGGCGGACATGAACTGGTCGGCGGGCAAAATGCCATTGTGTCCGATCAAGCCACTGATTTGCGTCCAAAGTGAGATAAAGGCGATGAGATAAATCACGCCCAGCGCCCGGAGAAAAATCCAGCGCGTGAGAAAATATTCCGGCGGGCCGAGGTGCCGGCCCCAGAACCACCGCGTCAACCGGGAGAAAAAGGTTCGATGCTCCGCGACCAGCCGGTAGGCCCATTCGCAGAGATTGGAAAAAATTTTTGACCGTTCGTACCAGCGCAATTGCCATTGCTGACTGGAATTGTGCGCCAGAGTACGAAAAACGGCTTCCGCGCCGGAAAAAACCGCACCGTCGGTTCAATCAGTTGGACGGCGGTCTCGAATTGTTCAGGCGGGATTTCGGGAAATTGCGCGGCGATGGCCGGGTCCTGGGCGGGCAGATAATCCACGGCATCGCCGGTCATTTGCTGCCAGCGACGGACCCACAGCGTGCAGAAATTGCAGTCGCCGTCGAAAACCAACAGCGGTTTAAGCGGCGGCGCAGAAACCCGGATACTCCTTTGCATACTTCGACGTTAAACCAGGTTTTGGAAAGCGTCGAGCCTGCGGCTCGATTTTCGGAGCGCAGCGCTTTGTTAAGGCAGTAGGGCGTCTGGGTGGGGCGAGGCTACTGACGAGCTGGCTCGCGGGACGCTCGCCCCACCAAATTGAAGTTTAAATTCCGGCGCAATTGACGCCGCTCTGCTGGGGTCTTACGCTGTTTACAGTTTTATGAGCGAATTGCAAAATTCACTGCTGGAATTGATCCGCCGCACTTCGGCGGAAATTCCCGACGACGTTAACCAATCCATCCTCGCGTCGCTGGAACAGGAAAAGAAGGGCACCATCGCCGAAAGTGCGTTGAAAATCATCGACCAGAATATCCAGCTCGCCAAACGCAAGTCGCAGCCCATTTGCCAGGACACCGGCAGCATTTTGTTTTACGTGGATTGCCCGGTAGGCTACGACCAGATTACTTTTGAGGAAACGGCGAAGGAAGCCGTGAAGCTGGCGACGAAGAAAGGTTTTCTCCGCCAGAATTCCGTGGATTCGCTCACGGGCAAAAACGACGGTACGAACGTGGGGCCGGGCGCGCCTGCATTTCATTTTCATCAACATCGGTCGCCGGAAGTGAGCGTGCGGCTGGTGCTCAAAGGCGGTGGTTGCGAAAACGTCGGGGCGCAATATTCGCTACCCAACGAAAAGCTTCAGGCGAACCGCGACCTCGACGGTTGCCGCAAGGCAATTCTCGACGCGGTGTTGCAGGCACAGGGCAAGGGCTGCGGTCCGGGGATTCTCGGCGTGTGCATTGGCGGCGACCGCGCGACGGGTTATGAAATGAGCAAAACGCAGTTTCTCCGGCTGATTCCCGATCGCAATCCGAATCCGGAACTGGACAAGCTGGAGCAGGACGTTTTGAAAACGGCGAACGAGCTCGGCATCGGCCCGATGGGTTTTGGCGGCAAAACGACGTTGCTGGGTGTGAAGATTTGCGCAGCGAACCGCTTGCCGGCGTCGTACTTCGTCAGCATCAGCTACATGTGCTGGGCGTATCGACGCCAGGGCGTGACGCTAGAGGCGGAGGGGAAAATCGGGAAGTGGTTGTATTAAGTTAGGATCAAGTATGCGCGTAATTGAGCCAGCGGAAATATGGGGATACGTCCAACTACCAGCAGTCCCAAAAGAACCGGTAGTCGCAGAAGGTTTATTTGAAAACGAGAACATCTTTTTGAACGCAGCGCTGGAAGTAATGCGCTTGGTTAATAAACCAGGTGGGCAGCGCCGTTCCACAAACGGGCTAAACAGAATCGCGCAAAATCGCTATCCAGGAATGAAGTGGGACTGCACTGATATAGACTGCATTGCCGAAGCATGGAAAATTGCAGGACTTCCTTCGCTGATTGATGCCATTCGAGGAGCGAGAAAGCTGCCCGCGAATTGTGGCAGAGTCTCTTATGTGCGGCCGAAGCTTTCGGAGTCAGTAGCGACTTGCATGGAAGCTGGGAGTGCATCTGAAGCGTTTGTTTCCAGTGAGTCTATGGTTAAAGCGATGAAGTTAGAGGAACCCAGATGGTCGCTTTACAGAATTGCAGCAAAAACCAACTACGGAAATTATCTTTTTCGTCTTCTAAGCATTGATCCTCCTTCAGTTTCTGCGATCGAGCGTCTCTGCATTTCACACAACCTATTCAGCTCCTCTGTTACACATCAAAGGATTACGAAACCATGACCTCATTAGCCTTCCCCTTCACCGAAGAAAAAATCCGGGCGCTGAAAGTCGGCGATGAAGTGCTGATTTCCGGCGTGGTGTTTACCGGACGCGACGCGGTCCACAAATACCTGCACGACGGCGGCAAGCTGCCGCCGGGCGTCAACCTGCGCGACGGCATCCTTTACCATTGCGGCCCGGTCGTGATGAAGCAGGACGACGGCACGTGGAAGGCCACCGCCGCCGGCCCGACCACGTCCATCCGCGAAGAGCCATATCAGGCGCATATTATCAAGGAATTCGGCTTGCGCGGCGTTATCGGCAAAGGCGGCATGGGCGACAAAACATTGGCGGCGTGCAAGGAATGCGGCTGCGTTTATCTGCACGCGGTAGGCGGCGCGGCACAAGTGCTGGCCGACTGCATCAAAAAGGTGCGCAACGTGTATTTCTACGAAAAATTCGGCGCCCCGGAGGCGATTTGGGAATTCGAAGTGCAGGATTTTCCGGCGGTGGTGACGATGGACGCCCACGGGAATTCGTTGCACAAGGAAGTTTTTGCAAAAAGTCAGGCGGAACTCACGAAGCGGCTTTGAGAACCTGGGAAGGCCATGAACCACTTTTCTGGCGATACCACGTTTACCGGCGCCACTCAACCTGCGAAATCACCGCTGAAGCAAATTGTTCCGTGGATTGCGATCATCGTTTTGCTCACGGCGGCGCTCAGGATGCCGCTGCTCAACATCCCATTCGAGCGGGATGAGGGGGAATACGCCTATATCGCGTGGAGACTTGGGTACCACGAGCTTCCGTATCGCGACTGGTTTGACCATAAACCGCCTTGTATCTATTGGGTGTACCGGCTGGCCCTGAATTTACCGTTTGATCCCATTCGTTCGGTTCACTTTATGGGATTGCTGTTCTCAGCGGCTTCAGCTTGTGCGCTCTTTTTTTGGCCCGTCGGTTTATGCAGCCGCCGTGGCCGGCGATTGCAGCCGTCCTGTTCGCCGTTCTCTCCGTCGATCCACATGTGCACGGAATGACGGCAAACCCGTGAAGCCTGTCTGCGCGCGATATGTCCTGGTGGTGTCGGGTTTGAAACCAGTTCGGCGAAGGGTGAACCGGCGCAGTGCTCGTTGCAAAGTTGACACGATCAGGATTGCAAGGGGCGGGGTTCGCGTGACAGGCAACTGGCTTGGCCTTCAATTCAGCAAGACAGACGACAAACACGGGAGCGCGAGCAGGGATTTTTTATGATCGTCTTGTATTTAAAACTCAGCGCATGTCGGGACATGTGACTATATTGCCATCTTGTCACAACTTCTCGCCCGCCAGAGGAAGGCGCTTTCCACGGGCCCGTGCTGTCAGTCCGCCTTCTTCCAAATGACGATTGGAGGCGCCGATTGCTTGGCGGGTGCGCTGTAATAGTGATAAAGCGGATCCGGCTGATTGTTCCATTGAAGATCGGGGAACGGGATATTGATCCTGAGGTATCGATATTGGCCAGGCTGCTCCGGAAAAATTTGATACTCACTCCATGGGCAAAAATATCTCGCGATGATCCATTGCGGTCCCGGAGGTCCGGGCTCCATGCAACTGGTGATAGCGAGATGCGTATGAAACATCAGTGGCAGATCGCCGTAGGATATTCTTCACCCGGTCCAACGGCGCCGCATTTTGTTGAAGATACTCTACGATGCAATCGATGGGACCTTTGGGTGGATTTATGATGCTCCGGAGATAGTCCGCCATGGGGAATCCCGCAGACACACCGATCAGCGTTTTGATTTCGCCGCGCGCAATGCTCATCCCAACGTCTTCCCCCGCCAGAAATTTTCCTTCGATGCCCGCCGTGGTCCACTGAGCCTCCTGCAACCGCGTTCTGCGCAACAACGGGAGCGGCAGGATTTGAAACAGATTGGTTCCCAGCACCACGACGACCAGGGCCCACAACAGCCACCGCCGCTTGAAGGAAACGACCTCAATGGAGCCGGCGCCAAAAAAGAGGAAGAAAGGCACCATCCCAATCAGGTAACGGGTATAAGGGTAGTCGGACAAAATGGAGAATCCGACAAACTGGGTGATGCAAATAATGAGAAACAGGAAGCTCAATTCACCGTTGAACGACTCTCCGCGAGCCAGAGTTCTCCACCGCAGCAGGCCCGCCAACAGTATGAGACTGAACGGAAAAACATAATTGTTCAGGGTCAATAGATACCGCAACAAGTACATCCCGAACACCTCCCAATCGCTGTAACCGGGTTGAAAGCCAAATTTGCGGTCCAAGACCCGGCAAAACACTGCCATGGGAAGATTCACCGCCACCAGGATTCCCAAGGCGGTGCCGAACAATTTAAGCTGTTGCCTTGTCGGTCGCCTCTTGATGAGATCGACGACCAGCGCTGCGAAAAGAAGGAAGGCTCCGGGAAAGAATGAATTCACCAGCAATGTCACCCATACAACCAGTTTGGTGAGATGCCGGAATTTCGACTCCTTCAGCAGGCTCAGATAAGCATCGACCACAAGGAGGTTGAGAAGCGGAACGAGGAGATAATAGCGACACTGCCGCGCGTGGAGCAACATTGGCACGCAAGCGACCAGGAGCACCACTGCTACCATCGGCTGGCAGTAACGCGGGTGATGCCATTTCCTCAGGAAGGAATAGTAAACGCCCACGAGACAGACGAACGCCAGGGCGAAAGGCAAACGAGCCCCGAAGGATGTGCGTCCAAAAACGGCTATGGACGCCGCCGCCGCATAGGTCGGAACCCATCCCTGCCAGATATAGATTCCATCCCTGATATCCCTGTGATCGGGCAAAACACTCACTGTATTGGTCCCGTCCGAAGCCTTCGGCACGCCAAAAGTCAAAATGTTTTGCGCGATCACCGCCGTCTGAGCCTCATCCTCCCATAAACAGTTCCGGCCCAGATTGGGAAGAACCAACGCAGTGGAAAGAACTGTGAGGACCAGAAGAATGATTCTGTAGCGCTTGGTTTCCATTTCGATTCGATGACACGCTTCTCGAAGCCTGCCCCTTCGTGACCCCCCCGCTTCCCTTCACTCGGGTGCGAGATATACCACCGGTTCTTTATTCCAACCGCCCCGATTAGTCAAATCCAAACGCCCGATGTGAAGTTGTGAGGGCGCAACCGGATACAGCGCCAATCTTGAGTCCAATAAGCGTCCTGGACGAAATTGCGCCGCACCACATCCAAAGCTAACAGGTCAGTCATGACCGGCGGAAAAGTGAATTGACTCGCAAAAAGCCAGGCCTGGAGTGGCAAAGAGGTTGTAGTGTCGGCGCTATGCGCCGATTCAGTCGAGCCGCAGGCTCGACGCTACACTTTCAGAATTTAAAGTTCCACTCGTTGGTCGAGTATTTCTCCCGCGTCAGCGCCGCAATTTTTTCGAGAGGCGGATTTTCCAGCGGCTCTTCCGCCTGCCAGGCTTTCTGCATTGCCGCCTTCACTTTCTCCGCCGGCACGTTCAGGTTCATCAGAAACTTGTTGTGCGGACGGTGCTCCCGGTATTCCGGCAGTTTCGACGGCATGGGCAAAAGCCCGGTGACGAGGGCGAGGTCGAAGTTCAGCAGAAAGGTTCCGTGAAAAAGCAGGAAATGTTTCCGGCGGCGCTGTGAATTGCCGGAAAATTTCCGGTCGCGAATCGCCAAATCGGTGTGACCGCGAACAGCAACGTTGATGGTTGAAGGTTGAGAGTTGAGGGTTGCAATGGCGGCGCGGTTTCGGCGCATGATGAACTGATTGGCCAAGGCGATGTTGTGGAACGGCCCTTCCCGGGTGATACGCAGGACGAGCGAATAATTCAGACAGCCGGGGCCTTGCACCACCGTGCCACCGCCGGAACAGCGTCGCAGAATTGGAATCCCCCGCGCTTCGCACGCCGCGACGTTTACCTCCGCCGCCACCTTGTTTGCATAGCCGACCACAACAAACAACTCGTTTGATTCCCAGAAACGCAGCACTTCATCACCTCCGCCGCCTTCCGCGGCGTCGAGCAACACCTCGTCGCACGCCAGATTTTCGGCGGGCGCCGGCAGCGTCAGATCCAGTAATTTCATTTTGCAGTTACGCTGATTTTTGCTGGCGTTGAGTTTATGGTTTAGCTTAAATCTTACCGAGCTTTTTGTAAGGCCGAAGCATAACGAAGGAGACAACCAGCATGGAGAAAAAAGGAAATCACAATTCGGGCGACAAGTGGGAGGAGTCGCTCCAGTCGGTGTTTGATCTGGCTTTGGAAAACCAGGGACCGGAATGGACGGCGCAATTGCTGAAGAAACTTGGCGACCGTCTGCGCGAATCGCAGCCCGACCTGCCGCGAGGCGTCAACACGCCTTACGTCAACACGATTCCAGTGGACCAACAACCGCCGTTCCCCGGCGACTGGCAGATGGAACGTCGCATCAAAAGCTACATCCGCTGGAACGCCATGGCGATGGTCGTCAAGGCCAACTCCACCACCAACGTCGGCGGCCATATCTCCACCTACGCTTCGGCGGCGACGCTTTACGAGGTGGGGTTCAATCACTTTTTCCGCGGCCGCTCGGATAATTTTCCCGGCGACATGGTATATTTCCAGGGCCACGCGGCGCCGGGCATTTATGCGCGGGCGTTTCTTGAGGGCCGGCTGGACGAAAAACATCTGCAAAATTTCCGGCAGGAACTTGCCGACGGCGGAGGGCTGTCGTCGTATCCGCATCCCTACCTGATGCCGGAGTTCTGGCAATTTCCGACGGTCTCGATGGGACTCGGTCCGCTCCTGTCCATCTACCAGGCGCGATTCAATCGTTATCTCCAGGCGCGTGGCCTGGCGAAATGGACGGAGGAACCGAAGGTCTGGTGTTTTGTCGGCGATGGTGAAAGCGATGAACCAGAAACACTCGGTTCGTTGACCCTCGCATCGCGCGAGAACCTCGACAATCTCATCTGGGTCGTGAATTGCAACTTGCAGCGGCTGGACGGGCCGGTGCGCGGCAACGGCAAAATCATCCAGGAACTCGAAGCCGCGTTCCTGGGCGCCGGTTGGAATGTCATCAAGGTCATCTGGGGCAGCGACTGGGACGATTTGCTCGCGCGCGACAAATCCGGTCTGCTGGTCAAGCGCATGGAAGAAGCAGTGGACGGCGATTACCAGAAATATTCCGTTGAGCCGGGCAGCTACACCCGCCGCCATTTCTTCGGCAAATATCCTGAATTGCTTGAACTGGTGAATCATCTGAGCGACGACCAGATTCGCAAGCTGCAGCGCGGCGGCCACGACACGCGCAAAATTCACGCCGCCTACAAAGCCGCGATGGAACAAAAAGGCCGGCCGACAGTCATTCTGGCCAAAACGGTGAAGGGTTACGGCCTGGGCGAAGCCGGTGAAGGCCGGAACATCACGCACCAGCAGAAAAAATTGAACGAGAAGGAACTGCGCGGATTCCGCGCCCGGTTCAATATTCCCATCAACGATGACGTCATTGCCGAGGCGCCGTTTTATCGTCCGCCGCCGGACAGTCCGGAGGCGAAGTATCTGCTTGAACGGCGCCGCGGGCTCGGCGGCTATTTGCCCGCGCGCACGGTCAATCGCGATGCAGTGAAACTCGACGTGCCGAAGCTCGATGCGTTCGCCGAATTTTTCAAAGGCTCAAGCACAGAAGCTTCGACGACGATGGCGTTCGTGCGGCTCATCAGTATTTTACTGCGTCACAAAGGCCTGAGCCGGCACATCGTGCCCATCATTCCCGACGAGGCGCGCACGTTCGGTCTCGACGCGCTGTTCAAAGACATCGGCATTTACTCGTCCAAGGGACAGCTTTATGAGCCGGTGGACAGCCAGTCGCTGCTTTACTACAACGAAAAAAAGGACGGCCAGATTCTCGAAGAAGGCATAACCGAGGCGGGTTCGATGTCGTCGTTTATTGCGGCAGCCACCTCCTACGCAACGCACGGTGTGCCGATGGTGCCGTTCTACATTTATTACTCGATGTTCGGCCCGCAACGCGTCGGCGATTTGTTCTGGCTGGCGGGCGATATTCGCGCAAAAGGTTTTTTACTTGGCGCGACGGCCGGGCGCACCACCCTCAACGGCGAAGGGCTCCAGCATCAGGACGGCCACAGTCTGCTCCATGCCGGCACCGTGCCGACGTTGCTGGCGTACGACCCGGCGTTTGCTTTTGAAATCGCGGTTATTGTCGCCGAAGGCTTGAGGCGAATGTATGCCGAGGGCGAGGAAATATTTTATTACCTGTCGCTTTACAACGAAAATTATTCCATGCCGCCGATGCCGTCGGGCGTCGAGGATGGCATCTTGAAGGGATTGTACAAATTCAAGCCCGGCGTCGAAGGCAAGAAACTCAAGGCCCACATTTTTGGCAGCGGCCCAATCATCAATTCGGCGTTGAAGGCGCAGGAGATTCTGGCCGACCGCTTTGATGTGAGCGCCGATGTCTGGAGCGCGACGAGCTACAAACTGCTGCGCACCGATGCGCTGCGCTGCCGGCGCTGGAACATGCTGCACCCGACAGAACCGCCGAAGAAATCCTATGTGGAGACGTTGCTGGCGAAGGAGCAGGGGACATTTGTGGCGGTTTCGGATTACATGCGGTTGGTACCCGACCAAATTGCGCCGTGGGTGCCGGGCGGCTTAATGACGCTGGGTACGGACGGTTTTGGCCGCAGCGACACGCGCGCGCGGCTGCGCCGGTTTTTCGAGGTGGATGCTGAGAGCACCGTCATCGCCACGCTTTACGCGCTGGCGGAGAAGGGGCAAATCAGCAAAGAGATTGTGGTAGCGGCCATCAAGGATTTGGGTGTGGAGCCGGAAAAGATTTTCCCGCAGATTGTTTGAACCGGTGCGAATAAAACCGCTTGTGCAACGATCAAGCTGTTTGCCCGGCTTGAACAGAAGAGTTACTTGCACTGCTGGTTTCGGGATTTTCAACATGCAGGTGAACGGATTCCAGTTCGGCCCAGTGCCAGCCGGCCAGGAAAATGACCGCCGGAACCGCGTGTAACAACAGCCGGTTCATGGTCATGGGCATCAGCACGTTGAGGTCCCACGGGGTCACGCTGTACGCCAGCGCATAAATCATCAGGTGCAGTCCCAGCAAAATCCACACGGCCAGCACATATCGCCGCGCCAGTGCCCGCCAGCCAAGCAAGGCCAGCACTGCGGCCATCAGCCACATCAGACCCCAAACGTGGACTTCGGCGGTTTGTACCAGCATGGTCGGAACGATTTCCTTCAATCTGGGCAAATGGGTTGCCAGAGTTGGTGACAACAATCTGGACCCATAATCTTCATGCGTACGCGGCAGGCTCGGGTTCCAGAGCAGCCAGGCCGCATCCAACGCCAGCAAACCCGCGAAAAAAACTGCCGCTCCCATCCAGCCGCGCCGCGGGCAGCGCCAGAGTCCGAAAATCAGAATCACCGCGCCGTTCATCAAAGCCAGCACGGCACCTTCATTTTTAGTGAACGCGGCGAAGACGCTGAACAGGATGGCGAGAATGAGGTGCGGCCATTCCTGCCCGTCAATCCACCTGGCCAAATAAAAAATGCTGCCGCCATAAAACATTGCCAGCGGCAAATCGGCACAGCCAACGCCCGCGTATCGGAACATCACCGGCAACAAGGCCAGCACTGCGCTCAGGCAAACTGCCGGCAGACGCCGCAATTTCCAGCGCAACCCCAGATACACCATCGGCACAATCAGGACATCCAGAAACACCGACACCAGTTTTCCGGTCTGATCATCAATCATTCCCGTTGCGGCGTAGGCACCCGCCGTCAGAAACGGGACCATCAACGGATAATCCAAATGGCTGTAACTCAGGGTTAAATCGTGGAAATAGGCCGGGACCGGACGCAGGGCTTCGTGAGTCAACACCTTTGCCTTGATGCCCCAAATCGCGAACGCGTCCCACTCCACCAAAGGCGTGGAGAGGGCGGCCGTCGCAATTACCACCAGCCCGGCCACCGTTACGACCAGCGGGACAATCGTCCATCCATCGCTTTTCTCCCAGCCGGTTGCCAGAATTTGAATCCGCGCCAGCCGGTTCTTTTTTTTCAGGACCAACAAACCAGCCAGCGTCAGAATACCAATAACTGCCAGCAATTTCCGCGAGGGGGCAAACCCGATCAAAGACGCCCAGAACAGCAACAAGCCCATGGTTCCTGCGCCGATGGCCGGACCAAGCCCGATCAATTGAACAATCGTTATTCTGCCGGAAGGTTGGATGGCCGAGAGCAAGGTGTATCCCATCAGAACAATCAGCAGGAGATAAAGGCAACAAGACACGATGGTCATTTATTACCTCCGGGTTTTTCGGTCGACATTCCGGCCGGAACATCCCGGGGTGGCAGAATTTCCAACCGTAGCGTTCTGCCGCTGGTGTTGTCGTTGCCATATATCAATACCGAGCGGACGTCATGCTCCTTCAACCACTGCGGGCCCGGATCGAATTCGGCCCGCATGATATCTCTGACCATTGTTGATGACCTTGTCGGCCGGGGCAGTAAAAATCCGTCTTGGATACAAATCGTAACTTGTCCGGAAACAAACAAAACTCAGGGAATTTTCGACAACCGGATTTGTCTTTGCATATCCCGCAAGCTTCAACAGCAGATTCCCGTTGCGCGTCTGCTCTGCTATCTGATCAAGTTGTTGATAGGGCATCAATGCCGTGCGGCTGGCCGGAGACCGCATGGCAAAAGCACAAAGCCGGCGCAAATCCGATTCCGGCCGCAATTGCAACCAGCACAAATGAACCAGTGTCAACAGCATGACTGCCCAGGCTGCATACTGGAAGCATTTGCCCCTGGCGGGAATAAATCGGTTCAAAATCATCTTCCGTTCACGGCGGTTCAGACCGGCCTGATCGACCGGGCCCGGCTCATGTTGAGCAAGCCTATGTTGCGCCATTGGCGAGTCAACCGCGAAAATCACGCGGGCGCTTCAAGGACACGAATCCATCGGTGCGGAATTGGTCGCCAACCCCACAAATTGTCGGAGCTTGAGTGGCAAGGGCGCCTGCGTCCTGGGAACCAAGGACTTGAGATCGAACAACAGAATCGAACCGCCAATCAAATCATTCGGCTCGTACTGGTAATAAGTCCGAAAACTCCCTTTGGTTGAAAAATCGTTCCCTTGATATTCGCTGGCGCTGAGGGCGACGAAACGGGATGGCAATTCACCCGGACGCAGGAGTGGCGTAGGTCGCAGGCTGTTTTTAGTCGAGGGAAGATATTCATATTCGATGCCGTAATGGGCGGGGTCCGCCGTTCCAAAATAACCCAGTTGTACGCGCTCAATCCCGTGCTGAACCATGTAGCGTTTTAATTCCTTCAGATCCTGCCCCCAATCCACATTTGAATCGCCCAGCCAATGATATCCGTTTCGCGGGCCGCCGATGAATTCGTTGAAATAAGCGAGGTAGTCAGGCCAGGTCCGAATCGTGCCGACGATAGCCCAGGCGGCCAGCAAGGAGATTATCCAACGCATTCCGACGCTCCGTCGCAGAGCCATCCCGTAATTGCCGAGCCAGATGAACAGCAGCGGATAAACCGGCAGCAGATAGCGAAATCCGTTTTGGATGGAGTTGAAAACGGAAAGATAGACGAACATCAGGACAAAAGGCGCGAGCAGATAAAACTCGTCCGAACGCCACGACATTCCCAGCTTCCGCCGGGCCACGGCCAGCCCGGCATACAAGATGAGCATCGCAATGGGAATTTTGATGAGGCAGACAACCAGGAAATAATACCACCAGCCTGTGCTGGAATGCGTGCCCATCAGGAAGAATGAATGGCTGCCCCGGGATTCGAGATATTGGAAGAGCGCTCCCTGAAAGTACGGCGCGGCCGGCATGATGACCCATTTGCCTGAAGGGAGGGCAAATCCGCCGACGCCGAAACCGTAGGCGGCCCAGAGCAGGAGAAAACCCATGACCAATACCGCCGGCCAATGTCGCAATTCCTGCCAAACACTTCGCCCGGCACGCCAGTTGATCCGGCCAACGGCGGCGCGATACGCAAAGTCGGTGGCGAAAAAAAATGGCAGCAGGAGCAGGGCGGTGTGCTTGCTCAACAACATCATCCCCAGGGCCAGGCCGGCGTACAACAAATTGCGGCGACCGGGATTTTTCGCCAGACACCACAACCGCCAGGCAGTAAGTACGGCAAAGCAACTCAGCGTCACGTCCGGTGTAATCAACGGCGCATGGGCCAGCAGGTTCGGACAAAAACAAAAGAATCCAAGCGAAATCAGCCCGCCCGCGTTCCCATAAAGTTGTTGCGACCAGCGGAAGACAACAATGCCCAGTACGACGGCGAACGGCAGCAGCGTGAACCGGCAGGCGTTTAAAATCTCGTCATCGGGGCGCAAGGCCATGATTTTCTGGCCGCGCAACGTTCCGTCCAGTTCGGTCCAGACATTTTTCGGAGCGGCCACCATCAGTAGCGGCAGGTCGTGCCACACGGTCCAGAAAACCGGATGCAACGTGCTGTCGAGCGCGTCCCAGCGATGCGTTTTCAGCAGAATATTTCCGGCGCCCAAATAATGAGTTTCATCATAGGTGGCGGATTTTCGCTGAACGCTCGTGACCGACAAAATGATGAAACACAACAACAGGCCGATGACCGCCAGCCAAAGCCGTTTCTTTCCGGCGTGAACCGCGACCGGTGGTGGCGGCGATGATGTTTGGGTTTCCATGCCCGGTCGTTAAACAACCGTCACACTTTAAAATGTTTTTCCGCCATTTTGATGTCCCCGAGCGTGCCCGTCTGAAACCACTGGCCGTAATGCGGCAGGCAGAAGAGCCGATTTTTCCTGAGCGCTTCGTGCCAGAGCGCTTTCACGGTGAATTTTCCGTCGGGCACGTTGACCAAAATGCGCGGATGCAAAATCCCGACTCCGGCAATGATATAAGGCGCCTCCCGCTCCTCCCAGCCAATGGTATTGTCGCGCTTGATGAAGAGATGGTCCTCGCCCTTGTCGTAACCGATGGCTTTGGCCCTGGATTGTATGAGCAGCAGCAAATCCATTTTCGAATCGTCCCAATGCCACGCCAGCCGTTCCAGTGCGCTTTCCTTTTCATCCGTCCAGATGATATCGCTGTTGATGGTGAAAATGGGCTCTTTGCCCAGCAGCGGCAGCGCCTGCTTCAGACCGCCGCCGGTTTCGAGCGGCTCGGTTTCTTCTGAAATTTTTATGGTCAATTCCCGGCAATCAGCCAGGTAAGCGGTCAATTGTTCCTTCAGATGCGAGACATTGATAAC
The DNA here is from genome assembly GCA_963789055.1 of uncultured Verrucomicrobiae bacterium. Classification (GTDB taxonomy): domain Bacteria; phylum Verrucomicrobiota; class Verrucomicrobiia; order Limisphaerales; family UBA11358; genus UBA11358. The sequence continues at coordinate 236,227 of CAWBJE010000004.1, read as the reverse complement.
GACTTCCTCAATGCCGTATGCCCGCAACCGGTCGAGCGCGTATGCAATCATCGGCTTGCCGGCCACCGGAATGAGCGGCTTGGGCATCCGGTCCGTCAATGGTTTCAATCGCGTGCCATAGCCGGCGGCGAGGACCATGGCCTTTTTGATTTTACCGTGCATAGACCCGTTCCTGGGAGCGCTGGCGTCTCGCCGGCGAATTTCGTCTGTGCCGGCGGGACGCCGGCGCTCCCAGGTTTATGGTGATGGACATTCGTTTCAGTTAAAATTATTTTTTGCCACCGGCATAACGTTCCATCCAACGTTTCACGTCAATGAGCATGGGATGGCGCAACGCTCTTTGCAACAGGCGTTCCACCCGCGGCGAATGCAGCTTTTTGTAGTCGTGCTTTTTTTCCTGCCGGCTTAACCGTTCGAAAATGGCCAGCACGCGCGTATGCCGCAGCGCCGCCAGGACAGCCATGGAACTTTCAAAAGCCTTCCAGTAAAGACGGGGAGACCGGGCCAGGTAACGCGCCAGCATTCTCTGCCGCAGTTTGTCCGGCATATCATGTCGGGCATCTTCCAGCAGCGACACCAGGTCATACGTGATTGGGCCTTGATACGCGTCCTGAAAATCCAGCAAGCCCGCCCGCCGTATGCCTTCGCGGGCGGGCAACCACATCAGATTCGCCACGTGATAATCGCGCAACAGCAGCGAGACCGGCACCTCATGAGCCAGGGGCAGGACATCGCGCCACACCGCCCGAAATTCCGCCCGTCCGGCGTCGTTAATGTCCGGCGCGCACCATTCGAGGAACAATTCGATGTCGGCCAGCATTTTCTCCGGATTATACGTTCGCAGGTCCTGGGGAATGGCCCGGGGATGCTGATGCAGAGCAATCAAAACATCGGTGGCCAGGGAAAACAGCATTTCGGCATCACCGGCTTTATCCAGCAAGCGGGAAAAAACGTCGTCGCCAAAATCTTCCAGCAGCAGAAAACCTTGTGGCTCGTCCCGGGCCAGAATGGCGGGTACGCTGAAGCCAAGCGATTGGAGATGCTCATTGATACGGATGAACGGCGGCACGCTTTCCCGGTTTTTTGATGCATCCATCAGGACGGCAGTTTGCCGGTCACGGCGCACGCGGAAATATTTCCGGGCGGAAGCGTCGCCGGTGAGCGGCTCGCTGGCCGCGTCGCCCCACCCGGCGATATTCAGGAATTGGCGCGCGTTATTGTCAGGATTTTTTGCCACGGATGGAAATTGATTAACACGAATGCATGGCCGGCGCGATGAAAAACAAAGCCCCGACTGCTGAAACCGTCGGATCAACCGGCAGCGATTGTTTTAAGAAATCAAAAGCTAAGGCTGGCCTTGAGGTAGGCGCAGCCCGGTTGCTCCAGTTCCAGGGACCTTTGACCAAAATCAGGCTCCATCCGGCAAAGCGGCCCGTAACCGGCTTCCACCCGCACCCGGTTGCCCGATCGGCCATCCGGACCCAGCTTTTTGTAAATCATCTGAAACAAATCGCTCCGACCGGCATCCCGCTGCTTTTCGAGGTGGTAATTAGCCGGATAACCGGCGGCGTTTTGTTTGTCGGTTTTCGGCACGGGGTTTTGCAACGGCAAGCGAGGATCGGTAGCGGGCGAGAACGCGGTTATCGACCCGATGCGGGTGGCCGCAGGCCTCCATGGTTGTGATGGCGTTTCATCGCTTGTCACCGGAGCGCCCTTCGATTCCAACCAAAAGACGAACGTGGCGGTCAAAGTCAGCAGGAGAATGAAAAAGCGGTGGATATGTTCCGGCTCCGTTAACAAGGGAAACAGCCTGGAGCATTTGGGGTACAGCACGTCCGATTTTCAAGCATCGTGCATACCAACCCAAAGTGTCCGCGGGCGGAAAAATTTGACGGGTTTCCGGCCTTTTTGCTGTCCCGAATTTTTCATGTCCCAAAAATTAACTCTATCGCCAGTGCCCAAACCGGTGAACGTGTCCATTTGTGTTTCACCTTGCCAACAGGCTGTGTGCGAGGTTTAATGTTTGACCACAGTCGGCTGGGTAGCTCAGTTGGTAGAGCAGAGGACTGAAAATCCAAAAACGCAGTTTTTGCTATGTTTTGCTTTGGGGTGCAATCACTGATTCGCTCAATGTTCACAGTGGTTCTTTTCGTTTTAACTTTTACCACCATTGGCTGCTTTTGGCTTTAAAAATTGGTTCCGGGATACAATACGGGATACAATGGACAAATTGGTTTCAACCCAACCGTTGCGTGCTTCTTTTTGATTCCGTCAATATTTTCCGACTCAAATCCGAATTCCTCGGTTATGATTTTGTTCGTGAGATGGGGAGTGCTGTTGGGAGACGGCGTGAGTGAATCGGTGCATGAAGCTGTCAGCCACGCGGCTCATATCCTGGCCGGGATATTTCTCCACCAGAAATTCCTTCACCTGCGCCGTCATATCTTCCGTCCAAATCTGCAACGCCTGCCGTTGTTCGTGTGCAAACACTTTCAACACCTCTACCGCATTCCAGCTCCGGTTCCAAATTTCGTTCGTGCCGCGCGCCGGAAAATGCTCCACCACCGCATATTCCGCCCCGCCTGTGATGGAACGGTGGCAAAGGCAAATATTGTCCATCAAATCAATGCTCTTAAGCCATTGCCCGTCGCCATCAACTTGGATGATATTCTCTTTGGGTGTTGGCTTTGATGCGGCCATGTTCGCTGCCAGTGTTGTTTTGGCAATGTTCCGCTCCAGCCGTTCAACGGCCTCGCGGCTGACCGGGAATTGTTTCAGGTGTTCGGCAAAATGCTGTCTGGCCTCGGCGTAGGCTTGGTCCTCCAACGCCGTCGGGTGGCGGTCATCAAATCGGTTGCTCATAATGTCCTCATTGGGTTCCCAAGAGTTTCAGTAATTCCGAGCGCGGCACCAGCAACTTGCCGCGTAAGGCCCGGCACACCTTAAGTTTACCACGCTGGATGAGCCGGTAAATGCTGAAATAATTCACGCCGAGCATATCGGCGGATTCCTGTATTGAATAGGCCAGCCGTTCGGTCGGCGTGGCGGTGGGTTGTTCTTCGGTCTTCGGGATGGGTTCCATACGTTCCTCCTTTGCGGGTGTTTCACAGTTACGATGAGCGAGAAAATGAAGCCAGCGGCAGCACGAGGCCGCGTTTGGCGTTGTGGATGTAGCGAAGAATGGCGTCTCGAATTGGCCGGCCTGAATCCAATTGGGGATACAAAGCATCCCTGGGCACACCCAGCACAGCGGCCAGCCAGGTTACTTGGAAATCGTGGACATAAACCGTGCCGCCTTCGATCTTGGAAACACCGCTGCGGGAAATGTCCCAGCCAGTCCGCTGCAACCGGCCCGCCAAGTCTTCCTGCGACCAGTTGCACTGGTTGCGAAACTTGCTGACTTGTCGGCCAACGATATTCAGCGTCTTCTTCACTTTCCAACCAGCCATATTAGCAGCGCCGCCAGTTCGCCGTTAGGGAGTAGGTGCAAGTTAAAAACACATTCATGGGGCAGCGTTGGCGTCTCTGTTGTCGGCACATGGCTTCGGTCCTCCTTGTTTCGGTGTAATGCCAACGGTCATAAAAGTTGGCACAAAACCGCTTCCAAGGCGGGACAATCCACGCCTTGAAAAATTGATAAATTCAATTACGGGGTCATCAAGCCGACCGCAAACTGACGGTCAAACTCTCGCCAATGAAGCCTCAATTGAGGTAATTTCAGGTATTCTGCCTGGCCTAAGAAGGCGGAGATTTGACAGGGTGCCGGGATTGGCGTTCACAAAAAAAGCAACGGACGGCAATGGAACGTGACGGCAGGGGACAGCGCGTGACAGGAGGATGTGACGGGCGATGCGCGAGCATCGCCACGCTGCCCGGCGCGGCAGCCAGAGCGCCTAATGAGCAGGCCAGCGACGTTTTGCCCACGCAACGCGGCAGCAAAGGTTCGGACGCCGTTCCGACAAACCAGCAATCCACTCCTAGAAGCGGTCTTTGCAGGCGGACACCAAACCCGCGATTTGATACGCGGCGAAGAACGGACGAATCACCGGCAAACAACCGGCGCGATTTCGTTTTCCTGTCCGGTTGGTGACGACGAACGGCACGACGTTCGGAGCGGACACTCTAACCGAACTGCTTTGCGTCCGCTCCGGTCGGCGGGACGGTCGGTGCTCACGAACCGGCTAATATTTGATGAAGCGAAGCAGGCGCGTTGCTGGCATTGGGCTTGCCGATTTAGCAACGCACCATGCCAGTAACGGGCCTGCGAGCGTTCCCTCCGCCAATCAGCGGCAAAGATTCGGGCGCGAATGCGTTCAATGTTCCGTATCGGCTCAAGCAATTGCGTCGTTTCGGTTCCGGCGACTGCCGGTTTATTGAACGATCAATGTCCGTTGCCATCAGTTCAACCATGCCAATACCAGCTTGACCAGATACGGCAGCGCCAAAGCGATGATTATAATGAACCAGTAAAACTCTCGTTTCGAGAGCCTCAGCGTGATTTTAGTTTTTAGTTTCACGCACTAATTACTGAGCGTGCTTGTGCAAACTGATGGCCAGCCTTTGGCTGCCTCAATGGACGTTGTAAACGTTTACATTTTCACTCTCCCTGGCTGTCGGTGGCGGGTAGCGCCGGGCACTTCGTCCCGGCAGCGCGCAGCCACGGACAGGCGGGCGACTGCCCTTCATCTACCAGCGAAGCAGGCGCGTGCGAGGCAGGTCGCTGGCCGGCTTTGGCCAAGCGCCCTGACCGCACGGGCCTGCAAGCTTTTCAAACGCGAATGCGCGTCAGGATTTCAACGCGAATGCGCTCACCGGTCGGGCAGCCGGAGTCCTGGCTGGCCGTCGCCTGATGTGTTCTTGCTCCGTCCGCTTGGGCTTGGCGCTGGCGGCGTTGAGACATGAGCAGTGGCGCGTTTGCTCCGTCTGGTTCCTCGCCGCCTGGCGCTTCCGTTGCCGCCAGCCGTCCAGCGATTCAAGCACTCGCGCAACCGCGCCGGACTCACCGGCACGCCGGCGGCCTTCAATTCATCCACCAGTTGTTTGCTGCTCCATCCCTTGCGCTGCAACGCCAGTAACCGCTCGCGCAACGGCTCCAATACATCACCGGCGGTTTTTCGCTTTTTGGGCGGTTCGCGTTCCGCCAGTTGCGTCAGCTTTTTCTCCAGCGCCGTGTAATCCAGTTTCGCGGCGATCTGTGTGTAATCAATGCGTGTGCTCATAATGTTTGGTTTGCTCCTTTCTCTGGCCGGGAATACGTCCATCCGTCTAGGCGTACCGGGTCATGCCTGCCGGTTTATTGGCAGGCAACCCTGTGACCCGGCTTCGCTCATATCTACGGCGTTTCATCCGACCGTTGTTTGGCTCGCCTTCAACTTTTTTGTCGAACGCCCGATGGCGCGGCGGCGAGCGACTTCTTCACCGGCCTGGGGCGGGGTAAGTGTCATGGCACTTCTGCGGTTTCCATTCTCAGAAACCGCTGCTTCATTGCGTGCAGACTTGCAACAAATGGTTCGGTGCTTCTGTGCATACTTACCGGATAACCAATAGCATTAAACGGATTTCAGGTTGCGCTCGCTTGGGTGCAATCGGTTTTAGACTTCGTGCTACCGTTCCAGGCATGAGCGTCATCCTATCGGAGAATGGGAATTCAGGTTGTAACGGTTTCATTACAATCTGTCGGATGGCGTTGACGTAAAATGTTGAGCCATGTTTAGCGGCATTCCACAGAAGAATCGGGCGGGTGCGGAGATGTATTTTGATGAGCACCTTTCCCATAACGATTATTACACCCAGGCTGAAACGGAACATGGTCATTGGATTGGTGCCGGCGCTGAACGGTTGGGATTGCAACCGGGTGGTGTCGTTACCCGTGAAACGTTCCTGAAATTGTGCGATAACCAGCATCCAGAGACGGGTGAACAGTTGACACCGCAGCAGTTTCGGGAACGCCGGATTTATTTCGACTTCGTGTGTTCGCCACCCAAGTCCATTTCAATTCTGGCGGTCACGATGAATGACCGGCGCATCATTGAAGCTCACAAGGAAGCGTCTGGAATCGCGCTCCGGGAACTGGAACAATTCGCCGCCACAAGGATTCGGAAAGGGGGCATTGAGGAAGGTGACCGGGTCACTGGCAACCTGGTTGGCGCGGCTTTTCTGCACACCTCCTCCCGCGCGCTTGACCCACAACTGCACACGCATTTCGTCCTATTCAACTGCACTTGGGACAAGACGGAGCGACGTTGGAAGGCGCTTCAGACCGGCGACATGTTCGGCGCGCTCAATTACGGCACGGCAGTCTATCGCAATGAACTGGCCAAGCGTCTCCACCAGCTCGGTTACTCCATCCGGCGCACGGGGTTGGCTTTTGAAATCGAAGGGGTCGAGGCCAAGTTTATTGATCGGTTCTCGAAACGGTCGCAGCAACGGGACATGGCGGTCAAACGACAGGAGGCCAAGCTCGGTCGCAAGCTCACCAAACAGGAGGTCGCCCATGTCGTCCACCAGTCCCGTCCCAAAAAATTGAAGGGCGCATCGGATGAACAGGTGCGTCAGCAACAACTCGGTGAGATCGGCTTTTTCGAGAAGCGCTCCTTGCGGAGTGTCACCAGTGCCGCCGATAGCGTCGCTAAACCTTTTGCTCAACACGTCGGCACGGATGAGGCCGTGGCGCACGGCGTTGCACACGTTTTTGAACGCCAGTCAGTCGTCCCGCGACACAAGATTTTGGAAGCCGCTTTGGTCAAAGGCTGCGGCCAGCTTGACCTTGAACAGTTAAAAAAGAATCTGGCTGATGACGCAAACCTCGTGCGCGTTGGTTCGGAGGTTTCCACACGAGAGATTCTGACCAAAGAGCTTTATCTGATTCGCAGCGTCAACGCTGGCGTTGAGGCCGTTGCTCCCATCACCAACCGTTACGAACCACCAGCACGTCTCGGCCCGGACCAGCGCAAGGCGCTGGAACACGTTCTCACCAGCCCCGACCAGTTCACCGGCTTCCGTGGCCTGGCAGGTTCAGGCAAAAGCACCGCCTTGGTCGAACTGGCCACCGCACTCTGTCACCGGGGTTATGATTCCGTTTTCTGTGCTCCTACTGCTTCCGCCGCGGACACGCTCCGCAAAGAGGTGTCCTATCTGGCCAAGACCATGACGTTGCAAAAACTGCTGGCCGATCCACAGGCGCAGTCCCGGCTCTCCCCCGGTTGGGTGATTGTCCTGGATGAAGCCGGGGCCATCGGTTTGGATGACATGGCCAAAGTATTCGAGCTGGCCCGTCTCAAGAATTGCCGGGTGATTATGTCCGGCGACACCGGCCAGCATTCCTCCGTTCCCAAAGGTGATGCGCTCCGCATCCTTGAACAGTATTCCAATTACCGTTTCAGCAAACTGACGACCATTCGTCGCCAGAAGTCCGAAGTCTTCCGGCAAATCGTCAAACTGGCTGCTGCCAAACAAACCGACCAGGCGTTCGCCAAACTCATGGAGCTTGGCGCAGTCAGTGAAGCGCCGACGGATGACGGTCAGCTTTATCAAAAGGCGGCTGATGCGTATTTGTCGGCTACCAAGCAGGGCAGGTCGGCGTTACTGGTCTCGCCCACTTGGGCGGAGATTGAGGCCGTGACTGAGAAGGTACGGGAAACGTTGAAAACCGATGGTGTGGTCAGCCCGGATGAACAGGTGTTTCCCGTCTTTGATTCGCTTTCGTGGACGGAAGCCCAAAAGAAAAATGCCAGCCAATATGAACCCGGCCAGCGCCTGCGTTTTGTCCGCAAGGCCCGGAAATTTGACCGGGGCGAGACGGTCGAGGTCGCCGCCGTTGTTGAAAACGGTTTGCGTGTCCGCCGTTCCGATGGGACGGAAGTGGATTTTATCCCCGCCAATGCCGCCAGCACCTTTGATGTCGGGGAAGCCCGTGAACTGAAAGTTGCCACCGGCGACTGGCTGCTGCTCCAAGCCAACTACGGCAAGGACTTCATCAACGGGGAGCGCGTCCAGGTGCGGGAGATCCAAAACGGCCGCATTATGCTGGCCGATGGCCGCCAACTCCCCGCCAGCTTCAACACGTTCACTCACGGTTACGCCGTCACGTCGCATTCGTCTCAAAGCAAGACGGTGGATGAAGTGCTGTTGGTCGCCTCCTCGCGTTCTTTTGCTGCCGTCAATCGCGAACAGTTCTACGTTTCCATCTCCCGTGGCCGCGAGCGCGTTCACGTTTTCACCGATGACACGGAATTGCTCGCCCGCCGTGTCACCGATTCGCACGAACGCAAGGCCGCCGTCGAACTCCAAGCCCTCCGTGACGACCTCGCCAGACTCGGTTTTGTTCCCAAGGGACAGACCAATGCTTTGTTGCCGGAGCCGGTAGCGAATACGCAGTCGGATTTCCGCACCGCTCGTCCTGTCCGCCCGATGCGTCCAACGCGGTTCACCCGTTTGCCGCCCGTTCAACGGCTGGCTCAAATGGTCGAGGAAATCACCCGCTGGCTCGGTGAACGTTTCGGCCTTGAGCCAAAGGAAACCGCTGTCGAAAAAGTCGAACCGGCTGAGGCCAGCAAGCAAACTGGAAAAATTGAGCAAGCCGAGTCCCTAAAGCCAGCCGAGACGGTCAAACCGGCACCCACCATGAGGGAAGTGCGTCCGCAGAGAGAGGCCGTTCGCCGCAAATTGGGTCGTGGCATCACCCCGCCCGGCGATGCCGGACATTCTCATTCCCATAGCATCGGCGTTTAATTTCTCATCCATCAACCATCAACCTCAACCAACTTATGTCCATGAACTTCCTAAAAGACGATTGTTTCCAGCCCACCGAAATGCATTGCTTCAGCATCGAGTTCCATTTCGAGGGGCGGCGGCGCGGTTTCCACACCAGCCAGTTGATTGAATACACCCTTGAACCCAACCCCGAGGCCGACGACGCCAAGGATGCGCCGCCGGACAAACTGGCTTTTGCCTTCTCCACCGCCGACGTGGTCGTCCTGGGGTGGCGGCTCGGTCGCATTGCCGATTATCTGCGTGAAAATAAACTCACCGCCATCTGCACCCTACCCAAACGCTACAGCGACCTCGACCGCAACAAGCCTTTTGTCGCCTCCATTAAAATCGAGCCGGTCGGCAAAGGATGAAATACCCACTATAAAACAGTGTGGGATCAGTCCACTGTTATTGTAACAGCACCGACCGGAAGAATTGCGGACCGGTATTGACGGGCGCAGTAATCGTGAAACTTAATGCCCCATTGGCGGGGGAGTTGGTGCTAATGCAGGTCCAATTTTTGAGGTCCGAAGAAGCCTGGACTACGTACACATGGCCATCATAACCAGTAAACTGCACAACTGTTTGGTTATTCACCGGTGCAATCGAGCCGATGGAATCAGCACGCAACAATGACAATAGTTGGCTAGGAATTATTTCGTATGCTTCATCACTGATCCCGTTCGAGGATTGGACGCCATCGTTCCAGTTCAGGAATGGTGATTGTTCGGTCAGTTGTGGTATTACCAGAATATCTCCAACATCGCGGAAGAACTGTCCCGGCTGGCCTGTCCGTGCTGATTGAATGGCATTGACAATAGCCGATGCTTGGGGGGAATTCGATGACATGACCAGCGTGCCGAATTGGGGTGGAAAGACTCCAAGACTTAATCCCAGAGAATCAGGAAGGTCGTTGGTTAATGCTGTCAAACCGTCGAGCAAAACCAGCCAAGCATTTGGGTTTGAATTATTAACGGAAAACAAAGAGCGAAGATCATTGGTATTCAGCATGGACGCCAGCAGGCTTGCCATGTGCCAGTCCCGCACAGGTGCCATTGCTGAGGCATCCGTTGCATCCAAATCTCCCGTCCAATTCATCCAAGTGTTCGTTCCAATAGGGTAGGCAAAACCGCCAATCGTTTGGATCTCATTCAGAATATCTGACGCCTTGAGATAAATTGTCTGCCACGGCGTGCCGCGATGGATTTGGCCGAGCCAATCGCCAAATGATGATTCATTCGTGGGAAAGTTCCAATAATCCGACCCGCGCACCAACGGGTCTTTGAATGCCAGGTTTGCCGGATTGGAATCCACATTTGCAGTATGCGCCATCTGGCTGCTCCTGCCCCACGGCTGGTAACGGTCATTCACCAGGTTGAAACTCGGCATGGGCAAAGGCACAATTTGGGTCGTAACATTTATACCGGTCGTGGGACCGCCGTTCTCCGTGCCCTGAAAATTCAAATCACTGGCCAGATAATGCACCAACGGATCATTTGCCTGCCAGGAAATGTATTCAGAAGCGGTAACTGTTGGGCTGTAAGGGACTTGCACGATATAATTTGTCGCGTAAGCCTGGGCTATGCTGCTGCCATTGTTTGCCGGGCTATATCCCATAAACTCTCTGAACCCACTTATTTCATCCGGCGCTGCTACATTGTTCCAATAAGCCGAATTCCATGTCACATTGCCATCCGATATGTCAATCTGGCTCATGATTCCCCAGGGCACGCCATTCGCATTCAGATTTGTGCTCCACAGGTAGCCATATCCGGAAGCCTGACCGTTGGTTTGAAATTCCGCATTCAAATTGCGGCTGCTCTCCGGCCCGGCGAATTGCACATAATCAATGACGTTGGCGCCATCAAGCATGAACACCTGTAAGCGATTGGTCGTCAGCAAACCAAAATTCGGAAGGGTGAAATCATGTCTGTTCGTTTCCCAACCCAGGTTGTCTCCTACGGAATAGAACCCTCTCAACCCCGGCGGCGTGGTCCCGGTATAAAAGGCACTGTTCGTCAAAAACACGACCGTGTTGTTGAGTGGAACGATGAAAGAATTTGCGGATGGAAAACCATTATGCACAACCGGATTCCATGCCGAACCCGGCCAGGAGGAATTCAAGGACGTGTTCACGGAGAACGAATAGTTCGTCATGACGGTCGGCACCCCAGCATCACTGGTCAACATCATTGAAAGGTTGTCATTAACTACAATTTGCACCGGATTGGGATACGAGTTGCTGTAAGAATTCCAACAGTTTATGCCAATCAAGTTGCTGATGTTGAAGACATACATTTGATTGGTATAGAGGAAGTCTGACACCGATGTTGTGGGTATCTTTGAGCGGGCGATTTGCAATTTGCGCGTGATTTGTACGACATTCTGCATTCCAAACTTATTAAAATTCGGGAAACCCTTCTTCGCGCCGATGATCCACGGCACGCCATAGACATTTACTCCGAATGGATAATTGAACCCAGGAAGCAGGCTCGTGACATCCAGCGGCAAAGCCAGTTGCGGATCGCTGGTTATGGGATTATACGAATTATTTAACACCACCTGCTGGTAGCCGTTAATGTAAACATTAGTATAGCCATTCTCGTTAGTAACCCAAAACGTTGGGCGGAAGACTGACGGATAAAAATTAGTCGAAGTGGTATCGAAAACATTGGCCGCAACTTGAAGCAGTCGGTGAACGGCGGGCGTGTACTGATTCGTCGGGTAAATCTGAATTCGCGTCAATTCGAGATTCAACTCCGACGACAGCAAACGGGAGGCAGCATTGGTAAAGAAACCAACCGGGTTTCCAGTATCGAGTATTGGCGTAGCGTTTGCCGATGTCAGCCTTGCCATCAGCACGCTAACGCAGAGCAAAAGCCTCAAGTAATCAGGCCGGGATGACGTTAATCTTCTTTGACTTGGGTGGCCCCGCCCCACTGAGTTTCTCATAATTAGAATTCTAATAATTCGCAGTTATTTTTCCAGCTTTTAATGATCTATAATAGGCGGTCAGAACTGCCGCCAACAAAATTGCTGTCACTTGGTCATGCGCCACGTTTACAGGTGCAAAAATTCCAGTGCAATAATTCCAATTGTCAAAGAGCGATTTTTGCTGGAAACTTATAGTTGTGCGTTCAAGAATAAATGTTTTTGGTATAGCGGGCATCTTAGCGATATGGGTATCTGTGGTTTCTGCACGCGGCGGGGTTACATTTACCAACTTATTTTCGTTCAGCGGCACAAATGGTATCGAACCCGAAGGCCGATTGTTGCAAGCGCCAGATGGCTTTTTTTACGGCACAACAAGAGAGACAACGGCAACATCAGGTGGGAATTGGGGTTTTAGCGCCTACGGCCAAGGCACAATTTTCAGAATCACAACGAATGGTGAATTTACCACCCTCACCTCATTTATTAAAACCAATGACACCGGTGGGTACCCACGCGCTGGTTTAATCCTGGGAATCGATGGAAATTTTTATGGAACAACAGCAGGCGGAGGCGCAACCGGCCAAGGAACCGTTTTCAAATTCACCACAAACGGGAACCTGACGACTCTGGCGTCTTTCGGTGGCACAAACGGCGTCGCCCCTGTGTCTGCACTGGTGCAGAATTCTGTTGGCATCCTCTATGGCACTACATCATTCGGAGGTACGCGTAAAAAAGGTGTGCCATCCTCTGCCGTATCAGGACGCGGGTTTTTTGATTACGGCACTGCATTCAGCATAAATACAAATGGGGCTCTTAAAACATTGGTGTTCTTTAATGGAACGAATGGCGCTAATCCTTATGTTGGATTGATACAAGGGAAGGATGGCAACTTTTATGGAAGCACGGACTGCGCCGGCCTTGATGATTTTGTAAAAACTAATTTTGCAGGCCAGGGATTTGGCACCGTGTTCAAACTTTCGACAAACGGAAGGCTGACTTCCTTGGTTGTTTTCAACGGCACAAATGGCCAAAATCCTTCTTCGATTGTCCAGAATGGCGATGGCAATTTATACGGGATAACATCGAACGGCGGTGGAACGAACGTTGTGAATCCAGCAGGGTATGATTGGCCACCCTTCAGCGGCTTTGGAACAGTTTTCAAAATCACCCCGAACGGTAAATTGACAACCTTGGTTTTGTTCAATGGTGCGAACGGCAGGCATCCCAATTCGTTTATATTAGGACATGATGGCAATTTTTATGGAACCACTGCGGGAGGCGGTGCGCAAAACCTAGGCACGATATTTAAGGTGACACCAAACGGAAAACTCACAATTTTATATTCGTTTACAGGGGGCAGCGGCTCTTGGCCGTCTCTCACTTCTTTGATGCAAGGCAAGGATGGAAATTTGTATGGTACAACTTCACGCTGTGGAAAATATCAGTGTGGCAGCGTTTTCCGCCTCAGCATGTGAGTTTTGGGAAACAAAATTTAGTTGCAAATTTAGAAAATCATTTAGGTCTGAGAATTTCAACCAGACGTATGCGTGCTGGCCGGTAGGTCATAATATCAATACTTCTGCTTGATCTCAATTTCTTCCTGTTTTTGTTTCTCTTGTCCGTCCGATTTTGCAGCTTGGCCAGGAGAAGCATGACTTGGCTTTTGCAGTATTTGGCGCTGCGAAGAAAGAACTAACCATGTGACTCCCATACCCCAAACCTCTACTGGTTTATTCTGTGCCTCCAGCATTTTACGGGCTTTTGTGTTCATTTCAGTTTCGGCAATTGGCTCCGGGGGCTTGCTAACCGGCGATGATGTCTGCTTGGATGACTTACAGGCATCGTATGGGAAAAGCAGCGTGTCTAGCACGAGCGAGATGGGCAAATCAATGACTCCGCCAACACACCAAAATGCTCGCGCCCCAGCCGAAGTATTTGGGGATGACTCTGCAATCAACCGGCTATCAACAAACGTCGCTGGGTAATATCGTGGAATCTTCACGTCATAAGCCATGTCGCCAACGCCTGACCTACCGATAATCGTGCCGCAACCGGAGCAAATCACCAAACAAACAAAAGCCAAAATGTGTGTTGTTTTCAGAAACGCGCGAAGCCGACTATTCGGCCCAAAATGTGTATTGTTATTTGAAGTTTCCATATTCTCTTCTTTAACAGTCTAACGCAAAATACGAGAGCCAGAAGGATTGATGGCGTAGGAAAGGCGAATCAGGCCGGGAATTTGGTCGTTGTAAGGAGCGATTAAATCGATGGTAATTCGACCATACTCCTGTCCGTTGTTCAAATTGATATAAAATCGCTTTTCACCAATCGAACCGCTTTGACCACCTTTAATCTGTTGCTGAAGCTGAAAAGTTGGCGTGTAACCGCCGGTCGGTGCCGAATACATGGCAGAGTTCAAATCGTCTTCCGCCAAAAGCCCGCCGTTGGGCACTTCAATTTCACAGGACCAGTCATACAATTGACCGCGCGTAACTTGTGCTGGATATTTAATCCAAACTTTCAAATCGCCGTCTCCCGTTTCAGAAATCACGCCGGAAGACAAATTGATAAAATACGGGCGTCCATCGGGCGTCATATGGAAATGCTTTTCTCCGGTGACTAGTTTCTGGAGAACATTCGTGCTCCACATTTTAAGAACTACCGGATTATCCTTGGTGCCGCCTCCGGTTCCCAAGGCGTATCCATTTCCCTTTGGTGATTCTTGTTCGTAACCGTCTTTCTGTAACGTTACATACACGCCAGTGGCAGAATCGTCGTGAACGTAGAATTCTCCATCCGTGTCAGTCAATAATTCCTGTTTCGTAGATACACCATTCGGAGCCTGCTCTGGCGGCCAGACAAAATGGCCAATTTCTGCTTCTACGTTTACACCAGACAAAGGAGCATCATCCTGATCTACTACCTTTCCCCAAAGTTCTACTGGTTTATTTCGCGCTTCAAGCATCTGCCGTGCCTTTGCATTTTTTTCAGCCTCGGTTGTCGGTTCGGGTTCGTTTGCTTTCGGTGTAATAACTAAAGGTGGCGTTTGTTCGGTGGCAGGGTTTTGCTGTGTGGTATTTTTTATCGTTAAGCTGTTGGTTCCATGAATTTCTACAGTTGGCACAGGTTGTGGCGTTTGTTCCGTTTTACGGAGCAAGAAAAGCATGAAACCAATCACAGCAGCGATGCACAGCAAGAATATAATTGTTCTTTTCATAGTTAGGGGAACATTTGCTCCATCAATGTATTCCAAAATACTGCCCGGCTCATATTGTCAGAGCGAAATTGCGCGCTGTGCCACACGTGCGCTGTATAAAGATTACCCGGTGAGTGAGGGTGAGTATCTGCTGGCCATACGCTTGGCAAATCGACCTCCTGATATGAAGAGCCTTTTTTGAAAGCTCCGCCGACATGCGCCTGCGCGCCGAGGGCGTAGCTCCAAGCCCGGTCAGCATACGCAAAAATTTCGTAGGTGCTGGCCGGGAAATACAGGTCATAATCGGTTGAACCGATAATTTTATAGAAACCGGATGGATGTGTGCCGGAAGGCGTAGTGTAATAATAACCCGGGAATGGCACACCAGAATTATCGGGTTTGAAAGGGTCTTGATCCAAATTCCAATAACCCAATGCCCAATCGTTGGTATTGTAAAAATTGATGTAACTGCCCGCGCCAGCCGTGCCGTTGAAGTAGCACGGTGCGCCGTTCGTCCAATATGCGGCATAGCGATCTGGCGAACCACTGCTACTGCGATTCGCTGTCGAAGCATCATAACAATGCGCCGGGACTGCGCCTTGCATGGCGATGTATGTTTTAACGACCTGATTTGAGCCTACCAGTCGCAGTGCCTCGCCTGCCACCACATTGCCCATGCTGTGCGCCATGAGATAAACATGGCCGGGATATTGAGCGTTGAGATCGGCCAGTTTGTTCAACAAACCTTGCGCCGATTGCCAAGCTTGAAACTCACTATTGTCATAGTTGCGGGCATCGGTAAGCACGCTGATGATTCCAGAGAAACCGTTGTCAGTTGGCCACCGGAACACGCCAAATCTTCCTTGATAGCCTTGCCAATACATCCGTTTGAAGGCGGCCTCGGCAAACCGGTCTTTTTCCCACGGCTCCATGTTCCAGCCGTGAACATAAAGGATGTAAGGCGTGTTTGCGTTGCCGGGTTTGGCGTATTGGAATGGCCATATCACACCACTGGGCAAATCATTGGTCGCAATTTGCGCAGTGCTGGCAGGCGCAGTGCTTGGATCATCACCCACCGTCCACCGTTCATACATTTGCTTGATGTCCACCAGTTGAAGATACGTTGCCGCGTCGGCAATTAAATTTGAGTTTCCATCCACGATTTGGAGATCAATCCGCGCATTGCCCGCCTGTGCGCCGCAGAAAATGAAATGCTCATTCGTTTGCCCATTTAAAATTATTGGCGCATTGGAAGTGAGCAAGCCAACATAAAGCGCCGTCGAATTTGCCACCTGATTTGAGGCCGTGGTTTCGTCAAAAAGATAATTTGTGCCGCCATTGGATTCAATGGCTTGGAATAGGCGGATTTGTGCGCTGCCAGATAAAGTCAGCTTTGCCGTATAGTTGGCTGGAAGTGATGTCAGAACCGAGGAAAGACCCGGCAGCCACATTCTAGCATAATCCTCCAAGTCGCGGGTGCAAGGAATCGCCGGCAACCCGCCGGCGGTGTATTGGCAATCTGGCACCTGTTGGCTGGTTGGCAGTCCGGCAATGTCATCCGGCCCCAAATCGTCCTGCTCCGAATCCGACCCATCCACCGTGTGCCAGCGGTCATAGTTGTTGTTGACCCAAAACCGGTAAGGATGGTTGGCCGAAACAAAGTCCGGGCCGTTAAACGTGGTGTCAATCGTACCGTCATGATTGGCGTCCAGAGCCAGCGAGATGACCTGCACGATGCCGGTGGCCTGTATCTGGGTATCAATGTCCGGCATGGTGATCAGCGCCACAGGGCCGGGTTGCGTCGGGAAAAATTCGCCGTAGGGTGAGACGACGCCGGTGTTGGTCGTGGTGACATGGCCGTTGGCATCTACCTCGAAAGCATTCGTGACAAAATACTGGCCGAGGTAAGCGTATTTGGTCGGGCTGCTGCCCTGAATGGAATACTTGGCCCAAGCACCCAGAATCATCGGCTGGCCAACCGAGCCAAACATCACGGGCGGCGTCTGGTTGGTAACGTTGAAATCATCAAGTATGGGCAGCGGATAGGGTTGAATCATAGTTTGGCCATTAAGATAGGCGTTGCCGGGAAGGTTAAATGTATCATTGTTCGGGTTGATCACCGGCGCAAAGTAATAATTGACGAAATTCAGCGTCGGGGCGGGACACCAACTGGCGTAAAATTTGATGACGTAATCGTTCTCCTGTTCGGTCGTGACCGTGTCGCCGGGAGCCAAGGGCTGATAAACGCAAGTGGTGTTTGTTGCCCAAGCTCCGGGCCAATAAACGACGCACCCCGTTTGTTCGGGCAAGCCAAATAAGTTGCAGAGGCCGCTTTGCAAATAGGCGCTTTGATAATTGGTATAATTCACCTCCGTTACACCCCAATTGGTGGTAGCAGCATAAAAATCATAAATAGGATCATAGCCGTCGCCGCCGCCGAAAAGCGGTTGGAAAATCCAATAAGGATCAGCCTGAGCTAGGATTGCTGCGGCAGGAATGTTAGTGGTAAAATTTGGCTGGAAAACAAAATTGTTGGTTCCATACGGATCTCCGAGATACAAGCTGGTTCGGGTCACATCAACCAAATAGTTGGCCAGATCATAATTGGCCGCAAAAGGCCACAAGTCGTTAAGTTGAGCGGAGGCGGAAGCCCATTCAAGATAACCAGACCCGCTATGAGAGAGAAAACTGAACTCCTCGAAGTTCGTAGCAAGTTGATTAAGCGACCAGTCAAAAATAACGCCAAACGGGTGATACAGCGACGCCCCCCGAATCACAAAGCTCAAATTCTGTTTCAGGTGCCGCCGCCCATCCACGAAATATGGGGCATCATTGGCAATCGTTCCGGCCGTCACCGTTGCGCTGGTGGTGCCATTGGTCGCAATGGCCTCCACCGAAACCGTGTCGCCCAGTACATTGATTACGTCCGCATCGGGAATTTGATAAATACCGTTGTTCAGGTTGGCCGGAGTGATGTCTTGTTCCGTACCGTTCCAATACAACCGAATGGTTTGCACACCGGATGGCAAATTGCCAAACATCAATTGCCAGCGACCGGTGGCATTGCGCACCAGTTGCGCCGTGGCGGGACTATAATTAAGCGCGGCGGGCGATGCGGAATTGATATACGCCTGGGCGCTCAATGGGGAAGAACCGCCCGGATAAACGGCTTCGATTTCATAAATTGAGTTGGCGTCGGCACCCCCCACCGCCCCATTGTCCACAAAGGAAGTGACATTGCCAGCCACTTCGCCGACTTGTTGCAAAGCATCATAGTTCAACGTGCCTTCGTTAAAATCACTCCGCAGGATGATGTAATTCAACGGCGACGGAGAGGCCGCATTCCAAGTCAGTGTAACGCCGTATTGGTTTGTGTTCTGGATTACCACCAAACCATTGGGCGTGGGCGGCGTGATGAAATTGGTCGGGTTCAAACCTTGCTCATAGTCCTGAAGGAGTGTCCAGCCATCGCCCACAGGGTCGGCATTGGGATTAAGTCCAAGATGGCCGAAATACATCAGTTCCCACCAATCCGGCAAACCGCTGCCGTCACTGGAATAGTTGATGTACAAATCCACCAGAAATGGCGTGCCTTGCGAAAAGGAACCGGACTTTCCCCACACATACAGGCTGCCATCGGCGGTCGAAATCATGGAACTGGTTCCCCCGCCCGCGATGGCCGTCACATTGGAAACGCTGGTCAGCATAAAGGGAACAGTCGAACCTGTGCCACCATCGCCCAATTGATCCCACCAATCGTTTCCCCAAACCCACAAGCGACCGGTCTGGTCCAGAAAAAGATTATGGAACTCACCACAGGCGATGGCGATGATGTTGCTCAAACCTGAAACGGGAACGGGCGTGAAGGAACTGAGGTTCCCAATTTCACCATTGAGATTTTCACCCCACGCTTTGACCGTACCATCCGAAAGCAACGCGATGGAATGATAATAACCGCCGCTTAAAGCCACCGCGTTCGTCAGCGCGCTTACCAAAACTGGCCGCGGCTGGTCAGTTTCGTTACCAATGCCCAATTCGGCGAATCCATTCAATCCCCAGCCCCATACCTTGCCGTCGGCGCAGAGAGCGAAATTATGATAGTCGCCCGAAGCGATGCCAATAACATTGGTCAAGCCCGGCACCGGCGCGGCATAATCCCGCCCCGTTCCAGAACCGTCGCCCAAGTCGCCCCAGTCATTGCCGCCCCAAGCCCACACTGTGCCGTTGCTCCGGAGCGCAATCGCATGACCGCTGCCACCGGCAATCGCCACGATGTTGCTCAATCCCGGCACCAGCGCGGCGGTGTTTTCATCTTGGTAAAGCCCGTCGTCACGCCCCAACTGGCCGCTCCCATTGGCTCCCCAATTCCAAACTTTGCCATTGGCATCCAAGGCCAGCGTGAACGAATCATCGGGGGCAACAGAAAGAGCTACGATGTTAGAAAGTCCCGTCACTTGCACCGGCGTGCTGCTGTCGGTCCATTGGCCGTTGCCCAACTCACCGTTGGCATTGGCCCCCCACGCCCACACCGTGCCGTCCCGCCGGATGACGACATTATGCGAAACCCCGGCTCCGATGATGCGCGGCGCAAAGTTTGATCTCGCCCGCAGGAATAACATGTTCCGCCCCAGCTTCGGCACGCTGAAGGCCGTGAAATTGGTAAAGCCCGATCCATAGAACGTGGCTTCCGCGTTCCATGCTGGCCACGTCAAGGATTGCTTGGAGGACAGGGTATAGGGAACCAGCGGCGAGGAAGCCTGAATCAACCCATTGAAGACGTTGTTGGATACGGTCAGGCCTTTCAGCCAAAGGATTGTGCTGGTTGCCTGCCCCGCCGCCGACTGTGCCTTGAAGAAACAACTGCTTTGAGCGCCCACCGACACACTCACCGTCGTCCAATTTTGATTCAGCGCCCCGGTCATCGCCGCAGCATTGCTCCAACTCGGCGCAGTGAGGGTTTGCTTGGACAAAAGGACATAATTCGTGCCCGGCGTTGTCCCGTGCAGGATCAGATTCACCCAGCCGTTGCTCACACCCGTCACGGACAGCCAGAGCGTATTGGTGCTGTTCCCGGCAAAACCGCTGCTCGCGCAAAATAAGAAAACCGCAACGGTGCATGTGCCGGCCAAATTGGTGATGCGTTTCCAAGACGAACCGTTCCCTCGGTGAATTGCCTTCATAAGCCTTGTTATGTTTCCGTGTTTAACCCGTCACGTTTTTAACACCGTCTTATCTGTGGTCAAGAACAAAATCAAAAACAGATACTATTGTATTCAATACAACTGTCTGTGTTCATTCGCCTGCCGTCGCTGCATCTTGAAAAAATGCGGCGTTTGGAAATGTCGGATGCCTTCGCCCTGGTGCTCCGGCGGCACCGGGAAGGAAAGGCGTTGTCCCAGGAGGCGTTGGCCGAAAAGGCTGATTTGCATCCGACCTATGTTGGAATGCTGGAACGATCCTTGCGCAATCCCAGCCTGAATGTCACCAAGGCACTGGCCAAGGCGTTGGGTGCGCCGCTTTCCAAGCTCATCGCGGAAGCCGAGGCCATTCAACAACGGGTGAATCCCAAGAAGTAAATTGGGCATGGCAGCAGCGCAGGATGCCGGGCTGCGGACGGTTTTTTCAGGTTTGGATTTCATGCCATCGAGCTTTCGGGAATTGCCTCCACCAAACCGGAATCATTATTGTCGCTAACGTGTGAAAGGATGCGCGAAACAAAATCCTGTGCGTCAAACGGCTTGATGATGTAATCCACCGCGCCAAGTTCAAGCCCGTTTTGCACATAATGCTTGGACGATCGGTTTGAAATAAAAACGATGGGGGTTTGAAAAAAGGGATTTTCCCTCAAACGACGACAAATCTCAAAGTCGCTGATGCCCAGCAGATTCACGTCAAGCGTTATCAAATCGAAATCATCCGCGAGCGCCTTTTCCATTCCAGTTTGGGCGTCCCACGCCGCTTCCACGTCACAGCCAGCTTGTGTCAACCGGCTGACCATCAGCATCATGACGCCCGGATCATCTTCGATCACCAGAATTTTCCCTTTACCTGTCATAGGTCGTTGACAAATGAGGCTGAATGATTTTCCGAACAACGCCCATTTTCAGACCTCAAATCGTCAAAACGGTGCGTATTGTGACTCTAGTCACATCTTTTGTCAATACGCTTTTCGCCTATGACTAGCGCGTGTCAAAAAACAGTTTGCGAGACGTTATCGCCGCCAACGCGGTTCGCCTCCTACGGGAAGAACGTGAAAAGCGCGGGCTTTCCATGAATGTGGTGGCTCAACGTTCCGGTCTCTCACACTCCATTGTCAGCCTTATCGAACGGGATTTGCGAAACCCCACGCTTGATACGCTGCTGCGGATTGCTGAAGCCATCGGGATTGATTTAGGCGAAATCATTACACGGGCCGGCAAACTTGCTGTCAGGCAACGCGCAAGGTGAATTTGCGTTCCCGCTGCGGTAGCGTTCAAGGGAAGAATCTAGCCAAGCACGGAATTTGCATATTCCGAATTTGTCAAAGCTGATTCGGTTGAAAATTTCGTATTCGGTTATGCGGCTTGTTCTTTTGGTAAAGGCGGCGAGGGAGCGGGCAGGGGAGTCGCACCAAATGTCACCTTGCACGCCATTACTTGCGAATGTTCAGCTTGCAGATGCGAATAGACTTTCAGGAGCAATTTTCCGTTGTCCCGGTGTCCAACCCATTTTGCCAGAGTGAAAACGTCCACGCCGGCTTGCAGGCACTTTGTGACGAAATAGTGCCGCAGATCGTGATGGGTTAGCCGGTTGCATCCAACCAGCTTGCACGCCCTGGTTAATGCTCCTTGGCATTCAGACACGCAACAAATGCGGTCTGTCGGTTGGGGCTTCTGTTCATGGCGCAAACGTTCCAAAAGCTGTTTCAATGCCGGATTCAACGGAATGACCCGCGTCACTTCGCCGTCATGCGCGCCTCTGACTTTGACGGAGTGGATTTGCAGCGTGTTTTCCTGCCAGTCCACGTCGGACCAGACCGCCCGTTTGGCTTCACTGATTCGTGTCCCGGTGAACGCGAGAAACCGAACAAGGTCGGCGCAATCTTTCGCCTGTGCCGCGCCGGATGATTCAACCACTTCAATGATGCGGTCAAACTGTTCGGCTCGTGGCAAGCGAATGGGTTTGTCGAGAATGTCCATGCGGCCAATGTCGTAGGCCGGATTATTGTCCCGCGACAGTCGGGCCAGTTCCAACACCCGGCGCAGCGTATTCAGAGTGTTATTAAACACCGATGGCGAATATTGGCTGGAATAGCGAGTCTGCCATGCCTCACAAACCTCTTTCGTAATATCGCTGGCCTTCGTGGAGTCCAACCGGGCAAGCGCGTCTTTCCGCGTCTCCTCGTTCAATTCCTTCCAATTTGCGGTTCGGAAAATAAAGGCACTCCACCAGCGAACGCACCAGACAATCAAGACAGCGTAAGCGGTATGCAATGGACAACGGGGCGAGCTTGACGAGGCGCTTTTTCCGTGACGTGTAACCGTTGCGCGTTTCTGCTTCGTATTTAATGCGCCCATCGCCAAACGAGCCGACTTCCGCTTTGGGCTTACGCAACTCTTTCAGTTTGTCCGGCAGCCGCAATCGTGCTGTTGAAAAAACAGTCGTTTCAAGAGAAAGGCGAACAGGCTTGCCGCGCACCTTTGTTCTGGCGTAGTATGTCCCGGACATGACGTATTGCAGCAAATTCGGGACTTTGGGAAATGAACGCCACTTGCCGTCTTTGGACAGGTGCGGGTCTCGTTTTGTTTTCGGGATGCTTTTTGCTCCCGCCGTTGTGGTCTCTGTATTGGTTGCTTTCATCAACAACACTATACGGGATACAACGGTGGGATGCAATGACAAAATTCATAATCCTGAAATCGCATAAAACGTCATTGTTATCAATCTGTTTGGCTGGGTAGCTCAGTTGGTAGAGCAGAGGACTGAAAATCCTTGTGTCGGCGGTTCAATTCCGCCCCCAGCCACCACTCTTTGGCACTTGGGTATCAGAGAGTTAAGAAATTTGGAGGCGCGAGTTTCAGTGGAATCTTCAGTAGCCGGACAACCCGGCTACAATCCGGGGCGAACCCGGCCACTGCTCGCTAACGGAAGCGGATCGAGTTGGTTCATGTTCATAACCATGAGAAATGACATGAAACAACGTTACCGCGTATTCCTCCGGCCTTGGGGTGTCTATTACTATCAGGACATCACGACCGGCAAACAGGAATCCCTCAAAACCCGCGACAAGAACGAAGCCTACCGCCTCGTCGCGGCCAAAAATGAAACTCAAGACGGGCCAGCGTTCAGTCGTCAATTGGCACGGGTGTATTGGAAGGCGGGTGATCCCGCCGGAGCCACGCGCACCTGGCAGACGGCAATGGATGAACTGGTGAAGCTCAAGCAGGGCAAGAACCAGCACCGTTGGCTGACAGCGATAAAAGACAGAACCTTTGATACGCTGCGCCAACTGGCGATTCTGGAAACACGGGCGGAACACTTCCTTCAGGTGTTGAAACAGGGTTCAGTTTCGACCAACAATTATCTTCGGCGGCTTCATAATTTTGCCCTGGATATGGACTGGCTGCCGTGGCCGGTGCTGCCCAAACGCCAATGGCCGCCCATTCGCTACAAAGAAAAGCGGGCCATCACACGCGAAGAGCATGAATTGATTCTCAGTCGTGAGAGCAACCCGGAAATGCGCGCCTTCCTTTGGTGCTGCTGGCACATTGGCGGTTCGCAAAGCGATGTTGCCCATCTGAAGGCGGAAGATGTTGATTGGAAAAGCCAGGTGGTGAGTTTCTTTCGTTCCAAGACCGGCACAGCGCAAATAATTCATTTTGGCAACGGACTGGCCGGAGTGTTTCAGGATTTGCCCGCGCAAGGGCCGTTGTTTCCGCGCCTTGCCGCTATGGATGAAAAACATCGGGCGAGTTTGTTTCAGCGGGCTTGTCGCCGCATGAAAGTCACTGGTATTTCGCTCCACTCCTACCGCTATGCGTGGGCAGAGCGTGCAAAGATTGCTGGTTATCCCGAACGCTTCGCTCAAATCGCTTTGGGTCACAATAGCAAGGCCGTGCATCGGGCTTATGCAAGGAAAGCTCAGGTTGTCCTGCCGCCGTTGGAGGAATACGAACAGAAAATTGTGCCTCTGGCGGCTATGAATTAAAAATCGTCGGCGCGAGCGGATGATTCTCCGCTCGCGCCTTTTGTCCCGGTTAATCCTCCACACCAGCGTTTTGGGTTTGCAGACGCGACGGCTGCCGGGTGTCCGTCGAGTCTTGCTTCCGGCCATTTTTGTAGCGCCAGTATTCCATGACCGCATCAGCGGCCTTGCTGTGCCATTTTTCGTCACGCCGCAAGTCTTCCAGCGTCGCCGCCAAAAAGTGTTTCGGGCCGTTGTGCGCCGGATGTCCGAGCGGTTTCAACAAATTCCTGGCGATCAGAATCGGAATCTCATGGGCGGAAAAACCGAGCATCCACGCTGCCTGCTCAGCCGTCAGTCGTTCGGGAGGAGTTTTCAAATTCAAAAAACGTTCCATGTCCTGGTTCATACGCCCTCCTTAAACTCTCATTCCCCCGCCGGTGGATTGATTCAACTTGCGTGTCTGCGAAATCGTTTCCTCATTCGTGACCGCCAGCCGGCAACGCTCCGAAATCGCCGCCACCAGCCGGCCGGGACGATGATCGGGAAATTGCTCCCAAATCACCTTCTGCGCTGTGGCGACCTGGTTGCTGGCCATGAATTCGAGCGTGTGTTTCGCATTGGCATGAAAAGCCGCCGCCAACTGGCGGGTATCATTTCCTTCCAACGTAACTTCTGCGTTACCGTTGGCTTTGGCGTAAGGTGCGTCGTCGCGGAACCGTTCAATCACCGCGAATTCGTTTTGTTTCTGGCAAAGCAAAATGTCGCTCTGGCCGAGATTCAATAGTGTTGAATGCACCTGCCAGACACCAAGCCGTGGAGTGCAAATTTCCTTTTCAGGTGAAGGCGAGGCAGGTTTTTCCAACTGTTTCTTTAATCCAGTCAGTGATTCAAATTCGTTGGCGATGGCGCTGAAGGCGGCGCGGTAGCCTTTGATTTCAGTTTCTGTGTAGTGGCGAAAATCACCCGGCACAACATATTCCTGATGTTCACCATCTCGTATCATCCAACTACAAAAATAACGTTCCCTTTTAATCCCCAAACGGCTGTCCGGCAAAACCGTCTCCGGTTTTTCCTGTGGCATGACCAGCGAATGAATTGGCAGTTTTGCGAGCCGTTCCAGTTCACTGACGGGAATCGCCATGATGCCCGACCGCAATCTTGTGGGGGTGATGTCACCGGCTTGGATGCGCGAAAACAAGCTGAACTCGTGAAGCCCCAGGGCGAACGCGCATTGCGTGATCGTCAGGGCATCTGATCCGGCGCGCTATCGGTTATTTCCATAATTCTCCTTTCGCAATCGTTGCAACTATTTGTGATTCACTCAGATTCAACCGACCTCCCAAAGCATGGCAAAGCCATGCTGTTGGGAAGTGGGGGTCATCAAGCCGACTGCAAACCGGCAGTCAACTCTCGCCAGATAAGCCTCAATTGAGGGGCGCTTTCGCCATGCAGGGCTTTGCCTGACCCATTATGGGATTTAGCGGCATCATCGAACCGGCTTTCGCCGACCCTAGCCAAAAGAGAGAATCCAGACTTTCGTCCTGTCTCAATTTTACAATTAACACAATCTGCATGGAATGCAAGTGCGGGACCGCCGCGACCAACGCACGCTCCGTTTCTACCGTGCTCCTTCGTCCGCGCGGCCACACTCCGCGTGCGCTCGTCGCGAGCGGCATTCCTTCAACCACCGTATGAGCGGGAGGCTTCCGTCTGCGGCTCGGCGGCGGCGTTGCGCTCCGGTTTCGTTTTGCTAGACGCTTCTCTCCACCTCCGCTTCACTCCCCGCTCGCCGACCGCAGACCGAAGCATATAGGCCGACCTGGCCAAAACACCGGACACTAATTAATGAGAAAAGCATCGGAAATCGATGAGGCGCATTCGCGCAGGGGCCGTGCGCGTGAATCAAAGGCTCGATTGTGGGTCGCCAGGCAGCGCATCAAGGTTGTCAGCCCCTGTCGCCCCGGCTGCTCCACCGTTGACCCGCCGCCCGGCTCCCGGAGTTTTGCCTTTAGAATCTGCGCACAGGAGTATTCAGGGCGCATTTGACAAATGACCGAGGGTAAATCCTTTTCAACGCGACTGGAACACGGCATCATCCATGAGGTTTCCGGGAACAAGCTACAATCGTTGTAGCATGAGCGACCGCATCTTCATCAGCAGCGTGCAGAAGGAACTGGCGAAGGGAACGCCAGGGGGCGCACTATGTTTTCAAACGGAAATGAGACAATTATCGGACATTTCGGACATCGGCTCTTTGGAACAACTGGGGACGGGGTGTGAAGGTAGCCATGTCCTGTGGTGGAATCGTGGCATGCAACAATGACGCCGGAAGAAAAAGCCCGCGAACAGATTGACGCGCATGCTCGTCGCGTCGGGCTGGACCATTCAGGATTACAAGGCGTTGAACCTCTCCGCTGGTCCCGGCATCGCCGTGCGTGAAGTGCCGCTGAACACCGGCCCTTGTGATTATCTGCTGCTGGTGAACCGCAAGCCGGTCGGCATCGTCGAAGCCAAGCGGAAGGAACAAGGCAAAAATCTTTCTGTTGCGGCTGAACAATCAACCCGTTACGCCACGAGCCTGCCCGATTTTCTGGCCGCCGTGACGCCTGGCAAACTTCCGTTTCTCTACGAATCCACCGGCGTCGAGACGTTCTTCCGCGACGAACGCGACCCCGAACCGCGCTCACGCCGGGTGTTCTCGTTCCATCGCCCGGAAACGCTGGCTGCGTGGGCCTCCGAACCCGATACCCTTCGCCGCCGCCTTGCCAAAATGCCCGTTGCGCACCCGCTCGCCACGTCAGGCATGCGCGCCTGCCAGATCGAAGCCATCACCAAGCTCGAAAAATCCTTCGCCTCCGACCAGCCGCGCTCGCTCATCCAGATGGCCACCGGCGCGGGCAAGACCTATACCGCCTGCGCGTTCACCTACCGGCTCATCAAATATGCCGGCGCGCGCCGCGTGCTGTTCCTCGTGGACCGCGCCAATCTCGCTCGCCAGGCCAAGGGCGAGTTCGACCAGTTCGTCACGCCCGACAACGGCCGCAAGTTTACCGAACTTTACAACGTCCAGCGCCTCACCTCGAACCAGCTCGACTCCGTTTGCCGCGTCACCATCTGCACCATCCAGCGCCTTTACTCGATGCTGCGCGGCGAGGAATTGCCCGAAGACGCCGAGGAAATGTCCACCTACGAAATCAGCGCCGCCGATGACCGGCCAAAGGAAGTTGCCTACAACCCCGCCATTCCCATCGAAACTTTCGATTTCGTTGTGACCGACGAATGCCATCGCTCCATCTACAACCTCTGGCGGCAGGTGCTGGAATATTTCGACGCCCATCTCATCGGCCTCACCGCCACGCCGTCGAAACAGACCATCGGCTTCTTTAACCAGAACCTCGTCACCGAATACGGCCATGAACGCGCCGTGGCCGACGGCGTGAATGTCGGGTACGAAGTCTATCGCATCAAAACGCAGGTCACCGACCAGGGCGGCAAGGTGGAAAAAGGTTTTTACGTGGACAAACGCCACAAGGAAACCCGTGCCCGCCGCTGGGAACAACTTGACGAAGCCCTCATCTACGGCGCGCAGGACCTCGACCGCTCCGTCGTCGTTCCGTCGCAAATCCGCACCGTGCTGACCGCATTCCGGGACGCGCTTTTCACCGAACTATTTCCCGGACGCACGCTCGTGCCCAAGACCCTCATCTTCTGCAAGGACGACTCCCATGCCGAGGACGTCGTCCACCTCGTGCGCGAAGTGTTCGGACGCGGCAACGACTTCGCCAAGAAAATCACCTACCAGGCCAAACATCCCGTCACCGGCAAACCGGCCAATACCGAATCGCTCATCCAGGAATTCCGCACCTCGCCCCAACTCCGCATCGCCGTCACCGTGGACATGATCGCCACCGGCACGGACATCAAACCGCTCGAATGCCTCCTCTTCCTCCGGGATGTCCGCAGCCGCGTCTATTTCGAGCAGATGAAAGGCCGCGGCACGCGCGTCCTCACGCCCACCGATTTGCAGGCCGTCAGCGGGGCGGATGCGCGGGCCAAAACCCACTTCGTCATCGTGGACGCCGTCGGCGTGTGCGAAAGCGACAAGACCGATTCCCGGCCGCTGGAGAAAAAACCCACCGTCGCCTTCGACAAACTCCTGCTCGGCGTCGCCCTCGGCAAACGCGATGAAGACACCCTCACCACGCTGGCCGGACGACTCGCGCGGCTCGACCGCGAAATCTCCCGCGACGAGGCTAAGACCCTGAGCACCATCGCCGGCGGCAAGTCACTGGCCGAAATGTCCGCCGGCTTGTTGCGTGCGGTGAACCCCGACGTCATCGCTGAGCGCGCGGCCCGCAAACCCGGCGCATCGCCGGATGAAGTCGCCCCGGAGAAATTCGCCGCTGCACAGAAACAATTGGTTGATGAAGCGTGCGCCCCATTTGATTTGCCCGCGTTGCGCGAAGCGCTGGCCAAGGCCAAGCAGGAAGCCGAGCAGACCATTGACACCGTCACCGCCGACATGGTCACGCACCAGGGCTTTGACGCCGCCGCAAAGGAAAAGGCCGCGAACCTTTTGAAATCCTTCCGCAATTACATCGAGCAGCACAAAGCCGAAATCACCGCGCTGCAAATTCTTTACAGCCGCCCTTACAAACAGCGGCTCACGGAAAAGATGCTCAAGGAACTGGAAAAGAAACTGCGCGACAACCACGCCGCCTGGACCGAAGACCGCCTCTGGGACGCCTTCGCCGTCACCGCACCCGGCAAGGTCAAAGGCCGCTCCCAGGCCGGCCGCTTTGCCGACCTCGTCGCCCTCGTCCGCTTCGCGCTGGAACAACAACCCGTGCTCGCGCCCTTCGCCGACTCCGTGTCGGAACGGTTCAACGAATGGCTCATGGACAAAGCCAAAGCCGGCGTCAAATTTAGCGCCGAACAACTCGCGTGGCTCAATTTGATTCGCGACCACATCGCCACCAGCCTGAGCATCGAGCCGGACGATTTGGAACTCTCACCGTTCAACCAGCGCGGCGGTTTGGGCAAAGCGCATCAACTTTTCGGCGAGCAACTTGCCGAAGTTGCTCGATGAACTCAACGAGGTGCTGGCGGCATGAGTGCAACACTTTCCAGCGAATCGAAATTACGGCGCGTCATTCCACTCGACCGCGTTGCTCGCCATCATTCCGGCAATTCCAAGCTCATCAAAGGCAAGCTGCATGACGCACCTGCTGAAAATCTCTTCCCGGCGTTCAGCGCGACCGGCCAAGATGTTTGGCGTGACGCGTTCGACCGCGAAGGTGACGCCATCATCATCTCAGCCGTCGGTGCGCGCTGCGGGAAATGCTTTCTCGCCAGGGGGCGTTGGTCCGCCATCGCCAACACTCACGTCGTCTGGCCCGACCCGAACAAGCGGATTTAAAATTTCTTTGGTATCTGCTCAACGATGAGCAGTTTTGGATTCGCAGCGGCTCAGCACAACCGTTCGTTGCCGTTCGCAAGACTTTCGAGAAAGAGATATTCGTTCCACCCCTCTCCGAACAGCGGCGGATTGTGGCGGAGATTGAGAAGCAATTCACGCGGCTGGAGGCGGGGGTGGCGGCGTTGCGGCGGGTGCAGGCCAACCTCAAACGCTACCGCGCCGCCGTCCTCAAAGCCGCCTGCGAAGGCCGCCTCGTCCCCACCGAAGCCGAACTCGCCAAAACCGGAAATCGAAAAGCGAAATTTGAAACTGGCGAAGACCTGCTCGCCCGCATCCTCACCGAGCGCCGCCAAAACTGGCAGGGCCGTGGCAAATACAAAGAACCCGTACGACCCGACACGACCAATCTGCCGAAGCTGCCCGAAGGCTGGGTGTGGGCAACGGTCGAGCAGCTTTCAACGCGAGTTCAATACGGCAGTTCGGCCAAGACGAACGAGGATTCGACCGGTGTTCCGGTTCTGAGGATGGGAAACATCCAAGATGGGAAATTTGATTTCGATAAGTTGAAATATCTGCCGAAGGCGCATGACGAATTCCCCGAGTTGTTACTTGCGAAAGGCGACTTGCTTTTCAACCGCACGAACAGCGCCGAGCTTGTCGGCAAGACGGCAGTGTTCAAAGACATTCCAAGCCCGTGCTCATTCGCTTCGTATTTGATTCGCGTTCAATTCGGGGGCGGCTGCGTTCCCGACTTTGTAAGCTACTTCATCAACTCGGTTTTCGGCCGCGCGTGGATTGCTGATGTGGTCAGCCAACAGGTCGGACAAGCCAATGTGAACGGCACAAAGCTCCAAGCTCTCGCGATTCCGCTCCCACCCCTCGTTGAGCAGACGCGGATCGTGGCAGAAGTGGAGCGACGGTTGAGCGTGGTAGAGGAATTGGAGGCGGTGGTATCTGCCAACTTGCAGCGGGCGGGGCGCTTGCGGCAATCTATCCTCCAGAAAGCATTCACCGGAGAACTCGCATCATGATTTCCTCTGACTTTGTCGCCGAAAATTCGGCCTACATCGAGAACCTGATGCGACACCGCTTCATCTACGATGTCTCGCGACAACTTTTGCGCCGGCAGGAACCTGAATTGGTGACGGTGTTGCGATCGGAAGTGGATGAAGCGGGTGTTGACCTGGTGATGACATTCAGAACCGTCACGCGCCAAATTCAGATGAAGACCTTGTCCAAGGACACAACGACAAATCCGTATTCAGTCGCCGAATCATTGAGCGGGATAGTCGGTGGCTGCGTTGTCTGGACGTGTTACGACCGGGAAACGCTCGAGCCCACGCACTACCACATGATGGGCGGATGTGGCAATGCGCCAATGAGTGACCTCACGAAATACCCACAAGCAACGAAAAAGAAAAGCGGCGTAAAAGTGCCACGAGCGGAATACCGAAGCATTAGGATCAGGGACGCTGAATTCCAGAATTTGAGCTTGGCTGGATTGGTTTGTACCCTATTCGACATCCAATGAACATTTCTGAAGAAACATTTACATCATGGTCGCAAGGCCCCGGAAAAACTGAGGCTGACAAATGCGAAAACGCGGAAACAGCAGTCAAAAAAGCAATTGCTGCCGACAGGGAATTAGCGAGCTTAAACGTCTCGACATTCGCTCAAGGCTCTTATCGAGCGCGGACAAATGTCCGCCAAGACAGTGACGTGGACATTTGTGTGCGCTACAACACGGCATTTTTCCCGGAATATCCAGAGGGCAAAAGCGCCAAGGATTTCGGACATGGGGACTCCAAATTAACGTTCGCCGATTTCAAAAACAAGATTGAGCGGGCGTTGAAGTCTTACTTTGGAGAAGCGTCAGTGACCCGTGGGAAGAAGGCGTTTGATGTGCATGCCAACTCGTATCGGGTCGATGCGGATGTCGTCCCGACTTTCGGACATCGCCGTTATACTGGAAACAAGAATGCTGACGGAACAGATCATTTTTATGAGGGAGTCGCATTTCTTCTCGACCAGGGAAGTTTAATCAAGAATTGGCCCCAGCAAACCTATGACAACGGGATTTCTCGCAATGACGCCACGGGCCGCCGACACAAGCGCATTATTCGCATCTTGAAGCGACTTCGGAACAAGATGCAGGATGAGAAAAAAGCCGAAGCGTCAAACATCGCATCTTTTCTAATCGAATGTCTCGTCTGGAACGCCCCGTTGAGTGCGTTTCAACATGACACTTACACTGAAGACATCAGACAGGTGATAATTGGGGTATGGAATCCGACCAAAACGGATGAAACATGCTCGAAGTGGGTTGAGGTAAACCAATTGAAGTGGCTTTTTCACTCAACCCAATCGTGGACGAGACAGCAGGCGCACCAGTTCATGCATGCGGCCTGGAACTACATAGAATTCAAATGAAAAATCTCCACAGCAAACGTTTTGCTCTTGCCATTTTCGCCGTCTTTGCCGTGTGCTTTTGCGGAATGGCATACCGTAGCGGCAAGAATACTTCTGACCTCTGGAGTGTGCTAAAGATCGCATACAAAACCATTCCGCTTGTTCTATTGGTGGTCGGCGTGTTCGTGAGCTACGCGTGGCGCTGGAAAGTCTTCCGAGGCTGGCTTGTGCCATTCCCTGACCTCAACGGGACGTGGCAGGGGAAAATCCAAACGACTTGGAAGAATCCTGAAACTGGTGAGATTCCGGCAGCGATTCCAGTCATCCTCACAATCAAACAATCGTTCATCCGAATGAGTTGCGTGATGCGCACGGCTGAAATGACGAGTCGAAGTTACCTCGCCGACTTCTGGCTGGATGGTGATGAGCAAATTCGCATGCTCGGCTACAGCTACCACAGCAAACCCTTGCCGACGGTCGCAGACCGCAGCCAGCCGCATGACGGCACAATCGTCTTCGAACTGATTGGAAAACCTGTGGAGAAATTAAAAGGCACATATTGGACGGCGCGGAAAACAACAGGTGAGGTTGTCCTGACTTTCCGTGAACCAAAGCGGCTCGAAGAGTTTCCAAACGATCTGGGAAAGCATCCCATGTCGGGCAAGTGACCATGCCAGAAAAACCCACAATCCCAATGCCAGAGGTTCATCATCGTTTCCTTGATGAAACGGGCGACACGACTTTTTACGGCAAGGGCCGCAAATTGATTGTCGGCCAAGGTGGTGTGTCGTTGAGCTTTGGCCTGGGTGTGGTGCGGATTGATCGTCCGCCAGAGGAAGTGCGCCGGGAGGTCCGCGCGTTACAGGCACAGGTGGAGGCGGATCCGTTGTTGAACACGATTCCCAGCGTGCAAAAGCGGGTCGCGTCGGGCGGTTTCTTTTTTCACGCGTGCAAGGATACGCCGGACGTGCGTACGGTGTTGCTTCATTACATCCGCGATTTGCCGTGTGAAGCGGAGGTGGTGGTGGCACGGAAGATTCCCGCGTTGTTCGAGAAGCAGCATCATGCGCGCGAGGAGGAATTTTACGCGGACCTGCTGGCCCACCTGATCAAGAACCGGTTGAAACGCCCCGGGACGCTGGTGTTGAATGTCGCCGAACGTGGTTCCAGCACGCGGGAAAAGGTGCTGACGGAGGCCTTGCGACTGGCCAAGGAGCGGGCGGCGAAGAAGTGGGGCGGCGAGAATTTGCAGGCGCGGGTGGTATTCAACGTACAAAATCCACGCACCGCACCGTTATTGACGATTTCGGATTATCTTTGCTGGGCGGTCCAGCGCGTTTTCGAACAGGGCGAGGTGCGGCATTACAACTACCTGGCCGGGAAAATCCGCCTGGTGGTGGATCTTTACGACCGGGAGAAATACGAGGGATCGCGGAATTATTATGACAAAAAGAACCCGTTGACCGCTAAAAACAAATTAGGCCCGCCTGTTACCTGAGCGGCTTTCGCCGCAACGTCATGGAGACGACTTTCAGTAACCGCAGACCTGTGCATAATATGCGCATAATGTGTGTATAACGTCAACACAAAATGTTACATAATGTTACACGGTGTGACCGGGCAAAATGAGACTGAATACATGAGCAATCCGCAACAACTGGTCCCGAAACTTTGGAACTACTGCAATCCCGCCACGGCGCGACGGCATGACGGCCTGTCCTTCCGCCTCCGCCAGTCCATCTTGGAAATGGCATTCACCGGAGGGTTTATCTAAATGCAAAGCATGACCGATATTCTTACGGCAATTTCTCAGCTTTCGGGCAAACACGTCCTGAAGAACGCGCCCATGAGTTACAAGCAAGGCTTTGCAGAGGCAGCACTTCGTGTTTATCCGGCGAACGTGCGCGCAAAGCTGCTTCAGGACAAGTTCTGCATCCCAAATGATGCCACATTCAAGCCGGACACATTTCTTCAAAGCGCATCGGAACTATCAGTGCAAAACCACTTGATAAAGGAGCAACGCGCAAAAAACGTTGCCATCGAGAAGCAGGTGAATCCACCAAAGGACGTTGATGCTTATTACGAAGTCGGTGCAACTAAGGTTTCGCTTGAAGTGAAGTGTGCGGTTGAGGCAGTGACTTCCGCAAACTCGCTTGTCGTCAAGATGGCTGGACGAGTTCCTAACTACCAAGCCTCATTTCAGGATTTAAAGGGTAAGATTGAATCGGCTCATCCAACAAAATTGGTTGAGCTTGGGAAAAACAAAGACAATACGCTCAAAGATTTCTTGGTTTCGGCACACAGCAAGTTTAATCCGCAATCGGGTTGCGATGACGTGAATATCCTGCTCGTTGCGTGTGGCTATTACTTCAAAATCCAAGACTGGTATTTCTACATGTTTGAAAACGATGGTTTATTCACCGCGAACTCTTTTCATCCGCCGGAAGAGTTCGCGCTGGTCGATTTAGTTGTTTTGACAAACCTCAAGTATTGTCACACCGCTGCTCAAAAGTTTCATGACTGGACTTTGAAGGATGCTTTTATTCTGCCTTTTTTGAACCCGCGGCGGAGAAACACGGCGTTGAGCGAATCCATTGTCAGAGGACTTGAAGTGTTCAATCACCACCTCAAGCGTTACAACGAATTCACACCCACATCCGTAGATCCGTCTGTTCCAGATTACGTTCACAATTCCATCAAAGTTAATAGCTACGTGGCCGAAAAACTCGATGTCACCGAGCGTGACCGTTATTTTCCGGTGAAGCTGAACACATAATCATGAGCAATCCACAACAACTCGTTCAAAAGCTTTGGAACTACTGCAACATCCTGCGGGATGACGGCCTGTCCTACGGCGATTACGTTGAGCAGCTGACGTTTCTGCTGTT
The DNA here is from genome assembly GCA_963789055.1 of uncultured Verrucomicrobiae bacterium. Lineage (GTDB taxonomy): Bacteria > Verrucomicrobiota > Verrucomicrobiia > Limisphaerales > UBA11358 > UBA11358. Next base: position 201,464 of record CAWBJE010000004.1, on the reverse strand, counting down.
CCTGAAAATGGCGGACGAGCAAGTCGAAGCCGCCGTTCAACAAGCCGTCGCCCATCCCCAAAGGTTTCGGTTGGGACGTGCTGCTGAAGCTGGATGGCGACGATCTCGAAATTCATTACCGGCATACGTTGGAGGAACTCGGCAAGCGGCCGGGCATGCTGGGCGTCATCTTCCGCAAGGCGCAGAACAAAATCCAGGACCCGGCCAAGCTGCGCCGGCTCATCGTGGACCTGATTGACAAGGAGCAGTGGTCCAGCCTCTCCGCCGACGTGAAGGGCGACGCCTACGAGGGCCTGCTGCAAAAGAACGCCGAGGACGTGAAAGGCGGCGCGGGCCAATATTTCACGCCGCGCCCGCTCATCGCCGCGATGGTGGATGTGATGCGCCCCGCAGCCGGGCCAGACGATTTGCGATCCGGCCTGTGGCACGGGCGGTTTCCTGCTCGCCGCGCATGATTACCTCGCCAAGCATCACGCGCTCGACCGCGCGCAGAAGAAGAAGCTCAAGAGCGGCACGCTTTTCGGCATCGAGCTGGTGGACAGCGTCACGCGGCTCTGCGCGATGAACCTGCTGCTGCATGGCATCGGCGGATCGACTCCGTAGCGACGACGATCTGCCCGTCGTCACCAAGGACGCGCTGGCCGGGAAGCACGGCGAATACGACATCGTCCTGGCCAATCCGCCGTTCGGCAAAAAGAGCAGCGTCACCATCGTCAACGAGGCGGGCGAGCACATCCAAGGAATCGCTCATCATCAACCGCGACGATTTCTGGGCCACCACGAGCAACAAGCAGCTCAATTTCCTCCAGCACATTTTCACCATCCTCAAGCAGCATGGCCGCGCGGCGGTGGTGTTGCCGGACAACGTGCTGTTTGAAGGCGGCGCGGGCGAAACCATCCGGCGCGAATTGCTCAAGCAGGCGGACGTTCACACGCTGCTGCGCCTGCCCACCGGCATCTTCTACGCGCAAGGCGTGAAGGCGAACGTCCTCTTCTTCGACCGCAAACCCGCGCAGGAAAAGCCGTGGACGCAGAAGCTCTGGATTTACGACCTGCGCACCAACCTGCATTTCACGCTCAAGGAAAACACCCTCAAGCGCACCGACCTCGACGACTTCGTGAAATGCTACAACCCGAAGAACCGGCACGAGCGGAAAGAAACCGAGCGATTCAAGTGCTTCACCTACGACGACCTGACTCAAGCGCGACAAAGTGAACCTCGACATCTTCTGGCTGAAAGACGATGCGCTGGAAGAATCCGCAAATCTCCCCGCCCCCGAAATCATCGCCCAGGAAATCACCGACGACCTCGAAGCCGCCCTGGAACAATTCTCCACCATCACCGAGGATTTGAAGAAATGAACATGCACCTGCAACCTGAGATTCTGCTAGACAGAAAACCGGAGCTGATGCACCACGCCTTCACGACTTGAAGCCAATATGTCACATCACCTGAACATTCCACAAGGTGAGGTCGCCGTCGCAGTGGACTACTACGACGAGGACCACAGGCAAATGCTGTTGTGCTATCGGACGGCAGGACGTATTGAGACTATCGTCAGGAATGGTATCCGCATTCCAACGTCCGAGTTTCTGACTTACTATCTCTTTCACAGAAAGCGTCCGGGTTTGCCGGGGTTTCGCGGATACGAAGAAGTATCCTGGCACATCGACAAGGCGCTCAACGACCTCAACGGGTTCGTCTCCTTCAACCATAGTTCGATCTCGATTCCAGCGGGTGTAGGTGAACAAGTTCCTCACATCACAGAATACATCGGCGAAAGTATTGGCCTCTCGGTGGTTAACCGCATCCACGGATTGACCGAAGCTGATTGGAGCAGAATCAATCCGAAGCACGGCGTTACCGATTCTCCAAGGTTTGATTATCAATTTGCAAGCGATGGCATCAGCGTGATCCAAGTGGAGAACAAGGGAAGTTCTGTCACAATCAACACGGAGAAATCTGATCCGATCTACGCTCAGAAAGGCACGAATAACGGCTAAGAAGGAGGCGATCCAGAAAGTGGAGCGTGAAGGCCACTACCCATTTCCAGCCAATGTTCGGTACGGAACCATAACTGCGATTGATTCCCGACGGGACGGTGTAGTTAAGTGCTGGCTACTTGATCCTCTATCTGGTGAATCAGAAATAAATGCCAAGAAACTTCGCCTCTTGCACAGAATGCGATTCCTTTGGGATTGGATCGGATTTCTCGCCCCTCGTTCGCAGCTTGCCTCATCACTGGCTTCGCGCATCGCGGCATTGGAGACGCTGGTGAATCCATTCGAATTGGACGGGGTGCCGTTGAGAAAGGGGAACGGTAAACCGTTTGAGATCACTCCTTTCGATCCCCACACTGGAAGGCATTCGTGGTGGCTTGCCAACAAATCGCGAGTCACTGACGGGCCAGTGGGAGGGATTGTTCTGCCTATGCACGACGAAATGATTTTTTTCTTGGGGATACAGGAAGACCTGCCAGTTCTTGCCGCAGAACAAAGCTACGGGTCGGTTCTTGAATCTAGATTCGAAGTAGGTACGATTCGCAAAAGGGTGGAATGTGTAATCAGCGAATCACGGCTCAGCGAATTCAAGCTCCCGTCCTCTGTGTTAATATCTGCTGAGAGATTCGGCGGTTATTTGCATTTCGTGCTGACAGGCCAGATTCAATACAGTCCAGAGGGCATCGCATTCGGTGTGCTGCCACTTGAGACATTTGAGGTGCCATGATGAAATTACACAATACCATCTGGGCCGAACACAACACAAGAAGAGCGCGTCGCCGTTTCCAGAATATGGAGTGGCTGCGTTCAGTGCAGCGTGAGTCGTTGCGCCAAGCCGAGCACCCCTTCCAGTCCCTCCTCCACCAAGCCTTCAACGCCGACCATTAGTCCTGTGCGCGACCGGCAACCCACACCGAGAGAAGCGCGCATGCTTCGTTACGCCGAATGCGCGTTAAACATCCAGGACAAACTACAGTGCATCCCAAACGATGCTTGGCTAATGCGGGTACGCAAAACACGCGCTCGTCACGAGCGTAATGGTGTTGGCCGCATTAGCGGCAGGCTTCCGTCTGCGGCTCGGCGGCGGCGTTGCGCTCCGGCTCCGTTCCCGCCGGTCTCTCCGCCTGCGCTTCACTTCCTCCGCTCGCCGACCGCAGACCGAAGCCGGACTGGACTTCATTTATTGCGAAGCCACGCCCATCCATTTGGCGTTGATTTCGGCCGTGTTCATCACTGACTCGTTGAAAATGCTCAAAACCCCTTGACATTTTTTGATTGTTGAATTTAATTACTCCTGTAACATTAATCAATGATGGTTACATAAATATATGAAAGCAACAGCACAAATATCCAGTAACAACGGCCACACGGTTCTGCCGGCGGCAGTTCGCCGCTTCCTTGGCATCGGCAAGGGAGCCAGGATCGAATTTGAATCGCAGTCAAACGGCGATGTCGTTGTCCGTCCCCTACCAACATTGGACGCCCTTTTCGGCAGCCTAAAGGGCAAAGGCGAGCCGCAAGCCGATGAATCGGCCAAGGGATGGAATGCCCGCGCCGAACGCGTAATGAAGAAGGGGTTGGCATGAAACCGGTAGTAATGCTCACTGACGCCAATGTCCTTTTGCGGTTTCTCCGCAACGACCACCCGGAACACTCGGCTGCGGCCAAAGGGCTGATAGAGGAGGCTGCTGCCTGCACTGTCATCCTTCAGGTGCCGGAGATCGTCGTCGCCGACATCTTTTATACGCTCACTGCCCCGATGATGAAGATTCCACGCGCCACCGCTGCCCGTCAGCTTGCCGCGCTGCTGCACCAACCGGGCATTGACGTTGAAAACCGTCGCCGTGTTTTTGAAATCCTCAGTGTTTGTGAAACCAAGGATATTGATTACGGCGATGCAGCCTTGATTGTTGCGGCTCAAAGCGCGACTCAAAAACTCCCCATCCTTTCCTACGATAAGGACTTTGCAAATGTGCCCGAAATCACCGCTTTTTCACCGATTGAATGGCTGCAAAAGGGGCACAAACTGCTCCGGTAATAGGATCCGTTGGCGTGCCGCCGGCCAGTTCGGCACCGCTGCCGCCTGATACAGTTTTCAAATTCAGTTTGCTGTTCGCATTTGCGCATCGAGCGTGCCTCGCGCTTCAATTATATGGCTCGCTCGCGCCGTCAATGTAGTGCGCCCTGCCGCCCCCCGCCTCCACATTGACTGCGCTCGCTTCGCCAAAAAAGGAGTGCGCTTAGGAAACACGCTCGGAGTCTGCATGTCTGGTTGAAAAGGCTGAAGATTGATAATCAACCACGAGTTGGATGATAATCATCCGCCATCCGAACTTGCCGTCATACAATTTACTCAGCGTCCTGAGTGTATTTACTCAGCACGACTCGGCGTGCTCGGCATCTCAGTATCTGCATGTCTGTTATCTGAAACTTTTGCCATGATTAATGGCGGAATCACTATATTCCCGTTCCATGCTGACATGGTTCGCTGACTTTGGATGAAAACGCCTTGATTGAAAACCTTCAGTGAAAGTTTCAGTAAGACCTTCAGTAAACCTTCAGTAAATGGGTTGGTAATGGTTCGTCCAGGTAGTGCAAGAGTTGCTTGCAATTATTGGATGAATCACGTATTTTTGACTTTGAAAAACGGGCATGAGCTGCTCAATTCCGCCCCCAGCCACCAGCCCCGAAAGCCTTCGGGGCTGCCGCGTCGTAGCCTTGGCGAAGACGGGCTATCTCTCCCCTTACTGTTCTTCCCGCTGAATGAATTCGCCGATTGACGGGAGGCAAAATATTTCCCATAACCAACCCCAGAGCCGGATGGCTGCTGCCACTTCAATCTCCCGGCTTGGCGTGAATGGCTGGCCTTTGCTAGACTCGCCACTGAAAATGACCGATGGGAATCTCCAACGCGCGGAGCAATGCCTCCGTATCGTATGCAACACCACAAGATTGCTGCCGCTGTTCACTGTTCATTATTCACTGGCCACTAGCCACTTGCCCCTCACCACTCACAACTCGTCCCCCGTCACCATATGAGTTGGGTTACCGTCATCTGGTCCATGACCGCGTCGGCGTGCCTTACGCTGGCGGCGATTTATTTCCTGGTATGGTCCCGACGGCGAACCATGTGGGCCAATCTGCTCTTTACCCTCGCTTCCCTCAGTGTCGCCACCTACGCGTTCTGCGAGCTCTCGATGTTCCAGGCGGAGACTCCCGCGCAATTCGCCACCGCGCTGCGCTGGGCTCATGTTCCGGCCTGCGTGTTCATCCTGTCGCTGGTCGGCTTTATCCGGCTCCACTTGCGGGCCGGGCGGCCCTGGCTCGGCTGGACCATCTGTGCCTTGTGGACGTTCTGCACTGCTGCTGAATTTCCTGACGGGGCAGAATCTTAGCTACCGCGAGATTACCCATCTGCGGCACATCACGTTCCTTGGTGAATCTGTCTCCATCGCGGTGGGAGTGTCGAATCCGCTCATGCTCTTCGGCCAGGTCGGCTTGTTGTTGTTCGTGATTTTCACGGCGGATGCCACGCTCGCTGTCTGGCGCCGCGGCGACCGGCGGCAGGCGCTGGCTACCGGTGGCAGCATCCTGTTCTGCGCCATGGTATCAACTTTGCAGTCCGTGCTGGTGCTCTGGCAGTTGGTGGACTGGCCGCTCATGGCGAGTCCCTTCGCCCTTGGCATCGTCTTGGCGATGGGCTACGAGATGAGCTACGAGACACGCCGGGCCGCGCAATTGTCCGACGACCTCCGCGAGAGCGAAGAGCGGATGACCATGGCAGCGGAGGCGGCGGGGTTTGGCGTTTGGATGTGGAACATCCCTCGCAACCAGGTCTGGGGCTCGGAGCGATGGCTCCGCCTGTTTGGGTTTGCACCCGATATGGCCGTCAGTTTTGAAATGGTCATGCAGCGAATTCATCCGGACGACCGCGAGAGGGTGGAGGGCGAGGTGCGGCGTGCGTTGGGGGACCGGAGCGATTACGTGGCGGATCACCGTGTCGTTTTGCCCGACGGCACCCAGCGCTGGGTCGTGGCCCGGGGCCGAATGCATTCGGACACGCATGGGAAGCCGGACCGGATGATGGGCGCGACGATTGACATCACCGAGCGCAAACAGGCGGAGTTGGAGATCGTGCAACAGCGCAACGAACTGGCCCATGTCGGTCGCGTGTCCACCATGGGCCAACTGGCCTCCACGCTGGCTCATGAGTTGAACCAGCCGCTGGGCGCCATCCTGCGAAATGCAGAGGCCGCCGAACTTTTTCTGTTGAGCAATCCGCCGGATCTGGAGGAAGTGCGCGAAATCCTCGCCGACATCCGCAAAGATGACCAGCGCGCGGGTGAGGTCATTGATCGCATGCGGGCGCTTCTAAAGCGACGCGGACTGGAGCATACCACGCTGGACATTGCGGAGTTGGTGGATGACGTCGTGCCCATGGTCCATCCCGACGCGGTGAGCCGCAGGGTGAGGCTGGATATCGAAGTCCCCAGGAATCTGCCGTCGGTGCGTGGTGATCGCGTGCATTTGCAACAGGTGCTGCTCAATCTCATCCTCAACGGCATGGACGCGATGAGCGAAGTCCCGGCCGAGACCCGCCGCCTGGTGGTGCGTGCCCGGCAGGCGGATCCCAGAACCATTGAAGTGGCGGTCGCCGACGCGGGTCACGGCGTCCCCGCCGAGAAATTCGCGCGCCTATTCGAGCCGTTTTTCACCACCAAACCCAATGGCATGGGCCTGGGGCTGCCCATTTCCTCCACCATCATCGTAGCGCATGGCGGCCGGATTTGGGCCGAAAACAGCCCCGCCGGGGCCACGTTCTACTTCACCGTGCCGGTCTCTCAGGGCGAGTAGGGAGTGAAAAGTTATCAGCCATCAGTGATGCACGAGTGATTTGGTGACAATTGACTGACCATTGCTATCCTATGCACTGACCACTGATTACCGACAACTGATAACTGATGACTGATAACTGCCCTCCCACTGTCTACCTCGTGGACGACGATGCTTCGTTTCTGACAGCCGCATCGCGGTTGTTGCGGGCGACGGGACATCCGGTGAAAACTTTTCCATCGGCCGCCGAGTTTTTGAAATACCTGCCGGCTGCCGGTCCGGGTTGCGTGGTGGCGGATCTGCAGATGCCGGGCTTGAGCGGCCTGGATCTACAGTCGGCACTGGCGAGAACCAACAACCCTTTGCCGGTGCTTTTTCTCACCGGGCATGGCGACATTCCCACCTCGGTTCGAGCGATGCGCCAGGGCGCGGAGGATTTCCTTACCAAGCGCGCGCCGAAGGAGGAATTGCTCGAGGCCGTGAAACGCGCGCTCGCCCGCGATGCCCGTGAACGCGCCGAGCGCACGCGGATTCAGGGGTTGCGCGCCCGCTTCGACACGCTCTCCGAACGCGAGCGCGAAGTGTTGCAGCACGTCATTCGCGGCCAGTTGAACAAGCAGATTGCAGCGGACCTTGGCATCCATGAACGTACCGTGAAACTCCACCGCACCGCCATCACGACCAAGCTGGGAGTGCCGTCCGTGGCAGAACTGACCCGGCTCGCACAGGAAGCGGGGCTTTTCAGTAATCAATAATCAGTGGCTGGTGGCTGGTGGCAAGTGAGGGCGACACTCCGCCACTTGCCACTTCTTTGACTTTCCCCAAAGGGCAGTAGCCGCCCGACCGCACCCCTGCCTACGCTGCTCATCCATTTCTTATGAGCAGCACCCGCCAAACCTACGTGGCTGTCGTTGATGATGACGAGAGCCTGTGCCGTTCCCTTGGCCGCCTGCTCCGGGCGGCGGGAATTCAGCCGGTCACTTATCTCTCCGCCGAGGCCTTCCTCGCCGACACCAAGCGGCCCCGGTTTGACTGCCTGGTGTTCGACATCCAATTGGACGGCATGTCCGGCGTCGAACTGCACCGGCAGCTAAACGCATCCGGCTCGACGATCCCAGTCATTTACATCACCGCGCACGACGAACCCGCAACCCGTGAAGAAGCGCAAGCCGCAGGCTGCGCTGCTTATTTCCGCAAGACCGCGCCCGGCGAAGACGTGCTCCGGGCCATCCGCTCAGCCATCGGGCAACCGAAACCACCGATAAAAATAGTTAGCGAACCAACAAAAGGAAGCAAACCATGAAACCGCCCACCATACTAAACCTGGCTCTGGCCGGTTGCGCCATAGGCCTTCTGGCCGGCTGCGCCTCAACCAAGATCACCAACCGCGAACAACTCGTGACCGAACAACTGCCGCGACCCGGTCATATCTGGGTATATGACTTTGTCGCCACCCGCGCCGATGTGCCGGCCAACTCCGTGCTGGCGGGCGAGACTGACCTGGATACCTCGCCGCAAACGGCCGAGCAGATCGCCACCGGGCGGGAACTGGGTGCTCAAATTGCCGCGCAGTTGATTGAGCAGATTGACGCCATGGGAATGCCGGCCGCACCGGCGGGGCCGGGCACGGTGCCGCAGATCAACGACATTGTGATCCGGGGTTATCTCCTCTCCGTCAAGGAAGGCAGCGCCGCCAAGCGCGTCGCCATCGGCTTCGGCTCCGGCGCCTCCGAGTTGCACACGCTGGTTGACGGTTTCCAGATGACACCACAAGGCGAGCGTAAGCTCGGCTCCGCCAATGTTGATGCCGGCGGTGGAAAGACCCCGGGGGCGGCGTTGGGCGCGGCAACCTTCCTGGCCACCGCCAATCCGGCGGGACTCATCATCAGCAGCGGGATGAAAGTGTACGGGGAGGCCAGCGGCAAGAGCAAAGTGTCGGGCCGGGCCAAGGCTACCGCCACGGAACTCGCCAAGGAACTCAAGAAGCGGTTCCAGCATCAGAGATGGATCAATTAGATGATGCCCGATTTGTCCGCCGCTGATACAATCAAGCCGCGCCAAAGACAGGGCAACAAACAACCAACAAGCAGGAGACTGAAAAGAATGAATACAAAATACAGACTGGTTATGTTTTGTGTGGCTCTATTAACGATGGCGGCAAACAGCTTCGCCGCCTATGGACAGGAAGACCAATGGCAATTCGGCGTCACCGTTCCCCTTTGGGGGGCGGGCATTGACGGGAATGCCACAATTCGCGGCCAACAGCAGGACGTGAACGTCAGTTTCAGTCAGCTCAAGGACCATCTCGACGCCTCCTTTTCGCTGGCTCTCAACGCGCAAAAGGGGAAGTTCGGTCTTTACAGCGACATCGGTTACATGAAGTTCTCCGGTGGGTTCCCGGGTCCACTCGGCGGGAATACGTCCGCCGATTTGAAATTTGTCATCGCCGATGCCGGCATGTCCTATCTCTTCCTCAACACCGGAGGAGAACATCCCTTCGTCCTCGGCGGCACCGCCGGAATCCGCTACTGGTACACCGACACTTCCCTCACGTTCCGGGGTCCGCTGGGTATCATCGTCTTGAATGGCGGTCAAACAATGGATCTGGCGCAACCGGTCCTCGGTCTGCGCGGTAGCCAATACCTCACCCGGAAGTTGCACCTGGATTTCTCCGGCGACTTCGGCGGGTTCGATATCAACAACGACACGGATTGGACCTGGTCGGCAACGGGAGTGGCGACTTACGACTTCTGCAAATGGTTCAGTCTCTCGGCCGGCTACAAGGCGCTGGCCTTGGATGAGTCGAACGGCAGTGGCGCGGGCAAGAATGGCGTGAACCTCATTTTTAACGGCGTGCTGATCGCCGCTCAGATCAAGTTTTAGGCGGAGCCGCGTGTGCCGGTGGCGGCATTCCTCCTGCCGCCCTGTCGCCGCGCTTCAAACGTCGAGTATCGAAGAATCAACATGAGCAGGCGCAAGAACCAACGGCCCGACAGGCGGAAATTGCGGGAAGCCGTGCGCCCGCAGAGGATGCGGTGGCGGATGGCCAGCGCGCTCATCCTCGTGTGCATCGCGGCCTGCACCGCGTCCCGCTCAGCGCTGCCAGCAACGGATGCGCCCACTGCCGGAATAACCGCGTCTCCCGCTGCCAATTCCGTCTTCGCGCCCGACGATCCCGAATCAGACGCCCGCGCCCCGGCCCCGCGCCGGACGGCATGGTGTGGATTCCCGGCGGCGAATTCTCGATGGGCTGCATGGTGCCGTCGGAAGGCGTCTGCACCATGGCCACGATGAACTCCGTGAACGACTGCGCAGCCCATCCACCGGGTTTATGTGGACGGCTTCTGGATGGACACGAACGACGTGACCAACGACGAAGTTCGACAAATTCGTCAAGGCCACCGGCTATGTGACGGTCGCGGAAATCGCGCCGACGAAGGAGCAGTTTCCCACCGCGCCGCCGGAAAATCTCGTCGCCGGTTCCACGGTCTTCACGCCCACGACGAACGCCGTGCCGCTGGATGATTATTTTCAGTGGTGGCGTTATGTGCATGGCGCGAACTGGCGTCATCCCACCGGGCCGGACAGCGACTTGAAGGGCAGGGGGAATTATCCGGTGGTGCAAATCGCCTACGCCGACGCCGTGGCTTACGCGAAGTGGGCGGGCAAACGGCTGCCGACGGAGGCGGAATGGGAATTCGCCGCGCGCGGCGGACTTGACCGGCAAAACGTATGCGTGGGGCGATGAGTTCAAGCCCGGCGGCAAATGGATGGCGAACATTTACGACAGGCCAGTTTCCCGTCAAGGACACGGGCGAGGATGGTTTCGCGGGCATCGCGCCGGTCGGGCAGTTTCCGCCGAACGGCTACGGACTTTACGACATGGCCGGCAACGTCTGGCAATGGTGCAGCGACTGGTATCGGCCCGACTACTATGCGCGGCTGAAGCTGGCGGGCGTCGATGCCGTGGCGCGCAATCCGCAAGGCCCGGACAGTCAGCTACGATCCCGGCGACGAGCCAGCCCCAGCGGGTGCAGCGCGGCGGCTCGTTTCTTTGCACGGACCAGTATTGCACGCGCTACATGATGGGCACGCGCGGCAAAGGCGATGTTGACACCGGCAGCAATCACCTCGGCTTCCGCTGCGTCAAAGATGGGGGACCAGTGGCGGGTGGCAAGGGGCAGGTGGCCAGAGAAGAAAAGTGAGTGGCGAGTGGCAAATTTTATGCAAAGTGGAAACTTGGAAAAGTTTGGGGCCTATCGGAAAGCGCTTGAGTTGTTCGATTTGGTTGTGCGTGATTTGGGCGAATTCCTTCAAGACCGCCAGCTTGAACGTCTCGTCAGCCAGCAATTGGCGAGCGCGGATTCTGTTTGCGCCAACATCGAGGAGGGGTATGGACGCGAGAGCACCCCGGAATACCGACGCTTCCTCATCATCGCGAGAGGCTCACTGCGCGAAACCCAAGGCCGATACGGAAGACTCCGCCACTGGGTGCCTGAAGCCATCGTTAAAGAACGAGTCGCTCTGGCCGAAGAAATCAGCCGCATCCTGACCGCCACCATCAACAAGCTAACCCGCCATTAGCCCCATGCCACCCGCCACTCGCCACCAGCCACCAGCCACCAGCCACCCACTGGACAAATACGACGCGCCGTCCCTGCTCGGGAACCAGGCGCGGCGGCGGTTCCACGTCATGGTCAAGCCCGGCGGTTCCACCTGCAACCTCGATTGCAGCTACTGTTTTTACCTGAGCAAGGAAACGCTGCCCGGCGGCCCGGCCACCGGGCCGGATGTCCGACGAAATGCTGGAGCGGTTCATCTCAGCAATACATCGCCGGCGTGACCGGGCCGGAGGTGGTGTTTTCCTGGCAGGGCGGCGAGCCGACGTTGATGGGCCTGGATTTTTTCCGCAAGGTCGTCGCGCTCGAAAAGAAATACGCCAAGCCCGGCCAGAAAATCGAAAATGATCTGCAGACCAACGGGACGCTGATCAACGAGGAATGGTGCGAGTTTCTCAAGGAGAACCGGTTCCTGGTCGGCTTGAGCATTGATGGCCCCGCGAAATCCACGACCAATACCGCGTCACCAAAGGCGGCAAGCCCACGTTCGAAAAAGTCTTCCACACGGCCAAACTTTTCCAGCAATACGGCGTTCCGTTCAACACGCTGACCTGCGTCAACCGGTTCAACGCCCGCAAGCCGCTGGACGTTTACCGCTTTCTCCGGCGCGAACTCGGATTCCACCTACATGCAGTTCATTCCCATCGTCGAATACAAGGGCTTCGAGAAAACCGCGCCGCACAAGTGGAACAACGACGCCCTGCCCAAGGACGGCGATCCCGAAGCCCGGCCCGGCCATCCGAATTCCATCGTGACCGACTGGTCGGTGGACCCGGACGACTGGGGATATTTCCTGTGCAAGGTTTTTGACGAATGGCGCAGCAAGGATGTCGGCAAGGTTCTGGTCAATCATTTCGAGACGCTGGTGTCCCAGCACATGGGCCTGGGTTCGCAGATTTGCATCTACGGCGAGTTTTGCGGCAAAGGCGTGGCGGTGGAACACGACGGCGGCGTTTACTCCTGCGACCATTATGTCTATCCGGAGTATCGCCTGGGCAACATCAAGGACCAGCGCGCTCGACACCCAGGTGTTTTCCCGGACGCAGGTGAAATTCGGTTACGCCAAGAACGAGACCCTGCCGAAGTATTGCCGGCAGTGTCCGTATCTCACCGACTGCTGGGGCGAATGTCCGAAGAACCGGATCATCCGCACGCCGGACGGCGAGCCGGGCCTGAATTATCTCTGCCGCGGCTTCAAGCAATACTTCGCGCACGCCATTCCCGAGGTGGAGCGCATCTGTCGCGGACTTGCGAAAGCAACCGATTCAACCCCGGAAGCGCATGTGAACCGCCACCACCAAAACCAATTTGTCCGTGCCATTGAAACCAACCGCGCCACGGACAGAGCCAACAAACAAACAACATATGAAAACAAAAAAGTTACAGCATTACGGCTTGTCACTGCTGACGGCGGGCGCGGCGCTTTACGGCGTCACGTCCAACGTTCACGCGGCAGACAAGAAACCCAACATCGTCGTCTTCATGGGCGATGACATCGGCATGTGGAACATCGGCGCTTACAGCCGTGGTATGATGGCCGGCAAGACGCCCAACCTCGACAAGATGGCCAAGGAAGGCATGTTGTTCACCGACTATTACGCCGAGGCGAGCTGCACGGCGGGCCGCGCGGCCTTCATCACCGGCGAACTGCCCATCCGCACCGGCATGACCACCGTCGGCCAGGCCGGGGCGAAACTCGGCCTGCCGGCGCAAGCCTGCACCATCGCCACCGCGCTCAAGGCGCAGGGCTACGCCACCGGCCAGTTCGGCAAAAACCATTTGGGCGACCTGAATGAATTCCTCCCCACCGTCCACGGCTTCGATGAATTCTTCGGCTACCTGTATCACCTGGATGCGATGGAAGACCCGTTCCATCCCGCCTATCCGCAGAATCTCCTAAATGTTGTCGGCCCGCGCAACCTGGTCCATAGCTGGGCCACGGGCACGGACGACGCCACCGAGATGCCGCGCTGGGGCAAGATCGGCAAGCAGAAGATTGAGGACGCCGGCCCGTTGCCGCCGCACCCCATGGCCGGCATCAAATACAACATGGAGACGATTGATGACGCGGTCCGCGACTTTTCCATCGCCTTCATGGACAAGGCCAAGGCGGACGGCAAGCCGTTCTTCGTCTGGATGAACACGTCGCGCATGCACATCGTCACGCATCTTTCCCCGAAATGGGAGGCGACGCGCAACTCGGAAAACGGCTGGACCGAACAGGAAGCCGGCATGGCCGAGATGGACAACGATGTCGGGCTGGTGCTGCAGCACCTCAAGGACATGGGCGTGGACGACAACACCCTCGTCGTTTTCACCACCGACAACGGCACCGAGCAATTCACCTGGCCCGATGGCGGACAGACCCCGTTCGCGCAGAGCAAAGGCACCGTCATGGAAGGCGGCTTCCGCGTGCCGTGCATCCTGCGTTGGCCCGGCCACGTTCCGGCAGACTCCATTCAGAATGGCATCTTCTCCGGCCTAGACTGGATGCCTACCTTCCTGGATGCCGCCGGCAACCCTGACATCAACGACCAGTTGCTCAAGGGCTGGACCTATGGGGGCATGACTTACAAGAACCATCTGGACGGTTACGACCAGATGACCGCCATCACCGGCAAAGGTCCGTCCGCGCGTCACGAACTCTTCTATCTTGCGGAAAGCAAGCTCGGCGCGGTGCGCATTGACGACTTCAAGTTTCGCTTCATCGAGCAGCCCAAAGGCTGGGTGGGTGACACGATCCACCTGGACATGCCCACCATAACCAACCTGCGACTGGATCCGTTCGAGCGCACCGGCTGGGCAAACAACGGGGTGGCCGAAGGCTCGCTGGAATACTTCGAATGGATGAAGTTTGAATTCTGGCGCTTCGTGTTCGTGCAACAGGCGATCGCCAAGGAAATTCCGAGCTTCCTAGAATATCCGCCGATGCAAAAAGGCGCGAGCTTCAACCTCGACGCGCTGAAAGCGGAACTGGGGAAGAAGATGGAAGAGGCGCAGGCGGCGGCCAAAGGCGCCAGCGAATAGCCGCAAAGACCTTCACGGCGGGCGGCGCGCAAGGGCCGCCCGCCAGCAACCACCGAAAGAACCATGAAAACGCTGCTCGTCGTTACCGCCCTGCTCGAAGCCGTCACCGGCCTCGCGCTGATGGTGGCGCCCGCGCCGCTGGTATCGCTGCTGGCCGGGGCGGCACTCGATACGCCGGGCGGACTGCTCGTGGCGCGCGTCGCCGGGGCGGCGTTGCTGGCGCTGGGACTCGCCTGCTGGCTGGCGCGTGATGATGGCCGGAGCCGCGCCGCGCGCGGCATCGTCGCCGCCATGCTGCTCTACAACGTGGCGGCGGTCGGGGTGCTCGTTTACGCGGGCCTGGGCATGAAACTGTCCGCCATCGGCCTCTGGCCCGCCGTGGGATTGCACGGGGCGCTGGCGTGCTGGTGCGTCGCGTGCCTGCGGAAAGTAATCGCGTCGAATCCTTCCAACAATCGGAAATGAGCTGAAAGAAATGAAAACAACACACAATCAAAGCCTCCTCACCACCGCGCTCGTCTTCGCTTTTGCGGCGTTCACCGCCAGTGCCCAAAACAATCCGGGTTTTGATGGCAAGCTCACCCTTGCGCCTGCCGACGCCGCTTCCTCCGACGGCGGCGGCGCGGGGTCTAATGACGCGGCGACCCAGGAAGCCGACCTGGCCAAGAAGCTCCAGAACCCCGTGGCCAATCTCATCAGCGTGCCCATCCAGAACAACTGGGATTTCAACATCGGCCCGGCCGACGCGATGAAATACACGGCCAACATCCAGCCGGTCATCCCCATCGGCATCAGCGAGAATTGGAACCTCATCATCCGCACGATCATGCCGGTCATCTACCTTGAACCGACGGCCAACAATCCACTGGCTCCGGCAAGTGTCCGGGACAGTCATTCCGGTTTGGGCGACATCACACAGAGCTTCTTCTTTTCACCGAAGGCCCCGGTGGGCGGCTGGATTCTGGGCGCCGGGCCGGTGGGTTATTATCCCACCGCCACCGATCCGGCACTGGGCGCCGGCCAATGGGGCGCCGGACCGACCGCAGTGGTGTTGCAACAGAAAAATGGTTTCACCTACGGCATTCTGGCCAACCACATCTGGTCCTTCACCGGCTGGGGCAATCAGGAAATCAACTCCACGTTCCTCCAGCCGTTCGTCAGCTATACCACCAAGACTTACACGACGTTCACGGTGAACACCGAGTCCACCTACAACTGGCAGGCCAAACAATGGTCGGTGCCATTGAACTTCTCGGTCCAGCAACTGGTAAAAATCGGCAAACAACCCGTCGCGTTCCAGTTTGGCTACCGCTACTACGCCGACGGACCCAGCGGCGGACCGGACTGGGGTTTGCGCTTCTCGGTCACATTTTTGTTCCCGAAATGAACCCCGACCAAATCAACAACACGACCATGAAAGCCACACGCTTACAAAATGTTTTCGCCGCCGCGCTCGTTGGCGTGCTGGCGTTTGCCACGGATTTCGGATTGCGACGTTTATTATGACCGTTCAAACCTGGATCATGCTGGGGATTCTGACAGTGATGTTTGCCCTGCTCGTGTGGGGCAGGTTCCCGGCGTGGGTTGTATTCATGGGCACGCTGACCGCCGCCATGACCTTGAAACTGGCCCCGGCGGACGCCTTGTTGAAGGGATTCAGCAACAGCGGCGTGCTGACCGTGGCGGCACTGTTCCCCGTGGCCGCCGGCATGTATGCGACCGGGGCGATTTCGCTCCTGTCGCAGCGGTTGATCGGCCTGCCCAAGACCCTGGGCCGGGCGCAGCTCAAAATCATGGCGCCCGTCGCGCTGGGCAGCGCGTTCCTGAACAACACGCCGCTGGTGGCCATGATGATTCCGGTGGTGCGGGACCTCGCGCGCAGCACGGGCCTGCCCAAATCCAAACTGTTCATGGGTTTGAGCTTCGCCTCGATTCTGGGCGGCACCATGACGCTGGTCGGAACCTCCGTGAATCTGATTATCGCCGGGTTGGTCGCCGATGCCGTGGCTTCGGGCCGGATTCACGACATGAAGCCGCTGGGAATATTCACGCCCGCGTGGGTTGGCCTGCCGGCCACGGTGGCCGGGCTGGTATTCATGCTTTTCATTGGCACCCGGCTGTTGCCGAAGGAGAAAGAGCCGGATGGCGCCGCGGTGGCCAGGCGGATGTATCGAAGCGAACTCAAGGTGGAACCCAATTCGAATCTGGAGGGCCAGACACTGGAGCAGGCCGGGTTGGCCAAGCCGGTGGGTTATCGTCTGGAGTCGGTTGTCCGCAACGGCGCGGTGTTGGCCATCGCGGCCGACCTGCGGTTGCAGGGGGGCGACATCCTGACTTTCTTCGCCCCCGCCGACATCCTGCCCGGCTTGTGGACGACGGTTGGTCTGGCTCCGATTTACGCAACGGCGATGAAGACCCAACGGTATGAGCACCGGCTGGTGGAAGTGGTGATCGCGGCCACGGCCACGGCGGTTGGCCACAAAATCCCCGAACTGCCCCTGCCCGGAAGTCCCTATGAAGCGATGCTCGTGGGCGTGTCGCGCAACGGCAAGGCGCCGGAGCAGGCATTGGGCGATCTCCGGCTGGAGACGGGTGACGCGGCCGTGCTGGAAGTGAACGACTCATTTTTCTACGAGAACCGGCGCGAAACCGATTTCATCCTTACCAAAATTCTGGAGGGTTATCGTGTGCAGCGCGTGAACCGGGCGATGATTGCGACCATCATTACCGTGGTCATGGTTGCGTTGGCGGCGTTCAGCGTCACGAGTATGCTTAATGCCGCGCTGCTGGCCACGGGCGCCATGCTGCTCACGGGTTGTCTCACCAGCAACCGCGCGTGGCGCAGCGTGGATTGGCAGATTCTGGTGGTGCTGGGGGCGGCCGTGAGCCTGGAGTCCGCCGTCACGGAAAGCGGCCTGTCGCAACTGATTGCCACCGGGTTGTCCGCGGTCGGCGGCACCAGCCCCATGGCGGCGCTGGCGGCCGTCTTTGTCGGCACCATCGTGATGACGAACATCATCACCAACGCGGCGGCGGCAGCCTTCATGTTTCCGGTGGCCTTGTCGCTGGCCAACCACTTGGGCGTGAATTTCACACCCTTCGCCGTGATCCTGATGGTGGGCGCGTCCTGCGGCTTTATTAATCCCGCCGGCTTCCAGACCAACCTGATGGTTCAGGGGCCGGGCGGCTACACGTTCGGCGATTTCGCAAAAGTGGGGTTGCCCTTGACAATCGTTGTCGGGGTCGTTGTCCTTTTGCTGGCTCCGCTGGTTTATGGATTTTGATAAAACAAAAAACACACAGTCATGAAAATAAACAACACTCCAAACCTTCTCGCTGCCGCGCTCGTTGGCGCGGTAGTTTTGACCGGCTGTCAATCCATCGGGCCGGGTTCTGTTCCGCGCGACCGCTCCGATTACAGTTCGTCCATCGGCGAGTCGTGGAAACGGCAGACCCTGCTCAACATCGTCAAGCTGCGCTACGTGGACCCGCCCATCTTCGTGGACGTGGGCCAAATTGTGGCCGGCTACCAGTTTTCGACTTCCGCCAATGTCGGCGCCGGGTGGGCGTCCGCCAGCTCGGTCACGCCGAACCGGGAGCTGTCGGTGGGCGTTTCGGGCCTCTACACCGACCGGCCCACCATCACCTACGTGCCCCTGACCGGCAACAAATTCGTCAAGGGCCTGATGACGCCGCTGCCACCGGAGTCGGTGTTCTTCACCATCCAGTCGGGCTGGCCGGCCGACGGCGTGCTCTTCGCGTCGGTGGCTTCGATCAACGGGTTGAAAAACCAGGACAGCTCGATCGCCGGAGTCACGCCTCCCGATCCCGATTTCCTGCGCGCCTTGCAACTGTTGCGCAAGATCCAGCTTTCCGGCGCCATGTCGATGCGGGTCCAGACCGATGCGCAGAAGAACCAAACCACGCTCCTGACCATCCGCGGGAAATGACGTTCCGCCCGAGATCGCCGAGTACGGGCACGAAGTGCGCCGGTTGTTGCGGCTCGACCCGGACGCGCAGGAATTCAAACTGGTATTCGGTTGCATTGCCCGCCAACAACCGGGAAGTGGCGGTGATCACCCGCTCCTTGATGCAGCAGATGGCCGCGATGGCTTCGCAGGTGGAGGTTCCGCCGGAGGACGTGAGCCAGGGCCGGGCCACGCCGGGCTGGGATGCCACGGCCGGCAACACCAATGCGGTGCGCCTGATCCAGATCAAATGTTCCAAGACCGAACCGGCCGATGCCTTCGTGACGGTGGAATTATCGCCACCATTGGTTCTGGATTGACGACCGCGACTTGAAATCCAAGCGCACTTTTTCCTTCATGATGATGCTGTTCACGCTGGCGGACACCGGCGAGAAGGAGAACCTCCCGCTGATCACCATCCCGGCGCAGTAACCCGGAAAACCAACCCCCGACTGATGCTGAATGCCAGGCCCGCCCCGAACACCAAAAATTGAATTATGAAAAGCCTCCTTAGATTTGTGCGGACGACGTTGGTGGGCGGCATTCTTTTCCTGGTGCCCGTCATCGTGGTGATAATGATTCTCGGCAAAGCGCTGGCGGTTGCCCATAAAATCGTCGCCCCGCTCGCCGCCCACATTCCAATCAAGTCGGCCATCGGCCTGGAAACGCCCAAATTGCTGGCCATCACGTTGCTCGTCTTGTTTTGTTTTCTTGCCGGCTTCCTCGCCCGGACGGTCATCGCCCAAAAGATTATCAACTGGCTGGAGACGACCATTCTTTCAAATGTACCCGGTTACGAGTTCATCAAGAGTTCCAGCAGCAGCCTGCTCGCGGCGGAAAACCAGCCGGCCTATCCCGTCGTCCTCGCGCCCATCGGGAACGTCTGGCAAATCGGCGTCCTCATTGAGCGCCTCGCTGACGGGCACGTCGCGGTGTTTGTTCCTGGTGCGCCGAACCTGCAATCCGGCTCCCTGTATTTCATGGCCGAGGAGCAGATCCGGCTCGTGGATCTTCCCATCACTTCGGTTGTGAAATGCCTGAAACGCTACGGATTGGGTTCAAATGCGCTGCTGGGAAACCGGCTGTCCGCAGCCAGCCAGCGGGTCGCAGTGAACAAACCCGGATGAAACACGCACGGTGAACGGCAAAAAAATCCTGCACTTTGCTGTGGGCGCTTTGATTTGGAGCGTCCTCGGGTTGGCGACACTCTGGGCGGCGGCGGCGCTTTACTTTGACGTGCGGGTTTCGTGGTTGCGGCTTCCGCTGGCGGCGATTTACGGGCTGGGAATGCTGGTCGTGTGGGTGCGGGTGCGCCGTCCGTGGAAGGCGCTCATCACCGCCGCCGGGTTTGTGCTCGTGCTGGGCTGGTGGTTCTCCTTGAAACCTTCCAACGATCGCGACTGGCAGCCAGACGTGGCGGTGCTGCCTTATGCGGACATCACCGGCAACCAAGCGACCATCCACAACATCCGCAATTGCGATTACCGCACGGAGACGGACTTCGACGTGCAGCATTACGACAAGACTTTCAACCTCGACGCCCTGCGCACGGTGGATTTGTATCTCGTCACCTGGGGTTCGCCGGACATCGCGCACACGATGGTCAGCTTCGGTTTCACGAACGGCGATTACGTCTGTTTCTCCATCGAGACGCGCAAGGAAAAGGGCGAAGACTTACTCGGCGGTGAAAGGCTTGTTCCGCCAGTTTGAACTGACCTACATCATCGCCGACGAACGCGACGTGGTGCGGCTGCGGACAAATTACCGGCAGGGTGAAGAGGTCTGCCTGTATCGTTTGCGGGTGACGCCGGACCAGGGCCGGAAACTGTTCCTCGACTATCTGCGCCGCGCCAACGAACTGCACGAACACGCGGAATGGTATAACGCGCTCACCGACAATTGCACGATCGCCATCCGCACCCAGCGCGATGCCGCCGACCGCGCGCCGTGGGACTGGCGGATGCTGCTGAACGGTCACCTCGACGAACTGCTTTACGAACGCGGCACGATTGCCACCAACCTGCCGTTTGCGGAATTGAAAAAATTGTCCAACATCAATGCCCGGGCCAAAGCGGCGGACAAAGCGGCTGATTTCCCGCAACAAATCCGCAAAGGTCTGCCCGGCTTCGGTGAAGAAACCGGAGGACGATCATGAAAAATCATCTGTTGCCGAAGAGATGTTTGCCAGTCCGTGTTGGAGTTCCGCCTTCAGCGGTCCTATCGCCTGAAGGCGGAACTCCAAACCCCAGTGCATTCAACATCGCCGCCATCCTTCACCTCCGGAGCGCCGGCGTCCCGCCGGCGGGTTGGGACGTCCATCGCAAGCAGCGAGCCGCGGACGCCGGCGCTCCCAGGGTTTTTCCTATGGCTGCTGCGCGGTTGCGCGCTGGCAGCGCTTTCGTCCTTGCCGGTTGCCGGACGCCCATCGGGGCGGACATGGCGACGCCGCGACAGGCCTACCTGGACCTGCACCAGAACGCGCTCAACAGCAGCCGATTGCAGCGCGAGACGCGCAGGTCGTGCTGCATCGTTACAACCTCGAAGCAGGCGTTCAAAAAGAATCCGGACGCCACGCTGGAAAAACTCCAGGCCATCGCCTGCACCGACGACCGGCGGGATTTGCTCTACGCCTTGAGTGAATTGAATTACTGGAACGCCGACCGCCAGAGCCGGAGCGTCAAGCCGGGCGTGCCGCAGCTGCGCGCGCAACAGTTATTTCGCCTCGGCCATCTACGCCTATCTTTATCTGTTCGGCGACAGCCGCGAAGCGCCGCCGAATCCGTTCGACCTCCGCTTCCGCGCGGCGGGCGATTTCTACAATCGCGGCCTTGCGCCAGGGGTTGATGGTCAACACCAACGCGCTGGTGGAACTGGACAGCGGCCCGCGCCAGACCGCCGCCCGGCCCGGTGGAGGTGCGGTTCACGCAGCCGGGATTTCCGTGGAGCCTGGATCTGGTCGAGGAATTTTATTCCGCCGATGAATTCATCGTGCGCGGCCTGTCCACGCGCAACCGCGATTCCGGCCTGGGCGCGCCGCTGATTGTCGTCAGCAAAAAAGTGGGAAGTTCCAGGAACAACGCGCGCGTTCCCGCCACGGTTTTCCTCCGCGTGTACGGGAAATGTGCGCGACTGGAGCGCCGGGAAAATGGAGGCCACGCTGGAGTTGTATTCCACGTTCGATGCCGCGCAGGTTGAAGTGAATGGCCGGACCGTGCCGCTGCAGACCGACACCACCGCGCCATTGCCCAGGGATTGAACAACAGTCCGATCTGGAGCCTGGGACTGGCCCAGTTTTTTTCCGCCTTGGGACAGGTCAAGACCGGCATTCGTCGCATGAAGCCTTATTCACAGGGCCAGATTCCGGTGGTGTTCGTGCATGGCACCGCCAGCAGCCCGGTCTGGTGGGCGGAAATGTGGAATACCCTGAACGCCGATCCGGTCCTGCGAAGCCATTACCAGTTCTGGATGTTCAATTACGCCAGCGGCAATCCGATCACTTACACGGCGGGAATCCTGCGCAACGACCTGATGGACGAGATCAAAACCCTCGACCCGGAAGACAAGGACCCGGCCTTGCGGCAGATGGTCATCATCGGCCACAGCCAGGGCGGGCTGCTGGCAAAACTGACGGCAACCGACACTGGCGACAAGCTCTGGCGCGTCCTTTCCCAGACCAATATTGACGATTTGAAAGTGGACGAAAAAACCCGCGAGTTGTTGCGGACCAATTTGTTCTTCAAGCCGCTGCCCTGCGTGTCGCGGGTGATTTTCATTGCCACGCCGCACCGGGGCAGCTACCAGAACACCCATTTTGTCCAACGGCTTTTGAATCGTTTCATAAAACTGCCCGGCGACCTGGCCGGATGCCTCCGCCAGTTTGTTGCACCTGAAGGACACGATCCAACTACCCGAGTCAATTGCGCAAAGGCGTGCCTACCAGCCTCAACGGCATGGGCACCGACAACCCGTTCATGCTCACGCTGGCGGACATTCCGGTCGCGCCCGGCATCAAGTGCAATTCCATCATCGCCATCAAGGGCAACGACCAGCCGCCGAACGGCGCCGACGGCGTCGTGAAATACACCAGCGCCCACGTGGATTACGCGGAATCGGAATTCATCGTGCGCAGCGGCCATTCATGCCAGGGCAATCCGCTGACGATTGAAGAAGTGCGCCGCATTCTCCTCGAAAATCTCGGCGAGGCGGGCAACCCGAATATTGAAGACCACAAAACAAACATAAAACAAAAAGGAAAATAAAATGAATGCAACAATGACAACCAACGAGCCAGGCGGCAATCGCCTGCTCACACCCCTGGCAGGGGTCCTGATCGGCGGTTTGCTGCTCGGTTTAACCGCCTGTTCGACCACCCGCCAAGTGAGTCAAGGTGAAGAAGCGCAGTCCGGGTTTCTAGGCGATTACTCCATGCTGCATAAGGGCAAGGGTAAAGAAGCCAATTACATCTACATTGATGCTTCGGCCAACTGGGCCAAGTACACCAAGGTCTATATCAAACCCATCGAACTCTGGCATTCCGACGACCCGGACTCAAAGCTGGGCAAGCTGTCCCCGGAGAGCCAGCAGATGCTGGTGGACTATCTCAATACCGCGCTGGCCAACAGCCTGGGAAAGGATTTCCAGATCGTTGATCAACCCGGTCCGGACGTGCTGGTCATCCATGCCGCCGTCACCGAAGCGAAGAAATCCAAACCGGTCATCAATCTGGTCTCCAGTGTCTATTTGCCGCTCAAGGTTGTCAGCCTTGGGAAGCGGGCGATCACCGGCACGGACATCGGCGTCGGCGCGGTGCAGGTTGAAGCCGAGTTGCTGGACGGGCAAAGCGGCCAGCGGATTGCCGCCGCCATGGATGCCCGGGCAGGCACGAAAGCGTTGCGGAGCAAATTCGGCGGCACCTGGGGCGACGTGAAGCTGTCGTTCGATTGGTGGTCGCAACGCCTGGATAAGCGCCTGACCTTGCTCAAGTCGGGCGACTTGACTGCCGACAAATTGTAACCCGTTTGGCAGAGCACGAGCTGTATTCGGTCATGAGAACATCAACGTTTGACCGGGACGGCCCACTTCAAAGCAACGGTACGTTGCCGCGCCTGACGTCATGACTTCATCACTCATGGCGTCGGCGTGGGGCTGATTTCACCTCGTTGTTGCTCCGGGCCCTGCCGGTCGGGGCGCAATTGACCCCCGCCGAGGCCAAAATGACATAGCTGATTCTGAAAACTCATCCATGAGCCAAACATTGAAATCATGGTGGTGGGCACTGGTTCTCGCGGCGTTCGCACTGCCGGCCCGGGCCGATGTGTTGATTGCCACCAACGGCGAGCGGTTCGTCGGCACGGTGATTGAGGAAACGACCAACACCGTGGTGTTCGAGTCCGACCTCGGCGGCCGGCTGACCCTCTCGCCGGCACAAATTCGCAGGCTCGATCGAACCGTGCCCGGCGAAACCAATGCGCCGCCGGCACCGGTCGTCGTTTCCACCAACGGGCCCGCCCCGTCGGCATCCACCAACTTGGCCTGGATGCCACCAGCGGTCGGCCACGACGATGCGGACTGGGTTCAGCTCAAGTCGGGCGAATGGTTGCGAGGCCGGCTCAAATACATCCAGGACAAGGACGTCGAATTTGACAGCGACGAACTCGATGAACAGACGTTGAAGTTGAAGAACGTCCGGCAGGTTTACACGACGCACCGAGTTTACACCCTGTTCGAGGGACAGGAGCCGGTGCTGGGCAAAGTCGTGCTCAGTAACAATATCGTCATGGTCCTGGGGCCGGAAGCCGTCAGCCAGCCGCTGGAGCTGCTCACGGGCATCACGCCCGGCGGAAGAAAAACGGGGATTCGCAACTGGTCGGGCAAGGCCACCGTGGGGGTCAGCCTGCAATCCGGCAACAGCCGCCAGACCACGGTCAACACCAGCGCCGAACTGGCCCGGCGCACGCCCAACACCACGCTGTTGCTGGATTACCTTGGCAATTACAGCCAGGTCAACAATGTCCAAAGCGCGAATAATGATCGCGTCAACCTGACCTACGACATCCGGCTCAACCGTGACTTGTTCGTGCGCCCCATCCAGTTTGAATATTACCACGATCCGCTGGCCAACATTTCGTACCGCCTGACCGATGGCGTCGGGGCAGGTTATTACATCTTCGACCGGAATGACCTGAAGTGGACGGTGTCGGCCGGTCCCAGTTACCAGTACACCAAGTTTGTTACGGTCAATCTGGACGAACCCGACTCAGCGTCCACCGTGGCCGGGGTGTTTGAATCCAACTTCAAGTACGATCTCACCAGCCGCCTCACGCTCATCCAGACGCTGCAAAGCATGGTCACCAAGCGGGAAGCGGGCCAATACACCCACCATGCAGTCACCACACTGGAGTTTGAAATCAAGCGGCACCTCAACCTCGACGTTTCGTTCATCTGGGATTATCTCCAAAATCCGCAGACGCGATCCGATGGCAGCATACCCGAGAAAGGCGATTATTACCTGACGGTGGGTTTCGGAGTAAGATTCTAACTCCGGACAATTTGCTTCTTTTCGAACATCACCAGCCCAATACCTTGCTGGAGTCACGCGCCGATTGTCATGATTTCAGTTTAAACACTGCCGGCAACACTGCCGGCAACGAAGTGGTGAACGGGTCCTGCAGGAGTAGTTTTGGAATGGTGGGTTGGCAGCGTAAAGGCTATAACTTGCTTTCGGGCTGCAAGATGGAAGTTTTGCCGACAATCCAGCCATTGCTGGTTCGGCTCCGCCCCTCCCAGACACCAGCCCCGAAAGCTTTCGGGGCTGCCGCGCCGTAGCCATGCGAAGGCGGGCTGGTACGATGCGTTCCAACAGGCTGCGGTCCGGCAAGCCGCTTCAATTTTATCATTTCGGATTTCGCGTCCGGGTTCTAGGATTTAGCCGACACTTGAAAACACTGCACAAATATCTGACCGGCCAGGTGCTCGTCTCGTTGGTTATGACCGTGGCCGTGTTTACTTTTGTGGTGTTGTTCTTCAACGTGCTCAAGGAGATTCTTCCGTTGCTCATCGGCGGAAGGGTGTCGCCGGGGCTGGTGATGAAGGCGATTGCGCTCTTGATTCCCTTTGCCTGCGTTTATGCCTTGCCGATGGGATTCATCACGGCGGCATTGCTGGTGTTCGGAAGATTCAGCGCCGACCAGGAACTGACTGCCGCCCGCGCCAGCGGCGTCAGCCTGCTGTCGCTCATCACCCCTGTGCTGTTGCTCAGCCTGTTTTGCTGCGTGTTGAGCGCGTGGTTCAACATGGAAATTGGCCCGCGCTCCCGGGTTGCCTACCTCGACCTGAAGGACCAACTCCGGGCTGAATTGGCGACCGGCCAGTTGCCCGAAGGCCGGTTCCTTCCCGTGTCCACCAACTACATTTTTTACACGGAAAAAAACCGCAACGGCAATTTGCAGGGCGTGATGATTTTCATGCTCGAAAACGGGACGAATGTGGGAACCACGGTGCGTGCGCCCCGGGGCCGGCTCGAAATCGACGCCACCAACAAATTGATCATTTTGCACCTGTTTGAAGCCCGCAGTGTGACGCTGACCGGTTCGCGGGTGGCGATTTCATCGGTGCCGCAATTGACCAAGAGTTTTGACCTGGGCATGACGAAAAACAAATCAAGCAAGCCCAAAGTCAACAACATGACGTTCTCGGAATTGCGGGATGAGCTGCGGGACCTGGAGCGGCGAATCAATCTGCCGTTGGACGAACATCTGGACCCCGACGAATTGCGCGCCCAGGCCCGTGAAATTGCCCGGCAACGCAACGATTTGACCGAACCGATACGCGTGGAGATGAACCGGGAGATTTCGTTTTCGTTCGCGTGTTTCGGCTTCACGCTGGTTGGAATTCCGCTGGGCATCCGCATGCACCGGCGCGAAACGAACGTCGGCATTGCCATTGCGCTGTTGCTCGTGGCGGTATATTACAGCTTCGTGATTGCCGCGGAACATTGGTCCGCGCGGGCGGAGATGGTTCCGCATCTGATTCTCTGGCTGCCTAACTTCATCTTCCAGGCCGTCGGCGCGGTGCTGCTGTGGCGCGTGAATCGGGGAATATGAAGGTTAAACAGGTTAAATGAGTAATGGGTTAAACAAACCTCGCCCCACGGTGTAAGCGTCACCTCCTATTAACTCAATTAACTGATTACTTGTTTTTCTTTGTTCTCCGATAGGTTTTGTGAATGGCTGCCTGGTCCACAGGTTTGACGAGCAGTTCGTCAATGTTCACGTGCGGCGGGCGGCTGGCCACCCAGACCAGAATTTCGGCGATGTCTTCCGCCGTCAACGCATTGACGCCTGCGTAAACCTTCTCCGCCCGCTGGACGTCGCCTTTGAAGCGCACGAGCGAAAAATCTGTTTTGACCATGCCCGGATCAACCGTGCCGACGCGGATACCCGTGCCGTTGAGTTCGAATCGCAACACGCGCGTGAGTTGCAATTCACCTGCCTTGGCCGCGCAATACGCCGCCGCGCCTTCGTAGGCATTGTGGCCGGCGTTGGAACCGATGTTGATGATGCTCGCGCCCGCGTCGTGCGGCATCAGCGGCAGCGCCGCGCGCGTCACGCGCAGAACGCCGAGCACATTCGTCTGCAACGTCGTCTCCCAATCCTCGTCCTTGCCCTCGGCGACCGGGTCCTGGCCGTGTGCGCCACCGGCGTTGTTAATCAGGACGTGCAAAAATTTCGGGTCCAGGGTCCGGGGTCCGGCATCTTGCATTTTGGTTTTCGCCCAGGCCACGAAATTTTCCACGCTTGGGGTTTGGGACACGTCCAGGACGTGAAAATGCGCTTCGGCTGCGCCGGCCTGGCGCGCCTCGGCGGCGGCTTTTTCCAGACGATCAACGCGGCGCGCGCCGAGCAGAAGTTTTGCGCCTTCCGCGCCAAACGCCCGGGCGGCGGCCGCGCCAAAGCCGCTGGAAGCGCCGGTGATGAGCACCCATTTGTCTTTCAATGAAAATTTCATGCTGGATGAATTGGTTAAGACGGTCACTTGTTCTTCCGTCATCCTCGTTTCAAATTTTGAGTCTATTCGCGGATTTGTCGAATAAAAATCCGGTTGCAGGGATATTTAGCGGTTGCGTCCGGCGGTTTTTATGGCAAAGCTATACTGGTCTGACGTGGATGGGGTCGTAGCTCAGTTGGCAGAGCGTCTCGTTCGCAATGAGAAGGTCGCAGGTTCGATTCCTGTCGGCTCCACCAGCCCCGAAGGCTTTCGGGGCTGCCGGGTCGTAGCGCAGTGAAGGCGGGCGGTAGTCCATTTCGCTATGAGCTTCGGCTCGACAAGCCATCCTCCGCTCGGAACTCCCGCCGGATGTCAAAAATCAAACCACTACAGTTCATCTCAGTTTGGATTGTCGCTTGGCTGCTTCTTATGGGTGCCGCAATCACAGTGAATCAGTAACGCCGCCGCAACGCCGGCACACCACCACAACAACGCCAGCGCAACGAAAGGATTTCAGTGGATACGACCATTTCATCCGCCGGTGAAACGGTCGGATTGGCTGAAATTTGGGCTTGCATTATTTCACTAAAAGTGGCAGTTTCACCGTGCGATGAAAACGGTTGAAAAACTGAAATATGGTGATTTTGCCCAGCAATTCGAGCAATTGTTGCGCGAGCTGCTAAGGCGCATACCGTCTCTGAAATTGGTTTCGCTCAAGCGGGGAGCCAGGATATCGCCCGGTTCACTGGGCAACGCCGACCAATTGGCGCGAGTGCGGGCGGGGGGGCGGAAGTGGACGTTGTTGGTGGAGGAAAAACGGCTCGGCCAGCCGCGGGAGGTGCGGTTGGCACTGCTGCAACTGGAGCTTCAGCTCAAGCAGTTGCCGGGAAACGCGCCGCGTTACGGGGTGTTGCTCGCGCCGTTCATCTCGGAGGAGTCGGCTAAACTTTGCACGAAGGCGGGCATCGGCTACGCGGATCTGGCGGGCAATGCACGGCTGGCATTCGACCAGGTGTTTATTGAGACGCGCGCCGCGGAGAATCCATTTCACGAGAAGCGGGAGGTGCGGTCGTTGTTCGCGCCGCGCGCAACGCGGGTATTGCGGTTGCTGCTGCAAGGGCCACAGCGCCCCTGGAAGGTGACGGAACTGGCGGAATCGGCACGGGTTAGTCTCGGTTGGGTGAGTGCAGTGCGGCAGCAATTGCTGGCGCGTGAGTGGGCGGCGGAAGCGCCGGGCGGTTTGCAAGTGACGAAGCCGGGGATAGTGCTTGATGCCTGGGCGAAGGCGGATGATTGGGAAAAGCGGACGAGCGTGCGTGAATACTCGGTTCTATTGAGCGGCAATCCGCTGCATCTGGCGGAGAAGCTGCAAGAGACTTTGAAAAAAGAACAGCCGGTGTTCACCCAATGGTTTGCCGGCTCGCTACGACATCCCCACACAACAGCCACGGTGGTGACCGCTTATGTGGAGAAGTTCCCCGATGAATCGGTCATTGAGGAAAAACTGCTCGCGCGGCGCGTATCGTCAAATGGCGGGTTGCAATTCGTGTTGCCCAAAGATGAAGGCGTGATTCATCCGTCGCAAACAGTGCGCGGGTTCAAGCTGGTTTCAGATGTGCAGATATATCTCGATTTGTTCCGGGCTGGATTACGCGGCGAAGAGCAAGCTGCGGAGTTGCGGAAGTGGCCGGACTTTGCTGGGGGATGGGCATGAGCAAATTTGGAACATTTGGAGGTTATCCCAAGGAAAGCCTGCCGTCAGCGGAAGCAGCATTGCTGACCGCGTGGCGTTCGCTGGAACGATATCACAATGACCTCGTGCTCGTGGGCGGGCTGGCCGTGCATTACCTCACCAAGCGTGACGTGGCCGGCCTGCCGGGTGCGGTGACCATGGACGTGGATTTCGGCATCTCGCTGGCTGCATCCGGCGAACAATATGGGACAATCAAAACTGACCTGGCGGGACTGGATTTCAAGTCCGAGGGCAATCGTCTGGTCCGCAAGTTTGGGAGCCTCAATCTCTATCTCGATTTTCTCACCGAAGCTGCGCCTTCGATTACGGGCACCCGCATGGTGGACGATGTGATTGCGAGTGTGATTCCCGGAGTGAATCGGGCGCTGGCCTGCCGGCGAATTGTAACAGTCAGAGGACATGACCTTTATGGGGCGGAGCAAGAATGCAAAGTCGCAATAGCTGACATCGGCCCGCTGCTCGTGCTCAAACTGAATGCGTTTGGCGGACCAACAGGACGGCGTCTGCCAAAGGATGCTTACGACGTGTTACTCGTAGTCACGGGCTTCGTGGACGGACCAGAGGCAGCAGTGGCAGGCTTCCGTGCAGAAGCAGGGGCTGGGAATACTGGTTATGCTTTTGCAAGGACAAGCCTTCAAAAATATTTTTCCGACCCTGCCCAAGACGGGCCAATCCGCGCAGCGGAGTTTTGTCCCGGTAATGCCAGCGACCGCGATCGCGTCAGGCAAAATGTCGCCACGGTTGGAAAGTTTCTTCTGGGAGGCTTTTGATGAAAATTTACCCTGGAGCGAGCTGGCTGTTGACCGCATTCGTTATAATTTTCGGCCAGATAACGCAGGCGGCGGAAAAGCAGGATGAACCGCTGCGGATTGATGCACCGGAATTGTCCCACTTGAATTTCAATCTTTCCACCGGCGGTTTGACCGTCGCACCGGGGCTGGAAACTTATACCGTTTGCCGTTCGGACAAGGAACATCCCGAAACCGCCGAAGGCCTCGGCTGGACGTATCAACATCATCCCGACCTGGCTGCCTGGCACGGGCGGCTTTACGTGGGTTGGAATTCCTGCGTGCGCGACGAGGATGTGCCGCCTTCGCGAGAACTCATCAGCTCGTCCGCCGACGGCAAGACCTGGTCGAAACCGGTCGAAATGTTCCCGCAAGGTGTATCCATGGCGTCGCGCATGTATTTCTTTCTGGCGCCGAACGGGCGAATGCTGGTTATCGCCGACGCGGGTGTGAATCGCGAGCTTAAGGACAAACGGGAGAATTGGGGAATGGTCGTTCGCGAACTACGCGCCGACCATTCGTTCGGCGACATTTTCACCTT
The DNA here is from genome assembly GCA_963789055.1 of uncultured Verrucomicrobiae bacterium. GTDB lineage: Bacteria > Verrucomicrobiota > Verrucomicrobiia > Limisphaerales > UBA11358 > UBA11358. The sequence continues at coordinate 170,949 of CAWBJE010000004.1, read as the reverse complement.
GCGTGTGGGCAGTAAAATTGCCACGAACGCGCCGCCCATGTTTACGAAGAGCACCGACAAGGGTTTTATCGAGGCCTGCCGGCAATTGCTGGCCGACCATCTTTTTCTGGAGCAGCAGGATTACGGAGTTTTGCTAGATCCCGCGCAGCGCATGAAATGGAACGATCCCATAAACTGGAACGGAGACAAGGAATTGAAAAAGGCGGCGGATAAATATGGCAAGGCGATGTGTTTCTTCGAGCGCAAGGACGGCACGCTGGTCGGCGTGTGTAAATTTGGCTGGGTCACACTCTCGCGCGACGGTGGCAAGACGTGGACGCGGCCCGTGCAGCCGCCTTCGCTGGTCACCGGCATGGGCAAGGTCTGGGGACAACGCACGTCCGACGGCCGATACATCCTGATTTACAATCCCGACCCGAAGCGGCGCTGGCCGCTGATGATGTTGACCGGCGATGACGGGATTACCTTCCGCGATCCTCTGGCGTTGCACGGCGACTTGCCGCCCCGCCGTTATAAGGGAAAGTCGAAGAACCCCGGCGCGAGTTATCTGCGCGGCTTGTCCAAGTGGAACAACGACGGCTCGTGGAAGGACAACGCGCTCTGGTTTGTTTACAGCCTCAACAAGAAGGAAATCCGCGTGATCCGGGTGCCGCTACCGAAGCGCGGTTGACACTGCCGCTGGAACGCCGGACTCCGGTCCGGCACTTTGAAAACAATTTAACGTTTCACCCATGCCGATCAGGAGATCGGCGCTCCAACTGATGATGAACCAGGCTGAAGTCGGTGTTGGCAATTCCTGCAGTTCTTGTTATTTTCCGGTCGCATGTCCGACACGGCTGTTGTGGCCCAACCAACTACGAAGGCAAAGGTGTTTTTCCGCCGGCTGATCACCACGGTGATTCTCTGGACGGTGGTGCTTTGGGCTTTGTTTTCCAGCAACCGGCTGATTTCCGAGGGCGTATTTATTCTCATCATGGTGTTTCTGGCGACGGTCGGGCTGGCGGAATTTTACGGACTGGTTGAGAAACGCAATCTCGTCTGCTTCAAATGGTGCGGCCTGCTGGGCGGCGTGTTGCTCATGATCGGCACGTTTTTGCAGCTGACCGGGCAAATCTCGGCTGCTACCACCGGTTACGTCGGGGTCTATGATTCACCGGCCCGGCCCAACGATTTCGAGACGGGTTTCATCATCCTGTTCGTGCTCGGCCTGTGCCTGCGGCAATTTTTCTCGCGTAGCAACACCAACGGCATTCTGGCCATTTCCACGACGTTGTTCGGCCTGATGTATGTGCCGTGGCTGTTGAACTTCATCCAGAAAATCAATTTTTTCCCGGGTGTGGACGGCCGGTTTTATGTCCTGTACTTCATCATCGTGACGAAATTCAGCGACACTGGCGCGTATGTCGTCGGTTCGCTCATCGGGCGGCACAAAATGATTCCGCGCATCAGTCCCGGCAAAACGTGGGAAGGTTTCGGCGGCGCGATTTTGTTTTCGACCGTGGCGAGCTTCATCTTCGCGCATCTTCTGGGCGACAAAATGGCAGGCATGACTCGGATGCACGCCATCGTCCTCGGTGTTTTGTTGAGCTTGACGGCGGTCATCGGTGATTTGATCGAATCGCTCTTCAAACGCGAGGCGGGCGTGAAGGATTCCGGCGGGTTGTTCCCCGGCATTGGCGGCATCCTCGACTTGCTGGACAGTTTGTTGTTCAATGCGCCCATCATGTATCTCTATTTGCGCCATATCCTCACCCATCCATGAATTTACGATTTACGATTTTTGATTTACGATTTGTCCCGTTGCATAGCTGGTTTTGGTCGAGCGATACCATGTTCCAAAATCATCAATCGCAAATCATAGATCATAAATGAAAAACGTCGTTCTTTTGGGCAGCACCGGCTCCATCGGCACCAGCACCGTCAAGGTGGCCGAGGATTTGCCGGACCGTATCCGGCTGGTCGGCCTGGCCGCCGGGAATAATGCCGACCTGCTGATTGAACAGGCGCGCAAACATCGCCCGGATGCCATTTCCATCAATAACCCGGCCAAGGCGGAGGAATTAAGAACATTTTTTGGCACCACGCCGCAGGTTTATTCCGGCGACGAAGGTTTGCTCAAACTCGCCACGCTGCCGGCGGCGGACATCGTGCTCATTGCCATCGTCGGCACGGCGGGATTGAAGCCGGCGCTGGCCGCGATTCGCGCCGGCAAGGACATTGCCGTGGCGTCAAAGGAAATTCTGGTGATGGCCGGTGAAATCGTGATGAGCGAGGCGCGCAAACACGGCGTGCGCGTGCTGGCCGTGGACAGCGAACATTCGGCGATCTTTCAGTGTCTCGACGGCAAGCCATCCGGTTCCGTCCGCAAACTCTGGCTGACGGCGTCCGGCGGACCGTTTCGCAACACGCCGAAGGAGGAATTTGCCGGCATCACCGTCGAGCGCGCGCTCAAACATCCGTCGTGGGTCATGGGCAAAAAAATCACCATAGATTCGGCGACGCTGTTCAACAAAGGGCTGGAAATGATTGAAGCGCGCTGGCTGTTCGACATCGGAATCGAGCGCGTGGGCGTGCTGGTGCATCCGCAAAGCATCGTTCACTCGATGGTGGAATTTGTGGACGGCGCTCTGCTGGCACAGCTTTCCACGCCGGACATGTGCCTGCCGATTCAATATGCATTGACGTATCCCGACCGCGCGCCGAGCGAGCGGGTGCAGACTGATTTTACAAAGCTGGGCAGCCTGACGTTTGAGGAGCCGGATGCGGAACGTTTTCCGGCGTTGAAACTCGCGCGCCGGGCAGGGGAGGTAGGCGGCACGTTGCCGGCGGTATTGAACGCGGCGAACGAAGTGGCGGTGGAAGCGTTTGTAAACCGCAAAATCAGTTTCCCGCAAATCACGGAGATGGTGCGTCGCACGATGGACGCGCACACGGTTGTCAAGCATCCGACGCTGGAACAGATTTTGGAGGCGGATGCTTGGGCGCGTATTGAGGCGGCGAAATAAGCGTCTTCTTCACTCAACGATTTGAGGCTTCGACGTTGCAGCCTATCTCCGTATCAGGGCGCTCGTGACGAACTTTCATGCTCACGGCTCTCTAAATAACGCCGAATCTTCTCTCGGTCTCGCACCAACTCTCGGTGATTGAATACGAGGAATACGAGGATCGACAAGAAAATACTGACTAGAATGGGAGTGGGCCAGAACTGGTGTCTTTCGGTTAAACTAATCTGGGCAGTAATGGCGTTGGGCAAGCAAAGCAGCACGACCATCAACGCACGTCCCATGTAGAGCGAGTGTAAGACGCCTCGGCGTTTCATCGTGCGAATCTCCTCGTCGGCCATGCCCTGCAACTCGGGCAGTTGTCGTAATGTCCAGTAGATCTTCATGCGTAGGCATTTCAAAATAATAGTGGGCTATGTCCCGCAAAGTCGGGACAGCCTATCCGGTGGTTTCATGTGCCAACCCTATTTCCGTCGTCCGTGGCTGTCCAGAATGATTTCGGTTGAAAGCGCCATCTTGAAGTTTCGTAGCAGCCGACGTAAGGAGGCTCCATCTGAATTCCGTCAAGTTAGAGCCTCCTCACGTCGGCTCCTACGGTTCATAAGTTCAGGGCCTCTCGTTCCATGATTGCAGGCGGGGTTTTCCCTGTTATAATCAATTTGTCCCTGTATTGGGGGGCCGATTTACATGACCATATTGAGGTACATTTTTATCACGGTGGAAGTGCTGCTGCTGTTTAATCTGCTCATCGCTGTCCACGAGCTGGGGCATTTTCTGGCGGCGAAATGGCGCGGATTGAAGATCGACCGTTTTGCCATCTGGTTTGGCAAGCCAATCTGGAAACGGAAAATCAACGGCGTCGAATATGCGCTGGGTTGGATTCCGGCCGGAGGCTACGTCGCCTTGCCGCAAATGGCCACCATGGAAGCCATCGAAGGCAAATCGGAGACGCCGACGGAACAATTGCAGAATGTCGCGCCGCTCGACAAAATCATCGTGGCGTTCGCCGGACCCTTGTTCAGCTTTCTGCTGGCGGTGGCTTTTGCCTTCGTCGTCTGGGGTGTTGGCAAGCCCACCAACGAAAGCAACGCCTCCACCATGATCGGGTGGGTGGACAAGAGCGGTCCCGCGTGGAAGGCGGGCTTGCGGCCGGGAGACACGATATTGGAAGTGGACGGGTATCCCGTTAAATATTTTGCGCCCACCACGCAGGACAGTGTGACGTGGCGCATTGTCACCAGCGAAGGCACCAACGTCCCCATCAAATACGTCCGCGACGGCAAGGAAGCGATGGCTTATCCGGTGCCTCTCCATCGCCCGACCAAGTGGTATGAACGCAAAGCGCTCCGCCAAATCCTGATTGCGCCGGCAATGAAATGCTTCATTTACGACGTGGCCAGTAACAGCCCGGCTGCGCTCGCCGGATTGACCAATGGCGACGAGGTGATTGCCATGGACGGAAAACCGATTTACCACCCCTGGGCATTGACTTCCCTGGAAGATTCCTGGAGCAACAGTCCGGCCCAACCTGTCACGCTGACTCTGAAACGGGGCGATAAACAATTTGACCACACGCTGCTGGCGGTAAAACCCATTCAGCCGGCTGACAGCAATCCGTCCCTGGGCATCATTGAATTGGGCGATCAACCGAATATCGTTCTTGTCCATCCCACGCCGTGGGAGCAAGTCCGGTCCAGCGTCGGGCAAATTTTCGGGACCATTGATGCGCTGATGGCCCGCAAGGGCGAAATCGGCGTGCAACAACTCGGCGGGGCGGTGATGATCATCCGGGTTTACAGCAATTTGTTTGAAGACGAGGATGGCTGGCGGCGTGTGCTTTGGTTCAGCGTCATTCTGAATGTAAATCTCGCGTTGATTAACATGCTGCCGATACCCATGCTTGATGGCGGGCACATTACCCTTTCGCTCATTGAAGCCATCCGGCGCCGTCCCATCAGCCCCCAATTGGTGAGCTTCGTTCACAATGGTTTCGCCGCGTTGCTCATCGCGTTCATGCTTTACATCGCGTTCTTCGACACCGGCGACTGGTTGCGCAGCGCGCACAATGCACGTGAGGTGCCAATCGTCTTCGCCCCGGCCAAATAAATCCGCCATGCGCTACTGCGAATCCCCATTTTTCTATCACCGGCGAAAGACCCGCGAAGTCGTCATCGGCGATCCGGCGCGCGGCGGAGTCATCATCGGCGGCGACCATCCCGTCGTGAAGCAATCCATGCTCACGTGCGACACGATGGACACCGCCGAATCGGTGAAGCAGACGCTCGATCTCGTGGCGGTCGGCTGCCAGCTCGTCCGCATCACCGCGCCGACGGTGAAGGACGCGGCGAATTTGCAGAACATCGTGGCGGAACTGCGACGCCGCGGTTGTCTGGTGCCGATTGTGGCCGACATCCATTTCAAGCCCGAAGCGGCGATGGAAGCGGTGAAATGGGTCGAGGTGGTGCGCGTCAATCCCGGCAATTACGCCGATTCCAAGAAATTTGCCACCAAGGAATACACCGACGAGCAATACGCCGCCGAGTTGAAGCGCATCGAGGAAAAATTCACGCCGCTGGTGCTGGAATGCATCCGGCTGAAACGCGCGCTTCGGATCGGCACCAACCACGGCTCGCTCAGCGACCGCATCATGAACCGGTACGGCGACACGCCGCTGGGCATGGTGGAGAGCGCGCTGGAATTCGCCCGCATCTGCCGCCAGCACAATTTCCACAACTTCAAGTTCTCGATGAAGTCGTCCAATCCCAAGGTGATGATTGAGTGCTATCGGCTTCTGGTTGCGCGGCTGGAACAGGAAGGGCCGGATTGGAATTATCCGATTCATCTGGGCGTGACCGAGGCCGGCGAAGGCGAGGACGGCCGCATCAAAAGCGCCATCGGCATCGGCTCGCTGTTGTGCGACGGTTTGGGCGACACGATTCGCGTTTCGCTCACGGAAGATTCGCCGCGGGAAATCGAGGTCTGCACCGATTTACTGGCGCAGATTCCTGTTTTAACTGTAGGAGACGACGTAAGGAGTCTCAAATCAAAAGCAGGAAATCAGAGCCTCGTCACTTCGGCTCCTACAGAATTTCCTTTCGACCCGTTCCATTTCGAGCGGCGGGAAACGCCGGAGATTGAGCTGGCGGACGGCGTAAAATGCGGCGGCGAACAACTGATTCGCGTCGTGGTCACGCGGGCGACCTTTGACAAGGTGTCGCGCAAAATCCGGCCCAAGGACGATGTGAAACCGGAAGCGGTTTACGAAGACCTGAACGTCGCCGAGATTGATCCCACCAGAGATTTTGAAATCAACTGTGACACACAGTTGGTGACGGTGAAGGATGGCGTCAATCTGCCAGCCATTACCGCCTTCCGGCTGTTGGCGACAAAACTGAAACGGCTCGGCCGGAACAATCCGATTTTGCTGAAGGATTGTTTGGGATTCGAACGACCGTAGGACAGGCTTCCAGCCTGTCTCTAACATTTCTGCGGAAGGCAAAGATGAGATGGAGACAGGCGAGACGCCTGTCCTACGACTTGAACCGAAAATCGCCCTGCTGCGGGCTTCGGTCGTCATCGGGGCGCTGCTGGCGGACGGGATTGGCGACGCGATTCTGATTCGCGGCGAGAGCGGGGCAGGGCAATCGTTGCGGCTGGCGTTCAACATTTTGCAGGCAGCGGGTTGCCGTTCGTTCAAGACCGATTACGTGGCGTGCCCGAGTTGCGGGCGGACGCTGTTCAATCTGCAGACCGTGACGGCGCGCATCAAATCGCGCACGGAACATCTCAAAGGCGTGAAAATTGCCATCATGGGCTGCATCGTGAACGGTCCCGGCGAGATGGCGGACGCGGATTTCGGTTACGTGGGCGGCGCGCCGGGCAAGATCAATTTGTACGTCGGCAAACAAGCCATCAAATTCAACATCCCCGAAGCCGAGGCGGTGGACCGGCTGGTGGACCTCATCAAGGAACACAACAAGTGGGTGGAGCCGGAGAATCTGGAGCAAAAGGTTGCTCATTCAGTTTGAATTTGAGAAAATTTCTCATGGTCAAAGTTGCCCGCAAAATTCCCTTGAAAGAGGAAGGCAAGGACGACGTTGCCTATTGGCGGTCACGTCGGCCGGTGGAAAGACTTCGTGCCCTGGACTTGCTGCGCCGAATGTACATCAAGGCCTATGTTGCTCCTGGAGAACAAAGACTTCCGCGAGTTTATCGCGTTGTTAAACTCAAACGGGGTTAAATATCTTATTGTTGGCGGTCACGCGGTTACATTTCATGGTAATCCGCGATTTACCGCCGACCTTGATGTTTGGGTGGCAACCGATCCTGAAAACGCGGCCCGTGTTGAACAAACAGTCAGGGGCTTTGGCTTTGGAAGGTTGTTCAAGGCGGGAGATTTTTCGAAACCCGGCTACGCCGTCCAACTGGGGCGACAGCCGTATCGAATCGACATTCTTACTTCTATTGAAGGTGTTGACTTTGCCACAGCCTACAAAAGACGCAAAGTCATCAAGGCCGGTGGCTTGGTGCTTCGGTTTATCGCTCTACACGAATTACTGGTGAACAAGCGTGCTACTGGACGCCGGCACGACCTGGACGATGCAGAAAAACTGGAGGCCGGCAGTCAGAGGAGGAAAACGAAATCAAAAACAAAAACTACCCGCCGTCCCAAAAGAAATAAATGCCTCCGTTTGGTGGGTGGAGAATCCGTAATCTCATCAACTGGTTGACTCGACGCGGGGGGCTTGCCATTTTTCCTGAATGATGAAAGCAAAACTGTTCCTCCTCCTCGTCGCAATCGCGGCGGCAATCCAGTTTTCCTCCTTCGCCCAGACGAATGAGTTGGCGACCAATGCGCCGGTCGTCCACACCAACACGGCCGTCATTCCCGTGCCGCGCACGGGGAGCGCCACCAACCGCCAGTCGCTCGTCCTCCAACGCGCCAGGGAGGCGCCCGGCAATTACGACATCGAGTTCATCGGCGATTCCATCACGCAGGGATGGGAAACCAAAGCGCGCGGTTCGAAAGTCTGGCATGAATATTATTACGGCAAGCGCAAGGTCATCAACCTGGGCGTCAGCGGCGACCGCACGCAGCACGTGCTCTGGCGGTTCGAGCAGGGCCAGCTCGACGGCATCAAGGCGAAGGTCGCCGTGGTTATGATCGGCACCAACAATTCCAACAATGACGACAACACGGAGGCGGATATTCTTGAAGGCGTCACCGCCATCGTCCAACAAATCCGGACCCGCCAGCCGGGCACGAAAATTCTTCTGTTCGCCATTTTCCCGCGCGGCGAGACCTTCAGTCCGCAGCGGGGAAAAATTTTGCAGGTCAATGAGGCGCTCGCCCGGCTCGACGACGGCCGGAACATTTTCTATTTCGATATCGGGCCGCAGTTGGTTGAGAACGACGGTTCCATTTCCACGAACATCATGCCGGATTATCTGCATCCCAACGACGCCGGCTACCGGATTTGGGCGAAGGCCATGGAGCCGAAGCTCAAGCAATTGCTGGGCGAATAATTCACTTCCCGTTACCCGGATTCCCGTTACCACCATGCAGTACTTCATGCATGGTATTGAGCATGGTCTCGGCGGTGTAAGGCTTGGGGATGAAATATTTGACGCCGGCGTTCTTGACCATGGCCATGCCATCGTGGGAGGCAAGGCCGGTTGAACTGATAATCTTTACCCTGGGATTGATGGCCTTGAGCGCGACAATGGTGGCCGGGCCATCCATGATGGGCATAGCCATGTCGGTGATGACTACGTCAATTTCCTTCTGCCGGGGCGCGTAAACGGAAACGGCTTCGGCGCCGTCAGCAGCCAGCAGGACGCGGTAGCCGAACCGGGTCAGCACCTTCTGCGCAAGCTGTCGAATGGGTTCCTCGTCATCCACCACCAGAACCAGTTCATCGTGGCCATGGGGTAGTTTGGCTTCTTCAATTTCCACGTCTCTCGCGTTGTCCAGCGCGACGTTGGCCGGAAAATAAACTTCGAACACCGTGCCTTTGCCCGGCGTGCTGTGTAAATTTATGAAACCACCGTGGCTCTTAACGATGGCCACAGTGGTGGACAGGCCCAGGCCGGTGCCCTGGCCCAGCGCCTTGGTGGTGAAAAAGGGATCGAATATTTTGTCCTGAATCTCCCTGGGAATTCCCGAGCCAGTATCTTCGACTTTGATGCAAACGTACGGACCGGCCCTGGCTTCCAATCGCATGCCGGCGTAAATTTCGTCGAACTTCACGTTTTCCATGTTGATGGTGAGGGTCCCGCCCTTGGGCATGGCATCGCGCGCATTGACGCAGAGATTCAACAAAACCTGATGCAGTTGGGTCGGATCGCCGATGATCGTCCAGAGGTCGGACGGCGAATGGAATTCAAACTTTACCGATTTGGGGAAGGTTTCGTGGACAATCTGTTTGATTTCGCGGACGATGTGCGCCGGATAAACCAGGGTGCGTTCGCCGGCGACTCCGCGTCCGAACGCCAGCACCTGTTTCACCAGGCTCGCCCCGCGCTGGACATTGGATTCCAGCACACTCAGCAGTTGTTGCCCGTCCGGGTCGGTGATCTTTTCCTTCAACACCTGCACCGCGACCATGAGCGGCGTCAGCACGTTGTTGAGGTCGTGGGCAATGCCACCGGCGAGGGTGCCGATGCTTTCCATGCGTTGCGATCGCAGAAACTGGGTTTCCAGCTTGTGTTTTTCGGTAACGTCACTGAAAAGCAGCAGCAGGTGCGGTTCGTTGCCGCGAACAAAAAGGCTGAACTGGCAGACCAGCCAGACTTCCTTGCCAAAGGTGCTGACAAAATGAGGTTCACACTGTTGCGGGCTGGCGGTGGACAGGGTTTTTTCCGCCATCTTGAGCATTCCTGAATTGCGCCATGATTCAATCCCCCGGAAATTCTGGGCCACAAGTTGGGGCACAGTGGCATTGAGCGTCCGGGCGGCCGCTTCATTGGCCAATACGCATTGGCCGGACGCCTTGAAGACGAGAATGCCCGTGGGAGCATCCGAAATGATTTTCTGGTTGAAATCAAGAGTCTCGGCCAGCGAGCGTTCCATCCGCTTGCGTTCGGTGATGTCCTGAAGGGTGGAGCGGATGCCGGTAACACGACCTTCATGGTCGTAAAGAATCCGGTTCTCAATCAAAACCGGCAGAAAGGCGCCGTCCTTCCGCCGATAGTTTCGTTCCACCAGATCGGTCCCCGGCGTTCCTCCCGCCAGCCGGGCCATGACCGCTTCTCTGGCTTTCTCCTGTTCGGCAACAAATTCCCAGACGAAATGTCCCACCATTTCATCATTGGCGTATCCCAGCATGGCCTTTTCGGTGCGGTTCACCCGGGTGATGCGTCCCGTCGCATCCAACTCGTGATACCCGACGGGCGCATCCTCGAATAACGACTCAAATCGAATTTTGCCCTCTTTGATTTCATTCTCCGTTTGTTTGCGGGCGGTGATGTCTTCTTTGACCGCCAGGAAGTGGGCAATCTGGCCGGATGCATCATAAACCGGGGAGATGGAGGCCGACTCCCAATAAAGTTCGCCGTTTTTTTTGCGATTGTGAAATTCACCGCGCCACTCGCCTCCCGCCGTGATCGTTTCCCACAGTCGCTGATAATTTTCCGGCGGCATTTCGCCCGACTTCAAAATGCGCGGATTTTTGCCGACTACTTCCCTGGGCGAATAACCAGTGACCTCCGTGAACTTCTGGTTGACGTGTTCGATGTTGCCGGCCTTGTCAGTGATGACGATGGAGACGGGGCTTTGTTCGGCGGCGCGCGACAAGGTGCGCATTTCCTGTCCCAGCCGCTTGTGTTGCGAAATCAAAAATGCCGCTACGAACAGCACGCAGACGCTCATGAGGTGGCTCTCGATCAACCAGGGGGTGCGGGAGCCCATCGGCGAGAGAAAATGCCCGAGCAGCATCAAAACCGACAGCAGCGTGGCGAGCACAAAGGGCAAAACCCGGCCACCGACAAACACCGACAACAACAGCGGAATGAAGTACCAGACGCAATTGACGATACCCAACGAGGAGAACAAACCCGCCGTAAAGATTCCCCCGGCAAGGATTGGGATTGCCAGATAAACGACTACCCTTAGGCGCGTGGTTTTCATGACGTTCTTCGCCCAGTATTTACCCTAATACCGACGATTTATAATATACGACATTTTCAAATGATTGGCAATCAAATACTATGGGCGCCTGATTTCCCGCCCGGACGGCAATCACCGGTCAATAACGCTTGCCAAACGCGCCCGCTGCTTTAAAGTAAGCGGCCACTTTTCAATTTATGGACATACAACGCGCATGCGGAATTTTGGCCCAGGCGACCGCGCCGCCACCGGCTTCGCCGCAGGGGGCTTCGTCCCTGTTCAACAGTCCGCTGCCCATGTTGATTCTGTTGGGGGTCATGATGTATTTCCTCCTGTTCCGCCCGCAGCAGCAACAACGCGCCCGGCATGCCGAATTGCTGAAAAAAATCAAGTCGGGCGACCGGGTCGCCACGTCCAGCGGCATCGTCGGCGTCGTCATCACGGTGAAAGACCAGACGGTTACTCTCCGTTCCGCCGACGCCAAAATGGAAGTCACCAAATCTTCAGTCACTGAAATTCTCGAAGGCGGCGCTGCCGCAGAATCCTGAGCCAACCATGAGCCGAAACAATCCCTGGATAATCCTTTTAGTCGTACTTTTGGTCTGCTGGTCGTTTTACGAAATGTACCCGCCGACATCGCGCAGCCTCGTGCGGGAATTTGAAACCCGGGCGGTGAACCGGGACGCGAACTTCGGCGCCATCGTGGAACGGGTCAAGCCGCTGCAACAGGCGCGGCCCGACCGCGAATTCGCCAATCTGCTTGAGGCCATCGGCACCAACAACATTGTGCCGTATTTCCCGTTTTATGATGCGAAAAACCAGGTGCATCCCTCCATTTTCATCCTGAACCAGCTTCAACGGGACGCCGCCGGCCGGATCAAGCTCGGCCTGGATTTGCAGGGCGGCACCTCGTTTCTCGTGGAAATGAAAACCAATGCGCTGGCCTATGTGGAGACAACCACCAATGCCACCACAGGTCAGGTCACGACGACCACCAACATGGCCCATGTGGAAGGCGCCTTGTCCCAGGCGGTTGAGGTGTTGCGCAAACGTGTGGACGCCTTCGGCGTGGCCGAACCCATCATCCAGCCGGCGGGCGGCAACCGCATCCTGATCCAGTTGCCCGGTTTGTCCGAAGCCAACAAGGAGAGCGCCAGGGAGCAGATTCAAAAAGCCGCGTATCTGGAATTCCGCATGGTCAAGGAGGACAGCGCGCAATACGTCAATGAATCGACGGGAGAAATTCTTCAACCCATTCCGCCGGGTTATGAGATGCTCAAACGAATTGAACCACAACCCAATGGTCCGCCCAGGATCGAAGCGGTGGTCGTGAAGAAAAAACCGGAAAACCATCTCGCCGGCGACATCATCGAAAACGCCATGGCCATTCGCGGCAACCTGGGCGAACCGCAAATTGAATTCCGGTTGAACAGTGAAGGCGCAAAACGTTTTGCCGAAGTCACCCGCAACAATGTCGGACGGCGGCTGGCCATCATCCTGGACGGCGAGCTGTATTCCGCGCCGGTCATCCAGGGTCCGATTGAAACCGGCAGTGGGGAAATTACCGGGCGTTTCACGCCGGAGGAAGCCCTGCAACTGGCCAACGTCCTGCAAAATCCGCTGCGCGCACCCCTGGACATTGATTCTTCCTATGATGTTGACCCGACGCTGGGCCGGGACTCGATTCGCAGCGGTATTACCGCGTCCATTGTCGGTGTGCTTTTGGTTTCCGGATTCATGCTTTGCTATTACCTGCTGGCGGGCATGGTCGCGAACATCGCGCTGGTCACCAATATCATCATCCTGCTGGGCGTGATGTGTTCCATCGGGACGACGCTGACCCTGCCGGGCATCGCCGGGGTGGTGCTGACCGTCGGCATGGCGGTGGATGCCAACGTGCTGATTTACGAACGCATCCGCGAAGAGCTGGCCAAGGGCAAATCATTGCGCGGCGCCATCGCCGCCGGTTACGCCCGCGCCTTCGGCACGATTTTTGACTCGCACGTCACCACGCTGATTTCATCCATCATCCTGATTTTCATGGGGACGGGCGAAGTCAAAGGCTTCGGCGTCACGCTCACCATCGGTGTGGCCGCCAGCTTGTTCACCGCGCTGGTGGTGACCCGGCTGATATTCAATTTCATGCTCGACCGCAACTGGATCAAGTCGCTGTACATGTTCCACCTCATTCGTGCCACCAAACTGGACTTCATGCGGCTTGCCAAGCCGGCGTTCATTTTGTCGTGGACCATCATCCTTATCGGCATGGGCTACGGCATCTTTGAACGCGGCTCGAAATTGTTCGGCGTGGATTTTGTGGGTGGCGACAGCACGACGTTCAGCTTCACGCAAAAACTGGACGTGGAACAAATTCGCAACGTTCTGATGGCGACCGGCGAAAAAGATTCCACAATTCAATATCAGAAAGACGTGACCGGCAGCGGCGCGGAAACGGTGCGGGTAACCACGTCGCCGGGTTCCGCGGCAAAAGTGGCCCAAGCCCTGGTCGAAAAATTTCCGCAGGCACAATTTAAAATCATCGGACAGCAACAAGTCGGACCCACCGTCGGTCGGGAAATTTTGCAATCGGCCATCGTCGCCTGCCTCCTGTCGTTGTTCGGCATCCTGGTTTATGTCGCGTTCCGTTATGAATTTTCGTTCGCCGTCGGCGCGGTGGTGGCGGTCATTCACGACGTGTTCATGACCATCGGCTGCTATTGCATCGCCAACGGGGTTTCGGGACGCGAATTCAACGCCACCGTCGTGGCGGCCATCCTCACCATTATCGGTTTCTCCACCAACGACACCATCGTCATCTTCGACCGCATCCGCGAAGATTTGAAAATGGGTGTGCGCGGCACGTTCCGGGAAATCATCAACCAGGCACTCAATCAAACCTTGAGCCGGACGCTCATCACCTCTGGTACAGTGTTTCTGGCCACGACGGCGTTATATCTGTTTGGCGGCGGCGTCATCAATGACTTTGCGTTTACGTTCCTCATCGGCATTCTCACCGGCACCTACTCGTCGATCTACATCGCCAGTGCGCTGGTGTTGTGGTGGCACAAGAGCGAACGTCCGAACATTGGCGGCTCGCAGGTGACGATGCAAAACACGGCGTCGGCCCGGGTCTGACGCGCAAAACCATGCTGGGTTTTGTTGAAATTACGCCTTGGCACTGGGCGGGGTTCATCCTGTGTGTGCTGTTCTTTCTGGCGCTTGATCTGGGTCTGTTCAACCGGCGCGCCCGCACGATAAAATTCAAGGAAGCCGCCGCCTGGACCACCCTCTGGTTTGCGTTGGCCATGGCCTTTGCCGGCGCGATGGCCTATGGCCGCGGACGGGAAGAGGCCATCCAGTTCACCACCGGGTACCTTATCGAATTGTCGTTGTCGCTCGATAATATACTCGTCATCGCCCTCATCTTTGCCTGGTTCCACATTCCCCGGGAGCACCAGCATCGCCTGTTGTTCTGGGGTATTCTCGGCGCGCTGGTCATGCGCGGATTAATGATTCTCGCCGGCGCGGAATTAATCAGCCGGTTTGAGTGGGTGCTTTATGTTTTCGGCGCCTTTCTGGTTTTTACCGGGTTGAAAATGCTTTTATCCGGCAAGGAATCAGTGGACCCGGAAAGAAATCTGGCCCTGCGGATTGCCCGGAAACTCTTTGCCGTTTCGCCCGACCTTGACGGCCAGAAATTTTTCACGCGCATCAATAGCCGCTTTGCCCTCACCCCGCTGGCCGCGGTGATGTTGCTCATCGAAACCACCGACCTGATTTTCGCCCTGGACTCCGTTCCCGCGGTGTTTGCCGTCACGCGCAACGCCTTCATCGTCTTCACTTCCAACATTTTTGCCATCCTCGGCCTGCGCTCGCTTTATTTTCTGCTGGCCGGCGCGCTGGACTATTTCCGTTTTCTGAAAATCGGCCTCTCGTTCGTGCTCGTCCTGGTCGGGGTGAAGATGCTCATTGACCCGCACGAGAACCCGGAACCGAAGTGGTTTCAGGTCGAAATTCCGACGGGCATTTCATTGATGGTGGTCGCCGCGATTATCATCATCGCCATCGTGCTCTCCGTCATGTTCGCTGAACGGGAAAAGCGCACCGGCGAGGGCAATTCATCCCAACCCCAGGCATGATGAAATTCCGCTGGTCGCTCGCGCCGCCGCAACCGCTCCTCGCCGGTAAACTGGCGGCCCAACTCGACCTCGCGCCCTTGCTCGCCCAATGCCTCCTTAATCGCGGTATCAGCGAACCGTCCGTCGTTCAACATTTTCTCTCGCCCCGGCTCAAAAATCTTGCCGACCCCTTTTTGCTGCCCAACATGGCCGCCGCCGTCGAGCGATTGCTTCGCGCCCGCGAAAACAATGAATTGCTCGTCATCTTCGGCGATTATGACGTGGACGGTGTGACCTCCACCGCGCTCCTGCTTGAAGTCCTGCGTCCGCTGGGGTGGCGGGTGGAATTTTATCTGCCGAACCGCATGGACGAAGGCTATGGTCTCAGCCCCGATGGCGTTGAAAATTGTCTTAAAAAATATCCGGCGAAATTACTGCTGGCCGTGGACTGCGGTTCGACCGCCGTGGAACCCGTCAACCGTCTGCGTGCGCGGGGCGCGGACGTCGTCATCCTCGATCACCATCAGGTTTCTTCGCCGGCTCCGGATGCGGTGGCGCTGGTCAATCCGCAGCTCCGTAGGACAGGCGTCACGCCTGTCTCAAATCAATCTCCCGCTCAAGCGGAACCAAATAATGGAGACAGGCTGGAAGCCTGTCCTACGTTTACCGAATTATGCTCCGTCGGCCTGGCCTTCAAACTGGCTCATGCGCTGGTCAAACGCGGACGCGAAATCGGCCTGCCGGGCGCGGCCGAAATGAATTTGCGGTCGTTGCTCGATCTCGTCGCGCTGGGCACGATTGCCGACCTCGTGCCGTTGACCGGAGAAAACCGGATTCTGGTTTCCGCCGGCTTGCATCATCTCAATCTGACTCAGCGGCCCGGGCTGGTGGCGCTCAAACAGGTCGCGCAATGCCTGCCCGTCGTCGGGGTGTACGAAGCGGCCTTTCAACTGGCGCCCCGGCTGAATGCCGCCGGGCGGCTGGAAACCGCCGAGGAATCGCTGCACCTGCTCCTCGCCCGGGATCTGGCCGGCGCCATGCCCATCGCCCAAAGCCTCGACGCGCGAAACCGTGAACGGCAGAAAATCGAAAAAACCATCATCGAGGAAGTCACCGGCGCGTTGCGTTCCAGGTTTGACGAAAAGAACGATTTCGTCATCGTCGAGGGGCGATTGCTCTGGCACATCGGCGTGGTCGGCATCGTCGCGTCGCGCGTGCTGCAACAATTCTATCGGCCCACGATCATTCTGGGCGGCGAGAGCGCCGAGTGGCGCGGTTCCGGCCGCAGCATCGCGGGTTTTGACCTGGCCGCCGCGTTGCGCGAGTGCGGCGATTTGCTCATCCGGCATGGCGGCCACGCCATGGCGGCGGGCCTGAGTGTGGCGCCGGACAAAGTGGACGCCCTGCGGCAGCGGCTGAACGAGCTGGCGCGGCGCGCGTTGAAGCCGGAGGATTTGCAGCCGCCATTGCGACTTGACGCCGAGGTGGGGCTGGATGAAATAACGCTGGAACTGCTCGATGAACTGGGGCGTTTGAAGCCGGCGGGGCAGGGCAATCCGCCGGTGCAATTTTGCGCGCGCGGCGTTACGCACCAACGCCCGCTCCAACGCCTGGGCGCGCAAAAGCAACACGTCAAATTCTGGGTGACCGATGGCGTGGTGACCCACGAAGCCATCTGGTGGAACGGCGGCGATAAGTCGCTGCCCGTCGGGAAATTCGATCTGGCAATTACCCCGCAAATCAAGGAATTCAACGGCCGCCAAACGGTGCAATTGAAAGTGCTTGATTGGCGCCCGGCATCGTAAAATTCAGAAATCGCTTGCATTTATTTCGGGAATGGCTAGAGTTGGCCCGTCTGTTGGACAACTTGTCCTTTCGAGGCATGGATAATCTTCAAGTGAACGTGGTTCAGTGATGATTTGAGACCCGATGGTCGGGAACAGTCTGGAAAAAACGGTTGGTCTTGAACAGCAGTCATTAAATGAGCACGAAACTGTTTGTCGGAAATCTTTCCTTCAACACCACTGAAAATGAAATCCAAGAGGCGTTTGCCGCCCATGGTACGGTCGTCGAAGCCAACCTGATGATGGACCGGATGAGCGGTCGCTCACGCGGCTTCGCCTTCGTTACCATGTCCACGCCCGAGGAAGCCCAGAAGGCCATCGCCGCCATGAATGGCGCGACGCTGGGCGAACGTCAATTAACGGTCAATATCGCCCGGCCCAAAGAAGAGCGCCCCCGCGGCGACCGCGGCCCGCGCCGTGACTTCGGCGGCGGCGGCGGTGGCGGACGCCGGGACCGCTATTAATCCCTGCCGCAAATAGGTTTAGCCGGGCGACGTTCAATCAGAACGTCGCCCCGCGCTGTTTTTGTCCCCTCATTTATATCACCTCGGGTGAAGATTTCGCTGGCGCGCACTTGCGTCCGCAACCGGTCGGCAGCAATAATTGCCGCATGAACGCCGCCATTCTGGTCGCCGCCGGCAAAGGCATCCGCATGGGCGCGGGTGTGGAAAAACTCTTTCTCGAAGTGGCCGGACGCCCCGTCGTCGCCCACACCTGGCAACGGTTCGATGACGTGAATTGCATCGGCGAAATTATTCTCGTCGTCCGCGCCGGCATGGAAAACGAATTTTCGAAACTCGCGGAAAAATTTCACTTTCGCAAACCGTTTCGGGTGATCGTCGGCGGCGCTGCCCGGCAGGATTCGGTCTGGAACGGGCTAGAGGCGTTGTCGGTGACGGCGGAGATTGTGGCCATTCAGGATGCGGCGCGCCCCTGCACGAACCGGGAATTGATCGCTGCCACCGTCAAGGCGGCGGCGGAAAACGGCGCGGCGGTGGCGGCCCAGCCGGTGACGGATACCATCAAGGAATCCCCGGACGGCCGGTTCATCCAGCGCACCCTTGATCGCTCAACGCTTTGGACGGTGCAAACGCCCCAGACCTTCCGTGTGGACGTGATTCGCCGGGCACTGGAAGAGGCGCGCCGGCGTAAATTCATTTTCACCGACGACACCGCGGCGTGCGAACTGATCGGCCAGCCGGTCCGGCTGGTGTCCAGCGTGGCGCCGAACCCGAAAGTCACGGTCCCGGCTGATTTGTCATTTATCGAAACGCTGTTGAAAGGCCAGAGTTGATTTCGGGCCTTCCGGCCACAGGCATTTCCCAATGCTTGGTGTCGAGGCGTGTTTGTGGTAATTTTTTTCCAGTTTATGAAACGACGTTTGATTTATGGCTTGGTGATTGCGGTATTGATACTGAACCTGGCGATTGGCGCGTGGATTTATCTGGGCGCGGTGGCCCATGCGGCCGGCAAGCAGGACGCGGTCTATCCCAATCTGGAGTTGTTTGCCCAGGTGCTGGAAAAAGTGCGCAAGGAGTACGTGGACGGCAAGAATCTGACCTATCACGACCTCGTTTACATGTCGCTCAAAGGCATGGTCGATTCGCTGGACCCGCACAGCGAATTTTTGGACGTGGATGATTACCAGCAATTACAGAACGACACGGAAGGACGGTTCGGCGGACTCGGCCTGGTCGTTTCGATGCGCGATAATTTTGTGACCGTCGTCGCGCCCATGGAAGACACGCCGGGATTTCGCGCGGGAATTTTGTCCGGTGACCGCATCATCAAAATTGACGGCAAGAGCGCGGGGAAAATGTCGTTGCCGCAAGCGGTCAAATTGCTTCGCGGCGATCCCGGCACGCAGGTGACGTTGACCATCCAGCGCCCGTCTTCCGGGCTGGTGAAAGATTTCACGCTCAACCGCGCCGTCATCCGGATGGACATGGTCAAGGACATCAACGGCAAAAAGGAATTCCCGCTCGGTAACGACAAAATCGGCTACATCCGCATCACCGAATTTGGCGACAACACCGCCCAGGAACTGGAATCCGCCTTGAAGAAATTGAAAGCGCAGGGGATGAAGGCCTTGATCATTGATTTGCGCTGGAATCCCGGCGGTTTGCTGGACGAAGCGGTGGATGTATGCGGGAAATTCCTGCCCCGCGGCCAGTTGGTCGTCACCACTGAAGGACGCGACCCCAGTGAGAATTCCGCCCGCCGTGCCGACGGCCGCGGCGATGAATTTGTCAACAAGAACGGTTCCCCGAAGCCGATTGTCGTGCTCGTCAATTTTGGCAGCGCGAGCGCGGCGGAAATCGTCACCGGCTGTTTGCAGGATTTGCATCGCGCCGTGATTCTCGGCGAGCAAACCTTCGGCAAAGGCTCGGTGCAAAGCGTTTTCCCGCTGGATGACGGCTCGGCGCTGAAACTCACCACCGCCAAATATTACACGCCCAGCCACAAGGTCATTCAGCAGCACGGCATCACGCCGGACATCGAAGTGCCCATGAACGACGAACAGGAAGCGGCCTTGATGCTGAAACGCGCGCCGGGCGGGGTGATGTCCCTCAGCGAAACCAATCGCGTCACCGTCGAAAACGTCCATGACGTCCAACTCGAACGCGCCCGGGATTTGCTCAAGGGCATATTGCTTTACAGCAGCCGCGCGGAGCCGGTGGAAAAGATGGCGACGAAATAGAATTCGTTAAACCGGGCGTAGCGGCTTTCGGCAGAAAGCCGGACGATACAATATTCCGAAGAAATGCGGCGGTCTGCCGACACGCCGCTACGATAAACATGACCTTGCTGGCCATTGAAACTTCCTGCGACGAAACCAGCGCCGCCGTCGTGCGCGACGGACGGGTTTTGTCCAGCGTGGTTTCCTCGCAAATCAAATTGCACGCCGAATACGGCGGCGTGGTGCCCGAACTCGCCGCCCGGGAACATCTGCGGAATTTAATGCCTGTGGTACAAACCGCGTTGCGCGATGCGCAAGTGCAGTCCGAACAACTCGATGCCGTTGCGGCTACGCAAGGACCGGGTTTGCCGCTGGCATTGCTGGTGGGACTCAAAGCCGCGCAAGCTGTCGCGTTCACCATGCGCAAGCCGTTCATGGGCATCAACCATCACGAAGCCCATTTGTATTCGCCGTGGATTCGTTCGATTCCTGGGAGCGCCGGCGTCCCGCCGGCACGAATCGAACCCGCCGGCGAGACGCCAGCGCTCCCAGCGGCTGCTCTTTGGGTCGCCGACTTCTCCGCCTTTCAACCAAACGTCTCGCTCATCGTCAGCGGCGGGCACACCATGCTCGTGCTGGTGGAATCCCCGTTGAAACATCGCGTGCTCGGCTCGACGGTGGACGACGCCGCGGGCGAATGTTTCGACAAAACCGGCAAACTTATGGGCCTGTCGTATCCCGCCGGACCGGAAATTGACCGGCTGGCCGAGCAGGGGAATCCCAAAGCGTATGACTTCCCGCGGCCCTTGCTGAACGATGCTGGCGACGATTTCAGCTTCAGCGGCCTGAAAACCTCCGTGCGTTATTTTCTTCGCGACCATCCGGGAATTTTGGACGACGCGCAGCGCATGCGCGATTTATGCGCCAGCATCCAGGCGGCGATTGTGGAAGTGCTGGTGAAGAAAACCATCCGCGCGGCGAAGCGAAATCACGTTCGTTGCGTGACCGCTTCCGGCGGGGTCACGTGCAATCGGGCATTGCGCCGCGACCTCGCGCGCGCGTGCGAGCGGGAGAGATTTGAGTTGCGATTGGCCGATAAAAGTTTATGCACGGACAACGCGGCGATGGTGGGCATATTGGCGGAATACAAACTGCGACACGGCGTGGCAGGCGATTCATTGGACGCAGAAATCCAGCCCGGGATGAGTTTGGAAACCGTTTGACCTTGCCATCGGCGGTACCGAGTCCTAGCGTTTGGATAGATCAGACGCAGATATGCCGGCACAACGTTTGTCGCTAAAATCAGATTATTTTGAAAAAGTCGGTGTAATTAAATAGTTAGGCCATAACACGCAACACTATGAAACCACTACAAATCACATTATTCGTAATCGCAAATGTCATCTTCATCACCCAAGGTGGACGGGATATTCATCAGTTGATCTGGGGCTCGGAGCCTTCCATTTTAGATCAGTTCAATCCCGAAAAGGTTAAGGCACGATCCGAGAAGAAGACTGAAGTCCTGGTGGATGAGTATCGAAGTGCAAACGAGGAGATTCGTGCTCTCGAAAAAGGCAAAGGATGGAAAGAGGTGCAAGATATTCAGCAGGAGCACGAAGAACTTTACCAGAAGCGAGGAGCGCTCCAATCAGAGATTTTGGAACGAGAGACGAAGAAACGGGAGTTTAGAGACGTTTGGATTTTCACATCTTTTGGAGCCGCTCTCATTGTTCTGGGGACCGTTTTATACCGTTCGCGAGCAGTTTGGCCGGGTTTGTCCGTTATCATCGCTGGTTTTGCGGTGTTTGAGTATTGGGCCAGCCCTTCATTCTTTGGCGGGGCTGGTGCTGAGTTTCATGCATTACTCGTTAGCAAGACTGTCCTCACGATGATTGCTCTTGTGGCTTTGTATGTAGTGTGGCGTTTGATTGGGATTTTACCAGATGAGGCAAAGGCCTAGCCAAAGCGCTGCGCCGAACCACCGTCCAGCACGGCGGCGGCCGACAACTCGAACGTGTCGGAAGTTCGGCGGTCAATGAACTTTACGCTTATGCTTGGTAATATGAAACGTACCTTCAACATCTGGCGCGTTCTTATCATCGCCGGGGTTGTAGCGGTTCTGGCGGGAGTTGTTGCGTGGCGGCAGGGTATCTTCCAGCCGTTTGGACTCTACCGCCCCGCGAACTCCCTGATGGTCATTGTGCCCTACCAGTATGGCGGCACTTGGGTTTTCGACGATCCGATGACGGGGCTGAAGCGTGAGCCTTTCGTAGCAGGGGTGCCGGAAATGATAAATCTTTTAGTACGTGATATCCCGTCAGCTACCAACGGATTTCGGATGCTCTTTTCGACCCAGCCGTTTCCCGGATACCAAAAGAAGCTGAGTTGGGTTCGACCTCAAGGTGGCGGCAATATTTACCGGATGGAAGATCCTCCAATGAAGGGATGGTTGTGCCCGGCACTGTTTCGCTATTACCGGGACGCGCCCAAAGAGTTATACGTTAAAGCGGAACCTAAGAATTGAATACAGCCCAGCCAACTCGGTTCATGAGGGTTGAAGAGGCCAGTGACGAGTGCTGCTTTCTTCGGGTGAGGCTGAGATAAGCTTAAAACGTCAGGCTGAGGCCGCCGCGAATGCCAACGTAACCAAAATTGGCGAACAAATTGTTGTGTTCACCGCTATAGGTGGTGGACAGAAATCCGGTGCCGCCCCCGTCCAGCTCACCAAAGAAATTCAAATGTTTCCGCAAACGCACGCTCAAACCCACGCCGGCATATCCATCCGCGCCTTCCAGATAATCCCGCGTGATGACGCCAAGATTCGGAGAGTCCACCGGCTGGCGATATTCCCAGCTCATCCAGATCAGGCTCGCCCCGGCGGCGACATAGGGTCGCCAGGGCGCGTCCCGGGCGGCGAAGTGATATTGCCACGCTATGCCCAGTTCCATAAATGACGGCTGGTGCGCCTGCCTATCCGCCAAACTGCCGGGTTTTAATTCAATCACTCCACCGCTGAACGCGGCGTCCAACGTGTTGTGGTTGTCCAGCATCTTCCCGAACACAATCGTCGCCGGCATCAGCCAGCGGTAGTCTCCGTTCAACGGCCAGCGAAAACCAAAGGTCGTGTCCAGGTGATAGTTGTCGGGCTTGGTTGCCGGTACTGGTTTGGCCAAGGCAGACACGACATTGGTCGTGGTCTCCTGCGCCTGGACATAGGGCAGGGCCGCTCCCCATAACAAACCTAAAACGATGAACCGGGATAATTTCATGCCGCGATGTTGCAATTGAGCCTTGCCAATTTGAGGTGCGAAGGCAAGCCCTGGGAGCGCCGGATGGATTGTAGGGCACAACGTCAGGAGTGCGGTTGATCACAACGCGTGCCGGACCGGAGGCCGGCGTTCCAATGACTCGTGACCTCGTCGCCTACTGATTGGTGCAGTAGGGCACGACGTCAGGAGTGCGGTTGATCACAACGCGTGCCGGGCCGGAGTCCGATGTTCCAATGACTCGCGGCCTCGTCGTCTACGAAAAATTCTTTTCGCCAGATACTCACTCTGCCCGTTACGATGACGGCACATGGCTGAACGTCTGCCCATCTACGAAATCGAGCGCGACCTCGTCGCCCGCCTGAAAACCGACCGGCGGTTAATCCTGACCGCGCCGACCGGTTCCGGCAAATCCACGCAAGTGCCCCAGATGCTCCTCAAACACGGATTGCTCGGCGACGGGCAGGTGGTGATTCTTCAGCCACGCCGGCTCGCCGCCCGGTTGCTGGCGTCGCGCGTGGCGCAGGAACTCGGTGTCAAGTTGGGCGATGAAGTCGGCTACCAAATCCGGTTTGAGAATTGCACGTCGGCAAAAACCAGAATCCGGTATGTGACGGAAGGCGTTTTGCTGCGGCAGATGATTGACGACCCGGGTTTGCGCGGCGTGTCGGTCCTCATCTTCGACGAATTTCACGAACGCCATCTTTACGGCGACATTACGCTGGCGCGGTCGCTGGATTTGCAGGAGCAGCACCGGCCCGACCTGAATCTCATCGTCATGTCCGCGACGCTGGACGTGGAGTTGTTGGGGGAATATTTGTCGGAGCGCCGGCTTCCAGCACGGCACCATAAAAATATTTCAAAACAACACGCCGTGCCGGAGGCCGGCGCTCCAAGGTGTTCCATCCTGTCTTCCGAAGGCCGTGTTTTTCCGGTGGACATCAAATACGCCGCGGACCCGTCGTGCACGGACAAGCGGCCAATTTGGGAACAGGCTGCCGCCGCTTTCAGCCGTTACGTCGGTGCCGGTGGGGAAGGCGACGTGCTGGTGTTCATGCCGGGTGGATATGAAATTTCGCAGACCATCGAGGCCATCCGCCACGTTTCGGAAGCGAAAGGTTTTATCCTGCTGCCGTTGCACGGCGAATTGGCGCCCCGAGACCAGGACGCTGCCGTGGCTCGTTACGACCGGCGCAAGGTGGTCGTATCCACCAACGTGGCGGAGACGTCGCTGACCATTGACGGCATCCGGCTGGTGATTGACAGCGGGCTGGCGCGAATTCCGCGTTACGATGCCAATCGCGGCATCAACACGCTGCTCATCGAGAAAATCAGCCAATCGTCTGCCGACCAGCGCGCGGGCCGGGCGGGCCGCACCGCGCCGGGCGTTTGCATGCGATTATGGTCGCGCGAGGAGCATGGACATCGCGCGGTGCAGGAACTACCGGAAATCAAGCGGCTCGATTTGGCGGAGGTGGTGCTCATGCTCAAGGCTGCCGGGGTGGAGGATTTGCGGAAGTTCCGCTGGCTCGAACCGCCGGACGAACACGCGCTGGCCCATGCGGAGGAGTTGCTGGAAGACCTGGGCGCGCTCCAACGTAGGACAGGCGTCCCGCCTGTCTCAAATCGAATTCCCGCTCAGGCGGAACAGAAAGTTGGAAACAGGCTGGAAGCCTGTCCTACGGTGATCACTCCGGTCGGCCGCAAGATGCTCGCGTTTCCGTTGCACCCGCGTTACGCGCGCATGCTGCTGGCGGCGCAGGAATACGGCTGCGTCCACCAGGCCTGCCTCGTCGCTGCACTCACGCAGGGGCGCGATTTGCTGCTGCGGAACGTGGACCGCGACACCATTTCATATCGCGAGGATTTACTGGGCGAAAAAGCGTCATCGGATTTCTGGATTCTGATGCGGGCGTGGACGTATGCGGCCCAAAACCAATTCCGCCTCGACGCCTGCCGCCGGATTGGCATCCACGCCGTCACCGCGCGCCAAGTCGGGCCGTTGTTCGAACAATTTCTCCGTATCGCCAGGGATGAGGGGCTTGACGTTAAACCGCGCGAGGTGAAGGACGAGGCGTTGCAGAAGTGCATTCTCATCGGGTTCAGCGACCGCGTGGCGCGGCGGCTAGACCAGGGGACGTTGCGTTGCGAACTGGTCCACAACCGGCGCGGAGTATTGGCACGGGAAAGCGCCGTGCAACACAGTCCCTTGCTCGTCACAGCAGAAGTCCGGGAAGTTGAAGGCCGCGAGGTGAACACAATCCTGTCCCTGGCGACGGCCATTGAGGTCGGCTGGCTGCGCGAATTTTATCCGGACGACATGGAATCCAGCCTTCACGTGCAATTCGATGCCACGGCAAAGCGGGTTCAGGCGGCGGAGTTGGTGAAATTTCGCGGACTGGCGCTGTCGGCCAAACGCGTTGATCCGCCGCCGGCTGACGCGGCGGCACGGATTCTGGCGGATGAAATCATTGCCGGCCGACTGCCGCTGCCGAATTGGGACCACAGTGTTGAGCAATGGCTGTTGCGGCTGCGCCTCCTTTGCCAGCATTGCCCGGAATTGCAACTGCCGGACATCACGGAGGAAGACCGAAGGCACATCATTGGGCAGCTTTGCCACGGCGCGGTGAGTTACAAGGACATCAAGGAACGCGAAGTAAAGCCGGTCGTGACGTCGTGGTTGTCGGCGGCACAGCGCGAATTGCTGGACAAACACGCGCCGGAGCGGTTGACGCTGCCGAACGGCCGCACGCCCAAAGTAGCGTACGAGGCCACCGGCTTGCCGCACATTTCGCTGCGCATCCAGGAGCTTTACGACGTGACGCAGACGCCGAAGATTGCGATGGGCCGGGTGCCGGTGCTGGTGCACATCCTGACGCCGGGTATGAAACCCGTGCAGGTGACGCAGGACCTGGCGAATTTCTGGCGCGAACATTATCCGAAAATCAAATCGGAGCTGGCGCGCAAATATCCGAAACATTTATGGCGCTGAGGTGTTAACCAAAGTGATGGGAGCGGGAAGTTGTTGTTCATGAGAATCGCCGCTATTTGTGTGCTGCTGCTGGCCGGCCCGTTGTTGGCGCGAGCGCAGGACGGCACGATCACGCTTGCGGACATCGTCCAGGGCGCGCAGGAGTGGGCGGAGGATAATCTCGGCACGAACGTGTTCGCGGCGCTGGAGAGTCTGAACCAGCAGAAGGTGCAACAATTTTTCCGCGATATGCAGGAACGGTTCCAGGGCGAATATGTGGTCAGCCTCGCATCGTCCCGGGAGGTTGCCGAAGCGCTGGCGCCGGGGCTGGAAAGTCTTCCGGAAACTCAGTCGAGCGGCGACTGGCTGAAGGCGCGATGGGATTACCTGGCGGCCGCCGCCGAGATCCATTTCATGATTCCGCCGCCTGAAGTTGAGCCCAGCCTGCCGCCCGTGCCGGTTGCCAACCCCGTTCTGGTCACCTTGCAGGAGATGTGGCTGAAAAAAGTCGCTGGCGATTCCTTGCCGTCGGAGACCACGAATTACCTGGTACGCGTCAAGGGAATCTTTATCGCCCAAAAAGTCCCGCCGGAACTGTTCTGGCTGGCCGAGGTGGAATCAGGGTTTGACGCCGGCGCTTGCAGCCCGGCGGGGGCGGTGGGTCTGTTCCAACTCAAACCCGAAACGGCCCGGCGTTTTGGACTTTCCCTTTTGCCGTTCGACCAGCGGCTGGACCCTGAGAACAACGCGCGCGCCTCCGCCCAATGCCTGAAATATTTGCACGACCGTTTCCAGGACTGGCGGCTCGTGATGGCCGCTTACAATGCCGGCGAAAGCACCGTCCAAAAGCTTTTAACTCGTTATCATACCCGGGATTACGATGCCATTGCCCTTCGACTGCCGGCCGAGACGCGAAGTTACGTGCCCCGGGTCGAAGCCATCCTGGAACGTCGCGAAGGCGTCAAACTGACGGAGTTGAAAACGCCGCCGGATTCAATCGTTCAGGAATTTCAGGTCGATGAATAGAGAAATCTCCACCACCCATATAGCGCAACTTTGTCCGCAATGCGGTTTGTGCTGCAACGGCGTTTTGTTTGCCGACGTGAAGCTGCGCCCGGGCGACGATGCCCGGCGGCTTGCCGAACTGGGTTTGACATTGGAAAAGAAGGGGCGTCAACAGGCTTTCGCGCAGCCGTGCGCCTGTTTTGATGGCAAGCTTTGCCGGATTTACGCCGAGCGACCCGTGCGTTGCCGGACGTTTGAATGCGGTTTGCTGAAGCGTGTTCAGGCGGGCGAACTGAGCGCGGCAGCGGCGTTGAAGAAAATCGCCGACGCGCAACGGCTGGCAAAGAAAGTACGTGAATTGCTGCTGCGGCTGGGCGACCGTGACGTGACGCTGGCGTTGACCCGCCGTTACGCCCGCGTCATGCGCGAGCCGGTGGATTTATCCAGTCCGGAGCAAATGGTGGCCGCACGGGGCGAACTGATGCTGGCTGTGAACGATTTGATGCACGCGCTGCAACGTGATTTTTTGAAATAAGTTCCCGCCCTGGTCTATGCCGCTATCCGGTGGGACATTTTTTTGGTGAGGGTCACCCGCCAGGGATTCTCGTCGGCGGGATCGGTTTCGGCGAACCAAAGGTAGTAATATTCGCCTTTGTACTCGAACATCCACTGCTTGACGGGGTCACCGGGTTTCATGTGGAACGTCATGCCGGGCTGGCTGCCCCAGTCCGAACCCAAAGGAATTTCCGAGTCCTCAACTTCCAAGGGGCTGCCAACAAGATCCAGCACCTGGGACGTGCTCCAGCCGCCCTTGATCTGGCCAAACTTCTTTTTAAATGACGGTTTGAACCATGCCATAAGCCATCTACCTGATTGACATTAGTTAAACCCTGCCCGTTCATAAATGCAAGCAGAATATGGGAATCTTATTCTGCGCAGGCATTTTAACCGCCGCCAAACGTCCAACTGCTGATTGGAACGTCGATTTCCATCTCGGCATCGATGGAACACCAAACTTAGTCCAAGTGCCGTGCCGGAGGCCGGCGTTCCGACGGCAGTGCCAGGTGACGCTATTTGACCAGCGTTTTACAGAACCTCTCGATGCGCTCCAACCCTTTCTCCAGATTCGCCATGCTGGTGGCGTAGCTGAGGCGGATGTAATCGTCTGCGCCGAACGCGATGCCGGGAACGGCGGCGACTTTCTCCGCTTCGAGCAGCTTCGCGCAGAAGTCGGTGGACTTGAGGCCAGTCCGGGAAATGTTCGGGAACAGATAAAACGCGCCCTTGGCGTTGACGCACGAAATGCCCGGGATGCTGTTCAATTTCTGGTGGGCGAAACGGCGGCGTTTGTCGAATTCCACGAGCCAGGCTTTCAAATGGTCCATCGAGCCGGTGATGGCGGCCAGCGCGCCTTTTTGCGCAAACGACGTTGGGTTGCTGGTGCTGTGGCTTTGCACGGCGTCAATGGCTTTCGCAATCGGCTCCGGCGCGGCGAGAAAACCCAGCCGCCAGCCGGTCATGCTCCAGGCCTTGGCGAAGCCGTGAACGATGACGGTATGTTCCTGATGCGCCGGTGAAAAGCTGGCGACGCTTTTTACCTTTGCGCCGTCATAAAGCAGGTGCTCGTAGATTTCGTCGCTCATGATGAGAACGCCTTTTTCGACACAGACGTCGCCCAACGCCTTGGTTTCCTCCGGCGTGTAAACGCAGCCGGTCGGGTTGCTTGGCGAATTCAGGATGAACAGCCGCGTCCGTTGCGTAATGGCTTTGCGGAGCTGGTCCGGTGTGACTTTGAATTCAGTCTTGTCGGTGGTCTCCAGAATCACCGGTTTGGCGCTGGCGAGCTTCACCATTTCCGGATAGCTCAGCCAGTACGGCGCGGGAATGAGCACTTCATCGCCCTCCTGGCACGTTGCCAGAATGACGTTGTAACACGAATGTTTGCCGCCGCAGGAGACGATGATTTGCGACGGCTTGTACGTCAGGCCGTTTTCGCGTTTAAACTTGTCGGCGATGGCCTGGCGCAATTCCGGGATGCCGCTGGACGGGGTGTATTTGGTGAACCCGGCGGCAAGCGCCTTGGCGGCCGCATCCTTGATATGTTGCGGCGTGTCAAAATCCGGTTCGCCGGCGCCGAAGCCGACAACATCCTCGCCGGCGGCTTTCATGGCCTTGGCCTTGGCGTCGATGGCGAGGGTGAGTGATGGTGACAGCGACGCGGCGCGTTGAGAAATTTTATAGTTCATAATTTAAATCGCAAAAAGATTACGAACAGAGCAGGGGAGTGCAAGAATGGAATTACTGCGTTGTTGATTGTTGAAACAGGTTCTGCGAGAATCCAGCATTGCTTATGGGCGACGACCGCAAAAAAGTTTCAGAACATTTTCCGGTCTTGTTAAGCTTATTGCTATTGTCTGCGCCGTTCAGCTTGCAGGGGCGCATTTACACAATCACCAATATCAACGACTCGGCCCGGGTTACCAGTTTGCGGGGCGCAATCATTGATGCAAACCACCGAGGCGGGAACAACACCATCATTCTTGGTCAGCAGCGGCAGCATCAGATTTATCAGCTAACCATTTCCGGTGCGGACGAAGGCGCGGCGCGCACCGGCGATTTGGACATCACCTGGGGAAACCTGACCATTGTTGGCGTCAGTTCCAATGTGACCATTGATGCAACAGGTTTGGGCGACCGGGTATTTCATGTTTTGAAGGGTGGTCGGCTGTCGCTCAAAAACATCATCATAACAGGTGGCACCAGTTCCATAGGCGCTGATGGAGGCAATGAAGGAGGCAAAGCTGCTGATGGAGAGAGCGGCGGAGGCATTTATAACAGCGGAGCGCTTATTCTCGATCATTGCATAATCAGTAACAATTCCTGTGGAGCGGGTGGTCAGGGGCCTTTTTTCAATGGGGATGGAGGAGATGGTGGAAGTGGCGCGGGGATTTACAATGCAGGGCTGCTAACAATGGATGACTGCATAGTCGACAGTAACTTTTGCGGTTCGGGAGGTGACTCAGGTTACGCCTATGGCAAGGGCGGCAACGGTGGCAATGGCGGAGTCTACAACGCTGGGTATCTCAGAATAAATCATTGTATCTTTAAAAATAATCTTTGTGGCATCGGGGGAATAGGTTCTATCAATGGAGGCTCGAGTGGTACTGGCGGTAGCGGTGGCGGCCTTTATAATGAAGGAATCTTGGTCATAGATAATTGTACCGTCAGCAACAATTTTTGTGGTCGTGGCGGCGAAGGATACCGCTATAACAATGGTGGTAACGGTGGTGATGGTGGAGGGCTTTACAACATTCGGAACCTAAGCGTTTTTCACAGCATCATCAGCGGAAACTTCAGCGGGAAGGGTGGGGACGGATCCCTTGAGGGTGGTGCAGGCGGTAATGGCGGTAGAGGAGGTGGTGTTTACAATGCCGGAAAATCATTTTTAACAACATGTGCAATCACGAATAATTTAAGCGGCAACCCGGGAAATGGGAATATCTCTGCAAATGGCGGCGACGGTGGTGGCATCTGGAACTCTGGCACAATGATTCTTGATGATTCTACCGTAGCTTGTAACACTGGAGGTATCGGGGGAGATGCTTATCTTGTATCGTTGGGTTCTGGTTCAGGCGGAAATGGAGGTGGTATTTACAATGCCGGTTACCTCTTTCTGTATACCTGTACGATTAGCGGCAATACCGGAGGCCAAGGTGGGAATGGTGCTCCTGGTGATATGGACTTTGGGTTTCAGGGTTCGGCTGGCAGCGGTGGTCTTGGTGGCAACGGCGGTGGGATTTTTAACGAACGATATTTGACACTAGAGTCTTGCACTATTACTGCCAACTTTGGCGGGACCGGAGGCGCTGGTGGCAACGGTAGCGGGCTTGACAGCAACGGAGGGTCGGGAGGACTTGGCGGGGCAGGCGGTGGGATATTCAACTATGAATCCAAAGCGTTTACCGTTTTGAGAAATACGTTAGTCGCTCTTAATTCACCTGGACTTGGTGGCGCAGGCGGCATTGGTAGTGGGGGGACAGACGGGGAAGCGGGTGTTAATGGTTCCGGTTTTGACCTTTTGGGGAACTTCAAATCTGATAGATTCAATTTGATTGGCATGGCTGACTGCAGCACCGGTTTTACCAACGGCATTAATGCCGACCAGGTTGGCAGCATCGGCTCGCCGATTGATCCGCTCATCGGTCCGCTGCTAATGAACGGCGGTCCCACGCCAACGCACGCGCTGCTTTGGGGAAGTCCGGCGATTGATCAAGGCAACTGCTTTGGAATTCACACTGATCAACGCGGTTGCCATCGGCCTTATAATTACACTTATATTTCGAATGCACGCGGCGGCGATGGCAGCGACATCGGAGCATTTGAATTAGACACCCGATGAAAACAAGCCGCGGCGCGATGGGGACATCGCGCCCTACCAACGGACGACCCGGCGGTGTGTCCCTCCCGCTCTATTTACCCGTGCTGATCGGAGCCAGTTTGAATGAACTGTCGCCCACGTTGACGATTTTGACGCCGTGCCAGGCCAGCATAACGTCGAGGGCATGCAGGATTTCGTATTTGGTCAAAGGCGTTTGGTTGTGGAAAGACATGGTAATGCCGGCAGGGATGGGTTTGTCTTGAATCCGCTTACGGCCGGTCAAGGCCTGGTAAACGCCCAAAACCTGCTGCAAATCGGTGTTGCTGAAATTGATGCTGCCCGGCGGCAGGGTCTCAAGGGCATTGGTCGAAGGCGGTTGCCGGGCGGGCAACGCCGGAGTGGCGGTCCCGGCCGGCATAATCCATTCAAACTTGTTCCCGTCGGCAACGATCATGGCATTGGTCCCCTGCAGAGCTTTTGCCAGGGCGCCAGCCGCTTCGGCCTGGCTGTGCACTGCCGCCGCCAGGGTTATCAGTGATTGTTTCACTTGCGGATGGACGAGTACGCTGCGGCCTTTTAACCGGGCATACAAATCGAGCGCGTCATTAAAGTCTGCCCCGCTCAGCAAAAAGTTTTTCCCAACGGCAACCGTAGCCAGATTTGTCGTGACCGGCAGATAAAGCGTATCCATGCCATTTTCCTCCGCCTGGACGGTGGCGCCGTTGAAATCAATCTGGTAGATGTCAACGTGCAATTGTTTGCTCAGGAGCTGCAGGTCGCCAAAGCTCTGGCCCTGGGTCACCCACAGATGGGTCCCCACCACGAATGCGGAGTCCGGCGGGGAATCGGTAATTGCCAGCAAAGCGGCCTGGTAATTGGTCAGGTTGACCAGACCGATGACGCTGGTGACGCGGTCGGCCCGCACGGGTGTGGCGCCGGTCACGATACCGGCGGCCAGCAGAACCAGGATGCCTCGTTTCAGGTTCATGGCGGTTGCTCCATATTAATAAACCTAGGCCCTTTCATTAAATCTTCAATTGGAAATTATCAAATGAACTTACCTGAAGGAAATGCCGGGTTTCGGTGGAGCAGGGGAGCGCAGGAATGGAAATTCAGCGACGTGTTGAAATCAGAACAACAGACGGCGGCGTTTTTCGATTTATAGAAGAGAGCAGGAGGCGACATGAGGAGTCTCTGATTTCTTTTGAATGAGTCTCGTCACCTCGACTCCTACATTAAACGGCTGCGCAGCAACACAGCCCTACCACAAATCTCACTTCGGCAGGTAATATTTCCGCGTATATTCCTTGACCATGCGGTCGGTGGTGTATTTAGGCACCAGCGTGACCATGGCGCGGCGAATGCGCTGTATCCACTGGCGCGGGATGCCATATTCGTCGCGGTCATAAAACATCGGGATGACCTGTTCGGTGAGGGTGCGGTACAGATTGGCGCTGTCCCGGCGGTCTTGTTCCTCGACATGGTCCGGATGGGAATCGTCGCCGATGGCAAAACCGTTGGTGCCGTCGTAGCCTTCGCGCCACCAGCCGTCAAGGATGCTGAAGTTCAGACAGCCATTGCAGCCGGCTTTCATGCCACTCGTGCCGGAAGCTTCCAGGGGGCGGCGCGGGTTGTTCAGCCACACGTCGCAGCCGGAAACCATCTGGCGCGCGATGTGGACATCGTAGTTTTCCACAAACACCAGCCGCCCGGCCAGTTCGCTGAGCTTGCTGAGATGGATGATTTGTTGAATGAAGCGCTTGCCTTCCTCATCGCGCGGATGCGCCTTGCCGGCGAAAATGAACTGGACCGGCCGCTGTTTGTCGCGAGCAAGCTTCACGATGTTGTCGAACTGCTGGAAGATGAGGGGCGCGCGTTTGTAGGTGGCGAAACGGCGGGCAAAGCCGATGGTCAGCGCGTCAACATTGAGCAAATGCTCGAAACGGATGTAATCGCCGGGTTCGATGCGGTGGGTCTGGTGCAGCAGGCGGCGGCGGATGAACTCGATCATTTCGCGCCGCAGTTTGTAGCGCAGCGCCCAAAGCTCCTCGTCGGAAACGAACGAAGCATCGGCCATCTTTTCCCAGAAATCCGGGTGGTGAATGGCCGACGCCCAATCGTGTCCGTACTTCTCGTTCCACATCTTGACCACGCCCTCGCGCTCGTCCTGCATTTTTTCCCGCCAAAACTGGCGCACCGAGCCCTTCATCCAGCCGAGCATGTGAATGCCGTTGGTGATGTGGCCGATGGGGACCTGTTCCTCCGGAACACCAGGGTAAAGCGATTTCCACATGTGTCGGCTGACCCGGCCATGCAGTTCGCTGACGCCGTTGGCGGCGCGGGCCAATTTGAGCGCGAGGACGGTCATGCAAAATGGCTCGTGCGCGTTTTCGGGATGCACGCGGCCCAGCGGCAGGATGTCCTGAAACGGCACGGGCAATTGCTGCTGGTACAGCATAAAAGCATAGTCCATCAATTCCACGGGGAAGCGATCATGTCCGGCTTCCACCGGCGTGTGGGTGGTGAAAATGCATTGCGCCCGGGTCGCGGCGAGCGCGTCGGGAAACTTTTGTCCGGCCACCAGTTTTTCGCGGATCAATTCCAGCGTCAGGAAGGCCGCGTGGCCCTCGTTCATGTGAAAGACCGACGGTTGCACGCCGAGCTTGCGCAGCAGCCGGACCCCGCCGATGCCGAGCAGGATTTCCTGCATGATGCGTATCGTGCCGTCGCCGCCATAAACGCGCGCCGTCAAATCGCGGAAATGCTCGCCGTTTTCGGGGCGGTTGGCGTCCAGCAGATAGACCGGCACGCGCCCGACATTCACGCGCCAGGCCTGAAAGAAAACGCGGTTCATGTCAATTTCCACGTCGCACACCACCGGCTTGCCGTCGGCGTCCAGCACCGGTTCCAGCGGCGCGTTTTTCGGGTCCACCAGATTGTAGAATTCGGTCTGCCAGTTGTTCGTGTCAATGGCCTGCTGGAAATAACCTTCGCGGTAGAACAGGCCCACGCCGACGAAGCCGAGGCCGAGGTCGCTGGCGGATTTTGCGTGGTCGCCGGCGAGAATGCCAAGGCCGCCGGCGCAAATGGGCAGGGACTCGTGGAAACCGAACTCGGCGGAGAAATAGGCGACGGGATTCTGGAGCAAATGCGGCGCGTTCACCTGGCCCCAGGTGGTTTTGCACTGGAGATACGCCTCGAAATTGAGCAGCACGGCGAGGACGCGCTGCTCGAAGTTGGCGTCCTGCAGGCGCATGCGCAGTTCGTATTCGGAGACTTCGCGCATGATAGCGGCGGCGTTGTGATAGAGATTCTGCCAGGCGCGCGGGGACAGTTCCCGGAACAAATCCTGCGCTTCCTGGTCCCAGGTCCACCACAAATTGCGGGACAATTTGTGCAAGCCTGTGACCAGCGCCTGCAATTCCGCTCCGGCGAGAGGTTTCCTTGTCATACGTCGTTGCTTCTAAATATTGCGTGGCTGGCACAAATGTCCAGTCACTGGCGCTGACACTAATTGTCGGCGCAGTGTTCGGCAATAAAATTTGCATTCGCAAATTGGCGGATCGCGGCTAAATTCCTTCCGCGTTGGCAAAGGAATGAAAAAATACTGGCACGTCTTCGGCATCGGGATCCAAAACAACCTGACGTATCGCGTCAATTACCTGACGCGTACGCTGTTCAGCTTCATCCCGCTGTTCGCCATGCTGTCGCTCTGGCGCACAATTTACGCCGGGAAAGAGCAGGGGAGCGTCCTCGGCGGTTACACTCAGGCGCAGATGATTTTTTATTATCTCATGGTGGCGGTCGTGGACGTGCTGACGGCGGTGAACGAGGACGACTGGCAGATCGCCGCGGACATCCGTGAAGGCAACATCAGCCAGTTCCTGCTCAAGCCGATTGATTATCTGTGGTACCGGCTGTGCCTGTTTTTTTCCGGGCGCATCACGTTCATCACCATGGCGTCCGTGCCGCTGGGCATTTTCATCTTTTGCTTCCGTGAATATTTTGTCGGGCCGGCCAACGTTATGGCGCTGCCCGCATTTGTCGTTTCACTGCTGCTGACGGCGTTGTTGCAATTTTTTATTTCCTACACGATGGCCATGCTGGCGTTCTGGCTGCTGGAGATTTCCACGTTTATCTTCATCCTGTTTGCGTTCGAATATCTCGCCAGCGGCCATTTGTTCCCGCTCGACCTGTTGCCGCCGATAATCGGGCATGCGCTCTTTTTCACGCCGTTTCCGTCCATGCTGTACGTACCCATCGCGATATACATGGGCAAAATCTCCGGAGCCGCCGTCGGGTTCGGTTTGCTGGAGCAATTGTTGTGGCTGTTGATTGCCTATTGCCTCGCGCGGTTCACCTGGCGGCGGGGCATCAAAAAATACGCGGCGTTTGGAGGGTGACGAAAAAAAGGTTAAAGGCTGAAGGCTGAAGGCTAAAGTCCGGAGTCCCCGGTCCGAAGTCCAATGGCTGAAGGTGACGCCACCCGCTTGCCGGGCCGAAGCATTTTAGCGAAGGCCGGCCACTCGCCATCTGATAGTGTCCTGATTTGTAGGCGACGAGGTAACGAGTCGTTTGGGCAAGCACTCCTTACGTCGTGCCCTGCCACACGTCACCTGCCACTCGTCACTCGTCACCCTTTGTGCCGCCTTGCCATTTGTTGGCGGGCAGGTGACAATCAATGGCTGGTATTCATGACGAACCTCGATTCAAAGGAGAGGGAATCCGGACGCCGCGCCGCTCCCTTCACGGAAGCCGGCGCGTGGCGCGAGGTGGGCCAGGGCTGGCAGCCGTTGTCCGGCAGTTTTCGCGGCGCGGGTTACAGCATCGAGTGGCACGATTTCCATGCGAAAGGCGAATTCGACTGGGCGGCCAGCTTCCATCCGGATTGCCTGGAATTGTGCCTGAACCTGGACGGACACGGTTACGTGGAAGGGCACGGCCGCCGGGTGGAATTCGCGCCCAACACGGCGGGTTTTTACTGCAACCAGGGAACGCCGCTCACCGCCCGCCGTTCGGCCAACGAACAGCATCAGTTTCTGACCGTGGAATTTTCCTGCCCGTTTCTCGCCCGGCATCTGGCCGGGATGGAAGCCACGATGCACCCCGCCGTTTGCGCGGCCATCCAGAACTGCCCCTGCCGGCACGTTTCGGGCAGCACCGTCCGCCTGACGGCGAGCCATCAGCAGTTGATCGGCACGTTGCGCCGGCCGCCGGTCCATGCTGACGCGCAGCCGCTCTGGTATCAATGCAAGGCGCTCGAATTGGCCGTGAATTTCCTGCTGCAATCGCCGCCGGAAAGCGAATGGTTTTGCACGCGCCAGCAGCGGCTCGCGCAGGAGCGCGTGGAACAGGTCGTCTTCCTGCTCCGGCAAAATCTCGCCAGCCCGCCGCCGCTGGAGGAGCTGGGGAAAAAGATCGGGTGCAGCCATTTTTATTTGAGCCGCATCTTTTCCGCGCAAACGGGCCAGACCATCACGCAATATCTGCGGCAGTTGCGCATGGAAAAGGCGGCGGAACTGCTCAAGTGCGGCGAATACAATGTCACGGAAGCCGCGTTCGAGGTAGGTTACAACAGCCTGAGCCATTTCAGCGCGGCTTTTCACGAGACGTTCGGCTGTTGTCCGGGCCTGTATCCGCTCAAGACGCCCGCGCAAAAGGGCCGTTAGCTGCCGCAAACCACCGCTAATAAATGGCAAGCGACCGGCAGCGGAATTCCGGCGCGCCGGCTATTTTTGCACCATGAAAAAACTATTGATGGCTGCTTGCTTCGGCGCGCTGGCGGTGGCATCCGGCCCCACCGCGCTGACCAATGACCAAACCGCGCCGGTTTCCACCGAACCACCCGCCGGCACGCGTTACGGTCTTTTCGACTGGCTGGACAGCCGCAGCGCATACGGCTTGGGCGTATTTCCCGAACCTTTTCTGGTGGACGACTCGGATTTGGAGACTGGCGAGGCGCGATTGGACTGGCTGCACACCGAAGCCGGCGGTTCCAAGACCGACATTATCCACCCTGAAGTGGAAAAAGGATTCGGCCTGCTGACGCTGGAATTGGAAATCCCCTACGAACGCGATGTGTCGGACGGCCAAACCACGGAAGGTTTCGACAACATTGACGTGGGCGCGCGTTATCCGCTTTATCAATTCGTCTCGCCCGGCGGCCTCGTGGACTCGACGTTCGGCGCGGGCGTCGAAGCGGGCATCCCCACCCAATCAGCCGTCAGCAAGAACGCTGAATTTGTCCCCAAAATTTTCGACGACCTGAAAGTCGGGGATTTCACGCTCCAATCCATCCTCGGCTATTCCACGTTGTTCGGCCCCGGCGATGACGGCGGCTTGCAGACCTTTGAATACGGTTTTGTGTTCGGCTACACGATTCCGCGCGACCAACTGCCGCTGCCGGACGTGGAGCAATTGATACCGGTCTTTGAGTTGATGGGAGAGACCGAATTAAACAAGGACGACCCCGGCCACAACAGCCTGTTGGGCAACGCCGGGGTCCGCCTCAATCTCAAGGCCATCGGCCGGATTCAGCCGCGGCCGGGCATCGGGTTTGTTTTCCCGCTGGACAGCGGCGCACGCGCGGACACCCATTGGGGCGTTTTCACCAGCCTGGTTTTTGAGTTCTGAAGAATCCGGGGAGCAGGCAACCATGAGAATCAACCGGCGTGAATTTTTGATTTTGACCGCAACCTTTGCCGCGGGTTGCAGTTCGATGGAACACCTCGGCGTTCCGTCCGCCGGCGCGGAACGGACGGTGAATGCGGGGCCGGCCGGCAACTATGCCGCCGACGGCGTGTACGCCGCCTTTCGCGATCGGGGATTCTTCATCGTCCGGCGGGGTGAAAAGCTGTTCGCCGTGTCGGCCATTTGCACGCATCGGAAATGCAAACTGGATGTCGAGGCGGACCGGTCGTTTTACTGTCCCTGCCACGGCTCGACTTTCGATCCCGGCGGCCGCGTGACGCACGGCCCGGCCCGGCGCAATTTGCCGGTGTTCACCACCTCCGTGAACGAAAGCGGGGAGTTGATGGTCGCCATGTCCGGCCAATGAGATCCGACGCCTGCCGGTGGTGTCTTAATTTGTAGCCGACGAGGTAACAAGTCGTTTGGGCAAGCACTCCTTACGTCGTGCCCTACCACCTAATTCGGACAGTACGCGCCTGCATCCGTGGTTGAAACCCGGCGGCCAAGGAATTATTGTCCGGGCGATGAACTTGAAACGATATTTGAGCATTTACGGCGCGTTGTGGAAAACGTCGGTGACGCGGGAGATGTCGTTCAAAGGCAATTTCCTCCTCTGGATAATCGTGGAACTGGCCTGGTTCGGGCTGCAACTCGCATTCGTGGGCGTGATTTTCAGCCAGACCACCACGGTAGGCACGTGGACGGTGTGGCAGGTGGTGCTGCTGACCGGCACGAGCAGTTTTATCCAGCAGATTTACCAGGCGTTTTTCCTCGTGAACTGCACGAACCTTTCCGAACTGGTGCGGACGGGCAAGATGGATTTCCTGCTGTTGCTGCCGATCAACACCCGTTTTGTCGTCTCGACGCGGCAGGTCGATTTGCCGTCGTTTGCCAACGCCGCCTTTGCCGTTTGCGTCATGATTTACTCGGCGACGAAGCTGCATTTGGAGCCGACGGTTGTGCAATTGGCCGGCTTCGGCGTGCTGTGCGGGGTAGGATTACTGGTGCATTACTCGCTCATGTTCCTGCTCGCCACGGTATGTTTCTGGACCGTGCGGGCGCAGGGCATCGTGTGGGGCTACTACAGCCTGTTCAACCTTGCGCGGATGCCGGATGAGGCGTTTCGCGGCGTGTTCAAAGCCGTGTTTACCTTTGCCCTGCCGGTGTTGCTGGTGAGCAACGTGCCGGTGCGCGTGCTGGCGGACAAATTGACATCGCCGGCCGCTTTGTTGGCGCTGTTCGGCCTGGGTGTCATTTGGGCGTTCATTTCCGAATGGTTCTGGCGGTTCTCCATCCGCCGTTACACCAGCGCCAGTACGTAAGGAAGGTTGAATCCTTTGGCCGTCATCCGTAGCGGCTTTCGGCAGAAAGCCGCACTGTTCAAATCCCCGCAATCATTCGGCGGTCTGCCGACCGCCGCTACGAACTTCAGATTAAAATTGTCTTCGCTCCCATGAATATTTAATTTCAGTCCATGAAGAAAACCCGGCGGTTGCGTTTCCCAGCGCTGCATTATTCGTTTTTTGACCGCCACCGGATGGTTTGCCTGAAACACGTATGAAATCGTCCCATACCGCCATCATCCCGGTGCCGCGCACCGACCCGAGTGATTGGGTGGCGCGGCATGAAGGGTTTGCGCAGACAGCCCGAAAAGGCGGTATTGATATTTTGTTTCTCGGGGATTCCATCACGGCGGGCTGGTCCGACCAGGGGCGGAATGTCTGGAACAAATATTATGAGTCGCGCCACGCCGCTGCTTTTGGCATAGACGGTGACCGTACCCAGCATATTCTCTGGCGCATAGACCATGGCGAACTTGAAGGTATCAAGCCCCGTGTCGTCGTGCTCTTGATTGGCACCAACAACACCGGCTGGGAAAAGACTGACACCAGCAAAATCCGCAACACGGTTCCCGAAACCATCGAAGGCGTGCAGACGGTCGTCCAGAGATTGCGCGAGAAGCTGCCCGACAGCAAAATCCTGCTTTTGGCCATTTTCCCGCGCGGAACACCGGACGATCCGCAACGCGCACAAATTGCCTCGATTAACACCGCCATCGCCCGACTCGACGACGGCAAAATGGTGAAGTTCCTCGCTATCGGTTCGAAATTCCTTCAAGCCGATGGCGCGCTTTCAGAAAAACTCGTGCCCGATTTGCTGCATCTCAGCGAGCGCGGCTACCAGGTTTGGGCCGAAGCCATGGAGCCGACGCTGAATGAAATGTTGAAGTAGCCGGTGGGGTTATTTGCCCAAGGCCTTGGCCACGGCCGCTTCCAGGGCTTCGCCTCTTAAATCCCTGGCGATGATTTTGCCATTGCCATCCAACAGAAAAGTCGCCGGGATGCTTTGAATTCCGTATTTCACGGCCAGCTTGTTGCTCCAGCCCTGGCCATCGAAATATTGCGGCCAGGTCATGTTCATGGCCTTGGTGAAACTGGCAAGCTTTGCCTGGTCTTGATCCAGGCTGATCCCGATGATTTCAAAGCCCTGGTCGTGATATTTTCGGTAGGCGGCGAGTACGTTGGGCAGTTCAGCGCGGCACGGCGGACACCACGTCGCCCAGAAATCCACCAGCACCACCTTGCCTTTGTAATTGGCGATGGAAAGCGGTTTGCCGTTCGCGTCTTTTTCGTCGAAATCGGGGAATGAGGCCCCGACGGTCAAGGCGGCCTGTATTTTTTCGGCCTCCTTTTGCACCGCTTCGCGTTGTTCCAGCGCGGCGACAAATGCCGTGCCCTGGAAGTCGACCTTGAGCTGTTTTATCAGCTCAGCGGCCTTTGCCGGGTCGTTAAGAATCTGATCGTACAGCATGGCCTTCATGTACACGATGTTGGCGACGGCATCGGTTTTTTCACCCTGATGTGCGGCGAGAAGGTCATCGAATTGCTTCAAATCGCCGGCCAGATCGATTTGGTTCGTTTTCCCATCGGCCACTTCGGACCTGATTTTCCCAACCAAAGCCTTAAGCTCGGCGGTGGCATCACCGGCAGAGACCGAAGAGGTAAACGGATTTAGCGACAGTAGAATAGCGGTCGCGGCGGCGAGGAAAACTTTCAGTTTCATCTTTTTAATCAAAATCAGGTTTAATTAAACAGGTCATTAGCCGGACAAACCATCGTCTGCTAATGGGGTTATGTCAATGCCGGCGGAAGTCAGGCCCCGATTATTCGTTGTGGGGAATCTTGATGTTGCTTCCGCCGATGAATTCCCGGATCACGGCGTCGCCTGGAATTAGGTTGACGTTTGAAACCTGTTTCTCGGTGAATCCTT
Source organism: uncultured Verrucomicrobiae bacterium (assembly GCA_963789055.1). GTDB lineage: Bacteria > Verrucomicrobiota > Verrucomicrobiia > Limisphaerales > UBA11358 > UBA11358. The sequence goes on along the minus strand of CAWBJE010000004.1, from coordinate 129,618 downwards.
CCACCGATTCGAGCAGTGCCTTGACCCGGTCATAGCGGATGCGGGCGTCGAGAAAGCCCGCGTAAGGCTCGAAATCCCCGGGTTTGGGCAACAGGCCGCCTTGCCCCATAAAAAACGGCTTCAGCGCAGGCAAGTCAAAGGGGAACCCGCCGTTGATGATGTGGTCGCCCAGGCCCATGAGCGGGATGATGCTGAACAGCTCGCCGTAGCGCACATAATGCCAGTGCAAAATCGTGCGCAAGGCGCTGTGATTGCGGTGCCGTGCGTCGCGCAACATGCGCCGGATGAGCCGCACGTCGGTGAATTGCGTGAGCCGTTTCGTGCTGCCGTCGCCCTCGTACAACATGTTCAGCGTTTCGATGTACAGGCGGAATTGCGCCGAGGCGTCAATCTCCTCGGTGATGGGCGGATAGAACCCGTGCAGACAATCCAGCAACAGAATCTGGTCCGGCTCAAGTTTCACCGGCTTGGTCCCCACCCGCCGGCCTTCCATGAAACTGTAAACCGGTTTTTCGATTTGCTTCCCTTCGAGCAACGCCCGGAGATGTTGATTCAACAACTGGATGTCCAAGGCTTCCGGCGTTTCATAATTCCGGTCGTTGATCCAATCGGTTGGATGTTCGACCAGCGACCAGAAATAGTCGTCGAGATTGAGCATCAAAAAACGCAGCCCCTGCTTTTCGAGCCGTTGAGTCAGCTTGACCGTCGTGGTCGTTTTGCCGGAGGAACTCGGACCGCTCACCCACATCATCCGCAAACGGTTGCCGCCGTTGTTCAGGCGGGACAAAACCTTCTTCGCCGCCTCGTCCAGCGATGCCTCGTAGACTGCCAGCGAGCCCTCGATTATTTCCCTGATGCGTCCGCTGCGAACCGCTTCGTTGAGGCCGGCCACCGTGTCCACGCCCTGCTTGCGGTTCCAATCGAGAATCTGTTCCATGCGCGCAAGCGGAAATCCGTTGCCGGCAAAATGTTCCGGCGCAATCGCTCCTTCACGCAGCCAGTGCCGGCCCCAACGATAACATTCGTAGGCGTCGGCGGTATTTTGGAAACCGTAACTGCGCAGCGCGTGCAACACATCGTCCTGAATGGTCTCGATGGTCGGTGGAAAATTCGAGATCAAATGATGCGGGTCGGAGTTGAGGCAGACGATGGTCGTGTCGGCCAGGAAGGCGGCGATGTTTTCATCCGAACCCTGGGTGTTGAAAATCTTGTCGTTTATATCCGGCAAAAAATCCCGGTGGAAACCGCCGATTGACTCCGCTGCGCGCAAGATGGCCTTGCCGATGCGTTCCGAATCGAATTTGACCAGCGCCCGGTTGCGTTTCTGAACTTTGATAATGCGGTTTTGGACTGGCATCACCGCGAACTATACCGGAGCGGGGAAAACACTCAATGCTGTTTCAACGCGACCACTGAAACGGGGCGCCGCGTTGAACCTTATAAAATGCGTTTCCCAGGAGGCGCCAGCCCATCATCTACCACGAAGGCAGATTGGGGTTGGTGGTCGTGGGGGTGGTTTTGGTGGAACCAGCCGGTGCTTTGGGAGACGAACCGCCGGATGCTTTTGGGGGCATTGGCTGGTTGGGTGCCCGTTTGACCGGGTTTAACTTGGGCACTTCCTTGTAATCGCGCGGAATGCCAAAAACCGTGGAGTCCAGCGGTCCCTCCTTGGCCGAAATCAAGGCCAGTACAATTGTCTGGCCGCCGCCGGCAACTTGCGACCGCACGGCCATCCCCGGCAAAGTGCTCAACGCCGGAGTCATGTCGTTATTTGCTCCGGCCGTTTTATCCAGCGCAGCATAGTCGGTTCGGATTCGGGCGTAATCCGGGTAATTTTTTGCCACCCAGATGGTACCGGTGATGCCGCGGGAATTCGTCCACGTGTAAAGGTCCGTGTCATAATCGCCCACTTTCTGGTTTTGGCCCGTCGGCCGGGGGAGCGGTGCCTGAGAAAGGGCATTCGGTGATTTGGTTTGTTTCGCCAACTGGCCGGGCGATTTGAAATACAATTTCTGTTTGTGCAAAAGCATAATGGTTTCACCCGTGCTCAAATCCTCGATGCTGCTCAGAGCCTGCGGCTGTCCGGCATACAGGTCCGTGCGGATCCTGGTGCCTTTGATTTTCATCGTGATCACCCCGTTGTAATTCGGGGTGGTGATTTGTTGTTGCACGACCAGATCGGCCCAACTCACGTTGGTGGCGCAAACCAGCGCGGTAAAAATAACAAAACGTTTCATGCTGAAGCGATAATCCTTCGGCTTTCCGTTCCAGAAAAGGAAAAAATGAGTTTGCATTTTCGAATTGGCGTTATAACGGACCTGGCATTTGAAAACAACGCGCAGCACCCATGCCACAACTCCAATGTAACCTTTTTCAAAATGAAAATTTGGCTCTCCAAATGCTTCTTTCCCGTCAAACAGATTATGCGAATCGGCAATAAAAAGCGATTTACACAGGATGAAGGCAGGCAGCGTCTAAATTCTGGACAAAATATTGCTTCCGGAAGCAACGCTGCTGTCATCGCACCAGGGGAGATTGCATGAGATTTAATTTTCCACAAATCATGGGGCTCGTCACGGGACTGCTGCAATTCGCCGTTGCCGGTTATGCCCTCCGGCTGAACCGGATTTTCGGAACCGTGCGTGTGGGCTGGTCATTGTTCTGGGCTTTTGCGCTTCTGGCGTTTCTTCATTTGTTTCAATCCATATCGGCGTTCAATTCCGGCGCCCCGCTGGGCACCGAAATCGAAGTGATTTATTCGCTCATTTCGTTGCTGCTGTTGACCAGCCTGGTTCATCTCGAAACCGTGCTCCGCGAACGGTTGCGGCTGGAGCGGGAGGAGCAGCGCTTACGGGCCGGCCTGGAGGCCGAAGTCAAAAAGAAAACAGAATATTCTGAGCCGGGCCATCGAGGAACTCCAGGGGGAAATTGACAGCCGCAAGCGAATGGAGGCGGAGATCGAGAAGACGCAAAAAGAACTGCTCGCCGCTTCCCGCCAGGCGGGAATGGTGGAAATCGCCGCCGGAGTGATACGTAATGTGGGTAATATCCTCAAGAATGCCAATATCTCGGCCGGCCTGGTTTCGGACCAGGTGAAGCAATCCAAAATCGCCAACGTCGTCCACGTTGGCAACCTGATCCGCGAACACGTAAAGGACCTGGGCGATTTCATGGCGCGCGATCCGCGGGGACAAAAATTGCCGGTGTATATCGCGCAACTGGCCGACCATCTGGCCAACGAACAAACCACGTTGTCAAAGGAACTGGAATCCCTCAGAAAAAAACATCGAGGCAGCCGAAGCCCAGCAGGAAAGCTACACCGAGCTCATGAGCCGGGAAAACCTCGGCAAAACCACTCCCCCGGCCGGACCATCGCCGACGGCAAACAGCACTACGTCGAATTAAGCGGGCTGGCGAGGATTCAAGCAACGCCGCCGGTCATGGTTTCCCCGATTGCCGTGGAAACTGGATAAGGCTATCCACGCATTTGCGGTGACCCGAACCGGCTCGCAGCGCCAGGGTTACGCTCGGATTATTGTGGAACCCGTCAATGCGGCCCGTCGTCATGTTCCAACAGTCGGGCAAAATAAAAGCACCCGGCCGCTGCCAGGATTGATGACACTACGATGATTTCCGCTTGGGTTCCGGGTCGTTTCAGGTCGTCGGACCATTCCTCGATTACCGGACCCATTTTGCCGTAGAGCATTCCCATTTGTCGCGTCCGGGCCCGGTTGAATCCCAGCATGGACAAATCATCCGAAACGTCCGGGGAACGCGTTCCCAGCCAGTAAACCAGGCCCGCGCTTCCCAGGCCCAGTATCAGTACCGTCAAACCAATCATCCTGAGCCGCGCGCTCCGCCGGGAAGGCAGACGGGAATCGGAAGCTTTGTCATTTGCCGTCATGTGCGCAGTGTTCTACGCGTATCCGCGGTAAAATACAAGTCCGGCACCGCCTGCCGGGTTGCCATTTGCAACCGAACTGGTATTGATATTCGCCCATGAAACATAATTCATACTTTGAGGGAAAAGTTCAAAGCCTGGCCGTGAACACCTTGGAAGGTCCGGCCACCGTGGGCGTCATCGAACCGGGAAAATACACCTTCAAGACCGATGCGGAAGAGCGGATGCACATCGTCGTCGGCACGTTAAAGGCAAAAATTTCCGGAGCGCCGTGGCAGACGTTCACCCGGGACCAGTCTTTTGTCGTTCCAGCCAGGTCATCGTTCGAACGTCGAAGCCACCGCCAACGTCGCCTACCTTTGCCATTACCGGAAATAAAAGCCGCGCGCTGTGCCCGGTCAGTATATCGTACATTCCTGCCACAACATGAAAATCCCGAGCGCCCGGGTCCAGCGTTCGATATAAGCGGTGTCGCAACCGGTGGCGGCCAGGTTCTTTATGTCGCGCAGGTGACGCGGGGAGCGGGATTTCCGGACCCAATACAGTTTTGAAATGATGAGGTCTTCCTTGCTCACAATCCAGGTTTTGAAGTTTTCGAAATTGACGCGCTGCCGTCGGCTGAATTCCGCCCGGTGATAGTTGTTGGTTTGCTGGCAGATGATGCAATCCACTTTGAAGTGACTTTTCCGGTGGAACAGGTTGAAGAATGACTGTTGGGCGATGGCATCGTCCACGGCCTCGCGGGAAATATCGTAGTCGGGATTGAACAACCGGACCATGGGTTCGGCGTCTTTGGGGCGCAGGGCGACGACGATGTCAAGGTTATGGGGCATGCACGGCAGGGCGTAACAGTTCATAACCATGGAACCGGTGAGCATGTAGCCGATTTCCGCCGCATCGAGCCGCGCCGAAATGTCGTTGGCGACGTCAATCTGATTTTGCATGCGGGTCAGGGAAGCGGGATTTCCCGTTTCAACTTTGATCGCAATCACCGGCCCGCCTCGCAGCAGAAGAAAGGGTTTGGACGTGTCTCGCAAATCCACAGAGTCGCAGTTCGGACATGGTTTCTCTTTATTCATCGAGTCTTGGTGTACAATGAATCAGCACAAGCCGGGCCATCTATGTCTGTCAGGTTTCTGGCATTCCTGGCGTCAATAATGTTGACACTGGGAGGAGGATTTAACGCGATGACGCTAAACCTTAATACCGCGGAGCGGCATTGGAAAATGGCCGGGAAGGTTAATTCGTAATGAATCCGTCACAACGCCGGTCTGTTCGGGCAACACACCTTGACACCTCCATCAAGCACCTGCTTTCCTTCAATCGCAAGGGGTATATCTTTTGCTCATTAAATCGTAGTGTATGTACGTTTGTATTATTCCGAACTCCGGAGTTTGCTTGTCAGCGCTTTATTGTCGCTGAGCAGTGCGATGGTTTTGCACGTTGAAGCCGGTGGCAGCGGCCTGAATACGGTTGTCATCGTCAATCAGAACAGTGCGCAATCCTGTGAGTTGGGGAATTACTTTTGTGAACGGCGGCAGGTGCCGCCCGACAATGTGCTGCGCATCAACTGGGCGGGCGGCAATACCTCCTGGAGCAGCGGGGACTTTCAGACCAATCTGGTGACCCCGCTGCTGGATATGCTGGCGGCACGCCAGTTGACCAACCAGATCGACTACGTGGTCCTCTCGATGGACATCCCTTTTCAGACCGTCTATGACACGAACAAGGTCAACAGCACAACTTCCGCCCTGTTCTACGGCCTGAAGGACGACACCGGCCCCAACTGGATGGACGTCACGAACAGCTATGCGGCCAGCAGCGAACAAATCTTCCGCCAGGCCAGACCGGCGAGTGCGCCCGGTTACGCCTTTTTAACCACTATGCTGACAGCCGGTTCGCTCGCTCAAGCCAAGCTGTTGGTGGATCAAGGCGTCGCCAGCGACTCAACTTTTCCCGCCCAGCACAGTATCCTGGCCAAGTCCTCCGACCCGTTGCGCAATGTCCGTTACCACGAGTTTGATAACTCCATCTTCAACGCTCAGCTCTGGGACAACTGCGCGCTTCTGCGCACCAATACTGATTCGCCTTGCGGCCAGACCAACCTGATGGGCTATCAAACAGGTCTGGCCAGTTTTAACATTTCGCCCAACACCTTCGTTCCCGGGCGCCATGGCCGACAGCTTGACTTCGTTTGGCGGGATCATTTTTGGACCGAACGGCCAAACCACGCTGCTGGCCTTTATCAATGCCGGCGCGGCCGGCAGCTATGGCACCGTAACGGAGCCTTCCGCCAATCACCCAAAAATTTCCCGACCCGCAGGACTACTTTTACCAGTTCCGCGGCTTCAGCCTGGCCGAATGCTATTACCAAAGTCTTTACGCCCCGTATCAAGGACTTATTGTGGGCGAACCACTGGCCGCGCCCTTCGCGCAACCTGCTTCGGGCGGCTGGATCGGAATCACAACCAACGCCGTCTTGAGCGGCACGGTCCCCCTCGGCGTGGCCTTTGCCGCTGTGGATGCAAGCCATCCGCTCCAGCAGATTGATTTGTTTGTGGATGGCAAGTATTCCCAAACCCTGACTAACTGTGCGCCCCGTCCGGGCAACTTGCTGAGCGTCACGCTGAATGGCTATCCGCTTACCTACACCGTCCCCACCAATGCCACCCTCGCCACAGTGGCCAACGGCCTGGCAACCCTGCTGAACGCGCCAGCCACCACCAATCTCACCCTGGTCACCGCCTGCGCGCATGGGGACCGCGTCGAGTTGCGCTCGTTGGCTGCCAATAGCTCAGCCACCATGTTCTATTTCATTGATCGGACAACGACCAACCCGGCGGGCCGGTATTACTGCGCCCAGTATGCGCCCAGCCCCCCGTTACCGCAGTTGACTTCGAAGGGCCGTAACAGCGGCGACACCTACCGTTTGCATCTGGAGACGCCTGTGGGTGTCGCCGGCTGCGTTCAGGCCTCCACCGATTTGGTAGTCTGGCTGCCCATCTTCACCAATTCGGTGGGAGGCCCCGTCGATTTTGTCGATGCGGCTGTTTCACGCTATTCCCGCCGGTTTTATCGGATCATGGCAACCGTGCCGGACCTGCGCCCGCAATTGACTTCGCTGGGTTTCAACCGGGGCACGGGATTTAAACTCCGCGTGTCAACCGCGAGCGCCCTGCCTTACATCGTCCAGACCTCGACCAACCTCGTCAATTGGACTCCCATTTACACCAACTCCTCCGGCGTAACGGTGGATCTCATCGACACGCAGGCCACCAATACTGCGCGCCGGTTTTATCGCACGCTGATCCTGCCGCAAAGTCCTGCGCCCCTGTTTACGGTGCAGAACAGCACGAATGCCGGCGGCCTCCTGCTCCAAGTGAACGGCGCGGCACAACCTTGCGTCATCCTCGTATCGACCAACCAAACCCAATGGACGCCCGTGTACACCAATTTCGCGGTGGGGCAGGTCCAGACTGCCGTCGGCAGTTCTGCGGGTAGCGCCGGCACGCTCACCACCTTTTTGACCGCCAGCCGAAGCACGTTTCTCGACTCAACCGCCAACGGGTTGCGCAACTTCACCGTCACCGGAACCATCGGGGTGGGTGTTTGGCTCCAGATAAGCGTGACAAAAACCAACGGCGCGGTCCTTAGCCTCAGCGTGACCAACCAGTCGGGCACCGCGGCACTGTTCGACCTCGCCCAGCAACTGGTGACTGCCATTAACTCCTCCCTTGGCTTACAAGGCAGCGACGGCCTGGTAGCCGAGGATTTATGTGCCGGCGCCTTTGGAACCGCCAATTTCAACCTGTACGCCCGCAGCCCCGGTCGCGATGCCGCCGCAATCCAGGTGCAGTTGACCAGCTCAGCCGGTGTAGGCACCAGTCCATCCGCTCCCATGTGCCTCAATTTCAATCTTTCCGACCTGCAACCCCGCAACCATCTTTACCTCACTGCGGGTTCCAGCAACCTGGACGTCACCTTTCCGCTCAACACCACCGATTTGGCTGACGGTTTCCACGAATTGGCCGCTGTGGCCTATGAAGGCAGCCATGTACGCACCCAATCCAGGATCACCCTCCCGATTCAAATTCATAACTCGCCTTTGTCTGCCAGCATGACCTTGCTTGATCTGGCCGCTACGGCCCCGGTTCAGGGAACCTACCACATTCAGGTTGCCGCCAATACCAACAACGTTACCACCATCAGCCTGTTCAGTACCGGCGGACTGCTCACCATGATCACCAACCAATCCACCGCCACCTTCACCATTGACGGTACGGTGCTCGGTGCCGGTCTGCACCCATTCTATGCACAGGTTCGGACCTCAGGCGGAGGGCAATACCGCACACAAGTGCAATGGGTCCGACTGCTTGATCCACAGTGATTTACGCGGTCAGGGCAAATAGCCGGTTGCAGCGGCTTCGGGTGCGGTCAGCTCCGGTTTTCGGTCTGCCTTGACAGCCGGACGGGTTGCTGTTTCGGGCTTCTACCTGGAAAACCGGCGAAACTAAACAGCCAATTGACTTAAAAAGCAGGCGTTACCGCTGATGAAACTGGAGATACATAATTTGTTATTAAAATAACAAAATACAGTTGACAACGAATGTCGATTGGATATATTCTGCGCGGTGTAAATTTAAGCTAATAATCAAAGTAAGACACTAACTAACAGGAGCCAAGCCAGTCATGAAAAAGCTGTACATAATCTATGTTTCGGTGGTTGCAATTTTGGCTGCGTGCTCAAGCCATGCGAGCATTACCAACGCATGGTGGGGTACTGATAACAGTAGTTTACTCTCTTGCTCCAGTTGGTATTGGACGAGTAACGACAGTTCGAGCGCCAGCTTGTACATGCAAGGAATTGAATATAGCACCGGTTCGGCGAGCTTGTCGGGCTGGGCGAAGACTGGCGACCCGACTGATCCGACGCTCACGCTGAGCAGCGCTGTTAATAATGATTCCGGTCAGATGTGGGTAGGCTATCAGGTGGACGTGATCTTGAGTTCGTTGTTTGCTTTCGTAGCCCCGAGTCCGTCCGTGAACAACCCCCCCAACAACGATTGGGTGGTTGCCGGCGTTATAGCCCCCACCTTGCAGGTCAGTGGGCCTTATACCGGTGACTATTTGGGCACAATCAATCTTGCCGGAGGAACACCAGTTGGTATCGGTGACGAACTGGACTTTTCTTATTCGATACAGTTTACCGGTTCCTCGTCATACGCCTTGACCCAGTCAGTTACTCCTGAGGTAGCCCCGGTTCCGGAGCCGGGCACGGCCGGTCTTTTGGCGATGGGCCTGCTTTTGGGCGGATCTGTCAGGCGCCGTTTTGGGCGGTCGGAGTGACCGCGGCCATCTCGTTTGTGGTTGGGACTTTTGCCGCCGCTGCGGCAACAAATTGGTGCCGGGCGCCAAGGAGGTTTTCTGGGTTCGCTACTGAATTTGAATCCTTTAAATGGCATGCAGCGCCAAAGCAGTTTAATCTGCTTTGTCGCGGTGGAGCGTTTTTTGGACTTTCCCGGCCGTGATGGCGATTTGAATGGCGCGGCGCGCCCAGACCGTCAGTTCTTCCCGGTTTTCCAGCACGTCCGGCGGCACTTCGTGATAACTCATCGTCAGCACCTTGCCTCTCGACTCGTAAGTGAACGGCCCCATGCCGCGCGCAACGTAGTCGGCCTGCGACTGTTTGTCCGTTTTGAAGAACAACCGGCCCTCGTCCAGAATCGCAAAGAAACGGTCGCCGCAATACAATCCGTGCGCGCCGAACATCGCCTTGGCACGCACTTCGGGTAACGCGCTCAACTGGTCCAGCACAAATTCCTTGAACGAATCGTCAGGCATGATGACTGCGTGAAAAAAAATCTGCTAAATCAGCGCGATCTGCGGTTGAAACAGATTTAGCCTCGTCACGCCTTGGCGTGATGCACTTCGGCGTGGACTTTGGCCAGAGCATTGGCCAGCGCGTCCCAGTCGGCTTCGGTCGTTTCCCAACCGGCTGCTGAACCGCAACACCCGGTGCGCGTCGGCGGCCTTGAAATTCATCGCCGCCAGCACGTGGCTCGGCTCTTCCTTGCCGGTCGTGCAGGCCGAGCCGGTCGAGACCGCAAATCCGGCCTTGTCGAGCTTCGTCAGCCAGCGCAATTGCGCGCCTTCGGGCATCAACGCCGAAACCGTGTTCCACAACCGCGGCGAATTCGCGCCTACGACGACCGTGCCGGGCAGTTTATGCAGCAATTGCCGCTCGAAATTCTCGCGCCAGACGCCGCGCAAGATGTGTTCGCTGCGGGCCATTTGTTTCTCGCGCGCCTCCAGCGCGGCGAGCATGGACACGATGATCGGCACATTTTCCGTTCCGGCCCGGCGGCCTTGTTCCTGTTTGCCGCCGAGGAGCAGGGGCGTGACGTGGCTGCGATGCGGCACTTTCAAAAAGCCCACGCCGCGCGGTCCGCCGAATTTGTGCGCCGCGCCGCTGACGTAATCGCATTCGCCCAGTCCCTTGGCCGGCATTTTGCCGAGCCATTGCACGGCATCGGTGAAGAATGGCACTTTGTATTGACGGCAAATGGCCAGCGCCTCGCGCCACGGCTGGATGACGCCGGTCTCGTTGTTCGCGGCCATCACGCCGACCAGGCCGGGGCGCGTGTCGGCCAGTTCCGCCGTCAGCCAGTCCAGATCAATCACGCCGTCGTGCGTGACGGGAATCAGCCGGGCGCGTTTGCCGAAATAATGTTTCGACGACTCATGGACGCAGGGATGTTCGATGGCGGAAATCCAGACCTCGGCCTTCGCATCGAGCGTCTGCGCGAAATGGTGCATGACCATGTTGTTGGCCTCGGTGGCGCCGCTCGTCCAGACGATGTCGGCGGGCTGGCAGCCCAGAAAGCTCGCGAGCTTTTCGCGCGCTTCCTTGAGCGCGGCGCCGGCGCGATTGCCGAATTCGTGCGGGCTGGACGCGTTGCCCGGATTATGTTCGGTGGCGTCGAGCCAGGCTTCGCGCGCCTCGCGCATGACCGGCGCGGTGGCGTTATGGTCGAAATAAATCATCGGCCGGACAGGATACAAGCGGCGGCCCGACTGGCGAGTTTTTTGTGGGCGGCGGTAAAGGCCAGCCGCTGCATTTGCGCCGGCGTTTTCCAAATGCCAATCTTTTCGGAGGGGCTCGTGGCTTGTCCTCCGTAGTCCCGGTTTTTCCGGGACGAAGGATGGAAACTCGACCCTCCGAGAGAGCACGCCACGCTTCGAGCGTGATGCGATAGCGCGTGATGGAATGTTTGACGGTGCAAAGCGGTTGAATGAGCCAGGCGGTGCGAAAACCGAAAAGGGATTTGAAAGCGTCCTTGGCGTCTGGCGCCGTTGAATTCGATGTTCGGAAATTCCCACAAATGCGCGTTGACGACGCCGGCGGGCCGCTGGCGGACCAGGAATTTTCCGTTGCGCTCGACGACGAAGGCAACAAAGCGGCGCGCGGTGGCGGTGGTGCGTTTGCCGAGGTTGGGCAATTCTTGCCACGCGATTTTCGCGGAAGGCGACGCAAAGTTTTTTTACCGGGCAAACCGGGCATTGCGGCTGGCGCGGCGTGCAAACCAGCGCGCCGAGTTCCATCAGGGATTGGTTCAAGAAGGAATGGTCGAGGGCCCGCGTGTCCTCAACCGCGCCGCGGCGTGGCTGGCGGATCTAGCCCGCGCCTACCAGTTCTTCCGCCAATTGCCAAAGCCGCGCGTTGGTTTTCTTTTCCCTTCGGATTTCCGGCAATGCCGAAAATCCGCGTCAGCACGCGGATGACATTGCCGTCGAGAATGGGCGTCGGCTGGTTGAAGGCGATGCTGCAAATGGCGCCGGCGGTGTAACGGCCGATGCCCGGCAGAGCCAGCACGTCGTCAAAATATTTCCGGGAACTTGTAGGAGACGCGTTCCGATTTGCTTTTCGCTTACTGATTATTTGGTTGCGCAGGCCTTTTGCAGATTGCGGGCGCGGGTGTAATAGCCGAGTCCTTCCCAGAGCTTGTGGATTTTGTCCGGACTCGCCTTGGCCACCGCTTCAATCGTCGGCAATTCGCGCATCCAGCGGTTCCAGTAGGGAATCACCGTTTTGACCTGCGTCTGCTGGAGCATGATTTCGGAGACCCAGATGGCGTAGGGATCGCGGGTGCGCCGCCACGGCAGGTCGCGGGCGTTTGGCGGAAAACCAATCGAGCAAAAGCCTGGCAAGCTTTTGCAGTTTTGAATTTCGAATTTTGAATGTTGATTGGAATTCACGCGCAATTTGGCCGCGGCGAGATTATTGCCGACGAATAGCCGCAAACGCCGGAAAAAAGTTTTCGTAGCGGCTCTCGGCAGAGCGCCGCGAATATCGTATTCGAAATGCGGCTTTCTGCCGAAAGCCGCTACGTCAGCAAAATTCTTTGTGTCCTTTGTGTCCTTTGTGGTTATGCTTTTCCCGTGCAACAACCGCTGAGTTCCCATACCTGCAAGCTTACCGACGAACAGGCGTCGGCGCTCGAAACCGCCCTTAGCTCGCGCGGCTTCAAGTTTCGCGCGGTGCCGTATGCGCGGTTCGCCGGCGAAAAGGACAAAATCAACGTGGTGTTTTACGAGAGCGGCAAGCTGGTGGTGCAGGGGAAGGGCACGCAGGAATTCATCGAGTTTGTGCTGGAACCGGAGGTCCTGAAACAGGCGCGGCTGGGCTACGAGACGCTGTTGAATCCCGATTTGCTGCTGCCGCGCATCGGCGTGGACGAAAGCGGCAAGGGCGATTTCTTCGGGCCGCTGTGCATTGCCGGGGTTTACATCAACGAAAATGTCGTCAAAGCGTGGAAGGACGCCGGCATCCGCGATTCCAAGAACATTTCCAGCGACAAAAAAATCGCCGAGCTGGCGGAAAAAATCCGCAAGACGCCCGGTTGCGTGGTGAACACCGTGACCATTGGCAACGAAGCCTACAACCGGCTTTACGCGAAAATGAAAAGCGTGAACACGATCCTGGCGTGGGGCCACGCGCGCGTGATTGAAAATCTGATGGCGCAGCGGCACCAGATGAAACCGGCGCCGGTCAAGGCCATCAGCGACCAGTTTGCGTCGAGCAAGGACGTGGTGGCGAAGGCGCTGATGTCGCTGGGCCGGGAGATTGAACTGGTTCAGAAGCACCGGGCGGAGGAGGACCTGGCGGTGGCGGCGGCTTCGATCCTGGCGCGGGACGGATTTGTGAAAGGCCTGGCGAAGCTGGAAAAACAATTCAACGTGGAATTGCCGAAAGGCGCTTCGAGCGGCAGTGGACGAGGCGGCGAAGAAATTTGTGACGGAGCAGGGCGCAGATAACCTGCCGAAGATCGCCAAAGTCCATTTCCGCACGGCCTTCCGCGCGCAAGGTTTGCCCGAGCCGCCGAAAAAGGAATGGCGGCGGGCGGGAGCGAAAAATGGAAACCAAGGGAACCAGTGAATAAGATTATGAACGACAAAGCTGAACGTTATTTGGATTATCTCGACAAAGAAATGAGTATTATGGGCGTTCTTTCAACTTTTTGCCTTGCTGTCCCGTCTCTATTTTTAGAACGAGTTATATCGGCAGATGAAAAGTCCATCGCCCACAATTTTCTCCTTAACCTTTGGTGCAATGGTTGGTTATTCCTGATCGTTGCAACTGGAATGTTGTTTTTCGGAGCAGCGTATTTTTATAAACAGCGTTCACGACTTGCTTGGTATTACGGGCAGATTGCATTGGAAATGGCGTTGCCTGATTATACAGCTCACAAATTGGAGCAGTGGCTCAAAAACGCTGATTCATGGGAGGTTTGGATTCCGTATCATTGGGCAAAAACAGCAATCATCTTTGGTACGACTGGCTTCGGTTTGGCTGTTTTATCGGTTTACGTCCAATTCATCCAAAATTTTTGCTGGATGATTGCGATGGTGTTTTTGATTTTGTTCATCCTTATTCTTACTCACATTTACCGGAATTCAAAACGATTCAAATACGAAGAGGCAATTTACTTTTTCCGGTTGCGTTAACCATTGAGAAATTATGCCAGCAAAGCCGCCCCATTTCGGAGTCCATACAAGAATTGGTCGATCGAAGATCCATGGCGTTGGTATTGTAGCCATTCGGCCAATTCGCAAAGGTACTTACATCTTTTTCCCAGATGACGACAAGTTGCGCTGGGTAAATGCAGCCGAAGTAAGACGCTTACCTAAAGAAATCAGGAAGCTCTACGAAGATTTTTGTATCAAGAAAGGCAAAAAGTATGGCTGTCCTGTAAATTTTAACAAATTAACCCCTGCATGGTTCTTAAACCATTCAGCGAGCCCGAATGTTGCCATAGATGACGACTATAGATTTTATGCTCTAAAAAACATTGCGAAAGGTGATGAGCTTACAACCGATTACAGAACGTATTCTGAAAGTTAAAACCAGTTCCATCGAACTGCCGGACTGCGCGCCGATTCCGATTTGATACGATGACCGGTCGTTGCTGGCGATTGACAAGCTGTGCGGCCAGCGCTTGCCGGAATTGGGAAAAGCTTGTATCGTAATGCCATGAAATTCCGAGTGCATGTTGAGCCGGACGAGGATGGGGTGTTCGTGGCGGAATGTCCCACGTTGCCCGGCTGCATTTCGCAGGGTCGCACCCGGCCTGAAGCGCTGGAGAATATCAAGGACGCCATCGCCGGTTATCTGGCCAGTCTCGAAAAGCACGGTGAAGCCATTCCTTTGCCCGTGAATGAAGAGGTGGTCGAGGTGCCGGCATGAGCCGCCTGCCGGTGTGTTCCGGGGCGGATGCCGTGAAGGCATTTCGTCGCTTGGGTTATGAGGTGGATCACCAGACCGGCAGCCACATTATTCTGCGTCATCCTTCCCAACGACGCTTGACCGTGCCCAATCATCGTGAATTGGCCAAAGGAACTTTGCGCGCGTTAATTCGCGAAGCCGGACTCACCAAGGAACAGTTCGCCGATTTGCTGCATTGAATTGGCCGGGATTCGTGGGCAGTTTAAGCATTGACTCGTGTCAAACCCAAATTATCAAGCTGCGAGGGCCATTTTTCATTGAAATCAGAGGGTTTTCCGCAACGGTGATTGCAAAAAGCCCGGTATTCGGATACAAGCTTTGACGACCAAAGCCTTTTAAACCGTAATAATACAA
Organism: uncultured Verrucomicrobiae bacterium; assembly: GCA_963789055.1. Lineage (GTDB taxonomy): Bacteria > Verrucomicrobiota > Verrucomicrobiia > Limisphaerales > UBA11358 > UBA11358. The sequence goes on along the minus strand of CAWBJE010000004.1, from coordinate 114,580 downwards.
TGGACATCAATATTGCAGTGGTGCCGGTGGCGGGTCTGGGGACCCGGCTGTTGCCCGCGACGAAATCCCAGCCCAAGGAAATGCTGCCGGTCGGGCGCAAGCCCGTGGTGCAATACGTGGTGGAAGAACTCACCCGGATGCACATGAAACGCATTCTGTTCATCACCGGTCCCGGCAAGACTTCCATCGAGAACCATTTCGACCTGAACGACGATCTGATCCAGGAATTGCGCGAGGCGGGCAAGGAAGATTTGCTGGAAGCGCTCGAATACGAACGCGCGCCGTTGCAATATTTTTACACCCGCCAGCGCCAATTACTGGGGCTGGGCCACGCCATCCTGTGCGCGGAACCGTTTGTGGGCAACCAGCCGTTCGTGACCGCGCTCGGCGATTCCATCATCGGCATGCACGCCAAGAGCGACATCGTCCAGCGGATGACCGGTTTGTTCATCGAGAAAAAGGCCGCGGCGGTGATTGCGTTCGAGAAAGTCCCGCACGATGAAGTGCATCGTTACGGCATCGCCAAGCCGGCGAAGGAAGGCGAAGTTTTTGAAATCGAGGAACTGATCGAAAAGCCGTCCAAAGCGGAAGCGCCGAGCAATCTGGCCATTGCCGCGCGTTACGTTTTCGCGCCGCAGATTTTCGACGCCATCAAGCGGACCAAGCCGGGCAAGGGCGATGAAATTCAAATCACCGACGCCATCCGCCTGATGATGAAAGAAGGCGGCAAGGCGTATGGCGTTTGTTTGCGCGCCGACGAGCGCCGCTACGACATCGGCAATTTCCAGGCTTATTTCCGCGCGTTCGTGGAATTTGCGCTGGAGGATGAAAAACAGGGAGCCGCGCTGCGAAAACATCTGGAGACGTTGCTTGATCATCATTCATAAATACGCGCATGCCCGGGCCGGACTGCTGGGCAACCCTTCCGACGGCTACAACGGCCGGACGATTTCCGTTATCATCCGCAATTTCCGCGCGGAAGTGGTGTTGTACGAATGGGAATCGCTGGACATCATGGCGTCGGCGTCCGACCGTGCAAATTTCAAATCCATCCACGACCTGGCGCGGGACGTGGAATTGCACGGCTACTACGGCGGCTTGCGGCTGATCAAGGCGACCATCAAGCGGTTTGTGGAATACTGCGAGGCGCAGAAGCTGACGCTTCATGGCCGCAATTTTTCCATCCGCTACAACACCAATATTCCGCAACAGGTGGGAATGGCCGGGTCCAGCGCCATCATCGTCGCCACCATGCGCTGTCTCATGGAATTTTACGGCGTAAAAATTCCTCAGGAGGCGCAACCGTCGTTTGTATTGTCCGTCGAAAAGGAAAAACTGGGAATCATGGGCGGATTGCAGGACCGGGTCATCCAGGTTTACGAAGGCATGGTTTACATGGATTTCGACCCCGCGCTGGAGCAGGTGGTGGATGGGTTCAAATGTTATAAATACGAGCCGCTGTCGCCCAACCTTTTGCCGCCGCTGTATCTGGCGTATCACAATTCCCTCAGCGAGCCGACCGAGATATTTCCACAACGACATCCGCGGACGTTTCAACAATGGCGATCCCAAGGTCGTCGGCGCCATGAAACGGCTGGCGGAAATCACCCACCTTGGTCGCGAAGCAATTCTTCACAAGGACACGAAGCGGCTGGCGGAGTTGATGGATGAAAATTTCAACGTCCGGCGCAGCATTTACAAACTTCCGCCGTGGCAGATTCAAATGGTGGAGGTTGCGCGGCAATGCGGTGCCAGCGCGAATTTTGCCGGCTCCGGCGGCGCCATCATCGGCACGTACGATGGCGAGGCCATGTACAAAAAATTGTGCGCCCAAATGGAGGCCATCGGTTCCCGCGTGGTCAAGCCGCATATTGCCGAAACCGGCCACCGGCATTAACGGTGCGGCACCGGCTGATATTTTTCATTTACCCTTTGCCGGCATTGATACATGGCCAGACCCAATTCCATCGAACTGCCCGGTTGCGAACCGATCCCGATTTTGCACGAGGACCGGTCGGTCATCGCCATTGACAAACCATGCGGGTGGATGCTCCTGCCGGTTTCCTGGCAGAATACTGGCTACAATCTCCAGGCGGCGCTCAATTCATCCATCGCTGCCCGCGATTTCTGGGCGCGGTCGCGCGGCATCAAATTTCTCCGCTACGTCCACCGGCTCGACGCCGACACCAGCGGGGTGTTGCTCCTGGCGAAAAGTCCCGGTGCGGTGGAGACATTTTCCGATTTGTTCGAGAGCCGGAAGATGGAAAAGACGTATCTGGCCGTCGTGATCGGCGAACCAAAACAATCCGAGTGGACCTGCCGATTGAAATTAGCTCCAGACCCGAAGCAAATCGGAAGGATGAAGGTGGATGCGCGCAACGGCAAAACAGCGGAAACGCATTTTCGCGTGCTGGAAAGTCAGTCAGGGTCTTCTGCGGACGGCTTGCGCCTTCGCGGTGACAATGCTGCTACGGCGGCACAGGTGCGCGGACTCTCGCCCCAGCATTTGACACTTATCGAAGCGCGACCATTTACCGGTCGCACTCATCAAATCCGTGTGCATCTGGCCGAAACCGGCTGTCCCGTTGTCGGAGACGAGCTTTACGGACGCGAATACGTCAAAATTAACCCGGACAGTGGCAGCCGACGCCTGCCGCGTCGAAGCGAAGCGAAGACGGGTAAGGAGGCTCACTTTGAAATTGGCAATCGGCAATCGGCAATCGGCAATAAACTGGAGCCTCGTCGCCTCGGCTGCTACGAGGCTATGGGTTTGCGAGCGGTGCGGCTGGCGTATGCGGACCCGTTCACGCGTCGGCATGTTGAAATTCATGCGCCTTTGGAAGACTTTTGCCGCGAATTTGGTTTTGACCTTTTAAAATTTTAACTATGTCGTCAGCCTCGAATCATTCGAACATCGCCGACGCGCCGTTAATTTCAGTTCGCGAATCAGCCATTCACGGCGCCGGCGGGTTTGCCAAAACGGATATTACCGCCGGCACGCTGGTGGCGGAGTACGCCGGTGAGCGGATTACCAAGGATGAATCTTTGCGCCGGTGCGAAGCGGGCAACGAATACATTTTCGCGCTCGACGACGAATGGGACCTGGACGGCAGCGTGCCGTGGAATCAGGCCCGTTATCTGAACCATAGTTGCAAACCAAATTGCGTGGCGGAACGGCTGGACGGGCGTATCTGGATTATGACGCGGCGCAATATCCGGGCTGGTGAAGAACTCACGTTCAACTACGGTTACAATCTGGAAGACTACCGGGAACATGAATGCCGTTGCGGTGCCGCCGGCTGCGTCGGCTACATGGTATCGTCCGAATTCTACGAGCATGTGAAGTGGCAACGTTCGTTGAGCGAGAAAGCTTGAATGTTGTAGCCGCGGACGCCAGTCCGCGCATGCTTGACCAAACATAATCAGCGCCGACTCACGTCAATTCATGACTAACGTGTTAATTAACAATACTTCCGAGTGATGATGCCGTTATCAAAACGGCAAGCCGCCGAAAACGCAACCACGAAATTATAGAATGCCGAACGCCGGGGTGATTTGGCCTGGGTCAAATAAAAAGGGCGCATGGAAATCCACGCGCCCGGGGAGAATTTTTGTACCTATAGTAGGAGACGACGTGAGGAGTCTCACATCATTTAAGATTTACGATTTACGATATACGCAGCACGCAAGTATTGGAGAAGGATTCGTAAATCGTATATCGAACATCGTAAATTTAGTCAGAGACTCGTCACCTCGTCTCCTGCTGATTGAAGAATTTAATCCGCGTACTTCACGCTGCAACCGTAGGGCTTGGTCTGGCTGACTTCCACCGGCTTGCCGGCGAGCAGGGAATCCACGGCTTCGCGGACATAGTTGCGCGCAGTGCGCGGGTTGTGTTGCGGGTCCGGTTTGTTGTCAATCGCGCCCTGGTAAACCAGCACGCCGTTTTTATCAATTACATACATGTCCGGCGTGGTTTTCATGCCATAGAGATGGCCCACTGCGCCGGAGCTGTCATCAATCCACGCCGTGGCCACAATTTTCTTGTTGGCGATTTCCTGTTTGGCCTGTTCCGGCGTGCGGTGGCTGGAATTGTTCGGGTTGACGGAATTGACCAGCAGCCAGACGACCCCCTTGGCAGCCATGTCCTTTTCCAATTCCTGCATCGCGCCGGTCCGGTATTGGTTGTTACAAAACGGGCAATCGGAGTTGTACGATTCCAGCACGACAATCTTGCCCTTGTAATCGCTGAGCTTGACGGTCTTGCCGTTAATGTCCGTGGCCGTGAAATCCGGCGCGGGTTTGCCCACTTCGACGGCTCGCACCGTCATGGCCAACGCCATAGCAGTCAATAGAACAAATATTTTTTTCATAGGTTTTTGATATTGTAAGTCTCCTTAATTATCAGATTAAGAGACACAAATGTCGCCGTTCCGTTCAAAATGTCAATGAAGGGTTTAAGCGATTGTTGTAGGAGCCGAGGTAACGAGGCTCTGACTGAATTTACGATATACGATATACGATTTACGAATACTTCTTCGATACGCGCGTGCTGCGTATATTGTAAATCGCAAATCTTAAATGATGTGAGCCTCCTTCCGCCTTCGCTCGGCTACGGCGAGACAAGTACGTCGGCCTCTACTTATTTGCTGGCTCGATTCAGCGCGTCCAGCACGATGCCGGGCGTCAGAATTTCCGGCAGAACGATGGGTTGAGCGTCGGGATTCTTTGGATAAACCAAAACCAGCGGCACGCCGGCGCGGTTGAACCGGTTCAACTCCGTGGTGATGTTGTCGGGGAAGTGCGTGTAATCGCCGAGCAGCGCGACGGCGTTGATTTCCTTCAGTTTCGCCCGCACGGACGGGATTTCGATGCTGGTCTTTTTGTTCACCTGGCAGGTCAGGCACCAATCGGCGGTAAAATCCACCAGCACCGGCCGGCCTTCGCTGCGCGCTTGCGCCACGGCTTCCGGACTCCAGCGCTGCCAGGCAATTCCGTCTGGCGATTGCTTGCAGCGAACCGGTCGCATCCATATCCGTGACCGGCGCGCGCCAGCGTAACTGGTTTTCCAACGCGAAGGCGTAACCGCCGACCAGCAATATCAGCGCAATCACAAAAGCCAGTCCTCTGCGGGCGCGGCCCCGCTGGACGAATTCGCCGAAAATCCATGCGGCAAACGCGACGACCACCAGAAAAACGCCCAGCCACAAGACGGTCTTGCCGTAACTGTCGGCGGCGAGATTGAACAGCCACACGGCAGTCGCCAGCATCGGAAAGCCCATGGCGATCTTGAATTTTTCCATCCACGCGCCGGGTTTGGGCAGAAATTTCAACCAAGCCGGATTCCAGCTCAGCACGACGTACGGCGCGGCCAGACCCACGCCGACGGCGAGAAACATCAACAAAATCACCGGCGCTGTTTGCGCAAAGGCGAAGCCGAGGGCGATGCTCAAGAAACGGCGCGGTGCAGGGCGTGGCCAGCATCGTGGCCAGCACGCCGTTGAAAAATGCGCCGGCCGAACCGTGTTTCGATGCCAGTTCGCCTGCCGCGTCCAGCGCCCGCCCGCCGAGCGTGACTTCAAACACGCCGAATAGATTCAACGCCACGAGCGTGACGAGCGTGGTGAGGCAGACCACAAAAATCGGGCTGCCGAATTGCATGCCCCAGCCGGCGCGGTGTCCGGCGGCCTTGACGCCGATGACGACGGCAGCAAGGGCGGCGAACGACACCAGCACGCCGAGCGCATAGACCAGACCGAGCTTGCGAACGTGGCGCGGGTCGCTTCGGGATTCGCCGACGAAGCCGAGGATTTTCAGCGCGATGACCGGCAACACGCACGGCATGATGTTCAGAATCAACCCGCCGATGAAGGCGTAGAGCAGCATTAGCGGTAGGACAGGCATCTTGCCTGTCTCCGTATTTTGACCCGATAAGTCAGAGACAGGCGGGACGCCTGTCCTACGTTCAGACGCCGCAGAAGTTGTTGCGCCTGCTGGAGCTTGGTCTGCCGATGGGAAGTTTAATATCGAAACCCTTGGCGTTGGGCGCCGCTTCCCATGCACAATCACGCCACTGATTTCCTTCGGCCAGTCGCCGGAATATTTTTTTACCGTCTTGCGCAATTAAACAATTCCGGCGTGTCGAGACATTTTCAGTCGCAGCTTGAATTTCAAAATTGTCGCTGGCATCGGGGAAAAAATCAACTCGATTCGTTGGCATGCACCCATGTCATTGCGACGTGGGCAATTCGAGATATCAAAGGACGTGTGTCATCAGTTGCCGGTTTTTCCCACCAGGACTGACAGACTGAAAATCTGTCCACTGGATCTGGGATACTTTGCCTTGCCACGATTCAATGCACTGCGGCATCGGCGGAAGTTTTGGTTTCGGTCGCCGACATTCAGTGTGGCTTCGACGTTGCCGCTGCCGGGGACGCATGCTTCCTTGCATTCGAGCCAGGAAACCCTGGCCTTCAAATCGAGCGGGCCGGGTTTCAAATCGGCGGCGAGCTTGAGCGGCACGAGCAGGACGACCTCGTTGTCGTAGCCGTAGGTGGTGACTTCGGCGGGCGGCAATTTTTCCGGCAGCGGCCATTGGATTTCGCCGGCGGTGACGCCGGGCGGAAGCTGCCATTCGATTTTGGTGGCCATGCCGGCGGCGCCGGGATTTTTCCAGTAGGTGTGCCAGCCCGGCTCCATCTTCAAATCCACGCCTGCCCAGACCGTGTCGCCGGGGCGCGCGGTGTCGGCGGACAAAATCAGCCGCACCTGGGTGTGGGCGGCGTGCGCGGTGATGGCCGCAAGGCAAATACAGACCTCCCAGAATGGTTCCGATGCGTCGCACAGGGATTAGATGCCAGATTTGACGGAATGTTTGAAGTGATTTCCTTCCATGAGGGAATCTTCTTGATTAACGGCCACGACCCATTGTAATGCCCATCACGGTGGCAAACCGAATGTTCATGAGTCTGGTGGCGAGGGAAGCCGCCTGGTCGGACGGTTGTCTGGCTGGCGGTATTTTTCTTCGGAGCGAGCTTCAAGGTCAATGCCGCGCCCGGCGTCGAAGCGACGGTGCCGCGAATCCTCAATCCGGACAGGTTCAAACAGTCGATCTCGATTACGTAGAAGTCGGGTATGAGCTTCATTAACCGGGGGTCCCGCGTGGTCACTCGATCCACGCCGTTCCCAAAGGAACCGGCGTTTGTCCGGGCAAAGTCTTTCGCGGCACCTTCCAGCTCCGGTGGCAGCGCCAGTAATGCAATCGCTTTTGCCTGGGACCCTGCCGCCGGAAAACTTTACCTCGATCTGAATCGCAACCTGGATTTGACCGATGACCCCGACGGCGTGTTTGGGTGCCTGGAGAAGAACTATTCCGGACACTACCAGACATTTGCCAACGTCCGCCTGCCGGTTAAAACACCGTCAGGCAATCGCGAAACGCTCGTGGACCTCAACCTGAATGACTACGGGTCACGGCCCGGCTGCACTGCCGCCGTGCATTCATTCTGGCAGGGCAAGGTGACGCTACAGGGCGTGGAATGTCAGGTGGGTGTGGTGGAAAATCCTTTCAGCCGCTCCGATCCGGCCCCGGACGGATATCTGCTGTTGCGTCGCTGGGCGGCGCGGAATGAGCCGTTCAACACGGACGCCGGCTCGTTTGTTACCTTTCCCTTCCCGCGGAAATTGTTCTTCAAAACCAGGCCTGCCGGCTGGACTGCACCAACGAACTCCGGGAGAACAACGCCCGGCTCAAATTGCAGTTCACCGGCGAACAGCCGGCGCTGGGGGAGCTGAAAATCAACGGCCATTTTATTGAACGCGCCATTCTGCAAGGCGGGCCGTATCTGGTGGTGCTGGACCAGCCGGAAACGGTCGGAAGGTTCCGGTGGGCAAATACAACCGGCCGGAAGTCTGGCTGAAACAGGGCGACACCGTGGCCTATTACTCCACCTATTCGGCGCGACCGGACCAGGGGATTACCATTGACGGGAACAAGCCGGGGGTGTTGGCGGCGGGTGGTCCGCTGACGAACTCGGTGTCCATCAGCCGTCACGGGAAATCCCTGCGTTTCAATTACCAGTTGCTGGGCGCGGGCGGCGAAGTCTATCAACTGGCGCGGGTGATCGCTCCCGACCGCCGGAGTTCGCGGTGTACAAAGGCGACCGGAAAATTGCGTCGGGCAAATTTGCATATGGCTGAGGCGGCACCTGCTCGTACTCATGGCGAGTACCTTCCACGACCGCCGGCGAACTGAAGATCGTGGCCATTTCCGATCTCGGAGGCCTCGGCGCGAAGGAAGGCGCTCCGGTCGGTTACCAGTGGACGCCCCCCAGTCTCATCCCTTTATTTCTGCCGTGGCTGGCGGTTTTGCTGCTGTTATTGGCGAAGTCAAACCGTTACGGCCAGGCATGGTGGATCTGGCTGCCACTCGGATGTGTGGCGGGAGTGGAACAATGGTCGCAGTCGGCTTTGAATTTTTGCCTTCGGGCACGGCGGACGTGTTTCTCGATCTGGCGGGTTCGCTGGCTTTTGGCGTTGCCGCCGTCTGGCTGCTGGCGCCCCAACTGGCGCGCAGCCATCGCTTCCTTACTTTCCTGTGCCTTCGCGCCCACCCTGGCGGGCTTCAGCCTTTTCAGTTTTTTGGCCGGGCAGGATTGGGATGGGGACGGGGCCTCACTGACTTTGGCAATGCTGGTTCCGCTGGCCATCAGCGTTCTTGTGATTGCGCTGGCCCTCTTGCTGGCGGGGCTGGCCTGCCGGGGCCGACTATCGTCCGCTCGGTCTCTACCTGTGGTTGCTGGCATCATTGTTGGTGCTTTGGCTTGTGATTCTCACGCCGTTCTTTGCCTTCGCCATGATTGTTTCGGGTGGTCAGTTGTCTGGGCAGGAATTCTTCGTCGCGGTTCTGGTTCTGGCGGCGGTCGGTTTAGTCCCACTGTTCCCGTTCCTGGTTCTGTCTTCCGCCAACTCACTTTTCCGCGAACGGCTCAAGTGACTGTTGCATTTGGGACGCGAAACTCCGCCACCGGTTTTGCCGCCATCGCTGCTGCCGCCGGCTGGCCGGTCCGGAAAAAATGTTTGATAATGGCCAAAAAATCTGAAAATTGTGTTATGCGAAAAATGGATTCCTTAAAACCTGTCACCGGATTGGGAAAATGGATTACCTTGGCCGGATTGGTTCTGGCGACCACGGCGCTGGCGCAGTCCGAGCAATGGCTGGAATACCACACCAGCGCCGAGGGCCGCGCCTACCATCAGATGGAACTGACCACCAATCCGCCGCCCGGCGTCGCCCTGCCCAAGCTGAACGCGCCGCCCTGGTTCGCGCGCTGGCAGACGCCGATGGACCCCGCCGGCGGCCGCTGGCTTTGTCTCGACCGCACGCGCAAGTCCGGGCCGTATGACCGGCTGTACATTGACAGCAACGGCAATGGCCGGCTGGACGACAAAACGCCCGTCCAGGCGCGGCTGGATTCCTACAACGCCATATTTTCCGCCGGCCCCCGTTGTGTTCAAGGGCGAGGACGGGCCGATTACCTATCATCTCGTGTTCCGGTTCTATCAATACGAAAAGAATCCCGCGCAATTGCTGGCCTCGTCCGGCCGGCTGGTATGAAGGCATGGTGAATTTCGACGGCGCGAAAAAGCGCATCCAACTGATTGACGGCAACGTCAACGGCACGTTCAACGACGTGGCGCCGGATCCCGTATGACAGCGACCGCGTCCAGATCGAGGGCGACAAGACCGGCGAACGTTTTCTGGGCAAGATGGTGGAAGTGGACGGAAAGTTTTTCAACATCGAAGCCGCCCGCGACGGCGCGTTCGTGAAGGTGCAAAAGGCGGAGAACGTCACGCTCGGCCAGGTGCGCGTGCCGGAAAATATTTCCGAATTCGCCGCGTTCGGCGAGAACGGCCATTTCGTGCGCAAACCGGTGAACGGCGAATTCACCCTGCCGGCAGGCCATTACCGGATCTTCCACTGGACGATCAACCGCAAGGATGAAAAAGGCGCGGCGTGGACGCTGTCCGGCTATAATTTTCCCCAAACCGCCGGCTTCGAGGTCGCCGCCGATAAAACCGCCGTGCTGGAAATCGGCGAGCCGGTGCAAGCCGTGCTCAAGGCGACCGAGAACACCAACCGCCAGATCGCCTTCAGCCTCAGCTTCGAGGGCCGGCAAAAGGAATCCATCGAGATGCTGCGCGACGGCCAGCGCCCGCGCGGGCCGAAATTGATGCTGGCCAACGCCGACGGGACGGTGTGTTACACCAACACGTTCGAGTTTGGGTGAGGCGGCGTTTGTTCGCTCTCATGGCGGGAGCCCAAAAATGTTCAGCGTCCGTTGGTTGGCAGTGTCAAAATTTTCAGCCCGTTCCAGGTGCTGACAAGTCCGTTGACGCTCGAAGCAAAAAAATAATCAAACATCCCATGAAAACGACACGGCAATTCCTTCTGGTTTCTGCCGCTTCGGTGCTTTTGGGCGTTGGCACGCGCGCCCAGATGCAGGAACGGCTGCAGGCCATCGTTCAAAAAGCGCCGGACACCGGCAGCCAACGCCGCCGCGCAAAGAACTCAACTGTTCCGGAACGGTCACGGACACCGCCGGCAATCCCCTGGCCGGCGCGACGGTGGAGTATTGGCGTTACGAGGGAAATCCATTCCTGGCAAATCCTCTGGAATTGAAAAAACAAATCACCACGGGCACCAATGGCGCTTTTGAATTCCCAGTGTCGCGGGCGCATGGGATTTTTGCTGGCGCGGAAGCCGGGACTGGCCCCGGCCTGGAAACAATTGGGCCAGCCGTTTAATCCCGCCGGTGAGACGGAAGAACGTTTGGTGCTGACTCCGCCGGCGGCGCTGGCGGGCGTGGTGGTGGACGAAGCGGACAAACCCGTCGCCAACGCCGAGGTTTCCGTGGCCATGGCCGTCGGCGAAATTTCAACAGGAAGGCGGTGCGCGGACTTTCAATTATATCACCGGCAAACCGGCGCACGATTGTTTTGCCGCCCGCACGGATGCCGCCGGCCATTTCCGCATCGAAAATTTTCCAACCAATGCCACGGCCGCCCTTGCGGTTCAGGCGCCGGGAAAAGCTCTGCGCCAGTCACCGCAGGATTCCGCCAGCTTGGACTCGCTGCCCTGGCGCGCGGGACAGGAAGACATCAAATTGATCGTGGAACCGGCCGGCAGCATCGAAGGCAAAATCATCGTCGAGGGAAGCAACCAGCCGCCGCCCGTTGCGCGGCTGACGTTGCAGCCCGATGGGCCGGGCTTTTTCGGTTTCGGCGAGCGCGAGCCGGCGCAATCCGGCGCGGACGGCGCGTTCCACATCAGCGACGTGGCCGCCGGTTCCTACCGGATTCAGGCCGTCTTCGGCACCAACGCCGTTCCGGAATGGGTCGCGGAGGCGGTTCCGGTTTCGGTTGAAGTCCGGACAAACCACGCGCGGCGTGCAGGTGACTGCGGCGCGCGGCGGTTTGCTGGAAGTGGCCGTGCTGGGACAAAATGATCGCAAACCGCTGGCGCAGGTCATGGTCAATGCCTACAAGGAAAATTTTCAATCCGCCGCCAGTTCCGACAGCAACGGCATCGCCCTCCTGCGGCTGCCGCCCGGTGATTATCAGGTGATGGCGTCCCGTGAATCCATGCCGGCAGAACCAGACTTCCGCCAGCGTGGAAGCCGGCAAGACGAACCGCGTGGAGATTGAAATCGCCGCGCCGCAAAAAATCACCGGCATCGTCCGCCAGCCGGACGGCCAGCCGGCGGCGGGGTTGCCGGTGAGAATTGTGGGTGGTTTTGGTCCCGATGCGGCCGAGGTCAAGACCGATGCCGGCGGCAAATTTGAATTGGAATGGAACCAGCGCCCGTTCGGACAAAACGACACGACCGCCTGCATTCTGGTCCGGGACGCGGAACACAATCTGGCCGTGGCGCAGGACCTTGACGAAGACACCGACCCATCTGGATTTGAAACTCGCGCCGGGGCTCACGCTGGCTGGCCGCGCGGAATCCGACGGCAAACCGCGTCACCAATGCGACCGCCGCAGCTGGTTTTCTGGACCGGCCGCAGCGGCGCGTGGCTCGATGGTCTGGCCGCGGACCAACACGCCGGGACAGTTTGAAATTCCCGCGCTGCCGCCCGGCCGAAAATACGGCGTCATCGTCTCCGCGCCGGGTTACGGGCAGCAGCAGATGCAAAATCTTGACATCTCCGCCGAAGCCGGCCGCCAGGAACTCGATCCGGTGGAACTCAAACTCGGCCAATCTCAAACTCGCCGGCCAGGTGCTCGACGCGGACGACAAGCCGGTCGCGGGCGCCTACGTGAATCTTTCCGGCGAGGGCCAGCCCAACGCGAACACGCGCACGGACCGCGAGGGACGATTCCGCTTCGAGCATGTCTGCGAAGGCCCGGCTCAACTCTCCGCCAACAGCCAGCGTTCCTTCGGCAACGTTTCGGCGGAAGGCGGCGACACGAACGTCGTCCTGCGGCTCGGTCAAACTTACAACAACGCCCCCGGTTCCACGCCGCACAAACTCAAAGGCACGGTGACGGACGCCGATGGCAAACCCGCCGCCGGCGCGCAGGTGGCGGTGTTTCCGTCCAATGGCGATGGTCCGCGCTGGACCAAGACCGCGACCAACGGCGCGTTCAGCCTTACCTGGTCGCTCCAGCCGTGGCAGATGCAGAACGGCGGCGCGCTGCTGGTGGTCCGCGACCCGGCTCGCAACCTGGCCGGCACCGAGGAGTTGCCGGAGGAAACCACGAACCTCGACGTGAAATTGAAACCGGCGCTGACCTTGTCCGGGCTGGTGAAAAATGCCGACGGCGCTCCGCTTGACCCGGCGCCAGGTCGGCTTGTGGCTCAAGGCGGGCAACAGCTACGAACAGTTGAACGAGCAAACGGCCAGCCCCGTCAATGCCCAAGGCCGCTTTGAAATCAAGTGCCTGCCGCCGGACGCGCAATACATTGTTTATGCGTCGGCCAAAGGTTACGGCAAGGGCCAGCAGCAGCTTCAGCCGGAATACGAATCGAACCGCGTGGAACTGTCGACCGTTCGTCCTCAAGCCCGCCGACCGCGTCATCGCCGGACAGGTGATGAAAGAAGACGACAAGCCGGCTTCCGGCGTGAACGTGCAGCTCAATGGCGAAGACCAGCCGGACGGTCAACTGACCACCGACAGCAAGGGCCGGTTTCATTTTCAGGTTTGCGAGGGACAAATCCGCCTGTTTGCCAATTCGCAAAACGGCGGCGGCAACGCGCAGGCCACGGCCGAGGCGGGCGACACCAATGTCGTGATGACCTTGAGTTCCCAGTCGGGGAGGCTTCCGCCAGACGCCGCGTCGCGCCTCGCTCAAAGGCAGTCCGCTGCCCGATTTGGCGGCGGTGAATCTTGCCGGCGACGCCGCGCCCGCCGGCCAGCCGGTGTTGCTGTGCCTGTTCGACGCCGGCCAGCGTCCGTCGCGGCACGTCGTCCACCAGTTGGATGAACAGGCCGCCGCGCTGCGGCAGCAAGGCGTCACCGTGCTGGGCGTTCAAGCCGCAGTCACTCAGCGATGAAATTTTCAATGAATGGAAAAGCGCCAGCCCGGTTTCATTTCCGGTCGGGCGCGTGACGGAGAAATCCGAAAAAACAAAATGGGCCTCGGCCGTTCCGGCGTTGCCGTGGCTGATCCTGGCCGATGCCGATCATCGCGTGGTCGCGGAAGGTTTCGCGCTGGACGAGCTGGACGCGCAGATCAAGAAATTGGCGAAGTAAGCAGTGATGACGCCGCCTCACGATTCTCCCTCTCCCCGGCGGAGAGGGCCGGGGTGGGCGAGCGTAGGCACTCATTCCATTGAAGACGTCAAGGAATTCGTTTATTCAGATTGAAATTCTCCCCGGAATCTGCACCAATGCGGGTATGCAACTGTTTGGAAACGGCAATTCAGACCGTCCGTTGCATTTTGCAGGCGGCGCAGGGCTCTGTCCCGGAGGTGTCAGGCGACCTGGTGGCGCTCCTGGTCTTCAAAACCGGCGTGGGGCTCAACAAAGTCCCAGGTGGGTTCGATTCCCATCCGCCTCCGCCAACTTAACAAAAAGGCTAAAAGCTAAAGGTAAATGCTAAAGTCCAGGAATCAGCTTTCCACACGCAAATTTCAGCCTTCAGCCTTCAGCCTTCGGCCTTTTTTATGAACCGCGTCCCTCAACCGCCGGTGAATCCCGCCTTGCGCGACGTTGGAACGCCACGATTTCTGGCCGGGCTTCATCGCCGCGCTGGCCGGCGCGGTCCTGGCTGTTTTGCGGCGCGCGGCATCTGACCGACGTGGACACGGTCGACGGGAGCACCGCCTCGGAAATTCAGTTGGTCAAGGCCTTTTCCTCCGGCGGCCTGCAATATGCGAGTCAAATCGTTCCCGCCGCCGCCGCCGAAACTGGATGACCCGGCGGCCCAAGCCGAGGCGCTCGACCGCTGGGCCAAACAGCAGGCCAATGCGACACCGCCCAACATGGAAAGTCCGGGTGGACACGGCCGCGAAAACACCCTGTCCTACCTGAATAAAATAAATTTCCGGCCACATGGCGTGGCCGACCCGCTGCACATGGAATGTCCTGTGCCCAATTGTCAGCAGCGCCAGCCGACCGCGCTCGGACGGAAGCTGTCGCGCCTTCGTCCCTGGGTGCAGACGGGTTTTCTGGGCGTGTGGCTGGCGCCGGTGGGCCGGTGGCTGCACGGCATTCCCGGCTGCGTGTTCCATTGTTATTCCTGCCCGCTGTCGTCGTTTGCCTGCCCGGTGGGCGTGGTGGCGAATTACGCGGCGCTGCTGCCGGTGGCGTGTGAAGTGCCCTACCTGCTGCTCGGCCTGCTGCTGCTCGTCGGCGCGGTGAGCGGGTCGCTCGTTTGCGGCTGGGCCTGTCCGTTCGGTTTTCTCCAGGATTTGCTGGGCAAAATCATTCCCGCGAAAAATTGCCCTGCCGGCCTGGGTGGGCTACACCCGTTACGTCGTGCTGGTGGGGTTGGTGATTGCTGCTGCCGATGATTCTTGGCTTCAAAGGCATTCCGTTCGAGAACAGGTCGTTTCCATCTGCCGGCTTTGTCCCGGCGGGCGCGCTGGAAGCCGGCGTGCCGTATTCCGTCCAAAGTCTGCTGGCCGGCAACGGCTGGATGATGAGCGGGTTCAAGACGGGCATTCTGCTGGTTCTTCCTCGCCGCCGCGCTTTTCATTCACCGTCCGTGGTGCCGCATTTTTTGTCCGCTGGGCGGTTTGCTCGCGCTGTTCAACCGGTTCAGCCTGTTCCATCTCCGGTTCAATCCCAAGGAATGCGTCGAGTGCAACCTCTGCCGCAGCCGCTGTTCGATGGGCGTGAAAGTGGACCAGAAGGTCAACGTCTCCGGCTGCATCCGCTGCCTGGAATGCACCACCTGCGGCGCCATCGAACCCTGCTTCGCCCTGCCCACTGCGCGGAATGACGAAAGGATAACCAAGCCCGAATGACAAATAGCTGCTCGCGCCTGACTGGCATTCAGTTTTGTCATTGGGAATTCTTTCGTCATTCGTCATTATGGTTTCGTCATTTGGCTGAGGCTTTCCTGGTAAAACATCTTCACCGGCGCGCCGCCCATGGCGATGGCGCACCACGCCGCCTCGTCCAGTTCCGCCTGCGTGATGCCCAGTTCGCGCGCCTTGCGAAAGTGCGCGTCGAAACACGGGTGGCACCGGCTGTGCACGACCAGGCTGAACAGAATCAGTTCCTTGGCCTTCTCGCTCAGGACGCCGCCGGCCTGCACCGAGCGGATCAGCGCGCCGAAAGCCTTTTGCGTTTCGCCGACGGAACTCGCCGCGCCTTCGCCTTTGAACATGTCCGCGCAGCAACCTTCGTGGTGAGCGGTGGAATCGGAAGATGATGTTTTCATAGATTTGTTTTCAGGGTGGCTTTGATGTTGGTAGTGCCGATCTGCCGGTCGGCCTGGAAGCTGCGGCAGCGCGTCTACCGGTTCGGCAGCAGGAGATGACAAGAATTTGTCCGTCGGATGCCATCGACAATCCGGCCGATGACAAAACCGCCGGCGCCGCGCCGGGCCAGGGATTGCCGCAACGTCTCCAGCCGCTCTGCGCGGAACGGCGATCAGCAATCCGCCGGAAGTTTGCGCGTCGAAGCCCAGATTGACCAGTGCTTCGTCCACGTCCGGCGCAACGCGGATGGCCTCGCCGACATATTCGCGGTTTCGCTCGATCGCGCCCGGAATCACGCCCTGCCGGAGGGCCTCAATCGCGCCGTCAAATGCCGGCAAGCGCTCGGCGAAAATTTCCGCGCCCAGCCTGCTCTGGCGCAGCATGCGATGCAGATGCGCGAACAGGCCGAAGCCCGTCACGTCCGTGCAGGCCGAGGCGCCGGCTTCCTTCATCGCTTCCGCCGCCGCCTTGTTCAACGTGGCCATCGAAATTTCGGCGGCAGCCATGCCTGGCGGATGCCCGCGCCCGATTTGCTGGCAAAACGTCAGCACGCCGGTGCCCAGCGGCTTGGTCAACACCAGCACGTCGCCGGCCTTCGGTTTTTCCAGCGCGGCGGCAACCTCGGGATTGATCAGGCCGGTGATGGCAAAGCCGAGTTTGATTTCGTCGTCCTTGACGCTGTGCCCGCCGACGAGCGCGACGCCGGCCTCTTCAAAAATTTCCATCGCGCCGGCCAGCATTTGATACATGACTTCGCCCGGCAGTTTTTCGGAGGGAAACGCCAGGACGCTCAACGCCGTGCGCGGCTCGCCGCCCATGGCGTAAATGTCCGAAAGACAATTCGCCGCGCAGATTCGTGCCGAAAAGACGCGGGTCATCCACGCACGGCGTGAACACGTCCACGGTCTGCACCAGGCAAAGATCGTCGGAAATCCGGTAAATCGCCGCGTCGTCGCCGGCGGCCAGCCCGGAAATCACGGCCGGATCGTTCACGGCGGGCAGCCGGCCCAGCACCGCGTCCAGTTCGGCGGGGGCGATCTTGGAGGCGCAGCCGGCGTTGCGGACCAGCTGCATCAATTTGACCTGCGACATGTCCACCGGGTCGGGCCGTTCGCCGGCGCACGGGACAGATGCCGTCGTCGCGAAAGACGTCGCACGGGCATGGACGCCGCACGTCGCAGATGCAGTGGCCCAG
This sequence comes from uncultured Verrucomicrobiae bacterium, assembly GCA_963789055.1. Lineage (GTDB taxonomy): Bacteria > Verrucomicrobiota > Verrucomicrobiia > Limisphaerales > UBA11358 > UBA11358. The sequence continues at coordinate 97,448 of CAWBJE010000004.1, read as the reverse complement.
CAGTTGCGACCGCTCCATCACGCGGCGGCGTTTGGCAAAATCAATTTTCATTTCAGCAATGATTCAACCACGGATGAATACGGATGAACACGGATAAATGAACGGCCTAGTAGGACACTCGACTCCGTGCAGCGCCACGCCGCTTTGGGAGGCGATGCTCGTCGACAAGCGGTTCGCGATGCGCTCGCCCCGACTCATTCTGCCGAGTGACTGCGCGCCCTGCCTTGTGCCCATTCGTGTTTATCCGTGTTCATCCGTGGTTAAGATTTTGAATTTCAAAAGTTTCTTCGCCTCGGCGCCCGGCGTGCGGTTGTTGCCGGAGCGGACGGTGAAGCGGATTTTGTCCAGGTAATCCACCAGCGGCACGGCGAATTTGCGGCTGACGCCGAGCGCATCGCGGAAATCCATGGTGGAGAACACCGGCGCGCGGGCGAAAAGTTTCAAGGCGGTTTGTTTGCCGGCTTCCACGGCGTCGCGATGCATCCAGACGCGGTCGTCCAGCCGCACCACAATCGCCGCGTTCGCGCCAGCAGCCGCGCCATCGCGCCGACGCGCGGCAGCGGTTCGCCGAGTGCCGCGGCCAGTTCCTCCAAGCCGGGCGGCGCCCAGCCGGCCTGCTGCAACTTCGCGGCAATCTGGTCGCACAAGCGCTGGTCGCGGTCCGACAATCCGCGCGCTCCAGCCCGCCCGCGCCAGCAAGGTTCCGTTGCGTTCAAGTTGCTTCGATCGCGAGCAACGATTCCACCGCCAGCGTCCAGAAGCACGCCGTCGGTCTTGAGCGCCGGCCAGCAGTTCTTCGCGGCTGATGCCGGCGCGTTGCGGGTTGGCGGCGTGAAAGGCCTGGATGGCGGCGAGAATATCGGTCGCGGTTTTCTGGATGACATCGCGGTGCAGCCACCCGCCGCCGGGCGTCGAGACCGCGCGGCTTTCGGCGCGCAGTGAATCAAGCATGGCCGTCATTTCCTCCGCGCGCCTGCAGGCATTTTCATTTGCAGGTCGGCGGCGGTCGGCGGGCGACGCGCTTTCGCGCAACATCAGTTCGCACCAGCGCGCCGGATCGGCGATGGCTTCCCGCCGGGCCGCCAGCAGGTCGAGCGTCCATTGCTTCTTCCGGCGCAAGCGGATGTTGCTCGATGCCGAGAATCTGTCCGCCGCCAATCGTGGTCAGACCGGCGACGCCGGAGCCGGCGACGTTGGCCCGGACGACAAATCGTTCGCCGGGCACCAGCGGCAGCGGCTCCGCCAGCCGAAGCTGGACCATTGCTTCTGGCCGCCGGTCATTTCGGTGTTTTCCAGCATCGCCAGGCGGGCCGACACCGCGGCCGTCCCGACGTGCAACTGCGCTTCGAGATAGTCCTCGATCTTGCCCTTGACGGAATCGAGGATTCGCAATTCCGCCTCGGCCATGGTCACCGGGGCCGAGTAATTTCGATTCGCAGAGAACCATGCCGCGCCGCACCGCTTCGTGGTCCAGCTCCGGAAGGTTCAGCGCGACGCATTCGCCGGCGCGTCCTTCCGTGGCGTCTTCGCCATAGACCTGCATGCGGCGGACGTGTCCGGACAAGCCGGCGGGCAGCAGATGCAGGCGGTCGCCCGGTCGCACGCGTCCGCGGGTGGGAATGCCGGTGACGACCGTGCCGGAGCCGCGAATGGTGAACACGTCCTCCACCCACATGCGGAAACCAGCCGGAGCAGGGGCGGTCTTCGCATTTGGCGACCACCTCGTTCAGCGCGTCGAAAAATCCATCGAAGCCTTCGCCGGTGACGTTGGAAAGCGGGCAAATTGGCGCGTCGGCCAGAAACGTTTCCGCGAGCAGCCGCCGCAAATCCTGGATCACAAAAGTCGCGCCGGGCCGCGTCCACGAGATCAATCTTGGTCAGCGCCACCAGCCCGTGACGCAATCCCATCAGCGTGAGAATGTGCAGATGCTCGTGCGTTTGCGGCATGATGCCATCGTCCGCCGCGACGACGAAAATGACCACGTCAATGCCGTGCGCGCCGGCGACCATGTTGCGGATGAAATCCACGTGGCCCGGCACGTCCACGACGCCGACGACGCGCTTGTCCGCCAGCTGGCAGGGGGCGAAGCCGAGGTCAATGGTGAGGCCGCGTTGTTTTTCCTCGGCCAGCGTGTCGGTCTCGCAGCCGGTGAGCAGCTTCACCAGCGCGGTCTTGCCGTGGTCCACGTGCCCGGCGGTGCCGAGCATGATGTTGCGGCGGGAAGTCATGAAATGAAGGCTGAAGGCTAAAGTGTTGAAGGCTGCAATACTGCAATACTCGCGGAGACATTCTCATAAATTTTAGTCTTTAGCCTTCAGCCTTTAGCATTTTCGTCAATTCTCCCCAGCGCCGCGGCAATGGCCGGCACCTGTTCGTCGGTGATCGTCCGCACATCCAACAAAACCCGCTCGTGTTCGATGCGTCCAAAGACGCAAGCCCGATCCAGGCGCAAGCGCCCGCGCCAGTTCGGCGGCTCTCATGCCGGGCAGGCTGACGCTCACCACGAAGCTGGGAATGGCCTCCGTCGGCAACGAACCGCTGCCCAGATAAGCCTGGCTCGTGCGAATGTTCGCCTTCGGCTCGCGGCGCTTTCTCCCGGATCGGCCTGGGCCAGCGCCTCGGCGCGCGCTTGCAGCGCGTCAGGCGGCGTGGTCATCATGCGATAAGTCGGATGCTCGCGGCGGAGCAGTTCGGGATCGCGGAACAGGTGCAGCGTGCGCTCCAGAACCATGAGGCAGGTCTTGTCCACGCGCAACGCCCGCATCAGCGGATGCTTCCGGATTTTGGCAATCAGCCTCCTTGCGGCCGACGATGATGCCGCTCTGGCTGGCGCCGATCAGCTTGTCGGCGCTGAACAGGACCACGTCCGCGCCGGCCTCGATGGATTCGCGGACGGTCGGCTCATGCGGCAAGCCGAACTGTTGCAAGTCCAGCAGCGCGCCCGCGCCGAGATCGTCAATCAACAGCAAATCGCTTGGCTGTGCGCCAGTTCGGCCAGTTCGCGCAGCGGCACTTCGCTGGTGAAGCCGACGACGCGATAATTGCTCGGATGCACGCGCATGATGGCGGCGGTCTTTTCGGTGATGGCGTTGCGATAATCCTTGAGGTGCGTGCGGTTGGTGGCGCCCACTTCGACCAGCCGCGCCCGGCTTTGCGCCATCACTTCGGGCAGCCGGAACGAGCCGCCGATTTCGATGAGCTGGCCGCGCGAGACGATGACTTCGCTTCGCGCCGCCAGCGCGGCCAGGACCAGCAGCGTGGCGGCGGCGTTGTTGTTGACGACCGTGGCCGCCTCCGCGCCGGTCAGTTCGGTGAGCATGTATTCGACCAATTCGTCCCGCTCGACGCGCTCGCCGGAATCGCGGTCCACGGCCAGGTTCACGTAACCCTTCAATCCGGGAATCATCGAATCCACGACGCTGCCGGGAAAGACCGCGCGGCCCAGGCCGGTGTGCAGGATGATGCCGGTGGCGTTGATGGCTTCGCGCACGCGCGGTTCGACGGCCTGCTGCCAGCAATTCGCCGGCGCGGCTCAACACCGCATCGGCGGTGATGTGTTGCGCGCCGCACCGACCTGCGGCGTCATCGAGAATTTGTTGTCGCAATCCAGCCAGCGCGCGGCGCAGACAATCGGTGACGAGCGACTGGGGATGTTGTTGGAGCCAGCCGGCGACGGTCTCGCTCTTCAGCAATTCGGTGACGGAGGGCAGATTCCGGAGCAGTTCCTGTTTTGAGTCCGACATGATTTTGTCTCGTGCCGGTTTCGGTCAACCAACCGGGACAGGATGGCCGTCCCATCTTCCGAGGTCAATCTTGCTTGCAAATGTCACTATCCGTCCTACGATGCGGTCGAATCTGCTTGGTAGGGGAAACAATCTGGAATCAGATTACCAATGTCAACGGAAGCCGATACATGCCGTAAATTCGTTGTGCCGAAGCTGCAAGTTGCGGGCTGGGACTCCGATCCGCATTCCATCGCCGAGCAACGCTACTTCACCGACGGGCGCATTGTGGTTCGTGGCGGCCGGGCCGAACGCCGCAAAGGCAAGCGACCTTCGCATGAACTGTGCTGATCCCCACCATCCTCGCCCTCGCCTTCAAAGGAGAATTATGAATCCAAAGGAACTATTGGAAAAATTGCCTTTGGTGCGGGGTTGGATTGATCGCACGCTGGCCGAGCACAGCAATCAAGCGCGTTCGGTAGGGTCTTATCGCTTTCCCCGGCTCGGCGCGTTTTATTCCAGCGAGTTTTTAACGACGGCGAAGGTGGTTGAAGTCGAGCGTGTGCCCGTGCCGCCGTTATCCGCATTCGGACTCACAGGGTTCGGAGAATTCGAGGGCGGGAATTACGCCGGAATCACCTTTCTCGACACCTACTTTGTGCAATCTGGTGAGGTGCTCCGGGAATCGCTTCACTTTCACGAACTGGTGCATGTCGTCCAGTGGCAGCACTTGGGCGCGGAGCGGTTCGTGATGGCCTACGCGCTCGGTTATCTACAGGGCGGCGGCTATCGCGCCAATCCACTCGAAGTCATGGCTTACGATTTGCAGGATCATTTTGAGAAAGGTGGCCAGCCAATAGAAATTGAATCCTTCGTCCGCCGTCAACTCGACAGTCTCATGCCGGCATTTGAACGCGCCTTCAAAGGAGAACTGTAAATATGCGTTCGACTCATCTCAAATCAGTTCTCCGAGCGGAAATCAAAATGCGTTCCGGTTTTGAGGTCATATCTCATCCAACGATTGAACATTTGCGTGAGGGATATTTCTGCAAAATAGATTTCTCAGTTTCTGGCGATGCTCCCAAGGATTTCATTGCAGTCTATATGCATGGTCGGGGCAGAAAAGCACAAATGTCCAGTTGGCCAACCTACATCGCGAAAGTCGGTCACAAATATTATCCGAACGAAAGCATTACGGAACACCTGCTGACGCGCATCGGCGAAATCCTCGGGCTCAAAATGGCAGCCTCACGTTTAATGTGGGTGCGCGGACAACTTCGATTTTTGAGCGAGTATTTTTTGAAGCCCGACGAAAGCTTACTACACGGAGCTGAAATCTTTGAGGGCTATCTGGCTGACAAAAGGTTTGTTGAGGAGGTGGAGCAACAGCATATGGAGCGCGATATTTTTACGTTCCAGGTCGTTGAAGACGCCGTCATGACCCGCTTTCCTGACCACGCGGATGAAATCATGCACGGCTTTGTGCGGTTGCTTGGATTTGACACTATCGTCGGCAACAACGACCGGCACCATTTCAACTGGGGTGTCATCACACAAATTGCCGGGAAACGACCACCGCGTTTTTCACCTGTTTACGACTCGGCGCGAGGACTTTTCTGGAACACGGACGAGGAAGGGCTGCGTAAACAAGAAGGAAAATTGGACGAATTTCTGAAGATTTACACGCGCAAATGCTATCCCCTGATCGGTTGGGAGGGGTTGAATATGCCAAATCATTTCGATGTGGTTCAAAAGGTCGCTCAGTGTTTCCCATCATATCGAAAGACGTTGCACAAGCTGGCGATGTTGGATTTACCCGAAAAAATTGACGCGCTGCTTGAAGCTGAATTTGGCGGTCTTTTCAGTTCGCGCCGGAAGAAATTCATTGTGGCTTGCCTGCGGAGTCGAATGGAGCAATATTTAGATGTCGTTACGAAATAAATAAGGAATATGTTTCGCAAATTGTATAGTTGGCTGGCAGGTGTGGAGCCTCTGTCGGCTGAAGAAAAGCTCGCTCTCAAAGTGATGTTGGGAACTCGCGAGATCGGCACACTTTGCGCCGATAAGGGCGAATGGACCTTCTCGTATTCGGATGAATTCCGCAAGCAATTTGAGATCAAGCCCATTATGGATTTTCCAGATGTTAAGCGGCAATATCGGAGTCGTACGCTTTGGCCTTTTTTTGCGCTTAGAATTCCCAGCCCGGAGCAGCCAGCGGTACGCGAGTTTATCCGGAGCCAGCCGCATGAGAAAGCGGACGAGGGGCTCCTGCTGAAGGAGTTTGGAGAGCGAAGCATCGCCAACCCGTTTCGGCTTGTGCCGATATAGCACACGCAAGCGTGGACGCGCTGAAGCGCCTGCAAGCCGCGGCAAGTCGACCCGATAGGCGACCATGCCTGCATCCGCCTTCATATGATTCCGGCGCGACAATCCGTCTTCGTTTCACTGCGACGCGATAAAGAAGGAGAATTATGATCATGGCCGGCTGAAAGTGCCGCGTGACGTTTTCCCGGTCGTCTGGTCTAATCAGACATTGAATCTCCGACATCAGAAAAGCCGGTCATTATGAGCAAGCGAACGATGCTCCGGTTGCCGTGGAAAAGCTGGACGTCGCCCGCGACCTCATTGCTGGTGGCAGCGGTTGTTGCGGTGTCTTGCCCGGGCAACGTTTCGGGCAGCGAGGATTCCGCCCGGCCCACTGCCCCATCCGGCCCGGTGACTACGGTCCCGCTGGAGTATCGCGAGACAATCTACCGAAGCTTCCTATACGACCTGCTCTTCCGGGATATTCCCGTTGAAGTTCAATCAAGCCCGTTTCCAAAAGAGCCGGCCCCGGCCTCCGGCCATGTCGTTCGGGGCGTCTTGAAGTTTGGCGACAACCCGAGCAACGCCGTTTCTTTCCTCTGGCAGCCCGGTGCGCAAAAACTCTACCTCGATCTGAATCGCAACGGAGATTTGACCGACGATGCGGACGGGGTGTTTTCCGGGCGCCTGACGGGGCCGCGAATTCCAACGGTCTATCATCAGGTGTTCACGAACGTCCACCTCGCGTTTCCGGCAACGTCCGCCGGCGCCCCAATAATGATGGACTTCAATTTTCTTCAGGATGGCGAGTCCGGTCGGCCGCTGGCCAACGCGATGGCGCGTTCGTATTGGCAGGGCAGGGTGACCGTGGCCGGACACGATTGGGAGCTGGGGCTGTTGCAGAATATTTCGGACCAGCCGGGCTCCTTCGAGCACGGGCAATTGCTGCTGCGTCCGTGGGAGGAGCGGGACAAGGCGTTCAGCGGCTGGTCGGGGTCGGTGGACTCGTGGGCGGTCCCCTTTGAATATCGAAACCGGGTCCTGAAGGCGGCGGACGCGTTTGAGTTATCGCGGCAGATTTTTTTCGAGGGCCATGCGTGGCGATTGGATTGGAACGCTGAACCGGCAGCCGACGGGGCGCCCTTTGCGGTGCGATTGACGGAACAACAACCCGCCCTGGGCGAATTGAGAATCACCGGCCGTTTCATTGAACGGTTGGTGTTGACGAGAGGGCCGTATGCGGTCGTCCTGGTCCAACCCGCCGGGAGCGTGAAAGTCCCGGTGGGAAGCTACAACCTGCCCAGCGTCTGGCTGAAACAGGGCCGGGAAGAAGCTTACTTCGACAGTGTGCCGAAGTCCGGGAGGCGAACCGTGCCCGATGACAAGGTGGGCGGGGTTCGGCCCATTTCCGGTGTGGCGGAGGCCGGGAAGGTGGTTGTGGTGGACGAGCAGAAGCCGGCGGTGCTGGCGATGGGCGGCCCGTTGACGAATTCAATCTCGGTGACCCGTCACGGTCGGGATTTGAAGTTCACCTACCGATTGATTGGCGCGGGGGGTGGAGATTACAAACTGTGGGAGTATTGGCGCACGAAACGGGACTGGCCGCCGCAATTTGCGGTTTATCGGGGAGATAAACAGATTGCGTCGGGCAAATTTGAATTTGGCTGAGACGGCGTGTGCTCGTACTCATGGCGAGTACCCCTGACGACATCGGGCGAATTGAGAGTGGCCACCTCGTGGGACTTGTTGGGCGGATTGGGCGCCACGGAAGGCCCGGCGGTCACGTACAATTGGACCGCCAGTGGTCTGATGCCGCAGTTGCTGCCGTGGCTGGCCATTCTGGCCTTGCTGGCGCTCAAACCCAATCATGGCTGGTCCGCATGGTGGATCTGGCTGCCACTGGCGTGTCTGGCGGCCGGTTGGCACTACGCGCAACTGGGATTGCATACGCCCGGGTTCCAATCTGCCCAACGATATTCTTAATGTTTTTTTTGACGTTCCGCGCGCGCTGGCGTTTGGAGTGGCGGCGCTCTGGTTGCTGGCGCCTTACGTCGGCCACCGCCAGCGGTTCCGCGCTTTTTTGCTCATGCTGCTCATCCTGGCCGTGTTCGGTGTTTTCAGTTTTGCGGTCGCCGCCGGCTGGGATGAAGGGGCGGCTGGGCGGATTGCGGCTTTGTCCGGGTCTGGCTTCGCGGTTGCCGTTGGCTGGGCTGAAGGGCCGGTGCAGATGATGGTGCTGACCCTGCTGGCTTTGGTCATCACCGCAGCCATGGTTCTAAGTGGATTTGCCTGCCGCGGTCATTATCGTCCCATCCGGCTCTGCCTGTGGCTTTTCCTGTCCCTGCTGGCAGTTCTGATTGCGGTGCCGGCGGTGCTCTATTTTTTGTTCCGGATGGCCTCGCCCGGCAATGTGAATTACGCCCCCTTCCTCGGGATCGGGCTGCTCATGGTGGCAGTCACCTTCGCGACGCTGCTGCCATTCCTGGTCCTGTCCTTGACCAACGCGTTGTTCCGGGAGCGGCTCAAGAACCTCTTTCACCTGGAATCTCAAAAACCTATATTGAACAAAAACAAACTGGAGGCGTTATGAAAAGACCGATGCTGATTTGCAGTCTGATTCTCCTGGCAATCCCCGTTCTCGTGCCCGCCAAAGACTTTCCGCTGGAGTTCAAGACCCTCAATCCGGAGCAGGTCAAAGGGGCTCGTTGGAGCTACGGCGCCGTTCAAATGCTCGTGGCCACGAAGCCGGAAACGTTACAAAAGGAACCCCAGGCGGTGTCGGCCCACCCGCTCTACGGAGAATTCAAATGGCGGGCGGACAAAACCACCATGCTGTTTCGCCTCGACGAGTCGAAAGGGACCGGCAAAGGCTACGACCGGCTCATCCTGGATTTGAACCAGAACGGCGATCTTGCGGACGACGCAGCCATCTCCACCGCGGCAGGTATCGGACCTTGGTCGAATTATAGCGGACAGGAATTGAAATTGTTCGGCCCCATCGAAGCGCCGGCGTCGAAGCAGATCGGCGCGGGGAAGCCGATCTACTACGCCGTGCTCGACCTTCGGACCAATGTCATATTGAAACTTCGCAAAAACCCCGCCGCGGCCACGAATGATTACCTTGGCAACCTGAGACTCCGGGCGGGTTGGTATCTGGAAACCACCGTGGAGATGAATGGCGTCAAACAGAAGCTGGCAGTCATTGACAACAACGCCAACATGCGGTTGGGAGACCTGTGCCAGCCGAATATCACGCCTGACGGTCGCTGGTTTTTGGGGGCTGCGGACGGGGATCGGTTGTTGCTCGACAAGGATGGTTCCGGCACGAATAAACATTCGCAGTGTTTCGCGCAGATACTTTATTTTAACGCTGTGCCCTACAAGGTCGCTCTTGCGCCGGATTGCCGGGCGCTCCAGGTCGAGCCTTGGCCGGAGCCGCTGGCGGAAGTAAGCCTGCAGCTACAAGGGGAGCAGGTGCACGGCCTGGGCCTGGGGTGGGAAAGCGCAAAAGGCCAGTGGCAATTCATCGAACCAGGGGTCGCTGGCGGCAAGATCAAGGTGCCGCCGGGAAATTACGGACTTTGGTCCATCAGTCTGTCCGCCAAGACAGAAAACGGCGAGGAAATCACCGCTGGCGGGATAAATATGAACAGCAAGAAGATCTTCGCTGTGGCACCCGGCAAGACCAACACGCTCCTTTGCGGCGCGCCATTGGAAATCAAAGTCACCGTAGGGCGCCAAAGCGGACCCGCTGAATCCGCCAGCCGAGGCTTCTGGTCTTCGCTGGCTAATTGGTTCGGGAATGTGGCGCCATCCGAAACCGGTGAAATCCTGATTCAAGCCGAAGTTGTTGGAACCGGCGGCGAGACTTACGCGGGTTTCAACCTGAACGGCAAACGTGGTCAGCGCCAGCCGGCGAAACCGGCCTTCACGATCGCCACCGCCGACGGCAAGGAAGTGGCCACCGGCAACCTGGAGTTTGGGTGAGGCGGGGTCTGTTCGCGCTCATGGCGAGTGCCCAAAGAGTTGGCTGGCAAAACCGTCACCATCAAAGTCCAGTTCGATCTGGCGCCTTTGGAGGTGATCAGCAAGCCGGTTGAAGTAAAATTGTAAATCATCGCAGGATACCGGCTGGAAACGGCCGGACCAATTCCAAATCCGCCGAACCAGCCGCGCTCGAACGCGGGGCGGATTGTCCCTGCTGCTCCTTTGCCGTTAGGAAAGGAAAATTGACGCTACGCCTTTGCCCGGTTCCGGTCACCAGCCAGCAACGCTGCGCCGAGCGCGCCGGTGAATTGCGGGTGCGGCGCGACACGGAGCGGACAGGCCAGAACTTCCTCCAGCGCGCGGGCCATGCCGGGTTGCAACGCGACGCCGCCGGTGAAATAAACCGGCGGCAATAACCGAACGCCCGACCAGCGCCGACGACGCGCGTGGCGATGGCGTTTTGCACGCCGGCAACCACGTCCGGCAACGGCTTGCCCTTCGGCCAGCAGGCCGATGATCTCCGTCTCGGCGAACACCACGCACATGTTGCTGATGAGCGCGGGCTTTTGGCTTTGGCGCGCCGAGTTCGGCCAGCTTTTCCCAGTCCATGTCCAGCCGGGCGGCGACCATTTCCAGAAAACGTCCCGTGCCCGCCGCGCAGCGGTCGTTCATCGCAAAATCCCGGACCCGCCCGCCGTCTTCGAGACTGATGACCTTGCTGTCCTGGCCGCCGATTTCGATGATCGTGCGCGCGTCCGGCGCCAGCGTGATGCACGCCGCGCGCGTGGCAGGTGATTTCGGTGATGGTGGTGTCGGCGAAACGGATGGCGTTGCGGCCGTAGCCGGTGGCCACCACGCCGGAAATCGTGCGAGCGCTCCAGGCCCGCATCCTGTCAAGAGTTTTTCAAAAAGTTCCGCCGCCAGCCGTTCCTGTTCCACGCCCTGGTCGGCCAGGCCGGAGGCGAGAATTCGCGTCTGGTCCGGTGTCGAACAACACCGCCTTGATGGAACGCGAACCCGCGTCTATGCCGGCGCAAATCATTTTGTTCTCCTGGCCCGCGCGATTTCAACCAGCGCCTGCAACCGCGAGCCGAGGGTCGGCAGCATGGCATCACAGACCGGCGGGATTTCAAGTTCGATTGTCGGGAATTCCAATTTTTCGCCGCACGATTTCGCGGATGATTTCCCCCTCGCGGGCGCAGTGGCTGGCGCCGGGAATGCGCGAGACGACCACCGCCTCGGCGCGGCCGGCCCGGCATTCGCGGACGATGCGCGCGGCGCGGTCGGCCGTCGGAGCCGACCATCGGATCGGCCAGCGCGGTGCGGGCCAGCGCTTCCAGCGGCGGCAGATCTTCGGGAATCAAATCCAGCGCGTGGGTGAACATGTAATCCGAACCGCAAATGCGCCCGCCGAGTTCTTCCAGCAGGTTCATCGCGCGCAAATCCGCGACCGGATTCACCCAGAAAATCCGCACGGCGTCGGCGCCGATGACGAAATTGGTTTTGCCGGACGCGCGCTTGCGCCTCGGCCAGCAAGTCCTCAAGCACGGCGACGGTTTCCTCGCGGTCGGAGCAGAAATGAATCGCGAGCATTTCCGCGACGAGCATTTCCAGCGCGGGCAGCGGCGCGCGCGGGCGCGGAATAAACGGTCTGCCGCAATGCGTCCAGCAGCCGGCGCGGACTTGATTCGCCGCGCGGATGCCCGCCGCCAAGCAGCGCGTCGTCCAGCGGTTGTTCCGGCCAGCTCACCCAGCGCCTGGCCGACGCGCTGCAATTCCGTCGCGCACACAGTCCACCTGGATTCTGCGGCGCGGCCAGATTGCCCGGCAACGCGCAGCGCGGTCTCGCCGGAGCCGGCTGGCGGCGGCGCGGCATTTCCCACCACAAAATCGGAATGCCCGAGATGTTCCAGCCGTTGGGCGATGGCGGAAAAATCGTCGCAGACCGCGCCGGTGCTGCAAATCAGCAAATCCGGCCGCGGAAAATGTTCGCCGTTCTCAAAGGCGGGCAGCATCGCGCGCACCGGACAAAACGAGGCGTCAATGCCCATCGCTTCCGCCTGTTGCAGCAGCCTGTCGCTGCATTCCATGAGGCACGGCGTCCACCACGCGCCGTCGGGATAAAACGCCCGCACGCCGGGCAGGGCATAGGCCATGACCGGCACGGTGCCGAGGTCTTTCATCGTGCCGACGATTTTGTCGCCGCGGGCGCGGGCCTGATGCAGCCGCTCGTTTTCCGTCAGCAGAAAATTCCAGAGGCGCAGCGCGGCGGGCGAATTGTCGAACTGCAATTGCTTGCAGCCGGAAATCCTTTTGCGCGGACGACGTGACGCCGCAGCGGCCCGCCGTAAGCCGGTTCGCGCAGGCCGGCCCGCCGGAGTTGCTCGTAGCGGTCGTCCCACTCCGTCCAGGTTCAGTTTGCGCGGCGAAGGTGTTCATCTCAGCGTTTCCACAAAAGCCTGGAGGCGGTTGAGCTTCGCGCGGTGCGGCGCCCGGTTCTCGCGCCGGCTTCAAGCAGCAGAACCGGCAGGCCGAAAGTTTCGCGCAAGGTCTGCGCCTCGGCGCGCCACAAATCGCAGCCGGTGAAAAGCCAGAGCACGATGCCGCGCACGCGGCGGGACTGCCAGCCGCGGCTTCAGCCAGGAATAAAGCCGCGTGTTGGGCCGCTGGAATACGTCAACGATGTTGTCGAAATAGCCGCTGCGACGAGCGCGTCGAAAGGATGGTCGCCTAAGTTCTCCGGGTTCGAAACGCCGGCAACAGGCTGCGCTCGCCGGTTTCGGTGGCGTTCAGCACGACGCGTCCGCCGGCGGCTTCGATCTCGTCCAGCACATTCCATTGCGGCACGCGATAACGGCCCGCCGACCAGGGCGAGCGGAATTTAACCGGATGCCGGCGGCGGCCGGCGTCGGCAGGCGAATGACGCCAGTCCCAATGAAATCGCGCCATGGCTTCGGCCAATTGCGCGGCAGAACAACGCGGTACCAGGTCCAGCAGCGTTTGTCGCTCCCGGCCGGCTTCGATGATTTCTGCCAGGTTCTCCGGCGTTGGCGCGCGGCCGCCGAACCCCAGGAGAAATTGCCCCAGCCGTTCCAATTCGGAGCGGATAAATTCGCCGGCCGCCGTCCGTTTGCCAGGTTGCCGGCAGGTTGAACAAAAACGCGCGGCGCCGTCCGGCGCAGATCGCCGCGTCAAAGCCGCGCCGCAACTGATCGCAGGCGGTGGTAAAAATCACGGCGGCATCCGGCTGCGCTTCGGCAAACCGGACCGACGGCTTCCGCAAACGCGCAAACGCCGGCAGCCAGCGGCCACGCGCCGCCGGGAAATTCTGACGCCGACCAGATGCCGCGCGGTTCGCAGCCCGTGCGCCCGAATCCATTCGGCGGGAATCCACGGGCTGGTGTAAGAACACGTCCATGGCGGCGGAGGAGGCCGGCGATGTTATGGCCTAGGCGCCTTTCTGCGGCCACGACCAGGCCCTGGATGATTTTGCCGGCTTGGGCGAGCGATTGAAGGAAGCGCATTTCGCCGGCCAGCGCTTGCGCCAGCGCGATGTCGAAGCCGATGATTTTCAGCGCGTCGAAGGTCAGTTGTTTTTCAATCATGTCGAGGTAAAGCGGCACGCTGGCGGCGAAGCGGCCGGTGTCCTGCGCGACGCGCACGGAGCAGCCGTTGGCTTCGAGCAGCGACTGGTATTCGCCTCAGATGTGAGCACGTTGGGGAATTTCATGAAGCCGAGATATCGTGCTGGCTTCGTCGCCGGTCAATCCAGCCGGGCCTTCCATCCAGTCGGTGAAGGCAATTTTGCCGCTGCGGTTTGACGAGCCGGGCGGCTTCGGCAATCAATTTCGCTTTGTCCTCCACATAACACCACGCGTCCTCGCCCCACACGAAATCGAACTGCGCCGGCCGGCAGGCCGGTGGCGCAGACGTTGGCTTCGACGAATTGAATTTTGTCCGCCAGACCTTCGGCGGCGCAGCGTCGGCGCCCCAAGTCGCAGCATGGCGGGCGTGGCGTCCACGCCGGTCATGTGCGCCACGTTGAGAAAGCGCGCCAGAAACCTCATGCCCGCGCCGGTGCAGCAGCAGAAGTCAACGCCCTGCCGCCGGCGGTGATGCCGGCCCGCTGCGCCAGGTCCATCGAGGATTGGAAAGCCGCCGATGTGAATTTGTTCGCCCATGAGCAGTTCCCAGAGTCGGCCTTCCGGCCCGGAATAAACGGCTTGCACATCGGACAGGTGAATTTGCGGTGCTGATTTCATGGTGATTGTCTGGCGCGGATGGTTTCAAACAAAGCTTCGACCCGCGCCGAAATTCGCGCTGAATCCGACGGCGAATAATCCGTCGTGATTTTCAGGTAGGGCAGCCGCAGTTCCTCCTCGGCCAGTTTGCGAACGTGGAACGATTCGATGTCGTAAGTCAGGCACGCCTGCCAGACCAGTTCGATGACGCATTGCGGACGGAATTTGGCGGCCAGTGAGCGCAGCGTTTCGAAACGCCGGTCATTCGGCGTCATGACCGAACAGGGAAGGTGATAATATTTGCCGGCAATGGCGCGGAGAGGATCCGGTTCGTCCAAGTCCACATCGTCAAGAATCGGTTTGAGGCCGGTGCAATTTTCCATGGCCGACCACCACCGCGCCGGCATCTTCGATCAATTCCAGAACGCGTTCCGCGCCGTGGACAATCGGCACGCCGGTCAGCAGGACGCGAATCGGTGGTCGGACCAGCGGTAGGACGCACATCGGCAGGGCCGGCCTGCCGGTTCGGCTTGGACGCGCGGCAGTGCGTCCCGGCCACGATCATGAGCAGATTGCGTTGCCCGGTCGCCGCCAAACATTTGCATCGCCCGTTCATACTGCTGCAAATCCGCTTCGATGCCGGAAATGATGCTCTTGAATTCGATCAATTGCCGCCCGGTGAGCGGCGGCCGGTCGCGGATCATCAAATCCGCCAGTTGCCGCCGCAATCCGCGCTCCCGGTTCATCAGCCGGATGGCTTCGCGAAGTTTTTCGTCGGTGATCCGCGTTTGAAAACGTTGCTCCAGATGCTCCTTGAGTTTCCGCACCTCCTGGGTCCAGTGTTCGAGGGCGTCGGGGTCGTCGGCTTTCTGGGGCAGTTCGAGCACATACATCGGCCTGGTAGCGCCCATCAGCTCGAACATTTTCTTTTTGCCGTCGCAAGTCGTCTCGGCGACCACCAAATCCGACCAGTTCAAAAATGGGATTTGAGCCTTTGACGTGATAACCGAAGGTGGACTTGATCAGCGGGCACAGATTGGCGGGCAGAAACTGCTCCGCGGCGGGAATGGTGGCGGCGGAACCGCCGCAGAGGCAGACCGGCACGGCGCCGGCGGCGAGGATGATTTCGCGCGGCGTGAACTCGCACAGGATGCCCACGATCGGCCGGCCTTCAGCCCTGGCGGCTTCGGCGTAATCGTAGCAGTGGTCAATCATGCCGGCGAACCAGGCCAGCGGTTCCGGCAAGGTGCCTGCGCGCACGGCAGACGACTGACAGCAAGGCTTACGTGACATGTTGGCGGTTCATTGCCGTGCCTGACCACCGGCGGACTGGCAGCGATTCGAACCACCGCTGATTGGATTTGCGGGGCGCATGATGTGAATGGTCAAACTTTGGCCGGCGGCTTTTTAGTTTTTGGCAGTGATTCTGTCAATCATTGTTGATGAATACCTGATGCGAAGCATCCAGTTTTGCCTATTAACCCATTCGGAGCAACGGGCAAATTATTTCTGGAAAACAGCGGGGTTTTGCGCCACCTTGTCAGCCTTGTTAATTATGGATGTTAAACTTCCTAAACTTGGAGAAGGCGCTGATTCAGGCGTCGTGGTCAATGTCTTCGTCAAAGAAGGCGACCACGATTGCCCGGGACCAGGCCATTCTCGAATTGGAAAATGAAAAGGCCGTGGCTTCCATCCCGTCCACGGCCGCCGGTGTCGTCACGAAAATTTATGTCAAAGCCGGCGACAAAATCAGCGTCGGCCAGCGCCTTATCTCATTGAGTGGCGGTAACGAACCGGCCGCCGCCGCCGCCCCCGCCGCGAAACGGGCCGCGCCGGAGCCGGAGCCGAAAGCTGCCTGCCGAACAACTGGCGGCTGGGAGTCGAAGAAGAAGAAATTCCGAAGCCCGTGGCCGCGCCGGTCGCCTCGCCGTCGATCCGCCGGCTGGCGCGCGAGCTGGGTATTGATTTGTCCCGGGTGCGCGGCAGCGAGGCGGGCGGACGGATTGTTCTTGGCGACATTCGCGCCTACCTCGCGCGTTTGCAGAAAGCCGCCGTGAAACCCAAGGCCGCCGCCGCCGGGGCGCCGGCCAAACCGGTTGCCGAATCGATTGATTTTTCCAAATGGGGGCCGGTGACGAAGAAGCCGCTGACGCAATTGCGCCAGGTGATTGCGCGGCGGATGTGGGAAAACTGGAACGCCATCCCGCACGTCACGCAGTTCGACGATGCCGATTTCACGCGGCTCAACGAGTTGCGGAAGAAATACGCGCCGGCTTACGAGAAAAAGGGCGCCAAGCTTACGCTCACGCCGCTTGTGCTCAAGGCGCTGGTGGAGACGTTGAAAAAACATCCGATTTTCAATTCCAGCCTCGATGAAGCCGCGCAGGAGATTGTGTCTCAAGGAATATTTTCACATCGGCATTGCGGTGGACACGGAGCAGGGCCTGATCGTGCCGGTCATCCGCGACGCGGACAAAAAGAGCGTGCTCGATCTGGCGAAGGAACTGGAGCAGCTCGCGCAAAAGGCGCGCGACCGCAAGGTGACGGCCGAGGAATTGAAAGGCGGCACGTTCACCGTCTCCAATCAAGGCGCCATCGGCAGCGCGCATTTCACGCCCATCATCAACAAACCGGAAGTGGCCATCCTCGGTCTCGGCCGCGGCGCGATGAAACCGGTGGCGCGCGACGGCAAGGTGGAGGTGCGCATGATGACGCCGCTGGGATTATCGTATGACCATCGGGTGATTGACGGCGGCGCGGCGGCGCGGTTCATGGTGGATTTGGTGAAGGCGATGGAGGATTTCAAGGACGAAACGGTGAAAATTTAATTATGGACCCAATCAAAACTCAAATCGTGGTTGTCGGCGCCGGACCGGGCGGATACGCGGCGGCGTTTTATGCCGCCGACCTGGGCATGAAAGTCATTCTCGTCGAGCGCGAAAAGCGGCTCGGCGGCGTCTGCCTGAATTGCGGCTGCATTCCGTCCAAGGCGCTGCTCTACGCGACGCACCAAATCACCGCGGCCAAGGATTCCGAACATCGCGGCATCACGTTCACACCGCCGACGGTGGATTTGGCGAAACTGCGCGCGTGGAAGGAATCCATTCTGGAAAAACTCGGCGGCGGCGTGGCCACGCTTGCCAAAATGCGCGGCGTGCAGGTCATCAAGGGCCGCGGCTATTTTGAAGGTTCACAGAAATTGCGCGTCGAGACGGAGCAGGGGCAGCAGTTCATCGAGTATGACAAGGCGATTCTCGCCGTCGGTTCGCTGGCGGCCATGCCCAAGGTGTTCGATCTCGGCAATCCGCGCATCATGACCTCCACCGAGGCGCTGGAAGTCGAGGACATCCCGGAAAACCTGCTGGTCGTCGGCGGCGGTTACATCGGCATGGAACTGGGCACGGTGTATGCCGCGCTCGGCAGCAAAACCGTGCTGGTCGAGGCGCTCGACAACATTCTGGCCGGCGCCGATCCCGACCTGGCCCGGCCGGTGGTGGCGAACGCGAAGAAAATGTTCAAGGAAATCCGGCTCAAGGCGAAGGTCACCAAAATGGCCACCGCCGGAAAGCAGATCAAAGTGGAGATGGAATACAACGGCCAGAAGTTGTCCGAACTTTACGACCGCGTGCTGGTGGCGGTGGGCCGCGTGCCGAACAGCGCCGATCTCGGCCTGGAAAACACCAAGGTCGAGCTGGATGAAAAAGGCTTCGTCAAGGTCAACCATCATCAGCAGACCGACGACCCGAACATTTACGCCATCGGCGACATCGCGGGCGGGATTTTGCTGGCGCACAAGGCGCACAAGGAAGCGCGCATTGCCGTCGAGAACATCAACGGCGAGGACGTCGTGTTTGAAAACATCGTCATTCCGGCGGTGGTGTTCACCGACCCGGAACTGGCCTGGTGCGGTTTGACCGAGGCCGAGGCGAAGGAAAAGGGCATCAAATACGAAGTGGCGAAATTCCCGTGGTCGGCTTCGGGCCGGGCGTTGTCGTTCGACCGCACGGACGGGCTGACGAAGATGTTGATTGATCCGGAAAGCGACCGGGTGCTGGGCGTGGGCATCGTGGGCGCGGGCGCGGGCGAATTGATTGCCGAGGCGGTGCTGGCGCTGGAAATGGGCGCGACCGCCGAGGACATCGCGCTGACGGTGCATCCGCATCCGACGTTGTCCGAGACGCTGATGGAATGCGCCGAGGCGTTTTACGGCCACGCCACGCACACGATTTCGAAGAAAAAGCCAGCGCCGTAAAAATCGTTCTCGCCTGCCGTGCCGAAGCGTCTGCGCGTAGGCTGGTCCTCGTCCTCGAAAAAATTGAGGACAAGGCAGCCAATTGACGAAGCCCGGCCGGTTGTCTAGTCTCGCCGCATGGCAAAAACGGCCGCTGGCAAAGGGAGGGCTGACCTGACGGTCAGCCAGGAGGCGCGGCAGCGCGTCCCTGCCATCGTCGCCCTGACGGTGGAGGAAATTCTGGACGAGCACATTGCGAAGAAATTGGTGTGAGTTATGGAAGATTTCTTCATTAGCTACAATAAAGCCGACAAAGTTTGGGCGGAAGGATTAGCCAACTGGCTTGATCAATCTCTCTATACAACAATACTTCAAGAGCAGGATTTTGTTCCTTCTTCAAACTTCGTTGTTGAAATGCACAATGCGCTCAAAAGTGCCAAACGAATGATTATGGTGCTTTCGCCAGATTACTTAACTGCAAAGTTTCCTCTGGCGGAGTGGACGGCTCAATTTGCCACAGACCCAAGTTGTGAGCGCGGAACACTTGTTCCAGTCCGGGTAAGAGAATGCACCCCTGACGGCCTGCTGCGCCCTATCGTTTACATTGATTTGGTAGGACTTTCCGCAGATGAAGCTCGCAAAGTGTTTTTAGACGGGATTGACAGCGTCATAAATCGAAAGCGACCACCGACTGCATCACGACAACAGCCTGCTGCCAAAAAGCAGAGAAAGACAAAATTAAGTCAAAAAATAAGAGGTGACAACAACACCAACATTCAAGCTGAGCAGATTCACAACATAACAATCAAGACGGCTGGGGAAAAGCTGCCATCTATTCAGCCCCCAGATGTTGTCGGTGCCAATGTCGAAATGCGTGCTTATATTGAATACTTGGTTGAGCGTTATATTGATTGGCGTCAAGAGGGAATCAAACGAGGAATTGATAAGAGATCGTTTCATCCCTCGATGATTCACCGGGACATCAAGCGAGACTTTGGAGCACGCACATATTTAGTTCCGCGAGGCCGATTCGATGATCTTGTCAATTATCTCCAAGTTCGGATTAACGACACGATCATGGGACGAAATAATCCGCATCGGAACTATCATTCATTTGAGGAACATTTGATAAAATTGCGAGGAAAAGGTGGAAACAAGGATGTTGTTACTTATTTCTTAGACAATTTGAGTGAAGCAAGAAAAAAGGCCTTATCAAATTCTTGCATTAATAACCTTCGCCAAATTGCCGCCGCAAAGATGCAGTGGGCACTGGAAAAACATAAATCACCAGACGCCATACCGACAGAACAAGATTTGCAAATTTTTTTGAAAAACGGAGCATTGCCAAA
Organism: uncultured Verrucomicrobiae bacterium; assembly: GCA_963789055.1. GTDB lineage: Bacteria > Verrucomicrobiota > Verrucomicrobiia > Limisphaerales > UBA11358 > UBA11358. The sequence continues at coordinate 77,613 of CAWBJE010000004.1, read as the reverse complement.
ATGTCCCTTGGGTGGTTCGTATGCAATTAACTCGGTAAAAAATGAACCAACTTGTGCGACAGTAGGCCATCATCTTTAGTAACCCGGCCATCTCCCATCCGCCTTCGCTCCCGTCTTTACTGCGTTACGGCGCGACAGGCGGGAGAAGGCGTAGCGGCGTCTCGGCAGAGCGCCGCCATCTGAAAACAAACGGAAAAGTTTGCGGCGGTCTGCCGACCCGCCGCTACGGAGCAGGAGCATCATTCGTGTCCCCTTGAAATATCGCGCGACAGGAATTGCCGGACGGTCAGGCCGTTCGCAGTTGAACGTCCTCAATTTGGGCGTTGGCGCACTCGTCCGGCAGTTCAACTTCCTCGGCGTTGAAGGCGAGCACGTTTTTGATTTCGCGCCCGCCGGCGAGTCGCAAGTCCACGCGCTGGTAGCCCATGCCGGTCTCCGGCAGTTGCAGCAACCGTTTCGTCCAACGTTTTGCGAGTTTGACTCTCATGTTCACTCGTCGGGAATCTTTTCCGGCCCGGTCACTGTTCCGGGGTTTGTCCCCTTCGTGAAAATCACTTCCACGCCGCCACCCGGCTGATCATTGGCCGGTTCAACGATTCCAGACTGGATTAAAGTATCCTTCCAAGGCTTGATTGTCCACACGTTGGAAGCGGGTTTTGGATTTGGCAGGGCGTATCGTGCCACAGCGATTTTGCCAGTCGGCGCATGTTTTGCGTCTTCTTCCGTGGTGGCATACGTTCCCGGCAACAATTTCCCATCAGGTGTGATGCGGTGATCATTTTCGTAAGCCGTGAATCGCTTGAACACTTCTTTTTCTTTGGTCTTCTCAATCGGCGCATCTTTTGCGGGCATCGCTTTCCTGCCGTAAGGTGTGGCCTCTCTCAAAGCAAAGGCTGGCGAAGCCGATGCGGTGTTTGTCACAACGTTCAACGACTTGATTTCTCCAGTGGAGATTTTGGCTTCGTTCAGAAGTTGTGCGAAGGTGGCAGTCCTAAATATCCGGCGTGGCTCTTCCTCAAACAACAGCAACTCGGCATTATAGGCGATACCGCGCTTGATTTTGTTGTCAAAAGTGATGGCCTCGACAATCTGATAGCCCATTCCAGATTCATGTTGGTTTAACAGCAGGCATTGCAGTGTCAAATTGAGCTTTAACATGACGTGATGAGGCTGTGGTTGCGGTGTGCCTGTGGCAAGTCAAAAACCGAAGGATGGCCGAAAGTTGGTTTGCGGAGCGTTCGTATTTCTCCCCACGGAGAAAAAGAATCATTCGCCGTCCCCTTGAAAATTCGCGCGGCCAGTTGGTAGGACGGCAGCGTAAAATCGTCCTCGTACTTTCAGGATGATTTTAACGAGCCCATGGCAATGGTCGTCTGCTCGTGCATGGGTTTGAAAACCAGCGCTTTTTTTTGCTGCCGGCCGGGCCGAAGCATCGACGTCACATTCAGCCATAATTTCTTGAGGACGACCGAGGGTTTAAAAAGCCGGAACAGCACGCCGATTTGATATGGGATATTAAAAGGCTGGTGGGCCATCAGCGACAGATGCATCCGGAGAATGAATCGTGAAAAATTGAACCCTTCGAATTCGGGCGGGGTGTAAGTCCGGACCCCATCCGAGAAATTGTGGGGCAGCAGCCAGTCTTGGATCTTCCCCTGCTGAACCAGCTCGTCATAGACCGGCGTTCCGGGAAGCGGTTGGAAATTTGCCAGGAAAACAAAATTGAATTTGCATTTGCGAATCAAAGCAGCGGTTTCCTCAAGGTCCCTGGGGGTTTCTCCCGGATAACCGATGATGAAGAACGCCTGAACTCTAAGGCCGGCGGCCCGGATTTCTTCGACAATCCGCGGAATGGTGTCAAGTTTCAGATCTTTTTTCATCAGCTCCAGAGTGTGGGCCGAGCCGCTTTCGGGCGCGACGATAAGATGCCGCCAACCCGCTTGCTTCATCAGCCGCCAAAGTTCCGCGTCTCCCCGGCCCATGCGGATTCCGTTTGGGGTCCCGAAGCCCGCGTCTTTGAGGTTGAGCTTGATTACCGCTTCGCAAAACGATTTGGCATAGCGGGTGTCGAAAGTGAAATTGTCGTCGATAATGTTGAACCAGCGGGTTCCTTGCGTATAAAGCCGCTGGATGAGGTCCATCATGTATTCCACGCTGTGCTTGCGGATCGCCAGGCCGTTTAACTGGGGCGCGGCGCAGAACTGGCAGCGGTACGGACAGCCGCGTGTAATCCAAAGCGGCGCATTGGGTTTGGGCGGACTGTTCCAGCGATATCCGGAAGCCTGATATTGTTTGAGATTGATGAAGTCGTAATCCGGGTTCTTTATCAAATCAAGGTTCGCCTCTCTTTCCATTTCATTGCCCATGACCGTGCCGTTCTGGCGGTAGCAAAGGCCCTTGACCTTTGTCCAATCAGGCGTCGCTGCCGCCCATTCCTCCAGGAACGTTTTGAATGCGAGGTCTGACTCGCCGCGGAAGAGGTAATCAATCTCCCGGAATTGAATCACGTTTTGGTGATAATTGGTCGCGTGTGCCCCGCCGATGATCGTCGTCACGCGGGGATTGATTTCCCGGGCGACTTTCAGAATTTCCAATGCTTCGGGAAACATGGGGGACCAGCTCGAGACACCGACAATATTGGGTGCGTTTGCCCTCAACCGCTCACGAAATACGGGATGGCGCGCATTCAGCTTGTCCAGCACGCAATCAATAATCTGAAAGTCGTAAAGCTCCGGGTCAACATTGGCCTTTAAGAAACCGAACGCCAGGGGAATGGCGTAACTGGGCAAGAAACCTTCCGGCCAGACAAAGGTGATTCGTATCTTTCGGTTAAGCTGCATGCGTCTTCGGCGGAAAGCGATCCCGCGCCATCACGGTTACAACGTAATCACGGTGCCGGTTGGTGTCAAGGTTGGCCGGTTCAGCCGTCCGTTGGCTCCGACCGGCCGGTTGCGGTCCGTTTGGCGGCGTGGTTGCGGAGGTGGCTGAAATTTCCCTCCTCGCAGCAGGCCACGAAACCTTCCGTCACCGTTTTCAATTCCTCCCACCGCGCGCGGATTTCTTTGGCCTCCGCCTGCGTGATCTTTTCATCGGCGGTGGCGGCGGCGATGACGTGCAGCAGGTCGGCGAATTCCTGGACGATCTGGTTGGTGGCCGGAATCAGGAAATGCGGATGCGGCGTGTGCTTCGGGTTTTGAATGAAAAATCCGCCGGCGCGCTGGCAAATCCATTGCACGAGCCGGTGGTCGCCGGTGCTGGGCAGCAGGGCTTCGATGCGGTCGAGCGGATTGCTGGTGCCGCTGCCGGCGGCGTGGTTCGGCGGCTCGGCCCATTTGTAAACCATGGAAAGCGACAGGCCGAGGTCGGCGGCGACCTGTTTGGGGGCTTTTTTGTCGAAAACCTCGCGCAACAATTCGTAGGAATGCATGGCGAGACAATGGAAGAGCAGCGGAGATTTGGCAAGTGCGAAGCCGAGTTGGAGTTCAAGCTTCAGCTTGCTTTCAGTGGTATAGTTCGACTCGGCGGCGATTTGGCACGCTAAAGCCGTGAACTGCCAACCGAACGATTTACAAACTGCCGCAAATTATAGATGCCGCCGGGCCGGATTGGTGTTTGATTAGCGTAACGCATGAAACATAACTGAACAAAACCGGCGATTTCTTTCCGGCTTGCTTTGGAAGCGGGTTGGGTTTCTACTCGCTCCAACAACAACTCAGCGAGGAATTATGATTATATCTACGCAATCTGTCTGGTGGTGGGTTTGGTCTTCACGTTGTTCAGCGCGGTCGCCGGGCACTTCTTCGGCGGGCACGATGCCCATGTCGCCGGCAGCGGGCGGGCACGCGGAGGCCGGGTTCAGACATCAGCGGCATGCCGGGCATTTCCTTTTTCAGCCCCACGGTGCTGGCGAGCTTTCGTGACGGCGTTTGGCGGGTTTGGCTTGATTTTCACCCAGATTCCGAAAACGAGCAGCGTCTGGATCAGCGCGCCGCTTTCAGCTGCTCGGCGGACTGGTCGTGGCGCTCGCGTTGTTCTGTGGCTGTTCAACGCCGTGTTCAGCAATACCCAAAGTTCCAGCGAATCCCACGTGGCCAATCTGATCGGTCGGACCGCGCCATTGTCACAGCCCATCCCGGAAAATGGCGTGGGTGAAATCGCCTACGTGCAGGGCGGCACGCGTTATACCGCCCCGGCGCGCGCGGAAAATGGCGCGGCGATCGCCGCCGGCAAGACCGTCAAAATCACCCGCATCGTCGGCACCCAGTTTTACGTCGAAGTCAATCAATTGAACCAATACTCAACCCTCAACCCTCAACCCTCAACTACACATGAACCTAATTCCCATGTCTCGCTGAAGCCGGTAACTTCGCCCTGGATGGAATCGGTCGATCATGGCCACGGTCGTCATCGTTTGTCGTTTTCATTTTCCTCGTCATCTGGGCCAGCCGCTACACCAAGGTCGGCCCGAACCAGGTGCTCGTCGTTTCCGGCCGCAAACACGCGGTGGTCGAGGCGGATGGCACGGCGCAGTGTCGCGGCTTCCGCATCGTCAAAGGCGGCGGCACGTTCGTCTTGCCGGTCATCGAAAAAGTGGACGTGCTTTCGCTCGAACTGCTGACCATTGATGTGCAGACGCCGGAGGTTTATACCAGCAAAGGCGTGCCGGTGAAGGTGGACGGCGTGGCGCAAATCAAGGTCAAGGGCGACGACGTTTCCATCGCCACCGCGGCGGAACAATTCCTGAGCAAAGGCGTCGATGACATCAAAAACATCGCCATGCAGACGCTCGAAGGCCATTTGCGCGCGATTCTCGGCACGATGACGGTCGAGGAAATTTACCAGAACCGCGACGCCTTCGCCCAGAAGGTCCAGGAAGTGGCCGCCGGCGACATGGCGCAACATGGGCCTCGGCATTGTCAGCTTCACCATCCGCGACATCCGCGACACGCCAGGGTTACCTCGACGCGCTCGGCAAACCGCGCATCGCCCAGGTCAAACGCGACGCCATCATCGCCCAGGCCGAGGCCGACCGCGATTCGCTGATCCGTTCCGCGCAGGCCAAGCAGGCCGGGCAGGAGGCGAAGTTCGCAGCCGACACGAAAGTCGCCGAGGCGCAACGCGATTATCAATCCAATGTCGCGCAATATCAGGCGACGGTGAACGAGCAGAAGGCGCAGGCCGACCTCGCGTATGATTTGCAGAAATTCAAGACCGGCCAGCTCGTGAAGGCCGAGGAAGTCCAGGTGCAAATCATCGAGAAGCAAAAGCAAATCGAGTTGCAGCAGCAGGAAATCCAGCGCAAATCAGCGCGAACTCGAAGCCAATGTGCAAAAACCCGCCGACGCCGAGCGTTACAAAGTCGAGACGCTGGCCAACGCGAGGAAATTCCAGCTCGAAACCGAGGCGGCCGGCGCGGCGTCCGCGACCAAGGCGACCGGTTTTGCCGGCGCCGACGTGGTGAAAGCCACCGGTCTGGCCGAAGCCGATGCGAACAAGGCGCGCGGTCTGGCCCAGGCCGACGTCATCGAGGCGCAAGGCAAGGCGACCGCCGAGGCGATGCGCGTGAAGGCCGAGTGCTTCAAGCAATACAACGAGGCGGCGGTCATCGAAATGATTGTGCGCGTGATGCCGGAAATCGCGGGCAAGATCAGCGAACCGCTGAGCAAGACCGAGAAGATGGTCATCATCAACAGCGGCAACGGCCCCGGCGGCGGCGCGAGCAAGCTGACCGGCGACGTGACCACCATCATCAGCCAGTTGCCGCCGGTGCTGGAAAGCCTGACCGGCGTGAAGTTCGAGAAATTGCTGGAACAGGTTCCCGCGCTGAAAAAGGCGATGAGCAAGGACGACGATAAAGGGAAATAACAGGTAGGGCGCGGTGTCCCCAACGCGCCGCAGCGCTTTCGGAGAAAGCGCCCTACCAAAATTAGTTATCGGTATGGCGGAGTTGCTGCTCCGCCGATTTTGAAAATTATGAAACTTTGCCGTTCACATGATGACAGCCGGCTGGCCGGGGTTTGCGGCGGGCTGGCGAAGCATTTTGAACTGCCATCATCGAAGCTGCGCGTGGTCTGGGTTTTGGGAACGCTTTTCAGCGCGGCATTTCCGGGCATCTTTTTGTATCTGGCGCTTTGGTATTTGCTGCCGGAAGAACCGCCGCCCGCGCCCAGCTTTGACCCGCCGCCGTTGCAGCCGTGGAAGAAGTCGACGTGAAAAACAAATTTAACGCAAAGGCGCAAAGGCGCGGAGCCGCAAATAAGGTGTGCTGGCCTTGGCATCTTTGCGCCTTGGCGTCTTTGCGTTGAAAACCATGCGCCTGTTTGAAGCCATCATTGACGCGAACCGCCGGACGGTGGCCGGTGGATTGAGTTGCTGGCGGGGTTGAAGCTGCAAACGATTATGCCCTCACCTGAAATCACCCGGTGGCTGAGAGCGGAACGATGGAAGTTGGCGGCTGGGTTGTCGGCGTACTCGGTTCTGGCGGTGGTCGGCGGCGCAATCATCCTGATGTTTGTATTTTTCCTGATTTATGTGATTGCCCAAATGGTATTGTTGTTAACTGTGCCACACCTGCATCCGAATGGCGTCGTTTTTTTGTGCAGCGGAATTTCCGGGCTGGGGATCGGCCTGATTTGGAGTGACTGCCTTCATGCCGAGCGGGATGATATGTCGTTTCTCCCACAGTGGTTTGCGCGGGAATTCGCCCACGCCGGCCCCCGATTGGTCATGGACGGATGGCACAATGGTGTCCGCGCGGCGCGACTGCTCCAACTGGACATTGACACCTGCAGCAAGGTGCTGGCTTTTCTCGCAGGGAGGGACAGGTCCGCCTCGCGAACGGAATTAGAGCATGAATTCCCGGGGCTGGACTGGACGAACCTCATCGCGCAATTCCGATTGCTGGATGGGATTCTCTTTTTGCGGCCTGATGTGTCGCTGACCTCGCTGCTACGGATGGAATTGCGACAGTTTGCCGCTTATCAAGAACCGGCCGGCGCGCCGGCAAGTGAGAAATTGCCGCCTCATCCGGTTGCCCAGCCGGAACAACTCAGTCCCTGGGAGATTCTGAGTGTGTCCGACGGCGCCACGTCGGCTGAAATCAAAGCCGCGTACCGCAGGCGCATCAAGGAATGTCATCCGGATCATTTTGCCGGTATGAATGAAAAAGTTCGGAACGCGGCGGAGGAATGGACCAAGGCCCTGAACTCGGCCTATGTCTCGCTGGCTGGGCCAAGGCGGTCCGCAAGCTGACAGAAAGGACGGAATTATGCGCCTGTTTGAAGCCATCATTGACGCGAACCACCGGGCGGTGGCCGGTGACACGGAAGCCGGGCTGCATCCGGGGGATTTCGCAGACGAACTGCCGGTCATCGCGCTCACGTGCATTGACCCGCGGTTGAATGCATTTTTCCCGAACGCGCTGGCGTTGCCGGCGGAAGAATTCATCTGGCTGCGCAACGCGGGCAACATCATCACCCAGCCGCTCTCCAGCACCATGCGGTCGCTGGCGCTGGCCTGCGCCGTCAAAGGCGGCAAGGAAATCGCCATCATCGGCCACACGGATTGCCAGGTTTGCAAAACCACGGCGATGCAGTTGCTCGACAAATTGAAGGAACTGGGCGTGGAGCGGCATTTGTTGCCGGACAATCTCAACGAATTTTTCGGCTTGTTCAGCAGCGAACGGCAGAATGTCATCAAGGCTGCGAGCATCGTGCGGCACAGCCCGCTCATCGGACCGAAAATTCCCGTGCACGGCCTGTTGCTGGACATCGAAACCGGCAAGCTGGACTGGGTGGTGAACGGATACGAAGCCTGGCAGACGGTGCCGGGCCAAGCCGAGGCGATCGAAGGCGCGCGAGCCCGATGGCCGGGGCGCTCGGTTCGTTCGGCGCGTTCAACATCGGCGAAATGAAATTTCCCGAAGCGAAAATTGGCGAACTGGCGACGAAAGCCGAAAATTGGGTGTCGCAGCAAGTTGAAAAGGTTGAGGAAGCCTTGCCCGGCACAGCGGAGACGAAGGCGGCCGTGGCCCAGGAAGTAGTTGATTATGCCAAAAAGCACTGGCCGCAACCTTCGGGTGCAAAGCCATCGGTGTGCCGCCGAAAATTCCGCTTGCCGCCGCCGATCCGGCCCAAAATCTTTCCGACCCGTGGCCGGCGGTAAATGCAGTTCTAGATTTCAAGATGCGATGCCAACTATAGCCATACCCACGTAGCGAAGCCTGTGCTGCGCGCGTGGTCAGGCACGTAGGACAGGCGTCTCGCCTGTTTCCATCTTTTTTGAATTTTGCTCACCGATTGATGATGGGTTGCGGCGCGATCATTGTTTCTGAAATAGAAGATTCTTGGATTTCAGAGACAGGCGGGACACCTGTCCTACGGCTTGGTTCCGGCTAATAGTTTTTGGCTACAAATCTTCGTGATTGAAACCGGGGTTGGCAGGCTAGAATCAGCGCTCCAATGGTCCGGGGCGTAGCGTAGCTTGGCTAGCGCGCTTGCTTGGGGTGCAAGAGGTCGTGAGTTCAAATCTCACCGCCCCGACCATTTCATTACAATTCCCGGAGACCATCGATGCAAAGGTCAGGGCGGCCCTGTTGTGCCGCCGGGTATGATGGCCGCGCAGCAGTACGGCCCTGCCATCCGCAATCAATTATTCGCGGTCAAACACCAGCGTGGTTTTGTCGTCCTTGATCGATCAACCGCGTGTCATCAATCTCGGCGGGCATGGATTGTTTTTGGCCGCCGCTGGTGAGCGACAATTCGTAATCAGTCCCGTCACCTTTCCATTTACCCTGTCCAACGTGGCGGTTTCGGTGGTGGGCGGCTTGCCCGGGCTGCGGTTTTAACATGAGGCAGATTTTTCAGGAACGCCTGGCCATCGGCGCCGGCGACGAACGCGGTCTTGGCATACGACTGCGTCACCCAGGCGCGCAGTATCCGCATCTCGCGCGACGAAATGACCGGTCGCGCTTCCAGCAGCTTGGCTGGTGGTCGCGGCGATGTTGAAATCCCAACGGCCGACGATTTGTTTCGAACCATATTTCGCCGACTTGCCGGTTTGCAGATAGGCGCACAGGTCGTCAAAATTGTCCTGGATGATGCCCCAGACCAGGTTGGCCGTTTCCTGGTTTTCCCACATGGATTTGAACTGGTCGTTGTCGAGCAATTGCTGGATGGGCGCGTGTCTGCTTCCACGCATTTTGAAACTCGGTGTTCTGGCCGAGTTGTTTGAATTCATCGCGTTCGGTCAGGGAAATAAACATCGGATAATCCGCCAGCCGGTCGCGCAACTGCGGGTTTTGATAGAGCAATCCGGCGAGATCGGCGTATTTGAAAAAACTGTCCGGCATCGGGTCAATGCGCGCGCGCAATCTGGGCGAACCCGGTGGTTTCCGAATCACGCCCCAGCCGGTTCAGCAGTTTGATCAGCACGCCTTCGTCGTCGGATGTGGCGACTTGTGCTGTCCAGTAGCTCAAATCGAAAATGATGAACGAGATCAGCACGAGATAAACGAGGCCGTTCATCAGGCCGAGACCGAGGCCGAGCCGGGCATTCAGCCGGTTCCACCGGACCAGTTGCAGTGCCGTCTTCCTTGTATTTGAAATAAACCTCCACCTTGCGATGCACAAAAAATCCCACCGACTTGAACGGAATCATCAAAACCCAAAACACGATCAACGGTGACACCAGCCAGACGACGGTCGGGTCATGAATGCCCACGTGCGGCAGCATCGGCTTGACGTATTTGGCGAGCGGCCCGGCCAGCAACGCGGAAACAATGATGCCGATCAGCGAGAACGACACGCGAATCGCGCCCTGCCGGTAACCGAGGGCGGCCAGCGACAGCAGCATCACCAAAACCAGAATCCAAATGGTCATACCCACAAATAAAAACCATTTGGCCGAAAAAAGCACGCTAAAATTTGCACCCGGATTGCGAATTCGCAGGCGACGAGGTGACGAGTCGTTTGGACCGCACTCCTTACGTCGTGCCCTACAATCAAATCAGGACATTACCCCGGAACTCGCGGGTTGAAACCGGGCGGGGATGAAGCAAATTGCGCGTGGTGAAAATTTCCGTCGTGGTTCCAGCCTTTAACGAGGAGCGGTTGCTCGGCGAATCGCTGGCGCAAATCAAATCGGCGGCCCAGTGCGTTCGCGCAGCGCGGCTGGGACTTTGAACTGATTGTGTGCGACAACAATTCCACCGACCGCACGGCGGAAATCGCGCGGGCGGCGGGCGCCACCGTCGTGTTCGAGCCGGTCAATCAAATCGCCCGCGCCCGGAATTCCGGCGCGGCGGCGGCCACCGGCGACTGGCTGATTTTTGTGGATGCGGATTCGCATCCGAACGCCGAACTGTTTGCGGATGTGGCGGAGCAAATCAGTTCCGGCCGCTGTCTGGCCGGCGGTGTCCACGGTCCGGATGGATGAAAAACATCCTGGTTGTCCGGGTTCTTCACGTGGCTCTGGAACTGCTCCAGCCGGATGGGGCGGTTGCTGGCCGGTTCATTTATTTTTGTGCGAAGCGGCGGCGTTCCGGAAAATCGGCGGGTTCAGCAACGAACTGTTCGCGGCGGAGGAATTGGATTTGAGCAAGCGGCTGAAACGTCTGGCGCGGGAGACGGGACAGGGACATCGTCATTTTACACCGGCATCCGCTGGTGACTTCCGCGCGGAAGATGCGGCTTTACACGATGCGGGACCACCTCAAATTGCTGGTGCACGTGATTTTCAACCGCCGTGCTCTGACCCGCCGCGAATCCTGCACGTTGTGGTATGACGGCCGCCGGTGAGGATGTCAGGCCGTCGCGGCGGCGGCTTTTTTGCGGACGGAGAGGAAGTTCAAATACTCAATCAATTGCTGCTTCATCTGCGTGCGCGGGACGATGGAGTCAATGAGTCCGTGGTCGAGGAGAAATTCGGCAGTCTGGAACCCCGGCGGCAATTCGGCTTGCGTGGTGTCCTTGATGACGCGCGGCCCGGCAAAACCAATCATCGCGCCCGGCTCGGCCAGAATCAGGTCGCCCAGGCTCGCGTAGCTGGCCATCACCCCCGCCGTCGTCGGATGCGTGAGCACACTGATGTAAGGCAGGCGCTGTTGCGCGTGGTAGGCGAGCGCGGCGGCGGTCTTGGCCATTTGCATGAGGCTGAACATTCCTTCGTACATGCGCGCGCCACCGCTGCTGGAAATGATGATGACCGGCAATTCCTTTTCTGTCGCGCGTTCAATGAGCCGGGTCAATTTTTCGCCGACCACCGAACCCATCGAACCGCCGAGAAAACTGAAATCCATCACGCCCAGCGCGGCCCGGTCGTCGCCAATCCGGCAAATTCCGGTGACCACCGCGTCTTTCAGCGAAGTCCGCTTTTGATGCTGTTCGAGCTTGGATGGGTAGGTGGCCACGCCGGTGAACCCGAGCACGTCGGTGCTCGTCATCTGCGCGTCCATTTCCTCGAACGTGCAGGTTTCCACCAGCGAATGAATCCGTTCACGCGAACCGATGGGGAAATGGTGGCCGCACTTCGGGCAAACCTTCAGATTTTCATCCAATTCCTTGTCGAAAACCAGATTTTCACACTTCGGACATTTCGTCCATAGCCCCTCCGGAATGTCGCGCTTTTTGGGTTTGCCGCCGCCAAGCTTTGGCTTTTTGGGCAACGTTGCGGGCTTGTCGGCTGGCGCAGGGGTCAACGCCGGCTCGACCGTCTCAATCCCGAGCGATTTTTTCGTAAAAGTTGTCGTCCCCATGGGTTTAGTGAAACATACATTACTAAAGTCCGCGCGCAACTGTCCAGACACAAACATCGCCCGCTCCTGCCGCCAGCAATACCCGGGCGCACGCGCTGGTCGTGGCGCCCGTCGTGAAAACGTCGTCCACCAGAATTACCCGCTCGCCGTTCAGCCGCGCACCGGGCCCGATGGCAAACGCGCCGCGCATGTTTGCCGCGCGTTGCTGCCGCGTCAGCAAGGTCTGGGTGGCCGTGGGGATGACCCGGCGCAGGAGCTTTGCGTTCAACGGTATTTGCAGGGCGGTGCTCAAGTGCCGGGCAAGCCGGGCGGCCTGGTTGAATTCGCGTTCGCGCTGTTTCAGCGGATGCAGCGGCACCGGCGCAATTAAATCCCAATTTTCTTCGCGCAAAGCGGGCACCGCTTCGTGCAGCAGCAGGCTGGCGAGAAAATGTTCGAACCATAACTGCCGTTGATATTTAAAACGGTGGATTGCCTCCAGGACACCGCCGCGGGCGACCACCGCCGAGCGCGCGGAACAAAAGTGCAATTCCATCTCGCGGCAATTCGTGCATTCAAATGGCGTCGTGATGTCACCCTCGAAGGGCAGGCCGCAGCGTCCGCAAAACGGCGGTTTGATGAAACGCACCTGTCGCCAGCACGGCGCGCAAACAAAGCCGTCCCGGGCGGAAGCGCGTTCGGTTCCGCAAAGCTGGCAGATTTCGGGATAGAAAAAGCCAAGGCCGATGCCAAACCACTTTTGAATTGGTTCGACGAGTGCGGTCATCGGGCGATGGCAAACGGTTCGCGTGCTGGTTTGATGGGCAGAAACAGAAAAACCCCGAACGTGATGATGAGCACAATCAGGGCGAGCCAGCCGTCAATCATTTTGTCCGTTCCGTAAAACCAGATTGCCGCGTGCGGCGCGCCGGTGGTGAGTGCGCCGTAGGTTTTCAGCCAGAAAATCCAGCCCGTGTTCAGGCCGATGGAAAAATACAGGTTGCCGGTGCGCTGGTATGCCAGGCCGAGCAGGAGGCCGGCCAGCGCAAGATTGAAAAAGCCGGGCACGAACTCACGGAAATCGGTGAAGCCACCCAGCATCCCCGGAAGCAGAATCAATCCTGAATCCCACGTGACCGGTCCGGTGAATTCCGCGCGGTGCAGGAAATGGACGAGCGCAAAAATCACGCTGCTGGCAACTAATGCCACCGGCCAGTAAAGCAGCCGCCGCAATCCGCCAAAAACACCGCCGCGAAACAAAATCTCTTCGAAAAGGCCAGCGACTACCGCCGTGGCAAGTGAAGTCGAAACGGCTCCCACAATTTTATGAGCGGTCAGATCTTGAATCAAAACCCGGGCGCCAACGGCATAAGCGGTTCCGGCGACAACGGCCATGGAAATAAGCCCCAGCAACAGTCCGCCAAACAGTTTCTTCCACTGGCCATGAATCTGCACCAGGCCGGTTTCGCGCCACGAAGTCGCGCCCATGGCGCACAGCAGCCACCAGAGGCCCGCCAGCGCGAGAATCATCAGCGAGCGATTCACCACCTGATGGAACGGCGCGTTGGCGATGTGCGGAAACGGCTGGCCGGCGGCCTGCGCGAACCGGTAAAGCCACGGCGCAAGCAAAGCGCCACCGATAAATACCACGACCAGATAAATGAACAGCGCCCGAAGCGGTCGCATGGCGCAACGATAATTTTTTTGTGACCGAACGCAATCCCAATCCGTCTGTATCATCGGACAACAGACGCCACGGGAGAGTGTTGGCCGGCTGAACGGAGCGCGAGTGTTTGGAGTTCCGCGTTTACGCGGCAAGTCATGCGTTCCATCCCGACCGCCTGAAGGCGGGACTCCGAACCAGAACAGTGTCAAGACACGTCTGCCGCCCGGTTAAAAAGTTTTGTTCGCGTTTGTTGGCGCGACGTGATAAAAATTAGACGAAATGGCGCATGAATCGCAGGAAACAGGGACCGCCGTACCCGCAAAACAGGAACGGTTTGGCCGATTTTATACGCAGGAGCTTATCAACCGCGGCGGCATGGCCGAAATCTGGCTCGTGACCGATAACCGCGGCAAGCCTTATGCTTTGCGCAAATTGAACGACCGCTTGCGGTTCAATCTGCTGGCCCGCCGCCGGTTTTTGCGCGGCTGTGAGGTGCTTTCCAAAATCAACCAAAGCGATTACGTCGTCGGCTATGTCGAGCACGGCCGGCAGAACGGGAGGCTTTACCTGGTCATGGATTACGTCGAGGCGGCGAATTTGAAGGAATTGTTCGCGCAGCATGACCCGCTCCTGACCGAAAACGTCGCGCAAATACTGATTGACATGGCCATGGGCCTGAGCGACGTGCATGAGAGCGGTTTCATGCACCTTGATTTCAAGCCGGAAAACGTGCTGGTCACGCGCAATGGCAACGTGCGGCTGATTGATTTCGACCTCGCGCAGCCGATTCCGGAAAAGCCGAAGAAAATGTCGAAAAACCCGGGCACACCCAGCTACATGGCGCCGGAGCAGTTGCAGCAAAAACCCATTGACCCGCGCGCGGACATTTTTGCCTACGGCGTCGCCGCGTACGAATTGCTGACCAACCAGAAACCGTTTCCGGGCGAGACCCCGTCGGATATCCTGGCGGCGCAGATGGATACTTCCGCCCCCATACCGCCGCGCGAGCACAACAAGGACATTCCGCCCGTGCTCGAAAAAGTCATCTTGAAATGCCTCGCGCGCGACCCGGACAAGCGCTATCCGTTCATGAGCGTGCTCGTGCGCGACCTCGAAAGCGCGCTGTACGTCTGAAGATTGTTTGTCGGAGCCGAGGTGACGAGGCTCTGAAATCAGACTCTCAACGACCAACACTCAACCGGAAAATCAGAGCCTCCTCACGTTGGCTCCTGCCTCGTTAAAGAGTATTACCCCAGCAGCCGCTTGAGTTGCGTGGCGATTTCCTCAATCCAATCGTTGCCGGGCAAGGCGTACGGACGGAACGTCTCGATGTAGCCTTCGCGGTCGTTGTAATACAGCGCCCGATGCAAACCAAGCGTGCCGGCGTCCGGCGCGTCAATCAGGCTGGCCGAGTCGCTCGCGCTCATCTGGAACAGCACGCGCATCTCAAATTCCGTCAGCGTCTTCCGGCCCAGAAACCGGTTCACGTTGTTGTAAGTGTCACAGGTGGCGATGACATGGAACCCCTGGGCCGGCCCGTCGCTGATGAGGCTCAGGAGCGCGACGGCAGGATTAGCACCGCCGGATTCGCTGGTGGAAAAGCTGAATTCATCCTCCTGCCGCAACTTCTTGTAATTTTGCAGGCCGTGAATCAGCACAAATGTTTCCGGCGTCTTGCCTTTCTCATCGCCGCGTTTCAAATCTTCCACCAGGCCATTCATGATTTCCGCCAGATTGCTGTTGGTCACCTGGACAATTTCGTGCGGAACCGCCTTGATGACGCGTTGCAGAAATTCGCGTTGCAGAAATCCCGGCGGCGAGCTATCGAGCATGACGAATCTCACGGACTTTTTCGGATATTGTACTGCCAGTGACACGAGTGCGACGGCCAGAAGCGTCAGAGAGCGTTCCTCGCTCTGCCCGACAATCAGGAGATTGCTTCCGCTTTGTTTTTGAAACACGGCTTCGGTTGGGCCTTTGATAGAATTGGGCGCGCCCAGCCAGATGCGCGCGGCGGCCGGAGTGCGCCCGTCCCCGGGCGCAGCGACTTCCGATCCCGACTGCAGCCCCGAAATTTTTGAGATGGTTTTGCTTTTCTGCTCTGCTGCGCCCGGGACGGGCGCACACCGCAGCAATTCGTTCAGCAGATAATTTTCCTTCACGTCGGCTGGCGCGTTGCCTTCGAACACAAACGGGCCGGGATATTGTTTTCGGCTTTGATCCGCGCGTTCCCGGATTTTGGCCAGGTAACCGTCACGCACGTCTTCGGGCAGCCAAACGGTTTGGAACGGGCTGTTGCCTTCGATGGACCCGGCCACGTCGTTGTAAATGCCTTCGCCGGGGCGCGAGAGCAGGCGCGGCGCCGGATTATCCTGGTCCATGATGAGATAGGCATCAGCCTCGTTGCACATGAGCGCGATGCGGATGACCATCTGGCCGATGGTGGCGCGGGCCAGCGTGTAGGCGCCGCCGAGCGTTTGCGAGCCGAGCAGCACGTGAATGCCGAAGGCGCGGCCCTGCCGGACAATGCGGTCGAGCAGCACGGCGGCGGATTGCGAAACGCGGTCCTCCTCGGTGAAAAATTCCTGGAACTCGTCGATGATCGAGCAGCGATCGCGGCATGGGTTCGTTGCCGCCGGCGCGTTTGTAACCGGCCACGTCCTGCACGCCGAGTTTGCGGAACAGGTCGCCGCGGCGGCGCAATTCCTCGTCCACGCGCTGGAGCACGCTCAAACCGAATTCGCGGTCGCTTTCGATGGCCACGACCTTGGCGTGCGGCAGCTTGCGATTGCCATAACACTTGAATTCCACGCCTTTCTTGAAGTCCACGAGATAAAACTCGACCTGTTCCGGACTGCACCAGAGCGCGAGGTTGGTGATGATGACGTGGAAGAGAGTGGACTTGCCCGAACCGGTTTTGCCGGCGATGAGCGCGTGCTGGCGCGTGGCCTTGCCGATGGCGAGTTGCTGCAATTTGGTCGCGCCGGACCGGCCGATGGGCACGGTGAGTTCCTCGGTGGTCTCCTCCGTCCACACCTTGTCCGGCGGGGGCGCGACCTGCTCAAACGGCACCTCGACGCGATTGGAATCCTTGCTGCTCTGGCCAACCTCGTTGAGGAATTGCGTGGCGAATTCGGGCGGGGGTGGCCGGTCAAGGATCAATCGCGTCCCCGGCTTGCGCCAGCGGGCCAGCTCAAAACCTTTATCGCCGCGAACAAGGCCGATGCTGTTTTTCCGGAGTTCGTCGGGAACGAATTCCGGAGGCAAGTTGTGCCGCTGGTCCCAGTGAATGAGCGTGTGCACGCCGCAACGGGCGCCGCTGGCGGCAATGTTCCGGAGCCGGCGGGCCGCGGTATCACTGAAATTCACCGGGAACGAGGCGATGACAAGGATGTGATATTTCTCGGCGATGCTGCCCGCCTCGGCGTTGTATTCCGTGATGGTTGCGTATTCGTTGCGGAGATACATCTGGATGACCTTTTCCATGTGCTCGTTCAATTCCGCGAGCTTTTCCTCAATCTGGCCGGTTTGGGTCCAGATGCGGCTGTTGATGTAGCTCTCCTCGTAATCGGCCAGATGCATCAACGCGGCGAAATTCTGGCCGAGGCCGACCGGGTCAAAAATGGTGAAACTCAATTTCCCCGGCGGGGTGGTGGACAGGAGCCGGAAAATAACGTTGTTGATGGTCCCGACCGCCTCATCACCGCCGGTTTTTGCCGCTTCAAAAAGGAGCGAGCCTTGAAGCGGGTAGGCGAGCAGCAACGGAACGGAAAAGGTTGACGGACCGGGAAGCGTCAGGCGCCGGTCTTTCGGCATCTTCTCGGCAAATTTCGCCACATCCACTTCCAGTCGCCCGAATTTCGCCACGTTCTTGAATTCCTGTGGCGGGGACCAGCTTTTCCACACCGGCGACTGCCAATCGGGAAAGAACTCGTCGGTGGCGGCATTGGCGGCGTGGATGGATTCATAAATCGGCTGGAGGGAATTTTTCCACTCCGTTTCCAGCGCCTGCCATTGGACCTGGCCGTCCGCGTTCAGTTTCGCCGTCTTCGCCGCATGGGTCGCCTCAAGCTGCCCGGATTGGGCTTCGGCCTCCTGCCGCAGACGCGCGACGTTGTCATCGTGATCGCATTCAATCCGTTTCAGTCTTGCCAAATGAAGCCGCTCGTTGGTTTCAAGGGCGCGCGCACCCTTTTCATCAACTCTTTGGCCCCGGATACCGCGAGTGTCATAACCTTGCTTCAAAGTTTGTTTCCATTGCTGATTGAGGACGCGGTTGGTGTCTTCAAATTCCTTCGTGATGCGTTCCTGTTCCTGCCGATACCGCGATTCCGCCTTTTCGAGGCAGACATCATGCAACCGGTGCGCCATCACCAGATTGCCGGCAATCACGGTGGCTGCTGGCGTGGCTTGGCGTCCTCGTTTCCCGAGCGAAGGTTATAAAAATAATAAGTATACCAGCACCGAATGGGATCGAATAATGTCCAAGGAGATCAAAAACCAATGAAACAATGGCAAACGATGGCACAAGAATGTTTAAAAGCCAGATTGGAAAAAATCCGAACCACCCATGCCTAATGGTTTCTTTAAAGCGCTTCAAATTATCCCGTGTTCCGCTCTCCAGAAGGCGAAGTTTTTCGAACAACTGATTTTCATCCAAAGTAAGATCAAATTCAGGACATGGCTTGGCCGAGGAGAAAAATCTGAAAAAAAAGCCATAACCGCGGAAAGCGCGGCGGGCCTTTCTCTCCAGGGCCAGGAACGAGTCCCGCCTTTCAGCCAGCTTGACGTTGAAATTTTGCAGAGCATTGGCGGCGTTGGCCAGCGCAGCGTCCCGTTTGCGCTCCGCATCCACGGTGCTCTTCTGTAGCCAGTGTTTGTGGCGTCCTTCCCGGTCGGTGCCCTCCATCACCTGCCGGTTGCAGGTGAGGTGGGCCTGGGTGATGCGGGCTTTTCGTTTTTCGAATTTGGCCCGGGAATTTTTCCTATCCGCTTCCAGTTGGTTTTTTGCATCGGCGATGCGCTCGGACAATCGCGACGCCTGTTGCTCGGATGCGCTTTCAAACGCTTTGCCTTCGGCGGCGGTCCGGGTGCGGAACTCGCTGGTTAATGTTTCTTCTTGAACGGCGAAATCCTGAAGAACGCTTTGGAACCGGTCCAACAGCGCCAGCATTTCATTGGCTCCCAGATGCCTATTCACAATCCTTCCTGACTTTGCTCAAAATTTCATTCAACTTTTCCATCACGGTAATGGTCTTGTCCACGTTCGCAAACAATTCAGACATGTAACGCTGATCGAATTCCTGGCATTTGGCGTCACGCCAGTGATTTTTGGTCTCTTCCCACCGCTTGGAAAGCTCTTTTGTGATGGCCACCAGCCGGTTTTTGGTTCCGCTCAGGTTCATGGTTGGGTTTTCCCTTCGTCAGCCGCTTTGGTTTCGGTCGGGGCTGTTGCTGCGCCCGCGCCGGCTTGGGGAATCCTGGCATATGCTTCCAAAGCCTTCACCACCAGGTCCAGATAGGCGACTGCCCGTTGCATGTCGGTGGCCAAAAAACTATGGAATTGGGTGATCTGCTTGACCAGCGGGTCGGTGCGGTTCTCCAGCTCCCGGCCCCATTTTTTCAGCACGGCCATTTTGGCCTCGGCCTCGCGATTGGCGCGTTCCGCCCGTTGCACCGCCATGAGGCACAGCGCCGTTGATTCATGGAATTGAGAAAGCTGGGCGCTGAACAACTCCGCCCGGGCCTCCTCGAGTTTCCGGTAGCGGATGCGTTCTTGTCCCTCCCAGAGTCGGATTTGATCATTTTGCACCCAAAGCCGGGAGCGCAAGACTTCATCACTCGCCTCCTCCAAAACGGCGCGCGCCCGGCTCAGGAATACAATCAGGTCGGCGCGGAAAGCTTCCACGGCTTCAAACGAGGTGACATGAGCGCGTTCGGCCATAATTTTTTAGTTCGTCCTCGTCGTCGTTCTCGTCCTCGGATTTTTCGATTACGATTACGAGGAGGAGGACGAGGACGATTTTAGTTGGTCACCGCTGATGCAGGTATTCCTCGATGCGCTGGGCCTTGCGGAGCAGGTAGGGCGTGTGCGCCTTGGACAGTTCGACGAACTTCTTCAGCGCCTTCATCGCCGTCCGGAATTCCTCGGCGAATTTTTCGTGTTCCTGGTCCTGCCAGGTGTCCCCCAACGACGTGAAGCGGGCTTGCAGCATTACCAGCCGGTTCTCCAGGTCGGTGTTGAACCGTTGCAGTTCGTCGGCAAATCGCCGCACCTTTTCAGGATCCATGATTGCCTGTGCCATAATTACCCTTTCGTTGGGATTTAAGGCGACCCGCTGATATGGCGGATCACCTGAAGAAATCTATCACGGTTGCCCTTGGTCGCCGAGTAATTTTATGGCCTGAAGGTAAAATGGAACTTTACCGGGGCGGACAAAGCAAACCGAGCCGATTATTTACCATGACGAAACTTTGTTACAGGTGTAACAAAGTATTGCAATGGTTGTGGTCAGCGTTGACAAAGATTTGGGGCAAATCAAACCAGGCTGCCGATGCGGCGTAATTGCAGGTATGGCTCGCCCAAAGCGCGCGACTGGACCAGGTCCACCTCGAATTCCGCTACCCAGTCGTTGGTTTCCTCCGGGTCAACCAGCATCTGCTGGACGCGCCAAGTCTTTTTGTCTTCGGAAGGAACGACATACGTGTTCCGCGTGTTCCGCGCGTTCGGGTCGAGGCAGATGCGCTCGTGCTCCTGCTCGTAGGCTTCCATCGCCGCGTCCAAACGGTCGGCGGTCCACGGCTGGCCATCGGCATCCTTCGGAGGGGCGAGTTCCGCGAGTCCCTGACTTTGTGTGCCGGAATCAATTTTAGGGTCTCGTGGAACTCGACCCTCCGAAAGTGACGCGAGCGCCGCCTCGTAATCGCCAATCACCAACCCGCGCAGGAAAACAAAAATCCGGTTCCGAATCGCCGCGGTGAATGCCTTGGTGTCGCGCGTGATGTCCTGGGCGGCTTCCTCCGCGCCGGGCGGGCGCGCTTCCTTCGTCTCGGCGCGCTGGAAATTCGGGTCGCGCATTTTCTCCCATTCATCGAGCAGGCTCGAATCCACCTGCCGGATCATCGAGCCGAGATACAGTTCCATTTCGCGAAGCTGGTCGTTCTTGGCGGCGTCGGGAACGGTCTGGGCGAGGACCTTGTAAACCCGGTTCAAATGCCGGAGCAGAACGCCTTCGGCGCGCTGGAGTTCGTAATCCCGGATGTAATCGGAAAACGAGCGGAACGATTCGAACATCTCCCGCGCAACGGATTTCGGCCGGATGTTTTCCTGGCCCACCCACGGATGCCGGTCGGCAAAGGCGTTGAACGTTGAATAAATGAATTCCTGGTTCGGTTTCGGATGCTCGAGCTTTTCCAATTCCTCCATCCGCTGGTCGTATTCGATTCCCTCCATTTTCATCTCCGCCATTTTCTGGTCCTTCACCCGGTCGAGCTGTTTGCGCAGGATGATGTCGGGATCTTCCACAATGGATTCCACGAACGTCAGCAGGATGAGCGCGTAATCCGGTTGCTGCGGGTCCACCAGTGGAATCGAGTCGAGCAGATACAGCGACAGCGCCTGGTCCATCGAAAAATCCTCCTGCAACTCGATGTTCGCGCGGATTTTTTGGCCGGTAGGAGCCGACGTGAGGAGGCTCTGACTTTCATTCAGCACTCCGCCTTCTGCATTGGAAGATGGAGCGGACTCACGTCCGCTGCTACGAGGATTGATGAACTCCACAATCTTCCGGTCCAGCAGCGAGCGGAACAGTTGCCAGGCGCGTTTGATGTGCGCTTGCTTCTGCCTCGGCGTTTCATGACAGCGGGCGATGAGCTGCTGCATCGCCTTGCATCCGTCACCATTGCGGCTCAGCACATTCAGCAACATCCCGTGCGTTACCTGGAAACGTGAAGTCAGACGTTCCGGCGGCGCGGCCATCAGGCGCAGGAATGTGTTTTTGTCCCAATTGACGAAGTTTTTTTCCGGCGGTTGACGTTTGACGGCTTTCTTTCCGTCGCGCGCCGCTTTTTCTGCGAGCTTCAAGTTTTCAATCACGTGTTCCGGCGCCTGCACCACCACCCAGCCGCGGTCATCAAAGCCCTTGCGCCCGGCACGGCCGGCAATCTGGTGAAAATCGCGCGCGCTCAGGATGCCGGTTTTTTGTCCGTCGAATTTGCACAATCGCGTGAACAGCACGGTACGGATGGGCACGTTGATGCCCACGCCGAGCGTGTCCGTACCGCAGATGATTTTCAGCAGACCCTTTTGGGCGAGTTGCTCCACCAGCACACGATACTTCGGCAGCAACCCGGCATGATGCAGGCCGATGCCGTGCCGCAGCCATTTCTTGATATCGGGTCCGTATGGGCTGCTGAACTTGAAGCCTTCGACCGCATTGGCCAGAGCGGCCTTTTGTTCGCGAGTGCAGACGTTGAGGCTGGTGAAATCCTGGGCACTCTGCGCTGCTTCCAGTTGCGTGAAATGGACCACATACACCGGCGCTTTGCGGTCCGCGACGAGACTTTCCAGCGTCTTGGCCAGCGGCAATTCTGAATACGCATGCTCCAGCGGCACCGGCCGGTCCGTGGACGACACGGCCACCGTCGGCCGCCCGTTGAGCCGCGTGAGTTCCGCCTCAAAAAACGTTGTGTCGCCCAGCGTCGCCGACATCAGAAGGAAACGCGCCTGCGGCAGCGTCAGCAAAGGAACCTGCCACGCCACGCCGCGCTCGCGATCGGCGTAATAATGGAACTCGTCCATGACGACGTCCTGCACATTGGCCGCCGCGCCTTCGCGCAACGCGATGTTGGCCAGGATTTCCGCGGTGCAACAGAGGATGGGTGCGTCGCGATTGACCGACGCATCACCGGTGCTGAGGCCGACGTTGTCGGGACCAAATTCTCGGCAGAGGGCCATGAACTTTTCATTCACCAGTGCCTTGATCGGGCAGGTATAAATGGAGCGTCGTCCCCGGGCGATGGCCTGGAAATGCAGGGCGGTGGCGACGAGCGATTTACCTGAGCCGGTGGGTGTGTTCAGAACGACGTTCTTCTCCTCGAACAACTCCAGGATGGCCGATTCCTGGGCGGGATAAAGCTGCAGCCGCCGTCCCTCCACATAATCCAGAAAGCGCCCCAGCAAGACATCATTGCCGGGCTTCTCCTCCCGCGGAATCAAATCATATAACGTGGCCGGCACAGTCCACTCACTTTACGACGGCAGAGGGGCATTGAAAAGGCAGATGCGTAAATTTGCCGGAGAAGGAAGAGAACTGGTAACAAACTGTTACCGGTTCAAATTGCCGCCGCCTACGGCAAAATGAAAGAGCGGCTTCGGAAGGAGGTCAGTTGGTGACAAACTGTTACCAACTGAAATTGGCGGCCCCCGCGCACAGACTTTCAGGCTGACTGTCGCCTATTTGTTAAGTTTCCTTCCTCACAACAAATTCATTGGCGCGGCGTTTGGCTTCAGTAATCTGCGCTGGCGTCAACTGACCGGCCGCAGCATCACGCATTTCCACAATACTGTTCGCGCCGCGCTCAGCAGCCAAATACATCCATTTCAACGCCTCAATCTGATCAAGCTTCACGCCTTCGCCAAGACCGTAAACCAAGGCAAGATTGCACTGCGCATCCGTATTGCCTTGATTTGCAGAACGGTGAAACCATCGCACGGCTTCAGCCTGATTCTTCTCAAGGCCTTCTCCCTGTGAATACATCGTGGCGAGTCTGTGTGCGACACACGACTGACCGCGTACCCGATTTTCAACTCGCGGTTGGCAAGCGCAGCATCGCAGTGGAGTTGACGCGAATTGGGTTTCAAGACATAGAGCATGGCCGTACGATCCACCAGTTGGACATGAGGGGAACGCTCGCGATTTCTAGCCTATATCCGCAAGGCAGGCCACGCAAGAAACCGGAGGTCATCAATGACGGATTTGGTACACCTACAATGGTGTTCCCTGCTTCCCTCGACGAGGATAACCGCATTTGGTTGCAGCAGGCGAAGACAAGCTTGGACGCGAAAACTTTGGTGGTCACCAGAAGCGATTTTATCCACGGTGATGAGGATTGGCTGGTACTTGTGGACCCGGTCGGGACAATTCCTTCGGAAACCCAAAGCCGCCAAGATGGTTTTTCGGAAATTCTGGCGGGATTTTGGAAACCTGGATGGTTCTCTCGCGTTTTCCTTCAGGACAACTATTTCCGCTGGCAGATGATGTTCACGCCTCACGAGTCTTCGATGCTCCCATGTTAGCGGATGAGTTTCCTAGATGACGAGCCGCTTGTCCCGTTCGTTCCAGCGCAGCATTTTGAGCGTGACGTACACTGGACTCAACCGGCAGCCAGCCGGCGTAAAAAATCTGCCGGGGAGACGATCCGGATACCGCGGAATTCCCGGAGCGACAGCAGATGTTTCTTGTCGCCGCTCACTATATAATCCGCTTCCGCTGCCAGGGCGCACTCCAGAATCATTTCATCACCGGGATCGGGTGTCGCTCCTGTGGCGCGTTCCGTGGGGAAAATCAACTCGGCCGATTCAGTCAGGGCGTTAACCCACTCGACCGGCTCGCGCCGGGGATATTCCAACCGAAGTTCCTCGATGGTTTCGTGATACTCGGCCAGCAACGCGGGGCTGACCACGGCTTCGCAGCGGCCTTTCGCCCAGGCTGCCAGACAGTCAAACGGTGCGCCGCGCCAAAAGCTGGCGCTGGCCACCACGTTGGTGTCGAAGACCACTCTCACTGTTTGCGGCGGCTTGCCGCGTGAGGCTGAAGGTCTTTTACGCGGGTTCTCACTCGTTGCACGGCGCGGGTGACAGCAGTTTCATCCGCCGCCGTCATATCGGGAAGCTCGCATCCGGCCAGCAGCAGCGACCGCACCCGGGCCGGGGTCAAGGCCCGGCGTTTCCGCAGCACAATCAGCCCGTTGGTGTAACCGACATCCAGTTGGTCGCCGGTCTTGATCCGCGCCTGTTCGCGGATGGCTTCGGGAATGACCATTTGTCCTTTGATTGATACGTTCGCAATCATGAGGTAAGCCTAGCATTACTTTGAAAAGAATCAAGCTGAAACGTGAGGGTGGTTATTTAAACCGACTCGACTCCTCGCCCCGGCCCTCTCCTCGTTTGGCGAGGAGAGGGGATTCATTTCGCAGTATTGACAAAATTTGCGGGGGCGCACATTGTTCGGGCATGAAAAGGGTATTCTACGTGGTTTCTTTGGCGGCTTTTCTCACCGGCGGCTGCGCGTGGTATAAAATTCAACCCGTCTCCGCCGATTCTCTCAACAACTGGGGCAAGACCAACGGTCCGGCGGAAGGATACGTTTTTTACCAGCCGGAATTGTATTTCCTGGCGACCATTGTGACGGAGTCCACCGGCTCGACCACCAAACAAAATGCCACGGTGACACCTCTCTGGTTGCCGAATTATCAAAAGCCTTACCGGGTGACAACCCACAATATTCTGGCCAAGGCGGATTTCACGTTCAACTTTGAGAACGGCTGGAAGCTCACTTCAATTGCCGATAAAGGCGACAATTCCACGGTAGCCAACGCTCTGGCCGGGCAGTTGACCACCGCGTTGAAAGCGGCGGAAGGACTGAAGTCGTCCGGGCAACAACAGGCGCCAGTCAAAACGCAGGTCATCCTTTATCGCCCGATTTACAATCCTACGAACGGATACGTCGAAAAATTTGATCCGGTAAGTTTGCCGTAACCGGATAAACGGAGTTGTCATCCTCGCATAAATAAGTAAGCGCGGAGTTAACGGAATCATCCCATCCACAGCTGGCGGAATTTGGGAAAAATGAAGCCGGTGTGTTTCTGGTATTCCGAATATTGCGGACTGTATTCGCAAAGCCGCTCCTCTTCCAGCCGCGCCCGGTAAAGCAATAATACAATGTTAATCGGAACCAGAATGAAGAATGCGATTGAGAAATTTACAAAGACGACGCCGGTCAGAAGGCAAAAATAGCCCAAATACATCGGGTGGCGCACCCAACGGTAGGCCCCGTCCAGAACCACGTTTTTCACCTCAATAAAAACGCCGAAAGCGCGTCCCAGACTTACCGCACTCCAGATGGCAATTGATATTCCCAGGAGGTTCAAAAATAACCCGATGGCGGCGAAGAGTGTCTGTAGGTTAGCCGGACTAAGACTCTCCCGGAGCGGGGCTGGCAACCATGGAACCGCACTGTACGAAAAATAATAAAAAGTCGCAATCAGGGGGACGAGAAAGTCCTTGAGATTTTTCGGTGGCACGGCAGTGCAACGTCCCAGCAACAGCAGGAAGCCGACATAGATCTGCATTTGTGAATAAAGCACGTGGCGGGCAATCCCGGCCAGCATCAGATTTTCGGTGCCGTTTTGCTCCGGCCCGTTGACCCAAAGCTTGTGTAAATCGATCCAGGCAAGGCAGAAAAAGACAAGCGGCAACACATACCTTTCGGCATAAACCACCGACAACGTCGCTTTGCGGCCAAGAATCATAGCCAAATCAATTTTGCGGCTCTAAAACCCGAATCCCTGCCCCCGGATTTCCACGTTGGGGAACGGCGAGGCAGAACTGGCCGGAGTCAATCGAAAGTTCTGTTAGAACAATGAGGGCGTTGAGCATTTTCACGGTCTTCGCTTTTTTTGGGTTTCTCCGGACAGCACGTTCCTGCCACTTAAGCGAATTGAAATAAACAATTCATAGGCTGAAGATGACATTTCTGTCATTCGTAGCGAAGTGCTTCGATGGGGTCAAGCCGGGAAGCTTTCCAGGCTGGATAAAATCCAGAAATGATGCCGACGGTGCAGGACACGGCCACGGACGCGACGATGGCCGGCAGCGACACCAACGGTAATGGCGGCCAACATCACCGGTTTGGGTGGAAGACGTTGCATCAAATTGGTATTGGCAGACGAAGTTTCAACACCGGCATTTTCGCTCATTTTTTGAAGAACAATCAACGACATTCCCGATTATGAAGAAAAATTCATTTTAGCGACATTGCCAGAGCATTGGAACCGGGGAATTTCAACTCAGCCGGACAGAACCAACCAGGCCAGCTTCCGCATCGACAGGCGGCCCACACTGGCGGGTTGTTTGTGGGGGCAGCGGGTGCGGATGTCCGGGATTCTTTACAGTTGCCTAAACTGCACAGCGCCTTACGATGCCAGTTGCGTGAGGCACGGCCCTGAATCTGCATGGAACAACACGACAGAAACCGTGCGGCAACGGGTTGGGGATGGTTTGAAAAATGCTGGTAAGACCGCCGAAAAACAGCGCTAAACACTATGTCGAACACATCTTTTGGAGTTATGCTCATTGGCGACCAGCCGGAGTGTCTGCGGTTACTGCGCCAGGAACATTTTGAGGTGGTTTGTGCCGACCGGCTGGCCGAGGGGCTCGCCAAACTGAAAACCTCGCCCATTGGTTTGGTGCTCGTGGCGTTGTCACTGCCAGATACGCAGGGGACGGAGGCGTTCATCAAAGTCCACGAGGCGGTTCCCTATTTGCCGGTGATTGTGCTGGCGACCCGGGCGGAGGAGAAACTGGCGGCAAATTTGATGCCGCAGGGAGCACAGGATTATTTAATCGTGCCGGAATTGACCGGTCCGATGCTGGCCAGAGCCATCCGCAATGCCAGCGAACGCAACCTGATCCGCGATGAGCACAGCCGGGCCGGGCATCTGCTCGAGCTGCTCATGGACAACATCCCGGATTCGATTTATTTCAAGGACAAGGCCGGCCAGTACGTGATGATCAACCAGGCCCATGCCAAACGGTTTGGCCTGGCCGATCCCCATCTGGCGGTGGGCAAATCGGATGCGAACTTTTTCGCGCCGGAATATGCAAAACAGGCGCTGGCCGAAGAGCAGCAGGTCATGCAGACCGGCCAGCCGCTGGTGGGCGTCGAGGAAAAGGAAACCTGGCTGGACGGACGGGTGACCTGGGTGTCCACGACCAAAATGCCGTTGCGCGACCGGGCGGGTCGGGTCTTTGGCACGTTCGGAATTTCCCGCGACATCACGGAACACCGGCGGATGGAGCAGGTGCTGGCCGAACGGACAGACGAATTGTTGAAAGAGCGCCTCTTGTTGCGAACCCTGATTGACAACCTGCCGGATGCCATCTACGCCAAGGACATCAACGGCAGGAAGACGCTCGCCAACCTTACCGACGTCAAAAACCTCCATTTCAAAACCGAGGCGGAAACTCTCGGCAAAACCGATTTCGATCTTTTTCCGCGCGAACTTGCCGAAAGACTTGACGCCATCGACCGGAAAGTGCTTCAGGGCGAGCCGCTCATCAACCAGGAGGAATCTTTCGTGGACGAAACGGGCCGGAGACGCTGGCTGTTGACCAGCAAACTGCCGCTGCGCGACCAGGACGGAAAGATCAGCGGGCTGGTGGGCATCAACCGGGAAATTACGTTGCGCAAACAGGCGGAAATCAAGCTGGCGCACGAACAGGAACTTTTTCAGATGCTCCTGGACAATCTGCCCGACGCCATTTATTTCAAAGATCGCAATTCCCGATTCGTGCGGGTGAGCCGATCCAAGGTCGAGCGGACGCTGGCATCCGTCCGGAACCGTTACCTGGCCGACCATCCGGGCAGGGGTCCGGAAGCCTTGCCGGCGCATTTGAAAGACGACGAATCATTTGCTGACTACATGGTGGGCAAGACGGATTTTGATTTTTACCCGGAGGATCGCGCCCGTCCGGCTTTTGAAGATGAACAGGCCATCATCCGTACGGGCAAGCCGAGCATCGGCAAATTGGAACGCGCCGTCCAGCCCGACGGCAAGGCCAATTGGATTATCACCACGAAAATGCCCTGGCGGCAGAATGACGGGAGCATCGTCGGAACGTTCGGCGTTTCCCGCGACGTGACCGCCCTCAAGGAAGCGGAAGACAAACTGGAGCATGAACAGGAACTGTTCCAGACGCTGCTGGATAATTTGCCCGACGCCATTTACTACAAGAACCGCGAGTCGCATTTCATGCGCGTAAGCCGGTCAAAGGTGGAAAGAACCCTGGCAGCTGTCCGTCACCGCTATCTCGCTGACCATCCGGGTACGAACTTGGAAGTCTTGCCGGCGCACTTGAAGGACATCAGCACGTTCGCCGAATACATGGTGGGCAAATCGGACTTTGACTTTTACTCGGAGGAACGCGCCCGGCCGGCTTTTGAGGACGAACAGGAAATCATCCGCACGGGCCAGCCCAGTATTGGCAAGGTGGAGCGCGGCGTCCAGCCCGACGGCAAGGTTAGTTGGGTTATCACCACGAAAATGCCGTGGTGGGACAAGGACGGTAAAACCATCGGGACTTTCGGTGTTTCGCGGGACATCACGGCGCTCAAGGAAACCGAGGAAAAGCTTGGCGAGTACACGAAACAACTGGAGCAGAAGAACAAACAAACCGTGGAGGAATTGAAAATGGCGCGTGAATTGCAACTGGCCATGCTGCCGCACGAATTCCCTTGCGTACCGCGCCACAAACCGCGCGAGGAGAGCGACCTGGAATTTTTCAGCTTCTTTATCCCGTCCGGCGCAGTCAGCGGAGATTTCTTCGAGGTGGTGCCGATTTCAGACACAGCGGTGGGCGTGTTTATTTGCGATGTGATGGGTCATGATGTGCGCGCGGCGCTGGTGACGGCCATGATGCGCGCCCTGGTGTTGGATCTGAGCAGCACGATAGCCGAGCCGGGCGAGTTGCTGGCCCACATCAACCGCGAGGTAGCGGGAGTTTTCAAGCAAACTGACACGACCATGTATGCCACCGCCTTTTACCTGATCGCCGATGTGGCGCGCGCCGAATTGCGCTTTGCCAGCGCCGCGCATCCCGAACCGATACTCCTGCGCCGGCAAAAAGGCTCAGCCGAATGGCTGGGGCACGGTCAGGGACAAAAAAAGGGGCCGGCCCTTGGGCTTTTTGCCGACGGCAAGTTTCCCACTCACCGGTGTGCAATGGCGGTGGGCGACCTGATTGCGCTCTACACCGATGGTTTGGTCGAAGCCGAAGGCGCGAACAATGAATCATTCAGCCCCGAACGTCTTCTGGCGGCGGTCAACCAGCGCGTCAAACAGCCGGCGAAAGAATTGTTCGCCGGACTGCTGGATGAAATCAAACATTTCTCCGCCACTTCCGAATTCGAAGACGACGTTTGCGTCGTGGGTATGGAAGTCAAGCGGCTGGAAACGGAACAACCCAACTGGACGGTTTGATTGGACTGCCTGGTCGCAAGCCGGCAGATTTTGATGATTAACGGATCCGTGTCACCGGCGCCGGATAAATGGATACGACCGGTTCAATCGGGGCAACCGGCTGAGGGAATAACCTTGGCAATTGCCTCGCGCAATTGTTCCAATCGGAACGGCTTGGTAATGACATAATCCACGTGGGGAGACGGCATCAAAGTCGCACCGTAGGCGGTGATCATCACAACCGGCTGCTCCGGAGCACCGGCTTTAATGGCGGCGGCCAGTTGATGGCCATCCATTCCGGGCATGGTGAAATCGGTGAAGACCAAGTCGTACTGGCCTGACTTGAACATGTCCAATGCTTCCTTGCTGCAACTGGTTGCCACCACATCATGTCCGTCAAATTTAAGCAACATTTTGACGGTATTCCCAACGGACGGTTCGTCATCGACAACCAAAATCCGCAATTTAGATGCATCCACGGCTGACATCGAAACAGAAACGTCAGAATAACTGACAACCCATGCCTTAGGCAATGGATAGTTATTCACTTATTCACAAGGTTCAATCAGTGCTTATGATTAACGGAATAAGCAATAAACAACCATTACCGCGTAAATACTTGGAAAGAACAAGAGGTGACAAAGATGACAAACTATTCATGTCCGGCAGCTTGTGCGAACCCGGGACTTGACGTAAAAGTAGTCTGAAGAAAATTAACACGATGAAACGACGACTTTTGGGCAAAACCGGGTTTGAAGCTTCCCTGCTGGGTATTGGTGATCTCGCGGATCGTTCGGTGCCGCTGGAAAAATGCGTGGCCACGTTGCATCGGGCCATGGATTACGGATTGAACCTGATTGACACCGCGCCGATGTACGAGAACGGGTACAGCGAAAAAATTGTCGGTACCGCGCTCAAAGGCCGCCGCGACGGGATGTTCGTCATCGATAAGATTGATCACCTGAACCAGCCGGTGGCACCGCAGGTGGACGCAAGTCTCAAGGCGCTCGGGCTTGAGACGGTGGATTTGTTTGTTTTCCACGAGGTGTCCGAGCTGCCGCAATGGGAGTGGGTGATTGACACAGGTATGGACGAGTTGGATCGGTGCCGGGCCGCCGGCAAAGTGCGGTTCCGCGGCATTTCCAGCCATCATCCCGCCATCCTGCGCGCGGCGCTCAACACCGAATTGTGCGACGTGGTAATGTTTCCGGTGGGGCCGTTTGTGGACCGGCGCTACGTGGATGAGATTCTGCCGCTCGCGCGAAGAAAACGGGCGGGCACGGTGTGCTTTAAAACCTTCGGCGCGGGAAAACTGCTCGGTGACACGACGGGGTACAATCAGCCGTTGTCGAAGCGGCCTCGCGGCAAGTTCAGTTCCGGCGGCGAGGAACCCGCGGGCGGCGCGCAGCTTCCGCATCTGAGCGTGGCCGATTGCCTGCATTACACGCTGACACTGGATCCGGACGTGGCGCTGTTGGGGCTGAGTTTTCCCAATGAACAGGACGCCGCCTTCCGGGCCTTTGAAGAATTCCGTCCGCTGAACAAGGAACAATTGAAGGAAATCGAGAACCGCGCGGCCAAGGCAATTGAAGGCAAAGGCCGGTGCTGGTGGAATCCGGGTAACGACGAAGGCAAGAAGCGGCGTCGGCTGGGAATCCGGATTGTGGAATAGGTCCTGCAAGGCCTCAAATATGTTAAAATCCAAAACACCTTTTTAGCATAGACTTTATTGCAAGAATGCACGACACATCGCAGCATATTCGCCAGTATCGTTAACAGCTTCATTGAAGTATTGTCGTGCATCTGCTGCTTCCTGAGTTTGCGGCAACAGGTCGATGACAGACCGAAGCAGTCGAAGTATTCGAATCTTATCTCGGCGTCGTTCGACCAAGTCATTTCTATCATTTAGCTTGAAAATGAAAGTGGATTCTTATGATTGGCCGGTTGCTTTCGCGCCAGCTTGGGAGCTTCGCCAGAGGTTCAGTGGCAACAGGCCAAGGAAAATGATGGCGGCCTGGCTGCCCATGAACAGCATCAGCCATTTGAAGGCCGCATCCATGAACCCGTAACTGTGCAGCCCAATTCCCAGCATGTTCACGCCGAACCACGAGAAGCTGGTGACGATGTTGCCGAACACGGCCAGGTTCATCAGGCCGCGTTCACGCACCAGACCGCCCCAGCGCGCGTGCAAAATCATTGCGTTCCAGAGTACGATGAGCAGCGCGCCGTTTTCCTTCGGGTCCCAGCCCCAGAAGCGGCCCCAGGATTGGTCGGCCCAGATGCCGCCCAGGACCGTTCCGACAAAACTGAACAACGTGGCGAAACAGACAATGCCATAAACCATCCGCGTTAATGATTTGGCGGTGTCCGCCGACAGCGTGGTCGTGAACACTCCGCGCAGGATATAAATGATGGCCAGGAACCCGGCCACAAATGTCGAAGCGTAGCCGAGGGTGACGGTGACGACGTGCGTGGCGAGCCAGAAATTGGTGTCGAGCACGGCGCGCATCATTTCCATAGTGTCGCCGCTGAGCGCGAGATTGTGCGCAATGATGAGCGTGACAAAACCGGCGAATGCCCCGACGACGCAGCCGATGCCATCGCGATAAATTCGCTCCAAAACCATCCCCAAAATAACCGCCGCCCAGCCGATGAAGATGGCGGAGGAATAAAGATTGGTCACCGGCGGACGGCCTTCGAGGTACATGCGGAACACAAGTCCGATGGTGTGAATAATCCAGCCCAGCCCGACGAGATAAAACGCCGAGCGCCGCAGCAAGTCGGGAACATTGAATGTCGGCGCTTTGTGGGTGGCGGTGGCGCCACCGCCACCGAACCACGACAACAATGCCAGCACCAACGCGAGCACGTAAATGACCGTGGCTTTGTAGAACGGCTCCATCGTGCTGAACAAAGATTCCTGGTCCGCCTTTTTCACTTGGGACGGAAAGCGCTCCGTTAACCAGGCGCGGTATTGTCCGACAACCCGATTGAAGTCGTCCGGCTGATTGGCGCGGTAGGCGGTGACCATCTCCGCGTAAAATTTAGTGGCCGGATTGATTTCACCGGTGCGGGCGGTTTCCATGAGGTTGGTGCCGATATTCTGCCAGGCGTCGTGCGGAACGCTGGCGTCCGCGGGCGGAATCGTCAGGGGCAAAGCGAAGCTGGCGACGGTCTGATAACCGCCCATGAAACCGAGCAGAGTGTTGAATGCGTCCTGGTCGAATTTTTGTCCCGCGTCGCGGGCATTCACGGCGGCGATGCCCGGCGCGATGCTCTGTTGATAAGCGTCCAGTTCCGCCGCGAAATCGTCCGAGCCTGGCGGCTTCAGGCTGACTTCGAGCCGTTGATACAAATTCAACATTTCATAAAGCTTCATCAACTGCGACTCGAAGGCGGTGCGCTTGGAGGAGTCAATGGGCTCGATGCGATTGGCCTGCTTGTCAATTTCGTCCAACTGGGGCCGGAGCTGGTTGAAGGAATAATACTTCTGATTGTCCGGCAACTTGAGCAGTTCGGTGACTTCGTTGTTGTCGATGCGGAAAACTTTCCGGTCGTCAGCCGCCTCCGGTTTCATCATCACTTCGAGCAGCCAATCCATGGCGGAAAGCGTCTGCGCCTTGCCGCCGTCGGTTTCATAGACGGTTTGTTTGGTGCGGATTTGGAGCAGGGAATTGCGAGCGACGGAATCAAACGGCTGGAAGCGGCCATTCATTAGCACGGGCAGCTTGCCGAATTCGCGCACGTGGAAGCCGGTTTCCGGCGGCTGGTGCAGACCGGACAACACCCAGCCCGCCATCACGACGACCAGAAGGAGAGGAACCCACTTTTTCATGATCGCCTCACAATCGAATTTCCCATGGCTGACACGAATACGGCGTTCGTGAAGCATTCCGTAAGTCGGAGGATCGCCCCGCCAGGTTTTGGAGTGCGGTGGCCCTCCACCGCTTTCACTCTGCTAAGGGTTGCCCCCAAAGCGCCAGAGGGCTGGCGCACTCCAGGACGCTCCGCGAGCCATTCGGCATTTGACGTAAAACTGTTCATTTTGTCGGGTTCAGGACGGCCGCGCTCCGCTTTGGCTTGTTGACCACCGGGACGGCGGCGCTACCGGGATTTGCCGTCCGGCGTTTCAAAAAGGGAATCAAGTGGCCGAGGAATTGGATGACCAGACCGGCGGCCACCAGCACGCACGCGAAATACGGCGTAAGCCAGCTTGGATTATGCACCACCTGCAACACGCTGCCGTGGTCGTCGGGATCGAAACTCGCCTGATAAAACGTCTCACCCTCGTAGCGCAACGGGTTGTTCATGAAGATCCGGACTTCGCGGTCCTCGCCGTTCTCCAGGTTTTGCAGCCGGACGCGGCTGGAGAAATTTTTGGGAATGTCGGTGCCGGGATATTTATCGTGCCGGAACTCGATCAGATGCAGGCTGAACGGCAGGTAATAGCGCTCCTGGCGCATCGATAATTCATAGGAACGGCCGTCGAAAACAAACGATTGCGGCCGGTCCAGCCAGGCGGACACGAGGAACGTGCCGAGCGACCCTTTGGGAGTGGCGATTTCGACGGTGGCCGACGGCATGTCCATTCGGTTCATCTCGGTTTCGCGCGGGACATCGCGCCACCAGGCATCGGAGCCGAACCCGGCGGTGGTTTTGACCGGTTGATAGCCCGGCTGAGATTGCTGCGCGAGCTGGGAATTGGCGTAAAAAGTCTTCAGCCGCACGGCGAACGGCATTTCCAGATTGCTCACTTCACCCCGGCGCGCCAGCAGCGAGCAGGGGATGGCGACAACCTTGTCCGAACCTTTGTCGGTGGTGTCGAAGACGGCGAGTTCAAAAGCGCGTTCCGCTTCGCTGTAATTTTTGGTCTGGCCGATGCGCAGATGCATCACGCTTTCCCGCGACAGGAAATCGGTGAGCATCTGGCCCAGCAGCAGCAACACGATGCCGAGATGAATCAACATGATGCCGATTTTCCGTTTGCCGGGCTGGTAATACCGGAAATGGGCAACGAACAGGTTAAACAGCAGGACCGTGCCGATGAGATAACCACCGGGGAAAATGGGAATATGCGGCGGGGAACCATCCAGCGGCCAGTAAACTAGAAAGCTGCGAAAGAATTCGTTTTGCGCCTTGTAAAGTCCGAGATGCACTTGGGCGATGGTGCCCCAGAACACAATCACGCAACCCAGCGCGAGGCAGACGACCGTCAGCTTGAGCGAGGAAAACAGATTGAACAGCGTTTTGAGCATGCCGATTTAACGCAAAGGCAGAATGACGAATAACGAATGGCCAGGCGGACGCCGGAATTTCATTCGGCATTCGACATTCGTCATTGGAAATTCTTTAGTCATTCGGATTTAGGATTTAGTCATTTCTCCTGGTATTTCGCACCTTGGACAAACTTCGTAAATGCGGCTTTCTGGCTTTCGACTATTTTCGGGTCGCCCATGAGTTTGTAGAACCACGTCTGTCCGTTCTGCTGCACAATTGACCCAACGAGCCGCGCCGGTTGGCCGGTTTTGGAGTCTGTGCCGGTGTAATCAACGGTCAAAATGCCAGCGGCCGGAATATCCGCTCCCGGCGGGCCAATGCGCGACGGAGGTATTTCCTTTGTCAGCGGCTCCAAACCAAGCTGTTCGCGCCAACGGTTCAAATTCGCGAGCTGTCCGCCGCCCTCGCCGGGAGAGGAACTGACGTTGACCGTTGCGGCGCCGGATGGGCCTGAAATGTTGAATTTGGCGATGAGGAATTGTCCACCGGGGACTTCCTGCCAACCGGCGGGCACCTCCCAGTTCGGCTGGCCTTCATGCGAGATCGGACCAGAAGCGGCCGCTGGTGACATGCCCATGCCCATGTCGCCGATGGCCGGATGCGAAGGCGGCATTCCGGTTGGCGTCTGTGGCGCGCCGAACGCCAGCGATTTGAGGAAAGCAATGAACGCCGGTTTTTGTTGTTCGACGAGATCGGAATCACCGGTCATTTTAAAAAACCATGCCATGTCGGCGCGACGCTGAATCGCGGCAAGGATGCGTTCGGCGTTGCCGTTGCCGGGATTTTGTCCCGGAATGTCGTAGAGTTGCGCGGACTGGCCACCGGCCTCGACGTCTTGCGCGGACTTTTTCAATTCATCCGGCGGGAGTGGCGGTAAACCGACCTGGCCACGCCAGCGGTTGACATTGGCTTCATCGCTGCCGGCCTGGCCGGGCAAGGGAATGACACTGACATCAGCTTGTTTGCCATTCGTACCCGTAATTTTAAAGGAAGCCACGCGCATTTCACCGGGCGGAACTTCCGTCCAGCCATCCGGTGTTTTCCAGGTCAATTGCGGCAGACCGGATGGTGTTGGGAACGAGGCCGCGTTGGCAGAGGAAACATCCGGATGTCCCAGCGGCAAACCGGGATTGGGCGTGTCGGTGGACAGGGCTGGACCTGTTGGTTGCTGTGTCTGGTCCTGGTCCTTGGCGACGCGATAGACTTTTATCTCATCGCGATGACAACCCGTAGCGAGCAGGAAGAGGAACGGCGTCAGAACCATCAGCAACCAAATGCATTTGTTGAACCGTCGCCCGCGGGCGATTCCAGATTTCTCCATTGGATGACTTATCACAATGACAAATTAGGTGCCAAACTGATGAAGATTCAAGTTTATTCTATCTGGACAACACGATTAATAATCACTTGACCCAATAGCGTTTGATTACTAAAAACACTTTCACGAAGTGCAGCAGGGGCTTCGTTGCACGAAACGTCGGGAACCAATTCTCAGTGGGGCAAGAATGCAACGGGTCAAAAAGGCAAGTCTCACCAGTGCTTTGAGGGTTGAAGTGTCTTCCGTGCCGTTCAGAATTGCTGGCCTGTTCCATTTTCCATCCCTCGGTTTGATTCCATTCCCATGAAAGCCGATTTCCCCATAACACCCATGCCTCGGTCATAGAAAACGAAAGGACTCCCATGAAACTCATGATGCGAAACTGGCAGTGGCTGACAGGCCTTTTGGCCGCCGGATTGATTTGCGCAACCTATCTGCTGGCTCAAAATCAAAACCCATCGATCGGCGCTGACAGGCAATCGGTCGAAGCCGCCACCGTGAACCTCGCGCCGCCGGATGAGGCGGAAGCTGCCGCTTCTGTGCTGCTGATAGAGGCCGTAAATCTCGGCGACGCCCAAACTGCCTTGGAAATTCTTCACGCTTACGGTGTGGCGGACGACACGCTTCTGGCCATGGCGGCTCGCTGGGGCCAATCGCCCG
This sequence comes from uncultured Verrucomicrobiae bacterium, assembly GCA_963789055.1. GTDB lineage: Bacteria > Verrucomicrobiota > Verrucomicrobiia > Limisphaerales > UBA11358 > UBA11358. Next base: position 40,722 of record CAWBJE010000004.1, on the reverse strand, counting down.
CTCGTGTAGAATTGAAGGAACCATTCCTGAAAGCGTCGGTCGGTGCGCTGGCACTGTTGGACCCGGCAAACAAAGCCGATGTACAAGCCCGGTCACAAGCCGCCGCCGCCGCGCTGGGTTATGAACGGCCTGTCTGGATTCCGCGTCAGTTGGATACCGCTCCAATAGCGAGCTTCGACGCGGACCTCAGCTTGTGTCCGCAGGCGCCCATTGCGGTGTTGAACGTGAAGCTGGATGACCCCTGCTTCATCCGGTACTTCCAGTGGTACGACCGCTATGCCGAGCAGTTGCATTCGGTGGCGTTGAACGGCGCGGACCTGAGCAATGCCAAGCTGGATGTGACAAACTATGCTCAGGCCAATCTCACCTTGAACGCCCTCTTTCAGTTGATCAAGGCCCGCAAACCGGATGCCTTCGTATGGCTGGGTGTGGTGAAGGAGGATGACCGGTCGGACGAGCCGTGGCTGAAAGCCATGACGTTCCAGCCGGATGGATTGCAAATCTCGAACCTGCGCCAGTTCCATTCGCCGTTTGCGGACACCTACCGCCGTTACGTGGAGATTGTCGGGGCGGACACGCCGATGATGGTGGCTGGTTTTTACGGGCACAAGACGGCGTTGGAAGAAAAAGAGAAGATGCTTTCCGCCTCCTGGACAAACAAGAACTCGAAGTTGCGTCAGGCGGCTGAGGCCGCGGCAACGGCACAACTCGGGAGCATCGGCGCGGTGGTCGGGCAGGATCTGGCGAAGGAGGAAGCTGACCTGCAATCGCTGGGTTATCGGGGACTCAGTGTTCACTGGCTGTTGCAGACGGCGCTGGCGAATTCGGGCAAGGCGGCAGCCATTGACAAGTCGGACATGATCGACCCGCGGGCTGGGTTGCTTGAAACTTATTTTTTGCAAAAGGATTACGCGCGGGTTTCTGCTCTGGCTACGGACATGGTTACCAACTCCGCTCCTGGTGATATGAACTGGACGGTGGGCAAGCTTTACATCGGAATGGCGTTGCTAAGCCAAAGACCACACAAGACACAGGAAGCCATCGCCGTTCTCGATGAAGTGTTGGCTTTTGATTACAAGAACCGGCCAGGGCGTGATCATTACATCCTTGGTGCAGTCAAATGGCGGATTCATGCCGCCGTGCTTTCCGGTGACATGCAGAAGGCGCAGGAACTGGTGCAATGGGGGCAGGGACAGAAATTCCGACAGGATCTGAAATCAGAATTCTCAAAGACGTTCTTAAAAAAGTACGAAGGGCTCCAAGTCCGGTCCGCAACCTCATCAAAATAGGAACCGACTATGAATACAAATTTCAAGCCGCGTCGGCTGGCAGTTCTAGGCGCAATCGTTATCTTGCTGAACTTCGAACCACTCGTTTGGGGTTATTCTCCGCCCTCGTGTGGGACAACTTATTGTGACAGTTGGTACTGCGTCAGCAACGGTTCCGTGAATAATCCCGGCGGACTGACCAAGACCAATGAGATTGGCTATGTGGGTTGTGGTGTAAGTACGCCCGCTCTGACCAATACTACTTTCAACAATGGCCTGAAGGCACAGTCATGCCAAAATGACTGCCGCGCTTGGACTAATTCTCAGCCGGTCACGTACACTCCTACCAATTGGTGGCAACCGCCGTTGCCGGCGGTTTTTACCAATACCGGTACGTTCTGCTACACGAATAAGGTCAAGGGCATCACGGCAGACACGAATTGTCCCTCCCCCACGGCAACAGTAATCGTCGGAATATATACCGTTACGGTCACGAATTCTCGGCCTCTCATCATCACCCAGCCGTCCGATCAAGTCGCGGCGTCGGGCGGAACTGTTTATCTGCGTGTGGGGGCTGTTGGGACCGGACCTTTGAATTACCAATGGAGTCTCAACGGAACAAATCTGGCGGGGGCGACCGGCGCTACACTGCTCTTGACCAATGTTCAATGCTCCCAATCGGGCAGTTACGCCGTAACGATAACCAATATATACGGTTCAACCAACAGCGCCGACGCCGTGGTCACCGTCGTCTTGACTCCGCCCGGCATGGTGGCGTGGTGGCGCGGGGAAAACAATGCTCTGGACAGTGCTGGAACCAACAACGGCGTGCTTGTCGGCGGCATGTCCTACGGTGCTGGAGAAGTCGGCCAGGGGTTTGTATTTGATGGCAGCACGGCATATATAGACATTCCTGCCAGTCCCAGTCTCAACGTGGGATTGAGCGGCGGTTTGACGATTGAAGGCTGGATCAATCCGACAAACTTCGGTGCCTCACTCTTTTGCGAATGGTATAACAATGGACCATACAATAACCAATTCTTTGGCGGTCATACTGGGGCTTTCTTCATATGCGTTCCTAACGGCGAGATGCTGGGACAGCTTGTTGATACATCGTGCGGTGGCCACGCAATATACACGAGCGCCGGAGTGATTACGACCAATGCCTGGCAGCACGTAGCAATGACTTATGACCACGCCAGCGGAGTGGCCGCATTATACTGCAACGGTGTGATAGTAGCTTCGCAGAACTTGGGCAGTTTCACTCCGCAAACGAGTTCCGACCTTTTTTTAGGCGGCCAGCCGGACCCGGAATATGGCATAGACGGAATTTCTGCAGGGAGCATAGATGAGCTCTCTATTTATAACCGCGCTCTGTCTTCAAATGAAATCGCTGGGATTTATCTCGCTGGCAACGGCGGCAAATGTTCACCGCTGATGACTCCGGCAATCGTCACCCAACCGGCCAATCAGACGGTGACGGCGGGAGAAATTGTGACTTTCACCGTTACGGCCTTTGGCGGATCACCGTTGAGTTACCAATGGTGGTTTAACGGGACGAATATTGCCGGAGCGACCAACGCGACCCTGACCCTGACAGACGTTTGGTCAATCAATGCCGGAAATTATTGCGTCGTCATTTCCAATGCCAACAGCTCAGTAACCAGTTCCAACGCAGCCTTGACGGTAATCGGACCATGGATCGGCCTTCCGGAAGGAGATTTGAATTACCTTGTGGGAGCTGCGCCAAAGGTCATTGACCGATCGGCGGCGGTCATAGGTTCGACCAATTGCTCCAGTTTCAGCGGATACCGGTTGACGGTGTCCTTGATCACCAATGCGCAACCCGAAGACGCTTTGGTCATTAACAATCAGGGCAACAGCTCAAATCAAGTGGGTGGCACTAACAGCTATGTGATGTATGGGGGAACAACCATCGGGACTTTCAGCGGTGGGACGGGAACCAATGCAATGGTGATCGACCTTACCAACAGTGTCACGGTAACCGCTGCGATGATGCAGGCCTTGGTGCGGGACATTGCCTATCGTTATTATCCTTCCACCAATGAATTTCTGGTTTCACGTACCGTCCAATTCGTTCTGACCGACTGTCAAGGGAACACAACTTTGCCGGCCACCAAGGACATTTTCCTGGAATGTCCCCGGTACTTGGACGTGATGCTGGTGATAGACAACTCGGGTTCAATGGGTGATAGCCTGGGAGGGGCGAACAGCAAACTGTCAGCCGCAAAAGCGGCGGCGATTTCCTTTATTGATCAGGACATGGTATTCACCAATGACCAAGTGGGGTTGGTCACATTTTCCACCACAGCTGCCAACCGGTCGGGGTTGACCAACAATCCAAGTCAGGTGATCAGCATCATCAATGGCCTTGCTAAGGATAATACCACCGACATTGGCGATGGGATTGCCTGCGCACAAGCCGATTTTCCAACCAATGTACCCGCCGGCACGCTCCCGGTGATGATTCTGCTGACAGACGGTCTGCCTAACGAGCCCGCCGGCACGAATGCGACGAATTACTGCATTATCAAGGCCAATCTGGCCAAACAGGCCGGGACCCGCCTTATCACTATTGGCCTGGGAACCAACGGCGATATTGATGTCAACTTGTTGACCACGCTGGCCTCTTCGCCGAGCGATTTTATTTGGGCCACCAACACGGATGCCTTGTTGCCGATTTACCATTCCATCGGTTGCACCTTCTGCCGGCCACCACCCACTATCCAGATTATTTCTCCGACCGACAATGCATTATACAACTTCGGCGAGCCAATCACATTCTCGGCGATGGTCTCTGACCCCTTTGGCAACGTAACCAACGTGCAGTTCTTCAATGGAATCAATCTTCTGGCCACACCCGTTGGCGTTTCCAACAGCTACACCTTCACCTGGACTAATGCGCCTTTGGGAACCAATTCCCTCACCGCCATGGCCACGAACTATGCCGGACTGTGCATCACTTCCAGCGTTGTATCCATATTCGTGAACGCGACTCCACAGGTCAACGCGGGAGACAACCAGACTTTGGTTTGGGTCGAGACAAATGCCATTAACACCGTGGCGTTGTCCGGCACCGCCTTTGATCCGGACAATTTGCCCGATCCGTTGACAACCACTTGGAGCGTCATCGGCAGCAACGGCCCAGTGACATTTCAAAACGTAACCGCCCCGAACACTCTGGCATACTTCACAACGCATGGAACGTATATTCTGCAACTGACGGCGAGCGATGGCGCCACCTCCGTAAGCAGCAACTGCACTATCACCATCAAGCGCCGGCCGTTTGTCACCATCACCTCGCCGACCAACAATTTGACTTTCAATTCCGGTACCCCCATCATCATTGCAGCGACGGCGTATGACCTGGACGGCAGCGTAACCAGCGTGCAGTTCTATAACGGTTCCACTCTTCTGGCTACCCCTATCGGCATGGGCACCAATTATACCTTCACCTGGTCTAACGCTCCTTTAGGTACCGATCTGTTAAAGGCAGTCGCCTGCGACAACGACGGACTTACCAACGTTTCACAGGTCAGCGTCATTGTCAGCCCTTCAATATCCGTGCAATTGGTCAATCCTACCAACACCCAATTCTTTGTCGCCTCGCCGACCAATATTTGGCTGACGGCTACAACAAGCGTTTCCGGTGGCTACGTCACGAGTGTGCAGTTCTCCAACGGAACCAGCCTCTTGGGCAGCGGCACCAACGCCACCGGCAACACCTGGAAGTTTTTGTGGTGGGGGGCAAACAACGGTAGTTACTCCCTTACTGCTCACGCCGCTGATAATCTGGGCCATACAGCCGTTTCGAGCGCCAACGCCATTGTCGTCAATGCCATGCCCGTGGTAACTATTGTTACCCCGACAAACCTGCAATCTTATTGGGAAACATCCAGTGTTACCCTGTCCGCCAGCGCGTTTGATCCCGATGGCACCAACGTTCAGGTGCAGTTTTATTGTTACACCCAACTGTGGGCAACGATTACCAACATTGGGACCAACGGTTGGTACAATTTTACAATAAATAAACTTTCGCCCGGTTTTTATCCCATTACCGCCATGGCCACGGACACTAACGGCGCCGTCAGTTGCTCCCCCATGGTGATCTTCGAAGTTGTTTCAACCAACTCGCCGCCAACGGTGTACATAACCTATCCGACCAACGGTGCGTCGTTTGCGCCCGGCTCGGACATTACCATCACGGCTGACGCGACAAATTTCCCGGCATCTGTAACCAACGTGGAATTTTTTGTGAATGGGGAGAGCATTGGAAGCGATCCCGATGCTCCCTATGAAATCAAGCGATGCTGCTGGGGAACGGGCAGTTATACCCTGACGGCAAAGGCCACTGACAATAATGGGCTGTGGTCGGTTGCAACAAACGTGCAAATCACAATAACTCAGGACGAGCCAAGTGATGAAGGATTTTGGGACCCTGAATTTGGACAACCTTTAAGAAAGTTCCTCTCATTTTCCGGGGGCGTAGGGCAAGGAGGATTATCGCTTGCATGGTCAAGTGTTGACTCCAAACCAATCGTGTATGCAGGTCTAACATCTTCCGCACTTGAAGTTATAGACGGAACAAATTGGTATCCAACGGCATTCCAACAAGAAGCCGACGGGGGTACGTGGGTCAATGCTCCCTACTACGCACTATTTGCCGATGGCACAAACATATATACATTCGGACCGTCGCCTTGGTTGGCTGATCAAACTGAACAAGATTACAGGCTTTTGGAAACAAGCTGGAGGACAAATGATAGTGTTGTGTTTCTCGGAGATCAACTCAATATACCCGATAGTCCCTGCCCGGGATTTAGCAGTTCGATTCCCGTTCGGGGGATAATTAAAGTGGCCGGTGACATCTATATCTGTGGCGATTTTGTCAGTTCCGGTTCACCAGCCAATACGGATGTCCAATATATCGCCAAGCTGGATAAAACCAATGACCGCTGGATTCGGGTCGGTGACGGCTTGGATGGGCCTGTCGCTGCAATGGCTGCCATGAACAACGAGCTTTACATTGGCGGCGCATTTACCCACACCGGCCACAACCTGACCAATCAGGTCAATTACATTGCCTGGCTTGGGGCAGATAACACCTGGAAAAGTTTAGGCTCGGGAGTGGCCGTCATCCCTCCACCTCCCGGTTCATTGACAAATCTAGAGGATTTAATTCCGGTTAAAGCGCTCGCGGTCTGTGGCACAAATTTGTTTGTTGGCGGCCAGTTTACCACCGCCGGCGACGATACCAATGTCAATGGAATTGCCATTTGGAATACTGTGTCCTGGCGGGGCATGAACGGCGGACCGGGAACAACGACCCGGTATGACAATCCTGGACACTATTGGGGAGGCAACATTTATCCGGACGATAGTTTTACCAATTGGCCGCCCTTCACGGTAAACACGATATCCATACATGGCGACCGGGTCTATGTCGGCGGAGATTTTTCGTACGTGGTAAATGGCAATACGCAGGATATGGTAACGGTTGCCATAACGGATAATACTTATAATGAGTATTTTGGCACTCAAGATGTTCTAGACCTTGTTGTTGTGCCAAACGACGACCAGTCAATTGTGCCGGCACAAGGTATTGCCCTGGCCACCTGGAATGCATCAGACCAACTATGGCATTGGAGCGGCTTGGATAGCGGTATCGAGGGCTATGCTAATTCTGAAGAGGCTGTCGCCACAGTAAACTCCTCTATAATCGTACCGGGAGACAATCCGGGCTGTTACGATCTTTACATCGCCGGGAATTTTATAATTGCTGGTGAATCCCATCTTTCATCCATTGGCCTGGCTCGCTGGCGGGTCGGCTATCCCTGGCCGCCCACGGCGCCCACAGTTGCAATTACCAGTCCGACCAACAACGCGCTATTCACTTACGGTTCATGGGTCACCATTACGGCTACAGCAACCAGCAGCTATGCCAATTTGAACGTGGTGGACATTTATGTGGACGGTCAAGATTGTAGCAGTGTCTCCTTTACGCGGGCGGGGCCATATTCGTATACTAATATCTGGTCCACGAACAATCTGCCGCTCGGTGTGCATCTGGCCAAAGCGGTGGCGACCGATCAAAATGGTCTTCAAGGCGAATCCCAACCGGTCGTCTTCAGCATCAAGGATCCAAACAATACCATTATCGCCAGGGATGACCACTACACCATCCCGGAAAACAGTCCCACCGTTATATTTAATGTGCTGACCAACGATACCTATTCATCCACCAACCCGGTCACGATCAACCAAATCTTCCAGCCCGACAGCGGTCTGGGAATAGCCAGAATCGGCTATGGCGGCGCCAGCGTTCTTTACACGCCACTGCCTTATGTTTATGGAACCGACATCTTCTATTACGCGATTACCAACGCCTCCGGCGCCTTTGACACAGCCTCCGTCACGGTCAACATTTTCCCGCCGCCGACGGTTGGCATTGGGCACCCTTGGAATGGCAGCATTTACAATGCTGACGCCATAATCTCGGTCAGCGGTTCGGCCTTTGGTTATGACAGCGTAATCGCCTGGATGGATGTCTACGCCAACGGCACGCACATCAATGGGTCGAGCACCAACACCTTCACGTTCGATTGGTCTTTCCATCTACCCGGTTTTTATACCTTTGTTGCCACCGCCACGGACAATCATGGCATCACCGGCTCCTCCTCGCCTGTCACGATTGCCATTACGAACTATTCCACCGCTAACAATGTTCTCACCGCCACCATTGATAATCTTCCGGTCAACGTCGATAACCATACGGGAACGGCAACCTACCACATTGTGGAACAGGGATTGTTTGACTTGCAAGGCCAGGCCCGCGACTCGATCGTAACCAACCCGGTGACCTACCAACTCCTGCTCTTTCCGGCGGACGACCCTGATTCGGTAATCGCCAACGTCACACCCCAGCCTCTGGACGTGGCCGGCTTCCACCAGGGCGGGGACACTAACAATGATTTGGGCATGCTCGACCTCACTGGATTTCCCAACGGCATGTATGACCTCGTGCTGATTGTGCACGGCGGCGGCGCCCAAAAATGCTGCACCAACACGTTCCGGCTGGACAGCCAATTGAAGATCGGCCAGTTCAGTTTCAGCGAGCAGGACCTCGTGCTGCCCGTCAACGGCATTCCCCTCACCATCACCCGCACCTACAATTCCCTGAATCCGAACTCCAGCGACTTCGGCTACGGCTGGACGTTCGCCATGAACAACCTGGATGTGCAACTGGATGAAGTCAGGGATACTGTGACCGTCGATAATGATGACGATCTTTGGTTCGGTGGTGATATAACTCCCACCGGCATCTCCACCATGAGCGTCCGCACCGGAGGCGGTTGGGATGTCACCCTCACCCTGCCCAACGGACAGGAGACCACGTTTGCTTTCTCAGTTGTATCATACGACGGTTTTAACGGTGAGGCTCAGTGGACGGCTCCGCCCCGGGTTCATGCCACGCTCACGCCGTACATTGACAAACCATTTGACGATCCGGCCCAAATCACTTTTTGGCCGGTCCTTTGTTGGACGGATACGATAGGGCAAGCATGGGATTACAACGATGTTCCATTGCAGAACCAGGATTTCCCCGGCTGGATTCTCACCACGCAACCCGACAACACCCGATATTACATCACCCGGGGCTCACCGACAAATGTGGCCTGTTCCATCATCTATGGGGTCCCGGTCTATGCACGGGTCTATGGCGCCCCCAAGTTGACCCAGATTGTCAGCCGTTCCGGTGACACCAACCAAATCAGCGACAACGGCATAACCCATTACGATCCCACCGGTCATGCCACCCGCTCCGTCGCTTTTGATCGCGATTACGCCGGCCGCATTACCGCCATTTACGACCCGAATGGCAACGCCACCGGTTTTCCGGCGGTGCAGTATGTTTATGACTGGTACACCGGCGACCTGGTTCAGGTGCTCAAACTGGTGGATTCCAATGCCGGCACCTACACCACCAACAAATATCACTATGACAACCCCTATTTCCCGCATTACATCACCTCCATCGAGAACGGTGACGGTGTGCCCGTGGCCCGGAATTATTACGACGACAGCGGCCGCCTGGTTGCCACACAGGATGCCAATGGCAACCTCACCCAGTTCATCCATAGCACCACCAACAATGCGGAACTCGTCATTGACCGGCTGGGAAACACCAACAGCTATATCTATGACCCGCGCGGCAATGTCACCAACCAAATTAACGCGCTTGGACAAATGACGACGATGGCTTACGACGCCAACAACAACAAAACCAACAGCATCATCTATAACGAAAACGGCGACCCTTACGCCACGAACAGCTATTTGTACGACGGCAACAACCTGCTATTGGCCTCCACCGATCCGCTCGGCCATACGAACGGATTTACCTACAATGGTTATGGCCAGGTATTGACCAGCGCGGACGCCCTCGGCAATTCCACGGTCAACACTTACGACAGTTACGGCAACCTCATCAGCACCACGGATGCGCTCGGCCACGGCACGACCAATTTCTATTCCTATGGCCTCCTGACCGGCTCAATAGATTCCCTCGGCACAATCACGACTAATGCTTATGATTCCGCCGGGAATCTCCGTTCCACCATCACCATGGATTCATCGTGTGTCACCTTGAGTTCCAGCAGCTTCACTTACGATGACAACGGCAATCGCCGGACTTCCACCGTCTCGCGCCGGGTAAATGGGAATTGGGTGGATGCCACCACGAGGTTCGTGTACGACGGACAAAATCGCGTGGTGCAGACGATTGATCCCGACGTTGGGACCAACACCGTGGTCTATGACCTGGCCGGCAAACAGGTGGCCACCGTCGATAAATTAGGCAACACGACCAGTTACGCCTACGACGGCCAAGGCCGGCTCCTCATCACGACGTATCCCGACTCAACGATGGAGACCAATGGTTACAACGCCAATGGCAACCGCGTTGCCAGCGCTGACCGGCTGGGCCGGATTACGACCTATGCTTACGACGCGCTCAACCGTCTGACCAATGCCGTTTATCCGGACAGCGCCACGAGCGCCACCATTTACGACGATGTTGGCCGAGTGGCGCAAACCATTGACGCGCGCGGCACGATTACCGTCTTTGCCTACGATGCGGCGGGTCGGCGTTTGGCGGTGACAAACGCGGTAGGGACGAGCTGCGCCTCGTCCTCATCCTATGGTTACGATGCCAATGGCAATCAAATCACCTTCACCGATGCCAACAATCACACCATAACCAATGTCTTTGACGCTTTGAACCGGCAAGTGCAGGTGCAATATCCCGATGGGACAATAACAGGCACCAGCTACGACGCGGCAGGCCGGCGGATTGCCCAAACCAATCAGGCCTATATCACCACCGGATTCGGCTACGACGGCGCGGGCCGGTTGACCTCGGTGACCAATGCGCTTGGGACTTCAGTTCAAACTGTCACGCGCTATCAATACGATGAGGCGGGCAACGAGATTGCACAGATTGATGCGCTCAATCGTAACAACACCTACGCCTACGATTGCATGGGCCGCCGCATTGCTCACACCTTGCCGGGCGGTCAAAGCGAGGGATTTGCTTATGACTTGGCAGGCAACCTGATATTTGCTACCAACTTCAACCACGTGATCATCACCAACCAATATGATGTGATGAACCGGTTGACCAATCGGGCATCGGTCAACGGGTACCAGGTCAGCTATACTTACACAATTACCGGCCAACGGGCGACGATGACTGATCCGAGTGGTTCAACCAGCTACAGCTATGATAGTCGTGACCGGTTGACCAACAAGGTGGTCAACTGGGGAAATCCTGTAGTGTTGAGCGTATCGCTCAACCATCGCTACGACGCCAACGGCAATCTGACAAATCTCTGGTCAAGCACTTCTGGCGGCGCCACGAACGTTTATCAGTACGACGCGTTGAACCGATTGACCAATGTTGTAGGGCAAGCTTCCAGCCTGTCTCAATACACCTACGACGACGCCGGTAATCTCAAGTCCATGCGTTATGGGAATGGCGTCACGAACCGATATCAATACGATTCACTGAACCGGCTGACGAACAATATTTGGAAGCTGAACAGTTCGGTCCTGGCGAGCTTCACCTACACGCTGGGAGCGACAGGAAACCGTGTGGGCCTTTTGGAGACTAATAATGGCGCCAACCGAAATTACACTTGGAACTACGATGCGTTGTACCGGCTGACAAATGAGATTGTTTCCGGGACTGCGCCAACGGGCAATCTCGGCTATCAATACGATGTAGTCGGCAATCGCACCAACCGCAATGGAAGCTTGGGGGCTTTGGGAAGCCAAGCCCTGGCTTACAATACGAACGACTGGCTCAAGACTGATGCGTACGACAGCAATGGGAACACGCTCTGGAGCACCAATGGCACCGGGCAAGGGCCGTATTGTTACGACGTGGAGAACCGGCTGACCAATTATGCCAACACCGTTTACCTGACCTATAACGGCGACGGCAACCGGGTGAGCAAGAAAGTTGGCGGAACAACAACCTATTACTTGCTCGACGACCGGAATCCGAGCGGCTTTGTGCAGGTATTGGAAGAATGGACATCGACAGGCACGCCAAGTCTTAGCAAAGTTTATAACTACGGCCTGAGTCTGATCAGCCAGAAACAAGGGGGCACGACTTATTACTTTATTTGCGATGGCCACGGTTCCACGCGGGCGCTTTACGACGGCGGTGGAAGTTTTGTCAACGCCTTTGCTTACGACGCCTTTGGTGTACTCATCGCCTCCAATGGAGCGCCACAAACGGCATATCTCTATTGCGGCGAATACTTGGACCCCGATCTCGGCTTCTACCATCTGCGCGCTCCGAGGGAATACAATCCGCAGACTGGCCGATTTACTACGTCAGACACCTACGCCGGCAACAATGAAGACCCGTTAAGCCTGCACAAATACCTCTATGTGTGCGATAATCCCGTCAACATGGTTGACCCCAGCGGGCAGGACGGAACTGTAATGGAGTTGAGCATTTCCGGTAATTTGGCGGCTGGACTAGCGGCATTCAGTATGGCGGCTGTGTATGAGGCGAAGACGCACGCACTTAGCACTTTAACACGGGCAGTTGCCATAGAGTCTATTTCTATGGGTGATTCTGTGATAGAAACGGCGAGGTCTGCGATACGGGCCGCTGGTAAATCACTCCGAGACCTAATTGAAGAAGCCAAAACTCAAATCGGCCAGTTGAGAAATTCTCCGGTCAAAGTGATTCCGATGCCAAGGTCAATCATTCCTGGTGTGGCGGCTCACATCGCCTCTGCCCAAAGTCCTCCGACGACTAAACCAATGTTGCTTGAGAGATGTTCGCCGGGACAAGCGGTTTTGAACAGGGCTGCTGCAATCAAAGGGATTTCATCCGCCGGGCCAGGATATAGCTTGGACGAATATCCTTTTGCTTCCTCAATTCAAGGTGGTGTGGGTGCGAGTGTAGCTGCTGTGCCATTTTGGGAGAACTGCGTCCAAGGTGGTATAATCGGAGCTTGTTACACAATTGAAAAAATCACGCCCGGCACTCCGTATTACGTCGTGGTCACTCCTTAATTTTATGCAGGCGTTGATTCAAAAACTTGGAGTGGCCGTTTTGCGGAGAAATCCTTCGTTGGGAGAAAAATTTCAACCCGGTTTGCCCATTGGGAAAATTAAAAATGATCTGAAGCGGGCAGGCGTAGAGGGAGAGATTGAACCGATAGTTGAGCTATACTCGTGGAAAAATGGAACTACGCTTCAAAATTCAGATGCGCTAAGGGCAGGATTTGTCCCGCCAATGGTTTATGAGTTGAGTGAAATTGAGAAACAGGTATCTCTTAACAACACGGGTCTCAAACGTGATACTGAGTCAAGAGCGTATCATTTTACCGAATTAAAAAGAGCACTCGTGGACATGAAAAGCTTCAAGGAGTTTGCACGTTATCATCCAAGGCTGTCCGTTCTTGTAGGCCGTTATTTTCCGTTCTTATGGGATGGCTCAGGAAGTTGGATTGCGTTGGACATAGAACCATCTGGCGGTGGTCGGGTTGTCGTAATCCAAATTGGAGAGTTTAGAGACGTTCGACCTTTACGAGAAGCGTATGATTCGTTTGAGGAGTTTTTGAAAGACGCGGTTCGGGCCAACGAAAACAACGAACCACTGGCCTGTATGCGGGCACCGGGAAAGCCCATTACAGAAACGGCAGAGAGCCATCCCGCTTCGGCAGTCAAGGCAGTCGCTCCAAAGAGAAGCGCGTCCAAGAGAATCCCTGCCACCGAAAACCCTTTGGTCTTGCGGACCGATTTTTCAGATGAACCAGCGTGGAAGTCGCTGTGCAAAGCCTTGCAAAACCCTGACGATGAGTTCAGCCCCAGCCTGGATTTTGTCAGCGATCCGACGTTCGACGGTCTTGCGGCGGCCAAACTGCCTTCATTACTCTCGGAAGACTCGTCCCACACTTTCGCATTTATCGTTGACCGCACCGCTCTCACCCGTTCCGACAATCCAGTTCTGGTGATAGACCTGCACGACAAGCCGGGGCGGACATTCCGCGTCACCGCCGCTGCGCTTGGTGAGGTTGCGAACAATCTCTCGATTGCCAACATGGACTTCGATGAGTTTGCCAAAGCGGTTGACAAAGAGGGTGTGTTTCGTGGCTTTGGGAGCGCACGCACCACTTAAAGGGACAATGGGCTTATACTTCGCAAGTCCCTGATTTTCGGTTTATTTCGGGTTGTTTCGGTCTTTTCCGGCATCAATGGAGGTGACGGCGATGGAGGCGACAAAAGGCGTGTGGCGGTCAACGTCGGCGTAGCGTTTGGCGAGGGCACGGACGGCGGCCAGGTCATTTTCTTGCAGCTTGTCGGCCAGGAAGCCGAGCCGCCAGCCGAGAATCACCACGTCAGCGGTGGAGAAGGCCAGCGAAAATTTTTGCGGCGGCTCGTTCTTGTCGTCCTCGGCATCCGGGTTGGCTTCGAGGGTGTATTCGATCAACTGGCTGGTGTGAAAGCCACGGCGCTTGCCTTCGGAGGGGTGGAACTCGATGCAGGCGCAATACTTGCCGGAGGCGGCGTAACAGGAATCATTGTCGAATTTTGGCATAGGCGTTACATGTGGATGCCGCCGGAGCGGCGTTGCTGCTGCTGCTCCTGACGAATCCGTTCCAAATCCCGGCGCAGCTTTTGACCGGGCGTTTCCTTGACGACGGGCGCAATCTTTTCGGCCTGTGTGACCGTTTCGGCAATTTTTTGTTCCGGCTTGGCCACCTCGGTTTGTTCAACGCCCAATCGCTCGGCAAACCATTGGCGCAGTTCCTCAACGACTTGGGCGATGCGTTGCACCGGAGCCAGGCGGGTGAATCGTGTGGCGCGAGTCTGGCGCATCGGACGATGCTGGCGCACGGCCACCGTGCCGGAATCTTCCACCATTGGCGGCGCAGTTTTTTCTTTTAGCTGTTGCCGGGGAACGAAACCGAGTTTGGCCAAATCATCGCGCAACGCCTGCAACTCGACGGCGGCTTTGCGCTCGTGCGAATCGGTGACGCGGCGGGCGAGCAAATCGGCATCATCGGTGAAGACGTGGCAACGTTCACGGCCACGGGAAATGGAAACGTAAAACTGTTCCCGGTTGACGGCGGCGAACGATTTTGAGGACGCGACCAGCAGCACGTCATCCACGGTTTTGCTCTGTGAGGAATGCGACGTGACGGCGTAGCCGTGGGTGAAGGTGTTAAATCCGGCCGGGAGCGAACGACCGTCAGCCAGGGCAATGCGGCCGTTTTGGATCTCCCGGACTTGGACGCGCTCGCCGTTGATGAAGTCCTTGCCGTGGTTGGCCTGCAAGAGCAGCCAGTCACCAGCGGCCACTTTGAGTTCGCGGGCCTCGCCCACATCGAAGGACGCGGCGGCACCGCTGGGAATAAAATCCACTTCCAATCCATCGGGACGGCGAACACGCAGACCATTTTCGGTGACGGCGACGACTTCAGCCGTCTCGCCCCGTTCAAACTTGCGGGTTTTGCGGACGAAGCGCAGGCGCTGGCCGGGTTCAAACTGGCTGGCGTTTTTCTTTTGGGCTTCCGTCCACGAGAGCGAGTCGAAGACCGTGACGGGTTCATCTTGCTGGCTGATTACGCCGTCAGCTTTCAAGGTCTCACGCACCTTCTCGGTGACGGCCTCAATCTCCGACCAGGTGGGCGACACGAGCAGCGCCGACTTGCCCTGCTTGGTTGATGCCAGGTAAGCGTCGGCAGCACGCTGATAAAGCTGGCCGTCATCGGTCAACGCCTCAGTGACGGCACCAAGTTCGAGCAGTTTGGCGAACGCTTTGTCGGTTTGCTTGGCGGCAGCCAGCTCGACGATCTGCCGGAAGGCTTCGGGCTTCTGGCGGCGAATGGTCGTCAGTTCGCTGAAACGGTAGCCCGAATACTGTTCGAGAATCCTCAACGCATCGCCACGGGTGACGCTGGCGTGCTGGCCGGTGTCACCGGAAAGAATCACCCGGCAATCCTTGAGCCGGGCCAGTTCAAAGACTCTGGTCATGTCATCCAAACCGACGGCCCCGGCCTCATCCAGCACGACCACCGAACCACGCGGCAAGTGCGCACCCGGATCGGCCAGCAGCTTTTGCAGCGTCATGGTTGTGCCCAGGTAAACGTCTTTGCGGAGCGTATTGGCGGCGGAAGCGGTCGGGGCGCAGAAGATGGCGGTATGACCACGGCGACAAAGGGCGCTGTCCAGTTCAGCCAGGGCGGTGCTTTTGCCCGAACCGGCCAGGCCACGGAAGCCGGTGAACTGGTCGGGGCTGGCGAGGACATGGGCGAGCGCCTTACGCTGGTCGGGGCCGAGTTGTGACGACGGCTCGTAGTCATGGGCAATAGGCTTGAGCGCGTCAATGCCGGCGTTAACGCTGCGAATCAGGAAAAGCTCTTTGGCGAGGATGTCCCGCGTCGAAAACTCGGAACCCACTCGCACCAAACTGGCATCATCGGCCAGCTTCTTTTTTAGCTGTGCCAGGTCCAGTTGGCCGCGACCTTTGACCAACGCCGCTTCCAGAATCTTGTGTTGCGGGACGACCGAGTTGCGCTCGAAGACGTGACTGACGCCGTGCGCAACGGCCTCATCCGTCCTGACCCGTTGCGCGAACTCTTGGGGCTGACCGTTGGCAGCCTCGACCACTTTGCGCAACGTCCTCTTTTCAAAAAAGCCGATCTCGCCAAGCTGTTGTTCGCGCACCTGTTCATCCGAAGCGCCCTTCAATTTTTTGGGCCGGGACTGGTGGACGACGTGGGACACTTCCTGTTTGGTCAACTTGCGACCGAGCTTTAGCTCCTGACGTTTGACGGCCATGTCCCGTTGCTGTGACCGCTTCGAGAACCGTTCAATCAGTTTGGGGTCAATGCCCGCGACCTCGAATGCGCCCGCCGTCTGCCGGGTCTGGTAGCCGAGTTGATGCAGACGCTTGGCCAGTTCATTGCGATAGACTTCCGTGCCGTAGTTGAGCGCGCCGAACATATCGCCGGTCTGGAGTGCTTTCCAACGCTTCTCCTTGCCGTCCCAAGTGGCATTGAACAGGACGAAATGCGTATGCAACTGCGGGTCAAGAGCGCGTGAGGTGGTATGCACGAACGCAGCGCCGACCAGGTTGCCGGTTGCCCTGTCCATCTCCTGAATGCCACCCTTACGGATGCGGGTGGCGGCGAACTGTTCCAGTTCCCGGAGTGCGAATGTGGACGCTTCCTTGTGGGCCTCGATGATGCGGCTGTCGTTCATGGTGACGGCCAGGATGGACACCGATTTGGGCGGCGAGCAAACGAAGTCAAAGTAAATGCGGCGCTCCCGAAACTGCTGTGGTGTCAGTTGTTCTCCAGTCTCCGGGTGCTGGTTATCGCAGAGCCGGAGGAACGCATCACGAGTGACGACTTCACCCGGTTTTAATCCCAACTGTTGAGCGCCCGTGCCAATCCAATGACCAGCCTGGGAGACACCTTGAGTGTAGTAATCGTTGTGGGAAAGGTGCTCATCGAAATACGACTCGGCAACCGCCCGGTTCTTCTGTGGAATCCCCGAAAACATGGCGTCGGTAAAAATCTACATCCAAGCATTAGCACACCGGCCTTGGCTGTGCTAATAATAAGACAGGAGACCGGACGAAACGTTCGGGTTCTCCGTTTAATCCCATCATGGGTCAGGCAATTTTGCCTGCTTATCCGCCTCGAATGAGAGGCCCCCAATGGCGAGAACTTGTCGCCGGTAGTGACAGGTTTGATGACCCGAAATGAACTCCTGGAAGTGTGAGTTTTTGCCATGACACTTACCCCGCCTTGGAGCCGGAGAGAAACTGCTCGCCGCCCTGCTCAATGGCTGCTCGACTGAAAACCAAATGGCGGGCTGAACGCAGTCGGATGAAACGCTGTCGAAATTAACAATGCCGCGTGGCGGTGCTGCTTGCCGAAAAGCGGGCGGGCGCGACGCGGCCAAGACGTAACACCGACTGACAAAGGAGCGAACCGAAATCCATGAGCACCCACATTGACTACACCCAAATCGCCGCCAAGCTCGATTACGCGGCGGTCGAAAAGAAACTGGAACAGTTGGCGCAACGCGAGCCGCCGAGAAAACGGAAGACCGCCGTTGACGTGCTGGAACCGTTGCGCGAGCGGCTGCTTGCCTTGCATCACAAAGGTTGGAGCAGCGCCCAACTGGTGGACGAACTGAAAGCCGTCGGCATCCCGGTCAGTCCGGCGCGATTGCGCGACTGTTTGAACGGCTGGACGAATAACGGCAACGGAGCCGGGAAATCACACGGACGCCGCCGGAACAAACGCGCTGGCGGCAACGGCAGGTTGTCCACGACCACGAGCCAGGCCGGACGGGGCAAGAGCGCATCCGGTGACGGCCAGACCGGGCTGAAACTGCCCGGACATTGAACGGTGCGAGTCGCACATCCCACCTGGGGAAAGCTTGCAGGCCCGTTCCTGCTCATGCCGCTTGCGGGGGCAAGCGTCACGCCAGTAACGCGCCTGCTTCGCTGAATCTGGCAACGGCATCGCCTGTCTGTCCGTGGCTGCGCGCTGCCGGGGCGAAGTGCCCGGCGCTGCTCGCCACCGACAGTCCGGGCCGATTGGAAATGTAAACATTGATACGCTCATCGCGTGGCCAGGGACTGGCCATCAGTTCACGCCAGCACGCACAGTAGTTAAGGCGTGCAATTAAAAACCAAAGTTACGTTGAAGCTCTCGAAACGAGAGTTTGGACTGCTCATCATCATTGTCATGGCGCTACTGCGCGCCGCCAGATGGCTGCTTGAACCATGAATCGGCAGTCGCCGGTGTGCGAACTGGCCGGAGCCGCCGCCTCGTGCTGTCAAGGCGTTCCTCGCTACCGCTGCGGTCTGCCTTGACAGCGGCGGCGTTCCGGCCCGGTTTGCTTTTAGGTTCCGGCTTTGGAAAGACCAAAGCCGGTGGCTTTGTCTGCTCACAGGGAACACGGGGCGCAGGCGGCGCAAGTGATCGGCAGTCGCCGGAGGGGTGACGGAATTACAGCTAAAAGAAAAATCAGTGGCCGTTGCGGTGGCCGTTGACGCCACGGGCAACGAGCATGTCTTCGACGACTCGGATAATGTGCTGCTGCTGGTTGCGGGGCAGCTTGCTGACCTGCTCAAAGACCCGACGCGCCTTGCCGACAGGTCCGCTCCCACGCTGCTTGGCCGGTTGCTGTCCAACCAAAGCGTCAACGCTCACTCTTAGGACTTGAGCCAGAGTTGCCAGTTGCTCCGCACGCAACGCAATCGGCTCGCGTTCCCAAAAAGCGTATGCCCTTTGAGAAATGTCGAGCTTCTCGGCGACTTGGGCTTGAGTCAGTCCGGCCTCCTCACGCAGAGCGTGGAGGCGTGCGCCAAAAGGCGGACGTGGCCGTTTTGATGGTCTGCCAGTTTGCATGACCGGAACATACGGCGCGTTAGAATCAACCAAACAATCCGCTTGCATTGTTAGTAGCATAGCTGCTAACTTGAGCGCATGTCAAAATCTTTAAGTCCGGCCTTGACACCTTCCGGCGAAAAAGCGCCCCCGAATCCCGCCGCCGCCCGGCCCGTGGTGTTGCGGTTGGTGTCCGACCCGGCAACGGCGATGCAGTTGGAAAAGCTGCGAATCGCGTTGATCCGGCAAATCAGCCGATACGGGTGGCGTTTGATGATGACGGCGCTGGAGGCCGCGTGCGAACACGGGGCGCTGCACCAGCGGGCCAATCCGCAGGCCGTGGCGTTGTGGCAATGGCGGGCGCAGACGCTCCGGCAACTGGCCATGCAGGAGCAGCCGCCGCAGGCCGTGCCTGCCAAATCCAAAAAGAAGCCGTCGAAATGAAAGTGGATTTTGAAAGCATCAAAGCAACGACCGACATCGTGAGCGTCATTGCCGGTTACGGCGTGCAGTTCAAGAAGTCGGGCCGGGATTACGTTGCGTTGTGCCCGTTCCACACGGAGCAGACGCCCAGCTTTCATGTCACGCCGGAGAAAGGTCTCTTTCACTGTTTTGGCTGCGAGGCCAAGGGCAACGTCATTCAGTTCGTGGCCATGAAGGAGGGCTTGGGCGAGCGCGAAGCGGCCGTCAAACTTTTGGGAACCGTGCCGGGCGTGACCC
This sequence comes from uncultured Verrucomicrobiae bacterium, assembly GCA_963789055.1. GTDB lineage: Bacteria > Verrucomicrobiota > Verrucomicrobiia > Limisphaerales > UBA11358 > UBA11358. Next base: position 20,774 of record CAWBJE010000004.1, on the reverse strand, counting down.
ACGCCAACAGGTTGCCAATGAAAACGGACGAGCCGAAAAAAATCCTGAAACCGGGCGACGCGGCGAACCTGTTGCAGCGGGTGGTGAACTTCTACGTCAAGACGCTGGCCAAAGACCCGGCGGGACTGGATTACCTGAAAGGCCGCAAGCTGGCCGAGGCGACCACGCTGGGCACTTTCCAAATCGGTTACAGCAACGGCTCGTTGCTCAAGGTGCTGCCCAGGGACGAAGATATTTTGGACGGCCTCAAGACGCTGGGCGTGCTCAAGGCCGACGGGCGCGAGCATTTTGAAGGCTGCGTCACCGTGCCGGTGTTTGACGAACAAAGCAACGTCTGCGGCATCTACGGGCGGCGCATCACTGACGGCGAGCCGCCCCACTTGTATCTGCCCGGCCCGCATCGGGGCGTGTGGAACGGCGGCAGCGCCAAGACCAATCAAACGTTGCTCATCACCGAGGCGATCCTCGACGGGCTGGCGTTGTGGCAGGCGGGCTTTCGGAACGTGATTGCGATTTACGGAACGAACGGCTGGACGCCCGACCATGAGGCGTTGTTCAAGGTCAATCCCATCCGTGAAGCGTTCCTGTGCCTCGACAACGACGAGGCCGGACGCACGGGCACCGAACGACTGAAAACAGAAATCCTGCCGCCGCTGGTCAAAGCCGTCCATGTCATCCAATGGCCGGAAGGCGTGAAGGACGCCGCAGAATTTTTCCTCAGCCGTAGCGCCGCTGATTTTGAGGCGTTGCTGAAAGTGGCAAATCCCCAACCGGAGCCAGGGCGCGAAGCGCCAATGGGAGCAGGCACTGCCTGCGAGGAAATCACCATGACGCCAACGGGCTTTGTGGCCGTGTATGCGGGACGCCGGTATGAGTGCCAGGCCATTGAGCAGCCCAATCCGGCACGGTTGAAAGCGACGGTCAAGGCCGTTGCACCCGGCGGACGGTTCCACATAGACACGGTGGATTTTTACTTGAGCCGTCATCGCCGCGTGTTCATCGGCGAAGTGGCGAGGCTGTTGCGCGAGAGCGCCGAAACCATTGAAGCCGATATAAACCGGCTCATCGGCCAGTTGGAAGCCTACGCGCAAAAGCAGGCCGAGAAAACACAGACGACCATCGTGCTGGTGTCCGACGAGGACAAGGCCGAGGGGACGAAGCTGGGGCGCAATCCCGATCTCGTCAGTGAAATCCTGCGCGACGTGGAAAAGCTGGGGCTGGTGGGCGAGCAGCACAACAAGCTCATGGGCTATCTGGTGATGACCAGCCGCAAGCTGGACGACCCGCTGGCGTTGCTCATCCTGTCGGGCAGCGGCGCCGGCAAATCGCTGTTGCAAGACACGCTGCTGACGCTCTGCCCGGACGAAGACCTGGTCAAGCTCACGTCACTGACCGACCGGGCGCTGTTTTACAAGGGCGAGCACGCGCTCAAAAACAAAGTGCTGGCCCTGGAGGAAGTGGCCGGAGCCGAGGGCGCGTATTACGCCATCAGAAATTTGATTAGCGCGAAAAAACTCGTCATCGAATCCACCATCAAAAATCCGCTCACCGGCACGCTGACCACGCAGGTCAACACGGTGCATGGGCCGACGGCGGTGTTCCAGACCACGACGCAGCCCGACATTGACGCCGAGACACGCAGCCGGTTCATCATCACCAGCGTTGACGAATCGCCGGAGCAGACCAAAGCCATTTTGGAGGCGCAACGCAACCGGCACACGCTGGAAGGACTGCGCCGCAAGAAACTGCGCGAAGCCATCGCCCGGCGGCATCACGCCTTTCAACGGCTGCTAAAGCCGGTGCCGGTGGTCAATCCCTTCGAGCCGTTGCTGTCGTATGCCGAGGACCGGCTGGCCGTGCGCCGCGACAATCCCAAATACCTGAACCTGATTTTAGCCGTGACGTTTTTGCATCAGATGCAGCGCCCGGCCCGGCACGACGCCGAGACCGGGCTGGACTACATCGAAACGACGCTCAGTGACATTGCCATCGCCAACGAACTGGCGACGGCGCTCTTTGGGCAAACGCTCGATGAACTGTCGCGACCGAGCCGCGAGCTTTTGAAACTCATCCGCAAGCTGGTGGACGGGCTGGAGAAGGCCGACCGGCAGCACGACGCAAAAATCTTTGCCGGGAGTGCCGCCACTTTCAACAGACGTGCCGTGCGCGAGTTCACCGGCTGGAGCGATTACCAAATCAAAATCCACATCAAGCAACTGGAAGACCTGGAATATCTCGTGCCGATCTCCGGGCGTCGGGGCCAGAGTTTTAGCTACCGGCTGGCGTGGGAAGGCGAGGGACTGGACGGCGAACGGTTTTTGCCCGGCCTCATCCCGGTGGAGGAACTGCGGCACAAGGCGCAAGTAGTAGGGCTGTTCAGTGAACAAGTAGGGTCGAAAACCGAAGTAGTAGGGCTGGAAAAGCCGGTAGTAGGCCCAAAAACGAAGTTGGAGGGGTCAAGTAGGGCGCAAGTTGCGCCGGGCAAAAACGGAGCAAGCCCGCGTGAACAAAAGGCAAAATCGCTCTCCGGCCAAAAGTTGGAGGGAAATAACGGAGCGCATATAAGCGTGCGCGAGCAGGAGGGCTGCGTGATATGAGTAACAATGCAATCGCTCCGGCCTTTGCCGAACATCTGGCCGCGTTCATGGAACGGCTCAAAGTGCTGCGTTACTCGCCCGCAACCCTCATCAGCCGCGAGCACTCCGTGCGCCGGTTCTTCCAATGGCTGGGCGGGCGGGGTTTGGACGATGTGCGCGACGTGACCAAGCAGACCGTGCGCGACTTTCAGGAGTATTTGCTTGGCCGTTACACGACGCACACGACGCACGTGCATCTGATCTCGTTGCGCCGGTTCTTCGAGCATCTGGAAAAAACCGACGCGCTGCTGGTCAATCCGTGCGAGGGCGTGCCGCTGCCCAAAATGGAAGACCGGCTGCCCCGCAGCGTGTTCACGCCGGAGGAAGTCAAACGCATCTTGGACGCGCCCGACGTGAAAACCAAAAAAGGCATCCGGGACAAGGCTATCCTCGAAACCTTTTACTCGACGGGCATCCGCCTTGAGGAAATGTCGCGCCTCACCGTTCACGACGTGGACTTGACCGGCTACGTGCGCGTCAACCGGGGCAAGGGAGCCAAAGACCGCGTGGTGCCGCTGGGCGTCAAAGCCGCCGAGTGTGTGCGCGAATATCTGGAGCGCGTCCGCGTCGAGTGGTCCAGGGACAACGCGGAGGAACGGGCTTTATGGCTGGCGGGTTACTGGCCGCATCATCCCATCCAAAAACAAATCATCTCGGTGATGCTGCGCCAGTATGCGAAGGCCGTGGGCATCACCAAACAGGCCAGTCCGCATGTCTGGCGGCACACGTGCGCGACGCACCTGGTTGGCAACGGGGCCAACATCGCCTACGCGCAACTGCTTTTGGGGCATCGCACGTTGCGCACGACACAGATTTACACGCGCGTCAGCGTGCCGGAAATCAAAGTCACCCACGCCGAGGCCCATCCACGGAAGGCGGAGCCTTCACCCGAACAACTGGAAACAGCCGCCGCACCACTCTCCACGTTGCCGATGAAAATGCGCGCCCCCTACCACTACAAAAAACCGTGAAGGCGACCCAAATCGAAATCCTGATTGAGCGTTACCGGCAGGAGTTGGAAATCCTCAACTTCTCGCCGCGAACCATCGTCGGGCGCGTGCTGCATCTGCGGCGCTTCGCCAAATTTTTGGGCGAGCAGAACATCACCGAGGTTGCCACCATCACCAGCGGCACGCTGGCCGACCACCAGCGCGACCTGTTTTATCTGCCCACCAGCCGGGGCACGGCCCGCAGCGTCAGTTACCAGAATCAGGCCATGCACGCGCTGCGGAGCTTCTTCCGGTTCCTGAAAATCGAAGGCTATGTTGCGCAGGACGTGGCCGGGGCGTTGCCGCTGGCCCGCACGCCGCACACGCTGCCCCGAACCATCCTCACGCCGGAGGAAGCGCGCAAAGTCATTGAGACGCCGGACACCGGCTGTCTGCTTGGCTACCGTGACCGGACGATTTTGGAAACGCTCTACGCCACCGGCATCCGCAAAAGCGAGTTGATGAACCTGACGGTCAACGACGTGAACCTCGAAGAAGAACTGCTGCGCATCAACGGCGGCAAGTTCAATAAAGACCGCGTGGTGCCGCTGACACGGCTGGCGTGTTCGTTCCTCGAAACCTACTTGAAGGCCATCCGGCCCGCGTTGCTGCAAGGCCGGGCTTCCGACCGCGTGTTCATCTCGCAGCGGGCAGCGCCGTTGAGCAAAAATGCGCTGGGCGAACTGGTGGAAAAATATGCGCGCCAGGCCGGGTTGAGCAAACACGTCACCTGCCACATCTGGCGGCACAGTTGCGCCACGCATCTGGTGAAGAACAAGGCCAACCTGCGGCACGTCCAGGAACTGCTCGGCCACCGCGACCTGTCCACGACCGAGCGTTACCTGCACCTGACCATTACCGATTTGAAAGAGGCGCACCGCCAGTGCCATCCGCGTGAGCAAGGACTTGAAAGCTGATGTTGCAGCCGCCCGGAAAAACTGGCAGACTCTGGCCATCATGCGCACGGCCTGGGCATCGTCGCTGAAACCGCTGGGGGCTTGTCTCTTAGCCGTAATGCTGTGCGCTGGGCTGGCGTTGCCCGCTCACGCGCTCACTTCCAATACCCGCTTCACTTCCGCTGTCCCTGTCACCAAAGAAACCGCATATAGGGGCGTTTTTGAAGGTGGGGCGGAAGCACACACTGGGCTTTTCTGCCACGATAACCCGGTCATGGGTAGAGACCCATCGGGTCATGCCGCTTATTTTGTCGAGCGCAAATTGAGTATGTCTGGAGGAACGGCCGCGTATTACCTTGGAAATTCGGGGCATGGTTATTTGTTGTTTACTCCTACCTCCGATCCGGGAAGCGGAGATCCATTTGTAAATGGACAGCCAGCCGTTGCCACATTCTCATGGCATCCAAATATATGGGACTATCAGTTCGAGGAGCTTGGCAAACCTGGTGTCCCAGGTAGGGTTTGGGAAGATCATCCCGACGATATAGGGCCCACATGGGGTTATCAAACGTTTCTTGTCACAGCTGATTCGGCACAACAACAAACTTTGCTGACATGTATCAGAAATTGGATCAGGGCCATGAACGTAGGTTACGATTACGGGAACCCGAGGCCAGATGATGTCACACCTGATCTCAACAACGAAATTGGGGTGATCCAGCATATTCCAGCACCGGCCAATGGTGTTTACTACTCATTGACCGGACAAAACTGTGTTTGGTGGGCTACTATCATGTTGAAGCAGAGCGGTATCCGGGTGCTTCCGGGAGTTTACGACGCCATATCACATTATGAACATGGCATAGGAGCTGGACCGCAAGTTATTTCAGGCCAACGCAGTCCTTATGAGTGTGGCAGAACACCCACCAATCCGTTTGGGATTGTTCCGACGGTGAACGATTATATTGATAGTTCGGCTTTTGGCGCAGCCAATTTTGGATTCCTGTAAACGTATCCTCACAACACAAGGGCTATTTATGAAACAAGCAGAACATTTCATGTGGGCTATTTTGGCTATCATCTCATGTTTATTTGCAGGCTGTGGACGCCATGCTGAAACAGCGATGGAAAATTCGTCAGCCACGAATTTGACGCAGCAGGAAATGGAAGATCGAGCCAGAATTCAATCGGTTAACTGGCAGTCCCCCACTGATACTAGTCCGTTGGCAGAAGCAATGCGTAAGGCAGATAAAATTTATCAGGAAAAACTTCGCAACCCTCCTACAAACAAGGAAGTGCCTCTGCCTAACTATCAAGCGGGGCCTCTCAATCCACGGCCTGCTCATGTGAACTTTTACGCGATAGATGATCGTTATCCCACATATCTACAATGTCAGTATGACAATGTTGACGAACAGAACTATGACCAGTCAAAGGAAGTGAAGCGGTTCAAGGCGTCGCTTGAGCAGATCCGGCAATTGGGGCCGAAAAAATTTCCTCCGATCAAATGGGTTGCTGTTATTATTGTCAATCGTGCGGAATGGAAAGAGGGCACGATTGACCAAGCCCACAAGGTTGGCGCCATTTTCAAAGCCAGCGATGTGTTTGATTCGTCGAAGGACTTATCGCAATTGATTGCCAGCGTAGATATGGACCGGCATCCATTTAAGATAGACCGGCAACAACCAACGCCAGGCGAGCAACAACGCTGGATCATCGTGGAGCAACACGCGGCCACCAACAACCCAACCACGGGCTCAAAGTAAAGTGGGCAACCTGCAATTTGTAAGCCAGGTGGGTGGCCTGCAAATGAACTTCGGCCATGATTTGAATGGTAATACGACCAGCACCAGCTTTACCTGGACCGATCCCAATAACCCAGCCAACACCCGCACACTAAATACGATTACAGAGCTTGACGCCGCCAACCGCGTCACCCGCGTCACCGACCCGGATGGCAAATCACGAATGACCATCTACGATCCGGCTGGCCGGGTTGCTCAAAATGTGGATCGCATGGGCAATACCAATTCCTACGTTTATGATGCCATGGGCAATTTGATTCAAACCACCTATGCGGACGGTTCCGTTACCCGGAATGTTTATGATGCCAGAAATCAGGTGCTATACTGGGATGACCGGCATTTGCCAGGACTCCCCGCCAACGGCACGCATAACGTCTATGATCCGTTGGGCCGGGTTATTCGCTCCGAGCGTCTGGCAAATGTTCAGATTGATAATTGAACTTTACACGCCAACCATAGCACGCGTGATGCCAATGAAAATTAAACGCTGGAACAGCTTCTCGGCTACGAACGATTCTCCGAGCGAATCAAAGCTTGCCTACTCAAACTCAACATCCAAACGCCTTGCCCGCCTCGTGGCGTTGTCCCGGTCAACACAGGAACGTGGTTTCGCGAGTGTGTTTCACCTCAGCACGCCCGGTTCGCCTTCGGTCAGAGATGCGACTGCCCCGGCTATGTCAGCGGTGTTTATTTCAGGAATGTTCCGTGCGGTCAAAGATATTTTTCCCAATTGCTTCAGGTTTTGACGGTCAGGATCTTCCCGGCTGGATTCTCACTACGCTGCCCGACAATACAAAATATTACATCACCCGGGGCTCGCCGACGTATGTGGTATATTGGTCACTCTGGCGCCCGGTTTATGCGCGGGTCTATGGCGCTCCCAAACTGACCCGGATTGTCAGCCGTTCCGGTGACACCAACCAAATCAGCGACGACGGCATAACCCATTACGATCCCAACGGTCATGCCACCCGCTCTGTCGCTTTTGATCGCGATTATGCCGGCCGCATTACCGCCATTTACGACCCGAATGGCAACACCACCGGGTTGCCGGCGGTGCGGTATGTTTATGACTGGTATGACGGCAACCTGCTTCAGGTGCTCAAACTGGTGGATTCCAATGCCGGCACCTACACCACCAATAAATATCACTACGACCACCCCTATTTCCCGCATTACATCACCTCCATCGAGAACGGCGACGGCGTGCCCGTAGCCCGGAATTATTACGACGACAGCGGCAAGCTGATTGCCGTGCAGGACGCCAACGGCAACCTCACCCAATTCATCCACAATCTCGCCAACGACATGGAAGTCGTCATTGACCGGCTGGGAAACACCAACAGCTATGTCTATGACCCGCGCGGCAACGTCATTGCCCAAACCAATGCGCTTGGGCAAGTCGCGACGATGGCTTACGACGCCAACAACAATAAAACCAACAGCGTCGTTTTTCTCTTCAACGGCCAGCCTTACGCCACGAACAGCTATTTGTACGACGACAATAACCTGCTATTGGCTTCCACCGACCCGCTCGGCCATACGAATGGATTTACCTACAACAATTATGGCCAGGTATTGACCAGTGCGGATGCCTTCGGAAATTCCACGGTCAACACTTACGACAGTTACGGCAACCTCATCAGCACCACGGATGCGCTCGGCCACGGCACGACCAATTTCTATTCCTATGGCCTCCTGACCGGTTCGATTGATTCCCTCGGCACAATCACGACCAATGCTTATGATTCCGCCGGGAATCTCCGTTCCACCATCACCATGGATTCATCGGGTGTCACCTTGAGTTCCAGCAGCTTCACTTACGATGACAACGGCAATCGCCGGACTTCCACCGTCTCGCGCCGGGTAAGTGGGAGTTGGGCAGATGCCAGCACGAGGTTCGTGTACGACGGACAAAATCGCGTGGTGCAGACGATTGATCCCGACGTCGGGACCAACACCGTGGTCTATGACCTGGCCGGCAAACAAGTGGCCACCGTCGATAAATTAGGCAACACGACCAGTTACGCCTACGACGGTATGGATCGGCTTGTCCAAACCACCTTTCCCGACCTGACGATTGAGACCAATGGTTACGACGCCAATGGCAACCGCGTTGCCAGCGCCGACCGGCTGGGCCGGATTACGACCTATGCTTACGACGCGCTCAACCGTCTGACCAATGCCGTTTATCCGGACAGCGCCACGAGCGCCACCATTTACGACGATGTTGGCCGAGTGGCGCAAACCATTGATGCACGCGGCACGATTACCGTCTTTACCTACGATGCGGCGGGTCGGCGTTTGGCGGTGACAAACGCGGTAGGGACGAGCTGCGCCTCGTCCTCATCCTATGGTTACGACGCCAACGGCAATCAAATCACCTTCACCGATGCCAACAATCACACCACAACCAATGTCTTTGACGCTTTGAACCGCCAAGTGCAGGTGCAATATCCCGACGGGACAATAACAGGCACCAGCTACGACGCGGCAGGCCGGCGGATTGCCCAAATCGATCAGGCCAACATCACCACCGGATTCGGTTACGACGGCGCGGGCCGGTTGACCTCGGTGACCAATGCGCTTGGGACTTCAGTTCAAACTGTCACGCGCTATCAATACGATGAGGCGGGCAACGAGATTGCACAGATTGATGCGCTCAATCGTAACAACACCTACGCCTACGATTGCATGGGCCGCCGCATTGCTCACACCTTGCCGGGCGGTCAAAGCGAGGGATTTGCTTATGACTTGGCAGGCAACCTGATATTTGCTACCAACTTCAACCACGTGATCATCACCAACCAATATGATGTGATGAACCGGTTGACCAATCGGGCATCGGTCAACGGGTACCAGGTCAGCTATACTTACACAATTACCGGCCAACGGGCGACGATGACTGATCCGAGTGGTTCAACCAGCTACAGCTATGATAGTCGTGACCGGTTGACCAACAAGGTGGTCAACTGGGGAAATCCTGTAGTGTTGAGCGTATCGCTCAACCATCGCTACGACGCCAACGGCAATCTGACAAATCTCTGGTCAAGCACTTCTGGCGGCGCCACGAACGTTTATCAGTACGACGCGTTGAACCGATTGACCAATGTTGTAGGGCAAGCTTCCAGCCTGTCTCAATACACCTACGACGACGCCGGTAATCTCAAGTCCATGCGTTATGGGAATGGCGTCACGAACCGATATCAATACGATTCACTGAACCGGCTGACGAACAATATTTGGAAGCTGAACAGTTCGGTCCTGGCGAGCTTCACCTACACGCTGGGAGCGACAGGAAACCGTGTGGGCCTTTTGGAGACTAATAATGGCGCCAACCGAAATTACACTTGGAACTACGATGCGTTGTACCGGCTGACAAATGAGATTGTTTCCGGGACTGCGCCAACGGGCAATCTCGGCTATCAATACGATGTAGTCGGCAATCGCACCAACCGCAATGGAAGCTTGGGGGCTTTGGGAAGCCAAGCCCTGGCTTACAATACGAACGACTGGCTCAAGACCGATGCGTACGACAGCAATGGGAACACGCTCTGGAGCACCAATGGCACCGGGCAAGGGCCGTATTGTTACGACGTGGAGAACCGGCTGACCAATTATGCCAACACCGTTTACCTGACCTATAACGGCGACGGCAACCGGGTGAGCAAGAAAGTTGGCGGAACAACAACCTATTACTTGCTCGACGACCGGAATCCGAGCGGCTTTGTGCAGGTATTGGAAGAATGGACATCGACAGGCACGCCAAGTCTTAGCAAAGTTTATAACTACGGCCTGAGTCTGATCAGCCAGAAACAAGGAGGCACGACTTATTACTTTATTTGCGATGGCCACGGTTCCACGCGGGCGCTTTACGACGGCGGTGGAAGTTTTGTCAACGCCTTTGCTTACGACGCCTTTGGTGTACTCATCGCCTCCAATGGAGCGCCACAAACGGCATATCTCTATTGCGGCGAATACTTGGACCCCGATCTCGGCTTCTACCATCTGCGCGCTCCGAGGGAATACAATCCGCAGACTGGCCGATTTACTACGTCAGACACCTACGCCGGCAACAATGAAGACCCGTTAAGCCTGCACAAATACCTCTATTGCCAGGACGATCCGGTGGATAATGACGATCCGAGTGGGAATGACATTGGAGATATGCTGTCCGTTATGGACATCGGTGGAATGCTGGACAGTATAGGGCTTCCAGTCGCATCACAGGTGCAACAAAGGGCCATGCGGCTTGGTGGTAAGAACGTAGATACCTATGTCTGGTATTGGACAGGATGGGGTCGCGGCTGGCCTAATTCGCGAGTTGGCCATGTAATGATAACCGATGCAAGAACAAAGGATGTGGAACTCAGCCAGTTTCCGAGACCTACTTATTTACCTGGAATTGGGCGGAATAAGAAGCTCGATTGGGGTGAGACTGTCCAAGAGGAAGCCGTAGTTCCTGATAAAGTATTCCGTATCCATTTGCCAAATGAGGCTGGCTTCGCTGCGGCGGTTAAAGACCAAGTCTCGAGAACGATTTGGAGAGCGGAACCAATGGGGAAGAATGAAACCGATTGTTCTGTAGCCGCGTATGCAGCTTTGAAGGCTGGTGGATTGCCACTGGCTCCTAGCGGAGCAGGGTTGATGCCAGGAACTCTAGGCGACACGTTGCAGGGCATGACAAAAATGCCGCAGACCACAACAGACTGGAGCGTTGAAGGGATTTCTACCGTCTATAAAGATATTCTAAAATGAAACCTATGAAACCTGCATTTGCTAAATGGATTAGACAGCGAAAGGTTGCATTATTCATCTCAATTGGCTATGGATTGATCGCAACTTTATTTTGGCTCGTTAGCATGTACGCTGGAAACGGTGACGGTACGGCTGCTTGGCTGATTCTCTACTATGCCGGCTGGCCCGTTACGTGGATTGTGCCGCGGCTTACATCAGGGCTTGAGAATTGGCTGCCCCTCCCCATTTATGCCTTCTTGTTTTCTTATGGGGTAGTCGTTGCGGGGATGTTATGGTTCTATGTAATTGCGCGAGTGCTAACGTTTATAATAGCGAAATTGAAAATCCAGCGGAGCTCCGGCGGATGACCACTGCAACGTCCGGGGAATGTCCGGCCAGTGGACCGGCAACGTCCCGTCAATCCCCCCTTCGCTGGCGCGTGGCGTCATGGCGGCTGCGGAAGCAAAGGCCAGCCGTCATGCCATCACGCCCCAGCTCCGCCCCCAAAGGCAAAGTGAGTCTGCCCGTGGCGTCGTTCGTCACGCTGTCCGGGAGAGACTCAAACGAATAAAGTTTGAATGTCTCTCCCGGTCATCGCGCCGAGCCGCCACCACCGGCAGAAAACCAATGACCGCTGACGCTGATAAAATTGGTTCGCTCCCGCTCAAAGGAAATTGAATCGCGCGCAAGTGAGGACGTGCTTTGTGGGTTCGTCCAGGGTCGCGCCGCTGTGTCCACCATAGCGCTTCGCGCGACGGTGGATCACGTCCTGTGCTAAGAAGCGCCCTACCGCTCACGGAACGGCAATCAATTTGGTTTGCTCAGATAAGAGCACATTGTGTGACATAAAATTGGCCGCTGTGGAAGGCAACGGGCGGCCCCGGCACGGGGGACCCCGCGAGACCCCGTGCCGTGCATTTTATGATCGCACAATGTGTTCTTATCTTACGGGCGCGGGAGCACAGGCCGCGCCGTCGCGCCCCCGTCCGCCCCCACTCCGCAAATTTGGAGAAGTTAGGCGCTGGAGAAATCGCGGCGTTCGTCGCCGTTGGTTCGTGAGTCTTTGGTCGCGTGCAACATCGCCAGCGGTTCAAAGCAAAGACGGCTTTTAGAGTGGACGGTTTGAAATGGTGAACGCGGGCAGGAAAACTTCAACGCGCTCCTTGCAATCGCACGTCACGGGCGTGCTTTATAGGCGCTCTGGCTGCCGCGCCGGGCAGCATGAAAATGCTGGTGCATTTTCTTTAGTCGCTCTGAGCCGCTAAAAAGAGAAAGCCAGGGGAAGCCCGGACGCTGGCAACCTGGCGGACGTTTGGGCGGGCGTGATGCGATCCGCGCGCGCGTCAGAACGTGCGTGTCGCTGGCGCTCCCCGGCACCGCGCCGCCCGCGCGCGCGAGGTTCTGGTAATGGAAAGTAATTTGGGGCGCGCGGGCTGCGGGGAAACTCGTCGCTTGCGCTCCTCGACAAGCGGCAGCCGCTGTCGCGGCTAAAAAATGTTTACAACGCCGGAAGTTGAAAACGTCTACAACCGTTCATCCGCGAGATCCAACGAACTGAAACGGCAGCAATGGTAGATAGGGCATGAAGATAAAATCGAAGCTCAGGCTTGTGATCTCAAAACGCGAACTGCTTTGGCTTGTGGCCTTGTTGCTGGCTCTGCTCAAAGGGTGCCGTTGACGACCGCCTTTGATTGGCGTTCGACGAACGCCTCGACGAACTCGGCGACTTTGTTCTGCTGGTGACGCGGAAGCTGGCTGGCTTTCTCGAAAACCAGGCGCAGTTTGCCGGCGGGACCATTGCCCCGCCGCCTGGACGCTGGCGTGCCCATCAGTTCCTCAACGCTGACGTTGAGGGCGGCGGAAAGCTTTTGCAGTTGCTCTGGTCGCAGGGCGACCGGGTTGCGTTCCCACCAGGCGTAAGCCGTTTGGGTGATGTCGAGCTTGTCGGCCACCTGTTGCTGTGACAGCCCGGCGGCTTCGCGCAGAGCGCGCAGGCGTTCGCCGAACGGCGGCCGCTGGCGTTTGGATGGTCTGCCTCGTGGCATGTCGGCAAGATAGCCCGCGTCAAAAATATTTACGGAAATCGCTTGCATATCTAAGAGCAATACTCATAAATCACCGGCATGTCAAAACTTTCATTTTCCAACTTGACGACATTCCCAGGAAAGGAGGTTGATCATGCCGCGAATCCCTGAAACCGACATTGACCGCGTGAAGCGGTCCACCGACCTGCTGGCGCTGGTCCGCAGCCGGGGCGTGGAACTAAAAAAGCACGGCAGCAAGGACTGGATCGGGCGCTGCCCGTTCCACAATGACCAGAGCAATCCGAACTTCATCGTCTCGCCGGACAAGGGCTTGTTCCATTGCATGGTCTGCGGCAAAGCCGGCAACGCGATCCAGTTCGTGCAACTGCATGACGGCGTTTCGTTCCGTCACGCCTTCGAGCTCCTTGCGGAGGGCCACGCCTTCGCGGCGCAGCCGCTCACCCGCGAAGCGACGGTGCCGCGTTTGCCGAGTCCGCTGGCGCTGGATGCGGACGACGTGGCATTGATGAATCAATCGCTGGCCTACTACCGCGAGCGGTTGGCGCAGACGCCGGCGGCGCTGGAATACCTGCAGCGTCGCGGCATCGCCACCGCGGCGGAGCCGTTCGGCCTGGGTTTTGCCGACCGCACACTGGGCTTGCGCCTGCCGTTTCGCAATCGCCAGGACGGCGAGGCGTTGCGCGTGCGCCTGCAAAAGCTTGGCCTCTTGCGCGAGAGCGGACACGAGCACTTCAACGGCTGCATTGTCTTTCCCATCCAGAATGCCGCCGGCCAGGTGACGGAGATTTACGGCCGCAAGATCAACGACAACTTGCGGCCGGGGACGGCGTATCATCTGTATTTGCCCGGGCCGCATGTCGGCATCTTCAACCGCGACTGCCTGGCATCGCCGGAAATCATCCTGTGCGAAGCGGTGATTGATGCGCTGACGTTTTGGGTGAACGGCTTTCGGAACGTGACGTGCATTTACGGCACGGAAGGTTTTAGCGACGAACTGCTGGAGGCGTTGCGGGCGCACAAGACGCGTCGGGTGTATCTGGCCTACGACCGGGACGATGCCGGCGACCGCGCCGCCGGACGCGATGCGGAGAAGTTGCAGCGGTTCGGCATCGAATGCCTGCGCGTCAAGTTCCCGCTGGGCATGGACGCCAACGAATACGCCCGCAAGGTCACGCCCGCCGAGAAATCGTTGCGCCTGCTCATCAACGCCGCCGAATGGGCAGGCGTGGCCTGCACCCCATTGGCGGCTGCGCCGCCGCCGAACTCTTGCCCCAGTTTTACCCCACCGGCAACCGTGCCGCTCAATGGCACGCCCATCGCGTGCGCGCCTTCTTCTTCTTTAGCTGCTCCGTTAGTCGCTCAACCCGCGACGCCAGCCAACGGGCCGGCGGCTAAAGAAGAAAAGGCTTCCGGCGTGGCCGTGAGCGAGGACGCCGGCAGCGTCACGCTGGCCATTGCCGACCGCGAATGGCGCGCCCGTGGCGTGGAGAACAACGCCAGCTTTGACCTGCTCAAAGTCAATCTGCGCTTGTTGCACAACGAACGGTTCCACCTGGACACGCTCGACTTGTATCAGGCCCGGCAGCGCCAGGCATTCGTCAGACAAGCCGCCGAGGAAACCGGCCTGGAACAGGAACTGGTGCAGCGCGATCTGGCCAAGGTGTTGCTTGAACTCGAAGGCGTGCGCGACCGCCGATTGCTTGGTGTGCTGCAACCGGCGGAGCCAGTGCCGGCCATGACGAGCGAGGAACGCGAGGAAGCTTTGACCTGGTTGAAAGCGCCGAACCTCATCGGACGTTTGCGCGAAGCGTTCCACCTGGTCGGCATCATCGGCGAGGAAACCCCCACGCTGGTTTCGTATCTGGCCGGCGTCTCGCGCAAACTGGAAAAGCCGCTGGCGATCATCATTCAATCCGCCAGCGCCGCCGGCAAGACGACGCTCATGGATGCGGTGCTGTCGTTCTTCCCGGAGGAGGAGCGCATCAAATACAGCGCGATGACCGGCCAATCGCTTTACTACCTGGGTGAAACGAACCTGAAACACAAAATCCTCGCCGTGGTCGAGGAAGCTGGCGCGGAGCGCGCCAGCTACGCCTTGAAGTTGTTGCAATCGGAAGGCG
Organism: uncultured Verrucomicrobiae bacterium; assembly: GCA_963789055.1. Taxonomy (GTDB): domain Bacteria; phylum Verrucomicrobiota; class Verrucomicrobiia; order Limisphaerales; family UBA11358; genus UBA11358. Next base: position 5,546 of record CAWBJE010000004.1, on the reverse strand, counting down.
AGTTGACCATTGCCAGCACCGGCAAAGACCCGCAGAGCGGCAAGATGGTGACGCAAGCATATCACGTCGAGGGGCCGGTGATGATTTTTTTGACGACCACGGCCATTGACCTGGACGAGGAGCTTCAAAATCGTTGCCTGACGCTGGCGGTGGACGAGAGCGCCGAGCAGACGGAGCGCATTCACCGCGTGCAGCGCGAGCGCCGCACGCTCGCCGGCCTGGTCGCGCACGAGGAGCGGGCGGACCTGTTGAAGAAACTGCGCAACGCGCAGCGGTTGTTGCAACCGCTCAAAATCGTCAACGACTACGCGCCGGATTTAACCTTTGCCAAAGAGCGCACGCGCCACCGGCGCGACAACGAAAAATATCTGACACTCATTGATGCCATCGCCTTGCTGCACCAGCACCAGCGCGAAATTAAAACGCTGCCCAACGGGCGGCCATTTATTGAAGTGACGCTCGATGACATCGCGCTGGCGAATGAACTGGTCCCGGAAGTTTTGGGCCGTTCACTGGACGAGTTGCCGCCGCAGACGCGGCGCTTGTATGGCCACATCCGCGACTTGATGAAACAGAAACGCAGCGCCAACGGCCACCACGGCGCGAAGAACGTCCTGACGTTCATTCGGAAAGAACTGCGCGAGGCTTGCGGCTGGAGTCTGACGCAAGTGCGCGTCCACCTGGAACGATTGGTTGACCTCGAATATCTGGGCGTCCGGCATGGACGTTTTGGCAGCCAGTTCGTTTATGAAATCCTCTTTGACCTGGACGCGCCGGAGACCATCGCGCACATCGGTTTGATCGAAGTGGAGCAACTACGGCGAAACCTGGCGGGTTTTTGCCGGGGGGTGGCGGGGCAAAACGGCCACCTGGCGGGGGGTGGTGGAACGCCCCCGCCAGGTTTAATCCCGCCGCCGCCAAGACTTTAAGTGCAACCTGGCGGCCTGACGGGTTCGCACATCTGGACGCCCCCGCCCATTTTCGTCGCATCGTAAATCATACCCATGAAAGAACTGCTTGAAGAACATTGCCGCTGGATGGAGACGCGCAACTACGCGACGGGCACCATTCACAACAACCGGCTTTACGTCGGGCGCTTCATTGACTGGCTGGCCGAACGCGGCGTTCTGCGCGCCCAGGACGTGACCCGCCCCATGCTGGAGCGTTACCAGCGCGTGCTCTTTCATCATCGCAAGCAGGACGGGCAGCCCTTGAGCTTCGCCGGCCAGCATGTGCGCCTGACCACCATCCAGGGCTTTTTCAAATGGCTCTGCCGGAAGTATTACATCACCGCCAACCCCGCCGCCGATCTGGAGTTGCCCAAGGTGGAAAAGCGTCTGCCCCGGCAGGTGCTCACCGCCCACGAAGCCGAACAGATTTTGAGCCAGCCCGACCTGGCCACGCCGGTGGGCATCCGGGACCGGGCCATCCTCGAAATCCTTTACTCGACGGGAATGCGGCGCAAGGAACTGGTCGGCCTGCGCCTTTACGACCTCGACCTGGGACGCGGCACGGTGATGATCCGCGAGGGCAAGGGCAAGAAAGACCGCCTGTTGCCGCTGGGCGAGCGCGCCGCCGCGTGGCTGAACAAATACCTGGAGGAAGCCCGGCCCAAACTCATCGTTGAACCCGACGAACGCGAAGTGTTCCTGTGCGTGTCCGGACGCGGCCTGACGCCGGGCGTGCTGGGCAACCTGGTGCATGATTACGTGCAGCAGTCGGGCATCGGCAAGGCGGGCAGTTGCCACATCTTCCGGCACGCGATGGCCACGCTCATGCTGGAGAACGGCGCCGACCTGCGTTACGTCCAGCAAATGCTTGGACACGCCAGGCTGAACACGACCGAGATTTACACGCACGTCAATATCCAGAAGCTGATTGAAGTTCATCGCCTGACGCATCCGGCCAAGCTGCCGCCGCCGTCCTGATTTTCCTTTTAGCTGCCAGCCGCTTTTTGCTACGCTTCCAGCCGTGAACCGGGGCCTGCTTCAAATGGTGTTCTGCGCGTTGCTGCTGACACTGACGAGCTCGCCGGCATGGGGTGTTTGCCGGCCAGAAAATCGCGTCGGGGGTTCTCCGGTTTTTTCGTCTGATTTTGCTTCCCAGGAAAGTGCAAAACCCATTGGCACGCCGTCAGAAAATGGCGGTTGCGGCTACGATTTTGCGTCGGGTGTGCACAAATACCTCTATTGTCAGGGGAATCCCGTTAACGGAATTGACCCGAGCGGCCATGATGACATCGGTAGCATGATGATGGCTATGGACATCAGTGGAATGTTGGACGCTCTTCCAGGTCTTTCAGTAACGCCGATGGGGGCGCTCTCTGGTGGCAGCACATGCGGTCCAGATGTTACTGAAGCAGTGATGAAGACCATGAACGATGTGGAACAAACGTACCTTCATGCACCTTATGCAACAAAGGGTCTCATTGGTATGGAGACGCCATGGGGTATGGGAGATGGCTGGGACATCGGACCGTTAAAAGATTTAGGTTTTGGTGTAGCGCCAGCCAGTGCTTTTGGCAGCGGTTGCGTTTTAGGAACTGGAGCCGGTGCTCGCACAGTGCAATTCTCGATTGGCGGGTCACGGAAAGTGTATTACGGCGGCTCTGTCAATTACATCCTGTGGGGCAGAATGTTTTCTCTGCTTCATGATACCTTCCCTTTGAGCGCCCCACAGTATAGCGAGTCTGCTGCGGTAGCAGAAGCTTGGCTGTATAAGTCAATATTTTGGCTTGATTTTGGATTGTCTAAAACAGAGGCTGATGCATTCGTTAGGTTTGGATACAGCGGAACTGACCCGTCGAGCACTGCTTTACCGATAGTAGCGAACCCACCAAGCAATGTTGCTAACCCATCGGGCGGGAGATTCGAATGGAAATGGATTGGTCTTCATAACAGTGAGGAATAAAATGCGTGTGTTCATCATCATCTGCGGAATTATTGCGAGCCTCATCACTGGTCTATTTCTTTTGGGGTGGATTGCCAGCCATAGACAGTTAAAGGAAATCAAGCCATACATCACCTACACAAGGCTGATGTATCTGGCAGGAGGGTGCGACAAGTATCAGGCGCAATACGGTAAATGGCCGGATTCTTTGGCACAGTTACAATCTGGCCGGCCCGAATTGGTTGACCCTTGGGATAAAGATGCTTGGGGGCGCGAGGTCGTATTGGTTCCGTATGATAAATCTCTTGGTTATGGGGAGGTCGTCAGTTATGGCAGTGATGGGAAAGTTAGCGGCACTGGTGCTAATCGTGACTTGCTAGTTCGGTTTCCATGTGCAGCCAATACAAACTGGAATGAGCAGATGGGAGCGGGGCTTAAGAAGCCGCGATTCAACCCGTAACCGTTGCACCGTCCGTGTAATCCCCCTTCGCTGGCGCGTGTCGTCATGCCGGCTGCGAAAGCAAAGGCCAGCCGTCCTGCCGTCACGCCCCAGCTTCGCCCCCAAGGCAAAGTGAGTCTGCCCGTGGCGTCGTTCGTCACGCTGTCCGGGAGAGACGGGACGAATAAAGTTTGGTGTCTCACCCGGTCATCGCGCCGAGCCGCCACCACCGGCAGCACAGGCAACGACCGTCCCGCTCTGCGGCGACTGCTAAAATTGGTTCGCTCCCGCTCAATATGAAATTACGAATCGCGCGCAAGTGAGGCTGTGCTTCGTGGAGTCGGCCAGGGTCGCGCCGTCACGTCCTGTGCGGGAAGCGCCCTACCGCTCACGGAACGGAATTAAGATGGTTCGCTCAGATAAGAGCACATTGTGTGACATAAAATTGGCCGCGAGAAAGGCAACGGGCGGCCCCGGCACGGGGGACCCCGCGAGACCCCGTGCCGGACATTTTATGATCACACAATGTGTTCTTATCTTACGGGCGCGGGAGCACAGGCCGCGCCGTCGCGCCCCCGTCCGCCCCCACTCCGCAAATTTGGAGAAGTTAGGCGCTGGAGAAATCGCGGCGTTCGTCGCCGTTGGTTCGTGAGTCTTTGGTCGCGTGCAACATCGCCAGCGGTTCAAAGCAAAGACGGCTTTTAGAGTGGACGGTTTGAAATGGTGAACGCGGGCAGGAAAACTTCAACGCGCTCCTTGCAATCGCACGTCACGGGCGTGCTTTATAGGCGCTCTGGCTGCCGCGCCGGGCAGCATGAAAATGCTGGTGCATTTTCTTTAGTCGCTCTGAGCCGCTAAAAAGAGAAAGCCAGGGGAAGCCCGGACGCTGGCAACCTGGCGGACGTTTGGGCGGGCGTGATGCGATCCGCGCGCGCGTCAGAACGTGCGTGTCGCTGGCGCTCCCCGGCACCGCGCCGCCCCGCGCGCGCGAGGTTTTGGTAATGGGAAGTTTTTCGGGGCGCGCGTGGCGGAAGACAACAGCAACGCCGCTGACGCGGCTGAAAGAAAAAGCTCAGGACTGGCCGACGTGCTCGCGGATGAACGGTTGGAGGATGGAGAGAATCTTTTCCTGCTGGCCGCGTGGCAGCTTGGAGGCGGACGTAAAGAGTTGCCGCATCTTCCCGGCCGGGCCGGAACCGCGCTTCTTGCTATCGCCGTTGGCGAGCAATGCTTCGACGGGCAGGCTCAACGCCGACGCCAGGCCTTGGAGCTGGTCGGGGCGCAGGGCGACCGGGCGACGTTCCCAATGCGAGTAGGCGCGTTGCGACATGCCGAGCTTGTCGGCCAGTTGCTGCTGGCTCAGGCCAGCGGCTTCGCGCAGTTCGTGCAGGCGCTGGCCGAAAGCCGGGCGTTGCTGTTTGGATGGTCTGCCGGTCTTCATGGCCCAAGAATAATCCGGAGCCGGGAAGGTTAGAGATAATGCTTGCATACTTAGCCTTTATAGTTCTAACTCGCCGGCATGTCAAAACTTTCATTTTCCAACTTGACGACATTCCCGCGAAAGGAGGTTGCCCATGCCGCGAATCCCTGAAACCGACATTGACCGCGTGAAGCGGTCCACCGACCTGCTGGCGCTGGTCCGCAGCCGGGGCATCGAGTTGAAGAAGCACGGCAGCAAGGACTGGATCGGGCGCTGCCCGTTCCACAACGACCAGAGCAATCCCAACTTCATTGTCTCGCCGGACAAAGGCCTGTTCCATTGCATGGTCTGCGGCAAGGCCGGCAACGCGATCCAGTTCGTGCAACTGCATGACGGCGTTTCGTTCCGTCATGCCTTTGAAGTGCTGGCGCACGGCCAAGGCTTCACGGCGCAACCGCTCACCCGTGAAGCGACGGTGCCGCGTCTGCCGAGTCCGCTGGCGTTGGATGCGGACGACGTGGCCTTGATGAATCAATCGCTGGCCTACTACCGCGAACGGCTGGCGCAGACGCCGGCGGCGCTCGAATACTTGCAGCGCCGGGGCATCGCCGCCGCGGCGGAGCCGTTCGGCCTGGGCTTCGCCGACCGCACACTTGGCTTGCGCCTGCCGTTTCGCAATCGCCAGGACGGCGAGGCGTTGCGGGTGCGCCTGCAAAAAATCGGTTTGCTTCGTGAGAGCGGACACGAGCACTTCAACGGCTGCATTGTCTTTCCCATCCAGAATGCCGCCGGCCAGGT
>CAWBJE010000003.1:0-118168 GCA_963789055.1 uncultured Verrucomicrobiae bacterium | reverse complement strand
GGTTGCGACATTCCAGCCAAAGCTGCCCGTGCGGCTTAATCTTTGCGCTTCCGCCAAATATGCTTCACTCTGGCGCAATTTCTCCTCGGCCCGTATGCGGTCGTGAATATCGAGATCAATTCCCCACCACGCAATTAGGCTTCCCGATTCGTCACGCAACGGCGCAACGCGGAACAGAAACCAGCGATACTCACCATCGAAACGCCGCATGCGCGCCTGAATTTCGCCCGGTTGCCCGGATGCCACGATAGCGCTCCATGTTTCAAAGAGTCCCTGAAAGTCATCGGGATGAAGTATGTTGGAATCTTTCCAGTTCCATTTGCGAATCTGCTCCAACGTGAACCCTGTGTAATCCAGTCCGCGTTGGTTGAGGAATTCGATGGAGCCGTCCGGGCCGGCGCTCCAAACGAACGCGGGAATCGTATCAATGACAAGTCGGAGATGATCCGCACTTTGTTGAAATCCTTCCACGGAGCGCTTTCGCTCCGCGACATCCGCAGTCTCGTCTGGGCGTGAATTCATGAAAGGTTGTGACCAGCGTTCGCTCGCAAGATAACCTCCGAGCTGGGGCTGATAAAGCATGAATCTCACAAGAATCCTCAACTTGCTCTGTGGAATTGTGCAAGCCGACAGTTTGCTCACTTTGAGCCATTTGGAGGCGGCGATTCCTGTGACTTGGCCTCGGTGACGACAATTTCAAGAATCACCGGCTGGCCTTCAGTGATCAGCTTCCGCTGATTGCTTGGCAACTTGGCGAGTAGCGACAATTCCATCCGTTGCATGACCGTTTCAATTCGCCGCAAATGGTGGCCGCGAACGGAAATCTCGTGCGTGGTGAAGACGAGCTTGAGGTTTTGCTCGTCGCCGCCACTGTCGAGTTCCGCAAAGATGAAATGGTTGTGCGGCAACAACAGTGATTGCTCTGGCGTTACTTCAATGCGTAATCCGCGTGCCTGTGGGTCGCTGGCCCAACATTCGGGTGTTTTTGTGCTCATATTTTTGTATGGTTTGATGTTTTGGTTGATGTTTTTGAGCCGAATGGAGGCGGAAAATTCGTTCGGCGGCTCGACGACCGAAGCGAATAAGATAACCGTGCAGCCGATTCCAAAGCCGATGCTGTCCGCGCGGGACAAAACCAGCCGCAAATTCCATTGCCAGTGGCCGATGACCGGAGCGGGTGATATTTTCACGAAGCTGCTGCTTGTCCGGCGTGAAAATGCGGATGCCGCGCCGCCCGCGCGAAATGGTCACATACCATTGTTGCGCGTTCGTTGCCGGCTTGATCGTCGAATCGGAAAACAGGACGTAATCCACTGTTTTGCCCTGTGAACCGTAGGACGTGACCGCATAGCCGGGAAGAAATTCACGGAATGATTTGTCCAAGACGCGGCCATCAGTCAGTTCAACGCCACCATCGGCGCGAACAGATTTCACGGTGACGAGTTCACCATTTGTGACGCGCCTGCCTGACGCCAGTTTGCGATTGGCCTTGAGATGCAGACGGTCGCCCTTGAGCGACAGAAATCTCGCGCGTCTGGCAGACTGTAATACGGTCAAGCAATCGGTTCGAGACCATCACAAATTTCCCGTCCGACTTCAACAAGCACGCTCGATTTCAAAATTCCCGCCAGTTTTCCTTTCGCGCCCGGTTGGGCATTGCGGACTTTCTGATTGAAGACAATGACGGCATCTGGCGGATAAAAACGCTCATCGCGCTTCTGGGCGTTGGTGAGGTCCATTCTCTCCAGTGCTTGAACAACCGAGTCCGCCGCGCCAAGCAATCCTTTTCCTTTCAACGCATCACGCACGCGCGAGTTGACGTGATGCACTTCACCCCAAGTTTGCGAGACGACGACCGCCGAAGCGTTTTGCTCCGCGAGCCGGAGATATTCGTCGGCGAGCTTGTCGGCTTGTTCGCCAATGCCACACGCGACAATCGCGCCCATTTTGTCGAGGCGTTCAAATGAATCGCCTAACTTGCCAGCCGCAGCCGCTTCAACTGCTTTTCGATACTTCCTGATGCGATTGCGTTCCTCGACATCGCGACCGAGCGCCGGGTCTTGGCGGCGAATTTTGTGCAGTTCAACCGGTTTCACACCGGCATGGCGTTCGATGGCAAGCAGAGCATCAGAAGCCTCAACCGCGCCGTGTTGCCGGGTGTCGCCGGAGAGAACTAGCCGTCCGTGTCGCTCATGGATCAACCGGACAAGCTCCAACATCTGCCGCCCGCCAAGTTGTCCCGCTTCATCCACCACAATGACGGCGCTGTCAGCAAGTTCACCATTTGTGAGAAAACTGGCGACCGTCGTTGGCGATGGAAATCCAGCCTTCTCCATCTCCACGACTTGCTGACGTTGTGGCGCGAGAACGACCACGCCCCGACCAGACTGCCGCAGTTGCTCCACCAGTTCGCGCAGGACAAAACTTTTGCCCGTGCCCGCGCCGCCGCGAAAAACAGAAACGCCATTTGTCGAACGCAACAAGGATTCGAGGGCTTGGCGTTGGTCATTGTCGAGTTGCGGATTTGCCGGACGGGGATTCGACACCAGCGGGAGACAATCCCCGACACCTTCTTTCGCGGTCTGAACGATTTCCCATTCGCGCAGCAGAACTTCACGCAGGGTCACTTCGCCTGGCCGCGCTTCGTCCCGGATATAGCCACGCCGCTGGGTTAATTCCTTGAGATCGGAAACCGAAAAACCTTCACCCCGCGCCCGGCCCAACGCCTCCTGCCACACCTGACATTCCAGCACGACCGAGTTCCGGTCGAACAAATGTTCCTCCGCCCATTGCACAGCTTCATTGACGTTGACAGATTTTTGTTCCTCCACTTTGACCGCTGGTTGGTTTGGAAGCTGGCGCATGAACGCACGTTCAGACTCGCTCAATTGGGCATCCCACAACGCCCGAAGTTCATCGCGGCTTAATGTCTTTTGCTTTCGAGTTCGCTCTGATTCTGCAAGCCGTGACCTCAATTCGGCAATGTTGCCAGCTTTGAGTTCTGGTTTTTCGGCCAGCAATTTGTCCAGCGCCGCATCAATTTGTCCGCGCCGTTTAGAAAACCGCTCGCATAGTTCTTGAGGGATGCCTTCGATTTGAAAATCACCACGCGCACGGTTGCGTATCTGGTAGCCGAAAGACCGAAGGTCGCGGGCGAGTTCGTGATAATAGACATTCTCGGCAAATTTTCGGGCGCGAAGAAGCTCGTGATTTTCCAACGCCTTCCAGCGGTTTTCCACCGGGTCAAACGTGGCGTTGAAAACAATGCAGTGCGTGTGCAGATGCGGGTCGAGCGCGCGTGAGGTGTCGTGAGTGAACAACGCGGCGGCAAAATTGCCCGTCAGCCGTTCACTACGCGCGCCACCTATGCGAACACGGGTTGCCGCGAAGTCCTCGAAGTTTTTTAACGCCACTCGCGCCGCCCGGTCGTGAGCTTTGAAAATCCGCTCGTCGTCGCCGAGGAAGCCCGCCAGCGAAACCGATTTCGGCGGGGAAAATGTGAAGTCATAAAATATCCGCCGGTCAGCCATGGTCTGACCATCCTTAATCCGCGTGGTTTTCAATTCCGGGGTCAATTTCTCACCAGTGGCTGGATGCTGGTTTTCACAGAGCCGCAAGAAATCTTCAGCGCGGACTTTCCCGGACAGTCCAAGCCGCTCCGCCCCCACGCCAACCCATTCGCCGGCCACGCGTTGCCCTTCGTCGTAGTAATCCCCGGCGCAAAGGTGTTCCTCGAAGTATTCCCGCGCGTTTTTCAGGTTGTATTGTGTCTTTGCCGTAACCACACCCGGACATTACACGGACTGTGCGCGGTCATTGTGTGCCTGACACACCATTGCTCCCCCGGATTATGATGAACTGCCTCCATGAGCACGACCGCGACTCTGAAGCCGGGCAACCAACTGTGGGGCATTTACCACACCGACCGGGAATATGCCCGCGTGATGGGTGATCCACTTCGCACCGTGGTTGAAGCTCCCACAAAGCTCGCAGCCGAGGAAGAAGCCGCCCGACTCGGTTTCAGTGAGCCGTGGGCGCATCCGGTCGCGGCAACTGAAATGCGACGGGCACAATGGCTTTCCAAACGCCGGCCAGGACATCGGCAAGAACTCGCGCACCAACCATCTCACGGCATCCGCATCTGAACATCTGATTATGCAAACTCCATCCACAGCCCAAATTCGCACTGCCATCGAGGTGCTCAAAAAATTTGGCGAACACATCAATCACAACGCCGTCAACACGATGGTCGAATTGTCCGACTCACAGCTTCACGACCAACAACCTGGTCGCATTGAAGCCCGGACGATTGAACAAACCACACGCATCGAAACTGTCGCCGCGCAATTGGAATCCTGGCGTAACGAGTTGCTGCAACAAGGGAGGCAATGTGTTTCTCATCATGTTTAAGACAGGGCGCGCTGAACTCCTCGCCACGCAAATCAACCTGTCCATTTTCACTCACCGGCCAGGTGAATCGTCCTTGTTCCAATCGCTTGGCACAAACCCACAAACCATCCCCGTCCCAGTAAAGCACCTTGATCCGATTCCGTCGCCTATTGGTAAACACGAACAGGTGCCCGGATAACGGATCGCCTTTGAGTTGCTCGATGACCAGACTGTAAAGCCGGTTGAAACTGCCGCGTAGATCAACTGGCGTGGTGGCGACCAGCACCCGCGTCGCGCTGGTGACACTCAACATGGCAGCGCCTGCAAGAGTTGAGGCAACATCTGCACATCCGAGCCGTTTTGCAGCCGGACGATCCAGCCCTGCGGGCTGACGACTTCAACCGGCCAGCGTACGGCTGGGGTGGGCAACCGCACTTCTTGAAACTTTACCTTCGCGGGAACGGCGTCACGTTCCAGGCGCAACCACTTGCTCAATGTAGATAACCCGACGCCATGACGGACGGCAAAGTCCCGTTGCTTTATTTCATTTTTGTGGAAAAGCGCCAGCAATCTTTGCCGCTGTTTAGTAGTCCAACGACGCCGGCCGGATCCAGTTTTTGAAGATTCCATGCCGCCATGATTTCATAACTAGGCACCGAAAACCAGACGTGGCGGCTCAGAACGCATACAAACCGGCTGCACCGGACGAACCGCAGGGTAAGGTGAATCTGGCGGTCGAAAAGATTTTCAACATCTGGCAGGAATCCAAGCCGGAGCGTTCCGCCCAACTTGTGTTCTGCGACCTCTCCACGCCGAAAGACCGGGGCTTTTCCGTCTATAATGACATGGCGCAGAAGTTGGAAAAGCTCGGCATCCCCGGCCCTGAAATCGCCTTCATTCAAGACTACGATTCCGATGTTTCCAAGTTGACGCTGTTCCGTGATGTGCGCGCGGGCAAGGTTCGTGTTCTTTTCGGCAGCACGCAGAAGATGGGGTCGGGGACGAACGTGCAGGAACGGTTGATTGCCCTGCATCACCTCGACGCGCCATGGCGACCGGCAGACGTGGAGCAACGCGAAGGGCGCATTCTCCGGCAGGGCAACAAGAATGCCGTCGTGCAGGTATTCCGTTACGTCACCGAGGGCAGCTTTGACGCCTACATGTGGCAGACGTTGGAGACGAAGGCGAAGTTCATCGCGCAGGTGATGAGTGGCGACATGACGATCCGGCGGCTTGAAGATTTGGATTCAGCGGCTCTGACCTACGCCGAGGTGAAAGCCATCGCATCGGGCAACCCGCTGGTGATTGAAAAAGCCCAGGTGGACGCCGAATTGATCCGCCTCACCCGGTTGCGTTCCGCCCACGCCGAGGAACAATACCGCATCCGTTCCAATCTCCGCCGCTCGCACGAGGACGCCGAAATCTTCACCAGTCGCCTTGCCAATTTGCGGCAGGACTTGGGCGTCCGGCAAGACACATCGGGGGACAAATTTCGGATTGAACTCGACGGGCAGGAATCCAACAACCGGGGCATTGCGGGCGAATTGATTTTGCGTCGCGCCGAGAAATTGAAGGCCCGCTTCGGGGAGGATGTCCGTCTGGGAAAATTCGCCGGCTTTGACTTGTTCATGCGTCCGAGCTTCAACAACACCACTGAAATGGTCTTGCGCGGCCAAAACAGTTACGGCGCGCGGGTCACGGACACGGCGCTTGGCACGATCCGTTCGCTGGAGGCAACGGTGCAAGGATTTGAAGAACGCGCGGAGAGGTTGGAATTGGACATCACCGACGCCAACAAGCGCGTCAAGGAGCTTGGCGAAAAGGTCGGCGCGAAGTTTGAGCGCGAGGAACGCTTTCAGGAACTGACCCGGCGCCAGAGTGAGATTGAGGAAAAACTCGACCTCACCAAGAACCAGGCACCCAGCCAGGCGGAAGCCGCCGACGGCGGTAATGAGGAAAAAATTGCTGAAACCCAAAATTCCAAACGGGTCAAGCACCCCAGACACCATGTGTCCGTCACCGTATGAATCCACCCGTTCATAACCTGAGCCAGCGTCTTCGTGCGCTCCGCAAGCAATGGTTCAAATCCCAACAAGCCTACGCAAATCGCTGCCATGAGTTGGGCGTGCCCATCACCCCAACCGTGATTGCCGACTGGGAAAACTCCCGGAGTGAAATTCCGGCGCGATTGGTCCCTTTTCTGGCCCATACCCTCAACGCCCAAGTAAACGACTTGCTGCCCGGTTTCAACCCGGCGGAAATTTTCTCCCTCCCGGCGCTTTTGCCGCCGCCAAAGCCGGACAAACCCATAAAACCGGCAAGTGCGGTCCGAACGGACTTCGCCACGCGCCAGTTGGCACTGGACAGCGTTCTTCGGAATTTCGACCGCAAGCCCTGCCGTTTCGCCCATGTGAGCAGTGAAAGGGACCGCAATAATCCGTTTGAGAACCTTGTGTGGCATGACAACCGCACTCTGTTGTTGGCCCTGCTTCGCGCCCTGAATCGGAATTATCGCCAAGTCATCCTATGGTATTATTTCGGCGGACTCACCCGGCGGCAAATCGCCGCCAAGCTCAATCGCTCGGTTGATCTTGTCTCGCTCCGCTTGCGTGAGGGCCGCGCAACATTACGCCGGCTCCTGAATTCCAACGCCGGAAGTCATTGGCTGCGGCATGAATTCCGTGAACAGTTCGCACCTTTGGACAGGGAGGCAGGAAAAGACCGGCTAGGACAGGCCGGGGCAAATTGGCCCGGTGAAAACACGTTATGACACGGCGAAAAACAAACTCAAACCCAATTGTCCCGCCACGCTCACGGGACGGCTATTCAGGTATGAAATCAAAAATCCAGCAACTCATTGGAAGACGCATTTGCAGATTTCGGCATCAGCACAGCATCAGTCAGGCGGAACTCGCAGCCATGCTGAATACCTTTCACCCACCGATAACGCGGGATGTGGTCGCAAATTGGGAAACCGGCCGCACTGAAGCACCGGCCTATTGCATCCAGCTTATCGCCTTTTCGCTGGAGGCAAAAGTTGCGGACATTTTGCCCGATCTGACCTTCAAGGAAATCATTGTCGGCCAAATAATGGACCCGTCCGGCAGCCGTCGGCGAAATCGGCAACCGACCTAACCATCAACCACCACAATCGTATGAATGTGACCGCGCAACAAACGGAATTTCTCAGTTGGAAGGTCGTTCCCGCCCGGCTCGACGCGAACCAGGCGGCGTGGTTTCTCGGTTTTGAACCGCACGAGATTCCCCGGCTCGTAACGGCAGGTTTGTTGAAACCGCTCGGCCATCCCGCCCGCAACAGCACGAAGTTCTTTGCCACGGAAACGCTGGAACAATTCCGGCGCGACGAGAAATGGCTCGCCCGCGCCAGCGATGCCATCGCCAGCTACTGGCGGGAACGCAACGCCCGCAAGCAAAAGGCTCGCGGGCGGGCTTGAAGCAAACGATTCAACGCATCGGGTGGACGAATCATAAAAGCGTCTTGCCCTTGCTGGGATGAATCCTGACTTCCTCACGGATGGCAACGCGGACTTTCGCTTCGATGCGTTCAACGAAGCTCATGCCAACCCGGCTGAATTTATTGGCTGGCCGAATCGCGGAGGCAATTTCCAGCGCGGTTTGTTTTACCTTGCTCCGGCAAAGATGCGGAGTTGTGTTGATGCTTTTGAGTGTGTCCGTCATTTCAGTTGTTTCCATATTTTGCTTTCCTGGTTGCGTCGCTGATTCATTCAACGACACCACTATTTTATCAGGCGCGCTTTTGTTGAACTGCGAATTGAGTGACAGAACCCTTGCAAACATTGAACAAAACCACCGTTGCCGCCGGCACTTGACACAAAAGCACGCTGATTTTACGCGGGGCGACTTGGCTGGTTTTCAGTTTCGACACCGTTTTCATTCAATGTTTGCAAGGTGAAAAATAGTTTAATTATTTTTATCACTGGCGCAGACTGATATGGCGATTCTTGGAAAGCCGGACACTTAACCAGCCGCCGAAATCGAGTGACCATTTCTTCCGGGCTTTGGCAGCGGCGGGAGCAACGGAATGATGCGGCCTTCCATGTTTTGCTTTTCGTAGCTTTCCAACGAAGGCAGTCTGACTTGCGCCTTGCGTGCGTAGGCACGGTGAATGGCCTTGCTGTTGTGTCCGAGGGCTTCTTGTGCGAACCGCTCCGGGTAGCCGCACATTTTCGCCCGCTCCGCCCAAGCGTAGCGATAGGAGTGCAACGAAACCCCGTTGATTCCCAAGCCCCATCGACATCGTTGGTGAAACTCCGTGGCGCGGTCGCCACAGCGAACGGATTGCAGGTAGGGAAACAACGGGCCGGTTGCCGGCATTTGCCGCAAGATGGCTTCAATGTCCGGGCCAAAATGAATCATGGCCAGACTGCCGGTTTTCTGCCGGTTGTAAGCGATGGTCTGGTTGGGCCAGTCAATGTCCTCCGCCTTGAGATTGGCGATGTCGGTTTGAGAACCGCCGAGATGCCAGCACAGTTCGTAGAAGCTGCGCCGCTCCGGGTTCTTTTCCCGCCCAATGATGAGCTGATGTTCTTCGCTGGTGATGGCGCGCCTTTCCTTGAAGCGCACTTCCGGCCAGAGACGCTTGGGAATGATCGGCCACGGCAGCCAGTTCATGGAAAGGCAGAAGTTGTGGAGTTTCCGCAGGTGGACATTCGTGCTGACCGTGCCCGCCTTGAGGCAGGCGAGCAGATGCTCGGCTTGCGTTTCAAGAATGACGCGATGGCGGATCAGGTCCAACGCGGCTTGTTTGGCTGCCTGCCGCCAGCGATCCTGGGTTGAACCGCTTTTGGTCTCGATGATGGCATCAAGCGCTTGTTGCCATGTCCGGGTTGCGACGCCTGAATCCGTTCCGGCCAGGTATGCCTTCGCGATCTGGAGATTCAGATGCGGCTGGCGGATGGATTCATTGCGGGCGTTGAGCAGCGATGTGGCCTCGGCGCGATTCCTCGTGCCAGTGCTTTCCTGCTTCCGGGTTTCGGTGTCTTCGATGTAGAACATGCCGCCGCGTTTGCGACGGTAGAGGATGTAACGACGTTTCATAACTCAGACTTTCTTTGTCCGATGTTATGAAGCCGCACGCGGCTTTTGGTGTGTCAGACACACCAGACGGGCGGCGAATCCCGTCGTCGCGAGTGATTGCCGAGTTTTACCGGAGTAGTTGTTGAGTAGTAGCCCGGTAATGATTTCACTGGCACTTTCACTGGCACTGACCTCCTCTGGCATCTGCAACCCGTTGCAAAAGTGCAACTTGGAGTTGGAGGCGAGGGTCGGAATCGAACCGACGAATGAGGCTTTTGCAGAGCCCTGCCTTACCACTTGGCTACCCCGCCACCGGGAACAATGGAAACTAAATCATTTTACACTGCACGCCAAGTCTGAAACAGATGAAGTCCTGGATTGGTGGATTGCTGGATAAATGGAAGATAAAAGGAAACATACAACTCTCAACGCTCACTCAACTCTCAACATTCAACCACGGCTGAAGCCGAGCTTCCGCCGATTTCTCCAAAGCTCCTTCGGCTTGAAAATTCCCGCCGGGGTGATGATACCCGTAATCAGTTCCGGCGGCGTCACATCGAATCCCGGGTTCCGCGCGCCACTCGCCGGATTCGCCACCCGAACATAAACTCTTTTCCCCGACTTTGGACTGTGGACCGTGGACTGTGGACTGGTCGCCACGCCCCAAGCACCGAGTACTTCACTTTCGCAGCGCTCTTCAATCGGGATGTCGAAGCCGGATTTCAATTTCCAGTCAATCGTCGAAAGCGGAATTGCCACGTAAAACGGAATGCCATGCCGCTTGGCCACGACCGCCTTGGCGTAGGTGCCGATTTTGTTCGTCACCTCACCCGTGCGGCCCAATGTGCGGTCGCTGCCGACGATGACTAGGTCGATTTCGCCGCGCTGCATCAAATGGCCGGCGGCGTTGTCGGCGATGACCTGATGGGAAATTTTCTGCTGGGCGAGTTCCCACGCGGTGAGTGTCGCGCCCTGCGAACGCGGACGGGTTTCGTCGCAGAAGACGTGAAATTTTTTGCCCTGCGCCTGGGCGGCATACATCGGGCCGGTGGCGGTGCCGATGTCCACGCACGCCAGCCAGCCGGCGTTGCAATGCGTGAGAATGCGCATGCCGTTGCGAATGAGCTTCACGCCGTGCCGCCCGATGGCTTCACAATGACGTACGTCTTCGTTGGCAAATTCCTCGGCGACGGCGAGCGCGAGCGCTTGCTGTTCAGCCACGGTTTTCCCCCGGCGCATGATGGCGCGGACGCCGTTCATGGCGTTGACCGGGTCCACGGCGGTGGGCCGCGCGGTCTTGAGTGTTTGATAAACGGTTTCGAGGTGCCGGGAAAATTTCCGCAGGTCGCTTCCGCGAAACGCGAGGGCGCCCTGGGCCAGGCCATAAGCGGCGGTGGCGGCGATGGCCGGCGCGCCGCGCACAATCATGTCGTGGATGGCGGCGGCGGTATCGCGGAAATTTTTCGTGCCGACGATTTTGAATTCATGCGGCAGCAGGCGTTGTTCGATGAGCAGGACGGCGTTGTGCGCGCGGTCGAAGGCGACGGTACGATAGTGTTGCGTGCGACCGCGGATGGTGACGTTCATTTGTTTCGGATTTAGTTAAACAAGTGACTGGTTAAATGGGTATTTGATGCGTTACTGATTTAACGAGTTACTTATTTAACCTGACAACTGCTCTTCACCCGACTTTGACCTTCATCCGGTTGATTTTATCCTGAATCCGGCGGTAAACGGGTTGCTGGCGGAGCTTGCGGAGGTCGGGATCGCGGGCCAGCCAATGAAAGTCGCGGTAGCCGAGTTGCAGCGCCTTGTCCAGCGCGCTTGCGGCGCGCTCGAATTGTTCCATGAGCGAGCAACTGCACGCCAGATTGTAAAAAACCAGAGCGCTGGCCGGTTCAAGCTGGGCGAGGTGTTCGTCCACCCGGAGGCCCTCGGCATAACGGCCGCGCTGCGTGTAGTGGTCACCCAATAATTGCAACGCGTCAACGTAATCGGGATCACGGCGGACCAACCCCTCCATAAATTCGATTTTGACGTCAAGGTCACGCTGACTGGCGCGACTTATTTTTTTTCTGGCACTGCTATGAAACGGCATACAACGGGCACAGTTTTCCCCGGCGATGGCGGCAAGTCAAGCGGGTAAAGAGCGAGGTATGGTCCGAATTTGGCTGTAGGGCACGACGTAAGGAGTGCTTGCCCAAACGACTCGTTACCTCGTCGCCTACAAATCAGGACAATATCGGCTCGTCAGTAGCCTCGCCCCACCAGGTTGGTTTACTGCTGTTGCCGCCAGGTAAAATTTTTGTGGCCAGCGGCAACTCGTTGTTCCAGAATTCAGCCCGCATTTCCCGCGGCATTATGAAAGCTTTTGTCACCGGCGCTTCCGGCTTCATCGGCTCGAACCTCGTTCACGAGCTCGTGGCGCAGGGCCATCAGGTCAAGGCGTTGCTGCGGCCGGGCAGCGACCAGCGTGGACTGGCCGGCGTCGAGTTCAAGCCCGTGACCGGCGACGTGCTCGATCGCAAATTGTTGGAACGGGAGATGGAAGGCTGCGAATGGTGTTTTCACGTCGCCGCGAGTTATCATTTGTGGTTGCGCGATTACAAACCGATGTACGAAGTCAACGTCGAGGGCACCCGCAACGTCCTCGAAGCCGCCGGCAAGGCCGGCTGCCAGCGCATCGTTTACACCAGCACCGTCGGCTGTGTCGGCTTGCCCAAAACCGTGGATGGCCAATTGGTGCCGTCAACGGAAGCGGACGCGCTTGCCAATGAACAACTGAGCAACCACTACAAACGTTCGAAATGGCAGGCGGAATGTCTGGCGGTGAAACTGGTCAAGGACGGTCTGCCCATCGTCATCGTCAATCCCACCGCGCCGGTCGGTCCGCGCGATGCGAAACCGACGCCGACCGGCCAGGTGATTGTGGATTTTCTGAACCGCAAATTGCCGGCGTATCTCGACACCGGATTGAACTGGGTCCACGTCCGCGACGTGGCCGTCGGGCACATCCGCGCGGCGGAAAAAGGCGACGTTGGCGAACGTTACATTCTGGGCAACCGGGAGGGCAATTGGACCCTGCAGAAAACGCTGGCGACATTGCAGGAAATCACCGGCATTCCGGCGCCCACCACACAGATTCCATATTGGGTGGCACTGGCGGCGGCACATGTCAGCGAATGCGGCGCGCATTTCACCGGGAAACCGCCCCGGGCGCCGCTGGCGGGCGTGCGCATGGCCAAATACAAAATGTGGTTCAATCCGACCAAGGCCATCCGCTGGCTCCAGTTGCCGCAGACGCCGCCCAAGCAGGCGCTCGCCGACGCCGTGGAATGGTTCCGGACGAACGGGTATGTGAAGTAATAAGGTAGGGCGTGCACTCCGTGCGCGCCGTTCAGCGCGGTGGGTAGTTCGGCAGGCAAGGGACTGCCCGCCCCACCTGATGGCTGCAAGGAATGCACTGGGTTTGGCAAAAGTTGGCTTGCCAGTCACTCGCCCTTGTGAAAAATTTCACGGATTCCTTATGGCACACGTTAAATTACACATTCCGGGACCGGTCGAGGTCAGCGAAAAGACGTTCCGCGCCTTTTGCTCGCCGATGATCGGCCATCGCGGCCAGGGCTTCAAAGACCTCTACGCGAAGATCCAGCCGCAACTGCAGCAACTGCTTTACACGAAGCAGTTGGTGTACATCAGCACCTCCTCCGCCTGGGGCGTGATGGAAGGCGCCATCCGCAATCTGGTCGCCAAGAAGGTCCTCAACTGCATGTGCGGCGCGTTCTCGGACAAGTGGTTCGACGTGTCCAAGCGCTGCGGCAAGGAAGCCGAGGCGCTGCAGGTGCCGTGGGGTTCGCCCATCCGCGCCGCGGACGTGGACAAGAAACTCGCCACCGGCCAGTTCGACGCGCTGACGGTCATTCACAATGAGACCTCGACCGGCGTGATGAGCCCGATCGCCGAAATCGCCGCGCTCAAGAAGAAATATCCCGACGTGATGTTCATCGTGGACTCCGTCAGTTCGATGAGCGGCGGTGCCACTCAAGTTCGACGAGCTGGGCATTGACGTGTTGCTGGCCGGCACGCAAAAGGCCTTCGCGCTGCCGCCCGGCACGGCCATTTTCGTCTGCTCGCCCGCGGCGCTGGCCAAGGCCGCCACCATGAAAGACCGCGGCTATTACTTCGACTTCGTCGAGTTCCAGAAGAACGCCGAGCAGAGCATGACGCCGAGCACGCCGAGCATCGGCCACGTCTATGCGCTGGAATCCAAGCTGGAGGACATCTTCGCCGAAGGCCTGGAAGCGCGTTATGCGCGGCACCGCCAGACGAACCAGATGACCCGCGACTGGGCGGCCAAACACGGCTTCACCCTGTTCCCGGAAAAGGGCTTCGAATCGCTCACGCTCACCTGCGTCAGCAACGGCGCGCAAGCCCGGCGGTCGCGCGCTGGTGGATGTGCCCAAGCTGCAGAAGCTGGTCAAGGACCAGGGCTTCCTCATTGACGGCGGCTACGGCAAAATCAAAGGCACCACGTTCCGCATCTCGAACATGGGCGACGAGACCGAGGCGACGATGGGCCAGCTCTTCGCCGCGATGGACAAGGCGATGGCGCAATTATAAACGACGCCAAATTCCACCGGCAATCCGCGCAAGCGGGTTGCCGGTTTTTCTTTTCGCATCAGCCGTTTCGCGCACAATGCTGCCATGCAAACCGGCTACCGTCTTGTCCATCTGCACAACGGCGCGTGTTCGGTCCGTTCACTGGCTGAGGACGAGACGTTTCATCCGGGCATCGGCCCGGCGGCGGAGGCGGAAGCGCTGTACGTCCGGCAACTGCGCCTGCCGGAGCGCGTGCAGGCGATGCCCGATGAATTTGTGATTTGGGATGTCGGTCTCGGCGCGGCGGCCAACGCGCTCACGGCCATCCGGCTCGTTCGTGAAAGTCTGGCAGGTTTAAGTGCTGCGGCTCGGGAGAGCCGCGCTCTGAAACAAATCCGCCTTGTAAGTTTCGATCACACCACCGCAGCCGCGGCGTTCGCGCTCGAACATGGTGTGGAACTAGGTTATCTCGCCAGCTTTGAAGCGCCGCTCGCTGAACTGGTCAAAAATCATTCCGTAAAATTCAGTGATGATTCGCTTCAGGTCGAGTGGACGTTGGAACTCGGAGATTTTCCGACGTGGCTGGGGCAAAATCCGGAACGCCGGCTTCCAGCACGGCGCGAATCTGTTCTGTCATGCGAATACGCCATGCCGGAGGCCGGCGTTCCACCACCTCATGCCATCTTGTTCGACCCGCATTCGCCAAAGAAAAATCCGGCGATGTGGACGGTGCCGTTGTTCGCCAATTTGTTCCGCCGGGTTGACCCGGAGCGTCCGTGCGCGCTGGCCACGTTCACGCGCAGCACCATGGCCCGGACGGCGTTGCTGCTGGGCGGATTCTTCGTGGGCGTGGGCCATCCGTCGGGATTGAAGGAGGAAACCACCGTGGCAGCCAACCGCCTCGATTTGTTGGATGAACCGCTCGACCGGCGCTGGCTGGAGCGGGCTTTGCGTTCCGACAGCGCGGAACCGTTGTACGAACCGGTTTATTCCCGCACCAGCCTTTTGCCGGAAACAGCGGAAAAATTGCGCCAACATCCCCAGTTTGCGCGTGCATAAAGTGTGCTTACATAAAAAATCAATTTGACTGATTCAGCGAGGGCGAGTAAAATTCCTGTCAGAAAGGAGTCATATGTCCAACCTTAATTGTCCCAAATGTAGTTCGGAAAACACACAGAGATTAAGCGCCATCGTTGACAGTGGCACGAACCATTCCCAGGCTGTAAGCGTCGGCAGTTTCGGGGGCTCTTTTGGCGGTTCGGCCGGCTTTGGCACCACCAGCAGCACCACGAATACGACCACCCAATCCGCATTGGCAAAGAAAATGGCCGCGCCCAAGAAAAAGGCGACGGTTCTCCTGCTGATCGGTTTTGGTTTTTTGATGTTATTCGCGTGGGGAATGTTCGGTAAATTTCTTGGCCTGCTGGTTGCGGCCGGGATCGGGTACTTCGCCTTTATCAAATACAAGAACAACTGTGCGTTTAACGCGGATGTTCTTCCCGGCCTGTTGGATGGCTGGAATCGTTCATTCTATTGCCATCGGTGTGAAAACGTATTTCAGATCTGACTTTGCCGGGCCGTTGGCTTGAACCAGATTATAGCGCCGAGCCGTTGAGCAGACCGTTTAATCGGCAGGCGCCATTATTGCCCGAACCCGGGCAGTGCCCTAATTTGTAGGCGACGAGGTAACGAGTCGTTTGGGCAAGCACTCCTTACGTCGTGCCCTACAGCCAAAATGGGACGCTATCGCAACCCGGGAAAGATTGCGGCTGCATCCGTAGTTTTCAAACGCAGCCTGAAAACGCAGTTCGACCACGGATGGACACAGCTACTGCCGGGGCAAAAAGCCACCGAAAATCAATCTCCCTCCGGTTAATGTCTGATTGTAAATCCAATTGACAATTAGCATAAACACGGTATTCTAAGGCATGATCAAACGTGAAATTGAGGCGTTGGTGCGCAAATTGGCCAGGGGTTATCCCGCTTTGGCCATCACCGGCCCCCGGCAGGCCGGTAAAACGACACTGGCCCGCGCCGTGTTTACGGACAAGCCTTACGTCTCGCTGGAAAATCCCGACACCCGCGAACTGGCCACCGAGGATCCGCGCGGGTTTCTGAAGAAATATCAGGATGGAGCCGTCTTGGACGAAATCCAAAACTGCCCGCCCTTGTTTTCCTACCTGCAGGAGATATTGGATTCATCAAAACAGGCCGGACGGTTTGTGCTGACCGGCTCGCAGCAGTTCGGGTTGATCCAGGGCATTACCCAGTCCCTGGCCGGGCGCATCGCCTTGGTGCAATTGCTCCCGTTTTCCTGCCATGAGGCTTACGGCAACAAACCGCCCGGTCTGGACGAAACCTTGTGGCGCGGGGCCTATCCGCCGATTCATGATCGCAAGCTCGAACCTTCCCATTGGTATGCCAACTATATGCAGACCTACATCGAGCGGGACGTGCGCAAACTGATCAATGTGCGTGACCTGACCTCGTTCCAGCGATTTGTGCGGCTGTGCGCGGGCCGGGTGGGCCAGTTGCTCAACCTGTCCCAACTGGGCGGCGAAGCGGGCGTCACCCACAACACGGCCAAGGCGTGGCTTTCCATTTTGGAAGCCAGCTACATTGTCTTTCAACTGCAACCCCACCACCGCAATTTCAACAAGCGGCTGATCAAAACTCCCAAGCTGTATTTTTACGACACGGGACTGGCGGTGTGGCTGCTGTCCATTCGGGAGGCCCGGCAGGTCGAGACGCATCCCCAGCGGGGCGCGTTGTTTGAGAATTGGGTCGTCAGTGAATCGCTCAAAACCCGTTTCAACCACGGCTTGCCATCCAATCTCTATTTCTGGCGCGACCGGTCCGGCCATGAGGTGGATTTGCTGATTGAAACCACGAACCAACTTGTCCCGGTGGAAATCAAATCCAGCCAGACGGTGAATGCTGATTTTTTCACGGGAATTGAGGACTGGCTGACTCTGGCCCAACCCCGCCAACTCCGCGCCTGGATGGTCTATGGCGGCAGCGAAGATCATCAACGCAAAACCACCCGGGTCATTTCCTGGCGGCATCTGCCCGCGCTGACGGATTTGACGTCCTGATGGTTTTGTCGCACTCCGTCAACTGTGTTTTCACGCTATCTCAACCCGAATTCTGAAACTGAAACCGCTAATTTTCGCTCATCACCGCTAATCCCATGAACTTTGGGCGGAAGAAGGCCGGGGGTTTTCTTTTCGGACGTTTTGTTGCAGGCCTTTGCCATCAGCGCCGATTAGCGCCGATTAGCGGTTCAAAATCGTTTTCCGGGTTAAGTATAAGCCCGATTTTCTATGTGTTCTTTGCGTTCTTTCGCGGCCATTTCCATTGCGTTTTTAGGTTTTGTAGAAGTGTGCAAAATATTTTCTTGCGGCGGGGGCGGGTTTGGCAAAGAGTTCTACTGACGTGGCAAATGGCCGCCGGGAAACCAAAATAAAATCACGACCAGAAACACTCACCAAAACATAATTTAGCGTAGCACGGCTACGGTCTTACCTGAAAACCGTGAATTTTCTACTGACGAGACCCAGCCCAAGCACGCGCCAAACGGCGCGGCTTGGCGTATCTCTCGTCAAAAGGCGCTTCGCGGTGCCTCAGGTAAGGGTGCGACAAGTTCGCGCCCTTTTGTTTGTCGTTATTCGTGTGGGCTAACAACCACGGAAAAACAATATGCCAACGCATGAACAAGAAATTAACGGCAAGCAGACATGGGTAATTACAGAACCCGTCGCTAGAATGCTTCCGGATAAATCGGGTTACAAAGAAGATGGTTTTATAGTGCATTTTGGTCTCAAGGGACAAATCGGAAATTACATTAATAACGGGAAGCCCCATGTAAAATTCCCTACGGAGCCAGAAGCAAAGTCAGCGGGTATTGGTGCACTGGAAAAACTAATTAATACCTAATTTTATGAGCCAAGGACTATGCCCAAGTTGCGGGGTGGCAGTAATTCTGACCGCCGGTCAAATCATGTTCAGATGTTCGTGCTGTGGTAAAGAATGGCAGCGCGAAGTGATCGTTGACACGCCGCCGTCCCGGAAACCGAATGTGGAGCCGCCACCAAGACCAGTGATAAAAGAGCCGAAACCAAAGAAACCATTGATTCCGAATCAACCTCCAAAGCCTGGAAAACAGATCAACGGATAACATATGAGCCAAGGACTATGTCCGAGTTGCGGGGCGGCAGTAAATCTGGCCGCCGGACAGGATGAGATCAACTGCACCTACTGCGGGACGCTGGTGAAGCGACCGGAGGCTGAGGCGCAGTTTGCCGAGGTCAAGAACAGCAAGTTTGGTGGAACGCTGTTGATTGCCGAGACGGCGCAGGAGGGCGGCAGCTACACGGAAGCTCTCAATTACTACAACAAGGTCATTGAGCAACAGCCGGACTTCGCAGATGCGTGGCTCAACAAAGGCATCTGCACAGTGCGCACGTCGAAGATCGGCGATCTTAAAATTCCCGAAGCCATCAGCTCATGGAAAGCGGCCATCAAATTTGCCAAAAAAACCGAGGCGATGAAGAAGCGGGTAGCCAAGGAAATAGCTCAGACAGTTTCCGATTTCTACCCCGTCCTTGAATCACACTATGAAGAATTTAAAGAAACCCAAGGAACGCTTTCCGAACACTACGGCCGGTTTGTCATACTTGTTTCCGCGCTCACACTCGCCCAAGAAATGGACCCACAAAGTAGATTCGTTGCAAACACGGGCGTTAGTTTGTGTGAAGCTGTCTCGAAAACCATAAAAAATGCTTTACCTTTTTCTTCCAAAGAATTTACAGACAAACTGGAAAATATCGCCGCTACTTTTGAGCAGACACTGGCGAGTGTTGATCCAGAGTTTGCCAAGCAGATTACCGTCAGGACAGAGAACAAAAAATTAAAAGCAGTAAAGGATGAAAAAGATGCCAAACAAGGAGGAATCGGATGCCTCATGATCATTTGTATCATCTTGCTGTTTTGCTTTGGATATGGTGCCGTAGTTAGGACTCTGAAATCACAGGGAATCATGGAAACTACCCAAGAACCTTCCGAGCATGTTGGCCCGGCGATTTTCTTTAGCATAGTCAGCATTGTCCTTATACCAGTTGTCGTCGTCTTGTTTCGCAAATACAAAACAGCCGGCCAAGGTGATAAAGTCCCCGCTGTTGAAAAACAAAAAACTAAATAAAGCTCAAATGTAGAACTGAGATTTATGCCGAAATCAAATTACACAGGCATTCACGTTGCAAAATCGCCATCTGGCAAAATCCTTTGGGTTCAGGTGAAAGATATTTTTAATCACCAAATTCCACTTCCACCGGAAGAATATCGACGGCGAAACATCGAGCCACCGATTGAATCACTGCCTGTTTCAATTCAAGGAGGAAATTAACTGATATGGCGCTCATAGATATCGTCCAGTTCCAAGGCAACGACCAGGAATTCGTCTGGAAATTCCCGTCTGAGAATCTGCGGCTCGGCACGCAACTCGTCGTCAAACCGGCACAGGTCGCTTTCTTTGTCTATCGCGGCAAAATCTGTGACGAGGTTGCGCCCGGCACCATCACGTTGAGCACGGGCAATATTCCGTTGCTTACTTCGTTGACCGGTCTGCCGTTTGGCGGGGATTCACCATTTCAAGCCGAGGTCTGGTTTGTCAATCTCATCAGCAAGCTGGACAACAAATGGGGCACCATCCGCCCCATCCAGTTGGAAGATCCCAAATACGGGCTGGCAGTGTCGGTGCGGGCGTTCGGGCAGTTCGGCTTCCGCATTGCCCAGCCGCGCAAATTCCTCGAAGGCATCACGGGCACGGCCAAGGTGTTCACGGCGGAGCAGATCGTGGAGTATTTCAAAGGCGTGGTGTTGCAGGCGGTGAACGTGAGTCTCGGCCGGGCGTTCGTGACGGAAAAAATTTCCGTGCTGGAGGCGTCCGTGCATCTGGATGCGCTGGCGAAGCATTGTGCGGAAGCCATCCAAACAGAGTTCGCCCGCTTTGGGCTGGAACTGGTAAATTTCTTTTTCCATTCCATCAATATCCCGGAAGAGGACGCGAGCTATCAGCGGCTCAAAGTCATCAAGGAAAAGGCGGCGGAGTTGAAGGTGCTGGGCCGGGACATTTATCAATATGACCGCAGCATGGAGGTTTTGAAGACGGCGGCGGCGAACGAGGGCGGCGGAGCGGGCTTGATGCAGGCGGGTGTCGGTCTGGCGGTGGGCGCGGGCATCGGCCAGCAGATGACGCAGCAGGGCGGGCAGTTGGTGACGAAGCTGCCGCCGAGCGTGACGCCTCCGCCCGTGCCGCCAGCGGTGGTGAAGTTTCGCGTTGCGATTGGCAATCAGGACATCGGCGAGACGGAGCTTGAGGCGATCAAGAAATTGGTGGCGGAGGGCAAGATGAAGCGGACAACATTGGTTTGGCGGGATGGCATGGCAAACTGGCAATCCGCCGAGTCGCAACCGGAACTGAAAACACTTTTTCAATCGCAACCGCCGCCTTTGCCACCCTCTGTTTAACCGTTATGAGAACCATGAAAATCATACTCATCGCGGTATACGCCATTGCGGCGGGACTGGTTTTGCTGGGCGGCATGGTTTATCCGCAGGTCAAGGAGTGGTCATATTGGGCGGCGGGCGTGTGTGGTCTGCACGGTCTGCTATCGCTAATCGTGGCATCGGTCAACATGCTGGACGCAGGACGGATCGCGGCGTGGTGCTGGCAGGGCATCAGCGCGCCTTTGTGCGTGGTGTTGTTGCTGACGTATGACCGCACTCAACAAGGCGGCTGGTTGCTGGCGGCGGCGGCGCTGGGCGGATTCACCTTGTTGGTAACACTGGTGCTGGCGCTGGTGTTGAAACGCGGCGGTGTGGCGGATTTGAAGTCGTAAAACTTGCCATTACGGCTCGCCGGGAGTCTCGCCCCACCTTGGGAAACGGCGCGCAGAGGACTGCACGCCCTACCTGAACTGGTCGCCGGGATGCTTGACCACCGTTGGCTGCGCCTGAAAGCCGGGAAAGATTGCGGCTGCATCCGCAATTCAGGTAATCTGCATTGTGGATTGTCACCATCAATTTGAAGCGCTGTTGGCCGGTCCGGCGCCGGTGCTGGCGCTGGCGCCAATGCAGGAGGTGACGGATCTGCCGTTCTGGAAATTGATGGCGGCTTACGGCGGGGCGGATATTTATGTCACGGAATATTTCCGCGTCCACGCCACTTCCACCCTGCGAAAACACATTCTTAAATCCATCACCGAAAATCCAACGGGCCAGCCGGTCATCGCCCAGATGATCGGCAACGATATTCCATCGCTCGTGCGCACGGCGCGCGAGTTGCAGCAGTATCCGATTGCGGCCGTGGACCTGAATCTGGGTTGTCCGGCGCCGGTGGTTTACCGCAAATGCGCCGGCGGCGGATTGCTGCGCGAACCGCGGCGGGTGGATGCCATTCTCGGCGCGCTGCGGGATGCGGTGAAAATCAAATTCACGGTCAAAACCCGCATTGGATTCGATTCGCCCGGGGTTTTCGATGAACTGTTGCCGGTTTTTGCGAAGCACTCGCTGGACCTGCTGGTCGTCCATGGCCGCACGGTCCGCGAGCTGTATCGCGGAACGGTGCATTACGACTGCATCGCGCGGGCCGTTGCGGAAGTGCCCTGTCCGGTGCTGGCCAATGGCAATGTGCATTCCGCCCGGAACGCGTCCGAAATTCTGAAAATCACCGGCGCGCGCGGGCTGATGATCGGACGCGGCGCCATTCGCAATCCCTGGCTGTTCCGCCAAATCCGCCAGCATCTGCGCGGCGAAGCCGTTTTCATTCCCCGCGGATTCGAGGTGCTGGAATACGTGCGCGCGCTTTACGAAGCGGTTTGTTCGCCGGACGTGCGCGAACCGGCGCAGGTGGCGAAAATGAAAAAATACATGAATTATCTCGGTGCGGGCGTTGAACCAGACGGACAATTCCTGCATCAAATCCGCCGCGTCACCACGAAACCGGACTTCTTCCGGGTCTGCGAAGCATTTCTGGATCACAATCAACCCCTGCCACTCGAACCCTTTTCATTTGCCAGCAGGGAAGCGGACATCATTTTCGGAGGACGGTGCCAGACCGTTGTGGCAAAATAAAAGTTGGGAGTTCCGCGTTGACGCGGCCCGGCGCGAGGGAACCGTACCGCGTGTGATGGAGCGGAGCGCGGGTGTCCCACCCGCAGCAGCTGGATTGCCGGATGAACACACGAAATTCTGCTGATTCTTTGTTTGTCGAGCATGCTGCGGGCTGAGACTCCGATATATCGCGAGCGGGCAGCCGCGCTCCAGAAGCCGCGCAACAATCTGCGCTTGCGCTGCCGGCAGGATGAGCGAAACTTAAAGGCGTGATGCCGCAGGACCAGGCGGGACAAACAAATGCCGGCTGGAAGCAGCCGCGAATGCCCCGCTGGCTGCAAATCATGGTGATCGGCCGCAATCCCAAGGCGACCCTGGTGCGGGTTGTGGTTTTGGTCGTCACCAGCTTCGTGGTTTTCAGATTCATCCTGTTGCCCATCCGCGTTGAAGGCATCAGCATGTTGCCGAACTACAAGAACCGTTCCTGGAATTTCGTAAACCGGATCGCCTATCTCCAGCGTGAACCCCAACGTGGCGATGTGGTCAGCATTCGCTTGGCCGGACCGCATGTGATGTATATGAAACGCATCATTGGTTTGCCCGGCGAAACTGTCGCCTTCGCCAATGGCCGAGTGCTGATCAACGGTGAAGTGTTGGAAGAACCGTATGAAAAGCTGCCCTGCGACTGGAATTGCCCGCCCGTCAAGCTCGGGTTGGACGAATATTTCGTTGTGGGGGACAACCGCACCATGCCGCCAGAGTTCCATAAACATGGCGAGACGCAGCGCTCCCGCATCATCGGCAAATTGCTCTTATGAAAATTGTTTTCCGCATCCTGTTATTTGCCGCGCTGGCGGTGCTGGGCATCTGGCTGTGGCTGGTTCTGTTTCCCAGCCCGGAAAAAGTCATCCGCAAACGCCTCATGGAACTGGCCCGCACCGTTTCGTCGTCGTCCAACGAAAGCGATCTGACGCGACTGGCAGCCGCGCGCAGTGTGGCCGGATATTTCTCCACCAATGTCGAGTTGAACGTGGAATTACCCGAACTGGGTTCGCGCAGCTCCATGGATCGTGAAGAAATCACCCAGGCAGCCCTGATGGCCCGCGCTATGGCCGGCGGATTACAGGTGAAATTTCCCGACCTAAACATAACCGTGGCCCCGGGCAAGCGGTCGGCCGTGGTTGACCTCACCGTCACCGCGGCCATTGCCGGCCAATCGGATTCCATCGTGCAGGAAATGAAGTTCACGCTGCACAAGATCGACGGACAATGGCTGATTACCCGCGTTGAAACCGTTCGCACGATTTCCGGGCATCCGCAAATAATCTTCCGTCATTTTGAACTTTGCACTGCGGCAGGCACCTTTCATAGTTAACCCATGAACGTCTTCGTCACCGGCGGCGCCGGTTATATCGGTTCCATCTGCACGGAAGAACTGCTGGATGCCGGCCATCAGGTCACGGTTTACGATAATCTCACCGAGGGCCATCGCTCGGCGGTGGACAAACGTGCGAAATTTATTTTGGGCAAACCCGAGCTGGAAGGCGACATCCTCAACGCCGTCAAAGCTGCCCGGCCCGATGCCATTATGCATTTCGCAGCCAATGCGCTCGTCGGCGAATCCATGGCGAATCCGAAAAAGTATTTCCACAACAACGTCGTAAACGCGCTCAAGTTTGCCGACGCCGCCGTCGAATGCGGCATCAAAAAATTTGTGTTCAGTTCCACCTGCGCTACCTATGGTCCGCCTGACCGCGTGCCGATGACGGAGGATTTGCCGCAACGCCCGATCAATCCCTACGGCGAAGCGAAGCTGATGTTCGAGAAAGTCCTGCTCTGGTATCGGGAGATATACAAACTGGATTTCATCGCTTTCCGTTACTTCAACGCCGCCGGCGCGAGTGAAAAATTCGGCGAACATCATCGTATCGAGACGCACATCATCCCGAACGTGCTCCAAGTGGTGCTTGGCCAGAAGCCGCAGTGCGAGATTTTCGGCACGGATTATCCGACGCCCGACGGCACGTGCATCCGTGATTACATCCACATCAAGGACCTCGCCCAAGCGCACATGCTCGGATTGCAGCCGGGCAAAACCGGCTTTTACAATCTGGGCAACGGCGACGGCTATTCCGTCCGGCAGGTCATCCAGACCTGCGAAAAAATCACCGGCAAAAAAATTCCCACGGTGGAGAAACCGCGCCGGCCCGGTGACCCGCCGCTGCTGGTGGCATCCGCGGAAAAGGCGGTTCGCGAGCTGGGTTGGAAGCCGAAATATCCGAAGTTGGAAGACATCGTCACCACCGCCTGGGCCTGGCATAAAAAGCATCCGAATGGTTACCCGGATTGATGCAAACCTAAAATAGCCGCCAAAAAAACCGTTTCCGGGGACCGGCCCGTTTTCGAATCAGAGAAGCAATTTGAGTTCGTCCGCCACAAGCGGGCTGGCCAGAATTGCCGATTTTATTTTGACAAAAATCTCCGGCGGCAAATCCTTGTGATAGCGGACTTCCTTCCGTTTCACCAATCCGACCAGTTCCGAAAGCGGCTTTTCCAGCACGACGTTGCAATCCACCGCTGACAACACTTTGAACTCGTTGTATTCCGCCGGTGAAATCTCCACCACGGTGTTGGGGCGCTCGCGATTACGGATGCGCACCTTTTCCACTTTGGAAGTTACAATCGTCAGCAGCAACAGTTTGGCGGTCAGGGGCTCGCGGTTGACCACCACGAAGAAATGCGGTTCGCCCGAACTCAACTCCCGTGTTTGAAAATAATAGACGCTTCCCGCCCGCAGGCAGAGCCGCAACTCAATGGGAATTGGCTCGCCTGCCATGATTCTTCAATGCCACGAACGCTCGAAGTCTGCGACATTGCCGATGCCGTCAGCCAATGCTTCGCGCTCCTCGGTGGTGAGCGGATGACACGGCTCGTATCCTTTTGGCGGGTCTTCCAGGAAATCCCGGTAATTCATGGGGGCACGCGAAACCAGCTTGGCCTTCAACGCCGGTTCGTGCCGTTTCCACTCCGGGTAAAGATGCGTCAACTCTGCCAGATCAAAACGCCCGATCTTACCAAACTGCGCCCAAGCCCAAGCCAGCGCCTCACGGTCGCTCTGCGAAAACACCTTCTCCTCCACCTCGCGCTCCGAACAAAACGTGTAGCGTGTCATCGGACGGATGAATGCCCTGGCGTAATCACGTTCTTCCTGGCCGAGAAAATCTCCCATTTCCGCTATGTCCTTGGTATTTGACGGAACCGGCCCGTATTGCATGGCCAGATACTCATCGCCAATGACCGGCCGGCCGTAGCGCCGCAGGTGGTAACGATCCGCAAAATACACCAGTTTCAGCGCTTTCAACTTGTGAATGCTGCCGCCGGCCTGCCGCGCCAGAAAGTTCAAAGCTTGTGTAGCTTTGCGATGGGAAAATGAAAATGGCATAAAGAAACCGTGTGATTCAGACAGCCATAATATATTGGCAAAACAAGCCTTCAGTCAATTACCTAAATCACAATCCTCCTTTGAAGGCGTGGTGGAAGACGGATTGGAATAATTCTTCCAAACAAAGGCGGCTGATGGCGTCCGCGGAAAAGGCGGTCCGCGAGCCGGGCTGGAAGCCGAAATATCCGAAGTTGGAAGACATCGTCACCACCGCCTGGACCTGGCACAAAAAGCATCCGAACGGCTACCCAGATTAATTTCGGAGGGGTGAGCTATGCGAATCCCACTTTAATCTGAAAATTGAGAACCCGCCGTCAATCCTCACGACGGCAAATCCTTGCCCGTCGTGGTCACAGTGAGCTTGCCGTGTTTCACGCCCTTGGCGGTGATGAGTTCATCGGCAATCTTGCGAATCACGGCCGCCTTGCCGCGCACCAGCAACACTTCCAGACAATTATAATGGTCCAGATGCACATGCACCGTTGAGAGAATCACGTCGTGGTGGTCGTGCTGGATGTCGGTCAGTGTTTCCTGCACATGCATTTTGTGGTGGTCATAGACCAGCGTGATGGTGCCCGCGATGTCTTCGTTGCCGAATTTCTGCCGGTGCTCGACCAGATGATTGCGGATCATGTCGGCGATGGCCAGCGACCGGTTGTCATAGCCTTTCTCGCCCGACATTTCATCCAGTTGCCGCAAAAGCGACGGCGGCAAGGACACACTGAAACGGCTCACAGTTTCTTTTTTCATGGCAACCGGCATTGACAGTAACAAAACCGCACCGCGCGTCAACCTGGAGCCGCAAGGTTTGAATCAACGGTCCTTTGGTGCCTTGTCCGATTGTCGAAGTTTTTCAATCGAAAAAAGTTTTTCTTCCGGAAGGTGGCCGCATTCGAGTGCAAGCGCTTCCAGTTGTTCATCAGGCTGGGAGCGGATTTTCTCCAGATATTCCGCTTTGGGTTTAAGCAGTAAAACCGGGCTGGTGCCGTCCTTGCGCCGGACGCTCACGTGAATATCCGCCATGGTCATGACTTCGCCCAGCCGGATGTCCAGCCGGCCAATGCTGTTGCCAGTGCCGACCACCAGCCCATCGGCGATACACGAGTAGGGCGTTTTCAGTGGAATGTAACAGATGATGTCCAGTTCATGTTGTCCCCAAGTGCCGCCCAATTCGCGTAACGCTGCCTTGCCCATGCGCCAGCCAAGGACGTTCCACGGGCCGACATGGCCGTGCGCCTGTTTGATTTCATTCCACCAATTGGTGGGTTCCTGGGCGGCGTTCCAAATGTTCGACCCGGATACTGATGGCTTTGCCACCGGCGTTTCATCGTCATGTGCGAAAAGCCTGGCCAAGGTCAAAAGAGTAATGACGGGCAGTAGAACGAGAATAAGAGTGCGTTTCTTCATGTGATTTTTTTGGTTATGGGTTATTGGCTGGTAAATTGGGTTCCAAATCGGTCGGCGTAACGCGTAATGACGCCACTGTCGCCGGTATGGTGATACCAGGTGTCGCTGCTCATGGGCGCGTAAGTGCCGAGACTTTTTGGACTGTTTGGCAGTGGCCCCAAACTCCACACGACCCAGCGCACGGGGCTGGTTTTGGGGTCGGTGTAATATTTCCCCGAACCACCGCCGAGGTTGCTGGGAAAATTCGTCGGCACCCACAGCGAGTAGTTTCCCGCCGGACGGCCATTGAGCAGTTCCGGTCCGGGCGCGGCGTATTTGTAGGTGTGATCGGGATTAAAAACGTCTTCAAGATCGGCGTCGCATCCGGCCTTTTGGCCGTGCGCCAGATAATTGTCCGTGGCCAATTCGACGGGAAGCTCGCACCAGTGCGTCATCAGGTCGCTGTTGCAGTTCACGCGCACGGGCGGAAGGTCACCGGCGTTGTCAGTGGAATACATTTCCAACGCCAGACCGATGCCATAAAGCTCGGCCCGAGCTTTGGTGACATTGGCTTTTTCCTTTGCCCTTGCCAGCACGGGCAAGAGCAGCCCCGCCAGCAGTGCGATAATGGCAATGACGACCAGCAACTCCACCAACGTGAAAGCGGTGAGCGTACCCGGCTTTGATGTCGGATCCGCCGCAATTTCCAATGTCGGCTTGGAAATCATTTCTTCGCCGGAGCTTATTGATCCCGTTGGAGCCGGTAAAATTTCTGTGCCGCCGTCGGTTTCAAAATTACCGTATTCTGTCCATTTACCAGCACAGGTGCGTTGGTCACGGACGTCCAGTTCGGGGCGGTCAGCGAGTCGGTGGATTGCAATTGATAATTTGAGAGCGAACCCGTCCAAGAAATCTGGATTCCGGATTGAACCGCCGCGAGGCTCAATTCCGGACCGACCGACGGCGCAATTTCCTGCATGAACAGTTCGTAGCCATAGGTGCCGGCCGTGCCGGAGCCGGATTCCTGAAGGAAAACGCCCGTCACATCGAACTGGTTCGTCGGCGCCGGGCCAAGATCGTAAAGCGGGTGAATCAGCGGAAATTGTCGGCCTTGGCCGTCCGTCGCCGTGCAATAACGCGAATCCCAGTCGGAATTGGTGTTCCAGCCGTTGGTCGTCACGAGTGTCAGGCCATTGATACGCACGCGCATTCCCTGCCAATGCTCGCCGCCCGTCGCGCGCGTCGGATCAAAGATGTCGTAATGTCCCGTCGCGCTGAGGTTGGTGCTGATCACCGAAGATAGCGAAATTATTTCTGCCGCGGGCAGGCCATAATTCGACGACACCAGCGAAATGGTAAAGTCGTTAGCGGGATCAGTGCTGTGCTCTTGGTTGATGTTTTGCATCCCGCCGTAAAACAGCGAACCGTTGGCCGTAACAGTGACCAGATCACCTTTATGAAAGGAGTAGCCGGTGGACGGGTCATGACTGACAAGAGCCACTTGGTTTGTCCATTGGTCATCCGTATAGCTGTCGCTCCCATCGTGCGGTTCCCAAGGCAGATTGCCGTAATCCTGCGCCATCCAGAGCTCCACCCCGCCGCGATCGCCCGGCGTGACGGTTTGGATGAAAATTTGCCACTGAGCTCCCAGGTTGTCGGCGTTCGCACCATTGTCCCACGGAATGAAATCCGGCGTGGAATCGAGCATCTCGCTGGGATTGTTTAGAATCACTCCCGTTAGGACAATGGGAAAGGGCCCATTCCAGGTGCTGACACCATTGGCGTCCACCGCTTCCAGATTCGTGACGGTTTCAGCGCGGGAAATTCCCGCCGCCAGAAGCAAGCCGCAGAAGCCGGCCATGAGAATTGCAGAAATGTTCCATCCAGCGCCGCGCGAAACCGGCGCTTGACCCGGGGTTGATCGAAGTGTTACGTTCATAGGAAACAGTATTACCGACGGTATTGATATTACGCAATAGTAAAATCGTGTTACCATAACTTGAGCCAGAGTTTATGCATATTCCGGATGGATTCATTGACGGCAAGACGGCGGCGGTCACGGCCGTGATTTCCGCCGTGGGCGTCGGCTTCGCCCTGCGGCAGGTGCGGCACGAACTGCCGCCACGCAAAGTGCCATTGCTCGGCCTGGCCGCCGCCTTCCTGTTCGCGGCGCAGATGGTGAATTTTCCGGTGGCGGGCGGAACCTCCGGCCACCTCGTCGGCGGCACGCTGGTGGCGGCCCTGCTCGGCCCGAGCGCGGCGGTGGTGGTGGTGACCACGGTGCTCATTGTGCAGTGTTTTTTGTTTCAGGACGGCGGCGTCATGGCGTTGGGAGCAAACGTCTTCAACATGGCCATCCTGAATTCGGTGATTGGCTACGTGATTTACCGGCTGGTCTGCCGTTGGCTGACCGGGATTCGCGGGCGGGTGACGGCGATTGCCTTTGCCGCGTGGTGCGCGACGGTGCTGGCGGCCATCTGTTGCGCCGGCCAGTTGGCGTGGTCGGGCACCATTCCGTGGTCGGTCGCATTTCCGGCGATGGCCACCGTACACATGTTCATCGGCGTTGGCGAAGGCTTGATCAGCGCGTTGGTGTTCCTGGCGGTTTATCGCGCCCGGCCTGAATTGATCTCCGAAACGGAATCGGCGGGCCAATCACAGCGGCTCGGCGAGTTGGTGCGCTACGGTCTGCTGGTCACGCTGGGCGTTGCGGTTTTCGTCGCGCCGTTTGCCTGTTCGTGGCCGGATGGATTGGATTCCGTGGCGGATAAATTTGGTTTCAGCCATAAAATGGCGCCATTGCTGCCCGCACCGGCGCCGGATTATCAAATGCCCGGCATTCATTGGGCGGTGGGCGCAACGGCGGTAGCGGGCGCCGCGGGTTCGCTGATTGTATTCGTGCTGGCGTTGCTCATGGGGCGCTGGCTGGTGCCAAAAACGAAAGACTTATGAGCGTTCGTCTGGTCAATCATCATCACGGCCAGCCCGACAGCGTGGTGCATCGGTTGCCGGCGGCGCTGAAGCTCGGCGTTGTGCTGGTCATCATTTTGGCCACCGTGCTGGCGCCGATTCGATGGCAGGCCTGGTACATCGGCGTGGCGGGGTTGCTGGTTTTGGCGGCAGGGTTGAGCCAATTGCCGCTGTTCTTTTTATTCAAGCGGCTGCTGGTGCTGTCGCCGTTTGTGCTGGGCGTGGTGCTGGTCAACGCCTTTCAGCCGACGGGCCGGGACCGGTGGCTGGCCGTGGCGGTAAAAAGTGTTTTGTGCCTGCTGACGGTCATATTGGTTTCAAACACTACGCCGTTCAGCCAGATTTTGCGCGTGCTCAAGTCCATCCGCGTCCCGGCCTTGCTCATCACCACCCTTGCGCTCATGCATCGTTACCTCTTCGTATTGATGGATGAATCCGAGCGGATGCGCCGCGCACGCGCCAGCCGCACGTTTACGCGCGGGCGGCGATTCCATTGGAATACACTCGCCACAGTGGTTGGGCAGTTGTTCATCCGCGCGTCGGAGCGGGCCGAACGCATTTACGACGCCATGTGCGCGCGAGGCTGGAAATGAACGCTGCCATCGAAATCAACGATCTGAAATACCGTTATCACGACGGCACGGAGGCGCTGCGTGGTGTGAGTTTCCGCGTAGCGCCGGGCGAATGTGTCGCCTTGCTCGGCCCGAACGGTTCCGGTAAATCCACGGTGTTGCTGCACCTGAACGGCATTCTGCCGGAAAAATTGTCCGGTGACGGCGCGGTAAAAATCCTTGGTGAGCCGGTTGCCCAAAAAAACCTTGAAACGATCCGCCGCCAGGTCGGTTTGGTGTTTCAAGACCCGGACGACCAGCTTTTTTGTCCAACGGTGCAGGAAGATGTGGCGTTCGGCCCCCGGCAACTGGGGCTGGCCGAAGCGGAAGTGGCGGTGCGCGTGGACAAATCGCTCGCCCAGGTGGGGTTGGCTGGTTTTGGCCGTCGCGCCACTCATCATTTGAGTCATGGCGAGAAGCGCCGCGTCTGTCTGGCGGGGGTGCTGGCGTGCGAGCCGGCGATTTTAATTTTGGACGAGCCGACGAGTGATCTCGACCCGCGCGGGCGTCGGGAATTCAAGGCGCTGCTCCGGCAAATTCCCGCGACCAAATTAATTGCGACCCACGACCTGGAACTGGTGGTGGAACTGTGTTCCCGGGCGATTGTACTCGATCATGGTTCGGTGGTGGCAGACGGGCCGATGTTTGAATTGCTCAACGACGAAAAGTTGATGCTGGAGCACGGCTTGGAGCGTCCGCACATTTTGCGGCATCAGCATCCCCACTAGCCCAAACTGACCGCCGCAACCATTTTTTTCTTTCCAAACGTGAGTGGTCGTTTTATAGTTGTGCACGCTTCGGGAGAAAAGGGTTCAGCGGCGGACGAATTCGGCCATGACAACTATATTCTTCGTTGAGGATGACACGGTGGTGATCCAGGTGTATCGCGCCAAGCTTTTGCGCGAGGGATTCGCAGTCGAAGTGGCGGAAGATGGTCTGGTGGCGGTGAAGATGTTGGCTGCGATGAAGCCCGAACGTCGTCGTGTTGGACCTGATGATGCCCAAACTCAGCGGGGTTGATGTCCTTAAATTCATTCGTTCCACTCCCGCCCTGCAGGATACCCCGGTGATCATCCTTTCCAATGCCCACATGACCCGGCTGGCGCAGGAAGCAGCGGCGATTGGCGCGGAAAAATCCCTGCTAAAATCGAGTTGCACCCCGACTAAATTGATCAACGCCATCAACGAGCTCCTCGCCGGAAAGGCAAATGAAACCGATTCTTCCGATCGGCTGGGAGTGCGGGTCACGCCAACCAAACCGCAGCACTGATTTTTGCTGACAAATCACCAAAAACCGGCTTATGATTGACCGGGGTGCATTGGAAGTGTTTTCCAATCGGTGGCAGCACAGAATTAACAACCGAACAGCCGGTAAATTTCAATGTCCTCTGAACAACTTGGCGGCAAGGGGCACGGCAGACTCTCAAGTGGCAACCCCTTGAGTTTGCTTCACGAATGTTTCGCCTGCGGCGTCATCGTGGTGGGCGTGCGCAACCGTATCATTGCTTGCACCGCCATAGCCGCCGAACATCTGCACCGGGACGCGGCGAAACTCCTGAACGCGCCGTTGAGCGCGTTGC
This sequence comes from uncultured Verrucomicrobiae bacterium, assembly GCA_963789055.1. Classification (GTDB taxonomy): domain Bacteria; phylum Verrucomicrobiota; class Verrucomicrobiia; order Limisphaerales; family UBA11358; genus UBA11358. Next base: position 86,021 of record CAWBJE010000003.1, on the reverse strand, counting down.
CCGCACCGCTGGCCAAATTGATTCAGGAAACCGGCCGGAGCGGCAAACCGGTGATGAATTGTGAAATCCCCTTCGGCCACACCGCCGCCTTGCGCGCGAGCATTTTGCCCGTGCGCACGCGCGAGCAGTCGGAAATTGTCGTGGTGTTGAACAGTTTAACCTCCGCGCCGGTGTTTGAACAGAACCTGCGGCGGCTCGACCGGCTGGCGGCACTCGGCACGCTGTCGGCGAGCATGGCGCACGAAATCAAAAACGGCATGGTGGCCATCAAGACGTTCGTTGACCTGCTGGCGCAGCAGGGCCAGGACAAAGAACTCACCGAGGTGGTCGGCCGCGAACTGAAGCGCATCAACGGGATGGCGACACAGATGCTGCGGTTTGCCGCGCCAACGCGCGCGGCGTTCACCACCGTGCGCGTCCACGACGTGCTCGAACATTCGCTGCGCCTGATGGAGCATCAGGCGAGCGGCAAATTGATTTCATTGCAACGCCATTACCAGGCCGAGCCGGACACCGTGCGCGGCGATGACACGCAATTGCAGCAGGTGTTCATGAATCTGCTGCTCAACGCGCTGGAAGCGATGGGCACCAACGGCGTGTTGACCGTCAAAACCGAGACGGTGAAAGACGAGCGCAGCGCGCGGCATTTGCTGGTGAACATTCAGGACACGGGCGTGGGGATTCCGCCGGAAAATTTGGAGCGCGTGTTCGAGCCGTTTTTTACGACCAAAAAGAACGGCACAGGTTTGGGCCTGGCCATCAGCCAGCGGATTGCGCAGGAACATCACGGTCTGATTCACGTGCAGAGCGACCCCGGTAAAGGCTCGCAATTCAGCCTCCTCTTGCCGGCCCATGCCGCGACGTGAACGGTAATCTGCCAAATAGAGATAAGACTTCTGCCTTCTGTTTTCACTTCGCTCGAATTACACAACCCGAATTATTCGAAAGTCTTTCACAATACTACAATACTAGGAACCGACCCGTTCACGTTCTGTGGCATAACAAACCACTGCGGATTGTTTGGCCAATGATCCCTGCCATAATTTTCAAACCATGCTGTCAACAGGTGAGCGGCGTCCCTCACGTGATCGGGCGATGAAGTGTCCTGATTCAAATGGAGAACATGGCCCAGGGAATAAAACATCATCGCCATGCTCGTGTTGCGGGCATCCGGTGTGGCGTTCGTTAAGGCGGCCAGTTCATTGGTGCGCGCATCACTCCATTTATAGACATTATATCCCAAACCAAGTGGCCCACACACCCCGTTCTGTGTTCCCCAGATAAAAGAATTCTTAGTAGAACCTGAGATCGAACCAATGGCTGGAACCAAGTAAGCAACAACGATGGGCTCGCTCCAATCTGTAAGACCAAACACCTTACCGGGTATGCGTTGCGGTTGCACTGTGTAAAAATGGTCTAAACAGCGTCGATTAAAAATGTCTTCCATATCTTCATAATAGCTTCCATACTGGAGCCATACACTAGGCGTCGCTGTCCCGCCGTAACTGATTGCAGATGGAGAAGCTTCCAAATTTTGTGGGACGGAATTATCAGCTAAGAAAGCGGCAAGGTTGGCGGATGAACAAAATGCGCTATAGGTGATTTGTTCATGAACATATTCATTGTGGCTAAAGCAGACGCCTGGCGTCAGCATGAGCGCGGAAAATATGGCTGAACAGGGAAACGTGCCGAAATGTTTTATGAATGTCTTCATTTTGCAACCTCATTTATTCGTGATCACAGTCCACGTTCCAGTAGCTGGATCATATAATTCATGGCCCAAAATCGGGTATCTGTCGAAGCCGCCACTATAAACCAGCACTTTGCCATCGCGTTGCAAGGCCATGCGTTCGTTTAGATGTGGGTCATGCATCGAACCCGTAGCCGTCCATTGTCCGGTTACCGGATCATAAAGTTCGGCGCTGGTGAGTTCAGGAGGTGCATGTCCTTTGAGACCGCGTCCCCAACCTCCTGCAACCAAAACCTTGCCATTACGTAGCAATATTGCCATGTGACCATCCCGATCTGTTGTCATCTCTCCAGTTTCGGTCCATTTCCCTGTCTTGGGATCAAGCAACTCTGCCTTCGAAAGATGCGAGTTGGTAATAGCGAGAACTTCCGTGTTAATAAAACCTCCCGCAATCAGTTCCAATCCGTTTGCTAACTTCGTTCTTGTACAACCTTTGCGCGCATTATTTAACGGGCCGCTGTTGACCAGCAACTGCTCTGCTTGTGCTGCCGCCTCCATGTCTATGGCTTTCAAGGCCCACATTAATTCTACACAATCAATTTGAGCTAGCTGTCTATCTTCTTCGAAGACGGCATTCGTGAAAAGAGATAGAAGTTTTGGAATCGCAATTTTTGCCGCCGCGCCATAACTGCTCAACGCACGGCCCACAATGTCAGAATTATAATCCTTATTATTGTCCAACAAAGGAAGGAGCACCGGTATGGCTATTGCGGGGTCTTTGCCTCCCAGATACCGGACTGCAGATACTCGATTATCCGAATCCGGGTCTTTGAGGGCGGCGATCATAATTCGGGTAACCGTGTTGGAATCAATCGAGGACCTCTCGCCGATGGTCCAAAGAGTTACTCCCCGAATATCAGCATTTGAATTGTGAAGGCCATTGGTCAGCACCGTATAACCATCTGGCCCCAAGCCGGCCAAAACCAGCGCGGCGTGCTTGCATGTTTCCACCCTGCCAAACAATTTCGAGAGTTGGGGTATGGTCGATATCGCGTTGGTCCCCAAAATGCCCAAGCCTTGGGCGGCCGTATCTTGCAGATCACCTGTGGGAACGTTCCGGTTGTGATACATTTCCCGGAACCCTTTACTTTTGAGCCGGGACAATACCCACCACTTGTTTTGGTCGGTTGCGCCCAGAATGTCCAGCAGCGTGGGAATGGCATTGGTGCCCATTTGCCGGATGGCCTCCTCCGCATCCGAAGCTTCAGCCCGCTCCCCTGCCGAGGTGTATCCTATTTTCAATATCAGCAGCCATTCGCTCAACGGCTTGCCATTGTACTCTGGCTCGCTGGCGCGGGCGGAGGAAACCACCAGCAAACAAAACATGATGGCCACGAATGCCAGCGTAAGACGGCTGATTTGTTTTCCCGGCTTTTTCATAATCCTGATTTTCAAATTTACGGATGCGTCCCGGACGGTTTGAAACTTACATCCAGCATCCCGCGTTCCATTTTCCCTGAGTTGTTCAACGTCGCGATAAGCTGGCAGCCGGGATTTAACCCGTTGTTGGTGCCGAAGATGCGCCATCCTATTCCCCGAGGAGGTGATAGGGATTGACGGTGTCGTCGCCGACGTGGGTTTTCGGCATGGCCTTGAGCGAGAAGGTGAAGGCCACCGTGTAATCCGTCGGGCCGGTAGTGCCGTCCAGCACCCGGAACGTCAGCGCGCAGGTCCAGCTCCGCAAATCGCGGTAAATGCTGTAATCCTGTTCCTGCAACCGACCGTCCACGGCGTTGAAATCGTGCTGGGTGCGGAACCCCCAGTTGTCATTCAGCCGGTAGAACATCGTGCTGGTGATGAAATTGTTGTCTTGCGTAAATCCATCGAAGCCGCTGCGCAAATACCAATAGCCAAGTCCCCAGCTCCAGCGTTCGTTCGGTTTGAAGGTGAGCTGGTCAAACGCCAGATTTAACTTGCCGCCGTTGATGGCGTAACGCAGTTGCGAATCCAGCACGAGCCACGAGCGCGGCTTGAAGGCCAGGTCGGAATACAGGTCGCTGAATCTTTCCTGACTGCTGAACGGTTCGTCGAGATTGACTTTGTTGTGGCTGGGGTTGAGCCGCCAATCCACCAGCACGTTCCAATCGAGCAGGCTGTCGAGCTGTCCGTCGCGTTTGGTCTGGAGCGTGTTGCGCAGGCCGAAACGGATGACGTTCTCGCTGGCGATGGAATCGATGTTGTTGTTATCGGGAAATTGTATCGGCAACAGCAGCAGGCTGGGTAGTGCGGAATCGAACTGTGGCATCTGGGACGGGCTCTTGCTGGGATTGGGCACGTAGGCGTAGGTGGCCGACGGTTCGATGATGTGGCGCAAGCCGTCAATGGCCAGCAGGGAATTCGTCGCCCCGGCCCAGAGTTGGGAGGCTTTGAACGAGGTTTCCACGCCGGTGTTGAATACGTTGCGCCAGGTGGCCGAGTTGGTGCCGCCCGGTCCGGTTTCCGAACCGTAATAAGTGAAGCGCCCGCCGGCCTGCGGCGTGACGTTCAGCCAGCCAAAAAACGTGTAAGGCAGGAGCACTTGCTGGAAGGTGTCGGCGCGGGGCGCGGAATAATTCAGCGCCCGGGGCCCGTTGGTGTCGGCAAAATACATCCGGTAATAGCCTGCTGAACTTTCGCTTTCGTAATAAACCGGTGTGTTGAAAACCTGCTGACGGTGGCCGGTGAGCTTTGCGTCGGGCAGGCGCTCGACCTGGTCGAAGAAGTTGTTCACCTGCGGCGTTGTCAGGACGTCGATGCTCCAGTTGTCCCAGTATTTGTTGGCCTCGGTAAAGGAAAACGGCTGCGGATTATCGCGATAAGCGCCTTCGAAGAAATCATGCAGCACGAGCGGGTCGCTCTGCCAATTCACGAGCGCTTTCAGGTTCAAATTGGTGGCCGGTGTGGCCTGGTAGCCGAAGTAAAAGCGCTGGCGGTTTTGAGGGATTCCGTTGGTCCAGGGCGTGCCATTCGTGCCGGCGGTCGAGTCCAGGTCATGCAGGTAATAATACCTGAACGACGCCTCGCCCCATCGGCCAAGGTTCAGATTCAGGTCCGGCCCGGTGCCCACGCCCCGTTTTTCGCGGTAGTCCACGTGAACCCTGCCGTCCACTGAATCGTTGAGATACCACGTGTAGGTGCTGAGCAAAAACGGCCCGTAGGCGGTGCGGTAACCGGGGACAAAATTCCAATTGTTCGCGCGCGGGCCCAGTTCGCGCCGGTAATACGGAAAGTAAAACGCCGGCACGCCGTCCAGGTACAGCACGGCATTCCACATCTCGAGGTATTGTCCGGGAACAATTTTTATGTGGCTGGAACGGACATACACGGCCGGATTGCTCACGTCGTCGGTGGTGACAAAGGCATGTCGCGCGTGGTAGGTTTTGTTGGTGATGTCGCCCTGCAATTGCTCGCCCTGCGCGAACACGGGCGGCCGGCCCGTGCGAAATTGTTCGCTCTGCATCTGGTGCGTTTTAAAATTGTAGCGGATGTGGTCGCCGGTCCAGAGCATGCTGCCCTGCTCGATGCGCACGTGGCCGTCGGCCACCACCTCGCCCGACTGATAATCAACCCGCGCACAGTCGGCCATGAGCGTCGCATTGCTGTACTGCACGAAGACGTTTGTGCCGTAGGCAATGTCACCGACGACATCCACACTGCCGGGCGGTGCGCCGGGGATGATTTGATTGAGCGACTGCACCACCCATGTCGCCTGCTGCTGGGCTGAAACGGCGAACGGGAAAAGCGCGAATAAAAAAACGAGCGCAGCAATGGCGGGCCTTCGCCGCGCCGGAGTCCCGGCCGCCGCTGAATCATGCGAGTCGCGGTAGTTCTTGGTTTGCGTGTGTGCAACACCGGCTACGGCCACGCAGGCGTGCAATCTTCTCATTAGGCGCGGCCAATTAAACAGAATGCCGCAGCCTTGTCGAGAGCCTGTAACACCTGGCAATGTCCTGATTTGATCGTACGGCACGACGTAAGGAGTGCAGCCAAACGACTCGTTACCTCGTCGCCTACAATTTCGGACACTGCCTCCTCGTGTTCGTTCTCGTCCCTCGAAATCCTTCATGCCCGATGACGAGTTCGAGGAGGAGGACGATGACGATTTTCATCAATGCACCAGCAACAAAATCGCCATGCCTGCCGCCGTCGTCAGAAGCGTGACCGGAATGCCGAACTTCGCGTAATCCCAGAAACCCACCTGCACGTGTTTGCGGGCGGATTCGACCACGATGATGTTCGCCACCGAACCGAGGATGGTCAGGTTGCCGGCGAAGGTGGTGGCCAGCGCCATGACCTTCCACATCAGTTCCGGGTCGGTGAAATTGTGGATCCATTTGCCCGCCACCAGCACGAACGGGACGTTGGAAAAAATGTTCGAGCCGATCACGGAAAACCACGCCAGGTTCCAGGCCTGAATTCCCGCCGTGGCGCCGAACAGGCCGCGCATCCGGTCATAAACCTGATCCGGCAGGCCGGTTCCGTTCAAGCCTTCCACCACGATGAACAGCGCGGCGAAGAAAACCAGCAGATGCCAGTCCACCAGTTTGAGCACTTCATGCGTGTCGCGCCGCGCCAGCACCATGATGAGCGCGCCGCCCGCCAGCGCCGTCCACGACAAGTTCAGTCCGGCCATGAATCCCGCGAATACCAGCGCCAGCACGACAAAAGTCAGTACCAGCAACCGGTGATCCAGTTTACATCGTTCGCCGTTGGGCCGGTAAATGGTTGCTTGCGCCAGAGTCTGGCGAAAGCCGAACGAGAGGACGGCATATTGAATTGCCAGCCCGACGACCGCCACCGGCAGCAGCGACGCCGAGAAGCGCAAGAACGGAATTTGCGAAAGATGGCCGATGATCATGTTCTGCGGATTGCCGACGAGCGTGGCGACGCTGCCGAGATTGGCGCTCATCGCCAGCGCCAGCAGATACGGCGGCAGCGGCAGCCGGCCCCGCACGATGACCGCCACCACCAGCGGTGTCAGCATCAGGCACACGGTGTCGTTGACGAGCAGCGCCGACAAAATGCCCGAGGTGCAAATCAGCGACAGCAGGAGCGACTGCGGGCTTTTGGCGCGGCGCAAAATTCAGTCCGCCGCCCAGTCGAAAAATCCCGCGAGGTAGAGGTAGGCGGCGATGAGCATCATGCCCAGCAGCAGCACCAGCGTGTCGTAATCCACCGCGCGATAGGCCTGCTCCGGCGTCATCACGCCGCAGGCCACCATCAGCACCGCGCCCAGCAACGCGGCGGCGGGCCGGTTCAGCGGCAGAATTTTCAACTCCCGCCCGCTGATGAGCAGATACGTGACGCAAAAAATTCCGATGGCAAGAAGTTCCTTGTGGTCAATGCTCATAGCGTCCAGCGGAAATCAAATTAAATCTCTTCTTCAGGGGCTGTTTCACCCAAAGCCAACCGCGCGCCGTGACGGACGTGCAGGACGTGAACCGCGTTTTTCGTCACCGTGAAAAGAATTCGGTATTTATATTGTCGGCGTCCGTGGAAAATTTCGCGGATTTCGCGGTTAAAGAATTCGCTTTCCGGCGCGAGCGGACAGTGTTCGGGGAACGTGTCCAACGAGAAAATCACCTCCAACAACCGGTTATACCAGCGGATGGCAGCTTCTGTTTCTTGCTCGACCAGCCATTCGTAAGCCTCGCCGATGTCACGCTCCGCCGACGGCAGGATGATGACTTGATAATGCTTCACCGGGGCGAGCGCGGAATTTTATACTTGGCGCGGATGCGATCCAAAACCTTGCGTGCCGGTTCGCCTTTGCCGGCCTTCATTTCATCCAAACCGCGCTGGATGCCGCGAATCGTGTCGAGCATATCTTCAAACGCGGCGGCGTCCTGCACAATCAATTCCGCCTTACCGTTCACGGTCAAGACCGCCGGCCGGCCGGTGGCCTTAAGACGCTTGAGGTGCGACTTGGTGTTGCGCTGAAAATCCGTCAGCGACCGGATGTCTTGCAAGGCAATCATAACATTCAATTCACTGTTTTATCCATGTTACACTGAAGCTCCGCCGAAAGCAAGCCGTGAGCCGCGGAAAATGGTTCGCGGCGGTTAGCCGCACGACGGGCAGCAAGCGGGATTCAACGCGCTCAACTTGGAAATTTACGCCGTGTTCCATTTCCGAAGATTGTTCTGTTGAACTTCAAGAAACGGCTTGTGGCGTAATTGGACGTTGATATGGCTTGAAATGTCAAGCGAGCGACAGGTCTGCTTTCCGAAAGGTTCATTGTTTCTTCCGGTTCACTTCACCGCGAACTTTTCCGAGTCAGAGACAGGGACGCTATGACTGCGGTTTCAAGGCTGAGATGCGTGAGTCCCCCCCGACCGAGGTCGGGAGTTATCAACAGGTCACGGTCCGAGGCGGCGCCTGTCTCCGTCTAGGCACGAGGATCAGCCCGAGGGCTGCCTGCAAACGTCCAACGAGTGTCACGCCTGACCGGGTCCCTGCCTCTGGTTCAAAAAAGATTCGCGGGCAATGTCATGTCTTTTTTTCTTTCTAAGCGTTTTTGGTTTTGCGGTTCATCAATACCACAGAAAAGGGTTCAAGGCTTGGCCGCCCGGGGTTGGACCAGACAGGCGATGGCCCAGACAAAGCCGGCCAGTTCACGGGCCACGGCGGTGACGGCCACCTGGGACTTCTTTTTGCCCACGCGCGTCAGGTGCTGGTAACGATGATGCAAACGCAGTTGGGCCTTCCAGGCGATGTCGGTAATGGCTTTGGGCAAACCTTCCTGCCGCTTTTTCAAATGGGGACTGATCCGCGCCGGAACACAATATTGCCAGGCCGCTTCGATCAGGGCGCGCCGGGCCGGCCCGTTGCCCCTCTTGGTGATGCCCCCTTGCTGGCGGTCGGTCCCCGTCGTGTGTTCGCTGGGCACCAGGCCCAGATAACCCATCAACTGGCCGGGCGGGTCGAAGCGATGGAAGTCGCCCAGTTCGGCCACCAGCGTGGCCGCGTGGAGCAACGCCATGCCCCGCAACCCCATCAACGCCCGCACCACCGGTTCCCACCGCCAGTCCGGCACCGCCCGCTCAATTTCCTGATCATACCGCTCCAGCCGCGCGGTGGCTTCGCTGATCACTTCGAGCATTTCCTGGAAGACGATCTGCTGGACCGCAAAGGGCATTTTGATTTGGGCCAGGTAGCGCAGATGCGCCGCCGACCACGAGGTCTGTCCCGTGTAACGCAGGTTGTGCCGCAACAGATACATCTTGAGTTGCTGCCGCGCCCGATGCTGCGCTTTACCCACTTGGAAACGAGCCCGGATTAAATCCCGCATCGCCTCATCTTCCGACTCGGGCACGTAAATGCCCGTCAGCTCCCCCGCCCGGTACAGCCGCGCCAATTGGTCGGCATCCCGCCGGTCGGTCTTGACCCGCTCCCCCGGCTTGCGCGGCACCTTCGAGGGACAAACCAGAATACAGTCCAACCCATGCGACCGCAGGCAGCGGCAGAGCGCAAATCCGCGCGGCCCCGCTTCATAACAGAACTTCAGGAGCGTTCCCGGATGGGCCGCCTGGAGTTTCCTGGCCAGCTTGAGCACGTCGTCGTGCTCCCCGCCGATGATCCCGTAGCGCCTCACCTCGGTCGAATCCGACGGCGCCAGCGACACCGCAATCGAGTCGTTATGCACGTCCAGACCGGTGAACAGGACGGGACCTTGGGCGAGCTGGCTTGGATAATTTTTCTGAGTGGACAGCTTTTACAGGACGGAGTATGTAGGTCTTCATGGTGTTTGCTTTTCGTTCATTCGTTGTTTGGGGCGCGAGTCTCACAACCTGTGGCTCGGCAATCCGTCCGACGGGTCGTAACCCACGCTCTCGGAGAGCAGACACCGCTTCTCGTCTCATGACGAGCCATACTGTCTCGACTCGTATGAAAACATTCACCTACATTGTTCTCGTTCTTTTGTTTGGGACGCTCACTTACGCGGGCGACACAAAGCCCTCGAGAGAGATGCAGAAGATTCTCAATGAGCGTTTCACTCCACCATCTACGTTGCGTACCGGCGGACTTCAGAAAATGCACTACCAGGACCTGGTGGAGATTGAGAAGCTGGCAATCTTCGAGAAGTACCGGGTTCCCCGTCCTGCCGGATCGGACACCGCTAAATACGAAATATGGAGATCAAAAGGGACGGGCGGTTATCTGATAATCAAGGCCGGAGGCGAAGGCGGACTTTTGGAAGTGTATGGAGTCGGTATGCCTAAGAAGTAGTTGGGAGTCTAACCAGGATGCCCCACCGACTCCGATAAATCGCGAGCGGGCAGCAGGATGGCGTCGTTGGCCTGCCCCGGGCGCCGAACACGAGACATTCCAAACACCAGTTGACAGTTTGCGCAACCGGCGCGAGGTTGCGGTGTTGAATTGACAGGTGTTGATTTTATGAAAACCCGAAAATCTCCCGGCCTGTGGTTGACGATTGCCGCCGTGACGGTGACGTGTCTTTTTGCGAGAGACGTGATGGCACAAATTGGTTCCTCCGATGCAGCCACCATTCAAAACGTCGCCCCAACGGCGGCTCCTGCGCAAAACGCTCCGGTCCAATTATCTTATGGCGTCGTGCAAATCCTCCGGCTCTCCCAGGCCAAAGTGAATGACGACACCATTGTCAATTACATCCGCAATTCCGGCAGCAGCTACGGCATGGATGCCGGCCAGATTATTTATCTGAAACAACAGGGGGTGTCCGAAACCGTCATCAATGCCATGATCAATCAGCCGCGATTGACAACAACCGTCACGCCGGCTGCGTCACAACCGGCCGCGACGGCGGTTGCCCAGCCCACGGCAACGTATGTGCAGCCAACCGCAACCTATGTTCCTTCCTCAACAGTCTATGTCGTCCCCGACACGCAATCGTACCAATATCAAGCCTGGTACGATTATTATCATCCGTACTACGGTTATTATCCGTATTACAGCGGGTGGTACTATCCGTCGGTAACATTTTCTTTTGGCTACGGAGGCGGCTGGCACGGCGGTTACTACCATGGCGGTTGGAACGGCGGTTATCGCGGTGGCTGGCACGGTGGTGGCGGCTGGCATCGTTGACGCCTGATCAGGCAACGAAGCTTGAAGGTTGGGAATAGATGACGGCGGCGCCGGAAGCTGTTTTTCCAACTTCAATTCTTGAGTCCAGCGAGAAATAACCACCGCGGGAATTGTGCTATTCACGATATTGCTTCCGGGGACGGACATCCTTAACTTTTCGCCGGCATGAGTGAAATGACCGGGAAAAAACCGCGCCAGCCTATTTGGGGATTGTTTCGCCGCCGGGAGTGCCTGCTCCCCACGTGGCGGGGCTGGCTATTGCTCCTGTTCGCGGGATTGTTGTTCGCAACCGTTGCGGTCAGAAAGGCGCAATCGTTCCTCGCGGTCAACGACCCGGTCGGTGGTAATGTGATGGTTATCGAAGGCTGGGCGCCGGATTATGCACTGGAACAGATCATCGCCGAGTTCAAGCGGCATCATTACACCAAATTGTACGTCGTGGGTGTGCCACTCGAGCGCGGCGCGCCGTTGTCCGAATACAAGACCTACGCGGAACTCGGCGCCGCCACGCTGTTGAAGCTGGGCATGGACCCGGACAGCATTCAGGCGGTGCCCGCGCCGCTGGTGCGGCGGGACCGGACCTACGCATCGGCGCTGGTCCTGAAAAAATGGCTGCAGGAACACAACGCGCTGCCGGCGGAATTCAACCTGATATCGATGAGACCGCATGCGCGCCGGTCGCGGCTATTGTTCGAGAAGGCGTTTGGTCCGGAAGTGCGGGTGGGAATTATCTCCCTGGAGAATCAAGACTACGACCCGCGGCATTGGTGGAAGTCCAGCCAGGGCGTGCGGACAGTGACGGGTGAAGTCATCGCCTACGTTTACGCCAGGTTGTTGTTTCATCCGGGAAAATCGTGACCGTTTCAGGAACTGAAATTGCCCGGCGTCAGCCTCATTTTTCCCGGTGATGGGCTCCTTTCGCCTTGCCCGGAACGCTGGAAACGCAAAGAATCATCCGCACCGCCATGCTCACGGATAATATCCTCGATTTAATTGGCCGCACGCCGCTCATCCACCTCAAGAACGAACCTATCTTCGCCAAAGCCGAGTTTCTCAATCCCGGCGGCAGCATCAAAGACCGGGTCGCGCTGGCGATGATTGAAGGCGCCGAGCGCGACGGCCGGCTGAAACCCGATTCCATCATCGTCGAGCCCACCTCCGGCAACACCGGCATCGGCATCGCGCTGGTCGGAACGTCTCAAAGGCTACAAGGTCCGGATCGTCATGCCCGAAAACATGAGCGAGGAACGCAAAAAACTCATCCGCAGCCTCGGTGCCGACCTGGTGCTCACCCCGGCGGCGGCCAGCCTCCCCGGCGCGGTGGCGCGTGTGCGGCAAATGCAGGCCGAAGACCCGCGCGTGTTTGTGCCGCAGCAATTCGAGAATCCCGACAATCCGCGCATTCATTACGAGGAAACGGCGCGCGAGTTGTGGCGCCAGATGAACGGGGACATTGCCGCTTTCGTGGCCGGCGTGGGCAGCGGCGGCACGCTGCAAGGCGTCGGCAAATTCCTCCGCGAACATAAACCCGGCGTCCGCATTGTGGCCGTCGAACCCAAAAACGTATCCGCGTTGCTTGGCCACGAGCCGGGATTGCACCAGATTCAGGGCATCGGCGACGGATTTGTTCCGGCAGTTCTGGACGTGAAGCTGGTGGACGAAGTGATTGAGGTGACGGACGAAGACGCGATTGAGACGACGCGCAAACTCGGGTACGATCACGGATTGCTGGTGGGCATTTCTTCCGGGGCGAACGTGTGGGCGGCGCGGCAACTGGCCGAACACATCACCGGCAATATCGCCACCGTGCTGCCGGACCGCGCCGAACGCTATTTCAGCACCGCCCTGATGTGAGGCGGATTTTGACGTAAACCAATTTATGAGCCTGACTACCAACGATCATTTCCAGTTCATCCTCGGCCGACGGAGCATCCGGGTGTATGCGCCCGGCGAAATCAGCGAGGCAGACATCAACCAATTGTTGCAGGCAGCCATGGCGGCGCCGTCGGCGGTGGCCAAAGACCCGTGGCGATTTGTAGTCATCCGCAACAAGGAAACGTTGTCGGCCATCGCCGCCGCCTTGCCCAACGGCGGCATGCTGGCCACGGCCCCGCTGGGCATTGTCGTCTGCGGCGATCTCGACGCGGCGCACGACCGTCAGCTCAGTTATTTATTGCAGGATTGTTCAGCGGCCATGGAGAATCTGCTGCTGTGCGCGCATGCGCTGGGCCTGGGCGCCTGCTGGCTGGGAATTCATCCGCGTGAAGACCGCATCCGCAAAATCAAAGCAATTCTTCGACTGCCGGCGTCGGTCATTCCTGTGGCCGGCGTTGCCATCGGTCAGCCCGGTGAGGAGAAAGAACCGCGCACGCGGTTCAACCGCGACTACGTGCGTTGGGAAAAGTGGTGATTCGGAAGCGAAGATGGAGAATAGAGAATTGAAGATGGCGGATCGAAGTGAACCGCGTGAAGTGAACCAGTAGCAGCCGAGGTAACGAGGCTCTGTATTTGTTGGTTATTGGCTATCGCGACTAGGCGATTGCGAAGCATGAGTCTCCTTACGTCGGCTCCTACTTTTTTAACAGCCCGGATCAGGGCGCGAGGCGAACTTTGACGCGATAGAATCGGGCGGCGTCCGGCGGCAGATTCGTCTCGCTCAATTCCAACAAACCCGCATTGCCAGCAATGTCAACCTGGCCGGGCACGGATGTCCATGAACCCACGAGCAGATTCGTCCGGTTTTCCAGGGTGTAGAGGCAGTTTACCGCCGATTGGAGTGACAGCACGCAGTTGGTGCCGGCGGTGATGGAGGCGATGTGAAGATAATTGGTATTACAAAAGTTGAGCGCCGCCAGGGCATCCACGCGCCCCCAGCCGTAGGTGTTGTTGGGAATTTCAGTGCCCGGCACGCCGCCGCACGATTGCGGGTCGGTACGGGGCATAGCGGAGCTTTCGATGATGTGTTCGATGGTATCCACTTGACCTTTGAGCTCCGGGTGTGCCGAGAGCAGCAGGGCCACCACGCCCACGACATGCGGCCCGGCCATGCTGGTGCCGCTCCAGCCGCTGGCATAACTGTTGACGGGCACGCTGGAGCGGATGTTAACACCGGGCGCGGAAACGTTTGGCTTGAGCCGGTTGCTGCCGTCCACGGTAACCGGGCCGCGGCTGCTGAAACTGGCAATGTCGTCGCTGCTGTCCGTGGCGCCGACGGTGAAGGAAGCGTCGTAGATGGCTGGAGATGTAATCGTGCTGCAAGCGGGGCCTTCATTGCCGGCAGAGACGACGACGACCACGCCGGCGGCACGAAGATGCTTCAACGGCAGTTTGAAAGACCAAAAGGTTGGTGGTGCCTTCGGAGGCATCAGAGTACCAGGAGTTGTTGATGACATCGGGTGCTTTGGACGGGTCGGGATTTTGGTCATTGAGATCCGTCGGGGCGAGGAACCACTGGAAGCACTCCAAATAGGTTGCGGCCGTTCCCCAGCCGCGTTCCATGTTGCGGCAACCAATCCATTTGGCGCCGGGGGCCATGCCGATTTGATTACCCGCGCCGTCGTCGCCGACCATGGTGCCCATCGTGTGCGTGCCGTGGGAATTGTCGTCGCAGGGCGCGGTCAGATTGTAGCCGCAGGGATTGTCGCCGGTGTTGTGGGGATCGGGCCCATGGATGGCGTCATGCCAGTTATAATTATGATTGGCATTGGTGCCGTCCCAACCCCGGTAATGATTGATCAGAGCGGGATGATCCCATTGGTAACCGGTGTCCTGTCCGCCCACCACGACGCCCTGGCCGGTGTAACCCAACGCCCACACATCGGGCGCATGAACCTGGGAAATGTTCCACTCTATCGTGGCGGCCAGATTCGGCGAAACGGATGCAGTGGGAATCTCCGGACGTGCGCACGCCGGCATTGGCGAGGATGCGGGCGGTGTCGGTTCCTTTGCGCCAGCGATTGGATGGCCGCCATATCGCCGCGCACCCAGATCACGTTTTCCACCCAGAACGATTGATACGGCAGCTTTTGTTCTTGAAGCGTTTTCAGAACCGGCGGCTGGGTACGTTGGGCCGTCTCCGTCAGACGTTCAAACACGTACCGGCCCTTGGCTTCCTTGGTCTTCAGCGCGGCGGCGCCGCTTAAATCCGCCTGCTCGGACAGAATGACCAGGAATTCGTTGGTGGGCGACGAGCTTTGCAGCAGGCGCGCATCCACCTTGTCCTGCCAATTTTCCGGAATACCAGCTCGCGCCGCCAACACAGCCAGCGCCAGACAGATACTTGCGACAATCCACTTCATGCGTGAAATGTAATTCAAGGTTGCGACCAATATAACCCTGATTGCCTGCGCTGTCATGGAATCTGGCGATTTCACCCCTTGAACCCGGCATTAATCGGTTGCCGATGATCAAGCCACGGCGCAAAGACGAACCACTCCGTCACTTGCCACCCTCCATCCTCAACTTGCCGCGTCGTAATGAAATGGAGACGGGTCTTCCATGCTCGCTCTTGCCGCCGCGGCAGCTACTCCAATTCCTGGTCGGTGACGATGTCGTGGAACTTCAGGATGTCGCCTTTTTCGCCCTTGAGTTCGGCTTCCTTGAATTTGATGGCGGTGCGCGGATGCTGGTTGAGCATGCCGGTCAACAGATAGGGCAGGTCGTAGCCCCACAGCAATTTGGCGCGCATCGGCTCGATGTGGCTCTGCACGCAGCCGAGTACCGGACGAAGGTCGTACTTCGGATTATGGAGAAAGCTGATGAGCAGTTCCATCGGGCAATTGCCCGCCCCCCGGCCCAGACCGGCCATGGTGGCGTCGAGGAAATTGGCGCCACCGACGATGCCCTCGATGGTGTTGGCGTAGGCGAGCTGAAGATTGTTGTGCATGTGCACACCCACCTCCTGGCCGGCAGGTTTGCAGTGCGCCAGATATTTCTTCACCAACAGCCGGATTTGCTCACTGTAAAACGCGCCGAAACTGTCCACCAGATAAACGGCCTTGGCTTCGGATTTGGCCAGCATTTCCAGTCCTTCGTCCAGTTCGCGGTCGGGGACGATGGAGGCGGCCATCAGATTGACGGTCGTTTCGTAACCCTTGTCGTGGGCGTCCTTGACCATGTCCAGCGCCGTGGGAATCTGGTTGATGTACGTGGCCACGCGGATCATGTCGATAACCGAATCCTTCTTCGGCAGGATGTCCTCGTGATAATCGCAACGCTCGGCGTCAGCCATGACGGAGAGTTTCAGGTCGGTGTCGTTATCGCCCACGATGCGGCGGATGTCGTCCTCCTGGCAATATTTCCAGCAGCCGTGTTCACCCTGCTTGATGCCTTTACGCGAGGCCTTATAGCCAAGTTCCATGTAATCAATGCCTGCGGCAACGCAGGTTTCATAAACCCTCTTCACAATCTGGTCGTCGAAATGGTGGTTGTTCATCAATCCACCGTCGCGAATGGTGCAATCGAGGACTTTGATTTCCGGACGGAAGGAGAGCCAGCGGCTGGTGGGTGTCTCGCGGGGTTTGACAGTTTTGGGACTCATAGGCTGTTATCGAAAATAATATCAGTCCTACGTTATCAGGAAAACCGCTGGAACCACAAGGCAAGAATGAATCGGTGGGCGAGACCCCGATTACGGACATAGCCAAATTTTGTAATTGTTACGGGTGGCCGGACAGCTAAAGTGTGAGGGTCCTTATGAAAAAACTTTTCTTCATCGGCATCGGGCTGGCGGTGGCAGTCCTGGTGGTTTTGTGTCTCATCCTGATGGCGGGCGCGAGTTATAATCACCTCGTCAAACTATCCCAGGCCGTGGACAGCCAATGGGCGCAGGTGCAAAACGTCTATCAACGCCGGGCTGACCTCATTCCGAACCTGGTGGCCACAGTCTCCGGCGCGGCCAATTTCGAAAAATCCACGCTCACGGAAATCACCGCGGCGCGGGCGTCGGTGGGCCAGGTGAAATTGGACCCGAACACGGCGCCGAGCGACCCGGCCAAGCTGGCGGCGTTCGACCAGGCGCAGGGACAGCTTTCGTCGGCCCTGTCCCGCCTGCTGGTGGTGGTGGAGCGGTATCCGGATTTGAGGGCGACGGAGAATTTCCAGGAATTGCAGGCGCAACTGGAGGGCACCGAGAACCGCATCAGCGTCGAGCGCCGGGATTTCAACACGGCGGTACAGAAGTACAACACGGCCATCAAATCATTCCCGGAGCTGTTCTACGCCGGGGCCTTCGGCTTCCATGACAAGCCTTATTTTGCCGCCGTCGCCGGAGCGGAAACACCGCCCAAGGTGCAATTCGATTTCAATAACAAACCGGCAGCGACTAATCCCTGAGCCGTGCGCCGCGTTTGCGCCATCCTGGTTTTGCTTTTCGGCTTCCGCTTGCTGGCGGGCGAGGTCATTCCACCTCCGCCGGCGGCTTATTTCAACGATTACGCCCACGTCGTCTCGGCCGGTACGGCGGCTCAGTTGAATCAAACGCTGGAAAATTTCGAGCGGCAGACTTCCGAACAAATCGTCGTGGCGGTGTTCCCAAAGATGCAGTCGGATTCGTCCATCGAAGATTACACCGTGCGCGTGGCGCGGTCGTGGCAGGTGGGGCAAAAGGACAAAAACAACGGGGCGGTGCTGTTCGTGTTTGTGCAGGACCACAAAATGTTCCTGCAGGTGGGTTACGGATTGGAAGGGGCGTTGCCCGATGCGCTGTGCAAACGGATTATTGACGAGCAGATTACGCCGCGGTTCAAAGCGGGTGATTTCGACGGCGGCCTGACGGCGGGTGTGCAGGCCATCCTTGCGGCGACCCGCGGCGAATACAAGGGCACAGGGACGACGGTGGCAGAACACTGGCAGCATTTAAAACAAATTGTCCCGCGAATCTTTGCCCTGGCCGTGCTGGGTTTAATTTTCCTGGTTTTCATCCGCGGCGGAAACCTGGGCGGCGGTTACTCGGTCTGGACGATTGGCGCCATGGGGAGTTCAGGCGGATGGGGTGGCGGCGGGGGATTTTCGGGCGGCGGCGGATTTTCCGGAGGGGGATTCAGCGGCGGTGGCGGCAGCTTTGGCGGCGGCGGCGCGGGAGGCGGCTGGTAAGTTATGCACCCAAAACATTTTACCAAACACGTGCAGCACGACCAGATTGTGGCGGCGATTCGTGATGCCGAGCAGAAGACGTCCGGCCAGATTCGCGTCAGCATCAGTCCCAGGCACGTGGACGAGCCGGTCACGGCCGCGCAGGTGGAATTCATGCGTTTGGGTATGAACCAGTCGCCGGAGAAGAACGGCGTGCTGATTTTCGTGGCGCCGCGGTCGCATAAATTCGCGGTGATTGGCGACGAAGGGGTGCATGCGAAGTGCGGGGACGAATTCTGGCGGACGCTGGCGGACGCGATGAGCGGTTATTTCCGCAAAGGCGAGTTTACGCCCGGCATCATTCATGGCGTGCAAAAGGCCGGCGATTTGCTGGCAGCACATTTCCCGCGTCAGCGCGCGTAGCCTGGACAAATCGGAGCGCCGGGGCGGCTTCTTCCAGCCGTCACCCAAAAAAAATCAAGCAATTAACAATAATGGTTAAGACCACCGACTTGTGTTAGCGCCACTATTGTTGCGAAAGCTGTACACCACGTGCCGCGGAAGAAAGGCTGAAGGCTGAAGGCAGAAGGCTAAGGGCCAAAGGCGAATGGCATCACAACTGGTCGCCGTCCGGGCATTTCCCCGAGAGGAAATGTTGAGGACGGACAGAATGGGTTGCGCCTTGATGTGGAGGCACATTTGGGGTATTAAATACGCAGAATCCAGAAGCGCAGTGACGGTGGAACATTTTGTCGGCGGAGAAGTAGTCGCCGCCGGGCGGAATGGCATCACAACTGGTCGCCGGTGAAGGCGTTCCTCACGGAGCACGGCCTGAAATCCGGACAGGATGAGATGACCTTGAAACGCAAATCGACAAAGACGCGCGCGGAAAGAGAGTTGTGCAAACTCCCTGAGGCGAATTTCATTTCTTCAACCACCGTCCGCAGCCGCATCACCTCCCCTTCCGCATGAGCGACCGCAAACTGGCCTTTCTCTACTCACCCGAAATCGAAGGGTTGAGTTATCCGCCAGATTGCCCTTTCAAAACCCAGCGCGCCGGGCTCACGCGCCAGCGCTTGAAATCGTTCGGCTTGCTCGGCACTGACGGGCGCTCTGAAGTCGCGCCCCGCAAGGCTTCGCCGGCCGAATTGAAAAAATTCCACACCGACCGGTATCTCCAGGAACTGCAACGGGTCGCCGGCGGGGATTTGACGGTCGAAGGTTTCCAAATGGGTCTGGGCGGCCCGGAAACGCCGGTGTTCAAACACCTGTTTGACTACGGCGCCTGGGCGTGCGGCGCGGGACTCGTCGGCGCCGACCTGTTGCTCGCCGGCCAGGCCGACATCGCCTTCAATCTGCTCGGCGGTCTTCATCACGCCATGCCGGAGCGCGCGGCGGGATTTTGTTATTTGAACGACGTGGTGCTGGCCTGCATGAAACTCGCCGATGCCGGCAAACGGGTTCTGTGTCTGGACGTGGACGCGCATCATGGCGACGGCACGCAGGTGGCTTTTTATCAGCGCAAGGACGTGATGACCGTCTCGATGCATGAGACCGGCCGGACGCTTTTCCCCTGGGGCGGCTTTGAAAATGAAATCGGCGAAGGACCGGGTTGCGGCTACAACGTCAATATTCCCCTCCCGCCGGAAACCTACGACGAGGCTTTCATCACGGCGTTCGACAGCGTCGCGGTTCCGCTGGTGGAATTTTTCCGGCCCGATGTCATCGTGCTGGAATTGGGCCTGGACATTCTGGCGGGCGACCCGCTGACACACCTGCGCATGACCAATAACGTGGTGGTGGAAGTGCTCGAACGGTTGTTGCGGTTCAATCATCCGCTACTCGTTGTCGGCGGCGGCGGGTATCACGTCGAAAACACCGTGCGCGGCTGGGCACTGGCCTGGCGGACGTGTTGTGGGGAAGGCGATGAAACGGATTTTATCGGTATGGGCGGTGTGATGCTGGCCAGTTCGGAATGGGCTGGCGGCCTGCGTGACCGCGTCCTGGCCGTCACCACCGAGCAACGCCATGCCGTCGAAACGGAATTGCACGCCACCGTCGAAAACATCACCAGTCATGTGTTCCGGCTTCATGGCATTCAGGCCGGGTCCAGCCAGGGGGTGACGACGCCCGGCCGGTTCAGTTAAATTTGAAATCATTCACGACAACATAAACAACCAAGAAACCTAACATGAGTAATCCAACACCGACCGTTTCCACCAGTTCATTGATGCAGGAAAACCGGACGTTTCCGCCCAGCCCGGAAGTGATCAAACGCGCCTACATCAACGCCGAGCAATACAAGAAAATGTACGACCGTTCCATCAACGACCCGGACGGGTTCTGGCTGGAACAGGCCGCGACGCTGGACTGGTTCAAAAAACCCACGCTGGGCCGCAAATACGTCTGGGACACCGCCGCGAAAAAAATCGAACACACCTGGTTTGAAGACGGACAACTCAACATCAGCGTCAACTGCCTCGACCGTCATCTCAAGACCAAGGGCAACAAACTCGCGCTCATCTGGCAGGGCGAGCCGGAAAATGATGTGGTCAAGCTCACCTACGCGCAATTGCACCGGGAAGTCTGCAAGTTCGCCAACGTGCTGAAATCGCTCGGCATCAAGAAGGGCGACCGCGTCTCGATTTACCTGCCCATGATTCCCGAATTGCCCGTCGTGATGCTCGCCTGCGCGCGGCTCGGGGCAATCCATTCCGTGGTCTTCGGCGGATTCAGCGCCGATGCGCTGGCCGGACGCATCGCCGATTCGCCGTGCCGATTGCTCATCACTTCCAATACTTCGTTACGCTCCGGCAAAAGCATTCCGCTTAAAGGCATCGCGGATGAAGCGCTTGAAGCAGACTCCGAGCATCGAAAAAGTCATCGTCGTTAAACGCAACGACACCCCGTGCAACATGGTGGCCGGTCGCGACCTCTGGTATCACGACCTCATGGCGAAGGCGGACGCCAACTGCCCGCCGGCAGTCAATAATGCCGAGGACCCGCTGTTCATCCTCTACACTTCCGGCTCCACCGGCAAACCCAAGGGCGTCGTCCACACCACCGCCGGTTACCTGCTGCACTCCGCGCTCACCCACAAATACATCTTCGACGTGCATGAAGACGACATTTTCTGGTGTACCGCCGACATCGGCTGGGTGACCGGCCACAGTTACATCGTCTATGGCCCGCTCTGCAACGGGGCGACCAGCTTGATGTTCGAAGGCGTACCGACTTTCCCCGATGCCGGGCGTTTCTGGCAGATCGTGCAGAAATACAAGGTCACGGTGTTCTACACCGCGCCAACGGCCATCCGCTCGCTCATCCGCCTGGGTGAGGAATGGCCGAACAAGTACGACATGAGCACACTGCGCACGCTCGGCTCGGTGGGCGAACCCATCAATCCCGAGGCGTGGGTCTGGTATCACCGCGTCATCGGCAAAGGCCGTTGCCCCATCGTGGACACGTGGTGGCAGACGGAAACCGGCGGCATTCTTATCAACCCGCTGCCCGGCGCACACATCGCTCAAACCCGGCAGCGCCAACCGACCGTTCTTCGGTGTGGAACCGGTCATCCTGCGCGACGACGGCAAGCCGGTGGGCCTGAATGAAGGCGGCAAGCTGTGCATCAAGAAACCCTGGCCGGGCATGATGCGCACCACCTGGGGCGACCACCAACGTTTCATCGAAACCTATTTCACGATGTACCCGAACATCTATTTTACCGGGGACGGTTGCCGGATTGACGAGGATGGCGACTACTGGCTGATGGGCCGCATTGATGACGTGGTGAACGTCTCCGGCCATCGCATCGGCACGGCCGAAGTTGAGAGCGCGCTGGTGAGCCATCCGAAAGTGGCCGAAGCCGCCGTCGCGCCCATGCCGCACGACATCAAAGGCCAGGGACTTTACGCCTTTGTCACCCTCAAGGACGGGCGTCAAGGACAGCGACGAACTCAAAAAGGAACTCGCGGCGCACGTCCGCAAGGAAATCGGGCCGATTGCCGTGCCGGACAAAATCCAGTTTGCGCCCGGCCCTGCCCAAGACGCGTTCGGGCAAAATCATGCGCCGCATCCTGCGCAAGATTGCCGAGAACGCCGTGGACCAGATTGGCGACACGTCCACCCTGGCCGATCCGCACGTCGTGGAAGCGCTGGTGAAGGGAAAACAATAAAAAGGCTAAAGGCTAAAGGCTAAAAGCTAAAGTCTGTGAGTCTGCGGACTGTGGTCTGTGCGATTATAGCCAGGAGTTAGTTGTCAGAAGCGGAAAGCCGTCAGGCTGACTCGTAGAACTTTGAAGCACTGAACATTGAATCGGAAAGAACAAGATTATGAGCGAAACAACATTCATCCAACCAACCATCACTCAAATCAAAGACACCACGGCGAATCCCGCGCCGCTCGGCCTGCTCGGATTCGGCATGACGACCGTGTTGCTGAATCTGCACAACGCCGGCTTTTACGACCTCAACGCCATGATTCTGGCGATGGGCATTTGTTACGGCGGCATCGCGCAAGTCATCGCCGGCATCATGGAATGGAAGAAAGGCAACACCTTTGCCGCCACCGCCTTCATTTCCTACGGTTTCTTCTGGCTTTCACTGGTGACGCTGATTGTTTTGCCGAAATTGAATTTAATCGCGGCGGCGGATGAAACCGCCATGGCCGCCTACCTCGCCATGTGGGGACTGTTCACCGGCGTCATGTTCGTTGGCACCTTCCGCCTGAACGTCGCGCTGCAGGTTGTCTTTGGCACGCTGACCATTCTGTTCTTCCTGCTGGCGTATGGCGATTACGCCGGCTGCGGGCGCGGGTTTCAAACATTTCACCGGCTACGAAGGGCTTGTTTGCGGCTTTTCGGCGATTTACACCGGCCTCGCGCAAGTTCTGAATGAACTTTATGGGAAAGTCGTTCTGCCGCTCGGCGTGGTTAAAAAATAAATTGAGGCGAGCAAGGACGCGGCGGGCAAGGGCAACTACCAATCCTCTTTCATCACCGCCGCAGTATTGCTCATCGCGGGCGCGGTGCTGACGCTGTTGCTAAAACCGCAGCCGAAAAGCATTGCGGTTGTGCCGGAACCGGCGCCGGTAAAATAACCGATGGAATTGGATTTTCTCAAAAGACTTTGAGCCGATCTGATTTGAGCGCTACCAAATCGGCGTAACCGTTCTCTGAAACGCTCCGCTGAAACTCCGAACGGAAACACCGCTCCCGTCGCGGATCAATACACCAGCACCAGCACCGTCCCGTCTTGCGCTGACTTCACTACATCTGCCAGTCTTTGGCTACGGTTCGCCTATGTCCGGGCTATGAGAATTTACTCCGCATTTATGCGGGCGCATCGTCCGATACCATTGCCGCCAACTCCGGGCGGGCGGTTTGACTATACCGGATTTTGTGTTTTATTACCTCATCCCCCGCAAGGGCAATGTAGGCTGATATGTCCGGCGGAGGGTGAGACTGGTAGCTCCTACCAAACCAGTTGATGACATGTTCCAAGACAAGGTAAAGATATGTCGTCAGTCCCGTTATTCCCGGCCATGTCCGGAAGCGAGACTCAACTAAAATGAAACCGGTTATGACAAAAGGCGAAAAGAGCAATTTGATACAAGCAATCCGATTGATGTCTGGTGAATCTGGGTTAGATGGAGATTGCCACTTTGCATGGGAGATGTTGTGCAAATTGGCTGGTTATTCCTCCCCTCGACCTTGGCCGCCATTTGACAAATCGGTTGTTGAGGAACAAATGAGGCGAAGAAGGGGTCCAATGGCAATGACGGATTGAATTTCAAATTAGCACGCTACCCGATTTGCCTCGCGCCAGTCATGAAATTCCTCGAACGTTTTCAAATGGAATTGCGAATTATTACGACAGTAGAGACGACGACGACTGAGCCATACATGCAGTTGCCGGGCGACAGAATTGAACTTCATGAAGCTGCCGGAATGATATTCTTACCGAAAATTGCCAAGCTTCGGAAGATGCACCCGAACTTCTGCGAAAGGCTTGTAAAAAACGGAATTCACCTTAAAACGGACCCGGCTCAATTGGATGCGCCATTGCTGCATGAGCTATGCAACAAAATCGGCATTAGAATTGAAACCGATGACATTCCACAAGCAGCAGCTCTGTTAAACCTCAATGAGGCAAACCGCATTTTCAATGGCCGGCACACTCAGACGTAACCTTAGACCCGGCTCCCACAACCTCCGCCAGCCGCACATGACTCCATTCGACTTCCTGCTGGTGGACTTAGCAACGTGCTTGCGATTTCGGCAGTTTTCATGCTATCTGTAAATTTTGTATGGAAGGTTTCCAGAAATTCTTTGGCAACGTTTTCGGCGGCAGGGAAGACGCCAAGAAACCCGATCTGAAAAAGGGGCTTAGAGAAATATTCCCATGTGAGCCTAGGGCACTCTACCAAGCGGGGGATCGTATCGGTGGGGGGTACGAAGTTGTCGGTATGCTTGGAAAAGGGGGTGGTGGCGTCGTATATCTCGTCTTACGCCTATCGGATCAGCAATTCTACGCACTTAAGACGTTCCGTGATGAATTCCTGGTAAGTGCTGCCACACGCGAAGCATTTAAACGGGAATTATCAGTCTGGGTGAGTTTGGGGAAACACCCCAACATCTTAGAAGCGTATAAAGTTTTTGAATACTCGGGACGATTGTTCGTGGAGATGGAGTGTGTCGTTGATCGGAACGGACGGATAAGCCTTCGCGACCATCTGAAGCAGAGCAGCGGTCCTTTGGATATAGAACAGAGCTTGGATTGGGCAATTCAATTCTGCTTTGGAATGGAGCACGCCCGCAGTCTCGGAGTCAGGTGCCATCAGGACATCAAACCCGCGAACATTTTAATTGCAAGCAAGGGAATCGTCAAAATCTCTGATTTCGGGCTCGCCGCTGGCGCGGCGCTGGGCAAGCTCGCACAAGGAGCCGAAAGCCGTTCCTTCGTCAGTGGCGGCCAAGAAGGTGATTTTGGCTTGAGTGTGATTCAAGTAGGCAGGAAGCAGGTCTGCGGCACACCGGGTTACATAGCGCCAGAAATTTATCGTGGGGAATCGGCAGACGAAAAAAGTGACATTTACAGTTTTGGGCTTGTGCTTGTGCAAATGGCTAACGGAAGCCCCGTACCTCCCTTTACTGGTCAACATTGTTCAGGAATCGAAAACTATATGGAGGTTATTTACAGACAGCAGATGTCTGGCCTATTGCCTCGTGTCAATGGGCCACTGCGGTCGGTGATTGAAAAGTGCCTCCAAGCGGAACCATCGCAGCGCTATGACGGCTTTCGCGATTTGCGTTCTGACCTCGAAAAAATTCTTCACGAACGAACCGGAAGAACAATTCAGGCGCCGGTAGCGGACACACAGTCAGTGATTTTCTGGAATCACAAGGGGTGCTCTCTCGTCGCCCTCGGCCGGGCCGACGAGGCAATCGCGTGTTTCGACAGAGTTTTGGCAATCGAGCCACAAGCAGCGGATAACTGGTATAACAAAGGGGGCGCACTTTATGAATTGGGGCGTTACAAGGAAGCAGGAGCTAGCTTCCAGAAAGCATTGGGACTTGATGCAAACTTCGCTCAAGCGTGGAGTGGAATGGGTGACTGCTATTCCCGCTTCAAAACACACATGGAGGCAATTCGGTGTTATGATAAGGCGCTCGCAATCAATCCAAAGGATTTCGCTGTGTGGAGTAACCGAGGGGTGACGCTCTGCGAGCTTGGCCGGCTAGACGAGGCAATTACCAATTTCGACAAAGCGCTAACACTCGATCCCCGAAATGCTGTCTCATGGTTCCAAAAAGCCAATGCGTTGCTTAAGCTTCGTCGTGACCGTGAGGCAATTAGGTGCCTAGATAACGCTTTGGCGATAAATCCACGCTACGACTACGCCTGGTTGTGGAAAGCGAAAACAGAACAGGCTCTCGGACATTTACGGGAAGCGAGACAGAGCTATCATAATTACATCGCAGTGGCACCAGCCCAGAGCAACGAAATCGCCTTTGCCCAGCAACAGCTACACAAATTAGGATAGGCTTTTTTAAGTGTGGACGCCAGCAGCAGCCAAATGAAATTGCCGAACGCAGACAAGGTTGTTATTGAGCGCGAAAAAATCGTGGATTATCTGCTCAATCCCACGCATCGCTTTGGCGGGAGCAAGGCGCGGTTTATTTCAGCGATCCAGACTGGACGAATTATCCCGGCCGTTTCTACCGCCTTCGCTCGCCGTAAAGCGCGGCACTCACGTTGTTGATAAAACCCCAGACGAAAAGCGCTGCTGGCATGCCCGGTCCCGCCGGGGCAAAATAGTAGCAGCAAGGAGAGGCAATCTTTAATGGCGACGACGACGTTTGCGCGCGACGGCGTGAAAACATTTCTTCACCGACGCCAGCAGTTCCTCGGGTGAGAACGGCTTTTGCAGAATTTCGTTGGCCCCAATCCGCTTGGCGACATGCAACATGCAGTCGGCCAATGAATCGCCGGAGATGGCAATAATCGGGAAGTTGGGCGCCCGTTTCCGGAGTTCCTTGATGGTTTCCAATCCTTCCCGGTTGGGCATGAACAGATCAATCAACGCCAGGTCGGTCGGCTCGGAATCGTAGCGTTGCATGCCTTCCGCGCCGTCCCGGGCCAGAACCACTTCGTAACCGGCCGATTGCAGGACGTCTTCGAGGAAGATCCTCGCATCGGCCTCGTCATCCATGACCAATACTTTCAACATTTTGATTGGGGAATTACAGTACTCCCCAATACTCTGATACGAGTGAACGGCACGGATTCTTTCAGGAAAGGTACGAGGCGGTAAGCGGTCGGTAGAAGGCGGAACGAGGATGGATCCGCCGTCGCCCAAGTGCTATGGCGGATAGAGGATGAGAGATTGAGGATGGAGGGGAAAATCAGCGTCCATTAGCGTCGATTAGCGGTTAAAAATGGGCGGGGGAAGCAACGAATGGTGCTTCTTTGGCAAAAAAGGTGATGGTGTCCGGGCGGGGGTAATTTACCCTGATTTCAGCGTCGTCTGTCGCCGGGGAATCGTCTATAAATTGACCGGTGGGACGGGCATTTTCGATTCGCAATGATGTTAGTTTGATTAATTAAAATTTTCTCAATTATGAGCAATAGACCTAAACTTACCGTTGACGCCAACGAAGGCGTCGCCAATGTCGCCTACCGCCTGAACGAGGTGATGGCCATCTACCCCATCACGCCGTCATCGCCGATGGCCGAGTTCTGCGACCAGTGGGCGTCCGAAGGCAAAAAGAATCTCTGGGGCACCATGCCGTCCATCGTGGAATTGCAAAGTGAAGGCGGCGCGGTGGGCAGCGTCCACGGCGCGCTCCAGACCGGCTCGCTCGCCACCACGTTTACAGCGTCGCAGGGCCTCCTGCTGATGATTCCCAACATGTTCAAAATCGCCGGTGAATTGCAACCCACCGTCTTCCACGTCACCGCCCGCGCCGTGGCCACCCACGCGCTGTCCATTTTCGGCGATCACAGCGACATCATGGCCTGCCGTTCGACGGGCTGGGGCATGCTCGGTTCGGCCAGCGTGCAGGAAGCCGTGGACTTTGCGCTCATCGCGCAGGCGGCCTCGCTGCGCTCCCGGATTCCGTTCGTGCATTTCTTCGACGGGTTCCGCACCTCGCACGAAGTGCAGAAGATTGAGATGCTGACCGACGCCGACCTGAAGGCGTTGATTGACGACAAGTTGATTATGGAACATCGCGCGCGGGCGATGTCACCGGACCGGCCGGTGTTGCGCGGCACGGCGCAAAATCCGGATGCCTTCTTTCAGGGCCGCGAGGCGTGCAACAAGTTTTACACCGCCTGCCCGCAAATCGTGCAGGAGGTCATGGACCAGTTTGCCAAAGTGGTGGGCCGCGCTTACAAGCTGTTCGATTACGTCGGGGCGCCGGACGCCGACCGTATTGTCGTGCTCATGGGTTCCGGTCGCGAAGCGGCGCATGAAGCCGTGGATTATCTCGTCAAGAAAGGCGAAAAAGTCGGCGTGCTGAAAGTCCGGTTGTACCGGCCATTTGACACACGCAAGTTCGTCGAGACGCTGCCGGCCAGCGTCAAATCCATCGCGGTTCTGGACCGCACCAAGGAACCGGGCGCGACGGGCGAGCCGCTGTACCAGGACGTCATCACCGCGCTGGCGGAAGGATTGATGAACGGGTTCGGCAAGCTCAAAGCAATGCCGAAGGTTTTCGGCGGACGGTACGGTCTGTCGTCCAAGGAATTCACCCCGGCGATGGTCAAAGCGACGTTGGATAATCTCAAGGCGAAGGAGCCGAAGAACCATTTCACCGTGGGCATCACCGACGACGTAACGCACACCAGCCTCCCGGTGGACGAAAATTTCTCAACCGAACCGGACAATGTGATTCGCGCGATGTTTTACGGGCTGGGCGCGGACGGCACGGTGGGCGCCAACAAGAATTCCATCAAAATCATCGGCGAAGGCACGGAAAATTTCGCACAGGGTTATTTCGTTTATGACTCCAAGAAGTCGGGCAGCATGACGATTTCGCACCTGCGGTTCGGGCCGGACCCGATTCGTTCGACCTACCTGGTGAGCCGGGCAAACTTCGTGGCCTGCCACCTGCCGACGTTCCTGGAGAAGTATGACATGGTGAAGCCGCTGATTGCCGGCGGCACGTTCCTGCTCAACACGCCGTATTCCAAGGACGAAGTCTGGTCCAAGCTGCCGACGCCGTTGCAGCAACAGCTCATCGCCAAGAAAGCGAAATTTTACGTGATTGACGCCACCAGCGTGGCGCGGGCAAGCGGCATGGGCGGGCGCATCAACACCATCATGCAGGTCTGCTTCTTCGCGTTGTCCGGCGTGCTGCCGCGCGAGAAGGCCATCGAAGCCATCAAATATTCCATCAAGAAAACCTACGGCAAGAAAGGCGAGGAAGTCGTGGCCATGAACCTCAAGGCCGTGGACAACACGCTGGAACATTTGCACGAAGTGGCGGTGCCGAAAAATGTGAACGGCAGCGGCGGATTGCTGCCGCCCGTCTCGCCCAACGCGCCGCAATTCGTGCGCGACGTGCTGGGCCGGATGGCCGTGGGCGAAGGCGACGACCTGCCGGTGAGCGCGTTCCCGGTGGACGGCACGTTCCCGACCGCCACGGCGCAATACGAGAAGCGCAATCTGGCGCTGGACATTCCCGTCTGGGACGAGAAGGTTTGCATCCAATGCCTCAAGTGCGTGGCCATCTGCCCGCACGCGACCATCCGGGCGAAGGTTTATGAACCGGCGGCGCTCAAGGGCGCACCGGCGACATTCAAGAGCGTGGATTCGCGCGTTCCCGATTTCAAAGGGATGAAGTTCACCTTGCAAGTGGCGGCCGAGGATTGCACCGGCTGCGCGTTGTGCGTGGATGTTTGCCCCGCGAAGAACAAGACCGAGGCCAAGCTCAAGGCCATCAACATGCGTCCGCAGGCGCCGTTGCGCGCGCAGGAACGGGACAACTGGAATTTCTTCATCGCGCTGCCCGAGCTCGACCGGCGCAAGGTCAAGACGACGCAACTTCGCCAGCAACAGTTCATGCGGCCGCTGTTCGAGTTCAGCGGTGCGTGCGCCGGTTGCGGCGAGACGCCCTACATCAAAATGCTCACGCAGCTTTTCGGAGACCGCGCGGTCATCGGCAACGCCACCGGCTGCTCGTCCATTTACGGGGGCAACTTGCCGACCACGCCTTACGCGGTGGACCAGTGCGGCCGCGGTCCGACGTGGAACAATTCACTCTTCGAGGACGCCGCCGAATTTGGCCTCGGCTTCCGCGTCTCAATTGACAAGCAAAAGGAATTCGCCGCCGAACTGGTGAAAAAACTCGCGCCGCAACTCGGCGACGACCTGGTAAGCGGCATCGTCAACGCCGTTCAGACCGACGAACCCGGGATTTACGAACAACGCGAGCGCGTAGCCGCTTTGAAACAAAAGCTGGCGAAAATTGACGCGCCCGAGGCGAAGCTGCTGC
Organism: uncultured Verrucomicrobiae bacterium; assembly: GCA_963789055.1. Classification (GTDB taxonomy): domain Bacteria; phylum Verrucomicrobiota; class Verrucomicrobiia; order Limisphaerales; family UBA11358; genus UBA11358. Next base: position 56,153 of record CAWBJE010000003.1, on the reverse strand, counting down.
TGCCCATCGCCGACACGCTGGTCAAGAAAGAGCGTGTGGATTCTGGGCGGTGACGGCTGGGCTTACGACATCGGTTACGGCGGGTTGGACCACGTGCTGGCGAGCGGGCGCGACGTGAACGTGCTGGTGCTCGACACGGAAGTTTATTCCAACACCGGCGGCCAGATGTCCAAGAGCACGCCGCGTGGCGCGGTGGCCAAGTTTGCCGCCGGCGGCAAGCCGATGGGCAAGAAAGACCTCGGCCTGATTGCCATGACGTACGGCAACATTTATGTGGCCAGCGTGGCGATGGGCGCGAAGGACGAGCAAACGCTGAAGGCGTTCGTGGAGGCCGAATCGTATCCCGGCCCGTCCATCATCATCGCCTACAGCCATTGCATTGCGCACGGCATCGCCCTTGATTCCGGCGTCGGCGCGCGCCAGCAGAAGCTCGCGGTGGAAACCGGCCAATGGCTGTTGTATCGCTACGACCCGCGCCGGGCCGCGGCGGGCGAAAACCCGCTGCAACTGGATTCCTCGGCGGCCAAAGCCAAATTGCAGGATTATCTGCTGTCGGAAAACCGGTTCAAGATGCTCACCAAGAGCAAACCGGACGAGGCGAAAAAACTTTTTGCGCAGGCGCAAGTGGACGCCGACCGGCGCTGGAAGTTCTATCAATTCCTGGCCGAACGCGACACCAAGGACGGCAATGGCCAGCCCGCGTCGCCCCAGGCCGCGGCCACGGCGGACCAACAACCATGAGATGGACTCGTTAAATATCAAAGGTAGGGCGCGATGTCCCCATCGCGCCGCGGCGGGCTGAGACAGCCCGCCCTACCAACTAAAAAGGAAATTAGCCTATGGACCTCACAACCACTTATCTCGGTTTGAAACTGCGCACACCGCTGGTGCCGTCGGCCTCGCCGCTGTCGGAGGAGATTGACGACATCAAAAAGATGGAAGACGCCGGAGCGTCGGCAGTGGTGTTGTATTCCTTGTTCGAGGAGCAATTACGCCAGGACCGCCTGGAGCTGCACCATCACATGGAACACGGCACGTTCAGCTTCCCGGAGGCGCTGACGTATTTCCCGGAACCGGAGGAATATCGCCTCGGGCCGGAGGAATATCTCAAACACATCGCCAGCGCGAAAAAAGCGGTGAAAATCCCCATCATCGCCAGCATCAACGCCGGCATGCACAACGGCTCGTCGTCCAGCGGCTGGACGCAATACGCCAAGCTGGTCCAGCAGGCGGGTGCCGACGCGCTGGAATTGAACATTTATTACATCCCCACCAACATGAACCTGCCCAGCGGTGAGGTGGAACAGACCTATTTTGACATTCTCAAAGCCGTGAAAGCGGAGGTCACGATTCCGGTGGCGGTCAAGCTCAGTCCGTTCTTCACGAACTTTGCCAACATGGCCAAACGGCTGAACGACGCGGGGGCGGATGGCCTGGTGCTGTTCAACCGGTTTTATCAGCCGGACATTGACCTGGATTCGCTGGAAGTGAAACCCAACATCCTGTTGAGCACGCCCATGGCCATGCGCGTGCCGTTGCGCTGGATTGCCATCCTTTACGGCCGGTTGCAATGCAGCCTGGCCGCCACCAGCGGCATCCATCGCGCAACCGACGCCCTGAAAATGCTCATGGCCGGCGCGGACGTGACGATGCTCTGCTCCACGCTCATCCGGCACGGCGTCGGACACATCAAAGTCATCGAGAAGGACATGGTGGCCTGGATGGCAGAGCACGAATACGAATCCGTGGCGCAACTCAAGGGCAGTCTGAGCCAGAAGAATTGTCCGGCGCCCAGCGCGTTCGAGCGTGCGCAATACATGAAGGCCATCTCCAGCTACAACGTAACCTGAGGCAGTTTTTTGTAGGAGACGAGGTGACGAGTCTCAAACTTCTTCGAAAAGAAGATTTATTTAGAGACTCCTCACGTCGTCTCCTGCTATTTTAGGGGTTGCCACGAGACGCCAATCGATCACGGCCATATATGTCAAAGTCTTACCGGAATCTTTTTCTTCGCCAAAAACCGTTTCACATCGCCGACGGTGTAGGTGCCGAAATGGAAAATGCTCGCAGCGAAGAGGGCATTCATCTGGTTGCCGCTCAAAGTTTCTCGGTGGGCGTGAACGGCAGGCCGCGTTCGCCGTTGAACAGTTTCTTCAGCCGCCGGTCGCTGGAACTGCTCTTGGCCGGATGACACCAGGCGCGACGAGTTTGCTCAACTCACGGCGATAGCGCCGCCCTTTCAGCCAGTCTTCGTAGCTGATCGAGCCTTCAATCGGAATCGAAGGGACTTTTAATTTTAAGTTCATGAGCAACCTAGTTCACGAGCGCTTTGACTCATTTACATTACGATATTCCGGCAGATTGGCAACCCGCAAGACTTCGCTCCAGTTCATGTTTACCGCACCGGCCAAGGCAACTATGGCCAGTTCCCGCGCACATTCGCGTGCGGCCATATTTTCTCCCGGATAAACAGAAACCAATACACGCTCAACGAGAAGGTCCTCCGCTTTCATCACCTGCACCTCGCCGAAAGGTCCATTCACACGGCGGAACGGCGTGCGTGCAAAACTTTCCACTGGACCGAGCACGTCCACGAACATACCGGCGACCAGCCAGTTGCGCGGCCCGCCTTTTGCGCCGAGCAAGCCTATGACTTCCTGCCGTTCGCGCGCGGGCAAAGTTGCCTTGTTGGCGTGGCACATATCGAGGTCACCAGAAGCATACGCGCCTTCCGTTAGAATCTCGATGGCTGTGCCGCCGACCACGACGAGTTCCACGCCGCGTTCCGCCCAAAGCGCGCTGCATAGCGAGGCCATCTTCAAACTTTTGAGCGTCGGGTCTTGCTCGGCGGTGATGTCGGCCAGCGCGGATTTGATTTTGCCCGTGTCCATGATTTCAAAGGCGGACAGGAATATTTTTCCCCGCCAAAAACTTCTTCACGTCGCCGACGGTGTAGGTGCCGAAATGGAAAATGCTTGCGGCGAGGACGGCGTCGGCTTTGCCTTCCAGCAGCACCTCGGCCATGTGCTCCAGACTGCCCGCGCCGCCGCTGGCCACCACCGGCACGCCCACGCTTTCGCTGATGCGCCGGGTGATGACCAGGTCAAAGCCCGCCTTCGTACCGTCGGCGTCAATGCTGTTAAGGACAATCTCGCCTGCGCCAAGCGATACCGCGCGTTTGGCCCACTCGACGGCGTCCAGGCCGGTCGGTTTGCGGGCGCCGTGCGAGAAAACCCCCCATTTGTCCGGCGCCACCTTCCGGCATCAATGCTACACCACGATGCACTGGCTGCCGAATTTTTCCGCGCCCGGCCCGGATCAAATCGGGATTCGCCAGCGCCGAGGAGTTGATGCTGATTTTGTCCGCCCCGGCCCGCAGCATCGTGAACATGTCGTCCACCGTGCGCAGTCCGCCGCCGACGGTGAGCGGCATGAAGCACTGGTCGGCGGCGCGCTGGATGACGTCCACCATCGTCGCGCGGCCATGCGCGGTGGCGGTGATGTCGAAAAAGACCATTTCGTCCGCGCCCTGTTCGTTGTAGCGGAGCGCGAGTTCCACCGGGTCGCCGACGTTGCGCAGTTCGCCCGCCTCGGCCTTGCCGAACTGGACGCCGCGCGTGACTTTGCCGTCATGCACGTCGAGGCAGGGAATGACTCGTTTGGCCATCATGAACGGCCAATTATTAACCTTTCTCAACGTTGCAAACCACTGCAAAAATCGTCCTTGACGCACCCCCTGACGGCACTAAAGTTGCTAACAAAGTCCCTTAACACTAAATGCCTATGAAATCTCTTTTTCTTGTTCCAGCCGGAATCGCCTCGTTGTCGGGCGGTTTACTGCTTACCGGTTGCGCCCACACCGATTATGGCACCGGCAGTCCGTACCATCCCGGCCCCGTTGCCGGCAAAGAAGTTGGCAATGCCGTAGGCGTCACTGCCGGTAATGTGGCCGGCTTCGGCGTCGGCGTTGTCGAGGGCACTGTAGCCGGCGCGGCCGCGCCGTTTAATCCGGATTATCGCATGGTCCGCTATTGGCGCACCGAAACGACGGCCGACGGCCGGACCATCCAGGTGCCTTACGACGTGATGGTGGATAAAAACGGCCGGCCGGTGAAAATGCCGGCGCCCACGGGCAACCCCAAACCACCGCCCGCGCAAGCCACTCCGCCTGCGGCAGCACCCGTCCCCACCGGTGGCAATACACAATAAACCAATTTTCAACCGCAAATAATACCATGCGCTCATTCACCCAGTTCCTTTTGGCCGCCGGCCTGTTGGCCGCCGGGTCCTTGTTTGCCGCCGATACCACGACCACCGCGCCGCAGCGCAAGGTGGCCATCATCGTCGAAAACCGCGCCGGGGCGCAGCTCAATGACAAGGTGTCTGTGTTCGAGGATTTGTTGAGCAGCCGCATCGCCGGCAAGGGTTACACCCTCATCAGCCGGGACGTGACCGTCAACGCCTTGAAAACCTATCCGTCGGTGGGCGTGGCCATGTCTTCGCAGAGCGCCGCGAAAGCCAACACCACCGCCGCTGCCCACGCTCACTCCACGGCGGCAGGCTCGGCGCATGACAAACTGGAGCAGGCGACGGTGCAGCATTCCAAGGAGAACGACAGCGACTTTGGCGACTGGACGAATACCTATGAAGCGTCGCAAGTGGACACGACAAAGTATCATGGCGGGCAAACCAATATCAGCCATGATTTTGGCCACGGATCCGCGTCCATGGAAGTGGCCCAGTCGGACTCGGCAAAGATTGACGTCACGCCGGAAACGACGCAATTGGACCAGGCCTTGAGTGACCGAACCACGGCGCTCCGGCTGGCGCAAAATCTCGGGGCCGATTTCATTTTGATTCCGTCCCTCACGACTTACGGCACGGACCGGAGAGCTTACACCGGCGACGGCATCAGTACTGTCAACGTCACGCACACCCTGCGCGTGAGCTGCAAAATTGTCGAAGCTGGCGCAGGTGGCGCGCTCCGGGGCGACATGGTGACGGCGTCCAAAACCATCCGTCAGACCAGCAACCTGCAGGTGGACAACAGCGACGTGATCAATGAATTGCTGGACGATGCCGCCGGCCAGTTGGCTGATTTGCTCGTCAGCGCCGCCGGGTCGCTGCCTACCGAGGTGGCCAAGAACAAGCAGGTTGAATTCTCAATTGCCTGCTCCATGACCGACATCAAAGACCAGCCGATTATGGTACCGAACCTGCAGATCAAGGCGGACAAGCGGGTCGCGAAGACCAACGCGCCCATCGAAGTGCAACCGCTGGATGTGACGGTGGAACTGGACGGCATTGCCATTGGCTCGGCGCCCGGAACGTTCCAGGCATTTCCCGGCCTGCACAAGCTGCGGCTCTCCCGCGAAGGCTTCAAGGATTGGGAGCGGACGGTCAACGTTTATGCCGGCCAGAAGTTGCGTGTGGCGATGCAAATGAGCGACGCCGGTTTCCAGCGCTGGCAGGAAAATATGGCCTTCCTCCAATTACTGCAGGACGACCAGAAACTGACCGACGCCCAGGTCAAGAAGATTGAAGGCATCGCCAAGTATTGGAGTGAAAGCCATTACCGGGTGGACACGAAGGAAAATGTCAAAATTTACAAGAGCCTCTATTAATCAAAACAAACCATTGCCATGAAAAATTCCATTCGCAACTTAGGTTTCAGTCTTTTGAGCATCCTGTTGCTGGCCGCGCCGGCCTCCGCGCAGGAAGGCAAGGCCACCCTGGCCGTTTCATCCATCAAACCCACTTCGTCGCTGGCGGCGGCGGTCAAGCCGGACAAAAAAACGGAGATGGGACGCGTCATCGAGTCGCTGGACAGCCAGCTCATCGACCGCATCAATGCCACGCGCAAGTTCGACGTGGTCGGGCGCAGCGATCTGGCCGAAATCACCAAGGAACAGGACCTCGGCGCTTCCGGCAACGTGGACGCCAAGACCGCCGCCCAAGCGGGCAAACTTGCCGGCGCAAAATATCTGCTGGTGACGACAGTGGATGATTTCCAGGATTACGTGGAAAAGGCCACGTTTGAAGGCACCGGCCGCAGCGCCACCAAGCGCGTCTTCCGGCTGTCAGTCGTGGGAAAAGTTTACGACTCGAGCACCGGCAAATTGCTGGAATCGGCCAATTTCCAGACCGGCAATGACGAATTCAAGAAAATCCAGGAAGAACGCAGTTATGTGGTCAAGGACGGCGAATTGAGCGATGAGATGATGGTGGCGGTGGCGCGCGACCTGGCGCAAAAAATCGCCAACCGCGTCGCCGACGTGGTTTTCCCGGCCAAGGTGCTGCTTAAGCGCGACAAGGAAGTTACCATCAACCGCGGCGAAGGTGGCGGGGTGGCGGTGGGCAACGTTTTCAATGTTTACGCCCTGGGCGAGGAATTGACTGATCCGGACACGAAAGAATCGCTGGGCCGGGAAGAAGTGAAAGTGGGCAAGGTGAAAATTACCCGGGTCAATCCCAAGACCTCAACGGCGGATGTTTTGGACGATACCGGCATAGACAAGGGTGCAATCCTGCGCAAGGCGCAGTGAGTTGCACGAAACCGATTAAACCAATATCAGGAGTTATTAAAGTGGAAACGCAAATCAGGACTGAATTTACGAAGCGCATCCAACCACTGTTGGTTGCCGCCGTGGCCGGCCTGCTGGCCACCGGCTGCAAAACCTACCAGGATCAGAATCGCGTCATTCAATACTGGCATCAGGGCGATATGACCAATGCCGTCGCCGAAGCCACCAAGATGGCCGACAAGAATGCCAATAACAAGGATGCCATCATCTGGCGCCTGGAACAGGGCGCCGTGCTGCGCGGCGCCGGCAAATATGCGGACAGCAACAAGGCGTTCGATCAAGCGCAGGCAAAAATGGACGAGTATGCCCAAAAGGCAAAAGTCAGAGTCGGGCAGGAAGCCGGCGCGTTGTTGTCCAATCAAGCCAACCTGGATTACGAAGGCCGGGCTTATGACGGCATCATGTTGAACACCTACAAGGCGCTCAATTATCTTCAACTGGGCGAAATCGACAAGGCCCGGCCGGAACTCATCCGCGCCTACCAACGCCAGAAGGACGCGGTCGATAACAACAAAAAACGGATTGAAAAAGCCCAGAGCGAAGCCGCCAAGAGCAAGGACAAGGCGACCATGGACAAGGCGCAGTCGGATACGAAATTCAAGAACCAGATGCAGGGCGCTTATGCCAATCTCGACACGCTCAAGGTTTATGCCGATTACGTCAACCCCTTCGCAGTTTATCTGGACGGCCTCTATTTCATGGCCAATGCGGCGGATGCTTCGGACCTGGAACGCGCCCACAAATCGTTGGAACGGGTTGCGGAATTTGCTCCGGACAACAATTACGTCAAGCAGGATCTGGCAGCGGTGGACGGTTTGATCCAAAGCAAACCGCTGACGCCGACGACCTATGTAATTTTTGAGACCGGCTGCGCGCCCGTCCGCGACCAAATCCGCATCGACATCCCCATTATTCTTTCCAAAGTTTCCTACGTCGGCGCGGCGTTCCCCACGCTAAAACCGCAAGGCAACTATCTCACCGGTCTGGCGGTATCGGCCAGCAGTCCCCTGATTGCCGCCAATGTTCCGGCTCCAGTTTCCAGTGACCCTCCGGCAACAACAACCGGCGACACCAATGCGCCCACCACGACAGTGACCAATGGAACGCCGGTGGCAACCAGTGACACGAACGCGACAGCCAGCGCCTCGCCCGCCACAACCAATGCTCCGGTTGTGGCTGCCGGCAGCCCGCCGGCAACCGCCAACGATTCGGCTGCTGAAGGCACAACCGCACCCACCAGCCTGATTGCCAATATGGACAACGTCATCGGGCTTGATTTCAAAAATGAATTGCCGCTGGTCATTACCAAAACCATCGCCTCCACCATTACCAAGGCCGTGGCGGCCTATGCCGCCAACGAGGCCGCCAGACAACAGGACGCCATGGTGGGGTTGTTCATGCAGATTACCACTGCCGTTTATCAAATGGCCGTGAATATTGCCGACGAACGCACCTGGACGACCCTGCCCAAGGAATTTCAAGTCTGCCGTTTCTCGACGCCGCCGGACCGCAAGATTGAACTGCAGGCTCCCGGCAACGGGCAAAAAATCCCGGTGACAATTGCAGACGGCATCATTAACATCGTCTATGTAAAGTCCATCACCGCCACCAATTCGTTGCTGGTGTCACAATTTAAACTGAAATGAAAACGCGTATATTGCTCCCATTGGCCGGAGCGGCCCTGCTGGCCGTGACCGGTTGTCGCACCTCGATGAACTCCATCGAAAACACCCAGAAGGCCGGCCAACGGCAGATGATCTCCGACACGCGCGTCATCACCGACGGCAGCCTGGCCAGGAAAGTTTCATTCGTTGGCGTGAATCAAAACATGACTCCCGGCGGTTTCCTCAAAGTCCAGATCGAACTGCTCAACCGCAGACATTCGCTCCAGCGCTTTAGCTATCAGTTCGAATGGTTCGATGCCAACGGCATGCAGATCAACAATATTGTCTCGCCAACCGTGGGCGACCAGATTGATGGCGGGGAAAGCAAATTCATTTCCGCCGTGGCCCCCACGACGGCGTGCAAGGATTTCCGAGTCAAGTTTATTGAAGACTGATCAACCTCAACCGAAACCATCCATGAAAAAAACCATTCTTTTGTCCATGCTGGCCGCCGCCCTCCCCTTTGTCGTCGGTGGTTGCGCCAGCGCGCATTACGTTCAAACCGGCGGACGCGAAAGCGTTGTCACCGTCGGCGACATCAACATCCAGGATTACATGCAGGCCGCCAACAGCGCCACGAGCGATTTGCTGGCGTCGGGCGCGCTCGACAAGGTGCCCAATCCGCCCGCCGTGCTCGCTATCAGCCGCATCGTCAACAACACCGGCCAGCAGATTGACACGGATCTGCTTACCAAGAAAATCCGCGTCGCCTTGTTGAACAGCGGCAAGGCGCAAACGACCACCACCATGGGCCTGGGCGGGACTTCCGAGGACCCGATGGCCAAGGGGCTCCAGCAGGAGGCGGAGTTCAAAGCGGACCAGCAAACCACCCGCACGCCGGATTTCACCCTCTCGGGCAAGATCATTCAACTCACCGCAAAGTCGGGCAGCACCCACCAGGCCACGTACAGTTTTCAACTTTCGCTGACCGATGCCAGGACGGGGCTGGCGGTGTGGGAAAACGAAAAGGAAATCACCAAGCAGGGCACCCGCCCGGCGGTGGGTTTCTGATTTGAGTTGAATTTGATACACGCCGGCGGAGAACATCTCCGCCGGCGTTTGTGTTTTGTGTTTCAAAAAATGAAACCTGTTCGCCCCGAATTGCGTCATAGAAGACAGGACCGGTGGATTTTTGAATGTGACCGGGATTTGAATGGTCTGAATAAATGAATTTTAAAATATGAAACTGCATACTTTATCTCTGATGTTGGCGGCTTCGGCAATGTTGTATGCCGGCTGTGAATATCCCAATGGCGAACCCAATTATACCGGCAGCGGCGCCCTGATTGGCGGTGGCGCTGGCGCCGTCACCGGCGCGGCGATTGGCGGTGGACGGCATGGCGGCGAAGGCGCCTTGATTGGAGCTGCTGTCGGCGCGATTGCCGGCGGACTGATCGGCAATTCCATGGACCAGCAACAGCAGGAACGGCTGCGCCAGCAGGCACCGCAAACTTATGCGCGGGTGGACCAGGGCCAGCCGTTGAGCGTGGCGGATATCAAAGCGCTGGCCCGGGCGGGCATTAACGACGATGTCATTATCAGCCAGATTCGCAATTCCCACACGGTTTATCATCTCAGCGCGGCGGACATCATCGATTTGCGGGACGCCGGGGTGAGCAACCGGGTCATTGATTTCATGATCAATACGCCATCAACGGTCGGATCGGCGCCCCAGGCAAGCCCCGTGTATGTCGCCCAACCACCGCCACCGCCACCCGCGGAAACCATCGTGGTTGCGCCCGGCCCCGGCTATGTCTGGATTGGCGGCGAATGGGTGTGGAATGGCGGGTGGGTTTGGGTAGCCGGACACTGGGGCTATCCGCCTTATCCCCACGCCGTCTGGGTCCGCGGTTATTGGTATCACGGATCACACGGTTGGGCCCGGGCAGGAGGGCATTGGCGCTGAAATCCGTTACGGCGAGTCTTCAATCTCGCAATGCAAAGTCAGTCGCGTGCCTGCCGATGGCAATGTTGGACAGGCACAGATAGAATGTAATTTCCACAATTTTTTTTCAGAAAAAAACAGTGCTCATCCGATGTCCGGCATTGGAGTTGCTTAAATAGCAACTGGATTCGGGCGGTGGCCAACTCACGACGGCTCCCCCTAAAAAAACGGGCCGTTTCTCCGATGCCACTGCCTGAATCCTATGTTTGCCTTTGCTGGCATCACAGCCGGAAAAGCGTCGAAACTATTGGGAGAAATTGATGAGCGCGGACAAAGTCGCGTCGGATTCCATCCCCACTGATTCATGATAGGGTAAATGCATACGAAACGAATCCAGCATTCTTTGACTTTGATGCAAAAGCGCCGCATCTCCCGACTTCAAGGCCATCGAACATGCCAATTGCGCATTGGTGACCGCCTCGTCAAAACGTCCTGCCTCTGCATACGCTGCGGCCAAAGTGTTGACCGCTACAGCTGCTTGAAAATGTGTTAATTGACACGCGCGTTCGGCCAACTGCACTGCCTCGACTCCATTTCTGGACCGGTTATCCGGATTTGTGGCAAGAAACCATGCAAGATTGTTGAGAACATCGGCCCGATCGGGATTCCGTTTGATGGTTTCGTCAAGTTTGCTCGCTGCTTCTTTATTTAGCTGTTCGAATAGAAGCCCGCCGGTGAGATAATTGCGGAATTTGGCATTGTCGGGTTCGTACTTCACCGCCTTTTGAAAATGACTGATTGCGCTGGCCACCTCGCCTTTCTTTAAAAGGGCAACACCGCAATTAAACCAGGCCAGACTCCAGTCCGGCTTGAGCTCCAATGCCTTTTGAAATTGAACAATGGCCTCGTCGGGCGGATGTCCCAGATTATACAACGCGGCACCAAGGGCGGCCCGGGATTGGGCATTATTGGGGTTGATGCGAACAGATTCGCGGAATTCATTAAGCGCCTCGTCGCGTTGTGGCGTGGTCCAGAGTATAGCTCCCAGGGAATAATGCGGGCACCAGTTATATTCATTCTCCGTGACGACCACCGCATGCCGCCAAAGAGTGACATCATCCTTGAAGAAGCCGATCTCGTGGCGGGTTTTTATCGAACAAGCAATAACCATTGATGCGCCAATCACACACATAATCGTCAACCGATGCGGCCACCGCCTGGTCAGGTCTTCGATAAGCCAAACCAAAAGCACCGTGAAGCCAATCAGGGGAATATAAGTGTAACGATCGGCCATGGACTGGGATAAAAGCTGTACCAACCCAATCACTGGAACCAAAGTCCCTAAATACCAAAGCCACCCAACCAGCACATACGGCATCCGCCGCCGCAACCCAACCGCCATCATCGAGACTCCAACCACGAAAACGCCGGCGCAAACGACTTGAAGCATTGGCCAATGCCCCGGGTGGGGATAATAAATGCTGAGAGGTTCAGGCCAAAAAAACTTACCGAGGTATCGGACATAAGAAATCAACGCATTCCCCATCTTGTCGCTCAACGGCAGGCTCCGCATTTCGTCAGTAATCCCACCCTCCTGTTGGGCCTTAAAGGTAATCCAACAGTTTGCAATCGTGAGCGCCAAAAATGGAAGTTTTTCCACCACCAACCGCCGCTTGCTTCTTAGCCGGTAAAATTCCAGTGGCCAGTAATCCAGCAGCAACAATACAAACGGCAGAGTCACCAGCATGGCTTTGCTCATCAAGCCCAGGCTGAAAAACAATAATGCCAGACCGTAAAACCGGATGACATTCCCGTTCACTTTTTTACACTCTCGGGCGTATTGTGCGTAGGCCAGCAACGTCAGCATCCAGAAAAAAAGACTTAAAACGTCCTTGCGCTCACAAATCCAGGTGACCGACTGCACCCGCAAAGGATGCAAGCCAAATAAAAACGCCACTATCAAACTTCGCCCGACCGCCCCCGTCATCTTCATGAAAACCACAAAAACCAGAACGGCATTGAGCGCGTGAATGAAAACACTGGTTAAATGATGCCCCCACGGCTTCAAACCATAAATCTCACAATCCAGCATGTGTGACTGCCAATTCAAGGGATACCAATTACAATGTTCCAGCGTGAAAAGTGACCAGGTAATATTTCTCAGTGAAAGACCACTGTTTACATGCGGTTCATGGACAATGTCGGCTGAATCGTCCCAGTATAAAAAATTGCAGTGCAAAGAAGGCCAGAACACCCAAATGACCAGGCCGAACAGAAACAGAGAGAGCAAAGCCCTCTTCTCACAACGCCATAGATTGTAAAGGAATCGAGGAAAATGAAACGTTGCAGAACCCACGGGCACAACCGGAGGCCTGCCTTTCGACGCGAACGCACCGAACTTTTTATTTTTCCCCATTTGAAAAACACATGATGGACATGGCAAATGCGTGTCGCAAATATAATTGCCATCACCATGGAAGGCTCCCAATTATTTCCCTCGGCGGAGTTTAAACCTTGTCATTTCCGGCTGTTTTTCACCGCTGTTCAATGCCGCCAGGGATATTGGCGCCGTAGCATCGGATAGAGAAAATCCGGAATGGTTTCTGAATCGCTGTCGCTCCAATTTTGCCTCGAAGCGGCAAATGGATTTCCGCTTATGTCCTTCAGCCCACCCTCCCGGGTTGCCAGGCGATAGACCCCGCATCCGGCCAGAATTGCAACCAGCAGAATTTCAGCACTTAGCGTCATGAACCCGGGTTCGGCGAGGGCCTGGCGAACGGCAGGAAAATAAAGACTGACAAGGACGATCAAGACCGCCACTTGGGCGATTAATCCCGCTGCCTCGGGCGCTTTTCTTCGTCCTGTCATTTGACAGTAAATCCGCATGTTTCATGCCAAAAGTGAGGACACCTCCCGCGTTCTCATGTGGGCCTTCCCGCCTGTCGCTGGAACCGTGCCGGTTGCACCCGCGCAGTAAAGTGAATCAGCGTAGACTTCGTGCACATTTCCCCGCAGGTGCCCGGTTCTGGTTCGCAGCATCCGCGCCTGTTCAAAATCCATTTGCTACCACCAACGTCTATTACAGCTTGGGCGAAGGCTGGGCTTGAGCACCTGATTCAAAAAAGTGTTACCGGACCGGAGCCGGAGGGACGCGCTGACTGGATCAACTGAGTTTCGTCGTTGAACCGGCGGCGGCTCTGCGTATGCTTTGCCGGCAACACACTATGAAAACCATTTTTGTTCTGGCGGCTGCTTTGGCATTCTCACCCCTGGTGCTCGCCGAAGCGCAGGAACCGATTCCCCTCTGGCCGGACGGTGCGCCCGGCGCCTTGGGCCATTCAACCAATGACATTCCGACCATCACCCCGTATCTGCCGGACGGCACGAACGCCACCGGCGCGGCGATGGTGATTTGTCCCGGCGGCGGCTACACCCATCTGGCGGCGCATGAGGGAAAGGATTACGCGCTGTGGTTGAATCATCACGGGGTGAGCTGTTTTGTATTGAAATACCGGCTCGGCCCGAACGGTTACCATTATCCGGCGGAATTTGAAGACGGGACGCGCGCGGTGCGCTGGGTCCGGGCGCACGCGACGGAATATAAAATTGATCCGCATCGTGTCGGCATAATGGGTTCATCGGCGGGCGGCCACGTGGCTTCCATGGTTCTGACCCATTTTGATTCCGGCAATACTATTTCGCCCGACACCGTTGAACACCAAAGCTCACGACCGGACATCGGTATCCTATGTTATCCGGTCATCACGATGGGCGAATATGCGCATCCGGGTTCGAAAACCAATTTGCTCGGCATCAATCCATCGCGGGAGCTGGTCCGACTGGTCTCCAGTGAATTGCAGGTGACTACGAACACGCCACCTTGTTTCATCTGGCAGACTTCCGAAGACAAAACCGTTCCGGTGGAAAACAGCTTGATGTTCGCTGAAGCGTTGCGGAAGAATCATGTGCCGTTCGATTTTCACATCTACCAGAAAGGCAAACATGGCCTGGGGCTCGGTGACAAACCGCCCTTTGCCCACCCGCTTCCTTGGGCGAACGACTGCCTGTTCTGGCTGAAAGAACAGGGGTTTGTGCAGTAATCGAGCGGTCAAAACCGCTTGCCACCGGTGTCTCAGTTCAGGAATTGGACAGTTTGACCAGGTCCAAGTCATTCTGATACAGGCGCTGAAAACTTTTAATCCGCCTGTCAGATTTTCCACCGTCTCTGGCATTAGCCATGCTATCACCATTGAAGAGTCTATGAATATCGTTAATCCGTCGAACCCTTTCCAAATCCCGACTTGCTTGCAACGGGCGGACAGTCAACAACGTCGCCGGGAGCGGTTCAAAAAGGGATTTATTGCCGCCATCCTCGCCCTCGTAGTCCTGCTGGTCGGGCTCCTGATTGAAGGTTGCATGAGCGAAAAGGCAACAGCCCCCTCCCCGAATGTTGCCCAAAACGCACAAACCACCGGTGCGGCGGGACGGTTGCCACCGCGGCAGCAGGCGATGTTGGTCGCCCAGACCCCACAAAAAGCCGGTGTGCCGGAGGCTTGGACCCATCCCCCGGTGGAACCGCCACCGCAATCAGTTTCGCAGCCTAAACTCAATACCACTGGTCGGACGACACTGCCCGCTGCCACGGAAAAAACCATCTCCACCACCCAGTCGGAGGCGATTTATATGGTCAAATCGGGTGACAGCTTGACCCGTATCGCCAAAGCCCATGGAACAACGGTCAAAGCGTTGAAAGCCGCCAATGGTTTGAAGAGCGACCGCATTGTTGTGGGTAAAAAGCTGAAAATACCTGCCGCTTAAACGCCAGGCGTTCGCCTTCGCTTGAATTCTTCCAGGGGAAATCGATCCCTTGCGAATTTGATTTTTCCGCTTGCTTTATCCACCGATAAGCCTATCTTTTCGCCCGCCTGAACGCCGCGAGTGCGGACGTTCATTGAGGCTGAGAAACAAAAGTTAACAAACAACCTAACAATCAACCCTCCGTTGCCTCGGCAGCGTTCGGTGGTTAGGCAATGGAGACTTCGAAGTCCGCTGCGTCGGACGACCAAGCCTCCCGCAGTTCAACCCGGAATAGAATCGTTATGCTTACGATGGAAGAAGCCCTGAAGCAAAGCGCCATGCGTTTTGCCGTCGGCGAAATTGTCAAAGGAACCATTATCGAAATTCGTCCCAAGGAAGTTTTGGTGGACATCGGTTACAAAAGTGAAGGGGTCATCCCCACCAACGAATTTATCGACGCCAACGCGCTCAAGGTGGGCGGCCAGATTGACGTCCTTATCGAGAAACTCGAGAACAAGGAGGGCACCGTCGAACTCTCGCATGAAAAGGCCGAGTTCAAGAAAAACTGGGAGCGCATCCTCACCATTTGCAACGAGGGCGGCACGATCCAGGGTAAGGTCAAATCGGTCGTCAAAGGCGGTTTGGTCGTCAATATCGGCGTCGAGGCGTTCCTGCCCGCGTCGCAAATTGACGTCATCACACCGCGAAACCTCGCGCAATTCGTCAACAACACCTACGAATTCAAGGTCGTCAAAATCAATCAGGAGCGGCAGAACATCGTGCTTTCGCGCCGTGAATTGATTGAGCAGGAGCGCAACGAAAAACGCGCCAAACTGCTCGCCGAAATGGTGCCCGGCGACATCCGCAAGGGCACGGTCAAGAACATCACCGACTTCGGCGCGTTCATCGACCTCAACGGCATCGACGGCCTGCTCCACATCACCGACATGAGCTGGGGCCGCATTTCGCATCCGTCCGAACTGCTCAAGGTCGGCCAGGAAATTGACGTGGTCGTGCTCGACGTGAACAAGGAAAAGGAACGCGTCAGTCTCGGCCTCAAGCAGAAGATGGCCAACCCGTGGGACAACATCGAGACCAAGTATCCCGTCGGCGCCCGGGTCAAGGGCAAGGTCGTCAGCCTTGTGCCTTACGGCGCGTTTGTGCAATTGGAAATGGGGGTGGAAGGCCTCGTGCACGTCACCGAATTGTCGTGGACCAAGCGTGTGGCCAAGCCCAGCGACGTGCTCAAACAGGACCAGGAAATCGAGGCCATCGTGCTCGGCATCAACCGCGAGGAACAGAAAATTTCCCTCGGCATCCGCCAGTTGGAATCCAACCCGTGGGACACGGCCGAAACGAAGTATCCGGTCAGCACCCGCGTCAAGGGCAAGGTGCGCAACCTCACCAGCTACGGTGCGTTTGTGGAATTGGAGGAAGGCATCGACGGCATGATCCACGTGTCCGACGTTTCCTGGACGCGCAAGATCAATCACCCGTCCGAAATCCTCAAGAAAGGCGACGAAGTCGAGGCGGTCGTGCTCGAAGTGGACCGCCCGAACCAGCGCATCGCGCTGGGCATCAAACAGCTCTCGGAAGATCCGTGGGCCAACATTGACCAGCTCTACAAGGTCGGCGATGTCGTCACCGGCAAGGTCACCAAACTCGCGAGCTTCGGCGCGTTTGTCGGTTTGCAACACGACATTGACGGTCTGGTGCACATTTCGCAGGTCAGCGAAGAGCGCGTGGATAAGATCAAGAACGTGCTCAAGGCCGGCCAGGACGTGACCGCCCGCGTCATCAAGATTGACAAGGGCGAACGCCGCATCGGCCTGTCCATCAAGGCCGCCAGCTACTCCGAAGAGCAGCTCAAGGAAGAGCAAAAAATCTTCGATGCGCTCAAGCCCGGCGAAGACCTCGTGGCGTTGCAACACGCTTTTGATGCCGCCGACGAGGCGAAACAGGACGAAGCGAAATCGGACGAAAAATCCGAGTAATTATCTTGTCGAATTGAATTCACACGCAGGCGGGCCGACAACGGTCCGCCTGTTTTGTTGGTAGGGCGCGTCACTCCGTGCGCGCCGCTGCTTAAAAATGTGTTCGCCCGCCCTACCTTTTATTGCACCAACGACTTATGCCGGTAATGCAGAATTTTGAACTCCGGCGTCTCGTAGATTTCCTCGGCCAGCACGAACCGCTTTTCAAACGGCGGGAAAAACGCGTCGCCGGCCACCTCGCGTTTGACCAGCGTGAGGTAAAGATCGGAACAGCGCGGCAGCGTCTGCTCGTAAATCTCCGCGCCGCCGCAGATGAAGATGTCGTTCGGAAATTCGTCGGGGTTCAACCGGTCCAGCGAGTTGAAAACGAAGATTTCCGTCTCCTGCATTTCGCCGAGCTTGGTGAACCGGAACTGGTGGGCGCGTTTGAGATGCTTTCCGCCGCGCCATTCGTGATATTGTCCGAAGATTTCCGGATGCTGCTTGATGAGCCGTTGCGGATGCCGCGTCAGGATCAGGTTTTTCCGGTTGGGCAGCGGCTCGCCCAGGCCTTCAAACGTCTTGCGCCCCATGACGACGACGTTGCCCATCGTCATTTTTTTGAACCACTTGAAATCCTCGGGCAGATGCCACGGGATTTTGCCGCCCGCGCCGATTACGCGGTTCGTTGACATCGCCGCAATGGCCTTGAAGTATTTCATCGTGGATAATAAAACCACGAATAAACACAAATCTACACGAATTAAAAATGATTTTGTTGCCTAACGTTCGTGTCCATTCGTGTCCATTCGTGGTTGAAAATCCTCACACCGCAATCGGCGCTTTGATGGCCGGGTGCGGGTCGTAACCCGTCAATTCAAAATCCTCAAACTTGAAGTCGTCAATGTTTTTCACCGCCGGATTCAATTTCATCTGTGGCAGCGGCCGCGGCTCGCGCGAAAGCTGCAGTTTCGCCTGCTCGACGTGGTTCCGGTAAAGGTGCAAATCGCCGAACGTGTGGACGAAATCACCGGGCTTCAATCCGCAAACCTGCGCGACCATGAGCGTGAGCAGCGCGTAACTGGCGATGTTGAACGGCACGCCCAGGAAAATATCCGCGCTGCGCTGGTAAAGCTGGCAGCTCAATTCGCCATCCAGCACGTAAAATTGGAACAGCGCGTGGCACGGCGCCAAAGCCATCTTGTCAATCTCGCCGGGGTTCCACGCGCTGACGATGTGCCGCCGGCTGTCGGGATTCTTTTTGATTTGCGCGATGACGTCGTCAATCTGGTTGAGAGAACGCCCGTCAGGCGTGCGCCAGTCGCACCATTGCGCGCCGTAAATCCGGCCGAGGCTGCCATCCTTGTCCGCCCATTCGTCCCAGATGGTCACGCCGTGTTCGTGGAGATATTTGACGTTCGTGTCGCCGCGCAGAAACCAGAGCAATTCGTAAATGATGGATTTGGTGTGGACTTTTTTGGTGGTGAGCAGCGGGAAATTTTTTCGCAAATCGAACCGTGCCTGCGCGCCGAACACGGAAAGCGTACCCGTGCCGGTGCGGTCGGCCTTGGGCTTCCCGTGCTCCAGAACGTGCCGCAGCAAATCGAGATACTGAATCATCGCGGGGAAAATCTAACCACGAACCACACGAAAGACACGAAAAGAAATTCGGCAGAACGTTTTTTAGCCACAGATGAAACACAGATTGAACACGGAAAAACGCGGCGAATGATTCTCCCTCTCCTTGGGGAGAGGGGGAATTATTTGCGCATCCTTTGGAATACTGGCGACAGGAATTGCCAAACAACCATCCGCGTAACGAGAGACGGCCAATAGCTGTCCCTTCTCCCGGGGGAGAAGGTCAGGTTGAGGGCGGACGTTAAAAACGGCCAATTTAAATCGGCTCGCCACACCAGGCATTTCTTGTAAAACTGTGCGTGTCATGCGAATCCTCGCCCTCGATCACGGAACCAAACGCATCGGCGTGGCGGTGAGCGATGAAACCCACACCATCGCCCAGCCGCTGGAATTTATTCCTGCCGAGCCATTCGCGGATTTTTTGGCGCGGCTCCGGCAGTTGATACGCGAAAAAGAAGCCGGCCTCATCCTCGTCGGGCTGCCGCGCAACATGGACGGTTCCTACGGCCCGGCGGCGGAAAAGGCGCAGACGTTTGTTGCCGCGTTGAAGGACGCCGTGGTCGTCCCGATTGAAACCCGGGATGAACGGCTGACATCGGCACAGGCGAACCGGGTGTTGATTCAGGGCGGCGTGCGCCGGGATAAACGCAAAGCGAAGGTGGATAAAATGGCGGCGGCGATTTTGTTGCAAAGCTATCTCGACAGTAAAACGTGAAACGTGATACGTGAAAGCGTCTTCGCGGGGCTTCACGTTTTACGTTTCACGGATCACGACATGAAACTCAAACTCACCATTGCCTACGACGGCACGGCTTACGAAGGATGGCAGGTGCAGAAAACCGGCACCGGCGTGCAGGAAATCGTCGAAACGGCACTGGGGAAACTGTTTCCGAGCAAGCCGCGTCTGCACAGCGCCAGCCGTACAGACACCGGCGTCCACGCGCTCGGCATGGTGGCGCATTTTGAGGTGCCCGACGCCGAATCCCGTGACCGCGGGATGACCACGCGCAAACTGGTGCTGGCGCTCAACGCCTGGATGCCGGCGGACATTCGTGTGACGTCGGTCGCGCGC
Organism: uncultured Verrucomicrobiae bacterium; assembly: GCA_963789055.1. GTDB lineage: Bacteria > Verrucomicrobiota > Verrucomicrobiia > Limisphaerales > UBA11358 > UBA11358. The sequence goes on along the minus strand of CAWBJE010000003.1, from coordinate 36,540 downwards.
GTGCCGAAGGATTTTCACGCCCGGTTCGATGCAGCGGGCAAGCAATACCGTTATTTCGTCTGGAACCACACGGCAATGAATCCCCTGCTCCGCCACACGGCCTGGCAGGTGACGCGTCCGCTCAATTTGAAGGCCATGCGCGCCGCCGCGCCGCTGTTTGTCGGCCGGCACGACTTCAAATCATTCGCCGGCAGCCGGAATTACGAGATGAAATCCACCGTCCGCACGGTAACGCGGTGCGATATCAAAAAGTCGGGGCGGCAACTGACGTTCATCATTGAGGGCAACGGGTTCCTTTATAAAATGTGCCGCGGCATGGTGGGGACACTGGTACAAATCGGGCTGGGCAAATTTCCGGCGGAAGAAGTACGGCGGATGCTGGCGAAGAAAGACCGGCGCATGGGCGGCATGACCGCCCCGGCGCACGGACTGGTGTTGTGGAAAGTGTTTTATTCAAAATCCAGTAGGAGCCGACGTAAGGAGGCTCTGACTAACGGTGAAGAATGAGCCTCGTTACCTCGGCTCCTCCGAGAAAAGATGAACATTGTCCTGGTCGAACCGGAGATCCCGCCGAACACGGGCAACGTGGCGCGGTTATGCGCAGCCACGAAGTCCGTGCTGCATTTGATTGAACCGTTCGGGTTCAAGCTCGACGACACGCAGCTCAAGCGCGCGGGCATGGATTACTGGCAACACGTCGAGTGGCATCGCTGGCCGGCGTGGAAGGCATTTGAAGAACAGCTTCCGGCGAAAGCGCAGCTTTGGTTTGTCGAGTCAGGGGGACTAAAGATTTACACCGAGGCAAAATTCCAAGCGGATGATTATCTGGTTTTTGGGCGTGAGACCGCCGGTTTGCCGAAGCAATTGCTGGAACAAAATCGCGACCGCTGGCTGCGAATCCCGATGTTCAACAAAAAATCGCGTTCGCTGAATCTGTCAAATTGTGTCGCGCTGGTTCTGTTTGAAGCGCTACGGCAGCAGGGGTTCAAAAACGACATTTACTGAACGCCAATCTGACGACGGCTGGTCGTTCGGCAGTCAGACGATCTTCTGCTCCAGTTTTTCGACTTCTTCCTTGATTAATTCCGTCGTCCGGTGTTTGGCCAGATAAACCTGGTCCACGGATATGCCGAGGGTGGCGGCCACTTTTTCCGGCGGCCAGTGCTTGTTCACGTACAAGTCAAAAATTTGATATTTTTGCGGGTCCAGATGGCGTTTGACTTTGGCGAGGGCCGCGTCGAGCAGGTTCTTTTCCCATTCCGCATCCCACAGCGCGTCCAAAGCCGGGCTGGCCGGATCCACGATTTTGTCCACGGTGCGGGTTCGCGTGGCGGTGTCCTCGGACGCGGATTGGCCGGCGGCGAAAGCCGGGCCGCGTTTGCGGAGCTGGTCGGTGATACGCCAGCGGGTCATATTCAGCAGCCAGGTTTTAAAGGAACCAATCGCCGGGTCATACTCGAAAGTGGGCATGTGCTTGGCCACCGAAATCATCGTCTCCTGCACCACGTCCTGAGCTTCGGCGGCGGTCAATCCGCCTTTGATGGCCACGCCATAGATGAGTTTCCAGTAGGTGTCGAAGAAATCCTGCCAGCTCGACTGATCCTGCCAGTCTTTAAGGCGTTGAATCAGAGTCGCGCGCGTCGGAATCAATTCATCTATCGGCTCCGCCATTCAGGCAGTAATTTGGTCTTTAAATCGCAGTTGGCAATAAAATACGTTGGCACAAAAATTGTTGATGAAAAGGGTGTTGTATGCTTTTTTAATCATCGTTCACCAGTCAGATACGCAATGGGCCAAACATTTGAACTTGTTTCCTAAAACTGGTGGCGGCCTTTGGGTAGCCGTCGCTTGCTGCGGATTCTTGACTTGCGTCGGGATGGCTGGCGCGCAGTCAATGGCCGGCGCCACAGCCACGAACGGAATCCGGATTGTGGAATTTCAAGGCATAGTGGAATTCTCCCCTGCTCCATCAACCACCTGGGTGCCGGCACAAACCAACCAGGTCGTATATCCGTTCGACCGTTTGCGCACCGGCGCCAACAGCCGGATGGCGCTCCTCTGGTCGGATCGCAGTGTGGTTTCTTTCGGTGCCATGACGGAACTTGAAGTTTTGCCGCCGGATGCTTCTGGCGCGCAGTGCGGATTGCATTTGCTCCGGGGCATCGTTTCCTTTTTCCATCGGGATGAGCCGGGCCGCATCCGGGTCATCACTCGTGGGGCCGTCGCCGGGGTGGAGGGCACGGAATTTGTCGTGGCCGCAGATGAAACGGAGCGCACGACCTTGTCTGTGATTGACGGCAAAGTGCGGTTTGGCAACGAACAAGCTACGCTTGTACTGACAAACGGACAGCAGGCCGTCGCCGAGCCGGGCAAGGCGCCGGTTCGCACGGCGGGTTTCATTGCCAATAATCTTCTACAGTGGTGTTTTTATTACCCGGCGGTGATTAATCCGAACGATTTGCTGTTCACGCCTGACGAGCAGAAAATTCTGGGCGATTCCTTTCAAGCCTACCGCTCGGGTGATTTGCTGGCGGCGCTGGACAAATATCCAGCCGGGCGGCAACCCGGCTCCGACACCGAACGGGTTTATTACGCCGGCCTGTTGCTGGGAGTCGGGCAGGTTGAAAAAGCCGAAGCCATGCTGGCTTCATTGTCCGCCACGGATGTCTCCAGCCGTCCGCAACGGATCGCCCGGGCTTTGCGCCGGCTCATTGCCGCCGTGAAACGGCAGCCCGATATGACCGAGTTCCATCCACAACTCGCCACGGAATTCCTCGCCAATTCCTACTATGAACAATCCCGCGCTATTCCTGGAGTTTCCCTGGCGACGGCGCTGGCTTCCGCCCGGCAGGCCGTAACCAACTCGCCGGAATTTGGATTCGCCTGGGAGCGGGTGGCGGAACTGGAATTCAGTTTCGGTCGTACTGGTCACGCACTTGATGCGCTGGACAAAAGTCTGGCACTCGCGCCGCGCAATGCTCAGGCACTGGTATTGAAGGGTTTTCTGTTGGCAGCACAAAACCGTGTCGGCGAAGCCACGGGCTGGTTCAATCAAGCACTGGCCGTGGATCCTGCCCTTGGCAACGCGTGGTTGGGCCGCGGACTTTGCCGCATCCGCCAGGGCGACGCCAGGGATGGACGCGAAGACTTGCTGGTGGCTGCGGCGCTTGAGCCGCAGCGCGCCGAATTGCGCAGTTACCTGGGCAAGGCTTATGCGGATGCGGGCGATTACCCGCATGCCGCCAAGGAACTTCAACTCGCAAAAAGACTGGACCCCAAAGACCCGACGGCGTGGCTTTATTCCGCCCTGCTCAACCAGCAAGACAACCGCATCAACGAAGCGATCCGGGACCTGGAAAAATCGCAGGCATTGAATGACAACCGGAGCGTCTATCGCTCGCAATTGCTGCTGGACCAGGACCGGGCGGTGCGCAGCGCGAATCTGGCGGCGATGTACCAGGACGCCGGCATGGATGATGTGGCGGTGCGTGAGGCTGCCCGGGCGGTGAATTACGATTACGCGAATTACTCGGCGCACCTGTTCCTGGCCAACAGCTATTCCGCAGTCAGCGATCCGAATCTGATCAATCTCCGCTACCAAACCCCCACCGAGAACGAATATTTGCTGGCGAATTTATTGTCGCCGGTGAGCGCCGGCACCATGTCGCCAACGATTTCGCAACAGGAATATTCCCCGCTGTTCGAGCGCAACCGGCTGGGGGTGGCTTCGAGTTCGGAATACCTGAGCCGCGGGGCTTGGACGGAGTCGGGCGCGCAATTCGGCACCTATGATAACTTCGGTTATGCCGTGGAAGGATTTTACCGCACGGACAACGGCCAGCAGGTGAACAACGACGTTGAGCAGCGTCAACTTTCGGGGACGTTCAAATTGCAAGTCGCGCCACAGGACACCGTTTATTTGCAGATCAAACAGTACGAAGGGAACAGCGGAGACTTGCAGCAATATTACAATCCTAACAATCCGACCAATGGGGCGAATCCGGGATTCCGCGTGAAGGAAGATCAAACCCCAGACGTTGCATTGGGATACCACCGCGAATGGAGCCCCGGTGTTCACACGCTGTTTTTTGCGACCCGACTGGAAGACTCGCTCACAGTGACCAACCCGACTGGGGTGAGCTATGTTGCATTTGAGCCGACACCTCCGACAATGGTGGGCATACAACAAATCATCGCCAACGAAAACTTTTCAGACAGATTGACACTTTATTCGGGAGAGCTTCAGCAACTCTGGCAGACGCCAGAGCATAATACTATCATTGGTACACGGATTCAGTACGGTGATTTTCACTTATCTGATGTCCAGAACACTCCAAACATTTTAGGCGGCGTGTTCCCAAACCCGCCGACCAATGCCGTTTACGCCACGTCGCTATTCAGACGCTTTTCCGCATATGGCTATCATCAATGGCAAATCTTTGATCCTCTGCAATTGATTGGCGGCGTGACTTATGATCACATTAACTTCCCGGAAAATTTTCAGACAGCGCCCATTTCAGGCACCGAGCAGACTGAAGACCAGGTATCTCCCAAGGCCGGACTGATTTTGACACCGCTGAACGGCACCACCCTCCGTTTTGCCTATACCCGTTCGCTGGCCGGCGCGAGCCTGGACCAAAGCTATCAACTGGAGCCTTCGCAAGTGGCGGGTTTCATCCAATCCTACCGGAGTATCATTCCGGAATCAGTGGTCGGGCCGGTTCCCGGCGCTCACTTCGAAACATACTCCTTTTCATTGGAACAAAAATTTTCCACCGGCACCTACCTCGGCGTTTCCGGCGAACTGTTGTATTCGGACGTTCAGCAAACGGTTGGAGCATTGGGTGTGACCGGACTTGAATTCGCCACTCCTTCCGGAGTTCAGGAGAATTTGAATTATCGGGAGCAGTCGCTCTTGTTCACGGCCAATCAATTGATTGGCAAGAATTGGGCGGTCGGGGCGCGGTATCGTCTGAGCCAGGCTGTTTTAAATGAAAATTTTTCTGGGACTGAAAATCTACTCATTCCACCAAATTTCACGACAGCGCAACGATTGGACGGTATCCTCAACCAGGTGGATTTGCTCGCGGTTTACAATCATCCCTGCGGTTTATTTGTCCAGTCAGACGCCCATTGGTACGTTCAGAACAACATTGACCAAGAATCCACAGAGCCGGGCGACAACTTCTGGCAATGGAATGCATTTGCCGGCTACCGGTTCCTGCACCGGAAAGCCGAGGTTGCACTCGGCGTACTCAACATCACCGATCAAGACTACAAGCTTAATCCGCTCAACCTTTATAACGAATTGCCGCGCAGCCGGACCCTCGCCGTGCGCCTGCAAGTCAATTTTTAACACGCATCCATGAGTTGGAGTTCACGCTTTCAAGAAAGCGCCGGAGTCAAAGAAAAAGCACGGCCAGCAGACGGAACTCGGCGTGTTGGAGTACCCGAGAGGGATTGTAGCGTCGACGCTATGCGCCAATGCAAACCGGCGTAGCGGCTCCTTGGCAAAGAGCCGCATCCATAATTGAGCTGGAAAATACGGCGGTCTGCCGACCGCCGCTACGACGGATTGGGGAAGAGAAGAAAAAACCGGGCTGAACTTCGGTTCAGCCCGGTTTGTTTTTTTTGGAACCCTCTATGCCTTTTTCCAAAAGCCTATGGATTGAATCCGGTCAGGACAAGCGGATAGGCATTTGTTGGAACGTTATTGGTAAAATAGATTGTGAATCGGTAAACCGGGCTGTAGGTGGGATTAACTGTGACGCCGGCCTGGGCGCATCCATAATCGCCGTAATTGCCGATATATTCAATTTTGGTGTCGGTCCGATTAGTGTCGGTGGCCGTATGGGCCACACCGGAAATTGGCGTCCAACCCCAACCCTGGGAGGGCGGTTTTGTATAAACGACGTATCCGGCATAAGGTCCGGGGCAACTGCCCTTTGAACCGCCGCCAGCGTAAGGAGTACCAAACACGATGATTGGCCCGCCAGCCGGCAAGCTGGCGGCACTTGCGCTGGCGGTCATGGCATTGGCAGAAAGTGTGCTGGCAGCAGTCGCATTAGCAGTAGTCACACCGGCAGTTGTTGCGCCTGCCGTTGTCTCTACTTCCACAGATGCCGTGCGGGTCGGCACCATTTCCGCGCCATTGAAAACTTCACAGGAATACAAGCCCACGTCTTTGATTCCAGCGTTCTGAATGACGAGCGCTTCATTGGTTTGTCCGTCAATCGGGACTCCGTTGCACAGCCATTGATAACCATCGGCGTTGTTTGCCTGTACGAACAGTGTCACACTCGAACCGATAGGAACGGTTTGATCCACCGGCTGGGCCGTAATCTGCGGAAACGCGGATTGATCAACCGGGTCGGCCAGCAACGGGTCGGTCGTCTGGGTGTAAGCGGTATTCCCGGCAACTGCCAGGAATCCGGTGATTATGGCCAAGGTAACGAGATGCGGGATTTGTTTGTTCATAGGTTTAATGGTATTTTATGCTGTCGTTCTCCCCGCGCTCGACAGCCCCCTAGAACTGGTGCAGCAAGTTTTGTTTTCTAAATTCTCAGGCAACTTCCTGATATTACTGTTTAATACGCAATAACCGGGCCAATCTTTCAGGCATTCGGCGGAATTATGATGGTGAAAAGACGGGACCGGAAACCGCCGCGCGCGTTCGTTTTCTCCTTTTCAATCGTTACGGTGAAAAATCACTGATTTCCTCGCCGGTTTTTTTTAAACTCGGGCACCGGTGAAGGTCAAAGCCATCGGACAAAGCAAACTTTTCAAATCCGCGCTGGGGGCAGCGCTGACGGTGGTTTGCGGTCTCATGTTGTGGGAGATGCCGCTGGGCGAGCCCTGGGTGAACGCCAGCTACGATTATTTGTTCCGCTTCGGCGCGCACGCCGGCACCAACCGGGTGACGCTCATCCTGATGGACAATGAGGCGTTCGATTATTTTCACCAGATTCGCAGCCAGTCCTGGGACCGCGGGCTGCACGCCCAATTGCTGAACCGGCTGGCGGACGAAGGTTGCGCGCTTGTGGTGTTGGACTCCCTTTTCCGGCAACCGCGCAATCCGGTAACCGATGAAGCATTGGCTGCTGCCATGCGGCGGCAACAACACATGGTGTTGATGGCCGAGCAGGCGCAAGTAACCCACCCTTCGCTGACGGGAGGGCAACCAACCCTGCCGTTGGAATTTTTTCTCAACGCCGCAGGAACGAACTGGGGTGTTGCCTGGCTGGATCCCGACCCTGACGGGATTGTGCGTCGGCATTGGCCATTTCTGTCGCCGGGACCGTATCCGAGTTTGCCTTGGACGGCGGCACGACTGGCCGGAGCACAATTGGACCAGAACCCGCAGGAACGGTGGCTGCGTTACTACGGTCGTGACGGAGTCTGGACACGCATGAGCTACAAATTCGCACTGACCCAGCCGACGAATTATTTCCGCGGTCAGATTGTTTTCATCGGCACGGCACCCAAAACATCGGTCTCCGACAGCGAAACGGACAAATTCAGCACTCCGTACACACGCTGGACCCATGAATCCACCGGTGGCGTCGAAATCCAACTGGCGGCTTTTTTGAATCTGATGAACGGCGACTGGTTGCGGCGTCCGGCCGGGTGGCTTGAAGTCTTGACGCTGACGGTCGCCGGATTATTGTTGGGCGGCGGTTTGTGCCGTTTGCGACTGCGGATGGCTTGTGTGGTGGCGGTGGCGATTGTCTTGGTGGCGGCTTTTGGTGCGATTTCCTGGAGTTACTTCACCAATTATTGGTTTCCCTGGCTGGTGATAGCAGGTGGACAGGTGCCCTGCGCCCTGGCTTGGGCGCTGGCCACGGGAATCCCTCAAGCGCTCAAGAAAAAAATGGTGTCGGTTTCCCTGTCATTTCCCCGCCATGCCATTTCCGTCGAGGTACAACCGGATACCCCGGATTACAAATTGTTCAACCCACCCTTTGGCGAGGGCGCTTATGGAAAAGTCTGGCTGGCGCGAAACGCGGCCGGGCAATGGCGGGCGCTCAAGGCGGTTTACCTGGCCAACTTCGACCAGAACCCTGACCCCTACGAACGCGAATTCAATGGCATCAAAAAATACCAGCCGGTCTCCGATAAACATCCAAATTTGTTGCGTGTCGAATTTGTCAGCGAAAAACGGGAAGGATATTTTTATTACGTGATGGAACTGGGCGACCCGCTGGAACCGGGTTGGGAACACGAGCCTTCCACCTACCGGCCGCGTGATTTGGTGAGTGAACGCGCCCGTTCCAAACGCCGGAGGCTGCCGGTGCGGGAATGCGTACGGATTGGACTGGCCTTGAGCGACGCCCTGGATTTTCTCCATCGCCAGGGTCTGACGCACCGCGACATCAAACCCCAAAACATAATTTTTGTGAACGGCCGGCCCAAACTGGCCGACCTGGGACTCATCACCGAAATTCGGCCTCCGGATCAGGAACGTACGTTGGTGGGCACGCCCGGTTACATGCCGCCGCCGCCGGAACGTCCAGGCACGCCGCAAGCGGATATTTACGCGTTGGGCATGGTGCTTTATGTGCTCAGCACCGGCCACAACCCGGTTCTTTTTCCGGAAATAACCGCGACTCTGGTTGAAGGCGGGAATACGGCGGATTTCCTTCCCTTGAACACGGTCATCCTCAAAGCTTGCCAGCCGGACCCGGCGCAACGTTACACATCGGCGGCGGAGATGCGCCTTGCCTTGGAGAAGGTACGGGAAGAATTGGGAGCGAGTTGATCGGCAAATGCTGAGCGCGACTTTCCGAACAAATTTCAAACTGTCGGGCGCGCCGCGTCCAGGCAGTTCCGCACGGTCTCGGTTAGACTCTCCAACGAAAATGGCTTTGGTAAAATATGGCTGTGAGGCTGAATTTTCACCGGCAGTTCGGAATTGTATCCGCTCATCAGAATGACCTTCAGCCCCGGTCGTTCCCCGCTCAACCGGTCGGCCAACTCCCACCCGTTGAGGCCGCCCGGCATGACGATATCCGTCAGCAACAAATCAATTTGTGACGCGTTTTTCTTCCAGACATTCAAAGCTTCCAAGCCATTGGCCGCTTCCCAGATTTGATAACCGGATCCTTCCAACACGCCCCGCGTGACGGTCCTGACATCGGCATCGTCTTCGACCAACAATATTTTCTCGCGGCGGCCGGCGGGAATCGCTTTTCGGCGCGGAACCGGCTTCTTTGCCACGGTGGCAAGAGTGGCCGGCAGGAAAATTTTAAACGTGGTTCCTTTCCCCATCTGGCTGGACACTTCAATCCAGCCCTGGTGCTGTTTGACAATGCCGTAAACCGTTGCCAGGCCGAAGCCGGTGCCCTTTCCGGCTTCCTTGGTGGTGAAGAACGGTTCGAATATTCGCGGTAAATATTCCGGAGCAATGCCCGTCCCCGTATCGGTTACCGCCAGGCAGACAAACTGGCCGGTTTGCGCCTCCGGATGGGTTTCCACATAAGCGGCATCAACGCCGACCATTTCCGTCGTGATGACAATTGACCCGCCCTGGGGCATGGCGTCGCGGGCGTTGACGATTAAATTCAGCAGCATTTGCTCGATCATGCCCACGTCCGCATTGACGGAGGGCAGGTCGTCGGCACAACGACATTGCAAGGAAATATGCTCGCCGATAACCCGTTTGAGCATTTTGGTGAAATTGCCGATGACCTCGCTGAGGTTGAGGGGCTGAAATTCAATTGCCTGTTTCCGCCCAAAAGCGAGCAATTGACGGGTCAAATCCGCGGCGCGTTCGGTGGCGTCGGTTACTTGTTGAAGACATTGGCGGTTGTCCTCCTTGAGTTGTTCTTCATCCATCAGCACCAGTTGAACATTGCCGTGGATGACGGTGAGGAGGTTGTTGAAGTCGTGCGCAATACCGCCGGCCAGTTGCCCAATCGCTTCCAGCTTTCGCGCCTGGTGCAATTGTTCCTTGCGCTGTTTCTGTTTGGTTATGTCCTGTTTTACCGCGATGAAATGGCTGATGGCGCCGTTGGCGCCCAGCACGGGTGTGATAGTCATTTCCTCGGTGTAGAGGGTTCCGTCTTTCCGGCGGTTGATTATTTCGCCCTGCCAGACGCGCCCGGTCAGGATGGTATTCCAGAGTGTCCGGAAAAAACCGTTATCCTGTTTGCCTGAATTGAGAAAACTCGGGGTTTTGCCCAGGATTTCGTCCAGGGCGTACCCGGTCATGTTGCAGAAAGCCTTGTTCCCGAAAAGAATTTTCCCGGCAGCATCCGTCAGAATGATGCCATTGGCAACAGCCTCCAGAGCGCTGGATTGGACCCGCACCCGCTCTTCCGCCCGCTGCCGCTCCTTTCGTTCGCGAGCTTCACGTAACGCGCGATGCACGACCGGCCCCAACCGATTGAGGCGGTTTTTAAGAACAAAATCCGTGGCACCCGCTTTCAGGTTTTCCACAACCTGTTCTTCTCCGATGGTGCCGGCGACGAAAATAAACGGCGTGTCCGGCTGAAGTTCCCGGCTGGCAGCAAGGGCGGCAATGCCACTATAAGTCAGAAGGGTAAAATCCGAGATGATCAAATCATATTCGGTGTCTTCCAGGGCCGCCCGGAATTCCCTCTTGTTTTTGGCGTGAGCAATTTTAAACACCAGGCCTTCGTCCGACAATGTTTCTTCCAACAGTTGCCGGTCGCGAAGGTCATCTTCTAAAAGTAAAATCTGCATGGGACATCAGGATTGTTGCCTGCGCATGGCAGGCAGGCAGGGGAATAAAACTTCTGTTTTGTCCCGTCTTGATTGCATGGAATCTGCGCCATCACTTTTTTCTATTTTAGAATACCAGCCCCGTCCTTAATCCCTTTGCCCTTTTATTCCCTGCCCCATAATCGGAGCGGGGCTGGCATAAAGCGTTACTGTCGCGATTCACACCTGGTTCGGCGCAACCGCTGCATTGGTGAAAACTGCTATCACCGCTCTACAATTCAGTACGTTTGGGAATTCAGAATCTTTCAAAGACTTTTCAGCTGCGACAAAGAAGTGACGAATTTGGTCCTCCGCCCCGCTGCTTTTATCAGGTTGTTTTTCCCGGCTTAAACCCCAATATATAAATTCGGCGGGTTGCGGATAAAGTGACAATGACGTTGAAAGGAATTACGGATCGGTTAACCTAACAAGGTCGGGCGGTTGGCGCAGTGGTAGCGCAGCTCCTTTGCACAAAGACCGGGGTTTCCTGGACTCATTTGACCCTATCGGGAATCCCTTGGACTGACGGTATGATTCTGCTGATTTCCTGTTACCAGAAGGTGTACTCAAATGAACCCAATTGGACCTAATTTTTCCCGCCGAGGGTGACGAACAGGGGTGACGATTCCTCGCATTTGAGAGCCAAAACAAGACCGTTATTTTTGCACCTAATGATACCTGCCAATTTGCATTAAGTACATACTCCCGTTGTCTTTTAATTGGACTGAAATTGGACTGAAATGTGCTGAATTTGCCCTGGAAACTTGGAATTTAAGGGCAATTATTTGCGCAGCAAGGCTAATGCTCACGTTGGCGGGCAGGCCATAATTCGATGAAAACAGGGTATCCAAATCAAAAAGTCGTTCAATTCCCGCCGCGAGGCCGGGCGGGAATGACGCTAATTGAGGTGGTCATCGCTTTGGCCATCGCAGCGCTGACCGTGGCGGGAATTGTCGCCGGATATATCTACTGCACGGCAGCCGCAGTAAAGGCCGAACTGGTTCAGGCGGCAAGCGCCAGGGCGATGGAACGCATCGAGGAGGCACGAAGTGTCAAATGGGATACATCCGTCTGGCCGATCGTGGACCAGTTGGTGGCCACGAATTTTCCCGACAAGGTCGTCTCATTGGATATGCCCGGATCCGGTTCCGGGGGCACGTCTGCCACAATTAAGACGACGATCTTCCAGATTTCACTCACTCCGCCAATCAAGGGAATTCGGGTGGATTGCATCTGGCAATTCAGGGGAGCCGAGTTGATCACCAACACATTTGAAACCATTCGAGCCCCCGACCAATGAAGCTTCAAGTTCCATTTTCAGGTTCAAGTCGCGGCCGATATTCAATGCCGGACAAAGGCTTCACCTTGCCGGAAATCCTCATTGCGATGACAGTGTTTCTCTTTGTGATCGGCGGCATCATTGCCGCGAATCTGTTTGGCTTGAGGATGTTTCAAGTCACTGCGACCAAACTCAACGTCACCACGTGGTCCCGCGAAACGGTCGAACAAATAACGGCTGAAGTCCACGCCTGTGATGCCTTGTGGGTAGGCAATCTTACGACGAACAGTGTTTTCGAGGGACTTCTGGATGGGGAAAAGCAGCAGGGCACCGCCCTTTTTATTTATCCGACCACGAATACCAACAACTACATCATTTATTTTGTCAATTTGTCAGACGAAACGTTCAGGCAAACCGTGGCCACACCGGGCGGCACCAACACCATCATCCTGGCCGATTCGGTTACCAACACCATAGCGTTTAGCGCGCAAGATTATTCAGGGAATGTGCTGACCAACAAAGACAACAACCGGGTGATTCACCTCACCCTTGAATTCTATCAACCGGAGCGTTTCATGGTGGGCGCGGATTATTACAAACTGGAAACCTCCATGACCCGGCGCGCCTTGCAATGAATATGAAGACCACCTCGACAACTCAAAAACCGAACCAAACCGGCAGCGCCCTGATACTGACGCTGATCATGAGCGCCGTTGCCCTGGCCTTGCTGGCCGCGGCGATGTCATGGTTGGCCAGCAACACCCGATTGACGTACCGCGCCATCCAATATAACCGGTCCGTCGCGGCAGCGGAAGCGGCCACGGAAAAGGTGGTGAGCCAGATTAACCGGGACTTCCTGTACGGCGGCGAGAATCTGGTCATCAACAACCTGAACACCTATCGCCAGAACACCGTGCCCTCGTCAACCAACTCCCCATACTGGAGCACGTGGGAATTCAATGACGCAAACGGTCATATTGGCCAGACCTATGTGCAACGCGGCAGCACGGTAAACTACGTCGAGCTGCACTCGACTTACGCCGGCTTGAAGGGGTTTGTCTCGACTTATACAATCGCGTCGTACGCACGGGATACGGCCAGTTCGCAGGACGTTACCGCCGGAGTGCGTCAGCAATTGCAATTGGCCAGCATCCCTATTTTCCAGTTTGCCATGTATTCCTCGGGTGAAATGGAAATCGGCTGCGGCCAGCATTTCGATATTACCGGACGGGTGCATTCCAACGGGGAACTCTATGTCGAACCGGACAGCTCTCTGACGTTTGAATCCAGTGTCACCGCCGTTGACAGCATCCTGTTTCAACGGGACCCGCTCGAAACTCGCGGCCCGCCGGCTGGCAGTGTGGTTTATGTGCATCCGGACCAAAAAAAAGCTCCCGTTCCGGCATTTACGCTTCCCATTGGAACCACCAACACCCCGGAAGCCATCCGGGAAATCATCGAGCCGCCACCCGCCGGCGAAGACCCCAATTCATCCCTGGGCCGGCTGCGGTATTACAATCAGTGTGACATGGTTTTGACCGTTTCAAATACCGTTATCAGCGCAACCAGCGGATATCTTATTAATAACTTTGCGACCCAGATCCCGACCAATGAATTGGCGACGTTTGTCTCGACCGCTAGCAGTTTTAAGGACTGGCGTGAGGGCAAAACTGTCCAGCCCATCGATATAGATATTGGGAAACTCGCGGCCTGGAGCCAGACCAATACCAGTCTGCGTTACTCTACCATTGGGTCGAATCTGGTTTTGAGCTCTGTTTATGTGGTGGACCTCCGCACGCTGCCGGGCAACCTGGGAGCTGTTCGGGTGTCCAATGGACTGCAACTGCCTCCGAACGGGCTTACCGTGGCCACAGGACGTCCACTCTACGTTCAAGACGACTACAACACGGACTCCGCGACCAAGGGAACCACCAACACCTCCACCACCCGGCCGGCTTCGCTGGTGGCCGACGCCATCACGATTCTGTCCGACAACTGGTCGGACGCCAAAAGCACCAGCGCGTTGGGTTCACGAACTGCATCATCCACGACCGTCAATGCCGCCTTTCTGACCGGCACCGTCGATACAACCGCGGGACACTACAGCGGCGGCATGGAAAACTTCCCGCGTTTTCTTGAATCCTGGGGATCGGCCAATGTGCTCACCTATAATGGTTCGATGATCAAGATGTTCCCGAGCCTCTATGCCACCAATGCCTGGAACAACAATAATAACATTTATGATCCGCCCAAACGCAATTGGGCTTATGACGCCAACTTCGACGACCCGACCAAACTTCCGCCGAAGACACCGAGTTTGCTGCAGGTGATTCGCAGCCAGTGGGCCAACGTGGCTCCCGGCCAAAATGTGGCGCCGTAATTTCGCAGCCGGCGGGAAAGTTCGCCGGACGGGTTGAATTTCATGCATGACCAGAAAAAATGGGACCGAAATCAGCATGCGACAGATTGGCGGTTGGCTTGCGGTCGCAAGCCTCTGCCCGGCTGATCCTATTTGGGCTGATAAATCACTTCAGACTGGCTGCGAAAGGTTTCGCCCATTGGATGGTTCCTGCCGGGGCACGCGCGTCGTGGATTAAGCTGTCTCTGATTCTCTTTACGGCCGGACTTTGGTGCCTTCCCTTGCCCGGAGCCACAAATACAAACACTCGCGAATTCGAAACGTCACCACCGCAGCCGGGGTCCATTCAATGGGACAATGACCAGCGCATCGCCAAGGAACGCCAGGAGAGTTACCGGAAGCGCGTGCCAATTCCTGATGCCATTGGCGGAAATGTTCGAAGGTCCGCCACTGCGAGTCTGGTCAATGGTCCGAAATTAGTGGCAGCCCCATCGCCCGCTCCAACCGCCTCGTCTGGAAACGTATTGCAAATGCTTTTTATCGCTGCCGCGTTCATCCTTGCCGGGGTCTTGATTGTCCGAAGATTTGCCCCCCATGTTCTCGTTGGCATCAACCAGCAGTTCAATCCGTGGATGCTTGCCCCGGATCCTTCGGCAAAGGTTCGCGCGGAGGAAGAAGCCTTTGTCAAATTCGTGAAGGCGTTCCGAGTCGGTCCGGCTGCATTGTTACGCGCCGACCTTTCCAGGAAGGTCTATCCGATCGACGAATTTTATGCGCGGGCCAAAGAGATCCTCATTACGCAGCGAAAGCTTCTTCAGGACATCGGTCGGGAATCAGGCGACCTCGTTAGGCAACAAATGCTGATGAATCTGTATTTCGAGATGGGTGTGCTGAAAGACGAGGCTGGTTTGCCGGAGGCGCTTCCGGTGTGGCAGACGGCTTCCGCCCTGGAGGGACTGCTTAAACAGCTCACCGAAAAAATCAGAAACGTCACGCCTTCTACACTGCGAACCGTCGCGGGTGGCCTGGATTTGCTGGACGACTTGTGCGCGCCGAGATTGCAACCGGATCTCCTGACGGATCGTCCCCTCAGGTTTTTGGTCGTGGATGACGACAGGATAAGCCGCCAGGCCCTGTCCCTCTCGCTGAAAAAAGCATTCAGCCAGCCGGATCTCGCAGTGGACGGTGAAACCGCTTTGGCCCAAGCCAACCAGCAAGCTTACGACGTCATCTTCCTCGACGTGCAAATGCCGGGCATGGACGGCTTTGAGCTTTGCACAAAAATTCGCGGCACCGTTCCCAACAGCGCCACTCCGGTTGTCTTTGTCACCCACCCGAGCGACTTCGAGGCCCGTTGCAAGTCAACCCTTAGCGGCGGCAACGATCTCATGGGGAAACCGTTTCTTACTTTTGAAGTCACCGTCAAGGCACTCACGCTTGCGTTGCATGGGCGTCTGCGGGGGCGCACTCAGAATACCTCTCCCGAAACCCGACCCGACCCGGGACACGGCGGATTCGTTGGTGACGTTCGCGGATGGTCTGCGTCACGTCCCAAATTTCACCATCGCCACGCGACCGCCACTTTCAACGCCGTCGCCGGAGATGGAGGAGATCACCAAGGCCTTCCTGGACCGCGCGTCAAAACAACTTGGACCGATGCGGGAACTTTGTCAGACGATGCTTCAGATCTCGAATATGGAAACGCGACAGACCCTGCCGGTGGATAGCTTTCTTGAGACAACGCGACAGACCTTGCTGGTGGATGGCTTCCTGCGCATGAATTCGTTGATTCCCAGGCCTGCTCCTGAGGTGATGCATCCAGCTTATCAAGTGAGCGCCGCGCTGGAAGGGCTGCTCAGAATAATGCTGCAGAATTCCAAGCATGCCACTCCATCCGCGCTGGCCACCGTGGCCACCGCGGTGGATTTGCTCAATGACTTGTGTGTGCCGGGAATGAAAGTGGACCTGGCCATCAATCCGCCGATTCACATGTTGGTGGTGGATGATGATCTCGTGGCGCGCCGGGCACTCGTCGGCGCCCTGCAAACGGCTTTTAAAAAGCCAGAAAGCGCGGAGAATGGAGTGACGGCGCTTGCCCTGGCGTGGGGAAAACCATTCGACGTGATTTTTCTGGACGTGGTAATGCCCGGCATGGACGGATTTGAGGTCTGCTCAAAAATTCGCGACACCGTTCCCAACCGCACCACTCCGGTGGTCTTTGTCACCCAACAGAACGACTTAAACGCGCGCGCACAAATGAGTCGCCACGGTGGCGACGATCTGATGGGAAAGTCGTTCCTCACTTCGGAGATCACGGTCAAAGCGCTTACCTTCGCCCTGCGCGGTCGTCTCCAACAACTCAAAACGAAACCGCGCTCGTGAACGCGCCATTGAAAATGTCTCTTGGGGAACCAAACGCACGGTTTCATTTATTTTATCTCATTAACCTCAGGAAGGATTTTTAGGATGGGTTCAGCACAAAGCGTAAACGGATGATACCATTGATGTCGCTTGTTTTTGAATCGGACTTCGTAAAAGGAATCTGCCGCTGGTTGTATTTGCTTTCTTGAAGCTGTTGTTTTCGTGAACATTTTCAGCCGTCTCGGTGTCCCTGCCATTTGGTAATCAATTTGTAATCAACACTTGATTGCCGGAGTTGGCGGATTGGACTAACCTTCCGATGACGGGCGTTTAGCTCAGTGGAAGAGCAGCTCCTTTACACGGAGAAGGTCGGGGGTTCGAATCCCTCATCGCCCACCAGCCTTCGCTCTCCGCTTCGCTTCGAGTTACGGCTCGGCAAGCCAGCGGCATACCAAGTGGAGAGCGTAGGCTAACCGCCTGAGCGCTACCGCACAGATAGACTACTTCCCTGCCACCAATGTTCCATCCCGCCGCAAACGCACGTTCAACATCGTGCTCGTCACACCGGCCAGGCCGATGGGGTTTTCATTCACTCCATCGCCGGACCAAACAGTGATTTATACCGGCAAGGCGGTGTCTGTGACGTTCGAATAATACGGCAGGGACACCTTGCCGTTTCCCAGCAGAAAAAGATCGTCGTGCAGATCGGCTTCTGTCCCCGGCCCGACATTTATGTTATCTGCTACCTGTCGTTTCATTTCCCGCCTGCGCGCCGCCGCCGGGCCATTGAAAAGCCAGTTCTTCAATGCAATTCCACCGGCCGGACTGGTGCGTGTCGAACCCGTTTGAAGAGGAAAATCAGCGGGATGCCGCACAGCGCCAGCAGGCCGAAAAGCCGGAAGTTGTCCACAAACGCCCACAGGTGCGCCTGATGGTCGAGCGTGCTGTAAATCAGACTGTAGGCCTGGGTTTTGGCCGTCACGGCGTCGGTGTGTCGCGCCAGCAAGTGTAGCGCGGCGGCGAGCCGGTGCGTAAACACCGGGTCAGTCGGCGTCAGATTCCCGACCATGAGCGCCTGATGCACCTGCGCGCCGCGCGCCAGCATGGTGGTGACAAATGCGATACCGATGCTGCCGCCGAGGTTGCGCGTGAGGTTGTAAATCCCGGTGGCGTTGCCGATTTGCCGCTGGAACAACTGGCTCATGGTGGTTGTGGTCAGGGGCACGAAGATGAAGCTGATGGCGATGCCGTTGACCACGCTGGGCAGGATGACGCGCATCTGGCTCACCTGCAGGGTGATGTCGCTCAACATGAAGGATGACACGGCCAGCATGGTGAAACCGAAACACAACAGCCAGCGGCTCCGGACGCGCCCCACCAGGCGTCCGACGATGAACGTGGTGACAAACGCGGCGCAACCGCGCGGACTCATCGCGTAGCCGGCCTGCAATGCCGGATAGCCCATCAGGGTTTGTAAAAACAACGGCAGTTCGGCGGTCGTGCCGTAAAGAATCGCGGCCAGCGACAGCATCAGGAGTACGCCGACGGCGAAGTTGCGGTTTTTGAACACGCGCAAATCCACCAGAGGGTGCTCGACCCTGAATTCCCGCACGATGAACCCGATGAATGAAAAAGTCGAAATCGCGGCGAGCCAGCAAATCCAGCTGGATTGAAACCAGTCCTCCTCCTGCCCCTTGTCCAGGGTGATTTGCAGTGTCGCCAGCCAGATGGCCAGCAGGCCGAACCCTATGAAGTCAATGTCCGCCTTCTCGTTGCGCTTGATGTAGGGCGGATCCTCGACCAGCCATTCCTGCAGCAACACCGCCGCGATGCCGAACGGCACGTTGATGTAAAAAATCCAGCGCCAGGAATAATTGTCAGTGATCCAGCCGCCAAGCGTCGGGCCGAGGATGGGCGCGACGATCACGCCCATGGAAAACGCCGCCATGGCCACGCCGCGCTTGTTCATGGGAAAACTTTCCAGCAGCACCGCCTGGGCGATGGGCACCATCGCGCCGCCGCCGATGCCCTGAAAAACGCGCGCCAGAATCAGCGTCGGCAGATTCCACGCCAGCCCGCACAACACCGAGGCGAACGTGAACAGCATCACGCAGGACAACAGCACGCGCTTCCGGCCGAAATAATTTCCCAGCCAGCCGGTCATCGGCAGGATGATGGCGTTGGAAACGAGATAGCTCGTCAGCACCCAGGTCGCCTCGTCGGTCGTCGCCGAAAGGCTGCCGGCGATGTGCGGGAGCGCGATGTTGGCGATGGACGTGTCGAGCACCTCCATGAACACCGCCATCATCACCGCCACCGCGATGAACCAGGGATTGTGGCGCGGATGCCAGTCCTCGTGATGTGCGCCGTCGGGCATGAGAAGCTTTTTATTGGGCGTTCAGCTTCCGGCGCAATGCCGACCGGAATCCCATCGCCGCCACGACCGCCAGGATCAGCGCCGCCAGGCCAATCACCCAATCCGGCAGGCTGAAGGAGCTGACTTGCACATCCGGCACGACGGAAAGCCCCGGCCCGATGGTGTGGCCGGCGGGCAGCGGCTCGTCGAAGACAATCTTCACCGGCACGCGCTGGACGACCTTCACATAATTGCCCGTCGCGTTTTCCGGCGGCAGCAGGCTGAAGGCCGCGCCGCTGCCGGCCTGGATGCTGTCCACGTGCGCGGCAAACGTCCGGTCGAGCGCATCAATGCTGACCGCCGCGTGCTGGCCGGGCTTCATGTGTTTAAGCTGCGATTCCTTGAAATTGGCGACGACCCAGACTTCAGCGGGCACAATGGACATCAGCATCTGGCCGGTTTGCACGTAGTCGCCGGCCTCGACCGCCTTGCGGGTCACGCGCCCGTCGCTGGGCGCGAAGATTTTCGTGTAGGAAAAGTCAAGCCGTGCTGCCGCAACATTGGTCTGCGCCTCATTCCATTGCGACAATACCATGCTAACGGCGGCTTCCGTCGCGTCCAATTGCGCTTTTGCCTCATCCACTTTCGACGCCTGTTCCACCGTGTTTTCCTCAGCGGAATGCAAATCCGCCTGTGCCGAAGTGCTCGCAGCCCTGGCGGCGTCAAATTCCTGTGCCGAAATCGTGTTTTCCTTCAGGAGTTCCTGGCTGCGCTCAAAATCCGCTTCGCGCGCGTTTGGCGGTGGCGGCGCCGCTTCGGCGTCCGCTTTCGCTTTGCGGGCACTGGCTTCAGCGGTGGCCACTTTCGTGCGCATCAATTCGTATCCGGCCAGAACCGCCTTGTAATTGGCCGCCACCGTTTCCGCCGCCGTCTGCTTTTGCCCAGTTTGATCGCGTAATCCGCCGGGTCAATCTCCACGAGCAAATCGTTCGAGCGGACGAGTTGGTTGTCCAGCACATGAACCGCCAGCACCTGGCCGGAAACCCTGGGCGCGATGGAGACGACGTGGGCCTCGATGAACGCGTCATCGGTGGATTCGTGCGTCAAAAAATTGTTGAGATAAAACAGCGCAAAGTACAACAGCACGGCGAGCACAACCGTCGCCGGCCAGAGGAACAGCGGCGAATTCAATCGGGCCAGTTTTGCGCCATTGCCCTTGGGAAGGGCGGCTGGCGGATTGGCGGTGGATGGTTTCTCGTTCATAAAAATTGAAATCACTAATTCCTAAGTCCTAATGACGAAGGAATGACGAAACCCGAATGACAAAGGGCGAGTTGAGCGATTCCACGCCATTTGGTCCCGCTTTGCGGGATCATTCTTCATTTGGAATTCATTAGTCATTCGTCATCAGGGTTTAGTTATTTGGCCCCGGGTTGCGGCGAGTGTTCCCGCCAGCCGCCGCCCAGCGCCTGGTAAAGGTTGATCAAATTGAACAGGCGCGAGTATTGGGACTGGATGAGGTTTTGCCGCGCATTGTAAAAGTTCTGCTGGGTCGGTGAGGACGTTGAGAGAACTGTCCACGCCTTGTTGGAAGCGCGCCTGGGTCAGCTCATAAATCCGCCGTTGGGATTTGACGAGCGCCTGGTTGGCCGCCAGTTGCGTCTTAACCGTGGCCCGCACCGCCAGCGAGTCGGCGACTTCCCGGAACGCGGTTTGAATGGCTTTTTGGTAGTTTGCGGCTTCGATGAGTTTGCCGGCCTTGATGGCCTGGAGTTCGTTCCAGGCGGTGCCCGCGGCGAAAATGGGCCAGACAATTTGCGGCGAAAAGTTCCAAGCCTGCGAACCGGGGGCGAACAAACCTTCGAGGGTCGTGCTGGCGGTGCCGGCCGAGCCGGTGAGGGTGATGGTCGGGAAAAAGGCGGCGCGCGCGGCGCCGATGCTGGCGTTGGCGGCCTCAAGCTGATGTTCGGCTTCGAGAATATCCGGACGGCGTTGCAACAGGTCGGAGGGCAGACCCGCCGGCAGGTCGGACAAACAAATCTGCGGATTGAACGGTTGGGGCGGCGGAAGGTCCTTGGGCAACGGGCAGCCCACCAGCAGCACGAGGTAATTTTCCGCCTGGGCGAGTTGCTGTTCGTAACCGGCGACGGCCGCGCGCGCGGTTTGCATCTGGGTTTCGGCGGCGTTCAAATCCAGTTCGGAAAGAACCCCGGCGTCGTAGCTGCTCTGGGTCAGGTCGTAGGCGCTGCGCGCCGATCTCAATGTTTGCCGGGCCACGGCGAGTTGTTCGGTCAGTTCGCGTTCCGTCAGATAGGCCGCGCCCACCTCGGCCACCAACGCAATCTGGGCGCTCTTGCGGGCGGCTTCGCTGGCGAAATAGGTTTCCAATGCCTGTTTCTTGAGGCTGCGCACGCGGCCGAACAGGTCCAGTTCATATTGAGGCGACGCCCAGATTGACGTTGAATTGGTTGAAGGTCGCCGATTCGGTGGAGCCGGCGAATCCGGTGGCAATGCGCTGGCGTGAGCCATTGGCGTTGATGTCCACGGTGGGAACCAAGGCGTTCCGCTGGATGCGATATAGCGCGCGGGTCTGTTCGCACGTTCAACATGGCCACGCGCAGGTCGGGATTGTTGGTCAGCGCCAGTTCGATGAGTTGTTGCAGGCGCGGGTCGCGGAAAAATTCGCGCCAGCCGATGTCGGCGGCGGAAATGGCATTGGTCCGGTTTTGGTCTCGCTCCGGTTGCCGAAGGCCAGGTTGGGGAAATCGCCGGCGCCGGACGCTGGTATTTCGGCGCGAGCGTGCAACCGGCCAAAGCCAGCACGAACAGGGCGATGATGGGCGAAAGAGATTTGCTCATGGCTGTCCTTGTTTGCCGTTTTCGTCGTCATCGTCCAAGCCGGCGGGTTTGGGCGCCATCATGGTGGGCGACGGTTTTTGGGATTTGAATATCCGGCGGACGAGCACGAAGAACACCGGCACAAAGATAATGGCCAGCACGGTGGCCGAAATCATGCCGCCCGCCACGCCGGTGCCGATGTCGTGCCGGCTGGCCGACCCGGCGCCGGTGCTCAACGCCAGCGGCATCACGCCCAGAATGAACGCCAGCGACGTCATCAGAATCGGCCGCAACCGCAAATGCGCCGCCTCCAGCGTGGCTTCAATCAAACCCTTGCCCTGCGCCTGCAAGTCCTTGGCGAATTCGACGATGAGGATGGCGTTTTTGGCGGACAAGCCGACGATGGTCAGCAGGCCGACTTTGAAGAACACGTCGTTGGGCAGGCCGCGAAATGTGGCGGCCAGCAGCGCGCCGATGATGCCGAGCGGCACGACGAGGATCACCGCCACCGGGATGGACCAGTTTTCGTAAAGCGCGGCCAGCGACAGGAACACCACGATGAGCGACAGCGCGTAAAGCAAGGGCGCTTGTTTGGCCGACAGGCGTTCCTCGAAGGACTGGCCGGTCCATTCGTAACCGAAGCCTTTGGGCAATTTCGCGGCCAGATTTTCCATGGCGGTCATGGCCTGGCCGGTGCTTTTGCCCGGCGGCGCGGAGCCGACCAGTTCCAGCGCCGGAACGCCGTTGTAATGCTGCAACGACGGCGAGCCGTAAATCCAATGCAGCGTGGCCAGGCTGGCCAGCGAAACCATCTGGCCGCTGCTGTTGCGCACGAAAACCTTGCTGACATCCTGGGGCAACATGCGATACGGCGCGTCCAGTTGGGCGATGACCCGTTGCACGCGGTTGCCGTTGACGAAATTGTTGATGTAATCCGAACCGAAATAGGTGGTGAGCGCCGTGTTCAAGTCCGCCAGCGAAACGCCCAGCGCGCTGGCCTTGGCCTGGTCAATGTCCACCTTGAGCTGCGGCGTGTCCTCCAATCCCTGGAAGCGCAACTGGGCGATGTCGTGATTGGTCGCGGCCATCGCAAACAACTGGTCGCGCGCCTGCATGAGCTTGTCATGGCCGAGGCCGGCCTGGTCCTCCAGTTCAAAATCAAAACCGGAGGAAATGCCCAGTTCGGGAATCGGCGGCGGGTTGATGGGATAAATGATGGCGTCCTTGATTTGGCTCAACGCCATGAAGGCGCGGCCGATGATCGCCTGCACCGAATGTTGGGCGCCGTGGCGCTGGCTCCAGTCCTTCAAATGCACAAAAGCGAGCGCGGCGTTTTGCCCCTGGCCGTTGAAGCTGAAACCGGCGACGTCCACCATGCCCGCCACTTCCGGCTGTTTCAAATAGTAACTCTCCACCTGCTTGAGCACGTCCACCGTGCGTTGCTGCGTCGCGCCCACCGGCAATTGGATGCTGGTGATGAAATAACCCTGGTCTTCATCCGGCAGAAACGACGAGGGCAGACGGACGTAAAACCAGCCCACCGCCACGACAATCGCCAGATAAACAACCAGATACCGCGGCGTCTTGTTGATGGTCCGGCCCAGCAACCCTTCGTAGTTTTTCCGGGTGGCGGCGAAACCGCGGTTGAACCAGCCGAAAAATCCCTGCTTCCGCAAGTGATGCCCTTTTTCAACGGGCTTGAGCAGCGTGGCGCACAACGCCGGCGTCAGGGACATGGCCAGAAAGATGGAGAACAACATGCACGAAATCATCGACAGCGAAAACTGCCGGTAAATCGCGCCGACCGATCCGCCGAAGAACGCCATCGGAATGAACACCGCCGTCAGCACCAGCGAAATGCCGATGAGCGCGCCGGTGATCTGCTTCATCGCCTTGATGGTCGCCTCGCGCGGCGGCAGCCCTTCCTCGCTCATGATGCGCTCCACGTTTTCCACCACCACGATGGCGTCGTCCACCAGTTCGCCCACGGCCAGCACCATGCCGAACATGGTCAGGACGTTGATGGAAAAACCCAGCGCATACATGACGGCAAACGTGCCCAGCAACGCCACCGGGATGACGATGGTGGGAATGAACGTCGCCCGGAAATTTTGCAGGAACAGAAAGATGATCAGGAACACCATCACGATGGCTTCGATCAGCGTCGTGACCACTTCCCGGATGGAAGCGCGCACGAATTCGGAACTGTCGTAGGGAAAATCCACGCTCACGCCCGCCGGGAAAAATTTGGAAAGCTGCCTTCACTTTGGCGCGGACGGCGTTGGCGGTGGCCACGGCGTTGGCCGACGGGGCCAGCCGGATGCCCACGGCGGCGGCGGGACGGCCGTCCACCCGCGCCTGCATGGCATAACTCTCGCCGCCCAGCTCCACCCGGGCGACGTCGCGCAAATAGACGCGCGAACCGTCGGGATTCACCCGCAACAAAATGTCCTCAAATTGCTTGACCGTGGTCAACGTGCTCTGGCCTTGCAGGGTGATGTTGAGTTCCTGTCCCTTCACCGCCGGGCGGGCGCCGAGTTGTCCCACCGGAACCTGCGCGTTTTGCGCCTGAATCGCGGCGATGACGTCGTTGGCATCGAGATTGTAGCTTTCGAGCTGGTTGGGATTCAGCCAGATGCGCATGGCGTATTCGGTGCCGAACAAGTCCGCTTCGCCCACGCCGGTGACGCGGCGGAGCGGATCGAGCACGCTCGACGAAATGAAATTGCCCAGCGCGATGTCGCCCTCTTCCTTGTTGGTGGACGACAGGGCGAAAAACATCAGGAAGTTGCGCGTGGATTTGACGACGGTGATGCCCTGTTGCTGGACCGTCTGGGGCAGATTGGGGATGGCCAGTTGCAGCTTGTTCTGCACCTGCACCTGCGCGATGTCCGGGTCGGTGCCGGCATTGAAAAAAAGCGTCACGGTGGACTGCCCGCTCGCGCTGCTGCTGGACGACATGTAGAGCAGATTGTCAATGCCGTTCATCTGCTGCTCGATCACGGACGTGACCGTGTCCTGCACCGTTTCCGCCGACGCGCCCGCGTAAGTGGCGTTGATGGCGATGGACGGCGGCGCGACGGTGGGATATTGGGCGACCGGCAGATGGGTGATGGCCAGAACCCCGCCCAGCATGATGAGCAGGGAAAGCACCCAGGCAAAAATCGGGCGGTCTATGAAAAATTTCGGCATGGCGATGTCCGGTTAATTTCCCTTGGCCGAAGCCGGCGAAGCGGAGCTGCCGCACGGCTGGATTGAATGGAACGGGTTTCACCACCATCCCCGGTTGAACTTTTTGCAATCCTTCGACGATGACCTGCTCTCCCGCTTTCAATCCGTCCGTGACGATCCATTTGTTGCCCACCGCCTGGCCGATTTTGATCACCCTGGCTTCCACCTTGCCGTCCGCGCCCACCACCATCACGGTGGCGATGCCGTTCGCGCCGACGCTGACGCCGCGCTGGGGAACGGTGATGGCCTGGGCTGTCAACCGCCTGTTCCAGCTCTCCCCGCGCAAACATCCCCGGCAGGAGCAAATGTTCGGGATTGGGAAACTCCGCCCGCAACGTGACCATGCCGCTGGTCGGGTCCACCGTGATGTCGGAGAACAACAGTTTGCCGGGTTGCGGATAAGTCGTCCCGTCGTCCAGCAACAACGTCACCTTCGCCTCGCCGGGCGCGGCGCTTTTGAGCGTGCCGTTTTCCAATTCGCGCCGCAGCCGCAGCACTTCGGTGCTCGATTCGGTGAAATCGCAATAAATCGGGTCCAGTTGCGTGACCAGGGCCATTTCCGTCGCGGCGCTCTGGCTGACCAGCGCGCCTTCGGTGACCAGCGCCGCGCCGATTTGTCCGGAAATCGGCGCGGTGACGGTGCAATAACCGAAATTGACCGCGGCGATTTCCTGCGCGGCTTTGGCCTGGGCCGCCGCCGACACGGCGTTGTCGTAATCCTGCTTGCTCACGGCATTGATGCCCACCAGCGGTTCGTAACGTTCCACCAGTTGTTGCGCCTGCGTCAGGCTGGCGTTCGCGCTGTCGAGCGCGGCTTTGTATGGCGCGGGATCAATCTCGTAAAGGACTTCACCGTTGGTGACGTCGGCGCCTTCGCGAAAATTCCGATGCAACACAATGCCGTCCACCCGCGCGCGCACCTGCGCCACGCGCACCGGATCAATGCGCCCCGGCAGTTCCGTCGTCAGCGCCACCGGTTCCGGCGCGAGGGTGACCACGCCGACTTCCGGCGGCGGCGGGTTGTAAGCGCCGGGCCCGGCCTGATTTCGGCCGCAGCCTGCGGAGAACGCCGCCGCGGCAATGGCCGTCAGCAACGCGCCGGCAATTTTTGTCATTCTCCTTGTGTTCACAATTTTCCCTTTCGTTTTTTCTTTTGGGCGCCCGCGCCGGTCAGAAACAAGTCCACGATGCGCTCCGCCGTGCGGCGGTTCAGGCGGTAATCCGGCATCAACAAATGTGACGCGATATAAAAATGGGCCAGCCCGTAAAAGCCGTAGGCCAGGTCCAGGCTGTCGAAGCGGTCGCCCAGTTCGCCGGCGGCCTGGGCCCGCTTGATGAGCGAGCGGACGAATTCCAGATTTCGCTGGCAGCGGTCGAGATAGCACAAATTCGGCGGCACCTCGCCCGGCGCGGCGAACGCCGTGGCGAACGCGATGCGCGTCAGTTCCCGGTTCTGATGAAAATAATCAAACAACGCGGCGAGAATTTCGACCAGTTGCCCGCGAATATCCTGCTTGCGCGCGGCCGCCTGTTGCACCACCTGGAACCGCTCATCGTGCGCCTCGTTGACCAGCGCCTGGAACAGGCCGGCCTTGCCGGGGAAATAATAATACAACGCCGGCTTGGATACCTGGGCGTCGCCGACGATCTGCTGGATGGACGTGGCGGCATAGCCGCCGTTAGCGAAGCGTTTGAGCGCCGCCCGGAGAATCTGCCGTCGGGTCTCGGGACCATGTTTGGCCATAAATACTTACCGAACGGTAGGTATAAACCCGGCGTTTGTCAAATAAAATTCCGCTGCGGACGAGCGCTCAGGTTCGAAGATCGCCGGGCGGGCCTTCCGGTTGCGCCGGGGCTTTGCCCATCACGCCGTGATGCAGCCTGGAATGGCGGCGGCTGTAGCTGAAGTAGATGATCATGCCGATGAGAAACCACACGAGCAGCCGCATCCAGGTCATCAACGGCAGATACAACATCAGGGCAAACGCGGAAAGCGCGCCCATCGGAGCGACAAACCAGATGACCGGCGTTTTGAACTTCCGTTGCAGTTCCGGTTCGCGTACCCGCAGCACGAGCACGCCAATCGACACAATTATAAACGCCAGCAAGGTGCCGATGTTGCACAGGTTGCCGGCGTCCCGGACGGGCAACACCGCACCAAAAAAGGCCACAACCACACCGGTAATGATCGTGATGACCCACGGCGTTTTAAAATGGGGATGAACGCGGCTGATGAAAGGCGGCAACAGCCCGTCCCGCGACATGCTCCAGAATACCCGCGTCTGGCCGAGCATCATGACCAGGATGACGGACGAGAGCCCGGCGATGGCGCCCAGTTTGATGATGCGCGCCATCCAGCCCATATTCGCATGGTCGGCCGCCAGCGCGATCGGATCCGGAACATCCAGTTCCCGGTACGGCACCACGCCGGTGGCAATGCCGGAAACCAGAATGTAAAGGACCGTGCAAATCACCAGCGACCCGATGATGCCGATGGGGACGTCGCGCCGGGGATTTTTGGCTTCCTGCGCCGCGGTGCTGACGGCGTCGAAACCAATGTACGCAAAAAATACCAGGCTGGCCCCCCGCATCACGCCGGTCCAGCCAAACTCGCCCAGTTTTCCGGTGTTGGCCGGAATGAACGGATGCCAATTGGCCGGGTTGATGGCCTTGGCCGCGCCCACGATGAAGAGCAGCACCACCGCAATTTTGAGGAAGACGATGAAATTGTTGAACCCCGCCGATTCCCGAATGCCGATGACCAGCAACACAGTCACGATGGCCACGATAATTACGGCGGGCAGGTTGAAGATGGCCGTGGCCTGATGCAGGCCGACGGGATCGGTGCCGAGGGTCTGGATATGGGTCAGCAGTTCGCTGCTGACCACGTTCCAGCCGGTCCGCACTTTCAAGCCGGCGGCCAGGGCGGCGGGTATGTCAATCAGCCGAACGCCGTGCGCTGCCGACAGTTCGGGCGGAATCTGGATCCCGAAATCGCGAAGAAAGGAAACCATGTATGCCGACCAGCCGACGGAGACGGCAATGGCACCCACAGCATATTCCAGCGCCAAATCCCAGCCGATGATCCAGGCGAATATTTCGCCCAAAGTGGCATAGCCATAAGTGTATGCGCTGCCGGACATGGGTACCAGCGAGGCGAACTCGGAATAGCACAAAGCCGCAAACGCCGAAGCGATTCCCGCCAGCACAAAGGAAAGGACCACCGCCGGTCCGGCGTTTTGGGCCGCCGCCGTGCCGGTGAGGACGAAAATGCCCGTGCCGATGATGCAGCCGACCCCCAGGGTAACCAGATTTAACGGCCCCAGCGCGCGGTGCAGGCTGTTATCGGTCAACGCTTCGGCTTGCAGGTCAGTAACACTTTTGCGGCGGAACAGGCTCATGCGGGATTTTCGGCTCGTTTTGCGCCTGTTTAATGAAGGGCCGGCCCCGGGAAGTCAAGCAAACGTCACCTGAGAGCACTGGCGTCTCGGCGGTGGATTTCGGTAGCTGCCGGTCACAAAGCATCGAGCCGGCAGGACGCCGGCGCTCCCGGGAGCTTATGTCGTTGGCGGCGATTTCGGCAGCAGCCGGGAAATAATGACCAGCAGCACGACAACCACCAGCGCGAGAATGCTCCAAAAATCACATCGAACCAGCTCAAAATGCCTTGTTGACTTCGCCTGCGGGTCTGATAAATTTCGCGTTCCTTTGCCCGGTTTTAAGATGAAAACGTATTTGCCCAAAGTGAATTTGGACCAGCGGAAGTGGCACATTATTGATGCCGACGGGGCCGTGCTCGGCCGGCTGGCCGTGCAGATTGCCGACATTTTACGCGGCAAGAACAAGCCCGTCTTCACACCTCACCTTGACGCCGGCGATTTTGTCGTGGTCATCAACGCCGAAAAAGTCCGCGTGACCGGCAAGAAGGAAACGGACAAGGAATTCATGACCTATTCCGGCTGGAAAGGCGGCGAGAAATACACCAGTGTCGCCCAGGTGCGCGCCAAGCATCCCGAAAAACTCATTTTGCACGCGGTCAAGGGCATGATTCCCAAGAACCGGCTCGGCAGCCGGTTGTTGACCAAGCTGAAAGTTTTCAAAGGCCCCAAACATCCGCACGCCGCCCAGATGCCTGAACCGCTCAAGGCTGCCGCCTGATTTCCACAACCAGCAACGCTCAACTCTCAACGCTTAATTGACCGATGGCTGAAACCAAAATTCCTGAATTCCTCGGCACCGGACGGCGCAAGACCGCCATCGCGCGGGTCCGGCTCGCGTCCGGCAACGGCAAAATTATCGTCAACGGCCGCCAGTTTGAAAATTATTTCACGCTGGAGACCCAACGCACCGTTGCCGCACAGCCGCTGGTTGTCACCGGCACGGCGGAAAAATTCGACGCGCGCATCAACGTCACCGGCGGCGGGCCCAACGGCCAGGCTGGCGCGGTGCGACACGGCATCGCCCGCGCGCTCTTGCAATTTGACGCGAATCTGCGGGGGGCGTTGAAGGCCGAGGGTCTGCTCACACGCGATTCGCGCATGAAAGAGCGCAAGAAATACGGCCAGCCGGGCGCGCGCAAGCGTTTCCAATACTCGAAACGTTAATCGCACTGGAAATTTTCAGCCCCGCTGGTTCAATCCGGCGGGGTTTTTGCTTTTGGAAAGTAGCAGCCGACGTGAGGAGGCTCATGCTTCGCAATAGCCAATGCACGATTGCCCATAGCCGAGATCGGAGCCTCGTTACCTCGGCTGCTATAAATAACATTTTTTTCTCAACGGTTTTGCGTTAAATAGAAAGGCAATATGAACTTGAAAAGAGTCGCTATCGTAGGCGCGTCCGGTTATTCCGGCGAGGAACTCGTCCGGCTGGTGCTGAACCATCCCCACGTGGAACTGGTAGCCGCGACCTCGCGTCAACAGGCCGGGCAAACGCTCGCCGAGGTGTTTCCCAAATTTGCCGGCTACACCCAGGCCAGAAAATTGCGTTTCATCGAGCCAAACGCCGAACTGCTCGCGAAGCACACGGACGTGGTGTTTCTGGCGTTGCCGCACGGCGTCGCCGCCAAATTTGCCGTGCCGTTGGTCAATGCGGGTTGCGTCGTGATAGATCTCAGCGCCGATTTCCGGCTCAAGAGCGCCGGCAGTTACCGGGAATATTACGCGTATGACCATCCCGCGCCGGATTTGCTGGGGAAGGCGGCTTATGGCCTGCCGGAAATTTACCGCGAGGAAATCAAAAAATCGGTGCTGGTGGCGGCGCCGGGTTGTTATCCGACGAGCATTCTGCTGCCGGTGATGCCGTTGCTGCACGCCCGGCTGGTCAAACCCGCCGGCATCATTGCCGATTCGCTCAGCGGTGTCAGCGGCGCGGGCCGCAAGACCGAGCCGGAATACCTGTTTTGCGAATGCAACGAGAGCATGCGGCCTTACGGCCTGCCCAAGCACCGGCACGTGTCGGAAATCGAGGAGCAACTTTCGTTCGCCGCCGGCACGAAGGTTGTCATCCAGTTCACGCCGCATTTGATTCCGGTGAATCGGGGTATTTTGACGACGCTCTATCTCACGCCGGAACGCCCGATTTCCAACGAGGCGGACCTGCATGCGTTGAACCAAATCATTACGGCCTGTTACATGGAGGCTTACAGCGACGAACCGTTCGTGCATTTGCTCGAAGGCAAGGCGCTGCCCGACACCAAAAATGTCGCCGGCACCAACGTCATCGAAATCGCCTGGCGGCTCGACCCGCGCACGGGCCGGCTTATCGTGATGAGCGCCGAGGACAATCTGATCAAGGGCGCCAGCGGCCAGGCCGTCCAGTGTCTGAATCTCATCTGCGGTTTTCCGGAAACGGCTGGATTGTTTTAAGCTGGATGCATTAGATTATAGGCATGCCAGCAGTTGAACAAATCAAACCGTTAACATCCATTCGTGCCCTTGCTGCTTTTTGGATTGTGTCCATGCACCTCAATGGGGAGTTCGGTTCGCTGTTCTCACCATGGAAACGTGTCCAGTGGTTTACCGGAGCCGGAGGTCTGGGGGTTGACATCTTTTTTGTTTTGAGCGGATTTATTCTGTGCTACAACCACTCGACGCGTGACGCGGGGACGTTGTTCAAGACTTATCTTCAAGTTCATCTGGTTGCGGATCGCGAGGATTTACCCGGCTTACGTGGTCGCTTTGGCGGCCATCGTGGCATTTGTATTAACCGCCCGACATTTTGGTTTGCCAGTTACCGAAGCGCATTATCCGCCCGGGGTATTGCTTCCAGAATTATTCATGGTCCATATCTGGGCATGGAAAAATCCTCATGGTGGTTGGAATGGAGTGGACTGGGCCGTAAGCGCGGAATGGTTTGCTTACATCTTCATTTTTCCCCTTGCCTGTCTGTTGTTGGCCCGGATCAAAGCCGGCGGGATGTATTTGCTGGCAGCTGCGTTATTGCTGGCCGGTCTGGCCATTCCCTGGCCCGGTGCCAATCGGGATGGAGGGCCAGGCCTTTCACCGGTGATCAAGGTAACGCTTGAGTTTCTAACCGGGGCAATGCTCTACGGCTTGAGACGGCAATGGAGTGTATTGCCCATGAAGGTGGTTAATTTGATATTGGGGTTGCTCATTGTGTCGACAGTTTGTCTCGTGGCTTTGCCCGGTCTTGCTGGAAACGGCCACAGACCGGTGTTGGTCGCCTGTTTTGGACTGGCCATCCTGACGCTCAGTTATGAAGGAGGCATGCTTTCTGGTCTTTTAAGTGCGCGCATTCTGTTATATTTGGGGGGGATTTCTTATTCGCTCTATCTGACGCACCAGATAGTACAGCGGGTTCTGAAAGTGGTTTTACACCCCGACCGCTTTAACGGGCTTTCCGCCTTCACGCGGTTGTGGTTTTTCGCAATTTACCTGGTGGCCATCGTTGGTGTCGCCATGGCTTTGTTTCATCTGGTAGAGCAACCCTGCCGCCGTTATTTACGAAAAATTTCTCCCTTTGAGAAAGGACCCTGACCCGTCATGATGTCGCCGCGTTCGTGGTTTGGAACATTCCCAACGCAAAAGTATAAACGATGCTCAAGGCTGTCTTTCCTCCGGTCAAGTGGGATGCCGATTCCTACGCGGTGAATTCTGTCGTGCAACAAACCTGGGCGCGCGAACTCATCGCGCAGCTCCAACTGGGCGGTGACGAGCATGTGCTGGATGTCGGTTGCGGCGATGGCAAGGTGACGGCGGAGATTGCCCGGACCGTGCCGCGTGGTTCGGTTGTCGGTGTTGACGCTTCGGCGGAAATGATTGCGTTCGCCCGGAAAACGTTCCCGGCGAAGAAAAATCCGAACCTCAAATTTCGGGTCATGGACGCGCGGGAAATCAACGCGGATGTTTTGTTCCCGGGAGCGCTGGCGTCTCGCCGGCGAGTACCGTCCGTGCCGGCGGGACGCCGGCGCTCCCAGTTCCAAGGTGAGACTTATAAAGGCGCATCGTTCGACATCATTTTTTCCAACGCAGCGTTGCACTGGATGGACGATCATCGGGCATTTTTGCGGGGGGCGGCCTCGGTTTTGCGTCCGGGCGGGCGGCTCGTCGTTTCCTGCGGCGGCAGGGGAAACGCGCAGGATGTCTTCCTCGCGTTACGCCCCGAAATGCGGCTCAAACGCTGGCGGCAGTTCTTCCGGAAACTCGAAGCCCCGTATTTTTTTTACAGCCCGGCGGAGTACGAAAAATGGCTGCCGCGGTTCGGTTTCAAGACGAATCGCGTCAAATTGTCGCCCAAGGACGCGGCCTACCAGGGACGCGATGGTTTTGTCGCGTGGCTGCGCACCACGTGGCTGCCTTACGTTCAGCGCGTCCCGGAGGATTTGCGCGAGGAATTTATTGCCGCCGTCACGAACCGCTACCTGGCCAAACATCCGCCGGATGCGGAAGGAAAGATTCACGTCCGCATGGTGCGGCTGGAGATTGATGCGGTTAAGGAATAACCACGAAATACACGAAAGAGTGCTGATGGGAAGGTGGGGCGAGCGTACTCGCGAGCCGCAAGCGTTGGGGCAATTCCGGCCCGTCAAGAGCCTCGCGCCACCCGTTGAATTTAGCGGTTCTGTTTTTCGTGTCATTTCGTGTGTTTCGTGGTTCAATAATTTTGAAAATGAAAACGCAGTTCAAAGCAATTTCTGGTTCCATCGTCGCGCCCAAGGGCTTTCTCGCCAGCGGCGTGTTCTGCGACATCAAACGCCTCGGCACTGGCAAAGGCTCGAACAAAGGCCAGAAACGCGACCTGGCGCTCATCGTGTCCGAAGTACCCGCCACGGTGGCCGGCATGTTCACAACCAATCAGGTTTGCGCCGCGCCGGTCAAGGTCTGCGTCGAGCGGGTGAAAAAAGGCATCGCGCAAGCTGTCGTTGTAAATTCCGGCAACGCCAACGCCTGCACCGGCAAACAAGGATTGCGCGATGCGCGGGAAATGACGGCGCTGCTCGCCAAACATCTGCACATGCCGGCGGATCATGTCCTCGTCGGTTCGACTGGTCGTATTGGCGTCGCGCTGCCCATGGCGAACGTCCGCGCCGGCATCAACGAGGCTGTGACGCGTCTGGATAATTCACCGGCGAGTGCCGCGCACGCCGTCGAGGCCATCATGACCAGCGACACGCGGCCCAAGCAAGTTGCGGTCGAATTCAAGCTCGGCGGCAAAACGGTCCGCATCGGCGGCATCTGCAAAGGCGCGGGCATGATTCAGCCCGGAATGTCCTCCACAGGCAAACGGCCTGCAACGTTGTATGGTGGCCGTCCGCAAGGACTGCACGCCACCATGTTGTGTTTCATCAGCACTGACGCCGCCATCGAAGCTAGGGTTTTGCAGGCTGCTTTGAAGGAAGCAGTCGCGCAAAGTTTCAATCGCATCACCGTCGATGGCGACATGAGCACGAACGACACGGTGTTGGTGCTGGCGAATGGTTTGGCGGGAAATCCAAAAATTGTAGGAGACGAGGTAACGAGTCTCACTTCTTCAAAAAAGTCAGAGCCTCCTCACGTCGGCTCCTACAGGATTTCACGGTTTTCCAGGGCGCCTTGAATCACGTCTGCCTGGAGCTGGCGAAGATGATTGTGCGGGATGGCGAAGGAGTGCATCGCATCGTGACGGTGCGGGTAAACGGAGCGAAGGCAGTTCAGGACGCCGATGCCGCCGCGCGGGCGGTGGCAAACAGTCCGCTTGTCAAGACGAGTTGGCACGGCGGCGACCCGAACTGGGGCCGGATAATCTGCGCTCTGGGTTATTCACCGGCGAACGTCGTCGAAAATCAGGTGGACATCGGTTACAGCACTCCCGGCAAATCGAAGATTCTTTGGAGTTTGAAACGCGGTCAGCCGACAAAGGCGACGTTCAAGCAACTTTGCGCCGCCGTGGCGCCAAAGGAAATTGACCTGCACATCAACTTGAATCTCGGCCAAGCCGGTGCCGTGATGTACGCCGCCGATTTGACGGAAGAATACGTGGATTTTAACAAAGGTGACGTAACCGACCCGACGGCGCTGGGCGGATAATTTTCTCGGAGGGGCGAGCTCCGCGAGCCCCTGTCTGAACGCCTGAGGAATTTGGGGCTCGTATAACTCGCCCCTCCGATAGGAAAATAAAAACGCCGCCGGATTTCTCCAGCGGCCTTTGGTGTTTAACAAACTTCAGTTGGCGGCGCGACCGCCGATGCCCTTGGTGCCTTTGGCGATGATCTTCTCGGATTGCTTGGGACGCAACGCGCGCGAAGCCGCTCCGGCGCGCCACATTTCGGAGTTGTGGATCTGGCCCAATTCCTTCGCCAATTGCGCCTGATAGTTTTTAGCGCCACAGGCTTTGAGCACGCGGGTGCATTCCTTGCCGGTCTTGACGCGATTGTACAGCGCTTTGAACACGGGCAACGTCGCCGCCTTGAACTTCGGTTTCCAGTCGAGCGCGCCGCGCTGGGCGGTGGCGGAACAGTTCGAATACATCCAGTCCATGCCGTTTTCGTCCACGAGCCGGATGAGGCTCTGGGTGAGTTCCTCGACGGTCTCGTTGAACGCCTCGCTCGGCGTGTGGCCGTGCGAGCGGAGCACGTCGTATTGCGCTTCCATGATGCCGGCCAACGCGCCCATCAACACGCCGCGTTCGCCGGTCAGGTCGCTGAACACCTCGTGCTGGAACGTGGTCGGGAACAGATAGCCCGAACCGATGCCGATGCCGACGGAGAGGCAACGCTCTTCCGCGTGGCCGGTGGCGTCCTGCTCGACGGCGAAGCTGGAATTGATGCCGGCGCCGGTCAGAAAATTGCGACGGACGTTCAGGCCCGAACCTTTCGGTGCGACCATGATGACGTCCACGTTCCTGGGCGGAATGACGCCGGTCTGTTTCTTGTAGGCGATGGAGAAGCCGTGCGAGAAATAAAGCGCGGCACCGGGCTTGAGATTTTTCTTCACGACCGGCCAGATGGCGCGTTGGGCGGCGTCGGACACGAGCATCTGGATGATGGTGCCGCTGTTGCACCGCTTCCTCGATGTCGAACAGTGTTTTGCCGGGTTTCCAGCCGTCGGCGGCGGCGCGGTCCCAATCGCGCTTGAACGATTTGGCCTGGCCGACGATGACATTGAAGCCGTTGTCGCGCAGGTTCAATCCCTGGGCCGGGCCCTGGACGCCATAGCCGATGATGGCGATGACCTCGTTCTTGAGCACCTTGCGGGCGCGGGCCATGGGAAATTCCTTCCGCGTAATGACCTTTTCCTTCGTTCCGCCGAAATTAATAATTGCCATAATTTTTTAGTTGAGAGTTGATGGTTGAAAGTTGAGTGCTTGCTTGACTTGAAACTGAAAACTTGATGCTTGAAACTATTTTCTTGGCAATGCGATCTTGCCGGTGCGGGTGATTTCCTGCACGCCGAACGAATTCATCAGGCCGATGAATTTTTCCACCTTGCTTTCAGCGCCGGTGATTTCAATGGTGAGCGTCTTGGGCTGCACATCCACGATTTTCGCGCGGAAAATGTCGGTGATTTGCATCACCTCGGCGCGCGACTTGGTATCCACCGCCACCTTCATGAGCACCAGTTCGCGGTCCACGTATTCGCCTTCGCGAAAATCCTGCACCTTGATGACGTCCGGCAGCTTGTTGAGTTGCTTGACGATTTGTTCCAGCGTGGCCTCGTCGCCGTGGGTGACGATGGTCATGCGCGACGTTTTCGGGTCCTGCGTCGGGCCGACGTTGAGGGTGTCGATGTTGTAGCCGCGGCCGCTGAACAGTCCGGCCACGCGGGTGAGCACGCCGAACTTGTTCTCCACCAGCACTGAAATGGTATGTCGCATAATGTCCCGTTGGAACGGGAGGAAAAGGTTAATCGCCGTGGGCGCAGCGGTCAATTTTTGATTTGGGCACGCCCGACCTACGAA
>CAWBJE010000002.1:0-445674 GCA_963789055.1 uncultured Verrucomicrobiae bacterium | reverse complement strand
CGTCATCGCACGCTTTTCATTCGCCCGCCGCTGGCGCAGTTGCTATCCTGTGCACTGCATCAATGTCCGGTCATCACCACAAGAAAAACCGACGGCGCGAAGAATAACCATTCGCCATCGGCACAGTTGAAAGCGGCTGCCGAGACTCCTGGAAAAGGCCATAGCCAATCGCGCCCTGCTCGCCGACCTGCCTGAGCACGAACGCATGCGGCTGCTCAAGGCGGCGGCGGGTGAGATCTGCTGATTGCCCGGACGTAAACGCCCGGCGGCGGCTGGTGAAGGCCCGCGTGCGCCAGCGCAAGGCGGAGAAAATTCACCGGGATGAAACCAAACTCAACAAGACCGGCATCCGCAAACTGCGCCGGGAGAAAATCTTCACCACACCGAACCTGATTCCGCCCGTCGGCTTCCAACAACAGGACGTTGAGAATGACCCGGATTTCCGCGAAGTCGTCGAGCCGCAGAATTGCTACATCTGCAAGCAGGATTACAAAAAGATTCACCATTTCTACGACCAGCTTTGCCCGGCGTGCGGCGACTTGAATTTCCGCAAGCGCACCGAGCTGGCGGATTTGCGCGGGCGCGTGGCGCTCCTGACCGGCGGGCGCGTGAAGATCGGCTATCAGGCGGGCATCAAGCTGCTGCGCGCCGGAGCGCAACTCATCGTCAGCACGCGCTTCCCGCGCGACGCGGCCACCCGTTACGCAGCCGAGCCGGACTTTGCGGATTGGGGGCAACGGCTGGAAATTTTTGGACTCGATTTACGTCACACGCCGAGCGTGGAAGCCTTCTGCCGGTATCTGCTGGCGACGCGACCGCGGCTGGATTTCATCATCAACAACGCGTGCCAGACGGTGCGGCGGCCGCCGGATTTTTATCAGCACATGATGGAGGCTGAAAGCGGGCCATTGCATGACCTGCCACCGGAGGCGCGCCGGTTGCTGGGAGCTTACGAAGGTTTGCGCGGCTATCATCTGCTGCCGGAAGAAGATGGGAGGCGCCGAGGTAACGAGGCGAAAGTTTCTCAAAGCGCAAATCCGCCTCCTCACGTCGGCGGCCACAAGCCGGAATCGGCACTGGCCGGCATCACCCACGCTGCCGCGTTGTCGCAGGTGCCGCTGTTACCGGATGAACTCGCCGCGCAGAAGGATTTGTTTCCCGAAGGCCGGCTCGACCAGGACTTGCAGCAGGTGGATTTGCGCGCGCGCAATTCCTGGCGGTTGCTGCTGACCGAGGTGTCGTCGGTCGAATTGCTCGAAGTGCAACTGGTGAACGCCATCGCGCCGTTCATTTTGAATGCGCGGCTCAAGCCGTTGATGCTGCGCACACCCGAACGCGACAAGCACATCGTGAACGTGTCGGCGGTGGAGGGGCAATTTTACCGGAAGTCGAAACGACCCGGCATCCGCACACCAACATGGCCAAGGCCGCCTTGAACATGATGACCCGCACGTCGGCGACGGATTATCACGCGGCCGGCATCCACATGAACAGCGTGGACACGGGCTGGGTGACGGACGAGGACCCGGTGCCGGTGGCGGCGCGCAAGGTGCAGGAGCACCGGTTTGATCCGCCGCTGGACATCGTGGACGGCGCGGCGCGCATCGTGGACCCGATTATTTCCGGCTTCAACACCGGCGAACACGTCTGGGGAAAATTCCTGAAGGACTACCGCGAGACGGATTGGTGAAAGGCTCTAACCGAAGCATCGAATGTAAATGTGTAGAAAATCAAGGCTTCTTGTGTTGCTCTAGCCAAATATTCGCTCGATTTTTTCCCTCGGCAATTTCCTTCGGATCCAATCCAGCATCCAACTTTTTTATTGTATCTTTTGCCTGTTCAAAACCTTGTGCTGAGGACAAGAAAATCCATTTGTAGCCCTCAATGAGGTGGACCCCAAAAATTGGACCACCGGTTAAGATGGACTTTTACCGGTCTGCTGGAGAAAAGAAAGCAGACTATGAAAGCAAAACGGAAACGGCATAGTGCAGCCTTCAAGGCCAAAGTGGGATTCGAAGCCCTGGTAGGGCTCAAGACGGTCTCGCAACTGGCGAGAGAGTATACGGTGCATCCGACGCAGGTGACGCAATGGCGGGCGACGATTCGAGATCACCTGCCCGAGTTGTTTGAGCCGGGTCAACCGGGGACGGAGGATCAGGAGCAGTTGATTGCGCAATTGCATCAGAAGATCGGTCAATTGACGGTGGACCTGGACTGGCTTAAAAAAAAGTCCAAACAACTGGGGTTGTAACCTGCCTGC
Source organism: uncultured Verrucomicrobiae bacterium (assembly GCA_963789055.1). Lineage (GTDB taxonomy): Bacteria > Verrucomicrobiota > Verrucomicrobiia > Limisphaerales > UBA11358 > UBA11358. Next base: position 443,414 of record CAWBJE010000002.1, on the reverse strand, counting down.
GAGAACTGATCGGCCCCGACCCGCAAGTCAGCGTGCGGCATCAGTGCGAACTGCTGGAACTGTGCCGGGGCAGCTACTACTACCAATGCGCTCCGGAGACGCAGGAGAACCTGGCGCTGATGCGGCGGTTGGACGAATTGCATCTGGAGCATCCGGTTTACGGCAGCCGCAAGCTGACGGTGAGCTTGCGCCGGGAAGGAACGGTCATCAACCGCAAGCGGGTGGTACGTCTGCTGCGGTTGATGGGCATCGAGGCGATCTACGCCAAGCCCAAAACGAGTCAGCCTGCGCCGGGCCACCAGATCTATCCGTATCTGTTGCGGGGCTTGGAGGTGACGGGTCCCGATCAGGTTTGGTGCGCGGATATTACATATGTGCCGATGGCCCGGGGGTTCATGTATTTGGTGGCGGTGATGGACTGGTGGAGTCGTTATGTGTTGGGCTGGCGATTGAGCAACACGCTGGAGGCGGCCTTTTGTGTGGACGCCTGGGAGGCGGCGCTGCGGGCGGGACGGCGGGCGCCGCTGGTCTCCAACACCGATCAAGGCTCGCAGTTCACCTCGCCGATGTTTATCGACGCGGTGGAATCGGCGGGGGTGGAGGTGAGCATGGACGGTCGTGGGCGATGGATCGACAACCGGTTTATCGAACGGCTGTGGCGCAGCGCCAAATATGAGGACATCTATTTGCAGGATTACGGTGACGGGCTCTCCGCCGGACGGGGGTTGGGTCGCTGGTTTGACCTCTACAACCAGGAGCGGCCACACCAGGCGCTGGGTTATGCCACGCCGGCGGAAGTGTACAGCGATCCCGGCGCTCACGGAGCTCAACCGGCGACTTGGGAAGCCATGCAACCCCAAAACGCCCGGCCGCACAGAAAGACTTGAAATCAGACCGCCTGCGGCGGTAAGTATTGGAACCCCATTAAAAGGGAGAGGGAGGACGGGCGGTGCCCTGCACGGCTCGTTCTCTCTTTTCCAAATGGGTTTAAAGCGCAGCGTGAACGACAGACAAACAAAAACAACGATGACAGCAGACTGGGAGAATCCATCTTATTTTCTGCGCTCAGTGGTCTAAAGGATGGGGTCCACCTCACAACGTCATCTTGCTTTGTCCCTTGTCCCCTAACACAACAAAGGCCAAGATTAAATTGGGCACTGGCAAGATTTTGTTCGGCGGATTTACGATACCATTCAACTGCAATTATAAAATTTGTAGCCACACCTTCGCCACGCTTGTAGCAACCCCCTAAATTAAATTGAGCCTCAGGCATATTTTGTTCGGCCGCTTTACGATACCACTTCACAGCTTCAACCATGTCTTTCACCACACCTTGTCCATGTTCATAGCAGGTGCCGAGATTGTATTGAGCGCCAGCCAGATTCTGCTCTGCCGCTTTACGATACCAATTTACTGATTCAACTTGGTTTTTCGCTACACCAAACCCAACGGCGTAATAATAGCCAAGAATTAATTGAGCCTGAGCATCTCCTTTTTCAGCTTTTTCCCGGGTGTCAGTAAAAATTTTTTGATCAGAAGCATTTTGCTGCCCGTAAAGTGTTTGTCCAAACGTTGCCAACGCAAAGATAACAATAATTAAAAATTTGTGGGTTTTCATACGAGAATCAATTTAAGTTCAAGGTGTAGGTTTTTGTTGCTGGGCTTCATTTTTTGAATTTTTAGCATTACGCTGCGCGCGTTTATTTCTCAACCATCCAAGAAGTGCGCAAATTAAACCCGCAAAAAAGCATAAAGAGAGTCCATCAGTGGCAAGCACAAACAAGATTCCTCGCAGTTCGCTGGGTTGCATTGACATGACCGCCGCAGTCATCGGATTTCGTCCAAGCAGGCCAACCACCATTAACAGAATACCTACCGGTAAGAGCTTGGATTTTGGAATCGTTGATGTTGGCGTTGACATAGAACTTTATTTTGCCGGTGGCGCAGCGGCCGCCGGTTTCGCGCGCTTCATCAGCATGTGTTTTTCCAAGTGGTTGGCGATGACCCATTCGGCGAGTTTCACGGCCCTAGACTTTGCTCCCGCCCAAACCAATTTTCCAGCCAAAAAACAAAAAATGCCATCACCGCCAAATCATTCCACGCTGACGATTCTCGTTGCCTGTTTCGCGCCGCCGAAGGTGAGTTGCGGCTGGTCGCCTTGTTTTTTGCCCAGGAGCTGTTCGCCCAACGGCGATTGCGGCGTGATGACGAGGATTTCCTTTTTGTCATGGACCACTTCGGTGCCGCCGGCGCGCGGGCCGATGAAGTAAAACGAATTTTCGCCGCCGTGCTCCAGTTCCACCAGCGCACCGATGTCAATGATGCCGTCGCCATTGAACTTTTGCGCGGCCAGCTCTTTAAATTCGGCGATGGCGGATTCGATTTCCGCCGCCTGCTTGGACTGGCCGCGGGCGAGGTAGGAGGCTTCGAGGCCGCGGGTGTCGTATTTGTCCTCGGCCTTGTTCTGCTCGTGCGTGGCTTCGGCGCGCGACGCGTTTGCAGCGCGGAAATAAACTGCCAGTTCTTCTGTGAGCCGGGCGATGATTTTCTTGATGAGTGCGCGTTTGTTCATTACTTCAAGTCCGCGACTGTATTTCGCCGTTCCCTTTCCGTCCAGATGACTTTTGGGTTTTCGCTCGCCGGATTCCGCTGCGACAAAGGCCAGAGGACTGGCGCAGTCCAAGACGCTTTGCGCATACGAGAGTCGCAGAAAATCTCGCCAGCGTTTTGGAGTGCGGCGGCCCTCCGCCGCTTTTCATCCGGCACTGGGCTTGTCCGATGCTACGCACATACAACCGCGCTCCCTGTTCAAAGATACTTCGCCAGCAGCGGCTCCAGTTCCTTCTTCGTTTTGGCCGGCCACTTTTTCTTGTCGGTCAGGATGGAATTTTTCAGCGCGGAATGAGCCGGCCAGTTCGGTTCGGTGGGAATTTGATGGATGGCGCGGGCGATGATTTGCTTGGCCATGTCCGCGTTATGATGAAGATTGGTCAGGATCATTTCGAGCGTGACGTGCCCCTCTTCCTTCCAGCAATCGTAGTCGGTGGCCATCGCCAGCGTCGCGTAGGCAATCTCGGCTTCCCGGGCGCATTTGGCCTCGCCCAGATTGGTCATGCCGATGACGTTGAAACCGGCGCGATGATTGAGGATTGATTCAGCGCGGGTGCTGAAGGCCGGGCCTTCCATGCAGACATACGTGCCGCCGTTGTGCGCCTGCGCCCGGCAAACAATGGATGTCTTCAGAAGAATTTGCCGCAATTCTTCGCAAATCGGCTGGGCAAAGGCGACGTGCGCCACGATGCCGCGGCCGAAAAATGTGTGGGCTTGCGATTGTTTGGTGCGGTCCACGAACTGGTCAATGAGCACGACGTCGCATGGCTTGATTTTTTCCTGCAACGAGCCGACCGCGCTGACACTCATGAGCCAGGCCACACCAAGCTTTTTCATCGCCCAGATGTTGGCGCGATGGTTGAGTTCGCTGGGCATGAGGCAATGGCCGCGCCCGTGACGGGGCAGGAAAACCACGTCGCGCCCCGTGAGTTTGCCGGTCAGAAAATCGTCCGAAGGTTCGCCAAAAGGGGTTTTGACCGACACCCATTTCTGGTGGGTGAGGCCTTCGATGTCGTAAAGGCCGGTGCCGCCGATGATGCCGATGCGATGACTGGACATGCCCGATTTATAGCATCCGCCCGGCCAAAAGTCGCCAGCATTTTTCAGTGGTGGGGCGAGGCTCGCGGCGAGCCGAAGGCCGGTATTTGTTTGCTTGACGGCTCGCGAGTACGCTTGCCCACCAAAGAAAGGGCGCGTTTTCAAGGTTGGCGCGGAGGCGGCGGTTTGTTAGGCTGGGGACGTGGAACTCTTTCAGCGCATTCTGAAGACGGCGGTTGAAGGCGGCGCGTCGGATGTGCATTTCAAGATCGGCACACCGGTCATCTTCCGCATCAATCATGAACTCATCGCCGTGGATTCTCCCCATCCGACGGCCGAATGGATGACCAAAATTGTCGAGGCCGTCACGCCGGCACATCTGAAAAGGCGCCTCGAAGAAGAACGGGAAATTGATTTCTCGCATTTTGTCCCCGGGATCGGCCGCTTCCGCATCAATCTGTTTCAGCAGCGCGGCCAGTGGTGCCTGTCCATGCGCTTCGTCAAAACCGTCGTGCCCAATTTCGAGGAACTGGGCCTGCTGCAGCAGGTGCCGAAAATCGCCGAATGTCCCCGCGGCATTGTGCTGGTGGCCGGCCACACCGGTTGCGGCAAATCCACGACGCTCGCGGCCATGATCGAACACATCAACGCCAATTTCAAAAAGCACATCATCACGCTCGAGGACCCCATTGAATATATTTTTGAAGATAACCAGTCGGTGATTGAACAACGGGAAATCGGTCTCGACACGCTGACGTTCCATCACGCCCTCCGGAACGTCCTGCGCCAGGATCCGGACATTATCATGATCGGCGAAATGCGCGATGACCTCAGTTTTTCAGCGGCCATGAGCGCGGCGGATACGGGGCACCTGGTGTTGTCCACCCTGCACACGACCAACGCGTCTCAATCCATCACCCGCATCCTGGAATTCTTCAAGTCCGAGGAGCGTGAACAAATCCGGCGGCAGCTTGCCGGCAGCCTTTATGCCGTGATTTGCCAGCGCATGGTCACCACCATCGACGGCAAAGCCACCCCGGCCCAGGAAATCCTCATCAACACCCCGATGGTCAAAAAACTCCTGGAGGAAAACCGTCTCGACAAATTGCCCGCCGCCATTGAAACCAGCCAGGACGATGGCATGCTCACGTTCAATCAGTCCTTGTTTGATTTGGTCAAGGCGGGACGCGTGACCGAGAAGGAAGCTATATCCAAGGCCACCAATCCCCAGGCGCTGGAAATGAACTTCAAGGGCATCTTCCTGGACGAAGGTCGCCGCATTATCAGCAGTTGATTCAAAGACAGCGTGACAAGCCGCAAAATCTTAATTGACTTAATCTCGACCCGATATATCGTGTTTCAATTATGCGGGTATCAAAAGAGACCGATTACGCGCTGCGCGCCTTGTTCACCCTGGTGGATCATTACGGCGGGGCGCCGATACCGATTCGGGAGTTGGCGCGGAGAAACGACGTCCCCAAACGCTTTTTGGAGCAAATCATGCTCAAACTCAAATCGCAGGGCTGGGCGGACAGCGTGGCGGGAGTGCGTGGCGGATACGTGCTCGCCAAAAGTCCTGGCAAGATCACCATGGGCGAGGTGGTACGCTATTTTGACGGCATTTTAGCGCCCATTGACTGTGTTTCGGTCTCCGGCTACAAACGCTGTTCTCAAGAACCGGTCTGCCGGTTCCGGCGCGTCTTTTATGACGCCCGTAATTATGTTTCAAACCTGATGGAACGCGCCACGCTGGCGGAGGTCGCCAAGGGCGCGCCATTGACAAAACAGGAAGTTTCGACGGGCTTCATGGGCGGGGCAGGGATTTGAAAATCTTTTCAAAATCGTGTTTGACAACCGCGCCAAGTTATGAGAAACACGATAAATTAAGTCGTTATTAAATATACATGCGCAACAACCTGAAAACGTGCTGTTCAACCACGCTCAATTCGGATTCTAATTACCCCGGCAATTGAAAACACTGCGGCCTATGAAAACGGTACTCAAAATTCTGGCTCTGCTGGCATTCGCGTCCGCCATGGCAGGCAATGCAAAGGATGTCAAATTGCTGAACGTTTCCTACGACCCGACGCGCGAGTTGTATCAGGAGTACAACGCCGCGTTCGCCAAATATTGGAAGGCCAAAACCGGCGACGATGTGATCGTCGCGCAATCGCACGGCGGCTCCGGCAAACAGGCGCAGTCCGTCATCAACGGCCTCGAAGCCGACGTGGTCACGCTGGCGCTGGCCTACGACATCGACGCCATTGCGCAGCAGGCGAAACTGCTGCCCGCCGACTGGCAAAAGCGCCTGCCGGACAACAGCACGCCCTACACCTCGACCATCGTGTTTCTGGTGCGCAAAGGCAATCCGAAAGGCATCAAGGATTGGGACGACCTGGTGAAACCGGGCGTCGAGCGTCGTGACGCCCAACCCGAAAACCTCCGGCGGCGCGCGCTGGAATTATCTCGCCGCCTGGGCCTACGCGCTGGAGCAATACGGCCATGACGACGCGAAGGCGCGGGATTTCGTCGACGCAACTTTACAAAAACGTGCCGGTGCTGGATTCCGGCGCGCGCGGCTCGACCATCACCTTCGCCCAGCGCGGCATCGGCGACGTGCTGCTGGCCTGGGAAAACGAGGCGCATCTGGCCCTCAAGGAATTCGGCGCGGACAAATTCGAAATCGTCACGCCGCCGTTGAGCATCCTGGCCGAGCCGCCGGTGGCGGTGGTGGACAAGATGGCGAACGCAACACGGCACCACCGCCGTGGCGCAGGCTTATCTCGAATATCTGTATTCCGACGAAGGCCAGGAAATCGCCGGCCGAAGAATTTTTACCGGCCGCGCAATCGGAGAAGATCGCGGCCAAATACGCCGGCCAGTTTCACCCCGTTGAAACTGGTCACCGTGGACGCAGGATTTCGGCGGCTGGGAGAAGGCGCAGAAAACCCATTTCGCCGACGGCGGCATCTTTGACCAGATTTACCAACCCTGAACCGATTCAAGGCGCTGCGTGCCGGGATGGCGCTGGCCGGGCAAAAAAGAATGTCTTTCGCTGAGATTTAACAACGGTTATACCGCTGCAGAGGATTTAACATGGCCAGAAAAACCACCAGCGCGTTGCCGGGCTTCAAGCTCACGCTCGGCTTCACGCTGTTTTATCTGGGGCTGATTGTGCTGATTCCGCTGGCGGCGGCGTTTGCCAAAACCGGCGAGCTGACGTGGGCGGAATTCTGGGGCATGGTCGCCTCGCCGGCGGCGCTGGCGGCATATCGCTTGAGCTTCGGCGCGTCGTTCCTCGCGGCGCTGGTCAACGCCGTGTTCGGCCTGCTCGTCGCGTGGGTGCTGGTGCGCTACCAATTCTGGGGCCGGCGCCTGATGGACGCGCTGGTGGATTTGCCGTTTGCGCTGCCGACCGCGGTGGCGGGCATCACGCTGGCGACGCTTTACTCGGAGAACGGCTGGATTGGCCGGTGGCTCGCGCCCTACGGAATCAAAATTTCCTACACCTGGCTTGGCGTGCTGGTCGCGCTCACATTCATCGGCCTGCCTTTCGTCGTCCGCACCTTGCAGCCGGTGCTGGAAGACCTTGACCTGGAAGTCGAGGAAGCCGCCGCGACCCTCGGCGCGAACCGGGTCAAAACTTTTTTCCGCGTCATCCTGCCGATGGTGTTTCCGGCGCTGCTCACCGGCTTCGCGCTGGCGTTTGCCCGCGCGCTCGGCGAATACGGCTCGGTCGTTTTCATCTCCAGCAACATCCCGCTGAAGACGCAAATCGTGCCGGTGCTCATCATGAGCAAGCTGGAGCAATTCGATTACGCGGGCGCGACGGCGCTGGCGGTGGTCATGCTCGTCATTTCCTTTTTGCTGCTGCTGGCCATCAACCTGTTGCAATGGTGGAATACGCGGCATCGTGCACGCGTTTGATTTATGGGACCCGCTTCCACCTTTCAAGCCATCCGCCGTGCCGGGCGTCGCCGTTCGACCGGTGAGCCGGTCTGGGTGCGCTGGGTGTTGATCACGGTCGCGCTCGCGTTTTTGACGCTGTTCCTGGTCGTGCCGCTGGTGGCGGTGTTTGCGCAGGCGTTCGCCAAGGGCGTCGGGTTTTATTTCCGCACGCTGGCCGACCCATTCACGTTGAGCGCCATCAAACTGACGTTCATCGCCGCCGGGATTTCCGTGCCGATGAACTGCATTTTCGGCGTGGCGGCGGCGTGGGCGATCACCAAATTCGATTTTCCCGGCAGGAACATTTTGATCACGCTGATTGACCTGCCGTTCGCGGTGTCGCCGGTGATTTCGGGCATGATTTTCGTGCTGGTGTTCGGCGCGCAAGGCTGGTTCGGCCCATGGCTCATTGCGCACAACATCAGGATCATTTTCGCCGTGCCGGGCATCGTGCTGGCGACGACGTTTGTGACGTTTCCGTTCGTCGCGCGCGAGTTGATTCCGCTGATGCAAGCGCAGGGCCGCAGCGAGGAGGAGGCGGCGCGGACGCTCGGCGCGAGCGGCTGGCAGACGTTCTGGCGCGTGACGCTGCCGAACATCAAGTGGGGGCTGCTTTACGGCGTGATTCTTGTGCAACGCCCGCGCGATGGGCGAATTCGGCGCGGTCTCGGTCGTCAGCGGCCACATTCACGCGGCATGACGAATACGATGCCGTCTGCAGATCGAGTCGCTTTACGACGACTACAATTCCGCCGGCGCGTTCGCCGTGGCGTCGGTGCTGACGTTTCTGGCGCTGGTCACCATCGCGCTGAAAACGTGGGTCGAGCGCAAAGGCGCCGCGCTGCGCTGAAGCGAAGGAGAAAATTTCCGCATGAGCGTCGAAGTCCGCAACATTACGAAACAGTTCGGCCGGTTTCCCGCGCTGCACGACGTGAGCCTGAAGGTCGAGTCCGGCGAACTGGTCGCGCTGCTCGGCCCGTCCGGCTCCGGCAAGACGACGCTGCTCCGCATCATCGGCGGGCTGGAATTTCCCGATTCGCCCGACGCGCGCGTGTTGTTTTACGGCGAGGACGTGACCGCGCTGCCCGCGCACAAACGCCGCGTCGGATTCGCGTTCCAGCATTACGCGCTGTTCCGGCACCTGAACGTTTTTGAAAACATCGCGTTTGGCCTGCGCGTGCGGCCGTTCTGGTCGCGCCCAAAGGAAGCCGTAATCCGCGAGCGCGTGGAAAAACTGTTGAAACTCATCCAACTCGAATCGCTCGGCAACCGGTTTCCGTCGCAACTTTCCGGCGGCCAGCGCCAGCGCGTCGCGCTCGCCCGCGCGCTGGCCGTCGAGCCGAAGGTGCTGCTGCTGGACGAACCTTTCGGCGCGCTCGATGCCAAGGTGCGCAAGGAACTGCGCCAGTGGCTGCGGAAATTGCACGAGGAAATCCATGTCACCACGCTGTTTGTCACCCACGACCAGGAGGAGGCGCTCGAAGTGGCCGACCGCGTGGCCATCTTGCGCGACGGACGCATCGAGCAGATCGGCACGCCGGCGGAGATTTACGATCATCCGGCGACGCCGTTCGTCTATGATTTCCTCGGCAATGTGAACGCCTTCGCCGGCCGCGTGCGCGACGGCGCCGTGGTCATCGGTAAGACCAAATTCGCGATGCCGGAAACCGCCGGGGAGTCCGATTCCGACGCCATCGCCTTTGTGCGGCCGCATGACATCCGCGTAACTCGCGAGCCGGGCGGCCCGGCAACGCTGGCGGCGCGGGTCATTCGCAGTAACGCCGCAGGGCCGCTGGCGAATCTTGAGCTGGTGCGACTTGACACTGGCGGGCAATTCACCGTGCAATTGAGCAAGGAACAATTCCAGCAATTGCAGTTGAAGGCGGGCGAACAAGTGTACGTGGAATTGCGCAATGTTAAAATATTTACCGAAGATTATTCCATTTGAATTTGGCGGCGGATTTTGGGAAGCTGGTGCAACGTACAATTTCCTGGGGAAATTGTTTTTTCGCAGCCTGCCGCCTGATTTGCAAAGGCGTCAGATCAACATTCTGCTGGCAGGCTTGTTCGTTGGGCTATTGCTGGGTGGCCTGGTTGCGTTAATGATGGTCTTAACCAACAAAATTGGCATGCGTTGAAACCCATCCTGCAAGTGGGTCTGCCGGGAGGGTTGGTATAGTCAAGGTGTCTCCCAACAATTATCGATTTGAGAAAAGCTGACTCACTGAGTTGTAGCTCGATATGAAATTGGATTTCGACCCGCTTTCGTTTCACCCTGGAGCGATAGCCTGCTGGCTTGCCAGGTCGTAGCTCGAAGCGAAGTTTGATTCCCGCCCGCCTTCGCTTCGATCCGTTGTGCTTCGAGCGAAGGTTGGGGTGGTCAACGGGATTTGAACCCGCGACAGCCAGATCCACAATCTGGGGCTCTAACCGGGCTGAGCTATGACCACCGGCCGGAACGACAGGCTAGGTTGATTCGACGCGTTCGTCAAGTTTGCCACCAAGGAGTGGTTGGCCGAATCCTTGACAACGGGATTTGACAGGTTTTGCCTTTCCCCGGAAAACCCGGTCGGGGCAACTTCACTTGCCTTCAAACTGTATTTGAGAATCAACAACTTGCGTTGATCATCGTTGTTTCCGCCGCCGTCATTTAGGTCTTGGAATTCTGAAAATCCGGCTGGATTAGCCTTAGCACGGTTCTTGCTTCAAACCAAACCTGCTATGAAACATCAGGAAGAGGGTGGTTATGAGTTGGTTGAGCCCTTTGAAACGAATGACAATTCGTTAAAAGGGGTCAATGCTGAAATCGCATTTACACTTGGGGTTGAATGGCAAATGTTCCGGCAACGCCTGAAAACAGGGAAACCCTTTCAAACACTGTGTCTTTCCTTGAATACAAACCGATTGGTAAAAATGGCCGAACGCCAACGTCGTTTTGTTGAAGACAGGCCCACACCTTGGGCCGGTTGGTCAGAAATTTGGGTGGGCGATTACTTGGGTTGAGTTTCCACCACCAAAACCCAGTTAACTACTTTGTAGCCGGTTTTCTGGCAGTACTCACAGGGGGGAAAAATGTAGCCTTGAGGGATGATCCGCTCAACCGAATGCCCGCAATTCCCAACGGCTCGGTATACTCCAGAAACAGGACAGACTTGTCCAGTGGTTCGGCTCATAATTAACTCTCGGCTTTTTGGGTTATAAAAGCGCCTTTGTTTACTTATAGTTTTGCACGCTCTGTTTAAATTAGTCAAGCAGCTTTGCCAGCCAGCAGTGTCCCGATATGAGACATACAGACATGGATGAGTGTCGTAGGCAGCCACTCAATTGTTCGCCAGCGTCTTCTAAGTTAGGCCGTCTTTGCTGGGGTTTTCTTATGCGCCAGATGAGCCCAGTGTTAGTTTAAATGGCAATAATCAGGACAACCAAATACTGATGGTTTCCAAAAGTTTTGCTCAAATCTTCCGGCAAGCGCGTCTGACGGCGGTTGGACAGCCGCAAGCAGGGGGGTGGCGTGATTGGCCTGTCTGACGTTGGCCAAAATGTGACCGGAATTACCCGACTCCGTCGCTCGTGGAAACGCTGCCGTGTGAATCTTGGGCTGCCATTTTCGTTACACCATTGCAAACCTTCGCCGCCCGCTTTAGGATTTTCCCGTTCATGGCGGAATACAAAGTCCAGTTCGAGGTCTTCGAAGGCCCGCTCGATTTGCTCCTTTACCTCATCAAAAAGGAGGAGGTGGACATTTATCAGGTCAACCTCACCCGGCTCGCCACCCAGTTCATCGAATACATCGACCTCATGCGCCAGTTCGATCTGGAGATCGCCGGCGAATTCCTCGTCATGGCCTCGACGCTCATGTACATCAAGAGCCGCGAACTGCTGCCCGTGGACCAGCAGGTGCCGGTGGAAGGCGAGGAGGAAGGCGAGGACCCGCGCTGGGAATTGATCCGCCAGCTGGTCGAATACAAAAAATTCAAGGACGCCGCCGCCCGCCTGCAGGTGCTCGAGGCCGAACAGGAAAACATTTTCCCGCGCCTGCCCGGCAAGCTCGAATTTGAAAACGCCGCTCCCCCGCCCAAACCGGACGTTTCGATTTTCGATTTGCTCAACGCCGTCAACGGCGTGCTGCAGCGGTTCGCCAAACGTGAAGACCGGGGCGATATTTTTGAGGACAAATGGACCGTCAGTGAAAAAATCGAATTTATCCTCAAAACGATCGCCGGGCGCGGCAGTCTGCGCTTCGCCGAATTATTCGAAAGCGCGGCGAGCCGTTCCGAGGTCATCTGCACCTTTCTGGCGCTGCTGGAATTGATCCGCCTGCGCCAGCTCGTCTGCTCGCAGCCGGAAGCTTTCGGCGAAATTGAAATCCGCCTTGCCGCGCCGCCAGCCGAAACCCCGGCAACACCTGAACCGGCCGCTTCACCCGCGTCCGCGCCCGAACCGGCGCCGGTTGCAACCGCGACAACGCCTGAACCTGTGCCTGTCTCTAATCCGCATCCACAATGAAAATGACTCCGCAAAAGCTGTTATATGCGGCGCAATGGAGTTGGCTGTTTTTTCTCATTTATGCCTTGGTGGGCAAAACTTTCATTACCACTCTGCGAATGATAATCATTGTAATATCGGCGACTTGTCTGGGTATCATTCTAAATAAAAACTGGGGGATATCAGAATGGGCAGGAGCGCTCATTGGCATTCTGATTATATGCTCTGTTCTCTGGGCTGTCTTATTGGGCCGGCTTCTGTTGTTTGTTCCATTTCCATTTTGTCGAAAAGGGAAATGCCACAGCATGGATGACTATTCTTGGTTTCACGGAACTTTTTTTGGGAAATGTAAATGGGGCGTGTATTGGTATAAATGTCACTGTGGGGATCAATACTTGCGTCGCGGGAAAAGATTTATGGAATTTATTCCTGAAGTCACAGTGCCCCCCTCGCCGTGGGTGAACATAAATAGAGGCACAACACGCCCATACAAGAAGCTGGTTGGCTTCCGCAAATGGGCTGACGACACAGAATAAAATTTAACAATTATGGAATTAAAATCTATTCTGGAATCACTGCTGTTCTCCGCGCAAAAACCGCTGAGCGTGAAGGAGCTTCGCGACGTCCTCGCCGCCGCTGCTGGAGCGGAAGGTGCCGATGCCACCGCCGAATCGCTGGCCAAAATCAAGGAGAGCGAACTGACCGCCGCTTTGGAACAATTGACGCAAGACCACGCGACTGCCGCGCGCAGCTACCGCTTGGCGTGCGTCGCGGGTTCCTGGCAATTTGTGACACAACCGGAATACGCGCCCTGGCTTCGCGCTCTGGTGGGCATCAAAGCCCGTCCGCCACGGCTTTCGCTGCCCGCGCTCGAAACGCTGGCCATCATCTCGTATCGCCAGCCCATCACCCGCGCCGAGGTCGAACAGATTCGCGGCGTGAATGTGGACGCCACCATGCAGACGCTCATGGAACGCGGCTTGGTGGAGGCGGTTGGCCGCGCCGAGGTGGTGGGCCGCCCGCCGACTTACGGCACGACCGCGTTATTCCTCGAATACTTCGGCCTGCGCGGTCTGGAAGATTTGCCCGCTGCGGACGAACTCCGCCGCATTGTGGTTGAACGACCGCCCGCGCCCGTCACCGCCGAACCCGGCCTGGCCACCACGCCGCCGGAACAACTGGCATTGCAGCCCGCCGCGCCGGAGCCGGGCGAAGGCGGGAATAAAAGCCCCATCGGGGCGAAAGATAGTAGCCCAGGGCAAGCGAAATGAATTGAGCGCCGCCCTGGGTTCACATCCCATAAAACATTCCTTCTCCCATCCGATGGGAGAAGGTGGCCGGAGGCCGGATGAGGGCTGAAGAGAACAGCATGAACCGCTACGAAATGATCATTTGGTGGAGCGCGGAAGACGGTGCTTACGTGGTGGACGTGCCGGAACTTCCCGGCTGCATGGCCCACGGCCCGACCCGGCAGGACGCCATAAAAAACGCCGAGGGTGCCATCAAATTTTGGATCAAAACCGCGAAGGAAGACGGCCAGGAAATTCCGCAGCCGCGCGGGCGATTGGTTTATGCGTGACGCCAAAGAACCTTCGCGCGAAGAAATCCGCCGTGTTGGCACTGCCGGAAAAGTTTTAGTCAAAAAGTTTTGAAAGAAGTGTTGACATTTTTCAAAGAGTTCCGCACATTTTGACGCGTAAGGACGAACGCGGTGGACAGAGCGTTCGAGGGATTCACACGATTTGCTTTTGAAGGCGAGAACGTGTGCCACTGAAAAAACCACTGGCAACTTTCTCGCCCGTTTTGTTTTTCGACGGGCGCGAGCAACCGAAAGACGAACAGCATGAGCAAAAAGTCAGTCATTAACAGGTCGTCCAACCGGACGACTTCACTCACTCCCAAACTCGGAAAAATGCGTGATGTCCCGCAGGCGGCAAACATCTCGAAAGAAACGGCAAAGCAGATTTGTGTCAACGCGCTGCTCGATATGATTCAGAACGAGACCGGTTCAGTCCGCATTGCTGCGATTCGTCGTTTGGAGGACATTCTCGATTTCTCCACGCCCAGTCCCCTCAGTCACAGCGACCCGACCAGTAAATCATCGAAGCCCGCTGCGGTAGCCAAGCCCATTGTGCAATTCATCATACCCGACAACGGCAGGGGGCGAGTGTGACCAGACCAGATCAGATTGCGGAATCATCGCCACCGTGCTGTCCAGACCCACCATGCGACCGGCAAAATCAGGTCGCAACAATGAACGCAATACTGTAAAATTCTTAATATGCCAAAACCGATTCCGACACCTTCGCAATTAAAAGAAGCGATTCGATTGATTCATGGTGAAATGGCGCACTTATTTGCTTATTGGAATTGGTGGACGCAAGCACGCCCCATTCTTTTGGGTGACGTGCGTTTTAACACAGATAAAAGTATGCAATTTGCGTTGATTCACAATTCAGCGATTGTCACTTCACTGTTGGCTGTGCGAAAGCTAAACGAGTTTTTCGACGCTCGCCCGAAGAAGCAGAATGATGATTTGAGGGCTTATGACTATCCCGGTTTTACCAGAACAGGTGCAGTTATCAATCCGGAAGATTTTAAAGAGATTCACAAACGCATAGGCCACATGACATATCGTGAAGTTGACTATGGAAAGGTCACTTTTGAACTTTATGAGGCTGTCGATCTGCTTTTGCCCAGATGTTTGGAGTTTTTGGAACATGTCAAAAATTCATTGTATTCAGACTCGGAAAACAAGCGGAAAGAAATCGAAACTATTAAGTCCGGTCTGTTGGCAATGCAACAATCTTGGAAAGAAGAATATCAAAGACAGATTGCTCAAGACAGAGAGAAGAATAAAGGTGACAAGTAAAGTTACGCAAAGATTCTGGCTCGACAGAAGAAATCGGTCGTGAGAGCGTCACGCCTATGAACAAGAATGCACGTCCAAGTCTAGTCTTATTCGTACTCCTTGCTTTCTTGGCGGGAACACTGGTCTTTTCAGGTTGTAATCAATCACAGGAGAGTCAAACGCCGATTGAAGGTTTGTTTGGGATTAAGCTCGGCGAGCCATTGCCACCTGAATGTGCCGAGTATGTAAATGGGAAAATTGAATACATGGTGATTCCTCCGCAGACAAACGCAGCATTCCATGAGTATTGGGTGACGATTAATCCAACCAACCGACTTGTCTGCGAGATTCGTGCATCGTCTGTTCGTACGGGCGATGAAAAGCCACGGTGCATAGGTGGACCAGCGTCGCTTTACGATGTAGTGACAGTACTTCGCCAAAAGTATGGCAAGGAATTGATCACCGTCGCCTTTGCCAGCAAAGAAAAACCGGAGGGAATATCCCAAGAATATACCTGGTGGCACGGTGATCGCAGTTTGCATTTAGACTCAATGGCGGGTTCCTTTCATCTCAGTTGCACTGACAATACGCTCAACCATCCTTTAAAACCTTCTGCGGACACAAACGGATTCTGAATTTCAAATTGGGACACTACCGCGCGTTTTTGCCAGTGCATCTTGCTGTTGCTGACGTTGATACCGCAGAATGGCCTTGGCATCAAATTGTTCGTAGCCGTTCCGCATGACGGGATCAGTCCGCGCCAATTTTCAAGAGTTTGCGCCGACTCGCGTCGTCGGCTACTTGATTTTTTTTGATTAAACCTTCGCCAGCGCCTGCTTCAGGTCGGCGATCAGGTCCTCGACGTCTTCCAAGCCCAGGGCGATGCGCACCAGATTGTCCACCATGCCGAGGGACTCGCGGTATTCAACCGGATAATCGAAGAACGACATCATGGACATCTGGGTGACCAGGCTCTCGGAACCGCCGAGGCTGGGCGTGATGAGGAAAAGCTCGAGTGAATCAATGAACCGACGCGTTGCCTGGTCATTGCCTTTCACCAGGAAAGTGATGACGCTGCCAAAGCCGTCCATCTGTTTTTTCGCCAGCCGGTGATCCGGATGTGATTTCAATCCGGGATACCAGACCTTTTTGATTTTGGGATGCGCTTCGAGGAACCGGGCGATTTCCAGTCCGGCGCGATTGTGATGTTCCATCCGCAGCCCGAAGGTTTTCAACCCGCGTTCCAGCAGGAAACAGGTGAGGGGCCCCGGGATGGAGCCGATCATCCGTTGCAGTTTGTTCAGGTCATCCAGCAATTTGTAATTGCCCAGCGTGACACCGGCCAGAAGATCGTTATGGCCGCCGAGATATTTCGTGGCCGAGTGGATGACAATGTCCACGCCCAGTTCCAGCGGCCGGAGGTTGAACGGCGTGGCCAGTGTTGCGTCAATCATCGTGAGCAGCTTGTGCCGCCTGGCGACTTTTACGATGGCCGGCAGGTCCGGTACGCGCAGGTAGGGATTGGTCGGCAATTCGGTAAAAATGATGTTGGTATTGGGCCGGATGGCCTTTTCGATGGCCGCTGCCGTCGGGTCCACCAGGCTGGATTGAATCCCGAATTTTGTCAGCAGGTTGTTCGCAAAATCGCGCGTCTGCCGATAGCAATCGCTCGTGAAAATGATGTGGCCGTCCTTCTGCATGTAGGCCATGAGCGTAAGGATGACGGCGCTCATGCCGGTCGAGAAAAGAATGGCACGCTCGGCGCCTTCAATGGCGGCGAGTTTGCGTTCGGTTTCCTGCTGGGTGGGATTGCCGTAACGTCCGTACTCGTGCTCGCGAATGACACGGCCCTGGCCCTTGGCCTTCATGAATTCGAAGACTTCGGACGTGGACTCGAAGCTGTAATTTGAGGTATGGACGATGGGGGTGGAGACGGCGTGGTGCGCCTTGCGGCGCTTGCTCTGGCCATGAATGGCGAGGGTGGACGCGCCCCACTTTTGGGTGCTAAGTTTTTTGGAAGTCATAAAACAAATTTTCTATCGGAGGATTAAAACCGGAGAGTGCCTGGTTTGCCTTGGGCTATACGAATCGCCGCCAGGTTTTGGACTGCGGTGGCGGAGCGCAGCGGCGACACCGCTTTGGGAAGCGGGTATGGTTCCGGTAATCGAATCGGAAAGCGGCGTGGCGCTTCGCTTCCCGCCGCAGTCCAAGATGGGCCACCCGTCTTTCGATGATCTTCAGACATTGAACCGGCTCCTTTCCTTGAGCGCTTTTTTGAGCGCGTCCTTCACCGCGTCCAGGCGCGCGGGCAATTCAATCGGCCGGTTCACGTAGCGGCATGGAAAATCCAGTTCCTTTTGGTGATACTTCACTTTCATTTCAACAAATTTCAAGCCGTGGGCCGTCGAAATGACGACGACGCGTTCTTTTTTGTTAATTTTGCCGGCCTTGAGCAGCTTGATGAGCACTGCCAGGGCCACGCCGGTATGCGGGCAGTTGAACATGCCGGTGCGGTCGCCCAGTGCCGCGGCGTTGGCCAGTTCCGCCTCGGTGGCCTGCTCCACAATGCCGTTGAACTGCTGCAACGTGCGAATGGCTTTCTTGATGCTGACCGGGTTGCCGATTTGGATGGCACTGGCCAGCGTCTTCTGCGCCTGGATAGGCTCGAACGTTTTGAAATTATTCAAATAAGACCGGTATAGCGGATTGGCCCGTTGTGCCTGGGCCACCACAATTCGCGGCAATTTGGATACCAGGCCGAGGTCTTTCATCATCATCAAGCCTTTTCCCAGCGCCGAAACGTTGCCGAGATTGCCGCCGGGAATAATCATCACGTCGGGCACCCGCCAGTCGAATTGCTGGGCGATCTCGATGCCCACGGTCTTCTGGCCCTCGACGCGCAGCGAGTTCATCGAATTCGCCAGGTAAAGTGTTTCGTCCTTGGTGATTTCCTGAACGACTTTCATGCAACCGTCGAAATCGGTGTCCAGCGACAGCACGAGCGCGCCGTTGGCAATCGGCTGGATGAGTTGGGCGAGGGAAATTTTGCCGCGCGGGAGCAGGACGATGGATTGGATGCCGGCGGCGGCGCAATAGGTGGCCAGCGCCGCCGAGGTGTCGCCGGTCGAGGCGCAAGCGACGGCCTTGATGGGCGCGCCTTCAGAAATCATCTGTTTGACCTGCGAGACCAGGACGGTCATGCCGAGGTCCTTGAACGAGCCGCTGTGGGTGTTGCCGCACAGTTTGATCCAGAGTTCGTTCACCCCGATGATTTTGCCGAAGCGTTCGGCCCAGAACAGGTTGGTGCCGCCTTCGTAGAGCGAAACCACGTCGTCATTGTTGATGCCTGGGAGGATCCATTCCTTCTTGCCCCACACACCGGAGCCGTAGGGCCACTCGTTGCTCATATAGCGGTCTTCAAAGAGTTTCTTCCAACTCGCGGCGCTGCGGCGTTTCAAGGCCTTGAGGTCGTGCTGTACTTCCAGCAGCGAATGGCAGCGTCGGCATTGGTACACGATGGTGTTCAGCGGGTAGGTCTGCCCGCACACGGGATTGATGCATTGAAACCAGGCTCGATATGACATGGTTATCTTTCCTGCGCCGCTCGCGCCCGGGCGTTTTTAACCCGGGCGGCCACGGCACGATTTACACGCACCAGCATGGACATCCACTTCGCCGTTTTCAAGAAAACACCGGCCAGCAGCAGAAAAATTAGGATCATTACTACGCCAGGTAAGTCATCGCGGTCGTTGGCGCAGGGTTTGGAGTTCCGTGTTTAGCGCCTGTATGAATAACGCAGGAGCCGACGTGAGGAGGCTTAAACCAAAGGGTGAAGGAAGAACGCAGAATGAAGAAACAGCGATTTAAGGCGAAACGATACCGGATTGGCTTCATCATTCTTCATTCTACCTTCTGCATTTGAAATGAGGCTCGTCACCTCGTCTCCTACAAAAAGAGACGAATCTCCACTTTCCGCTCGCGTCAGGTATGGCGCAAATCTATCCTGCCGAACCATGAAAACAAAATTTTCATACTTGTCGTTATTCCTGCTTCTCACCGGTGCGCTTTGCGTCACCGCCGCCATGCCGGCATTTGACATGCCGCGGGTGCGGGAACCAAAAATTCCGAACCGGACGGCAACCATCACCGACTTTGGTGCCGTGCCCGATGGCAAGACGCTCAACACCGACGCCATCGCCAAGGGCATTGCTGCGTTGGCTGACAAAGGCGGCGGACGATTGATTTTTCCGCCCGGCATCTGGCTGACCGGGCCGATTGGCCTGAAGAGCCATGTGGAATTGCATCTGGCAGAGGGTGCGCTGGTGCTGTTCAGCCCGGATTTCAGCCTGTATCCGCCAATCGAGTTGGACATGAAAGGCCGCCCCCGCAAAGTGACCACCTCACCCGTTCACGGCGAGAACCTCGATGACATCGCCATCACCGGCAAGGGCGTCATAGACGGTTCCGGCGATGCGTGGCGTCCGGTGAAAAAATACAAAATGACCGAGAACCAGTGGAAACAACTGCTCGCCAAGACCAACAGCGTCCTGGATAATGGCAATCTGTGGTGGCCGTCGGCCGAGGCGAAAGAACGCGAGCGGCAGGAAGGCCGCCAGCGTCCAAACCTGGTGAAACTCGTCAACTGCCGTCGGGTCCTGCTCGAAGGAGTCACTTTCCAGGATTCACCGGGCTGGAATTTGAATCCGACCCTGTGTGAAGACCTGACTCTCCGCGACGTCAATGTCCGTAACCCGTGGTATTCGCAAAACGGGGACGGCCTGGACATTGAAAATTGCAAAAAAGTTGTCTTGCGCGGCTCGCGTTTCGACGTGGGCGACGACGGCATCTGCCTGAAGTCCGGCGCGAACGAGGAAGGCCGCCGCATCGGCGTGCCCACCGAAAACGTTCTGATTGAAGATTGCGTCGTCTATCACGCGCACGGCGGTGTGACCATCGGTAGCGAAATGTCTGCCGGCGTGCGCAACGTGCGCGTCAACAACTGCTTGTTCATGGGCACCGACCTTGGTCTGCGCTTCAAGAGCCAGCGCGGCCGGGGTGGCGTCGTGGAAAAAATTTACATCAGCAACGTCCGCATGACCGATATCATGACCGACGCCATCGGGTTTGACATGTATTACAGCAACCAGGGGCCGGGCGAAGGCAGCGAAGGCGGTTCCACCGAAGCGGTGCCGGTCTCGAAAAGACGCCGCAGTTCCGCGATATTTACATTGAAAACGTGATATGCCGGGGCGCGCGCCGGGCGGTCGCATTGCAAGGCCTGCCCGAAATGCCCATTCGCGGCATCCACCTCGACAACGTTTCCATCACCGCCGAAAACGGCATGGCCTGCAAAGACGCGCAGGACATCACGCTGAGCAACGTCGAGATTCTCAACTCCCGCGGCCCGGTGATAAGCCTGCTCAACAGCCGTGACGTGCAGGTTGACCATCTGACTTACGCTCCCGGTGACGGCGCGGTCATCAAGGCGGAGGGAACCAACAACACCGTGGTCATCAAGCACACCGATCTGAAGGCCGGCCGGCCGGACTTTGATTTGTCCAACGGCGCCACGCCCGAAAATTTCAAGGTAGAATAACTGTACGTGTAGCCGCCGACGTACGAGGAGGCGGAAGATTCACTGAAGGTCGTTTTGTGTTTCCGCGGCTCGTTACCCTCGTGCGTGCTCCTTACGAAAGTGCTCTATCTCCGCCCCAGCCGTTCCAGCAGCTTGGCGTGGATCCCGCCGAAGCCGCCGTTGCTGAATACCACCACGATGTCGCCGCCCTGGGCGTTCTTCGCCACGTGGGCGATGATGGAATCCGCGTCCGGCAGATACGTGGCGTCCCGGCCCGAGGCTTTCAAATCCTGCATCAATTTTTCGGGATTGAGCCGCTCTTCGGGCGCGAGCTGTTCCAGCCGCGCCACTTCGGAAATCACCACCGCATTGGCGTCAGCAAAGGCGCCGGACAGTTCCGCCTGGAACACCTTCCGCCGCGTCGTGTTGCTGCGCGGTTCGAAGATGGCCCAGATTTTCTCGTGCGGATATTTCAAGCGCAACGCCCGCAGCGTTGCGCGGATGGCCGTCGGGTGATGGCCAAAGTCGTCCAGCACCGTCACGCCACCCGCAATGCCGCGCACTTCCATCCGGCGCTTCACGCCCTTGAACGTCTCGAAGGCGGATTGAATCTGCTGGTTTTTCAGCCCGCAATGTTTCGCGCACGCCACCACGGCCAGCGCGTTCCGCACGTTGAATTCACCAATCAAGTTCAGATGGAATTTAAAACTGGGGATTTCAAACTCGCTCGCTGTCGGGCCGTAACGGATGTTGAACGCCTGCACGGCATTGCCCTCGCCGAGGCCGAAGCGCTTCACCGGACAATGCGTCACCTCGAGCAGCGGCGCGAGGTTCGCGTCGTCGCCGTTGCCCAGCAGCAGGCCGTTGCGCGGGATGATCCGGATGAAATGCGAGAACGTTTTTTTGATGGCGTCCAGGTTGTCAAAAATATCCGCGTGATCGAATTCGAGGTTGTTGATGATGCCGATCTCCGGCTGGTAATGGACGAACTTGCTGCGCTTGTCGAAAAACGCGGTGTCGTATTCGTCACCCTCGATGATGAACCATTCAGCTGCCAGTGAACCGCGCGCCCTGGCCGAGATTGTTCGGAATGCCGCCGAGAAGGAAGCTGGGGTTCAGTTTGTTGTGCTCGAACACCCATGCCAGCAGCGCCGTCGTGGTGGTCTTGCCGTGCGTGCCGGCAACGACGATGGAGCGTTTGCCGCGGATGAAAAATTCCTTCAACAATTCCGGCAGCGAGCAATAACGCAGCTTGTGGTCCAGCACGAATTCCGCCTCCGGATTGCCGCGGGAGATGGCGTTGCCGATGACGACGAGGTCGGGCTTGCGCGCCAGGTTCCGCTCCGCATAGCCGTTGATGACTTCGATTTTCCGGTCCGCGAGGAACGTGGACATGGGCGGATAGACATTCTGGTCCGAGCCGGTGACGGTAAATCCCTTTTCCTGCATGGCCACGGCGGCGGACGCCATGGCCGTGCCGCCGATGCCGACGAAATGGACTGATTTGATTGCCGATGAAAACATCCCGGAGAAATTAACGACGCCAAGCCGCCAAGGCACAAAGCTTTTTGAACACTTTTTGAAAGAAACGCATCGCCTGCACCGAGTAATGGTTGTATGAGTTGTGCCATGACGTTGCTGACGGAAGACCCGATTCCGACACGTTACAGCCTCCTGAGCCGGCTGGAAGACCGGGGGGACCAGGACAGTTGGCGGGATTTCTTCAACACCTATTGGCGCTTGATTTATGCGGTCGCCATCAAGTCCGGCCTGACGGAATCCGAGGCCCAGGACGTGGTGCAGGAAACCGTCATCTCGGTGGCCAAAGACATCGAAAAGTTCAAGCGCGACCGCACGCTGGGTTCGTTCAAGGGCTGGCTGCGCAGCATCACCCGGTGGCGCATTGCCGACCAGTTCCGCAAACGCACCCGCGCCTTGCGGACCGATGATTCCAAAACCATTGAGGGTCTCCCGCGGCC
Source organism: uncultured Verrucomicrobiae bacterium (assembly GCA_963789055.1). Classification (GTDB taxonomy): domain Bacteria; phylum Verrucomicrobiota; class Verrucomicrobiia; order Limisphaerales; family UBA11358; genus UBA11358. The sequence continues at coordinate 420,928 of CAWBJE010000002.1, read as the reverse complement.
GGACGTGGCGGAAATTCCCGACCCGGCGGTTGAAACCGCGGAATCCGTCTGGGACGAGGAATGGCAGGTCAACTTGTTCAAAGCCGCCCTGGAAACCGTCAAGCGCAGCGTCAAGGAGGAGCACTATCAGATTTTTGATTTATACGTGCTCCGGCAATGCCCGGTGCGGGACGTGGCCCGGACATTGGGCGTCAATGTGGGACTGGTTTATCTGGTCAAATACCGGGTTTCGGCGTTGCTCAAAAAGGAAGTGCGCCGGCTGGAGAAACAATGGAACCATATCTGACAAACCGGAATCATCACCATGACTGAATCCACCAATCCCACCCGCCAACCGGCGGCGCCGCCGGTACGGCCGGCGTTTACTCCGGTCGTGCCCGACCACGAACTGATCCGGGTGATTGGCGGCGGCGGCAGCGGCGAGGTATGGCTGGCCCGGAACGTTTTGGGCATGTGCCGCGCGGTCAAGGTGGTTTATGCGCGCGCGTTCGAGCAGCGCCGGAATTTCGATCGCGAGTTCAACGGCGTATTGAAATTTGAACCGGTCTCGCGATGGCACGACGGGCTGATGGACATTCTTCAGGTGGGATGCAACGAAACGGGAGGATATTTTTATTACGTGATGGAACTCAGCGACGACGTCAATACCGGCCAGGTCATCGTGCCGGATCAATACGTGCCCCGGACGCTGGCCTACGACCAGCGGCAACGCCGGCGCCGGCCTATCGGCGAATGCATCCGGCTGGGCGCAGCCATCGCGTCGGCCCTGGGTTATCTGCACCGGAACGGGCTTATCCATCGCGACGTCAAGCCGTCCAACATCATTTTTGTGAACGGCTTTCCCAAACTGGCGGATGCGGGATTGGTGTCGGAATTGTCCCGGACCGGCTCGCAGGTGGGCACGGAAGGATTCATCGCGCCGGAAGGCGCCGGGTCGCCACAAGCGGACATTTACTCGCTTGGCAAGGTCCTTTACGAAATCAGCACGGGCAAGGACCGCAACGAATATCCGGAACTGCCGCCGCTGAAAGACAGCGCCGAGGACCGCGATCTGGTCCAATTCAACAAAATCGTGCTGAACGCGTGTCGTTCCAACCCGTACGACCGTTATAAAACGGCCGACGAGTTGATGATTGCCCTGCTGTCGTTTCAATTCAGCCACTATAATCCCCGCATCGAGCACGCCCGGGACCGACTGTTCCGTGCCATCAGTGCTACCGCCCCATACATCGGTTTTTGTGTCATCTTCGGCATGTTGTGGCGCTTAATCTGGCTGCTGAAACATCCTCCCCACCACTGAGCGATTTCTTCACCAATCGTCAAAACGTCCGGGCATAAAGTTCTTCTCAGACTTAACTCCGGATTGCTTTCGCGCAACCAAGATGAGATACCAATGGGATTATGACCGTCTCGATGAAAACAACCGCAATCGTCATTCTGGGATTGTTTCTGGCTGGATGCCAGTCCCCGGCGCCGAAAGCAGAAACTCAGGCGATAGTCGTTCCCCCGGCGGGAACAACTCCAACGCTGTTCATCGCCGGCGACTCGACGGTGCACAACACGCATCCGGGATTGGTGGGGTGGGGCGATGTCATCGATCGGTTCTTTGATTTGAAAAAAATCAGCGTGACGAATTTTGCCAAAGCCGGCCGCAGCAGCCGCACGTTCCAGACCGAAGGCTGGTGGGACAAACTTCTGGCGGATGCCAAACCGGGAGATTTTGTCCTGATTCAATTCGGCCACAACGACGGCGGGCCATTGGACGATACGAACCGCGCCCGCGGCACCATTCCCGGCCTCGGCAGCGAGTCGAAGGAGATTTACAATCCCGTCATGAAAAAGCGGGAGGTCGTTTACACTTACGGCTGGTACATGCGCAAATACATCGCCGACGCGCACGCCAAAGGCATGACGCCGGTCATTTGCTCGCCGGTGCCGCGCATGCCGACGCAGCCGCGCAAACCCAGCGACGTTGACCGGTACGTGGCATGGTCCGGCGCAATCGCCTCGAACCAGAACGTTGCGTTCATCAATCTGAATCAAATCATCCGGAACCGTTACGCCGGGTTCACCACCAACGAAATCAAAACCATTTTTTACACGACCCACGACAACACGCATTTCAGCCTGGCCGGCGCGGAGGTCAACGCCGCCTGCGTGATTGAAGGATTGCGCCAACTGAAAAACTGTCCGCTGAAGAGTTATATCCGGGACCAATCCAAACCGCTTCCGTAGAATTGAATCGCATTGGCCTCATTTTGATGTTGAGCGTTGGCGTGTTTGCCAGGCAAACGCGGGCGGAGGTGGCAACCAATTCACCGACCGAATGGATTGATCCCGATACCGGCCATCGGGTCATCCAGCTTTCGCGCGAGCCGGGCAGTCAGAGCCTGTATTTCAACCTCAACGCCTTCACGCCCGACGGGCAAAAGATGGTCATCAGCACGCCGACCGGCATCTCAACCATCAACCTGAAAACGCGGGCCATCGAAAAAGTCGTGGATGGCCGTGTCCGCATCATCATGGTGGGTCACAAGACCGGGCGGGTTTATTACAGCCGGAATGGAACGGTTTACGCGACCGACCCTGACACCCGGGCCACGCGCGAAGTTGCCAAATTACCGCCGGGCGGCTCGGTGTCGGCGGTTAATGCCGACGAAACGTTGCTGGCCGGAACCATTACCGAACGGAACACGTCACTAACCAACGAGGAAGATGTTGATTTCGGTCCCAATCACCTCACTGGCGAACTGCCCCGGAGCAAGGCCAGGAACATTGAAGCCCGGTTTGACGAACATTTGCCGATGGAACTTTTCATCCTCAACCTCCGGACCGGTGAAATCCAAAAACACGCTCGTGGCAACGACTGGCTTAACCACCTGCTGTTTTCGCCCACTGGCCCCAACCTGCTGATGTTCTGTCACGAAGGCCCGTGGCAAAAGGTGGATCGCATCTGGACCATCCGCGCGGATGGGACCGGGCTGACGAACATCCACAAGCGCACCATGGCCATGGAAATTGCCGGGCACGAATTCTGGAGCGCCGACGGCCGGACCATCTGGTACGATTTACAAACGCCGCGCGGCGAGGATTTCTGGGTGGCCGGCTACAATGTCACGACCGGCCAGAGGATGCGGTATCATCTCCAGCGCGACGAATGGTCGGTTCATTTCAACGTGTCTCCCGATGGAAAACTGTTCTGCGGTGATGGCGGCGGACCGGGCATGGTAGCGCATGCCGAGAATGGCAAATGGATTTACCTGTTCCACCCGGTGCTGGTGCCAGACACTGCCGGGACGAACATTGACGAAACCGGCCTCATCCGGCCCGGCCTTTTCAAAGCCGAACGGCTGGTGAACATGGCGAAACACGATTACGCGCTGGAACCCAACGCCCGGTTTTCGCCGGACGGAAAATGGGTCATCTTCCGCTCCAACCTGAGCGGCAAAAGCCAGGTCTATGCCGTGGAGGTGAAAAAGGCGGACGAGAAATGACCTGGCGACGCGGGCGTCAATCTTCCTCCGCCGGCGGGTTTTCCCATTCGGGATAAACTTCCGGCTTGAGCTGGCTGCGGCGAATCAATTCCTGTAGGTCGCGGATGATGGTGCGGCGGGCCACCTTGAATTCGCGGGCGAGCGCCGAGATGTTCGGGCGTTCCTTCGATTTTTCCAGTTGTTCCCGGATGCGGCTCTGGCGCGCGAGGCGGTCGGTGGAACGGCTGAACAATTCCTGCGCGTCGGCGCGGTGCGAACGTTCGAGCGCTTCGAATTGCCGGACCACTTCGGTTTCGCCGCATTCTTTGAGCGCGATTTCCACGGTGCGCCGGAGGTCGTGAACATCCACCGGTTTGGGCAGGCAATAGTGCGCCCGGCGCGGGCCTTGCAGCGCCGCCATCTGCTGGCGCACTTCCAATGCGCCGGAGATAATGATGATGGGCACATGCGGCAGCAATTCCTTGAATTCCGGCAGAAAATCCAGGCCGAGCTGTCCTTCCGAAAGCACGTGGTCGAGGATGAGCAAATGCGGCGGGCCACGCCGGATTTGGGCCAGCGCCTCGGTGCCGTTTTTCACGCGCAGCAGCCGGTATTTCACCAGCGCCTCCTCGTAGATTTCGTACTGAAAATCGTCGTCTTCAATAATCAGGATGATGGGCGGATTCATAAAGCGAATGATGAAGGAAGAATGCAGAATGAAGAGGGGTATCCCCGCAAGCGTCCATGCGTTTGTTGTTTAGTTCTGCATTCATCGTTATAACCTCTGCGTTTGTTTCAAATTGCGCACCGGCAGGATGAGGGTGAAAGTGCTGCCCCGGCCTACGACCGATTCCACGGCAATGCCGGCTTCCATTTTCTTTGCGAGTTCATAGACCATCGAAAGGCCCAGACCCGTGCCGCGGCGGACGGACAGTGCCTTGGTGGTAAAAAATGGATCGAAGATGCGCGGCAGATTTTCCGGCGAAATGCCGCAGCCGAAATCACGTACAGATACCGCGACATAAACGGGCACGGGCGGCGGGGTGAGCACCAGCCCGTCCGGCAGCCGTTCCAGTTTTTGGGTGGCCAGGACAATCTGCTCGGTTCGCCGTCATGGCTTCGGCGGCGTTGAAGATGAAATTCAAGAGAATCTGCTGGATGAAATTTTTCGAAGCCCACACATCGGACAGCCCCGGCGCCGGTTCAAATCTCATCTCCACCTCGCGCAGGAAACGGTCGCCCAGCAATCGGATGGTTTCTCCGGCGACGGCGTTGAGGTCGCACGGGGCGGGTTGTTCCCCGGCGCCGCCGCTGAAGCCGAGCATGGCGTTCACGATGCCCGCGCCCTGTTCCACCACGGTCTTGATGCGGTCCACGCGCGTGCGGATTTTCTGAGGATTGTCCTGATTTTCTTCGATGAGCTGGGCGGAGCCTTTGATGATGGAGAGGATATTATTGAAATCGTGCGCGATGCCGGCGGCGAGTGTGCCCAGCGCCTTCATCTTCTGGCTATGCAACAGTTCGCGGCTGGCCGCTTCCAATTCGCGCGTGCGGTCGGCGACCTTCCGCTCCACCTCGGCATAGCTGCGGAGCAGTTGCCGGTGGCGATTGAATGCCAGCGCGGCAAAGAACAGCGCCACCAAGGCGCCGGCGAGCGCAATAAGCATCAGCCGGATTTCCCGGTACCAGGGCAGGGTCACCATAAATTCCAACTGCGCCGGTTTGGGGTCGATGTTCCCGTTGCGGTCCATGGTGCGCGCCTGGAAGATGTGCCGGCCGGGCGGCAGATCGGAAAAAGAAAAGGCATGCGTCTCCCCGAAAGGCGACCAATCGCCATAATCCAGCTTGCACGAGTAAAGCAGCCGTTCGGGGACGTGAATTTCCATTTGTCGCGCCCGCTGAACGCGAGCGAAATGGTGTCGCCCTCGCGAAGACGCGGTTCTCCGCTTGGCCGGTTTTTCAATGAAGGTGTGTGGCGGGTCCGGGTCGGCTTCGGGATGGTACTGGCACAAGCCGTGCGGCGTGCCCGCCCAGATGTTTCCGTGCTGGTCCTCAAAAATTTCATGCACGGTGGCGTCGGGCAGCCCGTCTTCCCGCCCGTTCTCAATCCAGATTTTCTGGAAGTAACGATGTACCCCGGCATCATCGGCCACCCACACGCTGCCGTCGCGGGCGCACTGAAGCGCGTTGATATGTTCGAAGCCGGCTTGCACCGACGACCAATCGCGCCCGTTGAATTCCCAAAGCTCGTTCTGCGTCGCGCACCAAATCCGCCCGTCGGGCAGTTCCGTAAAGAAAAGAACCGCATCGGGCACAGCGCGGTTCGAAACCGGAAACGCCCGCCACTTTTTTTCATGATACCAGGCCATGCCCTTGTCGCCGCTCAACCAGATGTCGCCATTGCGCGCGGCGAACAAAATCGAGCAAACACCGACTGTTTCCGGGTCGGGTGGCGTTTCGGTTAGCGGCTGATATTGCATGCCGTTGAAACGGTCAAAGTAACACGTGGTCAATTTCGCGGTGGCCGATTCGGAATTCCAGCTTTGGATGGCGAGACTGCCGTCCCGCAACAAGCCCAGCGGTTTAACGTGACGAACGTCATCCCGAAGGTGGAGGCCGGGGTTGAACTCGCCTGAATCCGGATTGAACCGGAGGGAATTTTCGGCGGCGTACAGCAACAGGGACCCGTCCTTGAGCGGAAACAGATCACGAACGGCTTGCGCATCGCGAGCCAATGATTCGGGAAGCGCAAATTCGTGATGAATTTCGCCCAGCAACGAATGCAACCGGCCACCGGCGACAAACCAAAGCCGCCCTGCGGCGTCATCCGCGAGGCAACGAACGGGAACATTGAGTTGTCGCAACGGGGCAGGGCTGTGCCAGATGGGCAGGGCGTAACGGAACAGGCCGCTCGAAGTGGCCAGCCAGAAAGCTCCGTCAGGTTCCGTCGCCGCGTCGTAGTATTGGCGCGCGGATATTTCCTGATATTCCGTCAGGTTCGTTTGTCCCGGAACCTGTTGCAGCAACTCATCCAGGGTCGCCGCCCATAAAACTTTGTCGCCGCTTCGCCACGCCCGCCGGATCGTCTCCATTTCGGCCGGTTGGGCCGTCCAGGCCAGGCCGTCGAAATGGGCTATGATTTTTTGTCCGTTCGTGGCCGATTCGGCCAGGGCGGTGACGCCGCCTTCGTCATCCTCGCGCGGGGTGCACAGATTTTGAATGTGCAATGATTCGGGCGGAAGAAAATCGTTCCAAACGCTTTCGAGTTTTGAATCGCCGGTGAGTTTCGGGACCCGGCCCAAACCGCGCTCGCCGGCGATCCACAGTCCGCCGTTGCGTGCCGCCACCATGTCCCTGAATTTTCCGAGCCGGGTTTGATCGGACCGGAGCAACACCTGAATTTTGGGGTGATCCGGATTTTCCACGTTGAAATCCATCAACCGGTCTTCCCGCAAAAAGAGGACATGACCCTGGCGCACCGGGTAGATGGGGGCGCGGGTGCCGAATTCGACGGCAATTTCCGGGAACGGATGCGCCACCCAATCATCCTGTTTGATTTCCTGAATCAAACCATACTGGACCGTTGCCCAAACCCGGCCGCCGGGACCTTCGGAAATGTTGCCGGCCGGTTCCGGCAGGGAAATGGACTTTACATTGTAGCCATCCAGTTCGCTGACAAATGCCCGATTGCGATGCAGGACCAGGGCCTTCCCGTTGGGCATGACCGACACCGAGACGCAGGCGGATTGGTGCATTCCGTCGTCAACCTTGTACACGCGCCAGTACGAAGCGCTCTGGCTGCGGCCGGTTTGCGTCAACGCCAGGAGCACCGTTCCCAAAAGGAAAATGCGCCGCCCAAACTTCATGTTCGCCAATGACTTCTTGGTCGTGCCGGATTATCCACCGATTCCGGCGGGTGTGCAATCAAATGCACGGGGTGTGCCTCCAAACGCACAGTTCCCCGCGACCGGGAAGGAGGTAAAGTTGACTTTGAATGAAGTTTCTCGTGAGACAGCAAATTTCATTGCGGGTCTCGTGGCCGAAACCCCGGGGATTTCGGCCACGAGTGAAGGTCATAAGCGGACGGTCTTCGTTGTCAGCTTTTCAATTTCCACTCCAAAATTTCCCCGGCCAGTGCCGGGTTCGCCTTCCCCTTGCTTAATTTCATCACCTGGCCCTTCAGGAAATTCAACGCCGCCGCTTTTCCGGACTTGAAGTCCGCCACCGGGCCGGGGTCCGCGGCAATGGCTTCGTCGCAGAATGTTAAAATAATAATTTGTTAAATCATTGCGATGAAGTCAGAGTTAGAACCTCATTAATAAAATCAGCACAAATCTTCATATCATCTAGGAGTATAAGTTTTACCCGTTCAGATTTCTCCTTATCGGAAATCTTCCAAGTTTTCAGAACCTTTTGCGCTTCAGTCTCAAAATCCACTGCTGGTGCGGCTTCCTTTTGTTCCTCAAAAATATGTTGATTGCGATATGCTTCGCGCATTGAGTTCAATCTAGCCTTGTATTCCAAAACCCTCGTAAGACTTTTGAGAGGGGTTTCTGGAATGGGTGCAATCTTGCCAGCTAGATGGTCTTCAATACAGGCAAGCCTATATCTCAATGTTGCAGCCAAAGATTCTGCGCTCCGAGCGTGTTCCACAAGTCCATGACATTTGTGACAAACAGAGACTAATTTCTCTGGGAAAAAATGGTCTCGTCCGCGATGAGCATAACTTAAATGGTGAACCTGTTCTGCTTCCTTTCCACACCGGCGACATTTATATGAATCCCTCTGGAAAATTGCCTCGCGCATAAGTTTCCAATATGCGGTCTTGTAAAATGCAGGGCTTGAACCATGAAGATATTTCCGACGAATAGCTTCACCGCCTATTTTAAGCCACTCTTCGTGAGCGGCCTCAAACCCAGGAGGAACTTTGTATTCTAGAAATGGCTGCTCCATATTAATTGTTTTTTAATTTAAGTTCAAGTATTTCGCCGACGCGTGCTGGGTTCGCTTTTCCTTTACTTAACTTCATTACCTGCCCCTTAAGAAAATTTAACGCAGCAACCTTGCCAGCCTTGTAATCCGCCACAGAATTTGGATTTGCCAGAATTGCGTTATCACAAAATATTTCGATTGCGCCAGAATCACTAATTTGTGCCAATCCTCTTTGTTCAACAATGGCAGATGGAGATTTGCCCGACGCATTCATTTCAAGCAAGACCTGCTTCATGGCAAAACCGTTGATTGTTCTGCTATAAAACAAATCAGCTAAATCAGCGAAGTCTTTTGGGCTAAAATTTAGATTGTCAAAGCCAAGCAAATTTATTGGGGTAAATTCATTGATCAGCAGGTTGGCAACCGTTTCAGAATTTTTCGCCAGCTTCGCAACTTTCTCAAAATATTCGGATAATTTAAGGTTGCCTTTGAAAACTTGAGCTATGTATTCAGCCAAGCCATATTCGCGCATGAACCGCTGTTTGCGCGCCAGCGGCAGTTCCACCACGCGCGCCTTCACCTCGGCCAGCCATTCGTCAGTCGGCGCCTGCGGCATCAGGTCCGGATCGGGGAAATACCGGTAATCGTGCGCGTGCTCCTTCGTGCGCATTTCGTCGGTGACGCCGGCGTCGTCATCCCAGCGGCGCGTGGATTGAATCAGTTTGCCGCCCCTGGACACGACTTCGATCTGACGCGGGATTTCGTATTCCAGCGCCCGGCGCACGCCCGAAAAGCTGTTCATGTTCTTGATTTCAATCTTCGCGCCCAGTTCCTGGCTGCCTTTGGGCCGCACGCTCACGTTCACGTCGCACCGCACCATGCCTTTTTCCATGTCGCAATCGCTCACGCCGCCTTACAGCAAAATTTCCTTGAGCGCGTTGAGATATTCGTAGGCCATGTCGGCGCTGCTGATGTCCGGTTCGGACACAATTTCCATGAGCGGCACGCCGGCGCGGTTGAAGTCCACGCCGCTGTTGCGTTCGAAATGGATATTCTTACCCACGTCTTCCTCTAGGTGCGCGCGGGTGATGCGCACGCGTGCCAAGCCGCCGTTGAATTCGAACTCGACCCAGCCGTTGGCTGTGGACGGCTTGTCGTACTGCGTGATCTGGTAATTCTTCGGCATGTCCGGGTAGAAATAACTTTTCCGGTCGAACTTGGCGAAACGGGGGATTTCGCAATTCAGCAGGTAGCCGGTAAGGACGGTCAGGCGCAGCGCTTCCTCGTTGGGCACAGGCAACACGCCGGGCAGACCGAGGCAGACGGGGCAGACGTTGGTGTTGGGCGGCGCGCCGAACGCGTTGGCGCAGCCGCACCACATCTTCGATTTCGTCTTGAGTTGGACGTGCGTTTCCAGACCGATGACCGCTTCGTATTCCATAAATTGCGCGGAGAATTTTTACCACGGATAAACACCGATGAACACGGATTTTTTACAGCGAAGGGAATGGGGATGGCGCAAAGATGTTTCTTGCCGCGCCGAAACGGGGTGAAGGCGGGAACCATGAAAGGACACGAAAGAACACGAATATTTCAGCCCGGCGACGGAATCTTCACTTTCAAACTTTCGGCCCACGGACGCAACGCCGGGAGGATGGTGGGATGCAGTTGGACGCCGCGGGCGAGTTGTTCCGCCCGTCGGGCGAGCGCGGCGTGGCCGGGCAAGCGCACAGGTGGTTTGCCCGCCGGCACCGGAGTTCCGGCACAGAATTGGGCGAAGAAGCTGGTTTCGCGCAGAAAGGCTTTACGGCCGCCGAATTTTTCCGGATCGATGAGCTGCAAAAACACCGAGGCACCCCAATGCGTTTCCCCGGTGGCGCGACCATGACCGCCCAGCGCGTTCGTGAGTGCTTCCACGAACAACCCCAACGCAAAACCTTTGTAACCCAAATCCATCCCGCCCAGCGGCAGAATGGCTCCACCACGATTATTGAAGAGCACCTGCGGATCGTACGTCGGTTTGCCCTCGCGGTCCACCAGCCACGGCCCGGGCAATCGTTCGCCTGCCGTTGCTCGCCGTTGACAAAGCGCATTCGAAGTCGAGGACATGCTGGTGTCAATCAGCACAGGTTCGCCGCTGGTGGGAATGCCGATGGCAATCGGATTGGGACTGTAACGCGGCGCGGCACCGCCGTGCGGCGTGACGGTGCGCGATTGCGGGTCGGAACAGGTCAGTAAAATAAAAATGCCCGCGTCAGTGACCGGTTTGAGGTAGGCCTGAAGACAACCGATGTGATGGCTGCGACGGATGACAACGGTTGTGACCGGATGTTCGACCGAACGTTTTTGAGCCGTGTAAATGGCCTGGCGCACCAGCCATGGGCCTGGCAGATAACGGCCATCCCAGGTGAGTGCTGCGCCGTGGTCCGCTACAACCGCCGGCTCGCCGCGTTTTTCCATGGTGCCGTCCTTGAGCGCCTTGAGGTAGGCAGGCAACAGGGCGAAGCCGTGGGTGGTGTGGCCAAGGAGATCGCCTTCGAGCAGCACTTCCGCCACGTCGCGGGCGCGGTCGTCCGCGAGTCCGGCGGCAACCAGCAGCGCTTTGCCGAATTGCCGGAGCGCCCCGGCATCAAATTTTGCATTGTCCATTTGTTTCATGAAAACTGACCGTCCCTGATTTGAGCAAATTTCCGTGTCATTCGCCACGCGGAAATCGCCGGATGGGCGGCTTAAACTGTTCCGCCAGGGTGATACGACGCCAAAACGATTCGGTTGGGCGGCGAATTTTTAGTAAAAGATACTTGCTCGCTTTTTGCGCATTGGTCAATTATCATGGCTGTCATGCAGCCACAAAGGGTAGGCAGTCCTATGCGAATACTGATTGTTGACGATGAGGAAAACATTCGCCGGATCATGGATGTCGTGCTGGAGGCGATGGGGCACGAAGCCGGTGTGCGTGGACAATGGCGCCGCCGCGTTGCAACAGCTTGGCGAACGAGCTCGTATGACATTGCGTTTCTGGATTTGAAATTGAACGGCGAAAACGGGCTGGATTTGCTGCCCGAGTTTTTGAAGGTCAACCCTGGCCTGGAAGTGATTGTGTTCACCGCCTATGCCTCGATTGAAACGGCGGTGGAAGCGATGCGGCGCGGCGCGGTGGATTACATCCCCAAACCCTTCACGCCCGAACAAGTCCGGCAGGTGGTGAGCCGGTTGATCGAGGCCCGCAAACTGCGGAGCCGCGTCGCGGAACTGGAATCCCGCATTTCGGACGACACCGTGACGGCTGACCTGACCACTTGCGAGCCGGCGATGCAAAAGGCGCTCGATCTGGCGTTCAAGGCGGCCGCGACTCCGGCCACCATCCTGCTGCTGGGCGAAAGCGGCACGGGCAAGTCAGTCGTGGCCCGGGCGCTGCACGAAAAGAGCCCGCAAAAGGACAACGCTTTTGTGACGGTGAATTGTCCGAGCCTGTCGCGGGAATTGCTGGAGAGCGAATTGTTCGGCCATGTCAAAGGCGCTTTCACCGGCGCGGTGAGCGACAAGGTGGGCAAGGTTGCGCTGGCGGATGGCGGCACGCTGTTTCTCGATGAAATCGGCGAATTGCCGCTGGAGATTCAACCCAAGCTGCTGCGGTTGTTGCAGGAAAAGGAATACGAACGCGTCGGCGAGGCCAAGATGCGCCGCGCCAACGTGCGGGTGATTTCCGCGACGAACCGGAACCTCGAAAAAGCCGTCCAGGAAAGGCGTTTCCGGGAAGATCTGTATTACCGGCTCCACGTCATTGCCGTCCAGATTCCGCCCCTGCGGGAGCGTCCCGGGCGATTTGCTGAAAATCGCGGAGCGCTATCTCCAGTTTTTCTCCAGGCAATGCGGCAAGCATCTCAAAGGCTTTTCCAAAGAGGCGGAGGCGGTCCTGCGCCAATATGCCTGGCCGGGCAACCTGCGCGAATTGCGCAATGTCGTTGAACGCGCCGTCATCCTGGCCGATACCAACGAAATTCATCTGCTGGATTTGCCGGAAAAACTTTTCCCCAGTTCCGCCCAGGCACCAACGCCGGGAGTCCAAATCGGCGCGAGGGTGTCGCTGCGGGAAATTGAAACCGAACATATCGCCCGCGTGATGAAACAGGCGGCCACGATGACTGAAGCCGCAAGAATTTTGGGCATCACCCGGGACACGCTGCATCGTAAAAAGAAGGAAATATCCCGAGCCACGCACGTCCAGGAAGGATAACCCGCTAACGCACCATGTTGCGCACCCGATTGTTCCTTTACCTGACGCCCTTCGTGGGCATTCTGCTGGCCGTCGGCGCCTATGCCATCGTGCTCTTTACTCGCCTGGGCAATGTCGTGGATGCGTCGGTTACGAACAGCTACCAGAGCATCAACGCGGCGTCCGCCATGAGCCTGGCCCTGTCGGGAATGGACCGGGAAGTGTCCTGGGTGATTTCCGGACCGCGCGTCAGCGACAAAAACGCCTTGCTGGAGTACCGGCAACATTTTGAGACCAACCTCGACCTGCTGCTCAAGGCCAGCACGCTGCCCGGAGAAAAAGCCTTGAGCCTGAATGTGGCGACCAATTACCAGGTATTCCTCAATGCGGCGGACAAAATCAGCGCCGTTGACAGCCCGGGAAATCAGCGTCAGGTGTATGAGCAGGAAATGGTGCCGACGCGGGCAGACGATCAACTCTGCTGCTGGGAAAAATCCACGATCTGAACCACAAGGCCATTCTGGCACCAGCCAGAACATCCGGAAAATCACCCGGGAAGTCACCCACCTGATGATTTTTGGCATGGTGCTCGCGCTGCTGATTTCCGCCTATGCCGGGTATCAGCTCAGCCGCTCGATTATCGAGCCGATCCAATTGTTGACGCGGGCGACCCGCGAATTGGGCGAAGGCAAAATGGACCAACCCGTGCCGGTCACTACAAAAGACGAACTGGGTGAGCTGGCCCAGGCGTTCAACAAAATGGCGGCCCAGCTCCAGGAATACCGCCAAAGCACCACGGAAGAAATCGTCCGTGCCCATCGCACAATGGAAGCCACGCTTGCCTCGTTTCCCGACCCGATTTTCGTCCTGGACAAGGACGGGCACATCGAATTGAAAAATCCGGCGGCTGACGGGCTGGCCTCCGGCCTCCAACTGGAAGGCCGCCTGCCCGACAAGCTGCAACTCATCGCCCAGAATTCCCTCGTCAGCGGCGAAAGTTTTCTCCCGGACAGCTTCAATGAAGTCATTACTTACCGGATCAACGACGTGGACAAGTTTTTTTTGCCGCGCATTCTGGCCATGCGCAACAAGGAAGACGCCCTGTTCGGCGTGGCGGTGGTTTTGTACGACATTACCCGCTTCCGCCTGCTGGACGCCGCCAAGACCGACCTCGTCGCCACCGTCAGCCACGAATTAAAGAGTCCGCTGACCAGCGTGCGGATGGCCCTGCATGTCCTGCTCGAAAAGACCGTTGGTGAACTGACCCCCAAGCAGGACGAATTGCTCCAGGCGGCCCGGAACGACACGGAACGGCAGTTGCGGATTTTGAACGACCTGCTCGACCTGGCGCGATTGGAGGAAGGGAACGACGGTTTGCGCAAAACGCCGGCGGCGCCTGCTGAATTGCTGACCAGCGTCATGAAGGAAATGACCGATAAAATCAACGCCAAGGGGTTAAACGTGAACTTTTCCATTGAAACAGACCTGCCGGCCATTCTGGTGGACCGGCAACGCATCAATCACGTTTTTACCAATCTCCTTTCCAATGCCATCAAACATTCCCCGGAAAAAGGCGACATTACGTTGGGAGCCAAATTGGTCAAAGACCATAACGTGGAATTCAGCGTTACTGACCGTGGCCCCGGCATCCCGGAAGAGTTTCATAGCCGGATTTTCGACCGTTTCTTCCGCGTGCCCGGTCAATCACAGGCTGGCGCCGGTCTGGGACTGTCCATCGCCCGGGAAATCACGTTGGCCCATGGCGGGCAAATCGGAGTGAGAAGCGCGCCCGGCCAGGGCTGTTGCTTTTACGTGGTTTTAAAAAGCGTTGTGTCTCCGGACACATGAGCGCAAGCACCCGGAACTGCAAATAAAACCCGCTTAAAACTTGCGCCGGTGGAAAACGTTTTCTAAAACAAACCGGCATGTCTGCAATAGTCCCATTCGATTTGGACCGGTTTCTGGCCGCCAGCACCAGGACCGTCAATGCCGCGCTTGACCGGTTCCTGCCGTCCGAGAAAACCAAACCCGCCACCATCCACCGGGCGATGCGTTATTCGCTCTTCGCCGGCGGCAAACGGATGCGCCCCGCGCTCTGCCTCGCCGCGGCGCAAGCCTGTGGCGGACGCGAAGCCGACGCCCTGCCGCTCGCCTGCGCCGTCGAGTGCATCCACACCTACTCGCTCATCCACGACGATTTGCCGGCGATGGACAACGACGATTTCCGCCGCGGCAAACTGACCAACCACAAGGTGTTCGGCGAAGGCATCGCCGTGCTGGCGGGCGACGCGCTGCTGACGCAGGCGTTTGAGATCGCCGCGCAATGCAAAATATTCCCGCGCTATCCGCACCGCGATTTGAATCTGGAGATCGCCAAAGCCTCTGGCTCGCTGCAATTGATTGCCGGGCAGGTCGCGGACTTGGAGGCGGAAGGCAAAAAGATTTCCGCGGCCGAATTGAAATTCATCCACGAGCGGAAGACCTCCGCGCTGCTATGCTGTTCCGTGCGGCTCGGCGGCATGAGCGCCAATTGCACGGCGGCGCAACTCAAGGCGCTCACGGATTTCGGCTATCACGTCGGCCTCGCGTTCCAGGTGATTGACGACATTCTGGATGTGACGCAGACCAGCGAGCAGCTCGGCAAGACGGCGGGCAAGGACGTAGCCGTGCAAAAGGCGACCTATCCGGCCATCGTGGGCCTGGAAAAATCGCGGAAGATTGCGGCGCGCCTGACGGACAAGGCCTTTGACGCGCTGACCATTTTCAAGAGCGAAGCCGTTGCCCTCGAATCGCTGGCGGAATTTCTGTTGAAGCGGGATCGATAAGGGAGCGCGACCGTCCCGGTCGCTCCTGTCGGCGTCTCGCCGGCAGGTTTTCATTTCCAACCGGGCGTAGCGGCTTTCGGCAGAAAGCCGCACTCATCATTTTTCCCGAAGCAATGCGCCGGTCTGCCGGCCGCCCTTTCGGAGCGCCGTAGGCGCTGGGAGTGGGGAGCGCACGCGCCCCGCGTGCCGCCAACGACGCCCTCGTCGTTGACCTTGTGCGACGGCATTTGATTTTGATTCGCATGCAACCGCATTCATGTTCGACGCGAGGGCGCGTCGAACCGCAGCCGGGGGCGGCTGCGCTCCCCACAAAACTCATTCCGTCCAATCGCCCGTGCCCAGGTAGCGTTTGAGCTTTTCCTTGAGCGTCTCGCGGCCGCGATGGATGAGCGATTTCGTGGCCGAAAGCGAGCAATCCAAAACCCCGGCGATTTCCTCGTAGCTCAATTCCTCCTGCCGGCAGAGCAAAATGGCGCTGCGCTGGTTCTCGGGAAGCTCGGCGAGCGCTTCCTCGATTTTTTGGGCCAGTTCGCCCTGCAACAGTTTTTCCGGCGGGGCAGCCTGCGATTTGTCTTCGTATTGCCGTTGCGGCTGTTCCTCGTTTTCGGCCTGGGTCTCCTCAATGGATTCGGCGGGATGCCGCGAGCGGCGGCGGAGTTCGTTCAGGCAAAGGTTGCGCGCGATGGTGAAGAGCCAGGTGGAAAATTTCGCGGTTTGTTTGTACCGGCTGCGGGATTTATACACCTGCAGGAAAACGTTTTGCGCCAGGTCCTCGGCCTCGATTTCGTCACGCAGCGAGCGGTACACGAAATTCATCACCGGTTGCTTGTACTTCTCCACCAGCCCGGCGAACGCCTCCCGGTCGCCGCGTTTGACGCGCAGCATCAGGACGGCATCGGGATCGGGTTGAACCGGCATCGCGGCAGAGTCTAATCATTGCCGCCCGCACGACAAGAATTCCCGTCAAGTCTCCAGTTTGAAATTTTCAGTTTTCAGTTCTGAAAACTTGAAACTTGCAACTCAAAACTCAATCATTCCGTCCGTGCAGGATTTGATTAAAAAAATCGAAGCCGACGCCAATGTGCGCCTGCCGTCGCCGTCCAACAGCGGCCCGGCCGAAAAGCTCGCGCGGTACAAGGGTTTTCTCAAGGTCGAGACGCACCGGCTCAAATTGCAGCATCGTGCCGGCGTGGGCGGGCGCGAAATCTGCCAGGCCCGCGCGGCCATCCTTGATGCCTTGCTGCAACATCTTTGGACGGAAGCCAAAAACAGCCTGTCGGCACAGGCGCAAAAGGAGTTTCCGCCCATCGCTCTCATTGCCATCGGCGGTTACGGCCGCGCGGAATTGAATCCGCACAGCGACATCGACTTCATGTTTTTGCACGATGGCCAGGTCGCGGCGGGCAAACCGCTGCCCCATTTGTCCAAACTGATTGACGGCGTATTGTACCCGCTGTGGGACACCGGCCTGAAGGTCGGCCACTCGGTGCGGAGCATAGACGATTGTGTCAAAGTGGCGAACACCGACATGCAATCGAAAACTTCGCTCATCGAGGCGCGGTTGATTGCCGGCAGCGAGGAGCTGTTCAAAAAATTCGAGAAGACGCTCGTGGCCCGGTGCGTTACCGGTTACGAGGCAAAATACATCGCCGCCCGGCTCGAAGACCAGACGGGGCGACACGGCAAATTCGGCAACTCGGCCTGCATGCAGGAGCCGAACATCAAAAACGGCTGCGGCGGCCTGCGCGATTTTCAGAATGTGCTGTGGATGGCGTTTTTCAAGTATCGCGCCCGTTCGCTGAAAGAATTGCAGGAACGCGAGTTCGTCGTCGAAACCGAACGCAAGCAGCTCGAGGCCGCCTACGATTTTCTGCTGCGGGTAAGGACGGAATTACACTACCACGCCAACCGCCCGCTCGATGCGCTGGGCAAAAATGTGCAGCCCGCCGTGGCGCTCGGCCTGGGCTACGGCGACCGGTCGCCGAGCCAGCGCATCGAAAAGTTCATGCGCGACCTTTACACGCACATGCGGAATATTTTTCTCATCACCCGCACGCTGGAGCAGCGCATGGCTTTGATCGCACCGGCATCGGCTCCGCTGACCTCGCTGCGGGCTTGGCTGCCCAAACGGGACCGGCCCGTGGAACCGGTGGACGGGTTCCTGTTCGTGGACGGCCAGATCCGCGCCGCGTCCAACCGCATTTTTCGCGACTCACCGCGGCGGTTGATGCGCGTGTTCCTGCACGCCCAACAACACCGGCTGCAGTTGCATCCCGACCTGGCGCAACTCATCCGGAACCAGGTTTCGATGGTGGACCGCGGTTTTTTGGAGGACGAGCATGTGCGGGAAACGTTTCTGACCATCCTCGAACGCCGCGGCGAGGTCGCATCCGTTTTGCGCGCCATGCACGAGGTCAATCTGCTCGGCAAATACATTCCCGAGTTCGGCCGGCTCACCTGCCTGGTGCAACACGAGTTTTACCATCAATACGCCGCCGACGAACACACGCTGGTCTGCCTCGAACAACTCGACCGGATCTGGGAGGCGAAAGACGAACCGTACAAACATTATGCGCCCCTGTTTCAGGGATTGGAACGGCCCGGCCTGCTTTACCTCGCTTTGCTGTTGCACAACGTCGGCAAATCCGAACACCACAAAAAACGCCTCCACCCGGAAGTCAGCGCGGCAATGGCCCTGCGTGCCGCGAAACGGTTGCGGCTGGACGCACCGGCGTCACACACCTTGCACACTCTTATCGAAAATCATTTGCTCATGGCCAGTGTGTCCCAGCGACGCGATCTCGACGACCCCGCCGTCATCCGGCAATTCGCCCGGCAAATTCAGACGCCCGAGACGCTGGATTTGCTCACGCTGTTGACGTTTGCCGACTCCCAGGGCACAAGCGACAAACTTTGGAACGGTTTCAAGGACGTGCTGCTCTGGCAGTTGCACGACCGCGCGCTTCCGCTGCTCACCGGCGGCACGGAATTTGTCCGTGCTTCGCAGTTTCAACGCGAGGCGCTGCTGCACGAAGTCCGCGAACTGGCGCCGAAATCAATCAGCGATGAGGAAACCAACGCGCATTTCGCCTCGCTGCCGCAGCGTTATTTCGAAATTCACACGGCGAAGGACATCAACGACGACCTCGAACTGACGCACCGTTTCATGCGCCGGCTGATTCTGGAGGACAACCGGGTCTTGTCGCCCGCGACAGCCTGGCAGGATGAACCCGACCGTGGTTACAACCTGGTCAAGATTTGCACCTGGGACCGGGCCGGGCTGTTCAGCAAGATTGCCGGCTCATTCAGCGCCGCAGGGCTGAACATCCTCAGTGCGCAAATCTTCACGCGCAGCGACGGTGTCGTGCTCGATAAATTTTTCATCAACGACGCCCAGACCGGCGGCCTCGCGCCGCGCGACCGCCAGGACAAATTTACGGGGTTGCTCGAGAAGGTTTTGAATGACGAGCACACCGACCTGTCGGCGCTCATCGCGCGCGAAATCAAGCGCCAGCCGGACTACGAGGCCTACGCCGGCGAGCGGTTGGCGACGCAGATCCGGTTCGACAATACGGCCTCGGACACGCGCACGCTGGTGGAGATTGAGACTGAGGACCGGCTCGGGCTGCTTTATGTGATTTCGCAAACTTTCACCGAACTGGCGCTGGACATATCCGCCGCCCGCATCGTCACCGAACGCGGCGCGGCCATTGACACGTTTTATTTGCAGGAGGCCGGCGGCGGCAAAATCCTGTCTGTCGAGCGCCAGCTTCTGATTGAAGACCACTTGCGCGACGCCATCAAAAATCTCGTGGTGGAATCGTGATGACCTCCGCAAACCAGTTGCCAGCCGTCAACCAGTCTGGTAAAAAATAGCAGCTTCAATGCGGATTTGCCGCGCTGACTTGTCGCGTCGAAGTGAAACAAAGACGGAAGCGCAAGCGTAGGCGGGCTTGCCGCGCTGAAGCGCAGCGAAAGCGGGTGTGGTTCAGTGGTAGAATGCGGGCTTCCCAAGCCTGAGATGAGGGTTCGATTCCCTTCACCCGCTCCAATTATAATCCTCGGTATAACCGGTCAACCCGGTCTGGTCCCGGGCCGGCGGTTTGAAGGCGGTGGCCGGCAATGACATACGCCGGCTTACAGGCCTAACTTTTCGTGGTAGGGCCGATGCCTGCGAAACAAATTCAGCAGGCTTTCACTTTGGCGCCAAAGCGCTTCATCTCCTGATTTCAAAGCCATTGAACAGGCCAATTGAGCATTAGTGATGGCCTCTTCAAAACGTCCAGCTTCCGCATCTGCTGCCGCCAAAGTGTTGATCGCTGCAATTATTTGATAATGTGTCAATTGACACGTGCGCTCGGCCAACGGCACTGCCTCAGCTCCATTTCTCGACCGGGCATCCGGATTGGTGGCAAGAAACCAGGCGAGGTTGTTGAGAGAATCGGCCCGATCGGGATTCTGTTTGACCGCCTCGCGAAGTTTGCTCAATGCTTCTTTATTTTGCTGCTCGAATTTTAGAACCCCGGCGAGAGTATTGCGGAATTCGGCATTGTCGGGTTCGTATTCCACAGCCTTGTCCAGACAGTTGGTTGCCTGGTCCAACTCGCCCTTGTTTAAAAGGGCGATACTGTAATTGAACCAGGCCAGACTCCAACCGGGTTTAAGTTCCAATGCCTTTTGAAGATGAACAATGGCCTCGTCGGGATGTCCCAGGTTGTTCAGAGTAATACCAAGGGAATTCTGGGACTGGGCATAATTCGGATTGATCCGAACCGATTCCTGAAATTCATTGAGCGCGTCAGTAAATTGCGAGTATATGAAATATATGGTTCCCAGGGAATAATGCGGGCACCAATTGTAATCATTCTCCGTGACGACCACGGCATGCCGCCACAAAGTAATGTCGTCCTTGAAGAAACCGATTTCATGGCGCGTTTTCAAGACCGACGCCGCAGTGATTGATCCGCCAAGCACCAGCGCCAGTACCGGCTGGTATCGCCATCGCCGGGTCACTTCTTCAACCAGCCAGACCAAAAGCAGCGTGAATCCAATCATCGGAATATAAGTGTACCGGTCGGCCATTGACTGAGACAAAAGCTGCACCAGACCGATCACTGGAACCAGGGTTCCCAGATACCAAAACCAGCCCACCAGCAGGTACGGCATCCGCCGCCGCGCCAAAATCACCGTTGTCGAAACACCCAGCACAAAAAAACCGGCAGCCATCACCGGGAGCATTGGCCAATGCCCCGGATGGGGATAATAAATGCTGAGCGGTTCAGGCCAGAAAAACTTCCCCAGGTATCGGACATAAGAAATCAATGCGTTTGCTATTTTATCACCCAGCGGGAGACTGTTCATTTCCTCCGTGATGCCGCCGCCCTGTTGCGCCCTCAACGTAATCCAGCTGTCGACAAGCGCCAATCCCAGAAAAGGCAGCTTTTCCTTTATTAATCGAAACCAGCCTTTCCGAGGGAAAAGTCTCAGCGGCCAATAATCCAGCAGTAATAAAACAAACGGCAAGGTGACCAACATGGCTTTGCTCATCAAACCCAGGCAGAAAAACAATAAGGCCAGACCGTAGAACCTGGCGACCGGCCCGCTTCCTTTTTTGCATGCCTGGGCATATTGGGTATAGGCCAACAACGTCAGCAGCCAGAAAAGCAAACTCAAAACATCCTTGCGCTCACAAATCCAGGTCACCGATTGCACCCGCAAGGGATGCACGCCAAACAGGAGCGCCACAGCCAGACTGCGCCAAATTGCGCCGGTCATTTTTCTGAGAACCACAAACACCAGGACGCTATTCAGAGCGTGGATCAATATACTGGTCAAATGGTGCCCCCATGCCTTCAATCCATAAACCTGGCAGTCCAGCATGTGTGACCACCAGGTCAAGGGATACCAGTTGCAATGACCCAGGGTGAATAACGCCCACGTGACGTTTCCCCACGAAAGGCCGCTGCTTACGTGGGGTTCGTCAGTGACATCAGCGCAATCGTCCCAGAACAAAAATTTACAGCGCAACGAGGGCCAGAATACCCAAATGACCAAACCAAAGAGCAGCCCAGCGAGTAAAATTGTCTTCCGACGATGCCACAACTGGTAAAGGGATTGGGGGAAATGCAACGCCGCCAAACCCGAAGACACAACGGCAGGTTTGTCTCCCGGTGCGGACGCCCCCATGGAATCAGTTTTCTGCATTCGAAAAAGCCTGATGAATATGGCCGATTGACGTCGCAATTACAATTGCCACCACAAACGAAAACACTGCTCATCCTTTCGCCCAAAGACTATTGTCCTTGAAATAAAACCCGAGCCGCCTCATAAAGAACCTCCGTTTTCAACGATGAAATCTTTCTTCATGCCTTTCCTGGCTGCATTGGCGCTGTGTCTCCGGCCCGTCGCCGGCTTCGGCGTCGGCGTCACGAATTTTGTCCCGCCCAATCCGCCGGAGATGAAACGGCTCACGAATGCCAATTCGGCCGCGTATCGGGCTGCCCGGTGGTTCATGCACGGCGTCAACCTCGGTAATTATCTCGAAGTGCCGCCCGACCAGAACTGGGGTGTGACCTGTTCGGCTGATGAATTTCCTCTCATGCGCGCCCAGGGTTTCGACCATGTGCGCGTGCCGGTGGGCTGGCACCATTACACCGGCCCGGCGCCGGATTACACGATTGCGCCGGATATTTTTGCCCGCGCGGATTTCGTCGTCACCAACGCGCTGGCCAGCCACCTGGCCGTCATCATCAACATCCATCATTTCAACGAATTCACGACCAATCCGGCGGCGCAGACGGACAAGTTCCTCGCCATCTGGCGGCAGGTCGCGGCACATTACGCAAAATTCCCCGATTCCCTCGCCTTTGAACTGCTGAATGAACCGTGCGATGCCGCGACCACTGCCGTGGTCAACCCGATTTACGCGTCCGCCATCGCGGAAATTCGAAAGACGAACCCGCACCGCACCCTCTTCGTCGAGCCGGGCAACTGGGGCAGCGTGAACGAATTGAAAAATCTTGTGCTTCCGTCCGATGACAATTTGATCGTGTCCGTGCATTGCTACGATCCATTTCTCTTCACGCATCAGGGTGCGACGTGGGCCGGGCCAGACACCAAAGTGACCGGCATCCAGTTTCCCGGTCCGCCCGCCCAACCGCTCGTGCCCGACCCGGCGCTCAAACTGAATGCGTGGGTGGTGGATTGGATTCAACGCTACAACACATTGCCCACCGACCGGAATCCGTGCGGACCGTCGGCCTTCACCGGCAAGCTGAAGCTGGCGCGGGCATGGTCGGATTATTATGGCCGGCCGGTGCACGTGGGCGAATTTGGCTGCTACAGCACCGTTGACCCGCAGTCGCGCGCCCGGTTTCTCGCCGCATTCCGGCAGGCGCTCGATGAACAAAAACTCGGTTGGGCGTTGTGGGACTGGAGTGCGGCCTTCCGTTACTGGGACAAGAAAAACAACCGGCCCTTGCCCGGCCTGCACGAGGCGCTGTTCGG
Source organism: uncultured Verrucomicrobiae bacterium (assembly GCA_963789055.1). Taxonomy (GTDB): domain Bacteria; phylum Verrucomicrobiota; class Verrucomicrobiia; order Limisphaerales; family UBA11358; genus UBA11358. The sequence continues at coordinate 397,976 of CAWBJE010000002.1, read as the reverse complement.
AAATTCAACCCGGGAAATTTCACGCAAAGACGCCAAGGCGCAATGAAGTCGGATGCGGCTTTTGAAGACTATCCGATTCTCAACCAGACCGTTTTCAAATATGCCGGCTCGGCGCGGCTGATGGGAAAATCCGGCGGTTGCGGAACATAATGCCGCTGCAAAATGTTCCGGCGCGAGGTGTGAATTGCCTTTTCCACCGCCGCCAGAAATTTCTCCGGCGGCCAGTCCGCTGCGTTTGTCGCCGCGAACAAAACTCCGCCTGGGTTGACCAGCGGTAACGCCGCCGTCACGAGTTCGCCGTAATCCTTTTCCGCCCGGAACACGCCGTGCTCCTTCGATTGCGAGAACGTCGGCGGGTCCAGCGCCACCGCGTCGAACGCGCGCCCTTTCTTCGCCAGCCGCCGCAGCCAGTCGAACGCGTCGCCGTAAATGAAATCGTGCGCTGCCGGGTCGAGGCCGTTCAGTTCGAAGTTGCGTCGGCCCCATTCGAGATATTTTTTCGAGAGATCAAGGCTTGTCGTTTTCGCGCCCGCCCTGGCCGCGCACACGGAAAAGCCGCAGGTGTAAGCAAAACAATTCAGAATTTCCAATTTCCGATTTCCACTTTGCGCGGTGCTGTTTGCCGGCGATTCGGACAATCGGCAATCGGCAATCGGCAATCGAAAATCCCCGCTGATGTGGCCGGTCAGAAACCGTCGGCGATTGTCCCGCTGGTCCAGAAACAATCCGGTGGAATAACCCTCGTTGAAGCTCAGCTCGAACCGGATGCCGTTCTCCAGAACTTCGAAACGCTCCGGCGCGGCTTCGCCCCAGACCAGTTGCGGTGATGCCTCAGCGGCGGTCGTGCGTCGCACCTGGCGCGAGAGGATTTTGTGATACGCTCCGGTCGCGGAGAATATTTTTGCGAGTCGCGCCAGTTCTTCACGCTGGCCGGCGTGCAGCGGTTGTTCGGACTGCGACAGCAGGAATTTCCCCAGTCGCTCGACATACCAGCCCGGCCAGCCATCGCTCGCGCCGTGAATCACGCGGAAAGCGTCCGTCATTTCCGGCTCGATGATGGCGGAGCGCAATGTGTAGGAGCCGACGTAAGGAGGCTCTAACTTTTCCGTTTTAATTTTGAGACTCGTCACCTCGTCTCCTACAAAGTCAGCAGGCGCCTGAAACGTCACCGGCTTGCCCGTTGCCGGATGGGTAAAGGAAATTTCCGCCGCGTGCAAAAATACCCGCGCCGCCGGGGTGCCGCCGTAAAGCGTGTCGCCGAGAACCGGAAATCCGCTCTCCGCCGCGTGGACGCGAATCTGGTGCGTCCGCCCGGTGAGCGGCGAGGCTTCAATATAGTTGTAGGAGACGACGTGAGGAGTCTTTGATTGATTGGCGATTTTAATTTGAGTCTCGTTACCTCGACTCCTACAAAATCGTGTTTCCGCGATTTCCGCGCCCGCGTGCGGCGGACGGCTCACATACTTATCGCCGACGCGAACCAGCGCGGTTTTGACGGTAAACTCGCGTTGTGACACCGGCCGGTCGGTGAGCAGAAGATATTTTTTACGGACTCGGCGTTCCGTGAATTGTTCCGTGAGCGATTTGTTGGCGAGCGGCGTTTTGCCGAAGACCAGCACGCCGCTGGTTTCCTTGTCGAGCCGGTGCAGAATGGCGAGCCTGGCCCAGCGCGGTTCGCGATGCCGCAGCCAGTCGTAAATGCCTTCGCCCGCGTGCGGTCCGGGCGCGTGCGTGTTCCAGCCGGCGGGTTTGTGAACCACCAGCAGATGTTCATCCTCAAAAATCACGCACGGCGCCATGCGCAGATGAAAACATTTTCGCACTGGCGAATGAAGCGCGAAAAATTGAAGCCAAATCCGTGTTTCATCCGTATCCATCTGTGGCTAAAATCTCACCGTGCATCTGGCCCATCTGCGACTCCGCGACTTCCGCAATTACCCGCGGTTGGACGCCGACTTTGCGCCGGGCTTCCACCTGCTGCTTGGCGACAACGCCCAGGGCAAGACGAATATCCTCGAAGCCATTTATCTCATGGCCACGCTGCGCTCGTTCCGTGGTGTCGGCGGCGCGCAGATGATCCGTCACGGCCAGAAGGGCTATTTTGTCGGCGGCGCCGTTGTCGGCCAGGGCGAACACGAAATCAAAATTTATTGGTCGGCCAGCGAACGCAGACTGGCGTTGGACGGCTCGCCAGTCAAACGGCTCGGCGATTATCTCGGCACGCTGCGCGCCGTGGTGTTTTGCACGGAGGATGTGCATTTGGTCAAGGGCACCGCGCGCGCCCGGCGCCGCTTCCTCGACCTGCTGCTCGCGCAGACGCAGCCGGCTTACCTGCCGCTGCTCCAGCGGTACCTGCGCGCCGTTCGCGCTCGCAACGCGCTGCTCAAACATCGCACCGGCGACGAAGCCGCACTGGACAGCTTTTCGCAGGAACTCGTGAAGCTCGGCGATGAAATCATCCGCGCGCGCCGCGAACTCGCGCCGAAATTTTCCCCGCTGGCACGGCTGGCGTATCGCCGCATCTCCAACGATGCCGAGGAATTACGCATCGAATATCAGCCGAGCGTCAAAAAGGATTTCGCCGTGGAACTCGCGCAATCACGCGACCGCGAGCGGACGTATCGCTCCACGCTGGTCGGGCCGCACCGCGACGATTTGCAATTGTTGCTCAACGAAAAATCCGCCGCGCAATTCGGCAGCGAAGGCCAGAAACGCACGCTGGCCATGGCGTTGAAAATGGCGCAGGCGGAATATCTCGCCGGCATCCATGGATCCGCGCCGGTGCTGCTGATTGACGACGTGATGGGCGAACTGGACGTGAAGCGGCGGAGCGGTTTTCTGCCGTTGCTGGAGCAGGCGCGCCGGACCGGCGGCCAGGTCTTCATGACCGCCACGGAGGAAAACTGGCCGGCGGAACTGGGAAAGGACTTGCAGCGGTGGCAGGTCAGCGCTGGTGCGCTGCGACGAAGCGAGGATGGAGGATAGATGATGGAGGATGGCCGAAACACTGCCGCCATCTTCAATCCTCCATTCTCCATCTTCGTTTTGTTGGCCCTTCTTCGCCGTTTTCAGATTTTGCCGGCTCGCCCGTTCTACAAAGAATTTTCGGCAGGAGGATTCTGTCGGGCATTCAACCCAGCGGTGCGGTCAGGGCGCCGCGGGTGATTGTGTCCCTCCGGAATGGGAATGGTCTTTGTGGCGGAAATGGGTGGCCGGCAAGGATGGCTTGGTTGTAGTCATCAATCAGGCGAGACTGATAATTGTGGAATTTGATGATGGCTTCGATTTGCGGTCCAAAACGATTTTCGTTGAGGGGAAATTTTTCGCCGGGGTCCTTGGCAAGGTTGTAATGCGCCGAAATAGTTCTCGTGGAAACCGATGATGACTTTGTCCATTTGCGGGGTGATGGCGGAAATGTATTCGCAGTGGGCGTCCATGGTGAAAATATATTTGCGTCGCGGCGTGCCGCGCAGGACGGATTCTCCCTGAAATCTGGATTCGTCATACGGAAATCCCAAAATATCGAGCAGCGTCGGCACGACGTCCACGTGCGAAGTGGGAAACTTTATCACTTGCGGCGAAATGAGTTTGGGCTGCCAGAACAGCATAGGGACGCGAAACATTTCGCTGTAGATGCCGAAGGTGTGCGCCCAAACGTGGGGATGTTGCCCAAAGGCTTCGCCGTGATCGCCGACGAAAACCAACAGCGTGCGATCGGCCAGACCGGTTTTTACGAGATGTTCGTAAACACGTTGAAGCTGCGAGTCGAGCGTGCGCAAATTGTTATAGTAAGCCTGTTGCTTGGTGACGCCGGGCAAAATTCGGAATTCCGGTCCATAGTCGGAATAGGGAAAATGCGGAATGAACGACCAGTAAATGCCAAGGAACGGTTCGCGGGCGCTTTCCAGGCGCGTGATTAAAAAATCAATAGCAGTCAATTTCATTGCGCGCCATGCCGCTTAACGCAGGACGCCGGTCGGGCGGCAGGGTGTCCATGTTGTAAAAATCGTGCAGTCCATTGTTGACCAGCAGATATTGCGGAAACGTGAATCCCGGGTCGGTGGGATGAATTAAAAAATAGTCGTACCCCCTCGGAAGAAAATTGTTCAACGTCGGAATGACGGCGTCTTTTTCCATGGCAAAAATTTTGCGGCCGGTGAAAGGATACAGCCCCGTGAGAAGGGAAAATGCCGCTTTGGCACTGTTATTGGCGGACGCATGGTGGTTGCTGAGATACAGACCCTCGCCGGCCAATTTCTGCAAAAACGGCATCGGGGTCGGGTTGCCCAAAGACGTGTCGAAAACGTAATCGGCGCCGCAGCTTTCCATAACGAAAAACAATATGTTCCAGGGCCTGCCGTCGGCAGTTAAAGCCGGCTCGTGACGCGGAGCCGGCGGTTGGGGCCGCGGATTGACAAAGGCTTCATCAACCAATTGGATCGAATTGGTTTGTTCATCTCCCGGCAAATCCATGCGGCGCGCGTAATAATCGTTTTCCCTGAACAGCGCGTGCACGCCGTCCCGAATGACGTCCTTTGAAAAGTAAGCGACTGGATTCGAAGCAATTTCTGGAGGCAAGGTTTGCGGACCGGCCAATTGCGCGCACAAAGCGGAGAACAACAACAAAGACACAACATACTTTTCCGTCCGCTGCCAGGTCCGGACAAATAAACACGCCAGAACAAAAACCAGTATCGGCGCCAGAATAAAAACAACATCCGGCCACGTCAGCATCCGGGAAAAATCATCCGCCCCCATCATCATCGGGGTGGTGGTCACGAAATCGAGCGTCAAGCCGGTGTCCAGTTGAAGCAGCAGTTGATAATGTGCGCGTTCAATGAGCGCCAGCACCAGGAGCAGCACAAACACAACCATTCCTTCGCCAAGCTTAAAGATGATGTTGGCCGTCAACCGTGGCCATAGCCGGGATGCCTGGATTTTTAAGCCCAGGCAACAAAGTCCCGCCAAACAGACAAACGTGAAGTCATTAAGGGTCGCTTTTAAAAATTTCCCGAACGGCACAGCCGTGGGCTGAAGCCTGGCCACTTCCGAATCGTGAAAGTAAATGGCTGCGCCCAGTTCAACGCGGTAAATCAAAACCATCGCTATCGAAGCCACGATAAAGGCGCGCCAGATCGTTTCCCGCTTGCCCGCTGCAAAGAAAAAACTTACGACCCCGGCCAATGCCTCCTTGCACGAATAATTCAACCTTTGTACAGACACACTTTGACTAAAGCAGACCATGCCATCTGCCGCGGGTCAACCCGATAAAATCCGATATCTTCGGTGTTCGATGTTGGATGTTCGACGTTCTTCCCTTACACTACGGGCATGAGAATTTTGTCGGGCATTCAACCCAGCGGCACACTGCATCTAGGAAATTATTTCGGGATGATGAAACCTGCCATCGAGTTGCAGGAAAAAGGAGAGGCGTTTTACTTCATCGCCAATTATCATTCCATGACGTCGCTGTTCGATCCGGCGGAGCGGCGCCAGAATACGCTCGACGTGGCGCTGGATTTTCTGGCGTGCGGCCTCGACCCGAAGAAAACCGTTTTTTTCCGCCAATCCGACGTGCCGGAGGTGGCCGAACTGACGTGGCTGCTTTCCACTGTCACACCGATGGGCCTGCTCGAACGCGCGCACAGTTACAAGGACAAGGTTGCCAAGGGCATCGCGCCCATGCACGGCCTGTTTGCCTACCCGGTGCTCATGGCGGCGGACATTTTGATTTACGACTCGAACGTCGTGCCGGTCGGCCGCGACCAGAAACAGCACGTCGAGATGACCCGCGACATCGCCATCAAGTTCAACGAGCAATACGGCCAGACCTTCGTGATCCCCGAGCCGCAGATCCGCGACGAGGTCGCCGTGGTGCCGGGCACGGACGGCCAGAAGATGAGCAAGAGCTACGGCAACACGATTGAAATCTTCGGCGAGGAAAAAGCGACGCGCAAAAAAATCATGGGCATCGTCATGGACAGCCGCACGCCGGCCGAACCGAAACCGGATGCGGACAAAAACCTCGCCATCCAGTTGCTCAAACTCGTCGCGCCACCGGACGTGGCGAAGGATTTTGAGAGTCGCCTGCGCGCCGGCGGGCTGGGTTACGGCGATTTGAAAAAGGCGCTGTTTGAAAACTATTGGACTTATTTTGCCGAGGCGCGAAAGAAACGGGCGGAACTGGCGGCGAATCCGGATTACGTCAACAAGGTTTTGTCCGAGGGAGCGATAAAAGCCAGAATACTGGCGCAAACCGTTTTGAAGCGCGCGCGGAAGGCCGGCGGGTTGGAATAACGTAGGACAGGCTTCCAGCCTGTCTCTAATTTCATCCCTCGGAAATTTCCAATATGGAGTCAGGCAAGATGCCTGACCTACATTATCTTCAGCTTCGGCAGGTCCTGCGAGTCCACCAATCCCACCGGCTCGTGCTTTGCGTTTACGACGATGAGATCGTCAATGTTCCGTTCGTTGAAGATTTTCAGCGCCTCCACCGCCAGGGCGCTTTCGCGGAGGCAAATCGGGTTGGGCGTCATCACCTTTTTCAGCGGCTGATTCAGCAGATTTTCACTCACGGCCATGTGCCGGCGGAAATCGCCGTCGGTGAACACGCCCACCAGCTTGCCGCGGGCGTTGATAATGCTCAGGCTGCCGGATTTGGCGTGCGTCATCACCAGCAACGCCTCCTTCACAATCAAGTCTTCGCGCGCAATGGCGTTGCGCTCGCCGGTGCGCATAATGTCGCCGACGCTTCAGCAGCAGGGCGCGGCCAATCGCGCCGGACGGATGATATTTGGCGAAATCACCCCGCTTGAAGCCGCGCGCCTGCAACACCGCCATCGCCAGCGCGTCGCCCATCACGAGCATCGCCGTCGTGCTGGCCGTGGGCGCCAGGTTGAACGGGCAGGCTTCCCGGGGCACGCGGACGTTCAACACAATGTCGCTGTGCCGCGCAAGCGACGACTTGACGCTGCCGGTGACGGAAATGATTTTGACCGAAAACCGCTTGAGCGCGGGCAGCAGGTTCAACAATTCCTCCGACTCGCCGGAATAGCTCAACGCCAGAATCACGTCGCCGTCGGCGATGATCCCCACGTCGCCGTGCAAGGCATCGACGCTGTTGAGCACGAGGCTGGTTGAACCGGTGCTGGTGAGCGTGGCGGAAATTTTCTGGCCGACGTTGCCGGATTTGCCGATGCCAACAATGATAATTTTGCCGCGCCGTTTGACCGCCTCGACAATCGTCTCAACCGCCTGCGCAAAGGAGTCGTCGAGTTGCGCGCGCACGGCTTTGAGCGCCGCCAGTTCGATGTCAAAAACTTTGCGGGCCTGGACGAGGTGTGTCATCGGGCACAAATTGCCAGCAACCGCCCGGCATATCAACGGCGAATCATTCCCGCGGAAAACGGCACAACTGAACAACGCCACAAAACGTGCAATTGCTGATTGGAGTGCCGAATTCCGAGCCTGCGGTCCTTAGCATCTGTCCTTGAACATATTGCCCCGTTGCCGGTCAAATTAAACTGTTCGAGTTATGCCAAGGAGGACGAAAAAATTGTTGTACCCGCATTTGCAGCCCGACCAACGTCGGCGGGAAATTCGTTTTCTAATCGCAGCCTTGCTGACAGCCTTGATTACCGCCGCCATCATGGCGCTGGTGATGATTGAGGTTGGGGAGAAGCAACTGCGTTGACGTTCCTGACAGAGAGGCGTCAAGAGAATCACTCCGTGTTTGGGTATGAGCCGAGGATTTTGACGAAGTTGCAATGCTCGCCTAAAAGCTCGATGGCTTTGACGACCTTGCGGTCCTCCACGTGGCCGTCGCAATCAATGAAGAAGAAATATTCCCACGCCTTCCGCTTGCTCGGACGCGATTCAATCTTCGTCATGTTGATTTTGTAACGGCGGAACGCGGCAATCGCCTGATGCAATGCTCCGGACTTGTCGGCGATGCTCACCAGCATGCTTGTCCGGTCGTCGCCGGTGGGCGGACTGCATTGGCGGCCGAGCACGAGGAAGCGTGTGGCGTTGGCCACGTTGTCCTGAATGTCCTGCACGAGCACCGGCAGGCCGTATTTTTCGGCAGCCAGAATACCGGTGACGGCGGCCACTCCGCCACGGCGTCCATGGGTTTTACCTGCCGAATGAGCCGCCAGTTCGGCTGACCGCGCGTTGGAGGAGGTTTCCAGGATTTCGGCGTGCGGCAGGTTCTTTTGCACCCATGACCGGCACTGGGCCAGGGCCTGGGGATGGACATACAGCCGCCGGATGTTTTCCAGTTTGCAATTACCCGCCAGGCAATACTGAATCGGCAGGACAATTTGCGAAACGATTTTCAAATCGCTGTCCACGAACATATCGAGCGTATGCGTGACGACGCCTTCGGTGGTGTTCTCTACCGGGACGACGCCGTAATCCGCGCGGTTCCGGCTGACCTCGGCGAACACGTCGGCAATGGTCTTTTGCGACACGTACCGCAGGCTGGACCCGAATTTTTGAATCGCGGCCTGATGCGTGAACGTCGCTTCCGGGCCGAGATACGCGATGGACATCGTTTTCTCCAGCGCCAGCGCGCTGGACATGATTTCGCGGTAAATCGCGCAGAGCTGCTCACTGGTGATGGGCCCCTGGTTCAACCGGCAGATGCGTTCCAACACGGCGCGTTCGCGGTGCGGCGCGTAAATTTCCTCGCCAGCCTTGAGCTTGATGTCGCCGATGGCGAGCACGTGCCGGGTGCGCTCGTTGAGCAGGCGGATGATTTGCGCGTCCAGCCGGTCGATCATTTTGCGATGTTCCGGAATGTTCACAACAGAGGCAGGATGCAGAATTAAAATTAAAGAATCAAATCAGTTTCGCGCAAATCTGGGCGCAACTTGGCACCGCCACCAGACATTGCAATTGCGAATTGGAACGCCGATTTCCAAATCGGCACTGGTACAACGTCGAGCTTCGCCCAAAATGCCGGGCCGGAGGCCGGCGTTCCAATGGCGGGGCCAGTTTACGCCCGCAAATCCTGGCTTGTTTGCGCTCCGGCGCGGCGCTAAACACACCGGCATGGAAGCGCGGAAACTTTCCGTTACCTGGAATGGGCGCCGTCAGTTGAGGCAATTGCTCGGCACGTTACTGGCCGGAATCTGGTTAATCATGGTTCCGGCAGCCACGGCGCAGCCGGCGATACAGTGGACAAATGGGCCTCTGGCCAGTTCCAACTTTTTCCCCATCGCCGTGTGGCTGCAAGACCCGACAAACGCGGAACGATTTCACCAGGCCGGCATCAATACTTACGTCGGTTTGTGGAAAGGACCGACCGAAGAACAGTTGGCGGCACTCAAAAAGGCCGGGATGTGGGTCGTGTGCCGACAGAACAAAACCGGCCGGCGGCATCGCGACGATCCAACCATCATCGCCTGGATGCATAACGATGAACCTGATAATGCGCAATCATGGGGGGCCAGATTCGGCTTTGGCTCGCCCATTCCGCCGAAAAAGATCGTCGCGGAATATCGGCGAATGAAAGCCGCGGATTCCACACGCCCGGTATTCCTGAACCTCGGCCAGGGTGTGGCCTGGGACAATTGGTACGGCCGCGGCAAACGCAATCATCATCCCGAGGATTATCCGGAGTATCTCAAGGGTTGCGACATTGCGTCGTTCGACATCTATCCGGTGAACCACGACAACCACGACGTGCAGGGGAATTTATGGTTTGTCGCAAACGGAGTAGAACGGTTGGCCCAATGGAGCCAGGGCAAAAAACCGGTCTGGAACTGCATCGAATGCACCGCCATTGACAATCCCGAACACAAACCCACGCCGCTACAGGTCCACGCCGAAGTCTGGATGTCGCTCATCCACGGCTCGCGCGGTTTGATTTACTTCGTGCATCAATTCAAGCCGACGTTTCACGAAGCGGCGCTGCTGGACGATCCGGAAATGCTCGCCGCCGTCACCCGTATCAATCGGCAAATCAACGAACTCGCGCCGGTGCTGAACAGCCCCACCATCCGAGACGCCGTGACCGCGCTATCGAAAAATCCGGCGGTGCCGGTGGCGACGATGGTCAAACAATCGGGCGAGACGACGTATCTATTTGCCGTGGACATGCGCGACGGCACGACTGATGCGACGTTTGCATTTACCAAAGTGCCGGCTGGCAAGACAGTGGAAGTACTTGGCGAAAACCGAACTTTGACCGTCACGAACAATTCTTTCAGCGATCACTTTGACCCTTGGGCCGTTCATCTTTACAAATTTTCCCCGTCTTTAACGGCTCCGTTGAAAGAGTAGGAGCCGACGTGAGGAGGCTCAAACTGAAGGATGAAGGGAGAATGCTGAATGAAGAAATATCTTTTTGACGTGAAATGGTTTCGGAACGGAATCATCATTCTTCATTCTGCCTACTGCATTTGAACTGAGCCTCGTTACCTCGGCTCCTACCAAACTCAAGCATCTCCGGGCTTGCAAATTGCCGACAATCCGCTTTCGATAAAGGCATGTTCCCGTATGTGGCATTGACCAAAGACAAAGACTGGCAGCCCGGTCCATACGAAGGAGTCGAGTTGATGATGCTGCACAAAAACGAAAGCACCGGCGGGGTCGTGGTGCTGCGCAAGTTCAAGGCCGGCTCCTCCATCCCGGCCCACACGCACCCCGACGCCAACGAATGGTCCTACGTGCTTTCCGGTGAATGGGAGGAAGGCGATAAAATTTACACCGCCGGGACATTGTTCTTCGCGCCCGAAGGCGTCCGGCACGGCCCGCATGTCGCCCGCACGGAAGTCATCAGCCTGACCATCTTCGACGGCCCGTTGACGGTGGCGTAATCTCCGCGTGAAAGCCGTACGATCCAGCCGGCTGAAAATTGTTTCCGGAGGACAAACCGGCGTGGACCGGGCGGCGCTGGATTTTGCCATCCGGCACGGATTTGAACACGGCGGTTGGTGTCCGCTCGGCCGTCGGGCCGAAGACGGCGTCATCCCGCCAGTTTATCAACTGCGCGAGACCGACTCACCGGATTACGACGAACGCACGGAAAGGAACGTGCTGGATTCGGACGCCACATTGATCGTGGCGCGGGAAAAGGAATTATCCGGCGGCACGGCTTTCACGAAAGCCCGCGCCGAACAACATGACCGTCCGGTACTGGTAATTTGCGAAACAGATGGCGTGGCCCGAGGGGTTACTGCTCTGTTACAATTTCTAAAACGGAACAAGGTCCGCGTGCTGAACGTTGCCGGCCCGCGCGAGTCCCAGGCGCCCGGCATGGGAAAATTTGTTGAGCGATTACTTCAAGCCGCGTTGCTTTGACAAGCGGCGGCGTCCACTTTGCGCTGGCGCAGGGTCCGGAAAAACTCGAAGCCTTCGCGGCAGCGGCGCACGAACATGTCCTTGTCCTCCAGCATGGTCTTGATGATGCGCAGGATGGGTTTCGGACGGAAATAGTAGGCGCGATAGAAACGGTCGACTGTCCTCGAAAATTTCGTCCTTGCTCAGGCCGGGATATTCGATGGTGCTGCTCTGGTAACCTTCGCCGCCCAGCAGATCGGTCTTTTCCTTCTTCGCAAACCAGCCGTTGAGCCGGGCCTGCTCGTACAATTCCGTGCCGGGATAGGGCGCGGCGAGGCTGACCTGGATGCTGAGACACATCCAGTTCCTTCGCGAAATTAAGCGTCTGCTCGATGGTCTCGCTCGTCTCGACCGGCAAGCCGAGGATGAACGTGCCGTGAATGAGCACGCCCGCCTGATTGCAGGCCTTGGTGAACCGGCGCATTTCGTCGAGCGTCACGCCTTTCTTGATGTTCCGGAGAATGTCTTCGTTGCCGCTTTCGTAGCCGACGAGGAACAGGCGCAGCCCGTTGTCCTTGAGCAACTTGATGTTGTCGTAATCGAGGTTGGCGCGGCTGTTGCAACTCCAGGTGAGGCCGAGCGGCGCGATTTTTTTGGCAATCTCCCGCGCGCGCGGCAGGTTGGCCGTGAATGTGTCGTCGTCGAAAAAGTATTCCTTCACCTCGGGGAAAAGTTTTTTGAGGTAGGCCATTTCGTCGGCGACGTTTTGCGCGGAGCGGACGCGGTATTTGTGGCCGCCGATGGTCTGCGGCCAGAGGCAGAAGGTGCATTGCGCCGGGCAACCGCGCCCGGTGTAGAGGCTCATGTACGGATGATTGAGATAACCGTTGAAATATTTCCGCACGTCCACGTCGCGCCGGTAGATGTCCGCCATCCACGGCAGGCTGTCGAGGTTCTCAATCAACGCGCGTTCGGGGTTGTGTCTGATTTTGCCGTCCTTGTCCTTGTAGGAAAGCCCGGCAATGGTCGCGAGGTCGCGGCCTTCGGCGACTTCCTTGCAGGTGTAATCGAATTCCTTGCGGCCCACCCAGTCAATGGCCGGCGACGCCTTGAGCGTTTCGGTGGGCAGCACGGCGGCGTGCGGCCCGACAAAACCGATTTTCGTGTCCGGCTTCTGCGCCTTGATGGCCTCGGCCACCCGGCAATCGTTTTTCAACGACGGCGTGCTGGTGTGGATGATGACGTGGTCGAAATCTTTGGCCACGCGAAGGCATTCATCCTTGCCGATGTTGTGCGGCGGGCAATCGAGCAGCTTGGAATTTGGCGTGAGCGCGGCGGGTTGCGCCAGCCAGGTGGGATACCAATAACTGGTGACTTCGCGCACGCGTCTGGTAACGCGCGCCGGCGCCGCCGTCAAAACCGTCGAAACTCGGCGGTGAAAGGTAAAGTGTTTTGCTCATGCAAATTTTTAAAAATTACTCCGGCCCGCAGTTTCGGGTTTCTTGGCGTCTTTAATTTTTGCCAGCAAATCATCGCGCTCGCGACGTGTCGCCATCGCCGCAAAACGTGCCGACATGTCTGCCTCGATGCTCTCCGTTGTGCGAAAACGCGCCGCGCGCGCCGGCGGCAGGCGAATGATGGCCGCCTTCGCCTCGGCCAGATGGCCTTTGCCGATGGAGACACCGTTGTAAACGCGTTTGGCCAGTTCCGGACTGGCCGGATAGGGCTTGGGCCGCGGCCAGAAATTGTATTTGAAATTCTTCCAGTTGTCGCCGGGCTGATAATTGGTGCCGAGCGCGCCGCTGGGGTCGTAACCGCAATGGACCATGCAATTTTCGCAGCGCGGGTCGCGCGCCTTGCCGTCCACCACGCCGTATTTTTCCCACTCCACCTTCGCCAGCATTTCCTGGTAGCCGGCGTAATGGCCGTCGGTCATCAGGTAACACGGCGCTTTCCAGCCCTTGATGTTGTAGGTGGGAATGGCCCAGGCGGTGCAGGTCAGCTCGCGTTTGCCGGCCAGAAATTCCTGGTACACCGGCGTGCCGAAAATCGTGAACGCCTTGCCCCAGTCGAGAATCTTCGCGAATTTCTGCCGCGTCATGTCGCGCGTGAGGAAAAAATCCTTCGGGTCCTTGCCCAGGCGCTTGACCATGTCTTTCTTGGCGGCGTCGTAATCGTAGCCGGGCGAAATCGTGTGGCCGTCCACTCCGAGCGAACTGAGGAACTTGAACATGTCCTCGATTTCCGGCCATGTCGGTTTCCTTGTAGACCGTCGTGTTGGTGGCGACCTGGAAGCCGAGGATTTTCGCCATCTTGATGGCCTCGATGCATTCCTTGAACACGCCTTCGCGCTCGACGATCAGGTCGTGCGTGTATTCCAGGCCGTCCACGTGAACGTTCCAATACATCCATTGCGTCGGGCGGATGACGGACTTCTTTTCCGCCGCTTCGTCGGATTTGCGGATGGTCTCGGCGTCCTTGTCGGAAATCAATTTCTGGTCGAGCAGCTTTGTTCAGCTTCGGCTCGACTGCGGGCGAATAAATCGCCGCCAGGTAATCCTTCATCTTCTTCCGCATGAACACGCCGTTGGTGCAGATGTAAACGATGCGGCCCTGTCGCGAGCAAGCCGTCCACCAGCTCCTCGATCTTGGGATAAATCAGCGGTTCGCCGCCGCAGATGGAAACCATCGGCGCGTCGCATTCCTCCGCCGCGGCCAGGCATTTCTCCAGCGGCACCATGTCCTTGAGGCTGGTGGAATACTCGCGGATGCGGCCGCAACCGGTGCAGGTGAGATTGCAGGTGTGCAGCGGTTCGAGCTGCAGGACCATCGCAAACTTCGGCGTCTTGCGCAGCTTGTGCTTGATGATGTGGCCGGCGATTTTTGCCGTCAGCGCGAATGGGAATCGCATAGGATTAGCGGGCTTGAGCGAATTGTGGCTGAATCGGGGGACGCCGCCACGGCGCGCGGGTTCGGCGCCCGGGAGGATCGTCCTTCACGCCCGGCAGGAAGAAGGTCGCGGGCGAAACGGTACCGCCGACGTTGATGCCGGCGCAACCGGCGTCCAGCCAGCGCCAGCAACGCCAGCATTGCCAGCCACGCAATATTCCAATTTAATCTCACTTGCCCAGTATAAATCAGCCCGATGCGATGGCAACTTTTAATTCCGAAAATGGGTTTTCTTAATCTGCCCGACGCAGGGCGTGGCTATCGACCCGTTCTGTCTCTTGCCGGCGGCGCTGTCAGTTTTGCGGCGGCGAGGCGACCAACCAGATTTTTGCCGACCGCGGCGATGGCGGAATTTCATCGCGCGCAAATGCAATTCCAATCGAACACCAATGATGCCGCGGCTGCCTGGCAGTTTGCCCGCGCGTGCTTTGATTTCAACGATTTTGTCACCAACAACGCCGAGCGCGCCGATTTGGCCAACCAGGGCATCGCCGCGTGCCGGCATTCGCTCGCGCGCGAATCCAATTCCGCGCCCGGACATTATTATCTGGCGATTGAACTCGGCCAACTGGCGGACACCAGGCGAAACCTCGCCGCCTAAAGATGGTGCGGGAAATGGAGCGCGAGTTCAAAACGGCGGACGATTTGGACGAGCATTTTGATTATGCCGGACCCGAGCGCTGCCTGGGCCTGCTGTATCGCGACGCGCCCGGCTGGCCGATCAGCATCGGCAGCCGGCACAAAGCGCGTGAATGGCTGGAGCAGGCCGTCAAACTGGCGCCCGATTATCCCGAAAACCAGTTGAATCTGGTCGAATCGTACTGGCAATGGACGGACACGAAGCCGCGCGCAAGGAATTGAAGCTGCTTGATGCCCTCTGGCCGGCGGCGCAGACGAATTTTGCCGGGGCAGAGTGGGAACGAAGCTGGGAGGATTGGTCGACGCGGCGCGATGCTGCGCGCAAACACCTCGAAGAACTCCGCCATGCCGGTAAAACCGCCGAAAAGTCCGCACTGAATAAAATTGAAATTTTCTGTGGCAGCAGCCGTACAAGTGAATTACTCTATGACCTGAAATTGGGAGTCGAACAACAGTTTTTCAACGTCATGGCTAAAAAGTTCATTGCGGCACTGGCCGATTCAGGTCTGTTTCTGCAGGAATGGATTGCCAACCCGCAGCGGACCGGCTCCGTCGCGCCCAGTTCGCCGCAACTGGCCGCCGCCATGGCGCGCTGGCTGCCGTCCGATCCGGAAAGTTACGTGCTCGAACTCGGCCCCGGCACCGGCGCGGTCACCGAGGCCCTGTTCAAGCGCGGCCTGCGCGAGGACCGGCTGGTGGCCATTGAAAATAACCCAACCCTCGCCCGGCTGCTTCGCAAACGTTTTCCCCGCGCCCGCATCATCACCGGCGACGCCTGGCATCTGGACGAATTGCTGCTGCGACCGGCCGAGCCGATTGACAGCGTCGGCGCGGTGATTTCCAGCCTGCCGCTGGTGAATTTCCCGGTGGAACAGGCCGAGACTGCTGGCGGAAAAAATCCGCGCCGTGCTGGAACCGCAGGGGACCTGGGTGCAATACAGCTATCACATCCACAAGCGGCGCACGCGCGGTACCTCGCGTTTCCACCTGCTCGCCTCCAAAATCGTCTGGCTCAATCTCCCGCCCGCCCGCGTCAGCGTGTTTCAGAAGTGACTCCTGACGTTTGGCGCGGGAAGGGCGTGGCGGTCAAGAACTTATTCCAGCTTTGGGATTTCTTCAATTGGGTGACCAAGGCGCGCACCGGGGCGCGTCCTTGCCTTTCATCTCCGGCATTTTCGCCGCTGTTTCCGCCACCAACAGCGCGTCGGCGCCCCGTTTTTGTTCCAGCAATAAATTCACGTATCGGAAAACCGCTTCCGCTGAATAGGGCACAACGCCCACGCCTGGCGGAAGGCAAAGTCCGCCGCGTTATTCATCCGCTCTTTTCCGCGTCGTCGGCGGCGTGTTGTGTGCGCCAAGCGTAAAGGCCGGCGACGGAAGCGCGCAGTTTTGAAAACATCCCGTGCGCGTAGGCATTCTGGATAAAACGTGGTCGCCGGTGAAACCGCTGAAATCCTGTTTTCCAAATGTCTTTTTTGCGAACGTGGCGATTTCTCCGACCGACGTGTCATCATTCAGCCAGCCGCCAATCATCGGCCGCACCAGTCTGGTCCAGTAATCATGGTCACGCTGGACGGTTTCATTGGACAATTCGGACAACGGCTGGCGGTTTATTTTGAAAATCAGGCCGTGCGGTTCGAGATACGGATACATCCAGTCGAACGGGAAGCTTTCCTCAATGTAAAATTCGCGGTCGGGATTTTTGTCAAAGACAACTTTGGCCAGCAGGCCATCGACTTGCACCACGGCCATCTGACCGCTGACCTGGACCTTGCCATCCACCACTTTCACATCTTCGCTGGGCAGGAGTTGATGGTTTTGTAACCGCTTTTGCGCGCCCTCATAGTATTCCTGGAAACATTTTTGTGAACCTTCACTCGTGGGAATGTAAATTTTTTTTCCATACATTCCACGCACGTAGTCCAGATAGCTGCTGTCGGCAAGCGCATTCTGGGTAAGGGTGAAAAATGGATCACCCGCTACATGCGACTTTTGCAAAGAGGTGACAATAAATCGTCCTGCGTCGGTGCCGCCAAAATAAATGCTCCCCGGCGGGATGGATTCGATAATGTCATTGCCAAACATCGTAGAGTATTTTTCATCGCCCGCGCCGAAAGCATCCAGCGCGCCCCAGGTCTCCAACACCGCTTGCCACGCCGTCCCATGCAAACGTTCATCGGTTTTGCCAGAGTGTTCGTATTGTCCCGCGTGCTTTCGGAATTCCGCGAACGCGTTGCTGACCGTCAGCCAGTCGCCTTTGGCCGCCGCTGCAAAGAACGACTTGAAGTCGGCCGGCATTTCGTTCGTCGCCGCGCCCGCCTGCGCCTCCTTTTCCGCCACGAACGATTTAAGTTGGGTCACTGCTTCGGGATTTTTAATGGATTCCCAGCTCGTGGAACGCTTTTTGGCGCAACCCCCGGTCAAGGCGAGACCTGGAATGAGTGCCGCGATTAAGATGATGATAGTTTTCATAACGATTCCGATGTTTGCGGACTGTGCCGCTTTGGTATTGATTCACATCATAGACACCGAGATAGCAGGATTTGTATAGAAAATTATCTGCCAGGCGCTCCCCGACTCCGAAGGGCAAATTTAGAATTATTCTAAATCTTGACTTAGCCGGGCTAATGGCGTTATATTTTCTCTGCCATGAAAGATTCCAACCATGATCATGACGAGAACCGCCTGACCGAACGGTTGGGCGCGGGCGGCTTGCGCCCCACGCCGCAGCGCGAGCACGTCTATGACGTATTGCTGCAAAAACGCGACCATCCCACCGCCGAAGAAGTCTTTCTCCGCGCCAAGCGCGGCATGCCGGATATTTCCATGGCCACGGTCTATAACTGTCTCGATGCCCTGGTCAAATGCGGTCTGGCGCGCCAGGTGCAGATTGACCGCGGGGCCACCCGGTTCTGCCCGAACATGCGCGAGCACGGCCATTTTTATTGTGATTCGTGCGACACGGTTTATGATGTGGATATGCCGGAGACGCCGAAACCCCGCATGATTCTGCCGCACGGGTTCCAGGCCGAGCATTTTGAGGTCGCCATCCACGGCATCTGCCCGGAGTGTGCGAAGCGGAAGATTAAACAGAAACCGGTTAAATGAGTGATTGAGTGACCACAGATGAACGATTTAACCTATTTAACGATTTAACGAACCTATGCCAACGGCAACGGAAACGATTGAAGGCCTGGTCAAACAGGAATACAAGTACGGGTTCTACACCGACGTGGAGACCGATTCCGCCCCGCCCGGCTTGAACGAGGACATCATCCGGCTGATTTCGCGCAAGAAAAACGAGCCGTCGTGGCTGACCGACTGGCGGCTCAAAGCGTTCCGTCACTGGCGGACCATGACCGAGCCGACCTGGCCAAAGGTCCATCACGACCCCATTAATTACCAGGACATCACCTATTATTCCGCCCCCGGAAAGGCGGGGGACGGGCCGAAAAGCCTCGAGGAAGTTGATCCGAAACTGCTCGAAACCTACGAGAAACTCGGCATCCCGCTGCGCGAACGCGAACGGCTCGCCGGGGTGGCCGTGGATGCGGTGTTCGACAGTGTGTCGGTCGGCACCACGTTCAAAAATCAACTGGCCGAGAAGGGCATCATCTTCTGTTCAATGAGTGAGGCGGTGCTGGAGCATCCCGACCTCGTTAAAAAATATCTCGGCATGGTTGTGCCCTACACCGACAACTTTTTTGCCGCGCTGAACTCTGCCGTCTTCACCGACGGCTCGTTCTGCTACATTCCCAAAGGCGTGCGGTGTCCGATGGAACTGTCCACCTATTTCCGCATCAACGCCGCCAAATCCGGCCAGTTCGAGCGCACGCTCATCATCGCCGACGAAGACGCTTACGTGAGCTATCTCGAGGGCTGCACCGCGCCGATGCGCGACGAAAACCAGTTGCACGCGGCAGTCGTCGAACTCATCGCGCTCGAACACGCGGAAATCAAATATTCGACCGTGCAGAACTGGTATCCGGGCGACGAGAACGGCAAGGGTGGCATCTATAATTTTGTGACCAAGCGCGGCCTGTGCAAGGGGCGCAACTCGAAGATTTCGTGGACGCAGGTCGAAACCGGGTCGGCCATCACCTGGAAATATCCCAGTTGCATTTTGCAGGGTGACAATTCCATCGGCGAATTCTATTCCGTGGCCGTGGTGAACAATTTTCAGCAGGCCGACACCGGCACCAAGATGACGCACATCGGCAAGAACACGCGCAGCACCATCGTATCCAAAGGCATCTCCGCCGGGCACGGGCAGAACAGCTATCGCGGCCTGGTAAAAGTCCTGAAGAGCGCCGCGCACGCGCGCAATTTCTCGCAGTGCGACTCAATGTTGATTGGCTCAAGGTGCGGCGCGCACACGTTCCCGTACATCGAGGTGAAAAACACGACGTCGTCCGTCGAGCACGAGGCTTCGACGTCCAAGATTGGCGAGGACCAGATTTTTTACTGCAATCAGCGGGGGCTATCGACGCAGGACGCCGTGAACATGATTGTCAACGGTTTCTGCAAGGAGGTCTTCAAGGAATTGCCGATGGAATTTGCGGTGGAAGCGCAAAAACTTTTAGGCGTAAGTCTCGAAGGCAGCGTCGGTTAAACAATTTAAACCACAAATGGAGACGAAGGGACACGAATTGTCTTTCATGCGGGTCTGTCGCCGGAATATTTTGTCTTGGTGTTCATTCGTGTTGATTCGCGGTTAATTTAAAATGAGCAAACCGATTCTTGAAATCAAGAACCTCAGCGCGGGCGTTGAGGGCAAGCAAATCCTCAAGGGCATTAATCTGGCTGTCAGTACCGGTGAAGTGCATGCCGTGATGGGCCCGAACGGTTCCGGCAAGAGCACGCTGGCGGCGGTGCTGGCCGGGCGCGACGGCTACGAAGTGACCGGCGGTGAAGTCATTTACGACGGCAAGGACCTGCTTGATCTCGACCCCGAGGAACGCGCCCGCGAAGGCGTCTTCCTCGCGTTCCAGTACCCGGTCGAAATTCCCGGCGTCAACAGCACCTACTTCCTCAAGGCCGCGTTAAATGAAATCCGCAAGGCCAAAGGCGAGCCTGAACTCGACGCCATGGAGTTCCTCACGCTGGTCAAAGACAAGGTTAAACTGCTTGAATTGAGCGAAGACCTGCTCAAGCGTTCGGTGAATGAGGGGTTTTCCGGCGGTGAAAAGAAGCGCAACGAAATCTTCCAGATGGCTGTGCTCGAACCCCGGCTGGCCATCCTCGACGAGACCGATTCCGGCCTGGACATTGACGCACTCAAGATTGTTTCCAACGGCGTCAACAAGCTCAAACGGGCGGATAATGCGCAACTGGTCATTACCCACTACCAGCGGTTGTTGAATTACATCGTACCGGATTTTGTGCATGTGCTCGTGGACGGCAGGATTGTCCGTACCGGCGGCAAGGACCTCGCGCTGGAACTTGAAGAAAAGGGTTACGACTGGATTATCAAGGCCGCCTAGCTAAACTGGCGGGGCTATGCAACTGGACGAAGCACAACGGCAGCGCGTGACCGCATGGGTTTTGCAGGGCGCAAAACTTTCGGAAATCCAAAACCGCCTGGCGGAGGAATTCAGCATCAAGCTCACCTACATGGAAGTCCGCTTCCTCGTGGACGATTTGAAGCTGACGTTGAAGGATCCGGACCCGCCGAAGCCGGCCGCGCCGGTCAACCTGCCGCCCGCTGCCGGGAAATCAAAACCTGAGGTTGGCGCAAAGCCATCCGGCGCCGAACCGTCGCCGTCACCCGGAACGGGCAAGGTTTCGGTGGTGGTGGACCAGATTGCGCGGCCCGGCGCCATCGTCAGCGGCAAAGTCGCGTTCAGCGACGGCCAGCAAGCTGACTGGTATCTCGACCAGACGGGGCGGCTGGGTGTCGTGACGAAGCAACAAGGCTACAAACCGTCCGCCGCCGACGTGCAGCAATTTCAAGAGGTATTGCAAAGTGAAATCGCGCGGCTGGGATTCTGACAATTCGTTGATTGGGTGGAGCGAGAGTCTCTCGAGCCCTGACTTCGGCAGAGATAACCCAAGACCGGCTCGACGGAGTCTCGCCCCACCATTTCGGTTCAGGCCGCCTACCTTTCCTTGCCGCAACCTTCATCTCTTGGCACATTGATGCCGCATGCGTGACAAATTCCGGGTTTGGATTGAAAATCTGGTCACTTTTGGCCTCGAAGTCATCGCCGGTGAGCGCCATGATTTCAAGGCGACATTAACGCGAGGATTACTTTTTGGCAGCTCAAAACTGGTCCAGGTTTACGTCATCATCCACCGTTGGCTGATCAATGTCCGCATTCTCCGCGACCAGACGCTCGGGGTGCAGGTCATCGCCGTCGGCAACCTCACCTGGGGCGGCACGGGCAAGACGCCGGTCGTGGAAAAATTCGCGCGGGAATTGCGCGACGCCGGTCGCAATGTGGCCATCCTCTCGCGCGGTTACCGTTCCAAGCCGCCGCCGTTCCACATCTGGCTCGCCAACAAAATCTTTCTGCGCGAAGACCGCAATCCGCCGCGCGTCGTCTCCGACGGCAAATCGCTGTTGCTGGATTCGGAAATGGCCGGCGACGAGCCTTACATGCTGGCGTCGAACCTTAGGGACGTGGTGGTGCTGGTGGACAAGGACCGCGTCAAGAGCGGGCGTTATGCGATTGAAAAATTCGGGTGCGACACGCTGTTGCTCGATGACGGGTTCCAATACTGGAAATTGCGGGGACGCCGGCATGACATCGTGCTGATTGACCGCCAGCAGCCGTTCGGCAACGGTCACCTGCTACCGCGCGGGTCCTTGCGCGAGCCGCCGTCGCACCTCGCCCGCGCCAATACCATCTTCATCACCAAGAGCGACGGCCAGACCGCGGACCTCCGCGAGCGGATTGCCGAGTTCAACCCCGACGCGGCCATCATCGAATGCGTGCATCATCCGCTTTTCCTCGAAGACGTGTTCACCGGCCAGCGGCGCAAACTGGACCTGTTGAGCGGGCGCAAGGTGGCGTCGCTGAGCGGCATCGCCCAGCCGGAAAGCTTCGAGCAAAGCCTGGTAAAACTTGGCGCGGAACTGGTTTATTCCAAACGGTTCGCGGACCATCACCGCTTCACGCAACAGGAGATTCTCAACGTCATCAACCGCAGCAAAAAACGCCAGGCCGAGACCATCATCACCACCCAGAAAGATGCCGTGCGCTTTCCCAAGATTGACCGGCGCGACCTGCCGATTTATTTCATGCGCGTCGAAATCCAAATCGTCAGCGGCGCCAACGACTTTCAGGATTGCGTCCGCAAAATCTGTTTCCGCTGAACATGGACACGCTGCTCTACTGGCCCGCGCGCGCGCTGGTCGCGTTGATCCAGACGCTGCCGCTCAGCGTCGTCGCGCGGCTCGGCCGGGCAGGGGGCGGATTGGCCTGGTGGCTCGACGCGCGGCACCGGCGGGTGGCGTTGAACAATTTGACGATGTGTTTCGGCAACGAAAAGCCGCCGGAGGAAATCCGCGCGCTCGCCCGGGAAAATTTCCGGCGCATCGGCGAAAATTTCGCCTGCGCCGTCAAAACCGCGGCAATGACGTTCGACGAATTGCGGCCGCACGTCGAATTTGCCAATACCGAACGCCTGCAGCCGCCCCGGCGGGTCGTGGGGGCCATCGGCCATTTCGGCAATTTCGAGTTGTACGCGCGGTTCCATCACTTTGCGCCGGGCTACCAATGCGCCACCACCTACCGCGCCCTCGATCATCCGGCCTTCAACCAGTTGATGCAGGAATTGCGCGGACGTTCCGGCTGCCTGTACTTTGAACGGCGCACCGACGGTCCGCTCCTGCGCGCGGCGATGGCCCAACCAGGCATCATTCTGGGTCTGCTGGCCGATCAGAGCACGAACGGACTCCGCGGACCTTTTTTGGGTCACGATTGTTCTACCACACTGTCACCCGCCATCTTTGCTCTGCGTTACCATTGCGAACTTTTTACCGCCTTCTGTTTTCGCACGGCGCCGGCGAGGTGGCGAATTGAACTTGGCGACCTGATTCCGACCCACGAAAATGGCCGGCCGCGAAGTTCGGAAGACATCATGACCGACGTCAACCGCTCCTTTGAAGCCGCCGTGCGCCGCGACCCGGCCAACTGGTTCTGGGTCCATAGCCGCTGGAAGGGTGGCAAGTCCGCAGTCCAAAGTCCACAGTCCGAAGTCGCATCTCCCGTCAGATGAATTCCCCGGACGCCAAATCCCAGATGCCGAACCCGGCACGAATTCTGGTTCGCGGAACCAACTGGCTGGGCGATGCGGTCATGACCACGCCCGCGCTGCTGCGATTGCGGGAGAAATTTCCCGATGCGCACATCACTCTGTTTACGCCGGAAAAGCTGCGCGACCTTTGGCTGAAACACCCGGCGGTGGACGAAACTATTACGTTCGCTCCGGATGAAAACATGCTTTCGATCATTCGAAAATTGCGCGCCGGTCATTTTGACACCGCGCTGATACTGCCCAATTCACCGCATTCAGCGCTGGAACCCTGGCTGGCGCGAATTCCTCAACGTATTGGCTACGCACGGCCCTGGCGGAACTGGTTTTTGACCCAAACCGTTGCGCCGCGGCCGGACGCGGTGAAAATGCGGAAATTGTCCTTGACCGAAATTAAGCGTAGGACAGGCGTCCCGCCTGTCTCTGATCAAATCAAAAAAAATATGGAGACAGGCAAGATGCCTGTCCTACGGCCAACCGCGCATCAAATGCACGAGTATCTGCATCTGGTTGCTGCGCTGGGCGCCAACCCGGAACCCGTCGCCCCGCAATTGTCCGTCCCGCCGGATGAAGTCGAGGCGGTAAAGAAAAAATTTGGTTTGACCGACATGAAATGGCCGATCTTCGGCCTGAACCCCGGCGCGGAATACGGCCCGGCCAAACGCTGGCCGCTGGAAAAATTCATCGCCGCTGCCCAGGAAATTCAGGATCGGACGGACTGCACCTGGCTGGTTTTCGGCGGACCAGCTGATGAAACCGTCGCGCCGCCGGATTGAATCCGCCATTCGCCAGCCCGCCCACAGCCGTTTTGCCTCTGGCCGGGAAAACCTCGCTGCGCGAACTGATGGCGCTGCTGAAGATTTGCCGCGTGTTGCTCACCAACGATACCGGCCCGATGCACGTGGCCGCCGCCTTGGCGACGCCGGTCGTCGCGCTGTTTGGCAGCACCTCGCCGGAATTGACCGGTCCGGGTTTGCCGGGCAACGATTGGCACCAACGGCTTAAATCCACCGCGCCTTGCTCGCCGTGTTTTCTGCACGAGTGCCCCATCGATTTCCGCTGCATGAACGGCATCACCGTCGAGGAGGTGGTGAAAGCGGTTTTGAGTTGCAACGGCGTTTCCTGAACGCCGCAGCAACCGCGGTTTAATTAGGCTTCCGGCCTTCGGCCTTTCGTGATACATTCGATTTTGTGGACACGGTCACCCATTTGACCAACCAGCTCGTCGAATCCTACGCGCGCGTCGGCGGCATCAACCATCTGGACGGCAAAAATCTGCCGTCCAAACGCGCCATCACGGCCATCACTCAGGATTTGTTGCGGCTGCTGTTCCCCGGGTTCTTCGACGAGAAACTCATTCATTCGTCGGAAATCAAGGTGGAGACGGCGGAATTGCTCGACGAGGTGCTCGGCGCGCTGGAGGACGAAATCCGCAAAAGCCTCGAATACAACCCCCCGTCCCACCTGCCGAAAAAGAACATCAACATGGCGGCGCACGATCTGGCGGTGGAATTTCTCAACAGCCTGCCGCGCGTCCGCGAAGTATTGCAGACGGACATGGAAGCCGCCTATGCCGGCGACCCGGCGGCGAAGAGCAAGGAGGAAGTGCTGGTGTCCTATCCGTTCATCGAGGCCATCGCCGTGCAGCGGCTGGCGCATGAGTTGTATTTGAAGGACGTCGCGCTCATCCCGCGCATCATGACCGAGTGGGCGCATATCCGCACGGGCATGGACCTGCATCCGGGCGCGCAAATCGGGTCGCACTTTTTCGTGGACCATTGCACCGGCACGGTCGTGGGCGAAACGGCCATCATCGGCGACCACGTGAAGATGTACCACGGCGTGACGCTGGGCGCGAAATCCACGGCCCACGTCGAGGAATTGCGCGGCCACAAGCGGCATCCGACCATTGAGGACAACGTGACGATTTATCCCGGTGCGACGATTCTCGGCGGCGAGACCGTCATCGGCGCCGGCAGCACCATCGGCGGCAACGTGTTCCTCATGGAAAGCGTGGCGCCGAATTCGCTGGTCATCTACGACGGCCTGGACATGCGCGTGTTGACCAAGCGGGGAAAGAAAGACCGGGCTGCGGCGGATTTCCAGATTTGAATTGTTGTAATCGTTGAAAGCGCTCATCGAAACCAGAAACACGCGGCCGGAACGGGTCTTCCTCGTCGGCGTCGAACTCAAATCCCGCGACCACGCGGACATGGGCGACTCGCTGGCCGAACTCGGCGAACTCGCCGCCACCGCCGGCGGTGAAGTCGTCGGCGACGGACGGCAAAAAACGGAATCGCTGAATCCCGCCACGTTCATCGGCAAGGGCAAGGCGGAGGAATTCGCGCAATTCTGCAAGCGCCAGGACGTGGACACGGTGATTTTTGACGACGACCTGTCGCCGGCCCAGAGCCGCAACCTGGAAAAAATCTTCAATTGCAAAATTCTCGACCGCACGGCGCTGATTCTCGACATCTTCGCCCGGCGCGCCCGCACGCGCGAAGGCAAATTGCAGATTGAACTGGCGCAGCTCCAGCATCTGCTGCCGCGACTCACCAAATTCTGGGGCCACCTGTCGCGGCAAGCCGGCGGCATCGGCATGCGCGGCGGCGAAGGCGAATCCCAGCTCGAATCCGACCGCCGGAAAGTTTCCGAACGCATTGACAAAATTTCACGCGACCTCGACACGGTCCGCCGCCAGCGCGCGACGCAGCGCGCCGGTCGCCAGCGCAGCCAGTGGCCGCTCGCGTCCATCGTCGGTTACACCAACGCGGGCAAATCCACGTTGCTCAACGCGCTTACCGGCGCGGAGGTGCTGGTCAAGGACATTTTGTTCGCCACGCTCGACCCGACGACCCGGCGATTGAAACTGCCGACGAACCAGAATGTGTTGCTCACGGACACGGTCGGATTCATCCGCAAACTGCCGCACGGACTGGTGGAAGCGTTCAAGGCCACGCTGGAAGAGGTGGTGCAGGCGGATTTGCTGTTGCACGTCGTGGACGTCAGCCATCCGCAGGCCGAGGAACAAATCACCGCCGTGAATGCCGTGCTGGCCGAAATCGGCGCGGGCGGGAAACCGACGGTGATGGTTCTCAACAAAATGGACCGGCTTAACGCCGATGGAACGGGAGCCGGTACTTTGCACCGCTTGCAGGAACGTTACCCGCACGCCGTGACCATCTCGGCCACGACCGGCGAAGGCGTTCCGGCATTGCTGGCGGAAATCGGCACGCAGTTGCGCCCCAAACGCGAATTTCTCGAATTGCGCGTGCCGCACGACCAGGCGGCGGTGATTGCGCGACTGCATCAGGTCGGCCAGGTCATTTCCCGCAGTTACCGCGGGCCGGCGGCGCGGTTCAAGGTCCGCATTCCACCGCATTGCCACGATGAATTTGCGCCGTACATCGTAACCAAGGCAGAATGAAGAAGGCAGAAGGCGGAAACATTTCAGCGCGTTTGGCGCTTCGGGTTTTGTTTCTGCATTCTTCCTTCTGCCTTCTACATTAAAAATAAATGGTACTGTCCGAATTTGTAGGCGACGAGGTAACGAGTCGTTTGGACAAGCACTCCTTACGTCGTGCCCTACAACCAAATCAGGACACTGCCAAATAAATCCTCCGCTTGCCCTGTTGCCTGCAGTGGCGTTATGATTTCAATACAATAGTTATGTCACGAACGGGCCGCCAGTCACTCAACACCAGCACCGTCCTTTGCGTCATCATGGGCGGCGGTCAGGGCACACGGCTGTTTCCGTTGACGCGGGACCGTTCCAAACCGGCCGTGCCGCTCGCCGGCAAATACCGGCTCGTGGACATCCCCATCTCGAATTGCATCAATTCCGGGTTCCGGCGGATTTACATTCTGACGCAATTCAATTCCACCTCGTTGCACAGCCACATTTCGCGCACGTACAAATTCGACCAGTTCACCAGCGGCTTCGTGGAAATTCTCGCCGCCCAACGGACGCTTACCGACGCTTCCTGGTATGAAGGCACCGCCGACGCCGTCCGGAAAAACCTGATCCACTTCCTCAACCACGACTTCGATTACCTGATCATTCTGAGCGGCGATCAGTTGTACCGGATGGATTTTCGCCCCATGGTCACGCAACACGTTGATACTGGCGCGGACATCACTGTGGCGACGATTCCGGTCGGGCGAGGCGAGGCGCAATCGCTGGGCATCATGCAAATCGGCCCGGACCATCGCATCACGCAGTTTGAGGAAAAGCCCAAAGAACCCGCCCTGCTGGATTCATTGCGGCTGCAACCGGATTGGTATCCGAAACTCGGCATTGTTGAGGCCGATGCGCAGGGCGAGTTATACCTCGCGTCCATGGGCATTTACGTCTTCAACCGCGAATTGATCCACACGCTGCTCGACAATCCGCTGCCTGATTTCGGCAAACATGTCATTCCGCAGGCCATCAAGGAGCACCGCGTTTGCTCCCACGTTTTTCAGGGTTACTGGGAGGACATCGGCACCATCCGCTCGTTTTTTGAGGCGAACCTTGACCTCGTCGCCGAGTTGCCGCGCTTCAATTTCTTTGACATGAACGCGCCGATTTTCAGCCGCCCGCGCTTTCTGCCCGGCTCAAAAATCAACGGGGCACAGATTGACCACGCGGTGATTTCCGACGGCTGCATCATCAATCACGCGCGCATCCGGTACAGCATTGTCGGCCTGCGCACGGTCGTCGGCGCGGGCACAGAATTGAACCGCGTCATCGGCTTGGGCAGCGATTATTACGAATCCAAGGAATCGGTGGACCGGCACGAAAGCGAGGGCAAACCACGCATCGGCATCGGCACCAATTGCCGGATTGAAAACACCATCATCGACAAAAACGCGCGCATCGGAAACAACGTCGTCATCTCGCCCGTCGGCAAACCCGAAAAGCTAGACCACGACCTCTACTACATCCGCGACGGCATCATCGTCATTCCCAAAAACGCCATCATCCCGCATGGAACGGTGATTTGAGAATGCGGTTCGACGAATTTTCAAGGGGGGATGGCGGGTGATTCGCCTTTCGTAGCGGCGTCTCGGCAGAGCGCCGCATCCAAAATTTGTTTGCGGCTTTCTGCCGAAAGCCGCTACGTTTTTCCAATGAAACCCGCGCCGCTCACGCCGCAGCCCGAATGGCATCATCTGCCGCGCCTCGCGCCGGAATTTTATCGTGGATTCGCCGTGGTGCAGTGGACCATCACGCTGGAACACCGCGCCACGGGCTGGCTGGACGAAAGGTTTCATCTGCATTTCCGCGAACTGCTCCTGCACGCTGCCGCGCGCGAAGGCTTGTTTTGTCCGGTCTATGTCCTCATGCCCGACCATCTGCATCTGCTTTGGATGGGATTGCGCGTGGACAGCGACCAGCGCAACGCGATGAAATTCCTGCGCAAACATCTGGCCGTGGAACTGGCGCGGCGCTCGCCGACCGGTGTGGAATTTGAGCTGCAAAAACAATCGCATGACAGCGTGCTGCGGGAAAAAGACCGGATGCGCGGCGCGTTTGAAAAATCCTGTTTTTACCTCCTCGACAATCCGTGCCGCAAGAAACTGGTGAACCATCCGCGCGACTGGCCGCACCTGGGCGCGGTCGTGCCGGGCTACCCCTTTCTGCATCCGCTGGGTGAGGATTTTTGGGAAACGTTCTGGAAACTTTATATGGAGAAAAGGGAGCCGGTGCCGGTGTAGCGGCGCGTCGGCAGACCGCCGCAAACTTCCGCGGGGAATTCAAATGGCGGCTTTCTGCCAAAAGCCGCTACGCCACAGGCACTCCGGCATTCCAAATTCCGCATTGGCAATGGACTCTTTTCGTGAATTCATTTGGGAATGGACGATTGGGGCAAATGGCGTTTGAATGGGATGAAAAATGATTGAATTAACGATCAATAAAGATGACAGCTTTAATGTAAATCAATGGTGTGTTGCACCGACTGTTTATCTTGACCATTGGGCATGGATAAAAATTTCCGAATCCGAAACTCTAACAAATAGGTTTTCGCGCGCTTTGAAATCACGCAACGGCACACTCGCGTTTTCTTGGTTAAACATCATTGAATTTAGCAAGGTGACTGACGAGGAGCAAGCTCGCAAAGCGGACGCTCTCCTTGGCGCAATTTGGCCTCAAGTGTTTATTCTTTATCCCAATTTTTTTAAGGTTATTGAGCAAGAAGATAAAATTCGAGCGGGCGGTGAATGTTTTGCGCTGCACGGAGATTTAGAGATATTGAACAGCATCCGCAAACTCAGTCCGTTGAATCCAAATTCATTATACCCTTTGCGATCACCAAAACTTTTTGCTCTCGCCGCATCAACGGGAGTTACATTTGATGATATTGCAGATTTGATCATCAATTGGATCGAGTCTCGTTGGCAGGATTATTGCAACAATCCTGAATTCTATTCGGCAGTCAATCGGATTCCAAAGGGTGCCACGAACAAATTTGGAACGCGCTTCATCGCTCGCGAACTGCTAGGCTCATTCATTAAGGACAGAGGGCTCCAGATTGGTAAAAATCGCAGAAATCACGCAATGGATGTTTCTCATGCTATTGTGGCCGTTGCCTATTGCGAGTATGTGCTGCTGGATGGCCATTGGGCAACTCAAGTCGAACACGCGCGAAAACGAATACGCGATGGAGGTGCATCATTTCATATGGCAAAGGTTTTTTCGGAAAAGGAAGATGGGCTGGATAAATTTCTTCAAGAGCTTGAGCCAGCGACAACTTGCCAGCCGATTGAAACCAAGTAATCTGCCGTTATGAAACAGGTTTTCTTGGTTTGCATTATTCTTTTGATGCTGGGTGTGGCTGCCGGTCAGACCGTTATTGCGCAAACAAATAAAATTAGTGTGATACCAGATACTGAAGAAACAATTACTAATTTTTTCAACAATGTCACCGCCGAAGCAATTGAAGAAATTAAAGCAAAAGCACAAAAAGGAGATTCAGAATCTGAATATAAACTTGGCATTCTTTACGCAAATGGGGCTGGCGTTATTAAAGATGCGACAGAAGCTTCAAAATGGTATCGTAGAGCTGCCGAAAAAGGTCGGGCCACAGCCCAATTCGCACTTGGAATGTTCTATTTTCTTGGTGTTGGAGTAAGTCAAGACTACCTGCAAGCCCACAAGTGGCTTAACCTTTCATCCGCTCAAGGTTTTAAGGCGGCAAAAACTGCTCGTGAAATGGTTGAGCAAAAAATGTCGCCAGAACAAATTGCCGAGGCGCAACAATTAGCTCGTGAGTTCAAACCGCGCAAAGAATCGGATTCTGACAATTCTATGTCCGAAAATCCATTTGCCAGCGGCACGGGCTTTTTCATCACGGACGATGGTTATTTGATTTCAAACTATCATGTGGTCAAGGATGCGACGAAGGTTCGTTTGCTCACGAGCGCGGGCTTGATTGACGCCAAAGTGGTTCAGGTGGATGCGGCCAATGATCTGGCTTTGTTGAAGGCGGTCGGGCGGTTTGCATCGCTGCCAATTATTGCCAGTCGCACGGTGAATCTTGGCGGCACGGTGGCGACCATCGGTTTTCCCAATATCGGCATGCAAGGTTTCTCGCCCAAGCTGGCCAAAGGGGAAATCGCGTCGCTGTCCGGCGCGGGGGATGACCCGCGCTATTTTCAAATCAGCGTGCCGGTGCAGCCGGGCAATTCGGGCGGGGCGCTGGTGGATGAACATGGCAACGTCATCGGCATCGTGTCGGCCAAGCTGAATGCATCGGCGGCGCTGGCGGCGAGCGGGGCGTTGCCGGAGAATGTGAATTACGCCGTCAAGAGCAGTTTTCTGTTGAGCTTCCTCGAATCCGTTCCGGCGGTTTCTGCCAAGCTCAAAACGCCTGTCACGGCTGACCGGAAGTTTGAGGACGTGGTGAAATCGGCGCAGCAAGCTGCTGTCCTGGTCTTGGTTTATTAAGCGGGCGTAGCGGCGTCTCGGCAGAGCGCCGCAAATTTCTCTTTTTCCAAACGACGGCTTTCTGCCGACTCGCCGCTACGTCATTTTTCAATTTGCGGCTTTCTCCCGAAAGCCACTACGCCACAGAGCGCCGCCATTTTGTGTTCGGTCAGCGGCGGTCTGCCGACTCGCCGCTACGGTGCAAAAGACTTTCGGCTCGCGGGGATCAGCCTTCGCCCGGCTACGGCGCGACAAGCGCTCGCCCCACCAAAATAAATCCGTGTCCATCAGGTTCAATAGCCGCATTTACTTTTCCCCGGTTCGCTGTTAAAACTTCCGCGTGTTCAACGACGCCGCCATCTGGAAAAATCTTAATTCACCCCGCCGGCTGTTTTTGATTGCCGGACCGTGCGTGATTGAAAGCGAAAAGTTGTGCCTGCAGGTCGCCGGCGCACTCAAGAAAACCTGCGCCCAGCTCGGCGTCTTCCTCATCTTCAAAGCCAGTTTCGACAAGGCCAACCGCACGTCGGCCAAATCCTTTCGCGGGCCGGGTCTCGAGGAAGGTTTGCGCGTGCTGGGCAAGGTCCGCGCCGAATTCGGCGTGCCGGTGCTGACCGATGTGCATACCGAGATGCAGGCCGTCATCGCGGGTGAAGTCGTGGATATTCTGCAAATTCCCGCGTTTCTCTGCCGCCAGACGGATTTGATTGAAGCTGCCGCCACCACGGGCCGCATCATCAATCTGAAAAAAGGCCAGTTCCTGTCGCCGACCGAAATGGCGCAGGCAGCCGAAAAAGCCCGGCGCGCCGGGGCGAAAAGAATCCTGCTCACCGAGCGCGGCACAACGTTCGGCTACAACAATCTCGTGGCCGACATGCGCTCGATTCCCATCATGAAATCATCCGGGTTCCCGGTGGTGTTCGACGCGACCCACTCGGTGCAACTGCCCGGCGGCGGCGGCGACAAATCCAGCGGCCAGCGCGAATTTGCGCCGGTGCTGGCCCGCGCGGCGCTGGCCGCGGGCGCGAACGGATTGTTCGTCGAAACCCATCCACACCCTGAACGGGCGTTAAGCGACGGGCCGAACATGATTCCGCTGGCGGAAATGCCGGCGTTGCTGCGGGCTCTGTTGAAAATCTTTAATGCGGTAAATAGATGAACGTCGAACATCGAACGTCCAACATCGAACGCCGAACGATTTCCGCCACGCAAAATCGTTCGATGTTCAGCGTTCGATGTTCAGTGTTCGATGTTTTTCCCTTTTGATTTCTCATGGCTGCGAAAATTTCACCGCAATTGCGCACCCGCCTGAAACGCATCAAGTTATTCCTGTGCGACGTGGACGGCGTGTTGACCGACGGCTCGGTGTTCATCGGCGGTGGGCGCCCGCCTTCGCAAAGCTCCCGCGCGGCAAGGGAAATCAAGCGGTTCAACATCCGGGACGGGCTGGGCATGGTTTTTTTGCGCCGGAACGGTTTCAAAGTGGGCTGGGTCTCGGCACGGCCGTCGGTGGTCACCGAGATGCGGGCGGCGGAATTGCACATTGATTTTCTCGTCCAGCAGGGCGACCGGATCGGTAAGACCGCCGCGGTGGAAAAACTCTTGCGCCGCCTGAAACTAAATTGGGGCCAAGTTTGCTTCGTTGGCGATGACGTGGTGGATTTGGGGCCGTTGAAACGCGCGGGGTTCGCCGTGGCGGCGGGTGACGCGCGGCCCGAGGTGAAGGCGGCGGCGCATTATGTCACGCGCGCGCCGGGCGGGCGCGGCGCGGTGCGCGAGGTTGCAGAAATGCTTTTGAAAGCGCAGGATAAATGGGATGCCATCCTGGCGCATTACCAGGAATGACAAGTGACGTGTGAGCAGCGACAGTAAAAAAACATTCAGGCGATTCACGGCGATTTTCGCCATCCATCGCCCGTCGCTTGTTTGTTGGCTGCCGGTGGCGGCGGCAGTTTTATTTTTTGCCATGCCCAACGGGGGCGCGCAGCAAAACAGCGTCCCGCACGCAACCAATTTCACTTCCACTGAGTACTACGAGCCGCCGAATCAAAAACAGGTCAAATCCATCTTGTCCGGCGCCGAAGCGCTGCCCCAGCCGGGTGGACTGCTCATCGTCAAACAACTCAAGCTTGAGACCTACGATCTGAACGGAAAGCTGGAATGGGTGGTGCTGGCGCCGGAATGCATTTATGACACGTTCAAGGGCGTGGCGAATTCGGCGGGACGTTTGGAGGTGCACACGGGCGATGGAAAATTCCGGGTGGAGGGTGAAGGTTTTTTGTGGCGGCAAAGCGATTCCTTCCTCACCATTTCCAACAACGTGCACACCGTGGTTGAAAATGGCGCCAATTTAAGTAACCGAAAATGAAATGTTTCAGTTTCATCGTTATGACCGGATTATGCGGATGGATGGTCCACGCGCAGACCAACACGGCAGCGCCAGGTTCAGCCGCCGAGGCAACCACCAATGCGCCGTTGCCGACTGCGCCTCAACCGTCGCCGCGCCCGCCCACGCGGATTGATTCCGACCAAAGTGCGGATTTCGATTTGAACGGCCGCCGGGCGATTTATCGCGGGCACGTGCGGGTGGACGATCCGGAACTAAAGCTCACCTGCGGTTTGCTCATTGCCGACGTGCCGCAGGCGGGCGGGCGTCCCAGCCGCATCGTGGCCGAGACGAATGTGGTGATTGATTTCAAGGACGACAAGGGCCAGACCAATCACGCCACCAGTGACAAGGCGGTTTATGTTTTCAACGTGCAAAACGGCGTGACGAACGAGACAGTCACCCTTACGGGCAATCCGGTGATGGAAAACGCGCAGGGCACGCAGGCGGGCGATGTCATCATCTGGGACCGCGCCAGCAACAAGATCCATTTCGATAACCCGCACATGGTTTTCCGGCAAAACCTCACCAGCCCGGTCGCGGGCACCAATTCGCCGGCCATAACCAAAACCAACCCGCCGCCGCCGACAACCAATCCGCCTGCGGGAACGGGTCAGGACAACGATTTTCCCGCACGCTGAATGGAAACCACCGCGCCATCCGCCAACGGCCTGCTGCTGACCACAGAAAATCTGGTCAAGGCGTATCACCGCCGCCGGGTGGTGAATGAGGTGTCCATTTCCGTGAGCGCGGGCGAAATTGTCGGTTTGCTCGGTCCGAATGGCGCGGGCAAGACGACGACGTTCAACATGGTCGTCGGCCTGGTGAAACCGGACGGTGGCGCGGTGAAGTTTCAAGGCCGCAGCATCACCAACCTGCCCATGCACCGGCGCGCGCGGCTGGGCATCGGTTATCTGACCCAGGAACCATCCGTGTTCCGCAAGCTCACGGTGGAGCAAAACATTCTGGCGATTCTCGAGATGTGCAATCTGACGCCGGACGAACGCGCCGTGCGGTTGAAGTACATGCTGGACGAACTGGGCCTGGCGCCGCTGGCCAAAAGCAAGGCGTACACGCTCAGCGGCGGCGAAAAACGGCGGCTGGAAATCACCCGCGCGCTGGTGACCAGCCCGCAGTTGATGCTGCTGGACGAGCCGTTCAGCGGCATTGACCCGATTGCGGTTTACGAGGTGCAGAAGATCGTGCGCCGGTTGAAGGAGCACGGCCTGGGCATTCTGGTGACCGACCACAATGTGCGGGAGACCTTGAAGTTGATCGACCGCGGCTATATTATTCACAAGGGCCAGGTGCTCGTGGAAGGTTCGTCCGAATTTCTGGCGAACGACCCGAAGGCCCGGGAAATTTATCTGGGACCGGAATTTAATCTGTGAGCCTGCCACATCAAATTGTCACCGTCGAAAAGTTCTACAAGGAACACGCCGCCGAACTGCAATTGCGGCTGCTCTCGGGCGAACGCGGCCTGAAGCGCATCATCCGCGAAGCGACGGTGAACCGTCCCGGCCTCGTGCTGAGCGGTTTTTCGCGTTACTTCGCCTATAAACGCGTGCAGGTTTTCGGCAACGCGGAGGTGTATTATTTGCGGTCGCTCACGGCCGCCGAACGTTCGAAACGTTATGCCCACTTTTTCGGGTACAAAATTCCGTGCATCATTTTCAGCCGCGGTTTCCGCCCGGACCGGGAGTTCATGGCGTGCGCCGACAAGGCCGGCGTGCCGGTTTTTCAATGCCCGATGGTTACGATGAAATTCATCAACGCCGCCACGCTTGCGCTGGAGTCCATGTTCGCGCCGCGCGGGTCCGAGATGGGCAGCATGGTGGACATCCTCGGCGTGGGCGTGCTGATTCGCGGGGAGAGCGGCATCGGCAAGAGCGAGGCGGTGCTGGCGCTCATCGAACGTGGCTACAGCCTGGTTTCCGACGACGTGACCAGAGTAATTATGGAAGATGGCCGCGAAGTCGTCGGCACCTGCGCTGAATTGACGCGCGACCACATGGAAATCCGCGGCATCGGTATCATTAACGTCGCCGCTATGTTCGGCATCAAGAGCATCCGCAACCAAAAACGCCTGGACCTCGTCATCACGCTCGAGACGTGGAATGAAGTCGCGGATGTGGACCGCATCGGCATGGAACAGGAATTCGTGAAAATTCTGGGCATCGACATTCCGCATATCGTTATTCCCGTCCGGCCCGGACGCGACCTGGCGCGGCTTATTGAAGTGGCCGCCTTTCAGACCAAATTGAAGATGTCCGGCCATAACGCGGCCCAGGAATTGAATGACCGCCTCATCGCCCACATGGTAAATCAGGGCAAAACACCGCCCGTGATGTAAAATTCAATGGCATTTTAACCAAATATCGCTTAAAATGAGCAAACCGATGAGCGCAAAAAAGCTGGCGGACAGCGAGTTTTTCACCAAAGAACTTACGATTTCGAACAAACTGGGCATCCATGCCCGGCCCGCGGCTATGTTCGTGAAGACCGCCAACCGGTTCGCTTGCGAAATTTTCGTCGAAAAAGACGGTGAAAAAATCAATGGCAAGAGCATCATGGGCCTGATGATGCTCGCCGCCGGTCCCGGCAGCAAAGTGACCCTGCACGTCCGCGGCGCCGACGCCCAGGCCGCCATCCTCGAACTCGAAGCTCTCGTCAAACGCAAGTTCGATGAGGAATGAGCCGACGATTGCCGGTGGGCGGTTCCGGGATAGTAGAGCGACAGCGCACTGGCACGAGGACACATCAGGTGTATTTGTTGTATCGGAATCGGCGGGAAGAAAAATAACGCGATACTATTGACCGCCTTATGCACTACACCATTTCCAAACCTATATTCTGGGTAACAACTATTATCTGTGGTTTGGGCTTCTCAGTGTGGAATTTCTCGGGGCCCATTATGAATGAAAGAATGGGAATTGGAGGGATTCTTTTCTTTACGATACTTTTTAGCCCAATGATTTTTGGACTAGGAACAGCCTGTGGCTGGTTGGTGGCCGCTGCATATGCCTTGTTAAGCCAAAAATCCAAAATTACCAAAGATCAGGAGGTAATATTAAAATCAAGCAACGGTATCAGTCGCCTTACAGTTGCCATCATGATTGGAATTTGTTTTGCGACAACTATTACTCCGGTAATTGAAAATCATATGCATACAATCTATGATGAGGTTGTATTTTTAACGTGGATTTTTGCCTTTTTTGTAGGAACGCTTTTAATGTTTGGTTTGTTGCGTATTCTTTCAAAAAACAAAGGGAGTAATAAACGTGAAAATGAATAAAGGGGTCACCATAAAGGCGAGGTATCAAGAAGCAAAATGATGGCGGCCTCAATTTTCAACTTTGGGCTTTGAACTTTGGGCTGGGGACTTTAATTTCCGCGCATGTCAGCACCTCAATTAGACATCAAATACGTCGCGCATCTGGCGCGGGTGCAGCTCACACCCGACGAGGAAAAGAAACTCGGCGCCCAGCTCGACGGCATCCTAGGTTACATCGAGAAATTGAAGAAACTCGACGTGGCCGGCGTCGAGCCCACCGCCCACGCCGTGCCGATGGTCAACGTGATGCGCCCGGACGCAGTTCGTCCGTCGCTCCCGCACACCGACGCCCTGCGCAACGCGCCCGCCCAGGCCAACGGGCTGTTCATGGTGCCCAAAATCGTGGAATGAAAATGAATGGATTGATGGATAATTGGATTTTTGGATTATTGGGGCAAAAGCAGTTGCTGAAATTTATCCATTTATCCAACAATCCAATAATCCGGAGTTCCATGCTGAACCAACTGACCATCTCCGAACTGACCGCCCGGCTCGCCAAACGCGAAGTCTCCGCCCGCGAGGCCATGCAATCGTGCCTCGACCAGATTGCGCGCGTGGACGGAAAAATCCACGCCTTTATCAGCCACGACGCGGCGGACGCGCTGGCGCAGGCGGACGCAGCGGACAAGGCCATTGCCGCCGGTGCAACCCACGCCCAAAAACCGTTGCTGGGCGTGCCGGTCGCGGTCAAGGACGTGCTCGCCGTCAAAAACCAGCCGCTCAACTGCGGCTCGAAAATTCTCGGCAAATTTATATCACCCTACGACGCCACGGTTGTTGAAAAATTGCAGGCGGCGGGTGCGATTGTCTTTGGCCGGTTGAACATGGATGAATTTGCCATGGGCAGTTCGACGGAAAATTCCGCGTTCGGCGTAACGCACAATCCATGGGACACCACGCGCATTCCCGGCGGGTCATCCGGCGGTTCGGCGGCGGCAGTCGTGGCGGACGAGGCCATTGCCGCGCTCGGCTCCGACACCGGCGGTTCGATTCGGCAGCCGGCCGCGTTGTGCGGTTGCGTGGGCCTCAAACCCACCTACGGCCGCGTGTCGCGCTATGGTCTCGTCGCCTTTGCCTCGTCTCTCGACCAAATTGGGCCGTTCGCCAAAAACGTCCGCGACGCGGCGATGATGCTCGGCGTCATCAGCGGGCACGATCCGCGCGATTCCACCAGCGTGCCGCAGCCGGTGCCGGGTTACGTCGCGGCGCTGAACGGCTCCTCGGAAGGGCCATCCATCAAGGGTTTGAAGCTTGGTCTGCCGAAGGAATACATGATTGGCGGGTTGGATGCCGAAGTGAAGGCCGCGGTGGACGTCGCGGTGAAACAATTGGAGAAGCTGGGCGCGGAGATTGTGGAAATTTCCCTGCCGCACACCGACTACGCGGCGGCAACGTATTACATTATCGCCCCCGCCGAGGCGTCCGCGAACCTCGCGCGTTTCGACGGCATCCGTTACGGGGCGCGGGTGGACGGCGCGGACCCAATTGAACTTTACTGCCGTACGCGCGGGGCGGGTTTTGGCGCGGAGGTCAAGCGGCGCATCATTCTGGGCACTTACGTGTTGAGCAGCGGTTACTACGACGCGTATTATCTGCGCGCCCAAAAGGTCCGCACGCTTATCCGCGACGATTTTCTGAAGGCATTCGAAAAAGTGGACGCCATCGTCACACCCACCACGCCGACGGCCGCGTTTAAAATTGGTGAAAAATCCGACGACCCGCTGCAAATGTATTTGTGTGACGTGTTCACGCTGGCATGTAATCTGGCGGGCATCTGCGGCATCAGTGTTCCGTGCGGGTTCACTAAAAATCCCAAGCTACCCATCGGTCTGCAATTGCTCGGCAAACCGTTCGGCGAGGAGACCATTTTGAAAATTGGCCGGGCTTACGAGGCAAACACCTTGTGGCACCGGGAGAAAGCCGCTATCATAATCTGAACCAGAACATCCGGCATGAAACCAAACCCGCGCGTCAACAAAGTTCTTTTGTTCATGGGAATGTTTCTGCCCCTGCTGGCGCTGATTTTCATGTGCTGGCTCGTACATCAGACGAGCCAACAATTCCGGGAATCATTTCTCCAGGTGGGACATACCTACAAGGTGCTGAACCTGGTCCAGCAAACCCAGTTTCACCTGCTGGATGCGGAAACCGAGCGGCGTGGTTATTTGTTGACCGGCGCCAACGATTACCTCAATTCGTACGGCCGGGCCATGAGCGCGGTCCGCAACGATATTGACCAGTTGAAAATCCTCGTCCAGGCCCGGGCCGAACAACAAACCAATATTCAGACGCTGCAAAGTCTCGTCGCCGAACGGCTGGCCATCAACCCCGACACGATGACCGGGAACGCGGGCAATGTGCGCGGGGCGCTGGCCGTCACCTTGACTGAGGAAGGCAAAAACACGATGGATAAAATCAGCCACGTGTTGTTCCAGATGGGCCAGGAGGAGGAATACGCGCTGAATATCAACCAGCAGCGCGCCGAGGCCGACGCCATGTCCAGCCAGGTCACGTCCGCGGTGCTCATCGGGACCGTCGTCATGGTGCTGATTTTCATCGTCGTCATTTTGCGGTGGCTCGAAAAATTGCAACGGGTCGTCACCATTTGCGCCTGGACCGGCCAGGTAAAATACGAGGACCAGTGGATTCGCCTGGACGAATATCTCCAACGCCGTTTCGGCCTTTCCGTTTCGCATGGCCTGTCCATGGAGGCGGCAAAGAAAATGATCGCGGAAATCAAGGCCTCCAACCGACCGGACGGCGCCCCCCCGCCGGGTCGTCCCGCCGCCGTTTTAAATCCACCATCGGACTTGCATTCCAAGTAACTTGATGGTTACTTATTGGGATACATGGCCGTTTCGACAAGACCCAATGGCACCGTAGCGCGGCGTAATCCCGAACGCACGCGCGAACGCATCTTATCCGCCGCCCTGAAGGAATTCGCGGCGAACGGCTTTGCCGGGGCGCGCGTGGACGCCATTGCGCGGCGCGCCGCCATCAACAAGCGGATGCTCTACCACTACTTCGGCAACAAGGAGCATTTGTTCCGTGAAGTGCTGCGTCGCAAAATCGCCCAGCGGCAGGCGTCGGCCGAGGGCTTGTCGGGCGATCCGGCGGAGAGTCTGCCATTCTGGTTCAAGCTCTCATGCAAAGACGCCGACTGGGTCCGCCTCTTGGAATGGGAGGCGCTGCAGGGTGGAGGCAAAAAGGTCATTGACGAAAGAAGCCGGCGGACGCTGGTGGCGCAGGCGCTGGGCCGCATCCGCCAACAGCAGGCGCGCGGTTTTCTGTCCGCTGAATTTGAACCGGGCCATCTTTTGCTGGCCATGCGGTCGTTGACAACATTCCCGATGGCGTTTCCGCAATTGACCCGGCTTTTCACCAACCAGTCGGCTACCGATCCGCATTTTCAGAAGTTGCATGTGAAATTTTTGCGGAAATTCGCCGCCGCCTTCCAGCCCGCTGGCAATCACTCCCATCAAACCAAATCCGAAAGTTGAAAATGGCATGAGAAATTCAACCCTGATTCCAGCGCTAGCGGTTGTCGCGGCGATGTTGGTCAACGGCTGTTCCGGCGGCGCGAAAAAAAGCGCGGTTGGTGCGGGTGCGCCGGTGCTCGTGGCGCAAGCGGTGGTCACCAACGTACCGGTGCAGATCAACCCGCCGCCGGTCGGACACGTGTTGCCGTATTCGACGGTCACCATCCGTCCCCAAATCGGCGGGATTATCAGCCAGGTGCACTTCCAACAGGGGCAAGAGGTCAAAAAAGGCGATTTGCTGTTCACCATTGACCAGCGGCCGATGCAGGCGGCGCTGGCGCGCGACAAAGCGCAGTTGGAAAATGCGGAAATTCAGTTCAACCGCGAGCAAAAATTGTTCGACCAAAAACTGGTTTCGCATGATGAATACGACACCAGCCGGGCCACCCGGGACACGCTGGCGGCGACGGTGCAAACAGATGAATTGAATTTAGGCTTCACCGAAATTCGCTCGCCCATCGATGGCGTGGCGGGCGCATTGCAATTTTACCAGGGCAACGTCGTCAAGGCGCCGGACGATACGCTGGTCACCCTGAACCAGATTCATCCGATTTACGTCCAGTTTGGCGTGCCGGAACAGTATTTGCCGGAGATTCAGCGCGAGCGGCGCGACGAATCCCTGCCGGTGGCCGCGATGTTCGAGGGCCTGAACGGCCCGCCGCCGGAGGGGGAATTGACTTTCATTGACAACACGGTGGACCCCTCCACCGGCATGATTCAACTGCGGGCGACCTTTCCGAATGAACACAGCCGGTTGTGGCCGGGACAATTCGTGACGGCCGTGTTGACCTTGTCGGAGTTGACCAATATCGTGGTGGTGCCCTCGTCCGCAGTGCAGACCGGGCAAAATAGCGAATACCTCTATGTAGTCAAATCCGACCAGACCGCCGAGGAACGGCCGGTCACCGTCGGTCTCACGTACCAGGGACTGACGGTGGTGCAAAAGGGACTGAAAGCAGGCGAAGTTGTGGTCACCGATGGCCAGTTGCGGCTTACGCCCGGCGCGAAAGTGGATATCCGGAGCGCGAACACGTCAACCAACGCGCCATGAACATTCCGGAACTGTTCATCCGCCGGCCCGTGATGACCACGCTGGTCACGTCCGGCATTCTGCTGGTGGGTCTGATCGGTTTTCTCCAGCTGTCGGTGAGCGATCTGCCCAGCGTGGATTATCCGACCATCAATGTTTCCGTCAATCTGCCCGGTGCCAGCCCGGAAACCATGGCTTCTTCGGTCGCCACCCCACTGGAAAAACAGTTTACCACGATTCCCGGCGTGGATTCGATGACGTCCGTCAGCGCCCAGGGCATCTCGCAAATCACCATCCAATTTTCGCTGGACCGGAGCATTGACGCGGCGGCGCAGGACGTGCAGGCGGCCATCACGCGCGCGCAGAAGCAATTGCCGTCCAACCTGCCGGCGCCGCCGAGCTACCGGAAAGTCAATCCGGCGGACGCGCCGATTCTTTACCTCGCCATGTCGTCACCCACGCTGCCGATTTCGGACGTGGACAATTATGCGGAAAACCTGCTGGCGCAGGAAATCTCGATGGTTACCGGCGTCGCGCAGGTCAGCGTGTTCGGCTCGCAGCAGTACGCCGTGCGGATTCAGGTGGACCCGGACAAGCTGGCGGCTTTCGGCCTGGGCATTGACCAGGTGGAGCAGGCGGTCGTCGCGGGCAGTGTGAACCAGCCGCTCGGCACCCTTTATGGCAAGCAGCAGGCGTTCGTCGTACAGGCCAACGGCCAGTTGGAAAATGCCGCCGCGTTTCGTCCGTTGATCGTCGCCTGGCGCAATGGCAAGCCCGTGCGCTTGCAACAGTTGGGCCGGGTGCTCGACAGCGTGCAAAACGACAAGGTCGCCGCGTGGTATTATACGCAAAACTCCGGCTCGCGTGCCATCGTGCTGGCCATCCAGCGCCAGCCGGGCGCCAACACCGTCCAGGTGGTGGACAATATCAAACAACTGTTGCCGCAATTTCGCCGGGCCGTTCCCGCCGCGGTGAAGCTGGACATCCTCTTCGACCGTTCGCAGTCCATCCGCCGGTCGGTGGACGACGTGGAATTCACGCTGTTCCTGGCGGTCTGTCTCGTTGTCCTGGTCATCTTCCTTTTCCTGCGAAACCTCTCGGCCACGCTCATTCCCAGCCTGGCGTTGCCCATGTCCATCATCGGCACTTTCGCCGCCATGGCGCTGCTGGGATACAGCCTCGACAACCTGTCGCTCATGGCGCTGACGCTGTGCGTGGGGTTCGTGGTGGACGATGCCATTGTGATGCTCGAAAACATCGTGCGACACATGGAAAACGGCGAGCCGCCGATGCAGGCCGCGCTGAACGGCTCGCGGGAAATCGGCTTCACCATCATTTCGATGACGCTTTCGCTGGTGGCGGTGTTCATTCCGGTGCTGTTCATGAGCGGATTGCTTGGCCGGCTGCTGCATGAATTCGCCGTGACCATCATCGTGGCTGTCTTGGTATCCGGCTTCGTTTCATTAACCCTGACGCCGATGATGTGCAGCCGGTTCGTACACTCGGAGCACGGAAAACGACACAGCCCGCTCTATAACGCCTTCGAGCGCTTTTTCAATTGGATGCGGGATGTTTACGACCGAACGTTGCAGGTGGTCATGCGCCGACGGCGCACCACGATGGTCGTATTTACGGTAGTGCTGTTCGCCACGGTTGCGCTGTTCCTGTGGATTCCCGCCGGCTTTTTCCCGGATGAAGATACCGGCCAGATTTTTGCCATCACCGAGGCGTCCCAGGATATTTCGTTCGACGCGATGCGCGCGCATCAGCAAGCGGCGGCCAAAATCGTTGCCGCCGATCCCAACGTGGACGGCTTCATGTCGGCCATTGGCGCCGCCGGGTCGTCCGCCACCTTGAACCAGGGCAGAATGTTCATGCGGCTGAAGGACCGCTCGGAACGCAAACTGAACGCGAACCAGGTCATCCAGGAGTTGCGCGGGAAATTCTCCCAGTTGGTAGGACTCAACGTTTACATGCAAAACCCGCCGGTCATTCCTGTCGGCGGCCGGCTGACCAAGACGCTGTATCAATACAGCCTCCAGGACACGGACGTGAATGAACTGTTCCACTGGGCGCCGATTTTGATGAACAAAATTGCCGAGAACAAAGCCGTGTTCCAGGACGTGACGAGCGATTTGCTCATCGCCACGCCACAGGTGAACGTGGAGATCGACCGTGACAAGGCTTCGGCGCTCGGTGTCACCGCGGAGCAGATTGAAAACGCGCTCTACGACGCCTTCGGCGAA
Organism: uncultured Verrucomicrobiae bacterium; assembly: GCA_963789055.1. GTDB lineage: Bacteria > Verrucomicrobiota > Verrucomicrobiia > Limisphaerales > UBA11358 > UBA11358. The sequence continues at coordinate 354,399 of CAWBJE010000002.1, read as the reverse complement.
ATGCAGGCTTCCACCATTTATTCGGATATTGCCGAATACTGGGTCATTTTCGAGGTCGAAACCCAATATTAACTCGACCCCAGCGCGCTGGCACGGCTGTACATCACCAGTTCGTTTGCCAGTTCCGGGACCAACAATCCGCCGCCAACACTGGTTCCCTTGAGCGCCGTTGCCAAACTCACGCGCAGCCTTGGCCCGGCCACCATCGCTCATGCCGGCCAGTTGCCGGCGGTCACCATTTCCTTCAACCTTCCACCGGGCGTGTCCCTGGGTACCGCCGTGGATCGATTGCAGAAAATTGAAAGTGATTTGCACCTGCCCGCGACCATCACTGGCAGCTTTCAGGGTTCGGCGGCGGTCTTTCAATCATCGGAAAAGGGACTGGGTCTGCTGCTCGTGGCCGCCATCCTGGTCATCTACATGATCCTCGGCATCCTTTACGAAAGTTTCATCCATCCCATCACCATTCTGTCCGGCCTGCCCTCAGCCGGCTTTGGCGCGTTGCTGACGCTGATCCTGTTCCGGCTGGATTTGAACGTTTACGGTTTCGTTGGCCTTATCATGCTGGTGGGCATCGTGAAGAAAAATGCCATCATGATGATCGACTTTGCCATCGCCGCGCAACGCGAACACGGCAAATCGCCGGTCGATGCGATTCATGAAGGCTGTCTGCTGCGGTTCCGCCCGATAATGATGACCACCATGTCCGCGCTCATGGCCACGCTGCCGATTGCGTTGGGGGTTGGTGCCGGCGGTGAATCGCGCCGGTCGCTCGGCCTGGCGGTCGTGGGCGGACTGATGGTGTCCCAACTGCTTACGCTTTATATTACCCCGGTGATTTATCTCTATCTGGAATCAGCCCACCAGTGGTATCTGCGCAAGCACGCCCGGCGCGCGGCGATTCAAGCGGGCGCCAAAACCGCCGCCGCCTGATTTACAAGTTTCAATTCAGCCTGGCCGCTTCCGCCTCTTTCACCTGCGGAATGTCCGTAATCGTGAGCACACCCAGATAATCCGGTCCGTCCCGCTGCGATTTTGGCAAGCCGGATAGATTCAACCGGCGCACTTCCGGTTCGAACAATGCGGCGTAAAGGGCGTTGACCGCCATATTACCTTCGGCTTGCAACTCAATCTTTGCCGAGTCCATGCCGGGCAGGGAATGCAGCACCTGGACCGCCCGGCGGATATCCCAGACCCGCATCCCGTCCAGCGTCTGGCCCAGCAGCATGAAACGGCGACGGATTTGTGTCAGCCGTTTCTCGCCTCCGGACCAGGCCGTCAGCCCGATGCCACGCGGCGCAAAAAAGACCGTGGCTTCATGCGGATGAGGCATTGTCAGGCTCAATTTTTCCGGCGGCGTCAAATCGGCGCCTGCAATTCCCGCCAATTCTTCGGTCAGTTCCTTGACCAGGTCCAGGCGCGCCATGCTCTTGATCCAACCAGGCCATTTCTCCTGGCTGATGACCTGCAGGGTGACTGTCTCCAGATTGGTTTCGGTGGCATCCTCCATCAAATACAAACGCAGCGGCGTATCATGCTCGCTCGAAAAATTGTAGGCGCTGATACGGACGCGGTCGCGCACAACGGAAAATGCCTTTTGCAGATTGAGCGGCGGATTTTCCTCCGGCCAGCCGGCAAAAACCTTTTCGCGCAACGCGGCGCGCAGCTCGTCCGCTGACTTCTTTTCCGGCCTCGCCAGGGGCACAAAAGTTTCCGCAATGTTGGTGTTGATCGCATCGGCCGGCAACGTTTCAAAAACCTTGAGTTGTTCGGGTGTGAAAAACCTTTTGGCGGCGGTTTCCACCGGCGTTTCCTCGCCTTTGAGATAACGATTAAACCAGCGCATCACGGCCAATTGCAATTCCGGCGTTTCATCGTGCAGGCCGGGCGCCAGCGCCAGCCCCAGCCGGTTGGTGGCGCCGTAAAGGCCGTAGATATGGCGGACCTTTTCATATATGCGCAGCGTGCTGGGCAGCTGGAACAGCGGGTCCCGGTCCGTGCCGCCAATCAACAGCGGGCGTGGAGCGGCGAGCGCGGCCATCTGCGGGAAATCCCAGCGGTAATAGTTCACGAAGAAATTGCAGTCACAGTGGTGGTCTATGACGCCGTCCACAATATGGCTTTCCACGTCAGCCATGCCGGCCAGCGGCGCGGCTACCTTGATGCGGTCGTCCAGCGCGGTGACCGTCCAACTGTACGCGCCGCCCCCGGAATGTCCGGTGATGCCTAAACGGTTGGTGTCCACTTCCGGCCGGGTACAAAGATAATCCAAGGCGCGGATGCCGAACCACGCCTCGACGCCTGCCGGCGTGTAACCGCGCGAATTCCACCACCACAGACCGTAATCGCGCGTTCCGGCGTGGATGCCCGGAATCTCGCCGGCCAGCAACGTGTCAGGCACCAGGCAGACGTAACCGTTGCGCGCGTACCACGCGCCGTCCCGCTGGTAGACCCCTTTGTTGCCGTAATTGATACCGTTGGTCTTCGCCGCCCAATGGCCGCACTCGTAAAGAATGGCCGGCGCAGGCGATTTCAAATTTCTGGGCAGATACAAATTTGCCGTGCAATAAAGGCGGGGCGATGCCTGATAATAAATTTTCTCCACCACGAACTCATCGTTGGTGAGGTGTCCCGTGACGACGGGTTTCAAATCCGTTCGCTCTGGCATCGGCCACAGCCCGAGCATTTCCTGCAATTGCCGGCGATACTCGCTGCGTTTTGCCTTCCAATCATCCAGTGAATTGATGTCGGCCAGGCAATGCTGCGAGAGTGCGGCAGTTTCGGTGCGGAAATAATTGGCGAGCATCGCGTCGCCGGGCGCGGGCGCGCCGGTGAGCGGGGGAATCTGAGCGTCGCCAGGCGGGAGCGCTCCGGCAAGGAACACCATCAGAAACAGACTTATACGCTGCATAAAGACATCATGTTTCGGATCGGCGCCGTACGGCAAGAAATTTGACGTTATTTGGTGGCTGTTAGCCAGATACGCCTATTCGCACAAATAATAATCCGATTATTCTTATTGCATTCACGCTTGGCTTGATTAAAATAATCGGCTCTATTTATCAAAATTAATTGTGAACGCTGAACTTTGCAAAAAAGCCGTCGAAAAGGTTGGCAACCCAAACGTTCTAGTGAACCTCATTTCCCGCCGGGTGCGCCAGTTGAATTCCGGGGGCGGCGGCAAGAGCCGTCCGCTCATTGCCGACGCGGCAAATCTTGAGTGCAGCCGACATCGCGTTGCGGGAACTGTTGGAGGATAAAATCGGTTGGGAAATGCCTGAACCGGCCGAGTTGGTCCGTCCGCATCCCCGGAAACGCAAGAAACGCTGACTCATTTACGATTGGCGATTTAAGATTTACGAGTCGCCACTCGTTTCAGATTCCCCTCGTAAATCGTAAATCGTAAATCTAAAATTATTGGTCATGGCCGACATCGTGACCAACTCCAAAGCCCGGCGCGATTATCACATCCTTGAAACCTTCGAGGCGGGCATCGTGCTGCACGGCACGGAGGTCAAATCGTTGCGCGCCGGCAAGGGGCAGATCGCCGACGCCTTTGCGCGCGTGGAGAAGGACGAGGTCTGGCTTTACAACGCGCACATTGATGAATACTCGCACGGCAACCGGCAAAATCATCAGCCCAAAGCCCCGCGCAAACTGCTCCTGCACAAATCGGAAATCCGCAAGCTGTTCGGGCTGGCGGCGGTGAAAGGCAATGCGCTGGTTCCGCTGGCATTTTATTGGAAGAACGGGAAGGTGAAAGTCGCGCTGGGCGTCGGCAAAGGCAAGCAGCAGTACGACAAGCGCGAGGATTTGAAAAAGCGCGAGTCCGACCGCGAACTCAAGCGCGCCCAAATGAAACGGTTCAAATCTTGAAACGAAGGTTGAGGCGAGAAAGTTGAGAATGGAAATAAAAAGAGGACGGCGCTTTCATGCCATCCTCCAGCTTCAATGCTCTGATCCCGTTTAAGCCGCGACCGCCGCTTCCGGCTTCTTCCAGTTCCGTTTGGGCGCCTTGGTGACAAGGCCTTTTTTGATGGCGCTGGCCGAGACACGGATGTAGCGGACTTCACCGTTGGGCAGTTGGGCCTTCACGCGCTGCAAATTCGGCATGAACTTTCGCTTGGTGATGGCGGTGATGTGCGTGCCGATACCGCCCTGTTTCTTGGGTTTGCCACTGCGCCAGATAATGCTGCCCTTCATCGGGCGCTTGCCGGTCAATTCACAAATGCGTGCCATAAAAATTCAATAATGAGTCGCCAAGCCTAGCAGCCAAATTTATTCTGGCAAGCACTATTTCCCGGGGATTTGGCTCCCGTACCCCGGCCTGATCTTAAAATTACGGGCCGACCGGCCTAAAAAATATAGACGAAAACGGGTTTGCCGGGCGACAGGATTTCATCTGTAACACCTTCCATTCTTTTTTCGTTTACGAAATAGCTTTCGATGTCCCGGGGATCAGACATGGAGACGGCCTCCCACTGGGTCCAAGAATCGACATTTTCTCTTTCCACCTCTTTCCAGAATGCCTTGCTTCGATCCGGATCGTTCGAAAGGCCAATGCGCCAACTGGTGCAATTGGTGTTCATTTCGTTGACCCTGAGGATAATGGCGGCAATAATTCCCTCGCCACTCATATCGCGTCCGGACCGGACCGACGCGGATTTTCGCCGCCGTCGCCGCCAGGGGACATTCCGAACATAAGCCTTTAGCCTTTCAACATTCATGCTTAAGTGCCCGCATATAGATAATCCAACCGGCGTCTTCAGGCAAATGCGGGAGTTTGTCCCGACTACAAAATCGAATCAGCCGGCGGGACGAAAGCGATGACTTATTACGCCGTTACCACTCCATGGCGGCTGATGGTAATTGTTCACTTTGTGCGTGCATTGGCTTGTCGTCCCGCGTATTTTCCACCCCATTCTATGGCCGCGGTCAAACCTTTCGCTGCGTTGCGACCGGACCCCAAACAGGCCGCGCGCATTTGTGAATTGCCCTACGACGTGATGTCGTCGGACGAAGCGCGGGAAATCGCCGCCGGTAATCCGCTCAGTTTTCTGCACGTCAGCAAACCGGAGATAGATTTGCCGCCGGGCACGGACCCTGCCGCGCCGGAAGTTTATGCCAAAGGCCGCGACAATTTTCAAAAGCTCATTAAAGACGGCGTGTTGAAGCAGGATGCGCAACTGTGTTTTTATCTCTACCGGCAGATCATGGGCAAACATACGCAGGTGGGCCTCGTGGCCACCGCGAGTTGCGAGGAGTACCTGCGCGAGACCATCAAAAAGCACGAGCTGACCCGACCCGACAAGGTGGACGACCGTGCCCGGCACATCGATGCCTTGAACGCGCAAACCGGCCCGGTTTTTTTGACGTACCGCGCCAACGCTGACATCGATAAATTCGTTGCAAAGAGAATTTCAAAAAAACCGGAGGTCGACTTTACCACCAGGGACCAGGTGCGGCACTCGGCCTGGGTGATTGCCGATCCGGAGGAAATCAAATTCATCGAGACGCAATTTTCCACCATCCCGTATCTTTACATTGCTGACGGCCATCATCGCAGCGCCGCGGCGGTGCGGATTTTCCGGACGCGCCAGGGGGCGGGCCAGAGCGGACAATTTCTCGCCGTGATATTTCCCCACAACCAGATGCAAATCCTGCCCTACAACCGCGTGGTGAAGGATTTGAACAACTGGACGCCGGAGCAGTTGTTGGAAATCATCGGCACCGTATTTCCCGTTGAACCAAGCGGCAAAGCCCAGCCGGCGGGCAAACACGAAATCAGCCTCTATGTCGCGGGCAAATGGCATACCATAGGCCTGCGTATTAAACTCAGTGCCCCGCGCAACTCGGTTGATTCGCTTGACGCGTCGCTCTTGCAGGAACACATCCTGGCGTCGGTGTTTGGCATTGACGACCCGCGCACGAGCAAGCGGCTCAATTTTGTCGGCGGCATTCGCGGTACGGCGGAGCTGGAAAAGCTGGTGAACAGCGGCGAGTACGCCTGCGCGTTCTCGATGTTTCCGACGGCCATTGAGGACCTGATGGCCGTTGCCACCGCCGGCGGCATCATGCCACCCAAGAGCACGTGGTTTGAGCCCAAGCTCCGCGACGCCATGTTCTGCCACTTAATCTGAAGTTGGATGAGTGGATTGGTGGATAAATGGGTCGCAATCGGCTGACTGAGCAATCCAATTATCCAGTAATCCATTTATCCAAATTTTGCATTCGACACTTCTCATTCGAAATTCGACATTCTCTGCGTGCCAATGAACCGCCTCCAACGCGGCTTGCGCGCCACCTTTACGGGCATGGCCGTCAATGTCGTGTTGTCGGGCACGAAACTCGCCGCGGGCATTGCCGGCCATTCGCACGCGCTCGTCGCTGATGCCGTTGAATCCTTCGCCGACATTTTCAGTTCGCTCATCGTGTGGCGCGGACTCATCGTGGCGGCGGCGCCGCCGGACGAGGACCATCCCTACGGCCACGGCAAAGCCGAACCGATTGCCTCCGCCATTGTCGCCGCCATGTTGCTGGGGGCGGCGCTATGGATTGCCCTCAAGGCACTTGGTGAAATCATGGAACCGCATCCGGCGCCGGCGCCGTTTACGCTCATCGTGCTGCTGGTAGTGGTGGTGGTAAAAGAAATGTTATTCCGTTTTGTCTCGCGCGAAGGCAAAGCGGTGGACAGCTCGGCGGTCACAACCGATGCCTGGCACCATCGTAGCGACGCCATCACCTCCGTGGCCGCCGGCATCGGCATCAGCGTGGCGCTCATTGGCGGCAAGGGGTTTGAGGCGGCGGATGACGTGGCGGCGATTGCGGCGGCAGGGGTCATCGCCTGGAACGGCTGGCACCTGCTCCGGCCGGCGCTCAACGAACTCATGGACACCGCACCCGGCCCGGAAGTGATTGACCGGATCCGGCAGATAGCGGCCTCCACGCCCGGCGTGGACCGGGTGGAAAAATGCATCGTCCGCAAGGTGGGTTATCAATATTTCGTGGACATGCACGTGGAAGTGGATCCGCAAATGACCGTTCTGCATTCGCATAAAATCGCCCACGACGTGAAGGATAAAATCCGCGACAACATCCCCGCCGTCAGCGACGTAATGGTGCACATCGAGCCGCTCGGCCTCGCGGCGCAAAAGAGCAAGGTTGGCGGTTAAAAATTCTGTCCCTTTTTCATTTCGGCGGACGCTAATTGGCAAATGTCGAAAACGGGCTTTGTTCGCGGACTTTTTGATGGCGACGGGAGAAATTCGCGATTTTGTTGTCACGTTTTAGCCCCATGCGGACACCTATTTGCAGGATGACGCGACGGCAGGAAACGGTTCAGCTTGTTTAGCAAAAACCGTGAAACGAACCTTCATCGCCGGGGTCTATGTCGGCAAAGGTATGAATCTGTGGCGTGGTTTCGCGATTGTGGAGTACCGCTATAAAAATTGCGAAGTCGTGTAATTTCGAATTGCGGATGGTTTTGGTATAAGATTTGCGGATTTTCTGTAACCAACCCGCAAAAAAGCCTAAGAATGAAAGCAGAAGGCCATGAAACCGAAAATCGCAGAGAAAAGTGACACCCGTCACCAGCCGGCATTCACGCTCATCGAATTGCTGGTAGTGATTGCCATTATCGGCATCCTGGCGGCAATGTTACTGCCAGTGTTGGGCGCGGCCAAGGCGAAGGCCGCGCAAACTGCCTGCCTCAATAACCAGAAACAGCTCGGCCTGGGCATGATGATGTATGTGGATGACAACAGCGACGCGTTTCCAGGCATGGCGTCGCAGCACAACGGCTTCAATCGGGCGGATTGGATTTATTGGCGGACAAACACGGCGCTTTATCCGTCCATTGAGAAGAGCCCCATCGTTGCCCACGTTTCCGGCGCCAACCGTTCGCTCTTCCGCTGCCCGCTGGACCGAAGCGATGCCGACCGGCTGGCAGCGGTGGATACGATCGACGGCCCGTATCTTTTCAGCTACAGCCTGACCGGCTACGGGACCGACTCTCATCCCGAATTGGACATGGAGGGGAATCTGGGGTTCTCCTCGGTCTTCACGAGTGACGAGGCTTATATTTTCAAACAGTCTTCCGTCCGCAATCCCGCGCTCAAAATCATGCTTGCCGAGGAACCGGGCACCAGAGGTAGCGGCGATAATCCAATCAGCTCATCGCCGGCTGCATTTGTCATCAATGACGGACGATGGATTCCCGGCGGAGATCCTTTGACCAACCGTCATCGGGGCCGGGCGAATGTGACTTTCGCCGACAGTCACGCGGAGGCGGTGAATTGGGAATTCGGAAACAACATCATCAATTCACTACCGGGTTTATAAAACTACTGAGACACCTATGGCATGGACGAAAACAAAAACGGTGGTTGCGGGCCTGACGCTCGTGGCAATGGTCGCGGCCGCCATCATCGTCAGGCGGTGCGCTTCTCCGGCGGTTCAGGATTCGGACTTTCAGTTGAATTGGATGCATTTCCAGACTTTGCCGAAAAATCTGCTGGTGGTGCGGCCGACACACTTTACCGAGGGCACCGGCAGTATGGTGACTTCCACCCGGCCCAAGCCCGGCCAAAACGTGATGCGGATGATCGGGCGCAATGTGCCGTTGGAATCGGTCATGGCCGCAGCTTACGGCTGCGATCCCGCCCGGGTCGTTCCGCCACTCACCAAGCCAAAGAGCATTTTGATTACCTGGTGACCGTGCCGGACCGGCAGCGGGAACGTCTTCAGACAGCGGTCAGGAAAAAATTGGGTTACACGGCGCACTGGGAAAATCGCGACACCGATGTGTTGCGGCTGGAAACCATCGTGCCCGACCCGCCGGCTTTCAAATTGAGCACCGCTACGAACGAAAATGTTTCCTTCGCGAACCGGAAATACAAGTTCACCCACATGCGGCCAGCCTTCATGCTGGACTTTCTGGGATCCACCTACAAACAACCGGTCGTGGACCGGACCGGGTTGACGAACTATTATGATTTCACCATCGAAATGATCTGGCGCAGGGACAACTGACCCGGACCGCCAACAAGTGGAAAGTGTACTCGGCAGTCTGGGACTCAAGCTGGAGCCGGCCACGGAATCCATCCAGATGCTGGTGGTGAAGGACACTCGTTGATGATGGACAAACTGAATTATGGATGATCCTCTGGAACTCACGCCATGAAACTATCCGGCGCAAACCCACACGGGCAGGCGTTCACCTTGATTGAACTGCTGGTGGTCATTGCCATCATCGGCATTTTGGCGTCGCTGCTGTTGCCGGTGCTGTCGGCGGCGAAACGCAAGGCGTATCAAATCCAGTGCGTTTCCAACTACAAACAGGTGGGAACGGCCATGCATATGTTCATTGATGAGCATGATGACTGGCTGCCGCCCGGACCGTCACCGGAAAACGAGCCCGCCCCTGTGTCTCTCGACCTGACCGAGCATGCCCGATTACAGCGCGTCGATGACGAATTATCTGCCGTATTATCTGGCAAGCTATCTGGGAATGCCTTCCCCGGCCGAAATTGGTGACAAGACCAATTTGGTCAAGGTTCTGGTCTGTCCGGCTTATGACCATGCGCTGCCCGGCAATACGCAGGGACATTACAACCCGGAACGCGACAATTACTCCCATGCCTTTTGCTATTCCATGACGCGGATTGACAACGAGGGAAAAAACCAGAACCTGGGTTATCCGTTTGGCAAACGAAATCAGGATCAACGGCCGCTCAAACTTTCCGAGGTCGCCGCCATCGTGTCGCTGAGCGATACCTGGGCGGTCGGGGATTTTGATTGGGCAGCCGTCAGCGCGTCATTGGACAATCTGCCGCCGGATAATTTGGGCCTGGAAAAGATTCCCTGCATCCCGATAAAACCGGCTCACGTAACCCTGCGCAATTTTCTTTTCTTCGATTTCCATGTGGACGCGAGAAAGGTCTCGGACAATTACTGAAAAGCAGGCGTTTGCCGGCCGCTTCCCTGACTTTGCGATGGAGCGCCGAACTCCGATTCGACGGGTCTTTTGGGATGGTTTTGTTCCTCAGTTTTCCCTTTGCGCACTTGGCGTCTTGGCGGTTAAAATCTCCCCAATGAAAATTGTTTTAGCTTATTCGGGCGGCCTCGACACCTCGGTGTTGCTGTCGTGGATCAAGGAAAATTACGACGCGGAGATGATTGCCTTCTGCGCCAACATCGGCCAGGAGGAGGAACTCCGCGGCCTCGAGGCCAAGGCCAAAAAAACCGGCGCATCCAAAATCTACATCGTGGATTTGCAGGAGGAATTCGCGCGCGACTTCATCTATCCCATGCTCCAGGCCGGCGCGGTCTATGAAAACCAGTATTTCCTCGGCACCAGCATCGCCCGCCCACTCATCGCCAAGGGCATGATTGACGTGGCGAAACGGGAAAAGGCCGATGCCATCGCCCACGGTGCCACCGGCAAGGGCAACGACCAGGTGCGGTTCGAGCTCACCGCCGCCGCGCTCGCGCCGGAATTGCAAGTCATCGCCCCGTGGCGGGACCCGTCGTTTCGTGCCGACTTTCCCGGCCGGCAGGAGATGATTGAATATTGCCGGAAGAAGAAAATCTCCGTCCAGGCCAGCGCGAAAAAACCGTTCTCGAGCGACCGGAACCTGCTGCACATTTCTTATGAGGCGGGCATTCTCGAAGACCCGTGGATGGATGCCAGCGACAAAAAGTATCGCGGCTCATTCACCACGCTGTCTGTTTTTCCCGAAGACGCGCCGAACAAACCGGAGTTCGTCACGCTTAATTTTGTGCGCGGCAATTGCGTGGCGGTGAACGGCAAAAAGCTGTCCCCGCTCGGTGTGATGAAAACGCTGAATAAAATCGGCGGCAAACACGGTGTCGGGCGCGTGGACATGGTGGAGAACCGCTACGTGGGCATGAAATCGCGGGGCGTGTACGAAACGCCCGGCGGCGCCATCCTGCACTTCGCGCATCGGCAGATGGAAAGCCTCACCATGGACCGGGAAGTCATGCACCTGCGCGACTCGCTGATTCCGCGGTACGCGGAGCTGGTGTATTACGGCTATTGGTTTTCGCCGGAGCGGCTGGCATTGCAAGTGTTCGTGACTGAGAGCCAAAAAAACGTGACCGGCACCGTGCGGGTTAAATTGTATAAGGGAAATATAATGGTGGCTGGACGCCAGTCCCCGGTGAGCCTGTACAATCCGCACATCGCCACGATGGAAGCCGACCGATCCCGCCACGGCGGGACCTACAACCAGGACGACGCCACCGGTTTCATCCGGCTCAACGCATTGCGCTTAAAAGTTGCAGCCAAAGTCCAAAAGAGAAAATAAACTGGCGCGCGAAGCGCGTCCCGCTCTGCGGGATGCAAAAGAAGAAATAAGTTTTTAAGGTCACAAATTGTGACCTTGAACAAGGTCAGAACTTGATATCGCAATTTGCGATGTCAAAAACGGATGCGGTCACAATTTGTGACCGCATTGGAAAAGGGATGCTATGAGCAACGGAACGCTGGCACATGTTGACCAGATTGGTTCGATGATTCGAACCATTCGTGGTCAAAAGGTAATTTTGGACACGGATTTAGCCCGAATTTTCAGGGTGCCAACGTTTCGATTCAATGAAGCCATCAAACGGAATCGCGAACGTTTCCCTGACGATTTTCTATTCCAACTGACGTGGGAGGAACAAGAATCTTTGACATCGCAATTTGCGATGTCAAAAGTCGGCCGTGGCGGAAGGCGGACTTTACCCTACGCCTTCACGGAAAACGGCTCCATCATGGCGGCGAACGTGCTCAACAGCCCGCAGGCGGTGCGGATGAGTGTGTTCGTGGTGCGCGCCTTCGTCCAGATGCGCGACCTGCTGGGCAGCACGAAGGAGCTGGCCAAACAACTGGCCGAGCTGGAAAAGAAACTGACCGCACGGCTGGACGGACATGAAGCGGCTATCATCGAGGTGCTGCAACGTGTCATGGATATTCTCAACCCGCCACCACCGCCGCCACCGCCGCCGCAGCGACGGATTGGTTTCCAAGTCGAGCCGGAAGACAAACCCAAGGCGAAGAAAAAGGCGTGAACTCCGCGACCGCAGCGATATGATTGCCACGATGAAATAATCAAGCCCACCGGCCTCATCCATCGCCCCGGCATCGCCGCGATGGCGGGCACGATTTACCATGACACCCATTCAGGAACTCCTGAGCCGGATCCGGTGGGACGCCGATTTTGCCCGCGGCCAATTTGAGCTGGGCTATTTCGACCGCGTAGAAAAGCGGGTGATTCTCGTTCCTTTTCAAGCCGTGGAATTTCCGCCGGAGGATCCGCGCGCCTTCCGGCTGGTGGATGCGAAGGGCCAATTCCATCGCGTGCCCTTTCACCGGGTCCGCGAAGTGTACAAAGACGGTCAGTGCATCTGGCGCCGTGAAAAATAAGGCCGGCCGGCCAGTCATTCAGCGTCGGACACTTTGCCTGTCCGGGAGCAAAAACCCGGTTGATTGAGCGCGTATTTAAGGAGCGGTTCGGGGTTGATTTGGGCGGAAACCAGAACCATCTCCTTTCCGTCAAACACCATCACGCAGCATTTCAGGCGATGGACGGAAACTTCTTTCGGCAGATATACCGTGACCAAGTCCTCACCATCCATCACCACTACCACGCGCTCCCAACCGCGGACGGTCATGGCTGAGTCGGCGGCGGCGAGCAAAGTGGCGCGGTCCGGTGCTGGTGTTGCCGCCGGTAACTCATAGACGCCCACGCTGGCGGTCCGGACAGACTTAACGACGGCGCGCGCTGCGGCGGGCATAGGGACACAGACCAATCCGGCACGGGCGGCGAACACCGGTAAATAACCTGCGTTCAAGACAATTTCCTGTCGCCACGCTACGCCGCTGGACTTGATCAATTCATCGCGCAAAGTTCGGGTCTCGGAACTCAAGCGAAAGCAATTGGCTACGGTGACGATAAGCAGAACAAGCATCACCAGTGGAATGATCAGGCCTGCGAAGAGAACCCAGAGCCATAGTCGGCGGCCTGGTTGGCGCGGTGCCGGAGGGAAAGGCGGATTCATGGTCATAAAGTGGCTTAGGTTTCGGCGGCGCGGTCGGCCAAATGACCGGCCGCGCCTGCCACCACCCAACCCATCACTTCTTCGCACCAGATTCTTCCGGGGTCGCGTCTTTGGACGGTGACTCTTTGGGAGCCGCGTCCTTTAAAGCAGCTCCAATTTTTTTGAGTGGTTCGATATTCAATTTCTCGCCCAGGACGGCAACCTGTTCAGGCCGGATGTCGCCAACAATGTTGATCAGCACGACTTCCTCTTTCGGTTCGATCACCGTGATGACAAGTCCCGCCAGCAACTGACCGCCGCGCGTTTTGGTGTAAACCCCGACGTCTTCGCCGCTCTTTTCCCGCACCGTCATGTTGGATTCCCAACCCGCGGCGTCGAGGTCATGCCGGATTTGCCGGATCCGTTTCACCAGATCGGTGCGGTTGGCGTCGGTGAGCCCGATGACGTTCACGTGGATGAGTTCCACGCTGCGCACGAGTCTGGCCGCCTCGGGGGACTGCTTCTCGATCATCTGGGCGGCAATCGACAGCAGGTTGCTGCTGATCTGGATTTCCACAAATTCACTGTCGCCATCCGGCGGGGTGAATTTGCCAAAGTCCACCTGGCCTGAGGAAGGCCCGGCGAGAACGTTGAGGCTGACGCTGATCGCCAGCATGGTGATGGTCAGGGGAAAACAATTCATTATTTTCATAAGGCACCCGTGTTTTTTTATAATTCGGTACTGGTTTAATTTGGTACAGGGTCGAGCCTCTGGCTCGAAGTCGGCGCCGAGCGCCGACGCTACAACCGTCCAATTGAAACACTGCCCACAATTCGCGTCTTTACTGTGTACTTAGGAATCCGTCCGGAAAGGTTGAGAAAAAAGTTGAATGAAATGGGCTTGGCCCTGTTCTCGCCGGCGGCGGCGTTCAGGCGTTAAATCCGTTTTACCGGCCGGATTTCAGCCACGGCGCTTCAGCAAAAGCGCCAGAATGTACGCAACGGACAGACTGGTTCCCAGGACCCACAGGATAACGGACATTTTTTGGTTACGCTGGTCGCGCGCGAGGTGCGGGAACAGCAGCTTTCCCACGCGTCGGACAACATAGTTAGTCATAGCATCAGGTGTAGTTTGGCGCAGTTTGACAGGAACGGACCCAAATTTAAGGATTTTGGGACGCGTTGGCGGATTTGAGGGGCGAATTGTGCTCGAACAGGGACAGGATTTACCTTCCGCTTTTAATTCGGAGCCGCTTCGGACAAAATCTCCGCGTGAAGAAAGCCGGACCTGCCAGCCAACGCATGCGCCTCAAGCTTACTGTTCGGGGCGCGGTGCAGGGCGTCGGTTTCCGTCCATTTGTCCATCACCTGGCTACCGAGCTCGGTCTGACCGGCTGGGTCAACAATTCGCCGCAGGGCGTCTTCATCGAGGTAGAAGGCCCGCGAGCCAGGCTCGAACGATTTCTCCTGCGTCTCGAAGCAGAAAAGCCCGTGCGCAGTTTCATCCAAAGCCTCGAAGCCTCATGGCTCGACCCCGTTGGCTATGAAAACTTTGAGATCCGTGCCAGCGAAACCGGCGGCGACAAAACCGCGCTGGTGTTGCCGGACATTGCCACCTGTCCGGATTGTCTGCGCGAAATCTTCGATCCCCAAAATCGCCGTTACCATTATCCGTTCACCAATTGCACGAATTGCGGCCCCCGTTTCAGCATCATCGAATCCCTGCCCTATGACCGCGCGAACACCTCGATGAAAATGTTCACGATGTGTCCGCTATGCCAGACTGAATACAACGATCCGCGCGACCGCCGTTTCCACGCGCAACCAAATGCCTGTCCGATTTGCGGGCCACACCTTGAACTGTGGAATCCGGCTGGCGAAGCGGTCTTTGGCGGGCACCAGGCTCTGCACGCCGCGGCTCGGGTAATTCGCCGGGGTCAAATTGTTGCTGTGAAGGGACTCGGTGGATTTCACCTGATGGTGGACGCGCGCAACGAAAAGGCGGTTCAACTTTTGCGCGAGCGCAAACAGCGCGAGGAAAAACCCTTCGCGCTCATGTTCCCGACGTTGGAAAGCATAAAAGCCGTCTGTGAAGTCTCGCCTTTGGAAGAGCGCCTGCTCCGCTCACCCGAATCACCCATCGTGCTGCTCCGGCGACGCTCAATTCTCAACTCTCAACCCTCAACTTCCGTTGCCCCAAACAATCCCCATCTCGGCGTAATGCTGCCCTACACACCGTTGCATCATTTGCTGCTGGCCGAACTCGGTTTTCCGGTCGTCGCCACCAGCGGCAATTTAAGCGATGAACCGATTTGCACCGATGAACACGAAGCCCTGGAGCGATTGGGCGGCATTGCCGATGTGTTTCTGGTCCATAACCGCCCGATTGTGCGGCACGTGGATGATTCGATTGTGCGCGTGATGCTCGACCGTGAATTAGTGTTGAGACGAGCGAGAGGCTACGCACCATTACCTATCACGCTCAACCCTCAACTCTCAACTCTCAACCCTCAACCAATTCTGGCCGTTGGCGCGCATCTGAAAAACTGCGTTGCTTTGTCCGTCGGCAATCAGGTTTTCATCAGCCAACACATTGGCGATTTGGAAACCGAGCCGGCTTATGACGCGTTCTGCCGCGTGATCGACGATTTCCAGAAACTTTACGAAGCCAAACCGCAAATCATCGCCGCCGATTTGCATCCGGATTATCTCTCGACGAAGTATGCGAAAGAATTTGTGGCACAGGCCTCCCGGCCTGTGAGCAAAACACAGACCGGAGGTCTGTGCCACGTTGGCGTCCAACACCACATCGCGCACGTTCTGTCGTGCATGGCCGAGAATGAAATTGTGCCGCCGGTCTTGGGCGTGTCGTGGGACGGCACCGGCTATGGTTTGGACGGCACGGTCTGGGGCGGCGAATTTTTCCTCGTCACGGCCGAAAATGTCGAACGCATTGCCCATTTGCGTCCGTTCCGGCTGCCGGGTGGCGACCAGGCGGTCAAGGAACCGCGCCGCTCCGCGCTCGGATTGCTCCATGAGATGTCCGGCAGCCAAGACAACCTTTTGTTGCATATGCAACACGAATTACGTCAGACGTTTTCGCCACAAGAATTGACCGCACTGAAAACCATGCTGGAGAAAAAGTTAAACTCGCCAGTGACAACGAGCGCGGGTCGGTTGTTCGATGCCGTGGCGTCACTCGTCAATCTTCGTCAGAAAATCCGGTTCGAGGGTCAGGCCGCAATGGAACTGGAGTTTGCCCTCGATGGTATCGAAACCGATGAAGCTTATTCATTGCCGATTGTCGATTGCCAATTGCCAATTGAAACGGTGTCTTCTCCGGTCAACAAATCCACAATCCGCAATCCGCAATCCGCAATTGTCCTGGATTGGTCCCCGATGATCGAGTCGATCCTGTCCAACGTCAAAAATGGTGTTTCCATCGGTATCATCTCCGCCAAATTCCATAACGCGCTGGCCGAAGGCATTGTCGCCGTCGCCAAACGTGCCGGGCAGGAGCGAGTGGTGCTTTCCGGCGGCTGTTTTCAGAACCGTTATCTCACCGAACGAACCGTGCGGCGGTTGCAGGCGGAGGGTTTTCGACCGTACTGGCATCAGCGCGTGCCGCCGAACGACGGCGGGATAGCACTGGGACAAGTCATTGCTGCCCTGCGCCAGATACGTTAGAATGGAAGACCATGTGTTTGGCCATTCCAGGAAAAATTGAGAGCATCAGTCCCGATGAATCGGGATTGACGCGCACGGGCAAAGTCAATTTCGGCGGCGTCCTCAAGGAAGCCTGTCTGGCTTACGTGCCGGAGGCCAAGGTCGGCGATTATGTCATTGTGCACGTCGGGTTTGCGCTCAGCCGGCTTGACGAAGCCGAGGCACAAAAGGTTTTTGAATACCTGAAGGAGATGGAGGACTTGAGTGAATTGAAGGAGGACGATGCGCCGGTTCCGCCCAAAAAGACCGGCTGACAATTTGAATCGGCGGGGCGAGGCGAACAACGAGCCGGCTCGCGAGTACGCTCGCCCCACCAAATAAAATGAAATATCTGGACGAATATCGTGATGCGGACTTCGCGCAGAAGATTGCGCGGGAGATTCATCAGGTCACGACCCGGCCATGGAACATTATGGAAGTTTGCGGCGGCCAGACACACGCCATCGTCAAGTTCGGCATCGACGAATTGCTGCCCAAACAAATCACGCTGATTCACGGGCCGGGTTGTCCGGTATGTGTGACGCCGCTGGAAATCATCGACAAAGCGCTGGAAATTGCGGCGCGGCCCGGCGTTATTTTCGCCTCGTTCGGCGACATGTTGCGCGTGCCGGGCAGCACGACGGATTTGCTTGCGGTCAAAGCCAGGGGCGGCGACGTGCGCATCGTTTATTCGCCATTGGATGCCGTGAAACTGGCGGAACAAAATCCGGCGAAAGAGATTGTTTTCTTCGGCGTGGGTTTTGAAACCACCGCACCGGCCACGGCCATGGCGATTTATCAGGCGGCGCAGAAAGGGTTGAAGAATTTTTCCATGCTCATTTCGCACGTGCTCGTGCCGCCGGCAATCGAGGCGCTGATGTCGTCGCCGAACTGCAAGGTGCAGGGTTTTCTCGCCGCCGGACACGTCTGCACGGTGATGGGTTATTGGGAATACCCGCCGCTGGCGGCGAAATATCATGTACCGATTGTCGTCACCGGTTTCGAGCCGCTGGATATTCTGCAGGGCGTGCTGATGGTGGTGCGGCAATTGGAATCCGGCCGGGCCGAGGTTGAGAACCAGTACACCCGGTCGGTGCGGCGCGAGGGCAACCAGCCGGCGCAGGAGTTGATTCGCAAGGTTTTCAAAGTCGTGCCGCGCAAGTGGCGCGGCGTGGGCGAAATTCCGCAGAGCGGCCTCGGCTTGAACGACACTTACGCCGCGTTCGATGCCGAAAAGAAGTTCGGTCTGGCCGAGCATCACGTGGAAGAGTCGACCGAATGCCTTAGCGGCCTGGTTTTGCAGGGACAAATCAAACCGCACGAATGTCCGGCTTTCGGCACGAAATGCACCCCGGAGCATCCGCTGGGCGCGACGATGGTATCGAGCGAGGGCGCCTGCGCGGCTTACTATCGCTATCGGCGACATTGAATTTACGATTTACGAATGACGATTTACGATTGGATCGCAGAGGGGAGAATCATTTGATATAAATTGGCAGGGCGGACCTGCCGGTCCGCCATGTCCGGCGGCGCGGCAGCGCCGCCCTACCACCATATCGCAGGTGAAAACATTAGGCCGTCATGGAAAAAAAGATTAATTTGGGAGCAAGCTGTCCAATTCCCATTTCGCAGTATCCTCATGTGCTGATGGCGCATGGCGGCGGAGGCAGACTGATGCACCAGCTCATCGGCAAAATGTTTCTGGCGGCATTTAACAATCCGTTGCTGGAAACTCACCATGACTCGGCGGTGGTTGATTGGACAGGCAAAAAGCTCGCTTTTACGACCGACTCCTATGTCGTGCGGCCGATTTTTTTCCCGGGCGGCGATATTGGCTCGATGGCTGTCCATGGCACGGTGAACGACCTGGCCATGAGCGGGGCACGGCCTGTTTATCTCAGCAGTGCATTCATTTTGGAGGAGGGTTTGCCGATGGAAACACTCTGGCGGGTGGTCTGCTCGATGCGCGATGCGGCAAAGCGGTGCGGCGTACAAATCATTACCGGCGACACGAAGGTCGTGGACAAGGGCAAGGGCGACGGGTTGTTCATCAACACCGCCGGCATCGGCGTCATTGAACACCAGCAGAAAATCGCGCCGCAAAATGTGCGGCCCGGCGACGCTGTTCTGGTCAGCGGCGATTTAGGCCGGCATGGCATGGCAATCATGGCGGTACGAGAGGGTTTGGCATTCGAAAGCCGGATTGAGAGCGATTCCGCACCGGTTCATGAGATTGTCCTGAAACTCCTCGAGGCCGGAGTGGAAATACACTGTTTGCGTGATTTGACGCGTGGCGGACTGGCCAGCGCGCTTAACGAAATCGCTGAAGCCGCCAGCGTCAAAATTGCCGTTGAGGAAAAATCCGTACCCGTGCGCGAAGACGTCCATGCCGCTTGTGAAATGTTGGGCCTGGATCCCTTGCACGTCGCGTGTGAGGGACGGTTTGCGGCATTTGTCCCGGCGAAAGACGCAGAACGCGCCTTGAAAATCATGCGCGCCTGCGCCGCCGGAACGACAGCGGCCAGCATCGGGCAGGTGACCGAAAGCTCCGCTCCACTGGTCACACTAAGAAGTGCGATCGGTGCCAGCCGGATTTTGGACATGCCGAGTGGTGAACAGTTGCCACGAATTTGTTGAGCCTCTGGGAGCGCCAGCGTCCCGCTGGCAAAGGACGGGTTATTACGATGCGGCCAGCCGGCGAGACGCCGGCGCTCCCGGGAAATTCAGACTCTCCTTGTCGTCCCAATGCTTTTTGTTACGCTGCGCGGAATGCGAAAATTTCTTCTCGGTATATGGCTGGCTTTAGCCTTGCCGGTTGTCGGCGCGGAAATCAAATTTGATTTCGGCGACACGGCAACCAACGGGGTGCCGCCCCATTTTCACGCTGCGCTGGCGGGCGGCGGCCGGCCCGGCGAATGGAAAGTCGTCATGGACGAGGTGCCGCCGTTGCTGGCACCGCTCTCCCCGCAGGCACCGATAATCGCGCGTCGCGCCGTGGTCGCGCAAACCAGCACCGACCCGACGGATGAGCGGTTCCCGATGCTGATTTACGACGGCGAGACGTTTCAGGATTTCAACCTCACGGCCCGGTTCAAAATTGTTGGCGGTATTGCCGAGCAAATGGCCGGCGTGGTGTTTCGTTATCAAAATGCATCCAATTTTTACGTCATCCGCGCCAGCGCGCTGGGGAAGAACGTGCGTTTTTACAAGGTCGTAAACGGCGCCCGTTCCGACCCCATCGGTCCGGAAATGGTTGTATCCACCAACACCTGGCACACGCTGGCGGTGCAATGCCAGGGCAATCAAATCACCTGTTGGCTGGACGGCGACCTGTTGATGCCGATATTGCACGATAATTCATTTGCCACCGGTAAAATCGGGTTTTGGACGAAGTCCGACGCCATAAGTCATTTCGGCGACACCACCATCACTTACACGCCGCTGGTGCCGAAGGCCCAGGAAGTGGTGCGGGGCATTTTGAAGCAACAGCCGCGCATTGTAGGGCTGCGACTCTACACGCTCGATGGACAGGGCCAGCCGCGCGTCATCGCCAGCAAACTGGAAAAGGAAATTGGCCAGGCGGGCACTGATGCCGAAAAAGGAGCCATCACTGACGACAAAACTTATTTTGGTCGGAGCCGGGGGACGGTTGTGGTTGCGCTGCCATTGCACGACCGGAACGGTGATACGATTGCGGCGGTGCGAGTGGAATTAAAATCTTTCCTCGGAGAAACGCAGGACAACGCCGTTAGCCGGGCCACGATGATTGTGAAAAAAATACAAGAGCAGGTGACGTCAAAGGACGAATTGATGCAATAACCAGCGCATTCAAGGTTTCGCAGGAACGGCGGGCACTTCGCTTGGCGGTCTCACCACCGGCGTGACATCCGGTTTCACCCGGCGCGAGCCGCCGAGAACAGAAATATTACCGTTGTCATCGGTGTGCAAACGCGGGCGCGTGTTGAAATAGTCGAACATTTCCTGGCGCAGGATGTCTCCGTCAGGACTGACTACCGTGTAGGTGAAGACGCGCGCCCCGCTTTGGTAGATCACGTGCAAATTACAAAGCCGGTCCAGTTGCGCCTCCGGCTGGCTGAACGATACCATCGGGCCGATCACGCGGACCTTGAAAATGTGCGTTTCGGATTCGTCGCTCACCTGCACATACATCCGCAGTTGCGAACGCAGATAATTCGCCTCCTCCAAAGTATATTTGCGGACTTCCGGCGCACCATTCGTCACCCCGGGGGGCATGGGCAGGCCAAAAGCCTGCGACCATATTTTTGCGCCGTTAATTACGTTAAAGGTTTTCGGCGCACTGGGAATGTCCACACCCCAATCTTTGATGTGCACGGTGGCGGTGACGCGATAAGTCCCCTCGCGCGTCAGCGCATAATACGGAGCCAGATCCACGCGCTTGGTGGCCATCTCGGATGAACCCACAGCAAATTCGCCCTGCACCGGCACATCGGTTTTTTTGACGACCACCGGGCCGTCCACCGATTCCACGCTGAACGTGAGCCAATGCGGGTCTGCGCCCAAGCGCAGCGTCTGGCCGGAGCGGTTCGTGATGCGCACCGCCACCGGCAGCGATTCGCTGGGCAGAAATTGTTCCTGGTCCAACACGACTTCCACGCTCACCTGCGCCGATGCGCTGAAAATTGTCAGCAACGACAGCCCAAGAATGGGCAAAGATAATTTCATTTGCACGTTGAACACTCTAAACCGCCACACGCGGGTGGCAACTGTAAATCCGCCTAACCGAGCGGTATAGATGCAAGGCTGGAGGAGACTGGCGTAAATCGGTGATGTTTTGCGTCTCTCCGTGCCATTAAAACGACTTCCGCCGTCCAAGTTGCCCCCGGCGGAAGTCTTCGAACAACCCAACAACAGCTACCAAACAAATTTATTGCCCTTCCAGCACTTGTACCCGGAAGAAGCATTGCGGAGTGGGAGCGATGTTGTTCGTTACGGCGACAATACCATCGTTTCCCGGAAACGGCGTGCCCAAAGGCGTCCATTCGGACATGAGACTGGTGGTGTATTCGAGTTGATACGTCAGGCCCGAAACCGTTGGATAACTGACGACATATTGTTCGGTTTCGTTGACGCTGACTTTGGTGCCGGCTAATTGTGGAGCCGAAGCGACAAGGAGTGTTCCGTCCACGCAGGCGATGGAGTAATTGGCCGCCACCGCACCTTCGACAGTAATCGGGTATGTGCCCGGTTCGCTCGTGGTCGTTGCTGTGGTGCTCAAAACCGCCGGGGATGACAACACGCTGGCGTTTTCCCCATTGATAAAGCCGCTGTAACTGGCCGTCAGCAGCGGATTTTGCATGCCATAAATTTTAGTCTTGTTGTTGGCTGTCACCGACAGGGGCGCCGGATTGATAACACCCGCAGTATTGACAAGGTTTTGGGGAGAGAGTCCGGAGTTGCCGCTCGAGCCGGTGGTACTGACAGTGTAATTGTTGCCGTTGTTGCCATCGTGGATGGTGTAGGCGCTGACGCTGAGCGTCTTGCCCACGCCAGCGGTTTTGGTGTCATAAGTTTCAGCCAGGTCGGTGACGGTGTCAGAACCTTGGAGACCGCCGACTGTTGGAATGGCCGCGGCACTGGTGGTCCCGTCGTAAGTCTTGGTGTTGGGCACGGCCGTGATGGTTAAGGTCGCGGGGTCAATCACGCCGGCGGTGCTCGCAACGCTGTTGACCGTGTAGTTGCTGCCGGAGTTGCCGTCGTTGACGGTGTAGGCACTGACGCTGAGCGTCTTGCCCGTACTCGCGTTCTTTGAGTCGTAAGTTTCAGCCAGGCTGGTGACCGAGTCGGAACCCTGCAAACCACTGACGGATGGAATGGCGGCAGCGCTGGTGGTGCCATCGTAGGTCTTGGTATTAGCCGTGGCGGTGATGGTCAGTGGTGCTGGATTAATGACCCCCGAGCCGGTTGCTGTGTTGACCAAGTAGTTGTTGCCGTTATTGCCGTCATTGACGGTGTAAGCACTGACGCTGAGCGTCTTGCCCGTACCAGCGTTCTTGTTGTCATAGATTTCAGCCAAACCGGTAACCATGTCAGAGCCTTGCAGACCGCTGATCGTTGGGAGAGCAGCGGCGCTGGTGGTGCCGTCGTAAGTCTTGATGTTAGCTGCCGCAGTAATGGTCAGGGCTGCTTTTTCAATGACCAACGAGCCAGTCGCGCTGCCTTGATAATTGGCGTCGTTGATTGTGCCCACTACTGTGTAGGCACCAGCGGCAGTCGGCACCGTGGCAGAGCCATTGTACGTAAAGGTCACCGCCAAACCGGCCGGAATAGTTGTAGCTGTTGCCGGTTTGGCTGCACCGTTGTAAGTCTGGTTGAGGCTGCCCAGCGAGATTGAGCCCACAGCCTTGTTGATGACCAGTGTATTGGTCGCGGTGCCTTGGTAATTCGCGTCATTGATTGTGCCGACCACAGTGTAACTTCCGGCACTGGTCGGAGCTGTCGTTGAACCGTTGTAGGTGAAGTTCACCGCCAACCCACTCGGGGTTGTGGTCGCAGTCGCTGCTTTGGCCGTACCGTCGTAAACCTGATTCAGGTTACCCAAGGTTATGGTGGCATTGGCCTTGGTCACCGTTAAAGTCGCGCTGTTGGTCACGGTTCCCATGGCTCCGCCCACGATGACGCTGTAGGTGGTCGCGTCGGCGGTGGTCACATTGTTTAACGTGAAGCTGCTATTGGTTTGCCCGCTTATGGCCGTGCCGTTTTTCGACCATGCATACGTGTACGGGCCGGTTCCTGAAGCTGTCGTGCTGAACACCGCGTTGCCTCCCACCACGGCCGTTTGGTTTGAAGGACCGGTCGCGCTCACCGGCACGGTGAGATTAGTGACTGCCTGGGGAACATTGCCCGAGAAATTGAAATTGGCGGGGAAGTTGGTGCCGGCGCCCACCAGGATGGGAATGATCTGGTTGGTCGTGCCATTGGCGTTGGTGCCGCCGTTCACAAAGCCGTTCAGATTGAAAGTCACCAGCTTGGGTGCCGGGTTGGTGGAAGATCCCAAATTGATGTAAACGCCGTACATGTTCGAACTCGCGTTTTGCAACATCAGATAGGGATAACCGACGGCTTCACCCATCCATGTCGCCGCGCCGCTTGTGGTGTTGATCCGGTAAATGTCGGTGTTCGTACTCGTGTTGCTCAAGTAGAGATTGCCGTCCTGCGCAAAACGGATGTTTTGTCCCTTACTGTTGAGATTTTTGGGACTGCCGTAATTCCCGATGGACGTCGCCGTTCCGTTGACGGGATTGATCGAGTACAACCTGCTCTGCGCGGCGCCGAAGAGCATACCGTCACTCGGCCGGAAGGCCAATGATTGGATGCTGCTGGCGCTCAGACTGGCAACCCGGGTGATGGCGCCGTTAGTCTTGTTGAAAGTTACCAGGACCGAGCTGTTGGAAATGCCGTACACCATTCCGTTGGTGGGACAGTAAGCGATGTCATTGATCAACGCCGAACCGAGGGATGAAATCCGGGTAAAATTTCCGTTCAACAGGTTGATGATGCCGAAACGATTGGTTGACTGGTTATATTCAGCGGCGTAAACGAGATTGCTCTGCGCCCGCGCCGACATGGCCAGACTCCCAGCCGTTAACAAGACACCGACTAAAATCAACATCCGGGACGTTTTCATAATTTTCTGCTTGCTTTAAAAATTTTTGTATCAACCCCCGACCCGATTGGTTCTCCAACCCATGCAAATATTTAACAGGAAAAGGCTAAAACGTAATGGATTAGGGACACATTGCGGGATTTTAGGGGTGAATTACGCCTGATAAGTGGCGGAATTCAGGAAGAAATCGAGGACTGCGGCCGATACAAATCAACCAGTCGAGTTCAAGGCATGACACCCAATTGGCGGAGCTGTTCCCGATAACCCCGCGTGAGTGTCACGCGGGCGCCGTTGCGCAATGAGACCATGTATTCGCCATGGAACATGGGATGCAATTCCTTGACCGATTCAACATTCACAATGGTCGAACGGCTGATACGCACGAAACGGTCCGGGGGTAGTTTTTCCTCCAGTGCAGTCATGGTCTCGCGTAGCATGTGCGTGTCCTTACCGACGTACAACTTCACGTAATTGTCCGCCGCCTCCGCCAGGTCAATGTCCGTCAGGCGCAGGAACACAATCCGACCGTTGGATTTGACCGCCAGGCGCTCCGGATATTTCGAAACGGCCTTCAGGTCGTCCAGCAAGCCGGTCAGCTTTTGCTGAATTTCATCGCTCTGACTGCCTTGGATTTGCTGCCGGGCGCGTTGCACTGCCGATTTCAGGCGGGCCATCTGGCAGGGCTTGACCAGGTAATCCAACGCGTGTGCCTCAAAAGCTTTCAACGCCAGATCGTCGCGCCCCGTCACAAAGATGATCACCGGCATCCGCGGAAGTTTGATCTGAGCAACCACCTCGAAGCCGTCCACCTCGGGCATCTGCACATCGAGGAACACCAGGTCGGGCGCCTGCGAGTTGATGGCCTCGACGGCTTCGCGACCGCTGGCGATCATCCCGATGATCTCGATGTCCGGTTCGGAATGGTGCAGCATATCGCGCAGCACCGACAAACCGGTTGGCTGATCATCCACAAGCATCGCACGAATTTTCATTTCTTTTTCTATCTTGACTGACTGGCAATTGAAAATCTGTGTCGTCTATTGACGCCAAACCTGAAATTGAATCAATTGCCTGCAAAATATGAGCAATTGCCATGCCTTGGCCCCTGTTTTTAAAGGTGATGTCCTGGTTTTAAATCCGTCTTTCCACAACCCCGAAAATTCGCGAAAACCAAGGTAAATCCTTGCAAACTATGCAGAAAAGGTTCCCGCTCAGAGTAGTTTTACTCCTCCATTTTGGACACTGAGGTGTGGTTCCCTTGACAGTATCGCCGGTAAACCCCGCTCGCCAAAACGCCCTTTTGTCCCCTCACTTCCAGTAGGTCCAGTCCACTTCGGGGAAAAGGTTGTCGCGAGACTCAATTTCCCGCAGCCATTTTTCGTCCACCTTCGTGACGGTGAGTTGATCGTGCAGCGTGATAAAACGGCGCAGATGGTCTTTCACGCGGCGACGTGCGTAATCAGGACTTGTGCCCGTACGCAAGATAAACGGCCAATCGCTGGCCTGCGCCAGCAGCAGTTCGCGCGCGGCCTGGCGCAACGCCCGCGCCTTCAAACCAGTTGCCTGCGGATATTTTTGCGCGAGGGTGGTCATCCATTCCTGCGCGACCTGCAGGTGCGGGTAAATCCATTCGTTGCTCTCATTCAGCCACGCGCGCCAATAACCCTCCTCGCCCCAGCTCGACGCGGCGGGAGTGGCGATTTGGTTGGTTGGATACCGGCGCAGGTATTCGCCCGGCGTAATGAGCACGACGGTTTTCTGGTCGTAAAAAAGTTTGCGCGCAAAGTAATCCAGAAATTCCGGCCCCTCATACCACCAGTGGCCGAACAATTCTGCGTCATAAGGCGCCACAGCCAGTGGCGGACGATCCAAAAGGCCGGTGAGCCGTTCGACCTGGTTGATGCGTTCGCTGAGAAAATGCCCGGCGTGCTCAGCGGCAACTTGCAGCGCCGCGTCACGTTGGTAAATTTTCTTGTCCCCCGTGCCGCCGGTGATGCGGTAGTATTTGATGCCTGTAAACCCGCGGTTTTCCGGGGAGGGCAGATGCGGTTTCACGTAATCGAAATCCAGATCGAAACCCACGTCGCGGTAGAAATCGCGGTACCGCGCATCTCCCGGGTACCCTTCCTGTTTGCTCCACACCTGTCGCGAGGAATCGAAGTCGCGGCCGAACGCGGCAAGGCCATTGGGTGTGAAAACCGGCGCAAAGGTGCCGAAGCGCGGGCGCGGGTGCGCGTGAAGAATTCCGTGGGTGTCGAGAATGAACCAGCGGATGTCCGCCTCCTGCAAAAATTGTTCGACGCCCTCCACGTAGGCGCATTCCGGCAGCCAGATGCCGCGCGGGTCGCGTCCGAAACAAGTACGGTAATGGTCGCGCGCGATGAGAACTTGCGCGCGGAGAGACGGCAAATGATTGGCCAGCAACGGCAACAGCGCGTGCGTCGCGGCACTGGTGGCGATTTCAATCCGGCCTTCGTCCTGGCATTGCCGAAACGCGCCGACGAGGTCGCCGCCGCACGCGTGCCAGGTGTCGCGCACCCCGCTGAAGCGGCGGTGATACATCCGCGCCAGTTCGTGAAAGGCGCGGTCCCAGTGGGTGCGGTGAATTTCCTTTTCGGCCAGGGCGATGAGACTGTCCAGATGCCGTTCGTAACGCTCGCGCAGGAGCGGGTCGAGCAGCATGGTGCACAGCGTGGGCGAGAACGAGAGCGTGAGCGGCGTCTCCATGCCATCGCGCCGCCAACCGTCGAGGATTTGTATCAGCGGAACATAGGTTTCGGTGATGGCTTCAAAAAGCCAGCTTTCCTCCAGAAATTTGTCATGCTCCGGGTGACGCACGAACGGCAAATGTGCGTGCAGGACCAGCGACAAATACCCTTGAGGCCGATGAAGCTCGCTGGTCATGCGTCAAATTTGTTGGAAATCCATTCGGCGACCGCCCTGGCCCGCGCCAGGATTACGACACCCAGCACAAAAGGGACGAAGAGAGTCACGCTGTGCCAGATTTGGATTGGTTGGTGATGCACATAACATTCGCCGCAATACAAACCGAGTTCCAACACGCCCAGACCGATAAGGCCGGTAGCGGTGAAGCGAACGAGCATCAAGGCTCCGCGGGGTGGTGTATCCATGGGTCAAACATTTTCCGCCAGCGGCGGTTTGAGGGCAGGATCCTGCGGATGCGCGCCGACATCTCCAAGATATTCGGTTTCACGGCTGAACTTCAACTCGGCCGCGCGCGCGTCCGTGCCATCGGCGGAAACTGCCACGGCGGGCATATCATATTTCCCATCGGGCAACGCGAAACGATAACTGAACGAACCGTCAGGACGCAGTTTGATTTGATGTCCGCCGAGGGTAACTTTGGCTCCTGGTTCGGTCGCGCCGTAAATGACCAATTCAGCGTTGATGTTGAACCAAAACCCTTTGGGCTGTTCAGCGCCCCCAAACGGACTCGACAAGCTTGAAAGGCTCGAAATGCCGAGAGACGAAATTTCGTGGGCGAGCCGGCGCCGGATCAACTCGGTGATTTCGAGCGAACCCATCCAGACGCGGCGCACTTCGTCGATGTTGACGACCTTGGTCAGCGCCTGTTCCTGCTGCGGCGTCCAGGTCGGGCTTTGGGCTCCCTTGACCCGTGGTAATTCGGGATGTCCATGACGACGAAGCTCTTCGATTGCCTGGGCCAGGGGAAGGTTTTCGCGGACGGCGGATTTGACGATTTCGACCAGTCGGGCGAAGGGGAATTCAAACGGAATCGTGGCAAATTCGACGCCGCTTTCTGCGGAAACGGCATCCGATGGCGTCACCGTTGCGTCGGAAACAGCGATGCGCGTCCACCGGCGGGCCGTGGTATAATAGCCCAGCTCGGCAGCGTAGGAATTTCCAGCACGTTCAACATGGGCGAACCAGTGGCGTGATTCCGGATGAACGTGAATATCGCAAATCGGATGGCCCTGGACCTTGCTGGCATAGATGCGCAGGATGAGATGGCCGGGGGCAGACAGGGCGTTGAACTTCGACTGCTGTTCACGCGTTAAATCCCAATGCGCGTAAAGCCAATGCGGGTCGCGCGCGGTCAAAAAAAGTTTTTTCGTGCCGTAAGCTTCGGGCAATTCGGCTTCGGCTGTCTCAAAGTGTTGCGATGGCGGTACAGGACCCAGCGCGAATTTCCGCCCCGGGCCGCTGGCCGCTGGCGGTGCCGGCTGATCGCCTTCGAACAGGAGCGGTGGAATTTCGATTTTTTTACGGCGGGTGCGAGGCCGTGAGGCAGCGGCTGCCTTGGATTTGGCGGCGCGGCGCGGGCGGGTTACCCCGGTGGTTGTCTTTTTTCGGGCGGTCACGCGTGTTGGTTTCGTTTTCATGGACCAATTCCCTGTCTTGGCGCTCAATAAATCGCCGGGGAAAAACTACGGCGGGAATTCGCCGGGCGCAATGTGAATTTTATGGTAAAATGTGGATAAGTTTTTAGAAACGCACTTGCCAGCAAGCGGGCAGAGGTGTTTCTTATTGATGATTATGACAAGCAAGAACGGCAGTCCATCTGACAAGGCGCCGGTCACGATATTTGTCGTGGACGATGAGCCGATGTTGCTGGAGATGGCGGTGATGATTCTTGAACCGTTGAATTATCGGGTGCGGACCTTCCGCGATCCGCAAACAGCGCTGGCGGAATTTTCCGCGGCAAACCCACCGCCGGCGTTGGTCGTGACCGATTATGCGATGCACTCGATGACCGGCATGGATTTAATCCGCGAGTGCAGGCGCATTAATCCAAAGCAAAAAATCGTTCTCCTGAGCGGGACTGTGGACGAAAGCGTTTACACCAAAGCGGATGTCAAGCCGGATCGGTTTCTGGCCAAGCCGTATCAAGTGAGCGATTTTGTGACTCTGGTCCAGGCACTCGCGACGAATTAAAAGCGGGCGGCCATTGGCCGGAGAAGCAGCGTCAGACAGCGGAGTAATGGAGTAATGTTAACCGGACAAAATTTATGCTAAAAAAAATTCTGGTGAGTATCGTCGTTGTCCTGGTGGTTTTAATTATTGTTGCGGTGATTGTTGTGGGTTTCTTCCTCGGCGCCATTGTCAAAAAGGGCGTGGAAACAATTGGTCCGAAAATCACTCAGGTTTCCATCAAGGTGGACAAGGTGAATTTGTCCTTGCTGACCGGCTCCGCAGGGATTAAGGGCCTTATTGTCGGCAACCCGGAAGGATACAAAACTCCTCAAGCCATCAGCGTCGGTTCCGCTGCCGTGGGCGTGAACCCCTTTTCGGTTTTATCGGACAAAATTATTGTGCGTTCGGTGCGTGTGGAAGCGCCGGAGATAACCTTTGAGGGCAACCCTTTTGGCGCGAACAATCTCAACACCATCCTGAAAAACGTCAACGCCGCCGCCAAGAGCAGCGAGACGGCGACCACAAATACCACCACCAAGGCAGCCCAAAAACCCGGCAAGAAAATTGAGGTCGACGAGTTTTTAATCACCGGCGCCAAGGTCAATTTCAACGGGGTCATCCTGCCGCTGCCGGACATTCATCTGACTGACTTGGGCAAGGACAAGGACGGTATCACCGCCGCGGATCTGACCCGTCGGGTGCTCGATGCCATTACCACATCCACCATCAAGGCGGTTGGGAGTGCTGCCACCGACATCGGCAAGAACGCACAGACAATGGGCAAGGACCTCGGAAAATCACTGGGCTCGAACGTGAACAGTATCACCAAAAGTCTTGGCGGACTGTTCAAAAAGTCGACAAATTGAACAGCAAATTTTGATTTGCCAGATTCACCTGCACCCGGTGGGCCTGCTCAAGGCTGGGTGATCATCAATCTATAAAACCGGTGCGGCTGGTTGTTGTTGTCGTCGTCGAAATTTAACAAATCCCCCGTGCCAGGAACCGGAACTCCCATCGGAGTCCAGGCCGGGTCGTCGAGATTATCCTTGTATTCAACCTGATAATTCTGTCCCGGAATGGTCGGCCACGTCAGAGTGTATTGATCCACGCTTGCACTAATGCCGGCCAGATCCGGCTTCGCCAACACTGTCAATATGCCCGGAACACAATTGAAACTGTAGTTGACTGCCGTAGCTCCGCTGGCCGCAATCGGCCAAGTGGTGCCAGCCGGGCTGTTGACATCGGCTGTCGTACTCAAAGTTACCTGCGTCGTGAAAACGTTGGTGTTCTCGTCGTTAACAAAGCCATTGTAACCGGCTGTCAACACCGGGTTCGCCAACCCCTCGGTCTTGCTTTTGTTGTCTGCCGTCACCGTCAGCAATTTCTGGCTGATGGTCAGGTCAGCTCCGTTGTAATTCAAATCGTAATTCACTCCAGCCGTGAGTGTGCCTTGCAGGATGGCATACGTTCCAGCGTTTTCGCCCGACAACCGGGCCAACCCACCGGTAAAGCTGTCGCCAGATATCAACGAACCGCTGGTCAACTGCCAGGTCAGGGGCGGGTCGACATTGCCATACATCTTGTTTGTGGGATTCGCACTGACCGCCAGCGCAGCCGGATTGACCGTCAATGACTGGTCCACATTGGTTGCGGCGTAGGTTGTATTGCCAGATTGAGAAGCCTGAACGGTGACAGTTCCCGCACCAGTGATTGTCAGGGTGTTTCCGGTGATGGAAGCCGGACCGGAGAGGACGGAGAAGCTCACCGACAAACCTGACGAAGCCGAGGCGTTTAATGTAATAGGTGCATCCCCGTAAGTATGGTTGGCAATGGAGCTGAAAGTGATGGTCTGACTAAGATTGGTCAGTTGATAAATTTCGCTTCCCGCAAGCAAGAGTGCGCCCAGAGTAAAGTCATCGAAGTCAGGCTGGGCGGTGTACGTGATGGGCGGGTTGTTGGTCGGGGACGAACCGGAGCTTTGCACAAATCCAATGAAACCCGCGTTGGTGGTGGAAGTAGGGTGCAACGCGAAGGTGGTCAGGGCATTCCAGCCTTTGATGACCGTCGGCAGATAAGTGGGCGCGTCAAGATAGCCGTGGTGTATGCCCCAGGCCAGACCGTAAGTGAACATGGCCGTGCCGCTGGATTCAGGGCCGGGATAATCGTTGGTGTAGGCAAGATTCATGTTCCAGAAACCGTCGGAACGCTGAACCGGCTTGATCGCGGCGGCCATTTCCCGGAAAGTTTGCAGGTAGTTGGTGAAATAAGATTGCAAGTTGTTGGTGAAATAGGCGTCGTTGGTGGAAAGCGCATCCAGCGTTCTGACCAGCCCCGCGAACACCCAACCGTTGCCGCGCGACCAGTAACATTTCTGGGTGGTGCCGTCCGACGCCTTGTAGTTGGCCAGGTAATTGGAGTCCCGGCACCACAAATGGTCGGTGAGATTATAAAGGCCGTTGGAGGGGGGCAATAGGCTCTTGGTATAATTGAAATACAAATTCATTTTGTAGGCATAATTGGTGTTCGCATAATTGGCGTTCCAATCGCCCATCGCGGCCATCTTGGCAAAGGCCGGCATTGACATGTGAATGCCGTCAATATACCACCACCAATTTGTCGTAGTGCTGTCGGTAAACATCCAGTAGTTGAGGTTGGCGACGATGTTGGTAATCCGGTTGGTTAGTGCAGGAGCAAGCTGGTAAAGTTCGATGAATTCCGAGCCGGCACACTGGTCGTCCGCGCTGGTGTCCGTGCCCCCGCCGCGGATGGTCCAGTTGTGGAAGGTTCCCCATTGGGTGGCGTAATTGGTGATGGCCGGGTCATGATTGACCCGCCACATCGCCAATGAGCCTTCAAAATAGGTCGCCCGGGTCCAGATGCTGCTGGGATGGCTGCCGTACAAGCAACTGCTACAGCCGGCGGTGGGCCATTCGTTGGTAAAATAGTTGTTCGCCAGCACCATGTTGCTCATTATCTGCGTTTGTGAAGGCATGGCAGTTGACGGTGTGCCCGGAACTTCGGTCAACGTACCGAAATTGCTGCCCGTGGAACCGTCAACGGAGTTGGTGATGCCCCGAATGCCGGCGGTCCCGCCGGCGGTGCCGCTAGGACGATAAATATGGTTGCCAGTG
Organism: uncultured Verrucomicrobiae bacterium; assembly: GCA_963789055.1. GTDB lineage: Bacteria > Verrucomicrobiota > Verrucomicrobiia > Limisphaerales > UBA11358 > UBA11358. The sequence continues at coordinate 321,981 of CAWBJE010000002.1, read as the reverse complement.
GCGAGCGGTGTGCTTGCCGTTGGACGCACTTGGATTCCCGTTGTACTGCCAATCGTGAGCGAGTCACCGGAAACCGCCGTGCCGGAAACGGTGAGCGTAACCGTGATGTTCGACGAATCCGTCATAGCTACAGACGCGCTTTGTATGTTCTTGGTCCCAGTAAACGTAATATTGGGAGTTACCACAGTGTTGAACTGAAAACCGGCAGGAACCCGGAGGACTAATGTCACTCCGGTGCCGTTGGTAAAATCGGTGCTTGCGCCTTCGGTGATGGTAATCGCGCCGAGTGTCGTCCATGCCGGCGCCGGTGCATTGGAAGCAGTGTCCGCCGAAATGTTGCTGCCCCCGGACGCCCCGGTCAGGGTAATGGTCGCGAAGGCAGAGCCATACGCGGTCAGAAGGAGTCCGGCCATGAGGACGAGTCGTTTTACGGATGTCAAAATGTTCATAATTCCACTTTCTGTTTACGTGTGCCCGGTGCCCGCCGGAAAACGACAACGCCTCAAGTTTGGGGCGAGCGAAAATCGCATTTAACAGGCAGACACCAATTCGCCTTATGATTAATCATCGTGAAGTATTATGCGGAACTGTATAAAAATTGATACATTAGGGACGAAACGGCTGCATTCGGGGGCGAATTGCCCCAAAACAGTGGCGAAAAGGACGTATCTAATACAGTATTATCGCTGTAAACAGGCCATAAACATAACGTAGCAACCCTGCGACTGGTTTACAGCTCGCATTCCCAGTGCAAGAAGGTGGGCGATAACAAACTTGTTTTACGCCTGAATTCCCTTAGCCGTTTCTGTCCGCGCAAGGAGGGCCAGTGGCAACACCGAATTGCTTCCCGGCGCCGTAACTCAAAAGTGGGTGTTACCCAAGGAGAGGCCGGAAAGTGCTCCGGTTGACTCAAAAGTGGTGTTACCCAAAGTCCCTTAAAAATGGAACCGAAGGAAGCCGGGGCACGGTGGCAGTCCGGCGTCCCTCGTTCCCGTTTCTTGGGAGGCTTCTTTTTATCCACTTCGGCGCTCCCGTCAAGCTTCCGTTGGCCGCCGGTTCTGTTCAATCACTTTCATCTGCCGCTCCACTTCGCGCGTCAAGGCGAACGGATTGAGGGTTTGCTTTTGAGCGCGCAGGCGTTGTTTGGTTTCGGCGGTGACTTCCGGGCAGGCCAGCACCCGGCTCAAGGGCGTCAGCGTCGGGCCATACTTCCGCACCACTTTGCTGCCCACGCGCTCTTTGCTCTTGAGCTTCATCGTGGGCAGGAAATAATTGAGCAACTGGTTCAACGGGCCTTTGCACAACGCGTTGATCAGCGGCACCACCGCCGGGTTGTCGTAGCGTTCATACCCGAACCACAAACGCACCTGCGTGTAGTTCTTCTGCTCGATGTGTGCCTGGTCGTTCTTGCGATCGGGTCGCGAGCGGGTAAAGGCCACGGGCTTTTGGCGCCCGTGCAGATGTTGGACCAGATGATGGTTGATGAACTCGCCGCCGTTGTCGCTGTCCAGCCCGCGCAACGGGAAGGGCAGGCTCGCCTCGACATCCCGAATCTGCAATAACGTCGCGGCTTCGCTGCGGTTGGGCAGGGCGCGCATTTCGTTCCAGGTGGTGTGAATGTCCACCGCGTCGAACATCCAGCCGTGCCGGTCATCCAGCGTGCCGCCGCCCAACGCCACCGTGTCCATTTCCAGAAAGCCCGCCTGGTTCTCCGCCCACTCGGTGCGGAGGGGAATCTGGTGGCGCAAGAGTGTGCCCGGACGCGTGGTGGCCCGCCGCCGGTGTTCGATTCGCGCCGGGATCAGCAGCCGGTCCAGCGTAGCGCGGCTGGCTTGGAGCAACGCTTTGCGCACGTCGGCGTTCAGAGGGCGATGATCCTCCTCGTAAGCGGGCAGCCAGTCGGGCAGGCACGCCTTGAGCCGCACCCCGCAGGGTTGCAACGCGGCCAGCCAAATGGCTTTGAGCGGCGGGCGCAATTGATCCGGATCGTATTCCTTGGGCCGACCCAGGACAAACGGCGCAGCGATGATGGGCCGTGATTGCAGCGCTCGGATGGCCGCCTTGCGGTGGTAGCTGAAGAGATCGACCAGTTCGTTGATGATTTTAGTTTTGTGTTCCTTGCCGGCCCGGGCGTAACGATCACGCTTGGCGGCCAGCACTTCGGTTCGTGTGATTTGACTCATTTTGGGTTCCATAGCTCGGTAACACCCTTTTTGAGTCAACGTATGGTTTTCTCAAACCATTTCACCTCCCCCTGGGTAACAATCTTTTTGAGTCAATTCGCCGGCGCGGTTACGTATGGAAACTTATTTACTTCGCCGCCCGACAAAATATATTGACGAACTGTTGCCGACGTGGCGGAACTGGCAGACGCGCCAGACTCAAAATCTGGTACTCGTGAGAGTGTGTGGGTTCGACCCCCTCCGTCGGCACCAATTTGTGATTTTTTGTTTGTAAGGAGCATTGTCTGGTATTCTGGGGCAGTAATGTTTGCCGGCTTGAATGTCGGCTGGCAGACGAGATATGTTCTTGGTATCCGTCGGGTGCATTAAAACCGTTAACGTTGGCTATCCGTCAAAGCAGCAACCAGCCATTTTGCAATCGGTTGGCGGATCTTGCACGAACAACCCGATTTGCAGGAAACTGAATATGAATCGCCTTCTAGCACTAATGCTGATATGTGGGGGAACCATGAATGGAAATCTCGTAATGGCCGAATCTAAAGACGAGCCTGCCCGCTTCCGGTTAATCACGCTCGACCCGGGACACTTTACCGCGGCACTGGTGCAGAAGTTCATGTACCCGGACGTGGACTCGCTCGTGTATGTCTATGCACCCGGCAACAATGATCTGGATGAACATCTGAAGCGGATCGAGCACTTCAACGCGCGGGCTGACCAGCCGACGCATTGGCGCGAGAAGGTTTACATCGGCCCGGACTTCCTGGGGAAAATGTTAAGCGAAAAGGCCGGCAACGTCGTCGTGATTGCCGGCAACAATACGAACAAGACGGAATACATTTTGCGTTCCGTTCAAGCGGGGTTGAACGTCCTGGCCGACAAGCCGATGGCCATTACCCCAGACAATTTTTTGCAATTACAACAGGCGTTCACCGTGGCCGCCTCCAACCACGTTCTCCTGTACGACATCATGACTGAACGCTATGAAATCACCACGGCGCTGCAACGGGAACTATCACAACAAACGAGGTTGTTTGGCGAACTGGTGAATGGCTCGCCCAATGAACCCGCTATCACCAAGGAAAGTGTTCACCACTTTTCCAAGTTCGTCGCCGAAACACCACTCAAGCGACCGACTTGGTACTTCGACGTGCGCCAGCAGGGTGAGGGAATTGTGGATGTTTCGACCCATTTGGTGGACTTGATCCAATGGGAAGTGTTTCCGGAACAGTCGTTAAGTCCGGCGGATGTCAGCGTGTTGAGCGCCCGTCGCTGGGCCACGCCCATTACGCGCGAGCAATTCAAACGCGTGACCGGTGTGGACAATTTCCCGGACTTTCTTAAAAGCGACGTGAAGGACGGCGTGCTTCAGGTCTATGCCAACGGTGAATTTACCTGCCGGCTGCGCGGCGTTTACGCGAAGGTGTCTGTAACCTGGAATTATGAAGCGCCACCGGGCGCGGGCGACATGCACTATTCCCTGATGCGCGGAACGAAGGCGAATCTCGTCATCCGGCAGGGCGCCGACCAAAAATTCAAGTCGGTCCTTTACGTCGAAAAAATTGGCAATGTTGAAGATGCGGCATTTGAAACGGCGCTCAAAGCTGCCATCCAAAACTTGCAGGGAAAATATCCCGGTGTTGGTTTTCGACGTGATGGGAAGATGTGGCAGGTAACCGTGCCGGATCAATACGATGTCGGTCACGAGGCGCATTTCGCGCAAGTCACCGACAACTATTTGAAATACCTTCGCGCCGGGCGTTTGCCGGATTGGGAAGTACCGAACATGATTACCAAGTACGCCACCATCATGAAGGCCTATAAAATGAGCCGGTAATTTAGGGCCCCAATTGCGTTGTTCTAATCTTTTTTTGACTGTTGGATGGTAGTTGGAGGATTTAAAACGAGACAACTTATGCGCGAAGGCACATTCTATGCGCATCATGCCAACTCGAGGAATGGTTTTATTGGGATTTTGTTGGCGCAGCCCGGCCAAACAGTCACAATTGAAAAATATGCGTCGTTCACTTTGTGTCTCTTTTCAGTTGTGTTTGCGCCGGTTTTTTACAGCCGGCACCGGTCTGCTCCTCGTTTCCGCGCCAGCTTTGTCAGCCGCAATCATCGGCACCAATCTGCCGGCACAGCCGTTTACTGCGGAACGCATTGCAGCGCTGCCACACGCCCAACAATCCGCCTGGAAGGATTATCTGAAACGTTCAACCCGGCAGTGGCAGGCTGACCAGAATTTTTTCAGGCGGAAATGCGCAAGCACGGGATCAAACAGCCAAGGGTTCCACCTTCAGGCCGTTCCGTGGGAAGCATTCCGTTGAACCAACCCGACTGCTTGGTATGGCGAAAGCGAGGCGAGGCGCATCGCAGACATCATTCGTCTCGTTCCAAACTCCTGCCGGCGGCTGGAGCAAAAATCTGAACATGACGCAACATCCGCGCGCCCCGGGCGAATACTTCGCCCCCAACAACAACTCCCGGTACCTTGGCAAGGCTGATTTCGACCTTCCCGGGATGCCCATTGGGATTATGTCGGCACATTCGACAATGATGCCACGATCACGGAACTGCGTTTCCTGGCGAAAGTCATCACCGCGGCCGGAACCAATCAGCCTCTCCGCTTATCGCGCAGCATTTCTGCGCGGCTTGGATTACATTTTTGCCGCGCAATATCCCAACGGCGGCTGGCCCCAGGTGTGGCCGCTCCAAGGCGGTTATCACGACGCCATCACCTACAACGACGACGCCATGCTCAACGTGCTTACCTTGTTGCGCGACGTTTCCGGGACGAACAGCGAATTCGCCTTTGTGCCGGAAAAATACCGCACACGGGCAGCGGCCAGCCTCCAACGCGGAATCGCGTGCATGCTCGCCACCCAGATTGTTGTGGACGGCCGCCGCACGGTGTGGTGCCAGCAACATGACGCGCTGACCCTGCAACCCGCTTCGGCCCGCAATTACGAGATGCCGTCACAGGTCAGCAGCGGAAAGCGCGGATCTCATGACGTTTTTGATGGAACAGCCCCATCCCGGTCCGGACATCGTCGCGGCGGTCAATGCCGCGGCCGCGTGGTTTGAAAAAACCAAAATCTACGACGTGGCTTTCGATTTGACCGCGACAAGGGCGGCATCTTGTTCCCGCGCCGGGCAACGGGCCGATTTGGGCCCGCTATTATGAAATCGGCACCGACCGGCCGATTTTCGGCGACCGGGACAAGAGCATTCACGACGACGTGAACGAAATTTCCAAAGAACGCCGCAATGGTTATTCGTGGTATAACGACTCCCCACAACGGGCCTCGAACAATATGCCGATTGGAAAAAACTCCACGGCCAATAAAATTTTGTTTGCCCGCAAGCCGGGGAAAAGCGCAATTTCTACGCCGACAGGCTTTGACAACTGAACCGGCAAATCACACTGACTTCCATCATAAAACCGCATGGCCTTTAAACATTTTGCCAGACAGACGCAAGGCGTCGAATTGCTCCAGCGTTCGCTCGCCCGCGGGCGGCTCGGCCATGCCTACCTGTTCGCCGGCGATCAGCTCGAAGAGCTGGAATTGCTAGCCCGCACGCTGGCCAAAACGCTGAATTGCCGGAACGCCGTCAAAACCGACGACGTGGCAACCGATTGCTGCGACACCTGTTTGAATTGCCAAAAGATTGACCGCGATACCCATGCCGACGTGCATTGGGCGCGACCCGAATCCAAATCGCGCATCGTCACCGTCGAGCAAATGCGCGAGTTGATGCGCGAAATCCAACTCAAGCCCACCGAGGCCGAATACAAGGTGGCCATCATCGCGGGAGCAGACCGGCTCAACGCTCAAGCCGCCAATGCTTTCCTGAAAACACTGGAAGAGCCGCCCGGCCGAGTCGGTTCTGATTTTGCTTTCGACCGAACCGCAGCGGATTTTAGAAACCATCTTGTCGCGCTGTCTGCGCCTGAATTTCTTCAGCGAAGAGGGTCACCCGCTGGACCCGGCGCAAAAGGAATGGCTTGCGCATTTTGACGCGCTGGCGGCCAATGAACAAAAAAGTCTGCTGGGGCGTTACCGGCTGCTTGACGCGTTGCTGCAAAGGCTTGGCGAAATTCGGGCACGCGTGGAAGAAAAGCTTACGGCGTGCTCACCGCTGCAACAATACGACGAAATCGAAAAGGATTTGCGCGAAAAATGGGAGGACGAACTGGCCGCAGCCATTGAAGCGGAATATCGCCGCCAGCGGGCAGAGACGCTTTTGATTGTGCAATGGTGGCTGCGCGACGTGTGGCTGTCCACCCTCCGCCGCAGCACTGCTGCGGAGGACGGGCGCACTGTCTCCGCCGGTGGCAAACTGCTGAAATTCCCTGAGATCGCCGGTGCGGAAACAGTTGCCCGGCGCATTACCCCACAGGAGGCATTGGAAAATTTACAAACCTTGGAACAAACCCAGCGGCTGTTGCACACCAACGTGCAGGAAGCACTGGCATTGGAAGTAAGCCTGCTCAAATTGCGTTTTTGATCGGTTGCGAATGAATCCTCGCAATGAAGCCTGAAAATAAAGCAACCGGGATCGGCTATTATGCGCTCATATTCGGCTTGTTTCTTGGGCTGGCGATCTTGAAATTCGGCAACCCGGTTATTCTCGACCAAAAAATCGCGCCGCCGGTTTCACTCGCCGAATTTTGGGTGGACGCCTGGCCGCCTCATTGGAGCAACTGGATTCTGCTGCCACTGGCACTGGTCGGCGCAGCCTTTGCCTTCACGAGCAAGCGGCATTGGCCGGGATCGCGTTGGCTCTGGTTGCTGCCGTTGCTGTGGTTCGGCTGGCAGGTGCTTTCCGCTACGCAAACCGTAGATGGCAACCTTACCACAATGGCGCTTTGTCAATTTGCCGGATGCCTGGCGTGTTATTTCATCGGTGCACTTATTTTTGGTCACCAATGTGCCTGGCGCTGGCTGCTCGTCGGCGTGCTGATGGCCTTTGCCTTTTGCGTCGTTCGAAGCATCGACCAGCGACTGTTTGAATTTCCACAAAGCCGGCAAATGCTATTGGAAGGCCAGCGTACCGGCTGGACCAACGTTTCGCCGGAAGTGCTGGCAGAGTTGAAACAAAACCAGATTGTCATCACCACTAACGGCGCGGACACAGCCAATCCGATAGTCCTCGCCAAACTGGCCACCGGGCGGGTCATGGGCACTTTGATATATCCCAACGCCCTGGCGGGCCTGATTCTGCTGTTATTGCCGGTGTCGCTCGTTTTGGCTTTCAACAACACAAGGCCGTTGCGACCGCCTGTTCGCATACCGGTAATCGTTCTGACTATTGTTCTGGGCGGCATAGCGTTCTGTTGGACCGGCTCCAAACTCGGCTGGCTGATTGCAATGATCATTGGCGCCTTGTATTTGCTCCGTTTGAATTGGCCGTCCAAATTTAAAATTGTCGCGGTGGCGGCTATGGTAATTCTTGGCTTGGGCGTTTTTGCCGCACGTTTTCACAATTATTTTGCCTCCGGCGCCACCAGCGCCAGCGCGCGATTTGATTATTGGCGCGCAGCAGCAATAATCACCGGCAATCATCCGCTACTGGGAACCGGCCCGGGTACGTTCCAGCGACCCTATGCACTACTCAAATCACCTGCTGCCGAAATGGCCCGTCTGGCGCATAATGACTATTGGGAGCAATTTACAGATTCGGGCATCCCCGGCGGAATTTTTTACGGATCATGGATTATCCTGTCGCTGGTTACTATCGGGCGGCGAATTTGGAAAGCCGGGGATTCAGTCACCTTCGCCTTTTTTATCGGGCTGCTTGGTTGGTTTATCCAAGGTATTGGGGAGTTCAGCCTCTATGTTCCGGCCCTCGCTTGGACCGCTTTTACTTTGCTGGGTTTCCTGACCTCCAAAGCCGGAAATCAAATCGACAACCAGACTGTGACCGGTTATTCTGACAGCCACACATGAAAGTCCTTTTTCTAAATGGACCGAATCTGAATTTGCTCGGCCAGCGCGAGCCGGAAGTTTATGGTCGTGTGACTTTGGCCGATATTGAGGCCGAAGTACGTAAACGAGCTGCAAAATTGAAGGTGGGAATTGATTTTCGGCAATCCAATCTGGAAGGTGAGCTGGTTGACTGGATTCAGCAGGCAAAGGGGAAGTTCGACGTGATTGTCATCAATGCCGCTGCTTACACCCATACCAGCATTGCGCTACGGGATGCGATTGCGGCGGTAGGAGTACCGACCATTGAGATACACCTCTCAAACGTCCATGCGAGAGAAAAATTCAGGCACAAATCGCTGATTGCTCCAGTTTGTTGCGGGCAAATCACCGGCTTTGGCCCAAAATCCTACGTTTTGGCTTTGGAAGCATCCGTTTACGTTAACGTAAACAAATAAACACAAAAACCCGATTTATTAAGGTGATTTTATCGTTTTTTGTTCAAACGGATTTTTTTAGTTTTGCGGCTTGACGACCGGCATTCGGTTGATTAAGATTCAGCCCAACTTAATAAAGATACAAGCAGGGTCGAACTTCGGCACTGCTTTTTTGGTAATTGTCTGTAAAAGACAGGTAACTTAGTTAACTTTAACGAGAACGTGCCGTGGATATAAAAGATATTAAAGCAATAATTGACTTGATGAAGAAAAACTCCATAACGGAGTTTGAATTGGAACGTCAGGATTCAAAAATCAGGCTGAAGCGCGGTACGAATGGCGGCACTCCTGTAATCCAGTATGACGAGCCCGTGCCTTCTGGTATTTTGCCCGTTCTGCCGCCGGTCACCGTTGCACCGCCACCTGCCGCTGCACCGACCCCTCCGTCCACTGGCGAAGTTGAGATCAAATCACCAATGATTGGCACATTTTACCGTGCGCCATCTCCTGAGGCGGCGAGTTATGTCGAAATTGGCACGGAAATATCCCCTGAGACCGTGGTATGCATCATCGAAGCGATGAAAGTGATGAATGAAATCAAAGCTGAAGTTAAAGGTGTCATCACGCAGGTTTTGGTGGAGAACGCCAAGCCGGTGGAATTCGGCCAGCCGTTGTTTAAAGTGCGGCCGGCCTGATTTTCACGATGGAAACATAGAATTAATGCTGTTTGCTTTCACTGAAAGCCCATGTTTGAAAAAATTCTGGTGGCCAATCGCGGCGAGATAGCCGTTCGGATCATCCGCGCTTGTAAAGAGTTGAATATTCGTACGGTAGCTGTTTATTCGGAGGCGGATGCCAATTCCATGCACGTGCAACTGGCCGACGAGGCCATTTGCATCGGCAAAGCGGCGGCGTCGGAAAGTTATCTGCGCATTGACCGCATTATCAGTGCGGCGGAGGTCGCGGATGTGGACGCGATTCATCCCGGCTATGGTTTTCTTTCGGAGAACGCGCATTTCGCCGAGGTTTGCGAAAGTTGCAACGTTCGTTTTATCGGCCCCAATCCGCGCACAATGCAGGCACTGGCCGACAAAGCGGTCAGCCGTGCGCTGGCAAAAAAGGCCGGGGTGCCCTTGCCGCCAGGGTCGGATGGCGTCGTTGAAAAAGAGCCGGATGCCTTGGCCATTGCCAAACACATAGGTTATCCGGTGATGATTAAAGCCATTGCCGGCGGTGGCGGACGCGGAATGCGCGTGGCACACAATGATATTTCGCTGGTGAAAGGTTTTCACACGGCGCGAAATGAAGCGGAAAAAGCGTTCGGCAACTCCGGGGTTTACATCGAAAAATACATCGAGAATCCGCACCATATTGAAATTCAAATTCTCGGGGACCACAAAGGCCGCATTATTCATCTGGGCGAACGCGATTGCTCCGTCCAACGCCGCAACCAGAAACTTATTGAGGAGGCACCGTCGCCGTTGCTCGAATTCAAATTCCGCAAATTGCGCGACCGAATCGGCAAGGCGGCCGTGAAAATCGCCGAAGCCGCGCACTATACCAACGCCGGCACTGTTGAATTCATTGTGGACAACCACGGCAATTTTTATTTCCTCGAAGTCAACAAGCGGATTCAAGTCGAGCATCCGGTCACCGAGGAAGTCACGGGGATTGATCTCGTACGCTATCAAATCCTGCTGGCCATGGGCGAACCGTTGCAACATTCGCAAAGCGACATTCAAATCAAGGGCCATGCCATCGAATGTCGCATTAATGCCGAAGACCCGTTCGATGATTTCCGTCCCAGCCCGGGGCGGATTGAGATGTATTTTCAACCTGGCGGACGCGGGGTGCGCGTGGATACCCATGCCTACGCGGGGTATACGATTCCCCCGACCTACGACTCGATGCTGGGCAAACTGATTGCCACGGGCAAAGACCGGCGTGAAGCGATGGACCGGATGAACCGCGCGCTTGCCGAATACATGATTACCGGCATTAAAACCACGGTGTCATTCCAACAGGCCATCATGCAGGACCCGAATTTCCGGCGAGGTGTTTATTCGACCGGTTTTGTGGAACAATTGCTCGGTGGCGCCCGACGTGAATTAATCGAGGAAAAAGTCTGATAGCGGCTGGCGTCAACAGGTTTACCCAGAAATACATTTGACAGCCGCGGGCCGCCGTTTATCTTGAACCACTAATATTTATGGCTGACATTCCTTCGAACATACCCGGCGCACCTGCTGGTGCTGTGCCTCCGGTAAAAAAAGAAACCGGCAAAGTACAGCCCAAAAAAGAGACCGTCCGGATCAATTTACCACCCAAACCTTCCACAGCGCCGACGATTAAACTGCCGACGCTGCCGCCCGGCGGCCCGACCGGCGCACCCAGTGCGACACCGCCGCCCAGTCCAACAAGAGCGCCGACGTTGTCTGCAGCTGCTCCAGCTGCTGCGCCACGAACCACTGTTGCCGCCGCTGCCGCACCCGTGGCCCAAACCCGTCCGGCTCCGGCGATTCAAAGAGCGGCTCCCGCCGCTCCTACCATCAGCGCCCTCGACAACATATTGATCATCGCCGCACTGGTGACAGGATTGTTCGCCGCCGGCACGGTGGTTTGGATGTTCCTGATGCTCAAGAATGCCATCGGTTGAACCCGGCTAAACCGTGTTACTTATAGCGCTCTAAACCGTTTCATTTGAAACATGGCATCTCCATTAATCATCACATTGACACCGGAAAATTTTGCGCAGCAGGTTGTGCAATCACCGGTGCCCGTACTCGTTGATTTCTGGGCTGAGTGGTGCGGCCCGTGCAAGATGATCGCGCCGCTGCTCGATGAACTGGCTGATGAATACGATGGCAAGGTGAAAATCGGCAAAGTAAACGTTGATGAGCACCAGTCGCTCGCCGCCGAGTACGGCATTCGCGCCATTCCCACCCTGCTGCTTTTCAGCAAGGGCGAAATCGCCGAGCAAATGGTTGGCGCCAAGAACCGGCGCGATCTCAAGGCCAGCCTCGACCGAGTGGCAGCCTGAAACGGGGTGGGCGTTATGTCGCTCATCATTTCACCCCGTCAATTCTCCCGGCGCGCCGAATTGTATCATCAACTCGGCCAGTTAATCACAGCGGGGATTCCTATCGTTCGCGCCCTGGAACAAATCGAATCCCATCCACCGTCCGCCACTTACCACAAACCATTGCGGCGCCTGCTCAAGGAACTCATCGGGGGTGCAACGCTGGCCGAATCATTGCAGCGCCTCGACTGGCTGCCTGCGTTTGACCTGGCGCTGATTGAAGCGGGCGAAAAAAGCGGCCGGCTGGAAACCTGCTTCCGCCTGTTGGCCGATTACTACAACGAGCGTGCCCGCCTCATTCAACAGGTAATTTCCGATCTCATGTATCCTGTCGGGTTGATCCACTTCGCCGCCTTCATTTTTTTAATTGTGCTTCCATACGCGCACTCACAATTCAACGCCAGCCTGCTTCTTCTGTTCGGCCGGGCCGCGCTCATTCTCGCCCCGTTTTATGGGGCGGTCATCGCGTTGATTTACGCCACGCAAAGCAAACACGGTGAACACTGGCGCGCGGTGATCGAATCCCTTCTGCGCCCGGTTCCCATCCTGGGCCGTGCCCGGCATTATCTGGCATTGTCCCGGCTGGCCGTGGCGCTCGAAGCGCTCATCAGCGCCGGAGTCAACATTTTTGAAGCCTGGGACCTGGCCGCCACCGCCAGCGGTTCGCCCGCTTTGCGCCGCGCCGTCGTCGCCTGGAGGCCCAAAGTGACCGCCGGTCAGATGCCGTCCGAAGCCGTGCGCGCCTGCCGACTGTTCCCGGACACTTTTGCCAATTTGTATGCCAGCGGCGAAGTCAGCGGCAAACTTGATGAATCACTCCGCAACCTGCACCGGCTTTACAGCGACGACGGTACGCGCAAACTCCACGCTTTCGCCCAATGGACGCCCCGCCTGGTTTATCTGCTGGTTGCGTTGGTCATCGCGTATGAAATCGTCCATTTTTATGTCGGCTACTTCGGCCAGGTATCCGACATCATGAAGGGGTTTTAATTCCGCTTTGCGCGCCGGCCTCCCGCAAATTAACTTTATTGCATGACACTGGCTGAATTGCACGCCAATGAGGAGCTTCGCCGGAATGAATTTCCCGTCGCGCGTGACAAAATTTTCCTCGCGCACGCGGGAGTCTGCGCGTTGCCGCGCCGCGTAGCCGAGGCCGTTGGCGAATGTGCCCAACGCGGCACGCTGGGCGATCAGGAGGCGTTCGTCAAGCACCGCTTGGACGGCGCGCGCCGGCTCGGGGCGCAATTGCTGAATTGCCAGCCGGAGGAAGTCGCACTCGTCGGGCCTACGTCACTCGGACTGAGTTTTGTCGCCGCCGGGCTGAGTTTTCGGCGGGGCGACAACATCCTGATTTACCACGATGATTACCCGTCCAACGTTTATCCGTGGATGGCACTGGCCAAACGTGGCATCGAAGTCCGACTGCTGAACACCCGCGGTATCGGTGTCATCCGACCAAAGGACGTGATGGGGCAGGTGGATGAAAACACCCGTCTCGTCGCCCTTGCATCCTGTCATTTCATCAGTGGCTTCCGGCTGGACCATCAGGTCATCGGCAGGTTTCTCCGCGAACGCGGCATTTTATTTTGTCTCGATGCCATCCAAACGCTTGCCGCGTTCCCGACAACGGTTGAGCATGTGGATTTTCTGGCTGCCGACGCGCACAAATGGTTGCTCGGCCCCTGCGGCGCGGGGCTGTTTTATGTCCGGCGCAAGTTGCAGGAAAAACTGAACCCGCCTGTTTATGGCTGGCACAACGTGCGCTGCCCGAATTTTGTGGCACAGGAGCAAATTGTTTTCCGCAACGACGCCGCGAAATACGAAGCCGGCACGCACAATCTGCTCGGCCTCGTGGGATTGATTGCCGCCATGGAACTGGTTCTGGAAGTTGGCGTCGAAAATATAGCCGCTGAACTGTTGCGCAAACGCGCGTGGCTCGTGCCGGCCTTGCAGGCGAAAGGGTTTACGGTTTTGAGCGCAGATACAAAACCTGAAAACGCCAGCGGCATTGTTTCCTTTCATCAGCCGGGGAAAGACCTCACGGCGTTGCATAAAAAATTAACGGATGCCGGTGTCGTAGCATCGTTGCGCGCGGACCGCAAAGGGCAGAATTACATCCGTTTCTCGCCGCATTTTTACAACACGGACGGCGAGTTGCAGCGCGCGCTGGAATTGCTGTAGCCGCCGCCAGATTGGAACCACGAACCATACGAACCACACGAAAATCTCTGTTTCAACTATAAATCGCCAACACCGCTCCGCGCGTGCTCGCGAAAATCGGAGTCGTAAATCAGATGCGTCACCCACCGCGTGAGGCCCAAGGCCTTTTAAGCGGCCTCTGGGTCCTGCGCCAAAAATCCGCCGCCGTGGAGAAACCAGATCAGGTGTCAGGTGACAACCGTTGAAAGTCTTTTGTAACGTACGAAATTGATGGCCGATTTGGCCGCGGTGCAATCACCGGCTGCATCCACATAGATGCCCTCGATCCTGGAAGAGCCATCCTCCTCTTGACACAGGGCCCAGCAGTTCAGAGGCATGGACAATTCAGCTTCGTCATCCATCTTAAACACGGCAAACCAATCATCGGCGGGAATAATTTGTACAATTTTTTCGTTCATTTTTATGTGTGATCACAGAACTATATGGCTTCCTCGGTGCGATTCCGTGTATCGCAAACATCATAATGCGGCTTCGGTGACTGTCAAATGCGATGTGCCAATGAGATGCCTTCTGACTGGTGTTTGAGCGAATCCAATATCATGACGGGGTCAGCCCCATGAAAATAATGGCGTCACAGGCCGTCGCGGAAATCCTGTTTATGGAGCAACTTGGCGAGATTGGCCAGCGGGTGCATAATGACGGTTGAGAGTTGAGGGTTGACCCGCCTTCGCCGGGCTTCCAACTTCGCCTCGGCTTCGCTGGACAGGACGGTGGACAGGGAGTTGAGGGTCGAATGAAGAAATCCGATGCCTGACCCGGGTTGTAGTGTCGGCGCTGTGCGCCGATTCGTTCGAGCCGCAGGCTCGACACTACAGGAAATCAGGCGCCCGGAACCAAATGACGTGACGCCCGACACAGCCGGCTGATGCAACCAGCTATGGTCAGCACGCCAAAGGCGGCGATGATGATGCCCGGCAGGGCTGACATGGCTCCGCCACGTTGCCACGAATGCTTCAGAACCAGCGCAAGTATTGCCAGGTACCAAAGTCCAACGCCAATGCCCAATATCAATAACCAACGCGGTGATCCCGGCCCCCAAATTCCCATGCTCCAGCCAATCAGATAAGGCAGTATCAGCACACCCCACCACATGGAATGTCCGGACTTGCCGCCAATACCTCCGGCCATGCTCAATCCCCATAAAGCCCCCACGCCAATCGCAATCAGAATAAAGACCCACGCCCGGTAGGCGAAGAGATGACGTTCGCTTTGGTTGAAAAAGGTGCCGAGCGCAACGATCAGGCTGCCAGGAAGGATAACGGCCGAACCTTCCATGGGATCGATGGCTCCCACCAGCATGCCAATACTGCCAAGAACAATCAGTATCCGTGACCAGAGACCGCGAGGGGTGAAAGTTTTCATATGCCCATCCTGCCACGACTTGCGTCACCGCCAAAATCGAAAAATGTTTGTTTGGGATTGATTTCTTCGATGCAGGTTCACTCGCAACTTTCTTGAAGAGGCAGTCCCGCATTTTCTCTTTAGTTTCGCCCCTTCCCGGGCGCAATTTGCCCCTCAAATCATTCAATGTGTCCCTAATTCATCACTTTTTAGCACATTTTTGCTAAATAACTACTGACGAATTAATTGGTCGGCCACCGGTCTGGCCCAGAAGTTGAAAACGAGATGTTGACTGCCAATTTGCACAAACAGCCTATCAATGAGCGATTGCCACCGCCCTGAAATACCAATCAACCCAGACGCCACCATTATGTCTCGCCCAAATCCAGGCATGGCCGCCCGGTCGAACGGCGCAAACCCCGCTGCGAATCCAAAATCCAAACCGTCCATGTCAGTGCGGGCCACCATACATTTTTTCTTCGGTGACTGGTTAATCTACGATACCAGCCTGAAACAAATCCTGTGCCATTGCCCGGACAAACAGGACTCCGATATCATCGCCAGCCTGATTAACCGCGACCGAACCAAATCCGGATTGAGTTCTCTTTGAATGCCGCCATTCAGTGTAAATCCCCCGCCAGCAACCTGGAACTGAAGCCTGGATGAATGATTCGTCGTGCCAACCATGCCGCTGGCGGTGAACTTTACTGACAAAGGAAGCGTGTGACAGGCCGCAGTTACGACTCATCCAGCCGGCTGTATTCGCGAATGGAAGCCCGCCACCAGGGCGCAAACGATTCGCCCGTTCGCAGCCAGGCTTCATGATACAGCCAGACCATGGTGTGCGCGTCGGCCATGATTAAAAGCCGTTCGGCCGGAGTCAATTTGTCCGGCCCGGCGGCCAGCAATTTTTCGCCCAGGGCGCGGACTTTCGGGCTGCCAACGCCCAGCGCCGCCAGTTGCTCGGCATAAACCGGATTGAGTTGCTTCTCGCGCAGCAGCGAGACGTGAATGGCATTGACGTACGGATCGAGCACCGCCTCGGCCAGCCCAACGTGGGGGCGGCGCGGCGCGGTGTCTTCGGTCATTTCATTAACTTTCATGTTCGAACGCAGCGAGACCAGTTCCGACGGCGGCGCGATTTCCTCCGGCGTGAGGAACAAACCCAGCTTGCGCGCCCGCGCGCCGAGGTTGCGCCGGCTGGTGAAGACGCTCAAGGGAATGGACAGAACCATGCCCGCCAGCACGGGCGTGAACCACCAGAACAACGACGGCCCCAGCCACCACATGAAATCGCCCCAGACCAGTCCGATCAAGGTGTGTCCCCAATGCCGCCGGATGGCATAGGTCCACGCCGTGCCGCCAGCGCGTTTTTGCGGCGTCCAACCGACACTGACGCCCAGCAGGTTGCTGACGACGAATCGTGTGTGCCACAGCATCAGCAGCGGCGCGTGCAATGTGGAAAAAACGGTTTCCCAAACAACGCTGGCGGTTGCGCGCGTCAGCCCTCCAAACGCCCGCCGCCGTTCCGTATCATAGGAAAGGTCAATGAGAGCGAGGATCTTTGGCAACATGATGGCAACCATGCAGATGACGAAAATGAGCAGGGCATGGGCGGTGCCGCTAAAGGTGCTGAGGTAGGGCGTGAACGCCCGCACGGTGATTTCCGAGAGACCGGTGTGTTTGTGAAACCAGCAAATCCAGTTGAACGTGAGCAGAAAAGCCAGCCACAAAGGCCCGGCGAGATAACCGAAAATGCCCAGGATCAAATGCAGCCGGCTCACTCCGCGCAGCCCTTTGGCAAAGAGGACAAGGCCATGTTGCAAATTGCCCTGACACCAGCGGCGTTCGCGCTGGGCGTTTTCGATCAAGGCCTGCGGCGTTTCCTCGTAGCTGCCTTCGAGGTCGTAAGCGAACCAGACTTCCCAGTTGGCGCGCAACATCAGCGCTGCCTCGACAAAGTCATGGCTGAGAATCTGGCCTCCAAACGGCTTGCGCCCGGGCAGTTGCGGCAAATCGCAAAATTGCATGAACGGCTCGGTGCGGATGATGGCATTGTGCCCCCAATAATTTCCCAGATCGAGCGCCCAATAGTTCAACCCGGCAATAAATACCGGCGCGTAGAGACGGTTGGCAAATTGCTGGATGCGCCCGAACAACGACTCGGCATTTACGAGCGCCGGCACAGTTTGAATCAGGCCAACGGTCGGATGGGCTTCCATCAATTTTACCAGGTCCACGAGCGTCTCGCCCCGCATGACACTGTCGGCATCGCACACCATGAAATAGCGGTAACGGCGGCCCCAGGTACTGAGAAAGTCACGTACATTCCCGCTCTTACGCGCCTCATTGAACAACCGGCGGCGATAATAAATTTTTCCCAACGCGTCGAGGTCGCGAACCAAATCATACCAGCGGCGTTCCTCCTCCACCCATTTGTCCGGATCGGCTGAATCACTCAGGATGAAAAAGTCGAAGCGTTCCAACTGGCCGGCTTTTTCCAAAGATTCATACGTTGCCCGCAAGCCTTCGCAAACCCGCACAACATTTTCGTTGTAAATCGGAAAGACAATCGCGGTGCTGATGCCGGCGATGCTCTGGCCGCGGTAATCCTTCAAGCGCGTGATGCAACAGTCGTCACCGAACATCCGCAACACAAAACCATACAGACCGTGCATGCAACCGATGGCGATAAACAAGAACAGGATGACAAAAAGGACCAGCAGCACCGTGCTGGACGCGGACCAGCCGCTGCGCCAGAGCAAATCGGCGAAGAGCATCGACACCACGCCCGTGAGCAGCACCGCCGAGGAATAAAAAATAAACAGCCGCCAGCCGTGCCGGAGACGCGGCACCGCTGCCACGGAAATGGTCGGGGCGTTTGCCATGTCAGTGATTGAACTGCCAGACCCAATCCATCAGCGAGGAAAACCGGGCATGAACCTGCTCGAATCCGCCGTGGGTGAGCCAGAAAATGCCAATGAGCAGCATTGCAAATCCGGCCCACACCAGCGTCATACGAAAGTAGGGCAGCTTGCCAAGGTTCGAGAGCGTCGTGATGGGGCCGAGGTCGAGCGGACGCGGGATCATTTTGGAGAGTTGAAAATCCGGTCCGGCCCGGAAATAGGTTTCGCGCATGGCGCTGATGAATTCCTTCGGCCACGGCCCGGGCCGCAAAAATTGTTCCTGCCACCGGCCCGGCATGTCGGCGAGCAGCAGGGCGAGCCGTCCGCGCGTGGAGAGCATCTGGTCGGCGTTGGTCGGCGGTTCCTGCAACACCTCGGCGAACCATTCAATCACAATGCGATCCATTTCCTCGGCGGCGAGTTGGGTGGCGGAACGGTCCGGCTCAGCCGGGGCGCGTTGCGCGGCGCGTTCGAGCACCCGGAGCACGAGCTGGCCGAGCAGGGCTTTGTTGCGGACGCGCAGGGCATGGAAATAATTTTCCACCTTTTCATACGCCGCGTTCCATTCTTCAAGGCGGCGTCCCGCCAGATGGCCGTGGGAATCGGTCAAAGCGCCAATGCCGTTCATGGCGGACTCCATTGGTAAGTCCAGGTTTCGCTCAAAATATTGGTGCCCTTTTGCAATGTGCAGCGCAGGTCCACCGGATCGGTATTAGCCTGGAATTGGGCTGCATTTTCAAAACGACGCGCCAGGCGTTCAATTCGGGGACATGAAAAACCTGATTGTCCAGCAATCACCGCGTTGGTACTGCAACTGGCGATGGCCTGCGGCGGACTGTTTTCTGGAATGGCGTCAAGCGCCGGCCCGGCAAAATCAATCACGATTTGCCGGCAAGTGGTGCAGTTCGGGCCGATGCCGATACGCGTGGATACAACCTTGTTTTCGCCCGAAAATTTCATATCCGTTTCACGTGTCCAGTAGAGCGTATAGCCAAAACGCAACGGTTGCAGCGGCGCGGGTTTGTCTTTGGGATCCCAAAAGGCAACGATGTTGTCGAATCCCTCGTAAGCTCGCGCTCAATTGCAGCGAGATGCAGATCACCGTCACCCCAATTGCCGTGCGGTTCAACCCACACCGCTGGGCGCCAGTGAAGTAATAGATTGAAACTGTCCTGATAGGCCGCAAAGCTGCGCTCGCGCTGCATCAGGCCAAAACCGCGGATATTCGGCGCGGAAAAAACCTGGTGACGCATGACGGCCGGATTGTCCAGTGGACGCCAGCAGCACTTCGCCGCCATCCATGTGGACGAGCAGGCCGTCGCGTGTCATGAACTTCGGGCCGGTAATCATCGAATTTGCGCTCGGAATTTTTGCCGAACCAGAACATGCTGGTCAGGGGCGCCAGGCCGATGGTTTTGATGGGCAGCCGGTTTGGATTCACGGCCTGAATCGTGTTCGTCTCGCGGAAATACAGCACCGCCTCCACGTCCACCGCCGTGGTCTCGCCGGGACGGATGATAAATTGATACGCGCCGGCGCAACTGACGCTGTCGAGGATGGCATACAACGTCAGTTCCCGGGCGTCCTTTTGCGGTTTGCCCAGCCACCAGTCGGTGAAGATGGGAAATTCCTCCGGCCGGTCCGGTTCGCCGCAGTCCAGGGCCAGTCCGCGCGCGGACTGGCCGTAACGCTGGCCCTTGCCCAGCAGCCGGAAATAACTCGCGCCGAGAAACGCGCCGATTTCATCCCATTTGTTTGAGTCGTTCAATTGATTCAACAGGCGGAACCCGGCGTAACCCGTGTCTGCGGGAATTTCGTTTTGGATGTGCAGGGCGCGGTAATTGAAAAAATCCTGCACGAACCGGATGGGCTGCACATGGGTGGCCGTGAATTCATAGACGTGCACCGGTTCCTGGTAAAGGTAGCCGGGATGAAAAAACTCGACGCGAAACGGCAAGCCTTCCACCGCCCACAATGCCTTATCATGCCGGAACTCGATCTCCCGATACTTGTCGTAGTCGAGATTTTCCTGGCGCAACACCTTCGGCACATCGGCGCGCGGCGAATGAAATGGCAGGCGCGCCCGTTCCAGAGCGCGTTGCGCCACATAATCCAGATTGACCTGGGCCGACTCCGCACCGATCAAAATGTTACCGGTCAGCACCAGCCCGACAGTTAAAATCAGGGAATTCCATCGCCGCATCTGATAATGAGAATCGAACCGGGCACAATTTGCAAGTTCGGCCGGGAACTTGAAGTTGTTCAAAGCCAGCGACTTGCAGCCCTAATGCCGATGATTAATCCAAGGTTTGCCGGTAACGTTTGATGCCGATGGCCAGCATCACGACCAGAAACAACGCAATCGGCCACAGGTCGGGCGCAATTTCAGCCAAACCGTTTCCTTTCAACAAAATGCCACGCACGACCCGCAGAAAATGCGTCAGCGGCAGCATTTCGCCAATATCCTGCGCCCAGCCCGGCATTCCGCGAAACGGAAACATGTAGCCGGACAGCAGCAGCGACGGCAGGAAAAAGAAAAACGCCATTTGCACCGCCTGAAGCTGGTTTTTGGCAATGGTCGAAAACGTGATGCCGACCGCGAGATTCGCCACGATGAAAAAAAATGTCAGCACCAGCAACAACGACACACTGCCCACAATCGGCACGTCGAACAGAAACTTCGCCGCCAGCAAAATCAGGAAGACCTGGATGTAACCGACCGTGATGTAAGGCACGATTTTGCCGATCATCACCTCGCCCGGGCGCGCCGGCGTGGAAAGCAGATTTTCCATCGTGCCGCGTTCGCGTTCGCGCGTGATGGCCAGCGCGGTGATGATAATCATCGTCATCGTCAGCATCACGCCCATCAGTCCGGGCACGATGTTATATTGCGTGATGTTTTCCGGATTGTAATGCTGATGCACCACCAGATTGAACGGCGGCGGCGTGCCGCGCAATTTCGCCAGCGGCCCGGTGAGGTCGCGATT
The DNA here is from genome assembly GCA_963789055.1 of uncultured Verrucomicrobiae bacterium. GTDB lineage: Bacteria > Verrucomicrobiota > Verrucomicrobiia > Limisphaerales > UBA11358 > UBA11358. The sequence goes on along the minus strand of CAWBJE010000002.1, from coordinate 300,901 downwards.
CAGGACGGTAGTTGTCAACAGGTTGATGGCGCCAACGGCATAACCAATGGCCGAGGGGTCGGTCGCATCGGCTTCCAGCAGCAAGTCCGGACGTTCGCCGCGCAATAATTTGCGGGAAAAATCCACCGGAATGTCCACTGCGAATTGGACCGTGCCTTGCGCGAGCAACTTCTGAATTTCCGCCTCGTTTTTCGCCTCGCGGACAATGTCGAAATAACTGCTGTTGCGCAATCCCCACACAATGGTCCGGGAAAATACGCTGTTGTCTGCCGAGTACACGGCGGTGGGCAGATGCTTGGGATCGGAATTGATGGCGAAGCCGAAAAGAATGAGCTGGACCAGCGGGATGCCGACCATCATGCCAAAAGTCAGCCGGTCACGGCGCATCTGGATGAATTCCTTGCCGACAATCGCCCAGAACCGCCGCCAGTTGAATTCGTGCAGTTTCACGAAAAATTGTCCTTTGCCGTTTCCATGAGGCTGATGAACACGTCCTCCAGCCCGGATTCAATCTGCTGCCAACGATACGTGCCGGTCATCCACGGATCGGCACTGGCACGCAATTTTTCCGCATTGCGCCCGCTGACATGCAACGTCGCGCCGAACGCGACGACCTGTTCGACGCCGGGTTGGCCGCGGATTTTTTCCGCCAGCGCCGGCAAATCCGGGCCGGCGACTTCCCAGGTTGCCAGTCCGGCGGCTTTTACGACTTCCTCGGTACTGCCGCGCGTGAGCAAATTGCCGTAAGCGATGTAGGCCAGGCGATGGCAACGCTCGGCCTCGTCCATGTAATGAGTCGTGATGAGCACCGTCAGTCCGCCGGCGGCGAGCCGATGAATTTCCTCCCAGAATTCGCGGCGTGCCTTCGGGTCAACGCCCGCGGTCGGCTCGTCCAGCAACAGCAATTGCGGCTCGTGAATCAGGCAGGCGGACAACGCCAGCCGCTGTTTCCAGCCGCCGGAAAGGGTGCCGGCAAGCTGGTTGCGCCGCGCGACCATGCCGAGTTGTTCGAGACCTTTCCCCACGGCGGCCCGGCGTTCCGGCACGCCGTAAATGCGCGCGATGAAATCCAGATTTTCCTCGATGGTCAGGTCTTCGTAAAAGCTGAATCGCTGGGTCATGTAACCGATGCGTTTTTTGATTTCGCCGGATTCAGTGCGAATGTCGAAGCCAAGGCAACGGCCGCTGCCGCCGTCGGGCCGGAGCAGGCCGCACAACATGCGCAGGAATGTCGTTTTGCCGCTGCCGTTGGGGCCAAGGAAGCCATAAATCTCGCCGCGCCGCACTTGCATGGGGATATTGTTTACGACCGTGCGGTTGCCGAACCGCTTCGTGATGCCTTGCACATCAATCACGAAATCGTTGGCGTCCATAACTTCACGGATTTATCCGCACATCCACCGGCTGGCCGGGACGAAGATCGGCAGCGTCTGCCGGGGAGAATTTCGCCTCGATCATATAAACCAGTTTGGCGCGGTTCTCGCGGTTGTATAAAACCGGCGGCGTAAACTCGGCCTGCGTGGAAATGTAATTGACGGTGGCGGAATACGCGCGTTGACCGCCGTCAAAGGTCACACTAACCGTTTGGCCGGGTTTGATTCGCGGCAACGCCACCTGTGGCGCGAAGAAACGCACTTTCACATTGCCCGGCGGCAACAGTTCAACAACCGGATTGCCTGCCGCGACCCATTCGCCTGGACGATACAACGTGTCGTGAACGAACGCGTTGGCGGGAGAGAATTGCTGCTTTTGATCGAATGACCACTGGGCCTTGTCCAGCGCAGCGATTTCTGATTCCACCTGGGCCTGGTCGGCATCGCGCTGAGCCCGGGCCTGGTCGAGTTCCTCGGCCGAGATGACTCCCTGGTCCTTGCGCAGTTGCACGCGGCGGGCGAACGCGGCTTCGGAAAGCACCAGATTGGCCTGCGCCCGCGACAGATTCTTTCTGGCTTCATCCAACGCCGCCGCTTCGGAGCCGCGTTCCAGTTCGAACAACAACTGGCCGGTTTTCACCTCCTCGCCCCGATGCACCGCCAGATTCGTCAGTGCGCCGCCAAGTGGTGATGCCACATAAACGTATTCGCCTTCGATGTAACCTTGAAATTCATTGGGCGACTTTGATGAACAACCGGCGAGAAACATCGCGGCCAGCGCAAAACTGAAAATTAAAACAGGAATTTTTCGCCACCACATCGGGCAAAGGAAAGCCCAAGTGCCAACAAATTGCAAGTTTGCACTCGGTTGACCAACTGATAAATTCAAGGCCGTATGAAAATGCTGTTATTCTGCGTGGGAGTGTTCCTTTGTCTGGCTGGAAACCTGACGGCGCAAACCACCAATGCCGGAGTTAAATTGCCCGATTGGATCACGCGCCCGCTGTCGCTGGCGGATTGTCTCAACATCGCCCTCCAGCAAAACGCCACCGTCCTCAAGGCCCGGAGTGATCTCGAGGCCTCGCAAGGAATCGTGGTCCAGACGCGCGCCATTGCCCTGCCGCAAGTGCAGGCGACCGGCCAGTACAAGGACACCGATCCGAGGGCGATCGAAAATTTTCCACTCGCGGGCATTCCGGCCCTGCCGAATCAGAATTGGAACGCGGGGGTTCAGGTTGTTCAATCCATTTACGAAGGGGGCAAATTGATCACGGCGTTCAAAGCGGCCGGCGCCACCAAAAAGCAGGCGCTGGCGCAATACCAGACGGCGGTTGCCGACACGCTGCTCGCGATGCGCCTCGCTTATTATGACGTGTTGCTGGCCGCGCAACAGATCACCGTGAACGAGGCCTCGGTCGTGTTGCTCCAACAGGAATTGGACGACCAGCAACGCCGGTACGCCGCCGGGACGGTGCCCAAGCTCAATGTGTTGCGCGCCGAAGTCGCCCTGGCCAACCAGCGACCGGCCCTGATTCAGGCCCAGAACGATTACCGTATTGCCAAAAACAATTTGAGCGTCCTGCTCGGCTATAACCTGCCGCGAGAAGTCTGGGAGGATGTGCCGCTGAATCTGACGGATACCCTGGATGCCGCGCCGTACCAGGTGGATTTGCCCGCGGCGATACAACAAGCATTGGCCCGGCGTCCCGAACTGGTCGCCCTGCGCCAGTCGGCAGAGCTGCAACGGCTCAATGTCATCAACGCCAAAGCCGGTTACAAACCGACGCTCCAGGTTTTTGCCGGCTACGACTGGTACAACGCGCAATTTACGGAGCCGGTTGAACTCACCCATGACATCAATGGCTGGAACGTTGGCGGCCAGTTAAGCTGGAGCATATTTGACGGACTGCTGACGCACGGCAAAGTCGTGCAGGCAAAGGCCAATTATGACAAATCCAGGACTGATTTGGATGACCGGGCGCGGCAAGTTGAGTTGGAGGTCCGCACGTCTTACTCGGATTTTATCAAGGCGCGTGAGGTTCTGGAGTCACAGATCAAAGTACAGGAAGAGGCCGAAGAGGCGTTGCGCGAAGCCAAGGCCCGCGCCGATGCCGGCACCGGAACACAACTTGATGTGCTCGACGCCCAGACATCGCTGACCCAGGCCCGCACAACGCAAATCCAGGGCCTGCATGATTATGATGCCGCCCGCGCCCGGCTGGAACGGGCCATGGGTCTGGAGATGATGCAAGCGCCGGCTCCGGCCAAACCGTGATTTGCCGTTGACGAAATCGCTGGCTTTGGGATTTTGTCGGCATGACAAAAATTCAACGGGCGCTGATTTCGGTTTCAGACAAGACGGGTTTAGTTCCCTTCGCACAAATCCTGGCAAAAGCCGGGATCGAAATAATTTCCACCGGCGGCACCGCCAGGGCGCTGCGCGAAGCCGGGCTGGCGGTAAAAGACATCAGCGAACACACCGGCTTTCCCGAAATGCTCGATGGCCGCGTCAAGACGCTCCATCCGAAAGTCCACGGCGGGTTGCTGTTCATTCGCGGCAACCGGGCGCATGAATCCGCCGTTCGGGCGCATCAAATTCAGCCGATTGATCTCGTAGTAGTGAACCTTTATCCGTTCGAGCAAACAGTGGCCAAACCGGATGTGACTTTGCACGACGCGATTGAGAACATTGATATTGGCGGGCCTTCGATGCTGCGCAGCGCGGCAAAGAATCACGACAACGTCACGGTGGTCGTTGATCCGTTGGACTACGATGAGGTCGCCAAACAGATTTCGGCCAACGGCGACACGACCCTGGAACTCCGCCGCAAACTGGCGGCGAAAGTTTACGCGCGCACCGCGGCCTATGACGGCGCCATAGCCGCGCATCTGAAAAAAACATTCAACCCGGCGGAGGTTTCCACCCTGCCGTCTTCGCTCAATGTGTTCGCCCCCCTGGCGCAATTGCTGCGTTACGGAGAAAATCCACATCAGGCGGCGGCGCTCTATGGTGGTTTCAATGAGTTCTTCCAACAACTGCGCGGCAAGGAACTTTCTTACAACAACATCCTGGATTTGACGGCAGCGGCCAATTTAATTGCGGAATTTTCGAATGACCCGCCAACGCTGGCAATATTGAAGCACACCAACCCCTGCGGAGTTGGGCAGGGCGCCGGTTTGCGCGAGGCATGGGACAAGGCGTTCGCCACGGACAAACAGGCGCCGTTTGGCGGCATCATTGCCGTGAACCATCCGCTCGACGGCGCATGCGCGGAGGCCATCGCGGAAATTTTCAGCGAAGTCATCGTGGCGCCGGATTTCTCAGCCGAAGCGCTGGCAATTCTGCAGAAGAAGAAAAATCTGCGGTTGCTCAAGGTTTTAAAATCCCCCCTTGCCGCCCGACCGTTGGATGTACGGAGTGTCGGAGCCAATTCATTCTTGCTGCAGCAACGCGATTTGAAAACGGCCACGCGGGCGGATTTGAAAATCGTCACCCGCCGGCAGCCGACGGAGCCTGAACTACAGGCCATGCTGTTCGGCTGGCGCGTGGTCAAGCACGTGAAGTCAAACGCAATTGTTTATGCGGCGGCCGACCGGACGTTGGGCATCGGCGCGGGACAAATGAGCCGTGTGGATGCCAGCCGGATTGCAGTCTGGAAAGCGGGTGAAGCAAAACTTTCGCTCACCGGCAGCGTGGTTTGCAGCGACGCCTTCTTCCCCTTCCCGGATGGATTACTGGCAGCAGCAGAAGCGGGCGCAACGGCGGCGATTCAACCGGGGGGTTCGGTGCGCGATGCAGATGTGACTGCGGCGGCTAACGAGCGGAACATGGCCATGGCCTTTACCAGCGTACGGCATTTCCGGCATTAACGGATGAGCCAGTAAATCAACGCAAATTGGACCAAGGTGACCGCGATCAGCAACACCCAGACAAATGCTTCACGCAGGCGCAGACTGCGCTGGCGGGCAGCCGCGAGCCAGAATTGGAGCCTGGCGGAACCCAGGGCGATGACATCTCCGTTCCGAAGGGTTGCGGTCTGAACGGGTTCACCGTTGACGGTGGCAAGGGCGTTGGGCGCGGTTGACAAGGTAAAACCATTCTGCCGGGTGAAGTCCAGTGCGAGGTGTCGATCCCAAACTCCGTCATCCTCAAGTTGCAGTTCGTTTCCGGCCGCACGCCCGATGCGAAAAGGAAAACGGCGGGCTGCCGCCTGGGTGCCCGCCTTCTTTCCGGAAAGGATATTGAGTTGTACCATTACAGGAATTTGCGCGGTACCTGGATTTGATCGTTGGGATAAACCGGCGGATCCTGGGAGGCATTCTGTAATGCTTTGTCGCAATTGACCTTGATGCGCTGGCCGTTGGCACGGATGAGCCAGACTTTTTTATGGTTGGCAAAGTCAGTGAAATCGCCCGCGGTGGTAATAGCCTTGGTGACGGTCATTTGTCCGGTATAAAGCTGGCGTCCGGGAACCTTGACTTCACCAGTGACATAGTAAACACGATCTCCGGTGTTCACAGTCACCGTGAGGTGGCGATAATACTTCGGCACATAGAGATTATATATTTCGTTCTGAAGCTCGCCTGCCGTTTTCCCCGCCGCCTGGACGTGGCCAATATTGGGCATGGTGATGGTGCCATCTTCTTTAATCGGCTCCACATGAGGCTCTATGGTTTCTGGCAAACCGGTCAATTGTACCGTGACGGTGTCGCCAATATGAAAACGGGCAACCTCGGTTACGGAATAGCCCGTGGTTGACGAACCGGTTCCTAGCGGCGAAGCGGGATTGTCCGAAAAAATGGGATCTATTGATGATGACTGGCAGCCGGCAAATATCGCGCCGGCAAACAACACGCCAAAAGTAAAAAATCCCAGATTTAATATCTTCCAAAACAATTTCATTGTCTCTAATACTTGCGAAACAGGGCGGGGAATCAATACTTTTGTTTAATTCCGATTACGTCCGTGTCATCGGATTCCTTCCCCTTGGCGGAAGTTTCCTGAGAATCTTCACTGCGGGCATAGTAATAATTGCCGTGGTAATAGCCGGTATAGTAGTAATAACTTTCGTCCTGCGACATGTTGATGTTGTTGAGGAGGATACCAATGAGGTTGCCGCCGACTTTTTCAATCAATTGCTTGGCGCGAATGCTCATGGGCTGGGGATAGCGGCGGTATTGAATAACTTGAATGACCATGTCCACTTCACTGGCCAGAACCGAAGCGTCACTTACACCCAGAATGGGTGGCGAGTCAAAGAATATGAAATCATACCGTTGTTTCAGCTCGGCAACCATCTCCTTCATTTGTGCCGAACCGAGAATGCTCATTGAGGTGCTCGGCAGTTTGCCACTGGCCATGAAGTCAAGCATCGGCACGCTGCTGGTCTGAATAACTTCTTCGAGCTGGTTCTGTTTGAGAAGATAGTTTGTCAGACCGACATTGTTGCTGACGTGCAATTGTTTGTGCAGTGTCGGGCGGCGCAGGTCGGAATCCACGACCAACACGCGCTGGCCGGCTTGCGCAAATACGGTGGCTAGATTTACGACGGTGATAGACTTGCCCTCTCCCGCGCCGGCGCTCACGACGACAATGGTATTGAGTTTTTCATCCTTGCGTGAGAACAGGATGTTCGTGCGCAGCACGCGGTAAGCCTCGGCGTGCGGACTTTCGAGACCTTCATCGACCAGATAGCCGACATTTTGCGGGATAACGCCAAGCACCGGCGATTGGAATGCACGTTCTACCTCGTCAATTGTCTTAACGCTGGTGTCCAGATATTCAATGAAGAAAGCCAGGCCTACCCCCATGATCAAGCCAATGACAACACCGAGAACAATGTTCAGTGTCTTGTTCGGTTTTACCGGGCTGTCTCCAGGCTCGGCTGGCCCGGTGATTTCCACGATTGAGGTCTTGGGGATTTCAACGTCAAGTTTTTCCGATTCAATCTTGGCGGCGAGCAGCTTGTGAAATTCGATCATGTCTCCGAGCTTGCGCTTTTCCTGCCAGTAGGGCTGGCCTTTGATGTAATCCGTCTGATCTTTTTCCTTGGCCGCTTCAACACTGGCGGTAAGCGCATCGAGGGCAGCCTTCTCCGACTGTGCCTGATTTTCCAGGCTGGTCATAATGCCGGCGACCCGGGCATCAATCTGGCGGTTCAGTTCATCGATCAAGGACTGAATGCGGGCAATGTGTTGATCCGCCGACGCATAATCATTTGTCAAAGTAACGTACGTTTGCTCAGACTCGTGCAGTTTGTTCAGCAATCCGGACAGTTCTGCATCCGGAACCATACTGGGCAAAACATCTCTCAACTTGTCTGTATTCAAAGCTTGCAGTTGGGTCAATTGCTTCTCCAGTTTCATGTAGCGCGTCTCGCCTTCGAGGCGCATGGCGTTGTAAGTACGCAATTGCTCCTGCGAGAGCGTCGGTGTGGGGTTCATGTTGTTGGGGTCACTATCAGTGATGCCAAACTCTTTACGCAAGTTGTCCACATTGGTTTGAACGGCCTGAATTTGATCTGCTTCTGAGTGGAATTGATCCTCCAAAACCTTGATGCCATTCAGGGTAAGTTGCTTGCGCAAATTAAGACGGTAATTGCGATAAGCTTCGGCAATGGCGTTGGCGAGGCGCGCGGCGTCGTTTTTGTCTTCGCTAAAAACGGTGATACCGATGAGTTTGGTATTGCGAATGGGCATCAGGCTCATCCGCCGCTTTAGAAACTCCATGGTTTCCGGAGTCTTGAGCGTTTCGCCGCCGAAATATTTCTTCCCCCATTCGACGTTCAAATTCAGGTTGTCGATTACTTTTCCCAAAACAACGCGATCCTGGATGACTTCAAATTCGGTCTGAATAAAATAAGGGTCGTATCCGGAAACGGTGGTGTGGCCGGCGGACAGGCCGGTAATGTCCGCGACAAAATCGGGTTCAATCCGGATTCGAGCCGTACTGGCGTAAGATTCGGGCAAGAGAAATGTTACCGCGGTGGCGACGATGGCGGTAATCAGGAACACGGTGATGATGATGGCCTTGCGAATGCGAATAATGCGCCAGTAATCCAGGAAGTGCAGCCTGGTTTCCTGTTGCGGCTGATTTTGTAATGAATCCATATATCTAGAAAAACAATGGAAGCCAGTACATAGACCTGGCTTCCGGTAAAACGTTCAAAACAATTTGGTTAACACGGTTGGCTAATAGGCGGCTGTAACTCCCAAATATACGCGGTTTCGTGTGTAACCGTTGTTTGGAATTTGACTGGCGTAATGATCAAGATTATAGCCGGCATCAGCTGAAAAATGCGGGGTGAAATTATACGACAGATTCAAACCCATACTGTAGAAATCATCCGCCTGGTTGTTAAACTGCCCCTGACTATAAGCCGAGTGCTGCCAGCGTCCGATAATTGATCCTAACAGTTTGGGGGTCAATTTATGGTTAAGGGAAGCATAAACCGTGGAGCTTTCCGTGAACATGGCAATAGAACCATTACTCGGGTCAAGTGAAATCTGGTCGGTCGCGTTTTCCGTTTGCGTAAAACCTAATTGCGCGTAACAACCGGGCAAGTAGGTATAAATCAACGAAAGATCCGCATAGGGATTCAACGAGGTTGCGCCAGATGGATCGTTATAGTTGTCACTGTACTGGATCCCCGCTTTGCCCATAAAACTCAAATTTGCGAGCATGGTGCGCTGCAAACCCAGATACCCGAAGTACGAACGGCTGTTGCGGCTGTCGCTGAAATAAACCGGTGGTCCAAATGGTGTCGTATTGAGGGCAATCGGTTCGTCTCCCGTATAGGCCACCCATTCAAATGCGCCGCCCACAAAGGCAACGGTTTCCGGCGCGACTTGCCATTGAAAATCAATTGAAACCGATTGATCGATACGGTTCAACTCTCCAGCAAGGGTGGCACCTTGGGAAATATTGTTAGTGGTAGCGCCGCTTTGTTCGTAATCAAAAATTGAGTTTTGATAGTTGATCGCCGTGCTGAATAGCCGGGTCCAGATTGTATTGACAGCCACTGACGCCGAATTGCGAATGTTGTTGCCACTTGTGCGGGTGGCCACCGAAGTATTAGGGTCAATCAATTCCGGTTCCTGCCCCACAGCAACCGAATCCTGCACTTTTGCCTGCCAACGTTCGGTGAATGCATGATCCACCCATAGATCGAGTTGATGACTCTGGTCCCACGGATTTTGGCCAAGGCTGTCCCGTTCCTGATAATAAAACGCTCCATAAGCGTAACGCAACCCCAACTCAGTCTGTTGCAATGGCACGTTTAAATTTATCTGCGGAGTAAGTTCGAGACCGAAACTGCCTTTCTTAGCACTGGACGCTGAGGTGGTGTAATTGTCATCATAAAACCCCCGCAACGTGCCGGAAACACTCCACATAGATGCCGCCGTGGAATCCCATACCGGAGCATAAGCCGCCTGGAGGCTGGCCGTCCCGGCAGCAATAAGTCCCACAGAGACAAAAAACTTCTTCATATCACTAACACACCGCGATCATTTATTAGACCATTCGCGCCCCTTAACATTCAAAAAGGAGGCGATCAGCCAAAGACTACATCAACGCTACCAACAAAATTGTATTTCCGTCAAAGCATTTTTTTCACTTATCTGAATAGCAAAAACCCCCTAAAAGCTCGTATGCTTCAGCCATTCGAACGCTTGCGTTGTAACGCCTTCCGCAGCGGTTTTATACTAAGAGTATTGATGACATCGGTTTGTTCCAGCCACCCCTTGCGTGCGATGCCCGCACCCAGTTTGAGAAAACCAGCGTGTTCATTCCGGTGCGCGTCCGGGTTGATAACACATTTCACCCCTTTGCTTTTCGCGTAGGGCCATAACCGCCAATCCAGATCAAACCGGTGAGGGTTACAGTTTAACTCAATCCAGGTTTCAGTTTCGGCACACGCATCAATTACCGCCTGTGCATTTACCGGGTATGCTTCACGTTCCAAAAGCAGCCGGCCGGTCGGGTGGCCGATGATGTGGACAAATTTGTTTTCCGCCGCCCGGATCAGACGCTTTGTGTTTTCCGCTTCGCCCTTGGCCGGAACATGCAAGCTCGCCACCACGACGTCCAGTTCCGCGAGCAACTCATCGTTGAAGTCCAACCGGTCGCGCAATATGTCCACTTCGATTCCTGTGAGCAGGCAAAAATCACTCCCGCGCCCGGTCAGTTGCCCGTTTATTTTTTTTATTTCCTTGATTTGCTCGCGCAGGCGTTTGGCGTCGAGACCATTGGCCTGAAACGACGACTTCGAATGGTCGGTGATCGCCCAATATGTCAGGCCGAGGTCTTCCATATACCCGGCAATTTCCTCAAGCCGGTTGTGGCCGTCACTCCACGTGGAATGGTTGTGCAATGCGCCTTTCAAATCCGTCCATTCGATGAGCCGCGGCAAATCGTTTTTTTCACCTGCGGTAAATTCTCCATGGTCTTCGCGCAGTTCCGCCGGGATAAACGGAAGACCGAGTTTCGCGTAAATTTCCGCCTCATCGCGGCAGGGCACCAGCAGCTTCGGGTCGCGTGTCTCTTCTTTTGATTTGAACAACCCGTATTCGTTGAGCCGCAAACCGCGTCGAATCGCCCGTTGACGCATGACAATGTTGTGTTCTTTGCTGCCGGTAAAATACGCCAGCGCAAATGGGAATTCCTTGTCGCTTACCACTCGTAAGTCGCATTGAATGCCACCGGCTAATATCACGCTGGCTTTGGTTTCACCCTTGGCGGTGACTTTGATGATGCCCGGTTGCTCTACAAATTCCTCAATTACCGTCACCGGTGTTTTAGACGATGCCAGCAAATCAATATCGCCGATCACCTCCTTGACCCGCCGCAGACTGCCGGCGGCACTGCATCGGATGACATCCGGATGCCCCCGCAAAACAGCGAGCATCGGTTCAGCCGCGCGCAACGCCTCGTTCAACAAATGTTTCGCAGCGTAACTGCGGCGGCGCTCGATCCCTTCGAGCAGGTTTGACTGCGTTTTTTCGCCGAAACCACCAAGTCCGGCTACTTTGCCGGAACGGCCGGCGGCTTCGAGTTTTTCGACGGAATCTATACCGAGTTTTTGGTTGAGCGCCTGGATTTTCTTCGGGCCCAGGCCGGGGATCCCCAACATCTCAACCAGCCCGGGAGGAATGGAGGCCTTTAATTCGTCATAGTACTTCAGTTTGCCGGTGGTGACGTATTCGGTAATTTTTTTCGTGAGCGCTTCGCCTATGCCTTTGATTTCGCCCAGCCGGTTTTCGGCGATAATTTTCGTCAACGGTTCGTTCAGATTTTCAATGGTTCGCGCGGCGTTCAGGTAAGCGCGCGTTTTAAATGGATTTTCGCCCTTCAATTCCAGCAGAGTGCCGATTTCGACCAGTATTTCTGCAACTTGCTCTTTGTCCATGCGCTTGATTATAAGCCCATAAGAACGAGCCCCCAAGAGAAAGAAAATTGAGGCGTAACCCGCTTCCCGGCCCGGAAAATGCTTGTTTCCTACAAATTACCTGTCAGAAAGATTGACAGATACTGAGTACGCGATTAGATAAACCTGATTTGCTCGGAAAGGTCTGTGCATAATCTGAGGGCTTGATTATCAAGTTTGTCAGGTTGATAAAGGCGCAGGCGGAAATGAGGAAATGAGATTATAGAACTTAAAAGGTATGGACCTTATATTTCCCCGGGAATATATGCGGGCGGCACTGATGGTGTCGCTGTTAAGCGTATGGGTATTGGTCGGGCTTTTTTACTACCTGAATCGATACACTAAACGGGAATATTTCACCGTGTGGACGGCGGCTTGGTTATTTTACGCACTGTGGCTGACGTTGAGCCTCCAGATGAAGGATACTCCACCTGGAAGTATCTTTTTTATGATCAAGCAGTGGTGCGTAGCGATATTGGCGGTCTTCCTTTTGTGGGGCAGTTTGCGCTTTCTCAGTCTTCCGGTGCGGCAAAGGTTGTTCGGCCTGTTCATGGCCTTCCTGCTGGTTTGGACCATGGTCAGCCCGCAAATTCTCTCGAGCGCATTAACCATCCAGCTGCCAGTCTTCACCCTGCTGGGTTGCGGCAGCATTTTTGCCGGGGCTTGCTTCTACCGGCTGCGGAAGAAAATGCCTTTCGTGGGCGCGGGTATGCTGGCATTGGGATTTTTCCTGTGGGGGATCTACCTGGGGAGTTATCCGCTTTCGCAGCTTTACGATAATCTTTTCAGCGCGGGGTTTTTTGTGGCCGCGGTGTTGCAGCTTTTCATTGCCGTCAGCATGATCGTGCTCGTCCTGGAGGAGGTTCGGTATAAAAACGAGCAGACGCTTGCTGAAATCGCGGCGGTTCGTTCGGAAAAAGAGGCTCTCCAAATCAAAGTCATCACCACCGAGGAACAATGCCGCAGTCTGTATGATCAAGTGCGTGTCACCGAGGGACTGCAAAGGGCCTATGAAGAATTGCGCCGCACTCAACAAGTGGTAGTGCAACAGGAACGTTTGCGCGCACTGGGACAAATGGCCAGCGGCGTTGCCCACGATGTCAACAACGCCCTGTCTCCCATCGTCGCGTATTCAGAACTCTTGCTGAGCACGCTGCCGGATTTGCCGGAAACCTCCAGGCACTACCTGCAAACCATCAACCAGGCGGGCGGAGACATAGCCCAAATCGTCACTCGCATGCGGGAATTCTATCGGCGCCGCTCGGATGCCGAACCGTTGCTCCCGGTGAACGTGAATCAGGTTATTGAAGAAGTAATTGAGCTCACCCGGCCGCGATGGCGCGATCTTTCACAACGGCAAGGTATTTCCATTCAAATCCAGCACGAATTGGAACCCCAACTGCCGGCCATGTTGAGCGATCCGAGTGAGCTCCGGGAAGCCCTGATCAATCTGGTCTTCAATTCGGTGGATGCCATGCCGCAGGGGGGACCATCACCTTTGTCACTCGTGCCCTCAATGGTTCCGTTTCGGAAGAGAGTGGCGCCACCGAACGGCAGATTCAGGTCGAAGTGAAGGATAACGGCATCGGCATGGACGAAAAGACGCGGCAACGTTGTCTGGAACCGTTCTTTTCCACCAAGGCTCAGCGCGGCGGTACCGGACTCGGCCTGGCGATGGTTTACGGAATGATGCAACGTCACGATGGCACCATTGAAATTGACAGTTCTCCCGGACGCGGCACTTGTTTTCGGCTCACCTTTCCCGTTCGGGAAAAAACTTCACAGACCACCCGCACAACTTTACCCCAGGGCAAACCGCAGCGTTCCCTGCATATTCTCTGCATCGACGACGACGCCCAGGTTCGGCAACTTCTGAATGATTGTCTCACCCATTTCAATCATCGCGTGATGGTTGCCTCTGGCGGGAAACAGGGAATGGAATTGTTCCGCACGGCCATGCTGAAAAATCAGCCCTATGAAGTGGTCATTACTGACCTGGGCATGCCCAGGATGGACGGACATCAGGTGGCCCGGACCATCAAAACGGAATCTCCCAACACACCCATTATCATGATGACCGGCTGGGGCACAATCATGCGCGAAGAGGGTGAAACCGCCATGGAAGTAGACGCCGTCATCGGCAAACCACCGCGGATGAAAGAGCTCAACGACCTGCTGCTCCGCGTGACTGCGACGGACAAACGTCCACCTGAGCCTGCCGGGCAATCCAAGTCCTGAACCTGCCGGTCTTTTTTCGTGCCGTTTTGCACGAATGCCGGTAAGGTCAAACCCATGTCACGGATCGTGAAATGGCCGGTGGCGCTTACGATCGCCGGCTCCGACAGCGGCAGCGGCGCCGGCATTCAAGCCGACCTGAAGACCTTTGCCGCGCTTGGTGTTCACGGCACGAGCGTCATCACCTGTCTCACCGCGCAAAATCCCCGGCGCGTTCTCGCTGTCGAACCGTCTTCGCCCCGAATCGTACGGCAGCAAATGAAAGCTGTGTTCGAGGAATTGCGGCCGGCGGCGGTCAAAACCGGGATGTTGTTTTCCGCGGAAATTATTCGCGTTGTCGCCGGCTTCTTCAAAAAGCAAAAACGCCCGCCGCTTGTGGTTGACCCGGTTATGGTTTCAACCAGCGGTGCGGCATTATTGTTGCCGACGGCGATTAAAATTGTGCGGGACCGGTTGTTGCCACTGGCCGTACTGGTCACTCCGAACCTTGACGAAACGGAGATTTTGACCGGACACACTATCTCATCCATCGAAGACATGCGCGCCGCGGCACGGGATATACACGAACGATTCGGCTGCGCCGCTTTGGTCAAAGGCGGCCATTTACGCGGCCTGCACGATGCGGTGGATATTTTTTTTGACGGAAGGACGGAATTGTTGTTAAGCGCCCCGTTTATCAAAGGCGTTTCAACTCACGGTACCGGCTGCACTTATTCGGCCGCCATCACCGCGGCGCTGGCTTTGGGTCACGACCTGCCGCATGCGGTTGAAGTCGGCAAACGCCACGTGACCGCCGCCATCATGCAAAGTTATCGCGTCGGAAAACATTCCGTGCTCGGACATTTTGTTTGAGCGAATAAAACTTTCACGGTCGGCGCAATCGGAAAAAGCGGTTGCCATTCATCACTCCGAATGGCACGGAATTTTGGCCATTGGTCACGATCGGTGCAGGATTGTTTGTAACCCAGACCGGCGCTGCCAGATTGGTTGCGCTTTGGAGCACAAAACCCGCCGGGTAAATCGGCCATTTGAGAACTACATTGGTGCCGGTACCGGCGATATTCAGCGGCATCGAGAAAAACTCAAATGCCAGCGCATAAATTTCGCTGGCACTGACATAGGAACCGCCTTTCTTGAGTACCTGTAAATCGTATCTTCCCTGCGGCAGTATCGGCACGAACAGATGTTGAACATTGTCCACGGCGCTGGTACAGACGGCCACGAGGTTGCTGTTGGCGGTGTTGTACAAATACAGTTGGAGATTGTTGATGCCGCTTTTGTTTTGCTGCCGGTTCCAAACCAAGGTGGCGGTCGCGGTGAAGTTGGCGTTGCTGACGCTGTTGGTTGCATTGAAATAGTAATGCGCCACCGCGTCGAGCGAGGAACTGCTGGTAATATTCGTGAAATTCCATCCACTTAATCCGCCGATGGTATTGGTCGCTCTGATCGGGGGATGTGGCGCGCCAACCGAAACACTCGACGAGACAATGTTGGTCTGCCGTTGACCGGCAAGCTGCTTGTAGGAATTGAATACGTTCAACACCCCTGCGCCGTAACGGGCGTCCAGTGGCGTGGCCGTTCCATTTGTCCAGTTGGCGGGCTTGACCGCGCCGTTCAACAGTAGCGCCTTTATCGTCCGGTTGTTGGTGATTGCACTGATGTCGTTCCCGCCATCGCCACGTATACCCGCTTGCAGCAAAAGCGCCGCCGCGCCCGCTACCTGCGGGGTGGAGAAACTCGTTTCTCCGGCTGGCGCCGTAATGTCCGGCTTGCAGCGACCATTATCCAGCGTCGGTCCTGCACTGGAACTGCCGCCGTAGGCGCCGACGCCAATTCCGTTGTAACCGGTTGCCGGGGGATTTACCACGCCGCCGTTGCCAATACCGGAAACGAACAGCGTATTGTATTGCGCGGCGTAATTATCGTAGGCCGTATCAATGGCTTTTTGTTCGTTTGTCGAGACATGCGTGAAATCCGAATTCAAAAAAATGAAGCTTTGGTTTACGACCGAATCGTTGATGTTGGTCGATGGCAGCGTCGCGATGTAATTAGTGGTAGAACCAATGACTTGGATGAAAACCTGGACAAAAAACCCTGCGTTGTAATTGTCCACGTGCGTAACATTTGTCGCTACTCCGCCGGGAACACCGTAAAAAAATCCGCCCACGGCGTCCGCATGACCCGATTCAGCCCCCACAGCGTTCGGGAAACCGGTGGCCGAGCCACTGCTGGAAAAGTAGGTAAAAAGATGCGCCGGTTGTCCGACGCCGCTGGCTCCGGGCTTGACCTCCCAATTGGTTGCCGTTCCATATCCCCCTTCCATCTGCGCCACGCGGATGCCCGTACCATTGATGTTCGTCGTCACTGTTTGCAACAGCGTCACGCCGATGCTGTCGAGATTAGACGCACGGGTGGGCATTTGCCCGAGGCAAACAACAGCCAGGAGGAATGACACGCCGCGCAATCTCATGTGATTTTGTCTTTGCCGCGATTTTTCTGCTCGAAATCCAACCTTTAATTTGAAATTTGAGGTCGCTACGAATTCATGAAAGATAACCGCGAATTGTGCCAAAGCAAATACCACCATTTCTTTTTCCCGCGGGGACGCTACACTTGCCTGCGTGTCTGACACACTGGTTGTCAACGAAATCTATTTGAGCTTGCAAGGTGAAAGCACTTTTGCCGGGCTGCCGTGCATTTTCATCCGGCTCACCGCTTGCGATTTGCGCTGCTCGTATTGCGATACCGCCTACGCCTTTGCCGAAGGCAAAAAACAATCGCTGGAAAACATCTGCACGGTTGTCCGACGACTTGCCCAACCTTTTTCAAGCCCTCAACTTCCGCTGGTCGAATTGACCGGCGGCGAACCGTTGCTCCAGAAAAATTCCCTGCCTTTGATGCAGCAGCTTTGTGACGCTGGCTTCACCGTGTTGCTCGAAACCAGTGGAACGCATGACATCTCGCCGGTGGATCCGCGCGTCCGCCGTATCATGGATTTAAAATGCCCCGGCAGTGGCGAGGCTGAACGCAATCACTGGGACAATCTCAAGCACTTGAAACCGACCGATGAGGTCAAATTCGTCATCGGTACGGTTGAAGATTACGAATGGGCCCGGCGGCAAATCGCCAAATACCGGCTAAATCTGGTATGCCCCCTGCTTTTTTCGTGGGTGCATCCGCTGGCGCCGGAGCAGCAAAATGAATCGTTAAATAAGGTTCCCGCTGGCCAGACGCCGCTTTCACGGCGCGAACTGGCGGAACGAATTATCGCGGATGCGCTGCCGGTGCGGTTTCAAGTTCAACTGCACAAAGTCATCTGGCCGCCGGAACAACGGGGTGTTTAGTGAGCAAGAACAAACAAATTCTTGACCTGCTGCGTGATTACGAATCGCGCAACGTCGTCTTTGTGGAGCCGGATGGCTCCTGGCCCATCGTTTGGGACCGCGCCAAAGATGTTTTCGTTTGGGACGCCGACGGGAAAAAATACCTCGATTTGACCGCCGCATTCGGCGTCGCCGCCGCCGGCCACGCCAACCCCCGCGTCGTCAAGGCCGGTCAAACCCAAATGTCCCGACTGGTGCATGCCATGGGCGACGTGCATCCACACGCGCGCAAAGCCGAACTCGCCCGCGACCTGAGCCGCATCACCTTCGAGCGCTGGAGCGGCGGCAAAAAATCGGGCAAGGTTATCTTTGGCAACTCCGGTTTTGAAGCGGTTGAAGCGGCGTTTAAAACCGCGATGTTGGGCACCGGCAAACGCGGGGTGATTGCTTTCGAGGGAGCGTATCACGGACTCGGCTACGGTGCGCTCACCGCCACCCATCGCAATTTCTTCCGCAACCCGTTTCATTTTCAACTTCGCGAATTCACAAAATTTGTGCCGTTTCCCGGCAAATCCACCACCCTCACCGCCATCGAATGGGCCATTCGCCACATTTTCCGCCGCGAATGGATCGGCGCCATCCTGGTCGAGCCGATCCAGGGCCGCGGCGGCATTCGTGTTCCGCCCCCGGGATTTCTGCCGCTGCTGCGAAAACTTTGCGACGACCATGGCGCGTTGCTGATTCTCGACGAAATTTACACCGGGTTTGGCCGCACTGGTAAATGGTTCGCCTGCGAGCACGCCAGCGTCGTGCCCGATCTTATCTGCCTGGGCAAGGCGCTCACCGGCGGCTTCCCGCTCTCGGCCTGCGTCGGCCGCGCCGACCTCATGGATACCGCCTGGCCGGTCTCACACGGTGAGGCGATACACACCAGTACCTTCCTCGGTCATCCCGTCGGTTGCGCGATGGCGCTGGCCGAAATTCAGGAAATTGAAAGCCGGAATTTGCCCGCCAGTAGTGCGGAACTCGGCGAATACCTGTTGGGTGAATTGCAATCGAAAATTTCAAACCCGAAATTCCAAATCGAAATGCGCGGTCTGGGCTTGATGGCCGGAGTGGAATTGCATCTGGCTGACGGCCGGCCCGCCACGGACGCGGTCGCCCAAGCCATCAAAGCCATGTTGCAACGCGGCTTCATCCTCTTGCCCGAAGGCGAGCATGGCAATGTCATCAGCTTCACTCCGCCGCTGACCATCACCAAAACGCAACTGGCCAAAGCTGTCAGTGCCCTCGCCGAAGTCTTGAATCAGGCGTAATCACAAATGAATCCGGCGGATTTTTGGATGATTGGATAATCGGGCGCGACCCGATCGAACATTTTTCACCAATCCATCAATCCATTCATCCATTAATCCGTTTTTATCCGTGTCCATTCCGCTTTCGC
This sequence comes from uncultured Verrucomicrobiae bacterium, assembly GCA_963789055.1. Taxonomy (GTDB): domain Bacteria; phylum Verrucomicrobiota; class Verrucomicrobiia; order Limisphaerales; family UBA11358; genus UBA11358. Next base: position 282,099 of record CAWBJE010000002.1, on the reverse strand, counting down.
TTTGCTTCAGCGCGACAAGCCGTGGTTTAATTCTCCCGGTGAAACTTTCGGAAATGCGGGAACTGCTGGCCGCGCGCGGGATTCAACTCACGAAATCCCTCGGCCAGAATTTTCTGCACGACGCCAACCAGCGCCGGCGCATCGTTAAAGCCGCGGAACTGAAAAAAACGGACAAAGTCCTCGAAATTGGTCCCGGCCTGGGTCCGCTCACGGAATTGCTCCTGCAACATGCCGGGGAAGTTCTGGCCATCGAAAAAGATGCGCGGCTGGTAGAATTCCTGCAGGAGCGTTTCAACGTAGGACAGGCTTCCAGCCTGTCTCCATCTCAAGAAAAATTAGAGACAGGCAAGATGCCTGTCCTACATCTGCTGCACGCCGACGCTTTGGATTTATTGAAGCGCGAGCCGCACGATTGGCACGATTGGAAACTGGTGGCCAATCTGCCCTACTCCGTCGCCTCGCCGATTCTGGTGGAACTGGCGCAATCGCCCAAACGGCCGGAACGGATGGTGGCCACGCTGCAACTCGAAGTCGCCCGCCGGCTCATGGCCAAAGCCGGCGACGACGATTATGGTGTGCTGACGCTGCTGGTGCAGTTGAATTACGAGCCGCGCGAATGGTTCAAAATTCCGGCGAGCTGTTTTTTCCCCGCGCCGGAGGTAGACTCGGCCTGCGTCGTTCTGGTGCGACGCAGCACACCGCTGCTGCCGGAAAACCAGCACGCCACTTTTGTCAAAATCGTGAAGCGGGCGTTTTCGCAGCGGCGAAAAATGATGTTGAAGCTGCTGCGCGAAGATTGGCCGGTGGAAAAACTGGCGGGCGCATTTGCCGCCTTGAAAATCTCGCCGCAGGAACGCGCGGAGAAATTGAGTTTAGCACAATTTGTCCATTTGACGGAAGAATTGCTGTCATAGCCGCGCTTGTGAAAGCGCGGAAATTTCCGCCGATTCACGTCGGCGGCTGCGAAATTATGGCCGAAGAAATTTTTGATGTCGTCAACGAGCGCGATGAGGTGATTGACCGGAAACCGCGTCGCGAGGTGCATCGGCTCGGTTTGAAACATCGGGCGATTCATGTGCTGGTGTTCAATGCGCGCGGCGAGACGTTTCTCCAGAAACGTTCCATGACCAAGGACCGCGAGCCGGGCAAATGGGATTCGTCGTCATCCGGGCACGTGGATTCCGGCGAAGATTACGATGCCTGTGCCGTGCGCGAACTGCGCGAGGAAATCGGGTTGGCCGTTGCTCAGACGCCGGAGCGGCTGTTCAAAATCGCCGCGTGCCCGGAAACAGACGCGGAATTCGTCTGGGTCTATCGCTGTCAGGCTGAAGGGCCATTCCAACTGCATCCGGACGAAATCGAGCGCGGCGGCTGGTTCACGCCAGAGAAGATTTCAAGTTGGATGGCGGAAAAGCCGGAGGATTTCGCTGGTGCATTCCGGTTGATTTGGAAACTATTTCTGAACGACGGCTCGCGGGTACGCTCGCCCCACCAAATTTGACTTTCCCGCCTTTACATGCGCCCAAAATGGAGTAGTTATTGAGCCATGGACAATTTTCTGGTTCCCATTGTGGTTGAACAGACCGGCCGCGGCGAGCGGACGTGGGACATTTACTCACGACTGCTGGTGGACCGCATCATTTTTCTCGGCACGGCGGTGGATGACACGGTCTCGAACATCATCATCGCGCAGCTTTTGTTTCTGCAAATGTCTGATCCCAAAAAAGACATTCATCTCTACATCAATTCGCCCGGCGGCAGCGTCACGGCGGGGCTGGCAGTTTACGACACGATCCAATATCTCACCTGCGACGTGAATACCTATTGCGTCGGGCAGGCGGCCAGCATGGCTGCGGTCCTGCTCGCGGCGGGCACGAAGGGCAAACGTTACGCCCTGCCAAACGCGCGCATCCTCATCCATCAACCCTGGGGCGGCGTGCAAGGCCAGGCCAGCGACATCAGCATCCAAGCCCGGGAAATTTTGCGGCTCAAGGACCGGCTCAACGAAATCCTTGCCAAACACACCGGCAAATCCGTCGAAAACATCGGCAAAGACACCGACCGCGACAATTTCATGTCGTCCGAGGAGGCCAAAAAATACGGCCTCGTGGATCAAGTGGTGCAATCCCGCAAGGAAATCGCCGGCGTGGACAAAACATCAGTCGTTACCTGACGTTTTGTCGCGGAAGCTTGAGCCGAAACCGGCTTAATTTTTCTTGTAAGAGCCGAGGTGACGAGGCTTTGATTTAGTCCGTATTGAATCGGGACTCCTCACGTCGTCTCCTACAAAGATTTCATACGCCGATATCCTCATTCCACAGCTCCGGCTTGGCCGCGATGAAATCCCGCATGAGCTGGATGCACGTCGGGTCGTTCAAAATTTCCACTTTCACACCTTGCGAACGAACGTATTCCTCCGGTCCCTGAAACGTCTGGTTTTCGCCGACGACCACGCGCGGAATTTTGTAGAGCAAGACCGCGCCGCTACACATCGGGCAGGGCGAAAGCGTAGAATACAATACACAACGCTGATAGACCGATGCCTTGAGTCGTCCGGCATTTTCCAGACAATTCATTTCCGCGTGATGAATCACGCTGCCGTGTTGCACCCGTTGGTTGTGGCCGCGCCCGATGATTTTGCCGTCCAGCACGAGCACCGAACCGATGGGAATGCCGCCTTCGGCCAGACCTTTTTGGGCTTCGTCAATCGCCGCCTGGAGAAATGGGTCCATGCGCGGATTGAAGCAATTCTTTTTTGCGATGGCAAGCTATGCCGGCCAATTGGAACGCCGATTTCTCAATCGGCACGAATCTGAAAGTTACCCAGTATGCCGAACAGGAGTTCGGCGCTCCTCACCTCGCAAAAATCTGGCGGATGACATCCTCGATGGGCACTTCCTGGATGTCGATGTCGCTCACCGGCAAATCATCGAGCAGTGATTTGCAGACGGCAATCACGCGGTCGCGCTTGACCTTGAAGGTGATGGTTCCGGCGGTTTTCTCCGTGATTTCACCGTAACGATTCAACTGTTCTGCCGGAATTTCATTTGTTTTTTCGCATTGAATCGTGACGAGCTTGAAATCGGCAAAACGATCCACGATTTCGCTTAATTTGCCGTCGAAGAAAATTTTGCCGTGGTCAATGATGATAACCCGTTCACAAAGTGCCTGGATGTCGGCCATGTAATGGCTCGTGAGCAAAATCGTCGTCTTTTGACCGGCGTTGTGGCGGTGGATGAATTCGCGGACAATCTTTTGCGAAACCACGTCCAGACCGATGGTCGGTTCGTCGAGGAATAACACCTTGGGCTGATGCAGCAGCGAGGCAATCAATTCCATCTTCATGCGTTCGCCGAGTGACAATTCGCGCACGCTGACATTGAGTTTTTCGCGGACGCCGAGCATTTCGCTCATTTCGGTGACGGTGCGTTCGAATCGATCGGCGGGGATGCCGTAGATTTTCGAGTTCAGCTCCAGCGACTCGCGGGCGGGCAGGTCCCACCAAAGTTGGTTTTTCTGACCGAGTACGAGCGCGAACTGGCGGCGATAACCGTCGGCCCGTTCCCACGGCGTGTAGCCAAGAACTTTGGCGTCGCCGCTAGTGGGATAAAGCAAACCGGCGAGCATTTTGAGCGTGGTGGTTTTGCCCGCGCCGTTCGGACCCAGAAAGCCTACAAGTTCGCCGGGTTCAATCTTGAAGCTGACTCCATTGACGGCAATGGTTTGTTCGTACTGGCGTCGAAACAGGCCTTTGACCGCGCCGCCAAACCCCGGCTGCTTTTTGTAGGTCCGGAATGTCTTGGTCAGACCGTTGACTTCAATGACGGGCACGGCAGAAATGTCGAGGGTCGAAGGCCGAGTGTCGAGCGCAGAAAATGTCAGCGCATCAATTGCTTTTCGAGGTAATGGACGACCTGACGGACGTTGGCGTCCACTTCCATGCGGTCCTTGACCAGCCGGCAGGCGTGCAGCACGGTGCCATGATCGCGTCCGCCATAGGCCTCGCCGATGGTATTGAGCGAACTTTCAGTCAACTGGCGCGAGAGATACATGGCAATCTGGCGCGGGAAGGCGATGTTTTCCGGTCGGCGCTTGCTGGTCATGTCGGCCAGGCGGATGTCAAAATGTTCCGCGACTTTCTTCTGGATGACCTCGATATTGATGGAAAAACGACCTTCTTCGTGAAGAATTTCGCGCAACAGGCTTTCGACGGTTTCAATGGTGAGCTTTTTGCCCGTGAGCGAGGCGTAGGACGCCACCCGGATGAGCGCGCCTTCCAACCGGCGCACGTTGGTGCGGATGCGGTTGGCCAGAAAATTCAGAATCTCTTCCGGCAGCGTCACGTTCATGAGCTGCGCCTTTTTTTGCAGGATGGCCAGACGCATTTCAACATCCGGTGGTTGCAGGTCGGTGACCAGCCCCCATTCGAACCGCGAGACGAGGCGATGTTCCAATCCCTGAATTTCGCTCGCCGGCCGGTCGCAGGTGAGCACGATTTGCTTGTGCGCTTCGTGCAACGCGTTGAAGGTGTGGAAGAATTCCTCCTGGATGCGTTCCTTGCCCGCAAGAAATTGGATGTCATCAATCAACAGCACGTCGGTCTGGCGATATTTCTTACGGAACTTGGCCATCAGATTGTTTTGGATTCCGTCAATGTATTCGTTCGTAAATTTTTCGGATGAAAGGTAGGCGACGCGCGCTCCTTTTTTGTTGGCCGAAACATGCTGGCCGATGGCGTGCAACAAATGTGTCTTGCCCAGACCGACACCACCATACAGGAAAAGCGGGTTGTACGATTTGCCGGGCGCCTGGGCTACGGCCAGCGCGGCGGCGTAGGCAAAATTGTTGTTGTTGCCGACGACGAACGAATCGAAAGTATTTTTTGGATTGAAATGCAGTTCGGTGCTGCCCGGGCTGTTCGTGAGCCGATTCGGCGCCTTTGGTTTTAATCGGAGTTGGCACCGGCGCGGATAAGGCTGGCGCATTTCCTGCGGCAATTTTGAACTTAACCTGGAGTTGCCGACCGGCAGCCGTGGCAAAAGCGTCTTGCAGGAGACTGAGATAATTGTCCTTGAGCCACACCCCGCTGAATTCGTTGGCTGCCTCCAGGGTCACGCTGCTGTTGTCAATCGCGCAGGCTCGCAAGGGTGCGAACCACATGGTGTAAGTGTCATTATTCAGCCTGGAACGAAGATGTTCCCGTGCAGAATTCCAAATTTTTTCAGCCGAAAATTGTGTTTGCACTTTGTCAAAAAGCCCGTATTTCAAACGGTTTATTCACCTAGCCCGCCAACGCAAAATTGATGGCCGGCTTCCACCGATGTTCGCTTTGGCAAAGAGCCATGACCCCACAAAAGCAGACATATCTTAAACTCTACCGCCAAAAGCATCATTTAACAATCCAAACAACCTGCTAGTTATCAACGTCTTACAAAAAACAAAATCACAACACCATCGCGTGTCAGGTAAAAATGATAAAACGCCCCAAACAACTTTGATTTACGTGAGCGTTTTATGCCATCGGAACGAAAGTATCTAGAATAACATATTAACTTTTGTTCACGAGTTATTCACAAGCAGTTTAAAGCAGGATTTTGCTTGAGTTCCGTTGTCTTCTGAAACGCAAAATTTGATTCAAACCGCTTGCTCGCCAGTTTCGCCCGTGCGAATGCGAACGATGCTTTCGACGGCGCTCACAAATATTTTGCCATCACCGATCTTGCCGGTCTTGGCTGCTTTGACGATCGCGTCCACTGCGGCAGCAACCTGGGCATCAGCCAGCACCAACTCAATTTTCACCTTGGGCAAAAAATCCACTGTGTATTCACTGCCACGATAGATTTCCGTGTGTCCCTTTTGCCGGCCAAACCCTTTTACCTCCGCAACGGTCATGCCCTGAACTCCCAGGACCGCCAGAGCGGATTTTACCTCTTCCAGTTTGAACGGCTTGATGACGGCCTCGATTTTTTTCATACCTCGCCCGCGTGTAATTTGGTAAACAGATGTTAGCAGCCGAACCCGCGCTGTAAACAGGAATTTTCGTTGCTGCCAGGTTCACCGCGGAGCATCCCGCCACGGAACGGCCGCCCGGCTCCACCGCTAATCAGAAGGCCAGCGGCGGTAATATAAGCTAATACTTTTCGTGGTATTATTGACAATAATAAGCCGCCGTGATTAATTCTCTCCGGTACAAGGTGGCTATGCGGTGCAAATTGACTTTAACCGTTTTCGATCTGGTTTCAAGTACAGGCCAGATTGGAGTTCTCCGTAATCCTACGTTGTACTCATTCGAAATTCCCCGGGTCTTTCGGTCATCCTCTGGCTGATTGACCCGGTTTTCTTTTTTAATTTCCGGCGGTCGGGCAAATTTCCCGCTCTGTGCGTTCGTTGACACCGCTTTAGGCCGCTGATACCGTTCGCGCTCCGAAAAATGGCGACGGATTATAAAAACACGCTCAATTTGCCGCGCACCGACTTTCCCATGAAAGCCGACCTCGTCGCGCGGGAGCCGGAACGCCTTAAAAAATGGCAGGAAACCGGACTTTACACGAAAATCCAGGCGGCGCGCGCCAACGCTGAAAAATTCGTTCTGCACGACGGCCCGCCTTTTGCCAATGGCGATGTCCACATCGGCACCGCCCTGAACAAGATTCTCAAGGACATCATCATCAAATATAAAACCCTGCGCGGGTTTAGCGCGCCGTATGTGCCGGGCTGGGATTGCCATGGATTGCCCATCGAATTCAAGGTTTCCCAGGAGATGCGCAAGGCGGGCGATACCAGCGCCGACGCTGCCACCATCCGCAAAGCCTGCGAAGCCTACGCCCGCAAATACATCGATATCCAGCGCACACAATTCAAACGGCTGGGCGTGCTCGGCGACTGGGACAATCCGTATCTCACGCTGAACAAGGAATACGAGGCCGATGAATTGCGGCTGTTTGCGGACATCGTCGAAAAAGGTTTTGTGTATCGTGGCAAAAAGCCGGTCTATTGGAGCATTCCCTGCCGCACCGCGCTCGCCGAAGCCGAAGTCGAATACCAGGACCACGTCAGCCAGAGCATTTTTGTGAAGTTTCCCGTCGTCGGCCAGCCGGGTACCTTTGTGCTGATCTGGACGACGACGCCGTGGACGTTGCCGGCGAACCTCGCCGTTGCCTACAACGACAAATTCCAATACGTCCAGGTTGAGGTAGTGGGTGAAAAGTATATTTTGTTCCGCGGGTTACTGCCCGCTGTCGCCGAGAAATGCGGCTGGGCGAGTTACACCGAAACACCTATCTCGATCGGGTTACTCGATGCACATGTCATTACCAGCATCCGTTCTGCAACCGCACCGGCAAGTTTTATCCGGCCGAGTTTGTCACCAGCGACACCGGCACGGGCTTCGTCCACATCGCCCCCGGCCACGGGCTTGAAGACTACGGGCTGGGCACGCAAGGTTGGCCTGCCGATTTACTCGCCGGTGGACGACGACGGCAAGTTCGCCCACACGAATGATTTGCCGGCGGACCAGCAAATGCCGAAGGAAATGGTCGGCAAATCCATTCTGGAAAAACACGGCAAGAGCGACGCCAACGAAGCGGTATTGCATGAATTGCGCGCACGCCACGCCTTGTTGCACCAGGAGAATTATCATCACAGCTATCCGCACTGCTGGCGCAGCAAGACCCCCATCATTTTCCGCGCGATGGACCAGTGGTTCATTGAAATTGACCACGTTTTTTCCGTAGGAGACGACGTGAGGAGTCTCAAATCGAAATCGGAAATCGGGCAGAGTCTCGTTACCTCGACTCCTACATTTCGTTCCGCCGCCCTCGCCGAAATTGACCGCGTCAAATGGGTGCCCGACTGGGGCGTCAATCGCATCAAAAGCGCTGTGCAAACCCGGCCCGACTGGTGCATCTCGCGCCAGCGCACCTGGGGCGTGCCGATTCCCGGCGTTTTACGACGCCAAAGGCGACCCGATTCTCGACGCGCAAATCGTCCGCAATGCCGCCGACCTGGTCGAAAGACACGGCTCGAATGTCTGGTTCGAAAAATCCGCCGCCGAACTATGGTCGCTCGTAAAACCGAAGGATTGGAAAGGCGCGGAAGCCGCCACCAAATCCAACGACACGCTGGATGTCTGGATTGATTCCGGCTCGTCATCGCGCTCGGTATTGATGCGGCGGACAGAATTGCATCATTCCGTAGGACAGGCTTCCAGCCTGTCTCCATCTCCAGAGAAGTCAGAGACAGGCAAGATGCCTGTCCTACGGTGGCAGGCCGACATGTATCTTGAAGGCAGTGACCAGCATCGCGGCTGGTTTCAATCCTCGCTGCTGCTTTCGCTGGCCGGCAACGGCGCCGCGCCGTTCAAAACCGTGCTGACGCACGGCTTCATGGTGGATGCCGACCGCGAGAAGATTTCCAAGAGCAAGCAAGCCCAGGGCGTTTACGAAAAACCGCAGACGGCCGAGGCTTACGTGAAGAAATACGGCGCGGACATCGTCCGGCTGTGGGTGGCGTCGCAGGATTTCCGCAACGACATCATCGTGAGCGAGGAACGCATCGCCAAGGTCGCCGAGACCTACCGCGGCATCCGCAACGCGTTGCGCTACCAGCTCTCGAACCTTTACGACTTCGACCCAGCGAAACACACCGTACCCGACGACAAACTGACCGGTCTGGACCGCTGGATTCTCGGCGAATTCTCGAAGCTGGAGCAGGAAGTCATCAAGGCCTACGACGACTACGAATTCCACGTCGTTTATCAAAAAGTCAGCCAGTTCATCGCCGTCGAGCTGTCCTCGATTTATCACGATGTCATCAAGGACCGGCTTTACACCGACCCGGCCAATTCGCCATCGCCGCCGCTCGACGCAAACCGCGCTGCACCGGCTGGTGACCGGTCTATGCCAGATGCTCGCGCCAATTCTGGCCTTCACGGCAGACGAGGCTTGGGAGTTTGTACCGGGGAAAATGAAAACTCCGTTCACGAAGGCAAGTTCATCCGGGTTGGTCTGGACCTTAGCGAAGAGGAAAGAATGAAATGGCGAGATTTGCTCGCTCTCCGTGAGTTTCTATTACCTCACCTAGAAAAAGCACGCCAAGATAAGTTGATTGGCAAAGCTCTCGAAGCAAGGCTTCAGATTTCCGGGCGCGATACGCAGGCAGAATTGTGGCGGCAAGAGACAGAAGGATTGCAAGAGCTGCTAAATGTTTCCAAATTTGTTTCGGAGGCCAAATCGGCTGGGGTTCTGGAAATTGATCTCTCCAACGTGGATGTGCATTCGCGCAAGCCGTCTTTTCCCGAGTGACCGTAACCGTCAGCAAAGCCGACGGTCGGAAATGCGAACGCTGCTGGCATTGGGAAACGGATGTTGGCCAGAATCCCAAACATCCTACAATCTGCGGTCGCTGTGTCGAAGCCGTGTTGAAATTCAAGGCGTAATTGAGTCGGCAAATTGGAATCTCAACAGTTTTAAGCGTGTTTTCTATGGTGTGGCAGTGAAATACACTTCGGATATTCGCTTACAATAGGTCCCAGCCAACGATGCGAAAATCATGGCGCGCTTCAGGAGTTCTTCCCGAGACCTGCTCGGGCAAAACATGTCCTCGCAAATATAGGTTTGCAATTGGGTGCCATATTTCATGACCAAATTGTCACGCTGCTCAGTAGGCGGATAAAATTTTACGATTTCTTTAACGTCCTCCATCTGTTGGTCGTGGCGAATACAACCGACCGCTTGCAATAGGGTGCCCAATTGGATTTTATGATTTTCAATGCCTTCGATGGAAACTCGTTGCTGAAACATTTTCTCAAGAATCTCTGGCAAACGAATATATTCGCCATCGGTTACCGAAATGTATCACCTAAAAGCCGCCGCCCTTGTTGTTGATGAAGCTGATGCGGTTGGTGTCGCTGAAAAAGTTGGCGGAGGAGGTGTTCAGGAACCGGCAATTGGAGACGGTCACGTCCGTGATCTGTTGCGTGGAACTCAATCCCTGGAGATAAACCGCCTGGGCTACATTGGCAAAGGCACAATCGCGAACGTCGATGTTCCGGACAACCGGTGTGTTGGTGCCGGTGTTGGCCGGGGAAGAGGAAGTATATTGCATCGTCATGTAAATCCCGGTCTGGCTGACGGTCTTAGTCATGCAGTTGCGGAAATAAATATTTTCCATGTAACCGCCCCGGGCGGTGTTGGTCTTCAAACGCAAAACCGTTTGCAGAATGGTGCTGTTGAAATCGCAATTTTCCGCGAAAACATTGGTAACGCCGCCGGATTCCTCGCTGCCCAAGGTAACACCACCATGGCCGTTGGCAAATGTGCAGTTCTGAATCACGATGTTCCGGCTGGGAATGTTGATGCGCACACCATCCTGATCGCGACCGGACTTGATGGCGATGCAATCGTCGCCGTCGCTGAAGGAACAGTTCTTGATCAGCACGTCGGTGCAGGAATCCGGGTCGCAGGAGTCCGTGTTCGGGCTGGAACTGCTGTTGTTGACCGTAACGCCACGAATGGTGACGTTGGTGCAATACAGCGGAGTGATCGTCCACATCGGCGAGTTGAGAAAGGTGATGCCGTCAATCAGGACATTTTGGCAATGAACCGGCTGGACGAACGTTGGCCGCAGATAATGTCCCGGTCCAAAAATACGCTGCGCCACGGGCATGTTGGTGCTGCCCATGTTCCACAACGTTTGCTCGTCGGCGGTGAGCAGATTTTTCCAATTATACCAGACCGAGTTCTCCGCCTGGCCGTCAATTGTTCCCGGCCCGGTGATGGCGATGTTCGTCTGGCCGTAGGCGTAGATGAATGGCGAATAATTCATCAGCTCGATGCCCTGATAGCGCGAAAAAACCACCGGCAGAAACGCATTCGTGCTGGTGCTGAATGAAATTTTCCCGCCTTGGGCGACATACAAATTGACGTTGCTGAGCAGATGAATCGCGCCGGTCAGGAAATGTCCCTGCCGGCACGACCACGCGTCCGCCACCGGCCCCGTTGCACGCCGCAATCGCGCTGGAAAAAGCCGCCGTGCAATCGGTTGTGCCATTGCCCACGGCGCCGTAATTGGTGATGACAAAATCCTGTGCGGGAAAAGTCGGCGGAACGATGCGCGCGAGAATGTTGGTCACCCGCGCCCAATCAGCTGGGACTGGTCTGGGCGGCCAGCTGTGCCGGCATCAGCAAACCGATAACCGATGGCCAGGACGGCAATGACCGTATTTGAGCGCCGGCAAACAGTCATATCCTCGCGGTTTAACTGGGAAATTGGGCCCGGAAGCGACAAATTCCTTGGAACAGATTGAAAAAACGCATTTGTCTATTATACTATCACGACATGCAAAAGAGTCAAAAGTCGTTGCCAATTAGCTGTTAACCATCGGTAAAATGAACAATCCGAAAAACAACTCCCGGAATCGCTTCATCTTGCCGGCCATTGTGTTTCTGTCGTTCAGCCTGATTTCGGGACAACGCGCGTTGGGCAACACGGTGATTGCGTGGGGCTATGATTCCGCCGGCCAAATTGAAATTCCTGCCGGGTCTGACGAACGTGGCAGCGGTCGCGGCCGGCGCTTATCACAGCCTTGCGCTGACCAGCAACGGCACGGTCGTCGCGTGGGGCGACAATACTTTCGGCCAGACCAATGTGCCAGCCAGTCTGACAAACGCAACGGCCATTGCTGCGGGCTGGTATCACAACCTGGCGTTGAAAAGCAACGGCACGGTCGTGGCGTGGGGCGACAATTCCTTCGGCCAAACCAATGTGCCGGCGTCGTTGACCAACATCAGCGCCATTGCCGCGCGGCTGGATTCACAGTCTCGCGCTCCGCAGCAATGGCGTCGTCGTGGCGTGGGGCGACAACGGCTGGGGGCAGACCAATGTCCCGTCCGGGCTGGCGAATGTCGTGCGGATTGCCGCCGGTGAATTGCACAGCCTGGCACTCCGGAATGACGGCACGGTGGTCGCCTGGGGCAACAATACTTACGGCCAGACGAACGTGCCCGCGGGGCTGACGGGCGTGGCGGCCATTGCCTGCGGCTGGTTTCACAGTCTGGCCGTCCAGAGCAACGGCACGGTGGTGGTGTGGGGCGACAATACCTACGGCCAGACGAACGCGCCGGCGGGTTTGACAAACGCAAACACCGTTGCCGGCGGCAGTGGACACAGTTTGTCGTCGGAGAACGACGGCACAATGGTTGCCTGGGGAAACAATTATTTTGGCCAGACGAATGTACCGCCGGGGTCGGTTCAGGTATTGGGCGATTGCGGCCGGCGGTTATCACAGTCTGGCAATCTCCACGCCGGCCATGCTGCCGCTTGTTTTCAACCTGGTTCCGCCAAACCTGCAAATGACCGCCGCCGGTTTTCAATTGCAGGTGGACGGCGCGGCCGGAGTTACCCCGGTGGTGATTTACGCTTCGACAAACATGGCGGATTGGACGCCCATCTTCACCAACCCGCCGGTGACCGGCTCGCTGCCGTTTCTGGATTCTGTCGGCGACGAACCTTTCGCGGCGTTTCTATCGGGCCAAACAATAACAGCAAAGTCGCGGCTGCTTCAGGGTGATCTGACGCGTTGGAGTTCACGCTTTAGCGTGTTTTCGAACAAGCTGGGGCTTGAATTCCAACTTAAATTTCAAACCGGTTGCTGTTGGGTCAGGCAATGGAGTGAACCGGAACCGAGCACCAGATCAACGGCGTGAATGCCCACAACCGGCCGGCCTTTGAATAATTCGCCCAGAATGCCCAGGGCAACGCGGTCGTTTGGGTCGTTAAACGTCGGCACGATGACGCCGGCGTTGCAGATGTAAAAGTTCGCGTAGCTCGCGGGCAGGCGGCGACCGTTGAAATACAGCGGCGACGGCATTGGCAGCGGAACGATTTCAGGCTTAGAACCGTCTTCCAGCCGCAAATCCCTGATGCGTTCCCAATTTTCTGATAGCGGACGGTAATTGATGTCATGCCGGTTCGTTTCCTTGATCAGCACCAGCGTCTTCCGGTTCACAAACCGGCAGATGTCGTCGATGTGCCCGTGTGTGTCGTCGCCGTCCGGCCCTTGGCGCAGCCAGAACACGTTTGTGACGCCAAGATATTTTGCAAACGTCATGTCGTACTGCGCCCGGGTCATGCCGGGATTGCGGACCTGAATCCTGGGGTGCAGATAGCATTCCTCGGTGGTGAGCAACGTCCCGCGGCCGTTGACTTCGATGCCGCCGCCTTCGACGATGAAAGGCTTGCCGTTGAATTCGGCATGAAAAAGCTTTTTGTTCAGCCGGTGTGCCGCCATCTCCGGGACTTTGCGGTCCTTCTGCCAGTCATCATGCCTCGCCCAGGCATTGAAATGAAAATGAACGATGGCGGTATCCGACTTTGGACTGTGGACTCCGGACAGTGGACTTTTCTTTCTGACAAAAATCGGCCCGCAGTCGCGGATCCAGCCGCGATTTGTGGGATGCACGATAAATTCCACCCGTTTCAAATCGCAACCCGCCCGTTTTAAACCATCGGCGGCGAACCTTAGCTCGGCCTGGTGCCGGACGAGGATCCGCACCAGTTCCCCCGGTGAAATTTTGCGCACCATCTCGCCGTAGACCCAGCGGACCGCCTCCATTTTACCCGGCCAATCCGCTTCGTGATGCGGCCAGGCGAGCCAGGTAGCCGCGTGCCTTTCCCATTCCGCCGTCATGGCGTAGCCCAAGCCGGCAGGCGTGGCGGCATTTGCAATTTTGGGTTGCGCCATAAAAGTTGCAGGAAGGTAAAAGTTTTGTCCGGCAGTGGCAAATTTTGAATTTAGCGCCACGTTGCCGGATGACAGGATTACGCTGGTTTTACAACGGTTTTTCACATTTGAAAACGCCAAAAAGCCGGCCTTCCAGGCGCCAAATCGGCAGGCTTTTTGCTTACAATATCTCCCCTGCCGCCAAAATAACCGGCGTCAGGCACTGTTTATCAGGCGTTTATGAAGGCCCAAAAACCCGGTCGCTCGACGCCGGTCCGTGCAAAAAAGACGGTCCGGCGGGCCAAGGGCCAGTTTCCCGCCGCCCCTGCCGCCAGGCCGGAAATTGAAACGAGTCTGCAAGCTTTTTTCGAGGCGCTGGATGATTTGGTATTTGTCTTTGAACCCACTGGCCGCATTCTCTTCACCAATCCCGCGGCGCAAAAACAATTGGGTTACACTCCCGCGGAATTGGCGGGCATGAGTGCGCTTGATCTCCATCCGCCGGAACTGCGGCCCGAAGCCGCGAAATATTTGGCCAGCTTGCACGCCAATAAAATCATTGTTTGCCCATTGCCTCTACAGGCCAGGGACGGGACCCGCATTCCAGTGGAGACGAAAATCATGCAAGGCGAGTGGCATGGTCAAAAGGCGTTGCTCGGCATTTCGCATGACGTCACGCAGCGGAAGCAGGCGGAAGAGACGCTCCAGCATGAGCGAAACCTCTTCCGCACCGTTCTGGACAACCTGCCGAGCATCATTTTCATCAAGGACAAAGAAGGACGTTACGTCCTGTCCAACCGGGCGCACCAGGGTGTATTGGGCGCCACGGAAGAGGCGTTGCTCGGAAAGACGGCATTTGACTTTCATCCTAACGACCTGGCCCGACAATATCAGGAGGACGAAAAGCAGATCATGCGCAGCGGCGAGCCGATACCGCCAAAGGAGGAACGAGCCTTGAATCATGGACTGGGCGGATACCGATGGCACCTCACCAGCCGGATACCGTTCAAAGATGAAACCGGCCAGGTTGCTGGCATCGTCGGTATAAGTCACGATATTACGAACCGAAAGAGCGCGGAGGAAGTGCTGCGGGAATCGCAGGCGCTATATCATTCTTTCATCGATCAATTGCCCGCGGCCGTGTTCCGCAAAGACCGGGAAGGCCGTTACGTCATGGTCAATCCCCGGTTTTGTCAGCTTAAAGGCGTAAAAGCCGAGGAATTTCTGGGCCGGACGGCCATGGAAGTTGCTGCCCATCAAACCGCCAGGCAGGGAAAGGAAGGCCAGGCAACCAAGTATGCTGGCCTGGGCGATGAAGTTCATGAACAAATCATGCGAGCCGGGAAATCCATCGAGACGGAGGAAGAGTACACCGGCGCGGATGGCGGAAGACAATTTTTCCATGTACTGCGCATGCCGGTCTATGGCCCGGATCGAACGGTCATCGGCACACAGGGAATTCTATTTGATGTCACCGCGCGCAAACAAGCCGAGGAGGCCCTGCGCCAGGGCGGACTGCGGCTCGAAAAAATCAATCGGTGCCTCCTCGAACTCGGCTCCAACCATGACGCGAACATCAATCGGCTGACTGCTCTTTGCGGCGAATTGCTCGGCGCAACTTGCGCTGTGTATAATCGTTTACAGGGCGATTTGCTCTGTGCCCTTGGACAGTGGCAAACACCCGCGGGCTTCAAGTCCGAAGACGCCCCGGCCGGTCACTTGTGTTTTGATGTCATCCGTAACAGCCGGGATGAAGTAGTGGTCGTTACCAATCTGCCCCAATCGCCTTACGCCAAATCCGACCCCAATGTCCGGGCTTATGGACTCCAAACTTACATGGGATGCGCGGTCAAATGCGAGGGCCAGGCTATCGGGTCGCTTTGTGTGGCTTATAACACCGATTACCGGCCTACCGACGATGACCGCCGGATCCTCGGAATCATCGCCTCCGCCATTGGCAACGTGGACACCCGCAAACAGGCGGAAGCCGAACTCAACCGCCTGATGACTGCTATTGAGCAAACTCCCGAAAGCGTGGTCATTACCGATACCGAAGGACGCATTCTTTACGTCAATCCGGTTTTCGAAAAGGTCACTGGTTATGCCCGCGCCGAAGTCATCGGCCAGAATCCGCGGTTGCTCAAAAGCAACCGGCAGGAAAGCGGGTTTTACCGGGATCTGTGGACCAAAATCAGCGCCGGCGAGGTCTGGCGCGGGCGCTTCGTCAACAAAAAAAAGGATGGCGCGCTTTTTACGGAAGACGCTGTCATTGCGCCCGTTCGCGACGGGAAAGGCGCCGTTACGAACTACATCGCCATCAAGCGTGACATCTCTCACGAATTGGAACTGGAAGGCCAATACCGCCAGACCCAGAAGATTGACAGTATCGGCCGGCTGGCCGGTGGCGTGGCCCATGACTTCAACAACATCCTTGCGGTCATTTGCGGGCACACGGACCTCGCGCTCGCGCAATTGTCGCCCGATGCTCCTCTGCGTTCGAATCTCGAATGCATTCAGGAAAGCGCCGAACGCGCCGCTAACCTGACCCGGCAACTGCTGGCTTTCGCCCGCCGGCAAGTCATTGAACCCCGCCGGATCAACCTGAACCAGTTGATCGTTAATCTTAACAAAATGTTGCATCGCCTGATCGGCGAAGACATCAAACTGGTGACGCAAACGGTGAGCGACCTGGGCCAGGTCAGGGCCGACCCCGGCCAGATCGAGCAGGTGCTGCTGAATCTGGTGGTCAACGCGCGGGATGCCATGCCCGACGGCGGGACGCTGACCATTCGGACGGCAAACGCGACCATCAACGAAGACTATGCGCGCCGGCACCTCGCCACGCCAGGCAAGTACGCTATGGTCAGTGTCACCGACACGGGCGTGGGCATGACGGAAGAGGTCAAGCAACACATCTTTGAACCTTTCTTCACCACCAAGGAACAGGGCAAGGGCACCGGTTTGGGGTTGGCCACCTGTTTTGGTATCATCCAGCAAAGCAATGGTCATATCGAGTCCGAGAGCCAGTTGGGCAGGGGAACTGAGTTTCGCTTTTACCTTCCCTGCGTCGAAGGGCCGGAAGAATCCGTTTCCATTCGCGGCACGCTGGCCAGTTTGCCGCAAGGTACGGAAACGATTTTGCTTGCCGAAGACGAAAATTCGCTGCGGCGACTCATGGCCAAGGTGCTGCGCAACCAGGGCTACACTGTGTTGGAAGCGTCCGATGGTCATCATGCCCTCACCTTGGCGCAGGCGAACGGCGCCAAAATCCAACTTCTGATTACCGACGTCATCATGCCCGGCCTGAGCGGTAAAACGCTCGCCGAATGGCTGGGACAGGTGAATCCCGCCGTCCGCGTTCTTTTCATCTCCGGTTACATCAACAACAACGCCGTCCGCGACGCCATGTCGAAAGCTGGAACGTTCTTCCTGCAAAAACCATTCAATCCTTTGGATTTGACCAAAAAAGTGCGCGAGGCGATCGACACCCTACAGCCAGGCAATGGACGATAACAGCCGCCAGTCAGGATAAAGAAACGAGCCAGCGGGCGAAAATTATTCTGGATTCCGGCTCCTGAATTCTGAATTCTGCCGCATGGTTCAGCCTTGGAAAAAAGTCCGTTCAACGCCCATCGGCGATTTCCGTATCTTCAAACTGCGCTCGGACGTGGAAATTTCGCCGCGCACCGGCAAGGAACACGATTTCTACGTCCTCGACAGCGTCAACTGGGTCAACATCATCGCCGTCACGCCCGACCAGCAACTGGTGATGGTGGAGCAATACCGCCACGGCTCGAACACGGTGGAACTCGAAATCCCCGGTGGCATGATGGACGCAGGCGAGACCGACCCGGTGATGACCGCCGTGCGCGAGTTGCGCGAGGAAACCGGTTATGAAGGCGAAAACGCGCGCGTGCTGGGGAAAATCTGGTCTAACCCCGCCATCCTGAGCAACCGGACCTACACCGTGCTGATTGAAAACTGCCGGTTGAAACACGATGTGAAGTGGGACTATGCCGAGGACTTGGCGACCCGGCTCGTGCCGGTAGCGGAAATTCCGAAGTTGGTCGCCGACGAAAAAATCGGCCATTCCCTGGTGGTCGTCGCACTGTATCATTTCGATTTGTGGCGAAGCGGAGTGAAAAAAAATACAATCGTAACGTGACGTGCCCGTCGGTCTTCTGAATTAGCCCAAATCCACAGGATCAATGTCCACCGCCAGCGTCACGTCTTCCGGCAGGGCGAGCGTTTCGATGATTTTCGCCAGGGTCTGGCTCAGTTTGCTCATCGTCCGCGTCCGCAGCATGAGTTGGTAGCGGTAAAAAGTTTCCGCCCGTAACAACGGCGCCGGCGCCGGACCGGCAATAATCAAGTCGCCAGTCCGCTGTCCACCGTCCCCAGTCCGATGATTTGCCGACTGTGGACTCTGGACTGTGGACTCTGGACTGTGGACTTTGGATTGTGGACTGTGGACTGTGGACTCGACAACTTTCCGAAGATGTTCGGCGGTGAATTTCACCTTGTCCTCGTTGCGGCCTTTGAGCGTCAGCAGCGCCACGCGGCTGACGGGCGGATATTTCAGTTGCTCGCGGAATTCGATTTCCTGCTCGTAAAAGCCGTTGAAGTCGTGCCGGCGTGCGAATTGAATGGCCGGATGAAACGGCGTGAACGCCTGCACGAACACCTCGCCCTCGACGTCGCCGCGGCCGGCGCGCCCGGCCACCTGCGTGAGCAATTGAAAGGTCCGTCTCGCCCGCGCGGAAATCCGGCTGATGCAACGCGAGGTCGGCGTAAATGATGCCGACGAGCGTCACGTTCGGGAAATGCAGGCCCTTGGCAATCATCTGCGTGCCGACGAGGATGTCAATCTTGCCGGCGCGGAAATCGCCCGAGCGTTTTCCGGTAATCATCCTTGCGCTTCATCGTGTCGGCGTCCATGCGCCGGATCCGGGCGTTGGGAAACAATTTGGCCAGCGTGTCCTCGACCTTTTGCGTGCCGAGGCCGGCATAACGGATGGCCGGGTTTTTGCATTTCTCGTTCGGGCACACAGCCGGCACGGCGTCGATGAACCCGCAGATGTGGCAGCGCAAGTTTCTGTTCCTGGCGATGGTAAGTCAGCGCGAGGCTGCAATTCGGGCATTGGGCGACGTAGCCGCATTTCGGGCATTGCAGCGAGGTGGAATAACCGCGCCGGTTCAGAAATAAAATCATCTGCTCCCTCCGCTCCAGCCGCCGGTGGATGGCCTCCTTGAGTTGCGGCGAGAAAATCGGCGGACCTTTTTCCTTGTAAGCGGCCTGGCGCATGTCCACGACGCGCACGTGCGGCATTTTCTGGTTGTCCACGCGTTCCGGCAATTCCAGCAGCGTGTATTTGCCCTTTTTGCAGTTGTAATAGCTTTCCAGCGAAGGCGTGGCCGAGCCGAGCACGACGACGGCATCTTCCATCTGGCCGCGCATGATGGCCACGTCGCGGGCGTGGTAGCGCGGCGCCTCCTCCTGCTTGTAGGAATGCTCGTGTTCCTCGTCCACGATGATGAGGCCGAGCGGTTCGACCGGCGCAAAAATGGCCGAGCGCGCGCCGATGACGATGCGCGCGCGGCCCTGGCGGATCTTGTGCCATTCATCGTGCCGTTCGCCGGCGGACAGATGGCTGTGCAAAACCGCGACGAGCGTCTGCAGTTTGCCGGAACTGAACCGCGCCTTGAACCGTTCGACGGTCTGCGGCGTGAGCGAAATTTCCGGCACCAGCACAATCGCGCCCTTTCCTTGTTCAAGCGCATGGGCAATGGCCTGCAGATAAACCTCGGTTTTGCCACAGCCAGTCACGCCGTGGAGGAGAAAGGACGAATGACGAATATCGGATGGAATGCCGGAAGATTCTGTCTTTCCATTCGTCATTCGGCATTTGTCATTGTGTGCGTTCATCGCCGCTATAATTTCGTTCAGCGCCTTTGCCTGCGCCGGGTTCAGCGGCAGCGGTTGCGACGGCAGAATATGCTCGCGGGCATACGGGTCGCGCTCGGAAATCTGCGGAGCGATCTCAACCAGACCACGGTCTTCCAGCTTGCGGACGGTGGCGGCGGTGGTCTCGGCCAGCTCAAGCAGTTCCTGCAAGGGCATTTCGCGCCGTTCCTCGATGATATTCCAAACCTCCTGCTGGCGTTTGGGCAATTTTGGGAATTCGCCGCTTACCGGCAGCGCGCGGACAAACAATCGCTCGCGCCAGCCGGATTCCTCCTTGCGCACGGCTTCGGGCAGGACGGATTTGAGCGCAATCTCCGGCGCGCAGCAATAGTAATCGGCAATCCAGCGCGCGAGCTTCAGGACCTTCGGCGTGACAAGCGTCTGGGCGCCGATGACTTTGAGGATGGGTTTGAGATTGGCGTGGGCCGATTCCTCGGCCAGCGCCGTGACGCAACCCATGATTTTGCGCGGGCCGAACGGCACCTGCACCCGGCTGCCGACCTCGATTTGGCCCGCCAAACCGGGCGGAATCAAATAATCGAACTCCTTGCGGAGCGCAATTTCGAGGCTGACGCGGGCAATCATGGCGGAGAAAAGGCTAATCAGTTAAATGAGTGATTGGTTAAACGGGTCATAACGGCGGCACATCAACTTATTTAGCCAATCTCTCATTTAACGAATCACTTCCTTAAAGTTCAATCCCGCGTGATTTGGCGCAAATCGATTTCAAGCTGTTGCCGCAGCGATTCGCGTTCGGCATCCGTGGCTTCGGCCGGCACACGCATGACCTGGCCGACGACGACATCACAGCGGGCAAAGGGCAGCGGGATTTGAAACCGGTCCCAGCTTTTCACGCAAAATTTCCAACGCACGTTGAACGCCACCGGCATTATCGGCAAACCTGTTACCTGTGCCAGTGACATCACCCCGTCCTGAATCTGGTAGCGCGGGCCGCGCGGGCCGTCCGGCGTGATGGTCAGGTCGTAGCCGCGCTCGGCCCAGGTGGTGAGCTCAAGCATTGCCTGCGGACCGCGCCGGCTGGTTGATCCGCGCACCGGCTGCACCCCGAACCATTCCAGAATGCCCGTGAGGAACGCGCCGTCCCGGCTGGCACTGATCAGCGCCGCCATGCCCCTGCCGGATGCGTACGGCTTGCGGAAGCTTTCATAAACTTTTATGCAGGACGCGAGCCGGTTATGCCAGAAACAAACAATCACGGGGCCGGGGGCGTAGGGCGCTAAATATTCCGTGTGGTTGCGCAAACGGCAGCGCATTGTAACCATGAGGGCGCGCGCCAAAACGAACACCAGGAACGCGCCGAGTCTTTGATGCCACTTTGCCTTGTGCGGCACGATCACGCCGGATTTTCTTTTCTTTGCCGGCGGGCTCGTTTTTTCCGGCGATGAATTTGCTTCAGCCATTACGCTCCTTTTTTCAGGCAGGCGCGTACCAGGTCTTCTACCGTCGCTTTCGCGCCGAGCACCGACTGGGCGGCGCGGACCGCGTCGTGTGCCTCGACCTGTTTATAACCAAGCGCCATCAGTGCCAGCACGGCGTCGTTGACCTTCTGGTCGTCCGGCGAAAGCGCCCGTTGCGCGCTCGCGGCTTCCCAGACACCGGCGGCGCCGATTTTATCGCGCAACTCGACAATGATACGCTCGGCAGTCTTTTTGCCGACACCGGAAATTTGCGAAAGCGCCTTTACGTCGCCCCCGGCCACCGCGCCGCGAAACGCGGTCACGCTGATGCCGCTCAGGATGTTCAGCGCGATTTTCGGCCCGATGCCGGAAACGGTGCTGACCAGCAACCGGAACAAATCGCGTTCCGCCGCTGTCATGAAACCGTAAAGTGTGTGCGCGTCCTCGCGAATGACCAGTTGGGTGAGCAATTTTACCGGGTTTCCCGGTTGCGGCAATTTATCGAACGACGAGAGCGGAATGAGCGCCTCATAACCGACGCCGTTGACGTCCACGACGACTTGCGTGGGCAACGCCTCGACGAGTTTGCCTTGGAGAAAAGTGATCATCGGGTTAGTTGAGTAAGTGATTGGTTAAACAGGTTAAATCCATAAATCAGTGAAAGCCTTTCGAGGCGCCCGTTGGCAGGAAACTCGTTTAACTGATTTAACCAGTCACTCATGTAACAAATCACAGTTCAAATCCTCTTCACCGGCGTCAGATTATAACGCGAATTTTCCTGCGCGTGCGCGAGGGCCAGCGCCAAGGCGTCCGCGGCGTCGGGAGCGGGCGGTTTGGCCAAATTCAACAGGCGCTGGACCATTTTGGCGACGGCGGATTTCTGCGCCGCGCCGTAGCCAACGATGGCTTGTTTCACCTTGCGCGTGGCGATTTCGTAAATTTCCAGGCCGGCCTCGGCGATGGCCGCCAGCGCCGCACCGCGCGCCTCGCCCATGACAATGGCCGTTTGCAGGTTTTGCGCGAAAAAAAGCCCTTCCACGATGCAGACGGTCGGCTCGTGTTCGCGCACCACGTCGCGGAGTGTCTGCGAAATTTTGACGAGGCAACGGGAACGTTCCCAGTCATGCGGACAGGAAATCGTGCCGTGTGCCAGGGCGAGCGGATGCGGTTTGGCGAGGCGAATCACGCCGTAGCCCGTGCCGCGCAGCGACGGGTCCACGCCCAGAATCACGCGATGAGCGCCGGGAGCGGCGCGCAACGCCGAAGCGAAGACCGGCGCGGCGGTTCGGCGGGCCCCAGGCTTCGCCGAGGCGAGAGCGCTGCCGAGGCGT
This sequence comes from uncultured Verrucomicrobiae bacterium, assembly GCA_963789055.1. GTDB lineage: Bacteria > Verrucomicrobiota > Verrucomicrobiia > Limisphaerales > UBA11358 > UBA11358. The sequence goes on along the minus strand of CAWBJE010000002.1, from coordinate 259,665 downwards.
TCCTGCATTTGTTCGAATTGCCGCGGGGTGATGCTCACGAGCGGATTTTGCCAGCGATGGCGGGGTTGCAAAAGCAAAAACGCCGGGGCGTCCTCCTGCGCACTCTGGCGTTAGGCAACAAAACGATGACCGGTCAATGCCGCGGACCATTGCCCGGTCCGCTGCCGTAATTGTTGCCCGAATTGTTACCGGAGTTATTGCCGGAACTGCTTTGATTCTGATTTTGTCCGGATGACCTTGGTGACGAAGACGGAGGCGGCGATGAAGACTGATTATGCTGCTGGTGTGATTGAGGTGGCGCCCCGGTCGGGCCGCTGTAGTGACCACCTTCAGATGCACCGGATCGATTCGGATTGGAAGGCGGTATGACCATCGACCCATAGTCAATTTGCTTATTATCACGCTGGTATCCCCGTGGTTGTTGTTCCCGCGCCCGGGGAGAAAGGGTCCGGTTGTCATAGCTCGGGGTTGAATAATTGACCGGTTGCGACGGGCGTTGCGTCTGCACCGGCGCCGCATTGTGCCCCGTCGGCTCATGGGGGGTGGCGACCGGAGCAGTGACGACGGGAGTTTGCGGTGGCCGGCCTTGTCGTGGTTGAGCCGTCGGCCAATTATTGTTCGACTGTATCGGATGACTCGGCTGCGTCGGGTGACTCGGTTGCATCGGATGAGTTTCCGCCGGAGCGGAAGTCCGCGGCGGCCGGCCGATAATCAATGTGCCGCCATCGCGACTGAGTTGATCACCACGCGAACCACGTCCGGGTCGTCCGGGATTTTCCTGAATAGCAACCGGACGGATGGGAGTGTGGGTGAAGGTGGTGATGTGTTCGGGATCAATCCCCCGGTTGGCCACGCGGTGGTCGCGCCCGCCAAAATTATTGATTATCGTAGTCTGGTTGAAAATCTGCGTCACCTGGGCCGGGGCCGCGCAATGGCGGCGGGGGTGCGGGTCGCAGAAAAATTGGGTGGGAACAAAGGTGAAACAACTTTCATTCAAACCCCAATTAAAGCCGATGCTGACCGCGCTGCCGCGATAAAAGAAGCCGACGCCGGCCCGGTAGGTGGCAAACGGCGGCAGTGGCGCCCAGCCACAATAGCCACTCGATTGCCGCCAGGTTACCCATGACGGGCCCCACATGGTGTCCGGTTCCCAGCACCAGCCCCAATGCGGATGCCGGAACCAGCGACCGTAATGGAATGGCGCCCAGCCCCACGAATAATCCGAATACCAGTACCAGCCGCAATCGGTGTAAATCCAGTGGCCATGATCGCAATACGGCTGCCAGCCCGGATTATAAACGCACACGCTGGGCCGCCAGCATCGGCCATAGCCGTCGATGTCCACCCAACTCCCATACGGCGCCAGTGTGTCGTAAAAATAGGTCACGGTGACCGGGGCCGGTTGCTCCTCCGGCTGCGGTGGCGGCTCGGTTTCCGGTTGGTCGGTCGTCTCGGGGGTGGTCTGAGGCGGGGGTTGAGCCGGGGGTTGATAGGTCGTCGAGGCCATTTGCTGTTGCAATAGCTGGTCACGCTGCATCATCGCGGTGACGATTTCGTTGGGCACGCCAATGTCGCGCAAATAAATGATTTTATCCGAATCGAGATTGAAAGTGCTGGTGGAATTCGTGACGTAGGTCGTGATGATGCTTTGGTCCACGCCGGCCTGGGTGAGCCGGATGACCTGGGCCAGCGGGCTGGACGGATAAACGTTTGGCGGCAACGCGCTTGCCGTCGTTGAGTCATCCGGTGGGGGCGGAGCGGTTTGCGCTTGTGACGGAGAATTAAAGGGCGAACGGACGCTCATCAAACACAGAATTAAAATCGCCGTCCAGGAAACACGCCTTTTGAGGAATTCGGTTTTCATAAAATCGGGCTGTTGTCAATTTAAGACGCCAGAGAATATAACAAAGTTACGAGAGATTGGTTGCGGTAAATGTTCCGGCCTGCGGGTTTCTGTGGCCAAAGGGCTTGAATGGTGCCCCCGCCCGGAATTGAACTGGGATCCGCGGTTTAGGAAACCGCTGCTCTATCCATTTGAGCTACGGGAGCGCGCCATCGCCGGTGAAAATACTCCCGCCACCGCGAATGGCAAGCTTGGGTCATTTCGGGTACTGTCCTGATTTGGCTGTAGGGCACGACGTAAGGAGTGCTGGCCTGAACGACTCGTTACCTCGTCGCCTACAAATTAGGACACTACCTCATTTCGCTCTTTGCCGTCGCCGGTCTTTCACCTAATCTGCCGCCATGTTCACGCCAGCCGATTTGTTTGACCTCAACCAGACCAAACACGCCGCCATCTTCGACGGCTGCAAATACCCCTGGGACGCGCTTAAAAAAATTGAGGGTTACATCGCCGCCAATTTGAAACCGGCCCTTCACAACCGCTGCGACGGCCGCGCCTTCATCGGCGAAGAGGTTTTCATCGGCGAAGGCACCCTGGTCGAGGATGGCGTGATGATTAAAGGTCCGGCCATCATCGGCAGCAATTGCCAGATCCGGCACAATGCCTACATCCGCGAAAATGTCATCATCGGCGACAACTGCGTCGTCGGTAATTCCAGCGAGCTGAAAAATTCGTTCCTGTTCAACAACGCACAGGTGCCGCATTACAATTACGTCGGCGACTCCATCCTCGGCCACAAGGCGCACCTCGGCGCGGGCGTGAAAATTTCCAATTACAAACTGTTCCCCGGCAATATCGAGGTGGAGATGGACGGCGTGCCGTTCGACACCGGCCTGCGCAAGTTCGGCGCGCTGCTCGGCGACGGCGCGGAAGTCGGTTGCAACGCGGTGCTGAACCCCGGCAGCATTCTGGGACGCGGCGCGGTGGTTTACCCGAACGTCTTCTGGCGCGGCATCCTGCCCGCCAACATGATTGCCAAGAACAAGGCGGGCGTTGATGTGGTCATCAAACGGCCGAGGGGAGGTTAACAGTTTGCTGAAAAACTCCCAGAAAGTTTGAATGCTGGCGAGGTAAAAAGGTCAGAGAATCATGCGTGGAAAACCTCAAGCTCAACCGGAATTTCTGACGACGATCAACCTGAACCAGCGGGTGCCTGCCGACCATCCGTTGCGCGGGATCAAGACACGAGTGGACCAGGTGTTGGCGAAGCTTTCGCCGTTGTTTGACGAGTTGTATGCCGGTGAAGGACGGCCTTCGATCCCGCCGGAGCAACTGTTCAAGAGCCGGATATTGATGGCGCTCTATTCGGTGCGCAGTGAGCGGCTGTTCTGCGAGCAACTGGCCTACAATCTCCTGTGGCTTTGGTTTCTGGACCGGGAACTGGACGAGGGGAGTTTCGATCCGACGGTGTTCACCCATAATTATGACCGGGTGCTTTCGGCGGAGGCGGCGAAGCTGTTTTTTGTGGAGGTCTATGATTTGTCGCGGGCCGAAGGCTGGACCAGCGACCAGCACTTTACGGCCGACGGCACGCTCATCGAAGCGTGGGCCAGCCTGAAGAGCTTTGTGCGCAAGGATGGCAAGGATCAGGCCAAAGTGGCCTCGGCCAAAGACGATGACCCCGGCAATCCGACGATCAATTTTCACGGGGAGCAACGGCGCAATGTGACGCACCAAAGCACGACCGATCCGGAAAGCGTGCTGTATCGGAAAGCCAATGGCCAGGCCAGCAAGCTGTGTTTTGGGACGCAGGTGTTGATGGAAAACCGGCATGGACTGTGCGCGGCCATCACGGTGCATAATCCCATTGCCCAAGACGAGCCGACGGTGGCGTTGGCGCAGGTGGACGAACATCGGGAATTGCACGAAGCCAGGATTACGCACCCTCGGGCGCGGACAAAGCGTATCACCAAAAGAAATTTGTGGCCGGGTGCCGCCAGCGGGAAGTCTCGCCGCACACGGCGTGCAAAGAGGGAATTGAAGTTTCGGGACTGGATGGACGCACGACCGGTCGCACCGGTTACCGCACCAGCCAACGGCTGCGCAAACGGGTGGAAGAAATCTTTGGCTGGATGAAAACGGTGGGTGGATTCAGGCGCACCCGCTATCGCGGGAGTGGAACGGACGCAAGCTTGGGCCTATTTCGTGGCCGGAACTTACAATTTGCTGCGGATAACCAACTCTGGGATTGAGTTTGCAGGCCGGATGAAGGCGGCGGAATGTCCTCGGACGGTTTGAACCGGTCGAAAACCTCGAATGAAGGCGGTGATTGGAAGATCGGTCGGGGAAAAACTCCGCGCTGGACAACGGTTGGCAACGGATTTAACCATGAAAAAAATGATTCAGACAAAAATCACCTGTTTTTCAGCAGCCTGTTAAATTACATTTGCGCCATGCCTGATAATCCGCACCAAAAAATTTATGGATTGGACGAAGCACAAGCTTTTGTAAAAGAAAACCTTTCTACTTGGGTTTATTTTCTTCAAGACCTTGCAAATTATGGATCCAATCTTATTCCGCGGTGTTATGCGTCAAGCAAACGCACGCTTGCCGATACGGTGTTAATCGCTTCTTTGTTAAAGCATGTTGTTTGTATGCTGGACGGCATTGTTATCTAAACGAGTGGCGCACACCTTTCCTGAATATTCCGAAGGTGGTAGTCGAAGGTGGTAGCATCTCAAAGATTTGAATCTCTAACGGCATGGTTTAATGCGCGCTCCGAATCCCAACGGGATTCCATCTTTCAGCCCAGCGTTGGCGCGTAGCGCCTACGCTGGGTCATCGTCCCCAATCAACATCAACTCCAACGGAGTTGCATCACCTTTCACCGCGCATTTATTCAACTCCTTCGGAGTAGAATTTCATATTCACGGTTCACCCAGCGTAGCCGGATTTCATCCGTCAACGCTGGGCTGGATGATTTTATCCCGTTGGGATAATTATCCGGTCATTTCTGCCGCCCCTACCGGGGCTTGAATTGCTTTGGATGATTCCACCCACGGTTGAAACCCTTGTCATTACCCACATTTTTTTCATTTGAGTTGGAAAGTTTCTAATCCTTCGCACATCCACATCAGCCGCTGCCAGCCGCGCCAGATGGTTTGCCAGCCCGGCATGCCGTCATGCTTGCGTGCCAGAAAGCCCCCCAGCCGCGCCGTAGCAATGATCACATTTCGATTGGTCCAACCGCCTTCGGGAGGGCCGAACTTCTTCTCCAATATCGCCAGCATTTCCGAACCGAAGCTCGCCGCGGCTTCAAACGACTCTGGTCGGCTGCGCGCCAGCAATTTGGTGCTGAGCAAACGCACCGCCACCACGGCCAACACCGCAATCAGGGATTCCAAACGATACCCTCGCTCTAATTGGCTCTCCTCCACCGCCGCTCCGCTCTTGAGAGCTTTGTGATACTCTTCAATCCACCAGCGCGCCGTATACCTCCCGACCGCCTGCTGCGCCTGGGCCTTGGTCGCACATGGCAACGAGGTGAGCAAAATCCAATGCAGCGGTTCCTTCACTCCTTCGGGTGCCTGCACCTCTGTGAGCTCCACAACGCCGACGCCTTTGAGCGGCCCTTGCCACCCGCCCGGACGCCATGGCCCATCCAAATCCACACACACACTTCGCAGTTCCACTCTGGCGGTGCGCGCAGGCTGGCCAGCCCGAGCCCGCATTTCCACCGTACTCTGCCCCAGCACCGGCGCGTGGACCAACGCCTCCCATAAATGCCCGGCCCCATCGGCTAAACGTCGGGCCTGGCAAGCCCGGATTACAAAGTCCACTCCGTGCTGCTGGCAAATCTGCAACGGCTCGTAAAAATCCGATTCACGATCCGCCACGTAAATCCACCGGCTTCCCTCGGCAGGACGACCGGCAGATTTGATGGCCGCTGCCCAGCTCTGTGATTTGCGGGGGCGACTCAACCGCTGCCCACGCGTCTCACCGGGCGGCGCGGGTCGGGGGCTGCGACACTGTTGGCCAAATAATCCCACCACCATCCCCTCGGGTCGTTGCTCCAGTGTCCAGGACTCGATCCGCACCGCCAATGCACTATGCAATTCAAAGCCTCGTCCGGCGCCATCGCCAATCATTCCCAGATCCTCGGTGGCGGGATGGTTGGTATAATCCAGCAGGGTCGTGTCCTCGATGAGCAAATACTCTCCGGGCTGCCGACACGCCTGGCGAGTCCGTTCCAGGTGGGGGGCCAACACCCGCTCGAAGCTGACTCCGCTTTGCCCAAAGAAACGATACGCCGCTTTTAATTCGGCCCAGTGCGGAAAGGCTTGCGGCAGTGTTCCGCCCGGATGGGCGGCCAGATTAGCAGCAATTTTCACCAACCGTTTATTACGACGTGAGTCTCCCAGTTTAGCAAATGCGAACTCGTTCTGTGCCCACTGAACCGGCGGTATTAGCGTTGTGCTCATAAACCCACCGGTGAGGAACCAACCCGGCGCGCCGCAGCAACGCCTACGCCCACACTAGATTGCTAATCAGAATTGCGAAATCAAGTTTGAAAAAATGTGGGTAATGACAAGCGTTGAAACCGTGGGCTATTATCGTCCGTCGCTCCGCGACTTCAAAATCGCTTCACAAATTTTCTGCACGCATTTTTCCACCGATTCGTCCGGCTTCAATTCCATCCATTCCACATTTTTTTGGGCGCGGAACCAGGTGAGCTGGCGTTTGGCGAATTGCCGGGTGCGAATTTTCACCAACCCGATGGTTTCAGGAAGTGACCGTTCGCCACGCAGATGTTCCACCACCTGCCGGTAACCGATGGCTTGCATGGCCGTTTTGTTTTGTTCCAGACCATGCTTGAGCAATTCGCGGGTTTCGTCCACCAGACCGCGCGCGAACATCGCGTCCACGCGGGCATTGATGCGGGCGTGCAAATCCGCCGGTTGCCGTGAACAGGCGAAAAAGTTTTTTGGTTTTGGGCTTTGAACCTCAGATTTCCATTCGGCCCGCTGTTCGGAAAACTTTTTCCCCGTCAGCCGGATCACTTCCACGGCGCGGATGACGCGGCGCGGATTTTGTTTGTCGATTTTTTCATACGCCGCCGGGTCGCGTTCGCGCAGTTCGCGTAACAACGCCTCGAACGACACAGCTTCAAGTTCGGCGCGGAGGCCGGGATTGGCCGGCGGCGCTTCGCCCAGTCCGCTCAAAAATGCTTTGAAGTAAAGCCCCGTGCCACCGCAGAAAATGGGGGTTTTCCCCCGGGACTGGATTTCCGCGACGGCTATTTTTGCCAGCCGGATGAATTGTGCAACGTCGAAGGATCCGGTCAGGTCGAGGATGTCTATGAGGTGATGCGGCACGCGGGCGCGGTCGGCGGGCGACGGCTTGGCCGTGCCGATGTCGAGTCCGCGATAAACCTGCATGGAATCGGCGGAGATGATTTCGCCGCTGATTTGTTCGGCAAGCCGCAGAGCAATTTCGGATTTGCCGACGGCGGTGGGGCCGGCGAGCAAAATAAAACGATCCGTCTTCGCTTCGCTACGACGCGGCAGGGAATGGAGGTCGGGACTTTTTGCCATCATCTATCCTCCATCATCTATCTTCGCTTGGCTTCAACACGGCGCGAGAGCAGGGCCGCGATCAAAAGGCCGGCGATAAAAATGGGAATGCTGACGAGTTGCGCCGAGGTCAGGCCGTCGTGGATGTGGTCGGGCGGGTAATCGCCGCGGAAAAATTCCACGAGGGACCGGAAAATGGCGTAGCCGATGAGATAAGTGGCGAAAACCTGGCCATCGAATTTCTTGCGGCGGAACAGCCAGGCCAGACCGAGATAAAGGGCAAAATTCAATAACGCGTCGTAAATTTCCGTGGGATGCACCGGCAACGAAGGGCCGGCCCGGCCCACCGGTAGTCCCGCCTCGAACTGTTGCTGCCAGGCGGCGGATTGATTGGGAAAGCGGATGGCCCAGGGCAGATGGCACACGCGGCCGTAACAGCAGCCGTTCAGCAGGCAGCCGATGCGGCCGATGGCATTTCCCAGCGCGATGCTCGGCGCGAGGATGTCGGCGATTTTCCACCCGGGCAATTTCTTCCAGCGGACGTATATGAAATAGGCGATGGCTGCGCCGATGAGACAGCCGTAATAGACCAGTCCGCCGTGCTGGATCATGAATATTTCCGTAAATGGCTGATGGGCGAATTCACTCCAGTAGGTCGTCACGTAAACAGTGCGGGCGCCGATTAGTCCGGCGATCATGATCCAAAACACAAGGTCGGCGATTCTTTCGCCGGGGATGTTGTCCTGCCGGGCACGGCGCGTAGCCGTCCAGAGTCCGGCCAGGAACGCCAGCGCCATCATCACGCCATACCAATGGATGGTGAGCTGGCCGAGTTGAAACGCAATTGGATGCACGGCGGGAAATTAAGGTCTGGCGGCGGAAATGGAAATTGAAATTCGCCGGAATCAGACGGGGTTGGTGACGGCCAACGGATGGGAGCGCGGCTTCAGGGGCGCCGGCAACGGTGGCATGGCCGGCGGCGGCAGCGGCGCCCATTCCGGGACATGCGTGACGAGGTCGCGCCAGGTCTGGCGTTCCTTGGGCGACATTTGCGACCAGCGCTGGGCGTTTTTTAAAAAATCCTGTTTTTCCTGCGCACTCATGCCGGCAAATTCCGTGAAGGCGTGGATGCATTTGAAGCGCTGCAGCGGAGGCAATTTCCCGAATGCATCCAGTGTCTTTTCCATTTGCTGCCGTTCGGCGTCCGAGAGGGTGTTGAGCGCCTTCTGTTTTTCCCGCGGCGTCAGATCGAAAAACTGGTTGCATTGGTCGATGATTTTCTGCCGCTGTTCCTCCGTGAGCGAATTCCAGTGCGCCAGATTGGGGTCGGGTGGCATCGGCGGGCCGTTGGGCGAATTCACCTGGGTGAAATAGCGCAGGGTCCGTTCGTTGTTCAAAAATTCCTTCTGGAGTGGCGGCGGTAAAACGTCCCATCGCATGAGGCGCGTTTTTACCAGAGTCCGCATGTCCTCCGGCATGGCCGCCAGTTGCACGGCGCGGTTGGCGGGGGATTCGTGCATGAGCGGCAGCAAATACCAGCGCAACTCGGTGGCGCGCAGACGCAATTCGCGGTCGTTCGGGTCGAGCGCCTCGTATTCCCGCAACTTGGCGAGAATGCGATCGCGGATTGCCGGCGGCCGGTTCGACAGGAAATTTCCCCGCTCGGCGGGAGCCATCGCCAGCAGTTCGCGGAACAAATCCACCGGCGACTTCACGAGCGGCACGGGCGGGGGCAAAAGTTGCGTTGGCGCGGAAAGGATTTTATGCGGAGCCGGAGCATTGGTGGCGGTTCCGGCGGCGAGTTGAAATACGGCAATCTGGCCAATCGCAAAAATCATGGCCAGCCGGCAACACGCCTGCCCCGGGTGGCTCATTGCATCAATACCAGCAATTCGTCATCCGCGTGCTGCGGCTGGCTCATGCGGCGAATGGCGTCGAAGTTTTCCAGCGCTTCCGTACTGGGCATCGGCTGTCCCACGGTCACCCGCGCAACGTTCCGGGCGAGCGCAATGCGCTGGCGGTTGATTTCATGGTGTTGAAAGGCCAGACCGAGGAATACAATCCCCGCTGCTACAAAGGCGACGCGCGGCAGCAGCGTGCGCCAGGTCCAACGCCAGCTCCAGGCACCGGGCCGGGCTTCTTCGCGCTCGACCGTCTGCAACACGCGCGCGGTGAAATTCGACGGCACACTTGCCTCCGGCAAACGGCTCAATGCAGTGTTCAAGGCCGATTCCAGCTCCCAATCGGCGCGCTCGCCGGGATGAGCGGCGAGATGGGCGCGCAATTCAGCTTGTTCAGATTCAGCGAGTTGCCGCCGCCAGATTGACTCGCGGAGTTTGGATTGGAGTTCGCTGTCTTTCATGATCTCGCTTTAGATTAAAAACCGGGGTTGGGACAAAGTTGCACAAAAAATTAATGCGCAACCCGCTGTTCAAAACCGATTGGACATGCTAATAACAATGCCACCGTAACACGTTGAAATCCATGGATGTCATTGCCACCAACGCCAATGCCGCTGCACCCGCCGCCCCGGGGAAATTGACGGGGCGCCGCCGTTTTCTCGACGCCTGCCGATGCCGCGTCACGGACCGTCCGCCCGTCTGGTTGATGCGCCAGGCCGGACGCGCCCTGCCGGAATATCGCGAACTCAAGGAAAAACATTCCTTTCTCGAACTGGTACAAACACCGGAGCTGGCCGCCGAAGTCACCCTGCAGCCGGTCCGGCGGTTCGGGTTCGACGCCGCCATCCTGTTCAGCGACATCCTCGTCATTCCCGAAGCGATGGGGCAGCCCTACCGCTTCCGCGAGACCGGCGGCATAGTCATGGACTTTGCCGCGCGCACGAAAGCCGATATCGAACGCCTGTCGGTCCAGCATGTGACCGAACACCTCGGTTACGTGGACCGGGCACTGCGCCGGCTGCGGAAGGAACTTGGCAACCAGACTGCGCTCATCGGTTTCGCCGGGTCGCCGTGGACGCTCGCCACGTTCATGATGGAAGGCGGCAGCGCCGAGAAATATACCCGCGCGTTGAAGCTGTTTCACGAAGACCGGAATACGTTTAATCTGCTTACCGAAAAACTCACTGCCGCCGTTACCGCTTACCTGCAAATGCAAATCAACGCCGGCGTGGATGCGCTCCAGATTTTCGACAGCCACGGCGGCCAACTCTCGCCGATGGAATTTCAGGAAGCTTCCGGGCGCTGGATGAAAGAAATCATTTCCGGCCTCGGAACGTCGAGCGCCGCCTCGGCCGGTTCCAGCGCGACCACCCAGCGTGCCGAGCCGGTGCTCGGCGCTCCACCAGTCATCGTCTTTTCCCCGGGCACGCACGGGAACTGGGACGATTTACTGGCAACCGGGGCGAGTGTACTGGGCATTGACTGGCAATTTTCGCTGGCCCACGCGCGCCGGTTGTTGCCGGTGGACGTCGCCTTGCAAGGCAATTTGGCGCCGGCGTTGCTCAGCGAGGCCACGCCGGAGGTGGTCGCCCGGGAAACGCAGGCTGTAATGGAAGCCATGCGAGGCCGGCCCGGTCACATCTTCAACCTCGGCCACGGCGTGCCGCCCGATGCGAAATTGGAAAATATCGCCGCGTTGAGCGAAACTGTCCGTGGTTTTAAATGAGCACGCTCAAGGTTGATCTCGATCTGGTGCAGAAATACAACGTGGCCGGGCCGCGTTACACCAGCTATCCGCCCGCCACGAAATTCACCGATACGATAATGTGGCCGCAATTGGCCGAAAAAATTTCTGAGAACAACCGGACCGACCACGACCTTTCGATTTATTTCCACATTCCATTCTGCGAAACGCTCTGCTGGTTTTGCGGCTGCACCACGGTCATCACACTCAACCATGACCAGGGCATGGCCTATGTGGAGACCCTGGGCCGAGAGGTGGCAAAGATGGCGCCACAATTGAATCCGCAGCGCAAAGCCGGGCAACTCCATTTCGGCGGCGGTTCTCCGACCTTTTTACAACCCGATGAAATCCGGCGGCTGGGCGAGATCATCCATAAACACTTCGCGTTTTCGCCGGACATCGAAGCCAGCGTGGAGGTGGACCCGCGCCGGCTCACGCGCGAGCACATGGTCGCGCTGCGCGAGATCGGCTTCAACCGCGCCTCGATGGGCGTGCAGGATTTCAATCCGAAAGTCCAGGAGGCCGTCCACCGGATCCAGCCGCGCGAAATGACGCAGCAGGCGATGGATTGGATGCGCGAACTGGGCTACGGCTCGATCAACCTCGACCTCATCTACGGTCTGCCGCACCAGACGCCGGAGTCGTTCAATGAGACGCTCGATATCGTGCTGGAAATGAAGCCGGACCGGCTCGCCGTCTTCAGTTACGCACATGTGCCGTGGGTCAAGCCCGCCCAAAAAATCCTGGAGCAGCAACAGCATCTTCCCGATGCCGGGACCAAGTTGCAGGTGCTCAAGCTGGTCATTGAGAAACTCACCGCCAACAACCAATACATCTATATCGGCATGGACCATTTTGCGCGGCCCAACGACGAACTGGCCGTGGCGCAGCGCAACAAGCAGCTCCAGCGGAATTTCCAGGGTTACAGCACGCGCGCCGGTTCGGACATCTATGCGTTCGGCATGTCGAGCATCTCGCAGATTCCGGCAGCCTACTGGCAGAACGAGAAGGAACTGCCGAAATGGCAGAAAGCCGTGGACGCCGGCCGGGTGCCGCTACAGCGCGCATATTTCCTGACCGGCGAGGACAAAATCCGCCGCGAGACCATCATGCGCGTCATGTGCGACCTCTCGCTCGATTACGCCGCGATGTCGGAAAAGCTCGGCATCAATTTCACGGAACACTTTGCGCCGGAACTCGCGTCGCTCGCGCCGCTGGAAGCCGACGGCCTGGTAAAGCGCACGCCGGCCGGCCTGGAAGTGACCGACACCGGTCGCCTGTTCATCCGCAACATCGCGATGTGTTTCGACAACACCCTCGCGCCGGTCGGCGAGCGGAAACATTCGCGGACGATTTAAAACTCAAACCACTTAGCCTCAAGTAGTTCTACATTAAATGAAACATGACACAATAATCTTGACCTGGTCAGAAAACTCTTCAAACTCAAAAAGAAATATGAAAAATGAACCATGAACCTCTTGACGAGCAGGTGATTAAATGGGCTGTGGTAAATAGAAACGAAAATATATGACAAAAGACCAAACTGACGGCGTTCTAATCACCATAGCAAACAAGGTTGCCACACAGGCATATCGCAGGATTGGCAAATTTTGCGAAAGAAGTTCCGATGACATTCGGCAGGATTTGCTTTTGGAGGCGTACCAAGACCGAGCGTTTCTCAACAAATTGCAAACATGCCGGTCGGAAGGGCGAGCCTACAAAGTTGCCTATGGCTTTGCTGACAGGACTAGAAAAAGACTTTGCAGAAATTATCGGAAAACTTGGCCTCGGCTCAAGCAGGTAATCATTTCAGCGAATATGTGATCAATAGGATATTTATGCGTGCGATTGTCGAAAGCTTATTTGCATATAAGGCCGCTGGCGACTTTATTGTGCGTGAAAACGAAGATGCTCTTACGGTTGAGCAAACGCCGTTTTCTGAAATGTGCAACCAGGAAACCGCTCGTAAACTTTCAAAAGATTTAGCGATTCTTCCCAATCGTGAAAGATCTGTTGTGGTTAGGCATTTGGGTTTTAATGGAGAACAAGAATCATTCGCTCAAATTGGAAAAAGTTACGGTGTAAGCAAGCAGAGAGTTAGTCAATGGTTTGAAAGGGCGTTGAAGTTGCTCCGTGAAAACCAATAGTTTTATAGAAAGGAATAATATGAATGATAATACTAAGGAAACAATAAAGACTAGGGTTGTTGAAATTAAGACCGATGAAATAAGATTTTTTGTCAGACGCAGTCGCTCCCAAGGTGCATACACACGTTTGAAGGATAGCATTAGCACTGTTGGCCTGAAGCAGCCGATTCACGTTAGAGATATTTCAAAGTGGTCGCATTCAGACCGTCGGCGACCTGACGGAGGACTTTACAATTACGAGTTAATATGCGGGCAGGGACGCCTACAGGCATTCCGTGAACTTGAATTATCCAAAATCCCTGCAATGATAATTGATGTTCCAGAGGAAGAAATCGTTGGACGTTTTTTGGCGGAAAACGTGATGAGAAAACGATTGAGTTGGTTCGAGCGTGCTCAATTGGTTAAAGAAGACATCGAACGCGGCATTGGAGTCGAAGAAATTAAGAAGAAGTATTTCGTAACATCAGGGCACGTCTATAAATACCTGCGCATTTTAGGACACGCCTCATCAAAATTAATGAGAGACGCAGAAATTCAAAAACTCTCCATGAACGATGCCGAAGCATTGACATCTCTCGACACGAAAGAGCAGGAGATTGTCGTGGAAGTATTGAAAGAAGAAAACCTAGGTTCTGGCCAAATTAGAGCTCTAGTAAAAAAGACGAAGGATTTGAGGCAAACTGGAAACCTTTCAAAAATTACACTTCGATCTTCGCTTCGCGACCTCGACAAAGCGTTGAGTGAAGCACGCACTTTACTGAAATTACGATTACTACATTGGAGATTAGGACCGGGCAATCTCAAGCGCCTGCTCGTAATGCCTGAAATGAAACTGGCTTTGGATAAAGAATCTGTAGATTACTCTGAATTCACGCAAGCAATTCCAACAATGGAGGCAAGATGAAAAATGTTAACCAAGCAGGGTCCATCAAGATCACTCAAATTCAAGTGCCGGAGAAATACCGGCGTTCAGGCGATGTTGTCGAAGATGACAAGTTGCAACACTCGATTAACCGAACTGGAATTCAACAGCCTTTGGTTGTTTCACAACTTAGTGATGGAAAGTTTGTGCTCATTGACGGCTACCGACGATTACAGGTTGCAAAATACTTGAAACTTCACGAAGTGCCATGCGTCATTGACGATCTGCCTAAAGGAGTTCCTCCGGAGGAATACCGCGACCGTATCCGTTTCATCTTGGACGAACATCGACAAGACTTGTTCCCGAGTCAACGCGCCTCCTTGATAAAAAGGCTAATGACCAACTTCAAAATGAACAACAGGGAAGTTGGCGAATATCTCGGCGTTGATGCGACAACCATCCATAATTGGATGGTAGTTGATAAACTTATTCCTGAAGTTCAAAAAGCAGTTGATAGCGGCGAGATAACTGAACACTCTGCTCGCGTGTTCGATGGCATGACGGAAACTGGACAAAAGCGCGTCTGGCGTGAAAAAAAAGCCGAATTCCAAAAAATGTCAGGCGGAAAACTACATCAGCACATTCGTAAGAAATATCATCCAGATCAAAATCCAGACTTTTATTGCAAGCCGGAAAAAGTTGCGATGAAGTTAAAACGGAAAAAACAAAAGCGAGCTTCTGTTTCTCGACCCAAGATTAGTGCGTCGGAGTTGGAGATGCTCTCTAAAGACGTTGATCTCCGCGAAGCTGAATTGAGAGATTTGGAAAAAGATTTAAAGGATATTAAGCATGAAATTTCGCTCGCAACCCATGTTCTCCGACCAATTATACAAAATGAGAAGCTATTCCAACTCGTGCCAGCAGATATAAAATCTCAACTGAAACGATTTGCGGAAATTTATATCTGACGGCATTAAAATCAAAACCTGCAAACTGAATGAAATCTGTCGCCATCATCGAGGCCGGCATCGCGGGGTTGACGGCGGCGTTTGACGTTGCGTCGGGAATGGATAAACTTGGGTTGCCATGAAACAAACCGACCAGCAGGCTGATGAAGCCTTTCGCGACCAGTGCCGCCGCCAGATGGATCGCCCGCTGGCCTCGCGCATCAAGTATGGTTTCAACCGCGTCAAAAAGCCGGTGCTGGACGACGCTCCGTGGCGTTCCTTCAATTCGATGGCCGAGTATCGCGCCTGGTGCGCAGAGAATCTTCCGGAATATCTGGGCTTCAAACCCGCCACATGACCAAGGAATTTCGTCCGCTTCAGGCCGAGGAAATCGCCCGTGCGTTCAAGGACGAAGAGGTGGATTATCTTTTTATCGGCAAGAGCGGGGCCATCCTTCTCGGTTACCCCGGCACGACACAGGACATGGATGTTTTTCCCGCGCGTTCGCCGGAGAACGGACGGCGCATCGTCACCGCGCTGCGGAAACTGGGTTTCGACATCGGCAGCGAGCTGGAACGCGAGATTGTCGCCGGCAAAGATTTCGTGCAAATCAAGACCGGGCCGTATGACGTGGACCTGGTTTTCGCACCTGACGGCATCAAAAGTTTTGCGGAGGCCAAATCCCGGGGTTTGAGCGAAGGCATTTTTCGCGTCGCCAATCTTCGTGACATCATTGCCAGCAAACGCGCCAGCGGACGAAAAAAAGACGAGATTGAACTACCGTTGCTTGAAAGTTTCCGCGCCGAATACGAGAAGCGTCATGCGCCGCCACTCCGTTCGGCAGGAGACATCGCCGCCAAAAAATCGCGTGGTCACTGACATTGCGGCATGAAATCCGTCGCCATCATCGGGGCCGGCATCACGGGGTTGACGGCGGCGTTTTATCTGAAACGCAAGGGCGTCCCGGTCACAGTTTATGAAGCCAGTGGGCGCGTGGGGGGCGTGATTCAGTCGCTGCGCCAGGACGGCTGGCTCGCCGAGTTCGGGCCCAACACCCTGCTCGAAACCTCGCCCAAGATTGGCCAGCTGGTCCGCGACGCCGGTTTGCAGCCGCGCCGGCTGGATCCGGATCCGAAGGCCGAGGCGCGTTACGTCGTTCGCTACAATCGCCCCATTGCGATGCCGGCTTCGCCGCTCGGTTTTTTCACGACGAAACTGTTCACCGCCGGAGCCAAGCTGGCCGTGCTGCGCGAACCGTTCGTTGCGCCGCGGCGGGATGGCGTCGAGGAAAGCATTGCACAATTTGTCGTGCGCCGGCTGAACCAGGAATTTCTCGACCAGGCGATTGACGCGCTGGTGGCCGGAATTTACGCGGGCGATCCGCACCAGCTTTCCCTGCCACAAGCATTTCCCCGGCTCAAGGCGCTGGAAGACAAATACGGCTCGCTCATCAAAGGCCAGATTTTCGGCGCGCGCGACCGCAAAAAATCCGGCGAGGTGGCCAAGGACCGCGCGCCGAAATTTTCCTTCGACGAAGGGTTGCAGGTATTACCGGAGACATTGGCGTCGCAGCTTGGTGACGCAGTGAAGTTGAACATGGCAGTTACCAAACTGACGCAAACGGCGGAAGGTTGGCGGGTTACCCTTTCGGAGAGGCAAGTTACACGAGCCCCCAATTCAGAAAATACGATCAGGGACTCGCAGAGCTCGTCCCTCCGAAACCAGGAAACCGAGCATAGCGCGGTGATTTATTGTGGAACGGCATATCAGTTGGCGAAATTGGAAATTCGTAGGACAGGCGTCTCGCCTGTCTCATTCTCAACAAAAAATGGAGACAGGCAGGATGCCGGTCCTACTTTTTCGCCATTCTCTGAAATCCGTTATCCGCCGGTGGCGAGCGTGGTGCTGGGGTTCCGGCGCGAAGACGTGACGCATCCGTGCGCGGGCTTCGGCATGCTGATTCCCAAAATCGAAGGGTTCAAAATTCTCGGCACGATTTTCTCATCGTCGTTGTTTCCCAACCGCGCTCCAGCCGGGCATTTGACGCTCACCAGTTACATCGGCGGCGAACGGCATCCGGACCTGGCCCGGCTGCCGGAGGATAAACTGGTTGCACTGACGTGTGAGGATTTACGGGTGTTGCTGGGCGTGACCGGCAGACCGGTTTTCCAGCATTGCGTGTTTTATCCGAAGGCGATTCCGCAATACAACGTCGGCTACGGCCGTTACCGCGACTTGATGAATGAGATTGAAAAGCGCGCTGCGGGCCTTTTTTTTGCCGGTCATTACCGCGACGGAATTTCGGTGGGCGACACAATTGTGTCGGGTTGCAACGTGGTTGAACATGTGGAAAAGTTTCTGACGGCCAAATGAACAAAGGCGTCCTGCTGGTCAATCTGGGTTCACCGGACTCGACCGCCGTCGGCGACGTACGGCGGTATCTGAATGAATTTCTCATGGACCGGCGGGTGGTTGACATGCCCTGGCTGTTGCGCCGGTTCATCGTGGGAATGATTCTCATCAGCCGCCCCAGACAATCGGCACACGCGTATCAGAGCATCTGGACGCCGGAGGGTTCGCCGCTCATCGTTACGAGCCGTAAGGTTCAGGTGAAGTTGCAGGAGCGTGTCCCCCTGCCGGTGGAACTGGCCATGCGTTATCAAAATCCGTCCATCGAAGATGCTCTCCACCGGTTGGCGGAGAAGAAAGTCAACCGGACATTTTTAATTCCGCTATTTCCGCATTACGCGATGTCGAGTTACGAAACCGCCGTAGAGCGGGTGCAGCACGTTGCACACAAGCTCGCGCCGCAAATGGAAATTGTCGTGCAACCGCCGTATGGCGACGCGCCGGATTACATCGCGGCGCTGACGGCCAGCGGGTCGAACTATCTGGAAGCGGGCTACGACCATCTGCTGTTCAGCTTTCACGGCCTGCCGGAACGGCATCTGCGCAAATCCGACCCCACCGGCAAACATTGCCTGGTTACGCCGAATTGCTGTGAAACCGCCAACCCGGCCCACGCAACGTGCTATCGCGCGCAATGCTTAAAAACCGTCGCCGCTTTCGTGAAGGCGGCGGGGGTACCGGCAGGGAAATTTTCAGTGGCGTTCCAATCCCGGCTGGGGCGCGACCCGTGGCTGAAGCCGTACACGGACCAAGTGCTGACCGAACTGCCGAAGCGCGGCGTCAAACGGCTGCTGGTGATCTGTCCGGCATTTGTGTCGGATTGCCTGGAAACACTGGAAGAAATCGGCATTCGCGGTCGCGCGACGTTTCTGGCGGCGGGCGGGGAGGACTTCGCGCTGATTCCGTGTCTGAACGAACATCCGTTGTGGATTGCGGCGCTGGAAAAGATGGTCCGGCGTTTTCAGGAAAACCAGCCGCTGGTTTGAAAGCAGGCGACCGGCCTCAAAATCTTTCGCGCTTGACCGCGTTGCGGAACCGGAGTTTGACAGTGTCCTGCAACATGCCGAGGAACGATTTCTTCTTTGCCGTTTTTACAATGTCAATGGGTTCGCACTTGCGGCTGCAATGCGTGCAGAGAAACAACGGCAGGCCGCCCTTGCGTTGCACCACATGCACGCAACGGTTGCACATCACTTCGTTGCAGTGGGTGCACTTGAAAGTGACGGGCACCTGCGGATGGCGCGGGCAGAGAATCACGCCGCCTTCCAACACCACCGGCGGTTTGGGGCGTTCCCGTTCATATTTGGGGATGGCAATGTTGACTTCGGTGGATTCGATGAACAATTCCACATCCCCCAGATTCACCGTCTGGCCGGGCAACAACCACGCTTCCTTGACCGGGTCGCCATTGACAAACGTCCCGTTGGTGGAGTCACAATCGCGGATTAACACACCTTCGCCCGACAACACCAATTCGCAGTGGTTGGTGGACACGGTGGGATGATTAATCGGAAAATCAGAGTCGGGGTCGCGCCCTACGCGATTAGCGCCGAAACGCAACTCATACGTCCGGTTTTCCAAACCTTCAGTCTTGATATGCAATTTGGCCATGTTTCCTCCGTTACTAAGACAATTCTGCGCCTTTAATTAACAAATGTCGAGCGGAAAATGACGTGGAGAAGCCTAAATTATGGCGATAAAGATTGGGATTTTTGATCGGCTGGAAGCGTCGTTTCCCACAGCGAGTTTCGGGCAAAGGCGAATTCGGTGACGATTTTCCCGCCAATCAGGTGTTCCTGGATGATGCGTTCCAACACCTCCGGCGTGCAGGAGTGGTACCAGACGCCTTCGGGATAAACCACGGCAATCGGCCCGCGCAGGCAGACGCGCAGGCAGTTGACTTTGGTGCGGTAAACCAGTGGGTCCGGCCCCGCGAGATTCAGTTCCTTGAGCCGGCGTTTCAAAAATTCCCACGCCGCCAGCCCCTGCTCCCGCGCGCAACATTTCGGCTCCGTCTGGTCGGCACAAAGGAAAATGTGACGCCGGAATTTTTCGAGGCCCAGCGTTTCGACGGCGGTTTGAAGCTCTTTGGGCGCGTTCATAAAAATCATCCTCGTTTTCTGTCCTTGAACACGCCCCTTCGGTTAGAGGACGAGAACGAGGACGAGGACGATCATAACCGATCAATGCCAGAATGTCAGGCCCAACACGCCGGCGACGGCGATGAGGCCGCCGATGAGCGACCGGGCGGTGATTTTTTCATGCTCAAAAATCCGCGCCAGCGGCAGCATGACGATGGGAGTGGTGGCGATGATGGCGGTGACGATGCCGGTAGGTGTGTTTTCGAGCGCCCATTGCATGCAACTTACGCCGATGGTCTGGCCCGCCAGGCTGTTGGCCAGCACCCACGGCCACAACTGCCACTTTTCGCGCGCGGAAAAAGAATCAATCATCTGCGCATCGTCGCCGCGCCGGCGGGCATGCCGCCATTTCACCACCAGAAAAATCAAGGCCAGCGCTACGGTCCCGCCGATGACGCGCTGGTAGCCGGTGGTGCCGGGGTCGGGATGTTCACCCGCCGCGTGGGCGACGAAATAAGCTTTGCGGGTCAATACCGCCGCAACCGCTCCGCCGAGCGCAGCGATAACGCTGGCCAGCAGTCCGGCCCAGTACCGGCGGGGAGCGATTTTCCTATGATCGCCCGGCGCGAGCGCGACCGCCACACCGGCCAAAATCACGACCACGCAGAAAATTTCCGCGAAGGTCAGCCGGGTACCCAGCCAGAGCCATTCGAACAGCGCGGCAGACGGCGCGATGAGACATTGCGTGAGCAGGACGGTGCGGCGGCTGCCGAGCCGCGGCAAAGCCTGGAAGTAGGCCGTGTCACCCAGTCCGATGCCGGCCAATCCGCTCAAAATGAAAAGGGAAAATCCGTGGCCGGCGGTGCCGGTGCCGAAAATATTTGCCCAGAGCGCCAGAAAAACCGCCGACCCGACAATGCGCCAGAAATTGGCTTCCACGCCGCCGAGGCGCGTGGCGGTGCGATGCCCGCAGATGGCGGAGATGGAAAACAACAGCGTGGTGAGCAGCGCGGCAATCATGACGAATACAAACGAAAAATTTTTGGTGCGGTCAATCCTGCCCGGCACCTCCTCGACGACCCGTGGTCAAAGTTGCTCGTAATACTCGTCCGAGGCAATGTCACCGCCGGCTTCAGTTTCCACGCCGCTTTCCTGGAGGATTTTGGCAATGTCCGGCGCCACCCAGCGTTTGTTTTTGTCCTTGCGGGAAACCAGTTTAATGCGGAAGCGCCCCGTAGGGTCGCTTTCAAGAATTCCGCGTTCCTCCATCCGCATCAGGACCACCTTGGCCCAGTCGGGTTCTTGGTAGAATCTCTTTTTGTTGCCCGCCCGCTTGGAAATTTCCATGGCGTTCACAAAATCGTTACCGCGGGTTTTGAGAAATTGAAAAATATCGCGCTCGTCGCCATCCATGACACCAATTTGCCGATTTACTGTGTCCAAGTCGAGAGATTTAGCATCGCAACCGCCGGGAAATCGACTTTTCAATTCCGAGCGCCGGCTTGTCCATTGCTCCAATGGTCTTGGCAAACCAAATAGTCGGAAAGCAATTGAATTGAAAACGTCCTGCCACCAGTGCCACGCAATAGGACACTATTGCCACGCGGTTTAAAAAATGTTGCGCTGGCACCCTGCCATTCAAACAGCAATTCCCCCTGATAACGCAAATTTAATAGTGGTTTTTTAACAGGCCGTTTAACGGCCTGAAAGGATGCTTGGCCCAACACAACTTGATTTTAACGATAATCCGCCGAATAGGGGTAATTGGTCTGAAAATCGCTTATTTTTACTAACAATGCAGTGGTGGACGTATCAGCAATTGCGCGCGAGAAATCCGAACACGCGTCTGGCGGTAGTCGAAAAGCTCGCGCAATCTAACAGCACCGATTCCGTCGGACCGTTGCTATTTGCCATCAAAGACGAAGATGCCAACGTGCGTACGGCGGCGGCACGCGCTTTGGGGCGTTTTAAAGACCGGTGCGCGGTGGAACCGCTGATTCAGATGCTGCGGGACCGAGTTCCGCTGGTTCGCGCGGCAGCGGCTCAAACTCTGGGAAAACTCGGGGATCCACAGGCGGTGAATTATCTGGTGGAATTGCTGCGGGACAACGATCCGCTGGTCCGCGCTTGCGCATCCCGCAGTCTGGAAAAACTCGGCTGGCAGCCGGGCACAGATTCCCAACGGGTCTTGCAGGTTCTGGCAGCGGGCAACCAGCATCAGATTGTTGCCCTGGGGGTTGACGCCATCGAGCCGTTGCTGGAAATGATGCAGACCGGTCCGCCGAACAAACAACTGGAAGCAGTCAAAGCCCTGGGGGAAATCTACGAAGCCCGCGCCATCCCTGCCTTGTTGCAGGCGTTGAAGAAAAGCAGTCCGGCCGTGCGGATCGCGGCACTGGAAGCTTTGGAACGCCACGCCGACCCGTCCGTTTATCCTGAAGTGGAACGGGCGCTAAGAGATACCAACGCCAACGTGCGGGGCGCGGCGGTGGAAGCCGCGGCCCGTTGCGGCGGGGCGCAGGCGGTTCCATCCCTGTTGCACATGTTGAAGGATTCATCGTGGGAGGTCCGTCGGGACGCGGCCAAGGCATTGGGCCTTCTGGGAGATGCTTCGGTGGTGGAAGCCCTTTGTGGACTGGTGCGCGATTCGGACCGCGACGTGCGGGAAAGCGCCGTTGTGGCTTTGGGACATATCGGCGATCCGTACGCCATTTACCCGCTGGTGTTGACTCTGCTGGATCCCGAAAGCTGTGTGCGCACCGCCGCCGCCAGCGCCTTGTTGAAGGTGGACCGCCATTGGGAACAGACCGAAAGTGTCCGTCTGGCGCTGCCGGAAATTCAGGCGGCTTTGAACCATCGGGATTACTGGGTGCGAAACAGCGCCGCCAAATTGTTGGAACAGGTCAAGGCGGTGACGAATGGATCGTATTCCAACCTGTCGGCCGTTGTTCCGAATTCACGGGCAGCCGATGTTTCACCTTCCGCCGGTTCCATCCCGACTGCCGCCGGCCGGGTGGATGAGTCGTTGGTCCGGTCAGCGGCGTCGAAGGACGGCAACGCTCACAACTTTAAACAACGTCAGATTTTGTGCGTGGACGACGAGGATATTTTCCTGGCGACCATCCAGCATTTGTTTGCCGACCTGAGCCAGAACACCTGGCGGATTCATTGCGCCGCCTCGGCCGACCAGGCCCTGAAAATCCTGAAGGCAAACAAAATCGAACTGGTCATCCTGGACATCGTGATGCCGGTGCTGGATGGCGTGCAGTTTCTCCGCATCCTCCAGCGGCGTTATCCCCAGATTAAAAAAGCCGTCCTGACCGGCAACGCCACCGAGGAAAACCGTTCCAATTGCTTCGCCAACGGCGCCGAGCTGGTTATCGAGAAACCGCAATCGGGGGAAGGTTTGAAATCCATTTTCATCATGCTGGACGAACTGATTACCTGGACGCCGCAGGAGGGGTTTCAGGGTGTGCTCCGCCGCGTCGGCCTGCAGGATGTCATTCAGATGGAATGTCTCGGCCGCAACTCGTCCATCCTCGAAGTCCACGACAACCGGATGCGCGGCCGGATTTACATTGAAAACGGCAGCATCATTCACGCTGCAGCGGGCAAGGTGGCGGGCGGACGCGCGTTGCAACAATTGCTGGCCCTGGCCGGCGGCTCATTCGAACTTTTGCCCTTTGAACCCCCGCCGCAGCGCACCATTGAAGGCCAATGGGAATTTCTGCTCATGGAAGCCGCCCGGGTGCGTGACGAAGCCGCGTCGCAAGCGGTTGCCGGCCGATAATGGCGCCGAAGAATTTTCAAGGTTAATCTGCCTGGGATTGTTCGCCTTTTATTTTGCATTTTTTCCATTCCTCCGCATTCTGACGGCATGGAATTGTCTGACGGCATGGAACTGTCCGCTGCAGAAATCCGCCGGGCCGTCCGGGCCGCCCTCGCCGAGGACATCGGCAGCGGCGACGTTACGACGCTGGCCACCGTGCCCAGAACGGCGACGGCGCGCGCCGTGATGAGGGCTCGGGAGCCGCTGGTTGTAGCCGGACTTGATTTTGCCGAGATGGCATTCCGTGAACTTTCCGGCGCCGTCAAAATCAAGCGGCTGGTCCGCGACGGGCAGCGCGTAAAAGCCGGCGCGGCGTTGTTGAAAATTTCCGGTCCGGCGCGTGCCATTTTGAGCGGCGAACGGGTGGCGCTGAATTTTGTCCAGCGCCTTTCCGGCATCGCCACACTCACGGCGCAATTTGTGGCGGCGGTCAAGGGCACGCGCACACAAATCCTCGATACGCGCAAGACCACGCCTGGATGGCGGCGTTTCGAGAAATATGCCGTCATCTGCGGTGGTGGACACAATCATCGTCTGGGCCTGTTCGACATGGTGCTCATCAAGGACAATCACCTAGCCGCGTTGCGCGGCGCAAAGCCGAATGCCACCGCCGCCGCCGTCCGGCGCGTGCGCGGGAAATTTCCTAAACTGAAAATCGAGGTCGAGGCCGACACGCCGAAGCAGGCCGAACAAGCTGCCGCTGCGGGCGCGGACATCATCCTGCTCGACAACATGAGCCTCGCGCAATTACGGCAGGTTGTGAAAATCGTCCGTGGCCGGGCTAAGACCGAGGCCAGTGGCGGTGTGACCCTGGCCAGCGTCCGGACGATTGCCAAAACTGGTGTGGATTTTATTTCCATCGGCGCACTGACACATTCGGCACGGGCGGTGGATGTGGGATTGGACTTTACAAACGAATGAAGAAGGAAGAATGCAGAATGAAAAAACCGCGGTTGGATTGCCCGTCGCTTGATTCTTTTCTGCATTCTTCATTTTACCTTCTGCGTTTTTTTAAATGACCACGGACGCAAAAATTTTATCGGCATTGCGCGAGAATCCTGCGGGCGTATCGGGCACTGACCTGGCCGGGCAACTGGGGGTCACGCGCGCGGCGATCTGGGGGCGTATCGAGCAATTGCGCCAGCTCGGCTACGATATTGAGGCCGGCCCGCATTCCGGCTACCGGCTCGTTAGCGTGCCGGATGTGTTGCACGCTGACGATTTGCTGGCGCGGCTCGGCAAAACGAAGGTCATCGGCCGCGACATCCGCGTGTTCGAGCAAACAACCTCGACGAATGACGTGATCGAAAAACTCGCCCGCGACGGTGTCAAGGAGGGCGCGGTCGTTTTTGCCGAGTCGCAGACGAAGGGCCGGGGCCGGCTCGGCCGTAAATGGATTTCGCCCGAACGAAAAGGGCTTTGGTTTTCCGTTTTGTTACGGCCGGATTTGCGCCCGCAGGAAGCGACACAATTGACGGTCGCTTCCGCCACGGCCCTGCGGCGTGCGATTCAGTCCGAAACCGGTTTGCATCCTGAAATCAAATGGCCGAACGACATTTTGATTGGCGGAAAAAAAGTCGCGGGCATTTTGACCGAGTTGCATGCGGAACTGGACCGGGTGCGATACGTCATCCTGGGCATCGGCGTGGACGTAAACCTGGGCTCGGGCGAGTTTCCGCCGGAACTGCGCAAGCTGGCGACATCGCTCAAAATTGAGTCAGGCAAAACGATTTCGCGTTCCCGGCTGGCGGTGGCGATTTTGCGCGAGCTCGATGCCGATTACGCACGGATTTGCGGCGGTTTCTTTGCGGCGGTGGCGGACGAATGGGAAGCGCATTGCAAAACGATTGGCCGCAATGTGACGATTCAGACCGGCGAGCGCCGGATTCGCGGCCGGGCGGAATCGCTGGACGATGATGGCGCGCTGTTGTTACGCACCGAACACGGCCACCTGGAGCGCGTCACCGGCGGCGATGTGACGTTGGAGAAATGACATTGGTTGCCTGAGTTAAATGAGTTAAATAAGTATGCGCAGCACGGCACTTGTTTAACCATTTAACGTATTTAACCGGTTCCCATGCTTTTACTTTTCGACATCGGTAACACGAACACGCACGTCGGTCTGGCGAATGACCGGCGGGTGGTGAAACAGGCCAACATTCCCACAGCGGACTGGTTTAATGGCGCGGCAGCGAAACAGGTGCGAAAGTTCGTTGGGCGCGCCCGGCTCAATGGCGCAGCGCTTTGCAGCGTCGTGCCGCGGGCGACACCATTTGTCCGCAAATTTATCGCCCGGCTTGGAGCGCCGAGCACCGGCTCGGCTCGCAAACAGATTCATCGGCATGCCGGGACGGTGCCCGGTGTTCCATTGTTGGAACTCACGCCAAAAACGTTGCGCGGCGTCGGCATTGATTATCCGAAACCGGAAACCATCGGGCCGGACCGGCTGGCCAACGCGGTGGCGGCGCGGCATCACTTTGGCGCGCCGGTGGTGGTGCTGGATTTCGGCACGGCGGTCACGTTCGACGTGATCAACCGCACCGGTAATTACGTCGGCGGCATCATCGCGCCGGGATTGGCGGCGATGACGGATTATCTGCACGAGAAAACGGCGTTGCTGCCGCGCATCAAAATGCGCGAAATCAAAACCAGCATCGGCCGGAGCACCGAGGAAGCGATGGTGGTGGGTGCGGTGCACGGCTATCGCGGGCTGGTGCGCGAATTGATCATGGAATTAAAACGCGAATTGAAGGTGAAACATTTGCCAGTGGTGGCCACGGGCGGTTACGCAACCTTGATGGCGTCCAAATTGCCGGAGATTTCGGCGGTGGAACCCAATCTGACGCTGGAGGGACTGCGGCTGGTCTGGAAGCAACGTACCGGTAGGGCGGCGCTGCGCCGCCTGGCCGAGCGGCAGCTCGGCCCTACCATGATGATTCCTAACCGGCCGGTTCGGCGTGAGTTTTGACTTTTGACTTCGGACTTTGGACTTTAGACTTCTTCTTTATGTCGAGCAGCCGCAGGCAATATCCGTTTCACTTGATCGAACCGAAATGGCAGCAATTTTGGGACGAACAACAGACCTTTCGCGCCTTTAATCCCGGCGAAAAAATCCCGGCTTCTCATCCCTTTGCCAAACGGCATGGCGCCGATGCCATGACGACCGGGCGCAAAACCCCGGCCAAATTTTACATTCTCGACATGTTTCCCTATCCCTCCGGCGCGGGCCTGCACGTCGGCCATCCGGAAGGTTACACCGCCACGGACATTCTCGCCCGATACAAGCGGGCGCAGGGTTTGCACGTGCTGCATCCGATGGGCTGGGACGCCTTCGGACTGCCCGCCGAGCAATACGCCATCAAAACCGGCCAGCATCCGCGCCAGACCACCGAAGCGAACGTTGCCACGTTTAAGCGCCAGATCAAATGCCTCGGTTTCAGCTACGACTGGTCGCGCGAGCTGGCCACCACCGACCCGGATTATTTCAAATGGACCCAGTGGATTTTCCTCAAGCTCTACAACTCGTGGGTCAATCCGGAAACGAACCGGGCCGAGCCGATTGAGACGCTGAAATATCCCGCTGAACTTGAAAACGTAGGACAGGCTTCCAGCCTGTCTCAAACTTCAAGGAAAAATGGAGACAGGCAAGATGCCTGTCCTACGAACGAACTCGAATTCGCCCGCCGCGCTTATCGCGATTCCAAACGCCTCGCGTACGTAACCGAAGCGCCGGTGTGGTGGTGCGAGGAACTCGGCACGGTGCTGGCCAACGAGGAAGTTGTGGACGGCAAATCCGAAGTCGGCGGCCATCCGGTCGTCCGCAAGCCGATGCGGCAATGGATGCTGCGCATCACCGCCTACGCCGAGAAATTGCTGGCGGACCTCGACACGATTGACTGGAGCGATTCGCTCAAGGAAATGCAGCGGAACTGGATCGGGCGCAGTGAAGGAGCGGAGGTGGACTTTGAAATTGCGGATTGCGGATTGCGGATTGCGGATTCGGAGAAAAAGATTCGGGTGTTCACCACGCGTCCGGACACGCTGTTCGGTGCCACGTACATGGTGCTGTCGCCGGAACACAGATTGGTGGACCAGATTACGACACCGGAACAGCGCGCAGCCGTTACGAAATACAAAGCGGAAGTCGCCAAAAAATCGGATTTGGAGCGTACCGAACTGGCCAAGGAAAAGACCGGCGTGTTCACTGGCGCTTACGCCATCAATCCCGTAAACGGCCAGAATATTCCCATCTGGATTGCCGACTACGTGCTGGCCAGCTACGGCACCGGCGCCATCATGGCCGTGCCGGCGCATGACACGCGCGACTTCGAATTCGCCACCAAATTTAACTTGCCAATAATTCAAGTCGTCCAGCCGCCCGACCCGAAAACCGACTGGCGCGGGTTCGTGGACGACGGCACGTCGGTGAATTCGACCGGCCCGAAGATTTCCATCACCGGTTTACCCACGCCTGAGGCAAAGAAGAAAATCACGGCGTGGTTGGAAGCGAAGGGACTGGGCAAAGGCACCGTCAATTACAAGCTGCGCGACTGGTTGTTCAGCCGGCAGCGCTATTGGGGCGAGCCGTTCCCGATTGTCTGGAAACGCGACGCTGCTGGAAATCTTTATCACGAGGCCTTGCCGGAAAGCGCGTTGCCCGTGCTGCCGCCGAAGCTGGACGATTACAAGCCCATGCCCGACGGCCAGCCGCCACTCGCCCGCGCGAAGGATTGGGTGAATCTGCCCGACGGCTCGCAACGCGAGTTGAACACCATGCCGCAATGGGCCGGCAGTTGCTGGTATTACCTCCGCTATCTCGATACGCGGAACAACAACACGTTTGTCGGCAAAGAAGCAGAAAATTATTGGATGGGCACTTCAAAAGCCTCAACCCTCAACCCTCAACCCTCAACCAAATCCACGCCGGGCGTGGATTTATACGTTGGCGGCACGGAACACGCCGTGTTGCATCTGCTCTACGCGCGGTTCTGGCACAAAGTTTTGTTCGATCTCGGCTGTGTCTCTACACCCGAACCGTTCTTCAAACTTGTCAACCAGGGACTGATTCTGGGCGAAGACGGCCAGAAAATGTCCAAGAGCCGCGGCAATGTGGTGAACCCGGACGACATTTTGAAGGAATTCGGCGCCGACGCGTTCAGGCTTTACGAAATGTTCATGGGGCCGCTCGAAATGGTAAAACCATGGAACACGAAAGGGGTCGAGGGCGTTTACCGGTTTCTTGGCCGGGTCTGGCGATTGTTCGTGGATGAACAATCCGAGACGGAATTTGAGCAGGCAGAAACGACAGCTGGATGTAGCGTCGAGCCTGCGGCTCGACAAATCGGCGCACAGCGCCGACTCTACAACGAAGAGTTGTTGAATTTGATCAAGCTGGATTCCGCCATCAAAGACGTAGCGGCTACACCCGCACAACTGAAAACGCTGCACGCCTGCATCAAAAAAGTGACCGAAGACCTGGACGGGATGCGATTCAACACGGCGATTTCGGCGATGATGGTATTTGTGAACGACGCGATGACGTGGGAAACGAAACCGGTGTCCGTGCTGCGCGATTTTCTGGTTTTGCTCGCCCCGTTCGCGCCACATTTATCCGAAGAGCTTTGGGAAAAACTGTCATCAGTCCACAGTCCACAGTCCACAGCCCGCAGTCCGCAGCCGGTCCGGACTGGAGGCGGTGGACTCGGAACTCGGGACTCGCTGTCTTATGCGGTGTGGCCAAAGTACGATCCGGCATTGCTGGTCGAAGACACGCTGGAAATCCCCGTGCAGGTGAACGGCAAGTTGCGCGATGTCATCCGCGTGGCGGCCAATGCCGACAACGCCACGGTTGAAGCCGCCGCCCGAGCCTCGGAGAAGGTGCAGCAATTCATGGCCGGCAAGACGATCCGGAAAGTCATCATCGTGCCGAAGAAGCTGGTGAACCTGGTGGCGGGTTGAAATGTGGAGGCACTGCTCCGTCAGTGGTAGTGTCCGATTTTGTAGGCGCCGAGGTAACGAGGCGTTTAGACTGCACTCCTTACGTCGTGCCCTACAATCAAATCAGGACATTGGTCCGTCGGTACCCAAATTTCAGGTAGCGACGGAGCGCTGCCCTCCAAAAATTGAGTCACGGCTGAAAATAGCTGACCACGCGCCGGAAACTGATGGAAGGCGGAGTATCGTTGCCCAAGGTTCCACTTGGAGCGCTATTCCAGATGGTTGCATTAAATGCCTGGTTCACACCCGTATTTCCAGTAACCGGCTGAAATCTCACATGGCCATCTGGAAACAGAGTGTTTGCGCCAGCCGGCTGGCCGTTATTTTTGTGAGCAAGGCCGGACATTTGCATCAATAGGTCAACAACCATGGCTTTGTTTGGGTCCACATCGACAAGCCTGATGGGACAAATCTCGTCAACAGAAGCTTGTGGACTGGGATCACTCGGGTTTGGACTCACAAATACACACTTATTTACAGCAGAAGGACAAGTCCAAGACAATTTTGGCAAAAGGTAACCTCTAGTCATTTCCGTGTCCTTCCGTTGAGCATAATACATATATCCTGAAGGGACGCTTACTTCAGCACTCCCATCGGACTTAGTCGGCGGATCTGTCGGCCAAGGGCCGCCGTTGTAAGTGTAGTAATCATACGAATATCGCGGGTTTTGCCTGGCAAGGCTGGGACAGTAAAACACTTTCGGGTTAGGCAGGATTTTGGTGAGCCATAGCAGCCCCAAACCCATTGGACCACGGGTGATGGTGCTGGTTCCCGAGAGGCAGCGGGCCATCTCGTCGGTCTGCCAGGGATTTTGGCCCGACGGCCAGGATATTTGAGGCAGGTAACCGTTCGCTTCACCGGAATACAAGATTATGGCCGTTCCAATCTGGCGCAAGTTGGCAACACATTCAGCCCGAAACACGCTCTCTTGGTTGGTGAACGATGCCGACAGCAACACCGCTGCCAGCATAGCCACCACGCCGATGACCACGAACAACTCAGTCAAAGTAAACGCACCGATGCTGCTGGTTTCCCGGCAGGCTGTTGTCACTTGGTTTTGGAATGATTTTTTCATGGCTGGTCTCCTTTAATTGCATTGGACGCGGTAGTAGCACTGCGCATTCGTAGGCTGAACCGTGAGATATAGCCGGCTGCCGCCTACCCAAACCGAGCCGGGAACCGCCATCACTGTTCCGGGAACTGCCTGCCAGTTCTGGTTGCTCAAATCGGTGGTGGACAAAAGTTGGTAATTCTTGCCGGCGACGGCGGCCCAGCTCAATACCGCATTGGTGCCGGAGACGTCCGGCACGATGCTCACGGCCAGAATGGAATTCGGGTCAATGGGATTCAACCCGGCCAGATACTTCTGGAGATTGCTCATCCCGTTGCCGTCGGCATCGTCCTGCGCCTGGGAAAGGTCGCTTGCTTGCCCGGTGGGATGTCCAAAATACAGGATCGTCCACCAATCCGGAATACTGTCGGCGTCGCTGTCCAAGGCCAGGCCCCCATTCAAAGCTGTCGCGAACGTATCACCGGCCCCGTTCAAATCGCCACTCACCAAACCCGCATCCCAACTTTGAAATTCAACTTGTGAACCATCCGTGCTGAGGGCCGGTTGCGACACCCAGGTCGTCCAACCCGCGCCCGTCGTACCCGTGGCGAGCAAACGGTTCGTTCCCGAAAGCCGGTCGAATACAATCAGCGAGGGCGGATTCACCACCCCGGGCGCCACATCGGTGGCAAAGCTGCGGAACACCACGAACCGACCGTCAGTGCTGACCACCGGCCAATCCGATGGACCGGCGGCGCTGCCGATGCCGCTTTGGTTCACGCTGACCAAGGTGAGGGTGAGGGTCTGCGCATCCAGCAGATAGACATCGTTGGTTCCGTTGTTGTCGCCAGCCACGAGGTTGGTCTCGGTGACAAAGGCGACATAGCGTCCATCTCCGCTCCATCGTGATGGGCCTCGCAGCGGGATGGTGCTGGGACAATGAAATAAATTCGTGGTACCTGGCAGGTCGCGAACGAACAACTGGTTTCCCGTCTGAAAGATCAGCCGGTTTCCCTTGGGCGAGATGGCCGCCGCACTCACGATGTAGGTTGTATTGGTATAGATGTTGGTCATTGTGATCGCGTCCCAAACCGAGAATGCGCCTGAAGTGTCAATAAAAGCCAGACACCGACCATCCGCACTCAATGTGAATTGCTGAGTGCGGTTGGTATAGTTAACCGAATTGGCAAACACCAGATTGGTTACTCCGGTATTCATATCCTTCCAGAACAGTCCATGCGCCCCCGGTGATCCGAAGAAAAGGTTGGTGCAGTAATATGCGATATAACGTCCATCCTGACTGCTGGCGGGTAAAACAACAGGACCGTACAGATTAATGCCGCCGGAGCTGACGTTCACCAATTCGGTCGTGCCCGACTGCAAATCGCGGCGGAAAACATTAAACGCACCATTGAAGCTGCCTGCCACCAGATTGGTCGCGGCACTGACAAAGACGACATACCGACCATCGGCGCTGATGGTGGGAGCAAAAGAAGGTCCGCCGCGACCGGAATTGCCATCCATGCCGACGCTGATGAGGATATTGCTATTGGCCCACAGATCACGGACAAAAACGTCTGCGGCGCCGTTGAAATCGTTCGGTACCAGATCGCTCGCGAAGCTGGCAAACGCCACCAACTGGCCGTTGGCGCTGACGGAAAGCGGCCCGAACGTACTTGCCAGATTTCCGGATTGCAAAGCCGCCAGCGGATTGTGGACTGAAATCAATGTATTCGTCGCAGTGGCCGCGTTCCATAAGAATATGTCCTGCGCGTTGTTGTTGTCCGAGCAGATCAATCCGTCGTCCCGGGTTGCATACGCCACGCAACTGCCATCGGCGCTCAACACCGGAACCACTCCCAGTTTATCCACCACCCCCACGCCATTTGTATTCGCGTCGAGCAAGACGGTCGTAGCGGTTTGCAGGTCGCGGCGATAAACGTGCAGGCCATTGGAAACGGTGTTGCTCACCAGATTGGTGGCATCGCTAAGAAATGTCACATAGCGCCCATCCTGACTCACGGCCGGAGTGTGTGACGTGCTGTTCGTCAGCCACAAACCGTCCGGGCCAGCACTCACCAACACGTTGGTACCGGTCAGCCGATCCCATAATCTGACACTGTAATAGCTCGGACTGGTGTTCTGTTCACATTCCACGTAGGCGATATACCTTCCATCCGGCGTCATGGCCGGACCACAAAAGTCATCGTAGTATGCACCGATAGGATAGCCATTGGTGGTCAAAGTCGTTGTCGTTCCATTTACCGTATCGTATTGGAGAACGGCAGCTGCCGGTGCTCTGGACGCCATGGTTGGAGGCAGGCAAACAATCAGGTTTGTCCAGCCCGTCCTGAACGCTACGTAGCGGCCATTATCGCTGATGACCGGGTGAACAGAAGAGGCGTTGCTTAGACCTGCAAACATGTAGACATACATTAGCATGTTGGAAAGAGTTGCCGTTGCATTTGTGCTGGCCCAGATCGTCGTGCCGGCCAGCCGGTCGCGGACATAAATTTCGCCCTGGGTATCTGGCGAAACTCCCGCTGCCAGGTTTGTTGCTGTACTGAAAAACGCCACGAACCTTCCGTCCGGTGTAATGGCCGGCGTGGCCATTGAGGTGTTGGTTCCGGTGGCGCCCACACTTGCTAGCGAAGTTGTTTGCGGGATCAAATCCCGTACAAAGACATCCGGAATGCCATTTGTGTCACCGGCTACCAGGCTCGATGCGGCGCTGACGAATGCTATGCTCGTCCCGTCCGGGGTCATGACCGGGTCGGTGGAAGCGCCGTTGGCAAAGCCACCGTCCATCGCCACGCTGATGAGGATGGTTCTGCCGGTGTACGTGTCACGCAGGAAAATGTCAGTAACGCCGTTGGTGTCGCCGGCCACAAGATCGCTGGCGTCGCTTTGAAACACCACGTAGCGACCGTAGGCGGACGCCTGTCCGGCTGTGGAATGGCCATTGCCGCCGCCGGTGCCGTTGGTATTGGCGCTCACCAGCACGGTGGTGTCGTAATTGCGGTCACGCAAATAGACGTTCAAGACCGGCATGCTGTTACCGCCCGGTGTCAAATCGTTGGCCAGGCTGGAAAAGACCACAAACCGGCCGTCGGTACTAATCCAGGGCGCAACCGAGTCGCCGTTCCCGCCGGGGAGATAGGCGACGGACGGGCTCCGCGTGGAGAGTAATTGCGCCGGGCTGGCGAAAAGACAGGATGCCGTAACCAGTAGAATTGCGGTGATGATCGCAGCGAGAAATCCTGGTGCTTTTGTGCGAATGGGCTCAATTACTTTTTTCATAATAGCAGCCTTTCAATTCTTCATCCCGGTCGTCCGAACTGTGCACAGAAATTCTTCTGATGAAACGGGTTGTTCCCGAAAACTTCCAATGAATTTGCCTGATTTATACCTGATTCAAACAGGCCGGTCAATTATAAAGCGATTCGGGATGAATTTGTCCGCGCAGAATCCGTTACAGCCCGCCAATCGCGGGTGAATTGGATGGCGGCGTGAAGGTAGGACAGGCATCTTGCCTGTCTCCATTTTCTGAAATCCTTTAGGTTTGAAACGGGCTGGCCGCCGTCGCGCCGTAGCGGCGCTTTGGCGCGCCGCGTAGGCGGAAAGCCTATCCTACGCTTTCTCACCAATGGCAAGAACGGCCTCGGATCAAGGTTGAAAATAGCTGACCACGCGCCGGAAACTGGTGGAAGGCGGAGTATCGTTGCCCAAGATCCCACTTGGAGCGCTATTCCAGATTATCTGATTAAATGCCTGATTTAAGCCTGTATTTCCACTAACCGGCTGAAATTTTACATGGCCGTCGGGAAACAGGGCGTTTGCCCCCGCAGGCTGGCCGTTATTCTGGTGAGCAAGGCTGGCCAATGTGATTAATTGGTCAACGACCACAACTTTGTTTGGATCCACATCAACAAGCCTGATTGGACAAGGCTCGTCAACCGAAGCTTGCGGACTGGGATCACTCGGGTTTGGACTCACAAATACTACATGATTTGCAACAGAGGGGCAAACCCAAGACAATTTTGGTAAAAGGTAACCTCTAGTCACTTCCGTGTCCTTCCGTTGCGCATAATACATATACCCTGAACGAACCTGCACTTCTGGCGAGCCATCCGCTCTGGTCGGCGGGCATGATGGCCAAATGCCGTTAACATAGGTGTAATATTCATAGCTGTACTGCGGCTGGGCCTTGCTCAGGCTGGGACAATAGAACACCCTCGGATTCGGGAGGATTTTACTGCCCCATAGCATCCCCAAACCCATAGGACCGCGAGTGATGGTGCTGGTTCCAGGCAGGCAACGAGCCAGCTCGGAAGTTTGCCAGGGATTTTGGCCGCTCGGCCAACTTATCTGAGGCAGGTAACCGTTCGCTTCGCCGGAATACAAGATTATGGCCGTCCCGATCTGGCGCAGGTTGGCAACACATTCAGCGCGCAAAACGCCTTCCTGCGTGGTGAACGATGCCGACAGCAATACCGCCGCCAGCAAAGCTACGCAGCCGATGACCACGAACAATTCAGTCAAGGTAAATGCCCCCGCATCGCCGGTTTGTCTCTGGTGCGTTATCGCTGATTGATTCAGAAGTGATTTCTTCATAGCTCGCTCCTTTAATTGCATTGGACGCGGTAGTAGCACTGCGTATTTGTGGGCTGAATGGTGAGATATTGCCGGCTGCCGCCCACCCAAACCGTACCGGGAACCGGCTGCACCGTTCCCGGAACCGTCTGCCAGACCGGATTACTCAGGTTGGTGATGGACAGGAGCTGATAATTCTTGCCGGCCACTGCGTCCCAACTCAACACCGCATTGGTGCCGGAAACGTCCGGCGCGATGTCCACTGCCAGAATGGAATTGGGATCGGTCGGATTCAGACCGGCCAGGAATTTCTGGAGATTGCTCATGCCGTTGCCGTCGGCATCATCCTGCGCCCGGGACAAATCACCCGCTTGTCCGGTGGGATGGCCAAAATATTCTATCAACCACCAATCCGGAATACTGTCGGCATCGCTGTCCAACGCCGGTCCGCCGCCCAAGCCCTCTGAGAAAGCATCACCAACTCCGTTCAAATCGCCGCTCACCAGCCCGGCATCCCAGCTTTGAAAGACGAGCCGCGATTCATCCGCGCTAAGGGCCGGCTGGGCCAGCCACGTAATCCAGCCGATGCCCGTCGTGCCGGTGGGGAGCAAACGGTTCGTTCCTGAAAGGCGGTCAAACACAAACAGCGAGGGAGGGGTCACAATATCCGAGGTTACATTGGTGGCGAAACTGCGGAACACGACGAACCGACCGTCCGCACTGACCGCCGGCCAATCCGAAGGTCCGGCGGCGTTGCCGGTGCCGCTTTGGTTCACACTCACCAGAGTGAGCGTGCCGGTCTGCAAATCCAGAAGATAGACATCGTTGGTCCCATTGTTGTCGCCGGCCACAAGATTGGTGGCGGTGACAAACGCGACATAGCGGCCGTCGCCGCTCCATTGGGATGAGCCTTTGATCTGGACGGTACTCGGACAAACAAACAGATTCGAGGCGCCGGTCAGGTCGTAAACGGACAACAGGTTCGTGGCCACGTAGAGCAGCCGGGTTCCTGTCGGCGCGATGGCCGCCGAAGTGAGGCTGGCGACTGTGTTGGAGTAGATGTTGGCCTGCAAATTCGCGTCCCAAACCGAGAGCCGGGATGAGCTGTCAAACCAAGCCAGGCGCTGGCCATCGGCACTCATCGAGATTGGCCGGCTGGGGCGGTAAATGTCGCTGAATACCAGATTTGTCACCCCGGAATTCATATCCTTCCAGAACAGACCGTGTCGCGAGATGCCGTCCCAATTGGTGCAGGAAAACGCGATGTAACGGCCGTCCTGACTGCTGGCGTAATAAAATACAATGCCCTTGGCCAAATAAACAATGCTTGAGTCATAGCTCACTAATACGGTGGTGCCGGTCTGCAAATCACGGCGGAAAACTTTGTTTAAAAGAACGTTGTCACCCGCCACTAGATTGGTCGCGGCACTGACGAAGATGACATACCGCCCATCGGCGCTGATGGTTGGATTGAAAGAGGATCCACCGATGCCGGAGTTTCCATCCAGCCCCACGCTGATGAGGATGTTGCTATTGGCCGGGACGTCGTGAACGAAAACGTCGGCAAAGCCGTTGAAATCATTTGCCACCAGGTCGCTCGCGAAGCTGGCGAACGCCACCAACTGGCCGTTGGCACTGACGGAAAGCGGCCCCAGCGTACTCGCCAGATTCCCGGATTGAAAAACCGCCAAGGGATTATGGACAGAAATCAGTGTGTTCGTTGCGGCAGTTGCGTTCCATACGAAGATGTCCTGCGCGTTGTTATTGTCTGAGAGAATCAACCCGTCGTCCCGCGTCGAATACGCCGCACAACTGCCATCGGCGCTCAAGACCGGAACCACTCCCAGTTTATCCACCACCCCCACACCATTTGTATTCGCGTCGAGCAAGACGGTCGTGGCAGTTTGCATGTCCCGGCGATAGATATGCAGGCCGTTGGAGACAACGTTGCTGACCAGATTGGTGGCGTCGCTGAGAAATGTCACATAACGACCATCCTGACTCACCGCCGGAGTGTGCGACAAGTTGTTCGACGGCCACAAGCCGGCGATGTCCACACTCACCAGCATATTGGTGCCGGTCAACCGGTCCCACAGGTGAACACTGGAATTAGTCGTGCCCGTTATGTTAAAATCCACGTAGGCAATGAATCTTCCATCCGGCGTCATTTCCGGACCATAAACATCGTCACAGAATGCCCACGGCGGATAACCGTTGGTGCTCAGGATTGTCGTTGTCCCAGCCACCGTGTCGTACTGAAAGAAAATCACCGCCGGCGTGCCGGCGGGCGGGGAGGCAAACCCGTTTGTCCAGCCGGCTTTGAACGCCACGTACCGGCCATCGTCGCTGATGACCGGGTGGAAGGACGTCGAACTGATGTACTGGAATACGTTGGAAACGATCACCGCCGCGTTCGTGCTGGCCCAGATGGTCGTGCCGGCCAGCCGGTCGCGCACGTAGATCTCGCCCTGAGAGGCGGGCGAGATGCCCGGTACCAGGTTTGTGGCTGAACTGAAAAACGCCACAAACCGTCCGTCCGGTGTGATTCGCGGCGTGGCCATATTGACGCCGGCCCCATCTGTCCCCACGCTTACCAGCCAGGTCGTTTGCGTAATCAAATCCCGCGCGAAGACATTCGGAATGCCGTTGGTGCATCCGGCCACGAGGTTAGTTGCCGCGCTTATGAACGCCACGCTCGTGCCATCCGGCGTCATGACCGGGTCGGTGGAGGGTCCGTTGGCACAACCGCCGTCGGCTGCCACGCTGATGAGGAGGGTTTTGCCGGTATAGGTGTCGCGCAGAAAAATGTCGCTGACGCCGTTCGTGTCGCCGGGTACGAGGTCGCTGGCATCGCTTTGAAACACGACATAGCGGCCATAAGCGGATGCCTGACCGGCGATGGAATTGCCGTTCCCGCCAACGCCGTTGGTATTGGCGCTCACCAGCACGGTGGTGTTGTAGCTGCGGTCGCGCAAATAAACATTCAAGACCGGCATGCTGTTGCCGCCGGGCGTCAAATCATTGGCCAGGCTGGAGAAGACTACAAAACGGCCATCGTCACTAAGCCAAGGCGTAACCGAGTCGCCGTTCCCGCCGGGCAGCAGGGGAACAGACAAACTCCGCGTGGACAGCAACTGCGCCGGACCGGCGAATAGCGAGGAAGTAGCAATCAAGTACGTTACGGTGGTTATCGCAAAGGAAAACCTCTTTACTTTTATCGCAATTAAGCCAGTTGACGTTTTCATTCCATGAATAACTCGTAAGCAAACGGCAATTCTTTCAAAGAAAATGCAAGAAATACAGAGCTGGTAAACCGTTGAA
Source organism: uncultured Verrucomicrobiae bacterium (assembly GCA_963789055.1). GTDB lineage: Bacteria > Verrucomicrobiota > Verrucomicrobiia > Limisphaerales > UBA11358 > UBA11358. The sequence continues at coordinate 221,367 of CAWBJE010000002.1, read as the reverse complement.
TTCAGCAGAGTTAAACCATGAAGAACGCCACTCCATGGGTGCCCAAATATCAGGGCAGCGACAGAGCGCTGCCCTCCAAAGGCATTATTTTTCCCCGCCCGCCAGAATGGTCTGGAAATGCGGTGGCTGGTCTTCGCGGGCGACGACGCTGATTTCCACTTTCTTGAAGCCGGCCTCATCCAGCCAGCGGTGCAAATCGCTCTCGGCAAATCCCGGCCAGCGGTCACCGTACAAATCCCGCGCTTTGTCGAAATTGTGCTTGAGCAAATCGAGAATCAAAATCTGGCCGCGGGGCCGGAGAATCTTATGCGTGGCGGCAATTGCCTCCGCCGGATTTTCGGCATGGTGCAATGCCTGGCTCAAAATCACGAGGTCAACGCTGCCGGCGTCAATCGGCGGGTTCTGCAAATCGCCCTGCCGGAATTCCAGGTTCTTCAATCCGTTCTTCTTCGCCTTGGCCGCGCCAAATTCGACAATCCTTTCCGAATTGTCCACCGCGATGACTTTTTTGCAGCGCCGCGCCAGCAGTTCACTCAGCAATCCTTCGCCCGCGCCGAGGTCGGCCACTACCAGCGGCGGCAGAATGCGCAACAGCAGATGCCCGAACGCCTGCCACGAACGGCCCGGCCCATAAACCCGGTCGAACCGCCCGGCGACCTGGTTGAAATACACCTGCGCCTGCTCCCGCCGGCGGGCGAGGATGCGTTTCAGATTGATCTGGTCGCCGCCATGTTCGGGCAGTTCCTTCGCGCCCCGGATGGCCAGCTGGATGAATTCGCCCGCAGCGCCGTTGGCCGTCGCATTTAATTTGTAAAAAGTCCGCTTGCCCTCGCGCCGCGATTGCACCAGCGCGCAATCCGCCAGCAGGCCGAGATGCGTGGAGATGCGCGACTGGCCGAGCCGGGTGATTTCCTGCAGTTCGTTCACCGACAGCTCGTCCCGCTCCAGCAACGCCACGATGCGCAGCCGCGTCGGGTCCGACAGGGCCCGCAATGATTTTAAGGTGGCAGACATATTTTTCTTGCGTCAATTTTTCTCAAAAACCATTTGACGTGCGTCAAATTAGATATATCATCTTATCCTGATACGTCAATATGACATTTTAAACCAATATTGCATGAGTAAAAACTACATCTTTTCATCGGAGTCCGTCGGCGAAGGCCATCCGGACAAAGTTTGCGACACCATTTCCGACGCCGTGCTGGACGCCTGCCTGGCGCAGGACAAATTCAGCCGCGTCGCCTGCGAGTGCTACGCCAAATCCAACATCGTCATCGTCGGCGGCGAAATCACCACGCGCGCCAAACTTGACTTCACCAAAATCGCCCGCGACACCATCCGTGAAATCGGTTACGTGAACGACGATGACGTGTTCCACGCCGACAAGGTGTTCGTGAACACCATCATCACCCAGCAATCGCCCGACATCGCCCAGGGCGTGGACGCCCGCAAGGCCAAGGGCAAGAGGACTGCCAAGCAGGGTGCCGGTGATCAGGGGCTCATGTTCGGTTACGCCTGCAACGAAACGCCCGAGCTGATGCCCGCGCCCATCATGTTCGCGCATCGCCTCGGCCGTGAATTGACCAGAATCCGAAAGAGCGGCAAAGGTCCGGCCTGGCTCCGGCCCGACGCCAAATCACAGGTCTCCGTGGAATATCGTGACGACAAACCCGTTGCCATCACCAACGTGGTCATTTCCACGCAGCACAGCGCGGACGTGGAGCATCGCGAGATTGAAAAATTCTGCATCGAGCATATCATCAAAAAGGTCCTGCCCAAACGGTTGCTCACAAACAAGACCCAATTTCTCATCAACCCGACCGGACGTTTCGTCGTCGGCGGGCCGCAGGGCGACACCGGTTTGACGGGGCGCAAGATCATTTGCGACAGCTACGGCGGCATGGGCCGGCACGGCGGCGGCGCGTTCTCCGGCAAGGATCCGACGAAGGTGGACCGCAGCGCGGCTTACATGGGCCGCTGGGTCGCCAAGAACATCGTGGCCGCCAAACTGGCTGCGAAATGCGAAATCCAGTTCGCCTATGCCATCGGTTATCCCGATCCCGTCAGCGTCAGCGTGGACACCTTCGGCACGGCGACCGTTCCAGAGAGCAAAATCATTCGCGCTGTCAACCGCGTGTTCAGCTTCCTGCCGTCGGACATCATCGACCAGCTCAACCTGCGCCGGCCGATTTATTTAAAGACCACAAATTATGGCCACTTCGGCAAGAACGACCCGGCGTTGACGTGGGAAAAAACGGATAAAGTCAACGAACTGAAGAAGGCGATCGGTGGCCGAGTCTTTATTGCCGAACCAAAATGGGATAAACGTGGTGATCCAATGAATGCTGCAGCCGCGAAAATCGACGCGCACCGACTCGGATCGAAATAACTCTCAACGCTCAACTTTCAACTCTCAACCAGACATGTCCACCGTCAAATTACCTCCGTCCCGCGCCAAAGTTGCCAAGACGAACGGCAACGGCAAATCCGCGCCGGATTTCAAAGTCCGCGACCTTTCACTCGCCGAGTGGGGACGCAAGACCATCCAGGTTTCCGAGCACGAAATGCCCGGCCTGATGGCCATTCGCAAAAAGTACGGCCCGTTGAAGCCGCTCAAGGGCGTGCGCATCACCGGCTCGCTGCACATGACCATTGAGACGGCGATCCTCATCGAGACGCTGGTCGAACTCGGCGCGTCCGTGCGCTGGGCCAGCTGCAACATTTTCTCGACGCAGGACCACGCCGCCGCCGCCGTGGCCGTTGCCGGCACGCCGGTCTTCGCGCACAAGGGCGAATCGCTCGAGGAATATTGGGATTTCACGCTCGCCGCGCTCACGCATCCGGGCAACAAGGGTCCGCAACTCATCGTGGACGACGGCGGCGACGCCACCTTGCTCATCCACAAGGGTTATGAACTCGAGAATGGCGACAACTGGGTCAACACGCCCAGCGACAACCACGAAGTCGCCGTCATCAAGACCTTGCTCAAGCGCGTGACGAAGGAACGCCCTGGTTTCTGGCACACGGTCGTGAAGGATTGGAAGGGTGTTTCCGAGGAAACCACCACCGGCGTCCATCGCCTGTACCAGATGCTCGAACAGGGCAAGCTGCTTGTGCCCGCCATCAACGTCAATGACTCCGTCACCAAGTCCAAGTTCGATAATCTCTACGGCTGCCGCGAATCGCTCGCCGACGGCATCAAACGCGCGACCGACGTCATGGTCGCCGGCAAGGTTGCCTGTGTTTGCGGTTACGGCGACGTCGGCAAGGGCTGTTCCCACTCGTTGCGCGGATTCGGCGCGCGCGTCATCGTCACCGAGATCGATCCCATCAATGCGTTGCAGGCGGCGATGGAAGGATTTGAAGTCAAGACCGTCGAAGACACGCTCGGCGAGGCGGACATCTACGTCACCACCACCGGCAACTGCGACATCATCACCTTCGAACACATGGCGAAGATGAAAGACCAGGCCATCGTCTGCAACATCGGCCACTTCGACAACGAGATCCAGGTGGACCGCCTGAACAATGCCAAGGGCGTCACCAAGCTGAACATCAAGCCGCAGGTGGACAAATACACCTTCGCGGGCGGCAACAGCATTTACATGCTCGCTGAAGGCCGGCTGGTGAATCTCGGCTGCGCTACCGGCCATCCGAGCTTCGTCATGTCCAACAGCTTCACCAACCAATGCCTTGCGCAACTGGATTTGTGGAAGAACAAGGACACCGCCAAGATTGGCGTCTATCGTCTGCCCAAGAAACTGGACGAGGAAGTCGCCCGCCTGCACCTGGAAAAAATCGGCGTGAAGCTGACGAAGCTGACGAAGAAGCAGGCCGATTACCTCGGCGTGCCCGTCGAAGGCCCCTACAAGCCGGAGCACTACCGGTATTGACCGTGGAGGGCACTGCTCCGTCAGTGCCCTGAAATCACGGCAGCGACGGAGCGCTGCCCTCCACTTACAAAAGCGAACGCGCAACCGTTCGTTTTTTCCGCAACCAAAGCACAGAACTTAACCATCCAAGCGGTCGAAATTGTGTCGGCGCCTTCCTCAACCGGCTATTTCCATTCAAGACGGTAAAAGAATTGGGCTGAATCCATTGGCACGTTCACGGTGGACTGGGTTCCGTCGTCGATCACCGTTGCGGGTTCGGGTTCCCAGACTGCCGTGGCCGACAAGTCGGTTGTCCGGTATGGCCAGTAGCCCACCGGCGTGTTGGTGGCGGCGGGGGTTGGCCAGAACGAACTCGGCCAGTGAATGACGAACTGCCCGCCCGACGCACTGCCGGCCAGCGTGGGGGCTGCCGGCGGCAGTGCGTTCGTCGGGGCCTGGGCGTTCAGGCTTCCCGCGCCGGAAATATCAATTTTGACAACGCCGATGGCGTTGGTAACGGTGATTTCCTGAAAGACAAATGCAAAAGCAACGTGGGTGCTGTTGGTGCCATTGACCGTTTGCCAGGTTCCCGAGGTGTTCGTGAGGTTCTGGGGCGTTGACGAAGTCAAGACGCCTGAGCCGGACGCGATGCCCGAGTAACCGGCCGCTCCTTTAAGCAGGACGGATATGTTGGTAAGGGTATAGCTTCCTGCCGTCACCGGATAGTACAGTGACTGCAGCCCGGGGCCCCCATCAAACACCACCGTGTTGCTGATCGTCGTGTACAGTTTGGATATAAAAAGAATCGTGTTCGTGAAATAAAAGTTCCGCAGGGCATGGATGTCGAAGTTACGGAGCGAGATTTGCGTGGACGTACTGTTGGTGTCCAGGTCGAACAGCAAAAAGCCGCTGACCGGCACGGTGTCGGAGCTGGTGGAACTTGTTCCCACGGTCAATTTGAGCTGCGTCTGCAACGTGGAGTTGTTGGTGCTGAGAGGCAGCAGCACCTGATACGCGGCGACGCGCCCGGTCATTATTAGCAGAAAACCTGAAATCCCGATGGTTATGAAGTTGCGCACGCGGGCGAATAATGAATCCCAAACGCCAGACGAATCAAGACACTAATTCAGCGGTTATTCTACGTTTGATTTCCCGGGGTTCGCCAACCAGACCGAAGTCCTGTTCCGGACCATGACTTTTTACCTATTCAAATCGTGACTTCGGGGTCTGTTCGGTCAACGGCTTAAAAGCGCAGAATGACGGCATGAATTGGGGCAACCGAGTGGTTGCCATACCAACACGAAACGAAATCAAACGCGCCGCTTCGGCGGCATTGAACGAAAGAACGGTTATGAAAAAATTAATCTGCGCAATTCTGGGCGTTGCCGTTGTCGGCAGCGCAATTGGAATGTATGCCAGCCGGTCGGCAAAATCGGCGGCTGCTCCGACCGGGGTTCGGGCGGTATCGACTGCTCAGCCCGCACCGGAAAACAATCCGCTCGCGCAACCGGCGGCAGCCACACCCGCAACAGCTACGCCGGCCCAGCCGGTTCCGGCGGACACCGGCGATTCCAAGCCGGCGGCGGTGGCGTCCGCGATTGCGACCGGTGCCAAGGAGATTGATCCCGCCGTCAAGCAGGCCATTGACAGTTTGCTCTCCAAACAATTGACTCACGAACAGCGGCGGGACATTTTGAAACAACTGGTCCAGTCCGGCAAAATAGACGAAGCCATCAGCGAACTTCAGCAGCAGGCGGCCAATGATCCGAACAACGCGGAACTACAAACCGCGCTGGGCCAGGCCTACATCGAACAAGCGGCAGCGATGAAGGATTTTTCCCCGGACAAAGGCATCCTGGTCATGCAGGCCATGAAAAGTTTCGACGCGGCGTTGAATGATGATTCCGCGAACTGGGAAGCGCGTTTCACCAGAACCGCCGTCATGTCACATTACCCGGCGGAAATGAACAAAGGCCAGGAAGTCATCGACCAGTTCACGCAATTGATTAATCAACAGGAAGCGCAGCCACCGCAGTCACAATTCGCCAAGACCTACGTGGCGCTCGGCGACCAATATCAGAAGCTCGGTCAAAACGATTATGCCCAGGCAACCTGGCAGGCCGGCGCCCAACTGTTTCCCGGCGATAAAACGCTCCAAAAACGGCTATCCGGCCAATGAAAACCATTGGTGCTCAGGTCTGATTTTATCATACTGACACCGTCATCCCTGAAAATGACATGAAATCGAAATTTGCAACCGCGTCTGTGGATATCAAGGCAGGCCTTCCGCGCGGTTTTTACGTGATCGTTCACACGATTATCCTCGCAGTGTTGGGATTGACCTTGTACTCGCACTGGGGGCATGAAAAAGCGATGCATGGCCGGGCCGATGTTGTCCTCGTCGGTCTGGTGGCGATTCAGATTTCGCTCATCTTGTTTTTTTTCACCCTGCCCACGCTCATCCATTGGCCGGACTGGCCTTGGTTTCGAGACGCTCGCGCGGGCGACGTTGACGGCGTGTGGTGGGCATACATCGTGGCCAGCGTGGCGATTGTGTTGGCAGAGTCCCGCATTGACCGCTCATTCCAGTGGTTTATGTTCATTTACCTCTGTCATATCTTTGTACGACCCTGGCGAATCGCGGTGCCCACAAGTCTGGCGGTGGCAGCGGCTTTTCTGCTGAACCTGATCGGCTGGAGCGACCTTGCCAAATGGGACAGGGACGATTGGTTCTGGGGGGCGTTCGGTGTAACGACCTGGTTTTTCTTCGCGTTCTTCATCGGCCGGACGATCAGCATCACCGTCCAGCGCGGGCGGCTGATTCTCGAATTGCAGGCGGCCAAGCGCGAACTCGAATCGGCCCGCGACCGTGAAATCGAACTTGCCACGCTCCGCGAACGCGAACGCCTGGCGCGCGACCTGCATGATACGCTCGGTCATGCGCTGGTCACCCTGACCGTGCAATTGGAGGCCGCGCAGCGGTTGCAGGCCACCGACCCGGCGCGGGCGGCGGCGCTGCTGGCGGAATTGCAGAAGCTCACCCGCTCCAGCATGGAAGACTTGCGCCGGTCGCTGGCCAATTTGCGCACCTCGGGTCTGGGCGACCGGCCGCTCGCCGAATCGCTGCAAACCTTGTGTGCGGAAACCGGCAAACGTCTCGGCGCGACGGTGGATTGCCAGATTGCGGAAGGCGCCAATGCCTTGCCGCCGACGGTGGCGGAAGTCATCTGGCGCGTGGCGCAGGAAGGATTGACGAACATCGAGAAACACGCCCATGCTCATCGCGTTGCTGTGAACCTTGACCTGCAACCCAAAGAGATTGTCCTGCGCGTGAGCGATGATGGCGCCGGCCTTCCGCCCCACGCGGAAGAAAAACCGGGCCACTACGGCCTGCGCGGTTTGCGCGAGCGCGTGGAAGGACTTGGCGGCACGTTCACCGTCGCGGCGGCGGGAACCAGCGGCACCTTCATCGCAGCGCGAATTCCTGTAATTGTCTGATGAAACCCATCCGGATTTTGCTGGCCGAAGACCAGACGCTGATGCGTCAGGGATTGAAAACCATTCTCGAACTGGAGAGCGGTTTCGAGGTGGCCGGCGAAGCCGAAGACGGCAAGGCTGCCGTGAAGCTCGCGCTGCAGTTGCGTCCGGACATCATCCTCATGGACGTGCAAATGCCGCTGATAAACGGCGTGGAAGCCACCGCCGCCATCTGCCGGGCCTGGCCGGAAGCCAAGGTCATCATCCTGACGACGTTCGACCGCGACGACTATGTTTTCCAGGGCGTACGGGCGGGAGCGGTCGGGTATTTGCTCAAGGATTTGCCGTCGCCGAAGCTCGTCGAGACCATCCGGCGCGTCCATGACGGCGAGGTGTTTATCCAGCCGGAGATTGCCTCGCGCACGTTGCGCGCCGCGTTGCATTCGCCGGGCGATTTGATCGAGCCGCTGTCCGAACGCGAGCGCGAAGTGCTGGTGATGTTGGCCCAGGGAATTCCCAACAAGGAAATCGCCGACAAACTGCACCTGGCCGAAGGCACGGTAAAAAACCACGTCTCCAACATCCTCGGCAAATTGCAGGCGCAGAACCGCACTGAAGCTGCCGACATCGCCCGCCGCCGGGGACTGATTTGAACCGGAATTAAAACCCGGAGGGCACTGCTTCGACAGGTCCGGGGAATTTGGGCAGCGCCGAAGCGCTGCCATCCATTGACTGCCGGGCTTACAGTTTTTTGAAAAATATGCCGCCGACGTCAGTCGGCGCAAATCGAATTTAGCCGGAACCATGCAGTTGAGCCGTAAAACTGCCCGAATCCAATAATGCAACCGATTCAATAACAAACAGTTATAGCGTATAATTCTACTGCATTGCAGTCGGGTTTTCACACCGTTCAGTGAACGGAAATTTGCGCTTGAAAACGGGTTTGATGGTTGATTCCCCAGTGCGAATCTTCAGTCTGACGAGATTCCTACTGCATGGTTCCGGTTTAGGGATAATGACATGGCGCGAACTAACGTTCGCAGCTACGAGGTTAATGAAATCGGGCCGGGTCAATTGGAAGCCGAACGATAGGGCTGATGTTGACGGTACAGTTCCTGTCGTTTGGCAATTCGCTCCGCCAATTGGGATTGCTGTCCGGCCAAGGCCAGTTCCCAGGCCCGACCTGCCGTTTGCACGGCTTCATCAAATCTTCCCGCTTCCGCCAAGGCAGCGGCCAGCGTGTCCAGCAGACCGGCATCACCCGTCTTTCCGGATAGTTGCACGGCGTGTTCGGCCAGGCGAACCGCTTCCGGTCCATTCCGATAAGCCGGGTCGGGACTGGTGGCGTAGCAGCCAGGCGAGATTGTTGGCGGCGTCGATGTAATCCGGGTTTACTCGCAACGCTTCCCGATACTGGGCGATGGCGTCCGCGGTCTGGCCCTGGTGTTGCAGGGCCAGGGCCAGGCTAAGGCGCGCATCCGGATAATCGGGTTTCAGCCGGACGGCTTCGCGGTATTGGTTGATCGCTTCAGTAATCTGGCCGTTTAAGTTCAAGGCGTTGCCCAGATTGTTATGGGCCTCGGCGAAATTGGGTTTCAGACGGATGGCTTCCTGAAATTGGCCGATCGCCTCGGCAATCTGGTCCTGTCTTGAGGAGGGCGGTGCCGAGGTTGTTGTGGGCTTCGGCAAAATCGGGTTTCAAACGGATGGCTTCCTTGTATTGGCCGATTGCTTCGTCGGTCTGGCCGGTCTGGTCCAGGACGTTGCCGAGGTTGTTGTGAGCTTCGGTGTAATCGGGGTTCAGCGGATGGCTTCCTGATATTGACTGATCGCCTCGTCGGTCTGGCCTGTCTTGTCCAGGGCATTGCCGAGGTTGTAATGGGCATCGGCGATAATCAGGGGTTATGTCGGATGGATATTTGAAATTCGCGGATTGCCTCGCTCCGTCCGTCCTTTTTCGAGGAGGGCATCACCCAGGGTTTTGTGCGCGAAATAATTATCCTTCGTGACGTCAAGCGCGCGGCGGAACAGAGTTTCACTGTCCTTCCAATACCCAAGCTGTTGCCGTGTCAACCCGAAGCACAGAACGATCACCCCGCAACCCGCCACCGACCACACCATCGCTTGATTTCGCCAGCGACGGGACAATTCGTACGCACCCCAGACAACCAGAATCAGCATCCCCAGTGATGGAATGTAAACGAAACGGTCGGCCATCATCTGATTGCCCGCCTGCACCAGTTGAATGACCGGTACCAACGTGCCGACATACCATAGCCACCCCATCAGCATGAACGGATATCGCCGCCGTCCCACAATGCACAGTACCGTTATGGCAGTCATCAACCCGCCCGCCAGCAGCACTTCAGCCATCGGCCAATGCCTTTGGTAAGGATAAAAAACCGCCAGATCCGCCGGCCAGAACAGCTTACCCAGATAGGTGCAGTAGCAAATCAGCGCGTTCCCGATGCGTGTACTTACGGACAAATCTTCAATCGGCGTCACGGCGCCACCGTGCTTCTGGACCAGATACGTTACGATGCTCGCCGCCGCCGCCAGGACAAAAAACGGAACCTTTTCAAAAACCAGCCGGAAACTCGTAAATCGTAAATCGTGAATCGTAAATCGCTTTAGCGGCCACCAATCCAGCAGCAGCATGACAAACGGCCATGTCACCAACATGGCTTTGCTCATCAGGCCCAGCGCGAAGAAAAACAAGGCCAGAGCATAGTCCATAGTCCACAGTCCACAGTCCACAGTCCTCGACCGTTTTTGCGCGTAGCGGACATAAAACAGCAGTGACAACAATCCCAAAAACGTGCTCAGCACGTCCTTGCGTTCGGTGATCCATGCCACCGATTCCACCCGCAACGGATGCCACCCGAATAACGCCGCCACCAGCAGACTGCGCCAGGTCGTTCCGGTCAGCTTGCGCAGCAGCAGGAAGACCAGCGCGGTATTGAAAGCGTGGAGCAGCACGTTAATCAGGTGATGGCCCCAGGGATTCAATCCGAAGAATTGACAAGCCAATTGATGCGATAACCACATGAGTGGCGCCCAATAGGCGGCTTGTTTCGTGTTGCTAAACGCCCATTTTATCCCTTCCCAGCTCAATCCGCCCTGAACATGGGGATTTGCCGTAATGAAGTCGGGATCATCGTAGTTGATGAAACCACATCGCGTCGACGGCCAGTAAAGCACAATCGTCACCAGCCCCAGCAAGACCGCCATCAACCAAACCGGAAAACGCGGACGTATCAGGGCTGGCGCGGAGTCGGATTTCATCTCTGAATTGCGCATGGAACTGTCTCTAAAATATCAAGAGACCGGGAATTTTGGCACGCCCATTTTCAGTTGGAACCGGAACGGTAAGGCTGATGCTGCCGATAAAGGCCCTGCCGTTTGGCGATTCGCTCCGCCAGTTGCGGATTGATTTTTGGCCAAGGCCAGTTCCCGCGCCCGACCCGCCATTTGCACCGCTTCGTCAAATCTTCCCGCTTCCGCCAGAGCGGCGGCCAACGTGTCCAACTGGCCGGCATCGGCCATCTTTCCGGATAGTTGCACGGCATGTTCGGCCAGACGAACGGCTTCCGATCCGTCTCGATAGGCCGGGTCGGGACAGGTGGCGCAGCAACCAGGCGAGATTGTTGGCGGCTTCGGTGGAATCCGGGTCCAACCGCAACGCTTCCTGAAACTGGGCGATGGCCGATGCGGTTTGTCCCTGCTGCCAGAGGAGGATGGCCAATTTGTCATGCGCTTTCGCCAAAGACGGATCGGCCTGGAGCAATCCTTGAAGCTCGGTCATCGCCTCATCCAGTCTTGCCCTCGCGTTGCAGGGCCACGGCCAGATTGAGGCGCGCATCCGGATAATCGGGTTTCAGGCGGATCGCTTCGCGGTAATGCTCGACGGCAGCCACAGTTGTCGCCCTTGTTCCATCATAACATTGGCAAGAATGAATTGAGCGACGGCATTATCCGACGTGACGCGCAAGGTGTGTTCGCACAAAGTCCGGGTATCGGTCCAATATCGGAGTTGCCGGGCCGTGGCCGTGGCACAGGCGGCCAGAATGCCGATGGCAACGAACACAGCCGGGATTTTCGCTTGCCGCCAACGTTCCACCATCAGTGCGCCGCCCCAGACCAGCGCGATGAATACGCCAATCAACGGCACATAAGTGTAACGGTCGGCCATCGCCTGCGGTCCGGCCTGCACCAGTCCAATCACCGGCAACAACGTCACCAGATACCAGCCCCAGCCCGTTGCCAGAAACCGGAACCGCCGGGCCGGCCCCAGAACCAACGCCGTTACGCCGGCCAGCAATAAGACGGCGAACGCCAACTTTCCCGAGCCGATATCCGGATGATAGGGATAAATCAGCGCCAGATTTGCCGGCCAGAACATCTTTGCCAGGTACGCGACGTAACTGACCGCCGCATTTTCCAGCCGCACGGTCAGCGGCGCCTGTGCCAGCGACGAAACCGCGCCGGAACTTTTCTGGACAAAAAAAGTGACCACGCTCGAAACCACCGCCAGTGCGAAGAACGGCAGACTTCTCCCGGATCAGGAACCAAATCGTAAATCGTAAATCGTAAATCGTGAATCGCTTCAACGGCCAACAATCCAGCAGCAACAGCACAAATGGCAGCGTCACCAGCATCGGCTTGCTCATCAGGCCGAGAGCGAAAAACAGCAGAGCCAAAATGTAGTTGAGGGTTGAGCTGTCTCCGCTTCGCTTCGCCGCGCCGAGGCGTTGATCCTCCTTCGCCAAGGCTACGGAGGACGTGGAGTTGAGGGTCGCCTTTTTTTGCGCGTAGCGGACATAAAAGAGCAGCGATAACATCCGAAAAATGTGCTCAACACATCCTTGCGCTCCGAGATCCAGGCCACCGATTCCACGTGCAGCGGATGCCAGGCAAACAATCCCGCCACCAATGCGCTGCGCCAGAACGCCTGCGCCTGCCGGGCCGAAGCAGTCCCCGCAATCGTTGTGCTGCCAAGGCCAGATTGTGGCGACGAAGACGACCAGAGAGGTGATTCGTTGCCGCGAAGGCCGGTCATCCGGTACAGCAGAAAAAACAGCAGCACGGCGTTCAAGGCGTGAAAGCCGACGTTGACCAGATGCGGGCCTTGCGGATTCAGTCCCCAAAGCTGACAATCCAGCATGTGCGAAATCCACGTCAACGGATGCCAGTTGCTGGAATGCACATGGCTGAAGGCCCAGACGATTCCCCGGACGGTCAGTCCGTTTTGCACGTGCGGATTGGCCGTCACATAGTCGGGATCGTCATAATCTATGAAACCGCAGTTGAGTACGCGCGAATAAACCAGAAACGTAATGATGACCAATCCCAGACAAACCCAGACGGTACGGCGTGCCGGGTCGTTTGGATTACGCGGAGTCATGGGCCAAACCAATAAACGAAAAGCCGCTCCGGGGCAAAATAACTCTGCATCGCGGCGCAAGTGGGAGCGCCGATTTCCTAATCGGCATTGGGGCGTTGAATTTCCGGGTTGTAGCCGCCGACGTGAGTCGGCGCTGACTTTCGTTGGACTCAAAGTGCGCGGACTGACGTCCGCGGCTACGATGTCATTGGTGGCAAGTTGGCGAGTATATCGAAATGTGCCCGAGCAGAAATCAAGTTGAAGCGATCACCGCCTTGGCAGAAGATTCAGAACCATGTTTCGCATCGGCATCGACCTCGGCGGCACCAAGATTGAAGGTATCGTTCTGGATGCCCAAGGCACAGAAATTCATCGTCGGCGCGTGGAGACGCAGCAGGAACAGGGTTATCGCCACATCCTGAACCGCATCAAGGGGCTGCACGACGAACTGGCGGCGCAGATTCAAAATCAGCCGCACTCGTTCGGCATCGGCACGCCCGGGGCCATCTCGCCGCGCACCGGCCTGCTGAAAAATTCCAACACGGTTTGCATGAACGGCCAGCCGTTGAAATCAGACCTCGAACGATTACTCAGCCGGAAAATTGAGATTCAAAACGACGCCAATTGTTTCGCCCTGGCCGAAGCGCTGCACGGAGCGGGCCGGGGAAAGAAACTGGTTTTCGGCGTCATCATGGGCACAGGCTGTGGCGGCGGCATTGTCCATAACGGCGAAGTCATCACCGGCCCGCAAGCCATCGCCGGCGAATGGGGCCACATGTCCATCGCCCCGGACGGCCCGCTGTGCTACTGCGGCCAGCGCGGCTGCGTGGAGATGTTCATTAGCGGCGGCGGACTGGAAGCGCGCTACGCCGAACAATTCGGAAAGAGAAGGTCGTTCAAGGAAATTGTGCAGGATTATCAAGCCGGCGATGCGAAGGCGGCGGAGTTCATGAAAACTTTCTTCCGCAACTTCGGCCGCTCAATGGCCAACCTCATTGACGTGCTGGACCCGGACGTGGTCGTGCTCGGCGGCGGCGTTTCAAACTTCGACGCGCTCTACACCGAAGGCGTGGCCGAAGTGGCGAAGCAGGTCTTCAGCGATTCGTTGGAAACGCCTATCGTGAAACATCAGCTCAGCGATTCCGCCGGCGTCATCGGCGCGGCCCTGATTGGGATTTGAAAAGGAAGGGCTGGCTCTCCGAGCCAGCCGCAGCGCGGTGGGACACCGCGCCCTGCCGACAAAGTCAAAGGCGAACAGGATGCAATCGCTTTTTTCAATGTTCACCCAAAGATTTTCAATTCTTTCTCTGAACTGGCTTGTGATAATTATCGTGCGTGAATCAAACCTTCCCTTCTGGCAAGCCGACATTCGGTCGGCGTCTTTGGTCCGGACTGTTTCTTTGTGTCGGACTTTACCTTGTGATCTGCACAGGCTGCGCCTCATTCCAACGCCGACTGATTTATTACCCTGCCGTGTCCACACGTGAACAGGTGGATCAGATGGCGCAATCCGCGCGGCTGGAACGCTGGACAAATTCAGCTGGCCAATTTGTTGGACTAAAACGTCTATCACTCCGGCAGCCGGCGGAAGGAATGGTTATGATCACGTATGGCAACGGCAGTACGGCGGTTGGCTGTGAACATTACGCGAATGACATTCAAAATGTCGCTGCGTTTGACATTTTCATTCTGGAATATCCCGGCTATGAAGATCGTCCGGGTTCGCCGAGTCAGAAGAGTTTGTTTCGTGCCGCCGATGAAGCATTCCAATTGCTCGCCACCAACCAGCCCGTTTATCTGGTGGGCGAGTCGCTCGGCACCGGTGTCGCCGCGTATTTGGCGGGAACATATTCCAACAAAATCGCAGGCGTCCTTTTGATTTCGCCTTTCAACTGTTTGACCGATGTCGCGCAGAACCACTTTTCGCTGCTGCCCGTTGGGCTGTTGCTCGTGGAGCGTTTCCCTTCGGAAAAATATCTCCGCCATTATCAAGGCAAAGTTGGAATAACAGTCGATGGTAAAGATACCGTCGTCCCTGAAAAATTTAGTCTTCGCCTTTACCATGGCTATGACGGCCCCAAAAAACTTTGGGAATTTCCCGACGGGGAACATATTCAAATCGAGGAACAACCATCGGATTTCTGGAAAGAGGTCGTCGCTTTTTGGCAGTCTGATCAACCGGCTCCAAATCGTTAATAAACCGGTCGCGGCGCTGATTGGGGTTTGAGGGAACGGGCGGGGACGAACGGTATGGAAAGGTGGGGCTGGCTCTCCGAGCCGGCCGCGGCGCGGTGGGACACCGCGCCCTACCTAAGAATTTAAACGAAGGCAAACGACATCCATCCGCTTTTTCCGTTGCGGCATTCTATTCCATCACAATTCCCGCAAGGCGGCGGCGATGGGCAGGCGCGCGGCGCGGATGGCGGGGAACAGGCCGCCAATCAAACCGATCAGCGCCGACCATACGATGCCGCGCACCAGCAACTCCGGTGTGACTTTAAACGCAAACGCAATCTGGCTGAAGCTCTGCCAGTTCATCGTTGAGGTGTGAAAATTGTTGAAGGCGAAATACGCCAGCCCGCCGCCGATAATACCGCCAGCCAGCGCCAGCAGCAGCGATTCCAGCATCAACGACACCACCACGGCGCTGCCGCCAAAACCGAGCGCGCGCAGCGTGGCAATCTCCCGCGTTCGCGCCGCCACCGCGCTGTACATCGTGTTCAACGCGCCGAACACCGCGCCCACGGCCATCAACGAAGCAATCAATACGCCCAGCGTCGTAATCAACCGCGTGATGGTTTCCGATTGTTCGGCGTAATATTCGGATTGCCGGACGACTTTCACGTTGAGCTGCGGGTTCGACGTCAGCGAATCCTTGAACTCCTGAAACGCGCCCGGTGAATTCAACTTCGCGTAAACGGACTGGAACGAGTCGCCGCGATGGTAGGCGTCCTGCAACACCTTGGCGTCCGACCAGATTTCCGATTCCGCCGCGCCGCCGTTGGCCAAAAAAATCCCGACAATCGGCCATTCGTAGCGGCCCACTTTGATGGTCGAGCCGACATCCAGCCCGGCAAACTCCCGGGCCGCGCCGGCGCCGATGATGACTTCGTTTTTGCCCCATTCAAACATCCGGCCCGAGACGATTTTCATGTTGTCGCGCACCTGCCACGCGGCACTTTCCACCCCGCGCAACGGCACGTTGGCGTCCAGCCCGGTCGCGCGTTTTGGGATATTGATGATGACGAACAACTCCGCGGAAGCGAGCGGGCCCTGGGCGTTGCGCGCCACGCCCGGCGCGTCGGCGATCACCCGCGTCTGGTCGCGGCTAATGCCGCTCACCATTTCGCTGTCCGCGCCACTGCGCAGAACAACGGCCCCGTCGGGCACCGCGGAAACGGTCATCGCCTGCCGGAAACCCGCCGCGATGGAGAGCACGCCCACCAACACTGCCACCACGCCGGCGATGCCGATGACTGTGGCGGCCACGGCGCCGCGCCGTTGCGGGAGGCTCAACAGCCCGAACTTCGTGATCGAGCCGATTTGGGAAATCCAATTAAGCATAAAAGACAACATGACCACATGACTACTAGACTGCGTGACTTTGAGAGTAGCGGATCAGCGCAAGCGCAAACAGGCTCGTAGCGGCGGCAACCAATTTCGCAAATTTTCCGCTTTCCTTCTCAACCGCTTGGATCAGTCCATGAAGGCAGGCAAAAGTTTGCTTCGTATGCCCGATGAAATTTTCGGTTTCAGCCGGTTCCAAATATCCCAGCCGGTGCGCCAAGTGAACGAAATACTGTGTCTCTGCCAGAGAGCCACGGGCAATGTAAAGAAAATGCAAATAATCGCGCTTGCTGCCGCGGGAGGCGCCTTCCGCGATGTTCGCCGGGACGGAATACGCGGCGCGGCGGAGTTGACTGGTCAGGCCGTAGATTTCTTCGCGCGGAAAAGTCCGCGTGCGTTCATACAACACAACCGTTAAATCATCCGCCAGCTTCCATGCCCCAATTTTCGTGTAGTCTCTCATAAATCATGTGGTCATGTGGTCTCGTGGTCACATTCGTCTTAACGCGTCGGCGACGCGCAGGCGCATGGCTTGCAGCGCGGGAAAAATTCCGGTGACCAGCCCGAGCACGATACTGAGGCCCAGGCCGACGAGCAGGTCGCGCGTCGGGAAAAAGAACATCGGCAGCAGGCCGTTCGTGGGGTCACCGCGGGAAATCACCAGCCACGCCAGTCCCAATCCCAGCGTTCCGCCCAGGACTGTCAGCAGGCACGACTCGGCGAGCACCAGCCCGACGACTTGTCCGTTGGTAAAGCCGATGGCCTTGAGCACGCCCAATTCGCCGGTCCGTTCGCGCACCGCCTGCGCCATGGTGTTGCCGGTGACCAGCAGGATGGTGAAAAACACCGCGCCCAGGATGGCGGCGACAATGAACACGATATTGCCGATCTGGCTCGCCCACGCCTGAATGAACGCGCCTTCCGGCTCGGTTTTGGTTTCGGCATCTGAATTTTCAAATTCCTGGTCCACCCGTTTCGCCACTTCCGCCGCCTGCGCCGGATCTTTCACGCGGATAGTGTACCAACCCACCTGTCCTTTGCTTCCGCGCCGCGCCTCATCGAAGTAGTCGTAGCGAAAAAATAAAGGCGTCGTGTCCGTCCCTTTTTCCTTTCCCTCATAGATCCCGACGATGTCAAACTCCCAGGTCCGGTTTCCATTCGCCTGCGCCCAAATGGACGATTGGATCGGCACTTTGTCACCGATTTTCCAGCCAAAATACTGTGCGGTGTTCCGGCCGACAATGGCCCCGGTCCGCGTCGCCAGCCACGCCTTTTTCTGTTCCGGCGAGAGGATCACCTCGGGGTGCATGTCCAGAAACTCCTCGGGCACCACCGGGTTTTGCATGAAGAAATGTTTTGAGTCCTGGAACCTTCCCCCGAACCACGTTTGATGCGTCGCCAGGGCCACGCCGGGGATTCGCTCCATGCGCGCCTTGTAACTCTCCGGCAGGAACCGGATGATGGAGACCTTGTGCCGCACCACCAGGCGGTCCGCGCCCGCCAGGGCCACGCCGCCGACCAGCGCCTGCCGGATGGACGAAAGAAAACCGAACAGGACAAACGCCACCAGGATGGACAGCAGCGTCAGCGACGTGCGCAGCTTCTTCCGCTTCAGATTGCACCAGATGAGGTGGAAAAACTTCATTGGATAAATGGATTGCTGGATGTTTGGATGAGTGGTTGGACGAATTCTTCCAAGAATCCACCAATCCGATTCTTTTCATTTGACGGGTTCGTTACTCAATTGGCCTTTGTCCAGATACACCGTGCGCGTCGCGCGCGCCGAGGCGTGCGGGTCGTGCGTGACCATGATGATGGTTTTGCCGTGCTCGCGATTCAGCGCCTGGAGCAAATCGAGGATTTCGTTGCCGGCCTTGCGGTCGAGGTCGCCGGTCGGCTCGTCGCAGAGCAGTAACGTCGGGTCGGTGACAATGCCGCGGGCGATGCCCACACGCTGTTGCTCGCCGCCGGACAGCGTGCGCGGATAATGGTTCGCCCGATGCGACAACCCCACCACCGCCAGTGCGGCGTCCACGTGTTTTTTCCGTTCCGCCTTGGAAAGATGCGTCAGCAACAACGGCAATTCCACGTTCCGTTCCGCCGTGAGCACGGGCATCAGATTGTACAACTGAAAAACGAACCCGATGTGCCGGGCGCGCCATGCGGCCAGCCGATGGTCGGACAACTGATCGAGCCGCTCACCCGCGACGGTGACGAGTCCTTTGGTGGGGCGGTCGAGGCCGCCAATCAGATTCAGCAGGGTGGTTTTGCCCGAACCCGACGGGCCCATCAGCGCGAGAAATTCACCGGTGGGCACCTGCAAATGCAGGTCTGCCAGCACGTTGATGTCCTCTGAGCCGCGATGGAATACTTTTTCCACGCCCTCGACGCGCGCGAGCGCGCCGTTGGTTGATTGATTGTCGCTCATAATTTTTTTGCTTTGACGGCCATGCCGTCGGCGAGGCTGGCGGGCGGGTCCGCAACCACGTTTTCGCCGGCGGACACTCCCGCGCTCAATACGGAATCGTCGCCCTGGGTGTCAATCACCGTGACGGCACGGCGTTCGGCGCGGCCGGATTGGACGACAAACACAACGTCGCGTCCGTCCCGGTTTTGCACCGCGCTTTTGGGGACCAGTACCGTGCGATTTGCCGTCGCCGCGCCGCCGGTTTCGCGGAAGGCCACTTTGACGGACATTTCCGGCAGGATGCGCGGGTCGAGTTTGTTGAACCCGACACGCACCTTGACGGTGGATTTCTGGCGGTCGGCGGTGGGGATGATGGCGATGACGTGACAGGGAATTTTCCAATCGGGATACGCATCCAGTGTGGCTTCGACCGGCTGGCCGGCTTGCACGCGGTTGATGTAACTTTCGTTCACGTCAATTTCGATTTCCAGCGATTCCATGTCCACAATGGTGCCAATGCCGGTGCGGGTGAATCCGCCGCCGGCCGACACCGGAGAAATCATCTCGCCGGGCTGGGCGTCTTTAGTGGTGACGATGCCGTTGAAGGGGGAGCGGATAATCATGTCGTCCAGATTTTGTTCCCACATGGCCACATTTCGTTCCGCCACGGTCACGTCCACTTGCTGCTGGGCGAGGTGCGCCTGTAACGATTTGGCATTTGCCTCGGCCACGTCCAAATCGGATTGGGAGGCGATGTTCTTTTTGGCGAGCTCGGTAATGCGTTGAAATTCCTGGTTGGCTTGCTTGAGTTGGGCGCGGGTTTCTTCCAGCGCGGCCCGGGCTGATTCCAACTGAGCGCGGGCCACGGCCAGGCTGGCTTTGACGTTCGTGTCATCCAGCCGCGCCACAGTCTGGCCTTCCTTGACCTGCATACCTTCCTCGATGAGCACCTCGACGACTTTGCCGGTGACCTTGGAAGAAACCGTTGCCGCCCGCCGGGCCGTGACGTAGCCGGAGGCGTTCAGCACCGTGTGGTCACCCCCGGCGGCGCTGATTTCCCGCGCCACGGTCGTGCGCACCTCAATGCCTTTGGGACGGGTGAGCCACCAAATCGCCGCCGCCGCCAGGACCAGAGCGAAAATGCCAATGGCAAGCGGCCGAATTCGGGGGTTCGATTCGGGCTTATCGCTGCGCCTGATGCGCAAATCGTCCAATGCGGGCTTCGGCGGCTCCATAATTCCGACCAGGCACAGGAAACCGTTTTTTGGCGTCAGGGTCAATGACCTTGTCCCTTCGGCGAAACCGGAAAGCGCGCGGCCCAAAAATTAGTTTGCTTTCCGGGAATATGTGATAAGTTGCTATGACAAAATTAATTACTATACTTTATCCATGATTCATCGCGACCGGCCTGCCCAGATCCCGTTGGTGGATGCCGTATTGACCCTGACGGCGCCGGTCGCGGTTTATTCTCCAACGAAAGCCATCAAAAAATGAAAGCTCCACTGCCCAGCAATGAAGCCGAGCGGCTCGCGGCCCTGAAGAAGTATCACATCCTCGATACCGAAACCGAGCAGTCCTACGACGACATCACCGTCCTCGCCGCGCATATTTGCCAGGTTCCCATCGCCATGATTTCCCTGGTGGACGAGGCCCGGCAATGGTTCAAGTCGAAGGTGGGGGTGGAGCAGAAGGAAACGCCCCGCGAGGTAGCGTTCTGTGCGCATGCGATTCTCCAGCGTAAACCATTTATTGTCAGGGACGCGCAAAAGGACCGGCGGTTTGCCGGCAACTCGCTGGTCACGGGTGAACCTCATGTCCGGTTTTACGCGGGTTTTCCGTTGATCAACCCGGAAGGGCTGGCGCTGGGAACGCTGTGTGTGGTTGACCGCAAGCCGCGCCGGCTTTCCGCCGACCAGTTGAAGGCGATGGGGTCGCTGGCGCGGCAGGTCATGACGCTGCTGGAGTTACGGCTGGTTTCAACTCATCTGGCGGATGCGCTCGACCAGGTCAAGACGTTGCAAGGCTTGCTGCCTATTTGCGCCTGGTGCAAACGTATCCGTGACGATGGAGGCTACTGGGAGCAGGTGGAGTCGTACTTCCATAAACACGCGGGTGCTGATTTCACCCACGGTATTTGCCCGGAGTGCCTGGAAAAGGCGCATGTTGATTGGGAGCAGAAACGATCCGGAGCAAAAACCGAGCACGCAGTAAACTGATGGCCCCGGCACATTCCTGACTGAAATCAGGGCGTCGTGGAACTCCACCCTCCGATTTCGGGCGGCTAAAAAATCTTCAGCGTATCGAGCACGGCCTTGATGCGCGGGACTTCGTGCGTGCGGAACAAATCGGTTTTGCCCAGCGCCGCCAGCATGGCGAAGAACGGCTCGGCGCAGCGGACTTCGTCGCGGAAATACTCGAAGGCATGGGGCAACGCGTGACAAATCGGGAAATCCCAGCGTCCGCAGCCGGAACGTGTTCAGAAAAACGGTCATCTGATGCCGCACCCGCACCGCGCTGTCCTGCAAATTGCGGTAATAAAAGCCGAGGCCGGGGTCGAGGATGATTTTCCCCACGCCGTTACGCTGCGCGATTTCAATCTGCCGGCTGAAGTATCCGCGCATCATTTCAACGGGATCGGCGCGGAAATCGAAATCGCCCACTTCGCGGACGTTTTTGCCCTGCACGTAACAAATGATGACCGCCGCGTCGTGCGCGGCCACCTGGCGATACAACTCGTCGGTGGCTTCCGTGCCGGTGAGATTCAAAATGTTCGCGCCCGGCTTCCAGGCACGCGCGGGTGACGGCGGGTGAATAGGTTTCGACCGAAACCAAAATGCCCGCTCGGCGGAGTTCTTTGATGACGGGCAACAGTTTGCTTTTTTGCGCCGCGTCGTCCACGCGCGCGGCGTGCGCCAGCGTGGATTCCGCGCCGATGTCCACGATGTCCGCGCCTTGCGCGCGTCAAAACCTTGCCGCGTTGGATTGCCGCCTCGGCCGTCAGGCAGACGCTTTCGCGATACCACGAATCGGGCGAAAGATTGACGACGCCCATGATGGCAGGCTGTGAATTGAAGGCGAAGGGTTTGCCGCCGATGGAAAACTCCTTCACGCGCGCGGCGGCGGCAGCGCGGTTTTTCTCAAGCAATTCCGCAAAATTGTTCCAACTTCAGCATCATGGATTGGATCGTAAATCGTAAATCGGAAATCGTAAATGAAAAGTGGTACGCCCGCCGCGAGTCGAACGCGGGACCCTCTGCTTAGAAGGCAGATGCTCTATCCAACTGAGCTACGGGCGCAACCAGGGGGACATTAGTGTCTGGCTGCCGTCTGCGCAAGTGCGGTTGTCCGCACGGCACATCGGAGGTTTACCGCACACGCCGCGTTTCATTCCTGGCAATGCGCCCAAGCCGGTCAGGGTGCGGCAGTTTCCGCGATACAATGGATTACCAAGGTTCCGGTGGCGACTGATTATGTTTGCCGTCGGGATGAGTCGGAATCGAGCCGGGAAATACAAGACATTTGGACGTTTGCCGCCGCCTGTGATTTAATCCGGGGGTGAACCGAATCACAAAATTCATATCGACAGGCTGGACGCGTGACGGGTTGTTATGCCTTTTGTTGATTGCGGCTACAGTGGCAGCCTACTGGCCGGCCATGCATGCGGATTTCATCTGGGATGATGATTTCTATGTAACCAGGAATGCGGCGCTCCACTCATGGCGGGGTTTGGAAGCGATTTGGTTCAAACCGCAAATATCGTCGCAGTATTACCCGCTGGTTTTTACGAGTTTCTGGATGGAATATCATCTCTGGGGACTGAAGCCGTTGGGGTATCATCTGGTGAACATTCTGTTGCATGCCGCGGATGCAATTCTGCTGTGGGTGGTATTGCGGCGGTTGCAGGTCAAGGGTGCGTGGTGGGCGGCGGCGATTTTTGCGCTTCATCCGGTGATGGTGGAATCCGTGGCCTGGATCACCGAACGCAAAAATGTTCTTTCGACGCTGTTTTATCTGCTGGCGGTGCTGGCGTATCTGCGATTCCGGCCGTTGACGAATGAAGAAACCGCGCCGGCACTCAAATGGCGGTTTTATCCGTGGGTGCTGGTCCTGTTTTTATGCGCGTTATTGAGCAAGACGGTCACGTGCACCCTGCCGGCGGCGTTGACACTGTTGGTGTGGTGGAAGGCGGGCCGGATTGAGAAGCGGGACGTGGTGGCGTTGGCGCCGCTGTTTGTTCTGGGGGCGCGCTCGGGTATTTGACAGCGTGGCTGGAGAAATTTCAGGTGGGGGCCAGCGGAGCAGATTGGGCGCTGTCGTTTGTTCAACGTTGTTTATTGGCGGGCCGGGTGCTGTGGTTTTATGCGGGGAAACTGTTGTGGCCGCATCCGCTGAGTTTTGTATATCCGCGGTGGCAGATTGAGGGGTGGGACGGAGGGGCGTACGTGTTTACAGTTGGCGCCATTGGCGTGGTGGCAACCTTATGGCTGTTGCGGAAGCGGCTGGGGAGGGGACCGCTGGCAGCGGTGTTGTTCTTCGTGGTCACATTGTCGCCCGCACTGGGTTTTGCAAATGTTTATTATTTCCGCTATTCGTTCGTGGCCGATCACTTCCAATACCTTGCCGCGATAGGACTGCTGGCGCTGGCGGGGGCAGGGGTGGAAACCGCTTTGAACTCATTTCGACGGGGTGGATCGTTTCCGGGAGCGGGATTGGGAATAATGCTGCTATTGGTGTTGGGTGGGTTGACGTGGCGGCAATGCGGAATGTATGCCGACCTGGAAACCTTATGGCGGACTACCATTGCCAGAAACCCTGACTGTTGGATGGCCTACGATAATCTTGGCCGAGCGCTGTTCAAAAAAGGCCGGATCGACGAGGCGATTCAACAATATCAGGAAACGGTTTGGCTGAAACCCGATTTCCCCGAGGTCCACTACAATCTCGGCACGGCCCTGGGCGTGAAGGGTCAGGTTGACGAGGCGATCAGCCAATTTCAGGAAGCCATCCGTTTGAAACCCGATTACGCCGAGGCGCACAACAACCTGGGCAGTGCCTTTAACATAAAAGGGCAAAGCGCCGAGGCCATCCGTCAATTTCAGGAAGCCATCCGCTTGGCCCCGGATGACGCCGAGGCCTATTATAACCTCGGCAGCGCCCTTGCGGAAAAAGGCCGGCTCAACGAAGCCATCAACCAATACCTGCAAGCCATTCGCTTGCAGCCCGATTCCCCCATGTCTCATTACAACCTTGGAAATGCATTTAACGGGGCAGGTCAAACTGACGAGGCGATCACCCAATACCAGGAAGCCATCCGGCTGAAACCGGACATGCTGGAAGCACGCTACAATCTTGGGGTCACCCTCTGCCAGAAAGGCCGGCTTGACGAGGCGATCGCCCAGTTTCAGGAGGCCGTCCGGTTGAAGCCTGATTTCATCGAGGCCCGCAACAATCTCGCGCACGCATTGGAACTGAAGAATGCTTCGACGAACCAATGAGGCCCGCGCAATGGTTGACCGCGCGGTCGAACCCGCCAAAGCGTCACCGTCCTGCCGCAGAATGGGCGTGCCAAGATTCCCATTCTCCTGATAATTTGAGGCTGCCTCATGCATCGACCAGAAACCGACTCCAACCATGCGCCGAAACCGGCGTCTGCACCGGTCATGTTCCGGTCACGATTTCCGGTATGGGTGATAGCGATTATGCTGGCGCTGATGACGGTGGTTCTTTACTGGCCGGCCACGCGCCATGGTTTCGTCGGCTACGATGACAATTACTACGTGACGGAGAATTCCCACGTGCAGGGTGGCTTGACGTGGGCGGGGGTGAAATGGGCGTTTTTGAATCCGATGGTAGGGAATTGGCATCCGTTGACCGTGTTATCGCACATGCTGGACTGCCAGATCTTCGGGTTAAATCCGTGGGGCCATCACCTGGTTAACGTGCTGCTGCACGCTGCCAATACGGTTTTGGTCTTTCTGTTGCTGCTACGACTGACAAGCCCTCGCCCCGAGAAAGGCGCCGGGGCTTCCGCCGTCGCCGAGGCTATGGCGGACAAGTCGGGCTGGCAAGCGGGAGCGCTGTGGCGGAGCGTGATGGTGGCGGGATTGTTCGGGTGGCATCCGTTGCACGTGGAATCGGTGGCGTGGGTGGCGGAGCGCAAGGATGTGCTGAGCACGTTGTTCGGATTATTGTCGCTACTGTTTTATGTCCGTTACACGCAAAACAAGACGACCCTCAACCCTCAACCCTCAACCTTCAACTACCTTCTGGCTTTGGTGTTTTTTGGGATGGGTTTGATGAGCAAAGCCATGCTGGTGACATGGCCGTTTGTCATGCTGTTGCTGGACTGGTGGCCGCTCAAACGATTCACGATTCACGATTCACGATTTACGATTTGGTCTCTGATTCGCGAAAAGCTTCTTTTCTTTGCGTTAGCCGTGGTGTCGAGCGTCGTCACTTTTTTTGTCCAGAAAAGTTCCAACGCGGTTTCGTCGCTGGTACAACTGCCACTGACGGCGCGACTGGAGAATGCGGCAGCCAGTTACGTCACCTATCTGGCCAGGATGTTTTGGCCGGTGGATCTCGCGGTATTTTATCCGTACCCGGGGAGCTGGCCCATAAAGGAAGTGACGCTGGCAGGTGGGTTGCTTTTGGGCATTACGGGGTTGTGTGTTGTGGCTCGGCGGCATTATCCGTTTATGCTGATGGGCTGGCTGTGGTATGTGGGGACACTGGTGCCGGTGATTGGGCTGGTGCAAGTGGGGGAACAGGCGATGGCGGACCGGTACACCTACATACCATCGCTTGGAATATTGATTTTGACGGTATGGGGCATAAGCGAGACGGCCCGAAGGTGGCGATATCAGGTGGAGGTATTATCGGTAATGAGCTGTGCCGCGGTCATGGTGTGCCTGGGGCTGACGCGGCAACAGCTCGAATATTGGACGAATGATGAGACCCTTTTCCGGCATGCGATTGAGGTTACGAAGAACAATTATCTGGCGCACAAAACCCTTGGCGACGCCCTGTGCAAGAAAGGCCAACTCGACGCGGCGATCACTGAATATCAGGAAGCCATCCGTTTGCACCCTCAGTATGCCGAAGTCCACAACAACCTGGGCACTGCCCTGCTCCAAAAAGGCCGGGTTGACGGAGCCATCAGCCAGTTCCAGGAAGCCATCCGCCTGAACCCCCGCTATGCCGATGCCTATTTCGACCTTGGCATCGCACTTTATCAGAAAGGCCGAACCGACGAGACCATCAACCAATTTCAGGAAGCCATCCGCTTGCAACCGGATTTTGCCGAGGCCCACTTTAATCTCGGCTGTACTCTTCTGGAAAAAGGCCAGGCCAACGAGGCCGTCATTCAATTTCAGGAAGCCATCAGGCTCAAACCCAATTACGCCGAAGCCCATTACAGTCTCGGCAACGTCCTTATCGGGGAAGGCCGACTCGACGAGGCGATTGATCAGTTTCAGAAAACCGTCCAACTGAAACCGGATGACGCCCCGGCGCATAACAATCTGGGTATCGCCTTCTACCAGAAAGGCCAACTCGACGCGGCCATCAGCCAAATTCAAGAAGCCATCCGCTTGAAACCTGATTTCGCCGAGGCGCGCAGCAATCTCTGGCGGGTGCTGGAAACGAAGAATGCTTCAACGAACCAATGAGGTCTCTGCAATTGTTGGCCGTGCGGTCGCACTTGCCAAAGCGTCACCGTTCCTGCCGCAGAATGGGCGTGCCAGGATTGCTGCCCTGTGGATAATTTAGGACAATATTTCATGCGTAGTCCAGCGGTGATATCCAACCCTGCACCGGAACGGCCGTCTGCTGCAACCCCGGCCGCCGTAAATTTTCCAGCGTGGCTGGTGGCTGCCTTACTGTTACTGGTGACAGTCGTTTTATATTGGCCGGCGACGCAATGTGACTTTATCAACTACGATGATGATGTTTTTATCACCGAAAATCCCCACATTCAGAGTGGCTTGACTTGGTCTGGATTGAAATGGGCGTTTAGCAACGTCGAACAAGCAGCCTATTGGGCACCAGTGATGTGGTTGTCGCACCAACTGGCCTGCCAGCTTTTCGGGTTGAATCCGTGGGGGCATCATTTGATTAATGTGCTGCTTCACGCCATCAACACCGTTTTGGTTTTTCTCTTGTTACGCAGTTTGACGGGGGCATTTTGGCGGAGCGTGATGGTGGCGGTGTTGTTCGGATGGCATCCATTGCGGGTGGAATCGGTAGCCTGGGTGACGGAGCGCAAGGATGTGTTGAGCACGTTCTTCGGGCTGCTGGCACTTATTTATTACGTGCGTTACGCGCAAAACAAAACGTCACGCAACCCTCAACCCTCAACCCTCAACTACCTGCTGGCTTTGGTGTTTTTCGCTTTCGGCCTGATGAGCAAGGCGATGCTGGTGACGTGGCCGTGTGTGATGTTGCTGCTGGATTGGTGGCCAATGGAAAGGTACAAAACCGTCAAGGTACGATGGTTGGTGGCTGAGAAAATTCCATTTTTTGTCCTGGCGGCGGCGGCGAGTGTGGTGACTTTTTTAGTGCAAAAGTATAGTGGGGCCGTGGCATCGATTAGATACATTCCTTTGGCCTCACGGCTTGGAAATGCATTGATATCGTATTGTCGTTATCTGGGGAAGTTATTTTGGCCGGTGGATCTGGCAGTGTTCTATCCGCACCCGGGGAGTTGGCCGACGGAGGAAGTGGTGCTGGCCGGGGTATTGCTTTTGGGGATTACGGTATGGTGTATTCTGGGGCGGCGGCGCTATCCATTTATGCTGATAGGCTGGCTGTGGTATGTGGGGACATTGGTGCCGGTGATTGGGTTGGTGCAGGTGGGGGATCAATCGCTGGCGGATCGGTACACCTATATACCGTCAATTGGGGTGTTGGTTTTGGTAATCTGGGGTGCATACGAATTGACGCGGCGGTGGCGGAACCGGGTGATAATATTGTCGGTGGCAGGATGTGGGGCAATCATCCTGTGTCTTGGGCTGACGCGGCAACAGCTTGGGTATTGGAAGAACAGTGAAACCCTTTTCCGGCATGCGCTTGCAGTTACGCAGAACAATTATCTCATGCATGATAATCTCGGGTTAACCCTCGGCAAAGAAGGCCAAATTGACGAAGCGATCAAACAGTTTGAAGAAGCCCTTCGCTTGAAACCCAATTTTGCCAATGCCTACAACAACCTTGGTACGGCCTTGACCAGGAAAGGCCAAATTGACCAAGCAATCAGTCGTTATCAGGAAGCCATCCGCTTGAAACCCGATTACGCTGAAGCTTATTACAATCTTGGCGCCGCCTTGGGCATGGACGGCCAGATTGACCAGGCCATCAGCGAGTTTCAGAAGGCTATCCACTTGAAGCCCGATTTTGCCGAGGCCCATTACAACCTCGGTGTCGCCCAGGGCATTAAAGGGCAGGTTCCTGCGGCCATCAGCCAATATCGGGAAGCCATTCGGCTCAAACCTGATTACGCCAGGGCCCACAATGAGCTTGGCACTCTCCTGAGTATGAAAGGCCAAATCAATGGAGCCATCAGCGAATTTCAGGAAGCCCTCAGGCTGGAACCCGATTTCACAGAGGCCCGCAGCAATCTCGAGCGGGTGCTGGAAACGAAGAATGCTTCAACGAACCAATGAAGTCCGTGCGATGGTTGGCCGTGCGGTCGCACTTGCCAAAGCGTCACCGTTCCCGCCGCAGAATGGGCGTGCCAACATTCCCGTCAGCCTGATATTTTAAAACCGCCTCATGCACCGGCCAAAGACCAAATCCAACCCCGCACCGAAGCTAACGTCGGTTGCGGTTGCGCGCCGGTTGCCGCTTCCGGCATGGCTGACGGCGGTCTTGCTGGCGCTGGTGACGGTTGCTCTTTATTGGCCGGCGACGAGCCATGGTTTTGCTGACTACGATGACAATTTCTACGTGACGGAGAATTCCCACGTGCAGGGTGGCTTGACGTGGGCGGGGGCGAAATGGGCATTTTTGAATCCGGTGGCAGGGAATTGGCATCCGTTGACGGTGTTGTCGCACATGTTGGACTGCCAGCTCTTCGGATTAAATCCGTGGGGCCATCACTTGACTAGTGTGTTGCTGCATGCGGTCAACACGGTACTGGTGTTTCTGTTGCTGCTGCGACTGACAGGCCTTCGCCCAGAAAGGCGCCGGAGCTGCGGACCGGCAGGGGGGAGCATTTTGGCGGAGTGTGATGGTGGCGGTGTTGTTCGGGTGGCATCCGGTGCATGTGGAATCGGTGGCGTGGGTGGCGGAGCGCAAGGATGTGCTGAGCACGTGTTTTGGCCTGCTAACCCTGATTGCTTATGCGCGATATGTGGAGAAGTCCAAAGTCCAAAGTCCAAAGTCCAAAGTCTGGTATGGTTTAGCCCTGTTATTGTTTGCGTTGGGCTTGATGAGCAAGGCGATGCTGGTGACATGGCCGTTTGTCCTGCTGCTGCTGGACTGGTGGCCGTTGCAAAGAGTTTCAAGTTTCAAGTTTTCAGTTTCAAGTTCCGGCACGGTATCACCCTCAACCCTCAATCCGTTGGCGCGGCGGAGCGGAGTGGAGACGGCTCAACTCTCAACTTTGGTTTTCGAAAAGCTGCCATTTTTTGTCCTGGCGGCGGTGATGAGTGTGGTGACGTTCGCGGTGCAGCAGCATAGCGGTGCGATGCAAGCAGTTGAAAGCCTGCCATTGAGTGCGCGGGGCGGAAATGCGTTGATGTCGTATTGTCGTTATTTGGGGAAGCTATTCTGGCCGGTGGACCTGGCGGTATTTTATCCGTATTCGAGGCATTGGCCGATGGGAGAAGTGTTGCTGGCGGGGGTGATGCTCCTGAGCATAACGGTGTTGTGCATCGTGGTACGGCGGCGCTATCCATTTATGCTGATGGGCTGGTTGTGGTTTGTGGGGACACTGGTGCCGGTGATTGGGTTGGTGCAGGTGGGGGATCAGGCGATGGCGGATCGGTACACCTATATACCGTCAATTGGGGTGTTGGTTTTGGTAATCTGGGGTGCATACGAATTGACTCGGCGGTGGCGGAACCGGGTGATGATATGGTCGGTGGCGGGGTGTGGGGCAATCATCCTGTGTCTTGGGCTGACGCGGCAACAGCTTGGGTATTGGACGGAATGATGAAACCCTTTTCCGGCATGCAGCTCGAGTTACGGAGAACAATTACCTCGCGCACTACAACCTTGGCAACGCCCTCGATAAGGAAGGACAAGTTGACGAAGCCATCGGCCAATTTCAGAAAGTCATCTTCTCTAAACCCCGATTATGCCAAAGCCCACTATAACCTCGGGGCCGCCCTGCTCAAAAAGAATCAGATTGACGAAGCCATCAGCCAATTGCAGGAGTCCATCCGTTTGAAACCCGATTTTGCCGAGGCTTATAACAACCTCGGCACCGCCCTGCTCAGGAAAGGCCGGCTCGATGAAGCAATCGGCCAATTCCAAATGGCCATCCGCCTGAAACCCGATTTTGCCGAGGCCCATTACAACCTCGGCACTGCCTTGCTCAGGCGGAACCAAATCGACGGGGCCATCAGCCAATTTCAGGAAGCCATCCGCCTGAAACCCGATTTTGCCGAGGCCCACAACAACCTCGGCACTGCCTTGGGGGGGAAAGGCCAAACGGACGAGGCGATCGTCCAGTTTCAGGAGGCCGTCCGGTTGAAGCCTGATTTCGTCGAGGCTCGCAACAATCTCGCTCACGCCCTGGCCGTCAAGGACGCTCCGGCGGGCCGCTAGGATCGTGTGCAAATATGCGCCGCCAGTTGCGCGAGGTGTGGGGTAGAGTGTTGTTGTGCAGAGTTTGCCGTTGGCAACGTTTGGTTGAAAAAGCCAGCGGCTTCCCGCAAGCTGAGGACGTGAAACCGGGAAAACTCATTGCCCTGTTGCTGGCCGCGGCGTTTTGGACGGGTTGCCAGAAGTCCGCCGATGTTGCACCGGCACCATCCGTTGACAATTTGCTGCCCAAACAGGCGCAGCCAAAACTGCCGACGATGAAGATTTATCTCGGGGCGGAAATGCTGGATGCGGAACTGGCGTTGACTCCGCAGCAGGAGATGACCGGCATGATGTTTCGTACAAATATCGCCGAGACGGATACCATGCTGTTTGTTTTGCCTTACCCTCAACGCGCGTCATTCTGGATGAAAAATTGTCCTGAATCCCTCTCCGCCGCCTACATCACTTCCGACGGCACGATTCAGGAAATTCATCATCTGGAAAAAAACGACACCAACTCGGTCGTTGCCGCACGGGACGACATCAACTACGTTTTGGAAACCAAGGACGGCTGGTTCACCCGGCACAACATCAACCCCGGCACCCTTATCCGCACCGAAAAGGGGTCGTTGGCGGAGACTTTCTTCCCGAAATAATTTTATGCGGGCTGAATCCGAAAAGCTGTTCGCCGAAGCGTTGAAATACATTCCCGGAGGCGTGAACTCGCCCGTGCGCGCCTTCCGCGCCGTGGGCGGCCAGCCATTCTTCGTAAACCGGGCCAAAGGCGCACATGTTTGGGACGTGGACGGAAATGAATTGATCGACTATGTCTGCACCTGGGGGCCGGCAATTCTTGGCCATGCGCACCCGAAAATCATTTCCGCGGTCAAAGCCGCCGCCGACCACGGCACGAGCTTCGGTATTCCCAATCCATTTGAAGTCAAGATGGCGAAACTCATCTGCGCACTGGTGCCGAGCGTGCAGAAGGTGCGCATGTGCAATTCTGGAACGGAAGCGTGCATGTCGGCCATCCGCTTGGCGCGGGGGTTCACAAAGCGCGACAAAATCATCAAGTTCGACGGCTGTTATCACGGCCACGCGGATTCTCTGCTGGTCAAGGCCGGTTCAGGCGCGCTCACGTTCGGCCATCCCGACAGCGCGGGGGTTCCGGCGGCATTCACCCAGCATACCATTGTCCTGCCGTTCAACGACCCGGACGCCGTCAAGGCAGCATTCGCCGCGAATAAAAATGAAATTGCCGCCATCATCGTCGAACCGGTGCCGGGCAACGCCGGATTGTATCTGCCGAGACCGGGTTACCTGGAATTTTTAAGCGACAATCACGCGGGAGCATGGCGCTTTGTTGATTTTTGACGAGGTGATGACCGGTTTCCGGCTCGCGCCCGGCGGCGCGCAAGAACGGTTCGGCATCACAGCCGGATTTGACCACCCTCGGCAAGATCATCGGCGGCGGCCTGCCGGTGGGCGCGTTGGGCGGACGGGCGGACATCATGGATCTGCTCGCGCCATTGGGGCCGGTTTATCAGGCGGGCACACTGAGCGGCAATCCGCTGGCGATGGCGGCGGGTATTGCGGCGCTGGAGGAATTAAACGCGAAGTCCAAAGTCAACAGTCCACGGTCCACAGCCCACGGCCACCAATCCGCCGGCGTGTACGCGCGGCTTGAAAAACTGGGCGCACAGCTTGAGGCGGGGATGAAGGATGCCGCGAAGTCGGCGAAAATGCCGGTGACGTTCAATCGCTGCGGCTCGATGTTCTGCGCTTATTTTGCCGGCGGGCCGATTTGGAATCTGACCGATGCCCTGAAAAGTGACCGCGAGCGGTTTAAAAAATATTTTCACGGGATGCTGGCCGAAGGAATTTATTTCGCTCCCTCGCAGTTCGAAGCCGGTTTTATTTCGGCGGCGCACAGTCCGGCCGACGTGGACAAAACGATTAAGGCTGCGGCAAAAGTGTTGCGCGGACTGTAACCTCTTGTTATCATGCGCGTCTAAAAGATAGTGAGCCGTGTAATCATAGCGCGGCAATTGTCTAAAACCAAACCACGACAAAGAATTATGAAAGCGAATAAAACATTGTTAATCGCAGCATTGGCCTTGGGCAGTTTGCTGGCATGGAGTCCCGCCTTGCTTGCGGCTGACACCAACAAGCCGTCGTCCACTCCCCCGGCAGGCGCTCCGCCCGCCGCTCAGCCATCGAGCCCCGGTTTTGAGCGCATGGCCGCGCAACTCAAACTGACCGCCGACCAGAAAGTGAAAGTGAAAACCATCTTGGACGCGGAAAGGCAGAAAATGGTTGCTTTGCACAACGACACCAGCCTGTCGCAGGAAGACCGGCAAACCAAACGCAAGGCCGTTGTGGAAGAAACTTCCCAGAAAATGAAAGCCGTTCTTACGCCGGAACAATTTGATACGTGGGAAAAGACATCACCCATGGGTCCGCGGCGGCTCCATCCCGGCGGACCGCCTCCGGCCAAGGAAAAAGCGGGAAGCACGAACGCACCCGCCGCGTCACCGAAACAATAATTTGTGGGGAACCTTGGTTCACATCGGGACGGCCTTGCGCCGTCCCTTTTTGTTTTATGCGGGGGAATTGGCTGCAACACTTTTCCGGTAACTGGAATGTTGAATAATAACAGGGTGTGGCATGGCGCAATTTGCATTGAGCATAGGCGCCCGGATGCGTATGGTGTGTTTGCGCTGCGCGAGTAGCTCAATTGGATAGAGCGTCGGCCTCCGGAGCCGAAGGTTGAGAGTTCGACCCTCTCCTCGCGTACCAGCCCCGAAAGCTTTCGGGGCTGCCGCGCCGAAGTGAAACGAAGGCGGGCGTATGGCTGACAAGTAGCCGGCGAGCTACGGTTGGCGGGGCAGCCTGTCCGGACGATGGAACTGGTTTCAGCTCGATTTCGTGTTTGACGGCGGCTCGCAGAAGGGCGAAAACAAGCCTGTCCATGAAACTTAAAATCTGGGTCATCTGGCTGTTCGTGGTGGTCCTTCTGGCCTCCGAGGTTTCTCTCTTTATGGCGAAGAACCAAAAGGACACGGCGCTCGTCCGTCTGAACGAGTCACAACAGAAACTCGCCCAGACGCAGGCGGATCTGGACAAGCTGAAAAATTCGAGTGTCGCCACCTTGAGCGCGGAGAACGCCAAACTGCGCGCTGAAAACCAGGGCTTAACCCAGAAATATTCCCAGTTGCAAAATGAATTCAACCGCTTGCACGGGGCGAACCAGCAACTGTCGCAGGAATTAAAGACTTCGCGCGATACTGAGCAACAGCAGCAGGAACAATTACAGCAAATACAGGCCGAACAGATGACCGGCGCCGCGACCGGCACATCAACGGACCAATCATCGTCGGCGGCCGCCCAACAGAACACTTGCATCAACAACCTTCGGCAAATTGACGCCGCCAAGCAGCAATGGGCGCTGGAAAGCAACGCAACGATCGATTCCGTTCCTACGGTCCAGGATCTGTTGCCGTATTTTGACAATGCGACTTTCCCGGTCTGTCCTTCCGGCGGCACCTATACCATCAATGCGGTCGGGGTTTTGCCGACGTGCTCCGTTCCCGGTCATGTCCTGCCGGCGCAGTAAGCCGTCTTTTTTCAATTTTCATTCTTGGCTTTTGCCGTCGTTCACCTAGACTTCCCTTTCCATGATTGACACGGACATTGAATTACTGAAAGGCATCGCAAACCAGTTGCGAATTCACTCGATCGCCTCCACAACTGCGGCGGGCAGCGGACACCCCACTTCCTGCTGCTCGGCGGCGGACGTGGCCGCCACGCTGTTCTTCGGCCACATGCGTTACGACCCGAAGAACCCGCACTACCACAACAACGACCGTTTCATTCTTTCCAAGGGCCACGCCGCTCCACTGCTATATGCCGCGTGGGCGGAAACCGGCCTGTTCCCGGCAAGCGATTTATTGAAGCTCCGCCAATTTGGCTGCGATCTGGAAGGTCATCCGACGCCGCGGCTGCCTTTCGTTGACGTGGCCACCGGCTCGCTCGGCCAGGGTTTGAGTGTTGGCGTGGGCATGGCGCTGGCCGCGCGCCTCGACAAGCTCGACTACAATACTTACGTCCTGCTCGGCGACGGCGAAATCGCCGAAGGCGCCGTCTGGGAAGCCGCGTCGCTCGCGGGCGTTTACAAACTCAACAACCTGATTGCCATCGTGGACGACAACCGCCTCGGCCAAAGCCAGGCGACGGCGTTTGGCCATGACGTTGGCGTCTATCGCAAACGTTTTGAAGCGTTCGGCTGGCGCGTCGAGGATATTGACGGGCACGACATCGAAGAAATCCTGGAAGTGCTCAGCGGTGTCGGCCTGAACGATCAGCCACTCTGTATTATCGCCAAAACCTACAAAGGCGCGGGTGTTTCATTTTTGCAGGACAAGGACGGCTGGCACGGCAAACCGCTCAACAAGGAGGAAGCCGCCAAAGCCATCGCCGAGCTTCAGCCCACCGCTAAAACCGGCGTCGGTTGTCCGATTCCCGCCCCGGCCCAATTGCCCGCGCCGAACAACACCGCGCCCGCCAGTTATCCGCCCATCAATTACAAACCGGGCGACCAGGTTGCGACCCGCGAAGCGTACGGCGCCGCGCTCACGCGTATCGGCGAAGTGGACCCGCGCATCGTGGCGATGGACGGCGACACGAAGAATTCCACATTTGCGGAAAAGTTTTTCAAGAAATTCCCGAACCGGTTCACGGAATGTTACATCGCCGAGCAGAACATGGTCGGCGTGGCCACCGGTTTCGGTGCGCGCGGCAAGGTGCCGTTTGCTTCCACGTTCGCCACGTTTTTCACCCGCACCTTCGACCAGATTCGGGTTGCGGGCATTTCGCAGGCAAACCTCAAACTTGTCGGTTCGCACGTCGGGGTGAGCATCGGCGAAGACGGCCCGTCGCAGATGGCATTGGAAGACATCGCCATGATGCGCGCGATTGCAGGCAGCATGGTGCTGTACCCGTGCGATGCCGTGAGCACGGAAAAGTTGCTCGAACAAATGGCGCAGACCAAAGGCATTTGTTTCCTGCGCACGTCGCGTCCCAAGACGCCTGTCATTTACAACAACGACGAACAATTCCCCATCGGCGGCGCCAAGATCGTCCGCCAGAGCGCCGGCGACAAGGCTACTGTTGTCGCCGCGGGTGTGACCTTGCACGAAGCGCTCAAGGCGGCTGACGCACTGAAGGCCGAGGGCATCGGCATCACGGTCATTGACGCCTACAGCATCAAGCCGCTGGGCAAGGATGTCATTCTCGCTGCCGCGAAGAAAACGGCCAACACCGTCATTACGGTGGAGGACCATTACCTCGAAGGCGGTTTGGGCGATACGGTCGCCGGCGAACTCAGCATGGATGGCATCAAAGTCCACAAGCTGGCGGTGAACGCGCTGCCGCGTTCGGGCAAGGCGAGCCAATTGCTGGCGCACTTCGGAATTGACGCCGCCGCCATTGCCCAAAAGGTCAAGTCCCTGAGCTGATTTTTGGCTTAAAAGGTGCTGGTTATGGTTGCCGTGGGCAACAAAGCGGGTGCTTTGTTTGCCGCACGGCATTTTTTTTGGCAAAAACCAAACCATGCAACACCGGGGAAAATATTTCCTGATGGTTTTCCTGCTGGCCGTTTTTGGTCTCGTCCGACCAATGGCGGCAAGCGGGGAAATCTGTGCCATTTGCGGCCAGCCAATCCAGGGCACGGTTTACATCGCCACGGACAAGGTCACCGGCGAACAGAAACTCATCTGCTCTGATTGCGTCCGGTTGCCGAAGTGTGCCGTCTGCGGCCTCCCAGTGAAGGATGGCATCCAATTGCCGGACGGGAGATATCTCTGCGCCCGCGATGGGCGGACGGCGGTGGTGAAGGCGGATGACGCCCGCCAGGTTTGCGCCCAGGTCAGGGACGACCTCGACCGGCTGTTTTCGCGGTTCACGTCTTTTCCCGCAAATGTGGA
This sequence comes from uncultured Verrucomicrobiae bacterium, assembly GCA_963789055.1. Classification (GTDB taxonomy): domain Bacteria; phylum Verrucomicrobiota; class Verrucomicrobiia; order Limisphaerales; family UBA11358; genus UBA11358. The sequence goes on along the minus strand of CAWBJE010000002.1, from coordinate 184,926 downwards.
TGTGACCGTCATCGATCGCATCGATGTGGACGCCATGTACAGCCCGGCGGGCAACGATTTTGAGAGTCCCAATCTGTTGGGCTGCGTTCGTCCCGAAACCGTCAACGGCGAAACCCGGTATAAAATGCGCCTGATGACCGGATTGCCCCTGGCCGAACTGAAGGCGACGTGCGCTCACGAATACACGCACACCTGGGTGGGTGTGAACGTGCCCAAAGAACGAAAAGCCACCCTGGGGCGTGACGCCGAAGAAGGCTTTTGCGAATTGGTCGCTTATTTGTTAATGGATTCGCAAGGGGAAGAAGCGCAGAAAAAATTTATCCTGCAAAATCACTATACCCGCGGTCAGATTGATTTGTTCATCGAGGCGGAAAAACGTTATGGCTTCGACCAGGTCATGGATTGGATGAAATACGGCGTAGCCAGACAATTGGAAGCCGGACACGTGGATCAACTCAGGGACGTCAAAATGCCTTCAACGAAATCCGTGTCCAGCAGTCCTGCCGCTTTCTCGGCCATTTACGGCCGCACCAACAAGCCGCCTCCGACGGTCGTCAAACTTGACGGAATTTTTTGGGGAACCCGGCCTGTGGCTATCATCAACGGCTGCTCTTTTCGGGCCAATGACCAGAACCCGGTGAAAATCGGGGGCACCAACGTGAACCTCCGTTGTCTGGAAATCCAGCAGACATCCGTTCGCATCCGGAATATTGATTCCGGGAAGGAACAGGAACTTCGTTTGCCGGTCAAATGACTTTTCCCTGCTGACGTAAAGATTTTGTGCCCGCCGCGCCCGGGATTTCCGTCCATTGCCAGATGCCAGTTTGTGGGGCACATTGGCGGTGGTAATTGGTTATGGCCGAAACCGGAAAATACTTCAAAGGCAAATTGCTGCTGGACGGCGGTGTTTTGACCGGTTCCTTTTTCCACCATACGGTGGTGCTGATTTGCGAGCACAACGCCGAGGGCGCCTTTGGCCTGGTGCTCAACCGCGCCGCCGGCAGCAAGGTGGGAGAGGTGCTGGTGGCCAACCTGCCCGAACGCCTGCGGGAATCGCCGCTTTTCCTTGGCGGCCCGGTCCAACCGACGGCATTGAGCTATTTGCACGCGGACGATTTCATCCCCGACGCAAATGTTTTTCCGAATTTGAGTCTCGGCCATTCACTGGACGACTTGTTGGAAATCGGCGAATCGTTTTCGTCGGCGAAAAAAATCAAGATGTTCGCCGGCTACGCCGGCTGGTCGCCCGGCCAGCTGGAAATGGAAATGAAACGCAAGGCGTGGCTCACGTATCCGGCGACGCTCGAACTCGTCTTCGACGTTCCTCCCGACGAACTCTGGCAAAGAATTTTGAAAAGCAAGGGCGGCTGGCGGAACAAGCTGCTTTCCCAGACGCCCGACGACCTGTCGCAAAATTGAGATTTCGGAGGGGCGAGTTCCACGAGCCCCAATTTAGAAATTTGAAGGCTTTGCTTCCCCCGACTTTAATTTGCCTGGACGTGCAACAAAGCCGCAACCGACTTCGCCCGCACTTGGGTTGCATCCAAACACGCTGGAATCAGGCAAAATTGGCCGGCGGATAAATTCACGGAAACGGAACCGCTTTGAATTTCAACCCCGCCACTTAACCCCGCAACGACCTGCAAAGTGCGCGGTTTTAATGAAACGTCTCCGCCGGCCTTCATCTGCCAGGCCTCAATCTTGAACAACGGTTCGCGCACCAGTTTGCGTTTTTGAACCGGCCCTTCACCGCTGAATTTGCCGTGCACGAGCGCCGGCTCGAAATCGTGAAAATCAATGCTGGCCAGCGATTGCGCGATGTGCAGCTCGCGCGGCTTGCCGTCCAGCCCCATCCGGTTCCAGTCGAAAACGCGGTAGGTAGTGTCCGAATTCTGCTGAATTTCAAAGATGACAATGCCCGCGCCGATAGCATGGACCCGGCCGCTCGGCAGAAACATCGCGTCGCCCGCTCGCACCGGTATCCGATGGAAACATTTCGCCACTTCACCACTCTGAATGGTTTTCTCAAATTCCGGGCGAGTGACTCCTCGTTTCAGCCCCACAAACAATTCCGCGTCGGGGGCGGCGTCGGCGATGACCCACAACTCGGTTTTCGGTTCGCCCCCGAGTTTGGCTGCCTTGTTGGCGGGCGGATGAACCTGCAGGGACAATTTTTCGCGCGCATCCAGAATTTTGCAGAGCCAGGGAAAATGGTCGCCGGTGGCCGGCGTTACATCACCCAGCAGTTCGATCCGATGATTCTCCATCAACCAGCGTAAATTTTTCCCGGCCAACGGACCGTTGGCGATGACGCTGATGTCGCCGGGCCGGTCGCTGATTTCCCACGATTCCCCGATTGGCCGGCCCGCCGGCAGTTGTTTTTGATAGAGCCGTTCGAGTTCGCGTCCGCCCCAAACGCGGTCTTTGAAAATCGGATGAAAGGTGAGCGGATAGAGCACTGGGAATTATGCGGGCGCGGCCACCGGCACCACTCCGTTTACGGCGGGTTCAGTCTTTTCAACGAAATGCCCGTGCGCGCGGAATTTCTCGTAGCGTTTTTTCATCCGTTCGGCGACCGGCATGGCCACAAGTTCGCCGAGGTGTTTGAGCAGATGGGTCTTTAAACTGGCGGCGGTTGCCGGTATGTCGTTGTGCGCGCCGCCCAGCGGTTCGGGGATGATTTCGTCCACGAGGTTGAGTTCAAGCAGGTCTTTGGCGGTGATTTTGAGGGCCTCGGCCGCTTTCGGCGCGGCGGACCGATCTTCCCACAAAATGGCCGCGCAACCTTCCGGACTGATGACCGAGTAATAGGCATTTTCCAGGATTAACACGCGGTCGGCCACGCCGATGCCCAGCGCGCCGCCCGAACCGCCTTCGCCAATAACCGTGGCGATGATGGGCACTTCAAACAGCGTCATTTCGCGGAGATTGACGGCGATGGCCTCGGCGATGTGGCGTTCTTCGGCGCCGACGCCAGGGTACGCGCCGGCGGTGTCGATGAGCGTGATGATGGGCAGGCCGAATTTGTTGGCGAGCTGCATCAGTCGCAGCGCCTTGCGGTAACCTTCCGGATGGGCGCATCCGAAATTGCGCAAAATGTTTTCCTTCGTGTCCCGGCCCTTTTGTGTGCCGATGACCATGACGCGGTGGTCGCCCAATTTTGCAAAACCGCCCACCATGGCGCGGTCTTCGGCAAACAGCCGGTCTCCGTGCAGTTCATGAAAGCCGGTGAACGTCGTTCCCAGGTAATTCAGGGTATAGGGTCGTTTCGGGTGCCGGGCCAGTTGGACGCGTTGCCAGGCGTTCAGGTTGGAATAAATCTGTCGCGTGGTTTCATCCAGTTTTTTTTCCATAAGCTGGATTTCCTCTTCAAAGCTGATATCCAGCGAATGGGTTTCCGGATGTTTGCGAAGCTCGTCCAGCTTTTCCTGCAGTTCGATAATGGGCTTCTCGAAATCGAGCTGGTGTTTCATGCGTCGGGGAATTTATCTGTTTTTCGACCGGCAATCAATGCGAATTCCACAACTGGAAAAAAGTGAAAAAAAAGGCCGGACTTTCGTCCGGCCCCCGCGGTGACGAGGTTTAGACGCCTTCACCGAGGCGCTCAGAAGGGTGGCGCGACCAACTTGGGGTCGCTGTTCGAGCCGCGCCACGAGCAAAACCTCTATGCCAACCCTAAACGAACAGCGAAATCCTTCAAACGCTACATCGTATAGACGTAATAAGGATGCAAACAGTTCAAAAATTTGTCAATTTATTTTGCCGCGTTAAATCTGCAAAAAAACGTCACTGAAAATCTTTGTATGTGTCCTAATTTGAGTCACTTGCGCCAATGGCGTGCGGCCTTCAGCGGAGAGGGACTCGCGCAATGCTGCTTCCTTGCCAGCGCCCGATATCATCACCCAAACCTGTTTTGCCGCGGCAATTGCTGCATAACTGAACGTGACGCGATTCGGCGGCGGTTTGGGGGAATTTTTCACCGCATGAAAAATCGCCCTGTCTGAAACCCTGTCTGAAATTAAGACATGTGATTCACCGGGAAAAAGTGAAGCCACATGACCATCCTCTCCCATACCCAAAAAAATTATATCCAAAACCGGCTGACCGGCTCCATCCAACGGGACAGATTTGGCGGTTTGATTTCCTTGGAATTTCCGCTTCCGTTGCGGCTTCCGGTGAATCTTCACCGCGAACCCGGTGAATTTGGGCGTCGGCAATTTTCAGCGGCGCAAAAAGGAATTTTTTTGGCGATGACAAAATTGCTTTCCGGATCGGTCGGAGGCACGCATCGCTCGTCCGCCCAGAAAAAATGAACGTTGCTTGGGAGGGATGGCGTGTCGCCGTCCCCAATTCTTCGTTTCCTGGCTTCTGCCACCACCGCAACGAAAAATTTCTGCGCAATGCGTCCGCCAGACAACGCTACGCAATGTTTTTTGCCCATGCGATTCGCGGCGGCGATTTCGTCCAGCCACGCGCTCGCGACGGCTCGCGCCAGTTCGTCGGCGTTGGCGAAGGAAATCAGTTCAACATTTTTCACTTTATCATCTGCGGCTCATGCCAGGCGCGACCGTCCTGGGCGAGCAAATCCTCGGCGGCGACCGGGCCCCAAGTTCCGGCGGCGTAAAATTCCCGGTTCGTCAGCGGCTTGCCATCCCAACCGGCACGGATCGAATCCACGATCCTCCATGCCGTCTCCACTTCATCGTGCCGGATGAACAACGTGGCGTCGCCGGCGATGGCTTCCAGCAGCAGCCGTTCGTACGCTTCGGGCGTGTAAGCGCCGAACTCGGCATCGTAGCTGAAATTCATTCGCACCGGGCGCACGCCGAGGCTCATGCCGGGCACCTTGCCGTTGAAGCGGAGGTAAATGCCTTCTTTCGGTTGCAAGCGCAGCGTGATGGCGTTGGGATCGAGATTTGTTGCCGCATTGGGCGGCGAACAGCACGTGCGGCGTGGGGCGGAATTGCACCCGCACTTCACTCAGGCTTAACGGCAGATATTTGCCGGTGCGCAAATAAAACGGCACGCCGCTCCAGCGCCAGTTGTCAATGAACAGCTTCAACGCCACGTAGGTTTCCACGTTGGAATTTGGGTTTACTTTCGGCTCCTGCCGGTAACCCGGCACCGGCTGGCCGTCCACCGCTCCGGCAAAATATTGGCCGCGCACGACCTGGCTGGCCACGTCCTCGGGCCGCAACACACGGATGGATTTGAGCAGCTTCACTTTTTCGTCGCGGATGGCCTCGGCTTCCAGCGACACGGGCGGTTCCATCGCCATGAGTGACAGCACCTGGAGCATGTGGTTCTGCACCATGTCGCGCAACGCGCCGGCTTCCTCGTAATAACCGCCGCGCTGTCCCACACCGAGTTTTTCGCTGACGGTGATTTGCACGTGGTCAATCAGGTCGCGGTTCCACAGCCGCTCGAAAATCGAGTTGGAAAAGCGGAACATCAAAATGTTCTGCACCGTTTCCTTGCCGAGATAATGGTCAATGCGGCAGACCTGCTGCTCGTGCGCGAACCGGGTCAATTCCCGGTTCAGCGCGTGGGCCGAGGCCAGGTCGTGCCCGAACGGTTTCTCCACTACGATGCGTTGCCAGGCGGAACCTTCCTTGTTCAACAATCCGGCGCGGTGGATTTGCTCGACCACTTCGCCGAACTGGCTCGGCGATATCGCCAGGTAAAACAGCAGATTTTCCCGCAACGGGCCGCTGCCGAATGACGTCAACCGCTCCTCCAGCTTTTGATAGGCTGCCGCATCGGTCAGATCGCCCTGGCAATAAAACAGGTTCGCCGAAAATTGTTTCCAAACCTTCTCATCCACCGGCTTGGTGCGCGAAAACTGGTCGAGCGCCGCCCGCAATTCCGCCCGCCACGAGTCATCTGTCTTTTCCCGGCGCGCGAACCCGATGATGCGGAACGCGGATGGCATCTGTTTTTCCTTGGCGAGATGGTAAAATGCCGGGATGAGCTTGCGCGCCGTCAAATCGCCGCTGGCGCCAAAGATGATGATGGAGCAGGGGCTCGGCGCCTTGCGTTCGGCGCCCATGTGGGTGGCCGGTGCATCCTCCAATGCAATCGAATTATTCACGGTCACACCATGACCCAAACGGCAGCCAAATTCAATTTTCAATTCACTTGGCAAAATGGCGGATGACGGGTTTGGACGCTATTAGTCGCCCGCACGGCGGGAAGGTGTCATTTTCATCCGGAAGATTTAAACTTCGCATCTGGTTTGCGATGGAAAATCAGGAAAGTCTGGTCGAACTGAAGATAGGGTTTTCCGGGCAGCCATTCGAGGTCGCGGATTTTAGCCGAGGTATCAAATATCTGGACTTGGTCGTAGTTTTCCAGCAAAGGGCCCTGCTGAACGAATATTTGGAATGCAATTTCATGTGGGCGCAACACGAGCCAATCGGGTTTGAGTTCGAGGAATGCCTCGTTTTTCCGGGAAGGGCCCAACCGTTTGAGGGTCTCGACCATTTTTTTTGAGCCCAAACCGGGAAAATCAAGCATGTCCAATCCGGAATAGTAGCCTATGTAGCCCAGCGGCTCGAGCATCACGGTGTCGTGCGGTGTGCGTGCATGGTGGCGCAACCAAAGACCGATCTCGCGTCGCAGACCATTCTCAATGATTTCCTGTTGCAGCCGCATTTGACGCGCCGCGCCCAACGTGATGAATAACTGGCTCGCCATCAGCAAATAGGCCAATGCTCTCAACGAGCCGGGCGAAAGACCGGGCCATTGGTACGCATGCGGGGTTTCCGCCCGTCGGCCAGTCCAGCAAACTATCTGGTCAAACATCAAGCCAATGGTCAGATAACCGAACACCGCAACGGTTGGAAGATACCATGCGTATTGGGGTGATTCGATTACGGAAGTCAAATAAAAGTTCCCCAGAAAAAAGATCAGCGAGAATAGACGCAATGGGGAACGTACCCACGGGAACAACCAGGCAAGAGCAGCCACCACTCCCAGGAATATCCCGGGCTGTAAAATGAATTCCGGCCATCCGCCAATAAAGGCGTCAGCCGGGGCAAATACAGAATGTATGCTCGTCATGCGGGTCAGCAAAAGCCACGGAAATATAAGCAGGTTAAGCAATTGCCCGCCAATAGTGAACGGAGGCTGGGACGCCGCCTTGGCCACAATTGTGTGTGGTACTGGCGATCCGTAGTAAAGCCACGCCGAGACGAACCAGGGCAGATAAAGTACGGTACAAACCAAACAGGCCGACAAAAGCGTTTTCAACAATTCCTTTCGTGATGGGCCAGGTGTCTGGTTGGGGGGAAACAGCAGGACGCCGATTCCCATCGCAGCGATATACACGCAACTGTCCGGACGCGTCCACATCAAGCCTGCCCAGGCGGCGCCCATGCGCCATATCTGACGCGGGCCGGGAACCATCAGACCGTGAATTGCCAGGGCCAAAAAGAAAAACAACAACCCGGTTTCCATGCCATTGATGCTGAAGTCCACCAGCTTGGCATCCAGACCCACGAGCGCCAGTGTCAGCCAGAGGGCGAGGCGCTGTTGTAGCAATCGTTGCAGTACTTGAAAAAGCAGAACCATGCCGGCGGCCAGCGCCCCGAGGCTCACCAACCGAAACAGCCATAGAACCAAATTGTCCGATTGATTGCCCGTCAGCCAGGAAAACGCCGCGGGGATGAGGACGCCTAGCGGCGAGGTGAACGAATGCAGCCGTTCGCCGGGAGTATAAACGAGACCGTGGCCGGTGGCCAGATTCCGACTGCAACGGAAGGTGATCCAATAGTCCTCCCACGCATGTTGGGTGTAAATGGCAAACGCCAAACCAAAGAGGAAAACTGCCGCCGAGACGATTACAGCAGGTTTGATTATTGCCAATCGCATGGGGAAAGAAGACTACCCCACCGATGTTTTCAAACGCAATTGTGAAAATGATCCGGCGTCAGAAATTCCTCGCCCGGCGCGCCGATTTTTCGCAAACTTCCTGTTTGCGAGAATGAAAGCGAAAATTATCGTTACTCCGAAAAAGGCAGTCGTGGACCCGCAGGGCAAAACCGTCCAGGGCGCCCTTGAACAAATGGGCTACAAAGGCATCACCGGCGTCCACGTCGGCAAATACATTGAGATTGACCTGGCGCCGGACGCCGACAAAGCCGCCGCCCAGCGTGCCCTTAACGACGCCGCGCATAAATTTTTGAGCAACCCCATCATCGAGGACTATAAATTGGAAATTGAGTAATTGGTTAAATGAGTGCCTGGTTAAACAGATTAAACGGACGCACGTTTCACCGGCGATTTAACTCATTTAACCAATCACCTATTTGACTCAACCCATGAACTTCGCTGTTCTCCAGTTTCCCGCCAGTAATTGCGACCAGGACGCCATCCACGCCGCGCGCCTGCTCGGCCACTCCGCCCGCTACGTCTGGCACAAGGAACATTCCCTCGGCGACGCCGATTGCGTCATCGTGCCGGGCGGGTTCAGCTACGGCGATTATCTCCGGTGCGGCGCCATCGCGCGGTTCAGCCCCGTGATGCAGGCGGTGAAACAATTCGCCGACAATGGCGGGCTGGTGCTGGGCGTGTGCAACGGATTCCAGGTGCTGACCGAGGCCGGCCTGCTGCCCGGCGCACTCGTCCGCAACCGCGACCTGCAATTCCACTGCGAACATATTTTTTTGAAAGCCGCCACGGCCGATTCGCCGTTCACCAACAAAATTCCGGCGGACAAAATTCTCCGCATCCCCATCGCCCACGGTGAAGGCTGCTATTTTGCCGACGGGGAAACGCTGGCGAAGCTCAAGGCCAACAACCAGATTCTCTGGCAATACTGCGACGCCGACGGCAACCTGACCGACACGGCGAATCCGAACGGCTCGCTCCAGAACATTGCCGGTGTATGCAACGAAAAGCGCAACGTGGCCGGCCTGATGCCGCATCCCGAACGCGCCTGCGAACCGTTGCTGGCCAGCGACGACGGCAAATGGATTTTTGAAAGCATCATTGCTGCGCTGGGGAATAAAACCGCGGCAATTGCAGCATGATTTCCCAATGACCGAACCTGCCATCACGCCTGAACTGGTTGCCAAACACAACCTGACACCGGACGAATACGCCCACATGAAACAAATCCTCGGACGCGAACCGAGCTACACCGAGCTGGGCATTTTCTCGGTGATGTGGAGCGAGCATTGCAGCTACAAAAACACCCGCCCGCTGCTGAAAACCTTTCCGACCAAGTCAAAAAAAATCCTCGTCGGCGCCGGCGAGGAAAACGCCGGCATCATTGATATCGGCGACGGCCTGGCCATCGCGTTCAAAGTGGAATCGCACAACCATCCAAGCGCCGTCGAACCGTTTCAGGGTGCGGCGACGGGCGTGGGCGGCATTGTGCGCGACATTTTTACGATGGGCGCGCGGCCGATTTGCTCGGTCAACTCGCTCCGGTTCGGGCCAATTACAAACGGAGAAGGTAGGGCGGGCTGTCCCCAGCCCGCCGAGCGGCGCGGTGGGGACACCGCGCCCTACCAGGAATCTGCAGCGCAACAAATCGCCAACAACAAACGCCTCTTCTCCGGCGTGGTGGCTGGCATTGCGCATTACGGAAATTGTTTCGGCATCCCGACCATCGCGGGCGAGGTGTATTTCGACAAATGTTACGAAGGCAATCCGCTCGTGAACGCGTTTTGCCTCGGCGTGTTGCGCCATGACCAGATTGCGCGCGGCGCGGCCAAAGGCATCGGCAATCCCGTTTTCTACGTCGGCCCGGCCACCGGTCGCGACGGTTTGGCGGGCGCGGCGTTTGCGTCGCAGGATTTGACCGAGGAATCCGCCGAACAACAGCGCGGCGCGGTGCAGGTGGGCGATCCGTTCATGGAAAAGCTCGTTTGCGAAGCGTGCCTTGAATTGCTCGCCACCGGCGCCGTTGCCGGCATCCAGGACATGGGCGCCGCCGGCCTGACCTGCTCGACTTGCGAGACCGCGGCCCGCGCGGGCACGGGCATCGAGATCGAACTCGACAAGGTCCCGCAGCGCGCGCCGAACATGACCAGCTACGATCTCATGCTTTCGGAATCGCAGGAGCGCATGCTCATCATCGTCCACAAAGGCCGCGAAGAGGAGGTGAAACGGATTTTCGACAAATGGGACCTGCCGTGGTCAGAAATCGGCCACGTCACCGACACCGGCCGGATGGTGGTGAAACAGCACGGCAAAGTGGTGGCGGACATCCCGGCGAAAAAGATTGCCGACGAATCGCCGATTTATCAGCGCGAGGCGAAAGAACCGGAATATTTGAAAACCGTCCGCGCATTCCGTCTGGACGGAATTGCCGATTGCCAATCGCCAATTGCCAATTTGAAACAGCTTCTGGCGTGGCCGACTATTGCTTCGAAGAACTGGGTTTATCGGCAATACGACCACATGGTGCGCGACGGCTCGGTAGTTTGTCCGGGCAGCGATGCGGCAGTGCTGCGGATCAAGGCTGATTCGTTGCCTGAGGTAGGACAGGCTTCCAGCCTGTCTCAAACTTCAAACAAAAATGGAGACAGGCAAGATGCCTGTCCTACAAAGCTCATTGCTCTCACTTCGGATGGCAACGGCGCTTACGTTTATCTCGACCCCTACGAAGGCGCGAAAATTGTGATGGCCGAGGCGTGCCGCAATCTGGCCTGTTCCGGGGCTGTGCCGTTGGGTACCACGGACAATCTGAACATGCCCAGCCCGATGAAGCCGGAGTTGTTTTGGCAGATCAAGGAATCCGTGCGCGGCCTGGCCGACGCTTGTAAAGTGTTCAACGCACCCGTGACGGGCGGCAATTGTTCGCTCTACAACCAAAGCCCGAATGGGCCGATTGACCCGACACCCACCGTGGTGGTGGTCGGGTTGGTTGAAAAGCCGGAACACGTCACCACGCAATGGTTCAAGGATGAAGGCGACGCAATTGTTCTGTTGGGTGAGCCGGTGGACATGGCGGACCCGCTGCAAGGCCTCGGCGGCAGCGCGTATTTGCAGGTGGTCCACGGTCAAAAGAACGGCTCGCCGCCGCGCTGTGATTTGGAAACGGCGAAAACTTTGCACATGACGCTGCTCGGATTGATTCAAAGCAGCTTGGTAAAGAGCGCGCACGATTGCAGCGAGGGTGGCCTGGCAGTATGCCTCGCCGAAAGTTGCATCAGCCAACTGGTGGCGCGCGAAACGCCGCGATTGATTGGGGCGACGGTGGATGTGTCCGGCGTAGGACAGGTTTCCAGCCCGTCTCCATCTTTGCCGGCAGCAGGCCAACCGGAGAAGGAAGTCAGAGACAGGCAAGATGCCTGTCCTACATCACGCCTCGATGCCCTGCTTTTTGGCGAAACGCAAAGCCGGGTGGTTATCACTTGCGCGCCGCTTGATGCAGTGAAGGTGATTGAACGTGCGCAATTGATGGATGTTCCGGCAGCGCAGATTGGCAAGGTTGGCGGCGACAAATTGTCGGTGAAAACCACTGCCGGCGAATTCAGCGTGCCGGTGGCCGAACTGCACGACGCGTGGTGGAACAGCATTGCCCGGGCGATGGCATAATCTCCAGCCGGGCTACGCGGTTGTTTACGTTCTAAAGGCGGGGTGTGCATTCAAACGCACACTTCCTTCCCTTATCGTTTTGGGTTAAATGTCATTCGGCCGGCCGTCGGCGGGAATAACCGTTTGCAATCGGGCACTGAAAACTTAAACTATTCGACGGTAAAATCATGCGACAATTTGTCACCATTGCCACTAATGCTTTCATGGAGTTGATTCGACAGCCGGTTTTCCTGCTGCTGATGACGGCGTCGGTGCTGTTCGAGATTTTTCTGGCCGTGCCGTATTATTTTGCATTTGGCGACGAGCCCAAACTGGTTAAGAACAGCACGCTCGCAGTGATGCTCTTGTCGGGATTACTCGGCGCGGTGTTGAGTGCGTCGGCGTCGCTGGCGCGGGAAATCCGGTCAGGCACGGCGCTGGCGGTGCTGTCCAAGCCGGTCGGGCGCGCCCAATTTTTTCTGGCCAAATACACCGGTCTGGCCGCGGCGCTGGCGGTGTTGTCGTACGTCAACCTCATCGGCGTGCTGGTGGCCAGCCGCATGGCGTTCGACGCCTATGGGCAGACGGATGTGGCGGCCATTGGCATTTTTGCGGGCGGGATCGTCCTGGCTTACACGCTTGGAGGCTTCAGCAATTTTTTCTTGCGGCGCCCGTTTGTGAGCGATGCGGTGCTGGCGCTGGTGGTTTTCGCAACGCTCGCGGCGTTTGTCGTCTTCCGGTTCACCACCCAGATGGAGAGCGTAGACGCCCTGGGGCAGGTGGACTGGCGGCTGGTGCCGGCCGGAATTCTGGTTTTATTCGCGTTATGGATTCTGGCGGCGCTGGCGCTGGCGTGTTCAACGCGCCTGGACACGATTCCCACGCTGGCGATTTGTTCGGCGGCCTTTTTAATCGGGTTGGTGTCGGATTATTTCTTCGGCACGCGCGCCGAAGCGGGCAAATGGTGGGCTTCGACGCTTTACACCGTCATTCCAAACTGGCAGCTTTTCTGGTTTGCAGACGCCTTGAACATGGGCAAAGACACATTCCAATGGGGTTATGTCGGCAAGGCATTTGCCTATGTGGTCGCTTACGCGGGTGCGGCGCTGGCCGTGGGCACGGCGCTGTTTGAGGATCGGGAATTGAGTTGAGCATGGAACGTAACATTCAAAAAAATGGTCTGGTGAACCTGGTCGCGGCGGCGGTGATTTTCATCGCCGTTTTTGCGCTGACGAGCTATGTGAATTCGCTGGCCGGGCAGGGTTGCACGATTTTCCTCGGTCTCGGCGTGCTGGTGGCGTTCGCCGGCTGGTTCCAGATGCGGCTCGAAGAGAACGAGCGGCTGGAGAAACTGGAGGTCGAGGAATTGGCCCGCACCCGGGGCGAAACCGCCCTGTTTGACACGAAATCGGCGGAGGTGTTTCCCGCGGCGCGGTCGCGCGAACAGTTCGAGAAATTTCTGGTTCCGGCCTTCAGCGTGTTGTTGTTTGTGCTCGAAGCGGGCGGGGCGTGGCTGCTTTGGCGTTGGACCGTCAAAAACACCAGCGGCATAGCAACCGACCGGGCAATGGCCTCGTTGTCGTTGTTCGGGATTTTCGCGTTGTTGTTGTTTTTGCTGGGAAGGTTTTCCGTGACCATCGCGCGGCTGGAAAATTACCGGCTGTTACGGCCGAGTGCGAGTTTCCTGCTGGCGGGCGCCTATATCTGTTTTTTTACCGCGCTCGGTATTGCCGGAGTCAGGGCGGGATTTCCCCGGGTTGATTTCTGGCTCGCGTGCGCCATGGGCGCGTTGCTTGGTTTGATGGCGGCGGAAGTGCTCGTCACGCTGTTGCTGGAAATCTACCGGCCGCGCGTGAAGGGCAAAATCGCCCGACCGATTTATGACAGCCGGCTGGTGGGCCTGCTCGCGCAGCCCGAAAGCCTGTTCACGACCGCGGCGCAGGCGCTGGATTATCAATTCGGTTTCAAGGTTTCCGAGACGTGGGTTTTTCAAATGTTGCGGCAGAGCCTGCCCGTGCTGTTTCTGGCGCAACTGGCGGCATTGTTGCTGTCCACGGGCATCGTGTTCATCGAACCCGGCGAGCAGGGAGTTTTGGAACACTTTGGCCGGCTGGACGCCGCGCGCCCGGTGCTGAACCCGGGCGCCCATTGGCTGTGGCCGTGGCCGGTGGACAGCGTCCATCGCTATCGCACCGGCCAGGTCCAGACATTCAATGTCGGTTTTACACCCAATGCACAAAGCGAGGCGGACCGGACGATTTTGTGGAGCGTGGTCCACACCAAAGAGGTCAATTTCCTCGTCGGCAACCGCGAACCCGCCACGATCACGAACCAAACCGCCGCCGGCAGCGACCGGTTGAAAGTGGCGCCGGTGGGTCTGATTGACATCAGCATCCCGGTGCAGTTCCAGATCACCAACGTGCTGGAGTGGGCCTACACCAATGCCGGCCCGGCGAATTTGCTCCAGGACCTGGCCACGCGGGCGGTGGTACGTTATCTCGCGGGCGCGGATTTGAACGCGGTTTTGTCTGAATCCCGGCTGAATGCCGCCCGCCAGTTGCGTGAACAAATCCAAAATGATGCGGACCAGCACCGCCTTGGCGTAAAAATCCTTTTTACCGGCGTGCAGGACCTGCACCCGCCGGTGAAGGTGGCGGGCGACTACGAAAAAGTTGTCAGTGCGCAGCAGGACCGCATCGCGACCAACAATTTTGCGCAGGCGGACGCCATCCGCACCAATGCCCTGGCCGGCGCCCGGTCATTTGCCGATGTTAACCAGGCGCAGGCGGTGCGGCAGGAGACTGAACTGGCGGCCTTCGCGCGCGCGGACCTGTTCACCAACCAGATAACCGCCTATGCCGCCGCCCCGTCGGTATTCCGCCAACGCGCGTACTTTCAAATGTTCCCCGACGCCACGGCCAGCGCGCGCAAATACCTGCTGCTGGTGACGAACACCCACGACGTGATCATCTTCGATTTAGAGGACAAGATCCGCGAAGACCTTTTGAACCTGAACGTACCCACCAACTCGCCATGAAACGGAACCTCATCACTCTCATTACCGGCGCGGTGCTGATTGTCATTTTCGCACTGCTGTTGTTCACCTTTCAAGTCCGCCAGTCCGAAGTGGCCGTGGTTACGACGTTCGGCCGGATCACGGGCGGCCCGCGCGAACCCGGGCTGCACCTGCGCTGGCCCTGGCCGGTGCAACAAATCTATAAGTTCGATGGGCGCATCCAGAATTTCGAGGACAAGTTCAGTGAAAATCTCACCGCGGACAACATCAATCTGCTGACCAGCGTTTATATCGGCTGGCGCATTTCGGATCCATCGGAGTTTCTCAACAGTTTTCGGGACGGCTCGGTAACCGCCGCCCAGAGCCAGCTTGAAAGCATGCTGACCAGCGCCAAGAGCGCCGTGGTGGGCAAACACCCGCTGGCCGACTTCGTCAATGCGGATCCGCAGCAATTGAAGTTCGACCAGATTCAGGCGGAAATCGAACAAGCGGTGCAAAGTGAATTGCAAACCAACCGCTATGGCCTTCGCATCGAATTCCTGGGCGTCAAAAAACTTGGCTTGCCGGAAAGTGTGACGGAAGCGGTGTTCACCCGGATGCAATCGGAACGCAACATTCTCATCAGCCGGGCGCAGAATGAAGGGCTGGCCGAGGCCATCAAGATCCGGGCCAACGCCGACCGCCAGGCCAACGAAATTCTGGCCGAAGCCCGCGCCCAGGCCACGCGCATTGAAGGTGAAGGCGTGGCGGAGGCCGCCAAAACCCTGCCCACCTTCCAGCAAAACCCCGACCTGGCAGTCTTCCTCCTGCGCATCAACGCGCTGCAACAATCGCTCAATCAAAAGGCGACTTTGATTTTTGACCAGCGCACGCCTCCGTTTGATTTGTTCCAGGGCGTCCTGACCAACGCGCCGGCCCGGTGAATTTATCGTACCTCCCATGAGCGACCAATCACCTCATCACCCTGAACCGGCGACCGCCCCGCCCGCGCCCACGCTGCCGGACGACACCGGGTCGCAGGCGCTGGCTGAGGCATTGCATAGCAGCTTTGCCATCGTCAAGGGCGCGATGCTGCTGATGGTGGCAGCGTTTTTCTGCTCCGGCTTCTTCACGGTCGGGCCGCAGGAAAAGGCGATCATATTGCGCTTCGGCAAACCCGTGCGCGAAGGCCAGGAGGCTCTGCTTGGCCCCGGTTTGCACTGGTCGTTCCCTTATCCCATCGATGAAGTGGTGAAAATTCCCATCACGGAGGTTCAAATGGTGAATTCCACTGTCGGCTGGTATTTCCTGACCCACGAGCAGGAAATCGCCTACCAAACGACCGGGGTTGTCCCGCCCGGCGGCGCCTCGCTGAACCCGGCGATTGACGGGTATGCCCTGACGGCCGACCGCAACATCATTCACGCCCGTGCCACATTGTACTACCACGTGGACGACCCCATCCGGTACGTCTTCAGCTTCACCTCGGCGTCCAATGCCATCCAGAATGCGCTCGATAATGCCCTGCTCTACACCGCGGCGCATTTCAAGGTGGATGATGCGCTTTATAATGAACGCGCCGCCTTCCAGGACGATATCCTTCAGCGGGCGGGCGGGCTTGTGGATCGGGAACGGCTCGGCATTGCCATTGACCATTGTGTCCTGGACGACATCGTCCCGCCCCGGCAGTTGAAGGCGATTTTTGACCGGGTCACCGAGGCGGAACAAAACCGCAACAAACTCCTCGACGACGCGCACAGTTTTGAAAATCAGGTCACCAACAACGCCGCGGCAGAGGGGGCGGCCGCCATCAGCGAGGCCCGGAGCGCCCGCGCCAGCTACGTGCAATCCGTTCAGGCCGATGCCAAGGCCTTCAGCGCGCTGCTGCCGAATTATCTGGTCAATCCGGCCCTCTTCAAACAGCAGAAATTGGTGCAGGTGATGGGAGGGGCGATGACTAACGCGAACTTCAAAGCTTTTATACCGACCACCGCCAATGGCGAACCGGTTGAATTGAGGTTAATGTTAAATCGCGAGCCGCCGGGGCCTAAATCGCCGGGTGGTCAGTAAAACAAAAATGGAAGCGACGCAAAAACGAAGAATGTGGAAAGTGGCAATAGTCCACTTCGCACTGACTTATTTTGTCGTCTGGATCATTCTAATTTTTTTCACAACGGCCAGAGCTCATTCTGGTCCACCGTCAATGAGGCTTGAATGGGGATCGCGTTGGGCGTGGCACCAGGCATGGGGCAGTGTTTGGGAAGGAGCAATTTGTTTTTTACAGCCGCAATTATGGGTGGTGAAAAAATTCGCCCCGACGATTCTAGTAAAAAAATACGCACCAACGATTCTCGACCCCACTACAGATTCGAACCAGGTTTTATTAATTTTGCTGTCATTTCTAGTTTGGAGCATTTGCTTCGGCTGGATTTTTGTTAAATTCGACAACTGGCTGAATCATTTTCCAGTTCTCGGCAGAAAAGTTTTTTAAAATCGTAAATCGTAAATCATCAATCGTAAATTTGTATGCAGGTTACGTCTCTTTTAAGCCATCATGAGCACAAGCACGGACCGGGGTGCGGCTGCGGCCATGACCATGAGCACTCGGTGGCGCACCTCTGGCAGGCCGTCGCCGGCGTTGTGCTCGTCGTCAACGCCTATGTGGTGGACGCGCTGTTCACGCAGGGCGGCGGCGTGGCCAGCGCCAGCGCGGGTCTCGGTTCTCTCGTTCTCGGCTACCCCATTGTCGTCACGGCCATCAAGGATTTGCGGGTCGGCCGCCTCAGCATCAATGAACTCGTCGCCATTGCCGTGCTCGCGGCGTTTGCCTCCGGCAATTACAAGACCGCCGGCATCGTCGCCTTCTTCATGCTCATGGGCGAAATAATCGAAACCCGCACCGCCGAAGGGGCGCGCCTGTCCATCGAATCGCTCATCAAACTCACGCCCACCAAGGCGCGCCGCCTCAAAAAGGACGGCAGCGAGGAGGAAGTAGCCGCCAGCGAACTCGCCGTCGGCGACGTCATCCGCATTCGTCCCGGCGACAACGTCGCGGCCGACGGCGTTATCCTCAGTGGCCAGGGTTCGTTCAACCAGGCCACGATTACCGGTGAATCATTGCCGGTGGACAAAAAGTCCGGGGACGAAGTTTTTGCCGGCACGCAAAATCTCACGGGCGTGCTGGAAATCAAGGTCAGCCGCGCCGGCGAAGACACGACGCTGGGCCGGGTGCGCGACCTCATTCTGGCGGCGGAAAAAACCAAGCTGCCCATTATGAAGATTGTGGACCAGTACATGGGCTTTTACACACCGCTGGTGCTGGTCATCGGGGCGCTGGTCTGGGCGTTCACGCACGATTTGAACCGCGTCATTGCCGTGTTTGTCGTGTCCTGTCCGTGCGCGTTCATTCTGGCCACACCCACCGCGATGGTTGCCGCGCTGTCCGCTGCCGCGCGCCTGGGAATTTTGATCAAAAACGTCGCGGACATCGAAGCCGCGGCCAAAATCAACGCCTTTATCTTCGACAAAACCGGCACGCTGACCACCGGCGAACTGGCGGTGAGCCGGCTGGCGCCGCTCGGTGAAATCAAGCCCGCGGAATTGTTGCGGGTCGCAGCGTCCGCGGAGAAGTACAGCAACCATCCCACGGCCAAGGCACTGGCGCAGATTGCCGGTGAAGCCGGTGTGCCGCTGGCCGAGCCGCAGAACTTTGCCGAAACCGCCGGGCGCGGCGTGAAGGCCGACGTGGGCGGCGCCAAAGTTCTGGTTGGCCGGGCGCAGTGGCTCAAGGACAACGGCGTGGACAGCCAGTTCGAGAAATCCGTTGACTTGAATGAAACCGAAGGCTGGAGCCTGATTTTCGTGGCGCGCGACGGCAAATGCATCGGCTGGATCGGTCTCCAGGACCAGACCCGCGCCGAGGCGAAGGAATCGCTGGCCGAGCTGAAGGAAGCCGGCGTGCGCCGGGTGGCGATGGTCAGCGGCGACCGTCAGGCCGTGGCGGTGCGCGTGGCGGCGGAGATCGGCTGCGAAGAGGCCCGGGGCGAATGCCTGCCGCAGAACAAGGTGGAATTTGTGCGCAGCGTGAGGGCGAAGGGCTATCGCGTGGCGGTGGTCGGCGACGGGGTGAACGACGCGCCGGCGCTGGCGGCGGGCGACATCGGCATCGCCATGGGCGCGGCCGGCAGCGAGGTGGCCATCCACAGCGCGACCATTGCGTTGATGAACAATGACCTGAAACGACTGCCGTTTCTGGTGAAACTTTCCCGCAGCACCCGCGCGGTCATCAACCAGAACTTTCTGTTCGGCTTGCTGTTCATCGTAGTCGGGTTGACTGTAACCTCGCTCGGCTACATCGGCCCGATTCCGGCGGCCATCCTGCACAACGTGGGTTCGCTGATTGTGATTTTCAACAGCGCGCGGCTGGTGCGCAAAGGCGAGGAGCTGGAACATTACCATCCCGAACCGGAGAAACCGGAACGCCCGGCCACCGGCCAATTGACGCCGAAAATGGCGTGACCACGTGCCTGCCTGATTTATGCCCGTCGCCGAATTAAATCCACAATCACAAATCGTTAATCGTAAATCCGACGAAGTTGTCGTTTCCGTTCGCGGCCTGACGAAGGTGTTCAAAGATTTCTGGAACCGGCCCAAGGCGCGCGCGGTGGACAATGTGGATTTCGACGTGCACCGCGGCGAGGTTTTTGGCCTGCTCGGCCCGAACGGCTCCGGCAAATCCACCACGGTCAAGCTGTTGCTCGGGCTGCTTTATCCAACGAAGGGCCACATCGAGGTTTTTAGCCGTTCGCCGCGCCACGTGCGGACCAAATCGCGCATCGGTTATCTGCCGGAGGAATCCTATCTCTACCGCTACCTCAATTCGCGCGAGACGCTCAACTTTTTCGGGAATCTGTTTCAACTCGGCAAAGGCGAGCGCAACAGCCGGATCGAACAACTGCTGGAAATGGTCGGCTTGAGCCAGGTCCACATGCGTTCCGTGGGCGAATTCTCCAAGGGCATGCAACGCCGCATCGGGCTGGCCCAGGCGCTCATCAACGACCCGGACCTCGTGATTCTCGACGAGCCGACGTCCGGCCTTGACCCGATTGGCTGCCGCGAGATCAAGGACCTCATCCTGGCGCTGGCACACCGCGGCAAGACGGTCATATTGAGCAGTCATTTGTTGGCCGATGTCGAAGATGTGTGTGACCGGGTTGTGATTCTTTACGGCGGCAAAATCCAGGCAATGGGCACGCTCAAGGATTTGCTCGCCACGCCGGACGCCATTTGCATTACCACGCCGGCGTTGCCGCGCGAAACCATGGAGCGCGTGCTGGAAATCATCCGCAAGGACGTGGCGGCTGACAAGGTGCGGATTGACACGCCCACGCAGAATCTGGAGAGCTACTTTCTTGACGTGGTGCAAAAGGCGCGACGGACCGCGGCGGAAACTTCCGGAGCCATCTCCGGCGCCCGCGTGGCGGCGTACCTGCGGGGCGGCGTTGAGGAAAGGCCGCCGGCCGAGAAAGTCCTGGAACGGTTGGCATTGCAGCCGACTCCCCAACCCGCACCGGCTCCACCGATTGCCTCCACGCCAAAGGTGGACGACAAAAAATTGGAAGCGTTGACGAAGACCGCCGAACCGGTTGCCCAACCTTCTCCCAAACCGGACAAACCCAGGCCTGCCGTGGAGGAAAAGCCGGTGGATTTGTCAAAGGCAGACGAAAAATTATCGTCGCTGGTGAAGAAACCAAAATGATTTTTTACCGCGGATGAACACGGATAAACACGGATAAGATTTTGATTTTGTTTAATGTTTCCAATCTGTGTCCATCCGTGTCCATCTGTGGTTTAATTTGATTTAAATGCAAAGACTTCTGGCCATCACCTGGTTGACCTGGAAAGCCGCCTTTCGGTTCCGGCTGTTTCTGGTGATTGCAATGCTGTTGCTGGCGTCGGTGGTAGGTTTGCCGCTGGTGATTCAGGACGACGGCACGGCGCGCGGGTTCACCCAGATCCTGCTGACTTACACGTTGAGTGTTATCACCGGCCTGCTCGGTCTTTCGACGCTCTGGCTGGCGTGCGGCACGCTGGCGCGCGACATCGAAGAATGCCAGATGCAGGTCGTGGCGACCAAGCCGATTGCGCGCTGGCAAATCTGGCTGGGCAAATGGTTCGGCATCCTGTCATTGAACGCGGCGCTGCTGGCGCTGTCGGGCGCGTGCGTTTACGGCCTGCTGCAATGGCGGGCGACGAGATTGCCGGCCGCGGAACAGAAGGTTTTGCGCGAGCAGGTGCTGGTGGCGCGCGGGTCGGCAAAGGAAAAAGATTTCAACCCGGAAATCAACGCCGCCGCGGAGCGCATCTTGCAGGAACGCTTGAAAAATAATCCGGTGGAAAAGGCGGACGTGCCGGAGGTGCGCCAACAAATCCGCGAGATGGTCAAGGCGGAATTTCAACTGGTGCCGCCGGCATATTCACGTCAGTGGCAGATTGACTTGGGGTCCGCCAAAAATTTCCTCAAGGACAAGCCGCTGCAATTGCGCGTGAAGTTCAATCCGGCGACCGGGGTTCCCATCGGCACGTTTCCGGCGTTGTGGGAGGTTGGGGTGCCGGGGAAAACCGGATTCTGGCGCAGCGAACCGATGAGCCTGGCGCCCGACACGTTTCATGAATTTCAGATTCCAGCGAATCTGTACGACGACAAAGGCGTGCTGACCATTGTTTTCATCAATCCCAGCGATACCGTGCTGTTGTTTCCGCTCGATGACGGCATGGAGGTGTTGTATCCGCAGGGCGGTTTCACGCTGAATTTTGTGCGCGGCCTCGGCATCATTTTCTGCTGGCTGGCGCTGCTGGCGGCGTTGGGGTTGACGGCGGCCAGCTTTTTAACGTTTCCCGTCGCGGCATTTTTTTCCATGGCGATTCTGGTGGTTGGACTTTCCAGCCGCACCCTGGCCGAAGCGGTCGATGCGGGGACCATCGCCGGCGGCAACAGCGAGACCGGCGTCATGGGCCATTCGATTGTGGACGTGGCCATGATCCCGTTTTTCAAAGGTTTGTTGACCGTCCTCGGGTTGGTGGAAAATTTTTCACCGATTGATGCGTTGAGCACCGGGCGCAGCATTTCATGGGCAGAGCTCGGCATGGCTTTCGGACAAATCGTCCTGCTGCTGGGCGGCATCATCGGCATCATCGGTATCCTGCTGTTCAACCGGCGGGAACTGGCAACGGCGCAGGGAACGCAATGAAAACGAAGATGGAAGATCGAAGATGGACGATAGCGGCGGATGTCCGTCCGTCGGCGCGTGGTTATTTCTACATTCTACATTCTGCCTTCTTCATTTCGGAAAAATGAACACCCGCGCCAGAAAAATCCTGTTGCTGGCGCTGGCGGCGGCATTGCTCTTCGGTTCCAGCCGGGTGCAACAATCGATGAATCGCGACCGCGACCGGCTGGGTTTGACGCACGCCGCGGCGTTGCAAAACGCGCCGCCGATGCTGGCGTTCACCACTGTGGCGCTGGGCGGGTTCCGCGGCTTGATTTCCAATTATCTCTGGATTCGCTCCAACGACCTGCAATTGGACGGCAAATATTTTGAAGCCGCGCAACTGGCGGATTGGATCACGGACCTCGAACCGCAATTCACGCAGGTCTGGCTCTATCAGGCTTGGAACATGGCCTACAACATTTCCGTGAAGTTCAAGGATTTTTCCGACCGCTGGCGCTGGGTGGAGCGGGGCATCAAACTCCTGCGCGATGACGGTCTGCGCTACAATCCCAACGACGTTCTGATGTACCGCGAACTGGCCTGGTTTTTTCAGCACAAAATGGGTCAAAACCTCGATGACGCGAACGTGTATTACAAACGGGAGTGGGCCCGGGAAATGATGCCGTTCTTTGGCGCGAACGGCACGAATTTCTCCGAATTACTCCAGCCGCAAAGCACCAATGCCGCCTTGCTGCGTGAAAAGTACAAAATCGATCCGGTGTTCGCGAAAAAAATAGATGAGCAATACGGCCCGCTCGACTGGCGTTTGCCCGAAGCCCACGCCATTTACTGGGGCGCTTTGGGCCTCGAAAGAGCCAAAGAACATCCGGGCAAGGTGAAAGCCAGTGATTTAATCACCCTGCGCCGCATCATCTACCAATCCATGCTCCAGGCATTTCATCATGGGCGCATCATCATCGACCCGATCACCAGGGCCTACTCGCTGGTTCCCAATCTCGAATTGATTCCGAAAGTCAACGACGCCTATGAAACGATGATGCGCGAGGACGAAAAAGACCACGACCCCATTGCCATCGCCCACCGAAATTTCCTGCGCGATGCGGTTTATTATCTTTACGAAGACAACCGCATCGCCGAAGCGGCAAAATGGTACCGCCTCCTCAGCGAACGCTATCCCGACAAACCACTCCTCGACAATGATCCGAATTCCTTCCCGCGAACCCTTACGCTGGATGAATATGCCGTCGCCCGGGTGCAATCGGAAATCAGCGATACGTCGCAGGACCGCACGACGGCAGTGGTCGAAGGGCTGCTTGCCCGCGCCTATTATGACTTGGCCATCGGGCAGGACGACCGTTATGCCGGGTTCAAGCTGCTTGCCGCCAGGGTTTATGAACATTTCACGGCGGCAATTTCGTTCAATAAAAGCAATCTGGAACGCATGGGCCTGCCTCCCTTTGCCGACCTCAACCGCGCGGTGCTCAACCAATTGCTCGACCCGCAAAAGGGCCTGCCCTACGCCGCGCGCGCCGTCCTTCGCTCGCAACTGGGAATGCCGGCGGAATCCAACGCGCCACCCGCGACAATTTCCACCAACGCACCCGCCGCCCGGTAAAGACAGTTGCCGGCCCCGCCTTCCTGAGGCAAGCTCCACAGTGCAAAACATGACCGAAACCGGCGCACGATTGGATTCACTGCGGCTCAACACTTCTGAAATTCGGCGGCTGGGCCTGGCGCTGGTGTTGTCGCTGGCGGTGCATTTGCTGGGGTGGGGCGGCTACGCGGCGGGCAAGGAATTCGGCTGGTGGCAGCAATGGCACTGGCCGGATTGGTTGTCCCGCCTGGCCACCGTTAAAATCATGCCGGTGCCGCCATCGCAAAACAATGAACAACAACTGACTTTCGTGGAAGTGGCGCAGCCGTCGCCCGAACCGCCCCCCAACACGAAGTATTATTCCAGCCAGAATTCGCGCGCCGCCAGCCCGACAACTGGAGACAAGAACGTTCCCCAACTGAACGGCAAACAAACCGTGGTTGTGAAAACCGAAAATGTTCAGCGCCCGGATTATAACAAACTCCAGCCGGCCCAGCCTGCCAGGACACCGGCCGAAACCAAACTGACTGTCCAGCCGGGTGATACCCGATTGAGCAAGCCGGAGAAATCCCAATCGCAGTCGCCGGAACAAGCGCGTCCGCGCACCATCAAACAAGCGCTCGCGCAACAATCACAACGGCTGCCCGGCCAGCAGATGAAGCAGGACGGCGGGACACGGCACGCGTCGTTGGTGTCGTCGCTCGACGTGAAGGCAACCCCATTTGGCGCGTATGACGCGGCGTTCATTGCGGCGGTGACGGATCGTTGGTATGGTTTGCTGGACAGCCAGCAGTTCGCCCTGGACCGCAGCGGCAAGGTGACGCTGCGGTTTCACTTGAATTACGACGGGAGCATTACCGACATGAAAGTTCTGGAAAACACCGTGGGTGACGTGTTGGGCTATGTCTGCCAGAAGGCGGTGACGGACCCGGCGCCGTTTTCACCCTGGCCAGGCGAAATGCGCCGGTTGATCGGTGAAAATTATCGCGAAATCACGTTCACCTTTTACTATTATTATTGACCGCGGACGGCGGCGGCGGACGGGAAAATTTTATGGAAATACTGGTTTATATCATGCTGGGGCTGACCTCGGTGGTCGGTCTGGCGTTCATCGTGGAACGGGCGCTGGTGTTGCGCTGGGCCAGGGTCGTGCCGCCGAAAATTACCGGCGCGCTCGCCGCCTGCAAATCGCGCGACGATGTGAAAAACCTCCGCCGCGCCTGCGAACAAAAGCCCTCGCCGCTCGGGCGCCTGTTGCTGCTCGCCGTTGACCATCTCGACTGGCCCAAGGACGACAATGTGGACGCGTTGCAAACCGCCGCCCGCCACGAAATCGTCCGGCTCGAACGCGGCTTGGTCGTGCTCGAGGTCATCGTCGGCATCGCCCCGTTGCTCGGCCTGGTCGGGACCATCGTGGGCATGATTACCGTGTTCAGCAACCTCGGCCAGACGGGCCTGAACGACGCCACCAAACTGGCCCAGGGCATCGCCCTGATTCTCTGGGCAACACTGATTGGTTTGCTCATCGCCATCCCGTCGCTGATTGCCTGGAGTTATTTCAACAAAAAGGTCGAGGTGCTCGCTGTGGAAATGGAGGCGCTCTGCGACGATTTTCTCCGGCGCCAATACCGCGAACCGGCCCCGCACGCTCCCGCTCCCGTAATGCCGCATGCCCCGGAGGCACCGGTCCGCCAGAATCCTGGCGAGGTCGGAAAACCTAAATTGCCCGAGACACCCAAAAATAAATAAATGCGCTTCCACGTCCGCAAACAACGCAACACGCCCACCGTCATCATTGTCGCGCTGGTGGACGTGCTCATTGTGCTGCTGATTTTTTTGACGGTGACGACCACGTTCAAACAGCAATCGGCGTTGAAACTGTCACTGCCGGAATCGTCCCAGACCAAAAACCCCGGTGCGGACGAAAACCAGCAGTTGATTGTGAGCATTGACGGCAAAGGCGGTTTACGCGTCGGTCAAAACAACGAGGCCGTGACGTTGGACGCATTGCGAGGCCGGTTACAGCAGGAAGCTGCAACAAATCGGGAGATCAAGCTCGCCATCAATGCTGTCACAAATGCGCCATGGTATAGGATTGTGAACGTGATGGACGCCGCGAAAGAAGCGAATATCAAATCCGTCAGCGCCTTTGCCAATCCAAAGTCAACGCCGTGAAAAAGATGTTGTAGCACGCGCGTCTCGCGGGTGCAATTCGGCGTCCCGCCGAATTGTGTGGCGGACGTACCATTACGGTGATTTGAAAGAAGAATGGCGGTCTGTATCGACAGAAAGTTTCGGGCGAGACGCCCGAAACGACCCGCGAGACGCGGGTGCTACCACAAATTTCTTCGCCTCCTTCGCACAATCGGATTTCTGCGCCTTTGCGCGGCTGCGTTGAAATTCTACTTCAACAGCTCTTCCGCGATCTGCACCGCGTTGAGGGCCGCGCCTTTGAGCAGTTGATCGCCGCTCACCCAGAAACACAGCCCGTTGTCCAGCGCACAATCCTTGCGGATGCGGCCGACTTCGCAGTTGTATTTCTCGGAGGTGAACAGCGGCATCGGATATTTTTTTGCTTCCGGCTCGTCCACGAGGTCAAGTCCGGGCGCTTTTTTGAGCACGACGCGCGCGGCGTCCACGCTCACCGGTTTTTCAAATTCCGCGCTCACGGCGATGGAATGTGAACGATAAACCGGCACGCGCACGCAGGTGACGCTCGCCTTGAACGCCGGGTGATGCATGATTTTGCGGCCTTCGTTTTCCATCTTCATTTCTTCCCTGGTGTAACCCGTCGGCAGAAATGAATCCACGTGCGGCAGCACGTTAAACGCAATCTGATGCGGATAGACTTCCTTCGTCACCGGTTTGCCGGCGACGATTTCTTTGACCTGCCGTTCCAATTCAGCGATGGCCTTGGCGCCGGTGCCGGACACGGCCTGATAGCTCGAGGCAAAAATTCGTTTCACGCCGAATGCTGCGTGCAACGGATACAGCGCCATCAGGGTGATGGCCGTGGTGCAATTCGGATTGGCGATGATGCCTTTGTGCTTCTTCACGTCGTCGGCGTTAATTTCCGGCACGACCAGCGGCACGGCGTCGTCCATGCGGAACGCGCTGGAATTGTCCACCACCACGCAGCCGGCTTTGGCTGCGATGGGCGCGAATTCTTTCGAGATACTCCCACCGGCGCTGAACAGGGCGATGTCAATGCCGCTAAAGGAATCTTTCTTCAGTTCCTTGACGGCGATGTCCTGGCCGCGAAATTTGAGCTTCTTGCCGACGGAACGTACCGAGGCCAGCAAAGTCAATTTACCCACCGGAAAATTGCGTTTTTCCAGCGTTTTAATCATTTCAATGCCGACAGCGCCGGTTGCACCGACGACAGCCACATGCGGATTCCGGTTCATAAAGCTGTCAATTATAGCTGTTGCCTGCCGCATGTCAACGAGTAGCCGCAGACGGTGCATAATTTTCTTTGCTTTCTGATTGACCCGGATTGCCACGTATGACGAAATACTGGTCTAAGTTTTTTCAGATGTCGAAAATTACAGTCAGAAACGGAACAGGCACGACGAAATACGACGCCCATAACAAGGTGCTGTCGCAAACGTACGGCGCGTTTGCCGATTTGCGCCGCGAACTCTCGGATTCCAAGGCCACCGTCAACGGGCGCGAGGACATCCTGAAAAGTTTTGCCATCTGCCCCGATTCGCAGCGCTCGTGGCTGTTGCTCGAGGATTATTTTGAAAAACTGTCGCTCTCGCGCCGTGATTTTCCCGATACGCACTGGTGGCCGCGTTTGCTGAACGTTCAGGGCAAGGCGCGCCTGGAGGAGCTCGCCTTCCTGTTTCTCCGCGCCAAACGTTCCGTGCCGCCCGAATTGCAGGCGCACGCCAGCCTCGACCGTTTCGTCCGGGCCGAGGAAGCCGAAAAGGAACAGAATCTCGTCAAGGAACTCGAAAACTGGCTTTCGCCGCCGGTCCTGCCGCTGCTCGATACACCGCGCGCCACCTTGCGCGTCGTCTGCCGCGTGCAACCCGACGAGGAGGAACCGTCACGTCACCGACTGGCCGTGCAATTTCTCCTGCTGCGCCCGCGCACCGGTGAAAAAGCGCGCACACTGCGGGAGTTGATTGATCTGGTCGTCCGCGCCACCCATGAGCAGGAACTGTTTTCACCCGCCGACTGGGAATTCATCCAATGGCTCGCCGACACGAGCCGCAATTCCCCCCTGCGGGACGCCGACACGCTGGTTTTGTCCGACGCAGAATTGCTCCAATGGCTCGCCCGCTGGGGGCATCTGCCCCGCCTGGAATGCGACGGCAAGCCGCTCCATTTTCACGGCGAGATCGCCGCGCTCACGCCGCACTTGGACAACGGCGACAAGGAACTATCATTCACCCACCGGCTGGAATTGCCCGGCGGCGAAACCCATTCCATCGCCGACGCGAAGTTTTTCAACCGGCAGCCGCCCCTGGTGCTGGTCAACGACACGTTTTACCTGCTCCGCAACGCGCCGCCGCCAGCGGTGCTGAAATATCTTGCGCAGAAACCGTCCGTGCCGGTGCGCAAACTGAGCCATCGCCTGCTGTTGCACCTGCGCAAGACGCAATCATCTCACGGCGTGGATTGGGAACAGCTTTGCGTCGCGCATCCGGCCAAACCGCAGTTCGTTTTCGAGCTGCTGGACGACACGGTGCGGCTGCGGTTGCTGGCCAAAAGCCTCCGCGACCACAGCACGTGGTTCTGGAACGGCCACGAATGGGTGCATGGCGGCAACGTCCCGTCGCCGTCGGGTGGCAGCAACGCCCGTTCTGCGACGGGGGCGTCGCGGCCACGTTCGGACAAACCGGAGATTCTCGATGACCCGCGCCTGGAACCGGCGATTCAATGGCTGCGCAAATTGGATTGGTTTGCGCCCGAACCCGGTTTGTGGATTGGCGACGCGAACGAAAATTTTCTCGGCACGCTCGCGGCGGTGTGGGCGCAGCGACCGCCCGAGGCGGAATTTCTAGGGAATCCGGCATTTCACCGCCTGTTCCTGCAACCGCGCCAGCTCAAACCGCGTCTCATCGTCAAAGGCAGCGGCATTGACTGGCTGGCTGTGTCCGCCGAGTGGGAGGCCGAAGGA
Organism: uncultured Verrucomicrobiae bacterium; assembly: GCA_963789055.1. Lineage (GTDB taxonomy): Bacteria > Verrucomicrobiota > Verrucomicrobiia > Limisphaerales > UBA11358 > UBA11358. Next base: position 156,445 of record CAWBJE010000002.1, on the reverse strand, counting down.
CTCAAACTCAGCAAGGCGGACCTCGAACGACTCGCCGCCGCCACCAGCCGGTTCGTCAAACTGCCGAATTCCGGCTGGGTGGAACTCGATGTCAACGCCGTGCAGGGCGCGCACGAGGCCATGGCCGAGATGGGCGTGGATGGCCTCATCGCCGTGCCGCAGAAAGTCGGCATGGAGCACGTGGCGCATCTGGACGAGAGCGAATTGACGCGCTTCGCCGATACGCCGGAAGCCAAGGCATTGCGTGAACGGGTGCGCGATTTCAAGGGCGTGCCTTCGGTGAAACTGCCCGCCGGGCTGAAGGCCGAGATGCGTCCGTATCAAAAGGACGGCTACGATTTTCTCTGCCACCTCACGCAAATCAAACTCGGCGGCATTCTGGCCGACGACATGGGTCTGGGCAAAACGTTGCAGGCGCTCGCGTGGCTGGCGTGGCTCAAGGAGCGCAACGGAAAAAATCCCAAGCCATCGCTCGTCATCTGCCCGGCGTCCGTGCTGCACAACTGGCGGCGCGAGGCGGAGCGGTTCACCCCGGGTTTGAAGGTGCTCGTGCTCGAAAGCGGCGCGGCGCGGCACAATTTGCGGAAGCAGATCCCGGAGCACGATTTGATTGTGACGAATTACGCGCTGCTGCGGCGCGATCTGGAGGAACTGCAAAAATTTGCGTTCCGCGCGGCGATCCTGGACGAGGCGCAGTTCATCAAAAATCCGGGCGCGCTGGTCACCCAGTCGGTCAAGCAACTCAAATCCGAATACCGTCTGGCCCTAACCGGCACGCCGCTCGAAAACCGTTTGCTGGATTTGTGGAGCATCGTGGATTTCATCCAGCCCAATTACCTCGGCAATCAGGAACAGTTTCTCGAAATCTACGAACCGCGCAATCAGGTCGTTGATGAAACCGCGCCGGTGGAAGAACCGCCGCCGCGCAACGGGAAGACCGAATCCGTCCAGCGCATCGCGCGCAAACGGCTCTCGGCCCGGCTGCGCCCGCTGCTGTTGCGCCGCCTGAAGAAGCACGTCGCGAAGGATTTGCCCGACCGCATCGAACAACGCCGCGATTGTCCGCTCGGCGACGAGCAACGGAAACTGTACCTGGCCGAATTGCGCCGGAGTCGCGACCAGATCATGCAGGCGGTGGCAGAGCAGGGCCTCAACAAGAGCAAGATGCACGTGCTGGCCGCGCTCACGCGGTTGCGCCAGGTCTGCTGCCATCCGCGGCTCGTCGGCAGCGACACCGCGTCCGGCAAGACCGAGACGCTGTTTGAATTGCTCGACCCGTTGGTGGCCGAGGGACAGAAAGTCCTGGTCTTCAGTCAGTTTGTGCAGATGTTGAACTTGCTCGAAAAGGAATGTCACGACCGGCAGATCATCACGCACGTGCTCACCGGCCAGACCAAGGACCGGCAGCAGGTCGTCAGCGCGTTCCAGGCCGACACCAGGCCCGGGGTGTTCCTGCTGAGTCTGCGGGCGGCGGGAACCGGTTTGAACCTGACCAATGCCAGCTACGTGGTGCTCTACGATCCCTGGTGGAACCCGGCGGTGGAGGCGCAGGCCATCGACCGCTCGCACCGCATTGGCCAGACGCAAACAGTGAATGCGTACCGCTTGATTGCCCCCGGCACGGTCGAGGAAAAAATCTGGGAGTTGCAACAGAGCAAGGCGCAGACGATCGCCGACGTGCTGGGCGAGGAAGGTTTCGCCCGCAGCCTCACCACGACGGATTTGGAATACCTGTTCGCCGAGGACTAAGCAAAACAACTTCAAAACCCCTGCTAAAAATGTTGCTTGACAATGGTATCTTAAAAGTTACTATAGTTTCGTGTGGTAATAAAAGCACACCCGTTTTCCGGCGGGACCGGATACAAAAGAAAAGAATATGAGTATGAAAACGACTAAAACTAAAAAAATATGGAAACGACCTTTGAAATTAAGGAATACGTTGAATCGGGAAAATCACCTTTCGCTGACTGGTTCGACTCACTCGATGCCGTAACCGCCGCGCGCGTTGACAAATACATTCGCCGGCTCGAAGTCGGTAACTTTGGCGCGACCAAATCGCTGGACAAAGGTGTATTTGAACTAAAATTAGAATTTGGGCCGGGATATCGGGTGTATTTCGGACGCGACGGAAAAATAATCATCATTTTATTAAGCGGTGGTAGCAAACGGCGGCAATCCGCTGATATCGCCGTGGCGATTGAACGGTGGAAAAGATATAAGCAAACGAAAGCCGAGAATGGCCCTGACGAGAGAATATAAACAAACAGTATTGGCTCGGATCAAACGTGATCCGAAGTTTGCGCGAGCGTTGTATGCCGAGGCGGTCAACGCGCTGATGGAAGGAGAGACTGACGAAGGACTTTCGATGCTGCGCGATCTCGTTCATGCCAACATCACTTTCAAGGAATTGTCGCGCCAGACTGGTTTTGGCGAAAAGGCACTACACCGCATGTTGAGCAGTCACGGCAATCCCACCACGCGCAATTTATTCTCCATCACGAAAGCGATCTGCGAAGACTTGGGTATCGAATCTCGGCTAAAGCTCGCAGTTTAAAATCTCAGCTACAGCCACACGACGACGGATTTGGAATACCTGTTCGCCGAAGATTGAGCTTATTCATATCGTAGCGATTCGATCGGGTCGAGGTTGGCCGCTTTGTAGGCCGGGTAGGTGCCGAAAATAATTCCGACCACGGAACAGATCACCAGCCCGAGCACAATCCAATCCACCGGGATGGCGGGCGGCACTTTCATAAACCACGCGAGCACATTGCCGCCGAGAATGCCCAGCACCACGCCAATGACGCCGCCGACTTCACACAGCACGACGGCTTCCATGATGAATTGCGTCATGATGTTGCGCTTCCTGGCGCCGATGGCGCGGCGGATGCCGATCTCGCGTGTGCGCTCCGTGACCGACACGAGCATGATGTTCATGATGCCGATGCCTGCCGCGACGAGCGCGATGGAGCTGACGATGGTGACGCCGATGCGCACGGCCCGGGTAAACGAATTGAATTGTTCGATGAGCGAGTTGTTGGAAAACAACTCGAAATCATCCGGCTCGCCCGGCGGAATCTTGCGCACGTTGCGCAGAATGCCGCGCACCTGTTCGATGCAATCGTCGTAGCTGGCAGCGTCACCCGCCTGCACCAGGATGGTCAGGTCGTCCCACCTGCGGCCGTAACGGTTGAGCGCCGTGGTGACGGGGATGATGGCGATATTGTCCTGATCACTTTCCGCCGCCCCGCCCTTGGAGGCGAGCACACCCACCACCGAGTATTTGAAGCCGTTGATTTTGATCTCCTCGCCCATCGCCGACCCAAACGGGAAGGCCGTTTTGGCCAGGGTGCTGCCGAGCACACACACTTCCCGGGCATTGTCCACATCGTCTCCGGAAATGGCGCGGCCCTCTTCAACGTCCCAGTTGCGCGCCGGGAAGCTGCCGGGGGTTTCACCGTACAACTCGGTGGTGGGCGCCGTCTTGGCGAAGCGGGTCGAAATCTGTCCCCGCCAAAAATCACCTTCGATGCCCACACCGGCGGCCAGCGTGGCTTTTCCCTCCACCTGCCGGCCCTGTTCCAGGGTGACGTATTTGCGCCGCCAGTATTTCTGCCAGTCGGAATTGTTGCCGAACTGGGTATCGGGCCAGCGCTGGATGGCAAAGGTCTGGCTGCCCAACCGGCTGATGTTCGTCTCCACATCGCGCTTCAACACGCGCATGGCGGTCATCACAACGATGATGGAGAACACGCCGATCAACACGCCCAGCAGCGTGAGCGCCGAGCGCAGCTTGTGCGCCGCCAGCGCGTTCATGGCCATGGCGAAGCTTTCATGCATTTCGCCGAGCAGCAGGTTTAAGCGTCGTGTCATCGCCAAGGCCGGATTATTGGATTGCTGGATTGCTGGATAAATGAATTCAACGCGCAACTTTTCACGTTTTCAATAATCCATTTATCCCAAAATCCATTCATCCAGTTTTTCATCATTCGCTCCTCAACGCTTCCACCGGGTCCATCCATGCTGCGCGCCAGGCGGGCAGGAAACCGGAAACCACGCCTGTCAGCAACGACACGAGCAGAGCGACGGCGACGATGATCCAGGACAAGGCCGCCGGGAAAAGCAGGTGGGAAACCGCCAGTGTGGTAAGCCAGGCGATGCCCAGCCCGATCAGCCCGCCCAGCAGGCAGATGCAGGCGGCCTCGATTAAAAATTGCAGCAAAATGTTCCGGCGCTTGGCGCCGATGGCCTTGCGGATGCCGATTTCACGCGTCCGCTCGGCGACCGAAACGAACATGATGTTCATGATGCCGATGCCGCCGACGAACAGCGACAGGCTGGTGACGAACAGGCCGACGATGGCAATCGTGCGGGTTTGCTGGTGAAACCATTTCACAAACTGGTCCTGCTGGTTGATGCCAAAATCGTCAGGTTCATCCGGCCGCAAATGACGAATGTGGCGCATGACCTGGCGCAATTCCTCCCGGGCCTCATCCAATTGCACCAGCCCATTGGCCTTCACCTCAATGCCATCCCAGTCATACAGCGTCCCGTTCCAGATGATTGCCAGAAATTCACGGATGGGAATGATGATGTTGTTGTCTTCACTCGATACCCACATGCTGCTCCCTTGCTTTTCCAGGACGCCGACGACTTGGCAGGACTGGCTCGCAATTTTGATGCGCTTGCCAACAGGAGATTCTCCGTGAAACAGATTGGTGGCCACGTCGCTGCCGATCACGCAGACCGGCTGTCCACCCTGGGCATCCGCCGCGGTCAAAAACCGGCCCTGGGCCACGCTCACGCCGCTGGTCTGCAAATAGACATCCGTGGTGCCGATGATTCGAACGAGGGTAGCACTCCGGGTTTTGTATTCCACCGGCCGGTAGCTGCGCATCTTGGGCGCGACGGCGGAGGCGAGCGTCAATTGTCTGGCCAGCGCCTCGGCGTCTCTGAGCCGGATCGGCGGGCGCCGCCGCTGCATCTTCAACCAATCATCATAAGAAAAGTGGAATAACCAGTCATAGCGCGCCACATGGAACACGTCCGCGCCGAGCGAGGAAATGCTTTTGATGAACGCCTGGTTCAGTCCATTGATGGCCGCGCCCATGAGGGTGACGGTGACGATGCCGATGACGATGCCGATGGTGGCGAGCGCCGACCGCATTTTGTTCGCCTGAATGGCGCCCCAGGAAATGCCAAGGCCCTCGCGGAGTTCAGCCAGGAGCCTCATTGGATTGGCGGATGAGTGGATTGATGGATGGTTGGGGGCAACGTGTCACGCCACTCGTTTGTGTCACGTTTGTTTTCCAACGACTCGATGAGCCGTAAAAGTTTGTTCTCCACTTCATAATGCAGTTTATCGAAACCCTCGAAGTCATCATTTGAAATGAGTTTGACGCTTTGCAATCCAATCGCACGAGTGAGTGTTTCGGCAAGCGAGCCTTTGGCGATGTAGAGGAATTGCAGGTATTCTGGAAGTGAACGCCGGCCATAACCTTCCCCAATGTTTGCGGATACGGACTGCGCGGCATCCCGGAACTGCGATTTAAGCTTCAAGTCCGACACATCCCTGGACAAACGGAAAGCCATGACAAACAAGTCCATTCCGCGCTGCCAGGCTTCAAGTTTCATGTAGCCGCGATTCAAATTTCGTCGCTTCGTATATTCCATAAATCCATTCACCCATTAATCCAAAAATCCTGTTATCCAATAATCCAACAATCCATTCATCCAGTTTGTTTTTCATCACTCGCAATCAGGCCGTCGTGGAGGCGGATGATGCGCCGCGATTGCCGGGCAATGTCCTCCTCGTGCGTGACCACGATGATGGTGTTGCCTTTTTGCGAAAGCTCGCCAAACAATGCCATGATTTCCGCGCCGGTTTTGGAGTCCAGGTTCCCGGTCGGCTCGTCCGCCAGCAGGATGGACGGTTTGTTGACCAGGGCGCGGGCGACGGCAACGCGCTGGCGCTGGCCGCCCGAAAGCTCATTGGGTTTATGATGTATCCGGTCGGCCAGGCCGACCTGCGCGATGGCTTCCAGCGCAATCTTCCGCCGCTCGTCGGCGGGCACACCGGCGTAAATCAGCGGCAGCTCGACGTTGTGCAGCGCATTCGATCGCGACAGGAGGTTGAAGGTCTGGAAGACGAACCCGATTTCGCGGTTGCGGATTTCGGCGAGCTGATTGTCATCCATGTCGCTGACGCCGATGCCGTTCAATTCGTAGCGGCCGGACGTGGCGGTGTCGAGACAGCCGATGAGGTTCATCAGCGTGGATTTGCCCGAACCGGAGGGTCCCATGATGGCGACGTATTCGCCGCGCTGGATTTCGAGCGACACGTCGCGCAGCGCATGGACGGTTTCCGCACCCATCTGGTAACGCCGCGAAACATTCTGGAGGCGGATCAAACTCATCATAATGGCATCATGGGAGAAATGAGTTGATGGGTTGGTGGATTATTGGGTTGGCGGGCCGGGCAATGCATTCAGCCACCAATCCAATAATCCAACAATCCATCCCGGTTCTCATGGTTTCGTTGCGTCCGCGCCGACAACCCCTTTTTTGATCTTCGAGCCATCCTTGAGGTCACGGCTGATGGCACGGTAACCGCCGGAGACGATTTCCTGGCCGTTCGTGAGTCCGTCGGTGATTTCCCAGTAGTTGTCGTCGCAAATGCCGATTTTCACCGGCACGGCATCCACCTGGTCGCCATCCACTACAAACACGACGTCCAGCATCTTGGAGGATTCCTTGGATTTTTTGTCCGGGGTCTCGCTGTTGGTGACAACGTTGCTGGAACCCGTCGCATTGGTGCCTGACCGGGCGGTGGCCGTGTTGGTCCCGCCGGTTTTCGGCGGATCGGCTTTTGCGGGCGGCTTGGGCGGGCGGGTGGTGACGCTGGCCAGCGGGACGGTGAGCACATTGGTGCGATACTCGGTTTCAATTTCGGCGCTCACGGACATGCCGGGCCGAAAAGCTTCCTTTTCATTGAGCCGGATGCGCACCTGGAACTTGGTGGCTTCCTGCGACTGGCTGCTGCCGCTGGAATAGCTGGACTGGTTGTTGTCCTTCGATGAACTGGCGACATCCGTCACCGTGCCGGAAAATTTGCGGTCCTTGAACGCGTCCACCTCCAGCCGCGCCTTCTGGCCGGGCTTGATGCCCACCACGTCCATTTCCCCGACATCCACCCGGGCCTCCATCTGGTTCAGGTCCGAGATGATCATGATGACGGTTCCGGCGTTTTGGACGGTGCCCAGCACGCGCTCGCCGAGTTGCGAGTTCAATTTGCTGACGGTGCCGTCAAGCGGCGAAACGATGGTGGTTCTGGCGAGTTCCTCCTCCGCGCTGTCCACGTTGGCCTTGGCCACGTTCACCTGGTCGTCGGCGCTGTCGAGTTGCGCCTTGGCCATGTCCCGGGCGGATTTGTAGCCGATGAAATCCGATTCCGAAACCAGCTTCTGGTGGAACAATTCCAAATTGCGGTCGTAGTCCGCCTGGGCTTTTTCCAGGTTCGCCTCCGCCGAGGCCTTGGCGGCCAGCGAGGATTCGTAATTGGCCTTGGCCTGGTTGACCGCGGCGATGTAAATGTCCGGATTGATCTTCACCAGCAAATCGCCCTTCCTGACCTGCTGGCCTTCCTTGACCGGCAATTCGATGATTTCGCCGCTGACCTCCGGGCTGATGGTGACCTGGACGACGGGCTGGATCTTGCCGTTGGCGATGACGATGTTGGTAAGACTGTGGCGCGTGACCTTTTCCGTTTGCACGGCGATGACCGGCTGTTTTTTTCTGAAGACAGCCACGGCAATCAGCACGACCAGCACCAGCCCGATGATTGAAAAGACGATAACCTTCCGACGTTTTTTCGAATTTGCCATGATGGTTATGTATTAAGACAAGTCTTGTTAAATTTTGTTTTGTTTAATTTCAGCTATTGATAAATCTCAGCCGCCAAAAGCCGCGCGCACCGCGGCGCCAAAGCCGATCATCGCGCCGGTGAAGGCGGCCCAAATTCCGAAAACCCACAGCATCGCCTTGCCGATCGACGCGCCACTGAGCCGGGCCAGCCCGATGGAACGGACCAGCAGCAGCCAGAATACCATGACATTCACCACCGCCAGCAGTGAGTGGACCACATTGTGCGGATCGAAGTCATTCAACACGAGCAACGCCAGGCCGGGGGAAGCAAACAGGTTGCCGGTTGCCAATACAAGCAGCGTCCGCACGACCATCTCCAGCACCAGGATCATGTTTGCCAAACCGGCGGTCTCGACGGCTTTCATGTACGAAAAATCCCACGGATGATTCCCCTTCAACACCTTGCCGCCCAGCCAAAGAATCAGCCCCCACCAGAACGGAAGCAAAAAGGACATAAATACCGGGCCCACCGCGCCGCCGATTAGGTAGCCCACCCCGGCCATCTTTCCGGCAGTTTCCCGGGCCCTTTCCGCCTGATCGGCGGGCATTTTGCCTTTCTCCACCATCCAATCAATGGTCTTGTTCGACATGTCGCTCAATTGCTGACGGACCGCCGGCTGCGTATAAATCAGGAGAGCGCTCGTCCAGCTTGCGACCATCAGCAACAATGCCGGCATGAGCCAGTTGGCGTTAGCGGCGTCGGCGGTTTTTATTCCGTCGAAAACTTCGCCCGGGGCGGCAAAAATATTTGTCAGGCGTCCGGCCAACGACATCACCGGCGGCGGGGGTGGGCCCGGCGGTGATTCAGAAAGGGGCGGGATGGGTGCCATGTATTGAACGATGTTTGAACGGTTTTGCCTGTTACATAGGCAAAAAACGGCCAAAGTTACAAGCAAAGTCGCCGGATTTATGGATTTGTATTATTCGGCTGAATCGAAAACAGTGAAAATCAATCATTGTCCACGGTTTTCACCGCCCAGGCTGGATACGAAGTTTGTGTACCTTTTATCGCGCGCCAGAGGATGTGGTTGAACAAGTCCTCCGGGCATTTGTCTTCCTTGTCGAGCGGCAGGCGCACCGAGGTGTAAGCGTCTTTGCGCAGCGACGAATCAGGAATTTGTTTAAGCGGTGGGTTCAGCTCGTCGAGCGGCACGTTGTTGGTCACGGCGTCATACGGTGTGAAATCCGGTGTATCGGCGAAGCAATCGAACATCGGCGTGGCCGTGGCGTCCATCTGGTTCATCGGCGGCAGACCGAGCATGAGTTCCATGGTGCGCAACAGGCTGGTCTGATTGTATTGCGTGTGGATGACCGCGCCGCGTTTCGTCCAGGCGCTGGCGACATAAGCCGTCGTGCGATAACCGCTCACATGGTCCCAGCCGTCTTGCGGATCATCCTCGACCGCGAAAATGCAGGTGTTCGTCCAGAACCGGCTGTGACTGACAGCTTCAACCAGCTGGCCGAAAGCGAGGTCGTTGTCGGCCACCTGAGCGGCGGGCGTGGGCGCGCCGGGTTTCGTGGCGCTGGTGTGATCGTTGGGCAGCCAGACGATAACCAGATTCGGCAGATTGCCGGCAGCCTCGAATTCTTTCAATTTCCCGATGAAGCGCGCGGTGCGGAAAATATCCGGCACGCGGAGATCCCAACCCGCCGTGTTCGTCACGATGAACGGCCGCAGCGCCTCGATGTCCGGTTCGCAGGAATAGGCAATCGCATTGGCACCGCCAATGAAATCGCGGTAGGTGTCGAGAAAGGTGATGTTGGTGCCGCCGGAATTTCTCCAGAATTTCTTGTCGGTGGTGAATTCGCCAAAATCCACCACGGTTTTCCCGTGCGCGAGCGCGTCATTCCAGATGAAACCTGCCGGCGAATAAGCCAACGCGTCCCGGCCGCCTTCGCCAAACCCGCCGCTGGGATAGCTGCGCGCCCAGCCGGCGAATTCCCGCTCCACATAATCCGTCGCGATGGCGCTGTCGGCCCAGTTATGGCCGTCGGCGCTCAAAATGCTGCAACAATAGGTGTTGTCCAACAGCGCAAATTCGCGGACAAGTTTGTGCTCATTCGGTGTGATGCGCTCGCCGAACACGCACAGGTCCGCATTTCCATCGCCTTCCGTCACATCACCGAGCACCTGATCATAGGTGCGATTCTCCTTGATGATATAAATGACATGCTGGAAAACGCTCGGCTCGCCAACCCGTTCCGGCACGGGTATGGCCGGTTGATTTTCCCGCGGCGGCAATTTGGCCTGCGCCAACAAGGGATAACGCAAATCTGCCAGCGCGGTCTGCGTCATTTGTTTCAAATCCTTCTTCGACGGAACGGGAACCAGCGACAACGAACCGGTGTATTCCAGCGTGTTGAATCCGGCACCGGTGCCCTGCCCGGATTTTGGCTTTTGCGTTTGGGTTGCGACGTCTTTGAGATTGGCGACACAGATTTGCCGGTCGCGTGAGTCAAAAGCAATCGCGGATGGAAACCAGCCGACCGGAATGAGTCCCAGCAATTTCGATGCGCCCGGTTTGAATTGGAAAACCGCGACGGCGTTTTGCGTGCCGTTGCAGACGAAAAGTGTTTTGCCCCGCTTGTCGAAAGCGAGCGCGTTGGGCTGCGCACCGAACGGGTCGCCGGGATTTTGCCGGGCACAGATGGTTTCGACGATTTGATCGGTGCGGGTGTTAACAACGCTCAAGGTGTCATCGCCGGCATTGGCCACGACGAGCCAGCGTCCGTTCGGCGACAACGCCAGCGCACCGGCGCGTAAGCCCGCTACCATTTCACATTTTGGATTTGCCATTTCAGATTTCAAATCGAGGTCTATCACTGACACCGAGCCTTCGCTGGCAATGCCGCGCGCATCTACGCGCACCCGTGTGCCTTGTCCCGCCGGTCCGACCGTGCTGCCCGCGTCCGGTCGGCGTCCGCCCCAATTGCTGACGTAAATCTTTTTATCGGCGAGCGCCACGTCGAATGGCGCAACGCCGACGTCCCAGGTTCGCAACAGCGCGCCGCTCGCGGCGTCCAATTCGAGAAGCCGGTTGGAAAGATTGCCGGCAACGTAAATTTTTTTGCCGTCGGCGGAAATGGCAAGGCCGGTCGGAATCTCGTTGGTGCGGTCAAACGCTTTGACCATCGGCAGCGTGATGGAAAACAATGGCGAAACGTTTTTATCCGCGTCAACGCCGAAAACTTTGATGTCGCCGCTGATGCTCGACATGTAAATTCGCGCGCCATCCGGTGAAAAGGTCAGGCCGGTGAGGCTCAATTGCGCCGTTTTGTCCGACTTCGGCATCCCCGTCGCACTGGCATTTTCCGCTTCCGCTTTCCCGCGCGGAAAAGGAACGCGTTGCAGGATTTTCCCGGTCGCCTGGCTTATGACGACGATCGTTTGTTCATTTGTCAAACCGGCGGTCACGAGCAATTTGCCGTCCGGACTCAACGCCAGCGCGTTGGGTCGCATGTGAGGGAGTTCAACTTGCGTTCCGGCGGGCGTGACCCGCTGATTGACGGGCGTTTCCAGACCGCTGGTGTTATGACCAACAACTTCAGTCGTCGCGTCGAAATTTTCCGGCGCAGCAATTGTTCGCAACGTCGCGGCTAAAAATGCCAGCAGACAATAAATGGAGATTCTTGATTTCACTCCTGCCTAAAATGACAACGAAACCCGGTGGCTGGCAAGTTACATGACGGTGAAATTTGGCTGAAATCAAGTAGGCGCCGACGTGAGGAGGCGGTTTTGATTCTGGAAATAACAGCCTCGTTGCCTCGGTTCCTACGGATTTCACGCCACCGCCGGGTCGAGCCGCTTGTCCGGCACGAGATAATTGCGGACGTAATCGCTCACGGCGTCTTCGAGCGACGTGACGGGCGCGGTGTAACCGGCGGCGCGCAGCCGGGCCAGATTCGCCTGGGTGAAATACTGGTATTTATCACGGATGGCTTCCGGCATCTCGATGAATTCAATCTTCGGCTTTTGTTTCAACGCGGCAAAAACAGCACGCGCCAGGTCCAGCCACGTCCGCGCCTTGCCGCTGCCGATGTTGAACAAGCCGCCGGCCCGCTTGCTCGCCGCCAGATGCAGGGTCATCGCCACCGCGTCCTTCACGTACAGAAAATCGCGCTTCTGCTCGCCGTCTTTGTATTCCTTGCGGTAGCTCTTGAACAATCGGATGACGCCTTCGGCCCGCACTTGCGCCGTGGATTTATCGACCAACGACCGCATGTCGCCTTTGTGGCCTTCGTTCGGGCCGAACACATTGAAGTATTTCACACCGACCATGCGGTTCAAAAATCCCGCGCGTTGGGCGTGCAAATCGAAAAGGTGTTTCGAGTAACCATACATGTTCAACGGACGCAGCTTGTCCAGCTTGTCATCGTCGTCGTCCATGCCGGCCGCGCCGTCGCCATAAGTTGCTGCGGACGACGCATAAACGAACCGCGATTTCTGCGCGAGCGCCCAGGTGGCGAGGTCGCGGGTGAATTCGTAATTGTTGCGGATGAGAAAGCTCGCGTTGGTCTCGGTGGTGGACGAACACGCGCCCAGGTGCAGAATCAAATCGAATTTTCCCAGCGCACCGCTTTGGAGGCGTGGCAGCAAATCATCGGCTTCGACATAATCCGCGAAACGCAGCGGAGTGAGATTGCGCCAGCGTTCATCCGCGCCGAGTCGGTCGCAGACGACGATGTTATCACAGCCGCGGCGGTTAAGCGCCCAGACCAGCGCGCTGCCAATAAATCCCGCACCGCCGGTTACTAGAACGCGAGCCTCGGAAAAATCACTGGGCTTCATGAATTTTGGACATCATGGCGCGGGCCGGACGGGAATTCAAGCACAGGGTGAACGGACATCAGGTTTACCGCCAAGGCGCCAAGGCGCATAGGGTTGAACCACGGATGGACACGGATAAACACGGCATAATACAGCCGCGTTTTACCACGCCGCGTAGAAAGCAAAGGCGAGATGAAACAAAGATATTCGAGAATGTGATTGCGTTTTTGTTCTAAACGCGGCAACTCTTTCGATTGATGAAAGCTCTGAAAATAATCGGAAGCATAATCATCCTTGTTTGTGGGTTGGCTGTCCTTGGGTTCTTTGGTTTGCGATTTCTTTTATTGGGACGTTTTACATTTCCTTCAGAAGCAGAATACGAAGCCATCGCCAAAAATGGTCAGCCGCTCGCGCAGGCTGTTTGCGATTATCGTTCTGAACATGGCCTTCTTCCTTTGGAGTTTTCTGATCTTGATCCCACGTATCTTCCCAAAGCGCCGGAGCCCGGTTGGTGGTTTGATGGTAATAGGCTTTCTCACAATGCTGGAATACCCCGTAGTCGTGTTACTTACTCTTTTGTTGGCGAAGTAGGATGGATGGTGTGGGGAGAAGGAATTAGCAACCACCTGTTAAAAGTAGCTGGCCCGATTAGTCAGAGGCCGGCGTTAACTGGTGAAGCATTATTCGCTGCGCAGCTTGCCGAATATGAAAGGCGGATTTATCGCCATCCAGATAAAGGGTTTTACGGCGATAAAATTTGCTTCTTGGGTTTGGCGAAACGACAAGACTTACTTCGTGCAGAATGTGAGCGAGATGCCAAAAGATTTCCAGACTGGTGGCTGCCACAGATAGCTTTGGCTGAGTCGGATGAATTGAATTCAGAAACTGGAAAGCAATTTGTTGCATGGGTTCGCCAGCACGAGACGTTTGTAAACTACTGGTATTTGGCCCGCTACTACCGTGACAAAGGCGACAAACGTGCGGCCTTAGTGGCGCTGGAACAGGCAGCCGGGTCGCCGTATGAACAATACCCTGATTGGGCACGTTGGACGGGTATAGGTTTTGCCTTCGACGCTGCGCAGTTCAGCTATGAAAATGGTAATTATGACTTGACGATAAAACTTTGTCAGCACTGCGAACCTATACCTGGTTCGTGGGAAGGATGTACCTTGCTGGAATTTGTGGCAGCGGCGGAGCTTAAACTGATGCATTTCGAGCCCGCCGTCATCAATGCTCAGCGGGTTGTTGCCATAGCAAGTCAACAGCCAATGCAGGTACAAATTGATGTCCGGAATTTATCGAAACTGTTAGAGGCGGCAAAGGCACACGATACGAATTTTGTATATCACCCCGGGGAAGCGGTGGATTCTGAATGGCCGCTTTTCGTGAAACCGACTCCGTAACGTTGCAGACTGGTAAGCCGATCAAAGATTGAAATTCTTCTCGGCGGATACTCATCAAGCAAAGAGCAGAAAGCTTCTTCTTCACTCCGCCGTGACGCTCCCGGCTGAGGGAAAATCTTTGCGCCTTTTTGCGGCAATAAATGCAGCGGCGCGCACGGAGTGCGTCGCCCTACCTTTACTGGTTCAGATGCACAACTTTCGCGGGCGGGAAGCCGTTGAAATAGGTCGAGGAGGCGTGGCTGTAGGCGCCGATTTGTTCGCTATACAACAAATCGCCCAACTGCAAATCGCCCGGCAGTTCCTCCGCCATCGAAACCACGTCGAGCGCGTCGCACGTCGGGCCGAACACGGAGCAAATCTGCGTCGGGCCGCGTTTGAACGATTTCAGGTGGTAATGGCAATGGTCGAAAATGACGCCGGAGAAGGTGTGATACACGCCGTCGTCAATGTAGTAGCACAGTTTGCCGTCGCGCACGGCTTTGCCGATGATTCGGGAGACGGCGGTGGCGGCGGTGGCGCAGAGGAACCGGCCCGGTTCGGCCAGGATTTGAATGTTTTTCGGGAACAGCCGCTTGAGTTCGCGGTTGATGATGCCCGCCAGTTCGCGGAACGGCTTCACCGTGGCGTCGTAAGGCGCCGGGAACCCGCCGCCGATGTCGAGCAGGTTCATTTTGGTGTAACCGCGGTCTCGGGCTTCCTTGAAAATGTTGGCGGCCAGGTTGATGGCGGCCACGTAATTTCCGAAATTGGTCGTCTGGCTGCCGACGTGGAAGCTGAGGCCTTCCACGGTCAAGCCCGCCTTGTCCGCGGCGAGGATCATGTCCACGGCTTCGCCCGGCGCGGCGCCGAATTTGGACGACAGCTCGACCATGGCGCCGGTGTTGGTCACCTTGAGCCGCAAGGCGAGGCCGGCCTGGGGAGCGTGTTTCTTGATTTTGCGGATTTCCTCGTAATTATCGTAGGTGACCAGCGGCTTGTACGGGTTTAATTCCTGCAACGTCTCGTTGGCCTTTATGGGGTTGGCGTAGATGATTTTGTCCCAAATCCAATCCTGCCGCTGTTTGTCGGGCATGTCCTTGATGAATTCATAGACGATGCGGAACTCCGGCATGGACGCCACGTCGAAGCTCCCGCCGGCGTCGAACAGCGTCTTGACGATGGCGGGATCGGGATTGGCCTTGACGGCGTAGTAAGCCTGGACGCGCGGCAGATATTTTTTGAACATGGCGTAATTGCGGCGCAATTCGTCATGGTCCACCACGAACAGCGGCGTGCCGTGTTCTTCGGCCAGTTTTTTGAGCGTTCTTTTGGGAATCATTTAAACATCCGGAACGATTTACCCGTTCCGGCTGCCAATGAAAATCAATTTGCCGGTTCTCCGCAAGGACTTACCGTGTCTCATTGCTCTTGCTCGTCAGAGACCGCACTTTCGCTGGCCCTTATCACCGTCACTGCGCGTTTGGTCCTTCCCTCTCACAAACCGAGCATTCGTTTCAACACCACTTCAATCTCCAGCATTTTGTCGGCGGGGAACGCGGTGAGACGCCGTTCGATTTTGGCGTTGTCCACTCCGGCGATGCCGAGCACGTTCACACGGATTCCTGCCGGAGCCAGGCTGGTTTGGGAAATCGAATTTCACATTCGCCGCCGCGAATTTCCGTCGTCATGGGCACAACCACGGACATATTCCGCTGACGGTCGGGTTGGCTGACAGAAACCACCACGCAAGGGCGCGTCTTGGCCGTCATCCCCAAATCCACCACGACAACGTCGCCGCGATTAAAGTTTGGCATAGTCCACTTCCGGCGCCGGTCCCAATTTTTCCCAGGTGTCCGCGATAAGCCCGTCCATCGGTGCTTCCGCCTCGCGCTGGCGTTCGAGGAGTTTCAGGTAACGCAAGATTTCCCGCGCCACCGCTTCCGGCTGGCGCTTGATTTCTTCAATCAACATTTCTTGCGCGCTCATAACAGAATTATCGCCGCAAACGGGATTTCAGCAAGCGGCAAATTCACCTCGTGCCTTTCAGCTGGCTCAATCTCCGTCGGTAATCAGGAAGTTTTTGAACTGCCACGGATCGCCCGGGTCAATCCGCGGGTTATTATGGCCCGGGAAGGCATTGGTGTAATGCTTCAATGGCGTCCAGTCAGACGGCTTGGAAATCCATTTGCCGAGGTACGGCCTGGAAATTTTCAAAATGTACTCGTGCGGCAGATCGTCCGGCACGCAGACGCCCCGAGCCGGGTTTTCAATCATCCACATGGCGGCGGCGATGACGGAGATGGCCACCTGCATGGTGGTGGCGTTCTGATGCGGCACCAGCCGGCGCGATTCCCCGATGCTGAGGTCGCTGCCCGTCCACCAGGAGTTGTAGGCATGGCCCATCAACAATGCGCCGAGAATGTCCGAGCCGCTGATGATTTCGTCGTTGAGGATGCGCTGCTTCTCCACGAGCCGGTAATCATAACCGCGCAATTCGTTCAGCGACGCGATGGCAACGTCGGCGGGACAATAGGCGTAATGGACGGTGGGGCGGTAGATGGCCTTGCCGTTTTGCCAGACCGTCAGGCGGTCGGAAATGGTGAACGCTTCGCCGTGGCGCACGACCATGCCGTTGATGCGATAATCCGGCACCCACGAACGCACCCAGGTGTTGATGCCCATGCGGGCGAGGCAAATCTGGTTGCGCGGGCCTTTGGAGTGCTCATAGGCCAGCGCCGGCAATTCCTTTTCGTGTGTGCCCCAGCCCATCTCGGCGGTGGTCGTGCCTTCCTCGCGGAATCCCTCGACGCTCCAGGTGTTGACGAACTCGTCCACCTGCTTCGGTTTGTTGGTGATTTGCGTGTCGCGCTCGCTGCAATGAATCACCTTCACGCCGAGTTTCATCGCCAACAGATTGAATTGTTGTTCCGCAATAAGTTTGCGGAATTCGTCAGCGTCGGCGCCGTTGATTTTTTTGTCCTTGATGGCGCGGTTGCCGATGTCAATCAAGCCCTGTTTGGTGAAATGCGAGATGAGTCCGGGGTTGGCGCCGTGCTCGAGCACTGCCGTAGGGCCGGGTTTGCTCCATTTGGCCGTCATGCGGCGGATGTTCATGTGCCGCCAGTAAAGGGTCATCTTCTGCGGCGTCGCGGCGTGGGCGTTTTCGTAGGGGTCCCACAACTCGACCGACGTGTTCACGTACAACACACCGCGGTCGTGGCACCACTGGAGGATTTCGCAGCAGTCAATGTTCCAGGCCAGGTCAATCAGGAGGTCGCCGGCCCTCGAATATTTGCCCAACAGCGTGCCCATGTTCTCGCGCGTCACGCGCTTGTGGGCGAACTTCACGCCATGCTTAAGCCACGGCGACAGCACGCCGCGGCGGTCTTCGAAATCCATGACCGTGATGTTGGCGTACGGCGTTTTGAGGTGCCTGGCCAGGATGGGGAGGGCGCACTGCGCTACGGCTCCGTAACCGACGAACAGAATTTTATTTTTGAATTCCAGCATGATGGGTTGTTTTAAGGCGGCACTTTGTCCAAAAATATTTTGCGCGACAAGAGTTAATTGAAAAAAGGTTGGGGAAAATTGAAGCGGGCTTCCGGAGCCGGTCCGGCGCCGCCGACAAAAAGGGCCGGGACGCATCGGCGCCCGGCCCGGCTGAAGTCATTTCACCGACTCGCGCGGAACGATTTTGATGCTGATGATGCCCATGCGTTTATCGGGCCGGTCCTGCGGATGCGTGGGTGTGGTGGCGATTTTTTCCAACACGTCGTCGCCTTTGATCAGCTTGCCGAAGGTGGTGTATTGGCGGTCGAGGAACGTCGGGTCGCCGTGGCAGATAAAAAACTGGCTGCCGGCGGAATCCGGATGGTTCGAGCGCGCCATGGAGATGACGCCGCGCACGTGCGAGCGGTCATTGAACTCGGCCTTGATCTGGTAACCGGGCCCGCCCGTGCCCCACAAGCCTTCTTTGGACGGGTCCTTGGTCAGCGGATCACCGCCTTGAATCATGAAATCCTTGATGACCCGGTGAAAGCAGGTGCCGTCGTAAAATCCCTTGTTGGCGAGCGTTTTGAAATTGTCGACGGTCTTGGGCGCAACGTCGGGCCAGAGTTCAACGACCATTTCGCCTTCGGTGGTGGTGATTACGGCTGCTTCACTCATAATTTATTGTGGGTTGGGATTACTTGCCGCTGTCGGCAGGGAGGATGGTTGCGGATTTAATGTAATCGAGCTTCGGAAATTCTTTTTTCAGATAAGCATTGCCTTCCACCGCAATGCGCGCCGGATTTGGCCCACTACCGCCCTGTTGCGGCATGTCGCCATACTCGCCGTCGATCTTGTCCACCACCTCCATCCCGGAAATCACTTTGCCGAACGGCGGAAAACCCATGCTGTCGAGCCGGGTATTGTCGGCAAAGTTAATGAACAATTGCGTCGTGCGCGTGTTCGGCCCCCCCATGGCGAACGTGATGGTGCCGCGCGAGTTGCTGCCCTTCACCGGGTCGTCAGGAATGCTGGCATCGCGCCATTTCGCGGAAACGGCGGGGTCGCCGTGGATGCCGAACTGGCACATGAAGCCGGGTACCACGCGGAAGAAGGCAACGTCTTTGAAATAGCCGGAACGGACGAGATTATAAAAGCGGTCTGCGCCGTTGGGCGAAAGTGAGCGGGCAACTTGGATGGTGAATTTCCCTTTGGTGGTGTCGAACTGCGCGTTGAATGTCTCAGGCGCTTTCTCCGTAAGCTTGGCGGGATCGGTGAAGCTCGGCTGGGCGGGCACCGCCGGCACGGGTTTTACCTGTTCTTTTTTGACGTCTTCAGCTTTGGTCGCGACCACAGCGGCAAACAGGCTGAGCGCGCACAGTAAATGAATTGTTTTCATGGGCGCAAAATCTTTCAAATCCTCGGCCAAAAGTCACGCGCGGAATGGCGTTTCAAGTCATCGGCGGCGGATTTTTTTTAGTCACCGTCGTGTCTCCCTGTTTTTCCTCGGGTTTTTCCTCGTGCTTGTCGTCGTCCCTGGTCTCGCTCATGGCGCGCGTGATGAGACTGGCGTGGTCGCATAAAGCCCGACGGCGCAACATGACCGCAATCAGGCCGCCCACCACCACCACCACTGCCACGCTGACGCCCAAAATATTTTTCCGTAAACGCCCGGAACTTTCCAGCGCCGTGGCGGCGGCGGCGTTGGGTTGGGCGGGTACGCCATTGCTGGGAGTCATCGATTCTTCCTCCGGAGCCTGGGCTTCGCCGGTGACCGGCGGTGTGGATGTTGAGGTGGTCAGGGAGGGGGTGGTGATATTGGATTGAGCGGGAACGGCGCTGGTTGGCGTCAAAGGCACAATTACCGGTTTCACTTTACGGGGCGTTGCGTGTGCGGGCGCCGGCGCTGGAGTCGTTGCCGATGGGGCGGCGATTTCGTTGGTATTGGCGGGAGTGCCCGTGGCGGCGCCGGTCGGCGCGTTGGTTTTGGTTTCCTGAGCCAACGCCATCACCATCCCGGCGGCAAGGACGATGGCGCAAATGCTAATCCGTGCTTTCATGGCGGAAATTTCCCAAACCCGCGGCCAAAAGTCACGGGCGGAATCAATCCTTTTTCACCGGCCCGCCGCCGGTATTGTCGCCGCCGGTTTTGCGGAGGCGAAGCAACAGAAAAGCCGCCAGGCCCCCGGCCAGAAAGGCCACGCCTGCGGCCAGAACACTCTTCAGGCCGGATTTCGAATTGCCTGACACCGGTGCGGCTACAGAGTTCGTTGCTTTGGTTGGCGCCGCGATAACATTGGATTGTACCGGCGCGGTGCTGGTTCGCACCAACAGCGTTTCGTCCGGCGGTTTTACCCCGTTGGTCGCGTTCGGCGGCGGGGTTGAGGTTATGGCTGTCGGCGGTGGATTGGTTGGCGCCGGAATTGGCTCCGGCGGCGGTTTGGGTGCGGGCGGTGGCAGGCGATTGGTGATGGTGGTGCCAACGATAATTAACGGCATCACGCTGGTCCGCGGCGGCGCCGGTGCATTGGTTACCATGGGCGGCGTGGCGATGGGTTCAGGCAGGGGAGGAAAATCCGGGAGATTGACCCGTTGAGGCGGGAAACTTACGATACAGCCGGCGTATTGCCCGCGTTGCGAGCGCAACCCGACAACAATGGGCAATCGAGCCTTCTGCCGCTCCCACTTGCGTTCCTTAAAAATTTTATTGATTCCGGTGTCATACGGAGTCCCGCGGATTTCTCCATTGCCGTCGCAAAAAATCAGCACTGTCAGCCGCGAGGAACCCCCGACCAGCTGGTTGAGCACTGGCACCAATGCGTCGAATTTCGTCGTTTTTGCGTAACGCTGTTTGTCCATGAACGCGATGACAGCCGCCGTGATGATTCCCGCGTGGTCCGGTTGCCAGCTTTGCAGCTTGAATTGACCCGCATGCAGTGCCGGGTCAAACGTCCACACCCCGATGCTGTCGCCCGGCTGCGCCAGCGTATTCGTGCCCGCCGTGAGTATTTCGTAGAGTGTCTTTTGCATTGTCGGCCAGCACCGCTTCATGTCCGTCGAAGTGTCGAAAACGAGCAAAAAACGGCTGTGACTGTTCGTCGCCACCGATTGCGCGCGCGCAACCGATGATCCCAAAAGAACGGCAAGCAGTGCCGCAACAATCAACAGATGATGAACCTTTCGGTTTTGGTGCATTGGTGTCTTCATTTCAAATCACGCTTGTGACTTCGGTTAAAGCGGTTCCGCTCCGCCCGATTATGATTCTGTAATTCATCCTGCAATTCCGTCAGGGCATTTTCAACCATGCGAATGAAATTCGCGCAACTGGATGCCAGGCTGCCCATGCCCTCAACCAGGTCGCGCTCGGCGATATCGTCCGTGACCACCAGCACTTCGCCGTGATCGCTGAACCGGTGCGCCGCCCGTTCAATCATGTCGTCGGCGGTCTGCCCGGCGCGTGAAAACAAAATCTCGACCGCCCGGTTCGATTCCGGCGGCGGCGTTCCGGCCGGTGCGCCGGCGCCGTCGAAAAAAATCGTGACCGGCGTGCCCGCCGCGTCGTGATAGCGTGTGAGCATATAAACCAATTCCTCGCGCGCGCGGGCCGAATGACGCGGCCGGCCCGGAGCCAGTTCCGGCCAGTTGTGCAGCAGACTGTAGCCGTCCACCAGGATTCGCACCAGCGCCATGCGCTGACATTAGTCAAAATCCTCCAAAGTCCAAAGCCCAAAGTCGCGGTTTGCTTGACTTTAAACGGCGGACGGTAAACTGTGGATTCAAATGGCCGTTTTCCAAAAATCCAACCGCGGCATCGCCGCGCTGGCGGTGATTGTCTTCGTGCTCGACCAGTTCACCAAATGGGTGGTGTGTCATAACCTTGACATGGGAGACGAAAAGACCGTGGTTCCCGGTTTTTTCAAGCTGGTCCATTGGAACAATACTGGCGCGGCGTGGAGCCAGTTCAGCGGCAACAACGCCACGCTTGCCTTGGTCGCCGCGTTTGCACTTGTTGCGCTGTATCTCACGCGTCACCACTTCAGTTCGCACACGCTCTCCGGCCAGATTGCCTTCGGTCTGATTTTCGGCGGCATTGCTGGCAATCTGGCCGACCGCCTGATTCGCCACGCGGTCGTGGATTTTCTTTATTTCTACCTGCAACAACGCGGCGGCCGTGTCTTTGATTTTCCGGCTTTCAATGTCGCCGACACCGCCATCTGTACCGGCGTGGGGTTGATTTTCATTATCACCTGGAAAACCGAGCACGCGCCGAAGGATGCGCCAAGTGGCTCGTGACCAGTGGCACGGAAATGTCTTTGCGCACCGAAACATTCACCGTCGGAAAATCGCTCCCGGCCGGGCGGTTGGACGTTTATTTGCGCGAAAAATTTCCCGCCGCCTCGCGCGGCGCACTGCAACGGTTGATTGCAGAGGGCCTCGTCCTCGTCAACGGCCAGACGGTCAAACCCACGCACTCGCCACGGGCGGGCGAACAAATTGAAGTCCATTGGCCGGAAGCAAAACCCGCCAAAGCCCGGCCGGAGAAAATTCCACTGGACATTATTTTTGAAGACCAATCACTGCTCGTGCTGAACAAACCCGCCGGACTGGTCGTGCATCCCGGCGCCGGTCATGAGGAGCACACCCTGGTCAACGCCCTGCTGCATCACTGCCAGGGTTCGCTCAGCGGCATCGGCGGCGTCGCCCGACCCGGCATCGTCCACCGGCTGGACAAGGACACCAGCGGCTGCCTCGTGGTGGCCAAAAACGACGAGACGCACATCGCGCTTTCCGCGCAATTCGCCGGACGCCAGGTGGAAAAGATTTACAACGCGATTGTCTGCGGCGAACTCGCCAATGAATCCGGCGATATCCGCGCCGCCATTACCCGGCACGCGTCGCACCGCAAACGTATGGTGGCGCGCGACGACGAAACCGGCCGGGCCGCGCACACCAGCTACCGGGTGCTGGAAAAATTGAACATGGCCACGTTCGTCGAGGCGCAATTGCACACCGGCCGCACCCACCAGGTTCGCGTGCATTTCCAATTCCTCGGCCATCCGCTGGTGGGGGACACCGTCTATGGCGCGCGCCAGAACAAACGGTTTACCGAGGTGACGAAATACGAACCGCCGCGCACGATGCTGCACGCGCGCGAGCTGTCGTTCGTGCATCCGCGCACGGAAGAGGAACTGACGTTTGAAGCGCCGCTGCCGGAGGATTTCCGGGAGGCGCTGAAATTTCTTTGTCGGGTTTAGTTGCTTGACAGGCCTGGCCGTTTGGCAGATTATACAGATAATGAAAAGTGAATCTACAGTGAATGTCACGGAGGCGCAGGCCAACCTTCCGCGGCTGATTCGGAAGGACAGCTTTGCGATTTCGCGGCACGGCAAGGTCGTCGGTGTTTATTTGTCGAAAGACAGAATTGAAGCGTTGATTGAGACGATGGAATTGCTCGGCGACGAAAAGTTCATGGCCGCGTTTCGGGAATACAAATCGGGCAGGATGAAGTTCAAGGATATTGACGAACTGGATGAAAACTAGAGTCCGCGCCAGCCGGCAGGTCGAAGGTTTTTTGAAGACGCTCGCGCCCGAACCGCGACGCAAGTTGCGCCTGGCGATGAAGGGCCTTGCCAATGACAAAGGCGATCTGAAGTTGCTGGAAGGAAAATTGTCGGGATTTTGGCGTTTGCGAGCAGGAAAAATCCGCGTGGTTTTTGAAGTCAAAAACATACGCGGCGCGCGGGTGATTTTTTGCTTCTACGCGGATTATCGTTCCATTGTGTATGTGATTTTGGAACAATTGCTGGCCTCGGGGCTGATTGAGGAATTGAAGCAAAATTAAAAGCGTTAAGAAATGACTTTTGAAGCGCCGCTGCCGGAGGATTACCGCGAGGCACTGAAATCACTGTGCGTTTGAAACCTGCCGCCATTCCGTTTCCAAACTCTGTCGCTGAATCCATTCATTCAAGACTGGACGATCCAGGTGTTCACCCGATACGACGAGCATGGCGCGTATGTCGCGCAAGTGTTTTTCTGCATGGCCTTCGCGATAGTATTCCAATTTCCGTACGATGACGTATTCCGGCGGCGCGAGCATGACCGTTTCACCTTCGAACTCAACCGCACGTTTGCCGCGAAATGCCCACGCGTTCAATTCATCGCGTCCGGTTGGATACATGTCCGCTTTGAAGCCGGTGTCGCGATGGATGAGGTTGAAATGGCCGCGATGTTCACGAGCCGTTTCCGCCAGAATGGTTTCCCGCGGTAACAGATAAAATTCCGTGGGGGGAAAAACCGCAGACAGTTTTTGAATGTCATTTGCATTGAGAAACACAACGAAATCCACGTCGTGGGTAAGGCGCGGTTCGCCGTAGAAAATGGCAGCCACGCTGCCGCTGACCACGTAGCGGATGCCGGCGCGATTCAGCGGGCGCACAAAGAGCAGAAACAATTCAGGTTCGGGCATGGCTGAAAATCCGGCATACTTCGTCGTTGAGACGCTGTTCCGTCCAGTCGGGATGCTGGCTGCGTAAGCCGGCCGTTTTCATTTTGCGTGCTGACCAATACAGCCGCTCGGCCAGCCGCAGCCGTCGCGCACCGGTCATCGCCCGCAACGCGACGAACTGTTCGGGGCTGGTTTGCTCATCCGTCAGCATGGATTAAACATGAGCCAAAGGAATGGTCCGTGCAAGTCCGGGCTTTCATTCATTCATCCGCGCACGGAAGAGGAACTGACGTTTGAAGCGCCGCTGCCGGCGGATTTCCGCGAGGCGCTGAAATTTTTGCGCTCCTGAATTACGGCTCAACGCTGAAATCGAAAATCATTTTCCCGTTGGCCAAACGCTCTGACGATTCGTGGCCAAATCAAGCAGCAGACTTTCCTTTGACCCGAAGAAATCAAAATTTCCGGCCTTAATTTGCGCTTGGTTTGTGCCGGTCAGATAACCGGACACCTCATGCAATTCTGCATAAGTCGGCAATCGGACGATGCCTTTAGTATTAAACACCACGTTTGTCATTCGTGAAGCCATGTATGTTCTAACATAGTTGCCCATGACATTATCATTTGGAGGCCAGCCGGATGAACGTGGTTCATTTGTTGCTGAATCCCGGAAATCCACTACGAAATCCAAAAGTGATGTATCATCGTCATAATCGCACAGGAAGCGCTTCCCATCGGCGAAAGGATAAATGAAACATGGGAAGTCAAAGAAATCCTGCCATAGGCTGAAAATTTTCTCCTTTCCGACATAAACATCGGTCGCGCCATCCCTGATCGGTTGAATAAACGGTCGTTTGGCAGTTGCTACAACTTTTCCATTTGCCATGAGTGATACATACGGCTTTTGAAGCAGTAAAAGTCCCACCACAAGCAAAACAAGACACATTACAATAAGTAAAATGGAGACAATGATGGTTTGCCAACTCTGTTTCACATTCGGACGCTAATCCTTCATTTTCCCCGCGTCGAGTTTGATTTTTCAATTCACGGTAGGAGACGAGGTAACGAGTCTCAAAAAAACAAACCTTCCATTCATTTTCGAAATGAGCCTCCTTACGTCGGCTCCTACAATTGTTAAAATAAATTTTATTCGCCTGTCGCACGGGATTTTTGCATATTCCACCCCGATGAAATCCATGACGGGTTACGGTCGCGGCGAGTGTGCGCGGGATGGCTTCAAAATTACCGTGGAACTCAGCGCGGTGAACCGCCGGCAATCGGAAATTTCCGTGAACCTGCCGCGCGAACTGGAAACACTCGAAGCGCCGGTGCGCGACGCCATCAACGCCCGGGTCGCCCGCGGCCGCGTCACGGCGCGCATCTCCATCCACGCCGCCGAGGGCAAATTGTCAGCGCGCATGCACCTCAATGTGCCTCTCGCCAAGGCTTACGCGGCCGAACTCAACCGCCTGGCCCGGCAATTGAAACTGCCCGGCGAACTGACGCTGGATCAAATCGTCCGCGCGCCGGGAGTTTTCCAGACGGACGAGGAACTGGTTGAGGCCGAGACCATCTGGCCGATCGTGGAGAAGGCCTTGCGACAGGCACTGGACGCGCTGGTGAAAATGCGTGAACGCGAAGGTGCACACCTGGCTGAGGATTTGGCCACCCGTATCGGCATCCTGCGCAAATGTGTCGTCCGCATCCAGAAACAAGCGCCGCAAACGGCGGAGAACTACCGCCAGCAACTTGTCGAGCGCATCAAAAATGCAGGACTGGAATCGCCGGCGGCGGACGACGAACGATTGTTGAAGGAGGTTGTTCTGTTCGCCGACCGCTCGGACATTTCGGAAGAATTGACGCGGTTGCAGAGCCATTTCCAGCAATTTGAAGATTGCCGGAGGTCGAAGGAACCGGTCGGCCGGACGTTGGACTTTCTCGCGCAGGAAATGAACCGGGAAATCAACACCATCGGCTCGAAAGCCAATGACGCGTTGATTTCGCGTGACGTCGTGACTTTGAAGGCGGAACTGGAGAAGTTCCGCGAACAGGCGCAAAACGTCGAATGAAGAAGGAAGAATGCAGAATGAAGAATTTTACCGCCAGATTGATATGTTTGGTTTCTGCATTCTACATTCTTCATTCTGCCTTTTCCAACAATGGCTGAACACATCACCAATCCGTTGCTGGTCCTGATTTCCGCCCCGTCCGGCGGCGGCAAGACCACGTTATGCAATCAGTTGCTGGCGGCGCGTCCGGACATGGCGCGTGCCATCACCTGCACCACCCGCGCGCCGCGTCCGGGCGAGAAGAACGACGTGGATTATTATTTTCTGGATCCGTCGGATTTCCAGCGACGTGTCCAGGCCGGGGAATTCATTGAACACGCGACCGTTTTTGGCCGCAGTTACGGCCTGCTGCGCTCCGAGTTGCTGGATAAATTGAGGCGGGGCAGGGACGTGCTGTTGAACGTGGACGTGCAGGGCGCGGCAACCATCCGGGCGCAGGCGCGGAAGGAGCCGGAACTGGAAGGGGCGCTGGTGACGGTTTTTTTGACGCCGCCGTCGCTGACCGTGCTGGAAGAGCGGTTGAAGAAACGCGCGGCGGACGCCCCGGAGGAAATCCAGAAGCGGCTGGGCATCGCCCGGAAGGAAATCGCCCAGTGGATCAATTTCGACTACCTTTTAATCAGCACATCCATCCCGGAGGATTTGCGGCGGATGTTGGCGATTGTTGAAGCGGAGAAAATGCGGGTGGCGCGGTCGCAAGCGCCGGAGTTTTAACCGCTAATCTACGCTTAGCATCACTAATTTATGAAGACGGAAATCTACAAAGATGAAGGGTACAAACTTATGGGGGCGGCGTTTGAAGTTTACAACGAACAAGGTTACGGCTTGGCCGAGGAGATTTATCAAGATAGTTTAGAATTTGAACTGGAATCACGTAGAATACCATTCCGCTCCAAGCAGGAGTTGAAATGTTTCTACAAAGGGCATGAATTGAACAAATGGTACATTCCTGATTTGTTTGTTTTCGAATGTCTGATTGTGGAACTGAAGTCCGTTTCCCAACTCTTGCCTGAACCCGAAGCGCAACTCATCAACTATCTGCGAATCACCAAACAACCGGTAGGGTATCTCATCAACTTTGGTCACAAGGACACACTTGAATGGAAGCGATTTATTCTGTCCGAATTCATCCCGGTAAAAATTAGCGTCAATTAGCGCAGATTAGCGGTTTGTATAACGGACAGATTTCAAGTTACATTCGAAACATGAAAAAAAACATCATTTTGGGCGTGACCGGCTCGATTGCCGCGCACAAGGCAGCGGACCTGGCCAGCCGGTTGACCAAACAAAAATGCAGCGTCCGCGTGGTGATGACCGCCGATGCGCAGCGATTCATCACGCCGCTGCCATTTAAAGTGCTCTCCCGCAATCCGGTCGTGACCGATCTCTTCGATGAGGAGGGCTGGAAGCCAACGCACATTGAAATGGCCGACGCGGCCGGTCTGTTGCTGGTCGCGCCGGCAACGGCAAATATCATCGCCAAACTGGCGCACGGCCTGGCGGATGACGCGCTGACGTGCATCGCGCTGGCGTTGAATCCGAAGGCGAAAATTTTAATCGCGCCGGCGATGAACGGGAAGATGTGGTTGCACCCGGCCACGCAACAGAATGTAAAAATATTGCAGGCGCGCAGGGTGGAATTCATCGGACCGGATGAAGGCATGCTTTCGTGCGGGTACGAAGGCATTGGCCGGATGTGGCCGGTGGAGGAAATTGCGCAGCGCGCGCTGAAACTGCTGCGGTGAAAATCATCCCGCCGGCCGCAAGTCTATGAAACCAAGCCCCTGGCAACGGTTGAAATGGCTGTTCACGCTGCTGGAAATCCCGGCGCCGGACCCGTCACGCCTCCTCCACCGCATCGAAATCATGGAGCGGAATATCGCGCTGCCGGTGAAGGCGGTCGCCGTGGGGTCCATTTTTTATTCATTCGTTTCAACGCCGTGGTTCGGGCTGACGTTGAGCACGGCGGATGTGACGGTGGAAACGGTTCAGGACGTTTTCTGGTTTTACGTGCTTGCCAGCGGCGCGCTGGCGGCGCTCCTGCTGAACCTGCGGCGGCTGCCTTTGGCCGTCGTGCAATGGACGGTTGTCACCAGCAGCCTGGTGGACGGGCTTTTTGTCGCCGGCATGATGCTGATTACCGGGGGGCTGGACAGCCCTTTGTTCTGGCTGTTTATTGTTCTGATTATCCGCAATGCGGTGAGTGTGCCGTTGGGATTTGCGCAATTGTTTTTGAATTTTGCGATCTGCCTCTGCTTTGTACTGGTGGCTTCGCTGGATATTTCGGTTTCCCAAAACCTGGATGAATTCACCCAACGCGCGCTGGATGTGGCGTCCCGCGACAATTGGGCCGAGCCGTTTGCGCTGCGGTTGACGGTGCTCCTGCTCACCACCGTTTGCTGTTATGGGGCGGAAGCGCTGTTGGAACGTCACCGGCTGGCCGTCGAGGAAGCGGAAGAATTTTCCGCCCGTGAAGGACAACTGCGTTCCGCCGGCCGGCTCGCTGCCGAGTTTGCGCATCAAATTAAAAATCCCCTGGCCGTCATCAACAACGCCGCCTTTTCGTTGCAGCGCGCCCTGCGGAACGCCGGAACCGAAGTCGGGCAGCAAATTGGAATCATTCAGGAGGAAGTCGCGCGTGCCGACCAGGCCATCACCCAAATCATGGGTTATGCCCAATTGAGCGAAGGTCACGTCGAAAAACTGGATGTCGTCGGGGAACTCAATGGCGCCATCGAGCAGGTGTTCCCATCCGCAGTGCCGACGGGCGTTCGGGTCCATCGGAAGTTCGGACACGATTTTCCGCCCTTGCTGATGCAGCGTGGTCATTTGTCCGAAATTCTGGTGAATCTGTTGAACAATGCGCGCGAAGCACTGGCCAACAAAGGGAACGTGTTTATCACGGCTGACCGCCAACGTGATCATGCGATCGAAATTATCGTGCGCGACGATGGCCCCGGGATTGCGCCGGACAAAATCGGGCGGATTTTCGAGGCCTACTACACCACCAAGGAACGCGGCACGGGTCTCGGCC
This sequence comes from uncultured Verrucomicrobiae bacterium, assembly GCA_963789055.1. Taxonomy (GTDB): domain Bacteria; phylum Verrucomicrobiota; class Verrucomicrobiia; order Limisphaerales; family UBA11358; genus UBA11358. The sequence goes on along the minus strand of CAWBJE010000002.1, from coordinate 127,338 downwards.
TCGCCATCGTCAAACACAACGTCGAACTTTACGGTGGCACAGTGCATGTGGAATCCGGGCTTGGAAAAGGCGCGAAATTCACGGTATTCTTCCCGCCGAAAGCACTCATGAACCCGACCAAGTGAGCATTCCATTGCCACCCGTGCTCGTCGTGGACGACGAGAAGAACATGCGCCTGTCCTTGCAGACGGTGCTGAAGGGCGAGGACTTTGCGGCGTGCGCCGTGGAATCCGCCGAGGAAGCGTTGTTCTCTTCTGGGGCACGAGGACTTTTTCATGGTCATCACCGATGCCCGGTTGGGCGGCATGAGCGGCTATGAATTCCTCGCCAAAATCCACAACCAGTGGCCCGATTTGCCGGTGCTCATGCTTACCGCCTACGCCACGCCCAAACTCGCCGTGGAAGCCATCAAAGCCGGCGCCATCGATTACGTGTCCAAGCCGTTTGCACCGGAGGAGTTATTACACGCCGTCACCCGCTGTGCCGAACGTTACCGGCTGTTGCGGGAAAATGCCGCCTTGCGTTCGCGGGCCAATGAAATTTTCAGCCTGGACCAGATCGTCGGCGAATCGCCAAAAATGCGCGAGCTCCGGCAGTTGATTCAAACGGTAGCACCCACCGACGCGCGCGCGCTCATCCTGGGTGAAAGCGGCACGGGCAAGGAACTGGTCGCCGGCGCGTTGCACAATTTGAGCCAGCGGCGCGAAGCCAATTACATCCGCATCAATTGCGCCGCCATCCCCGACACCCTGCTGGAGAGCGAATTGTTCGGTCACGAAAAGGGCGCGTTCACCGGGGCTTTGAGACAAAAACCCGGCCGCGTTGAGGAGGCCGATGGCGGCACAATTTTTCTCGATGAAATCGCGGACATGAGCAAACCGCTGCAGGCCAAATTGCTGCGCTTTTTGGAAGACGGTACGTTCACGCGGGTCGGCGGCACCAATGAACTACGCGTCAACGTCCGCCTCATCGCCGCCACCAACCGCGATATCGTGCAAGCCATCGCCGAGGGCCAGTTCCGCGAGGACTTGTTTCACCGGTTAAACGTGGTCCAATTTCGCCTGCCGCTGTTGCGCGACCGGGACGGAGACATTTTGCTGCTGGCCGGGCATTTTTTGAAAATGTTTCGGACGGCGATGAATAAAAACGTCAACACCATTTCGCCGGCCGCGCGCCAGAAACTGCTTTCGCACACCTGGCCCGGGAATGTCCGCGAATTGCGCAATGTCATCGAACGCGCGCTGATTCTGGAAACGACGCAGGAAATCCAGGCGTCCAGTTTGCCCGATTTTCAGGTCGAAACGCGCCTCCAGAAAACCACCACGCCCGCATCCACCCAGGCCGCACCTGATGAATCGCTTGACGACGCGCTGGCCCGGTTGGAGCGGGAATTGATTGCCAGCGCGCTGGAACAGAATAATTTTAATCCGACGCGCACCGCCGAGCAGCTCAAGTTGAGCCGGCATTCGCTGCGTTACCGGATGCAGCGGTTGAATATGGATTTCGGCGATGGTGTTTCGGATGAAAACCAGTAATTTTAGACCGGCAATTTTTGAAACCTGATTTTATTTTAATTTTATGGACGATTCACTACCAGCCGTAGGCAATATGTCACCGGCGTGGGGCAATTTTTTTATCATGCTCGGCGTCTTTGCCTTGGTGGCGATCGGGGCAATTATCTGGGTTTTGTTCTTCCGCCGGACGAAAAAACGCAAGCGCAAGCACCGCCATCGTCACGAACATCGTTCGCCAAATCCCACCCTGGCCGAATCCGGCGGGTTGCCGCCGATTCGCCCGGAGGAAAAAGTTTCATCCCGGCCGCCGCCAACGCATTGACCGTAAATGTATCACAGCCGCGCCATCACCAGCAAAAGCGCTTCCAATCTGGCGCTGGCCTTTGTGATGCTGCCGCGGGCCAAACGCGACGCCATGTCCGCGCTTTACGCCTTTTGCCGCGAAGTGGATGACGCGGCGGACAACGAATCCGTACCGGTCGAACAACGCCGCGAACGGCTGGCGGAATGGCGGGCCGACATCCGCCGCGCCTGCGAAAATCAATCCCCGCAATTCACCGTCAACCAGGAATTCCAACCCGTCATCCGCCAATACCGTCTGCCTTTCACGCTGTTCGACGAATTGATTAAGGGTTGCGAGATGGATCTGGACGTCAAACGCTACGAAGATTTTGAGCAACTCGAACTGTATTGTTATCGCGTGGCGTCGGTCGTCGGCCGGCTGAGCGTCGAAATTTTCGGCTACCGGAATTCCGCCTGCCGCGACTATGCCGTCTGTCTCGGCAAGGCGCTCCAGTTGACGAACATCCTGCGCGATGTCCGCACCGATGCCGCGCGCGGCCGGATTTACCTGCCGCTGGCCGAACTGAAGAAATTTAACGTCCGCGAAGCGGAAATTCTGCAATCCCAATACTCCGAACACTTCGCGCAACTCGCCGCCGTCATTGCCGAACACGCCCGAAATTTTTATCGCCTTGCCCGGGAAACGTTGCCTGCCGAAGACCGGCGCTCGATGGTGGCCGCTGAATTGATGGGCGCGGTTTACTGGCGATTGCTGCAAAAAATGGAGCAACAGCGGTTCAACGTCTTCGATCCGCAACCGGTGCGGCTCAGCGGCGCGCACAAATTGCGGCTCATTCTCCAAAGCTGGCTGCGCTTCGCCCTTGGCGCCGCGGCCTCAAACTATGGACCGCCTTGACAATCGGCAATCGACAATCGGCAATCGCCAATCTCTTCGCCGCTTGATTGTCAACGCGGATGATTTTGGCCGGTCACCTTCCATCAACGAGGCCGTCATCCGCGCGCAGCGCGAAGGCATCCTGACCAGCGCCAGCCTCATGGTGAATGAACCCGGTTTCGACGAAGCCGTCGCCCGGGCAAAGGATAATCCAAAGCTTGGCGTCGGCCTGCATCTGACTTTGCTGGTGGGGCATTCCGCTTTGCCGCCGGATAAAATACCCGGTTTGGTCAACGCCCGAGGCGAGTTTCCCAACAATCCGGTCGGCGCGGGTTTTCGCTACTTTTTCAATCGTAGCCTGCGGGAACAACTGCGCGCCGAAATCCACGCCCAGTTTTCCAGATTCCACGCCACCGGCCTGCCGCTCGACCACGTCAACGGCCATCTGCACCTGCACCTGCATCCGGTGATATTCGGAATTTTGATGGCAGACGCGGAAAAACTGGGCATCCGGCATTTACGTTTTACCCGCGATTGCATGGCCCGCAGTAATCGGATGACGCAGGGCCGCTGGCTTTATCGCATTTCGCATGCGGCAATTCACGCTTGGCTTTCCTGTCGCGCCCGCGAGCCGCTTAGGCAACGTGGCATCAAACATGCCCAAATCACGTTCGGCCTCTTGCAGGACTCGCACGTGGACGAGGATTACGTTTTGAAACTGCTGCCGGAATTGCCGCCGGGCGATTCCGAGCTTTACTCGCATCCGTCGCTGGATGAATTTAAGCACGAGTTTGACGCGCTGGTCAGTTCGCGCGTCAAAGAAAAAATCAACCGGCTCGGCATCGAGTTGATCCGGTACCAGGATCTGTAATTGAAACCGCGAAAGACACGAAAGACACGAAAAGGTAAGACCGCCCGTTTTGCGTCAGTCTGCCTTGCTCCAATTTTCCGTATGGTTCGTGTGTTTCGTGGTTAAACCAAAGAAAATTTTATGACCAAGTTTCTGATCATTCTCGTCATCGCCTTCACCTTCGAGGCTTTCGGTGTCATCGCCCTGAAAAAGGGACATCAACGAAATCGGCGCGCAATACACCGGCGCGCAAGGCCACCCTGCCGGTCTGGAAAAATGTCGTCTCTCTGGTCGGCAACTGGTTCACGAACAAGGACGTGCTGTTCGGCCTGCTGCTGGAAACGATTTTCTTCATCCTGCTGCAATACCTGCTCGGCCAGCGCGACGTGAGCTTCGTCTGGCCGCTGACGGCCATCAGTTTCATCATGACGACGCTGGCGGCGCAATTTCTCCTGCATGAACGCGTGGACGCCGTGCGCTGGAGCGGCGTGGCGCTCATCGTCCTCGGCGCGGCCTTCATCAGCTACAGCGAACATCAGAAAGAAAAAGCCGCACCACCGGCGGTCGTACAGCCGCAAAGCACCGCCGGAAATCAGCAGATTCGGTAGGACAGGCATCCTGCCTGTCTCCATTTTCAGAAATTTCAAAATTCAGGGACAGGCGCGACGCCTGTCCTACGCAATGACTTTAGCCAGCACTTCCGTCAGCTGTCTCGCCGCGAATTTTGCGTTTTCTTCTGCAATTGCATCAATGCGCCGATTTTCCACGGCGACAAAAGAATGGCTTTGGCCAGCTTGCCGTAGTGCAGATTCATGTCCGATTTGGCGAGTTGGTTGAAATCCAGCGGCAAATCCTCGTTGGCCGTGTCCGAAATCACGCGCACGGTTGCATAGGGAATTCCGCGCTCGCGGCACACGGTATAAATCGCCCAGGATTCCATCTCCACCGCGTCGGCGCCGGTTTCACCGCGCAATTTTTTCTTTTCGGCAACGGAGACGGCAATCCGTTCGGCGCAGAAAAATTTGGCCGGTTTCGCGCCAACGACGGTAAGCTCTGCTTGAAGACGGAGGTCTCGAGAGCTTGGAGGCTCGAGATCCGGGATTTCAAACACCACGTCGCCCAGTTTCAAATCCGGATTCAGCCCGCCGGCGAAACCGCAGGTCAGCACCAGGCCCGGCGAATTCGTGGCCAGAAATTCGCGCAGGGATTTCTCGGCGTTCTTCCGCCCGACGCCGGTGACAATGATGGCGACATTCGGTTTGTCGGCTACGACCCTCCGAAACAACGCGGCTTCTTCCTTCAGCGCAAAACAAACCAGAATGGATTCCGACTTCTGGCTACTGGCTACTGGCTTCTGCATTTATTTGATTCCTGACAGCCGCTCTTTCCAAATCCGGTAAAGTTCTACCGTGGCGCGGACGTCACGCAAGCAATATTCGGCAATCTCGCGAAACTTTCCTTCGGCCATCAGCGTGTTCACGTCCATGCCGGTGACGCCGTGGCTTTTGGGCGATTCGATGCCGAACGCCTTGCAGTAGAAATCCAGGTTGAACCGCCGCGCCGCGCCTTCGCGCCCGCTCACGTTGTAAAAAGTGAATTGCTCCGCCAGATCGCAGTGCGGCTCGGTGGCGAACCGGTAGCCGAGCCAGTTTTTCTTTGTAATCGGCACGTTCAGCAGCGCCGACCGCAAATAAATGAACGGCACGTCGAACCCGCGGCCGTTGAACGTGACCACGTTGTCGTAATGCTTCGCCACGTCCCAGAACGCCGTGAGCAATTCAGCCTCGTCGGCGCAGGGCATGAATTCCACTCCGTCTCCTCCCGCTTTTGCGGGATTCGACGCGACAAGCTGGTCCGCATCAATGCCGTCCTCAAAATCGTCAGACAAAAACAGCACCTGCCCGCGCTGGGTGTCGGCGTTGAGCATGGCCACGCAAACGACCTGGGCGGTAAACGGCCAGAGATTGAACTGCTGCCGGATTTCGGCGCGCTTGGTTTCGTGCGCGGGTTCCTCGACGATTTTTTCCGCCTCGCGGAACAGGTATTCCTGCTGCGCCTCATCAAACGTCTCGAGCGGCAGGGCGGACGTCTCGATATCGAAAACAATGGTGGCCACGTGGGAATTAACCGCCAAGACGCCAGGGACGCCAAGAAAAATCTTATCAGTTTGTTTCAACATTCTCCCTCATCCCGGCCTTCTCCCCAAGGAGAAGGTGAATCATTCTCCGTTGTTTTGAAAATGCGTGCGACTGGATTCGCCGTAAATTCATCCGCAAAAATAAAACAGCCTGAGGCTGTTCCTTCTCCCGGGGGAGAAGGTCAGGTTGAGGGCGAGCTAAACCAACATTTTCCCGCTAAAAGGCGGTTCAAACCGGTTCGGCAATCAAATCATAGTCCGTGTGGCCGATGATTTTGACCCGGGCAAATTCGCCAATCGGCAGTCTGCCGCGCACGTAAACCCGGCCGTCGATGTCCGGTGCGTCGGCTTCGCCGCGAGCGGTAAAAGTAGCGCAGGCGTCCCGCCTGCCGTTCCCAATTTTTCCGCTTTGGCCCGGTGCAGGCGGGACGCCCGCGCTACGCTCTGTCCGAATTTGACCGTGTTCCCACGAGCTGACATTGGCCTGGCGGAGTTGTTCTTCGTTTGCACGGCCTTCGACCAGCACCTTGATTTCACGGCCGACGAAGGATTCGGAAACCTGCCGGGCGATTTTGTGCTGGGCGGCCATCGCCAGCTTGCGGCGCTGTTGCTTCACCTGGTCGGGAATCTGCCCGGTCATTGCCCCGGCCCGCGTGCCGTCTTCCTTCGAGTACGCGAACACGCCGAGCCGCTCGAATTTTGTTTCGCGGATGAAATCCAGCAGCGCATTGAAACTCGCCTCGGTTTCGCCGGGGAAACCCACGATGAACGTCGTCCGCAATGCAATGCCCGGCACGCCGGCGCGGATTTTCCGGAGCAGGTCCACGATGTATTGGCGCGAGGTCTCGCGCCGCATCCGCTCAAGCATGTTTTCGTGAATGTGCTGAAGGGGAATGTCCACATACCGTGCCACCTTCGGGCATTCGGCAATCGTCCGGATGAGTTCGTCCGTCCAATGCGCCGGATGCGTGTACAGCAGCCGGATCCAGAAATCACCTTTGAGCGAATTGAGTTCGCGCAGCAGTGTGCAAATAGTCGTGGCGCCGGCGGAAAGCGATCTGGCCGCGGCGGAAAATTTTTCCGGCGACGAAATCGCCCGGCTGTGGCCGGGGCGCAAATCGAGTCCATAGTAGGTCGAGTCCTGCGAAATCAGGTTCAGCTCCTTCACGCCGTCGGCAATGAGCGCTTTCGCTTCGGCCACGATGTCGGCCTGTTGCCGGCTGCGATGCGAGCCGCGCATGCGGGGGATGATGCAAAAGCTGCACGGATGATTGCAGCCCTCGGCAATTTTGACGTAGGCAAAATGGCGCGGCGTGAGCCGGAACCGCGGCGTGCTGAAATCGGGGATGAAGGTGGGACGCTGGCTAACCGCCAGCAAAGGCGACGATGGAGGATGGAGGATGGAGGATGGATTTGGCGTCAGGACAGCTTTCGTCTTGCCAAATTTTCCTGTGCCACGGAGCGATTCAGCTTTTTCGTCTTCCGAGACCCTGCGCTTTTTCTCCAGTTCATTCAAATGCCCGACGACCTTATGCTTCTGGCTTCTGGCTTCTGGCTTCTGACTCCTGCCGGCGCGTCTGGCGACGGCCTGCCTGACGATTTCCGCCACCTGTGCAACCTGGTCGATGCCCATGAACGCATCCACCTCGGGCAACAGCTTCGGCAATTCCTCCCGGAACCGCTGCGGCAGGCAGCCGGACACGATGAGGCTCTGGCCGCGATTTTTGGCGGCGCGGACTTCGGCGGATTCGAGGATGGCGTCCACGCTCTCCTCCTGCGCCGCGTCAATGAACGAGCAGGTGTTGACGATGACAGCGTCGGCCGACGCGGCATCGTTGGTGATTTCCACGCCGTCCTGGAGCAGCGCGCCGAGCATGATTTCGGCGTCCACCAGATTTTTGGCGCAGCCGAGCGAAATCAGGCCTACACGCAATAGGCCTTCGCCGTGCGGCTTCGTCCCCACAGGCGGTCGCTGGCTCTTGTTTGCCTTGGTCACAGGTAGAACAACTTACGCGATATTTCTTACGGGATGCAACAGTGCAGATGGCCGAATTGGGCCGCCTCGGATGAACAACGCAGAGAACACTACGGTTTTTCGTGGTAAGGGGAATGGGTTTCAAAAAGCTTGAGCTGGTTTTGGATGACTTCAGCCAGAGATTTTTTGTTTTGCGTGGCACTGAGCGCCAGTGCTTGTCGGGCTGTTTTAACCGCTTCAGTAAATCTTTCAGCTTCGGCATAAGCCGCCGCCAGTGTGTCCAGAATCTCCGGAGAATCGCCTCCGGATAGTTGCACGGCCTGTTGTGCCAGTTCCACTGCCTTTTGGCCATTGCGCAATGAGTTGTCCGGACAGGTCGCCAGCAGCCAGGCCAGATTGTTTTGCGCCGTGATATAGCGTGGATCAAGTTCGAGAACCTTCTGAAACTGCGCGATGGCTGCTGCGAACTTGTCCCGACGTAGCAGCGCCAGGCCCAGTTGATTATGGACCTGAATGGAGTCGGGCATTTGTTTCAGTGCCTGCTGGTAATGTTCGATAGCCTCGTCCCACTGTCGTTGGGCGAAGCATATGTTGGCCAGGTTGTAGTGGGCCCCGGTGTAGTCCGGCTCAACGGCAAGGGCTTTCTGGAATTGCCCGATGGCCTCGTCCGGCCGCCCTTGGGTGGCCAGCAGGTTGCCCAGATTATTGTACAATTCTGCACGGTTGGGGTTGAGTTCAATCGCTTTCCGGTACTCGGCGACGGCCTCGTCCGTTCGGCCCTGTTTGGTCAACAAAATGCCCATGTTACTGTGCGCTTCGCCAAAATCAGGGTCAATCTTCAGGGCCCGGCGATAGCATTCCGCCGCCTCGTCCATACGGCCTTGCTTGAAAAGCGCCGTGCCCAGATTGTTGTGGGCCACCACAAAATCGGAGTTAATCTCAAGGGCTTTCCGATAATTGGCAATGGCTTCGTCCGGCCTGCCCTGCCGATCAAGTACAAGGGCCAGGTTGTAATACGCCTCCGCGTAATCCGGTTTGATCTCAATCGCCCGGTGGAATTGGGCGACGGCCTCGGAAGTTTTTCCCTGCGACGCGAGTATGTTCCCGAGATTATTGCGGGCCAGAAAAGCATTTGGGTTATTCGCGATGGTCGTCCGCCAGAGGGTTTCAATATCAGTGTACATTCCGCATTGGTGCCGGGTGGACAGGCCCAGCACCAATAACAGTATCCCGACCAGAGCGGGCTTCAGCAACCGGCTCCTGCCGGCCAACCGGTCCAGACCCGCGGTGATTCCTGCCGCAGTCAGTGTCATCACACTCAGGCAGCCAAAATATTGCCAATGGTCTGACACGAACGTATATCGGGTCATGTACAACACCGTGATCAATATCAGCATGGCCGTGCTGATATAAAAATGGAGCATCGCCGCAAATGGTCCCCGGCCAATTACCCGCCGCAGTCGCCACAATAGTACAAACAATCCCGCCACAGCCGCCGGGTACAAATATTGCCACCAAACCCTGGAATCCACCGACCACCGTTCATAGACAAATGTCAGTCGGAATGGAAAGAAAAGTTTTCCCAGATAAAACCAAAAAGAACGCCCCGAAACCAATACCCGCTCCCACCAGCCCAGGTTGAACCCCATGCCGACAGCTCCATACAGCCTTTCAATGTAAAACGTCATCTCCCCCATCGCCACGACCAGCGCCAGCATCAGCAACAAAGGGACTGCTTCCCGCCAGTTCAGGCGTTTTCGCTGCCACCACGCCACCAGCAGAAGTGTCAGCGGGAGAAAACTCACCGCGGTTTTGGCAAACATCGCCAGCAGAAAGAGCCCCAGGGACAAAGCGCCGTATCGCCAGTCAGCCCCGGCCGCATTCTGCCGCCGGCCGTCGATGCCGCCGTGCCCGGCCTCATAAACTCCCAAACCGGCAAATCGCACATAAGCCCAACCGGCTCCCAGGGCCAGCGCGGCGGACAGGGTGTTCTTCAGTTCCGTCATCCACGCTACGCTCATCACGCATACCGGATGCAGGGCAAATATCGCTCCGGCCAACCAGGCTCCCCGCACCTTCAATCGTTCCAGCACCTGCCACAGGAGTACCGCCACCAAACCATGCAGCGTCACATTCAACACGTGATACCCAAGCGGATTTAATCCCCACAGATGATAGCCCGCCCAGAACAGGCTGAAACTCAAAGGATAATATTGACAGGTCGCTCCCGGCTTGAACCAGATTTCCCACAGCCCCCGCCACGATCGCAGTGTCGGGTTGGCCGAAATATACGAGTCATCGTCCCACAAAAGCCCTCCATGCAAAGCCGGCCAATAAGCCAGAAACGTGGCGACCATCAGCAGGAGGCCAAGAAAAAACCGGCTCTGGCCTGGCAAAACCCGCGCGGATTTTGCGATTTGATTCACAACCTCATTAAATCGCATGTAGTTGCAAAAGTCTGGTGTTTTTTGGCTCCGGCCCCGGTCGGGTGCAAACCCATCACCCCGCCCTGGTGGCAAACCAGAATGCAGGGAGGCTACAGTTTTTCGTGGCATGGAGAATGGGCTTCAAAAAGTTTGAGTTGGTTTTGGATAATGTCGGCCAGTTTTTTTTATTTTGCACGGCACTGAGAGCTAACGATCTGCGCGGGTGTTCGATGTTGGATTTTCGGTTGTTTATATCCGGCAGCGCGGATGCAGGCATTTTGGTTTCCCGGGGGCAACACCACACGCCTGCCGGTTGCGTCATTCTGAAAACCTAACAGGCGCTGGGAATTTCCCAGCGCCTGTCGGGAATAAAATAACAACGGATATTAACGGCGCATTCGCCGCGCAAGAACCAAACCGAGCATGCCCAACCCAGCCAGCGCGAAGGTGGCGGGTTCCGGCACAGGAACGGGAGTCACATCCGCCCACGTTGTGCCGATGCGAAGATTATCAATAAAATAAGGACCACCCGCGGCGCTTTGAGCTTTGAACCCGACATTGTCCACTTGCGTCGCTGTAACACCTGAAAGGGTCGCCTTGGCCGTAGGCGCGGTACCACCAAAGGTGCTTGAGTCTGGATCTATCCAAAGGCTGGCAGTGTGTGCATTGAGATCAAGTTCTTCAACAATGAGATATGTCGTACCTGTCGTCAAGACCGGGCCGGTGCCAGCGGATGCGCCTTGAGCGGCAGCCCGCACTTCAATCTTACCGCTGGTATAATAATAAGCATCAATTGCATCGGCGCTGCCCCCCGGGGCAGTGGTGCCCGGATTCAACGCGGTGAAGTAGTTATTGGCACTGTCGGCTGCAGTCGCGTTAAACAAGAATGAATAGTAGATTTGTCCGCCGGTCTGATTTGCGAATGTAATAACGCTGCTTGTACCGCCCCCGTTAACGATTTGGAGTTCGTTGCCGCCCTGATCCGCCAAACCTGTATAAGTAAGGTTGCCACTGGCGATGCTTAAATAACTGGAATTTGCACTTGACCATGCGATGCTATTGCCGGGGTTTACTTTACCACCAAGGCCGGTGCCCGCAGTGTAATTGAAACCATCCGAAAACAGCAGTGTAGCCTGCGCGCTTTGAAAGAGAATGCAACCTATGCCGATGAAGACCAAACATATGCGTTTCATTAAATCACAACTTTCTGTTTAGGGTTATCTGAGTTGTTACTGTACCGACTGGCCTGATTCTATCCGGTTTCCCGGATTTGTCATTATCGTTTTTGTGCAAATCGAATTTGAAATTACGGCACTGCCCATGGCGGGTTGCCGATGGTTAAGGGTTGATCCGCCTTCGCTATGCTTCCGTCTTCATCGGATTTCGACGAGACAAGTCGGCGCGACAAGGAGCTGGCGGGCTTCACTCCCGCCGTTGGGCGCTGTTGCACCAAGCCGTCCCTACCGATTGTTGGGATTCCAGCCGTCTGTGCCGCCGAGGACTTTTCCCGGCGTAATGGCCGCAGCTTCGGCTTTCGTCAATTGCTTGGCCCAGTCCACGCGTTCTTTGGGATTGCCGCCGGGACCGGTGCTGTTGAATTCGGTGTAGCGTGTCGTCTGGTGTGTCTCGGGTTTTTTCCAGTCGTTCCAGCCTTCCGGGCGGACAACGTCGGACATTTCGGTGTTCAGGAAGATGGTGCTCGCGTAAATCCGCCAGGGCCGGCCCAGATAAGTCCGCGTCTCCGGTGTGTCGCCGGTGATCGTGCAATGCGAAAAGACAAATCCGTACGGCTTGTCAACCGGCGTGGAAGCGGCGGTGATATAGCCATTGCCCAGACATTGAATGTGACAATTCTCAAACCACGCTGTAGCCGCGCCGAAAATGAAATCCACGTGCCCGACGATGGTGCAATTTTCAAAGTACTGGCGCCCGCGGTTCAGCAGGATCGTGTCCTGCCAGCCGAGGAAACGGCAGTTGCGAAACACCGCGCGATCGCCGTCCACGCGAATGGCCAGCGCCTGCCCGACCTTGCCCGCGGAATTTTGGAACGTGATGTTCTCGGCTACGAAATCATCCGCGTCGATGAGCGCCGTCGGCGTGCGGAACGTGCCGATGGGTTTGCCGTCAAAATTGGTCATCCTGGCATACAAATCGTAGGTAATCACCGTGGTAGCCGGGTCTTCGCCCACCAGCCGGAAGAATCGTTTTTCGCCCTGGATGTAAATCAGTTCCTTGTAGGTTCCCGGTTTGAGGTGGATGACCACCGGGTTGGTGCGGCTGCCCGAAAGCACGGACATGATGGCGGTTTGCAAATTGGTGAACTGGCCGCTGCCGTCAGCGGCAACGACGATGTTGACGGGTTTGACCGCCGAGTTGTCCGGCGCGGCGGTTCGGCAGCCGGAAATCAAAACCATAATGGACAACGCGCCCAACACTGCGGGCAGCACAGTTGATAGCGGGCAAATAGTTCGTTTCATGTGAAAATTTGCGCGGGATTCAAACGGGTGGCTTTCGCCATGTCAAGGCGATGCTGCTGGGAGCGCCGGCGAGACGCCGGCGCTCGCCGGGATGGGCACGGCGCTTGGATGAAATTTCCCGCTTTGAAGTCGGCGCGCCGAATTGATACTCTGCGGCCATGTCACGCAAGTCGTCGGATTCGGGCCGCGGATTTAACGATGTCATTGGAGTCGCGCTGCTGGCCGCTGCGTTGCTGCTGCTGGTGGCGCAGCTTTCGTTCGACCGTTACGACCTTTCGTTCTTCAAAGACCCGCACAACAAGCCGGTGCATAATTGGGTCGGGCCCTTTGGCGCTTATCTGGCGTGGGGTACTTTTCTGCCGTTGGGTGTGGTGGGATATCTTTTGCCTTTGCTGTTCGCCGTGTTTGGCGTGGCGTATCTGCTGAATTTTCTGAGTTACCTGCACGAACGATTGCGCTGGTCAGTGTTGTGGTCGGCGGTGTTGGTACTGTCGCTCACCGGCCTGCTTTACCTGCTGGACAACGCGGGCTGGATGGGAAATGTCCGTGTATCCATCGGCGCCCAAAGCGCTGGCGGCTGGCTGGGGTTCGTGACTTACGGTCAATCGCCGCATTATGAATATGGCTTTTGCCTCCTCGGCAAAGTCGGCGCGGTCATCGTTTACCTGGCCTTGTGCCTCATCAGCCTCCTGTTCCTGACCAATTTCCAACTCGGCGAATGGATTCGCAGTCTCCTGCAACAGGAACCCGCCGCGGCCGAACCCAAATCCGCCGAAGAAACCGCGCTGGAACGCCGCGCGCATGAACTCGAACGCCAGGCGCGAAAATTACAGGAGGAAGTCGCCCGCTCCGGCCTGGGGGCGGACATGCAGCCCGTGCCGGAACCTACCGTCCGCGATTTGAGTGTGCCGGAAGCCAAACCGGCGTCCGCGCGCCGCAAAACCACTGCGACCGAAGCGCCCAGGGACGCTGAGGCCAAAACGGCTGAACCGCCACCCGCCCGCGAAGCCGCTGCCGCCGCCACGACCGAGGAAGTTCTGGGCCGAAAATCGGAAGCCTCGGAAAAACCGGTGGAAACCAAATCCGAAACTCCGGCCGCGGAACAAGCCGAAGCGGAAAAGTCCGGTGAAAAACCTGAACCCGTGGTTCATATCGCCGACGGTTCCGTGCCGGCCGCCAAACCGAAGCCCGCGCCGAAGAAGCGGAAGCCGCTTACCGTTGCCGCCTCGCCCATCATCGGCAATTACCAGTTGCCGCCGCTGGATTTTCTCGCGCATCCGGACTTGACCGTCAAACCCACGGAATCCAAGGAGGAATTGATGGCCAACGCGCGGCTCATGCAGCAGACTCTCGCGCAGTTCGAGATTGAAGTCTCGCTCGGCGACATCACCAAGGGCCCGACCATCACCCGTTACGAATTTCACCCTGCGCCGGGCGTGAAGCTCGAAAAAATCACCGCGCTGTCCAACAACATCGCCGCTGCGGTCAAGGCCGAACGCATCCACATCCTCGCGCCTGTTCCCGGCAAAAGCTCCGTCGGCGTCGAAGTGCCCAATCACGTCAAGTCCAAGGTCATCGTCCGCGACATGTTCGAGTCCGAGGAATGGCGCAACAGCAAGGCGAAGATTCCCATCGCGCTCGGCAAAGACGTTTACGGCCATCCCATCGTGGCCGACCTCGACGAAATGCCGCACATCCTCATCGCCGGCAGCACCGGTTCCGGCAAATCCGTCTGCATCAATTCCATCATCACCTCGCTGCTCTACCGCTTCTCGCCCGACCAGCTCCGGTTCGTGATGATTGATCCCAAGGTCGTCGAGTTGCAGCAATACAACGTCCTGCCGCACCTCGTCGTGCCCGTCGTGACCGACCCCAAGAAGGTCATTCTCGCCCTGCGCTGGGTCGTGAATGAAATGGAAAAGCGCTACCAGATTTTCGCGCGCTGCGGCGTGCGCAACATCAATTCGTTCAATTCCCGGCCGAATAAAAAACTGGTTCCGCAGGAACCCGAACTGCCGCTCATGGTCAAAAAGGAAAAAGTCGAGCCGGGCGCGGAAGGCTTCGCCGTTGAAGTGGACGAGGAAATCGTCGTGCCGCGCGAGGACGACATCGTCATTCCCGAACGGCTGAGCTACATCGTCGTCATCATTGACGAGCTGGCGGACCTGATGCTCGTGGCGCCCGCCGACGTGGAAATGGCCATCGCGCGCATCACGCAAATGGCGCGTGCGGCGGGCATCCATTGCATCGTCGCCACCCAACGGCCGAGCGTGGACGTCATCACCGGCGTCATCAAGGCCAATATCACCGCGCGCATCGCGTTTCAATGCGCGTCGCGCGTGGATTCACGGACGATTCTCGACGCGATGGGCGCCGATAAATTGCTGGGCAAAGGCGACATGCTGTATCTGCCGCCCGGCTCGGCCAAATTGATACGCGCGCAAGGCGCATTGATTACCGACCAGGAAATCAACGATATTGTCGGGTTCATCGCCAAACAGGGCAAACCGAACTATGACATGGAAATTCACCGGCAACTTTCCCAGCCCGCGGCCAGTTTCGGCAACGAAACCGGCATTGACGAGGACGAAGAATTGATTCAGCAGTGCATCGAGGTGATTCGCAGCGAACAAAAGGCAAGCGTGTCGCTCATGCAACGGCGTTTGCGTCTCGGTTACACCCGCGCCGCGCGCATCATGGACGAACTGGAAAGCCGCGGCATTGTCGGTCCGAGCAAAGGCGCCGAGCCGCGGGACATTTTGATAGATCTGGATGGCGGTGGCGCTGATGGCGGAGGGCAACAGGCGGTGTGATGGAGCGCCGGCCTCCGGCACGGCAAATTTGAGGAAAACATCGAACGCTGAACGCCGAACATCGAACGCCGAATGAATCACCGGCAGATGACGGCGGCTTAAATCTGCCGCAGACCATTTATGAAATTTCGCTCTAAGATTGATAAATCATGCCTCGGTTTCGCGCTGCTTCGGTCACATTCTACATCATCCAACTGGCCGCGTGTGCGTTGATAACTGATGGTCTGGTTTCGGGACAGCGTTGCAGCATCTTGGAGGCAGCATTTGCAAATCACTTTTCTACAGTATCGTTTAGCCTCTTGAGTTCTTCCGCCGCAGTCGGTGAGCTGAGGTGGACCCCAAAAATTGGACCACCGGTTAAGATGGACTTTTACCGGTCTGCTGGAGAAAAGAAAGCAGACTATGAAAGCAAAACGGAAACGGCATAGTGCAGCCTTCAAGGCCAAAGTGGGATTCGAAGCCCTGGTAGGGCTCAAGACGGTCTCGCAACTGGCGAGAGAGTATACGGTGCATCCGACGCAGGTGACGCAATGGCGGGCGACGATTCGAGATCACCTGCCCGAGTTGTTTGAGCCGGGTCAACCGGGGACGGAGGATCAGGAGCAGTTGATTGCGCAATTGCATCAGAAGATCGGTCAATTGACGGTGGACCTGGACTGGCTTAAAAAAAAGTCCAAACAACTGGGGTTGTAACCTGCCTGCGAGAACTGATCGGCCCCGACCCGCAAGTCAGCGTGCGGCATCAGTGCGAACTGCTGAAACTGTGCCGGGGCAGCTACTACTACCAATGCGCTCCGGAGACGCAGGAGAACCTGGCGCTGATGCGGCGGTTGGACGAATTGCATCTGGAGCATCCGGTTTACGGCAGCCGCAAGCTGACGGTGAGCTTGCGCCGGGAAGGAACGGTCATCAACCGCAAGCGGGTGGTACGTCTGCTGCGGTTGATGGGCATCGAGGCGATCTACGCCAAGCCCAAAACGAGTCAGCCTGCGCCGGGCCACCAGATCTATCCGTATCTGTTGCGGGGCTTGGAGGTGACGGGTCCCGATCAGGTTTGGTGCGCGGATATTACATATGTGCCGATGGCCCGGGGGTTCATGTATTTGGTGGCGGTGATGGACTGGTGGAGTCGTTATGTGTTGGGCTGGCGATTGAGCAACACGCTGGAGGCGGCCTTTTGTGTGGACGCCTGGGAGGCGGCGCTGCGGGCGGGACGGCGGGCGCCGCTGGTCTCCAACACCGATCAAGGCTCGCAGTTCACCTCGCCGATGTTTATCGACGCGGTGGAATCGGCGGGGGTGGAGGTGAGCATGGACGGTCGTGGGCGATGGATCGACAACCGGTTTATCGAACGGCTGTGGCGCAGCGCCAAATATGAGGACATCTATTTGCAGGATTACGGTGACGGGCTCTCCGCCGGACGGGGGTTGGGTCGCTGGTTTGACCTCTACAACCAGGAGCGGCCACACCAGGCGCTGGGTTATGCCACGCCGGCGGAAGTGTACAGCGATCCCGGCGCTCACGGAGCTCAACCGGCGACTTGGGAAGCCATGCAACCCCAAAACGCCCGGCCGCACAGAAAGACTTGAAATCAGACCGCCTGCGGCGGTAAGTATTGGAACCCCATTAAAAGGGAGAGGGAGGACGGGCGGTGCCCTGCACGGCTCGTTCTCTCTTTTCCAAATGGGTTTAAAGCGCAGCGTGAACGACAGACAAACAAAAACAACGATGACAGCAGACTGGGAGAATCCATCTTATTTTCTGCGCTCAGTGGTCTAAAGGATGGGGTCCACCTCACCGTTTCCTTCTGTAAGAAAAAGCGGAAGCTTCATTTTTTCAACCCCAATTGCCTTTTTCGGTTTCGTGATTTGGCATTCTTTCGGGCTTCGGATTTAGGGTTTTGGGTTTGTAATTCTGGCTTGTTTCGTGCTAATGGGGTTGCTTAATTGCTTAAAACCACTGAAGTATATGGCCATGTCAACCGTTGCCGAACAACTCCGCGTCGCCCGCGAAGCCCGGAATTTGACCGTCCAGCAGGTCGCCGACGCCACCAAAATCCGCACCGACCACATCCGCGCCCTGGAGGAGGGGGACTTCAACGTGTTTTCTGCGCCGATTTACATCCGCGGCTCGGTGAAAAATTACGCCATGCTGCTCAAGCTCGACGTGCCGCAAATCACCGCGCAGCTCAACGAAGAATTGGGGCGCACGGAAAAATTCAGCGAACCGCCGCCGCTGATGGATGCGACCAAAACGCCGCTCGATCATGTGATGTTTTTCTTTTCGAAATTGAACTGGAAATTCGGCGTGGCGGGCGCGGTCGTTTTGGGAATTGTGCTGGTGATTTTCTTCGCCAATGTTGCCTGGCGGCATCATAAAAAGAGCGACCCCTTGGCAGGTCTCCAACCGGCGGTCTATCAATCGGCCAATCTCGGCCAGACCCTGCCGCTCGCGCCACACCGCTGATCCCGTAGGAGTCGAGGTAACGAGACTCATCTTCAAATCTCTCAACTCTCAACCTCCGCCTCAGGCGTCGCTCAAATAGACCTCCCGATTGCGCCACAGATAAACCAAACCGGAAAGGGCCGTAAGCGCGACCGTCAGCCACAACGCAATCCGCGCAAAGTCAGCCACCCAGGGCCGGAAAAAATTTTGCACCGGCGGGTTCCATTCGTGAAGCGCACCACCGACGAGCAAGGCGATGATGGTGGCAATCTGGAATATGGTTTTGATTTTGCCGAAGTTGTCCGCGGCGATGACGATTCTTTTCGACGCCGCCAGCAGGCGCATGCCGGTAATGGTCAGCTCGCGCGCGACGATAATGATGACCATCCACGCCTCGACTTTGACCGGCGCGCCGGGATTCAGGTGCGTGCTCTCCACGAACGCAATGAACGCCGAGCAGACCAGCACCTTGTCCGCCAGCGGGTCCATCAGGATGCCGAAGTTGGTGACCAGCCCGTGCCGCCGCGAG
This sequence comes from uncultured Verrucomicrobiae bacterium, assembly GCA_963789055.1. Classification (GTDB taxonomy): domain Bacteria; phylum Verrucomicrobiota; class Verrucomicrobiia; order Limisphaerales; family UBA11358; genus UBA11358. Next base: position 108,995 of record CAWBJE010000002.1, on the reverse strand, counting down.
ATGCTCCCGTCCAGATAATCGGTGAAACCCGCCACACAGAAAAATATCAGCGCCAGCGTGTTGTTGAATTGAAGCGGCGAGAACAATGCCCACAGGAAAAGCCCCGTCAACACGAAGCGCGACACCGTCAGCTTGTTGGGCAGGTTCATCCTGTTGATGGATTGTTGGATTGATGGATTGTTGGATTCATGGGTTTTTCATTTATCCAGTTATCCACTCATCCATTTATCCAGCTGTTTTCGGTTTCACGCCCCAAATTTGTCAAACATCCGCGCGTTGGCCTGCATGAGGCGGATGAGGTATTTCGCCGCGAACACGCCGAGCGAGCCGCTGTTCGCGCCGGTTTCGGTGAACCGTTCCAGCTTGTCCGAGCCGCTCAACGCCGAGGTCAGCAGCACCGGCTGCGGATGCCACGAATGGCCCTTGACCGCGCACGGCGTCGAGTGGTCGCCGGTGATGGCGAGCACGTCCGGCTTTTTCGACAGCAAAATCGGCAGCGCGGCGTCGAAATCTTCGATCGCCTTTTTCTTCGCCGCAAAATTGCCATCCTCGCCGTATTTATCCGTGTATTTATAGTGGATGAAGAAGAAATCGAAATTGTTATATTCTTTGAGATAGCGTTCAAATTGTTCGGCGATGGTCGCCGGACCTTCGATTTTTTTCATGCCCACAAGTTGCGCCAGGCCCTTGTACATCGGATAGACCGCCAGGCAGGCGGGCTTCAATTTGTAACGTTCCTCGAACAGCGGAATGTGCGGTTGGTGCGCGATGCCGCGCATTAGAAAACCGTTCGCCGGCTTCTCCTTGGCGATGATCGGCAGCGCGGCCTTGTAGAAGTCTGCGATGAGCCCGGCCATTTTTTTCTGGCCGGCGTTGTTTTCATCACGCGGATGGACCGTCGGAATCGGGAACCCTTCGCGGTTCGGATCGGCGTCGGTCAACGGACCTTCCAGCCCCTTGCCGCGGAATACCACGACAAAACGGTGTTCCTTGCCGGGCTGGATGATGACCTGGGTGTCGCCGAGCTTTTTGATTTTGGCGGACAACATCGCGCAAAGTTTCTCGCACGTCTCGGTCGGGATGCGGCCGGCGCGGCGGTCGGTGACAATTCCCTTGGCGTCAACCGTGGCAAAGTTGGCGCGGGCGCAGAACGTCGCCGGGCTTGAGTTCCATGCCCAGGCCGAGCGCCTCGATGACACCGCGGCCGACCTGGTATTCCAGCGGGTCGTAGCCGAACAAGCCGAGATGGCCGGGCCCGCTGCCGGGCGTGATGCCGGGCGCGGCGGGAATCATGCGGCCTTGGGCCGAGTCCTTGGCCAGTTTGTCAAGATTCGGCGTCGAGGCGGCCTCCAGCGGCGTCAGGTAATTTTGTTCTTTCGTGGCGATGTCGCCGAGGCCGTCGAGGACGACCAGCGCGAGCTTGGCCTTGGTTTTCAGTGTCAGTTCGGAATAAAGCGCGTCTAAATTCATCGGGACATTCTGCCGCAAGCGTGCCGAAGTGCAATTCGATTCCGATTTGCTGTAGAGTCGGCGCTGTGCGCCGATTGGCCGAGCCACAGGCTCGACGCTACAACCCAAAAGTCCGTCAGGGCTGACATCTGTATAGTCCGGTAGTCCCAACCCGGAAAAGTTCCGCCCCGCCTCCTTTTTATTTCGGCGCGGCAAGCAGGAGCGGCATAATCGGAAGATCACTCCCAATTGCCTCTCGATTGCCGGATTGCCATTTGTTTTGCCGCTTGCCGCAAACCTAATTCTCGGCGATGATTTAATTATGACCGCCGCCGCTGTCATTGAAGAAATCAACAATCTTCCGCCGGAAGAACAATCGCGCGTCATCCAGTATGCCATTGAACTGGCGCGCCGGCGTCAACTCACCGGAAAAGAGCTGGGCGACCTGGCCCGGCGCATGGTGGAGACAAAAGACCCTGCGGAAGCCGATCGGCTGCAAGAAGACATTGTGCGTGGATTTTACGGCAACGAACCTCATGCCTAAAATCCTCCGCCAAAAGTTGCCTGAGGCTCTGCTCCGACATCTTTTGACACGAATGCGCCAACGTGCCGTTTCCCACGAACAAATCGTCCAGCTCGCACGGTGGCTGGATGCCAACCCGGAAGTGCCGGAGGGAAAATGGTTCAAGAAATTTCCCGGCCTGACCGTTTGCGGCGAAGGCGAACTCATTAAAACCTTTCTGCAGCCCGACCAGGTTGCCACCGGTAAAGAAATCAATTGAAGACGGGGAAAAGCCCGTCAGGGCTGGTGCTGTGGTTCCTAACAACCATCCGAAGCACCGCCAGGTTTTGGACTGCGCCAGCCCTCTGGCGCTTTGGATGAGATGATACCGTCGGTGTAAAAGCGGTGGAGGGCCACCGCACTCCAAGACGCTATAGCGTGATGTCTATATCAAAGGAACCACCCTTATGCTTTTGCAAATAATGCTCAACCTTGTCAGGTGCGTCGCCTTTTACTATCTCGATGTTATCATCTCCGGCTTGAATAGTAATCTTGCACTTGGTGCCTTTGGTTTCCAAGAATGCCAAATATGCTTTGGCGATTCTCTCCACCGATTGAACAATCTTGATAAAAGTGCATTGAGCTTTCTTCGGGCCTTTGGATGGAGGCTCGTGAGCTTTAATAATAAACGCCTCTCGTGGATAGAGGTCTTGGGAAATGAAAAAGGTATCAAGCTCCTCAATGAAATTTGGCTCTCCGTGAAAAACAAATTCGGTCTTCATTTGTGAACCCGAATGCTCATGATTGAGGCGGACGACGGCTGCGAAGGGTGCGCCAAGCGAAACCAACAACACCCAGCGCCACCAGTGCCGAGGTCGAAGGTTCGGGCACGGCTTCGAGTAGGAAAGCGTCCCTTTGTCCCGAGGCAGTGAATCCTATGCCGACAATATCACCATTGTCGTTAATGGCATTGGCTTCGCTGCTGCCTGTCAATCCGATGCTGGCGAGGTATGGTTCAAGATCTGTCATCTGGCCATCGTTGTAGCTGAAAGCGTGTTTCACACCACTGAAGGTGGTGTAGTAGCCGACCATAGTTCCGGAATTGTTGATGCCCTTGGTTGCGGCGGGACCCCAACTGCCCAGGTTAAGCTCGCTTATTACGCCACCACTATAGCTGAAAGCGTATTGTCCATTGCCGCCGACGACAGTACCGGAATCGTTAATCCCGTAAATGGTGCCAATGTTAGGGTAGGTCTCCACGCCACCGCTGTAGATGAAACCTCCGCCCCACATGCCGCCGCCGACGATGGTGCCGGAATTGTTGATGGCGGAGGCGTATATAGAGCCAAAGTAAGTCATCACACCGCCACTATAGCTGAAGCCAGTTCCAGCGCTGTTGCCACCGACGACGGTGCCGGAATTGTCGATGCCGTAGGCGCAACTGCTAAAAGCGCCATACGTCCCGAGATTGCCAATGTCGGTCAATACGCCGCCGTTGTAGATGATTGCGTGACCAGTTTGAATATCAGCAGTGCCACCGACGATGGTGCCCGAATCGTTAATGCCGTAGGCCCCGCCGGGAAAAAGGGCGGTCATCACGCCGCCGTTGTAGCTGAAAGCATAGCCGCTTCCGCTTTGGCCAACGACGGTGCCGGAATTGTTGATGCCGTAGGCAATGCCGGAACCAAGGTCATAGGCGGTGTATTGGGCGTAGAGCGAGAATGTGGATGCCAAAACACAAACCGAGATTGCTGTCGCTGCCGGCCGTGTCGTTTTCATTACAATTCTGATTTTGTGGAGACGTATTAACCCTACCAAACGAGCGGTGTAAAAGTCAACCAAGAAGAACGATGTTTTCGGCGTGAGAAGCAGAGGCCACGCGCGAAATTTTCTCGCCCGCCTTTGCCTTTCCCGGTTTAATCTCCGGGCGCATGAAACCCAAAGCTTACGCCGCCGCCGGTGTGGACATTGATCTCGGCAACAAAGTCAAAGCCACCCTGCCGCAACTGCTCGCCTCCACCCATCGCCACGAGGTGCTCGGCAAGGTCGGCGGCTTCGGCGGTTTGTTCGCCCTTGACCTGAAAAAATATCGCGAGCCGGTGCTCGTATCGTCCGTGGATGGCGTCGGCACCAAGCTCAAAATCGCCTTTGCGATGGACCGGCACGACACCATCGGCGCCGACCTCGTGAACCATTGCGTCAACGACATCGCCGTGCTGGGCGCCGAACCGCTGTTTTTCCTCGATTACCTCGGCACCGGCAAACTCGAGCCGCACGTTTTCACCGACATCATCAAGGGCTTCGCTCGTGCCTGTGCGGAAAATAATTGCGCGCTGATTGGCGGCGAGACGGCGCAGATGCCCGGCTTTTACCAGAAGGGCGAATACGACGTGAGCGGCACGATTGTCGGTGTGGTCGAGAAATCGAAGATGCTCAACGGCCAGAAAACCGTGAGGGCAGGGGACGCGGTTATCGGCATTGCCTCCAGTGGCCTGCATACGAACGGCTATTCGCTGGGTCGCAAGATTTTCTTCGAGCAGTTGAAATTGAAGACATCCAGCCGTTTGCCCGGGCTGAAAGGCACGGTTGGTCAGGAATTGCTGAAAGAGCACATCAGCTACGGCCCGGTGGTGCAGCGGCTGCTGGCGAAATTCAACGTAGGACAGGCTTCCAGCCTGTCTCTAGTCAAGAAATCTTTAAAAGTTAGAGACAGGCAGGATGCCTGTCCTACGGTCAAAGCCTTCGCGCATATTACGGGCGGCGGGTTCGTGGACAACATCCCGCGCGTGCTGCCGAAGAGCCTGGACGTGGTCATCCGCAAAGGTTCGTGGGACATGCTGCCGATTTTTAAGATGATTGAAGCCAAAAGCGGCGTACCGGACGCCGAGCTTTACCAGGTGTTCAACATGGGCATCGGCATGGTGGCCATCGTGTCGGCGGACAAGGCGGAGGCGGTTTTAAAATCCATCCGGGCACAGAAGCACCGGGCGTGGCTTATCGGCGAAGTGGTGAAGGGCAAAGGCGAGGCACAGGTTGTGTAGTGTCGGGCCTGTGGCCCGATTTCGAGCCACAGGCTCGACGCTACACCATTCTTAATAGCTCATCCGGTCCAGCTTCACCTTGCCGCGGAAGATCCAGTAGATGCAGACGGTGTAGGCCAGCACCAGCGGCACGCCGATGCCGGCAATGACCAGCATGATGCCCAGCGTTTTTGGCGACGACGCGGCGTTGTAAATGTCCAGGCTGTTCTCCGGATTGGGCTGGCTGTAAACCAGGTACGGATAACTGTTCACGGCAAACAGCATCATCAGCGTGATGATCGCTCCGCACGACGACAAAAACGCGCGCCAGTCGCGGCCGTGGTGGAATTCGCGGGGGATGTTGGCGATGGCCAGCATGTTCAATAGCGCGATGCTGAACAGTGCCGGGTTTTCGCGCACGCGAGCGGACAGGTGCGGCACGAAAAGCAGCGTGGCCATGGTGAGCGTCACGGCGCAAATCACAAAGAAGATGATGCAATTCATCGCCCAGCAGCGGAGTTTGTCGTGCAACGCGCCCTCGGTTTTCATGGTGCCGTAAATCGCTCCGTGCATCATGAACAACGCCACGGTCGTCACGCCCACCAGCACCGGATACGGTTTGAGCAGGCCGAGGAACGTGCCGGCAAATTCGCCGCGCCCGTCAATCGGCACGCCCCAGGCGATGTTGCCCAGCGCCACGCCCAGAAGCAGGCCGGACAACAGGCTCCCGGCGGAAAATCCAATGTCCCACATCTGCCGCCACCAGCGCATCGGCTGTTTGCTGCGGAATTCGATGGCCACGGCGCGGAAAATCAACGACGCGAGCAGCAGGTAAAGCGCGAGATAAAATCCGGAGAACACCGTCGCATAGACGTTCGGAAATGCGGCGAACAAGGCGCCACCGGCGGTGACGAGCCAGACTTCATTGCCGTCCCAGACCGGCCCGATGGAATTGAGCATGACCCGGCGTTCGCCGTCGTCCTTGGTGAACAGGTGAAGGGCGCCGATGCCGAGGTCGAACCCGTCGAGCATCGCGTAGCCGGTGAACAGCACGCCGACGAGGATGAACCAGATGGTGTTAAGGTCGAAATTCATGGTAAAAACTTGAAACCACCAATAGACACCAATGAACACGAAATGAGAACTCTACAAAATCCAATCTGCCGTAGCGGCGTCTCGGCAGAGCGCCGCTGATTGCAGAAAATGAAAGTGTTCGGCTTTCTGCCGAAAGCCGCTACGCTGTGCTGGTAGAGATTTCTTTCCATTAATTCGTGTTTATCAGCGTTCATTCGTGGTTAATTTTTTGTCGGCAACGCGAGTTTGCCGGACGGGACCAAATCCTGTTCATCCGGGCCGTGCTGGATTTTATCGTTGAGCAGGTAGATGAACACCGCGAACAGCAGAAAATAGATGAAGGTGAACAGGATGAGCGACGTGAGCACCACATTGGCCTGCACCACGGCCGAAAGGCCGGCCGGCGTTCGCATCAGGTGATAAACGATCCAGGGCTGGCGGCCGACTTCGGCGGCGAACCAGCCGAGCTGGTTGGCGATTTGCGGGCCGAGCACGGAGAACACGAGTATCCACAGCAGCCAACGCCGTTCGTGCAACGTGCCTTTGCGGAAATAAAGAAAACCGAGCGCGGCAATCGCAATCAATGCAAACCCAACTCCGACCATGCCGTGGAAAAACAGGAACGACGCCGTGACGGGCGGACGATCTTCGGGGGCGTAGGCATCCAATCCGGTGACCACCCCGCTGGTGTCATGGTAAACGAGCCAGCTCAGCAGACCCGGCCATTTGATGCCCACGACCTTTTGGTTTTGCTCGTCCACCCAGCCGATCAGCGTCAGCGGGGCGTTGGAGGTGGTGTTGTAAAGTCCTTCAAAGGCAGCGAGCTTCTCCGGCTGGTTTTTCGCCACGCTGCGCGCACTGGAATCGCCGCTGACCAGTTGCAACAGCGAGGCCACCAGCGCGACGGTCAAACCGACTTTCAGCGAGGCGCGGGCAAAATCCAGATGTTTTTTCTTCAGCAAATACCACGCGCTGACGCTGACGACGAGAAACGCCCCGGCCTGCCACGCGCCGCACAGGGTATGGAACAACCGGTCTACCATGGACGGATTGAACACCACCTCCCAGAAGTTGGTGACCTCCGCGCGTTCCACGCCGTTTTTGATTACGAGGTGATAACCGGCGGGGGTTTGCATCCAGGAATTGGCGACGACAATCCAGATGGCGCTGAAATGCGCGCCGAGGCAGACCATGCACGTGGAAAAGAAATGCAGCTTGCGGCCGACCCGGTCCCAGCCGAACAGCAGTACGGCGAGAAAACCGGATTCGAGAAAGAACGCGAAGATGCCTTCGGCAGCCAGCGCGCTGCCGAACACGTCACCGACGTAACGCGAGTAGGTCGCCCAGTTCGTGCCGAATTCGAATTCCATGACGATGCCCGTGGCCACGCCGATGGCGAACGTGAGGGCGAAGACTTTGGTCCAGAACCGCGCCATCTGGTGATAGACCGGTTTTTGGGTTTTCAGCCACAACCCCTCCATGACCACGAGCAGGACGCCGAGGCCGATGCTTAACGGCGGATAAATGTAGTGAAACGCAATAGTCGCTCCAAACTGGATGCGGGATAGCATCAAAACGTCCATGCCCTTTGATAACGTTTTGGGAAAGCCGGGTCAATAGGCGCCTGTGCATCGTAGGCCGCCGAGGTAACGAGGCGGAACGTTTCGGTTGCGTCGGTGAAGAATCCGCCTCCTCACGTCGGCGGCTACAGGAAAACGTTTGTCAGATCACGACGATGCAGATTTGATGATTCTTTGTTTAAAATCTGCGCTTATCCCGTCTTCGCATTGCTTCACCACGAAAGGCCGCGTAAGCTTGCGGGCAACGATTTCATGAAACTTCTCGTCATCGGTTCGGGCGGACGCGAGCACGCGCTGGTGTGGAAACTGGCGGAGTCGCCACACGTCACCCAGATGTGGTGTGCGCCGGGCAACGCCGGTATCGCGCAGGAACGGCTTGCGAACAATGAATCGCCGGTCGAATGCGTCAACCTCGGCGCGGAGGATTTGGTAGGCCTGCTGTCGTTTGCGCAGGAAAAGCAGATCGACCTCACCATCGTTGGGCCGGACAATCCGCTGGCCATGGGCATCGTGGATTTGTTCCAGAGAAATGGTTTGAAGATTTGGGGCGTGAATCAGAAAGCCGCGCAGTTCGAGTCGTCCAAGGTTTTCTCGCAGAAGTTCATGGAGAAATACGGCATCCCAACCGCTGCCGCCGGGACGTTCGACGACGTTTCCCGGGCGAAGCATTTCGCCGGATCCCTCGGCAAATGCGTGGTCAAAGCCGACGGCTTGGCGCTGGGGAAGGGTGTTTTGATTTGTACAAATCGTGCGGAAGCGGAAAAGGCCGTGGACGAAATCATGGTTGGCAAGGCCTTCGGCGTGGCGGGAGCACGAGTTGTCATCCAGGAATTTCTCGAAGGCGTGGAGATTTCGCTGCACGCGCTCTGCGATGGCAAAACGGCGAGGCTGTTCCCGACGTCGCAGGACCACAAACGCGCGTTGGATGGTGATAAAGGCTTGAACACCGGCGGCATGGGCACGTATTCACCCACACCGTTTTTGAGTGACGCCGAATTGAAAAAGGTCGGCGGGCAGATTCTCGAACCCTTCCTGCGCGGTTGTGCGGCGGAAGGCATTGATTATCGCGGCATTTTATATCCCGGCATTATGCTCACCAAATCCGGTCCGAAAGTTTTGGAATTCAACGCGCGCTTCGGCGACCCGGAGACGCAGGTTTATCTGACCCGATTGGAGAACGACCTGGTCGAGTTGCTCGCCGCCAGCGCGGAGGGCAAGCTGGGCAAAGTGGAATTGAAATGGAGTTCGCTGGCGAGTGTTTGTGTGGTGATGGCCAGTGGCGGCTATCCCGGCAGTTATGCGAAAGGCAAAGTTATCACGGGCTTGGACGCTGCCAATGCATTGACGGGCACAAAAGTTTTCCACGCCGGCACAGCGTTGAAGGATGGCCAAATTATCACCAACGGTGGACGGGTGCTGGGCGTGACGGCGTTGGGGAAGGATTTGAAGTCCGCGCAGGCCGCCGCTTATGCTGCCGTGGAGAAAATTAATTTCGACGGTGCGCATTTCCGGCGTGACATCGGGGTGAAGGCGATGAGTTGAAATCAGAATGATGACTGTTTGGTTCCCACTCCAATTTTTTCAACTTTTCCATTTGCCGGATCGCGCACGTTGAACACGACAAGCTTCCATACACCATTCACCTTGCGTAGCGTCAGCGGCAGAGACATGCCTTCGCCCCTTTCCCTGAACTGCAAGTTAACCTCCAGCAGAGCTTCATCGGGAGACAGCATCGTTTGTGAAAGCACTTTGATTCTGGATATATCGCTCATATTGAAAGGATTAAAAAAATTATCCTGATCGTTGGCTAATTGCCGAATGTAATCGTCGGCTGGCGGATCATTTGTATCAGCCACAAAGCATTCTCCAAACTCATCGAAATTGGTGGTTAGCGATGACCAGAGATAAGTTTGCAGCGTAGCTTGAGGAGTCGTTCTTCCGGCATTTATTAACTGGGCAGGCTTCCATTCTGCCAGGCTTGATGTCGAATAACTGGCTATCTTCCGCAATGCAAACACCTCGTCTTGCAGGGAGTGAAGGCGCGCTGCTTCACCTCGCAATTTTAAAAGTTCGATCTTTTCGTGGCCTGATTTCAAGCGCACGTTCTCTGCCAGCAATCCGGCCAATCGATTCGTGGCGTCGTCGCGTTCGCGTTGGAGTTCCCGGATCTGCCCGGTGAGCGGCGCTTCTTGTTGCTGGAGGGTTTGAACCTGGTTTCGCAGTGTTGAAGCCTGGCGGGCTTCGTAGATTCCCGCCCCGGCCAGGATGGCGACGGTGGCGGTGACAATGGTTTTTTGCAGGGTGGTCATGGCAATGGTTTTGATGGCGGTTGCGGTTGCGGAGGTGGCGAAGGTGGTTCCAGTCAAAGTGGCGGCGGCGGAAATGGTGACGGCCAGCCCCGCTGGCGCGGCTTGCACGGCGTTGGCGGTGATGATGGCGGCAAGCCCGCTCGCGCCAACTGTTACGTTTCGTTTCGAGAAAAGTTCGCGCAATCGTTCCACGGCACGGCTGACGCGCTTTTGCGCTGCGTCTTCGGTCGTGCCCAGGGTTTGCGCCATTTCGCGCGCGGATTTGCGTTCGAAGTAGCGCAGCAACAGCGCGTCGCGGTCCGGTTCGTTCAATTCGCCAAGGGCGGCGTCAAGATGCGGGGCGATGTGTTCCCAGAAGGCGTTGGATTCGGTGGCAAGCAATTCATTCATGGCGGCGGCCTCCTGTTCGCGGGCACGTCGTCGCACCTCGGAGCGGACGGTGTTGGCCGCGAGATTTTGCGCCGTGCAATGCAGCCAGCCGGACAGCACGGGGCGATCGGTCAGTTGGCGGGCATTCTGAGCCAAGGCCACAAAGGCGCCCTGCGTCACGTCTTCGGCCAGATGCCGGTCCCGGACCATGCGCAACGCGGCGGAATAGACAAAGTCAACGTGCCGGCGCACGAGTTCGGCAAACGCCGTTTCCGACCGGGACCCGGCGTAATTGCGCAAAAGCTGTCGGTCGGTCAGGCTGTTCACTTACAGTATAGTACCCGCCGCCGCTCAAATCGGACAGGAAATGTAGCGTCAGGCATCTTGCCTGACGTAAAGGGCATGCGTCCCGCCGCCCGGAATGGCCGTGAAAAGTCAGATGGCTCACGAACATTCCAAGGGTTGGGCCGGGTGAAAGTTTTTCCGCCGGGCAGAGATGCCCGGCTCTACGGCAGGCGGGACGCCTACCGCTACGGGTACCTGGTGTAATCACGCAAACCCCGGCGGGTTTCTGTCTGCACTGGCGTCAAGGCACCTCCAGCCGGTAAAACATCTGCGGGGTATTCGAGCCGGGAACGTTCGTGAAAATGAAACGGCCGCTCGCGTCAAAAGGATTGGTGGCGACGAACGCCCATTGCGCCAGCGGCAGGGTGAGATTCGTCGAGGCCAGCACACAGTAAGAGCCGTTCGTTACGCCGCCGCTGCCGCCCACAATCAAATTGCCGCCGCTCGCCCGGGATAACATAAATGCTTTCAAAAATTGGCGGCGGGGGCGCGGCGACAATCAGTCGGACCTGTCCCGGCGTGCTGGTGTCGAGAGAGTAATTGTAAGAATAAACCGTCGGGGTTGGCGCCGAGCACCGGAGTGCCGCCCAGCGTGCCGGTGTAAGTGAACAGGGTGTAATTGGTGGGGGTAAAACCACCGCCCGCGCTGACGTTGATGGTCCCGTTCAGGACCAGATTGCCGGCCACCGCCAGGCAGGTGGCATTGGTGCCGAGGACAAAGTTCAACGACGAACCCGCGCCCAGATTCAAATTGTTGCTGACGGTGAGCGTGCTGCCGCCCAGGGTGATGGCCGGACTGGCGGAAAAGAGGTTGGTATTTTTCACGACGGCCTGGGCGTTGTAGAGCGACAGGGTGTTGCCGATGCCATTGGTGGAAAATCCATCCAGGGTGACGGGAGTGGACACCGGCGTGGAATTGCTGATGGTCAATTCGGCATTGTAGAGCTCGAAATTATTGATGCCGGACGGCGTGCTGATGGGCGAATCCACGAAGCGGATGCCGCGGGCATTGAGAACATTGAACGACTTGCTGGCCGAGATGGACACCCCGGTAAAGGTCACGTTGGACACCAGCATTTCCGGCACACCCCAGATAATGCCGGCAAGGCCGGTCGCCGTGACGTTGATGTTGCTGAAGGTGATGTCGCGCCAGATGGGCGTCGTGGCGGTGACGGACTGGCCGGGGTCTTGGGCGGCAGAAGCGGGCGTGACGCTGTTGTAGGAGCCGTAAAGTGTGTTGGTGTAGTAATCCCAAATCACAAAGGCCGATTGCGACGTTGCTCAGGCACAGGTTGGCAAAGGAAAGATTCTGTCCCAGACCACCACGATCGCGGTCGCATTTGAGGTCAATGGCAAGGATGGTGTTCGTCAGGACGCAATTGACGACGTAAAGATTCGTGGAGTTCCCCACGAGACCGCTGCCGACAGCGATGCCGTAGGTGAGACCAATGGTACAGTCGGCAATGGTCACATTGTACGCCGGGGCTTTGAGCACAGGGTCATCATCGCCATCGTTATACGAGCAGTATTGGATGAGGCAATTGTTGGCAGAAATATCCGTGCCGTCGGTGTTGTGAGCCTCGGAAGCAGGTGGCGTATTGGGCGTGTTGACGGTGATATGCGAGACGTTCACGTTCTGACAAAGGCTGTTGAGGTCGAGGTGAAACATCGGCGGATTCTGGAGGGTGATGTTTTGCACCAGCACGTTGGTGCAGCGATACATCAGAATCATGTCGTGCGGGCGAAACGCAGCGTTGTTGGTTTGAAAGACCCACCACCAGGGAGCGCCCTGGCCGTCAATGGTTCCCCCGCCGCTGATCTCGACATCATGCAGGCGCGTACCGGTGATGAAATTGGGAACGTTCGTGGGATAGCTGCCGTAGGGCAGCATCTGCAACATCGCGCCGGCATCAATTTGCAGATTGATGTTGTTGCTGAGGTTGAGCGCGGCCGGACAAATAAACGCCGGGAGTGATTTCGCACCGTGCCGCCGCCGGCGAGCGAGGCGGCGTTGATCGTGTTTTGAATCGACACCGTGTTGGTTGCTACGCCGTCACCCATCGCGCCGTAATTGGTGACATAGAACGTCTGGCTGGGAATCACCGGCAGGGGGATTGACGGCAGGATGACCAGCGAACGGCTGGTCGCATCCGACAGACCGTCCGCGCTGGCGGTCAGTTGTTTGCTGCCGGTCAGGTCAATGCTGAGATCGTTGAACGTTGCCAGTCCGCTGGAGTCGGTATCGACCGTGTTGATTCCGTCCAACGTCCCGCTGCCGCTGCTTAAGGCGAGGGAGACGGTGACGCCACTGGCCGGTGAATCATTGCCGAAGCGATCCACCAATTGCACGGTAACGTCCGGCGTGATGGCCTGGCCGGCAACGGTGTCGTTGGGTTGAACGACAAACACGAGGCCTGCCGGCGGCGCGGCCAAAATGTTAAATCCGGCGCTGACGGCGATTTTTCCGCCCGCCGCCGCGCGCAGGCTTTTCGGGCCGGCAGCGGTCAGGTTCAAATCGGCAAAGGTGGCAACGCCATTGGCATCGGTCGTCCGGCTTAAAGTGCCGTTGAGATTTCCCGTGCCGCTGAAAAGCGAGATGAACACCGGGACGTTGGTGGCGAAGCTGCCATCGGAGTTGGTCACGGCCACCTTCACCGCCGGCGAGATGGAGGAACCGGCGACGGTATCGCCGGGTTGCTGAATGAATGACAACCCGCCGACCGTCGGAGTGGGGCCGCTGGTCAGCAACAGGTCAACGGACTGATTGGCGGCATTGTTCACCAGATAAGCGCCGGGCGCGGACGCGGACGAATTGGCCAGGCCAAAATTAAACGAATCCAGCGTGGTGTATTTGATGAGCACGACTTGGGTCGGATAGGACGGAAAGATTGGGACCGAAGCCAGACCAATGCTGTTGGACGTTCCGCCGGTTTTCAAAGATGAGACGACCGCGGCGGGCACGGCATTGCTGCTCACGTTCAGCCAAAGCGTCGCATTAGACAGCACCAGGGCGCTGAGCGGCTGGCTGATGGTGCCCGCGGTATTGGTGACGATGAGGGTGCCGTCCATGAGATTGATGGCGTTGTTCGTGCCAAAGGTGCCGACAGAAATCGTATATGCCCGGACGACGCCCTGGCTGACGTTGAGCGTACCGGACGTACGTTGAGCGGTGACGTTGTTAGTGACCGTCCGGCCGAGCACGAGATTGCTGTTGACCACCAGCGTGGCGTTCGAGCCGATGACATTCACGATGCCGATGCACGCGTTGTAATTGTCGCCGCTGACGATGCCGCCGAGCGATTGATTGCCGACGTAAAGCGTGTTGACGTCCACCGTTCCGGCCGTGAACGTGAGCGTTCCCTGGTTGTTGGCGCTTGCGGTAGTCGGCGGACTGCCGTCGCGCGCCAGCGACATCACATCCACCAGGGCGTCCACCTTGCCGTTGCTGAAATCACAAGTGCCGACGGAACATTGCACCGACGAGGCGCTGGCGTTCATGTCGCCGATGCCCCACCACGTGACCCGGCTCGAATCGCCGCCGGTTCCGCGAAAACAAGCGGTCGGGTTGTTGCTGGTAAATGCGGGGTTGAACCCCAGCCAGCCGGCGGCTGAGGCCGAAGCTTTGTCGCGGCCCACGCCCAGGCTGTCGAGGTAAAACGCGTTGGTTTGGCCCAGATACAGGAAGCTGATCGCGCTGGAATTGTTGCCGGGATTGCGGCTGATTTCGAGCGCATTGGTTGCTTTGGCCGCCAGGTAGGTTGCGAGCGGGACGACGTAGTTCAGCCGGATGAGATTCGTCTTCGCCAGGTAAAGCGTGCCAAGACAGCGATTATTGCCCGCGCCGCCGCCGGGATTCAGCGTGTTCGGCAGGCTGACGGTGCCAATGCCGATCCGGTTAAGATTGCCGGTGAAGGTGTCCAGACCCGACAAATCCAGCGTCGCCCGTCCGCCGGGGCTGTTGGTGTGGCTTTGGTTGATTACCAGATTGGCGTTCGTGTTGTTCAGATTCAGCACCGCGCCTGCGCCTGTAATTGTGGTGAATACGGATTTTGCCGGGCCGGCGGCCGTATCCTGGGCGGGCATGAATACCGAAAGCCCGTTGGTGCCGGTGAGGTTTAAGGTATGGCCGGCGGAGATGAGGGTGGTGTGAAAATTATTCGTGTTGCCGTATTGCAGCGAACCGATGGTGCCGCTGAAGTCATCGTCCACCGCGTTGTTGATGTTGGAAACCGTGGTGACCGCGCCGGCGTCGAAGAACTTCACGTCGTCTCCAGCGGCGGGAGAAACCGACCCGGCCCAGTTATTTCCGTTCGACCAATTTGTGTCCGTCCCGCTGGCGCCATTCCAAACGACGGTGCCCGCTTGGGCCACGCCGGCCAGCGCCAGAACGGTCCAGCACGCCAGGCCGGCAATTAGACATTTGGTGGAATTGGTCAAGGTTTGAATAACGGGGATTGGCTTTTATGCCTCGCCGGTTTGCTGGCCCGCACAGGCAAGGTGAAATGCATTTTTCTTCCGGTCATCGGTGCGACTTAATAATAACACAGGGATGTAAAAACATCCAACCGGGTAGCGTCGGCGAACGGTAAGGAATATAATGGCCGGCAAACCAAAAATGTCTCGCACCTTTACTTTCATGAATTTGTCCCGCATTTTGAGCGCAGCATGAAACGACGTTTCTTATGTCTTTTTGCCATGACTTTGACCGGCTGGCTGGCAACGGCCTGTGTCCGGGGCGCGGACGCCACCAACGCAGCGCCGGATTTCAAGGAGGTTTATGATCTGCTACGCACGAATCTTGCGGGCGCAACGGACGATAATTTGAACCGTGCGGCGATCGAAGGCCTGCTGTCCCGGTTCCCCGGCAAAGTTTCATTGGTCGGCGGCGCGGCGGACGGGCCGGCGAGTCCCCAGGACGGGCCGGCAGTGAGCAAATCCGCCGTCGTCGAAAACAATGTCGCCTACCTGCGCGTCGGCCAGGTCACGGGGAACCTGACGGACGAATTGCGGGCGGCATATCGCGCATTGACCACCACGAACAAAGTCGTTGGTGTCATTCTGGATTTGCGGTTTGCCGATGGCGATGACGCGGCATCGGCGCAGGCCGCGGCGAATTTGTTCACCTCCAAAAAGATCGCTGCCGGACCGCTGGTGGTGCTGGTGAACGGCGAAACGCGCGGTGCGGCGGAAACGCTGGCGGCGGACTTGCGCCACGCGGGCGCGGGTCTGATCATCGGCAACCCGACGGCGGGCGAGGCGGCGGTTTTCAAGGAATTCCCCCTGCGAAACGGCGAACGGCTGCGCATCGCGGTGCCGCCGGCCAAATCAGGAACGGGCCCGGCGATTCCGTCCGGCGGTTTGCAACCGGATATTGCCGTGACCGTGAATGCGGCCGACGAACGCGCGTTTTGGGAAAATCCCTATGCCACGCCGGCGCAGAACACCAGCCCAACGGCCGCCACCAACAATTTGTTGCCGTTCGTGGATCATACCAGCGAGGCGGATTTGGTGCGGCAAAAACAGGAAGACCGAAAACTCATTAGAACCCCGGTGCCGGAAAGCCTGTTCCGCGAAAACAAAGATGACGATACGGGTGATGAAAATCCCGTGCTGGTTCGGGCGCCACAACCGCAAAAACCGGTGCTGCGCGACCCGGTTTTGGGGCGCGCGGCGGATTTGATTAAAGGTCTCGCTGTCGTGCGCCAGTCGCGCACCTCAAAATCGGCCAAATAGCCCGCTCCGCTATTGATTTCGGATTGACGATTCGCTATTCGCAACTCATCGTGAGACTTTACGCGGGATGAAAACCATACTGTTCATTTGCACCGGCAATGTCTGCCGCAGCCCGATGGCCGAAGCGCTGTTTCGGCGGGCCGCGGCTGGACGCGGGGAGTTCCGCGTCCTGTCGGCCGGACTCGGTGCGATGGACGGCCAGCCGCCAACCGAGCATTCAGTGACGGCCATGCGGGAACTGGGCATTGACATTTCCGGACAACGCAGCCGGATGCTCACGACGGATCTGGTGCGGGAGGCGGACTATATTTTCGGCATGACGCACAGTCATGTGGACGCGATTGCGCTGCTGTATCCACCGGCGGCGGAAAAGACCTTTTTGCTGCGCGAATTTGACGACACGTTGGACGAATTTGAGAAAGACATCAGCGACCCGATCGGCGGCTCCTACGAGGTGTATGAGAGTTGCCGCGACCAGATTGAACAGGGCATCGCGTCACTATTGAAATTTATGGAACAACACGACATCTCAACGGCCCCGCACGCGGCCAGGCCCGTCGCGGTTACCAACTTCGCGGTCGGCGCGGACCACGGCGGTTTTGACTTGAAGGAAGCGCTGAAACAACACCTGCGACAGCGTGGACTGACCGTCACCGACTTCGGCGCCAAATCGAAGGACCCGGCCGATGATTACCCCGATTTTGCCCGGCCGGCGGCGCTGGCCGTGGCTGCGGGCCAGGCGGAATTTGGCCTGGTCATCTGCACCAGCGGTATCGGCGTGTGCATGGTCGCCAACAAGGTGCCGGGCGTGCGCGCTGCGCTCGTGGCCGATGAACAAACCGCGACGCTGGCCCGCCAACATAATGATGCCAATGTTCTTTGCCTCGACGGGAAACATCCGCCGGAATTGGGGCGGAAAATTCTCGACGCCTTTATCAGTACCAAATTCGAAGGCGGGCGCCACGAACGCCGCGTCAACAAAATGGATGTCCGGCTCGCGCCGGCATCGCTCCGTTTGCGCAACGTGGATTCCGCTGTGGCTGAATCCATCGAGCACGAGCGGCTGCGCCAGCAGGAAAACATCGAGTTGATTGCCAGCGAGAATTTTGTCAGCCCGGCGGTTCTGGAAGCCCAGGGTTCGGTGCTCACCAACAAATACGCCGAGGGCCTGCCCCGGAAACGTTGGTATGGCGGCTGCGAAAACATTGACACGGTCGAGCAATTGGCGATTGACCGCGCGAAGAAACTATTCAGCGCCGAACACGCCAATGTCCAGCCGCACTCCGGCAGCCAGGCGAACATGGCGGTTTATTTCGCCGTGCTGAAGCCCGGCGACAAGATGTTGACGATGGATTTGAGCCACGGCGGACATCTGACGCACGGTAACAAGGCGAATTTCTCCGGCAAGTTTTTCGAAATCGTCCATTACGGCGTGCGCAAGGACGACGAGCGGATTGATTACGACCAACTCGCGAAGATGGCGCGCGAACACAAGCCGAAGATGATTACCGTGGGTGCCAGTGCGTATCCGCGCATCATTGACTTCAAGCGCATGGGCGAAATCGCCCGCGAAGTGGGCGCGTATCTGCTCGCCGACATCGCGCACATCGCCGGCATGGTCGCGGTAGGCATCCATCCCAGCCCGATTCCGCACGCCGATTTTGTGACGACGACGACGCACAAGACGTTGCGCGGACCGCGCGGCGGCCTGATTTTATGCCGCGAGAAAAACGCCAAGGAAATTGACTCGACCGTTTTTCCCGGCATCCAGGGCGGGCCGCTGGAACATGTCATTGCTGCCAAGGCGGTTTGCTTCCAGGAAGCCCTGCAACCGGCGTTCAAGGGGTATCAGGAACAAATCGTGAAGAATGCCAAAGCGCTGGCCGAGGGCATGAAACGCAACGGGTACCGGCTCGTCAGCGGCGGTACGGACAACCATTTGATGCTGGTGGATGTGGGTGTGAAAAATGTAACCGGCAAGGAATGTCAGACGGTGCTCGACGAAGCCGGCATCACGGTCAATAAAAACACGATTCCGTTCGAAACCCGCTCGCCGTTCCAGGCCAGCGGCATCCGGCTGGGCACACCGGCGGTGACCACGCGCGGCATGAAGGAAGCGGAGATGGCGGCCATTGCCGACATGATTTCCGAGGTGCTGCTGGACATCAAAAATGTCGAGGCGGCGCGCAAAGTCCGCCTGCGCGTTCGCGAACTGACGGCGAAATTCCCGCTGCCTTATTAAGCTGTCTGAATGGGCTTTTCAATTTGTCTTCGCGGGTTCATTGCTGCCCATATTTGTTTACCAGCCACTGCATCGCAGCCTGTTCTCCGAAGAGCATCCGACGATTCTCATAATTGATCCAATCCTGGTCCGACATCATTTGCAACAACGGTTGAACCTGTTCGCCCAGTTTTTGGAGCGCGACTTTTTGTTGGGCGATTTGGTCGACCTGATCCTGAACAGTTTGTCCGTTGCCGCCAAAAGAGCTGTTCGGATCCATCGCGTTAAGCGCCATGCGTTCAATGGCCATGCCAACCAGTGGTCCGATAAGCGATACGTATGCAGATGAGTTTTCGTAGCGCTGGCCCAGGTTCATAGTCATTTGCAAGGCGGCTTGCGCCGAAACTTGATCACCTGATTGACTATAAGCATTCGCAAGATCAACCAAGTCCTGACCCAATTGTTTCACTTCGTGAAGTTGAGGTATTTCCAGCGACATAACCGAAATCCTTTCGGCTTCCGCTGTAGAAAAACCCGCCGAGAGGTAGGCTTCATCATCATCCTGAATCCGCTCCAGTGTGTAATCGTCGAACCCTTTGCCGGATGCGGCATTGAGTTCCTGAACTCCCTGATCAATCTGGCCGGAGTTGAAGTAATTGAGCGCTGAAAGATACTTCGCCAGCGCATTGTCGGGGGCGGCTTGCTCAAACGTGTTCAACCATTGCCGTTGTTGTTCAGGAGACACGTCCTTGGCGAAAACCGCCTCGAAGGCTACTTGCGGGTCGTTGGGATATTTCTCCATCGCTTCCTTTAGCAGCGCCGGGTCGCCGCTGGTGCGATAGGCGGCGAGGAGACTTGATGCTTTACGCCCGTTTGCCTTGAGGTAAGCCTCGACTTGCTCGGCGGTCAACTTCGGTGCTTTGTCTTTGAACCGGGCATACAAATTGGTGGACTGCAAATCTTCCACTGGGGCGTTCTTTGAAGCGGTGACGTGCATTGGCGGTGCGGGCAGGTGAGGAGTGGGCGCGTGCTTTGAAAGCCGCTCGTTTTCGGCTTGCAGTTTGGCTATTTGCTGCCGCAAGGACTGATTTTCCGCGCGCAGTTTGATTTGAGCGTGGTGTTGAATCACCCACGCCGTTGTTGCGCCTGCAATCACCAGTGCGCCGAGGCCGAGTTTGAATTTGGTCATAGCCATTAGTTTCAATGTTCCTGCTGCAGACGCGTGCAAATCACCAGCAGCTGTGGTTCTCATGGTTTTTTGACAGCATGGCCAATGATTCATCACGCTCGTTATTGCAGCAAGATGGGACGTCGCGGAACTCCACCCACCTGAATATCGTACAAGAAATTCGGTTTGCCGGCTTGACAAGACCGTCGGGATGCGCCAACTTGTCCGCGAGTTGACTGCGAAATTTCCCTTGCCGTATTGAGGTGACGAAGGCCTCGAACGCTCGGTTGACGTAATCCATTTTGAACTTTTCCGGTTGTCGGTCGTCCAAGGTGTGGAGGACTTGCGAATCCGGGAATTGAAATCCAGCCAATCCAACCAATTTTATTTATGCCAAGAGTTTCAACCAGAAAACCCAAAGTGAAACCGGCGCCGGAAGTCCCGGCGGATGCTCCCGTCGTGGAAGCGCCGGAATCGGCCACCAATGGCAACCCGGTTGCGGAAACTCCCGTCACCGCCGCCGTTGAGCCGTCCGGTACCGCTGCCCTGCAGCCACCCTCCACACCGGTCGAGCTGGCCGAAGAGCCCAAAGTGGAGGAGCCACGGGTGACCGAGCGCCGGGGTCCGCAACGTGACAAAATCGTCGCCTCGCTCAATATCGCCAAGCTCCAGGCGATGCAGATGAGCGAGTTAAACCACATGGCCAAGGAACTCGGCGTGGAGAATTTTGGCACGATGCGCAAGCACGAGGTCATTTTCCACATCCTCCAGAAAAATGCCGAGCGCGCGGGCGTGCTGTTTTCCGAGGGCGTGCTCGAAGTCCTGCCGGAAGGTTTCGGCTTTTTGCGTTCGCAGAGTTTTAATTATCTGCCCTGCCCGGAGGACATTTATGTGTCGCCGTCGCAAATCCGCCGCTTCGATTTGCAGACCGGCAATCTCATCGCCGGCCAGATCCGGCCGCCGAAGGAAAAGGAAAAGTTTTTCGCGTTGCTCAAAGTCGAAGGTGTAGACGGCGAGGACCCGGACAAGGCGAAGGAAAAAACCCATTTCGACAATCTCACGCCGCTGTTCCCGAACAAGCGGTTCATCCTGGAAACCGCCGCCGACGAGTTGAACACGCGCGTGCTCGACCTCGTCTGCCCCATCGGCAAAGGCACGCGCGGCCTCATTGTCGCGCCGCCGCGCACGGGCAAAACGGTGTTGATGCAGAAAATCGCCAACGCCATTCTCAAGAACAATCCCGAGACATACCTTTTCATCCTGCTCATTGACGAGCGGCCGGAGGAGGTCACGGACATGGAACGCACCTGCAAAGGCGCGGAAGTCATCAGCTCGACGTTCGACGAGCCGCCGGAGCGCCACGTGCAGGTGGCCGAAATGGTCATCGAAAAAGCGCGCCGCATGATCGAACACAAGCGTGACGTGGTGATTTTGCTCGATTCCATCACGCGCCTCGCCCGCGCCTACAACACCATCCAGCCGCACTCCGGCAAAATCCTGTCCGGTGGCGTGGACGCGAACGCCTTGCACAAGCCGAAGCGCTTTTTCGGCGCGGCCCGCAACATCGAGGAAGGCGGCTCGCTCACCATCATGGCGACCGCGCTGGTGGACACCGGTAGCCGCATGGACGAGGTCATTTTTGAAGAGTTCAAGGGCACGGGCAACATGGAGGTGAACCTGGACCGCGCGCTGGTGGACCGTCGCATTTTCCCGTCCATCAACATCGAACATTCCGGCACGCGCAAGGAGGAACTGCTCTACCACCCGGATGAACTGGACCGGATCGTTCTGCTGCGCCGCGCGCTCACCGGCGTCCCGCCCGTCGAGGCGATGGAACTGCTTTTGGGCAAGCTCAAGAAAACCAAGACCAACATCGAGTTCCTGCTCGGCATGACCGTGAGTTAGGGAGCGGGAGAAAGATTATGCCGGGGTGTCCTATTTTGACTTTGGAAGAATTTCTTTCAGCTTGTTAATTACAAGTGTCCGAAGTGGAACTCCATTTACTTCATATTTGTCAAAGTTTTCTGGAGAAATATCCGTTACCCTGTCACTTTTGTAAGGTTGGTTAAAATCGTGATATTCTTCCACGGCCATATTTCCATTTTCATCAAAAATTAAACTATACCAAATTTCTGTTCCGCCGGGCTTGTTTATTGAATCAAGGGGGAAAGAACCAATGAAATTGTCTCTAAGCACAATGAGATTGGGGTTGTTATGGTGAAACGACGATAGGACCATTTAACCCGGGCCCGGTAATTAACTGCGGTTGGCCCGGAATTGCCGGTGAAATGACTATCTGGCCTTTTAACCCCGGTCCGGTAATTAATTGCGGTTGCCCCGGAATTGCTGGTGAAACTACAATTGTCCCAAACCCCGGCCCTGTAATTAGTGTTGGATGTTCCGGCTGCTGCATGGGGGTAAAAGGCAATACAAGTGGCGGTGGCAGGCTTATCACCGGTGTCATTGCTGCTGTCTGGCTTTGAATTTCCAGCATATCAAATTTAAAATTGATGTCGTTGTTCAACATCTGCTGTTTAAACGCTAGGTCTTCGGCGGCATCGGCAGCCCGTTCTTGTGCTAGTGTTTGCTCTTCTAAAGCAATTGTCTGCAGTTCCAATGCATCCGCTTGACGCTCAAGTGCTGCCGCTTTTCTTTCTTCAATGTCGCTGGTGCTGTCTTCGCTTGCTGAATCGGAAATCGAACTTTGCGGCACACTCCCCTTATTAGTTTTTTCTTCAGGGGCAGCTGTAATTTTTGAAGCGGCGCGTTGTCTTTGCCAAGCAAACAATCCCTCTAGTTCATTTCGATTCGGCATTGAATTTCCTGTGAATTTAACTCGCTCATGAGTCTGATTATTCGTAGCCAAGAATGTAAGAGTTAGATTTGTGCCGAAGCATTTTTTTAATGCGTCGTCTATCTGACCTAAAGTCATTGTGTCAGGAAATTCTATTGAAAAACTCGGGACTTCTACCGAAAACGAAACTGGTAGGTTTGATTGTGCTATCAGCGGAAAAGCCGTAATCAGCGTACTAAAAAGGGCAATAATTATTTTCATACGCTTTTCCATTTACGTTTTGATTTGCTCAGGCAGTCAAGTTTTTTTGGACAATCTTTGAATCAACATTTCAGTCTCTTTTGGAGAAAGATCCACTGTGATTGTGTGGCTAAGAAACTTGGTTTCCAATTGAATGCCGGATTCGGTATCAGCTTTGAGAATTTTACAGTTGCCGTCAGCAATTGACCTGTGCGTCCATTTCCCCGGCGGATATTCGTGATTTACTCGAAGAATTTTCATAAAAACTCTTTTCTTGAGCTTATTGAAATAAGCCGTGGTTTAAGGAAAAGTCAAGATTCATTGTTTGCTATGCCGCCGGTTTATCTCAGCCGTCCCTGCGGGACTAGGAAAAAATGGACAACGAAACCCGGCGATGAATCGCCGGGCTATTATCACGCTGTCCTCTCCGGGGATGCGTTCAACTGCGGTCGTTGCAGTTCACTCGTGATAAGAAAGGGCGACTCACCCGCAATTTCGCTGTAAAACCTAATTTTGTTCTGTCTCTGCACTTGAAAGGAGTTGGCGAAAGGTTGAAAAAATCGCATGATTTTTCTCCGTGCGACCCTAAATCATCATGATCGCCGAAGAAAATTTCCTTGATTTCAAGTGCCCCTATTGCGGCGAACCGGTTTCCTTTCCCGAAACTGCCATCGGCTCCGCCCAGGAGTGTCCCAACTGCATGGAAAGCCTCATCGTGCCGGAGGCGGGCAGCGAAAAAGGGGAAACGATTCCGGTTCCCATCACCACGCCCCGGTTGATTTTAAGGCGGTTTGCCATGAACGATTGGGAGGCATTGATGAAATTGCTGGCCGATGAGGATTTTCTCCAATACACGGACGGCCTGGCGACGAACGAAGAGGAGCAGGTGCAACGTTGGCTCGAAAGCGACGGCACGGTCAAGCTGACGACGCCCAACCAGATGTTCCGTCTGGCCATCGAACTCCAGGACGGCCACCAGCTCATCGGCCATCTCGGCTTGTGGTTTCCCAAGCCGTCCCAGGCAATGTTCAACATCAATTTGCACCGGGATTATCAGCGGAAGGGTTTTGGGTTGGAGGCGGTGAAGGCGCTGCTCGGCTTTTGTTTTTGGGGAATCAAGCTGCACCGCGTATCGGCCAGTTGCGACAGCCGGAACACGGCCGCCGGCCGGCTGTTCGAAAGCGTCGGCATGAGGCGCGAGGGGGAGTTTGTGAAGAACGAACCGATGCCCGAAGGCGGCTGGTCCAACTCCGTCTGGTACGCCATCCTGGAAGAGGAATGCCGGGAAGACGCCGGCAGCCTGGAGAAAAGTCCGGGTTAATCGGGAAGTGGGGAATTTAATTTGAGAATTGTTCAAGACTGGGGAACGCAATTTTTTCAGGCTGCGATTTCCGACAGGCGAAAAATTCGATCAAGCATGGTTTCTGCGCGCGAAGTCCAGCGGCGGCTCCGGGCGGCGCGACCAAAAAAATGCGGTTACACCGGGCGCATTTTGCCGCATTCCATGAATCTCCCGGGAACGCCGGCGAGACGCCAGCGCTCCCAGGGCCTTGCCGGATCGGAGTTCGGCGCTCCGGAGGCCAGTCTCAACATGCATGTGCCCGTGTTTTTGCTGGCCCAACCTCAATTTAACCTGTATTGACGCGGGTTTGTTTACACTTGACGGGTTCCGGCTAAAAACCTAAACTGTTGACCAAAGAACGGTAAAGTTTGCTGGGTCATCCAGCGCGCGAAAGTCGGAAGATGTATATCTGCCGACTTTTTTGTTCGCCGGATACGAACGCAGCGTCGAGCGTATGAATGCGGATTTTCTGGCAGTTCTGGAATTCTGGGAGCGCGAAAAGGGCATCAACCGTGATGTCCTTGTCGGCGCGGTCCAGGAAGCGTTGTTGTCCGCCGCCAAAAAGGCGGTCGGCGCGGCGCGGGAATTGCGCGTCGAGATTGACCAGAAAAACGGCGACATCAAAGCGTTCGCCAAGCTTATCGTTTCCGAAAAGGTCATTTCCAGGCATGACCAGATTTCCGTGTTTGATGCCCGACGCATCAAGCCTGATGCCCAGGTGGGCGATGAAATCGAGAAGGAAGTGACGCCGACTGGTTTCGGTCGCATCGCGTCGCAATATGCCAAACAGGCGCTCATGCAGAAAATCCGCCAGGCGGAGAAGGCGCTGATTTTCACCGAATTCAAGGACCGCGTCGGCGACATTGTCAGCGGCACCGTGCGGCGGTTTGAGCGGTCGGACGTGATTCTGGATTTGGGCAAATACGAGGCGTTGCTGCCGAACCGCGAGCGCGTGCCCACCGAGGAATATCAGGTCGGCGAACGCATCCGTTGCTTCGTCAAGGCCGTTGAAGAAGGCGCGCATGGTCCGGAAATAATTTTGTCCCGTGCCGACCCGCGGTTTGTCATCAAACTGTTCCAATTGGAAGTTTCGGAAATCAACGACGGCACGATTGAAATCAAAGGCATCGCGCGCGAACCCGGTTTTCGCACGAAGATGGCCGTTTATTCGCGCGACAACAAGGTGGACCCCGTCGGCGCGTGCGTGGGCATGCGCGGCCAGCGCGTGAAAAACATCGTCCGCGAACTGAACAACGAGAAAGTGGACGTTATCCCGTGGTCGCCGGACGTCAGGACCTTTGTCACCAACGCGCTTTCGCCCGCGAAGCTCAAGAGTTTTGAAATTGATGAGGCCGCCAAGCGGGTGCACATCCTGGTGGCGGAAGATCAATTGTCGCTGGCCATCGGCAAACGCGGACAGAATGCGCGATTGACGGCCAAGCTGACCGGCTGGGAAGTGAACATTGACGCCGAAGTCGTCGTCACCAAAGGTTTCGAGGAAAAAGTCGCCGAAGCAGTCGGATTGCTGGCTGCCATTCCGGGGGTTTCCCCCGAACAGGCCGATGCCTTGGTGCATGCTGGTTTGACACGGATCGAGGATTTGTTGTCGGCGGATGAAAGTGATTTAAGCAGCATTCCGCAAATCGGTGAAAAGGCGGCGGACATTTTGAAGGCCGCGCGCGCGGAAGCCGAAAACCGGAAGATACAATTAAGCGGAAATGAATCCGCCACGGCGGTGGCCT
This sequence comes from uncultured Verrucomicrobiae bacterium, assembly GCA_963789055.1. GTDB lineage: Bacteria > Verrucomicrobiota > Verrucomicrobiia > Limisphaerales > UBA11358 > UBA11358. Next base: position 83,107 of record CAWBJE010000002.1, on the reverse strand, counting down.
GATGAAAGCCGTCGGGAAAATTTTTGGCCGGTCCGGTGACCGGCGCGGTTTGGTAAGGAAAGAAACGTATGCCCGTTCGAATTTACGATATTTCGAAGAAACTTGGCCTGGAGAACAAAATGATTCTCGCCAAAGCCAAGTCGCTGGGCATTGCCGCCGCCAAGGTCCCGTCCAGTTCGCTCGATAAAATCAGCGCCGAGTATCTCGAAGAGCAGCTTTGTCTGGATCATCCCGAGTTGGCGGCCAAACTCGCCCCCCCGCCGCCGCCTGCGCCTAAAGCCGCGCCCAGCGAACCCATTGTTGTCATCAAAACACCGCCGCCGGAGCCGCCTAAACCGGAAATCAAAGCCGAGCCGCCGAAAGTTGAAGTGACTCCGCCGCCGGTCGTTGAACCGCCCAAACCGCTACCACCGCCCAAGCCGGCCGGGCCGAAGTTGGGCGAGAAAATCGGGTTCATTCAATTGCCGTCGCGTCCGCAGCGCCCCGGCGAAAAGGCCGGTTCGGTCAAATCTCCACCGTCGCGTCCCGGCGTTGGCGGACGGCAGGAATCCAGACCGGCTTCGCGCCAGTCCGGCGGCCGTCAAGCCGCGTCGCCGACCCGCGAACCGGCCGCCAAACCCGCCGTCTCAACGCCCAAGTTTGTCGCGCCGGCTACCGGCGAAATCATCGTCATCAAACCGCCGATCGTCGTGCGCGAACTCGCCGCGCAGCTCAAGCAGAGGCCGTTCAAAATCATCGCCGATTTGATGGAGTTGGGCGTTTTCGCGAATGTGAACCAGGCGATTGAGGAGAAAATCGCCCAACAACTCTGCGCGAAATACGGTTTCCGGTTTGAAGTGGAAAAGCGCGAACGCGGCGGCGGCGTGGTTCACGCGCCGGTCAAGAAGGTCGAGCTCGAACGTCGAGGACAAGCCCGAACAGCTCAAGCCGCGCGCGCCGGTGGTCACCATCATGGGCCACGTTGACCACGGTAAAACGACACTGCTCGATGTGATTCGCAAGGCGAACGTGGCCGCGGGCGAAGCTGGCGGCATCACCCAGCACATCGGCGCCTACACGATTTCCGTGCCGCACCCGGAAAAGAAAAAGGGTCTGGCCCAGATCACGTTCCTCGACACGCCCGGCCACGCGGCGTTCAGTTCCATGCGCGCCCGCGGCGCGAACGTCACGGACATCGTCGTGCTCGTTGTGGCTGCGAACGACGGCGTCATGCCGCAGACGCTCGAAGCGCTGAACCACGCAAAGGCGGCGAAGGTCCCCATTCTGGTTGCGGTCAACAAAATGGACCATCCCAACGCGAACCCGCTGAAGGTTCGCCAGCAGTTGCAGGACAAGGGACTGGTGCCCGACGATTGGGGCGGCGACACGATTTTTGTGGACGTCTCCGGCGCTCACTAAGCAGGGCGTGGAAAAATTGCTGGAAATGATTCTGCTCCAGGCCGAATTGCTCGAACTCAAGGCGAATCCCGACCGCCGCGCCAAGGGCAACGTCATCGAATCCGGCGTGGAGCCGGGCGGTCCGACGGCCACCGTGCTCGTGCGCAAAGGCACGTTGCATGTCGGCGACATTATCCTGTGCGGCGAGTTTTACGGACGCGTTCGCGCGCTGATCAACGAAGAGGGCCAGCGGCTCAAGACGGCCGGGCCGTCGGTGGCGGTGCGGGTGCTGGGGTTGAACGGCGTGCCGGATGCGGGTCTGGAGTTCAGCGTGGTGGAGGACGAAAAAGCCGCGCGGGACCTGGCCGAACAACGTGCCAACGAAACCAAGGCGCAGGATTTGGAGAATCGCTCAAAGGTCACCCTGGAAAATCTGTTCGCTTCGCTGGCGGCGGCGCAGAGCAAGGTGCTCAAGGTCGTCGTCAAAGCCGACACGCAAGGGTCGGTCGAGGCCATCGTTGAGGCGCTCAAGAAAATCGAGTCCGACAAGGTCACCCTGGAAATTCTGCACAGCGATGTCGGCACGATTAACGAAAACGACGTGGCTTTGGCGTCCGCGTCCGCCGCCGTCATTCTCGGCTTTCACGCGCGGCTGGACAGCACCGCCGCCGAAAAGGCAAAACGCGAGGGCGTGCAGATCAAGCTTTACGCAATCATTTACGAATTAATTGATCAGGTGAAGGAAGCGATGGCGGGTCTGCTGGAACCGGACGTCAAGGAAAGCATTGTTGGCTCGGCGGAAGTGCGGCAGATTTTTGAATTGTCCAAGGGTGTGCCGGTGGCCGGCTGCATGGTTTCGAGCGGACGTATTGTCAAAGGCAAGGTGCGCGTGCGTCGGCGCAAGGACGTCATTTACGAAGGCATCGCGCAATCGCTCCGCCGCTTTCAGGACGAGGTCAACGAGGTCCGCGCGGGCATGGAATGCGGCATCCGCATCGAGGGTTACAGCGAATTCCAGGTGGGTGACACCATTGAGTGTTACACCACCGAGAAAGTGGCGGCCAAATTATGAACAATGGATTGATGGTTAGCTGGATGGTTGGATGGTTGGGCGAAGAAGATTTTCACCCCACAAATCCATTAATCCAATAATCCACAAATCCATTTCTTAACATGCCCTCCCTTCGACTCCAGCGCGTGCGCGAACTTTTGAAGCGCGAAATTGGCGAAGCCGTCCGCCGCGAATTTCACGTCAGCGAAGCCGGCCTCATCACGGTCAACGACGTGGACGTGGCCGGCGACCTCAAATCGGCGACGGTGTACATCAGCATTTTAGGCAATCCCGACCAGCAGAAGCGCGGATTCCAATTGCTCAACGAGCATCGTGTGCGGATTCAGGGCTTCATCGCCAAGTCCGTCATTCTGAAATACACGCCCAAGCTGAAGTTTGCCTTCGATGATTCCATCGTGCGCGGCAATCGCGTGCTCCAGATCATCGAGGAGCTGGAAAAAACCCAGTTGGCGGACGGGGGTGAAACCAAGCCGTGAAAAGCTATCCGAAAATCATCGATCGCATTCTGGATACGATTCGCGAAAGCAAAACTGTTTGCGTCGTTGGCCACGTCCGGCCCGACGGCGATTGCGTGGGTTCCCAACTCGGCCTCACGCTGGCGCTCCGGAACGAGGGCAAAAAAGTCGTCTGCTGGAACGAAGACTGCGTGCCACAGAAGTATAAATTCCTCGACCCGGGAGAACTGTTTCAAAAACCGAAAGCCGGGATGAAGTTCGACTGTGTCATCGCGCTCGATTGTGCAAGTTTCGAACGCCTGGGCAAAGTCAGCGGGCGAATCGTGCCACCGGAAAATTTTAATCAACATTGACCATCACGAAAGCAACACGCGTTACGGCGACATCAACTGGGTTTCCGCGCGCGAACCGTCCACCGGTGAACTGATTTTTCGTCTGCTCAAGGTGGCACGCTGGCCGATTACCAAACCGATTGCCGATAGTTTGTTCACCGCCATTTCCACCGATACCGGTTCGTTTCAATATGCCACCACGCGGCCCGGCACATTCCACGCCGGGGCCGAACTCGTCACGCGCGGCGCGAACCTGTCCAAAATTTGCGACGAGGTTTATCAATCCTATCCGCTTTCCCGCGTGCGGCTGCTCCGGCACGTTTACAGCAAATACCGGCTTACCGCCGACAACCGGATTGCGTGGTTCTGGCTGAAACAGGCGGATTTTGCCCGCACCGGCGCCGAAAGCAACGACACGGAAGGCCTGATTGACCACATCCGCGCCATCGAACCGGTGGTGGTAGCGTGCGTGTTTGAGGAACTTGAGCCGGAACTGACCCGCATCAGCCTCCGGTCCAAGAGCGACAAGGTGAACGTGAACGAAATTGCCGCGCAATTTGGCGGCGGCGGCCATCCGGCGGCGGCGGGCGCTCGTATTCCCGGCAAACCGCTGTCCGTCCAGCGCAAAGTCATCGCCGCCATCAAGCGCGCGTTGAAGGCCGCAAAGTAGCTGGAAAACGTGCCGCTCGATCGTTTGCAGAACCGTCTGGCATGAGCCAGACTGTGTGGGACTCTTCGTTTGAAATGCCTTCCATCAGGTCAATTACCTTTCCAATTCAGGGAAACGGGTTGAAAAATCTGCGCCGGTGATTACCTGAATTTCCGGCCTGCAACCTGGCCATGGCTAGAAATACGCTTGACGATTGGAGTTTAGCTTATCTACCGTTGGATGAAAATTCGGTTATCTGGTTTCTGTATTAGAGGGATCCGATAAATGGCAATCAGAATTGATTTCAAATATGGGAAGTTGGCATGCAATGAAACGTGTTTGTACCTGTCTGTTGGCGGTCGGTTTGGCATTGGTCGCTAGTGGTTGTGCCACTGAGCCGCCTGCCAATCTCCAGTCGCAAAATACGGCGGTCGAGCCACCAAGCCAAGCAATAGACGGTTTGGATGTTAGCCTTCAGCCAATCACGGACAAGAAGGAGGTCAAACGGATCTTCAAAGTAAATCTCCTGGCTGAGGGCGTGTTGCCTGTCAGACTGACGGCGGAAAATCGCAACACTTCGGCCAGCTTTATGATCGCTGAAGAAAAGGTCCAGATCATCGGCGAAAACACCGCAACGGCCATTTCCTCTCAGGAAGGCCAGGTGGCAAAGTCCGGGACTGTGTCGCGTGGACAGCAATTACTTGATGCATCATTTAGTCCTGCTCTTATGCTCTTGACCGCCATGAGTCCTCCCCCAGGAGATTTAGTTAATAGCTTTCGACAATACGAACTCGGCAGCAAGGAGTTCTACAGCCGGACGCTCGGTCCCGGTGAACGGGCTGAAGGATATTCTTATTTTCAACTTCCGAAATCGTCGCCGATTTCAGGTGCCTATCAACTGGTTGCTCCAATTAAAAACGTATCTACTGGGGTGGTGACACCCTGTCAATTCAAGTTCACCTTAAACTCGAAAGAAAAATGAAATCGCAAGACCACAGTTTGTTTTGGAGAATGTCATTGCTTGTCGGCGTGCTGCTGGTGTCGTCCTGCACGATTAATTACACGCTCAAGAAACCCCTGCAACCGCTTTACAACCCGAACGAAAAAATCAACCTTAAGGTTGCGGTTAATCTCACGGATGAGCTTCGTAAAACTCAATATGAGCATTACCAATGGGGCGTCACGGAGAACCAACCTGTCGGTTCAAAACTCGCTGAATACGTGCCCTCGCTCGCGCGGCAGACATTTCTGGACGTTGTAGAAATCAACAATGGAGCTCCTCCGCCGAAGCCGGTGGATGCGGTTTTGACGCCAAAATTAGCTTTCTTCGGTGTGCGTCCTAATTTCGGCACGATCTCTGTTGACGTTAAATTGGAGTGGACCCTTGTTGATCCAGATGGAAGTGTTATCTGGGCGGACACTTGCACCGGTCAAATTACTGGACGCGGTGGTTTAGGGTTTCAGGACCTCTTAGGGGAAGCCATGGAAAGGGCGCTGGTGCGTTCACAGGCGGAAATTGCGTCCTCGGAAGCCATCCGTCAATTTGCGAGGAAGAAATATCCGGATGCGGTCATGACCGGTGTGACGAATCAGATCAGCGCCCCGGATGCTGTCCCAAAATGACAACAACTGGGGAGCAATTCCGCGTGCTCCATGATCCGGCGATTGCTGTAAATTTCCATTCCGTGCTGGGAATTTTTGCTTCAAAATCTGCCTGGGAACTGCGACTTAAAAGGGAAACCTGTGATGCAAGAATTAGACTCTCTCGACGGCGCCATCCTGATTGACAAGCCCGTCAAATTTTCCGGCTTGTCACCGTGCCATTCTCGTGGCATAGTCATGCCATGAACATGGTTATTGAACCGGACAAACAAAACCGGATTGTTCTGACGCGTGACATCCGCAAGGCGGCTGGCTTTGTGTCCGGCGAGCCGTTGCAGTTGACAGTCTCGCCCGGCCGGATTGTTCTGGAAGTCAAGCCGGAGTCGTCCGGAAGAATCATCAAAAAAGGCGGATTGAAAGTCTGGACGGGCAAGGTGCCACCCCTACCGCTTGAGGAAGCTGTTGAAAAATCCCGCCATTATTTTCGATGACATATTTTGATACTTCGGTACTCGTCGGCGTGCTGCTTCAAACTCATCCGAAGCACAGAGAATGTTTTGCCGTCTTTGAGCAAACGCGCGAACGCATGACCTGCGCTCATGCCCTGGCAGAGGTCTTTTCCACACTCACCGCCGCTTACAAGGTTCCCAATGACATTGCGGCGGAATTAACCCTCGGATTGCCTGAAAAACTGAAGGTCGAGCCTCTTTCGTTGCGCGTATATGAGGTTGCGATTGCCGAAGCACGGCAGCGCGGTGTCATGGGCGGGGGCATTTACGATTCATTGCACGCCACTCATGCGCGCCAGCATGGCGCTCGTCGAGTCATCACCCGTAATCCCGGCAATTTTCAGCATGTCGCGCCTGATTTGGAAATTATCGTTCCCTAAGCTTTTTTCATGCAAGAATTTTTGCCGCTCGACAGTGCGATAAAATTATTGCGGCAGAAATCGGGACGATCTGGTATTTTTATTCAACGATGAAGGTCCAAAGGCAGAGGATAAAGCAGGTATGCGAACAGATTGCGCGGCTGTTCAAGCCGGAACGCATCGTCCTCTTTGGTTCATATGCCTATGGCCGGCCCACGACGGATTCGGACGTGGATTTACTCGTGGTGATGCCATTTAAGGGAAAAGGTTTTCGAAAGGCTTCTGAAATCCGCAGCCGCATTGATGCCGATTTCCCGCTCGACCTCGTGGTGCGCACGCCCGAAGAAGTCAGCCGCCGGCTGGCGGATGGGGATTTTTTCCTGCGCGAAATCACTGAGAAAGGCGCGTTGCTTTATGCAGCCTGATGTTCGTTGGAGTTTAGACTTGGCGGCTAGTCCGGCCCGACGCGGGAAATAATTTTCGTCATGCAAGAATTTTCCCCGCTCGACGGCGCCATCCTGATTGACAAGCCCGCCGGCCCGACGTCGCACGACGTGGTGGACGCCATCCGCCGCAAATTCGGCATCAAAAAAGTCGGCCACTGCGGGACGCTGGATCCCAATGCCACCGGCCTGCTCATCATCGTGCTCGGCCTCGGCACGAAGCTGTCCGAAAAATTGATGGGCGACGACAAGGTCTATGAAGGCGCCGTCAAATTTGGCGAGGCGACCAACAGTTACGATTGCGACGGGGAAATTCTCGAAACCAAACCCGTGCCGCCGTTGACGCTTGACCAGTTGAACGAAGCCGCCACTGCATTTGTCGGCGACCAGATGCAAACACCGCCGATGGTTTCGGCCGTGAAAGTCAAAGGCGTGCCGCTTTACAAGCTCGCCCGCAAAGGCATCGAGGTGGCGCGCGAACCGCGGCTGGTTCATATCTACAATTGCCGGTTCACGAATTATGAACCGCCGTTGGGCCAGTTCCGGATTGCCTGCACCAAGGGCACGTATGTCCGCAGCATTGCCCACGATCTCGGCCAGAAACTCGGTTGCGGCGCCCACCTGGCTGCCTTGCGACGCAGTGTTTCCGGCAAATTTGACGTGGCCGACGCGACAAAATTGGACGACGTGTTGCAGTTGACGACGGCGGAACTGGAGAAAAAAGTGATTCCGTTTTTGAAGCTGGCTGGGTAAACATGGTAGGGCTGACCTGCCGGTCAGCCGGGCGCGCGGCAGCGCGCCCCTACCGAATCATTTAATGCAAATCATCCACGCCGCAAACGAATTGAAGCCCGGCAGCAAAAAAGTCTGCCTGGCCATCGGCGTTTTCGACGGCGTCCACCTCGGCCATCAGCAAATCATCCGCCAGACTGTTGTTGACGCGCACCAACACGACGCCATCGCGCTGGTGATCACATTTGACCGGCATCCGAACACCGTCGTCGCGCCTGACCGGGTGCCGCCCCTGGTTTATTCGCTGCCACAAAAATTGAGGGCGATTGAATCACTGGGCGCCGACACGCTGTTGCTGATTCATTTCGACGAGAAATTCAGCCGGCAAACAGGGGAGGAATTCGTCCGCAACCTGGCCCGCGACCTCGGAAAAATCCAAAGCATCTGTGTCGGGGCGGATTTTGTTTTCGGTTACAAGCGGGGCGGCAACGTGGCGTTGCTCAACCAGCTCGGCGGCGAACTCGGGTTCGCCGTTCACGGACTGGCCGCCGTGTCGCTTGACCGGCAAATCGTCAGCAGCACGCGCATTCGCGAGGCCATTCGCTCCGGCAATTTTGACGCCGCTAGCCAGATGCTTGGACGGCCTTACACAATTTCCGGCCGGGTGATGGCCGGCGACCGGATTGGCCAGCAACTTGGTTTTCCGACAGCCAATCTCGATGTGTCCGGGCTGCTGCTGCCACCGAACGGCGTTTATGCCGGTCGGACCAGCGTGAAAAATAAAATTTATCGGGTGGCTTTGAACATCGGCTTTCGGCCGACCGTTGCGTCCGGCGCGGCCCAACTCCGGGTCGAGGCGCATCTGCTCGATTTCAGCGGCGAGCTTTACGACCGGGAACTGGAAATTGAAATCGGCAGCCGGTTGCGTGAAGAAAAAAAATTTGCCACGGCGGAAGAGTTACGCGAGCAAATCCAGCGCGACCTTGCGCAGATACGCCGCGGGTAGCAAACCTGGGCAGCCCAGGCGCGGGTTCCACCGGATTAATTGGCTTGCTGCCCGTTGCTTATGACTTCTTTCAATACCCGGTTCAAGTCTTCAGCCCGGTAGGGTTTGGGAATGACTCCGGCGAAACCGTAGTCGCGGTAGTTGGCCATGACCGGGTCGAGCGAATAACCGCTGGAAGCAATCGCCCGGACCTTGGGATCCAGTTCGCGCAGCCGGCGAACGGCTTCGCATCCACCCATGCCGTTCGGAATGGTCAGGTCCACGATGATGACATCGAACGGCGTTCCGCCGGCTTGAGCGGCGGTGTAACGGGCAATCGCTTCTTCGCCATCATGGGCTGTTTCCGCTTCATAACCGAATTTCTGCAGCATCAGGGTCAGGAATTTGCGGATGGGAGCTTCGTCGTCAACCACCAGAACCCGTCCGTGGCCGGAAGTCGTTTCGGGCTTTGGCCGGGTGTCAGCCGAGGGGGCCAACTTTTGCGAAGCGGGCAGGTAGATTTCAAAAGTTGTTCCCTTGCCCGGTTCGGAAATGGCTTTGATCTGGCCGTCATGTTTCCGCACCACTGCATAGACCGTGGCCAGGCCGAGTCCGGCTCCTGCCTTTTTTGTGGTGAAGTAAGGGTCGAAAATGCGCGGCAGATGCTCGGAGTTGATGCCCGGGCCGTGGTCCCGGACCGAAATTTTAACATACTTGCCTGCGGGCAACGGCGGCATGGAACCGGCAGACAATACGGTGTTTTCCATGCACACTTCCATCTTACCGCCGTGTGGCATGGCCTGGCGCGAGTTCAGCACGAGGTTGTTCAGAATTTGCCGGATTTGACTTCTGTCGGCTTCCACGGGCCAGGCGTCGCTGGCGAGCGCGTAGTCACATTGCACATTGGAGCCATGCAGGACAAACTGGCACGCTTCGCGCATCAAATCATGGAGCCGCATCGGCTTTCGGATGGGCGCTCCACCCTTGGCGAACGTGAGCAATTGCTGCGTCAATTCCTTTGCGCTCACCGCCGCTTTCTCGGCTTCGGCCAGCACCTGCGAAATTTCGTCCCGGGATGAATCCGGCAGGCGCGCCAGGGAAAGATTGCCGATGATGGTGGTGAGCTGGTTGTTGAAATCGTGGGCGATGCCGCCGGCCAGCAGACCGACGGATTGCAACTTGCTTTCGGTGAGCATCTGCGATTCGGCCTTTTGTTTTTCGGTTATGTCGCGGAAAACCAGGACCGCGCCGATAATCCGGCCGTCGTTATCCCGGATGGGCGCGGCGCTGGCGGAAATGGCGCATCGGGATCCATCGCGGGCGACGAGCAGAATATTGTTTTCTATTTCAATCGTCGCGCCGGTTTGTCGGGCCCGTTCGAGCGGATCAGCGCAGGGTTCCTGGGTGTCCGCGTGCAGGGCGCGGAAGACCTCATTCAACTGTTTGCCTTCTGCTTCTTTTTGCGGCCAGCCGGTCAATGTCCCCACGGCTTTGTTAGCGGATATGATTTTACCGGCGGTGTCGGTGGTGATGACCCCGTCGGCAATGGAATTGAGGGTGATATCCAGCAGTTCTTTTTCGGCGGCGAGGGCGGCCTTCGATTGTCGGATTACCATGGTATCCTGTTGCGCCTGCAAACGGGCTTTGACCTGCACCCAGGAGATGCCAAACAGCAGCAGACTGGCCACCGAACCACCAAACAAGGCCAGCCACTGCAACGTCCATTGCAAGTGACGGGTGGTGCCGGTCAGGAACGGAGGCAGGGTTGACGCGTAGAGTGTCCATTGGCGGTTCAGAACCGTAACATTCGTTTGACCGGTGAGATATGATTTTAATTCCGGATGGATCGCCTTGGTTTCGTTGTTGTCGTCGTAGAGCAACTGGTTCAGGTCTGGTTTGTCTCCATCAAAAATTTCCAGGTCCGCCTCTCTGTGCAAGCCGCCCAGCAATCCGGCGAAGGCGGTTTTCGAATTGATGGCCACGGTTATCAATCCTTGTGCGGCTTCGCACCGCTGCTCAACGGTTTTGATCTCGGCGCCTTTTCGATAAACCGGCAGATACAAGACAATGCCCGAATTGGTCGTGGTTCTATTCGGCATCAGAAAAGTTACCTTCTTGGTGACGTATGGCTTGTTTTCATCGATGGCCCGTTTGATTGTTTCCACCCGATCCGGCTGAATACCGTGATCCAATCCACGGCCGTTCAGGCCGGCGGGACCAAACAGTCCGAGATAGACCACTGGATAATACACCGGGCGTTCGCCTTCGGGCTTGATGGCGAAATTAGCGTCAGTGTCGTTCCGGCGGCGTTTCAGGAATTCTTCCTTGTCGGCCCGGGGCACGATCTCGATATAACCCAGCGAACGGATTCCCAACTCCTCCTGACGTATGGCCATTGCCGCGATATATCGATCCCATTCACCCCGCTCAACCGTTTCGCTGGCAGCGAACAATGCGCGCACATTGTACATCTGATCCACGCAACGGTCGATCCGGCGTTCAATGCCGTTTTGGGCGCGGGCCACCATCCGGTCAAAGCGGGATTGGTCGCTGAGGATGTTGTTCTGCCGCAGATGGAGGAACGTAAAAAGCGTGATAGCCAGGGTGATGAGCAGGACAAAGTAAGCGGCGCGCATCCGCCACAGATGTGCCCATAACGTTCTCACGAGAGAATTCACAAGCGAATGATAGCAAGTTATATGCTAAAAACCGCTTCAAACCAAAAATATTTCTCTTGAACATTTTGCAGGGTTTATATGTCCATTTCGCGTACAATTAGCAAAATTATCATGTCCAAATGAATACTGGAATCAGCGCCATCAACGACGCAGTCAAGGAAGCGGGCGCCTTTACGCATCCGCTGTTTAACGAACTCGGCAAGGTCATCGTCGGCCAGAATTATCTGACCGAACGGCTGGTCATCGGCCTGCTCGCCAACGGCCACGTCCTCCTCGAAGGCGTGCCCGGCTTGGCCAAGACGTTGGCGGTCAAGTCCCTCGCCGCCACGCTCAACGTCAAATTCTCCCGGCTGCAATTCACGCCGGACATGCTGCCCGCCGACGTCATCGGCACGCAGATTTACAACCCGCAGTCCGGCGGCTTCACCACGCGCAAAGGCCCCATCTTTGCCCACCTCATCCTCGCCGACGAAATCAACCGCGCGCCCGCCAAGGTGCAGAGCGCCCTGCTCGAAGCCATGCAGGAAAAACAGGTCACCATCGGCGAACAAACCTTCAAGCTCGAGGAACCGTTCCTGGTGCTGGCTACGCAAAATCCCATCGAGCAGGAAGGCACCTATCCGCTGCCCGAGGCGCAGGTTGACCGCTTCATGTTGAAATTGAAGATCGGCTATCCGTCACGCGCCGAGGAGCGGCAAATCCTTGATTTGATGGCGAAGACGTCCGGCACGCCCACCGCGAGCGCCGTCGTCGAGGCGAAACAAATCCTCAAGGCCCGCGAAGTCATCAACGACATCTACGTGGACGACAAGGTGAAGGAATACATCGTGGACCTCGTCTGCGCCACGCGCGACCCGGACCACTACAAAATTGCGGTGAAGGAGTTCATCCAGCTCGGCGCGTCACCGCGTGCGACCATCAACCTGACGCTGGCGGCCAAGGCTTATGCGTTCCTGAAAGGCCGCGGCTATGTCACGCCGCAGGACGTGAAAAGCATCGGCATGGACGTGCTGCGTCATCGCGTCGCCATCACCTACGAAGCCGAGGCTGAGGAAAAGACGAGCGAAATCATCATCCAGAAAATCTTTGATGAACTTCCTGTTCCGTAAATGACACCAAGTCATCCACTTTACAAAGAACCTGCGGAAACTGAATTGGTCGTCGTGGGCATGTATCGGCAAACAGACCGTGAAATCAAGCTGCGTGCAGACGCTGCCGGAGCCTTGCTTGGTTTGATGACTCAAGCCCGGGCCGTCGGCGTCGCGATCATCCCCATCTCCGGGTTTCGTACCGTCGCCTATCAAGAATCGTTGTTTCGCAAGGCAGTGACGAAATACGGTTCGGAAGACGCCGCCGTCCGCTGGGTGGGACGCCCCGGCCATTCGGAACATCACACCGGTTTGGTAGTGGACCTGGGCGAGGAAAAAAGTCCGGCCTGTGATGTTGAACCGCAGTTTGAGAAAACGCACGCGTTCCGCTGGCTGCAAACCAACGCGGCGCATTTTGGTTTCGAATTGTCCTATCCCCCCGACAACCCGCGTGGTGTCCATTACGAGCCGTGGCATTGGCGATTCATCGGCACACCGGAAGCAAAACAAATTTTCCAAAGATGATTCCCCGCGAGATCCTCAAAAAAATCCGGCAGATCGAGATTCGCACGAACCGCATCGTGACCGAAACGCTCGCGGGCCAGTACCACAGCGTCTTCAAAGGGCAGGGGATGAATTTCGACGAGGTGCGCGAGTACCAGCCGGGCGACGACGTGCGCGCGATTGATTGGAACGTGACGGCCCGGATGAATCATCCGTTCATCAAGAAATTCGTTGAGGAACGCGAGTTGACGGTGATGCTCGTGGTGGACGTGAGCGGTTCCGGCCTGTTCGGCTCGCGCGCGCAATCCAAACGCGAGCTCGCCGCCGAAATTGCTTCCGTGCTCGCTTTCTCGGCCATTCGCAACAACGACAAGGTCGGCCTGTTGCTGTTCACGGACGAAGTCGAGCAATTCATTCCGCCGCGCAAAGGCCGCGGTCACGTATTGCGTGTCATTCGCGAAGTGTTGTTCTTCGAGCCGAAACGGCGCGGGACGAATCTGGTTCAAGCACTGGAATTCATGGGCCGTGTTTTGCCGCACAAAGCCATAGTGGTGGTGATCTCGGATTTTATCACACCCCCACAACGTGCTTCCGGCATTCTGCCGGAAGATCAAACTTCAATCAGTTCTGCCGGCAGGATGCCAGCAGCACGTTCTCCCAACCCGTTGCCGCAGCCGGTGCAAACCGCCCTGCGCATGGCCAATCGCCGGCACGACGTGGTGGCAGTGCATATTGCTGACCGTTACGAACTCGAATTGCCGGCGCTCGGCCGGCTGATTCTGGAGGACGCCGAGACGGGTGAGATTCTGGAACTCAATACCGGTCGTGCCGACAGCCGCGACGCCTTTGCATTGCGCCAGCAAAAGCAGAATGAGGAACTGGCGCGGCAGTTCCGGTCATCGGGCATTGACGCCATTCAACTGCGGACGGATGAGTCCTACTCGGCGGCGCTGGGCAAATTTTTCGAGAACCGCGAGAAACGGAGATTACGTGGATGAAAACATCTCTTTTGTTTGTAGGAGACGACGTGAGGAGTCTCATTCTTGAACCGGAAAGGCAGAGCCTTCTTACGTCGGCTCCTACGCAGACTGAAAAATGACTAACGCAACCGCACAAGCCAGCGACATCCGCGACATCAAGCCGCCGGTGGAAATTCCGAACGGCTGGGAATGGGTGCTGACAGCGCTGGCCGCCCTGGCCGTAGTGGCGCTGGTGTTCGCGGCATGGCGCTGGTGGCAACGACGGCGGTCGCAGATTCTGATCGAACAGCCTGTGCCGGCGCATGTCCGGGCCAAACAAAAGCTGGCCGAGGCGCTCGCGCTTATTGCCCAGCCCAAACCGTTTGTCATCGCGGTCTCCGACACGGCGCGCACGTATTTGGAGGAGCGGTTTGATTTTCGTGCGCCGGAGCGGACAACGGAGGAATTTTTACACGAATTGCAGGCCACGGATTTGCTGGTGCTGGAGCAAAAGGAAAGCCTCGGTAATTTCCTCGCGAGCTGCGACCTGGTGAAATTCGCCAAATACGAACCGCGCGAACCGGAGTTGCGCGACCTGCACGCTTCTGCGGTACGGCTGGTAGAAGAGACTGAACCAAGGGAAGTATCAAATCCCGAGTCACCGACAGCCAATGCAGCGCCACCACTGCCGCCGGCGGTCGGAAACCTGGAAGAAATCGTAAATCGTAAATCGTGAATCAAAAATGGTTTTCGCTCATCCATATTTTTTGCTGCTGCTGTTGTTGCTGCCGTTGCTGGCGTGGCTGAAGGGGCGGCGCGGCCAGCCGCCGGCGTTTCTTTATTCGGCGGTGAGCTTGGTGGATGGGCTGACGCAGGCGCGGCGTTCGCGCGCCGGCGCATTCCTGGCGGCGCTGCGCTGGCTGGCGCTGGCGTTGTTCATCGTGGCCTTGGCCCAGCCGCGTCTGATGAAGAGCGCTACGACAGTCAAGGCCAGCGGCATCGACATCGTCTGCGCGTTTGACATGTCGGGCAGCATGATTTCAGAGGATTTCGTCGTGCGCGGCCAGCGGGTGAACCGGTTCGACATGGCCCGGTCGGTTTTGAAGGATTTCATTGGCCGGCGTCCCAATGACCGCATCGGGCTGGTGGTGTTCGCTGCGCAGGCGTATATCGCCACGCCCCTGACGCTCGACCACGATTTTTTGCAGGAGGATCTGGACCGAATGGAAATCGGCACGATCAACGCCGAACGCACGGCCATCGGCGATGCGTTGAGCACGGCGTTAAACCAGCTGCGCGAGGTGAAGTCGAAGAGCAAAATCATCATCTTGATGACCGACGGCCAGAACAACTCCGGCAAAGTGGACCCGCTGGTTGCGGCGCAGGCAGCCCAGGCTCTGGGCGTGAAAATTTACACGGTCGGCATTGGCGAACAAGGCATGGCGCCGATGCCGGTGTTCATGGGCGGACGGAAAGTGGGTTATCAAAACGTGCCGGTGGACGTGGACGAGGAGACGCTGCAAAAAATCGCCAACCTGACCGGCGGCAGATACTACCGCGCCGACAACGCGGAGAAATTCCGGCAGATTTACGCGGAAATTGACAAGCTGGAGAAAACCGAGGCGGTCATCAACAAATTTGCCCAATTCGACGAACTGTTTCCGTGGTTTGTGTCGTGCGGCTTGGCGCTGCTGCTGGTCGAGGTGGTGCTGGGACAAACCGTATTCCGGAGGCTGCCGTGAAATTTACGATTTACGATTTACCCGCCTTCGCTGCGCTACGGCGCGGCAGGCGATTTACGATTTGAAGATGAAGTTCGAGCATCTACAACTTTTATGGCTGCTGCTGGTGGTTCCCCCGGCGCTGCTCGCCTTTTTCTGGTGGGCCATGCGCTCGCGGCAGAAATTGCTCACGCAGTTTATTGAAGCGCGATTGTTATCGTCGCTGACGGTCGGGATTTCTCCAACACGCCGAAAAATCCGATTTGCGCTTTTGACCGCAGCCGTCGGACTTTTGCTTGTCGTCCTGGCCCGGCCGCAGTACGGGTTTGACCTGCAGGAAGTCGAGCAGCGCGGATTGGACATTGTGGTGGCGGTGGACACTTCCAAAAGCATGCTGGCAACCGACATCGCGCCCAACCGGCTGGAACGCGCCAAACTCGCCGCGCTGGAATTGATGCAAAAAGCCGGGACCGACCGGCTGGGGCTGGTGGCGTTTGCGGGAAATGCATTTCTGGAATGTCCGCTGACGATCGACAATACGGCGTTTCAACAATGCGTGCAGGCGCTGGACGTGAATTCAATTCCCGAAGGCGGCACGGACATTGCCGCGGCCATCAACACGGCGTTGACGGCCTTCAAGGAAGAAAGCCGGTACAAGGTCCTCGTGCTGTTGACCGACGGCGAGGACAACGTCAGTGACGCCGAAGCTTTGGAGGCCGCCCAAAACGCGGCGAAGGCCGGCCTGAAAATTTTCACCGTCGGCATTGGCACGGCGGCGGGCGATTTGATTCGCGTAACGGACGCCAACGGCAATTCCGATTACGTCCGCGACGCGCAGGGCAACGTCGTGAAGTCGCACCTCAACGAGCCATTGCTGCAACAGATTGCCACGGCATCCGGCGGGTTCTACCTGCCCATGCGCGGGGCAAACACGGTTGACACGCTTTACGAGCGCGGGCTGGCGCCGTTGCCGAAGTCGGAGGGCAAGGAACGGCTGGTGCGGCGTTATCACGAGCAATATCACTGGCCGCTGGCGGCAGCGATTTTGCTGTTGCTGGCGGAATTGTTTCTGCCGGAACGGAAAAAGTCCGTGGTCCATCCGCCTTCGTCAAACTCCGGCGCAACAGGCAGTCCACAGTCCAGGGTCGAAGTAACGGCGCCCGCAACGCTGATTGCATTTTTACTGCTGCCGCTTGCCGCGAACGCCTCGCCGGCAAGCGCTTTTCGCGATTATCGGTCGGGCAATTTCACAAACGCGCTTCAGGAATTTTCGCGGCTGGCGGAAGTGAGAACCAACGATTTGCGGTTCCTTTTCAATGCCGGTGACGCCGCGTATCGCGCCACGAATTTTGATCTGGCACAGAAACTTTTCCAGCCGGTCACGTTGTCGCCGGATTTAAAGCTCCAGCAAAAGGCATTTTATAATCTCGGCAACGCGCAATTCCAACTGGCAAAAGAAGCGAAGGATTTGGACGGCCTGCAAGAAGGGCTGGAAACGGCGGAGAAAACTTTCGCGCGTGCGGTGGCGCTGGACAAAAATGACGCCGATGCCGTGTTCAATCTCGCCTTCACGAAAAATGTTATCGAGCAGCTGAAACAATTTCGCGAGGCGATCCGCCGGGCCAAGAGCGAGGCGGATGTGGCTGTGCGGCGCGCAGAATTTCATCGGGCGCTGGAAATCATGCTGCCGTTGCAAAAAACCATCGCCGCAAAACAATTTGAGGAATTCACGAAGAAACTGAAGGACATCGATGACATTGCGACTCCTCATCAGCCTTGAACTGTTGTTGCTGGCCGCCTTGGCCGCACCGGCGCAGACCGCTGAAGAATTTTTCAACAGCGGCGCGCAGCTTTATATTTCCAACAACATTCCGTCGGCTTTGGAAAAAACAGAAAATGGGCTCAAACTGTACCCTGATGACGTAAAACTGAAAAAGCTGGAAGAGTTACTGAAACAACAACAGCAGCAGCAGCGGCAACAACAAAACCAGCAAAATCAAAAGAACCAGCAGCAACAACAGCAACAGCAGCAACAACAGCAAAATCAGCCGGAACAGCAGAAAAACCAGCCGTCGTCGGCCCAACAGCAACAACAAAACAAACAAGCTGAGGCTAAAAAAGAGCAAGAACAAGCATCTGCAGCTCAGGAAATGTCGCCGGAACAGGCAAAACGGCTGTTAGATGCTCAAAAGGGTGACGAGCAATTTCTTCAATTAAAGCCCCAAAAACCGCCTGAACCTCCCAAAAATCCAATCAAAGATTGGTAATCAGAGCGACTAATTATTCCAAGTCATTTATTATCAATGTGTTGTAAGTTTGTGCTCCGAGTGGTTTCTTCTTGAGTTTTGAGCAAAAGGGGTTAACATGAAGGCGCATCGGTCTTCTGGTTTGGGCACTCTCCCGAAGCACAATGGGTGAGGGCAGAGTTGTATCCAGAAGCGGAATGGCTTGTTTATCAAGGGATTTGTTGAGTTTTTCTGAACCCAAATGGGCCGTAGCGTGTCAAATTGTAATTTATGTTGAAGCGAAAAAGAACGGCGCGGGGTAGCGGGGTGCGCAAAAATCGAAGTGGCAGTCGACGGAGCGCCAAAGTGAAACTGGCGCCGATGCGTCGGCGTTTCGTCATTTCCAGCGCGCACAAGGGGGCCTCGAAGCCACAAAAAACCCGGCCACACGCCACGGGTGCTATTATTGCCACGGCTAAAATTGCCACGGCTAAATCGCCGTCGAAGACGCCGCAGAACGGCCATCACAACGGCTCTTCCCCGGCGCCCATTCAACCGTCCGTGGACTTGACCGAGACGGTCCGAACGTTACTGCATCTGGCGCAGGAACACGGCTACATCACTTACGATGACGTCAACGACGTTTTACCGGACAATCTCAGTCCCGAAGACCTGGACGCATTGTTGACCAAGCTGCGGAGTCTGGACGTGGAAATCGTCATGGACCAGGCCGAGGCCGAACGGGCGGCCAAACCGGCCGAATCGGCCCAGCAATCGGAAGAAGACGAAGATGCGCGCCTGGAGATTCTGGACGATCCGGTCCGGATGTACATGAACCAGATGGGCAAGGTGCCCTTGCTCACGCGGGAACAAGAAGTCGAAATTTGCAAGCGCATCGAAGAAGCCGAGCTGGAGATGAAACGCATCGTGTACAGCCTTGGCTTCACCGCCAAGGAACACATTGCCATCGCGGAAAAATTGCTGTCCGAACCGCCGAAGGAACGTTTCGACCGCGTGATTGTGGACAAAAAAATTGCCAATCGCGAAGGCCATTTGCGCGAGTTGCGCAAGCTCATCAAAAAAATCCGCGCCTTCGATCAAAAGGTGGATGCAAAATATTACCTGTGGCAGAAAGCTTTGCAAAAGGGCCGCAAGGAGAAATTGCAGCGCGAGTTGAAGAAACTCAATTTCAGGCTTCAGGAACTCTTCACGAAGTTCTTTTACAAGCAAAAAGTCATCGAAGAAATGATTGTCGTGGCCGGCAACGTCCATGAAAAATTTCAGGCCAGCTTGCGGCACATCCAGGAACTTGAAGGATTGCGCACGACGGCCGAGCGCCGGGCGGCGATTGACGCCGAACGCAACAAAATCCAGACGCTCGAACAATTTGTGCGAATGCCGCGCGATGTCTTTTTCAAGACCTTCAGCGATTTGCGCGCTGCCGCCGAACGCGGTTTGCGGGCCAAAACGCACATGGCCGAGGCCAACCTGCGCCTCGTCGTGTCCGTCGCCAAAAAATATACCAACCGCGGACAGTCGTTCCTCGATTTGATCCAGGAAGGCAACATCGGTTTGATGAAAGGTGTCGAGAAATTCGAGTATCGCCGCGGTTACAAATTCTCCACCTACGCCATCTGGTGGATCCGCCAGGCCATTACCCGCTCGATTGCCGACCAGGCGCGCACCATCCGCATTCCGGTGCACATGATTGAAATCATGAACAAGCTCTGGCGGGCGCAAAAGCAGCTCACCCAGGAACTGGGCCGCGAGCCGACGCCGGAGGAATTGGCCGACGAAATGCACATGCCGGTGTCGCGCATTCACGCGCTGCTCAAAATGGCGCAACAGCCGGTGTCGCTCCACGCGCCCGTCGGCGACGACGGCGACGTGAGTGTGGGCGATTTCATCGAGGACAAGACGGCAGAAAATCCGTCCGAAGTCACCAGTTACAGTCTGCTGCGCGAAAAATTGAGCGATGTGCTGACGACGCTGACCGAACGCGAGCGAAAGATTCTGGAGATGCGTTTCGGTTTGCTCGACGGTTACGAACGCACGCTTGAGGAAATCGGCAAGATGTACAACGTCACCCGCGAACGCATCCGCCAGATCGAAGCCAAGGCGTTGCGCAAACTGCGTCACCCGACGCGTGTGCGCCATCTGCAAGGCTTCCTCGAAACTGCCGAGCCCGCGTAAGTCACAGGCTTGTAAAAATCACCGCCGGTAAACTCGTGTTTTACCGGCGGTAAGTGTTTACTGGCAGCAACCAGATTTGCTGGCAGCAACCAGGTTCGATTGATTTAGTACGTCTTCTTTTTCTCGTACCGCCGCCGCACGTCATCGGGAAGATCGTTGAATAAAAGCTTGGTCATTCCCATGCCGCCGCGTGACGGCGTGTAGCTGATAACAATTCCATCCGCGTCCACTTTTTCCACATACACGTTTTTGTAGGTTGTTCCATCGAGGGCCGTAATTTCATAGGTCGGTTTCGCCTTAACCGAAGGACTTGCCGGCTTGGTCGCAACCGGAGTCGGAGTTGGCTTGGGGGCAGCGAGTTGTGCTGCCGGTTTTGTCGTCGCAGGAGCCGCGACGACCGGACTTGCTGATTTAACTGTAGCGGGTGCCGGGGTTGGTTTGGACGGTGCTGGCGCCACTGTGGGTTTGGTCAAGACCGGTGCCGCGGCAACACGGGTGGGAGCAGTGGAAGCGACAACTGCTGGACTCGCCGGTTTGGGCATTGTTGATGCCGTAACCGGCTTAACGGCAGCCGCCGGAGTTGCCACTGTCGGAGCTTTAGCCGCGGACGTTTCAATCGCAGGAACTACAGCCGCCGGAGCTGCGGCCGCGGGCGTAACTGCCGGAGCTTTTGTTGCCGGCGCTTGCGCAACTGGAGTGACGACTGCCGGAGTTTCCGTCACCGGTGGGGCGGCAACAGGAGTTTCAACCGCAGGAGCTGTGGCCGGAATTGTCGCTGCCAAAGCATCAGCTGTGGGGGCAGCGACCTTGGGCGCTTCGGCCGTTGGTGTGACAACCGTCGGAGTTTCCACAACCGGAGGAGTTGCAGCCGCAGGCTCACTGGCAGCCGGCGCTTCAACCGCGGGAGCCGTTGCAGGCGTTGTCGGGGCAGAAGTCTCGGCCACCGGAGCCGCTTGCGGGGCTGCTTCTTTTGCAGAAACCGTCTCAGTCAAATTAGTTGCGGATTTGTCAGGCTCCGCCGTAGCAGTCGCGGAAGGCTTGCCCGGTGCCGGCGCTTCAGCCGGAGGTTCAGCCGCCTGGCTGGTTGCCACCGGAACTTCATTGGTCGGAGCGGCAGCAGTCTGTACCTCAACTTCCGATGCGGCAGCGGCCGGGGTTTCGGCAACCTGAGCGGAGACGGCGGGAGCCGTGGCGGGGGTGGCGGCAGCCGGTGCTTCAATAGCCGGAGCTGCATTGGTAGCAGCTTCAGTTGCGGGAGCAGTTGTTCTGAGTCGTTGCCGCAGAAATTTCATTGGTCGGGGCGCTGACAGCCGGAACTGCGGTCAGTGGAGTCACAGCCGAGGATTCAGCGGCCGGGGCATTCGTCGGCGTTCCAGAGGTGGCTGTTTCAACAACGGGAGCAACCGCCGGAGTTTCAACTGCCGGGGCAGGGACAGTCGGAACGACTTCAGGGGGTGTGGCAACCACTGGAGTAGCCGCGGCGGGTGCAGCCGGAGGCGGGACTTCGACGACGTTAGTGGCAACAGTTGGAATTTCAGCCTCCGGCGCAGCAACCGGCGACGCGACCGTTGCCGAAGCTGGAGTGATTTCGATCGTCAGAGCTTCAATCGCCAGGGATTCGGCAACTGGAAATTGTCCGGCGGGAGCAGCACTGGCCGGAGTGACAGTCGCCGGTGATGCTGTACCCGAAACAACAGTTGCCGGCGCTTCAGCCGCGGGGATCGTATCAGCCGGCGCAGCTTCAACCGGAACCGCCGCGGGAGGAGTTGCCGCTGGAACGGTTTGAGTATTCGCTGCATTTTCAGAAACCGAACCGGTCAGATTGGTCGCCACGTTGCCGGATTGTTCCGAAGCCGCAGGAGTTGCGGCCGGGGCCGAAGAATCGTCCGCGCGGACGGACATAAAACTCGCGCCGAGGGCAACGCAGAAACCCAGAAAGGTCGTGACTTTCATGAGACGACTATTCCAGGTGAAGAGGCAGCAAAATGGCATGCTCCCGAAGCAACTGAACGCTTCGGCTGATTTTAGAACAAAGGTTTTTCATGGTCCCGGCAACGAGGTTTGGCAGCTATTCCAATGCCAGATGGCTGTGATTTTATAATGGCCGAATCCAACCCGCCCTGTCCCAAAATAAGATTTTGTGACTGATTAAGTTATGCGGAAAGGACATCGGCCGACCGGACTGATGGCTCCTTGATTGCGCCTTTCCTTGGGCCAATTCCAGCAACGACCGTTTTAATACCGTTTTAATGCCGCAGTGCCGGGTTTTGATTATGCCGTCTTGGGAAAGGGTGCCAAGGTACGGCGTGTTATGACGGACTTGATTTACATCGGCATTGTCGTGGCCTTCTTTGTGGCCAGCGGACTTTACGCTCATTTCTGCGGAAAACTTTGATTATGGAAAATCTCATTGTAGGCGGCATCTCGGTGCTGCTGTTTCTCTACCTGGTCGTGGCGATGCTGCGGCCGGAAAAATTTTAAACTATGCGCTCGATTGACTGGTTACAGCTCGGCCTTTTCGTAACCGCGCTGGTCTTCATCACCAAACCGGTGGGCCTGTATCTCGTCCAGGTTTTGGATGCGAAGGGACGGACCTGGTTTGATCCCGTCCTGAAGCCGTTCGAAAAAATAACCTACCGGCTCATGGGCGTGAACGCCGACCGCGAACAGGGTTGGAAACAGTACACCGTCGCCATGCTGTTGTTCAGCGCGGTGAGCTGCCTGTTCACCTATGCCATCCTGCGGCTGCAAAATCATCTGCCGCTCAATCCGCAGGGCTTCGGCGCATTATCGCCCGACCTCGCGTTCAACACCGCCGTCAGCTTTACCACCAACACCAACTGGCAGAACTACGGGGGCGAATCCACGATGTCGTATCTCTCGCAGATGCTGGCGCTGGTCATTCACAATTTCGCATCGGCGGCCGTCGGCATCGCCCTCGCCGCCGCGCTGGTGCGCGGCATTGCGCGGCATACGGCGGCGACTATCGGCAACTTCTGGGTGGACCTGGTCCGCATCACCTATTTCCTGCTGTTGCCCATCTGTCTCGTGTTCGCCGTGTTCCTCGTGTCGCAGGGTGTCATCCAGAATTTTAAACCTTACACCAAAGCGAAATTGTTGGAACCGATGAAAATTTCAGTCGCCAGGGTGGATGCGAAGGGAAGCCCGGTCCTTGACGCGAATGGCAAGCCTGTCATGGAGGACCAGACGGTCACGGAGCAAACCATCGTTCAGGGACCGGTCGCTTCGCAAATTGCCATCAAGATGCTCGGCACCAACGGCGGCGGTTATGTCAATGCCAACGCCGCGCACCCGTTTGAAAATCCTACGCCGCTCTCCAATTTCATCCAGATGCTGTCCATCTTCGCCATCGGCAGCGGGCTGACGTATTACCTCGGGCGGATGACGAAGAATCAGGCGCACGGCTGGTCGGTCTGGTCGGCGATGATGATTTTGTTCCTCGGCGGTTGTTTGCTGTGCTGGTGGGCCGAGGCGCGCGGCAATCCGATTCACCAGCAGCTCGGCATTGCCACGACCGACGGCAATATGGAAGGCAAGGAAGTCCGTTTTGGCATTTTCAACTCAGCCCTGTTCGCCACCGTCACCACTGACGCTTCCTGTGGTGCGGTCAATTCGATGCATGATTCCTTCACGCCGCTCGGCGGATTCGTGCCGCTGTTCAACATCCAGCTCGGCGAAATCATTATCGGCGGCGTCGGCGCCGGCCTTTATGGGATGCTGGTGTTCGTGGTGCTCGCCGTGTTCATCGCCGGCCTGATGGTCGGGCGCACGCCGGAATATCTCGGCAAAAAAATTCAATCATACGAAGTCAAAATGTCCATGCTGGCGTTGCTGGTGTTGGCTCTGTCCATCCTCGGTTTTGCCGCCTGGGCGTCGGTCAGTCAATGGGGTTTGGCGGGGTTGAACAATGCCGGCCCGCATGGTTTGAGTGAAATCCTCTATGCGTTCAGCTCTGCGAATGGCAACAACGGCAGCGCTTTCGCCGGCCTCAACGGCAACACGCCCTGGTACAACACGACGCTGGGCATTGCCATGCTGATCGGGCGCTTTCTGATGATTGTGCCGATCATGGCCATGGCCGGTTCGCTCGCGCAGAAGAAAATCGTTCCCTTGAGTGCCGGCACGTTTCCGGTGTCGGGTTTCACGTTTGTCATGCTGTTGATTGGCACGGTGCTGCTCGTTGGCGCCCTGAATTTTCTGCCTTGCTTGACCCTCGGTCCCATCGTCGAGCATTTCCTGATGCTCCAAGGCAAACTGTTTTGAACTCTCAACTCTCAACTTTCAACCTTCAACACGCTCCATGACCCATAAAGCTCCATCACTATTTGACTGGAACATCGCCGGCCCGGCGCTGGTGGATTCGTTTCGCAAACTCAATCCCCGGCTGATGGTCAGGAATCCGGTCATGTTTGTCACCCTGGTCGGCGCGGCACTGACGACCGTCGCCATCTTCACCCACTCCGCCGACCGCGGCTTCATCGCGCAACTCGCGCTGTGGTTGTGGTTTACCGTGCTGTTCGCCAATTTTGCGGAGGCGATGGCTGAAGGCCGCGGCAAGGCCCAGGCCCAGGCCTTGCGCAAAACCCGCGTGCAAACCAAAACCCGCCGGCTCGGCAAAACCGGCGTCGAGGAAATCAGCGCCAGCGAACTGCGCAAGGACGACATCGTGCTCGTGCGCGCGGGTGAATTGATTCCCGCCGACGGCGACGTGATTGAAGGCGCGGCGACCGTGGACGAATCCGCCATCACCGGCGAATCCGCGCCCGTCATCCGCGAAAGCGGCGGCGACCGCAGCGCCGTCACCGGCGGGACGCGCGTGCTCTCCGACGAAATCAAAATCCGCATCTCCGTCAATCCCGGTGAAGGCTTTCTCGACCGCATGATTTCACTCGTCGAAGGCGCGCAACGCCAGAAGACACCGAATGAAATCGCGCTGACCATTTTGCTCGCGGCGCTCACCGTGATTTTTCTGCTGGTGTGCGTGACGCTCAAGCCGTTCGGGATTTATTCCGGCGCCAATTTTTCCGTGCCGGTGCTGGTCGCGCTGCTGGTGTGCCTGATTCCGACGACGATTGGCGGGCTCCTGAGCGCCATCGGCATCGCCGGCATGGACCGGTTATTGCAACGCAACGTGCTCGCCATGAGCGGCCGCGCCGTCGAAGCTGCCGGCGACGTGGACGTTTTGCTGCTCGACAAGACTGGCACCATCACGCTCGGTAACCGCATGGCCACGGAATTCATTCCGGCGCCCGGGGTGGCGGAAAAGGAATTGGCCGACGCCGCGCAATTGTCGTCACTTGCCGACGAGACGCCGGAAGGCCGCAGCGTGGTCGTGCTGGCGAAGAAATATCGGATTCGCGAGCGGCAGATTCATGAAATGCCGCACGCGCAATTCATCAATTTCACTGCGCAGACACGGATGAGCGGTGTGGATGTGGATGGAATTCAGTATCGCAAAGGCGCTGCCGATGCCATCCGCGTTTTCGCCAACGGCAGCATGCCGGCGGCGACCAGCCAGGTGATTGAAAACATTGCCCGTTCCGGCGGCACGCCGCTGGTGGTGGCGAAACGCGACAAGGTTTTTGGCGTCATTCATCTCAAGGACATCGTCAAAGGCGGCATCAAAGAACGTTTCGGCCAGCTCCGCAAAATGGGCATTAAAACCGTCATGATTACCGGCGATAACAAACTTACCGCTGCCGCCATCGCCGCCGAGGCGGGCGTGGACGATTTCCTCGCCGAGGCGAAGCCGGAGGACAAACTGGCGCTCATCCGGCGCGAGCAGACCGGAGGCCGCATGGTGGCGATGATTGGCGATGGCACCAACGACGCACCCGCCTTGGCCCAGGCCGATGTTGGAGTAGCGATGAATACCGGTACGCAGGCCGCCAAGGAGGCCGGCAACATGATTGACCTCGATTCGAACCCGACGAAGCTGCTGGAAGTCATTGAAATCGGGAAGCAATTGCTCATTACCCGCGGATCGCTGACGACATTCAGCATCGCCAACGACGTCGCAAAGTATTTTGCCATCATTCCGGCGATGCTGATGGCGACGTTCCCGGCTATTGCGCCGCTCAACATCATGCACCTGCGCACGCCGGAGAGTGCCATCCTGAGCGCCGTCATTTTCAACGCACTCATCATTGTGGCACTGATTCCGCTGGCCTTGCGCGGGGTGGCGTTCAAACCCATCGGTGCGCTCGCCATTCTGCGGCGCAACCTGCTGATTTATGGCTTGGGCGGCGTCATCATACCGTTCATCGGCATCAAGCTGATAGATCTCATAATCACAGGTCTGCATCTCGTATGAAAATTAAACGTTCCAGTAGGAGCCGAGGTGACGAGGCTCAAACTAAAAAATGAGACTCCTCACGTCGTCTCCTGCCAAAATCAATTTATGAAAGCATTCTTAAATGAACTTCGCAGTGCGATCGCGGTGACGATTGCGCTGGCCGTCGTCTGCTGCGGGATTTATCCGCTGGTCGTCTTCGGCATTGCGCAAGCCGTATTTCCTGATCAGGCGAATGGCAGTTTGTTGAAGGATTCGGCTGGCGTCATCCGCGGTTCACGCCTGCTCGGCCAACAATTCACCGCCGACAAATATTTTCAGTCGCGCCCCTCGGCGGCCGGCAACGGCTACGACGCCACCAGCTCCGGCGGCAGCAATCTCGGCCCTACCGCGTCCAACCTGGTGGCGACCATCACGCAACGCATTTCCGATTACCATGCACAAAACAATCTTTCCACGAACACGCCAGTCCCCGCCGACGCCGTGACTGCTTCCGGCAGCGGCCTCGACCCGCACATCAGCCTGAAAAACGCCGAGTTGCAAGCTCCGCGCGTGGCGAAAGCCCGGAATTTGCCGGTGGAAAAGGTTTTGACACTGGTCCGTGCGAACACCGATCCGGCCAGCCTGGATATTTTGGGCGAAACCGGCGTAAATGTTTTGGCTCTGAATCTGGCACTGGATCAATTAAGGTAACCGCGTGACCGAGCGCGACCGTCCCAATCCCGATGCGCTGCTCGCTGCACTTCAGCGCGACGAGGCCCGGCAGCACCGCGGCCGGCTCAAGGTTTTTCTCGGCATGTGCGCCGGTGTGGGCAAGACCTACGCCATGCTCGAAGCCGCCCGCCGCGAAGCCGCCGCCGGACGCGACGTCGTCATCGGCTATCTCGAAACCCACGGCCGCAAAGAAACCGACGCGCTCGCCGAAGGTTTGCATGCCATCCCGCGCCGGACGGTGCAATATCGCGGAATGCAATTGAGCGAATTCGACTTGGACGCGGCGCTGACCCGCAAACCCAGGCTGATCCTGGTGGACGAATTCGCGCATTCCAACGCGCCGGAATCGCGCCATCCCAAACGTTACCAGGACGTACTCGAATTGCTTGACGCGGGCATTGACGTTTTTACCACTCTCAACATCCAGCACATTGAGAGCCGCGCCGAGGCCGTGAGCCAGATTACCGGCGTGACGATTTACGAAACCGTGCCGGACACGACGTTGACCGACGCGGAATTTGAACTGGTGGACCTGCCGCCGGACGAATTACGCGCCCGGCTGGCAGCCGGAAAGGTTTATCTGCCCGAACGCGTCGCCACCGCGCAGGACAATTTTTTCCGGACGGGAAATTTGTCCGCGCTGCGCGAGCTGGCCTTGCGGTTCGCGGCGGAACACGTCGGCGAGGATGTCCGCGCGGAACACCGGATACACGGGACGGGCGCGCCCTGGAAATCTGGCCAGCGGCTGCTCGTCGCCGTCAGCGCCAGTCCGACTTCCGCGTCGCTGGTGCGCTGGACGCGGCGGTTGGCGGGTGAGCTTCACGCTCCGTGGATTGCCGTTTATGTCGAGCCGGCCCGGGCGTTGTCGAGCGAGGACCAGACGCGGCTGGCGCGGCATCTCGCTCTGGCCCGCGAACTGGGCGCGGAACTCATCACCACCACGGACGACGACGTGGTGCGCGGCATCCTGCGCATCGCCCGCGAGCAGAACGTTACGCAAATCGTTATCGGCAAACCGGCCGGCTGGCGGGTGATCGAACTCTTTCGCGGGGGGTCGGTGCTGAACCGGCTGATCCGCGAAACCGGAAACATTGATGTGCACGTCGTCCGCGCCGAAGGCAACCAAGTTTCTGGCCGGCCGTTGCGGCCGGTCGGCACAACAAAGACAGACTGGCAGAGTTACGGCTGGGCGGGTGGAGTGGTGGTTGCCGTGACCGCCTTGAATGCCGTGCTCGAACCCTGGCTGGGCAATCAACCGGTCGCGCTGGTTTATCTGTTCAGCGTGGTGGTGCTGGCGCTGTTTGTCGGACGCGGATCGACGCTCGCCGCGGCGACCGTCACCGCTTTGTTGTGGAATTTCTTCTTCACCGAGCCGCGTTTCAGCTTCCGCATCACCAACGCCGGCGACGCGATGATGTTCCTGACCTACTTTGTGGTGGCGGTGGCGATGGGCCAGTTGGCGGCGCGCATTCGCAAACAACAAACCGCCGAGCGACAACGCGAACAACGGGCGACGGCCTTGTATCTCCTCACGCGCGAACTGGCCGAGTCGCCCGATCTCGCGCAATTGCTGGCAGTGGTCATCCAGCAGGTCGGGAAAACCTTCGGGGCGGACGTGGCGCTGTCGTTGCCGGACCCGTCGGAAGCCGGACCGGTCACCGCTTATTTTGCCAGTTCGTGGACGCTCTCGGACAAGGAACAAACCGTCGCCGCGTGGGCGTTTCAACATCGCCAGGCCGCCGGGCACGGCACGGATAATCTGCCGGCGAGCGAAGGATTGCACTTGCCGCTCGTGGCGGCGGCGCGCGCCACCGGCGTGTTGAGCCTGCGGTTTCACGACCCGACACCGCTGGCGCCGGCGCAGCGCGATTTGCTCGACGCGTTTATCCGGCAGATTGCGCTGGTGTTCGACCGCGAGCGCCTGCGCGAAGCCGAGACGCAGGCCAAGCTGTTGGCCGAATCCGAGCGCATGGGGACGATGCTGGTCAATTCCGTTTCGCACGAACTGCGCACACCGCTGGCGGCCATCAGCAGTGTGGCCAGCGGGCTGCGCACGGCGGGCGAACTTAATCCCATGCAGCAATCGCTGACGGTGGAACTGGATGAAGCCGCGCGGCGGCTGAATCGGCTGGTGCAAAATCTTCTGGACCTGTCGCGGCTCGAAACCGGCCATTTGCGGACGAACCCCGACTGGCACGACCTGCGCGACCTGTTGAACGCGGCGCTGCAAAACCTCGCTCATAGCGTGAACCGGCACACAATTAAAACGGACATTCCCGGCGATCTGCCGCCGGTGAAACTGGATGCCGTGCTGACGGAACAGATTCTGGTGAACCTCCTCGGCAACGCTGCCGTTCACACGCCGCCGGGAACGACGGTAGAATTCCGGGCGTGCGCGGAAGGCGATCAACTGGTGTTGCGCGTAACGGACAACGGCCCCGGTCTGCCGCCGGGCGACCCGAAGCGATTGTTTGATCGGTTCCAGCGCGGTCCCAACGCGGCGGCGGGTGGAACGGGAATCGGTTTGTCGCTGGTGAAAGGTTTTGCCGAGGCACAAGGCGGCAATGTGTCCGCCGAAAATCGCGCGGGTGGCGGTGCGGTGTTTACCGTGAAATTGCCGCTGGCGCAATTGCCGCCGGTGCCGGAGGAAAAGGAATGAACCTGAAACCGCTTGTGTTGATTGTGGACGATGAACCGCAAATCCGGCGGCTGCTGACCGTTTCACTGGAAGCAAACGGATACCGCGTGCTTTCCGCCGCGAACGGCCAGGAAGGTTTGGTACTGGCGGCGCAACATCAGCCCGCTCTGGTGATTCTGGACATCGGCCTGCCGGATTTGTCCGGTCAGGAAGTGTTGCGGCGGTTGCGCGAATGGAGCCGGGCGCCGGTGATTGTGCTTTCGGTGCGGGACGACGAAAAAGGCAAGGTCGCCGCGCTGGATGCCGGGGCGGACGACTACGTAACCAAGCCGTTCAACACTGACGAACTGCTCGCGCGGCTGCGCGTGGCGTTGCGGCATGCCGCCGACAAGGAGGAAGCCGCTGTGTTGCAGGTTAAAAATCTGGTCATTGATCTGGCCGCGCGGCGGGTGACGGTGAGCGGCAAGGAAGTGAAATTGTCCAAGACCGAATACGATTTGCTGCGCCTGCTCGCGCGCCACGCCGGAAAAGTGCTGACGCACCGGCAGATTCTGCGCGAAGTCTGGGGGCCGGGCCACGAGGAAGACACCCATTATCTGCGGGTCTATATCGCCCACTTGCGCGATAAAATCGAACGCAACCCGGAATCTCCGGAGTTGATTCTCACTGAGCTCGGCGTGGGTTACCGTTTTCTGGCGGTGGGGTAGGGAAATACATCCGGATTATTTTCAAAAAATCTTTGCCAATGGGCCTGTCAACGCGTCTATTGATTGAGAGTTTATGACGCGAATTCGATTTTTGGCCGTTTTTATCGGGTTGTTGCCAGCGGTGTTGTTTGCGGCGGGCGAGGTTTATCGTCCAGTGGCCGTGACGCCGCCGGCCCCACCGCGCGAATTCCGCGGCGCGTGGCTCGTGACCGTCGCCAACAAGGACTGGCCGTCCAAACCCGGCCTGCCTGTGGCCGAACAAAAGGCCGAGCTGATCGCGTTACTGGACCGGGCGGCGCAGTTGAAGTTGAACGCGATCATTTTCCAGGTACGGCCATCGTCCGACGCGATGTATGCCTCGGCCATTGAGCCATGGTCGGAATATCTCACCGGCACGATGGGCCGGCCGCCGCAGCCGTTTTACGACCCGCTGGCTTTTGCCATCGAGGAGGCGCACAAACGCGGACT
Organism: uncultured Verrucomicrobiae bacterium; assembly: GCA_963789055.1. Classification (GTDB taxonomy): domain Bacteria; phylum Verrucomicrobiota; class Verrucomicrobiia; order Limisphaerales; family UBA11358; genus UBA11358. The sequence continues at coordinate 52,384 of CAWBJE010000002.1, read as the reverse complement.
GGAATTGCACGCGTGGTTTAATCCGTTCCGCGCGCTGCATCCGCTGGGCAAATCGCCGGTGGCGCCGAATCACATTGCGCGGACGCACCCGGAGCTCGTTCGCCGATACGGCGACCAATCCTGGCTCGACCCCGGCGACCCAACCGTGCGCGCGTACGTGCAGCGCGTGGTCATGGACGTGGTGCAGCGTTACGACGTGGATGGCGTGCAATTTGACGATTATTTTTATCCGTATCCGGAAAGAGACGCCATGGGCCGGGAACTGGATTTCCCCGACAGCGCGACCTGGCAGAGATTTGGTTTGACCAGCGGTTACGTCAGCCGCGACGAGTGGCGGCGTGCGAACGTCAATCAATTCATCCAGAGCGTTTATCAATCCATCAAGGCGGTGAAGCCGTGGGTGAAATTTGGCATCAGCCCGTTCGGCATCTGGCGGCCGCTGAATCCGCCGCAAATCCGCGGCATGGATGCCTACATGCAACTTTACGCCGACTCCCGCTTATGGCTGGCCAGCGGCTGGCTGGACTATTTCGCGCCGCAACTGTACTGGGCGATTGAGCCAAAAGAGCAAAGTTTTCCCGTCTTGCTCAACTGGTGGGTGCAGCAGAATTCCAAGCGCCGTCATCTCTGGCCGGGGCTCAATGCCGCCAACGTGGGCGGGAAATGGGACCCGAATGAAATTGCCCGTCAAATCAATGCGACGCGCAGTCAACCCGGAGCCCGCGGCGAAATTTTTTATCACCTGCGGAACATTACGGACAATCCGGCGTTATCCGCCGTGGTGCGCGCCGCTTATCCGCAGGCCGCACTGGTACCGGCATCGCCCTGGCTGGCTTCTGGGCCACCAGCCAAACCCATGCTCAACGTGATTGAAAACGGACGGTCCAGTTTGAGCGTGAGTTGGGGACCAACCGGCGCCGCACCGTGGTTGTGGGTTTTGCAATATCGCACCAATGCAGTTTGGGTCACGGAAATTCTGACGGCTGGCCAGACGGCGCGGACGTTTGAAAATTCCAAACCGGATTTGGTGGTCATCAGCGCCGTGGACCGGGTGGGCAATCTAAGTGCGCCAACTGCAATCCAAAAGACTCAGCCCCAGCCGATGCGCACCGGGAAAAACATGTTGTATTATTAGTCTCGAACGGGCGGACTGACAGGTGCCTGGCTTTCGGTTGATTATTTGATTTGGGACTCGTGTAACTCGTTCCTCCAACAGGGAAATATTGGTTTTGGAAGGGCTGTAAGCCGAATTTTGTCTGCCCCGAATCTCTTCGGGGGAGAGAATCATTTGTCTCTGCAGCCGATACCCGGAATCCTCCCGCGTTGGCGGGATTGGAGCGGGCCGCTCCGGGATTCCCTATTTGGCCTTGCACCCGATGGGGTTTTCCGTGCCGTCCCGCTCGCGCGGGACGCGGTGGTCTCTTACACCACCTTTTCACCCTTACCCGTGTCTCTTGCGAAACGCGGGCGGTTTGATTTTCTGTGGCACTGTCCGTCGGAACGTCTCGCAACGTTCCGCCCGCGTGTATCCCGACCGAACAAGCCCGGGTTACGCGGCATCGCGCCCTTTGGTGTTCGGACTTTCCTCTCCTGTCCCGCAGTGCGGGACGGAAGCGATTCTCCGCCCTTCCAAAACCAATTTTACTATAAAATGACAGGTGCCCGAAGGCAAGTGACAAGAAATTCTGGTGGTGGGAAAAATGGCTAATTTCCAGGTAAAAACCCTAAGCCCTAAACCCTAATGACTAAAAAATGCTCAAATGACCAATACGCCAGCCGGGTCGCTGATTCGGGCTTAGGGCTTCTTTCGTCATTATGGTTTAGAAATCAGTCATTTGATTCATTCCGCCGCGGCGAGCGCCATGTCGCGGGTGTAATACAAAATCCGGCCGCAATTGGAACAGGCCATGATTTCCTTTTCGCCTTGGCAATTGACCAGGATTTGCGGAGGCAATTTCATGTGGCAACCGCCGCAAACGCCGTGATGCACGCCCACGACCACGTTGTCGCCTTTGCTCTTGAACAGCCGTTCGTAACGATTGAGGGCGGCTTGTTCCACGGCCGCCGCCAGTTCTGCGCGGCCGCGCTGTAATTCGGCGAGTTCCTTCTTCAAATTTTCCTCGCGCTGGTTGAGCTGCGCAATCTGGCCCTCCGCCAGTTTTTTGATTTCGTCGGCTTCACGTGAAAGGCGGGCGGCTTCCTTTTGCACCGCCTCGGCCTGTTCCATCAAAACAATTTCCTGGTCCTCAATCTTCGTAATATCGGCCTTGCAGGTATCGATTTCGTGGGTGAGGGCGCGATATTCCTCGTTCTTGCGCGTCTGCAACTGCTGGTTCGCGTACTTCTCGATCTGCGATTTTTTCTCCTGGACGTCAAGTTCGAGCCGTTTGCGGTCGGACTCGATTTGTTTGGCGCGGGTTTTGGCGGCTTCGAGTTGTGCCTGGGTGGTGGTGGCTTTGGCGCGAAGGGTTTCGCGTTCGGGCCCGATGTGGGCAAGCTCCTGCTGGACGCGGTGAATTTTGCGGTCGCGGTCCTGTAATATCAAAAGTTTTTCAATGGTATCCAGCATTGAATCAAAGAGACTAACGATTGATTGCGCTCAAGTCAATGCGCGCGAGTTGAATGTCGGAACTCCATGAGAATGTCCCCATGATAACTCGATAAGAATGTCCCCTTTTGGCCGGGGTTGCGGTAGCAACCCCGGCCACAACATGGAGACATTAACAATGAGTCGGAAGGAACGGGATCGGCTGACGATCATGACGGGCGTAAAGCGGCAGGAACTGACGCTGGTGCAGGCGGGCGAACTGATGGGAGTGTGTTACCGCCAGAGCAAGCGGGTCTGGCGACGCTATCAGGACGAGGGCGACGCGGGCTTGGTGCATCGGCTGCGCGGTCAACCCAGCGCGCGGCGCAAGCCGCCCCAACTGCGAGCGGTGGCGCTGGCGCGCTATGCCGAGGAACGTTACGCCGACTTCGGCCCGACGCTGATGGCCGAGCAACTGGCGAAGGAAGGACTGGTGGTGGATCACGAGACGTTGCGGCGCTGGCGGCTGGCGGAGGGCAAGCACCCGGTGCGCCGGCGGCGGCAAAAGCATCGGCAGTGGCGGGAGCGCAAGCCGTGCCTGGGAGCGATGGTGCAACTGGATGGTTCGCACCACGACTGGTTCGAAGGGCGGCGGGCCAAGTGCGTGCTGATGGTGATGGTGGACGATGCGACGGGGCGGTTGTGGGCGCAGTTTTTCGAGGAAGAGACGACGCGTGCCAGCTATGACGTGTTCGCGGGTTGGGTGCGCCGCCACGGATTGCCCGCCAGTCTGTATGTGGATCGGGACAGCATTTACCGGTGCGAAGGGTTGGGCAGCGTGGCCGAACAACTGGCGGGCCAGGAACCGCAAACGCAGTTTGGGCGGGCGATGGAAACACTGGCGGTGGAACTGATTCTGGCCAACAGCCCGCAAGCCAAAGGGCGGGTGGAACGGATGAACGGCGTGCTCCAGGACCGGCTGGTCAAAGCAATGCGCCTGGCGGGGATCAGCGATCTGGAAAGCGCCAACGGCTTTCTGGCGGAGACATATCTGTCGGCGTTCAACCGGAAGTTCAACGTGGAGGCGGCCAGTTCCACCGACGTGCATCGGGCGGTGCCCCGGGAGTTGGACGAAGTGTTGAGCTGGGAGGAGGAGCGGGTGGTGCAAGGCGACTGGACGGTGGCTTGTGCGGGGCAGTGGTATCAACTGGACCGGCAACATGAGGCGTTGAGTCTGGTGCGGCGCAAGGTGATCGTGCGGACGCTGCGGGATGGGCGGGTGCAGTTGGTGTATCGGGGCGGGAAACTGAAGTGGCGCCCTCTGCCCGGGCGGCCCCGGCGAGTGAAAGCCAAGCTGGTGAAGGTCCGGCGCGAGGCACTGCCGCCGGCGGCGAATCATCTGTGGCGGCAGTTTGGGATGGGTGTGGGGCGGAAGTATTGGCGTGGGGTCAAGGCGAGCAGGCGGGCGGAGCGGCTGGGGTTGCGGGCCTCCGGTCGGCCTCCGCTACGCTCCGGCCTCCCTGCGTCCCGCAACCCCAGCCGGGGAAAGAGTGCAAGGAACAACAACCAACAAAGGGGACATTCTCTCGTGAGTTAACCAGGGGACATTTCTAAAGAGTTTTGACATGCGCGCGAGTTGAAGGTACTATCCGAATTTGGCTGTAGGGCACGACGTGAGGAGTGCTTGCCCAAACGACGACTCGTTACCTCGTCGCCTACAAATCAGGACACTGCCGAGTGGAGTTTCGCGTTTGTCGGGTTTTGATAGAAACAAAACTTGAAAGTTGAAACTCAAAACTTGAAACTCCAGCCATGCGTTTCATCGGCAACGTCATCGAAAAATTGCAGCGGCATCCCAAGCGGGTGGTGTTCCCCGAAGGCACGGAGCCGCGCGTCCTGCAGGCGGCCCGGCAGTTCTACGCGCTGCGGCTGGGAGCACCCGTCGTGCTGGGCAACCCGGCCAAAGTGAAGGAAATCGCCACGGGCCTGAACACTTCGCTGGAAGGCATCCGCATCATTGATCCCATCGATAGCGAAGACTTGGATAATTTCGTCAAGCGTTTCCATTCGCTTCGCCGCAATCAAGGAATCCGCGCCACCGAAGCGCGGGAGGCATTGCTACAGCCGAATTATTTCGGCGCGATGATGGTGGCCATGCACCAGGCGGATGTCATGGTTTCCGGCACGGTGCACAGCACGGGCAGCGTGTTGCGCCCATTGCTTCAAATCCTGGGAGCCGCGCCGAACATCCCCACCGTGTCGAGTTGCATGATCATGGAGGTTGAGGACTCGCGCGTCGGCGAAAACGGCGTGTTGTTCATGGCCGATTGCGGCGTTGTGCCCGATCCAACCGTGGACCAGCTTGCCGATATTGCGGTGACGACTGCGCGGCTGGCGCATCACCTGCTGGCCGTGCGTCCGCGCGTGGCGTTGCTCTCGTTTTCGACCAAGGGCAGTGCAGCACATCCGTCCGTGGACAAGGTACAGGCCGCCACCGCCATGGCCAAACGCAAGGCGGCGCAATTGTTTTTGGAAGCCGACTTCGACGGCGAATTGCAGGTGGACGCCGCGCTCGTGCCGGAAATCGCCGAACGCAAATTGCGCGAGAGCCAGGTGGCCGGCCGCGCGAACGTGCTGATTTTCCCCGAATTGAATTCCGGCAACATTGCCAGCAAGCTTGTCCGGCTGGTCGGTCGCGCCAATGCCTACGGGCACATTTTCATCGGGCTAAACCGTCCCGCCGCCGACGTCTCGCGCGGCTCGAATGCGCACGACATCCTCGGCGTGGCCGCCATTCTGGGCGTGCAGGCGGTTGATTATCAGAAACTATATCCGGGAGCCGACGCCGATCTGCCCGGCGGCGACGCCATGCAAAACCAAAAAGCCCGAAAGCCGGCCCGGAAGTAAATTCATGAAAATCAATCCCGCTCTTGTCAACTTGCCGGTGTATCAGCCCGGCCGCCCGATTGAAGAAGTCGCACGCGAACTCGGTCTGGACCCCGATGGCATCATCAAGCTGGCGTCCAACGAAAATCCACTCGGCCCATCGCCTCTGGGTCTGGCCGCCATGCGTCAGGCCATCAAGCAGGTCAATCTTTACCCCGACGGCAACGCGTTTTACCTGAAACAAAAGCTGGCCGCCAAACTTGGTGTAACACCGGCCAATCTCATCCTCGGCAACGGCTCAAACGAAGTCATCGAGATGGTCGGGCACGCGCTGCTCGGTGGCGAAGGCGCCACGGCCGTTCCTGAAGTCGTCGTATCTCAATATTGTTTCGCGGTTTATCCCATCGTGACGGCGCTGTTCGGCGCGAAGCTCGTCGTCGTGCCGGCGAAAAATTACGCCCACGACCTCGACGCGATGCTGGCCGCCATCACACCGAACACACGGATTGTCTTTGTGGCCAATCCGAACAATCCCACCGGCACCACGGCTTCACGCGAACAATTGCGCCGATTCGTGGATGCCGTGCCGTCGCACGTCCTGCTGGCGATGGACGAAGCCTATATCGAATTTTTGGAGGAACCGCTCGATTTGCTGCCGGAAATCCGGAGCGGCACCAGGCCGAACCTGCTTTTGATGCGGACATTCTCGAAGATTTATGGCCTGGCTGGTTTGCGGATTGGATACGGCATCGGGCATCCCGACTTCATTGCCGCACTCGAAAAAATCCGCCAGCCGTTCAACATCAACATGGTGGCCCAGGCGGGCGCGTTGGCGGCGCTGGATGACACCAAACACATTGAAAAGACGCGCAAGGTCAACTCGCGCGGTCTCAAGCTTTACGCGCGCACCTTCCGCAAGCTCGGACTGGAATTCATCCCGTCGCAGGCAAATTTCATCCTGGTCCGCGTCGGCGAAGGCCAGCGTGTATTCGAGCAATTGCAGAAGCTGGGGGTGATTGTGCGCCCGATGGGGGGCTACCAACTACCGGAATGGGTGCGCATCACCGTCGGCACGCCGAAGGAAAACAAACGGTGCCTCGAAGCGTTGAAATCGGTGCTTTGAATCCGATTGCACATTGACTTTAGCTAAGTATTCTTAGCGTGTGATTATTTCAAAACTCAGTCTGAAGAACTGGAGAAATTTTGAAACAGTCGAAAACGTCGACCTGACTGACAGAGTTTTCGTTGTGGGGCCAAATGCTGCTGGCAAATCAAACTTTCTTGACGTTTTCAAATTTCTGCGTGATCTCGCATTACCGCGAGGCGGTCTTCAAGAGGCTATAACTCTTCGCGGTGGCGTTCCCAAAATTCGGTGCCTTTCAGCCCGCAAAGAAACGGACATTGGCATAACCGTTGAATTAAAGGAGGCTGAAGCAGAAAAATTCGCTTGGAAATATTCGATTGGAATCAAACTGGGGCAACGTGGCTTCCGCGAGCCTTATTTGATACATGAGAAGGTTTGGCGAGATGGAGAAACCCAACCATTATTCAAAAGACCAAACGATGATGATCGCAAAGACCCAAAGCGATTGACGCAAACTTTTCTGGAACAAGTTAGCGCCAACGCAGAATTTCGTCCTGTGGTAACTTTCTTCCAACAAATTCAGTATCTGCATTTGGTTCCCCAACTCATAAAATATCCAGATGCGTTTCGTGGTAAGAAATTAGCTGGCGATCCGTTTGGGATGGATTTTTTAGAAAGCGTCGCCAAGACGACGCCAAAAACACGAGACGCTCGACTGCGCAAAATTGATCGCGCACTAACCCAAGCAGTTCCTCAGTTTGGGGGGTTAAGCTTTAAGCCGGATGAAATGACGGGTGTTCCACATTTGCAGGTACAATTTCATCATTGGCGTGGGTTTCCCAGTAACCAACGTGAGGACCAGTTTTCTGATGGGACGCTGAGATTGGTCGGTTTGCTTTGGTCGTTGCTTTCAGGCGATTCATTACTTCTTTTGGAAGAGCCAGAATTGTCCCTGCATAAAGGAATAGTTGAACAATTGGCACCGTTGATTCATCGCCTTCAAAAAACTAAGAATGGCAAACGCCAAGTCATTCTCAGTACTCATAGTGAAGCTTTGCTAGAGCATAAAAGTATCGACCCAAGTGAAGTGCTAATGCTGGTCCCTGGGCAAGGTGGAAGTACCAGGGTGACATCGGCATCTACCGACGAAGAAATCAACGCACTCTTAAGCGGTGGCATGAGCATAGCGGACGCAATTATTCCGAAGACATTCGCCCGCGATGCCAACCAGATGCTTCTGCACCTCTGAAAGTGAGCAGCATTCCAATAAACCTCGCAGTTGAAGATGAGCTGGGAGAGCAAATGCTTCGAGTGTTGCTCGCTCAGAGCGGACGAGATTTTCAGATTGGTGCTGTTTATGGGAAACGAGGAAACAACTATCTGAAAAAGATGATGCAGGCATTTAACAATGCTGCCAAAGGCATGTCTTATTTCGTTTTTACCGATCTTGATGATAGGCCTTGCGCAACCGTTTTGATTGAAGAATGGTTTAATTGTTCGGTTGTGAAATATCCGGCATATCGAACAAAAAATCTTCTGTTTCGGATTGCCGTTCGTGAAGTCGAATCGTGGATAATGGCCGACCGTGAAGCCTTCGCCAATTTTCTTGGCGTTTCAATCAGTAAAATCCCCACCCAAACGGATACCATTTCAAACCCCAAAGAGTTTGTATTAACCCTCGCAAGGGGTTCGCGAAAGAAAAGTTTGCGTGATGATTTAGTTCCTCGCCCCGGTGAAAATCGAAAGACGGGGCCGGACTATAATGGTCGCTTAGCTGAATTTTTGCATTCTGGGCTATGGCGCGCAAATGTAGCCGAATCGCACTCTTTAAGCCTTTCACAGGCGCGTAAAACATTGGCTCAATTTCATCCCATTTTCCCAACGCGAAAATTTTGCGACTAAATTGGATTAAGCTGTTGAAATAATTATTTGAATCGCAGCGAAAACCGAATACATATCCCGGCGTTGAAACACCATAACGAGCTAAAGTGAAACTGACTGATCTGCGGGGCATCCTGCAATACATTCCGCAATTCCGCGAGAAGACGTTCATTCTCGCGATTGACGGCGCCATCGTCACCGACGAAAATTTTGCCACGTTGCTGCTGGACGTGGCGGTGCTCCGGTCGTTGAGCATCCGTGTGGTGCTCGTCCACGGCGCGTCGGCGCAAATCAAGGCGCTGGCCGAGGAGCAGAATGTCAAGGCTTCCGATCTTGCCGGCGGCGGTGTTACGGACGCGCCCACTTTGAATCTGGCGCTCACCGCCGCGAACCGGCTCACGCACGAAATTCTCGAAGGACTTTCGGCCAACGACATCCGGGCCGCCAGCACGAATGTCATCATCGCCCATCCGATGGGCATCATCCAGGGTGTGGACCACCTGTTCACCGGCAAGGTTGAACGGGTGGACACCGCGCTGTTGCAAACATTATTGGCGCAGGATGTCGTTCCCGTGATTCCGCCGCTGGGGTTCGACGGCGACGGCAAGACGTACCGGGTAAATTCCGACGGCGTGGCGGTGGCGATAGCCGACGCGCTCAAGGCGGTGAAATTGATTTTCATTACCGCGCAGGATGGTTTGATTTACAACGGCCAGCTCATCCGGCAAATGCTCGTGGCGGAACTGGAAAAAATGTTACAGCAGAACAGCGCCGGGTTCGCGCCGGAGATTTTGTCCAAAGCCCAGCACGCGGGCCTGGCCTGCAAGGCGGGCATTCCGCGCGTCCACATCATCAACGGCCGGGTGGACGAGGGTCTGCTGGCCGAGGTGTTTTCCAACGACGGCATTGGCACGCTGATTTATGCCAACGAATATCAGCAAATCCGGCCGGCCAAAAAAAAGGACGTGCGGGCCATTCAACTGTTGACCAAGTCAGCGGTCGAGGCGGATGAGCTGGTCAAACGGACCAGGACGGTGATTGAGAAAAGTCTGGGCGACTATTTCATTTTTGAAATTGACAAAAATCCGGTTGCGTGTGTGGCATTGCATGTCTATCCCGAGCACAAGAAGGGCGAGCTGGCGTGTCTTTATGTCAATTCGTCGTATGAAAACCAGGGCATCGGGCGGAAGCTGATTCAATTTGTGGAAAGCAAAGCACGGGAAATGGGTCTCGACGTGCTGCTGACGCTTTCGACGCAGGCCTTCACGTATTTTCAGTCCAAGGGCGGCTTTGCCGAGGGCACGCCCGACGATCTGCCGCCCGCGCGCCGCGAAAAATACGAGCAGAGTGGAAGAAATTCCAAAGTGCTCGTGAAGAAATTGGCGAAACCAGCGTAATATGTCAGAGAAAACCGATTTGGTTGAATATTATGCCAAACGCGCCAACGAATACGAACGCATTTACCAAAAGCCGGAACGTCAAAAAGATTTAGCCAGCCTGCGAAAACTTTTCCTACAGACTTTTGCACGGCGCAGCGTGTTGGAAATTGCCTGCGGCACCGGCTATTGGACGCAGGTCGTTGCGGAGACCGCAGAATCGATTACGGCGACCGACATCAACGAAGAAGTTCTTCAAATTGCCCGGGCAAAAAATTACGCCGGTAACGTCAGGTTTCAAAAAGCGGACGCCTTTGATTTATCGTTCCCCAAAAACGGTTTTACCGCGGGATTCGCCGCGGCGTGGTGGTCGCATTTGAGAAAGGCACAAATCCGGGATTTCCTTTTCCAATTTCACCGGCTGTTTTCACCCGGTTCAATCATCGTTTTTATGGACAACCGATTCGTTCCGGGCAGCAACACGCCCATCGCCCGGAAGGATGCCGAAGGGAATACCTATCAGTTGCGGAAGCTTGATAACGGGGATGAGCATGAGGTTTTGAAAAATTTCCCAACCAAAAGGGAGATCCGGGAAACAATCGCCGATTTAGCAACCGAAATTTCCTGGACCGAACTGCGATATTACTGGTTTTTGACCTATAAACTGAAATCAATTTAACTTTTTGTTGGCATTTTGCCGCTTTTATGCGAATATGCTTTTATGCGAACAACGATTGATCTGCCCAATGATTTGTTCCGCCAGGTGAAGTCGAAGGCGGCTTTGCGCGGCGAGACGTTGAAGGAATTTGTCCAGTCGGCGATTGAAAAGGAAATCTCCGTTGAAGCTCCGGCCAGTTCTTTCCGCGTGAAACTTCCGCTCATCAAGTCCAAGAAACCGAAATCACTTTCGCTGACCAACGCCGAAATTGAAAACCTGCTTGCCTGACATTAACGTCTGGATTGCGCTGGCATCCGACCGCCACGTTCATCACGAGACGGCAAAAAATTGGTTTGCGAAAATTGAACCGGGCGGGGCGGCATTTTGCCGCGTCACACAACTGGGCTTCCTCCGGCTTGTCACCAATCGTCACGTCATGGGCTCGGACGTGGTGACGCAAAAAGAAGCGTGGCAGGTTTATCAAAATCTTTCCAAAGACCAGCGCGTCACTTTTTTGCCTGAGCCATCAGGCATCGAAGACGGATGGCGGCGCCTCACGCAAGGCGGTACAGCGGCAACAAATACCTGGACAGACGCTTATCTCGCGGCGTTCGCCTCGATCCGTAGTTTGAAAATTGTTTCGTTCGACAGCGGAATGCGTGGGGCGGACACAACCATTCTTCACGCCTGAAACAGTGCCATACCAAGAATTACAAGTTTTTTTCGGCTCCTGCAAAAAACACGGCGTCGTTCCAACACGCTTTGTTCTTATCGTGAGCGTCGCCAACCAGACCGTTTCGCTTTTCGAAAAGGAATCTGCGTCCAGGCGTCCTGGCGGTAAAATAATGCGCTGCTCCACCTCGCGCTTCGGCATTGGCCAGACCGAGGGCTCAAGTCAGACGCCCCTGGGGCTGCACCGGGTCGTGGAAAAAATCGGCGGTGGCTGGCCGGCGGGGACCGTTTTCAAGGGACGAAAACCCATCGGCTACACCTGGCAGGGGATGCCCGACGCAAAAATCACCACGCGCATCCTGTGGCTGGAGGGACTCGAACCCAGGTTCAATCGCGGCGGCAACGTGGATTCACACGCCCGCTACATTTACATCCACGGCACCGGCGACCAGACCAGCATCGGCAAACCCACGTCGTCCGGTTGTATTCACCTGGCCGACGTGGATTTGGTGCCGTTGTTCGACCAGTTGCCGAGCGGCACACTGGTCTGGGTTGGCAAATAAATTTGCTTTCTTCGTCACTTTGGCAGTGCTTAAAAGCTGGGTCCGGGCGGCAGTCGCCGGGGAAACAGGGTCGGGAATCCCCGTTGTAAACGACCGCCACCCGAAAGAGCCAGCGTGGGCCAGTGCCCAAGCTTTTGAAACCGGTCCGGGCGGCAGTCGCCAAGGAGGTGGGGATGGGGAATCCCGCGGAAAAAACGACTGTCCGCCCGAACCAATATCCCAAAATTATAATCAACCCTGCCGCGCACTAAACGACATTTGCGCAGCGACCCTTAAATTGAAAAGAACCAATCTGACGTTTTCAGACCGTAATGAAATCCGGTCTCGTCCTCATAACCCACCGGCACCCGGGCTTCGATTGCGGCACGCATTTTCATGATAACTCGAACCGGAAAACTGACCTCATGCCAGCAATCTGCAGGGTGCTGGCAGACGATGAAGACATCGTTTCTTCAACGTATCGTCCTGCTAATTGACTGCCAGCAATCATGTTACGACTATCCGCGCCACGGCCCAAATGTGCTACACATTTTTTGGTAACAGCTTAGCAATAATTGCAGAATCGGGTTAGCCGATATTGGGGGGGAACGGAACGCCGATTTCCGAATCGGCAAAACGGGAATTATCGGCAGCCCTGCCGAACCGGAGTTCGGCGTTCCGCGGTTGTCGCCCGGCATTTGCCATGGGAAAACACCGGAAACTTCGCCCTTTTCACTTTGGCTTTTTGGCTTACCTTCTTTGGCCATGACCTTGAATGAGCAAATGACGCAACTGGCCAAGCAGGCCAAGGCGGCGTCGCGCGAACTCGCCAAGCTGACGACGGCGGAGAAAAACGCGTGTCTGCTCGCCATGGCCGCCGCGCTGGAACAAAATGCCGCCGCGCTCAAAGAGGCCAACGCGCTCGACATGGAAGCCGCCGCGAAAGCCGGCCTTTCATCCGCCATGCTCGACCGGCTCAAGCTCGACGACAAACGCATCGCCGCGATGGCCAAAGGGCTGCGCGAAGTCGCGGCGCTGCCCGATCCCGTTGGCAGAATCCTGGACGAACGCGTCCGGCCCAACGGCCTGAAGCTCCAAAAAATTTCCACGCCCATCGGCGTGGTGGTCATCATTTACGAATCGCGCCCCAACGTGACGGCGGACGCGGCGAGCCTGTGTTTCAAATCCGGCAACGCCACGATTCTGCGCGGCGGCCGGGAAGCGCTGAACTCCAACCAGCTCATCGCCCGGACGATGATTGACGCGGGCAAAATTGCGCTCCGGCAATTTCCCGAACACGCCATTCAAGTCGTGCCCGTGGCCGACCGCGAGGCGATTCCCATTTTGCTGTCGCTCACGCAATACATTGACCTGTGCATGCCCCGCGGCGGCGAAGGCTTGATTCGCGCCGTGGCCGATTGCTCCAAGGTGCCGGTCATCAAACATTACAAGGGCGTCTGCCACGTTTTTGTGGATGCCGACGCCGATTTGAAAATGGCCGAGGAAATCGCCATGAACGCCAAAGTCCAGCGTCCCGCCGTCTGCAACGCGATGGAAACGCTGCTGGTGGACAAATCCGTCGCGGAAAAATTTCTGCCGGTCATCGGCAGCGCGACTGGGCGAGAAAAAAGTGGAACTGCGCTGTGATGAGCAATCCCGCGGCCATTTTGAAATCCGCAATCCGCAATCCGCAATCCGCAATCCGGCCTGCCGCCGAGCAGGATTTTTACACCGAATACAACGATTACATCCTGAACGTGCGCGTCGTGGACGGCGTGAAGCGGCGATTGACCACATCAATCACTACGGCTCGGCGCATTCGGACAGCATCGTCACGAAGAACGAGGCGCACGCGAAGCAATTCCTGGCCGAAGTGGATTCCGCGGCGGTTTATTGGAACGCCTCGACGCGGTTCACCGACGGCGGCGAATTCGGCATGGGCGCGGAAATCGGCATCAGCACCGACAAAATCGGCGCGCGCGGCCCGATGGGCCTGGAGGAATTGACCAGCTACAAATGGCTGGGCATCGGCAACGGGCAAATCAGAACTTAATCTTACGGAATCACAACTTTCAAATGAGAGCAGCCCACAACGCGGGCCAGTTGAGAAGGCTGACGGTGTAACCGTTGCGGAAAGGTATTTAGGGCGGCTTTGTGAAAGGAATTTTCTTTCACTGTGGAGTTATCCCGGCCTATTTCGAGACCAAGGGAAATCGCAAGATGGTGGACATGGAAAAGAAATTTGTGACCTCTTGGTTGTATTCGATCAACACATCATCATCTTTTCGGACAAGCATTGCCAGTTTCGGGGTTCGGGAAATGTTGAACTGGATTGGCAAAGATGGTTCAGGAAAGCCATCCAAAAATCTGCTGAACAAGCGTGGGGTGCTAAACGGTGGATACAGCAAAACCCAACCCGCATTTTTAAGTCATCCGGGAATGGTGTCAAAACCCCGCTTGCCAGCCTCGCGCAGCAGCGTTAATTTGATTACATGAGTGCGGTTGAAATCCTTGCCGAACTGCCCAAGCTGACGGACGACGAGCGTTCCGCCATCCGCCGCCGTCTGCGCGAACTGGATGAGCGGGACGAGGCGCAATTCCTCCACGAGTCCGCCGACGCGATGTTCCGCGACATGGACAAACAGGAAGGCGAAAATGCCCGCCGCAAAACCCGGTGACATTTGGATTGTGGACTTGGGCATGGCGGCGAAAGTGCGTCCGTGCCTCATCATCACACCACAACCGCGCGGCGATGACTTGGAAGTTTTCACCGTGGTCGCGCCCACGACTGCGATTCGTGGCAACCGCTGGGAAGTTCCCATTCCAAAACCATTTCTCGATAGCGAAGGCGCGTTTGATGTGCAGCGCATCGCCACGGTTGCCAGCGTAAAACTGGAGCGCAAACTCGGCGAACTCACGAGCGCGGAAATGGATTTGATTCTCGACCGGCTGGCGGAACGCTTGGGCGTGTAATTTTTCATGTCACCTCAACAAGCAGCCACTGTTATCCGCGACTCGCTGCCGCCGGGCGGATTGTTCGCCGGGCTGGACTGGCGCATTTCGCCGGCGCCGTTTCCGCTCGGCGAAAAACTGGCGAGGGAAATCGAATCGCTGGGCCGCGTGCTGCTGCAATTTTATCGCGCGGTCAATCTGCTTTACCGCAAAAGCGCCGAAGGCAAACAGCCGGAATGGGTCGCCCGCTGGCTCGACCTCGGCAAGCCCGCCGAACTCATCGCGCTCCAGCGTTCGCCCGCGTTCAAAAACGACGTGCCGCGCGTCATCCGCCCCGACATTTTGCTGACGGAAACCGGCATCAGCATCACCGAACTGGATTCCGTGCCCGGCGGCATCGGGCTGACGGGGTGGCTGGAGAAAACGTATTCAACGTACTGTCGGCAGGCTTGCCGGCAGATCTCAAACTCGAAAATCAAGATGGAGACCGGCAAGATCGCCTGTCCGCACGTTGATCGGCGGTGCGGACGGCATGTTGCGCGGGTTTGAATCCATTTTCGGCGACGCCAAAACGGTTCACATCGTCGTTTCGGAGGAAGCGGCGACGTATCGGCCGGAGATGGAGCTGGCTGTGCGAACAACTTGAAGCTCACGATTCAAGGTTCAAGATTCACGTTTCAACGACTTTGCCGATGGCGACGCGGTTTATCGCTTTTTCGAGTTGTTTGATTTGACGAACGTCTCGAACGCGGAACAAATTTTCGGGCTCGCTTCGGAAAAGAAAATCCGCCTCACGCCGCCGCCCAAGCCGGTGTTCGAGGAAAAAATGCTGTTCGCGCTGTTGTGGAACCGGAACCTGCACGACTTCTGGCGGCAGGAACTGGGCGAGGGTTTCCTGGCGCGGTTGAAAAAGCTGGTTCCTTACACGTGGATCGTGGATCCGGCGCCGTTGCCGCCGCAGGCGGCGATTCCGGAATTGAATCTGACGGACTGGCAGCAACTCAAAACGCTGTCGCAGAAAGGAGCGCGAGTTGATTTTGAAAGTGTCGGGCTTTTCCGAGCACGCCTGGGGCGCGCGCGGGGTTTTTCTCGGCAGCGATTTGTCGCACGAAGACTGGGCAAAGGCGGTGGACGATGCCCTTCAACATTTCGAGCAGTCGCCGCGCGTTCTCCAGCGTTATCACAAACCCGCGCTGGTCGAGGCGCAGTGGTTTGATTTTGCGAAGAACGAATTGGTGCCGATGAAAGGCCGGGTGCGGCTGTGTCCGTATTATTTTGTGGCCGGCGAAGGCGACGCGGCGCGCCCGCAACTCGGCGGCGTGCTGGCGACCATCGTTCCGGCCGACAAAAAAATCGTCCACGGCATGACCGACGCCATTCTCGCGCCGTGTGCGAAGTAGGCGGAGGGAGCGCCGGCTTCCAGCACGGCGACTTTGAGGAATGCGCGAATCAGCGTTGGCGCCGTGCCGGAGGCCGGCGTTCGATACTTGGCTCCGTCGTCTCCAATCTTCTGCTTTGCCAAACCGCCGCGTAAATCGTAAATCGTAAGTCACAAATGACTGACAAGCCGCTGCGTGCCACTGCCGTTGAAATCGTCCGCCATTTGCAAACGGCGGGCTTCAGCGCGTTCTGGGTCGGCGGCTGCGTGCGCGATTTTTTGCTGGGACGCGAGCCGCAGGATTACGACATCGCCACGTCCGCCCGGCCGGAGCAGGTCGAAAAACTGTTCAAACGCACCGTCGCCGTCGGCAAAAAATTCGGCGTGATGGTCGTTCTCGAAGGCGGGCATCAATTCCAGGTCGCCACGTTTCGCGCCGAGGCGGATTACCAGGACGGCCGGCATCCGGAACACGTCACCTTCGCCAATGCCGAAGCCGATGCGCAGCGGCGCGATTTTACCGTGAACGGACTTTTCTACGATCCGGTCACGGAAAAGCTCCACGACTGGGTCGGCGGCGAAAAGGATTTGCGCGCGAAAATCATCCGCACCATCGGCTCGCCGGAGGAACGGTTTGCCGAAGACCATTTGCGTTTGTTGCGCGCGGTGCGGTTTGCCGCGCAATTGGGTTTTGAAATCGAGCCGCAAACCTTTGCCGCCGTCAGGGCGCTCGCGCCGAAAATCGAACTCATCAGCGCCGAGCGGATTCGCGATGAACTCATCAAATTGTTCAGCGCCGCCGAGCATAGCCGCCGAGGTGATGAGGCGGACCGACTGGTTGTCGCCCATCCGCCTCTTCAGTCCGGCTACAAAAGCCAGTGGCGGCGCGCGGGCTGGTTTTGTTGCTCGACAGCGGATTGCTGCCCGGCGTTTTGCCCGAAGTTGTCGCCACCATTGCGTGCGAGCAATCGCCGGATTTTCATCCCGAAGGCACGGTGTTCGAGCACATCCGGCTGATGCTGGAAAAACTGCCGCCGGATGCGCATCCGTCGCTGCCGTGGGCGGTGATTTTGCATGACATCGCCAAGCCGGCCACGGCCGAGCGCGATCCCGCCACGGGCAAAATCCATTTCTACGGCCACGAAAAAGTCGGCGCGGCGCTGGCGGAACGGATTTTGACGCGGCTGCGTTTTCCCAAAAAGCAAATCGAGGAAATCGTCGCGTGCGTGCGGCAGCACATGCAATTCAAGGACGTGAAGCAGATGCGCAAGGCCACGCTGCGGCGGCTGCTGTTGCGCAAGACGTTTCCGCTGGAACTGGAATTGCACCGGCTGGACTGCCTCGGCTCGCACGGCGACCTGGAGCATTACGAATTTCTGGTGCAGCAGGCGGCGGAACTGGAGAAACAGCCGGCGATTCGACCGCCGTTGCTCACCGGCGACGATTTGATTGCGCTGGGCGTGAAACCCGGTCCGGCGATGGGCGCGTTGCTCGCGGAAATCCGCGAAAAACAATTGCAGGACGAACTGAAAACGCCGCGCCAAGCCAGGGCGTGGGTGAAGAAACGGCTGTGGCGCATGGCTGACGAACCGATTGAACTGCCGATTGACGGCGTGCTGGATTTGCACACGTTCAAGCCGCGCGAGGTGAAGGACCTGGTGCCGGATTATCTGGCGGCGTGCCGGGAGCGGGGCATCCTCCAGGTGCGCATCATTCACGGCAAAGGCATCGGCAACCTGCGGCGCACGGTGCATGCGATTCTGGCCAAACATCCGGCAGTGGTGTCGTTCACGCTCGATCATCCGCAATTCGGCGGCTGGGGCGCGACGCTTGTGCAGTTGCGACCGGCGTAGCGGCGGGTGCAAACCAACGCCGATACCTCCGGTTCACTTCAAAAATCGTGATTCGAGGCTGTGACACTTGTGTGGACAACTTTTTGTTGCATATGCAACAAAAAGTTGGTTAAGCCCACGGGAGATTATGGAAAAGGCTGAAAGATTATTTCAACGGGTTCAGAAACATTTTGCGGATTTCGATTTCGCCGCCTTCGCTTTGGATGCCGATGAAGCCGGAGGAGATGGTGCATTCGGTGCTTTCATTCATGCACTTTGCCGTTGATGTACGGCCTTGACGTCGTTGCTGGCGCAAACCGTCAGTTCGTGTTCCATTCGCCGACCGGATTTTCATTTGACGGCTCCCGTGTCTCGGAACCGGGCGTATTGGCGTCCATGCCCAGCCGATGTTCCTTGGATTCCGCGCCGGCCATGACAAGCAGATCGCCCTGGTCGGCCGGACTTGCCCTGGTTCTGGATGCACATCGGCCAGACCTTGTCCGGCAATTGCATGTGGACGAGGACGCCGGTGTTGTCGGCCTTGGGCGCGACCTTCACGAAGCGCCAGACGACAGTGACGACTGTAATTGCGATAATCCTGTTTCGTGCGGAGATAACCGTCCGGTTTGCCGGTGCAATGAATGACGCCATTGGTGACGGTCCAGGTCTGCGACGAATCGCCGTTCGTTCTCATGCAAAACGTCCAGCCGGAAAAATCCTTGCCGTTGAAAAGCTCGATGTGATTCGTCGGCGTGATGGCCGGCTTGGAATCCTGCGCGATGGCAGAATTAACGGAAACCAGCACGAAGCAAAGCAGAACTATTTGGGCGGTGATTTTCATTGCCACCAAGAATGGTGCTTTCGTTGCTGCAAATCAAGCATGACAGACTGCCGGAGTCTCTGTTTGGCTGGAGTTAACTTCCTTTCGTCTGAAAAACCAGCAGGTAGGGCACCGCTGGATGGCCTTGCGCGTCTTTGAAGTTATGAAAGTTCTGGCTGTTGATCCAGTAGCCGTAGGTCTTGTTTGGTTCCAGTTTGACCTTTAGCACACAGGTCTTATGGCCGGCTTCGTAATGCGGTTTTCCCACACCTTCCGGCGAGGAGTCCTTCCAGGCTGACGACCAACTCCAGGAGCCGTCCATCATCTCCTTGCTGAAGGTGACTTTGATTTCGACGATGCCGGGTGAAACATCCTTGGAACCGGCTTCCGGAACCGTTTTCACGACCACGGGTGCCATGGAATCAATGTCCTGCGCGCGGCAGAATTGCGGCGCGAACTGGCAAATCGCGCCGATTACAAATGTTGTGAGCAATGTTTTCGTTTTCATATTTTTGTATTCAATTTGGTTTGGTCTGGAAAATCAGCAAATAGGGAACCGCCGGGCGGCCGGCGAGGTCGGTGAAATTCTTGAATTGGTTGCTGTTCAGCCACCAGGCATAAGTTCGTCCCGGTTCCAGTTTCGCCTGGAGCGTGCAGGTTCGATGATCGGCTTCGTAGTGTGGCGCCCCGATGGATTCCGGAGCGGAATTTTCCCAGGCGGTGGACCAACTCCACGAACCATCGGCCATTTCCTTGCTGAACCGCACTCGAATTTCGGTGACGCCCGGGGCCACATCGCGTGCGCCGGAAACCGGCCACGTCTCGACCACGACCGGAGGCAATCCTGCCACAGTTTGCCCAGCGTCTTCCCTTTCAGTCTGGTTCGCGCCGGGCGTTTGCGCATCCTGGCCTCGCCGGAAGTGGATGCCGCCATTGACGGTGCTGGCTTTGACGCTGGCGCCGCCGTTGCCGAGCGTGCCTTTCAAATTTTTGCTCACCGGAAATTCCTTTTGCACCGACCAAGGCAGGAAATTCGCTGGTGATGCTGCCGTTGACGGTATTGGCCGTCACATCGGCGTTCGCATTAGCAGGCAGGATGGCCTCGATCCTGCCATTGACGCTGTTGAGCGAAACGGATTGGCCATGGCCAAGGGAAGTCAATTCCGCGGTAATCCGGCCGTTGACGGTGGAAAGTTTCAAATCGCCGGCTGCCCCGCTGACCTGCATGGCGCCGTTGACAGTGGATGCTTCGATATCGCCGTTGACGTTTTCAATCACAATGCGCCCATTGACACTGGTGATTCCCTTGAGACGCGTGTTCCGTGGCACCTGGATGGCGTAATCCACCGCCGCTTTTTTATCTCCGCCGTTCATGAGCCAGGACCAAAACCCGAGGAAGCCGGACGCGCCCGACGGCTGCTCCGTGTGGATGGCAATTCCGTCCAGGTTCGAAGTGACATTAATTTTGATGGCTTCAACGCTTTCCTGAGTTTTGCCGTGTTTAAGGGCTTTGATGGCGACTTCGTTTCGATCCCAACCGGCGATTTCAATCCGGCCACTGACGTTGACGAGGCGAAGCCGGCCATTGGCGGGGAGCGGGAGCGTCTGGTTGAAGTCCTGCTGGAAGGGATCCGTCGTTGTGAGATTGCCGATGACTTGTTCGGGATGCGCGGCGGGTTGTTTTTGCGCGACGCCAGAATGTTGGTCGGCTTTGGTGGTGTCGGCATGACGGCGTCGGCAGGCGGTGACACCGGAAGGATTTCAATTCCATTGATCTCGGGGTGTTCCTGTTGGCGGATGAAATAGATATTTAATCTGCCGTCGGTCACTTCCACATTGACCGTTTTGATCAGCGCACGCTGGGCGCCGCCGGCTTCGGTCCAGACATCGAAATCTTTGAACTCTTGACTTCCGACAACAAATGTAAATACCCGCTTGCCCGGTCCGGCGATGTGCCCGTTCGATTCGGCAAAATGTAATTTTACAATGTATTTTCCGTTGGGTGCGGGGTATGAGAAGGATCGCATGTCATATCGTTCGGAGCGATAAAGCTCCGGATCCCTGGTGTTGACAATGGCCAGGTCCGGGGAGCGTTCCACCGTATTGCCACCAACAAAACCCTGGTCGGGCAGCCAGAGATTTCCGTCGGAATCCGTAAACGACTCAAATGAGCCGGCCTTGATGCGGACCGGTGGTGGCACCGCCGCCGGCGCGGACATAACCAGTCCGCGGGTGGAACCTTGATTGGTGGCCGAAATATTGCCGATGACAACATTGGTGGTGACAGGGTTGGCGCCGGTTTCTTCGGGCGTTCCGCCGGTCTGGTGATGATGCATGAGTGCCACCGAGGTAATCAGACCGTTGATGACAATCATGGCGATGACGATCGGAACGCCGATCAATGCGATTCCGACAGCCCACGGCCAGAATCTTTTTGAGGCTGGCGGCAGTTCGTGTTGATGCGCAAACGTCTCCCGCACATCCGGGCGCGCCAAAACAATCAGCGCCCAGACGCCGAACGGCAGGCTGATCAAACTGCAGGACAGGACGGCGAGGATGCCGGCGGCCACGGACCAGGCATAGCTCCGGAGGCGCAGCATTTGGAGTGCGCCAAACAGGATGAATAACGCGAGCATCAATTTGACCAGCGCCTGACCCCTGATTACCGTCGGAAACCACCCCTTGAAAAATTTCCCGCCGGTTATTTGGTCCAACCATTACTGCTGCCGGACAACAGGAACGGCGCGCTGAGAGGACCCTCAACAATTTCAATCCGGCGGCAACCATCAACCCCACGGCCGGCGCCACGATGATGCCGGTGCTGGCCGACGGAGCGGCTCCAACTGGAGGCAGGCTCGATGGCGAACCGGGCTTTGAATTGCCATTTTGCGGGTGGAGCCAGTGGGTCATTCTTCGTCCCTGGCCGTCGGTGAACGCTTTGCAGACAATCAAAATCCAGTCAATGATGGCCCAGATGCCACAGGCGCAAACCGAGACTCCCAGCAGAATGCCCAAAGTGGGCTCCCATCGTCCGCCGGTGGTGGCACAGGCAATTATCAGGAGGATGCATCCGACCAGGGCGCCCAACTGCAGGAAGGCGGTCCAGATTTTTCCGACATAGAACCGGTGCGCGCCGAAGATCCCGAAGGGGAAGGCCAGCAGATAATGCCGGCAAGAGAATCTTGTTGCTCGTCATTTTGGCGGAGGGGACAACCGCCGGAGGAACGGTGCCGCCTTTGGCCGCAAACCCCGCCATCGGCGGCGGCGTTCCCGCAATCGTCTCCACGTCCGTTTTAAGCTGGTTCACCTGCTGGTAGCGGCGCTCCGGTTCCTTCTCCAGCGTGTGCAACACCACTTCGTCCAGGCGCACGTCAATCTGAACCTTCTTCGACGGCGGCGCGAATTTGCCCAGCGGCAGTTCGCCGGTGAGCATTTCGTAGAAAACGACGCCGAGCGAATAAATGTCCGCGCGATGGTCCACCGCCTGCGGCTTTTCAATCTGCTCCGGCGCCATGTAATGCGGCGTGCCCACCACGTCCTTGACGCCGGTCAGAGAAACCTTGCCGGGGGCGACGCCGACAATTTTCGCGATGCCGAAGTCGGTGATTTTCACCCGGCCCTGTTTATCGAGCAGGAGGTTCTCCGGTTTGATGTCGCGATGGACGATGCCTTCGTTGTGGGCGAACTGGAGCGCCTCGCAGATTTGCGGGACAATGGCCAGCGCCTGTTCCGGCGACAACCGGCCGGCGTGTTCGACTTCGCGCAGATTGGTCCCGTCCACGAATTCCATGATGAGATAGTGCAACGGACCGGCCTTGCCGAAGTCGTGAACGGCCACGATGTTCGGATGATTCAGCCGGGCGAGCGCGCGCGCTTCGCGGTTGAACCGCTCGGCGAAACCGGGATCGCTCGCCACCGTCGGCGGGAGCACCTTCAGGGCGACGAAGCGGTCCAGCGCCGGCTGCCGCGCCTTGTAAACCGCGCCCATGCCGCCCTTGCCGATGAGGCCGAGGATTTCGAGTTGGGGAAATAGTCGGGCGATTTCCTCCACCGGCGGCGGCACGAACCGCGCCCCTGCGGCTTCACCGCTCACACCGCCTCCGCCCTCGGTGGGGAACCCGGACTTGATAAGACATTCGGGGCACAACCCCAGCGGCACATCCGGCGGCAGCGGCTTGCGGCAATTGGGGCAAATTTTTGTGTTTCCATATCGCTTGTTCTTTAACCCTTTACTTAGGAACCGGCGGCAAAAGGTTGCACTTTTTATAAGCGAAAATGGAGAATGGAGAATTGAGGACGGCCAAGCGATGTTCCATCTTCCATCCTCTATCATCCATCCTCGCCGCTCCTTATCCGGCCAGCACGGCAAAAAGGTGGTGCAATTCCTCATCCACTTCGCCCGGTTCGGCCACCGTCTGGGCAATTTCATCACGCAGTAACTGCCGATAACGCTGGCGCAGACGGTGCACCGTGGCTTTCACCGTGCCTTCGCTGACGCCGAGTTTGGCAGCCAGTTCGGCGTAAGGTTGGGCGGTGCGGTCGCCGACCAGGCAGGGATGCAGCGCGGCGAACCATTCCGCCCGGCCATCCTGTTCGTATTCCAAACGCAGCCGGCGCAGGACTTCGTCGAGCAGCGTCAACGCCCAGCGCCGCTCGAAATTTTGTTCCGGCGTGACGGGGTCGGCAGGTTCATGGCCGTAGCGGGTCTCCGCCGTGTCAAATTGCAGCGGCAGGGGGGTTCAGGCCGCCGCCGCGTTTTTGGGCGCGCGCCTTGTCCCATTCGTCGGACAGGAAATGGTTCATGGCCGACAGCAGGAAGGAACGGAAACGTCCCCGCTGCTGATCGGCGCGTCCAAGCCAGTTGCGCTCCAGCAGGCGCGCAAAAAATTCCTGCGTCAGGTCCTGGGCGTCCTCGGGCGAATGGCCGCGCCGCCGCACGTAGGCATAGAGGGGATACCAGTAGGTCGAGCAAAGTCTGGCGAGTGCGTTCTGGGCGCCAGTGGTGTCGTTGCGGCCCGCCGTCAGCACCAACGACCAATGAGTCGTGGCGAAAACAGGTTGCCGGGATACCTGATCGTCGGGCGGGGTTGTTCCCGTCCTGGTGGTCGGGGAGGAATTGCTCACGCGGCGAAGCTAACGCTCCGCGTTACGAAAAAGCAAGTCTGCGCTGCTTTGCGACGTGCTTTTTGCGGCTCGACTTGTGCCAACGGCTGATGAATGCTTTTTTACAGAGCAAAACGCGTTTAATCAATACCAGGAGGTAAATATGAAAGTGCGAGGCACCGACTTTGTCATGTACCAGGTTTCCAACATTCCCCGGGCGGCCAGGTTCTATCGCGAAATTCTCAGCCTGCCGCAGGAGGTGTACAGCGAGAAGGAGCAGTGGGCGGAATTCAACTGTGGCAACGTGACGTTGTCGTTGCACGGCGGCGTGAAGCTTCCCAAAAAGATTACCGGAGGCCGCATTGCCCTCGCGGTGAAAGATGTCCGCGCCGCCCACGCAGAATTAAAGAAAAAGAAAGTGCGGGTGTTGAAGGCGCCGCAGGACTTTTCCGTTTGCTGGGCCATGTTAATCGCCGACCCCGACGGCAACCCCGTAATCCTGCATCAACGTGCTGACGGCACCTGCGGCCAAAATTCCAAAAAGGCTTGAACTGACGAACGAAATCAGGCCGGATTGAACTGCCGGCAAACACGCTCGAAAACCATCGCGGGTGAAATGGCCTTCAGACATTCGTTCGGTTTTTCGTAGGTGCAATGCGATTTCAGGCAGGGAGAGCAGGGGAGGTCAATGCGCAACACGTTTTCCAGATGGCCATACGGGCCGGTGCGGCGCGGTTCGGTGGGGCCGAAGAGCGCGACCAGCGGCTTGCCGAGCGCGGCGGCCACGTGCATCGGGCCGGTGTCGTTGGTGACCATCAATTCGCAGAGCCGCAGCCATTCGACCATTTCCAGCAACGAAGTCTGGCCGCACAAGTTCAGGCAGCGCTCCGGTTCGGCGCGGGCGATGATTTCGCCGAGCGGCTGGTCTCCGGCGTCGCCGAGAATGGCGAAGCGCGCGTCGGGGAATTTTTCAGCGAGCAGGCGGACGAGTTCGGCAAAATATTCCACCGGCCAGCGTTTGTTTTCCCAGCGCGCGCCGGGCTGGAGGGCAATCCAGCGGATTGCGGATTGCCGATTCCGGATTGGCGGCAATTGCCGGGCCATTTGCGTTACTTGCGGCGGCGATTGGCGGGTCGTTCCGGCAGCCAGTCAAAATTGTTGTGGACCGGCACGCCGAGGTGCGGCAGCACGGCGAGATACCAATCCACGGCGTGGGTGTGGAACGAGGCGCGGCGGACGGCGATGTCGTAAAATCCCCGCGCGCCTTCGCGGACTTCGTCGAGGCCGATGAGAAATTGTCCGTTGGCGAGCCAGGCGAACGCGCCGCTGCGCGCGAGGCATTGGAGGTCAATGACCCAGTCGAAATTTTGCGCGCGCATCCAGCGGAGGCTGCGGAGCATTTCCGGCCAGTGCCGCGGCGCGGCCCAGCGCTGGCGTTCGAAGCGGACGATGCCGGCCAGATCGGGATCGCCTTCGAGCAGCGGCGCGAGGGCGGAATCAATCCACCAGAAAATTTCCGCTGGCGGGCAGATGGACGCTTGAGCAGCCGCAGGACGGGCAGCGCCTGGACCACGTCGCCGAGCGAGCTGGGTTTGAGAATGAGAATTTTCAATTGCGTGACATGTGACAAGTGACGCGTGACATGATCAAGCTTTGCGCGGGTCGGTGCCTTGTCACTTCGTCACCGGTCACCCGTCACTTGTGAAATCACCTTCCGAATTCCAGCCGTTCGGCGAGGCGTTCGGGCAGGCCGGCGGCGCGGATTTTTTTCTGGGCGGTGGCGATGTCGTATTCGAGCCGGCGCAGTTCAATCGTTCCGGCGTCCATGTCGTAAATGACGTAGGCGGCCTTGGGATTGTTGTCGCGCGGCTGGCCGACGGCGCCGACGTTGATGAAATATTTTTTGGACGGGATCAATTTTGAATTTGGAATAGGTGCCGCCGCGGACGGCGGTGTCGCGCATGAAGGCGACGGGCACGTGGGTGTGGCCGAAGAAACAGACCTGCGTGTTCTGATACGGAAAACTGGCGGCGGCGGCGAGTTTGTCAAAGACGTAACCCCAGCGTTGCGGCGCGTCGAGCGTGGCGTGGACCATGGTGAAATTGGCGGCCATGCGGGTGTATTTCAGGTCGCGCAGCCACTGGCATTCCTCCTCGGAAAGTTGTTCGCGCGTCCAGTGAACGGCGTCGGCGGCGTGGGGATTGAAACCTTCCAGCGGGTCGTCGGTGGAGCAGTATTCGTCGTGATTGCCCTTCACGCAGGGGATGTTCATGTCGCGGACGATGTCGAGGCATTCCTTGGGGTTGGCGTTGTAGCCGACGACGTCGCCGAGGCAGACGATATGCGTTGCGTTTTGGGTTTTGATGTCCGCCAAAACGGTTTGGAACGCTTCCAGATTGCCGTGGATGTCAGCGATGATGGCGTATTTCATTTCGTTTAGCGGACAATTTCAAAACCGTGAAATTCATTTTTTGCTTCCCCCCAGCTTACACTTTCGTCGCGGATAAAGCCAGCAAGTCCTGCGCCACGGATGGCGGCCCGAAACGCCTCCAGTTCCGCGCGGGCGCCTTCGGCAATCAATTCCACGCGTCCGTCCGGCAAATTGCGGACGATGCCGGTGACTTCAAAGCCGGTGGCGACGGTTTTCGCGGTGTAACGAAACCCGACACCCTGCACGCGGCCTGAATAAAAAATTTGCATACGACAACGATTCATGACGGACCGTGACGGCTTGCGGCTGTCCCGGCACGGCAGGATGAAGCCAAAGCCGGGCGCCGGATGCAATATTTTAATGATAGCCGGAAGGCAGGCATCCATTTTTTTTGAGATTTCTATTTGACCATTTGAGGAATTTCCCGTAATCAGCACGGGCTGGCTCAAACCCCAAACCGAAAAATCTGGTGGCGTTGACGGCGGCGAGCGGCGCGAACAGAAATGCTGAACACAAAATCATTTCTGGCGGTGGATTTCGGGGCGGGCAGCCTCAAGCTGGCGGAGTTTGAAATCAACGAAGCCGGCGGTTTGCGTCTCAAGAATTTTTCCATCAAACCGCTCGGCCTCGAAGGCGCCCAGGAATCCACCCGCGAAACGACCGCGCTCAAGGCGTTGCGCGAGACGCTGGCGGAAACCGGCACCAAGGCGCGGAACATCAACGTCTGCGCGCCGGGTTTTCAGGTGTTTTCCAAATTTGTCAAGCTCCCGCCGGTGGACGCGGGCAAGGTGACGCAGATCATCCAATACGAGGCGCAGCAGAACGTGCCGTTCCCGCTCGCGGAGGTGGTGTGGGATTATCAAATTCTGGGTTCCAGCGCCGGCGGCGAACTGGAAGTGCTGCTGGTGGCGATCAAATCCGAGGTGGTCGAAGGGTCTGTTTCGCATGGCGGAGGAGGCGAAGCTGCGGTTGCAACTGTGCGACGTGTCGCCCGCGGCGCTGTGCAACGCCTTTCGCTACAACTATGGCGATTTGCAGGATTGCACGATGCTGCTGGACATCGGCGCCAAGACGAGCAACCTGCTCTTCTTCGAAAATGGCAAGGTTTTTTCCCGCAGCATCGGCCTGGGCGCCAATACCATCACCCAGGATTTTGCGAACGAGGCGAAATTAAAATTTGAAATCGCCGAGCAGAAAAAAATTGCCGAGGGCTTCGTCAGTCTCGGCGGCGCTTACGAGGAGCCGGAAAGCGAGCACCAGGCGGCCATCGCCAAAATCGCGCGGCAGTTCATGACCAAGCTGCACATCCAGGTCAACCAGACGATGCAGTTTTATCGCGGGCAACAGGGCGGTTCGGAGCCGCAGCGGTCTGTTTCTGTCCGGCGGCGCGTCCATCATGCCTTACACGGCGCAATTTTTCGCGGAAAAGCTCAACGTGCCGGTCGAATACTTCAATCCGTTCCGCAACGTGCAGATTGATCCGGCGGTGAATCTGGAGGAGCTGGCGCGCGTGGCGCATTCGCTGGGCGAAGTGGTCGGCCTGGGGTTGCGGAATCTGGCGAATTGCCCGGTGGAAATGAATTTGATGCCGAGCAGCACGTTGCGCTGGCGGACGTTCAACGAAAAGAAGCCGTATTTCATCTTCACCGTGTTCAGCCTGGTGGCGGTGGCGGGCGCGGTTGGGTTCCTCTTTCAAAAACTGGCGGAATCGAAGGAAAATGAAATCAAGGATTTGGAGCCGCAGGTTCAAAAACTCACAAGCCAAGGCCGACCAGTTTAATCGGGCCTATACAAAACTGCAGGCGACGCAGAAACGAAGCGGGCTCAAATCACGGGCCTGGATGGAGGAGCGGTATTACTGGGGTGACGTGCTGGCGGAATTGCGACGCGTGCTCATTCGTTCCGAGGACGACATCAAGAAAAAATTGTCGGCGCAAAGAGCCGGGGTCGAAGCGGGCATCTGGATTGAGCAGATGACGATGGGCGCCGCGCAAACTCCAGCCGCCGGTCACGGCGCTCGCGCGGCTCCCGAGCCGGCCCCGGAATCCGATGAAATGATGGTGATCCATCCGCCGCCGCACCCAACCGCAGCGCCGCAATCCCGCTGCGCGAGAATCCCGTCCGCGGCCCGTAATCCCGCCGCCAACACCATCACCCTGGTCTGCCGCGCGGTGAATTTGTCGAGTGTTGATTCCGCGGCGAACACCGACATTGCCTATGCGGTTCTCAAAGCGTTTCAGGAGGCATCCGCTTTTTGATCCCAAAACGACGCAGCTCCGGGGAGATATCACCCCCGATGACGTCACCGGCACGTTTACGTTTGGCATAACCGTGGGGCTGCAAAATCCACTCAACTTGTAATATGGCCTGGATCAAGCGAAACTTGTTTTTTGTGATTGGCGGCATACTGGCCTTGGGACTGCTGGGGGCGGCCGGGTATTATAATTACAAAGGCTGGAGCCACAACTCGGCGGCGTTTGACAAGTTGAACCAGATTTATGGCACGTTGCGGAATTTGACCGGCAAGAAGCCCTCGCCGGGCAACGACAAGGTGGACAACATCGCCGCCGCGCGCGAACAGGAACGCCAGATTCGGGATTGGATTCGACAGGCGGCGGGATTATTTTCAGCCGATTGCG
Organism: uncultured Verrucomicrobiae bacterium; assembly: GCA_963789055.1. Classification (GTDB taxonomy): domain Bacteria; phylum Verrucomicrobiota; class Verrucomicrobiia; order Limisphaerales; family UBA11358; genus UBA11358. The sequence continues at coordinate 23,603 of CAWBJE010000002.1, read as the reverse complement.
CCGATTCCCAACACGGGCACCAATGCCGTTTCGAGCGAAGCAGTTCGCCGCGGCGCTCCGCCGGACCATCGACCAGTTGCAACATGAAGCCGAGGCCGCCAGCGTGACCCTGCCGCCCAAATATGATTTTTCCTTTGAGGCGCAACGCTCGCTGGTGAAATTCGACGCCCGGCAGCCTGGGGGCGCTGGCCGCGCAGTTTGGCGAGGTGAAAACCATTTCGGAAATCCTTTTTGCGGCGCGCGTCAATTCGCTGGACGGGATTCAGCGCGTCCGCGTTTCGGATGATGACGCCAGCGGCCCGCAGGCCGATTATTTTGACGGTCGTTCCGTGACCAACAATCTGGCCGTTCTGACGCCTTACCAGATTACGTTCCGTTCGTTCAGCACGGAGATGGCCGAGGTGCTTGCCGGCTTTGCCTCGTCGCCGCACGGGTTCATCGTCAAGAGCATCAAGCGTCTCAGCCGGCTAGGCAGCGCGACCAGCGGTGCCGATCTGGCCACGCACCGAGCTGCCAGCCGTGCCGTCGCATCACCGCCGATCGCCGGCACGCCGGCGCCCGCGAACGCGTGGATGCCGGGCAGGGGCGGATTGCAGACGGTGTTGAACGAACAATTGTTGCGCGTCACGCTGGTGGTCGAGGTCGTGAAATTGTTGCCGAAAAAGTAAGCTCATGGATTTCGTCAAAAAACATTACGAGAAAATCCTGCTCAGCGTTGTGTTGCTGGGTTTGATGGGGGTGCTGGTGTTCATGCTGTACTTGATTCCCAGCGACCGGCAGAGGCTGGCTGACATCCGCCAGAGCATCATCAGCCGTGCGGTCAAACCTCTGGATCCGTTGGATTTGACGCGGGAAACGAATGTGTTTGAGCGGCTGCAATCGCCCTACAAACTGGATTTTTCGACAACGAACAAACTGTTCAATCCGGTTCAATGGCAAAGAGCCACGGACGGGACCACTCATTAAAATCAAAACCGGGCAATGAAATCGGGCCGCAAGCCGCGGTGGTAATCACAAAAATCACGCCGCTTTATTTGATCCTCACGCTGGATTCGATAGAAACCAATGAATTTGGCGCGCGCTATGTACATCAGCGTGGAGCGCCAGGCGGCGGTCTTGCCCTGGCAGCGCAGCAAACGGCAGCATTATGCTTCGGTCGGGGAAAAGAACGAAACGCGTTCACCATCATTGATGTGAAAGGTTCGCCGGAAAATCCGGCGCAATTGAAATTGATTTTGCAACTGACGGACACCGGCGAAAAGGTGACGTTGTCCAAAGACAAACCTTTTCGCCGGGTGGACGGTTACTCTGCGGATTTGAAATATGATCCCGAAGGGAAAAAATGGCAGGGGCAGCGCGTCGGCGCGGATTTAAGATTTGCCGGCGATGACAACATAATCGTTGCCATCAACCAGGACACAGTGATATTGTTGGCCCGATCAAACCAGAAAAAAACGACATTGACATACAGCCCCAGTCCTTGAAATTCTGAATGACACTTGGTCGCGATAACAACGGCGCCCGATGGCGCTGATTTGATTTACGACAAACCTGAAACGAACCATGACAAAAGCAGCATCTCTCTCTCTCGGCTTTATTTTATTGCTGGCCGGCGCCGCCATGTTGCCGGCGCAAACCAGTCCCACGGACATGGCGGTCAATGAAGCCGTGCTTCGTCAGGCCAATACCATCATCCTGCGCCAAAAACTTCTGGAGGCCAAAAATACCGCCGCTGCGCGGAGATTTGCCCGGCGCCGCCAAACTTTACGAAGACGCCAATCACGCTGGTCGAGCAAATCGGCTCCGGCATCCCCGATGAAAAGGCGCAAACCATTTCCGGCCTTGCTTCAACCCGGCTTACCCTCGCCCGTCAGGCACAAAGTCAGGGCGATTTGCACGAAGCCGACACCCAGGTCAGCCGCGTGTTGAAAGTGGACCCGCAAAATGCCGCCGCCCTGGCCTTCAAGAAGAACAACGATGCCTGCTGGCTGTCCATGCGCGGCAAAATGCCCGACGACGCGACGCTGCAACAAGTCCCGTATATCGCCAAGGACAAGACGGAGGCGGGCACGCTGGTGCGGGACGGCAAATTGCTTTACGAGATGGGCAAGTTCGATGAGGCCGAAGTCAAATTGAAAGAGGCGATCAAGCTCGATCCGGACAACGAGGGGGCTTTCTACTACATGAATCTGGTCAAGCAGGCCCGTTACGAACGTGAAGCGCGCGTGCACACGATCGACACGCAGGACCGCATGGTGCAGGTGGAAAAAGCCTACGAGAAGCCGGTAAACCGCGGGTTGCTGCCCGTGCCCAATCCGTATGCCTTGACCAATCTGGTCCACACCGGTGCCGGCCGCGAGGCCATTTACAGCAAGCTTGACCGCATCCGGCTTGACTCGGTTTCCTGGCCCGAAGGGCTGCCGTTGATCGAAGTTCTTCGCAATCTGAGCGAACAAGCCAAACTGCGCGACCCGGACAAAAAGGGAATCAACTTTCTTTTTAATCCAAATGCAGCAGGCAGCCCCCGCGCGTCACCACGCCCGCTGGCGGCGCAACGACCATTGACCCGGCCACCGGATTGCCCGTGGCGGCTCCAACCGGTGGCGGTGAATCCATGGATGCCAGTTCCATCAATGTCAAATTGACATTAAACGATGTGCGGCTGGCGGATGTGCTGGATGCCATTGTGCTGGTGGCTGATCATCCCATCAAATATTCCGTTGAGGATTATGCCATCGTTTTCTCAGCCAGAGGGGCCGGAGCCGATGCCATTGGAAACGCGCACATTCAAAGTGGATCCCAACACCTTCTATCAAGGCTTGGAAAGTGTGGGCGCGATAAGTTTTGGTTCGACCAACACCAGCAGCAGCAGCGGCGGCAGCAGCGGCGGCAGCAGCAGCGGTGGCGGTCAGAGCGGACAAAACACCGGCGCGGTTGTTGCCAGTGATTAACGCGGCGCCCGGAAGCGGCGGGTTGCGTACCAGTCCAGCGGCGGCGGCGGCGGTGGCGGTGGCGGCGGTGGCGGCGGCAGCGGCAACGGTGGATTGTCGTTTGTGACAACAACCAATGCAACGGTGAACGTCAGCCTTGCCGCCAAAGGGTTCTTCACGACCCTGGGCTGAATCTGGACCCGCCGAAAAGCGTTTTCTTTAACGACCGGTTGGGCGTGTTGTTCGTCCGCGCGACATCGCAGGATTTGGACACCATCGAGAAAGCCATTCAGGTGTTGAACATGACGGCGCCGCAGGTGCATATCAAAGCCCGGTTCATTGAAGTGGAGCAGGACGACAGTACGGCGTTGGGCTTTGACTGGTATTTGGGACAGGTCAATATGGGCGGTAATGTGGTGGGCCAGGGCGGCACGTCGCCGTCGCTTAACAATGGAAATCCCACTTATAACGGCTGCCATCTCTCGGCGGATTTTTCCCGGCCAGACGGCGGCCAACCAGATTGCGGGTTCGGCCACGGATCAATTGATCAGCAATCTGGGCATTGCGCAACGCGCGTATCCCACGGTGGCCACCATTACGGGCATTTTGACCGATCCCAATTTCCGCGTCGTGATTCATGCCTTGGAACAGCGCAGCGGATTTGAAAATCTCGCCGAACCGGAAGTGACCACGACCAGCGGCCGTCAAACCCAGATGCGGGCGACGGACATCATGACCATCATCACGAGCTTCAGCTTCCAGCAAGGCACAGCCGGAACGACACCGACCACCACGGGCACGACGACCGGCCATAATAACCTACAATAACTTCAGATACCAACCAGCACCATGAAGACCAGTCGAAAATCAAAAAGAGTTGTAAAAGGTTTTATTTTGTGCGTGGCCATTGTGCTGTTGGGCGTTGTCCCTTCAGGACAGGCCCAAGTGGTTAACCAGGCCGTGCAAACCTCCGCCATCACGCCCAATCAGCAACAGGTGGAAGTCGGCCCGGTGCTGGACGTGATCCCGGTCGTTTTGTCCGATGGCTACACGCTCAACCTCACCTTGATCCCGTCGCTGACCGAGTTCAACGGCTACGACACGCCGCCGGCAATTCCCGGGATCAATGTTGCCAACGTTGTGGAAGTGCCCACCATTCTGCCGGACTTTACCGTGCGCCAGGTCATCACCACCGTCAACGTCTGGGACAACCAGACCGTTGTCCTCGGTGGATTGATTTCTTCGCACATCCAGAACACAAAGGACAAGGTGCCGATGATTGGCGACCTGCCGCTGGTGGGACGGCTCTTTCAAAGCCAGTCCAAAACCTCCGTGAAGAAAAACCTGATGATTTTTGTGACCGCCACCATTGTTGATCCGGCTGGCAACCGGGTGCATTCGGACGATGAACTGCCGTTTTTGCAAAACACCATTCCACCGCAACAACCGGGAGTGGAGGTGCGGCCGGGGAACTGCCGGAGTCGGCGCCCGTGCCGGCGCGGTGAAAAAGTGGTCAAACGCGGAGCAACGTTGTTCGTGGAATTTCCGGTTGAGACAAAATTGTGAAAACCGCGAAGCCGTTTGAAATACTGGAAACAAGGCGCTCGCACCCGGTAAATTTGTGGATCGGTTGCTGATTATTGATGGACACGCTTACGCTTATCGCGCGTTTCATGCGATTCGCGAGTTGCGTTCGCCGGATGGCCAGCCGACGAATGCCATTTATGGCTTCGTCAAAATGCTGGCAAAAATGCGGGCGGCCATCAGACCGTCGCATTTGATTGTGGTGTGGGATGGCGGCCTGAGCGCCGAGCGCACCGCGCTGTTGCCGGAATACAAGGCGCAGCGTCCGGAAATGCCGGACGATTTGAAGCCGCAGCTTGACGGGATCGTCAGTTATCTGAAAGCGGCGGGGATCGCCTCGTTTTGCCGCGAAGGCGTGGAAGCGGACGATTATATCGCGTGCCTGGCGCGGCGCGCGTCGGATGCGGGCATGACCGTGGTCATTGCCAGTTCCGACAAGGATTTTATGCAGTTGGTGTCGGCGCGGGTCGGATTGTTGAACCCGAACGACAAGAACGGGACGGTTTGGACGGACGAGCAGGTGCGCGCCAAAACCGGCGTTGCGCCGTCGCAAATTGTGGATTGGCTGAGTTTGACGGGCGACACCGTGGACAATATTCCGGGTGTGCCCGGCGTCGGGCCGAAAACCGCCGCTGAATTGTTGAATCAATTTGGCTCGGTCGCCGCGTTGTATGCGCGGCTGGATGAAGTGAAGTCGGAAAAATTGCGCGCGGCGGTGCGCGACGCGGCGGATGCGGTGCGGCGCAATGGCGAATTGGTGCGGTTGCGGGATGATTTGCCGTGTGAATTTTCGCCGGCAGCGCTGGTGGAAAAACCGGCGGATGCCGGCCGATTGCGCGAGTTGTATCAGCGCTGGGGTTTTAAGGGAATGCTCGCGGCGCTGGAGGAATCAGGCGCGCGAACGGCAGGCGGTTTTGATTTAGAAAATGAATTTGGAACGCAAAAGTTTGTTGGCGGTCAATCGCGGAGCGCGGCTGTTTTTTCAGCGGCGGCAGCGCGCGTTGTTGGCGAAAGATTTTTTGGACAAAACGCCCGGTCGGCAGTTAAGATTCAACATAGCCTTTATGTCGTTGTCATTGTCCGCCCGCCGGGCAGCCATCTGCCTTTGCTGGGGCTGGCGCTTGGCAGTTCCGGCCGCTGTTTTTGGCCAGACCAATTATTACAAAACCAACGGAACGGAATACGCGATTATCGGTTCATTGCCGGGCGACCAGGTTTTCCCCGACGTGGCGCTGAACTCCAGCGGCGGCTTTGTCGTCTGGCAGGACAACATCACGGATGGCAGTGGCTGGGGAGTGAGCGCCATGCGGTTGGACAGCACGTTCTCCGGATCGGGCAGTCCGTTCCGGGTCAATGTCCAGGGAACAAACGATCAGGAAAATCCCCGCGTGGCGCTGCTGAATAAACGGCGGGGCGGTTTTTGTGTGGCAGGGCGGGCAAAGAGGATTCCAGCAGGTCTATGCGCGATTTCTTTCTCCCACCAATACCTGGCTGACGACCAATGACGTGCTGGTCGATTCCCAGTTGGTCACCAATGTGGTGAATTACACCACCAACAAAACCGAGACGATTACCACGAATTGGAACAGCGGCCACACGAAAATAACCGGTTACTCTACCAATGTGGTCAAGACGGTCGTGACGAACACGGCTGTAAAAACCGTGCATTTTCAAATCAATCCGGCCGTCGCCGCGCTGACCAACGGCAACGCCGTTATCGTCTGGGCCAGTTTCAATCAAGCGGGGTCGGGCAGCATGCTGGATGTGTATGGCCAGATTTTCTCGCCAGCCGGCCAAAAGATCGGCAGCCGATTTTTAGTCAATCAATTCACCAACTACAACCAGCGCAAACCGGCGGTCGCCGCGTTGAAAAACGGCGGGTTTGTAGTCGCCTGGGTGTCGGAGCAGCAACGGTCAACCATTTCGAGCATTGACAATATCTTTTACACGACGGGGGGGGCGGCATACGTGTCCACCAATGAAAACGCAATCGGCGCCAATCAAAATACCAATTATTACGTCAATTATAGTTCCTTGCCGGTTGCCAGCATCGATGTTTACGCGCGGCTTTACAACAGCAACGGCGTGGCGGCGGGCAGTGAATTTCTGGTGAACTCAAATTCCAATCCCTGCGCCAGCCCGGCCGTGGCCGCTGCGTCGGATGGCTCTTTCATGGTGGCGTGGGGAGCGAGTGACCTGGCAAACCCGGCCAACGGCTGGGATGTTTTTGCGCGGCCGTTTTCCAGCGCGGGCGTGGGCGGCCCGGTGTTGCGGGTGAACTCGACCGTTTTGGGCGATCAATATGTTCCGCGCATTTGCGCGATAGGCCTGGATTATTTGATTGTGTGGACCAGCCTGGGGCAGGATGGTTCGCTGGAAGGCGTGTACGGACAATTTGTGCATGAAGACGGCACGCCGTTGAGCGGAGAATTTCATCGTGAACACCACGACGCCCGGCCAGCAAATGCAGCCGGCGGTGGCGTCCGACGGCGCCAACCACTTCCTGGCGGTTTGGACCGGCTATAACGCCACCGTGTTTAATTTTGATTTGTATGCCCAGCGTTACATCAATGTCAACGCCGACCTGACGGCAATGGACGCGCCGTTCATTTATGCGCCGTTCACCCTCAGCAACGGCGTTTATCAGCCGCAACTGTGCGGTCTCCTGGCCGCCCGTGCTGGGGATTTCCATCGCCAACTATGAGATTTATGTGGACGGCACGAACTCACCAACTGCAGTGACCGCGAGCAACATGTGGACAATGACGGCGGCGAATGGTTTGACCGCCAGCAGCACCCATTCGTTCCGACTGGATTATGTGACCACATCCGGCGGTCGTCCGCCGGCCCTGTCGCCGGCGACCAGTGGGACGACGTGGGGCGGCGGCGATTACAACGGCGTGCCTTTCGAATGGATGATGCAATATTATGGCCTGAACTATGCCAACTGGCCGGCGAATGTGAATACACCTCTGGTTTCCGGCGGTCCGACGCTGCTGCAGGTGTTCTTGAGTGGCGGCAACCCGACAAATTCGGCCACGTGGCTGCAGTCAACCCTGGCCCAGACCTCGGAGGGAATGTTCCTCAGTTGGAACACCCAGCCGGGATTCACCTACCAGGTGCAGGAGACAACCAATTTCACCTCCTGGAGCAACGTGGGCGCGCCGCGGTTTGCGGCGGGCACCAGCGATTCAATTTATGTGGGGGGCAGTCCGGTGGGTTACTACCGCATCCTGCTCCTGCGCCAATAAAAATGAGTATGCGGCAAATGATTAAACGATTTTTTGTGGATTGTCCTGCTGGCGGCGTCGCTGACGACTGCGTTTGCGTTTTCGTTACTGGGGCCGGGTCCGACCGCAGGCGGCACTGGCGTTGAAACCTGGCAGGTACAGGCAAACGGCTTTAATCCACTGGTTGGGTCGGGCATCCCGTACGGCTTTACCGACCCTAATCGGTTGGGGCCGCAATAATCTGGGCGAGGAATATCGCTTGAACGCGCCGGTCTTGTATTACGCCTGCGACGCGAACTTCCTCGACTTTTTTGGCATGTCCGGCATGACGGCGGTGGAATCAGGCCTTGTCCGTGCTGAACAATCTGACCAATGTGGACAGTTACAGTACCAACCTGTCGGAATTCCCCTTGCAGTCGGAGACCATCAATTATACGGCGCAAAATTGGGGGTTGGTGGATTTGAAATCATTGACGCTGGCGGCAATGATGGAGCAAGTCGGGCTGGCGGATGCAATTCGTTATACCTGGGTGTTACATGATCGTTACTCAGTCCAGAACTCCGGCCTCAGTTGTCCTTTAAACTTGGAATACCTGGTGGTGTCGAGAAACTTTGATCTGCTTACGGCTATGCCCGTCGGCAGCGCCCAATACTACTCCCCGTACGTCAACGACACGCTTTATTCCTATTTTATTTGGGAAAATTGCACGCCAGCAACTCCGAGTCTGGTTGTGGCAGCGGCGGTGCCGCAAAACTTCTACTCCACTGAGGAATTTGAGAACCCCCCGGTGGCGTCCGGGATAGGAATAAGTGCCAACTTCAGCCCATTCAATGGCGCTAATGGTAGATTAGATATTGGCGAATATTACACCGGCCTGACCCGCGATGATGTGCAAGGGCTGCGATATCTTTACAGCACGAACAATGTCAATTTTGAATCCTCGCCTCCGGGAAGCGTCCTGCTCAGTTCGACTGGTGGCGGAATTACCGGCTTGGGGCTGCCGTTCGCGCTCTACACTTCCAATTATACCGCTTTTGTCCAGGCGGCGCTGACCAATTCTCCGACTGTCTTGAGCAATTTATTCCCCGGGTTGATCATTGTCAGTTCCACTTACGGTCCCGTGGTCGTTCATACCCCCAACATCGTTGCCTACTTCACCAATAGCTTTGTTCTCGGCAACCCGCCGGTGCTGGTCGTCACGACCAATGGCTTTACCGACACGGTGCTGCTGCAATATACGCAATACCTATGCCAACCTCGTCGTCCTCACCAACGGCTTCCGTACCAATACCAGCGCCCAGTTGGTGACGGTCCAGGTGTCGCCGGGCGGAGTCCTGGGCAATCCGTTTGTCACCAACACCACGGTCAAGGCAATCACCCTGACCAATGTGCCGACGGGCGATTATTATATTTCGACCAACCCGTGCGGGAACCAAATCCTTTTCCAGTTGCCTTTTACCAACGTGGTGGCCACCACCAATGTTTTAGTGACGGCCAGCAACTCGGCGGGTAATTTCTATTCTCAAAGCATCGTAACTTATGCCACCAACCACGCCTACTGGGCGGCACCGATTCTTTGCTCGTCCGGTGGCACGGTCGGAATTACCAACTCCACCGGTTTGTACCAGGGGCTGGGAAAACTTCAGTTCGTGCAGGCCAATTTCGACTCGCTCCTCGGCCAGTTCTTCCAGCCGGTCACCAATGTCTATTCCGCAGTTCTTATCACCAACAGCCAGCCGATCCTGCAAACCTTCCAGCGGGTGGCGATCGCCCCGGATTTCATCTTTTCCGCCCAGGATTTGACCGCGGGTCCCAGCGGGGACTTTTTTGTTAGCTCCCTCGGTCGCTCCGAGCCGGCCTTCCTTCCCGATACCGGTTATCCTGGTCTGACCGGGCCGGGAGTCATCAATCCCCTCGGTGCGGCTGTCGGTGCCAGTAGTCAAGCCATTGTTTTTAACAAGACCGGTCCGGTTTATCCGGGCTATCCTCCTTCTTACCTGTCGGGGACAAACCAGTTCCGGTTTTTCCTTTACGGCTCCTTTGATGGCACCACCAACGCCCCCATCGTTTATCCCAATGCCGACAGCATTGCCAAAGTGGCAGCGGCGGCGTTGATCCAGGTGTCTCCCAGTTCTCCCGGCGGCCTGCCTGCCGGCAATACGAACACGGTTTACAACACGACGTTCTCGGCAATCGGCGGCACACCGCCCTACTATTGGTCCACGGTTGAAGGACAATTGCCGGACGGCTTGAACCTGGTCAACGGCGTGATTACCGGCACGCCCACCCGGCACGGAACCTATTATTTCACCATTCAGATGACTGACTCCAGCCCGTCCGTCAACACGCTGAATCTGGATTATTCCATCACCATCAATTGAGCAGGCATCGTCGTATGAAATCAATTTTTAATATGCAGGCCTGGCGGGCGGGGCGATTGCCCGCACTCCTGTTTTTGTCCGGCCTGATCTCTGTTCCGTTTGCCGCCCCCGGCGCGCAAGCCGTCTGGGACAGTACAGCTTACGGTTCCTTTTTCACTTTCCCGCCGCCGGTGATTGACGCGACCAATTTTATCAACCGGGGCACTTGGAGTATTGGTGTTGCCCCCTTTCCCTACCGGACATCAGACACTTTGACTTACACCAACAAAGGGCAGATGTATTCATCCCTCGGTTGGGCGTTTGATTTTGGCCCACCCGGCAGTGGCAGCACTTCCAACCTGCGAAATCCGTCGGCCATTTTCTTCAATGACAATAATGGGCTCATTGAGGCGGATGACGGCAACTATTCCGGCTTGCCTGATGGTTATGTAAGTTTTGCGTGGGTGTACGCCACGAACATTATCAACCGCGGCACCGTGACAGCAGGGTCGAGCGGCCAGATTTTATTGAACGGCACCAATGGCACAGTTGACCTTTCAAGTAGTACGGTAATAATCACTCCCGCCACTTCGTCATCGTCCGGTTCCAGTCCCCTTCTTACCAGTCCTACGAACATCGTTCCCGCCAAGGGCTTTGCCTACCCGACCTGGGCGGCGACCAACACGATGACCTTTGTCTCCAGTAATATTTGGGACGGGACATTCTTTCGAACTCCGGGCTTTGCCATAAATGGAGTATGTCCACCGAATGGACTTCCTGCAGTCGTTACGAATCAACTGAGTGCTCTCTATACCTTCTGGACCAACCGCAATAATGGCGTTTTGATCGTCACCAATTCCAATGGAAATCCAGTCGATCATAATCCAGGCCAACCGGTTGAGTATACCAACGACGTCCATGAGGCGGTGTTCGTCATTCCTCCAACCAATGTTCTGGCCAACGTCACGGCGGATGTCCGGTATTCGGCCAGTCTGAATCCCACAAATGTTTTCGACACCGTGGCGGTGAGATTGACGCAGACCTACTTAAATCCGGCGACTTTGGCGCCGCAAAACAATACGTTCTATCTCGTGGATCTCCTGGCATCCACTACCAATGCGGTATTATTCGTAGGGCCACCGGATCTTACCTCTGGCTGTTCCAGCTCGAGCCGCCAGTGGTCAAGCTATGTGGTCTCCCGGTCCGATGTGTATTTGCCAACTGTGTACTCCGGCAACGTTAATCCGCCGTATTTTAGCGGCATGGGAGATGGTTTTGCCTTCGCCAATGGCACGAACGGCGCAACCGGATTTCCACCCAACGACTTTTTATTTAGCTCCGACTGGACAAATAACACGGTTGTTGCCCGATATTCCGCCTTGGACACCGTTATTAACAACATTACCGCACTGCCGCCGCCGGGTGGTTCCCTTGATCATTCCGGCGGGCGGGTGCAAATTTATTCCGGAAACTTAAATCTCGGCCAAACGCGAATGAGCGGCGAAGGCTGGGTCAGTGTTCAGTGCAAGCATTTGGTGGACAGCGTTGGCGCCCTCGTGGATTGCCAGAACCTGAGTTTCGACCTGGGCTCGACCAATGGCACCTTGATTTTCACAAATCTGGCGCTGTCCACGGTAAACCGCTTCTCGGGCAACGTCTCCGTGTGGAGCGCCACCTGGAGCAATTTGACGCCAGTGACGGCAGTTACTTGGGTGACCAATGGACCCGCCGGCTGGGTTCAAACCAATCAGACATTTATCGCCCAGGAAAACCTGTATGTCATGCTGGTGGATGCCAGTGGATTGGGCGCGCCGATTCCGGTGACGGTTTTGGACCTCAAGTTGCATGCCGCCAATATTGTCGTTGGCGACCCGGTCACCATCACTAATTCGTTCTTGATGGACGGGCAGGGCCTCACCATCCAAAACAATTTTGCGTTGAGCAACGCATTGCAAAACTGGACGTTCAACAACGCCCCGACTCTCCGCAATTTTACCAACAATGGTTCCATTTTTGTTCCCAACAGCGCCCATTTCGGGGATGACGGCCCGACCAATTATCTGGCCTTCGTCAACAATGGAACCATCATCGCCGGTGGCCAGACCATTAACACCACCAATCTTGAGATCAACAACAACGCAACCAATTGGGCGAATTTTAGCGATTTTACTGCCATCGTTCAAACCGGTCACGTTGCGGGCGCCAATATTCAAGCGATGGGTGCTGTTCAATTCTCCGCCAACAGTCTGCTGATCGGCAATTCCACGCTTTTTGCTTACGATGCCATCAATTTCACAGTGGCTGATTTGCTCTCTGACGGCGGTCCTGGTTCGGGCAACAACTTTTATTGCGACAATGGATTCAATCTCTGGACCAAGCCGGCGTCAGGCGATTTGTTGGGCACGAAAATTGTCGACACGGCTCTCAGCAACAATAAAATCTACCATAACTGGGCGGGTGCAAACGTGGGGGGGTTTGTTGCCGGGTATGCGAACAACAGCGCCATTGGCAAATTGGTTTTCAATCCTCAATTGCAGTCCGGTGTGTATAAGCCGCAGTACAAGTTCTATGGTGCCACTGGAAACAATGGCTTGTACGTCAACTCTCTTGACTTGTCGCAGTTGACGGATTTTACCAACGAGTTATATATCGATCCCAGCATCACAATTTATTACGCCTCCGTCAGTGTTAATCCGTCCGTGACCCATCCTGGCTTCGCAACTCCGGAAGCGTATTTAAACAACAATCCGAGCCTGTTTGGCCCGCGTTTGCAGTGGGTTCAGGGTGTCTCCATCCCGGCCCCGGCGGTGGCAAGTGCCCTTAGCCAAAGGTTCACGCTTTCGGCCAGCTACAGCGCTACCAACAATAATTTCCAGATTGCCTCGGAAATTTTGCCCGCGCAGACCAATGTCATCCAGGCCTCCACCGACCTGGTGCATTGGTCGCCGATCTACACCAATATCGGGTCCTATACCAACTTTGGCACGACCCTCATCACGGATCCGGGCAAGTCGAACTATCCCTATCGCTTCTACCGCACCGCGCCCTGGCCGTGAGCCGGCGGTTTCAGACCCATGAATGTCTGCGGTCTGACCGGTGGTGTGGGTATGGGCAAGTCCACTGCGGCTGAATTTCTCCGTGCTCGCGGCGCGCCGGTGGTGGATACCGACGAGATCGCCCGGCAACTCGTTCAACCCGGCCAGCCCGCGCTCACCGAAATCCAGGCTGAATTTGGTATGAAGGTCATCGCGCCGGACGGCCAACTTCGCCGCGATGAACTGGCGGAAATTATTTTTGCCGATGTTGTGGCGCGAAAAAAACTCGAAGCCATCCTCCACCCCCGCATCCGCGAGCGTTGGCTCGCCCAGGTGGAAGCCTGGCGCCGCGAAAACCGCGCGCTCGCTGTCGTGGTGATACCGCTGCTGTTTGAAACCGGAGCTAAATCGGCCTTTGACAAAATTATTTGTGTCGCCTGTTCCGCCGCTACGCAGCGTGAACGCCTGCTGGCCCGGGGCTGGACCCCGGCTCAAATCAAGCAACGCCGGGCTGCGCAATGGCCGGTGGAACAAAAAATTTCCCGCGCCGATTTCGTGGTTTGGACCGATGGTGCATTGGAGACGCACCAGCAACAAATCGACCGCATTTTTGCAAAGCTTTGACCGTCACTGTAGCACGGTTTGTCCCGAAAGGATTCGCGGTCGGCGACCGCCGCCATGCTGGAATTGCCGTTCAACCGTATCCGTCTGAGCGAGCACGCAGAGTTTGACGCCCCGTCAGCCGAAAGCCAGCCAACATTTTACTTGCTCCCCTTCGCCAGTTGGCGCTATGAGTAATCTCAGGCATAACGACTCGTCGCTGACTCACCTTGCTCAGCCAACGAATTGCGTGTCGAAAACGTCCCGGCAATTTATGAAAACAAACCATCGAATCACCCTGTGGATGGCGCTGGTGGTGCTCTCCATCACGCAAGTCACAGTGACCTCAGCCGCGCCGCTGTTACCGAAAATCAACACCAACAATATTATCAACATTACCAATGCGCCTTACTACGCCATGGGTGACGGTGCGACAGACAATACCTCTGCCATTCAAAGTGCCATTAACGCCGCGTCCAGCGGCGGGTTCGTTAACGGTGCGTACGGCGGCACGGTTGAAATACCCGGGCCGGGCACGTATATGTGTGGTCCCATCACCATGGCCAATAATGTCAACCTGCAAATTGACAGCGGCGCGGTTCTGAGAATGTTTCCGTATGACGTTTGGAACGCCTATTTCGGCACGGCGAACTTCATCACCTGCACCAGTATAAGGAACTTTGAAATCACCGGCTCCGGCACGATTGATGGACAGGCCACATATTCTGATTGGTGGGATGGTCGTCCCACCTCGGCCCGGCCCTACATGATTTACGTGACCAAATCCTCGCAGATGCTCTTTCAAGATATAACGCTTATCAATCCGCCGAAAATGCACTTCGCGTTTAAGAGCGGGGGCGGCAACATCACGTTTCGGAGGATTACCATCAACACGGACGGCAACTCGCCAAACACGGACGGCATGGATTTGACCGGAACAAACTGTCTGGTTCAGGACTGCAAGATCAGTGATGGCGACGATAACATCGCGCTCGGCACCAGTTCCGGCGGTGTTCCTTCATCCGATATCCTTGTCACCAACTGCGCCTTCGGCACCGGTCACGGCGTGTCCATCGGCAGCAATACCCAGGGCGGGGTGTCCAACCTCACGGTGATCAACTGCACGTTCAGTGGGACGGACTATGGCATCCGCATGAAGTCGGATAATTCAACCAGTGGTGGTTCCGGTGAAGGAGGGATTGCCCAGAATCTGTTCTATTACAACATCGGGATGACCAACATCACGTATGCGCCCATATTGATTTACAGCTATTACAAATCATACGGAGATCCCACCACCGCCGGAATCACCCCGGCGGTGGCTGCCAACACACCCGTCGCCACCAGTAACAACTTCACACCCATCTGGCGGAACATAGTCATCAGCAATTTGACGGCAACGGCGGCCCAGCCCGGTATGATTTGGGCGCGAACCGAGTGTCCCGCCGCCAATATCATATTGAGCAAAGTCAACATCACCGCTACCAACGGTCCCCAAAATTTCGAAATTTACAATGCGCAACAAGTCCAGATCCTGAATTCACAATTTCACCTGGGTGCAAGCGCTACCACCAACTTCTGGCTTTTTAATGCAAACGTTACTTTGAGTGATACGAACACGCTTGGCGCCGGCTCGCTTACCATGGCTGACAGCCTTCTCACGGTCAGCAACAATCTCACGTTGCACCCCGCCACCGTGCTGAATTATACGCTGGATCTGAATACCAACTGCGTGGCGGTGATGGGCAATCTCGCGCTGGGCGGGACCAACAATGTAACGAGCGGGACCGGGTTTGGGCCGGGCACGAACACGTTGTTGACTTATACCGGCACTCTGAGCGGCAGCACCAAGCTCGGCTCAACGCCCGGCGGCCCCTTCACCTATACCCTTGATACCAGTGTCGCCGGGCAAGTAAATCTTGTGGTGGTTAGTTCCAATGATTCCTTGGGCACGACCGCGCTGTTCGAAGGGCCAACGGCAGGCAGTGACAGCGTGGCTCTGACCGCCATCGGCCCCTGGGGAGCAAAGCCCAATGCCGCCTGGTTGCACGTGAGCGCGGCGAACCAAAGCGGCACCGGCAGCGCGAACGTGATTTTCAGTTACGATGCCAACCCGGGCGCCACGCGCACCGGCACGCTTACCATTGCCGGCCAGACGCTCACCGTCACCCAGGCCGGTTCAACCTATGTCGCGGCGCCCGTCACTGCGCTGGTCTCCTCGGGATTAGACCAACCCTTTGGCGTGGCGGTGGATGGCGCGGGCAATGTTTATTTCGCCGACTGTGTCAACAACGCGATCAAAAAGTGGACGGCGGCCAACAACACCGTCACCACGCTTGTCGTCTCGAATGCGAACACTCCCTTGTACTATCCTCACGGTGTGGCGGTGGATGGCGCGGGCAATGTCTATTTCGCCGACACCTACAACAACGCGATCAAGGAATGGACGGCGGCCAACCACACCGTCACGACCCTGGTCTCCTCGGGATTGTACTATCCCTATGGTGTGGCCGTGGATGCCGCAGGCAATGTTTATATCGCCGATACCGAAAACAGAGCGATCAAGGAATGGACGGCGGAAGACCAAACTGTCACCACGCTGTTCTCTGTGGGAAAGTACTATGCTTATGCCGTGGCGGTGGACAGCGCGGGCAATGTCTATGCCCCATCCGGCTCTACGATCTTGGAGTGGACGGCGGCGAACCAAACTGTCACCACGCTGGTCTCCTCGGGATTGTATTATCCCTATGGCGTGGCGGTGGATGGCGCGGGCAATGTTTATATCGCCGACTCCGATAACAACACGATTAAGAAGTGGACGGCGGCCAACAACACCGTCAATGCCCTGGTCTCCTCGGGATTGGGCTATTCCTGGGGCTTGGCGGTGGATGGCACGGGCAATGTTTACTTCTCCAACAACGGCAACAACACGATCAATGAACTGCCCCGTGCCTTTGTGGATCCAACCGCCAAATGGGAAGGTTCTGCCGCTGGCAGCGATGTGTTGCCGGTGGTGCTGCCTGCCACACAAAGTCTGCTCGGCCCGTTTGCGCCCACCAGCGACCAGCCGTGGCTGACCATCAGCGGCATCAACAACGGCGTGGTGAGCTTTGCCTTCACCGCCAACCCCGGCAACTCCAACCGCACGGCCCACATCTCCCTGCTCGGCCAACCCATCTCCATCACGCAATTAGTTACCTTCACGCCGCCAACTCTGATTAACTCGGTGATACCGGGCAATTCATTGTTCCAGTTTTCCTTTAGCAACAACACCCCCGGGGCCTCTTTCACCGTGCTGACCAGCACCAACCTGTTGTTGCCGCTGACCAACTGGACGGTGGTCGGCACGGCCACGAATATCGTACCCGGCCTATTCCAGTTCACCACAACCATTACCAATGGGCCGCAACGCTTCTACCGTGTCCGCTCACCGTGAAGTTCCCGTCGTGACGGTGTGGGGACGTGACCAGGCCGCTTTACAGCAAGCATAGATGTGATGGAACCTGGCGGGCCGGGATTCAGCGATCAATCAGCGCCAGGCCGCGCATTCGCCGATGGAACAAAAATTTCCCGCGCTGATTTCGTGGAGTGGACGGAGGGTGCGCTGGACGCGCACGCGCAACAACTCGATCGAATATTCGTAAAACTTTAACCCGGTAGGGCCGCGCTGTGCGCCGCCATCAAACCGGGTGGCGCAGCAGGGCCGCCCTGCCTGTTGTAGTGATTGTCTCTGGAGATTGGTATCTGTCTTGCACGGGAGGCTGCATTTTGGAACAAGCTGGATACTTGGCCCCCCGCCTTCATTTCTGCGGCAACACCTCGCCAACGGCCTTGCGCAGGTCTTCCAGCAAAAATGGTTTGCTGACCATGCCGTCCACCCCCGCCAGCGGATTGCCGGAAGACTTCAACATTTCGGCATAGGCCGTAATCATGAGGATCGGCTGACGGGGCAGGCGCTGTTTGATGGTGGCGGCCAGTTCATCGCCTTTCATTCCCGTCATGGCATAATCCACTGTGACCAGGTCAAATTTGTTTCGTTCAAGCAAAGACAACGCCTCTTTGCTGCCATTGGCAGTCTGAACTTCGTGCCCGTCAAACTTGAGCATCATCTTGATGGCATCGCAGACGGCGGGTTCGTCGTCCACCACCAAAATTCGCCACGAATGATTTCCTGGTGTTGGCATCTTAACTAAGACGGAAATAATATGATTATGGTTCCCAAATACAAAATTTTCTTATTAACAGGGAAAAGTTATTCACAAGGCGTATCTTTTCTTTACAGTCTCGTTAACACCGGGCTTCAGCCCGGTGTAGGGTGGCACTGAAGCGAAGCGGAGCCATTTTAACGGCTTGATCGGCAAGATACACCCCACTTGTGTGGAAACGGTTAAAACCGTTTTCGCTGTTCTCGCCGGCGTAGCACCCGGCTTCAGCCGGGTGTTACCGAGATCAAGAACCATCTTGCAAGTGACTGAAATGGCCCTTTTCTCCTAATTATCCAGCCGTTTACTTTACCGTGCCTTGTCGAAAGAACCCTGCTAATCTTTTGCCGCCATGTTGCTGACCAAAGATGAATTGCAAAGCCTGGTCGGGTTGACGCATCAATCGCCGCACACGTTGCTGGGCATGCACCCGCTGGGCGACGGGTCGGGACTGGTCGTCCGCGCGCTCCTGCCCGATGCCGCCAAAGTCGAAATTCAACCGGCGCATGAAAGGGACAAACCCGGCTTCGCGCTCAAGCGCATTCACGCCGGCGGACTTTTTGAGGGCATGACAACATCGGTCAACAAGGTTTACGCGTACGACCTGGTCATTACCGATCACCAAAACCGGACCCGCCGCCACCGGGACGCGTATTCGTTCCTCCCGACGCTGAGCGAAGCGGATTTGTTTTTGTTCGGCAAGGGCGACGAACGCCGCATTTACGAAAAACTGGGCGCCCAATTGCGCGTGATTGACGGCGTGCCCGGCACGAGTTTCGCCGTCTGGGCGCCCAACGCCCAGCGCGTCAGCGTCGTCGGCGATTTCAACCAGTGGGACGGGCGGTTTCACCCCATGCGCCTGCTCGGCGCGTCGGGTGTCTGGGAAATTTTCATTCCCGCCGTTGGCGTCGGCGCGCATTACAAATTTGAAATCCGCGACGCGCACGGTCGCATCAAGTTGAACACCGATCCTTTTGGATTTTTCTTCGAGGTGCCGCCCAAAAACGCCGCCATCGTCTGGGACACGCGCCAATTCCGTTGGCATGACCAGACCTGGTTGGACGGCCGCCGGGAACGTGAAGCCTTGCGGTTGCCGATGAGCATTTACGAGGTCCACGTCGGTTCCTGGCGGAAAAAATCCGCCAACGAATCGTGGAGCTACCGCGAACTGGCCGAACCCCTCGTGTTGTACGTAAAACGCATGGGGTTCACGCACGTCGAATTCCTGCCGGTGGCCGAACACGCGTATTATCCGTCGTGGGGTTACCAGGTCACCGGCTTTTATGCGCCCACCAGCCGCTACGGCACACCGGAGGATTTCCAATTCCTGGTCAACGCGCTGCACGAGGCAGGCATCGGCGTGTTGATAGACTGGGTGCCCGCGCATTTCCCGCGTGACGACTGGGCGCTGGCGCGTTTCGACGGCACCGCCCTTTACGAGCACGAAGACCCGCGCAAAGGCGCGCATCAGGACTGGGGCACGCTCATCTTCAATTATGGCCGGAATGAAGTAAACAATTTCCTCGTCGCCAACGCGCTGTTCTGGCTCGGCCGCTTTCACATTGACGGTCTGCGAGTGGATGCCGTGGCCTCCATGTTGTACCTCGATTATTCCCGCAAAGAAGGCGAATGGGTTCCCAACCAGTACGGCGGACGGGAAAATCTGGAGGCCATCGAATTCCTCCGGAAATTCAATTACCTCGCCCATACGGAATTCCCCGGCATCGTCACCATTGCCGAGGAATCCACCGCCTGGCCGCAGGTGACGCGTCCGCCGCACCTCGGCGGCTTGGGTTTCTCCTTTAAATGGAACATGGGCTGGATGCACGACACGCTCGATTACTTTCGGCGCGATTCCGTTTACCGGAAATACCACCAGAACGACCTCACCTTCGCGATGCTCTATCATCACCACGAAAATTTCATCCTGCCGCTGTCGCACGACGAGGTCGTTCACGGCAAACGCTCCCTGTTGGGCCGGATGCCCGGCGATGATTGGAAAAAATTCGCCAATCTTCGGACGCTGCTGGCGTATCAATGGCTGTTCCCGGGCAAAAAACTGTTGTTCATGGGCGGCGAATTCGGCCAGAGCGCCGAATGGAATGCCAATGGCCAGCTCGACTGGCGGCTGCTCGATGCCGGCCCCTTCCATCGCGGCCTGCAGAAATTCGTTGAAGACCTGAACAAACTTTATGCCGCTTCGCCGGGATTGTGGCAGGACGATTACATGCACGGTGGTTTTTATTGGATTGACTGTGCCGACCGTGAAAACAGCGTGCTCTCCTTTGTCCGCCAGACCGCTGACGGCACAAACCAATTGGCCGTCATTCTCAACCTCACCCCGGTGCCTCGTCAAAAATATCGCGTCGGCCTGCCCGGGGGTGGCCCGTGGCGCGAAATATTGAACAGCGATGCTGGTATCTATGCCGGCAGCAATCAGGGAAATCTTGGCGGGGTCACGGCCGGAAACGTTCCCTGCCACAACCAGCCGCATTCCGCCGAGTTTTTTCTGCCGCCGTTGAGCGCGGTGGTTTTTCAACCGGCTTGAAATACGGGTCTTGGGCTCTCAATGCGCCGCTATCGGCGTAATGATTTTCTGCTCGTTCAGTTTTCGCTCGTGATAATCCACGATGCGGTTGAATATCACTTCCCGGCCTTCGAGGTGCCAGTCCAGATTGCGCGCGAACCAGTAGCCTTCCGGCGTTCGCAGCCGGGTGAATTCGTAGGTGAACTTCCACACCGCGCCGACAAGGCCGCCCAGGACGTTGACCTGTTTGGTGAGATATAACCTCCCCTGTGCGATGGCATAATCCTCTTCGTCTATCCAGGCGCGGCCGGCGGCCTTGTTGATGAATTTGTCCGCGAGGCTGTGCGCCGGCAGGTTGTCGCTGGCCGGTTTGAAATCCACGACGAGCGCCGGCCGTCCATTCAGCATTTCCCGCCCGACGAGTGTTAATTGAAACCGTGTTACCAGGTTCGGGATGGAGTAATCCTTCACCTTCAACGCCTTGCCGCGGATGTTGGAATGCGTCTCCGAAAGCGGTTCATTCTTTGGCGGGACGGTCTTCTTTTTGGTCGGAGGCGGATTGGCGGCCTGTGCGGCCAGCCGCTGCGGTTTGTTTTCAAAGCTGCTTTTTTCGTTACGACTCACCACCTCGCCACGGCTGTTGCGGTATTCCCACGTTCGCGTGCGGGTGTATTGGTAGTTCATGTTGAACAGGTTGTCGTTCTTGTCTTCCTGGTTGACCGCGCGGGCAATCACCCGTTGCAGCAGAAAGTCAATCGTCGGCAGCGGCTTATCGTCGGTCAGAGCGGTTTCGTTGGTTTGCGCCGTGGCCGGCCGCGCCAGAGAAAGCAAAATTGCCAGAATCGGGAATATTGTTTTCATCAATCTCTTGGACGTGCAGGCCGGTGGTTTGGTTTCAACAATGTTAGCGGTTGTTGTTTGTAAAAACTTTTATTGCCGGGATAGAGCGGGGAGTAGGGCCAGATTGGCGGCGGGTTGGCGTGTGAGGCGACTGGATAGAAAAGTGGTTGGTGAATATGCATCAAGCCACACACGCCAACCCGCCGCCCCTTTGAATCCACCTTCGAGATTTCAGCAGCTGGCGAGTCTTAAAAGCCCCTACTAACTTTTGTTGCACATGCAACAAAAGATTGTACAAGCAGATTAGCGTCAATCAGCGTCATTAGCGGTTGACTTCTGGTTGACTTCTTTGTGTTCTTTTGCGGCCAATAAATCCGTGTCATCCGCGCCATCCGTGGTTTATGATTCTGCCGTGAGATTGGTTTCCTGGAACGTCAACGGCCTGCGCGCCGCGCTCAAGAAAAATTTCCTGGAATTTCTCGACGCCGAGAAACCCGACGTGCTCTGCCTGCAGGAAATTAAGTGCGGTCCCGACGACGTCGAACAGCTCTGGCCGGCCAAATACACGACCTGGTGGAATTGCGCCGAGAAGAAAGGCTACTCCGGCACGTCCATTTTCTCGAAAACCCGCCCTCTCAATGTCCTGCCGCACATTGGGATTGCCGAGCATGACCGCGAAGGCCGCGTGCTCACCGCTGAATTCCCCGATTTCTTCCTCGTAAACGTTTATGTGCCCAATGCCAAGCGCGACCTTTCCCGGCTGACTTACCGCCAAAAGTGGGACGCCGATTTTTTGCGGTTCCTGAAAAAGCTGGAGCAGGAAAAGCCGGTGGTTTTTTGCGGCGACCTCAACGTGGCGCACACCGAGATTGATCTGGCCAATCCCAAGGCCAATGTTCACAACCACGGTTTCACGCCGGAGGAGCGCGCCGGGTTCAGTGCGTTCGTAAAGGCGGGATTCCTCGACACGTTCCGCGAATTTGAAAAGGGCGGGGGACATTTCAGTTGGTGGAGCCAGATGGGCGGGGCGCGTTCCCGGAACATCGGGTGGCGCATTGACTACTTCCTCATCAGCGCCGTGCTGCGCCCGCGCCTCAAACGCGCCTTCATCCGGCCGGAGATTGAAGGCTCCGATCATTGCCCCGTCGGCATCGAGTTGGATTAACAATCGGTTCAAGAAGCAGCAGCCGACGTAAGGAGGCTCTAAGCGAGCAATTGCTTCCAGGGAAATTTGAGCCTCGTTACCTCGGCTGCTACCAGGGCGTCCAGTGTTTGGAGGTCCGTCCCGCCGTCCGCGGGACGGCTTGTGGGGCGCGATTAGCCACCGCCTGAAGACGGGACTCCAGACAAAAATGACATCATGCTTTTGGTGATAGTGCCGGGTTGATCTTGTTGCACGGAATATTTCGTTAATTTACATTGCCGAACCCCCGAATCTGGTCTAAGCTCACATTACGACTTCACCGTTTTATCGTTGATATGAGAATTCTTCTCGTCAGCCCGCAAACGCCCGACACGTTTTGGAGTTTCAAACATGCCGTGCGTTTCGTTTCTCGAAAGGCGTCCATGGCGCCGCTCGGCTTGCTGACGGTGGCCGCGATGCTGCCGCCGGAGTGGGAGCTCAAGCTGGTGGACCTGAACGTGGAGCGGCTCAAGGACGAAGACCTGAGTTGGGCGGATTACGTGTTGTTGGGCGCCATGATTGTGCAAAAGGATTCCGTCCGTGAAATCGTGGCTCGATGTGCGGCCCTGGGCAAAACCGTCATTGCTGGCGGACCGCTGTTCACCACCGGGCATGAAGCGTTCCCGGAGATTCAACACTTCGTCCTGGGCGAAGCCGAGGAAGTGATGTCTCGGGTCGTGGCCGACCTGCAAAGCGGCCAGTTGCAGCCGGTTTATCGCTGCACCAACCGGCCGGACATTACCCGGACGCCGCCGCCGCGCTGGGACCTCATCAACCTCCGGCATTATGTGACGATGTCCGTGCAATTCTCGCGCGGCTGCCCGTTTGACTGTGAGTTTTGTGACATCATCGTGATGAACGGGCGCGTGCCCCGAACGAAAGCGCCGGCGCAATTGATTGCCGAACTGGACGCGCTGGTCCGGCGCGGGTGGAAGGACATGGTGTTCATCGTGGATGACAATTTCATTGGCAACCGGCAGCGAACCGAGCGCTTTTGGAGGCGTTGATCGAGTGGCGGGAGCGCACGCGGCCCGGCATTGGTTTTCTCACCGAAGCGTCCATGAATCTCGCCGATGACCAGGAATTGTGCGCGCTGATGGTGAAAGCCGGT
>CAWBJE010000001.1:0-766943 GCA_963789055.1 uncultured Verrucomicrobiae bacterium | reverse complement strand
TTGCTCGACGATTTGAATGTGAATTACGCGCCGACGCAGATGGCGTCAACGTCAAAGGTCGATCTGATAGCGGCGGACAATTCTGGCGGTGCCGGTTTGGATTTTACGCCGCTGGTTAGCTACACCACCAACGATCTATGGCTGGAACTGACTGGGATGACCAATGCGGCAGTGTCGTTGGCAATTCATCCACCGTGGAATGTGACCAACGGTGTGTATGATTTGTTCTATACCACCAATCTTGTATCGCCGAACACTTGGGCATGGCAGTCGCGTTGCGCGCCAGGGCAGACCAATTTTGTTCTGAATGGTTTCACCAGATCCACAAGGCTTTTTCATTCTGGGTTTGACCAATGACGCGGATGGTGACGGGCTTACCGATGCCTATGAAAAACTGGTCAGCCACACCGGACCCGAACAATCCCTACTCGAATTTGGATGGGATACTGGACGGCTGGGAGATATTGCTGGGGTTGAATCCGCAGACAGACAACCTGACGCAGCCGGGCGAGCGGGCGAATTACACCTACACTCTGGCTGACTGGTTGAATGGAGTTTCGGGCATCAAGAGCGGGACAATCAGTCTGGACAACGAGGGCAACGTGCTGACCGTTTCACAATAATCAGGAGGGAACGACAAAATGAAAACACTACGACTTTCGGTTTTCGGTTTGCTGGTTACGACGGCCATTGTTTGCCGCGCGCAAATCACCGGGCCCGGCTGGTTTTGCATGAGTCAAGTCCATGCGACCGCCGCTGTCAACGCCGGCAATGAACCCCAACCAACAATTTCAGGCGCAGTGGGCAATTGCACTCCATTGGATCAGCCCGATGTCCCGGCCGCCCGATTGCCGAAGCCGATCACGCCGGAAATTCAGGCGCTGGCCGACGGGTTGCAGGATGATCCGCCGAATATATTCAATTATGTGCATGACCACATCAAATTCGTGCTTTATTTCGGCTCGAAGAAAGGCGCGGAACTGACGTTGCTGGAAAAGAGCGGCAACGATTTTGACCAGTGCGGCCTTGCTGGTGGCGCTTGTTGCGGGCGGCGGGCTACTACGAATGTCGCCTATCAATTCGGCTGGAGTGGATTCCTTACGATGATCCTTACGGTTACGGTTATGATTTGCATCACTGGTGGCAGTTGACGCTTGAACAACACCAACTGGACGACCACCATCAACCTATCTGGAAGATTTGTCTGAGGCAACGCGGCTATCCGGCCTGTGTTATGACCCCGGCGACGGCAACTATCTCCTTTAGATTCAACGGACCTGGGTTGCGTTGACGCTCGGCTCGACCACCTATCAACTCGACCCGGCGTTCAAGGTCAGCGAGCCGGTGTCGGGAATCTCGCTTGACCAACGCGATGGGCGGCAGCAGCTACGACCATCAGCAACGCGCTGACTTGCTGCCGCCGGCGGGCACGGACACAGGCAATTATGCTCAAAGCCTGAATGAAGCGCGAACCTGCGCAAGCAACTGACAAGCTACACCACCAATCTGCTCAACTACATTCATAGCAATGCATCCCAACGCCAGCGTGAGCAGGATTTTAGGCGGCTGGCAGATTGTCCCGGCCTACGACCCGTGGGATTTCAGCACCCACACGTTATTTCGACACGGATAACTTCAACGGACAGATGCCGATTTTGACTTGGACGTATGAGCCGACCAACATGATGTCCACTTTGACGATCACCTTTGCCGGCACCAACTACCAATGGTTTATGCCGCAATTGCAAGGGCCAGCGTCTGGCGCTGACGTTTGACAACAGCGGCACGGCGCAACTCTGGCAGGACGACACGCTGCTGGCGCAACACGCCACCAGCGGGCCAGCGGCACCACCAATGTGATGTTGTATCGCGCATCACCCGGATGGATCCTGGGAATGTCACCAACAATACTTTTATTGACGGCAATTTATGCCGACCAGACCGACAACCAACGCCTATCAGCGCACCAACGCCACCTATGCCATGCTGTATGCGTTTGAGCCGGATTGGGGCTGGTTGCAACAGCGGCAAAACAAGCTGGACGCCTACCTGCAACAAGGCTTGACCAACGGCTCGCGGCAGGTGACCAGCGAGACCTTGAATGTCATGGGACTTGAATTGGATGCTGCAGACTGCGCAAACGCGAACGGATGCTGGCGGCGCAATTGGGCATCCTGCCGCAGTATTTTCATCGGATCGGGCGCATGGCGCAGGAAACCGGCCATGGTTATTATGTGGATGTTTATATGCAATTGACGGGTGAATATCCCAGCGGCGGCGATGACGCGGCGCATATGCAGATTGTCGAATATTCACTTTGATTTGTGGATGTTTTTTGGCAGCGCGCTGGAACACGGCATCATTGAGCAATTGCAAAACACCAATCTGGTGGGGGCCTCGACGGTGAAGATGCTGGAAATTGCCAACACCAACGGCCAGGCGATTTATCTGGCCAGCAGCACCAACTGGACGACGGGTACAATGTGCAAAGCCATCTGACCAATTACGATTCCGGGACGCTGAACACCATCTACAATCAATTAATCAGCCAGGGCTATTATGTATTGCTGCCGCAGAACGGTTCCAATCACGTTCCAGCGCGGCGGGAAGTTGGGCGGGTTATGGTTATGAGGCCCGTCAGGTGGTAAATGCGGCAGGCGACGGAATCAGCGATGATCATCTGCCGGCGGCTATCAATGGCGGTTATTCATCCGACCCGACTGTGCCTGTCAATCCCATCTACGTGACTGGATCCGGCGACAATCAGCCGACCTACTTACCGACCGCACGCCGGTTTATACCCCAGCCCCCAGCAGCGGCGATCCGGTGGATTTGGCTGACGGCACGTTTCAAGTGGAACATACCGACCTGTCGCTCGGCCAGGCCGAGCCGCGCGGCATCACCTTGTCCCGCTATTACAACGGCACGCGCCGGTTCAGCAATCCGGCGGGCATGGCGGGCGGCTGGATTCATAATTATTGCGTCACGGCCAACAACGTTGCCGCGCCGCAAGCCTGCCTGGGCGGCACCACCCCGGCGCAGGCGGCCGCCATGCTGACGGCCACCGCCGCCGCCATTGCCTTGTATAACGGCGCGCATCCCGACCCCAAAAACTGGCTGACCACCGCCTTGATTGCCAAGTGGGGCGTTGACCAACTCACCAAGAGCGGCGTGTCCGTCAATCTCGGGAAAGACACGCTTGCAATTTGTCCAGCAGCCCAACGGCGTTTTCACTCCGCCCGCCAATTGCACCGCGACGCTCACGCAAAACGGTTCGGCTTACAGCGTTGCAACATGCGTCACGGCAACACGTTCAACTTCAATGCCGCCGGTTGGCTGACCAACATCGTGGACCAATACAGCCAGCTCATTGACCCTGACCTACAATGCCAGCAACTGGGTCAGCACGGTCAAGGATTGGAAGAACCGGACATTTCACCTTCAATTACACCGGCACGCCGCACGCGCTTGACTTCCGTTTCCGACGGCACACGCACGGTCAGCTACGGTTATTCGACCACCTACAACCCGCAGGGCGATCTGACTTCGTTCACCGACCCCGAAGGCAAGACCAGCACTATACGTTACGACACCAACCATCAAATCACGGCGACACTTGACGCGCTAAAGCCGGTTGGTGGTCAGCAATCTTTATGACAGCCAGGGGCACGTCACCACCCAATACACCGCAGGGCGACACCAACAAGACGTGGCACATTTTCTGGTCGGGCTGGCAAACCGTGGCGCAAGACCCGGCGGGCGGCGCAGCAGAGTTATTTTTATGATGATTAAAGCCGGCTGATCGGCCAGCAGGATGCGCTGGGCAACCTGACGCAAACCTTTTACGACGGGCAGAATCACATCGTCGACGACCGTCTCGCCGTTGAATGAAACCAACCAGTTCATTTACGACGGCAACAACAATCTGATTCAGACTCGATTGACCCGCTGGGCTTCACCAATCAGTTTGTTTATGACAGTCAAAACAATTTGATCAGGACGATTGACCCGCGCGGCAATCGTCAGCACCTTCGGTTACAACGCCAATTTTCGCTGACCGGCCAGACCAACGGCGCGGGTGATTGGGTGAATTACATGCTACAACTACGGGATGGCAGGCACGCTGCCAGCCGCACCGACTCCGGCGGCACGACCACCTACGGCTATGACACTTACGGCCAGTTGAACAATATCACCTATCCCAACAGTCTCGGCAGCGAAAGTTTTGTCAACAGTTCGTTCGGCGATGTGACCAGTCACACCGACGCACGCGGTTTCGTGACCACCTTCAGCTACAACAACCGCCGCCAGTTGACCAATTCCGTTGCGCCGACCAACCTTGTCAGTGAAAATTGCGTATGATGCCGTGGGCAATGTCGCCAGCACGACCGATCGCGCGCGGCAACATCAGCCAGCAACATCTGGAGCGCGACCCGCCACTTGCTCGCCACCACCCTGCCCGCCACGCCGCAAGGCACGCCGTGTGACCAACATTTATGATAATCGTGACTGGCTGATCCGCACGCTTGACCCGCTGCAAAATCCAACGCTTTACACCAACGACCTGGCCGGACGGTTGATTGTCGCAGACCGACCCGTTGTCGCGGACAACCACGTTTGGTTACGACGCCGACGGGCGCAAGACTGGCCGCCACCAACGCGGCCAGTGAAATCAGCAGCCAGACTTGGGATGCGCGAGGGAAGTTGATTCAACTGACCGACGGCGCGGGACATATTTCCACGCGCGCCTACGACGCCGCCGGAAACCAAATCATCCTCACCAACCGCAACGGCAAGAAATGGCAGTTCCAGTTTGACGGCGCAAACCGGCTGACCAACACCATTACTCCGCTGGGCCGCTCCACTTCGCTGGCGTTTAATCATCAAGGTTTGGTTGCCACGATCAAAGACCCGGCCAGCCAAGCCCACCTCGTTTATTACGATGCCAAAGGCCGTCTAACCAACCGCACGGATAACGTCGGCACCACCCTCTACGGTTATGATGCCAACGACAACCTGACCAACGTTTCACGAGACATGGCTCTCAACTCTCAACGCCTCAACACTCTACGATGCCTACAACCGGATGTCCAGTTTCAAGGACGTTTATGGAAATCTTGATTCAGTATCGTTACGACGCCAACGGGAACATGACCAACCTGATTTATCCCGGCGGCAAGAATGTTTATTACGCCTTCGACAGCTTGAACCACCTGACCAACGTGACGGATTGGGCGGGAAGAAAAACCAGCATCGCCTATGACTTGGCCGGGCGCGTCACCAGCATCACCCGCCCAACGGCACATACCGGACGTTGAGTTACGATGCCGCCGGACAGGCGACAAACATTTGGGAACAAATGGCGAACAGCCTGCCGATTGCGTGGTTCCGGTTCAACTGGAACGCAACTCCGGCAACATGGCCTGGGAATTTGCCGCGCCCTTGCCGCACACAAATCACCGTGCCGACGCGGACATGACCTATGACGACGATAACCGGCTGGCGACGGTCAGATGGGCAACAGGCGTGTCACCGTGGATGCCGACGGCAACCTGACCAGCGGCCCGCTGACCAATGACACGTTTGTTACTTACACTTTTGATGCGCGCAACCGTTTGTTGAACGTGGGCGGCGTCACCAATGCCTACGACGCCATGAACAATCGCATCGGGCAAACCTACGGGACAAATACGACGATTTTTGTGGTGAATCCCGAACGCGAAACTGCCGCAAGTGTTGATGCGGATTAAAAATGGTGTGACGAACTACTACGTTTACGGAGCGGGCTTGCTGTATCAGGTGACGGAAACCGCGACGGCGACAAACACGCTGACATATCACTACGATTATCGCGGCTCCACAGTGGCGCTTATCGGATGGCAATGGATTGGTGACGGATCGAATTGAATACTCAGCCTATGGTTTGACGACTTATCGGGCCGGAACAAACGATACTCCGTTCCTGTTCAACGGACGTTATGGCGTCATGACCGACCCCAACGGCCTGCTCTACATGCGGGCGCGGTATTACAACCCGTATCTTTGCCGATTCCTAAATCCCGACCCGTCCGGGTTTGCCGGGGGACTGAACTTCTACGCTTACGCCAATGGAAATCCCGTCAGCTACATTGACCCCTTCGGCCTATGGGCAGGCGTGGATGATTTGGCCTTTACAGCGGGCGGCGCAGTTCTCGGTGCTGTTGGTCAAGGCGTCGCAGATTTAGTCAGTTGGAATTGGACTGGCTGGTCAGGCATAGGCCGCGCTGCGGCAGCGGGTGCGGCAGGAGGAGAAGCTACGTTATATGGAACTCCAGTTGTAGGCGCAGCAGTTTTCGCAGCGACAAAAAATACTCTGGATCAATCGGCAGAAATGGCTGCAACAGGAAATAGCTTCAGCTTCACCCAACTTGGTGTTCAGACAGGCGTTGGCGCTTTGACTGCCTATGGGGCAGAATTTATTCCCCTGCCAGCGATACAAGGTCTTAACGCGGGACAGGGAAGTTTCGATGCCGTGACTGCACAAATGCTTACGAAACTCGACAATGGAACAATTCAAAACCTGACGTGGAGCACGGGAGGGAAAATGTTTGTGAGCCAAGCGTATGCCGGGCTTCCCGATACACTGGTCGGCGGCGGTGTGGACGGGATGCAATACAATTTGTTTGGAAATTCCGGTAGCACGCCAAGTGCAGGCGTTTCGCCTTTTTCGTTGTTCAACCAATCATCGCCCACTGGACAAACTCCGGTGGACTGGTTAGGCAATCCAGTTTCATCCTCTTCCACTGGCAAACTAAAGTGAATGTCAGCGCCGGAAAAATCGTAAGATATAGAGCCGACCTTCCGGCGTGGATTTTTATCGGGGGACTTTCAATCTTCCCCTGGCTGATTGTTTGGGCGGATGCCGTGCATGGTATTGACCTTACAGCTTTGGCGGTTGCGATCATCGCGTCGGTTTTTGGTTTCGCATGGTTAATCAGCTTTCGCATCGTAATCACGCCAACCGAGTTGATTTTTCGCAGCCTGTTTCGAGGGAAGCAGAGTATCGGGCATGACGAGATTAAGAAAGTGCGTCTCTCGTGGAAACTCTGGCGATCCAGAAAAAGTCCGATGCGTTTGATTGTCGAACCGCGTGAAGGCGGTCAGAAAAGAGAATTGGATATCAACGCAAAAGTCTTTTCGAGGGCGGCCATTGATGCCGTTCTTGATTTGGGAGCGCGTGTTGCAGAAGCAGACGATGGAGGATTGCGAGACGGAATCGTTTCGAAATCATTGCGCGACTGGAAGCAGCGCAAGAAGATGTAACCGTTGAACCGAACGGACATTCCCGCAGCCTTCAACTCACGACGCCCGAACGCTCGCAGCCCCGCGCCGTCATGCCGTCACGTCCTGTGCGGGAAGCGCCGTACCGCTCAAAAAATTTTGCTGAACGGGTTGGATTCACTCAACCTCAATTTCCTTGAATTTCCGCATTAACCCCTGTGCAATGTTTTCGGGCCTTGAACGTCACACGCCAACCAAGGCACGCGAGATGCCAATGAAGAATAAAAAACGCTGGGACAGCTTCTCGCCTACGAACGCTTCTCAAAGCGAAGCCAAGCTCGGCTACTCAAACTAAACATCCCGCAGCTTGCCCGCCTCGGACTGTTTTCCCGGTCAACACAGGAGCGTGGTTTCGTGAGTTTGTTTCACCTCAGCACGCCCGGTTCGCTTTCGGTCAGGGATGCGACTGTTCCAGCTATGTCGGCGTAAAGTGTAGCTCTGCCCGTCCCACCCGCAACGCCGGAATTGCATTGGCAATGTCTAATGGGCAACCAATGGCGAGGCATGAGCCACCCATATAACAGTCAACATCAGAGCGGCTTTGTTGTATAAACACAAAAGGCGCAAAGTTTTTCACCGCCTTGCGCCTTTGTGCCCTGGCGTTGAAACTTTTCAGGCTTTGCCGCCGAAACTCACGTAATCGTCCAGGTCCAGCATATCGAACCAGGTCACGATGTCCGTGCGCTTGGGACCGGCGGTCTTGTGCATCTCGTTGAAATGCTCGCGTGACTTGAGATTGTCCGGCGCGCTCTGTTCCTGCCAGGCCGACCACGCGGCGATTTCCGGTTCCGTGCGCTTGTGCTTCGCATTCTTCTGAATCCATTCCAGGACTTCGGTGTCGCTCTTGCCCAGTTGTTTTTTCAACGCTTCGGGGTCGATACCGGCAAATTCCAGAAATCCCTGGTCCAGCGGACAGGCGTAGTGATATTCGCCTTGTTTGCCGGCGAGTGTTGCCCGGCCCTTGTCCAGACAGCGCGGCAGAATCACGTAACCGCCCAGCCGCACGCGCGGGCTGCGCGGCGGATATTTCGTCAAGTCAGGTGTGTGTAATGGCATAATCGTTTTGGTTTGATGGTTTCAAGTTCATTCCTTGTCCGCCGTTTAAATTGCACCGAAAATGCCGAATTGCAAGTGGCGCGCGAAATTTTTATCTTGGTCGCGTGAAACACTCGGGAAAAGCCCTGCTTGCCGCGTTGCGCCTCATCGGTCCTGGCCGGCGCGGCGGTGATCGCGGTGCTGGTAGGCGCCTGGCTGGCGATGCACATCGGGGCGTTTGTGCTGCATTATCTGACCTGGGTATTCATCGGCCTGTGGGTGGTGTTCACCGTGTTCACCTTTTATTTCTTCCGCGACCCCGATCCGATGGTGCCCACCGGCCCAAACCTGGTCATTGCCCCCGGCCACGGCAAAGTGGACGTGATTGACACCACGACCGAAACGGAATTCATGGGCGGCGAATGCCAGCGCATGTCGATTTTTCTTTCGGTGATTGACATTCACGTGCAATACGCGCCGGTGACGGGCCGCATCGCTTTTTTCAAGCACACGCCCGGCCAGTATCTCAACGCGATGAAGACCGATTGCGCAAAATTCAACGAGAACGTGCTCATTGGCCTTGACGCCGCCGAGCCGCCGGGCGAAAAAATCGGCGTGCGCCTCATCGCCGGGCTTATCGCGCGCCGCATCGTGCCGTGGGTCGCCAAAGACGACACCGTCCGGCGCGGCGAACGCATCAGCCTGATTCAATTCGGGTCGCGCGTGGAGGTTTATCTGCCGCTCCGCGCGAAAATCAAGGTGAAGCCGGGCGACCAGGTCATCGGCGGCGAAACCGTGCTTGCCGCGTTTGATTGAAAATGAATTATGAGCGAACCCGTTATTCCCCAACCACCGCTCCGGTAATCCGGATGAAAAACTGCGAAGATTTATTTTCTGCCGAACCTGCTGACGGCGGGCAATCTGTTCTGCGGCTTTGTCGCGCTGACCAAAATCGTCGAGGCGGACCCCTTCAGCGTGGAATATTTCGGGCAAATCAAGTTTGCGCTCATGTTCATCCTGCTGGCGTGCATTTTTGATTTGCTGGATGGCCGGGCGGCGCGCCTGGGGGGACACGAAAGTCCTTTTGGCCGGGAGTTTGATTCCCTGGCGGACCTGATTTCGTTTGGGGTCGCGCCGGCGTTTCTGGTGCAGCGCGTGGTGCTGGCCAATGTGTTCGGCGAATACCACCAGATCAGTTGGTTCATCGCGTCCATCTACCTGCTGTGCGGCGCGTTCCGGCTGGCGCGTTTCAATTGCCTGTCCATGATGTCCGGTGGCGGCGGCGGCAAGGAATTCCTGGGCTTTCCCATCCCTTCGGCTGCCGGGCTGGTCGCGTCGCTCACTCTGCTCATCATTCATTTCAACGAAAAGGAAAAAGACCTCGGCTATTGGAATTATCTGCTGGCAATCGTGCTCGTCTTTCTATCGGCCATGATGGTCAGTACGGTGCGGTATCCGAGTTTCAAGTCGCTGGGCTTGCGCTCCCAAAGCACTTTCACCAAAGCCATCGGCGCGGCGTTGTTCCTGGGCTGCCTGCTGATTTTGCGGGAAAAAATCCTTTATTACGTCCTGCCGGCGTTCTTCACGCTCTACCTCGTTTACGGGTTTGTGCGACCGAGTATCTCGCGTGCGTGGCGCCGGGAAATTGAAGAAGAGGACGAAGACGAGGACGAAACGGACACCGCCGCCTGATTATCATGCCGGAACTGCCGCCCATTTTGCTTTCCGCCCTGGTCGGTTTCATCAGCGGCCTGTTGCTCTCCATGCCGGTCGGCCCGGTGAACCTTACCATCGTCAACGCCGGGGCACAGCGGGGCTTCAAGTATGCGTTGCTCGTCGGCATAGGGGCCGCGACCATGGATGTGATTTACTGTTCCATTGCGTTCACCGGATTTTCATCCTTTTTTGGCGATCCTTTTGTGAAGGCTGCGATGGAAGTGTTCAGCTTCGTGTTCATGCTTTTTTTGGGCGTGAAATTTCTTTCCGCCAAAACCGTGGTTGCGCCCACGCAACTCGGCAAGACGGCGACACGAATTGAGGAGCGCATCGGCGAAAAATTGCACCCGCATTCGGCGTTCATGACCGGCCTGGTGCGCGTGATGGGCAATCTCGGCGTGCTTTTGTTCTGGATTGTGCTCGCGGCCAATTTCATGTCGCGCGATTGGGTTGACGACACGCTGCCCAGCAAGTCGGCGTGCATCGCCGGGGTCGCGGTGGGCGCCAACCTGTGGTTTTTCGTGGCCAGTTACATGTCGGCACGCGGTCAGGGCCGGTTGAGCGAGAAAACCCTGCTGCGTATGGAGCATTTCTCCGGCATTTGCCTGCTGGTGTTGGGGTTCTATCACGGCGGGCATATTGCCTGGCAATTGGGGCGGCATCGACATAGACTTTGAAAAGCCTGGGCGCGGAAATTGTTCCGCCATTGAATCATGTTAAAAGCTGGCATTATCGGGCTGCCCAACGTGGGCAAATCCACGCTGTTTAATGCCGTCACCTGTTCGCACAAGGCGCCGGCGGAGAACTACCCCTTTTGCACCATCGAGCCTAACCTCGGCGTCGTCTCCGTGCCGGAGCCGCGCCTCGAATCGCTCGCCCAAATCGCTAAAGTCAGCACCTTGATTCCCACCACGATTGAATTCGTGGACATCGCCGGCCTGGTCAAAGGCTCGTCCCATGGCGAGGGTCTGGGCAACAAATTCCTCAGCCACATCCGCGAAGTGGACGCCATCGCCCATGTCGTCCGTTGCTTCGAAGACCCCGACATCGTCCACGTCACCGGCAGCGTTGACCCCGTGCGCGACATCGAAATCGTTACCACCGAACTCGTGCTGGCCGACATTGAAACGGTAAAAAAACGCCGGGAAAAAATCGCCAAGGACGTGAAGCGCGGCGACAAACACGCGCAATTGGAGGAACATTTGCTGGAAAAGATTGGCGCCCATCTGGACACCGGCAAACCGGTCAACACCTTCACGGTGCCGCTCTCGCCCGATGAGAAAATCATCCAACGCGGTTTCTTCCTCCTGACCGACAAGCCCACCATCTTCGTCTGCAACGTCAAGGAAGGCGACCTCGCCGCCGCCGATACCAATCCGTTTGTCCAAAATGTGCGCGACTATGTAAAAACCCATCTTGCCTGCGACGCCGTCGTCATCAGCGCGCAGCTTGAAAGCGACCTTGCGGATTTGTCGCCGGAGGAGGCGAAGGAATTTTTGCGGGAAACGGGCGTGGCCGAATCCGGTGCCGGCCAGCTCATCCACGCCGCGTATCACGTGCTCGGACTGCGGACTTTTTTCACCTTCAACGACAAGGAAGTGCGGGCCTGGACGGTTCATGCCGGCGACACCGCAGCGCGCGCCGCCGGAACCATTCACACCGACTTCGAGCGCGGGTTCATCAAGGCCGAGACGGTGAACTGGGAGGATTTGGTAAAGAGCGGTTCGGTAGGGCACGCTCGTGAAACCGGCCACTACCGTATCGAAGGCCGCGATTACGCCGTCAAAGACGGCGACGTGCTGCTGTTCAAATTCAACGTCTGATTCAGTAGGCGCCGACGTGAGGAGGCAGAATTCGACTCAAGAGACCTCGGTATGTTGTCCGCCTCGTTACCTCGGCGGCTACTTTTGCCGGCTTGACTGCCCCGCCGATTCTGCTATTTTTATTCCCGTGAACAGTACGCAAGTGAACAACGCAGCCCGGAGCCAATATTTCTTTTATTGGTTTAGCACGAGCGCGCACTTGCGGCTGCGATAGGACTTTAACTAAACAAAATCGCCGCAGGTCGCCAAACGCCTGCGGCGTTTTTGTTTTGGTGACCTTCGGCATAACCCAAGAAAAAAACCATGATTATCGTGCTCAAACCCCGGATCTCGCGGAAGGACGAACAAGCCGTCCTTCGGGAAATCCGCCGCCTCGGCTACATCCCCCACGTCATGCGCGGCGTGGTGCGCACTGTCATCGGCGCCATCGGCGACGAACTCACCCACGCCAACCTCGAAATCCTGCTGTCGGAATTCCCGCGCGCCGTCGAGAGCGTCACGCCCATCCAGAAACGCTATAAGCTTGTCAGCCGCGAGGCGCATCCGGCCAATTCCACCATCCGCGTCCGCGAACACGTCATCGGTGGCAAACAATTCCACGTCATGGCCGGCCCGTGTTCTGTCGAAGGCGAAAAACAACTGCTGACCACCGCCGAGGCGGTGAAAGCCGCCGGGGCGACCATCCTGCGCGGCGGCGCGTTCAAGCCGCGGACCTCCCCCTACGAATTCCAGGGACTCGGCGAAAAAGGTTTGAAAATGCTCAACAAGGCGCGGCGCGTCACCGGTCTGGCCGTCATCACCGAATTGCTTTCCGAAAACCATGCCGACCTGGTGGCCGAGTACACGGACATCATCCAGATTGGCGCGCGCAATTCGCAGAACTTCCAATTGCTTATCGCCGCCGCCAAAACCGGCAAACCGATTTTGCTCAAGCGCGGCCTTTCGATGAAGATCGAGGAATGGCTGCTGGCGGGCGAATACGTAATCGCCCATGAAAATCCCAATCTGCTGTTCTGCGAACGCGGCATCCGCACGTTCGAAACCTATACGCGCAACACGCTCGATCTCTCGACGATCCCGATCATCAAGAGCGAATCACATTGTCCGATTGTGATTGACCCGAGCCAGGGCGCCGGGCGCTCGGATTTGGTGTCGGCGATGTGCAAAGGCGCAGTGGCGATGGGCGCGGATGCGTTGCTGATCGAAGTGCATCCGAACCCCGCCGAAGCCTGGAGCGATGGCGCGCAGCAGTTGACGCTGAGCGGTTTCGCCGAATTGATGAAGGAATTGAAGCCCTTCATCCGCGCCGCCGGCCGGGAGTGAATTATTGTTTGAGGTGCCGACAAAATAATTGATAGACGGCCAAACAACCCAAATATGAAATTAGATTGACATAATTGAGCATTTCAGCAAACATGTCCATAAATGTCCATGTATTGGCTTGAATGAGGAATCGAGATGCAATTAACTGTAAGAGATGTTGCTGGATTGCTAAGTGTCTCAGAGAAGACGGTTTACCGCTGGATTAACGAGCGGAATTTACCGGGCTATCGGATTAGCGGGCAGTACCGGTTCAACCGCGCTGAACTTCTGGAATGGGCTACGGGCAACAAAGTCAATGTCTCTCCAACCATCTTTGACGACCCCGAGGGTAAGTCCACTCCGTTGCCAAATCTCGCCGACGCCTTGCAAGCAGGCGGGATTGTCTATCGGCTGAGCGGCACCGACAAGGAATCCGTGTTGCGCAGCGTGGTCGAAGTCCTTCGCTTGCCGGAAGAGGTGGACCGTAATTTTTTACTTCAGGTTTTGCTGGCGCGTGAAGCCCTTGAATCCACCGGCATTGGTGACGGAATCGCTATTCCTCACATCCGCAATCCCATCGTCCTGCACGTTCCGAAACCGATGGTGACCTTGTGTTTTCTGGAAAAGCCGGTGGAGTTTGCCGCGCTCGACAACAAACCGGTGCATGCGCTGTTCATGCTCATCAGTCCGACGGTCAAGGCGCATCTGCACCTGCTTTCCCTTCTGGCGTTCACTTTGCGCGACGCCTCGTTTAAGGAACTTATCACCCGTCAAGGCAGTCGGGACGAAATTCTGGCTTCACTTCGACACGTGAGCGAACAATTCAGCCGCCCGGCGGCGGCACCGGTGGTGGAGGAACCGGCCAGGTGAATCTGTTGTTGCTCGCCCTCGCGGTGCTGATCGGGACCGGAATCGCGGCGTTGTTCCGTCGGCGCAACACCGGCAATCCGTCGTGGCTTGCCGCCGGCGGTGTGGTCGTGGCGTCCGTGCTGGCGGCCATTCCCGCTATCCAGGTCCTGATGGGCGCGCCGACGATGGCGCTGCGATTGCCCTGGGCCGTGCCTTTCGGCGAATTCTCGCTGGAACTCGACGCCTTGTCCGCCTGGTTTCTGCTTCCCATTCTGGTTTTGTCGGCGCTGTCGGCGGTTTACGGGACCGGCTATCTGGCCGGCTGGTCCGGTCGTCGTACCCTCGGCCCGTCCTGGCTCTTCTTCAATCTGCTGGTCGCCAGCATGATGGTGGTGGTGCTCGCCGCGAATGCGGTGTTGTTCATTGTCGCTTGGGAAATCATGGCACTGGCTTCGTTTTTCCTGGTGACCTTCGACGACGAAAAGGAAGAGGTGCGCGCCGCCGGCTGGGTTTATCTGGTCGCGACCCATTTGGGGACCGCGTTTCTTTTTATCTTTTTTGTGCTGGCCGGCCGCACCACCGGCAGTTTCGATTTCGATACCTGGGCGGCGCACGGTCTCGGCCCGGACGCGCGCCTGGGCCTGTTGTTCGTGCTGGCGGTCATCGGGTTCGGCGTCAAAGCCGGTTTCATGCCGCTGCACGTCTGGTTGCCGGAAGCGCATCCGGCCGCGCCCAGCCACGTATCGGCGCTGATGTCCGGCGTGATGATTAAAACGGGCATTTATGGAATACTGCGCGCGCTGACTTTTCTGGGGCCGCCGCCGGCGTGGTGGGGTTGGGTGTTGATCGGCGTCGGATTGAGCTCCGGCATTCTCGGTGTGTTGTTTGCGCTGGCGCAACATGATTTGAAACGCCTGCTGGCGTATCACAGCGTCGAGAACATCGGCATCATCGCCCTGGGAATGGGTGTGGGACTGCTGGGGATCAGTCTCCAGGCCCCGGCGCTGGTCGTTCTGGGTTTTGGCGGCGGGCTGTTGCACGTCGTCAATCATGCCCTGTTCAAAGGGCTGCTCTTTCTGGGAGCCGGCAGCGTGTTGCACGGTTCTGGCACACGCGAAATTGACGAATTGGGCGGGCTGCTCAAAAAGATGCCGTGGACGGGCGTTACGTTTCTGGTGGGCGCCGTGGCGATTTGCGGGCTGCCGCCGCTGAACGGATTTGTCAGTGAATTGTTGATTTTCACGAGCGCATTCCTGGGCGTGACCACAACGGCGAAATCGGCTGCGGTTGCCGGACTCGCGGTGATTATCGGCCTGGCGCTGATCGGCGGTCTGGCCGCGGCGTGTTTTACCAAAGCGTTTGGCATCGTGTTTTTGGGCGAGCCGCGCAGCGAGCACGCAACCCACGCCCACGAATCCGGCTGGGCGATGCGGTGGCCGATGGTGTTGCTGGCGGGAGCCTGTTTCGGCGTCACTCTGGCCGCGCCGGTGATTTTGCGTTGCCTGGGTCCGGTATTGGAAAAATTGTCCGGCTGGCCTCAACCGATGTTCGAGGCGCCGCTTACGGATGCAACCCGGCTCCTGGTCATCGTGGCGCTGACATCGTTGGCGTTGGTCTCCGTGATTGTTGCGGTGGCGTTGCTCCGGCATTTGTTGCTGGCCGGTCGCCGGGTCTCGACGGCCGGCACCTGGGACTGCGGTTATGCCCGGCCCGCGGCCCGGATGCAGTACACCGCTTCATCCTACGCCCAGCCGTTTACCAGACTTTTTCACCCGGTGTTGCAGACCCACGTCAAAGCGGTTCAACCGGACGGCCTGTTTCCGCAAAAGGCGTCATTCGCGACTGAAACTTCCGATTTGTCCCATGCCCAGGTCTATCGTCCCGCTTTCCTCAAACTGAGCTGGGGACTGGCCCGGTTGCGCTGGCTGCAGCACGGCAAGGTCCAGCTTTACATCCTCTACA
Source organism: uncultured Verrucomicrobiae bacterium (assembly GCA_963789055.1). Taxonomy (GTDB): domain Bacteria; phylum Verrucomicrobiota; class Verrucomicrobiia; order Limisphaerales; family UBA11358; genus UBA11358. Next base: position 750,936 of record CAWBJE010000001.1, on the reverse strand, counting down.
TCGCCATCACGCTGCTGGCGCTCATCGTGTGGAAACTGCACTGACATGAACGGCATGGCCCTCATCCCAACGTTGCTGGCGCTCGTGTTTGCGCCACTCATGCTCGGCGTGGTGAACCGGGTGAAAGCCATGTTCGCCGGACGCCGCGGCCAGCCGCTGCTGCAAACTTATTACGACCTCTGGAAATTGCTCCACAAAGGCGCGGTTTACAGCCGCACCACGTCGTGGTTGTTCCGTGCCGGACCAGTGGTCGGTCTGGCGGCTGTCGGGCTTGCCTTGACCCTGGTGCCGCTGGGCGGCTTTCCGGCGTTCGTTTCGTTTCGCGGCGATTTGATTCTTTTCGCCGGGCTGCTCGGCCTGGCCCGCTTCTGCACCGTCATCGCCGCAATGGACACCGGCTCCAGTTTTGAAGGCATGGGCGCCAGCCGCGAAGTGCATTTTGCCGCGTTGACCGAACCCGCCTTGCTTGTCGCGTTCGCGGCGCTGGCCCGCGCGACCGGGAGCCTATCGTTGACGGGAATTTTCACCTCGGTCTCCGCCGGTCCCTGGTTCACCCAGGCTCCCGCCGTGGCTTTGCTGTTTGTCGCCCTGGTCATCGTCCTCCTCGCGGAGAACTCCCGGATTCCCGTGGACGACCCGAATACGCACCTCGAATTGACGATGATTCACGAAGTCATGGTGCTCGATCACAGCGGGCCGGACTTTGCCGCCATCCTTTACGGCTCGGTCCTGAAACTCTGGGTGCTCGCGGCGCTGGCGGTTGGAACCCTCCCGGCAATTTTAAGCGGCGAACCCTGGCTGAACCTGGCTTTGGCCCTCGGCATGATGTTTTTGATCGCGGTCGTGGTGGGCATCGTCGAATCCATCATGGCGCGGTTGCGCTTGCTCGTGGTGCCGCAATTGCTCGTCGGCGCCGGCGCCCTGGCCGTGGTCGCTTTCATTTTAATTCTCATTTGAACCATGCACGCCGACCTCATCCTCATCCTCGTCGTCCTGACCAATTTGAAGCTGCTGGCGTCCAGCCGGCTGGGGTCGAGCGTCCGCGTCGTCGCGACGCAAGGCGTGTTGCTGGGTTTGCTGACGATTCTGGCGCATCTCGACGCATTGACGGTTCGTATCGTTGCTTTGGCGATTGGCAGCATGGCGTTGAAAGGCGTCGTGTTCCCCTGGCTGCTGTTCCGGGCGTTGCGCGAAGCGGAAGTCAGCCGCGAAGTCGAACCCTACGTCGGTTACGTCGCCTCGCTGTTGTTCGGCGTGCTGGCGCTGGCAGCGTCGTTCTGGCTGAGCACCAAATTGCCGCTGCCCACCGTCATCGAATCCAACGTGCTCGTGCCGACGGCGTTTTTCTCGATCATGGCCGGCCTGTTCCTGATTATCAGCCGCAAACGCGCGGTGAACCAGGTGCTCGGCTTCGTCGTGTTGGAAAACGGCGTGTTCACCTTCGGCGTCGGCGCGCTGGTAGGAACGGGGTTTTTCGTTGAAGCCGGCGTATTGCTGGACGTGTTCGTGGCCGTGTTCGTCATGGGCATCATCATTTTCCATATCAACCGCGAGTTCGACACCATCGAAACCGATCGGTTGTCCACGTTGAAAGACTGACATGATCCTCGCCTTGATCCTCATCCCCGCGCTGGCCGGTCTGTTCGCGTTCTTTTCGCGATCCGTCGGCGTGCGCCGCGGACTGCTGGTCGCCGCGGCGGGATGTCACTCGGTCCTGACCGGTTTCTGCTGGTGGCAACGGCCCGAACCCATGTTCGCCGGCTGGCTGGCGGTGGACGCGGCGGCGTTGCTGTTCCTGAGCGTGACCAGCGCGCTTTTTCTGGCGGCCGCAATTTATGCCGTCGGTTATCTTCACAGCGAGGTGGGACATCAGGTCACCGACGACGAGGAGGGCTTCCTGTTTGGCAACGCGCCGGAAGCCGTGTTCGTCGGCTGCCTGCTGATGTTTCTGGCGGCGATGACTTTTGTGGCGGTGAGCCAGCACTTCGGCCTGCTGTGGATTGCGATTGAAGCCACCACGCTGGCGAGCGCGCCCCTGATTTATTTCCATCGGCACCACCGCTCGCTGGAAGCCACGTGGAAATACCTCCTGATCTGTTCCGTCGGCATCGCCCTGGCGTTGCTCGGCAACTTTTTCCTCGGCGTCTCCGTCACACAACCGGGCCATGAAACGCCGACGCTGACCGTGGGCGGATTGATTGCGCACACCGGCGAAATTCAAGGACATTGGCTGAAGGCGGCCTTCATTCTCTTCCTGGTCGGTTACGGCACGAAAATGGGTCTGGCACCGTTGCACACGTGGTTGCCCGACGCGCACAGCGAATCGCCGTCGGTCATTTCGGCGCTGTTGTCCGGCGCGTTGCTGAACTGCGCTTTCCTCGGCATCCTGCGCGTGCAACAGGTTTGCGTCGCGGCGGGCCTGGCGGAATTCGGACAGGACATGCTCGTCCTGCTGGGATTGATTTCGATGGGCATCGCTGCCGTTTACATCATCGGCCAGGCCGACTACAAGCGGCTGCTGGCTTATTCGAGTGTCGAGCACATGGGCATCCTGGCGCTGGGCGTCGGCCTCGGCGGAATCGGATCGTTCGGCGCGATGTTTCATGCCGTCAACCACTCGCTCACCAAAGCCATGCTCTTCCTCGTCGCGGGCAACATCCTCGCGCTCTACCAGACCAAAACCATCTCGCACGTGCAGGGCGTGCTGCGCGTGGTGCCGGTGACGGGATTGTTGTGGCTGGCCGGTTTCTTCGCCATCACCGGCACGCCGCCGTTCGGCACGTTCCTGAGCGAATTCACCATTTTGAAAGCCGCCATCGATCAACATCACGCGTGGATCGGCGTGGCGTACCTCTTTCTGCTCGGCGTGATATTTGTCGGCATGGCAACGGCCTTTCTCGGCATGGCGCAGGGTCGCTCGCTCAAAGCACCGGCCACGACCAGCCGCGGCGACCGGTTCTGGGAAATCGGGCCGCCGGCGGTACTGGGCGCGTTGGTGTTGCTGCTCGGTTTCTATGTGCCGCCAAACCTGACCGCCGTGCTGCACGAAATTTCCCGGACCCTGGGAGGCTCATGATGAACGCGCCGCAACCCTGTCATATCCGCAACGGCGAAGACGTTGCCCTGGGAAAAATCCCCGCGCTCAGCCTGGACGATTTCCGCGAGCGCATCCTGCAGGATTACGAAAACGGCGCGCGCCTCGCCGCGTTTTTTGGCCAGCCGGTCGGCGCGGACAAAGTCCGTTTGTTCGCCGTCATGGCGAACGAAGCCGAAGGCCAGCTCGCGCTCTGGTCCACCGGGGTCGGCGACAGTTTCAAATCCCTGACGCCGGCCTGTCCGCAGGCGCACTGGTTCGAGCGCGAAATCGCCGAGCAATGGGGCGTGAAACCGGAAGGCCATCCGTGGCTCAAACCCATCCGCTTCCATCGCTCTTATCGCGCCGGCAAGGACGCGTGGGGCAGAAAAGCGGACGTGAAAATCGAACCGTCCGTCACCGATTTCTTCCAGGTTCAAGGCGAGGAAATCCATGAAGTCGCCGTGGGCCCGGTCCACGCGGGCATCATCGAACCGGGCCATTTCCGGTTTCAATGTCACGGCGAACTCGTGCAGCACCTGGAAATTTCCCTCGGCTACCAATACCGCGGCGTGGAACCGGCCCTCATCGGCGGCCCGAACAAACGGACGTTGCCGTTGATGGAAACGCTCGCCGGCGACACAACCATCGGCCATGCCACGACTTACTGCCGCGTGATCGAAGGTCTGACCGGCTGTCAGGTGCCGGCGCGCGCGCAGATGCTGCGCGCTATCGCGCTGGAACTGGAACGATTGGCCAATCACACCGGCGACCTCGGCGCGCTGGCCGGCGACGTGGGTTATCTGCCGACGGCCAGCTATTGCGGCCGCATCCGCGGCGATTTTCTGAACATGACCGCGCTGCTCTGCGGCAACCGGTTTGGCCGCGGTCTCGTGCGCCCCGGCGGCGTGGGTTTCGACGCCGACGAAGCGCGGCTCAAACGGTTGCAGGAGCAACTTGACCAGGCGCTCAAAGACGTGACCAGCGCGGTGAATCTGCTGTGGAACAGCACGTCGGTGCGCTCGCGTTTTGAAAATGCCGGGCCGGTTTCGCGCGAGACCGCGCTCGAACTCGGTCTGGTGGGCGTGGCGGCCCGCGCCTGCGGCATCGAACGCGACGTGCGCCAGCAATTTCCGTTCGGCCTTTACCGGTTCGCGCAGATTCACGTTTCCACCTATCACACCGGCAACGTTTTTGCGCGCGCCTTTGTCCGCTGGCAGGAAATTCAACGCTCCATCGAATTCATCGGTGAACTGCTCAAGACCTTGCCCGCCGGCCCGGTGCAGACCGAGGTCGGCCCGCTCGCGCCGGAGGCCGCCGTCGTGTCGCTCTCCGAAGGCTGGCGCGGCGAAATCTGCCACGTGGCGTTGACGGACGGCAACGGCAAGTTCGCGCATTACAAAGTCGTTGACCCGTCGTTTCACAACTGGATGGGCCTGGCGCTGGCCCTGCGCGACCAGCAGATTTCAGATTTCCCCCTTTGCAACAAGAGTTTCAACCTGTCCTATTGCGGACACGATTTGTGAGGTGACACGATGCTGAAAGTTTTACTCACGCGATTGCAACAAGGCCACCGGACGATCGGCTTTCCGGATGCGCCGCCGGCGCTGCCCGACCGCCTGCGCGGCCGGCCGGTGATTGATGCCGCGAAATGCCCCGACGGCTGCCGCCTTTGCGCGGAGGTTTGTCCGACCGACGCCATCGTCGTCGAAGGCAAGCAGGTGAAGCTCGACCTCGGCCGCTGTTTGTTCTGCCCCGAATGCACGCGGGCCTGTCCCGCAGGCGCGATCCAATTCACGCCGGAACATCGCCTCGCCACGTCGCGGCGCGACGCGCTGGTCGTTGCCGGCAAGGAATATGAACTGGCCAAAGCCCTCGACGAAAAATCCCGGCGCATTTTCGGCCGCTCGTTGAAATTGCGTCAGGTGAGCGCTGGCGGCTGCAACGCCTGCGAAGCGGACGTGAACGTGCTGACCACTGTGGTCTTCGATCTGGGCCGGTTTGGCATTCAATTCGTCGCGTCGCCGCGTCATGCGGACGGCTTGCTCATCACCGGCCCGGTGACGCGGAACATGCAACTGGCGCTCAAAAAGACTTACGCAGCCGTGCCGCCGCCGAAATTCGTCATTGCCGTGGGCGCGTGCGCGATTGCCGGCGGGCCGTTCATCAACCACGCCGAAGTTTTCAACGGCGCCGACGGCACGTTGCCGGTGAATCTTTACATCCCCGGCTGTCCGCCGCATCCGATCACGATCCTCGACGGCCTGTTACGCCTGCTGGGCAGAATTGGCTGAAGCCTTTCGTCCGCAATTGCGCCCGACGCATGGCCATGCAAACCGGGGCCAGCCTGGCCACGGCGTAAAAACCAATGATCTTTAACCTTCATTTTATTTATTTGAAATCTTTCAAGCGATACTTGCGTCTGTTAATGGTGAAAGGCACAATTTGCCAGACGCCTATGAAGATAATTTTCAAGGTCGCTATCTTGCTGTTTGCGCTCGCGGGGGCATCCCTGCCGGCGCGCGCGCAACTGGCGGTTCCGCCGCCTATGCCCGCCTACCAGCCGCTTTCCGGCCAGCAACTGGACCAGTTGCTGGGGCCGATTGCCCTTTATCCCGATCCGTTGATCGCCCAAATCCTGCCGGCCTCTACTTTTCCCACCGAGATTGTGATGGCAAACCGCTACGTCAGCGACGGCGGTGATCCCAATGCGATTGACCAACAGCCGTGGGATGTCAGCGTCCAGGCGCTGGCCCGCTACCCGAACATTTTACAATGGATGGATCAAAATCTGGAATGGACATCCGAACTGGGACAGGCCTTTCTCAACCAGCAACCGGATGTGATGGATTCCATCCAACGGTTGCGCCAGTCGGCCTACAATCTGGGCAACCTGCAGTCCACGCCGCAACAACAGGTGATTAATGACGGCGGTTCCATCGAAATCCTGCCCGCCGAGCCGCAGGTAATTTATGTGCCGGTCTATCAGCCGGACGAGGTTTACTACCAGGGAGGATTCGGCCTCTCCTTCAGCATCGGTTTTCCCATCGGCCTCTGGTTGAGTTGCGATTTTGACTGGCATCATCACCATTTGATCGAGTGGAGCCGCGACCATCCGCGACCGCCCGACTGGTGGCATGAGCGTCCGGACCGGCGCGATGCCGACATTGGCCGCCAAACGACGGTATGGCGCCGGGAAGATCATCCGGGTTATCGCGACACCGGCGCGGCCAACCGCGGCGACCGGGGTTGGAACCATCAGCCGGTCGCGCATCCGGTAACGCCGACGGTACACCGGCCGGAAGGGCATCCGACAATGCCGGCTGCACACCCGCCGGAAACACGTTCAGCTCCACCGCAAAACGTCACCATCACCGCCCCTCATGTCAACACCCCCCGGCCCACAGCCACGCCCCGGGAGGCGGCAGTCCCGAACCGGCCGGCGCCGGTTCAACATTACCAAATCAAAACCCCCACCTCGACCGGCGCGTTTATCGGCATCCAAAGTTCGCAACAGACGAAAGCCTATAGCGACCGTGGCCGGCAAAGCGTCCCGCCGGTCACCTCCTCGGCGCCGCCCGCTGCTCACTCGGCGCCGCCCGCGCACTCGGCACCGGTTTCACATCCGACTCCGTCCTCTGGCGGCGGCGGCGGCGGCAGCCGCGGCGGTGGTTCGCCGCCCAGGCATTGAATGGCATCACGAACCTATTTATACCGATGAAAACAAACTCCCTTTCGCGATGGACCCGGTCGGGAATCTGTCTCCCGGTTCTGGCCTGGCTCCTGCTGGTCGCGCCCGGCCGCTTGTTGGCCGCCGATGAAAAGACCTTCAGTTCACCGGAGGCGGCCGTGGCGGCTCTGGTCACGGCGGCGACGAGTCACGATACCAATGCCTTGCGCGCCATCTTCGGCCCGGAGGCACATGACCTGGTTTCGCCCGATGCCGTCCAGGCGACGAACGAATACAAAGTCTTTGTGCAGCGTCTCACCGAAAAGACGCAGGTGATCACCAATTCCGATTCCACCGTGACTTTGGAACTGGGCGCCGACGACTGGCCGTTTCCGATTCCGCTGGTCGAGCAGGGCGGGCAATGGTTTTTCGACACGGCGGCGGGCAAAGCGGAGATTCTCCGGCGCCGCATCGGCATGGACGAACTGGGCGCGATTGATGTCTGCCGCGCCTATGTGGAGGCCCAGCGCGAATACGCCAGTGAGGATCGCCTGGGCGACGGCGTGCTGGCTTACGCGCAATACCTTCGCAGCACGCCCGGCACCCACGACGGCCTTTTCTGGCCGGCCAAACCGGACGAGGCATTGAGTCCCTTGGGGCCGCTGGTCGCCCAGGCCCGCGTGGAAGGCTATCATCGCAGCGCTAAAATGATGAACGAGCAGACGGCGCCTTACCATGGTTACTATTTCAAAATCCTGACGCGGCAAGGCAAACACGCGCCGGGCGGCAAATACAATTACATCATCAATGGCCGGATGATTGCCGGCTTCGCGCTGGTCGCCTGGCCGGCGGAATGGGGCAACACCGGCGTGATGACGTTCATCGTCAACCAACAGGGCAAGGTCTATCAAAAGAACCTGGGGCCCAGGACCGTTAAAATCGCCGCGGCCATGACCACTTACGACCCGGACGACACCTGGACACTGGTGCAGTAACAGAATGGAGGATTGAAGATAGTGCCGCTGTTCCGCGACCACGAATAGATCCTTCGTCGCGCCATAGTCCCGCAAGCGGGACGACGGCGGAAGGCGCCAGGAACGCAAAGGGTTGAACCGCTAGAGCATTTTAAATTGAACTGTAGCCTTATTACTGGTAGGGCGGCGTTGCCGCGCCGCCTTGGCGAAGGGGGATGGATTCTGAGTGCTTTACCTTCAGCCTTCACCTCATGTCCCCCGTCACGACAGTTCCAGACCCGCCTGTTCCAGCGCCTCGTCGTGTCCCATGGTCATGGCGTCCTCAATCCGTTTTTGTGTGATGGTGAGAGGGCCGACCGGCAACGGCCGCATCGGGCGAAACACCCTGAGCCGGACGCCGGTCGGCGGCTGTTTCAGGAGATCGAGGGCGGCGTTGTATTTCTCACATTGCCCGGTCGTCCAGACCCGGGCCACCTGGGGAAATGACGGATAGGCCAGCCACCCCAGCCAGCGCGGCATCGGTTTGAGCCGGAACCGATAATTGTGCGTGAGCACCACGGTGATGTCGGTCGCCCCGTCCTGCAACGCGCGTCGAACGGGAATGGGGTCCGACACCCCGCCGTCGGCATAAGGCCGGCCGTCCACGTAATCAAACCCGCGCGTCGCCAGCGGCATGGTGGACGTGGCGCGCAGGGCGGCAAAAACGCGGTCGTCGCACACGCGGAAATAAACCGGTTCGCCGGTATGACAATCCGTCAGCACGATGAAAAAGCGCGTGGGCGCCTTTTGCAAGGCCTCGACGGGGAGCGGAACATATTGCCGGAAGAGGTAGTCCACCAGATACGCCAGATCGATGATGGGTTTGCGGCGGAGCAGATTGGCTTTGCGCACCACCCGGCAGGTATGTTCGCGCCAGATGCGCAGGCTCGGCTCATACATGCCGGCGACAAAATAAGCCGCCGAACAGGCGCCGGATGAGGCCGCATAGACGAGGTCGTATTGCCGCCGGCCCTGTTCATACAGGAAGGCCAGCACTCCCGCTGCCCACGCTCCGCGCATGGCTCCGCCTTCCACAATCAACGCCGTCGTGCGGTGGGATTCCGGTTCAATCGTGCCGGTGGCTGGCGGCGGCATGCATTTTCCCTTCTCCACACCCTACACCAGCATTCTTTGTTCCGCTTTTCGCACTTTCTTCAACGCTACTGCTCCTTCCGTTCCCTGAACTCTCAACCCTCAACTTTCAACACTCAACCAATCATTAACCGCAGATAGCGCAGATTGATGCCGATTTTCTTCCGAATACTGGATTCTGGATTCTACTCCTTCGGCCTTTAGCCTTTAGCCTTTAGCCTTTCAATTTGCTGCTCGCTATTGGAGCCGGATTGCGGCAATCTGGCACATGACCACTCCTAAAAAGCTCACCCGCGCCGAGGTTTACAAACAGATTGATGCCTTCCGGGGCGTGTCCGGCCGCGGTGCCGACGGCAAACCTTCGGTGGAACAATGGGTGGCCGCCAAACGCGTGGAGTCAAAGCCGCCGTCACCGCGCGCCGGGAACAGAAAGGCCATGACTCACGGCTGGAGCCGCATCCGGGTGGGCAATTAACCGCCAAGGCGCCAGGACCGCAAAGGTGGGGCGTCCGTCCTCCGCAGTAGTCTTGCTCCGGAGGGTGGAAGACTTCCGGCGAGCCGGTTTAACCCTCAACTTTCAACCCTCAACTCTCAACGGATTTAAACCGCCACTTGTCTCGCCGACTTGCCGCGTCGAAACGGAGTGAAGACGGGAGCCGACGAAGGCGGAAGATTCCGCCGATTAGCGCAAATTTCTTCATTCTCATTCCTTGCCGCGCCATAGCGTAGCGACGGCGGGAGCCTTCCCTGTCCTCCATCTCGTCCATCGAAGTTCCGCAACGCGGGACGAAGTTGGAAGCGCTTGCGCACCAGAGGATCAACCCTCCACGCTCATTCCGGCATGGGCCAGCGCGTTGGCCCGGACCATCTGGCGAAGACTGATCATGCGTTGTGCTTCGACGTCCCAAACCTTCAGCCGCAGGCAACGGAATATCTCCACGGGGTGGAGCGATGTTGTCTTCACGGTTTGCAGTTCAGGCATCGCGCGCAAGGCTTCTGGCAGCCGGTAGAACGGAATGCGCGAGTTCAGATGATGAATGTGATGATAACCGATGTTGGCCGTGAACCAGGCCATGATCGGATTGGTCTTCATGAAGCTCGACGATTCCATGGCCGCTTTTTCATAGGTCCACCCGGCCTTGTCGTTGAACGAGACGCCGGGGAAATTGTGCTGCGCGTAGAAGAGGTACGACCCGATGGCGCTGGCAATCAGGTGCGGGATGGTCTGCGTCAGCAACAGCCCCTGCCATCCCCACGCCAGCGTCAACCAGACGCCGATGGCGACGTGGACCAACAGCGCGATCAGGCAGTCGTAATATTTTTTGGGATCATTGAGGAAGGGATTGATGCACATCCCGTATAAAAACACGATGAAGTACCCGCCGAGCATTGTCAACGGATGCCTCATGAAAAGATACTTGAGGCGCGTCGGGAACGGCGACTTCAGGAACTGGTCCCGGGTCATGATGGGGAAGGACCCGATGTGGGAGCCGCGCAGTTGGGAATTATGATTGTGATGATGATTATGGGAGCTGCGCCAGATGGTGCTCGGGCTCAAAGCCAGGATGCCCACCACCCGCATCAGGATTTCCGCGAGCCGCGATCGCGGCAGGATGGCGTGGTGCTGTTGATCGTGAAAAATCACGAACAGTCGCAAAATCAACAAGCCGCTCAAAACGCTGCAGACCCCTTTCCCGGCCGGATGAATGTTCCAATGCGTGCCGGCCAGCGCGAGCAGGAGCAGGCACGCGGTGGAAAGGATGCACCACCAGCTTTTCGCGGTGGAATCCCTCATATAACGCCGGGTAGCGACAATCAATTCATGGCCGCTTCTCATCAAAAGGTGGTTTAATCATGGGAATCTTACCAACTAATAGTGGGTTTGTCTACAACTATTTATCATTCGTTTTTGACCACGAAATTGGCTTCCCAAACCCGCCACGAGATGGATACCCCAAATTACGCTGTTCGCTTGCGCGAATCGTGGTCACAAATCACACGAAGGAGATGAATCATTTCCGCCGCCGCCCGGCAGAACAGAACGACGGCGGAAAGACGCGCGCAGCGTGATTTTTTTTCCAACCGGCAGGCCGCATCGGCCCGGTCGTCCGGTCAGTTGTCGAAAATCAGGTTGCCACGGGAACTGATTTTCCCGGGTTTGATGACCTTGAACCCGCTGGTGACATTATGCGCGATGGTTGAATCAAAAATCACCACCCGGCCCGAGGCCTGGACCCCGATGTCGTTGTCAACCGTGGTTCCGCGATTAATGGTCATCTGGGCGTTTGTCCCCACCAAAAATCCCGCGCCGGCATTGCCGGATGCCGTGGTGTCCACCACCACCGACCTGGTGTTCGCGGCGGCGGCGATGCCGTTGGCGGAATCGGTGACATTCACCCTTTCGAGCAGGACGGTCGAGGGAGCGGACGGCTCGAGATTGATGCCCGCCGGGGTGCAGTTATGGATCGTGGTGTCCTTGACGTAGAGCTGCGCGTTGGAGACGTTGTTGATGAGGTCGATCCCGCTGGTGATAAACCCGTTGATCCGGCAATTTTCAATATGCACCGCGCCGGCCGATTGAATGCTGATGCCCGAAAGTCCGCTCTCCAATCCTTCAAAAGTCAGGTTGCGCAGGATGACGACATCGCTGGGGCCCGCGGCAATCACGATTCCGTGGGTGCCGGAAACCAGGACGCCGCCCTCGGCCGCGTCGCCCTCGATGGTGATGCCCTTGGTGATGGTGACCGCGCCAAAGCCGCCGGGGTCAAGCACGTCGATGACGCCATTGGCGGCGGTTTTGGAAATCGCGCCGGCAAACGTTTTGCAGGGCGCGGTGCGGCTGCCGGGATTGGCGTCATCGCCGACGCCGGAGACCCAGGTACGGGTCGCTTGGGCAGGGGAGAGGACGGGGGACAACAGAACAGTGGTTGCAATGGCTAGTAGTATTTTTTCCATAAAGAAACAGATAATCTGATTCCGCACGAAGTCAACAGCCGAAAATTATTTCCGTTGATGTTCACGCCGGCTTGCCGCGTCGTATCCCGGTGAAGACGGGAGCAAACAATGCGGAAGGCGCCAGGGACGCAAAGAAATGAACCGCTGATTTTCGCTAATGAGCGCTGATCCATCCTTCGCCCGGCTTCGGAGGACAGGTGAGCTGAGATAAGTGGTTAACTCTGTTTTCCCGCCATCCTCAATTCTCCACCTTCCACTTGCTCTCGTCTCTCATCCCTCAACCCCTTGCCGGGGCGACTTGTCTCGGCGAAGCAGTGCGAAGCCGGAAGCGCAGCGAAGACTGGTCAACTCCTTGTCCGGCGTAGTCCCGCGATGCGGGACGAAGACGGATCAACGCTCAACCTTCTTTTCAGCTTGTAGCCGACAGTCCGCAGCTTGCCGCGTGGTGACACTTTACGCGGCTGAATTCCGGGTCCTGTCTCTTCCCTGGAGATTCACCGCACGAATCGAGCGCGGTAAAATTGGTGCGGAAAATTGCTGGCGGAATCATCGTCAAAACGCAGGACCCCGGTGACGTCCGTGTTCGTGGTCAAAGGAATCCATTGCGGTGACACGAGGTTCGTGGCGCTCTGGACGACATAAACCCGGCCGGTGGTGCCGGTCAGTTCCAGGTGCATGGCACCGGCATTGGTCGGAACAATGGCGCTGAAATACGGTGGCACGGTGACGCTCAGGATGGCGTTGGAATTGACGGTGACGGGCACGTTGGTCGCCTGCGCGTTCACCAGCAGCATATTGCTTAACACCAACATTTCATCGTGGTCAGGCGCGTTGCCGGCAATGGCAAAAGGCACGCAGGCCAGCACCCCGTTGGTTATCGGCGAGTTCGAAAAGGAAAATCCCAGCACGCGGAACACTCCCGGCGTCACCACGGCGCTGAACAGTTGCTGGTCTGCCAAGGCACCGCCGCCGACGGGTGTGCCGGGCGTGAGATAATTGGTGGCATACAACAGATCGAATTGGAATGACACCACGTTGGTGTCGATGGTTACAATGACGGGAACAGAGTCGGTGGCGCCGGGTGCGCCGGAGGTTGTGCCCAGAGACATGGACGGCATGGCCAATCCAGTTCCGCAAAACAGGAGCCACATGCCTGCCGATAAAATACCAAACCTCCTCCATTTCATGGGTTTAACCATAAGCCGGCAAAGCCATTTATGCAAATTGGCGATGAAGGGCCGCAGCATCCGATTTTTAACCACGAAACACACCAAAAACACGGAAAGGTAGGGCGCGGTCTCCGTACCGCGCCGCCCATTTTTATCCGCCACTGGTCGCGCCGAAGTCTCGACGAAGGCGGAAGACGCCAAGGACGCCAAGGTTTTATCCACCGATTGCCGGGTTTTCCACAGAAGGAAACGGAGGAAACAAAGGTAGGGCCGTGCTGCTGCGCGGCCACCTGCCATCTTCAATCCTCCATCTTCAATCTTCGCTTCGCTCAGTTTGTAGCCGATAGTCCACAGACGCCGGGCTTGCCAACTGGCATCTCCTAAAAATGCTGGCCGCCGCTTGCCAGCGGGTGCAAAATCCCGTCATGCCTCGCCGGAAGAAAATGTCGCCGACAGAAATGCGGAAATATATCCATTCACTCCGCGGCAAGTTCAAAACGCCCGGTGACAAACCGTTTGCCGAATGGATGGCGGAACTGAACCGCGAGGAAAAGGAATTGGAAGAACGAAAATTTCAGCGGCTGGCCGCTCTGGGCAAAAAATAATATGGCTCAGCACAATAAAGATTGGACACGCGAGGAACACATCCTCGCTTTCAATCTCTATTGTAAAATTCCATTCGGGTCGATTCACATGCACAACCCGCGTGTGATTCAACTGGCACGACTGCTTGGTCGCAGCGTTGGTGCAGTCTCCTTGAAACTTTCCAATTTCGCCCGGCTTGATCCGGCATTGCAGGCGCGCGGCATCCGTGGGATGCGGCACGGCGCGAAAGGCGAGGAGGAGATTTGGCACGAGTTTGCCGACCACCCGGAAGCACTGGCTTTTAAAAGCGAACGGTTGCTGGCTGACCACCTTGGCCAGCCCATTGAGAAAGTGGCGGACGTGGAGACCGATGACCTGCCCGCCGCCGGGCTTGAGCGTGAGGCCACCGTACGCGTGCGCGTGAACCAGAGTTTTTTCCGCAGCCGCATCCTCTCCGCTTACAATTTCCGCTGTTGTGTTACCGGCTTGACCATCCAACCGCTGCTCACGGCCAGCCACATCATCCCCTGGGCCGAGGACGAGAAGAACCGTTTAAACCCGAAAAACGGCCTTTGTCTGAACGCGCTCCACGACCGGGCGTTCGACCGGCATTTGATGTGGATTGAAGAAGGCTTTGTCATCCGTTTTTCACCACGACTCAAAAAAAGTCCTGATGCCTCAAATGAAACAATCCGTTGGTTGACAAGCTTTGAAGGCGCATGCCTGTCGCTACCAAAGAAATTCTCGCCCGACACGGAATTCCTAAGACGCCATGCCGAAAAATGTTTGGCCAAGCAAGGCAAGAAGAATTGATTTCCCGAACGAGCTGTTGGCAAACTGCGTGCACGATACGGCGGCGGCTTCGCTCGGGTTTTTGCCAAATTGGAGCCTGAGGCGTGTCGCGCAATCGGCCTTTGTAGTACTGCCGCATAGCTGTGACTTTAGCTGAAAGCTCTAAATTGAGAAGCCCAGTCAGTGCAACAGCGAACGCACGATTCGTTCCGGCGCGGTGTCTTTGCCGCGAATGCGCGACATGTTCCAGCTTCGTCGCGCTTTGGTCAGCCGATCCCGATTCACAGAGGCAATTTTAACCACGGATGGACACGGATGGACACGGATTTTTTAATAGAAGCCCGCGTAAAAGGTTCTCCACCTCACGCGGCCGGGAACGGAGTTAACCGAAAGCTGACGCGAATTAACGCTAATTGGCGCAAATTCGTGAAATTCGCGTAAAAACTTTCCTTATGTTCTCCGCGTTCTTTCCGCCTTCGTGACGCGCCAAAGCGCCACTTCGGCGCGACGGCGGTTGCGGCTGAATTTTCTGTCGCCCCTTCCGTCTTCGTTCCACTTCCCCGCGACCGGCGGGGCTTGGGAATTATTTGGGCGGACTTTTCCCGGGATGTTACCCCGGGCTTTCAATTCGTGTGAATTCGTGTGAATTCGTGGTTGGAGAACCTCCGCGTCTCTGCGTCTCTGCGTTGAAAAATTCCGGGACGGCTCAAGTGGACTTGTTTTCAGCCTTGCGAACACGCCGGGCGGTTGGTTCCTTCGTCTCCGCCATCTTCAACTGAATGCCGTCTTCTGTTTTGATTTTATGCGGCTTCCACAGAATGCTCCATGGGTTCAAGTTCACCTTGTGTTTGGGGCGGGGCTTCTCGAGGCGCGGCTGAAAATAATGCAACGTGACGCTCAGTTTGACAAAAACCCGGAAGGCGGTGTCACCCCCAATCTTGTCGGCGACGACGACCACCTCTTTGCCATCCAGAGTTTGGATATGACAGTAATCCCCATTGGCCAGGATGCTCTGAATGCTTTCCCACGGCCAAAACATTTCCCCATTATGAGCCACCGACAAACCGGGATCCTGAATATCGATGGTGTAATCCCCCAGCATGCTGGAATCGGTCTTCAGCTTGTCCTCAATCTCTATCCTTGCCCAACGTCGCCGGTTGCTGATGACGATGACAATATACAGCAGGGCAAACCCGAGCAAAACGCCCGGGATAAGATAAGTGTTCGCTCCCTGAACCTGGAAAAGATGGTGGAGGAAGATCGCCAGGACCAGCATGACCAGCAGCGGCATCAGGATAAAAACAAACCGTCGGACTTTGACCGCCGGGCTCTCGCCCAGCCCGGCAAGGCGGGCATGAAAAAGATCTTCTTCCGTGTAATTAAATTTTACTTCCATACGGAGGACAGGTGAGCGTGAATCAGCGGTTTAATTCTTCCGTTTATGGGAAGGCTTGTTTACCGGCCTGGCCTCTTCACGCAAAGCCGCAGTCAAGGGACGTTCCGTTTCCGATTCAGAACCGGTCATCGCCTGATGCATCACGTCGGGGCAAAGGTCAACGCCACCCGGCCATTCCACGCAGCCAAAGTCGGGATTGACGGTGACGGCGTTGAAGGTTTTTGCGTCCAGCAATTTCAGGAACACACCGCCGCGTCGTTGGGGTTCGACGGCAAAAATACCGCTCAATCCGTCGTTGAAAGTGACTTTCAACCGGCAGCCCGATAGTGGTTCGGCGGAAACAATCCGATTCATGTCCTTATACTACTCCAACGGTGGGATTTTGGAAGGCTCTTGATTGCGACTGGCCAGATCCCACGCCTGTCGCAGTTCGGTGCGGTGCAATGCCGCCCATTCAAGGACGAGCGCCTTCGCACGCGGCTCATGCCACCCTCAATGACTTCGAGGGTGTTGATGTTCACCTTGATTTCTTCGCCTTGATAAACCGCGTGAAAATGCGGCGGTGGATGGTCGCCATAAAACATGCGGATGATGATTCCATAGAAACGGCTCAATTCGGGCATGACCGGAGGTTAATCGGTTCCCATCGGCTGGCAAGCTGTGGTTGAAATTCTTTGCGTTCTTTTGTGATCTTTCCGCCTTCGTGACGCTTGACGTTATTAACGTCATGCGTTAAGGTTATGTGCGCAATGATTGAAAGCTTTGCGTGTGCGGAGACGGAAAAGATTTTTCACGGGCAGGTGTCGCGGCGGTTGCCGACGGACATCCAGAGGACGGCCCGGCGGAAGCTTCTGCAATTGCAGGCCGCAACCGAATTGCGGGAAATGGCCGTGCCACCGGGCAACCGGCTGGAAGGGTTGAAGGGCAGGCGCGCCGGGCAGCACAGTATCCGTGTCAACGACCAATGGCGCATCTGCTTTCGTTGGGAAGGTTCCGCTGCGCATGCAGTTGAGATTGTTGATTATTATTGAACGAACATGAAAAGTAAATTGCTGGCAAACATCACTCCCGGGGAAATTCTGGATGAGGACTTTCTCAAGCCGATGGGTTTGAGCCAATACCGGCTGGCGATGGACATTGGGGTACCGCCGCGCCGCATCAATGAAATCGTCAAGGGTGAACGGGCCATCACGGCGGACACGGCATTACGTTTGGGCCGCTACTTCAAGATGTCCGGTCAATTCTGGCTGAACCTGCAAGCGCATTACGATCTGGAAATCGAAGAGGTACGCCTTGGTAAGCGGCTGGAGCGTGAGGTCAAGGTGCTGGCGGTTGCGTAAGCGGATTCAGCGGACGTTGGGCCGCGTAAAGCTGCCGCCACGCGTTAAACCGCTAATTTTCGCTAATCAGCGCTAATAAGCGTGAATCAGCGGTTAAATTCTTCCGTTTGTGGGAAAGTTTCCGCTTCCGGTTTATCACCATTCGATTTTTGAGCCGGAGCGCCAACCGAAGGGACAAATGCGTTCCCCGTCATGGCTTTCAGGTTCTGTTGCTGGCTTGCCGCCCGGTCGAGGGCAAAGATCACGACGCAGAGAACGACCATTCCCAGAAATACCACGGCGATAATCCCAATGGAGAAGACCGTCTGGCGAACGTCCGGGATCAACAGGGTAACAATTACAAAAAGTCCGGCCAGTTGTGCCAACAACCACATGCAATAATCTTCTCAACGTCGGCTGCGCGCCATACCTGCCCTTTCTGCTGCATTTCCAATGCCCAAATTTTGTCTGGATTCCCAATGAATCCACAATATCGCGACCGGGCGTGCGCGTGTAGGGGTGTGAACTGGAGATAACAAGGAGCCAGGAGTCAGGAGTCAGATGAAAATCTGCGGTTGAAAATGGGGCGTCTTATGCGCTTTTTTGGCGGCCGGACTATCCGTGTCCATCCGTGTTCATCTGTGGTAAAAACCTCCGCGTCTCTGCGTCTTGGCGGTTTAAATCCGTTGAGAGTTGAAGGTTGATCCGTCTTCGCCAAGGCTACGACGGGACAAGGAGTTAAATCGACTCGACGGAGTCTTTCGCCCTCCGAAAGTATGTTGAAATGCTTCTGGTGTTTGGCCCTAAAACCGTCTATACTGGTAATCATGGACAAATCTTCGCTTCGAAAAATGTTTTCATCCCCGCAAAAACCCACCGGCGCAACAGCGCCGGCCAAGGCCGATCATGACGATGCGGAGGTGCAATTCCATCTGGGGTTGAAGTTTGCCAGCGGCACGGGAGCGGCACAGAATTACGCGAAGGCGGTGGAATGGTATCGCAAAGCGGCGGACCAAAACCATTTCCTGGCGCAATTCAATCTCGGGATGATGTATGCCTATGGACAGGGTGTCGCCCGGGATGCCGTCCAATCCCGGATGTGGCTGGACAAGGCCGCGCAGCACGGCGACGCCGGAGCCCAATTTCATTTGGGCGACAATTGTCATCGTGCCAGTTTCACGCAGTTGCCGGCCGACGCCTCCGAATCCAGGATTGAAGCTTACAAGTGGTATCGTCTCGCCGCCGCGCAAGGTTACCAGGGATCGGAATCGGCCCACGCGACCCTGACCCTCAACATGACCCGGGAGGATGTGGCCGCCGGCAACGAGCGCGTCGCCGCATTTGAGTTGGGGAAATCGAAATCGGCCGGGTAAAGGGCGGCAGCAAGAAGTCAGGAGTCACCCGTCTTCGTCAGACTTCGCCGCGGCAGGGGAGGCGAATGGAGAGTTTCAAGTTTCAAGAGTTCAGTTTTCAGTTAGCCGGATTCTTTGCGCCCTGGCGTCCGGGCAGTTCAATTCTTCCGTTTGCAGCCATGATTGCATCGGGGTGAAATCACAGGTATTCTAGAGGTGCCTGTGGCGCACATGAAAACAACCGACAATTACAAGGCCAAATACCGGCTCTGGGCCGAGAATCCCCGGGTGGCTCCAGCGCCCGCGCCGGTGCGGATACCGAATTTCCGCAGCCGCCGGTTTTCCTCACACGCAGAGATGAACGCCTGGAAGGAGTCGGTGCTCAGGCAATTGGCCCGGTCCGCCCCCGGAAATGAATGAGCTGATCCAGCAGTTGAATGCCGCCGGGATCCGCTACCTGCTGATTGGTGGTCAAGCCATGCGCCTGACCGGCATGCCGCGGTTTTCGATGGATTGGGACTTTTATATTCCGCCGCGCGACGGCGGGAATTTCGACCGGCTGAATGAACTTCTGGAGAACGAACTGGACGCGCCGCTCGTTCCGCTCGGCCCGGCAGGCGAAAATTTCATCCAGACGTACCAAACCCGTTGGGGCGTGGTGCAATTTCATCTGGGGATGCCGGGAGTGCCGCAGTTTGACGAGGCGGAGCGGGCCGGTGTCACCCGCAAAATGGAACAGGGCACACCGGTGAAATGCCTTTCGGGCGCACATCTGCTCGCGGCCAAGCAGGCTGCCAATCGGCCGCAAGACCAGGCCGATATCGAATTTTTGAAAGAATTGCAACGTTTGGGGAAGCTTGCCTGAACGGGAACGTCGCGCCCTGCCTTGGCATTCTTGGCGCCTTCCGCCGTCGTCCCCGCTTGCGGGACTATGGCGCGACGGGTGGCGGTTTAAATCCGTTGAGAGTTGAGGGCGTAAAGCCCCGTGGGGGCCACGCCCCTTTACGGGGTTGAGGGTTGAGGGAACGGCGCAATCCGGACATCGCGCCCTACCGTTGCGGTCCTGGCGCCCTGGCGTGAAAAACTCCGTTGGCTCTGTTGCCTCCTGTGAAATGTCTTTTGTGTTCTTTTCGCTCTTTGCGGCTGAGTAAATCCACGGCTCTGCGTTTTCGATTACGAGGACGAGGACGACGACGAGGAGGACAGGATTGCGGTTGATTATTGACCGAAGAATTTTTGGATTTCCTTAATCACTTCCACAAAGCGGTCCACTTCGGCCTGCGTGTTGTAGAAATAAAAGCTCGCGCGGGCGGTGGATTCCACGCCGAGCCGGTGCATCAGCGGCTGGGTGCAATGATGTCCGCCGCGCAACGCCACGCCCGCCTGGTCGGCCAGCGTCACCACGTCGTGCGCGTGCACGCCATCGAGCAGAAAACTCACCAGCCCGCCTCGGCCGGTCTTCGGACCGAACAATCGGATGCCTTTCAGCGCGGCCAGTTTTTCGTAGGCGCAGGTCGCCAGGTTCTGGTCGTGTTTCCAGATGTTGTCCCGGCCGATGGCGTCGAGATAATCCATCGCGACGTGCAGGCCGATGGGACCGGAGATGTCCGGTGTGCCGGCTTCGAACCGATGCGGCGCTTTCTTGAACTCGGTTTTTTGGTATTCCACCGACAGAATCATTTCGCCGCCGCCCTGGTACGGCGGCATGGCGTCGAGCAATTCCTGTCGGCCCCACAAAATGCCGATGCCGGTCGGCCCGCAGATCTTATGACCGGAAAACGCGAGGAAATCGCAGCCGATTTTTTGCACGTCCACGGGCAGGTGCCCGGCGCTTTGCGCGGCGTCCACGAGCGTGGTGATGCCGAGCTTGCGCGTGCGGGCGCACAGGTCGGCGACCGGATTGACCGTGCCCAGCGAATTGGAGATGTGGACCATGCCGAACAGTTTCACCGATTTGGTCAGGAGCGAATCGAGCTTGCTCAAATCGAGGATGCCTTCGTCGCCGGTGACGGGCACGTAGGCAATTTTTGCGCCGACGCGCTGGGCGAGCATTTGCCACGGGACGAGATTGCTGTGATGCTCCATTTCCGTGAGCAGAATTACGTCGCCGGCCTTGAGATTTTTCGCACCCCAGGAATGGGCGACGAGATTGATGCCTTCGGTGGTGCCGCGGGTGAACACGATTTCATCGGCGCTGCGGGCGTTGATGAATTGGGCGGCGCGGGCGCGGGCGGCCTCGTAACCGGCGGTGGCGCGATTGCTCAGTTCGTGGATGCCGCGATGGACGTTGGCGTTGTCGCGTTCGTAATAATGCTCCAAAGCCTCGATGACCGCGCGCGGTTTCTGGCTCGTGGCGGCGTTGTCGAAATAAATCAGCGGCTTGCCGTGGACCTGCTGGTCGAGGATGGGGAAATCCTTTCGCAGTGCAGACCAATTGGGAGAAGAACTCATGGGTTAAAACCACGAATGAACACCAATGAACACGAAGAGTTCTGACGCGGATTGCGCGTCAAAGGTTTTCCGTATTCGTGTCTATTCGTGTCCATTCGTGGTTGAAAATTACATCAGCCCTAATTGCAGTTTGGCCGCCTCGGTCATCATGCTCTGGTTCCACGGCGGGTCCCAGACCAACTCGACGTTCGCTTCGTCAATCGGTTCCAGATTCAGCAATTTGTTTTGCACGTCTTGCGCGAGCGCCGGCCCCATGCCGCAGCCGGGCGCGGTCAACGTCATCTTCACGTCGGCCTTGAAAAGATTTTCGCCGACAGGCGTGAGGTGACAATCGTAAATCAGGCCGAGGTCCACGATGTTGACGGGGATTTCCGGGTCGTAACACGTCTTGAGCATGTCCCAGACCTCCTTTTCGAGTCCTTCCCGGGTGACCGGGCCGCCGGTGGCCGCCGCCGGTTGAGGATGCACATCCAGGCCCAAAGCATCGGCGTCCTTGCCGTCAATGCGGAACATGTTGCCGTTAACGACGACGGTGTAACTGCCGCCGAGCGATTGCATGACATAGGCCTGTCCGCCCTTTTGCAGGGTGACTTTGGTGCCGACGGGCACGATGGCGGCCTCGACGTCGCGCGTCAGAATTTTGGCTTCGTTGGAGCTCATAAAACACCTCTCAGATCAAATACTGTCACCAGCTTCGACCATTTTCGCCGCAAATGCGTGCGAAATCAATTAAAGGATTACCCCACAAGCTTGTTGTATTCCTCATGCGTGCCAATCCAAACCCATTCAATGCCGTCGCCGACCTTGTGGCCCAATGCGCGATAATGATCACCAACGCGAATAGAAAACCGTTCGGCGCGCCCGCCGAGTTTCTTGAAATCAAGCGACGGATGACGCGGATTGTCGCGCCAGCGCCGGTAATTTTTTACTGCCAGCCGACGGATGGGTTCGGGCAACTCCTGATAAAGTTTCCAAAACCGTCTTGTCGCTTTAGAGGTCATTTTTAATTTCTATTTTACTAAACAGCTTATCGCTATTCATTAACGGCCATCCGATGCAAGAAGTTTTTTTCGTTTCTTTTAAGTTTTTAGCCCTAAACAAAAAACCATGTCAATTTTTGACATGGTTTTGTTTTGTTGCCGCGAAAAAATTCGCGGAAATTAATTTTTTACCGCGATGGTTTTAAGGCGTTAAATGGGTTTTCTTATGGACATTCCTTGTCGGAAGGCCAGTCGTGAAGTTGACCGGCTTGGCGTTCGGTCTCGGCTTCGGTGAAAAGAAAGTCCAGTTTTCCCGATTCCGCATCGCGCTCCATCTGCCGCGTCCACAGAGCGTGATAACGTGCGCTGATCCACGAAGCGAGCCGGGCAAATTCAGACGGTGCAAGTTGCTCGGCAGCCTGTTCAATTTCCTCAACCGTGCTCATGGCAACAAACTAACTGATTCTCGAAACGGATTCAAGCTCGACTCAATTTTGTTCCGATTCCGTCGTTACCGGCTGGTTATCGCCCTTGAGCGCGGCCATGACGGCGTGCCAGGACAGGATGGCGCACTTCACCCGGGCGGGGAATTTATGCACGCCGGCGAACACGGCCAGCTTGCCGACGTTGCCCTGCACATTGCCGGTGGTGACCATGTCGTGGACCCGGTCGAACATCTTTGTCACGTCCGCTTTGGTTTTGCCCTTGGCAAATTCGGTGAGCAACGATGCCGATGCTTTGGAAATGCAGCAGCCGGACCCGACGAAGCTGATGTCCTTAATGGTGTCGCCGTCGAGCGCGAGGAACAATTTCAACTGGTCGCCGCAGAGGGGGTTGTGGCCCTGGGCCGAGCAGGTGGCCTGCGGCATTTCATGGAAATTCCGCGGCTTTTTGCAGTGATCCAGAATCACCTGCTGATAAAGGTCGTTCAATTCGTCAAACATGGCTGGGTGACGTGATTTGTGATTCGTGATTCGTGATTAGAACGCACAGCCGGCAATTTTCCAGCATCCATAATCGCGATTCGCGTATCGTCTTCATTTATTCTTCTTCGTCAGGTGCGGATTGGCTTCCAGCCGCTCCCAAACCGCCTGGTCGAGTTTTTCGCGCACGGCTTCGTTTTTCACCCGCGCGATGATTTCGCCGGCAAAGGCGTGAATCAACATCCGCCGCGCACTTTCGGTACTGATGCCGCGCGAACGCAGGTAAAAGATGGCTTCCTCGTTCAACTGTCCGACGGTCGCGCCGTGCGTGCATTTGACATCGTCGGCGTAAATTTCCAGTTGCGGCTTGGTGTCGGCGGTGGCGTTGTCGGAGAGCAGCAAATTTTTGTTCGTCTGCTTGGCGTCGGTTTTCTGGGCGATTTCCTGCACCAGGATGCGCCCGTGGAACACGCCTTTGGATTTGTCGTCGAGGATGCCGTTGAAATATTCGTGGCTGGCGCAATGCGGCTGGGCGTGCTCGACAATCATGTGATGGTCGGCGAGCTGCTGACCGCGGGTGAGATAGAGGCCGTTGAGAATGCATTCCAGCCCTTCGCCGGCGAGTTTGGCGCGGATGTTGGTGCGCGACAGCAAGGCGCCAAGCGCGAAGGAATGGACGTTCACCTTGCACGCGCGGCCCAGCTGGGCGGCGATGGTCGCGACGTGAAACGCGGCGTCGGATTCGTCCTGAAACTTCACGTGCTCCAGCGCGGCGTTGTCGCCGGCGACAATCTCGGTGATGGCGTTGGTGAAGTACGCCGCTTTGTCCGCCGCGATGTAACTTTCGATGACGGTGGCGCGGCTGTTCGCGCCCGCAACGACCAGGTTGCGCGGCTGGATGGTCTCGCCGTCCTGACTGGCGGTGGATATGAAAATGAACTGGATGGGTTCGGGAACCGAAACGCCGGCGGGCACCTGCACGAACCCGCCATCGGTAAAGAACGCCTGATTCAGCGCCGCAAAGGCATTGTGATCGGCCGGGGCGTAGTGGCTGAACTGCCGTTTGAGAAATTCCGAATCCGCCACCAGCGCCGCCACCAGGTTTGACACCCTCACGCCGTCGGGCAATCCGTGCAGGGACGAAAGCGCCGTTGAGTACTTGCCGTTGACAAAAACCAGCCGGGCGCCCGGCAGGCCGGCAAAGATGTATTTGCCGAGGGCGGTTTTGGCGGCGGCATCGCTGGCCGGTTCGACGGCGGGGCGGAGCGGCAGTTTTGCCAGCGGCGCCACGTTGGTGAAACGCCAGTCTTCATCCTTCAACGTCGGGAACCCGAGTTCGGCAAAGCGCGCAATGCCGGCCTTGCGCAGCGGCAGCAGCCACGACGGTTGCAGCGCCGATTCAAAGCGGTCGAAATTTTCGAGAAACAGGCCGATATCCGGCGATTGCGGCTTCGAGGTCATGATTTAATTGTCCAATCCTCAAAATTAGGGCATCAATCTTCCATGCCTTGTGCCGGGGCGCAAGTCTGGAACGTGGGAGACACGGATAAATTGATGTTGTAGTGTCGGCGCTCCGCACCGATTTCGAGCCAGAGGCTCGACGCCACATCAAATCAGGTCGGTTTCAAACGCTGGCGCACCGGCATGACTGTGCTAATCTGTTGTCATGTTGACGCAAGACGACATCAAAAATGTGCTGAAGGCCGTCAAGTACCCCGGTTATTCGCGCGACATTGTCTCCTTCGGGCTCGTCAAGGAAATCTCCGTTGCGCCAGGCGAAATCCACGTCACGATGCAATTGTCCACGTCAAACGCCGAAGCCGCGCGCCAGATCAAGGAAGACAGCGAGCGGGTCTTGCAGGCGCTCTCCGAAGTGAAGGCCGTCAACGTCATCGTCAATCAACCTGCTGCCGGCCATGCTCCATCCGCGGGCGGGCTGGCAAACCAGAATCGGATTTCGGGCGTGAAACGCGTGATCGCGGTCGCCAGCGGCAAGGGTGGCGTCGGCAAATCCACCTGCTCGACCAACCTGGCTTGCGCGTTGCAGCATCTGGGAGCGCGGGTGGGCCTGCTGGATTGCGACATTTACGGTCCGAGCATTCCGCTGATGATGGGCGTCAACGAACGTCCGACGGTGAGCGATAACGAGCGGCTCGTGCCGCCGGTCAATCACGGGGTGAAGGTGATGAGCATCGGGTTGTTGCTCGACGGCGACCAGCCGGTGATCTGGCGCGGGCCGATGATTGCCAAGACCATCCAGCAATTTCTGTTCTCGGTGGAATGGGGCGAGATGGATTTCCTGCTGGTGGATTTGCCGCCGGGCACGGGCGATGCGCAACTCTCGCTGTGCCAGTCCGTACCGCTGGACGGCGGCATTATCGTGACCACGCCGCAGGAAGCGTCGCTGGGCGTAGTGCGCAAAGGCATCGCGATGTTCAAGAAGGTCAACGTGCCGATTCTGGGCATTGTGGAGAACATGAGTTATTTCACCGCGCCCAACGGCGAGCGGGTGGAGATTTTCGGGCACGGCGGCGGCCAGGCCGAGGCGAAGCGGCAACAGATTCCGTTTTTGGGCGAAGTGCCGATTTTCACCGAAATCCGGGAGGCGGGGGACCGCGGCGTGCCGGTGGTGGTGTCGGCGCCGAAAAAGCCGGCCGGTCAGGCGTTTATAAAAATTGCCGAAGGGTTGCGGAACAATCCGGTCTTAGCGATTAGCGCAAATGTTCGGTTGGCAGGTCACAAGTAATTAAAAATGGGATTGCCAAAATTTCGGGCTGGAATTAAAGTGCATCAAGAGATTTGTATTTGAATATGTCGGACGCTATGAAAGAGGCATCGCCGGCGAACGATTTGTTGAAGAACTCCTCGCTTTATCGCGAGTTTCAGGCGGAGCGCGAGGAAATTCTAAGACACAAGTGGATTGAGTCGGAGAAAGCCGGGTATGACATCGGTTTTGAGCGGGCGTTGACGGATTGGATCATCAATCACCGTTCAAGCTGGCGCAAAACCCGTCAGACCGCCAGCCACTAAAACGAATTAATCGTTCCTTTAACGCTGTCCGGTGAGGTGGCGAAGGAAGCCATGAATACTGAACACGAAACGCGAATCGGCTCCGCCGGGCGGGGCACTTCGCGGTTTTTATTTCTCCCTTCATTCTTGTCGTCGTTCCCGAATTTTTGCCTTTCAAGAACGCTCTCAACTTTCAACCTCATGTCGCGTCGAAGCGAAGCGAAGACGGATCAACTCTCAACTTGCTTCCATGCCTGAGTCCACCGTCATTCTCGATGCCACGGCCATCCAGCGGGCGCTGACACGCATCGCGCACGAAATCGCCGAGCGCAACGAAGTCGGTGCGGACGTGGTGCTGGTCGGCATTCCCGCTGACGGCGATCATCTTGCCAATCGGTTGAGCAAAATCCTGGCGGGCATCTGGAACCAGCCGGTGCCCGTGGGCATGCTCGATGTCTCGATGCACCGTGACGATCTGGATCAGCGGGCCGCGCCCAAGGTTTATCCCACGGTCATTCCCTTCGACGTCACCGGCAAGACGGTCGTGCTGGTGGACGACGTGCTGTTCAGCGGCCGGACGACGCGGGCGGCCATGGACGCGCTGAATGATTTTGGCCGGCCCAAAAAAATCCAGCTCGCCGTGCTGGTGGACCGCGGCCATCGCGAATTGCCCATCAAGGCAGATTTCGTGGGTAAAAATGTGCCGACGGCGCGGGAGGAGAAAATCTCCCTGTTCCTCGTTGAATCGGGCGCGCCCCGGGATGAGGTGATTTTAAAAAAGAAATGACCTGGAACCGCAAACATCTGCTCGATGTCGAGTCGCTCACCGTGGACGAAATCATGATGGTGCTCGACACGGCGCGGGCATTCAAGGTGGTGGGCGAACGCGCCATCAAAAAAGTCCCGGCGTTGCGCGGCAAAACCGTCATTAACCTGTTCATCGAGCCGTCCACGCGCACGCGCACCAGTTTTGAGCTGGCCGAACAACGGTTGTCGGCGGACATCATCAACTTTACTGCCGAGGCCTCGTCGCTGAAAAAGGGCGAGACGCTCAAGGACACCGCGCGCAATCTCGAGGCGCTCAACGCCGATTTTATCGTCATCCGCCACAGCGCGTCGGGCGCGGCGCATTTTCTGTCACGCGTGCTCAACGCCCACGTGGTCAATGCCGGCGATGGCGCGCACGAACATCCCACCCAGGCGTTGCTCGACGCCTTCACCATCCGCGAGCGCAAGGGGAAGATTGCCGGGCTGAACGTGACGATTCTGGGCGACATTCTTTACAGCCGCGTGGCGCGCTCGGACATCTGGGCGCTGACGAAACTGGGCGCGCGCGTCACGCTTTGCGGGCCATCCACGCTCGTGCCCAAAACGTTCGAGCAAATGGGCTGCCGCGTGACCCACAATCTGGACGAAGCCATCCGCGACGCCGACATCATCAACCTGTTGCGCATCCAGCACGAGCGCCAGCGCAAGACGATGTTCCCCGGCATCAACGAATACACGCAATTGTTCGGTCTGAACAAGGCGCGGCTGGCCATCACCAAACCGGACGCGCTCATCATGCATCCCGGCCCGGTCAATCGCGGCGTGGAAATTGACAGCGACATTGCCGACTCAGACCGGTCATTGATTCTGGAGCAGGTGACCAACGGTCTGGCCGTGCGCATGGCCGTTCTATTCCTGGTTAATGGCGGCAAAGGCCCGCAGGAAATCGCGGGAGATTGAAGTCAATACGCCCCGCCGCCAGCGCCCGCCAATCCTTTCACAATCGCGACGCTGGCGGAGGTGCCGAGGCGCGTGGCACCCGCTTCAATCATCGCCAGCGCGGTTTTGGCATCGCGAATGCCGCCGGAAGCCTTGACGCCGAATTTCGGACCGACAGTTTCGCGCATCAATTTCACATCGTCCACCGTGGCGCCGACAGTGCTGAAACCGGTGGAGGTTTTGACGAAGTGCGCGCCGCTTTCAACGACCAGTTTGCAGGCGCGGACTTTCTGTTCGTTTGTCAGCAGGCAGGTTTCCAGAATCACTTTCACCGTCCGTTCGTCTGCGGCTTCCACCACGTCGCAAAGTTCGCGGAAAATGAATTTGTCATCGCCGTCCTTGAGCCGGGCGACATTGAGGACGACGTCAATTTCCTGCGCGCCGTCGTCAATGGCCGCCTCGGTTTCAAACCGTTTCACGTCCGTGGCCATCGCGCCGAGCGGGAACCCGACGACGCACGCGACCTTGACGTCCGTGCCGTCGAGGAAGTGGCGGGCCTGTTCAACCCAGGAGCCGTTGACGCAGACGCTGTAAAATTTATGTTCGCGCGCCTCGGCGCAGAGTTTCTCGATGTCCTTGACCGTGGCATCTGCTTTCAGAACGGTGTGGTCAATGTAGGCGGCCAGTTGGGCGGGCGAAAATGTTTTGATGTTCACGGACGAAGTTTAGCCAAAGATGAAAAGCAGATGAAACACAGAATTTTAGAGCGTTTTCAGAAATTATGTAGCCGACGACGTCAGTCGGCGCAAATTGAATGATGGCCGAATGATATGGCGCGAACTAACGTTCGCGGCTACGAAATTAATGGATTCGCTCCAGTGTCGGCCGTTTAAATTTGCGGCAATTTGATTTGTTCGTTGTCTTTGGCGACGGCTTCGCCGAGCGTCTGGGCCTGGCGTTTCCGGCGTTCGATGATGTGTTTGTCGAACACGGGATCATAAGGCACCGGATAATGGCCATCATAGCAGGCCAGGCAGAACAATTCCTTGACCCGGCCAGTGGCCTTGACCATGCCGTCCTCCGTCAGGTAATGCAGCGAGTCGGCGTTCAGATACTTGCGGATTTCGTCAATGCTATGATTTACCGCCATGAGCTTGCTGCGGTCGGGAAAATCAATGCCATAGACGCACGGATTCATGTGCGGCGGGCAACTGACGGCCACATGAACCTCCCGGGCGCCGGCTTGCTTGAGGATTTTGACACGCGCCTTGCAGGTGGTGCCGCGCACGATGGAGTCGTCCACAATCACCACGCGCTTGCCCTTCACCAGCGAACCAATCAGGTTCAACTTCATGCGCACGTCGGTGTCGCGGCTCGTTTGCAACGGTTGCAGGAAGCTGCGGCCGACGTAGTGATTGCGGATGAAGGCCATCTCGAACGGGATGCCGGATTCCTCCGAATATCCCAGCGCCGCGCAAACGCCGCTGTCGGGCAGCGGGATGACCAGGTCGGCCTTCACGCGATGTTCGCGCGCCAGTTGGCGGCCCATTTCCTTGCGCACTTCATAAACGCTGCGGCCGCCGATGAAGCTGTCGGGCCGCGCAAAATAGACGTATTCAAAAATGCAAAACGCCCGGCGCTGATGTTCGGGAAACGCCTGAAGGCTGATCAGGCCCTTGTCATTAATGATGACAATTTCGCCCGGCTCGACGTCGCGGATGAATTCGGCTTGAATCTGGTCAAAGGCGACTGATTCGCTGGCCAGCACGTATGCTCCGTTCAGGCGGCCGATGGAAAGCGGGCGAAAACCGAACGGGTCGCGGGCACCGATCAATTCCTTCTCGGTCATGACGACGAGCGAATAGGCGCCTTCGAGACGGCGGAAGGTCTGCACCAGCGTGTTTTCGACGCCGCCGATGGACGGTTGCGCGAGCATCATGATGATGATTTCGCTGTCCACGGTGGTCTGGAAAACCAGGCCGCGGCTTTCGAGGTCGTCGCGCAGCTTGGCGGCGTTGGTGAGATTGCCGTTGTGGGCGACGGCGATTTGGCCGCGCATGCAATCTACCGTGAGCGGCTGCGCGTTGCGGAGATGCGACGAGCCGGTGGTGGAATAGCGGGTGTGGCCGATGGCCAGGCTGCCCACGAGGTCATGGAGAATTTTCGGGTTGAAAACATGCGGCACGAGGCCCATGCCGTGGTGCTTGAAAAATTTCCCCTCGTGACAGGTGACGATGCCGGCGCTTTCCTGACCGCGATGTTGGAGGGCGTAGAGACCGTAGTAGGTGAGTTCGGCGGCATTGGGATGACCAAAAATGCCGAACACGCCGCAATAATGTTTGGGATAAAGTTGCATCACTCGCTTGCGCCTGCTGCTGAATTGTCGCAGAGGGAAGCGCCGAGCGCAAGGCGAATAGGTTTTGTAGTGTCGGCGCTGTGCGCCGATTCGTTCGAGCCACAGGCTCGACGCTACACCAAATCAGGGCATCGTAATATGACGGGACAAAATCCAAGCCAAAAGAACGCCAATGACAATGATGGCGAGTAACAATTTCCAGAAGGCAATTGTTTTTTTGGTTTTGGGAGCATTATTCATTTCTTTCAATCCGCCATAATCGTCCCGCTCAAATGCAGCTTCAATTTTTCCGCCAGTTCCTCCGGCAGGCGTTTGGGTTTTCCGCTCACGCCGGCGCAGGCGTGGAATGTTTCGGCTTCCAGAATGAGTTTGCCGTCCTGGTTGACGACGCGGTGGGCGAAATTCAAGCGCACGCGCTCGATGAGCGTCGGCCAGATTTCAATCGCCAGCAGGTCATCGTAGCGGGCGGCTGATTTGTACTGCAGGCGGGCTTCAATGACGGGAAAAATCACGTCGCGTTCCTGCCATTGCAAAACCGTGGCGCCGAGCGACCGGATGAATTCGCCGCGCGCGGCCTCGAGCCAGTCGAGATAACGCGAGTGATAAACGTGGTTGCCGACGGTGCAATCGGCGTAGCTGACGCGATGCGGATGACGGAACGGAACGGTCATGGGCGCAGCGTAAAGGCGCGCCGGGGAAATTCAACGCTGAAAATATGCCGACAATCAAACTGGTGGGGCGAGCGTACTCACGAGCCGAAGTTGTGGTGTTATGTTGTTGCGGCTCGCCGGGAGTCTCGCCCCACCAAAATGAGCCATTGCCGAAAATCGGTTGCGCGCAGCGGTTTTACGGTTATGTTGCCAATATGAATTGGCAGCAGGCGGTTTCATTGGCGATTGTGGCTTCGGTCGCCGGATTATTCTTGTGGGGACGCCTGCGTCGGCGCAAATTCAGTTTTGAGCGCGACACGCATTGCGGTTGTTCGGCGCACGGACAATCGGAGACGAAAAGTTCCATTGTTTTTCACGCGCGCAAAGGCGAAAAGCCCGCAGTGGTGGTCAAAATGAAGTGACCGGCATACTTGCGAATGCACGCTTTATAGGATATTATCTTTAATCATGGCTGTAACTAAAGTGAGTTCCACTATGCATTTCATTCCCCGCAGCTCGGCGGTGGGCGGGCGCGGGGGCGCAGCCAGCGGCCGCTGGATTCCGAACACCGATGTCTATGCCACCGATACCGGTCTGGTCATCAAGGTGGAACTGGCCGGGATGAAAAGCGAAAATCTGGAAATTACCGTTGAAGGCCATCGTCTGCGCATCAGCGGCAGCCGTCCGGACGTTTGCCGGGCGCATAAATGCAATTTTCTGGTCATGGAAATCAGCTATGGGCCGTTTGAAAGCGTGCTCGAGTTGCCCCAGGATTACGATCTCAGTCAGGCCAAGGCCATCTATGTGAATGGTTTTCTGCGGATTGACGTGCCTCTGGCACACCATTTGCACACAAAGAGCACGAAAGTACCAATTGCCGAGGGAAATTAGCCGCGCATGAATCTTTTCCCGTGCGCCGGCATCTAACTTTATAGAAAATGGAGACGACGATGACCTCGCCGGAAACAGAATTTGTCAGCATTCTGGGCGGCGCCGAAAAATCGGACGCTTTGCCCCGGATCTCGTCGCGTTCCCTGCCCGACAACCTGCCCATTCTCGGTCTGTCAGACATCGTCATTTTCCCGGGAGCGGTTGTGCCGTTGCTGGTCGAAACCGGCCCGAGCCTGAAGTTGATTGACGACATCGTTGCGGGCGACCGTTTGTTTGCCGCGGTGCTGCAGCGCAAACCCGAAATCGCCGAACCATTGCCGGAGGATTTGCATGATGTCGGCTGCGCTTCGCGTCTGTCCAAAATGGTGAAATTCCCCGACGGCACCGCGCGCGTGCTGGTCGAGGGTCTGTGGCGCATCCGCATAACCAAATACGAGCCCCCGGCTCCGTATTTGCGCGCCGGCTACGATTTGCTGCGGGATGAAACGGAGGATTCCATCGAGTTGCAGGCCATGCTGCGCAACGCGCACCGGCAATTTGAGGAAATTGCCCGGATGTCCACCGCGCTTTCCGACCAGGTCAAAGTGGCGGCGCTGAACACCGAGCATCCCGGTCACTTTGCCGACCTCATTGCCGCGAATCTGAACCTCAGCCTCGAAGACCGGCAGAAGTTGCTCGAAACCATCTCCGTCCGCGAGCGGCTGCAAAAACTGCTGCCCCTGCTCAACCGCGAACAGGAAGTGCTGACGCTCAGCTCCAAAATTCAGAGCGACGTGGCGTCCTCCATTGCGAAGACGCAACGCGACTTTTTCCTGCGCGAACAGATGCGCGCCATCCAGCGCGAGTTGGGCGAAGGCGAATCCGGTTCGGGCGAAACCAAAACGCTGCGCGAAAGAATCGAGCAGACGCCCATGCCCGACGAGGCGCGCAAAGCCGCCGAGCAGGAGCTGGAACGCCTGCAGCAGACGCCGCCCGCCGCCGCCGAATACGCCGTCGGCCGGAATTATCTCGACTGGATTTTGAGTCTGCCGTGGGAGAAATCCACCGAGGACAAGCTGGATTTGAAGGCCGCCGCGCGGATTTTGAACGACCAGCATTACGGCCTGGAAAAGGTCAAGGACCGGCTGCTCGAATTCATCGCCGTCATCAAACGCCGCAAGCAGATCAAGGGACCGATTCTTTGCCTGGTCGGCCCGCCCGGCGTCGGCAAAACCTCCCTGGGCAAGAGCGTGGCGGACGCGCTCGGCCGCAAGTTCGCGCGCATTTCCCTGGGCGGCATGCGCGATGAAGCCGAAATTCGCGGCCACCGGCGCACGTACGTGGGCGCGATGCCCGGACGCATCATCCAGACGCTGCGACGCATCGAAAGCCGCAATCCGGTCATCATGCTGGACGAACTGGACAAGGTGGGCACGGATTTTCGCGGCGACCCGGCGGCGGCGCTGCTGGAAGTGCTTGACCCGGCGCAAAACCACACGTTTACCGACCATTATCTCGATCTGCCTTTCGACCTTTCGCGGGTGCTTTTCATCACCACGGCGAACTGGCTGGAGCCGATTCATCCGGCATTGCGGGACCGGCTGGAGGTCATCGAACTGCCCAGCTACACCGAGTCCGAAAAAATGCAAATCGCCAAGCGCTATCTCGTACCGCGCCAGATCGAGGAGCATGGCCTCACGCAAAAGGACGTGAAATTTGCCGATTCGGCGTTGCGCAAACTCATCCGTGAATACACCCGCGAAGCCGGGGTGCGGCAGTTGGAGCGGGAAATCGCCGCGCTGTCGCGCAAAGCCACGCGCAAAATCATTTCCCAAAACGGCAGGGCCGGAACGGTCAAACTCGAAGCCGAAAACCTGAAGAATTTTTTAGGCAACGCACCGTTCATTGCCGAAACCGCGGAGAAAATCACCGAATATGGCATCGCCACCGGGCTGGCCTGGACCCCGTTTGGCGGCGACGTATTGTTCATCGAGGCGACGCGAATGCGCGGGCGGGGCAATCTGCTGCTGACCGGTTCGCTGGGCGAAGTGATGAAGGAAAGCGCGCAGACAGCCATGAGTTATTTGCGAAGCCAGGCCAAGCTGCTCAATCTGGATTTGAGCGATTACAACAAATTTGACATTCATATTCACGTGCCCGCCGGCGCGACGCCGAAGGACGGCCCCAGCGCAGGCGTGACGATTGTGGCGGCGCTCGCGTCGCTGCTGACCAAACGGCGGGTGCGCTTCCGGGTGGCGATGACCGGTGAAATCAGCCTGCGCGGCCGGGTATTGCGCGTGGGCGGCATCAAAGAAAAGGTGCTGGCCGCGGCGCGTTTCGGCATCAAAGAGCTCATTTTACCGGACCAGAACAAATCCGATTGGCTCGACGTGCCGGCGGAAGTTCGCACCCGGCTCAAAGTCCATTTCGTCGGGCACATTGCCGACGTTCTCGGACTGGCGCTGGAGACGAAATGACCCTGCGTAGAAACTTCCAACCCGGTGGGGCCGCGCTGCTGCGCGGCCTTGATTTTGGGCGGCGCGGCAACGCCGCCCTGCCGTTGGTGACGGTCATTTTATTTTTTGCCACTGGTCTAATAGCGCAAACCACGAATAGTTTAACCGATGCCGAAATCAAGGGACGTGAACTGGCCCGGCAACTGGTCGGGCTTTACGAACAGCGTCCCGCCACCAATTGCGTCCAGACGTGCGTCCTGAAGATCCGGCCGGCCAAGAACCAGACCGTGGAATTTTCCCTGCGCTGCACTGTCAGTCTCACGCCGACCAACTGGCAACAGGTTTGCGAGACCATCCGAACCAACAGCGACGGTTTCACCGACGGTAATTATCTCAGGATCATTCACGCCGACGGGCGGGAGAACGAATACCTGTGGAACAATCACTCCTATAACGGCGCCCGGATCAATCCTGCGCGATCCGATCCAACTGAGGCGCGCTGGTCGGGCACCGCTTGGGTTCATCCCTTCTCGGATTCGGATTTCTGGGCGGTGGACCTGGGCTTGGAATTTTTCCACTGGCCGGACCAGAAAATTCTGCCGAACACGACCGAATTGAAGCGTGGCCGGGCCTACACGCTGTTGGAAAGCACGAATCCGAACCCGTCCACCAACGGCTATTCGCGGGTGTTATCGTGGATTGACAAGGAAACCGGCGGCATTTTGCAGGCCGAGGCCTACGATGCAAAAGGCAAATTGCTCAAGGAATTCGAGCCGAAATCGTTCAAGAAGGTGAACGGGCAGTGGGAGCTTCAGGAAATGGAAATCCGCAATGTGCAGACCGGTTCGCGCACGAAGATGGAGTTCGATTTGAAGAAGGAGTGAGGGTGCGGTGGATAGTCTGGTAATAGATTGCGAACAACTCGGCCAGCCACATGCTTGACATCGGCATCCCAACAATTCAGGCTAAAAAATCGATATGAATGCCACCCTTCGACTGAATTTTCTGCTTATTTGCGCCGTTTTATCCGCGGGAACGCGACTGCTTGCCGCCGAAACAAATGACCTTGCCACATCCGAAGCGACGAGCCTGATCGTGCAGACCCAGATTAACGGCTATCTCCAGATTCAGGAACAGCTTCACGACACCCAAATGGCCATGGAGCGCAACCGGCAGCAAGCCGAGGCGTTCGCCAAACGGACTGCCGACGACATGGCGGCACGCATCGAAGCCCTGCAACAAATCATTGCGACGCAGAAGGCGAGCGAGGTTGAGACGATGCAGAAAATGCAGCAATTCATGCTGCTGCTCGCGGGCGTTTTTGGGACGGTGGGGCTGCTGGTCGTACTATTGATGGCTTACTTGCAATGGCGCACCGTGGCACGGCTTGTCGAGTTGTCATCGCTGCGCCCGGCCGAGTTTGGCGTGGGCGGCGGACGCATTTCGCCTTCCTTGACCGCGGGCGCCACCGTGGAGCAGTCGAATGCCCGGCTGTTCGGCATGGTGGATCAACTGGAAAAGCGCATCCTGGAGTTGAAGCAGGCCACGCGCGCTTCCCTGAAAGAACCGGCGGCGACCGCCGCTCCCAAATCGAACGGGGACGCAAAGCTTGCGGGCGACCGCGACGAATGCGTCGCCAACCTGGTTGCCGAAGGCCAGTCATTGCTGGTCGCCAATGAACCGCAAAAGGCGCTGGAATGTTTCGACGTGGCGCTCGGGTTGCATCCCCAACACGCCGACGCGCTGGTCAAAAAAGGCGGAGCGCTTGAGAAACTGGGCCAGTTCGACGAGGCCATTGCCTGTTACGACCATGCGATTGAAGCGGATGAAGGGATGACCATCGCCTATCTGCACAAGGGCGGGTTGTTCAACCGCATGGCGCGGTACGATGAAGCTTTGCACTGCTACGAACAGGCTTTGCGCACGCAGGAGAAAAAAGCGCCGGAAGAAAAAGTCGCCGCTTAATCTCAGTTGAATTCGATCCGGCTGCGCGTGCGCTCGATGGTTGCCTGCTGGCGCAACATTTCAATTTTAACCTTCAGCAATTCGCGATTTTCCTCATTGCGGGCGGCGAGTTCCTTTTCGAGTTCCTGGATGCGCGTTTCGTAGGAGCGCAGGCGTTCCTGGATGGGCGCGTGCAATTCATCCAGCTGGTGCGTCAATTGCGCGAGTTCCGCCGCGGCGACCTGCTGCGCCTGAATCAGTTCCTTGCGCTGGATGGCCAACTCCTGGACCAGCGCTTCCTTGAGCACCAGGGCGAGGTGGGGGGCGAGGCTGGCGGTAGCGGTGGCCTGGGCCTGCTCCGCGCGCAGTTCCGCCATGAGCGCCCGCTGCTTCCAGAAATCGACGTGAACCGGCAATTCACTGCCGGCAGCCCCGGGGGATGCGGTCTGCGGCAATTTGCGCCAGCCGGCCAGGAGTTGTCGCCACCATTTCCCGATGCCCTTTTTGCCTTCGTCTTTGGCGGGCAGATTGAGGGCGCGCGCGATGGCCTCATTGGCCGCCGCAGTACCGTCCATGCCGCAAACAGGGCATTGAACCGGTGCCGGCATCCGGCCGTTCAACGGATAAACGTCGAAGGCGTATTTCTGTCCGCAACCGCAGATGATTTTGATGGCTACCATGGTTTCCGGCCGCTCACCATAAAAATGATTTTTGCTCGCCCAGCAACCGGTCATCCGACCAGAGCGTGGCGCGCCACGCGACGATTTCGCCGGCGTTTTTGTAGTCCGCACCCGCCAGCGCCAGCGAAGTCCAGCGGCGGAAATATCCGGCGGTCACGGATTGTTCCAGCGTAGTCTGGCGCGGCAAACCGCCTGCGTCCACGCCCTGGAGTTCAATGCGCAATTTCAATTTTGCGTCCCTGGGGTTCGACACCTTCCATAAAACATCGAAGCGAATGGCGGAAATTTCGTTGGTGTGCTGGCGCAGATAAACCTGGTAGGCGTCACGGTCGTAAAGACTGGGCGAAACCGCGTCGCGGCCTTTGAGGTCGAGAAGCAGCGGCAGAACTTTGACAATCTGGCCGCTGACGGCGTCGGCCGCGAACGTCGCCGCCAGCGAGCCGAGCAGAAGCGAAATCACCCAAAGCCGTCGCATGACGAAACAATAGCGGCCGGCCCGGCAAATACAACACCGATTTGTGGCGGTGACTGGCGCGGAAGTTCGAAGCGATGACAACATGCGTCAACACAATTGTCCGAATTAATTATTGGCAATTTGCGGTGAAAGAAGTAAGAACAAATCTCCTTGGGTGTACTCTACATCGTTGAAATGCGGGCATGGAACTGCTTTGGGTCAAGTTAGCGGACCAGTAAACATTAATGTCGGTGAGCGCGGGGTTTATGTGGCCGACACTGGTAATGGCAATGGTCGGATTCAGAAATTCGACCTGCCAACTCAGGGGTTTTTCGAAATCACGCCGGGCAATGTGAGCTATACACTTTCGACTGGCCTCAGTTCGCCCGCCGCCGTTGCCGCCGTGGATAACCTGACGAATGACCTGTTTTATGTTGCGGACACCGGCCACGACCAGATTATTCTCTGTAATGTGCCCGGAGAAAGCCCTGATGTCCTTCAAGCTGTTTGGAACAGCATGACGACCAACATTGCCGCCGGAGATATTTCAGGCGCGCTGTCATATTTCTCAATCGAGTCGGCGGATGATTACCGACAGACATTTCTTTCCGTTGGAACCGCGAATACAATTTCAGCCATCAGTCAAATTGGAGCATTGACTCCGGTTTATATTTACAGCGACGAAGCCGAATATTACTTCACCAACACGGTTGACAGGCAAAACATCACCTTCCCGGTGAAATTCGACAAGGAAAACGGTGTCTGGAAAATCTTGGAATTCTAGCGGTTAAATTAAAAGAAAGGCCAAATTTATGAAAACACAAATTAAAAACTGCATTTATAATCCTGTGCTAGCTTCTTTGGTTTTGTTCGCAGTATTCACTACCTGGACCACTGGATGCTTCACACGACCCGTGCACAATCCGTTGGAAGGTTGGAAAGGAGGGACGAGCACCTACGTTGGTTGTCCATTTGATCAGAAAATTATTGATAATTACCGGAGTTATATCCAAAAACTCCCGCTCGAAGAAAGAAGTCGTGTGCGTGATTCCAACATTAGCTTTTACGAGGGAGAAGGTGGCCAGCGAGCTGTTGAGATTTCTATACCCGTAAATGGAACCTGGTGGAAGCATGTTTTGATTTATGATCATGAGAGCAAAAGAATAAAGGTTATAAAATATGCTAGCGGTACATATGCAAGTTGAAACGGGAACGGGTCGGTTCCTAGTAATGTAGTATTGTCATTCGGTGAGAGGGGTGATGGTCTTGAGGCAGGGTCAAGCTGCGCCAGCCGTGACCGGTGGCCGTTGGCGCATGACCGCCGGCAGGAGGGCCACCACGAAAATTACTGCCAATAAAAACTCACCACCTGAAAGTCCTGTCCGGCAGTGCGGGCGAGGATGGCGACATAGACGCGCTTGTAATCGCCGATTCGGGCGGTGACCTCCACTTCATAGGTGCTGCTCCGCACATCACAGAGGTTGCCGAATTGTTGCGGGGGAATGCCGGTGAAGGCGGCGAGCTGATTGACATTCTGGTATGGCATGTCGGCGCGTTGGCTGATAATGGTGTCGGCCAGGGCGGCATTTACGCCGGGGATCATTTGCAAAACATTCCTGTCGGCAGTGTTGATGTTGATTCTTCCGTTGGAAAACGGAGTGAAAAAATTCGTGAGGCCAAGCCCGTTGCCCTGGGCCCGCCCCGGCGCCGCGCCAAAACCGAGCTTGTGATGGAAAACATCGGGCTGCTGGTCGGGCGCATGGCCGGAATAGATTTCCGGGGTCACTCCTTTGATAAGTTGCAGCTCGGACAAATTATCGATCGGCGCGTTTTTGGCAAAGTAAGGCACCGGCAAACCCTGATAATAGTCGCTTTCCGCCCCGGCCACCCGGGGAAGATCATCCGCATCAATCCAATCCAGAATCGAATCGGTGACGACGGCGATTTCATTCGGGTCCCGTTCCATGAGCGTCAGTGCTTGTTGAATGGTCTCGGCGCTGGCCGTGTTGATGTTCACCCAGCGTTCCAGATCAATGATGGTGAGGGAAACCGTTCCGTTGCCGACCGGATAATTGTTGAGCGAAACATCTGCCAGCGGCCCGTTGGTTTCACAAGGATCTCCCGGGCCACCCGCCCACTTCTGGTTCAGCGAAGTGTACGGGCAATTCCCCTGCGCCAGAATCCAGCAAGCCCGTTGCACGCCGGAAACTCCCAGCCAGAGCAATTGTTCCTCCGAACCCGCGTTCATGGCGAGGCGGGTCTCCACCTTCATGGACAGCGCAAAGCCCGCGGCCATAATGGACAAAACCGTGATGGCGCACATCACCATGAGCAGCGCAATTCCTTCGGGGTTGTGCCGGGCGCGGGTCTTCATCGTCGGCCTCCGGCTCCGCCCGTTTGCACCGCACCCGGCATGGTAACGGACTGCATGGTCACGACGTTGGTGATGGCCCAGCCGGGCCCGTTGCCGCCCGCCACGAGGGAATAGCGCACCTGCGACGGGATGGAATTGGTTTCATCCCATTCGGTCACCCATCCCTTGTTGGTGTTCAGGCATTCGACGGTGAACGCTTTCACGTCGTGCGCCAGTACGAGCGGAAATGCCTGTTCGTCCGAATCCACATCCATAAGAATCGGGTTCTGCCGCAGCACCAGGTTTTTTCCCGAATTCGCACCGGCCTCGACGGTAAACGTCAATCGTCGCAGATGAAAATCGCCAAAACGGTCATTGCGCGGAAAGATGGCCGGCAACTGCGCGGCGAAACTCAGCATCGGCTGGTCGCCGTTTTGGACGACAAAACTGTAATACTTCATGGACGCCTGAAACGACTGAACGCAGGTGAGCGAGTCCTCAATGGTCCGCACGGTGATGCGCTCGCGCTGGATTTGCGCGGCAGATTCCCGCCCGACGCGCGACGCATTCAAAATCAGCACCCACGTTGAGTAAATGGCTCCCACGACCATGCTGAAAATCACAATGGCTATCATGATTTCGACCAGGGTGAACGCCCCACGCCGCGATTTTGTATTCCATTTCATCTGGCCACCGTTGCTCCATCAAGGCTGCCCGCCGGTGAATGAGGGCTGAAATATAAAACGGTCATTTGGGAAATGACCGGCCGGCCAAAGTCGGGGCTTTGCACGATAAAATCCACTTTGTAGAGTTTATTCGTTTCACATTCCTGCGAGTCAGCCGTCACCCGGTAACCTTTGTAGGCACTGCCCAGGAAATCACCCAGGTCGAATTCCCTGGTGCCTTCGAACATGTTGGTGTGCAACAGATAACCGGCGACCGGGCTGGCGTCCACCTTCGGGCGCTGCAACCGGCGGGCGTTTTGGAGCGAAGCGGACACCAGTCCCAAAATCGCAAAGACGGCCATGAAAAACACGCCGACAGCGATCATCACCTCGAACAACGAAAACGCCCGCGGCTCGCGTCCGTGCCGTCTGCCGGTTTGCCATTTCGTTTTCATCTGTTTACCGGGCCGACGGATGCCAGGGCGGTGGCATATTCCAGCGTGATTTTTTCCCACTCGTCGCCCGAGTGCAGCACCAGCGTCAACTCATTACAAGTGCCATTGGGGTTGAATTTTACCGCCGCCTTTGGCTGTCCACCGCAGTCAATCATGTCGATGTCCAGCATGGCGATGTCCACGTTGGCCGGTAACGTCACGGATTTGGGGGACTTGCCGGAGGCCGCCGCCGGTCCGCTCGAAGACGCGCCGGCCAGTTCCACCCGCTTGTCGGCCGGGTAAAAAACAATTTGGACGGGGTGATCGCTGAAAATCGCCTGGGTCCGGGCTTCGCTGCATAAATCCATGATGTCACTCACTACCTTGCGCATGCCTTCCTTCCGAAAGGTCTGGAGAATGGACGGCATGCCCATGGCCGCGATGAGGCCGATGATGGCCACGACGATCATGATTTCAATCAGCGTGAACGCCGCTGGCCGATGGTTTTCTGTGACCGGCGCCATTTTCATTTTCACGCTCAACGGATTGCCGAGATCAGCCGGAACAGCGGCAGAAAAATGCTCAACAGCAGAAAGGCAACGATGCCGCCCATGACGACGATCAACACCGGCTCAAGCAGTTGCGTCATCAAACGCAGCGCGATGGACAGTTCCCCTTCGTAAGTGTCGGCCAGGTTGTTCAATGCGCCCGGCACGTCGCCCGTTTCCTCGCCGATGCGCACGAGGTCCACCATCAATTGCGGGAAGATTTTGCTTTGTTGCAGCGGTTGCGCAATCGTTTTGCCGTCCGTCACGGCGTCGCGCGTTTGGGCCACGGCTTCCTTGATGAGCCGGTTGGGCAGCACCTGTTCCGTGATTCTCAACGCCGTCAAAACCGGCACGCCGTTTTGGAGCAGCGTTCCCAACGTCCGCGCGAATTGTCCGAACAGGTTTAATTTCATGACCTTGCCAATCACCGGCGCTTTCAATTTCCATTCGTCCAGCATCCGACCGCCGGCTTCACTGGACTTGAAACGGATGAACAGGATGATGGCGAGGATGATAACCGCCCCCATCAACCACCAATAACCGAGGAGAAACTGGCTGAACCCGATCAGCATGCGGGTGGGCAGCGGCAGCGTGATGTTGAAGCCCTCAAAAATCCGGGTGAATTGCGGCATCATCACAAACATGAAAAACGCGATCAGGAACACGCCCATGCCGACCACGAGGAGCGGATAGATCATCGCCGAGGTGAATTTCGCCTGCACTTCGGCAAATTGCTGAAGGTGATTCGCCATGCGCCGCAACACCTCCACCAGCGAACCGCTTTGCTCGCCGGCCCGCACCATGTTGACATACAGGTCGGTAAATATCCGCGGCTGTTTCGACATGGCATCGGACAAACCCTTGCCTTCCGTCACTTCCTGCTTCAAATCGCGGCTGACTTCGGCGGGTATGCCTTTCGACTCCAGGTGGGTCATGCTGTTCAACGCCACCGTCAACGGCATGCCGGATTGCAGCAGGTTCGCCAGTTGTTGCGTGAACGTGGCCAGCTCCTGCAGCTTCGGTTTGCGTTTTTGTTGAAGCTGCGCGCGTACTGTCGGCGGCAGGAACGCCATCAAATCCACGCCTTTGCCTCCGTGTTGAGCGCCGACGGTTGTGCCCGCCCGGGCGGTTTCGACGGCGACGGGAAATAATCCCTGGCGTTCAATTTGCGTGACCGCCGCCGAGCGGTCGGCCACTTCCAAAACGCCCTCCACCAATTCACCGCTACGGCGGCGCGCCCGATAGGAAAATTGAGGCATATGCTGGTAGTTAAAAACCGGTCCCGCCCGAAAGTTTCACGTTTCAGCCCTCACGCTTCACGTTTTGTCTTTTGTGATGTGTGAACCGTGAATGGTGAATCCGGTTTCTCATTCAAGTTTCCCCGCCGGTAACCCTGCAAATCCAGTGTCACGTGGGCGTAGCCGATTTTTTTCAACGCTTTTGCCACCTTGCCCATCAATCCATCGCTCAAAAACCGGGGGATTTCCGCCGGCCCAAGCTCGATGCGGGCCAAATGATTGGTTGAGGGTTGCCCGCCTTTTGGCGAGGTCTCGCCGGAGGCGGAAGGGTTGAGAGTTGAGGGCGATTGGCTGGTAGCGGCGCGCAGTTCATGGTGTCTGACCCGCACGTCGTAAAATCCCAGATCGCGCAGCACATTTTCCGCCGCTTCAATCATCGCCAGTTTTTCCGGTGTCACCGGCTCGCCATGGGGCACGCGGGAACTGAGACAGGCCATTTGCGGTTTGTCCGCCGTCGGCAATCCGAGCTGCGCCGACAATTCGCGGATTTCCGCTTTCGTCAAGCCGACTTCCTTGAGCGGCGCGCGTACCTGAAATTCCGCCGCCGCTTTTGCCCCCGGCCGGAAATCGCCGTTGTCGCTGGCATTTTCGCCGTAGGCAATCACCGCGAATTTTTCCGCGCGCGCCAGTGGCGCCAGCCGCTCGAACAATTCATGCTTGCAGAAGTAACAGCGGTTGACGGGATTCGCGAGGTAATCGGGGCTTTCAAATTCCGCCGTCGGCACGACGCGGACCGGGAATTGAAATTGGGCGGCGATTTCGAGCGCTTCCTGCAATTCACGCCGCGGCAGGCTGGGTGAATCGGCAATCACCGCCAGCGCGCGGCTGCCGAGGACATCGTGCGCCACGCGGGCGAGGAAGGCCGAGTCCACGCCCCCGGAATACGCCACGAGGCACGAGCCAAAAGCGCGCAGCGTGTTGCGAAGTTGTTCCAGTTTGTTTGCCGACACGGTCTCAAGCTCGCATTTTTTGCCGTACTTGTCGAGCCACGCAAAAACAATCGTGCTTGACGTGGGTGGCTTTTTCGATTGGATTGTCTCCAATATGAAAACGAAATTTTTTGCGGCGGTTGTCGGAATGGCCATTATCACCGCCGGTTGCGTCAAAACGGTGAGTGATACACACACGGCAACCGCTTCCTTTGGCAAGGACAATGTCGAACAGCGCTTTCAGCGCCCTTTGGATCAGGTTTACCAGGCGGCGGTCGCGGTGGTTAACCGTAATGGCGCGGTCGTCACAGAATACATTCCGCACGACACCACCAATGCCGTGCGCTCGTTCAAGGGCGAGGCGGATCAATGCATCATCTGGGTGCGGGTCGAAGCGGTGGAACCCCAAATCACGTCAGTCATCGTGCAGACCCGCACGAAAACCTGGCACAACAAGAACCTTGATCTTGCTTCCCAGATTCTCACTGAAATCGCGCTGCAATTACAAACCCAATCGGGGTCTTGAGCCGCGTTGTAATCCCGGATTTAGGTCATTGACGCCGGGTTCTCACCCGGCGTTTTTGTCGGCAAGGAATACCGTGAAGTTCAGACGGTCCGGGATTTTTCCTGGATGATGTGGTCGGGATGATTGGCCCGGCTGACGGCGGTGTCATACGTGATGGCGCACTTGCAATACAGGTCGTAAAGACAGTTGTCCATCAGCATCATGCCTTCCTTCCGGCCGGTCTGGATGGTGTTTTCAAGATGGTGCAACTGGTTTTCGCGA
Organism: uncultured Verrucomicrobiae bacterium; assembly: GCA_963789055.1. Classification (GTDB taxonomy): domain Bacteria; phylum Verrucomicrobiota; class Verrucomicrobiia; order Limisphaerales; family UBA11358; genus UBA11358. The sequence goes on along the minus strand of CAWBJE010000001.1, from coordinate 707,026 downwards.
ATCAAATTCCGGATGGCCCCGTTGGCCACGAGCAGTTCGTACGCCAGCACCCGGCGCCTGCGGTCTGCCGCCGGCAACAGGTCCTGGGCAACGATGCCCTGCAACGCATTGGCGAGCTGCAGAATGATCTGCCGCTGGGTGCTGCCTTCGAAAACGCCGACGATGCGTTCGAGGGCGTGCGAGACGTTCGGCGAATGCATGGTGGCCAGCACCAGATGGCCGGTTTCCGCCGCCGTCAGGGCCGTGGCAATCGCTTCATGGTCGCGCATCTCGCCTACGACAATGACATCCGGATCCTGCCGCAACACGTGGATGAGCGCGCGATTGAAGGAATGCACATCGGTCAATACTTCCTGCTGCACGACAATGGCCCGCTTGTTCTCGTGAACGAATTCAATGGGATCCTCGATCGTAACGATTTTGCAGCGGCGCTCGCTGTTGATGAGATCGACCATGTAATTGAGGGTCGTCGTCTTGCCCGCGCCGGTCGGGCCGGTAATGAGCACCAGCCCGTTCGGTTTGCGCGCCAGCTCGTCAATTTTGGCGGGCAGGCCGAGGTCCTCGCGCCTGGCCACCTTGTCGCCGCAAAAGCGAAGGCTCAATTCCGGATGCCCGTTGCGCCGGTAAAATGTGGCGCGCACCCGTCCGGCTACACTGTGCAGCAACGATATGCAAAGCTCCCAATCCTCCTCGAATTTCTTTTTTTGCTGTTCGTTCAGCAGGCCGTCGGCCATGGCGGTGATTTCGTCTTCAGTCAGCGCGTCTTCGTCGGCGATGATGATTTCGCCGTTGACGCGGAACGCGGGCGGCACGCCGGCCACCAGATGGAGGTCGGAAGCGTCGAATTCGTTTGCCGCGGCCAAAAGTTGATTCAGGTTTTTTGTGCTCATCGGTTGAAAAGTCGGCGGCGCCAGCCGCGCAGGCGGGCCCACAGTCCGTTTTGAGAAAGCTGCATCAGCGCGTGATCGGCTTCGTGAGAATGCGGGTTTAATTGTTGCGCCTGCAAGAACGAATTTCTGGCCGGGCCAATCAGGCCGAGCGCCTGCTGGCATTGGCCCAGCTCCAGCCACAAAAGAAAATGGCCGGCGTTCCATTCGATGGCCTGCTGCAACAGTTTCAGCGCCAGGACGAATTGTTGGTAATAAAACCGGATCCGGGCCGCCAGCCACATGACGAACCAGTCCCGGGGCGCGAGCAACAGCGCTTTCTCAAAACAATAATCCGCCCGGTGTTCCTCGCGCGCGAGCATGATGTCGCCGCGCGCCAGCCAGACGTAAGGCGTGTCGCCCCGCTCCTCGATGGAGGCGTCGGAGAAGGCGAGGGCGCCCTGCAAATCGCCGCTCCGGCCCAGAGCGACGGCTTTGGCGGCGAGCAGTTCGGGCTCGTTGGGAAACCGTTCGAGGGCCTTGTCGGCCCAGAGCTTGGCCTCGCGAAATTCGCCGAGCTCAATCAACATGCGCACCTGCCCGGTCCAAGCGGCGACATTTTCCGGATTGAATTCCAGGACCTTGGAATAAAACCGCAGACCCTGTTCGAAGTTTCCGTTTTCATAGGCCGTTCGGGCTTCGGCAAAATAATACGCCTCGTCCTTGACCAGCGCCTTTTCGTTTTGTCGCGGCTGATCTTCGGACTCGTCGCCGAACTCGAGATTGACAAAGCGGCTCATGGCAGTGTTTGCCGGCGCCAAAGCCACCGTTGGAATGGTTTCCCGACTAAATTATTTTCGGGCACCAAAGCCAACTGCAGCATCATGGCCGTGATATTGCCTTCGGGCGTGTTGCCGTAGCCACTTATACCGAGTTCCGGCCAGACAAACCATTGTTTTCCCCGCACGATTACTTCGCCGGAATTGGGCATGTGCGGCAGAAGGGAGTGTGGAATGCCGTTGACGGTGAACACATTTGTGGAAAACATCACCCGGTCTCCCGCCGAAGCCAGCACCGGGCCCAGCCCCATGCCGGACCGCACCCGGACCGCTCCGTGGCCTCCGTCTGAATCCCACCAACTGCTGTCGCTTCCAAGTTTGTAGGCAATCCAGTCGCCGCGGCGAACAGCGGCAGCCGGAAATTGTCGCTGCACGACATATAGCCGGCCGTTGAGCCGGAGCGGCACCAACCAATGATACAAAACGAGATTTCGCAACGGCAGGTAGAACAGCAGTCCCATCGCCAATAGCGCCAGGAGCGTAAAACCCAGACGGCCCATGAATTCCTGCCACTGCAACAGCGGGCGGCAATAATAAACAAAGCCCGAAGCATGAATCGCAATCAGCAGTCCCATCGCATAGTTTCCGGCCGGATAACCGAATCCTGCCAGGAAACCGCCGAGCGCCAACCCGGAACCCATCAAAGCGGCCTTGCCCCAAAGGACCGGTTCCCGAAGATAAAAACCCACGCCGGGTATGAGGAAGGAGGCGACCACTCCGCCAAAAGTTGTTTCCCGGGGCAAACGCGCACGAATGCGGTCCAGCATCAACCGTCGTTGAATAACGCCGCCCAGATAAAATACGGGGCTGTACCACCGCGCCCGGGGCGGGTAGTACGCTGGAGACGTTTCTTGTACAGACGTTCGGGCCACGCGTTGAATTTGTGATTTATGATTTGCCCGTAAACCCTCCGACGGTTTCCAAATCATCAATCATAAATCGTAAATCATATATGCCTTCAATGTTTTTGCTCGATGTTAAAATGCACATTCTCGTCCGGCTCGTAAAATTCATTCGTTTCGCGCTGCGATTTCATTTCGCCGACCACCTTCTCAAAAATCTTCATCGCTTCGAGGCAGCTCTTGCCCTTGTAACCCTTGACGTGCACCTCGACGCTGCCGTCGGGTGCGATTGTGATTTCAAATTCGCGTTGGGGCATAAGGTCAAAATGCTGAAGGCCAAAGGCTGAAGGCTACAGGTGAACCAGCCGCTACGCCTCGAAATCGCGCTCTATCTCTGTTCTTCATACTTCAGCCTTTAGCATTTAGCCTTTTTGTCGTTCACCCGTCCCAGTGCCGCACCTTGAGCCGGATGGTGTTGTTTTCGTCCACTTCCTCCTCCACAATATTAAATTGCCGCGCGCGGCATTCTTCAAGCAGCCGGGTGTGGACATATTTTTGCACCACCCGTTGGCTCAATTCCTCGCCGATGGCCCGCAGTTCCTCGTCCGAGTGGCCCGGCCCGGTTACGCAAATCGCGGCCTTCCCGCGCGCATCCCGCGAGAACGTCACGGTCACATTACCGCGCGTAACCTTGATGCTTTGATCGCGGCCCAGCTGGTTGGTGACAATTTCGCTCTGTTCGATTTCGAGATTGACCCGGCGTTCGCCGGTTTCGGAGACCCTGGCGGATTGGTATTCTTTGAGGCCTTCCTGGACGATGGTGTAACCCAGGGAGGTTGCCGCCGCCGTCACGGCCGCGCTGAACGCCGGCCAGGCGGCAATGACCACCGGAGTCAAAATGCACACACAACTCATAACCTCAATATTTCAAGTCTGTGTCCGGATTTTGTGGCGCCGGACGGACGATCGGTATTGACCCGTTCTGAAGTTTTGACCGGGCCACGCGCAATTCGTCACGCGACAAAGGACCGCGACGCAGCTTTTCCCGGCTCCGCGTCCGGGCCTGCCGGAATTTCAGGAAACCCCACGCCAGGCCCAGAATGCCGATGCCCGGCAGCGCTTCCAGATAATACTGCTGCATCCCGAACTCCCACAGCAGGGCCTCGATGAAGGCCGCCATAATCAGCAGGCCAAAGAATGCCAGCAGTGCAGACAGGAAAAGCACCCCGTAACGACGGTCCTTGACGTTGTCATACAGATTGTCCCAAATGGAATGCATGGGTTTCCCTCGGGTCACAATTCCATTCGCCGCACATCCTGCTCGATTTTTACAGGCTGGGCGGTGCTGGCGTTGCGCGCCCGGCCGGCGGCCCACGCGCGCTGGGCGCTGACTTTTTCGATCATGGTCTTGGCCATCGGCACGGTCTGGCCCAGCGCGGTCAGCACGTGTTCCGTGGTCAGTTCCTGTTTCTCGTAAAACGCGTCATAGAGCGCGCTGATGATGGCTTCCTCGATTTCTGCGCCGCTGAAATCCTTGCTCGCCTCCACCAGCCTGGGAAGGTCGAAATTTTTCGGGTCGCGGCCGCGCTTGGCCAGGTGGATGCGGAAAATGTCCGCGCGCTCCCCGTCAACCGGCAGGTCCACGTAAAAAATTTCGTCGAGCCGCCCTTTGCGCAGCAGTTCCGGCGGCAATTGCGAAACGTCGTTGGCGGTGGTCACCACGAATACCGGCGCGCTTTTTTCCGAAAGCCAGGTGAGAAACGTGCCGAAGACGCGCGCGGTCGTGCCACCGTCGGTCGCCCCGGAGCTTTGCGAACCGACAAACGCCTTGTCAATTTCGTCCACCCACAGCACCGCCGGGGCGACCGATTCGGCCACGGCGATGGCCCGGCGCACGTTTTCCTCCGACGACCCCACGAGGCTGCCGAACATCCGGCCCATGTCGAACCGCAACAGCGGCAACTGCCACAGCCTCGAAACCGCCTTGGCACAAAGGCTCTTGCCGCAGCCCTGCACGCCCAGCAGCAGAATCCCCTTCGGCGCGGGCAGGCCGAACGCGCGGGCCTCGTCGGTGAACGCCACCGCGCGCTTGTTCAACCAGTCCTTGAGCACCGCCAGGCCGCCGACGTTGGAAAAATCCTCATTGGCCGCGTAATACTCCAGCAGCCCGCTTTTGCGGATGATTTGCTGTTTTTCCGCAAAGACCTCGTTCACGTTCTCACCGCTCAGGCGCCCGCCCTGGACGATGATTTTGGCAAACACATTCTCCGCCTCGCCCAGCGTCAAACCCATCGCCGCCTGGAGCAGCCGTTCCCGGCCTTCGCCGTCGAGGTCCACCTGAATTTGTTTCCGGTCGCTGACCTCGGCGATGATTTTGTCGAGCATTTCACCGAGTTCCTCCTTGGTCGGCTGCGGAAAATTGATGACCGTGATTTCCTTGTCCAGTTCCGCCGGGATTTCCATCACCGGCGAAATCAGCACGATGGTTTTGAAGCTGTTTTTCAGATGCAGCGCGATATCCTTGAGCTTCCGGATGATGGCGAAATTGTTTTTGGTCAGGAACGGGATGGAAATCCTTGAAGACAAAAATGGCCGGTTCGACCTGTTCGATCACCTGGTCCAGCGCTGCCAGCGGGTCCTTGGTGGAGGCATTGCGGTTTTTCTGCGACTGGATGGACGTGCCGGCGGGAACGATGCCGTTGCTGAAGGTCCACTCGTAAACTTTCTTCTGCCGTTTCTGGGCAATCTCCACGATGACATTTTGCACGCGCATTTCCTCACTCGAAATGACGTAGAGGATCGGGTAACGCGCGCGAATAAGAGTTTCGAGTTCAGTTTGGAAGTTCATGATTTTATTGAGGCGCGAGGCTTGAGGTCCGCCTTCACTTTGTTTCGGCGCGACAAGCGCAGGGTAATTTGTTCGGCGTCGGGGTTCAATTCATGCAGCAACTCGGCAAAGGGCTGGGTCAAATTGTGAACCAGAATCCGGCCATCCGGCAGAATCAACAATTCGCTCTCCCGGTTTTCGCGGGGCAAATCGCGGACATTTTGGGCTGCCGGTCTGTTCATGGAATCAAATTCAAACCCAGCCGCCGCGCCAGGTCAACCGCCCGGTCACTTTCCGGCGTGGAAACAGTTCCGCGCAATTCGGCGTGACGTCGCCGCATGCCACGCCGGCCAGAAACCGGAACGCAAATTCACTTTGACGCCGGGCAGATTTTCCGCCAGCCACTCCGCCACCGGCCGCCAGCAACAGTCCACGTGACCGGGCATCAGCAAATGGCGCACAATCAATTCGCTGTGTTCGTTGGCCCACAACAGATTTTCCCGAACGATACGGACGTAATCCGGTGTTTTAGCCAGCCGCTGCGCACAGGCGTCGTTGCCAAATTTGAAGTCCGCGAGCCACACGTCAAACATGCCATCAAGCAATTCGCGGGCCTGGGCCGAGCCGTGCGCGTTGGTTTTCCAAACCAGCTTCGCCGTTTCCGGCAGCAGCGAAACGAATTCAAGCGCGGCGGGCAGATGAATTGTCGGTTCGCCGCCCAGCACCATGACGGTGCGGGCACCGGCTTGCAGGGCGGCCCGGGCACGCGTTGCCATCATTGGTGCATCAAAAGCCGTGCCAGCCCGCGCGTTCCAACTGGTGGCGCCGGTGATGCAAAAATCGCAGCGCATGTCGCAGCCGCTCAAGGCCACGGCGAAGGTGGGAATCAGTTCCAGTTCGTCCGAGACCTCGGTCTGCGCGCAAAAAAAGCGCGCTTCGGCGCCGGCGTGGCACAAGCCGGTTTTGCCGGCCAGCCGGTTGACGCCGCAATCATGAGCGCAGAACCGGCAATCGGCCAGCATCCGCGTGCGCGATTTGCGCCCGTTCGCGGGCCAGAACGGAATGTGAAACACCAGTCTCCAACCCGACGGGCTGGTGTTCACGCCGTGCCGGAGGCCGGCGTTCCTGTGCGGTGCAAATCATAATTCCAGTTTGGATACGCGTTCGGATCGGATTTGGTGCGGGGTTTTGCTCAAGAGCCATTTGGTGCGCACGAACAGCCAGAGCCAGCCGGCCAGCCCGCCGCACCACATCGCTAACATCAAAAACCATCCGCCGCAGCCGAATAACAGGATGAGAGAATTGATGATGGCAATCAAAATGACCGCCTGGCGCACGGAAATTTCTCCAATGCCAAGCAGAATCATACGTTCATGTCGATACATCCAATCCCATGCCACCAGCATCGCGAAAATCATTGCCGCGCTGCCCACCACGCCGCGTTCCATGCCGGGCTTGAGTAGAACCACAAACAATCCGCCGGCCAGGGCGCCCAGCAGACAGTAGCCCCAGAAGACGCGCGAATTCCAGTTCCGCCCTAAAACGGAAACCAGCGTCGCCAGCCAGAAGAGACTGATGCCCCAATCCAAAGGACTGGCCGGCAGGAAGGCGTAAGTTACCAGGCGCCAAACCTGTCCTTTCCGGACCAATGCCGGAGTTAAAGCCAGCCAGCCGTACAGGTCAAAAAGTTGTGTGCGGGCTCCAATCCAAGCCACCGGAAAACCGAACACAAAGACCAGCAGAAAAAGCCGCATGCCCCACGGCAGCGCAGAGAAATAATTTCGAACCAGATTTTTCATGGTTTGTTGCCTCCAAACCAGCGTTTCCACCATGACATTTTCGGTGGAGGCAGGTCGGCGGTGGATTTCTGGAGTCGCCGGGCAATCTCCGGCGGCACCGTGGTGTGCGCGGCGTCGTAACGCAACAGTTCCTCCGCGTTCGCAAATTCGCGCGCGGATTGGGCCTGCTGCTTGTTCCCAAGCTGTTGGGCCTGCTGCTGTTGTTCCTCGGAAAGTTTGGTTTGTTGTTTCATGTTGGGCCTCCTCAGGCGGTTTTTTCAAAAAGAGCGGCAAAGGTTTTGCGGGCGCGATGCAACTTCCCGCGCACCGCATCGGTGGATTGCCCGACCAGCGCGCCCACCTGCTCGTAACTCATTTCCTCGTCGGCCACCAGCAGCAACAGCAACCGGTATTCATCCGATAATCCATCAAGCGTTTTCTGGATGCGCTGGCCCAGTTCCTTGATTTCCAGGACCCGCAAGGGCGAATCGGTCCGGGCCGCGGCGTTCTCCCACACGGCGTCGTCCGCGTTGGAAAACACGTGGCGGTCATGCCAGGCCTGGCGGAGATTCTGGCAATGGTTGATGGCGATGCGATACAGCCAGGTGCGCAGGGACGCTTCGCCGCGGAACTGACCCAGCTTGCGGAACGCCTTCAGGAAAACGTCATGCGTGGCGTCCTCGGCCTTTTGCGGGTCGCCGAGAAAACGCAGGGCGAGATAATAAATCGCGCGGCTGTGTTCGGTGTAGAGACGGGAAAATTCTGAAGACGCCAGATCGGGTGGCGACTCTTCCACGAACTCACATGCTGCGGCCGGCTCGTTCATGAGTGTCTTCAATGCCGATTAGACAACGTTCGCGCGCCAATGTCACGCCGGCAAGACACCATTGTTGGAAAGAGGAATCGCGCTACAACCGGCGCGGTGCGCCATATTTTAAACCGAGATTTTGTTCATAAACGCCGGGCTTGATGTCCGGCGTTTTTTCATGCGCTTTAAGCTCGAGTTTCAATCGCGCCAGCCGGTTACGCGCCATTCCCGCGACGGCCAGATCGGGAAATCGTTCCACAATTTTCTCCAATGTTTCGCGCACGGTGTCGTAATCCGCACCGTGGCGGATCTGCAGGTCGGCCAGCAAATTCAGCCAGTGCGCGACGCGCTTGGGTGCCTGTTTCGGTTCGGCAATCAATTGTTCCAATTCACCCCTTGCCAGGTCCAGCCGTTGGTAATGGTCGGCATAAATGATGGCCAGTTTTTCGCGAACCTCCGTGTCGAGGGGATGTTGCTCCAGGTGTTTCACATAATCGGCGGCTAGTTTCGCCGGGTCAACTTCGGCGGGACCCAATGGCTTTGACGATTTCCGCAGGCCGGCATTTTTCACACCTTCCGGCATGGCCATCGGCTGGCGGTCGTGTGCCGCCAGCAGGATTTTTTCCGCGCCACCCAGATGGGCGATGCGTTGGGCGGCCAACAGTGCCAATTCGGTATCCGCAAAGCGTCGGCTGATTTTCTCCAGCGCGGTGCGCGCCGCATCCGCGTCCTGCGCCAGTTTGAGCTGCCAGTCGGCCAGTTGGTTCATCGCGGCGGCAACCTGCTTCGGCGGCGCGTCAGGCCGGCCGCAAAAATGGTTCAGCGTGATTTCCGCGCCCGGCAAATCCTTAAGGTCCTCTGCCTGAATGCTTGCCAGCAGCATCACGCCTTCAAAATCGTTCGGGAAACGGGCAAGCTGTTTGCGGGTTTCCACGACGGCTTCCAGAAATTTGCCCTTCATCCGCAGCGAACGCGCAATGGAATAATACGGTTTGAGTTCCGGCTCCTGGCTCCCGCCATCGTAAAGTGAAGCAAGCGGTCCGGCGACCAGGGCACAGATGTGTGGTCCCCACAGGATAGCCAGGATAATTCCGAAGACGGCCATGACGGGAGGCCCCAGTGGTCCCAGTTTGCTTGCGAAAAAGAGGCCATAAACGACCAACGGCAAGGTGATGACCCACTTTAAAATCACCTTGGACGGATCTTCGCTCCGTTTCAGCAGGCGAATGCCAATCAAACCCGCGACGCCCAGAATGGCCGTTAGCCCCGCAATGCCGATTACAATTTCAAGAGTTCGGTTCACTGCCGGTTGGACAACGCCCGGCCATCAATGTCACGCCGGCAATATGGGAAAAGGGAGCGCGGGACAATCAATTGCTGTAGCGATGGCCTGTGACCGCCGCGAACTTTAGCGACGCTCACAGAGCGCCGCTGCAGGTTCAGCCGTAGCGATAAGGCTTTTCCATCGGAAACGTGTTCGGCAAATGCCGGATTTCCCGCACTTCGCCGTGAGCCAGCAGCACCTCGACAATATCGAACCGGATTTTCACCGCCGGATTTTTCAGCAACCGCAGATAATCCAAGGCCGTCTGCGAAAGCAGCCGCCGCTTACGCGCGTTGACCGCCGCCGCCGGACGCGTCCAGTCCTCGGACGACCGCGTTTTGACCTCGACGAACGCCAGGCAATCGTCGTCCCGAAAGACCAGGTCAATTTCACCGCGTTTCGAACGGAAATTGGCCGTGAGGAATTTCAATCCTTGCTGTTGCAGATGCTTTTTCGCGGCGCGCTCGCCCAGTTCGCCGCGCCGCAGATGCTCCGGCTTGTGGTTGCCGGCGAGTCGGCCTGTTAGTTTTTCCAGCAGATTCATTCAGTCATCCCGCTTTTATCGTCCTCGTGCTCGTCCTCGTCCTCGATTTTAGCCTTTCGATTACGAGAACGAGGACGACGACGAGGAGGAGTTTTATGTTATCAAAACAGCTCGCGTTGGACCGGCCGCAACGGCGCGAAACTGCGCCGATGAATCGGGCATGGGCCATGCGCGGCAATCGCCGCCAGATGTTGTTCGGTGCCGTAGCCTTTGTGTTCGGCAAATCCGTACTTGGGCCATTGCCGGTCGAACTCAATCATCAAATGGTCGCGCGTTACCTTGGCCAGCACACTGGCGGCGGCAATGGAATAACTGCGCGCATCGCCCTTCACAATGGCCGTTTGCGGAATGATCATCGTTTTGACTGGGCGTCCGTCCACCAGCACGTGTTCCGGCGGGGGCCGCAATTGCGCGAGCGCGTCGTTCATGGCGCGATGCGTGGCGCGCAGGATGTTGATGGCGTCAATCTGCCCGGCGCCGACTTGCGCAATGGCAAACTGCACTTCGCCGCACGCGGTCAGGTAAGCAAAGAATTGTTCGCGTTGGGCGGCGGTGAGTTGTTTGGAATCGTTCAATCCATCAAGCTCGCGCGGCAGGCCGGACTCCGCCCATTTTGGTGGCAGTACCGCCGCCGCGGCGACGACCGGCCCGGCCAGCGGGCCGCGTCCGGCTTCATCCACGCCGGCGACGCGCGTCAGGCCCTGGGTCCACAGCGCGCGCTCGAACTCGAAACGGTCAATCTGGTCAATGCGAGCCATGAGGTTGGTTTGATTAAAACCGTTTGCTGACACCGAGCGTAGCGCGTTTTGCGGCGTTGTCAGCCTGAATTTTCGAGGACGAGCCGTCTTCGTTACACTTCGCCGCGCCAAGGGACGAGGAGGATTTTTGAGTCAAAGAAATCCGTGTCCATCCGCGTATAGCCCCGAAAGCATTCGGGGCCACGCGGCTTTACGCCGTGTTTCATCCCGTCTTCGCCCCTTGCTTCGGCGCGGCGAGCCGTGGTTAAATAATCTCCATGAAAATCGAATCGCTCCACATCGGCATGAAGGTGCGCCACCCGCAATACGGCACCGGCGTCGTCAAAACCATTTCCGAAACCACGGCGGAAATCCAATTCGACAACGGCGAAAAACGCGCCGTGGCACCGGATGCCGCCGGTCTCGAGCCGGCCGAACCGATGGCTGCGGTGGGCGGCTTGAACGTGCCGCTCAAACAATTGGTCGAGCAGACCGTGAACGCCGCCGTGTCCCGGCTCGGCCTGGAAAAACCGGATGCGGTGATTGACAAGCTCGGCCCACGCTGGCACGGCGGCAGACTGGTTATGCATCCCGCCGACCCGGCGTTGCAGGCCAAGGAAGTGCCGCTGGAAACCTTCTTCCACAAGATTGTGATGGTGCGCAACAACCTGCGCGTGCTGGAGCAGAAAATCAACGCACACGAGAAATTAACCGATGGCGAGAAGGTGGAAATGCAGCAATACATCACCCGCAGTTACGGTTCCCTAACCACGTTCAACGTGCTGTTCAAGGAAAAGGAAGACCAATTTTGACAATTTGCGGGTAAATTCGCCTTTTCGGTGTGATGATTGTTTCCGGTAACGGGAAAAAACTTTCTCGCCTTAAAAAATGCGCTTGGCATTTCCCGTGCTTTCTGTCGTATTGCTTATCATGCAAACGAGCCATCTAAGGCTGTTCGCACAAAACCGGGAGGCGATGGGCCTGTGTCCGGGAATCTATCGGGTATCGGCCGACAATGGTTGTGCCATTCGATCAAGGAGGGAAATATGAATTATCCAGAAATCATGCGTTGGATTACCGGCCTGCTGCAATTCGCGGTTGCCGGATACGCCTTGCGGCTGAACCGGATTTTTGGAACCGCGAAGGTGGGCTGGTCGCTGTTCTGTGCCTTTACGCTTCTGGCGCTGCTCCACTTGTTTCAATCCTTGACGCCGGCCAACAACGGATTGCCGGCAGGCGTGGAAATCGACGTCATTTACCTGCTGATTTCGCTGTTGCTGCTCACCAGCATGCTCCACATCGAATCCGTGCTCAAAGAACGATTGCGGGCGGAGAAGGAGGAGAAGCGGATCCGGGACGGCTTGGAATTAATGGTGGCGGACAAGACCGCGCATCTGAGCCAGGCCGTTGAAGATTTGAAGCTGGAAATCGTCGAACGCAAAAAAGCCGAGACGCAAATCGGTGAACAGGCCCAAATGCTGGAACTGGCTTACGACGCCATCTTCGTGCGGGACATGGATGACCGCATTCTGTATTGGAACAGGAGCGCCGAACGGATTTACGGCTGGACGGCCAAAGAAGCGATGGGCCGCAAGCTGCTGGACCTGTTGCCCAAGGACATGTTCAACGCCTTGAAATTTGAAGAGGCCGGGAAAGTGATTTTGGAGACGGGCAACTGGCAGGGCGAATTCACCACCCGGACGAAGAGTGGCAAGGAAGTGATTGTGGAAGCGCGCTGGACCCTGTTGCGCGATGAGCATGGAGTTCCCAGGTCCATCCTGAACATCACCAACGACATCACGGAGAGGAAGCGGTTTGAAAACCAGTTCCTGCGCGCGCAACGCATGGAAAATATCGGGGCGCTTGCGGGCGGCATCTCCCACGACCTCAACAACATCCTGACACCACTGCTGGTTTCGGTTCAGGTGTTGAAAGGAAAAGTCGCCGATGCCGACGGGAGAAAATTACTGGAAGCCCTGGAAGCCAACGTTCAACGTGGGGCGAGCCTGGTCAGGCAAGTATTAACCTTCGGTCGCGGCCTGGAAGATGAGGTCGTCGTAATCCATCTCCGTCATGTCGTCCACGAACTCAAACAAATCATTCAGGAAACCTTCCCCAAGTCCGTGGAATTCGATCTCCGTTGTCCCGCGGACCTCTGGACCGTCACCGGCAACGCGGCGCAACTCCAGCAGGGGCTGTTGAATCTCTGCCTCAATGCGCGCGATGCCATGCCCAACGGCGGCAAACTGTCGATTCAAATCGAAAATCAGATGTTGGATGAAACCTTTGCCAACATGAACCCGGATGCCCGGCCCGGGCCGTATGTGGTCGTCACCGTGACGGACAACGGGACCGGCATTCCCCGGGAAATCCGGGACAAAATGTTCGACCCGTTTTTCACCACCAAGGAGCTTGGCAAAGGCGCGGGACTGGGCCTGTCCTCGACTCTGGCCATCGTCAACAACCACAACGGCTTCATTTTGTGCGAAAGCGAACTGGGCAAAGGAACCTCCTTCAAAATGTATCTGCCCGCCAATCCCCCGCCGGCGGCGGAAAAGGCGGCAACGGCGGAAGCCAAATTACCGCGCGGCCATAACAAACTCGTGTTGGTGGTGGACGACGAGGAACCCATCCTCGATCTCGTGCAAAAGGTGCTGAAACGATACGGTTATCGCGTCCTGCTGGCCCAAAACGGTGTTGAAGCGGTGGCGCTTTACGCTCGTCACCAGAAAGAGGTGGCTGCAGTCATCACCGACATGGTCATGCCCATTATGGACGGCCCGGCCACCATCGCCGCTCTCAAATCCATCGATCCGAAAGTCCGGATTGTCGGTTCCAGCGGATTGGTTTCCAAGGATGGCCAGACCAAGGCCATGAACGCCGGCGTGAGATATTTCATTCCCAAGCCATACACTGCCGAAGCGTTGTTGAACACCCTCCGCGACGCGTTGGAGGAACACAAAACGAAGTAAGACTGAAAGAAAACTGGCTTGCCGAGCCGTAGCTCGAAGCGGAGCGGAGAGCGAAGGCTGGTGCGCGCTGCAGGGTTTGAACCTGCGACCCCTTCCGTGTGAAGGAAGTGCTCTGCCGCTGAGCTAAGCGCGCAACCTTGAGGCTGACAGAATATCCACCTGCCCCGCTTTTTCAAGATTTTCTTAGGACCGTGTCGCGTTGCGCCCATTCGGGGTTTGCCTCCGAATAATCCAGATTGTAATGCAATCCACGGCTTTCGGGCCGCATGAGCGCGCAACGCACAATCAATTCCGCCACCGTGGCAATATTGCGCAACTCCAGCAAATCGCTCGTCACGATAAAATTCCAGTAATATTCGCGAATCTCCTGTTGCAAAAGCGCCAGCCGGCTCTCCGCGCGTTGCAGCCGTTTGCCGGTCCGCACGATGCCCACGTAATCCCACATGAGCCGGCGGATTTCATCCCAGTTGTGCGAAACCACCACCAGCTCATCCGCATTGGTCGCGTCGCCCGATTGCCACAACGGAATTTTAAACCCGGCCGGCGGCGGCGGATTTTTGAGGACGTATTCCGCCGCGCGACGGGAACAAACCAGCGCTTCCAGCAGCGAATTGCTCGCCAGCCGGTTCGCCCCGTGCAAGCCCGTGCAGGCCACTTCGCCGGCGGCATAAAGCCCGGTGATTTCCGTCCCGCCGTCCACGGTCGTCACCACGCCGCCGCATTGGTAATGCGCCGCCGGTACGACCGGGATCGGGTCCTTCGTGATGTCAATGCCGTAACGCAGACACGTCTGGTAAATGTTCGGAAACCGCTCGATGATGAACCGGGCCGGTTTGTGTGTGATGTCCAGCCACACGTGTTCCGCGCCGCTCTTTTTCATCTCGCTGTCAATGGCGCGGGCCACCACGTCACGCGGCGCGAGCGATTTCATCGGATGATACGCATCCATGAACTCGGCGCCTTCGAGGGTTTTCAGCACGCCGCCTTCGCCGCGCACCGCTTCGCTGATGAGGAACGATTTCGCCTGCGGATGGTAAAGGCACGTCGGGTGGAACTGGACGAATTCCATGTTCGCCACCGGCGCCCCGGCGCGATACGCCATCGCCACGCCGTCGCCGGTCGCGATATCGGGGTTCGTCGTGTACAGGTAAACCTTGCCGCAGCCGCCCGTGGCCAGGAGCGTCACCGGCGCGGTGAACGCCCAGACGCGCTGCCCGATCCGGTCGAACACATACGCGCCCAGGCAGCGGTTCGGACCGGCATGGCCGAGTTTATGGCTGGTAATCAGGTCGATCGCCAGGTGGTTCTCAAAAATCTGGATGTTCGGCTGCTGCGCCGCCGCGTTCAGCAAGGCCCTTTCAACTTCGCGGCCCGTGATATCCTTGGCGTGGAGGATGCGCCGTTTGGAATGGCCGCCTTCCCGGCCCAGATCCAATTCACGCCCGCCGTCTTCACTCGGCGCGTCCCGTTCCGAAAATTTTACCCCCAGTTCAATCAATTCCGCGATGCGGGCCGGGCCGTCCTCGACGATGGCGCGGACGGTGCTTTCCTTGCACAAACCCGCGCCGGCCGTGAGTGTGTCGCGCACGTGCGCCTCGAACGAATCCTCCTTGCTCGTGACCGACGCAATGCCGCCCTGCGCGTAATTCGTGTTCGATTCGGCGCGGTCTTTTTTGGTGACGATGGCCACCCGCCCGCGCGGCGCGACCTTCAACGCGAAGAACAGCCCCGCGAGGCCGCTGCCGAGAACGAGATAGTCAAATTGTTTCATTTTAAAGCGATGCGTTGTCAATCAACCGCGTTTTGCCGACGAACACCGCCAGCGCCATGTGCGTGCCTCGATTGACTTTTGAAACCGGCGCCAGCGTGTCCTGTTCAAAGAATTCTACGTAATCCAATCTCGCATCCGGCTCGCAGGCAACCAATTTCTTCACAGCTGCCTTCAGTTTTGCTGCCGGAAACGTCTTCGATTTTTTTACGGTGGCCCGGGCTATCTGAATGCAGCACCAAAGCACGGTGGCTTGTCGGCGCAAATCGCCGGTGAGATATTTATTGCGCGAACTCATCGCGACCCCGTCGCGTTCACGCAACGTCGGAGCCACGATGATGCGCACCGGGAAATTCAAATCCGACACCATGCGTTTGATGATGGCGGCCTGTTGCCAGTCCTTGGCGCCGAATACCGCCAAATCCGGCAATACGATGTTGAACAGCTTGGCCACCACCGTCGTCACCCCGCGAAAATGCGTCGGTCGTGACGCGCCTTCCATGCTCTGCGACAGGTTGCCTTCGACGACATACGTACTGTAGCCGCGCTTGTGAAAGCGCGGACCATCCGCCTCGTCACCTCGGCGGCTACGAGCTTGCCTTGGATACATCTCCCGGTCACTGGGGGTGAAGATCACATCCACACCAGCGGCGCGGCACAGTTTGAAATCGCGTTTCAGGTCGCGCGGATATTTCGCGAAATCCTCCTTCGGTCCGAACTGCGTCGGGTTCACGTAAATGCTCACGACCACCACGCCACTTTTACCGACGGCCCGGCGCGCACGTTGGACGAGGCTGAGGTGGCCGGCGTGCAGATAACCCATCGTGGGCACAAAGCCGCTGCGTTTGCCGGCCCGCTGCCATTGTCGGGCCAAGCGCTGCATGGCGGCGATGGATTTGACGATTTGCACGGTAGAAAAATGCAGCAGTGGCGGTGGCCAATCAATTCAATAAAAGTAGGACAGGCGTCCCGCCTGTCCCTAACTCCAAACCGGCGATCCTTTGAAGATTTTGTTTCCCGAAATGTACAGCATCAAATGGGGAAGTGTTTTTTTCAGATGGGGACAGGCGAGACGCCTGTCCTACATAAAACAAGCCGCGCAGATTGCTCCACGCGGCTTTCGTTTGCAGCAGCAGTATGTGACCTTAGTAAAAATCAAAAATTCAAGAAATCACCGGCGCTGGTGCGCTCCACAGGCCTGGTTGAGCGGCGCTTCGGCCTCGAGTCCGTTTGGCTGTACGAGGTTGTTGGCCAGCAGCCAGGTTTCCACCTCCTCGCCGCTGACATCGGCCAGCATGTGACCGTCAATCTCGATGCAGGGACTGAGCATCTGGCCGCTTTTCTCGACCATTTCCTCGCGCTGGGCTGGGTCGTTGATGATGTCGCGGTCTTCGTAGGGCAGGTCGTATTTCTTGAGCACGGCGCGCACGCCGTTGCTCCAGCCGCAGGTCGGTTTCAAATAAGCGATAATTTTCGGTTTATCCATAGCTTTGCGATAATTGGTTTAACAATGCCAATATAATGCCATATTTTTGGCCCATAGCAAGGAGGAAGTGAAGTGCTTGAATTGGCGCGAAGCGTCCTGGAGTGCGCCTGCCCTCTGGCGCTTTTCCTCATCATATCCCAAAAGCGGTGGAGGGCCACCGCACTCCAAAACCTGTCGGTTATTCGAACGACTCACCGCGCTCTGGTGGCGCCTCGCTCGATTTACCGCTCGGTCTCTTTTTGCCGTGCGGACAGGATTTTACGCGACGGGGTGTAGTAGGCGATGAAGTCGCGGTAAAATTCCGTGAAGGTGCCGGCGGCCAGGTGCGCGCGGGCGTCGGCCATCAATTTCAGGAACAGGTGCGTATTATGGACGCTCAACATGCGCAGACCGAGGATCTCGTTCACGTTCAACAGATGCCGCAGATAGGCGCGCGTGAAATTCCGGCAGGCAAAGCAGTCGCAGCCTTCCTCGATGGGACGGAAATCCGCCTTGTAGCCGCCGCCTTTGATGCCGAGGGAGCCGTGGCGGGTGTAGGCCGTGCCGTTGCGCGCCACGCGCGTGGGCAGCACACAGTCGAACATGTCCACGCCACGCGCAATCAGCTCGAGCATCTGCGCCGGCGTGCCGAGGCCCATGGCGTAACGCGCCTTCGGTGCGGGTAAAAACGGCACCGTCAGATCAATCGCCTTCAGCATTTCCGGTTCCGGCTCGCCCACGCTCACGCCGCCGATCGCGTAGCCGTCAAATTCCATGGTGACCAGCGCCCGGGCGCATTCCTCGCGCAACGTGGGATTGCTGCCGCCCTGCACGATGCCGAAAACCAACTGGCCCGATGCGCTGGGTTGCTCGTGGCACTCCCTCGCCCAGCGGATGGTGCGTTCCACCGCGAGCTTTTGTTCGCGCGCCGGCGCGTCGTGCGGCGGGCATTCGTCGAATGCCATCGCGATGTCCGAGCCCAGCACGCGCTGGATTTCCATCGCCTCCTTCGGGCCGAGGAACAAAGGCGAGCCGTCGAGGTGCGAGCGGAATTCGACGCCATGCGGTTTGATCTTCCGGATTTTGGCGAGGCTGAAGACTTGGAACCCGCCGCTGTCGGTGAGGATGGGCCGTTCCCAATTCATGAATCGGTGCAGCCCGCCCGCGGCGCGGATGATGTCGAGTCCGGGGCGGATGTTGAGGTGATAGGTGTTGCCGAGGATGATTTGGGTGCCCATCTCAATAAGCTCGCGCGGGTCGAGCGCCTTGACGCTCGCCTGGGTGCCGACCGGCATATAGACCGGCGTATCCACGACACCGTGAGCGGTGGTCAACCGGCCAAGCCGGGCTTTGGTGGAGCTATCGGTTTTGAGCAGTTCAAACATCGGTTAGTAATTCAACACCGGCACACCGCCCCATTTGACGATTTCGTGATCGCGCGTCACCAGCGTCAGCCGTTGAATCATCGCGGTTGCCACAATGAGTTGATCCGCCGGATCCTCGGTTTTCAAGCCTTGGGCGGCAAGACGGCAGGATTGATCGGCGATTTCGGGCGTGACGGTGAGGACGGTGATGTTTTTCTTCAACGCCGCGTTGATCCAGTCCAACGGCGGCAGGGTCAGTTCCAAGGTGCCACATTCAACCGCCTTGCAGATTTCCCAGAAGGAGATGTCGAGCAGAAACAGCGGCGTGTTTTCATCCGCCAGAAATCGGGTCGAAGGTTTGAGTTTGCCGCCGATGGTCAGCCATTTCCAGGCGTTGGTATCGAGCAAGTGGCTCACCGCGCCGCCTTCCAATGGACCTTGGGTTTGCCGGTGTCGCGCCGGATGGTTCCGCGCAGACAGCCGTAAAGCCGGCCCGGCTCTGCCTTCCGGGTGAGAACGTATTCAGATTTCCCGCGCCGGATCGTCACCTTTTCCCCCCGGTCGGCGGCGGAAAAAATCCGTTCCGGCGTGCGATACAGAACGGTCGCGGTTGCAGTCATCAGATAAATAATATGATAAACAACCACTTTGTCAACCCACCCGGCCGCGCCGGGTATGCACGTCCGTTTTGAGCGACTCAAACATCGCGGAAAGGTTTTATCGCAAAGCCGCAAAGCGACAAAGAGGAAAATCTTCACAGTTTTACGATTGTCCCTTGGAATTGTAGTCGCCGACGTGAGTCGGCGCTAATTTTCACCCGAAAAAGAATGCGCGGACTGACGTCCGCGGCTACGCGGCTTATGACGAGTTGCCCGGCAAATCCAGCAAATTTCTGGCTTCGATGAGCAACGTCCACCACCAGCTCAAGAGCACGCCACCGCGCAGATAGAACGTGACCGACAGAAATCCCATGCCGATTCTGGCGGCCAGGAGCGTCGCAAACAACAAGGATGGAATCGGGGTTGTAGCGGACCGGCATTTGATCGTCAGCACGAAGGCTCCAAACAGAACGGTCAGCATGGTGGCGACCTTCTGGTTTTGAAACAGCCGAATGAGCCACGCAAACGGGGCAAAGATGAAAAACAATTGGTTGAAAGCCAGAGAAAACAACGTCCAGGCGAACCATTGTCGCAGGTCGGCCGGATAATCCTCCGGCATTTTGGCCCGGAGCGCCGGATCCAGGAGCAAATGAAACGCAGCCGCAACGGCGATTCCGATCACAGTCACAACTGTGAACAGGCGGGGTTCGATTTTAAGCGTAAAAACCGGTCGATGAGCATAGGGCGTATGCCACGCAAAGACGAATCCCCATAGGACGACGCCGCAAAAGAAAATGACGGCCTCCAAATACCAGACGGGAACGGACCGGTTCAGCCAGAACGGCAGGCGTGGATAACACGCCAACGTGGTGACCAGCGAGGCGATGCTCGCCGAGGCCAGGACCCGTGGTTGGGCGAGATGACGCATGATTATCTAACTCCCGTTGATTATCGGCAGCAAATCGAAATGGTAGGGCCGTGCTGCTGCGCGGCCATCGTACCCGGCGGCGCAGCAGCGCCGCCCTACCGATTGCCGAGTTCCACAAATGAAATGTCCACCAGCAAATCGGCGGCGATTTTTTCCAGGTCCTTTTTCAACGCGGCATCATTGCACCCGTCCGGCAATTGCAGCCGCGCCACGGCCTTGAAAAGTATTTCGCCGGACATTGGCGCGCTGACACATTCGCTGGAAAATTCCTCGACGTTCACCTTCGCGCGCGCCAGGGCGCTGGTGATTTCGCGGACGATGCCCGGGCGGTCGTGTCCGACAATTTCGAGTCTGGCCTGCCGGCCTTTGGCAGAGGCGGTGGTGGCTTCGTCGGGACGGACGACGACGGTCAGGCCGGTACCCTGCAGGGTTTTCAAGGCATCAATCAGGGCCTGCCGTTTCTCGACGGGCAGCTCGATGCGGAGGATGCCGGCAAATTCGCCGCCGAGCCGGCACATGCGGCTTTCCAGCCAGTTGCCGCCGTGGTCGGCCACCACGCGCGCAACCGATTCGACCAGCCCGGTACGGTCCGGGCCGATAATCGTCATCACCAGGGGCACTTGCATAATGTTTAGTTAACCCTTCGCCGCGCTGCTGGCAAGTGATTCCGGATTGATGGGCCTGATTTGGCTGTTGTAGTGTCGGCGCTGTGCGCCGATTTCGAGCCACAGGCTCGACGCTACAGCAAGCTCGGATGCCACCACCGGATTGCCATCATCAGTCGCGGTCAGGCGGAGAATTCCGGAAACTAAATTCGTCTGCGAAATCGTGTAATTATGTCCTTCCGGCCTTTTCACGCGGCGGCTTCTGTGCTAAAGAAGCTCCGGCAACAAACGAAAGGCTCCTTATGATGCTCGAATACGCGCTGGAAAAATTTCCAATCTCGATGAGACTGCGGGAAGGCACGGAATGTGTGGTGCGTCCGCTGGGCAAACGGGACGAAACCCGCCTGCACAAATTTTTCCTTGCCGTGCCGGAGGAGGAACGTTTGTTCATCAAACAGCCGGTTTTTGACCGGGCGATGTTCAAGGAATGGTGCCGGCACGCGGATTTCGAGCGGAACCTTCCGTTGTTGATGCTGCACGGACAGAAAATCATCGGGGAAGCGACGTTGCACCAGCGGTTCGGCGGCTGGAAACGCCACATCGGCCTCATCACCGTCCTGACGCATCCGCAATACCGCGGGCGCGACGTGGCGAAAATTCTCGTGGCCGAGCAGGTGGAAATTGCGCGCACGCTGGGGTTGCGGCGGCTGGAAGCGGAGTTGAATGGCGAGCGCAAGGTGGCCATCCGCGCGCTGGAACAAATCGGGTTCCAGCACCAGATGAGACTGGAGGATTACGTCCTCGACATGAAAGCCGTCACGCACGATTACGTGCTCATGGGCATGGACCTGCGGGTGGACGAGGAATACGCCGGCGTCGGCGGCTGAACCTTACGGCTGGCTGGCGATTTTCTGCCAGTTGATGCCTTGAGTTTTGGCGTAGAGGGATAGCGCCTTTTCGTTTTGAATCAGCACGGCCCGTACCACGCTCGAATCATCCGCGCGGCCCAGTTCAATGATACTGTCCGGGATGATGCCCATTTTCTTGTGCGCGTAGAGAAGCGCGAACACCGCCTGCGCAATCGTGCCAAACGGCAAATCCTTGTAAACGCCCTCGATCGTGTCCTCAACCGCGTCGGCGAGAAATTCCAACTGGTCCACGAGGTGGGGGAATCTCGGCGCGTTGATCTGGGTGAATTCGAGCTTCCACTGCGGCAGATGGCGCAGGACTTTTTCTGCAATGGCCGGGGTGACGTTCGCCGCGGCGCTGTTCACGAATTTTGCAATTTCAGGCATGACGGCGGCAATTTAGGCAAAGTTCCGCGCCGGCGAAAGCAAAAAGGTGGTTACAAACGCGCTTCCCTTTGCCGCCCCGTTCTTGTAACGAATAGGCCGTGCAAGACCTCATCGCCAAAGCCGAGACATTGCTGGAAGCGCTGCCGTACATCCTGAAATTCAGCGGCGCGACGTTCGTCGTCAAATACGGGGGCAGTTTTATGGACTCGCCGGACGAGAACGTCCGCAACGGGGTCGCCCGCGACGTTATTTTTTTGAAGGCGGTCGAAATCAATCCCGTCGTTGTTCACGGCGGCGGCAAGGCCATCACCCGCGCGATGGAAAAGGCCGGGCTGAAGGCGGATTTCATCCAGGGCCAGCGCGTTACCGACGAGGCGACGGCGAAAATTGTGGATGACGTGCTGTCGCGCGAAATCAATCCGGAAATTGTCAAAACCATCAACGCGCTCGGCGGCAAGGCGATGAGCTTTGCCGGGCCGGACATTTTCAAATGCCGCAAGCTCTGGCTCGACGACAAGGAAAATCCGGGCCGGAAAATTGACATCGGATACGTCGGTGAAGTGGTGGAAGTCAACACCGGGCCGTTGCAGGAGTCCATCTGGTGCGGTTTCACGCCCGTCATCAGCCCGACGGCGCGCGGCGAAGACGGGAAGATTTATAATTGCAATGCCGACGTGGCCGCGGCGAAGGCCGCCATTGCGCTCAAGGCGCGGCGGCTCGTGTTCATGAGCGACGTGCCGGGCCTGCTGCGCGATCCGAAGCAGCCCGACTCGATCATTCCCCACCTGCAAACCGGCGAGGTGGAGGCGCTCAAGAAATCCGGCGTGATTGACAAGGGCATGATACCGAAGACGGACAGCGCCGTGGCCGCCATCCAGTCCGGCGTGGAAAAGGTTTCGTTCGTGGACGGCCGCGTGCCGCACGCGGTGCTGCTGGAAATTTTCACCGACGAAGGCGTCGGCACGGAAATCGTTTTGTAATTACGGATTGATGAAGTTATCAACTGACCCGTTTATGTTTATTATAGAGGAAATGAATAAATAATCATGAATGCAGAATTGTTTTTTATAATTTTGATGGGGTTTAGCTTTTCGGGTCTGGGAATATCGAAGCGTAAACAGGGAACAAAATGGAGAATGCTTTTTTATGGAGGCATTTTACTTTTAGTATTGGCGGTACTATCGCTAGTTTTTAATTTTCCCCATTGATAGCTATGTCAGGCGAGAATCAATTGCTTACTTGTGCATCCGTCGGAACATCTGCGGTTTTGATTGCACTTATTTTGTACTGTTTATGGCGTGGCTTGAAGAATGGAGTAATGGTTGTCTTTTCAACTAGATTCGCAAGGACCTCTAAGTTTTATCGTCACGAGTCTCCGCTGGCTTACTGGCTGATGTTTTCATTCTGGCTGATGTTGATTCCGATAATTGTATGGCTGGCGGTTAATCGTGTTGATGAACTACTCCATAAGTAAGTGTTACGTGAAGCGGTTGGGTCTTGATTTTGGCAACTCACACCTTGAAGTAAGGCGGGGCACGTTGTGTAGGGAAGCGATTTTTCGAGCCAAAAAACCGAATTGATGAAGTGGCCGGGAAATGCGAACTTGTCAATGTGACCAACCAAGCCGCCTACATTTTGCGCGAGAACACCGGAACTTCCGGGATCGTGGAGTCTGCCCGCGCAGCGGTGTCCACGCTGGCGGAACATGACATTCCGCATCTGATTGTCGGCGGCCTGGCGGTGCAGGAGCACGGCTATCCCCGCGTTACGATTGACGTGGACATCGTTGTGCCCGACGTGCTGGCGGCGGTGGAATTTCTTACGGCCAGTCTCACCGGGCCGTTTTATCGCGTGCCGAAGGTTGATGATCGTGTGGAGGACCGGCGAAACGGAGTGCTGATTGATCTGCTGCCGGCGGGAAAGGTTTTGAAGCGCGGCTGCAAGGTGCCGTTTCCGCAACCCGGCAAGGTCGCTGAACAACTCCAGTTCGTTTCGCTGGAGGATTTGATTTCGTTGAAACTTGACAGTTGGGCCGGCTCGCCTGTGCGCCGGCACAAAGACAAAACTGATGTCATTGAACTTATCTCCCGCCGCAAACTTCCCCGCGACCTTGCCGTGAACCCCGCTGTTTGCGCGCTCTATACCGAAACTTGGGACGCCTTGCAGGCTGAGAAATAAAATTTCGTGTTTTAGACCCTTGAAACGGGGTGCAGCCCCTGGGAGCGCTGGCGTCTCGCCGGCGAGTTCCGGTTTTCATTTCCCGACTGGCCGGCGGGACGCCGGCGCTCCCAGGAGGTCCATGAGGAAAGTGGACTTGAACCCAATTCCACTGAAAATGTCGAGGATCCGAAATTTCTTTGTGTTCTTTTCGCTGCTTTGTGATTAAAACAATCCGCCGATGAAAGATATTGTACCTCCGTCGCCGCCGCCGCTCGTGCACAACCAGTACGAGTCCGTGCGGGAATTGTTCAGCCAGAACGTCGTGCCCAGCTACGGCCGCTTCGACCTTGTGTTCAGCCACGGCCAGGGCAGCTACCTGTTTGACGTGGCCGGCAAGCGTTACCTCGACCTCGGCGCGGGCATTGCTGTGTGCTGTCTCGGCCACGCGCATCCGGCCATCACCGAGGCGCTCGTCGAGCAGTCGAAAAAACTGATTCATGTCTCGAACCTGTATTTCACCGAACCGCAAGGACGGCTCGCGGCGGAAATCGTGAAGCGCCTCGGCGCGGGCAAATGCTTTTTTGCCAACAGCGGCGCGGAAGCCAACGAAGGTTTGTTCAAGCTGGCCCGCAAATTCGGCCACGACGAAGGCCGGTTTGAGATCCTGACGGCGCAGAATTCGTTCCATGGCCGGACGCTGGCCGGCATTGCCGCGACCGGCCAGGAAAAAGTCAAAAAAGGATTCGAGCCAATGACGCCGGGGTTCCGGCACATTCCGTTCAACGATTTGGAAGCGGCGCGGAAAGCAATATCGCCTGCGACCGTCGCCATCATGATTGAAGGCGTGCAGGGTGAAGGCGGCGTTACGCCGGCCACACCGGAATATTTGCTTGGCCTGCGGGCGTTGTGCGACGAGAAAAAGCTGCTGCTATTCATGGACGGCGTGCAGTGCGGGCACTACCGGACCGGACGGTTCCAGAGTTTTCAACGAATTCTGGAAGATTGTAGGAGCCGAGGTAACGAGGCTCTAACTTCAAAATCCGAAACAGGCCAGAGACTCCTTACGTCGTCTCCTACGGAATTCCTGCCGGACGGTGTTTCCATGGCCAAATCACTGGGCGGCGGGTTTCCCATCGGCGCGTTCTGGGTGCGATCGCCGTACGCAGATTTACTGGGACCGGGCACGCACGCCTCGACGTTTGGCGGCACGCCGCTCGCCTGTGCCGTCGCGCTCAAGGTGCTCGAAGTCATCGAACGGGAACGGCTCGACGAACAGGCCCGCAAACTTGGCAAATGGTTCAAAGAGGAGCTGGAACGGCTGGTGAAGAATTATCCGCAAGTCGTCAAACGCGCCCGGGGCCTGGGTTTCATCCTGGGATTGGAATTAGTGGAGAAGGAAAAGATTCCCGCCCTGGCCAGGAACGACAAGACGGCGGCGTTGCAATTTGTGAATCGGCTGCATGCTGCCGGCGTGCTCACCATTCCGGCGGGCACACAGATTGTACGGTTGCTGCCGCCGCTGAATCTCAAGCCGCAGGAAGCCGGTGAAGGCATCAGCAAAATCGAAGAAGTCATCAAATCGCTGGCGTAGCGGCGGTCGGCAGACCGCCGCCATTTAAAAAAAGAAATAATGCGGCTTTCTGCCGAAAGCCGCTACGCTGGAATTATGACCCCTGCAGCGCACAAACATCTGGCCGCGAATGATCCCGTGATGCGTCGGCTCATCCGCGATTTTGGACCGTGCGGGCTGGAGCCGGAAACCCGGCGTTCGCCGTTCCAATCGCTGGTGATGGCGGTCGCGCATCAGCAACTCAATGGCACGGCGGCGAACACGATTCTGACCCGCTTCCGGAAACTGTTTCCCGGACGCCGATTCCCCCGGCCGGAAGACCTGGCGGGTGTGACGGACAAACAGATTCGCGCCTGCGGATTTTCCTTCGCAAAGATTGCCTCGATCCGCGACATCGCGGCGAAAACCCTGGCTGGCGTTGTGCCGGCGTCGAGACAGATTGTGAAATTGTCCGATGACGAAATCATTGAGCGGCTCACGGAAGTTCGCGGCGTGGGACGCTGGACGGTGGAAATGCTGCTGATCTTTCAACTGGGCCGTCCCGACGTTTTGCCCGCCGACGATTTTGGCGTGCGCAACGGTTTTCGCCAGGCCTACAAAAAGCGTGGCCTGCCGGCAGTGAAAGAACTGCTGGCGTTTGGCGAACGCTGGCGTCCGCATCGCACGACGGCGGCGTGGTATCTCTGGGAAGCGGCGGATGCAGCCAAGAAAAAGAAGTGACGCGGGGTCAAACTTCGGTTAATAACTATTTTTGGGCAAAATACCCGTTCGGATATGAAGCATCTGTTGTCATTGGAAAAATTGCCACGGGCGGATTTCGAAAAAATTCTGCGAGCTGCCGCTGTGTTCAAGCGCGAGCGCGGCCATCATTCCACCCAGCCCCTGGCCGGCCAGACCTGGGCGCTGATGTTTTCCAAGTCGTCCACGCGGACGCGGGTTTCATTTGAAGTCGGCATCCACGAACTCGGCGGCCGGCCGATGTTTCTCAACGCGAATGACATTCAGCTCGGTCGCGGCGAGCCGATCAAGGACACGGCGCGCGTGCTGGGTCGGATGATTCACGGCGCGGTCATCCGCACCTTCGCGCACAGCGATATTGAGGAATTCGCCAGGTTTTCCGGCATCCCTACCATCAACGCGCTGACGGACGACGAGCATCCCTGCCAGATTCTCGCGGACATTTTCACGTTCCAGGAAAAGCGGGGACCGATTGCGGGCAAAACCGTCGCGTTCATCGGCGACGGCGCGTGCAACGTGGCGAACTCGTGGATTTGGACAGCGGCAAAATTCGGGTTTGAATTGCGCATTGCCGCGCCGAAGGAATTCCAGCCCTCCGCCGCCCTGTTGAAGCAGGCCGGTGGAAAGATTTCCGTTTCCACCGACATCAAAGCCACCGCGCAGGGCGCGGATCTGCTTTACACCGACGTGTGGATTTCGATGGGCAAGGAAGCGGAAGCGAAGGAACGCATTAAGATTCTGACGGGCTACCAGATCAATCAATCGCTGGTGAAGCTGGCCAAACCCGGCGCCCTGGTGATGCATTGCCTGCCGGCCTATTGCGGCAAGGAGATTGACGAGGAAACGTTCGAGGCGAACGCGGACGCGATTTTCACGCAGGCCGAAAACCGGCTGCACGTGCAGAAGGCGATTTTAAACTGGGCGGTGAGTTGAAACGGAGCGCCGGCCTCCGGCCCGGCGGCAAGCTGATGATGGATTTCAATGCGCCGTGCCGGAGGCCGGCGCTCCAATCGCATACAGCCGCAGGTATTTCATCGCCACCTTCAAATCTTTCGGCCACGGGGCGGTGATTATCACGGTGGCGCCGGTGAAGGGATGCGGCAGGCTCAGTTCTTCGGCGTGCAGCGCGGCCCGCGAGAAGAGCGGCCGTTCTTCATGACCGGGTTTGAGCCGGTAATTCGGTTTGAGGCGCGACAGCCAGAGCGGTTTGCCGCCGTACAATTCGTCGCCGACGATGGGGAACCCGGCGTAACGCAAGTGAAGGCGAATCTGATGGGTGCGGCCAATGAGCGGTTCGCACTTCAGCAACGCATAGCCGCAACGAGGGAATGTTTCCAGCACTTCAAACTGCGTTTTTGATTTCTTGCCGTTTCTCGAATCCACGTGCATCAAGCCGGGTTTGACCGGGTGCGGCGCGATTTTGGCGTCCACTGCAAATTGCTTTTCCGGCGGCACGCCGCTGACCAGGGCGATGTATTTCTTCACCGGCTTATCCGAGCCAAAGAGGTTCGCCAGCGCAATGAGCGTGGGTTTGTTTTTGGCGAGCAGAATCACGCCGCTCATTTCGGCGTCAAGCCGGTGCGCGTTCATCAAATAATCCAGCCCGCGCTCGCGCACCCACGGTTTGCCGCCGGCGATGGCATCGTGGAGCAGCTTCACCAGGTTCGGTCGCTGCGGGTCGGAACGGTCGGGCGAGACGGGCAGGCCGGCGGGCTTGTCGAGCGCCAGCAGATGTTCATCTTCATGGAGCACCGGAATTTCCCAGAACTCGCGGGTGGCGGGAGAGGAGAGTTTGATGACGGCACTCACTTGTTCCCCATTGTGTTTTGTGCCGCATCCGAATTTTGCCGGCCGCGACGGCGACCCGGAATTTATCTTTCCAAACCGGCCTGCAGCCGCTGGAAGATGGGCGTGGTGCGCAAAACGTGGTTGGCTTCAAGATTGACCCATTGGTTGAAGGCCTCGGTTTCGCGCTCGCGGCGGAACGCTTTGACGAATTGCGGCAATTCGGCATTCATTTTCGCCTGGTCAATCGGCAGGAGGGACTGGTTGTAAACGATGAACCCGCCGACATTGTTGGTCACAAAACCGCTCAACTTGCCCACCGGTGTGGTAAAGGCCACCTGCTTGAGGTGGTTTAGGTCGGCGCGATTGTCCAGTTCCGGCAATTCCTGCGTGCTCAGTGAAAAGGGCGGCAGCTTCTGCGGCGGCAAACCCGCCGAAAGACACTGGGACGAGAAACTGCGATCCGCCGTCGGAGGCGTCAGGGTGCGGGCAAACTCAGTCCCGGCATGCCAGGCCAACAGGGTCGCCTCACGCCGGCGATATTCCTGCGTGACCTGTTCGCGGATTTGGTCCAGGGACGGGATTTCGCTGGGCAGTTGTTTGTCATAGGCAATGATATACATGGCGTTCGGCCCCACAATCGGTCCGGCAAAAGGTGTGTCGGGCGAAAGCGCAAAGGCGGACTTGGTGAAGGCCGGCGGCGCGGCAAATTCTTCCGGCCCGAATCTGGCCGCAAAGGGCGCGGTGACGCGAACGGTCAGTCCTTTTTCCTTGGCAACGGTGGCCAGGTTATCGGGCTTGACCGGCTCGATGTTGAAAACGGTGCTGGCAAAATCTTTTGCGTCCTTGAGCGCGTCATTTCCGGCCCGGTCGTGAATCAATTCCTCGCGGATTTTGTCCTTCGCTTCGGCGGGCGACCTGGAATTTTTGTAATTGTCGCCGAGCTGGCGGTAGTAGTTTCCCACCATCTCCTCGAGATTTGTCCTGGCCCATTCGGCCCTGGACTGCGCCAGATAGTTTGTCACCTCAAACGCGACGTAACTGACCTGCACCCGGTCGGGCAGGCGGTATTCCGCGAGATGATTTGTGTAAAATTGCGCGACGGCGGAAGGGGCAACGGCAACGTCCGCCAGATAATTCGAGGCGGAAAAGAAAACAATCTGCGTGGAGAGTTCCTGGTGGTCGCGCTGATAGGCGTTGGCGCACTCCTGCGGGGTGATGAGCGCCCCGCTGAGGCCCATGGCCATCTGTAACTGTTCCGCGACGAGGGTTTGCCGGACAAAGTCTTGGAAATCCTGGGCCGTCAGACCCTTCGGGTTGAGCACCTGTTTCACGAATTCACTCAGCGGTGGTGCCTGGCCGTTGCGGCCGAGCGAGCGCAGCATCTCGTTGGCCACCGCCACCACCTCGTCGTTGCCGGCGTAGATCCCAAGGTCCTCCGCCTTTTGGGCCAGCATCAAACGGATATAAATTTCCTTCTCCAGTTCAGTCTCGGTGAAATTCGGGTTTTTATCCGGCCATTCGCCGTTGCGGAACCAGTAATAAAGGTAAACCTGGCTCCGGGTGTCAATGAAGGCTTGTTGCGTGACTTTGTGACCGTAAATCGTCCCTAAATTGCCGCTGACGACGCTCCCGCCGCCACCACCGCCCAGGCGTGACGGACCGGCGCCCCAATAAATGAAAGAAACTACCGTGGCGGTAATGATGATGCCCCACAGTATTCCCGAATGTTTGCGAATCGTCCCAATCATAGTGGTAAATGGAATAGCCAGTCTAACCGGCCCGGCCAATTGTGGTCAAACTTAAAAAAAGCGTCATCAACCCGCTTTCAGCCAGCGGGCCGCGTCCATCGCCGCGTAGGTAATGAGAATGTCCGCGCCAGCGCGGCGCATGGCCAGCAGGCTTTCCAGCGTTACCGCGCGCTCGTCAATCCAGCCCTTGGCTGCAGCCGCTTTGAGCATCGCGTGCTCGCCGCTCACGGCGTAAGCGGCGGTGGGATAGCCGAACTCCTTTTTGACGCGGTGAATCAGGTCGAGACAGGCCAGCGCCGGTTTGACCATGACAATGTCCGCGCCTTCCTGGATGTCCAGCGCCACCTCGCGCAACGCCTCGTTTGCATTGGCCGGGTCCATCTGGTAGCTGCGCCGGTCGCCGAATTTGGGCGCGGACTCGGCGGCTTCGCGGAACGGCCCGTAAAATGCCGACGCAAATTTCGCGGCATAGGACATGATGGGGGTGTCGGCAAAGCCGGTGCGATCCAGTTCCGCGCGGATGGCGCGCACTCGGCCATCCATCATGTCGCTGGGCGCTACCATGTCCGCGCCGGCTTCGGCGTGGCTGGTGGCGGCGCGCGCGAGCAGTTTCAGCGAGGGATCGTTCAGGATTTTCACGGGAGCGCCGGCTTCCCGCACGGCGTGACCTGACTTTTCGCTCCGCCGTGCCGGAGGCCGGCGTTCCACGATGCCGCAATGGCCGTGCTCCATGTATTCACACAGGCACACGTCGGTGATGACGAGCAACGACGGCAATTCCTTTTTCAGGAGCCGAACGGTCTGCTGGACGATGCCGTTCCTGGCATAAGCACCGGAAGCTTTGGCGTCCTTTTTGTCCGGGATGCCGAAAAGCAAAACTGCCGGAACGCCGAGCGTGTGCGCACGGATGGCTTCGCGCAGCACTTCATCGGGCGAAAGCTGGAATACGCCGGGCATGGCGTTGACGGAGCGGCGGACACGCTTACCGGAGCGCGCGAACAGCGGCAGGACGAGTTGCGACGCGCTCAAATGGGTTTCGGCCACAAGCTGGCGTAGCGCCGGTGATTGCCGCAATCGGCGCGGACGATACGCTGGAAATTGCCCGATGACACTCAGGTTCATGAGCCTATTCTAATTTCAAAGCCGGAAGAGCAAAGCGGAAAGTGGTGATGAATATCGTGCAATGGACGAGGAGAAAATAGCGCAACTGAAGCCGCAAAATTTGTTGCCTATCCACATATTAGACCACAAGGTCATATTTATCACTTCTGCCCCTCATGATTAGGTTGTTGTCGTTCGTAAAGCAAAAGGCTGCTCTGCATTTTCTTGCGGTCGCTCTCACTGACGCCGTCCATGCTCATCGCCTTTTTTTCGTAGCTTACCGCCTTCTCGAAATTCCCAGCTTCGGCAAACGCTGCCGCTAGTGTGTCGACCCACTCCCATCGCGTCCACTTCGCAAGTTCGCAAGCCTTGGTTGCTGCTTCAACCGCCTCCTTGCTGTTGCGAAACGATGCAACCGGACAGGTCGCGCGAAACCACGCAAGATTGTTCAAAGCGGCACCATTCGTCGGACCAAGTCGAACGGCTTCGATAGCGTCATGATCTGCCTTGTCAAATTGGCTCGTTTTGAAATACGCAAATTCGCGCATTGCCAAAGCAGTCGAATCTTCAGGATTCAGCCGCAAACCTTCGTTCCAATCCTTTATCGCCTCATCGTATCTTCCAATAGCGTTGTAAACGGATGCACGGTTCTTATAAGCCACGTCATTTGTTGGATTCAATCGCATGTATTCATCCCAGGAACTAATCGACTTGTCGAACTCGCGCTTGGCACGATAGACACTGGCAAGATCGAAGGCAGCGTCGGCGTCAGTTGGATTAATTCGGATCGCTTGGTTGAAGTCGCTAATCGCTTTATCAAAATCTCCCTTCATAAAATAGGCGCCACCGCGATAGACGAAGGTTGGACCATTCGTTGGATTGAGCTCAATGGCCTGGCTAAACTGCTTGATAGCTTTGTCCCAGTCCCGACTATTGACGCTCTTAACGCCCTGCTCGTAACAACTGGAATTATTGGTGGTTGCTGCCCAACTGCTCAAACACTGAATCAAAGCCGTAACGGCTATGAATGCTCGAATGGCTTTCATACGCTCAAATGTGGTCTTAAAATTAATGGACGGCTTGTTTTGCAGCCTATCCTTTTTGACTTTGCGCCCGGCCAAAAAGTTTGTCCAGCAAAAGCGGCGGAGGGCCGCCGCACTCCAAGACGCTGGCGCGACATGGTGTGTTCTCTTGAATGCGCGAAGCGTCCTGGAGCGCGCCAGTCTTCTGGCGCTTTCCCCCTTTTCATTGGGCCTTGAGTTGCTACCTTGCTGGTCATGCGACTGCTCAAGCGCATTTTCTGGTTGGCCATGATGCTGTTCATTCTCGTCGCCGGCATCTGGCTCGGTTTCACGGTCTCGCGCTGGATGAAACTGGGTTCCGGTTTGCACATGGAAAATACCGCAACGGTGGTCGAGCAGGTGCAGACGCTGTCGGACCTCGTCACGGTCAAATACGTGCTCGAAAAAGTTGTTATCTTGGAGGACGTGAAATGGTACGGTGAAAACCGCGTGCTCATGCTCGCCCACGGTGTCGTCAAGGCGGGCATCGACCTCAAACGTATCACGGCAAATGACGTGACGATTTCCGGGAAGACAATCACCCTGCGCCTGCCGCCGCCACAAATCGTGGACGCCTACCTCGACGATAAGAACAGTCAGGTAGTTGACCGGACCACCGGCCTGTTGCGCGCGTTCGACAAGGACCTCGAACAAACCGCCCGGGCCAACGCCGTGGACGACATCCGCCGCGCGGCGCGGACAGACGGAATTTTGGTGGAGGCCGACAAACGGGCGCGGTTGGAACTGGAGTTATTCCTGCGACAAGCAGGCTTTGAACAGGTGGAATTCCGCTAGACCAAGGCCCGGAAAAACGGCACTGCCTCGAAATTAGACAGTGTGGATGATTTTAACCGGCTCGGAAATTTCAGCGCGCATTTGAACCTCGATGGCGATCTGTGGCCGGCGTTTGAGCGGCGCGATTTTCACCGGATACAACTGTGGCTGCAATAAATAAGGCACCATCTGCGAGGCAATCCGACGATTAGTGATTTCGGTTTGCCCGCGAATCTCCGTAGAGAGCCTCAGCGCATTCATTTTTTTAGCCATGGAACTTTTTGCTGCAATTCATGTGCCAGAAAATCTGACTACCGTCTAATAACCAACCTGCTTTTATTGGGGTTTTGAGTGGCCGTTAATCTGTTCAGTTGCCCCGCAGATGTTTTTTACCCGATTGCAGCAAAAGCCGGGGTGGTTATTGCGGCACCGGCCCTTGAGTCACTTGGACGAGGCCTTCGGACCGGACCCATTTGGCAAAGGCGCTCCGGACATCCTTGACGCCGAGTTTGACGTAAATGCGCCCGGCGTGGACACGTTCATCCAGCGGCAGCCCCAGCGCCGAATACGACAGCCAGCTCCGGGCAATCCAATCCACGCTTGATTCCGCCAGCGGAATATCACGCAACAGCAACAACTTGGCCTGATGCAATTCTCGTGACGTCACTTTTTTTGCCTGCATATCCTTGAGGTTGCGCAAAATCACGGCGCGGGCCTTGGAAACATTCGGCGGGTCGCAGGCATATTCCACCTGATAAACACCGCGCGTCAGCCCGACGTTGAACGAGGAATTCACAAAGTAGACCAGCCCGCTTTTTTCGCGCAGGTCGCGATACAACCGTGTCGCATAAAATCCGCCGCCCAGGACGTGGTTGCCGAGTTGCAACGCGTAATAATCCTCGTTCGTCCGCGTCAACGGCAGCGTTTCCGCCAGGGTGACCTTGTCCTGAACGCGGCTGGCGTCTGGCACGTGCGTCACGGAAACTGAATTTGTCGGCGCGGGCGGAAACAGCGTGTCGGGTTTCGCGCCCTCGGCCTTCCAACCGCCGAAATATTTTGCCATGACGGCGGCGGCATTTTCCGGCGTCACATTGCCGATGACGACGATGGTCGTGAGGTCGGGACGGAACGCAGATTGATAATAATTTTGCACGTCTTTAACAGTGAGCGACTTGACGCTTTCCGGGGTCGTCTCGCGCCGCGCGGGGTCGTTTTCAGGAAACAGCGCAACGCTCAGCGCGTGGCCGGCGATGTGGCCGGGGCTTTTGATTTCGCCGGCGACGGCCGCGGCGAGCTGCTCCTGGATGATTTTGAAATCGGCTTCGGGCAGCGCCGGAGCCATTTCGTTGTCCGCGAGCAATTGCACGCCGCGATCAAACTGGTCGGGCAAAACCTGCAGCGAGAAATCCACGCCGGCCGATTCGTTCGCGCCGATGTCATCCAGCGCCTTTTGGAACGCGAGCCGGTCGAGCGTTTTGGTGCCGTAGGAGAAAAGTTTGTCCAACGCCTGATCCACACCGTCCTCGCCGGCGGGCATCTGGACTTTCGGATTGTTTTTGACGCGCCCAAACACGCTGACGGTGTCGCTGATGGTTTCCGGCTGGACGATAAGCTTGATGCCATTGGCCAGGTTCGTGACGAACGGATTCAGCGACGTGGCGGGAACGGGCAGTTGCTCCGTGATTTTCTTCGCCCAGGACGGCAGGGTGACGTTCGCGTTTTTGGTCGAAACCAGCGATTCGCCGCCGCCGAAGCTCTTTGACGAAATCGGCTTGCCCGACGGCGTCGGCGTAAGAATTGCGGAAATCGCATGGTCGAAATCCAGATACTTTCTGGCGGCGCGATTCACATCGTCAACGGTGACGGCGCGATACAAATTGATGTCGTCCTCCGGCGAATTGCGTCCTTCAACGGCCACCGCAGCGGACCACGCCGACGCCAGACCGGACACGGAGTTTTTTTGCAATTCGGCACTGAGAATTTCGCGGCGTTTGGCGGCTTCAACCAGATCGGCGTTGACGCCGTTGGTGATTTCGGCGAGCAGCATTTCCTTCACGTTCTGCAACAAATTTGTCGAATCGCCGTCCGCCGGGAAACCGGCCACGGCGAAGCCTATGCCGGATTTGGGCAGGGTGTCGTAGGAAAATTCCGCGAACAGCGCCTTGCCCTCCGGCACGAGGCTGTAAAGTTTGCCGCGTTGGCTGCTCAATACGTCGGACAGGATTTGCGCGGCGGCAAAATCCGGGCTGTCCGCGCCGGGAAAACGAAACGTGAACGCCGCCAGACCATACGGCAAATCCGTGTCCAGCTTCAGCCGGTCCGGTTTCACGGCGACAAAATTGAATTCGGGGCGCGGCGGAAGTTGTCCGGCCGGAATTTCGTCGAAAACCTTTTTCACCTGCGCCAGTACCGTTTGCGGGTCCACGTTGCCGATGATGACGAGGATGGCGTTATTCGGCACGTACCACGTGTTGTGAAATTTCCGGAGGTCGGCGCTCGTGGTTTTGTCGAACGCCGGTCGCGTGCCGAGCGGGCTGTGTTCATAGGGCGTGCCTTTGAAGACGGCGGCCAGCAGTTGCTCGTAAAAAACGTATTCGGGATTCGACAAATCCTGGGCGACTTCCTGTTCGATGGCGCCGCGTTCCTTGTCCCAAAGCGATTCGTCAGGCAACAAATCGCGCATCCGTGTGGCTTCGACCCGCAGGGCGACTTCCAGGTTTTCGGCGGGCGTCGTGAAGAAATATTGCGTGACGGACGGCTGCGTGTCCGCATTGTCATCGCCGCCGAACGCGGCGGAAATGGCCGCGAGCTGGTCGGCGGACAAACCCGGACTGCCGCGGAACATCATGTGCTCGGTAGCGTGGGCAGTGCCGGGAAATCCCGCAGGCGCCTCGTCGGAACCGACGAGGTAATTGACCATGGTGGTAACGACGGGCGCAAGGGTGTTGCGGACGATGATGACGCGCAGGCCGTTGGTGAGCGTGGCGCGCAAGACGCCCGCCTCGGCGGGACTGGCATTGGCCACCGGCTGGCCGGCGGCGCCATACGCCAGCACGAGGGATAAAATGGAAACGAGCCAAAGCCGCGGAACCTGGAAGGTTTTTTGCCTCATATATCAATTAGTTTGTCTGACAACCATAAACCGGCACTGTTCAAGCGCGAGGAAAAAGATCGTGGTAACGGTTGCCGGCGGACCACGATTCGGCCCTGCCGGCTGCCTGGGAGGCGGAACGCGAAAGTTTTATGCGGGATGGACCGGGCACGAACCGCATCCACCTGTGCCGAAGCTTCACCACGGGATTTTCATACTTTGCAAAGTGTGAAATGAATGCTTTCAGTTCAGTCTTTGCCGGGTCCGGGCTCCATGATCCATACTCTATCCTCCATTTTCACTTTTCAATCCTCGTCACTT
Organism: uncultured Verrucomicrobiae bacterium; assembly: GCA_963789055.1. Lineage (GTDB taxonomy): Bacteria > Verrucomicrobiota > Verrucomicrobiia > Limisphaerales > UBA11358 > UBA11358. Next base: position 671,113 of record CAWBJE010000001.1, on the reverse strand, counting down.
GTCACTTGTCACTGTCAAAACTCTTTAGAAATGTCCCCTGGTTAACTCACGAGAGAATGTCCCCTTTGTTGGTTGTTGTTCCTTGCACTCTTTCCCCGGCTGGGGTTGCGGGACGCAGGGAGGCCGGAGCGTAGCGGAGGCCGACCGGAGGCCCGCAACCCCAGCCGCTCCGCCCGCCTGCTCGCCTTGACCCCACGCCAATACTTCCGCCCCACACCCATCCCAAACTGCCGCCACAGATGATTCGCCGCCGGCGGCAGTGCCTCGCGCCGGACCTTCACCAGCTTGGCTTTCACTCGCCGGGGCCGCCCGGGCAGAGGGCGCCACTTCAGTTTCCCGCCCCGATACACCAACTGCACCCGCCCATCCCGCAGCGTCCGCACGATCACCTTGCGCCGCACCAGACTCAACGCCTCATGTTGCCGGTCCAGTTGATACCACTGCCCCGCACAAGCCACCGTCCAGTCGCCTTGCACCACCCGCTCCTCCTCCCAGCTCAACACTTCGTCCAACTCCCGGGGCACCGCCCGATGCACGTCGGTGGAACTGGCCGCCTCCACGTTGAACTTCCGGTTGAACGCCGACAGATATGTCTCCGCCAGAAAGCCGTTGGCGCTTTCCAGATCGCTGATCCCCGCCAGGCGCATTGCTTTGACCAGCCGGTCCTGGAGCACGCCGTTCATCCGTTCCACCCGCCCTTTGGCTTGCGGGCTGTTGGCCAGAATCAGTTCCACCGCCAGTGTTTCCATCGCCCGCCCAAACTGCGTTTGCGGTTCCTGGCCCGCCAGTTGTTCGGCCACGCTGCCCAACCCTTCGCACCGGTAAATGCTGTCCCGATCCACATACAGACTGGCGGGCAATCCGTGGCGGCGCACCCAACCCGCGAACACGTCATAGCTGGCACGCGTCGTCTCTTCCTCGAAAAACTGCGCCCACAACCGCCCCGTCGCATCGTCCACCATCACCATCAGCACGCACTTGGCCCGCCGCCCTTCGAAACCAGTCGTGGTGCGAACCATCCAGTTGCACCATCGCTCCCAGGCACGGCTTGCGCTCCCGCCACTGCCGATGCTTTTGCCGCCGCCGGCGCACCGGGTGCTTGCCCTCCGCCAGCCGCCAGCGCCGCAACGTCTCGTGATCCACCACCAGTCCTTCCTTCGCCAGTTGCTCGGCCATCAGCGTCGGGCCGAAGTCGGCGTAACGTTCCTCGGCATAGCGCGCCAGCGCCACCGCTCGCAGTTGGGGCGGCTTGCGCCGCGCGCTGGGTTGACCGCGCAGCCGATGCACCAAGCCCGCGTCGCCCTCGTCCTGATAGCGTCGCCAGACCCGCTTGCTCTGGCGGTAACACACTCCCATCAGTTCGCCCGCCTGCACCAGCGTCAGTTCCTGCCGCTTTACGCCCGTCATGATCGTCAGCCGATCCCGTTCCTTCCGACTCATTGTTAATGTCTCCATGTTGTGGCCGGGGTTGCTACCGCAACCCCGGCCAAAAGGGGACATTCTTATCGAGTTATCATGGGGACATTCTCATGGAGTTCCGACAACTTGTCACTTGTCACTTGCCACACGTTACTCGCCGACGCACACTCGCCACCACCATGTCCGCCGCATCATAAACCCCAGAGGTAATGAAAACGCGGCTTAAAATCCTGAAACGCACCCTTGGTTCTTTCCTGCTGCTCGCCTTGCTCAACGGATGTTCGACGTATGTTCCATTGGTATACGTCTCGCAAACTGGCGTGAAGCCCGTCACTGGAGCTGGAGCGATTACTGTAAAAGTGGAAATGACCGATGCGCGAGGAGAAGGAAACCGTATTGGCGCGGTGAAGGACGATTGGGGTATAAAGGTTGGCACCATTCTGACGACCAACGACGTGCCCGCTTTTCTGAAAAATGCCATTGAAACCGAACTCACCAATCGCGGGTTCAAGCTGGGCGGTAGCAATGTTCTGGTGATGATCGAACTTAACGATTTTGGCAGTTATTTCAGCGTGCCATCCCCTATTGTTAGTGGCGGTAACGTCTCCGGTCGCGTGTCCATGAACGTTCAAGTGAAGCGGGCTGATGCGAGCCGGATTCTTGAAAAGCGCGTGGTGGGTGAATATAGTGCCAGTAACGTTTCCTATTTGGGCGCCGATAGAGTCAGGACCGGCTTGGACTTTGCCTTGCAGGATGCCATGACCAAATTATTCGACGACGGATCTTTTGCGGATGCCTTGTTAAAAGCGGCGAAACCATAAAATTTAGCGACCGCAAGCAGGATGGCCGCGAATTGAACCAAGGGCCGCCTGGTCGATACAAACCGGTATGGGTACTGGCGGTGAGATCGGGGCAACCGACAGATTTGCCCTGCCATTGTTGGTGATTGGGTCAAAAAGATAGTTGCCGATAGTTGTCGCTATTGCGGCCGGACCTGTCATACTGCGCGTGTCTGTTAGATAGCTTGTCTCTTTCAAGGCATGGTGAATCTTCAAGTGAACCTGGTTCAGTGATGATTTTAAACCCGATGTTCGGGAACAGTCTGTGGAAAGTACCGGTTTGTCGGACAGTAAAACATCACATGAGCAATAAATTATTTGTCGGGAATCTTTCCTTTGACACCACCGAAAACGACCTGCAGGACGCCTTCGCGGCGCACGGCACGGTCACGGAAACCAACCTGTTGATGGACCGGGAAACCGGCCGTCCGCGCGGATTTGGTTTCATCACCATGAACTCCGCCGAGGAGGCGCAAAAGGCCATTGCGGCGCTGAACGGCTCGCAACTGGGCGGTCGCGCCCTCACGGTCAACGTGGCCAAGCCGCGCGAAGAGCGTCCGGCGGCGGCGGCGGTCGTCGTGAATACGGCGGCAGCGGCGGCGGTCGCAATCGTTACTAATCCACCGCAAGATTTTCGTGGCGGGGTTCGGGTGAACCGGACCCCGCTTTTATTTTGGATTTCGTTTCCGTTGCCGATTTATCGCCATGAAAGAAGAACCCATTGAAGTGGAAGGTTCCGTCACCACCGTGCTGCCCGGCACGATGTTCCGGGTCGAACTGGCCAACAAACATCTCGTGCTCGCCACGATCTGCGGCAAGATGCGCAAACGCTGGGTGCGCCTGACCGTTGGCGACCGCGTGAAGATGGAGATGTCGCCCTACGATTTGAACAAGGCGCGCATCACCTGGCGGCTGCGATAGAAACTGTTGCGCCGCGACCGCCGACCGCAACCGCTCCGCAATTGAAAGCGTGCCTGTGCACGCCCACGTCAACCCACTTTTATACCATGCCCTTTCGCAACCTTGGCCTTGACGCCAGAATTTTGCACGCCGTGCAGGACGCCGGCTACACCGAACCCACCCCCATCCAAACCGCCGCCATCCCGCCGCTGCTCGCCGGGCACGACCTCATCGGCATCGCCCAGACCGGCACGGGAAAAACCGCGGCGTTCACCCTGCCCATTCTCACCCGGCTCGCGGCACCGCCCGCTCCGGGCCAGCGCCGCGGCACACGGGTGCTGGTGATCGCGCCGACGCGCGAACTCGTCCTGCAGATCGAGGAAAACGTGCGGGCTTACGCCAAGCATCTTCCGTTGAGCGTCGCCACGGTCTTCGGCGGCGTGGGCGAACAACCGCAAATCCGCGCGCTGCGGGCCGCCACGGACATCGTCATCGCCTGCCCGGGACGGCTGCTGGACCTGATGGGCCGGCGCTGCGCCGATTTTTCCGGGCTGCAATTTCTCGTGCTCGACGAAGCCGACCGGATGCTCGACATGGGTTTCCTGCCGGACATCCGGCGCATCGTGCAATCATTGCCGAAGCAGCGGCAGACGCTGATGTTCTCCGCCACGCTCTCCCGCGAGATTGAAACCCTCACGCACGAATTTCAGCGCGCGCCGAAAATGATCCAGATCGGCCGCCGCTCGAACCCCGCCGAGACGGTCACGCAACTCATCTATGAAGTGCCCAAGCATCTGAAACCGGCCCTGCTGCTGCATCTGCTGCGCGATCCGCAAATGGACATGGTGCTCGTCTTCTCCCGCATGAAGCACAGCGCCGACCGCATTGCCCGCAACCTCGAAAGCAAGGGCATCAGGACGGCGGCGCTGCATTCGAACCGCTCGCAAAACCAGCGGCTGAAGGCGCTTGAAGGATTTCAAATCCGGCGCGGTGCGCGTGCTGGTGGCGACGGACATCGCCGCGCGCGGCATTGACGTGGACGGCATTTCGCACGTGGTGAACTATGATTTCCCGATGCACGCGGAGGATTATGTCCATCGCATCGGCCGCACCGGCCGGGCGCACGCGGTGGGCGACGCCATCAGCTTTGTCACGCCGGAGGACCGGGACGAATTGCGCACGGTGGAACGGTTCATCGGGCGCGGCATCGTCCGCAAGCGGGCGGAAGGTTTCAACTACTCGGCTGCGGCGTCACCAGGACAGCCAGTTGAAGTCGAACGTCGTTTCCCGCAGGGACAGAATAACGGCCGGCCGCAGCGGCCCGCTCATCCATCTTCGCCTCATCGTCCGGGGCATCCGGGACACCATCATCAGCGTTCAGGCCCGCCCCGCCGCTGGCGGCGGTAGACACTGCGCAGCTGCGTTAGCAACTCGTTGATATAGTAGGAGACGACGTGAGGAGTCCCTCAATAAATCCGTATTCCCGAAGGATTTTGAGCCTCGTTACCTCGGCTCCTACCAGAATGAGACGTTTTTGAGTTGGGCGTCAGTGATACCAGGACTTCTGGATTTCCTCGAGTGTCATCAGATGGGCGGTTTTCAGCAGGCGGCAAAAATCCTTCTTGCTGACGTGATGAAAGGTTCCTTCGCGGGTGGTGAGGCTTTTTGTGGACTTGTATTCCACCTCCAGGCGTTCCAGATGCAGGATGCGCAGGTATTCATCACCGCGTTTCCAGACCTGGTCTTGTTGCAACTTCATGGTCAACATTATACGAACCGCGCACGGGCACTAGCCACACGATTATTATGCAAGGAATGATCGGGATGGCCCTGTCGAAGCCCTGAAAAAGGATGATTGAAAAGTTGAGGAACAAATTGCCAGATCGGCGGCTAAAGAATAATTTGCATTGAAATCTGTATCCGGCCCTGACCGCACCATGCGAGAGCACGTACAACCGGAATTGACCCTCGAGCAGTTGCGCACGCTGCTGCCCCAGGTCGAAAAGGATTTCGACACGCCGGAAGGCGCCATCCTTTGTCTGGAAGACGCCTGTCGCCGGCAGAACATCGAATCCGCCTGCATCTGCAAGAATTTTCTGATCGAAGGAACATTGAAGCTGCTGGACCTGGACCCCAACCTGGCCCGCGACCCGGAAACGCGTAAGAAAAACGCCCGGCTTTTGGAACTGGCCTACCGGAAGGCGACCGCAGAGTCATGGCCCGACCTCAAGGGTGTGGAAAGTTTTTTCATCGACCGCCAGCTTTACACCGACGGCATCGTGGTGGTGACGGAATTGCACCGGCTGCGGGACGGCACGTTCAACGAGCACAAACTCCTCGTGGCCAAGACCAAGGACGGCTGGAAGGTGCTCAATGAAATATCGGAGGATGAATTTGCCGGCTGACCGCCGGCAGGCGCGTTTCATTTCGCAACCGGAACCCGTGAGGCCGGCTTGCGATTATACGCCATGAAGTAAAGCACCGGAACCGCCATGCGGCTGATGAGCAGCGACGCGATTTCCCCCGCCATCAGCGAGATGGCCAGGCCCTGGAAAATCGGGTCGGCCAGAATCACGCTCGCGCCCACCACTACCGCCAGCGCCGTCAACAGCATTGGCCGGAACCGCACCGCGCCGGCGTCCACCACGGCTTCGGCCAGCGGCATGCCTTCGCGCAACCGCTGTTCGATGAAGTCCACGAGGATGATGGAATTGCGCACCACGATGCCCGCGCCGGCCATGAAGCCGATCATCGAAGTGGCGGTGAAGAAGGCGTGCAAGGCGCCATGCGCCGGCATGATGCCGACGAGCGAGAACGGAATGGCCGCCATCACAATCAACGGTGTGAGGAATGAGCGGAACCAGCCGACCATCAGCACGTAAATCAGCATCAGACACACGGCGAATGCCGTGCCGAGGTCGCGAAAAACTTCGATGGTGATATGCCATTCGCCATCCCATTTCAGCGACGGCTGATAATCGGTGAACGGCAAGTGCGCGTTGTAAATCTTCAACAGCGAACCGTCGCCACCGAATTCGCGCGTGTCCAACTTCTCCAACGCCTTGTTCATTTTCAGGATGGCATAGACGGGACTTTCCGCTTCGCCGGCCACGTCGCCGATGACATAAGTCACCGGCATGAGATTCTTGTGATAAATACTCTTGTCAGTGATCGTCCGCTCAATGGTCACGAGTTCCCGCAACGGAATCAACGGCGGAACCCCCGTCGTAGAACCCGGTTCGGGCAACGCATTGGCGTCGCCGGAACGGACGCGCAACGCCAGCAATTCCTCGGGGCTGGTCCGGCTGGCCAGAGGCAGTTGCAGGACGATGTTTACGTCCTCCTTCTCGCGCGGCACGTGCAGCAAATCCACCGATTCGCCGCCGACGGCGATGCGCAAGGTCTCGGAAATGGTTTCGGCGCTGATGCCGTGGAGCGCGGCCTTTTCCTTGTCGATGACAAAATTCACCTTCGGCTGGTCGGCCTCGATATACCAGTCCGTGTCCACGACGCCCGGCGTTTGGTGGAAAATGTCAATGACCTTCCGAGCCAGGGCGAGACGGTCTTCCTCGGTGGGCCCGTAAATTTCGGCGACCAGGGTTTGCAACACCGGCGGGCCGGGCGGCACTTCGGCCACGGCCACGCGCGCATCATATTTTGCGGCGATGGCGGCCACGCGCGGGCGCACGCGCTTGGCAATGTCGTGGCTCTGCGCCTTGCGTTTGCTTTTCGGCACCAGATTGATCTGGAGGTCGGCGACGTTGGCGCCGCGCCGCATGAAATAATGCCGCACCAGGCCGTTGAAATTGAACGGCGAAGCGACCCCGGCGTAAATTTCGTAGTCCGTCACCTCCGGCTCCGTGCGGACAGCGGCGGCGATTTCGCGCGCGCATTCCGCAGTGCGTTCGAGCGAGCTGCCCTCCGGCATGTTGAGGATGATCTGAAATTCGCTCTTGTTGTCAAACGGCAGCATTTTCACCTTCACCCAGCCGATGCCCACCAGCGCCATCGCCAGCAACAACAGCCCGGTGATGCCGGCCAGAAACGCATAACGCCAGCTCCGGTGCGCAATCAGCGGCCCCATGTAGCGGCGATAAAGTTTTGTGAAAAAATCCTCCGGATGCTCGGAATGCAGGTGCGGCTGGCTTCCCTCCGTCACACACGCCGCGCCTTCGGTCAGGCAGGAATATTTCCGGCCCCAGTGCAGGATGCGGATGCTGGCCCACGGCGTGACGATGAAAGCGATGGCCAGCGAGAAAAACATCGCCGCGCTCGAACCGATGGGAATCGGCCGCATGTAGGGCCCCATCAATCCTCCGACAAACGCCATCGGCAGCACGGCGGCAATCACGGCGAACGTGGCGAGGATGGTCGGGTTGCCGACCTCGCTCACGGCTTCAACCGCGATGTCCCGCCACCGGCGGCCCTTGTTGAAGGACAGATGAAAATGGCGAACGATATTTTCCAGCACCACGATGGCGTCGTCCACGAGAATGCCGATGGAAAAAATCAGCGCGAAGAGGGTGATGCGGTTTAGCGTGAAACCGTGGAGATAAAACACCAGCAACGTCAGCGCGAGCGTGGACGGGATGGCGATGGCCACGATGAGCGATTCGCGCCAGCCCAGCGCGAGCAAAATCAGCAGTGACACGCCCACCACGGCAATGAACATGTGCCAGAGCAGCTCGTTGGACTTATCCTCGGCGGTCAGGCCATAATTTCGCGTGACGGTCATCTGCACGTCGGCGGGAATGACGCGGCCTTTGAGCGTTTCAACTTTTTTTAAAACCTCGCGTGCGACGGTGATGGCGTTGGCGCCCGGCCGTTTGGCGATGCTCAACGTGACGGCGGGTTGTTCAATGTAGGACAGGCTTCCAGCCTGTCTCTGATTTTCTGTTCCGCTTGAGCGGGAAATGGTATTTGAGACAGGCGGGAAGCCTGCGCTACCTTCCCCAAAAAACACATACTGGCTCGGCTCCTCCGCGCCATCAACGATGGTCGCCACGTCGCGCAAATAAACCGGTTTGCCGCCGAACACGCCCACGACCACGTTGCCCACGTCCCCGGCGTCCTTCAGAAACGCGCCGGTTTCCACGACGACTTCCTTGTTGTTGCTGGTCAGTTCGCCGGCGAGAAATTGCCGGTTGGCCTGTTGCAACATGGGGACCAGGCCAGCGGGACTGAGATTGCGCGAGGCGAGCTTGGCCGGGTCCAGCAGCACCCGCAACTGCCGGTGCGCGCCGCCGATGAGGGTGGTTTCGGCCACCTGCGGCACCTGCTTCACCGCGTCGTCCACCTGCGCCACCAGCCGCCGCAACGTGAGATGATCGTAACGCGCGCTGTGGAACGTGAGGCAGAGAATCGGCACGTCGTCAATGGACCGGGCCTTGATGAGCGGCTGCGAAACGCCGTGCGGAATTTTGTCGTAATTGGATTGCAGCTTCTGGTTCAGCTTCACCAGGCTGTTTTCCATGTCTTCGCCCACCTTGAAGCGCACGATGACCAGCGACTGGCCTTCGCTCGAAGTCGAGTAGATGTATTCCACGCCGGGAATTTCCCAAAGCAGCTTTTCCATCGGGCGCGTGACGCGTTCCTCGACCTCCTTGGCGCCGGAACCGGGCATGGTGACGAGCACGTCCACCATGGGCACCTTGATTTGCGGTTCCTCCTCGCGCGGCAGCATCCACACCGCAAACACGCCGAGCAGGACCGACGTGATGATGATGAGCGGCGTGAGCTTGGAATCAATAAACGCCCGCGCGATGCGGCCGGCGATGCCAAGTGACCCAGAAGTCGGAAGTGGATTTTCAGATTTCATGGAAAAGACACCATCTGCGCGGTAGCGTCTTGGAGTGCGGCGGCCCTCCGCCGCTTTCACATTGCTGGTGTTCGTTCAAAGCGCCAGAGGACTGGCGCAGTCCAAAACCTGGCGGCAATTCGGACGGTCCGTGATGATAGCGAGCGTTCATTTCACCGTCAGCGGCTGTCCATCAACCAGATTGGCGGCGCCATCCACCACCACCTGTTCTCCCGCGTCCACGCCGGAGGCCAATTCAACTTCGTCGCCGATGCGTTTGCCGGTTTTGACGATGCGCAATTGCGCGCGGCCGTTCACCACCACAAAAACCAGTTCCATCTGCCCCCGCTGCACGACGGCGGAAGCCTGCACCCGCAAGGCCGAAGTTTCGCCCACCGGCATGGCGGCGCGCCCGAACTGGCCGGCCCGCAGACCGGGGGTGGACGGCAAATCCAGTTTGACGAGAAAGGTCCGGCTGTTGGGGTCGGCGGACGGCGAGATTTCGCTGACGACGCCTTCCAATTCGTTGGTCATGCCGGACACGCGGACGGGCAGTTTGTCGCCCAGAGCGAGATGGCCGATGACGGCTTCCGGTACGTCGGCTTCGAGCCGCAAGTCACGGGCGTCCTCCATCTCGAGCAAGGGTTTTCCCGGCGAGGCAAGGTCGCCCACGTCGGCATATTTTCGGGTGATGACGCCGTCGAATGGCGCGGTGACTTTGGTGTACCCGAGCATCGTTTCGGCCTCCACGGCCGCCGCGTCGGCCACGCGGAATTTGGACTGGGCGTTGTCGTATTCGGACTGGGCGAGAATCTTTTGCTGGTACAGGTCCGTGGCGCGCTTCAAGTCGCTCTCCGCCTGCTGGCGCAGGGCCAGCGCCTGGTCGAGTTGGGCCTGCACTTCGCGGGCATCGAGCTGAACGAGCAATTCGCCCGCCTTCACGTTCTGGCCGGGCACCACCAGCATTTGTTCAATCCGGCCGCTGATTTTGGCTTCGATGACCGAGTGCAATCTGGCGCGGACCGTGCCCACCACGTCCTCAGTGGCAACGCGCGATTTGTTTTCCACGGTTTGCACGCGGACGATGGCGGGGTGAAGATTTTCCGAAACCGGTGGGGCGGTCTTTTCACGGCAACCCGCAAGCAGTGATGCCGTCAATAAGACAACCAGCCCTGTGTCTCGCCTGGTAATTTTCATATCAGGCCTTGTGGCCGGCGTCACCGCAGCAACAAGAGCCGCCGGCCTGTTCCCCGCCGGATTTTTCCCCGCCACCGCAACAGCCGCCCACGCCGGCTTTTTTCAGGATGATTTCCAGCGGACAGAATTTCGTGAACGACGATTGCAGCAGGTTGAACCCGACAAAGGCCGTGACCCAGAGCCAGTACGGGCTGTGATAGTGCGCGAGCAGCAGGCTCGCCAGCACGAAGGTGCCGGCAAACCGGCGGATGATGAGTTCCATTTTCATATCAAGAGTTGTTTGGTTGAGGTTTAATGAAAACTGGTTGCCATCAGCGCGCCCATGACCATGCCGTAAAGAGTGCTGATGACGGGATTACTTGTCAATGGACAGGCACCGGTCGGGCAGCCGACCAGTTTATACCAGCCGAAGCCAAGGCCGGCTCCAATCACGGCGCCGATGAGAATTCGCATAATCATTTTGATTTCTCCTTTGAGGTCAGGCGGTAATGGTTTTGCCCGCGGCCTTGTCCAGCCAGGTTTTGAGCGCCCGCGGTCCCGGAAATCCCACGACCTGGTCCACCGCCTCGCCGTTGCGGAACAGCATCAGCGTCGGTACGCCGGTGATGCCAAAGCGCGCGGCCAGATCCGTTGTTTCATCCACGTTCGCCTTGGCGAACTTCAGCCGGCCATTGTATTCGCCGGCCAATTGTTCTAGGAATGGCGCGAGCATTTTGCACGGTCCGCACCATGGCGCGTAAAAATCCACCAGCACCGGGCCGGCGGCCCGCAGCACTTCCGGTTCAAAATTCGTTTCGTTCAATTCGGTGATGTTTTTCATAATCAATAGGCTCTCTGCTCCTACTGAGCCGGAGACAGCGGAAAAGTTACAAGGCAACCCGGGGTTGATGGGCCGCCGGTTTCCCCAACCGGTGATCAATGCTTTGCCGGCGCGTTGGTTCCCGCAAAGGATTCCAGGTGCGCTTTCAGGTCGTCCTCCGTGGGCAATCCCACGATTCGGTCCACGACCTGGCCGTGCTTGAAAAACAACAGCGTGGGAATGGCCTGAATGTCATAATTTTGAGAAAGGTGGGGCGCGTCATCCACGTTGATTTTGACGAATTGAATCCGGTTGGTGAACGATCCGGCCAGTTGATCCAGCCGGGGCGACAGGATTTTGCACGGGCCGCACCAGGTGGCATAAAAATCCGCCACGACGGGAGAAGATGATTGGATAACTTCCGCGTCAAACACGGTTTCCTTGATGAGTTTCACGTTCGCCGTGGATTGATTCATGGCCGCCGGAGTGCTGCCACCGGATATAAAATAAAACAGACCGCCCAGCACCACTCCATAAAGGGCGCCGCGCCACCAGGTCGCGGTCAACGGACAGGTTCCGGACGCGCACTTGCCGAAATGTCCAAGCGCCGCGCCGATGCCGCCGCCAGCCAGCAGATAGGGAATCAACAAAAGCATGTTCCGCGCTCCCTTCCGGTTTCCGGCTTTCTGAAAATAATCATCAATTTCATGTTTTAATATCCTCCGTCTTAACCGGGCCGCAAGGGCGCTAAAAGTTACAGGTTTTCTTTTGGTCAATTGCCGATTGTTCCGGCCGGCAGGGACGGGGGGCTTGCCAGTGATTTCAGAGGCGAATTTATTCCTCGCTGAAACCGTCAGGCTTAGGGAGTGATGCGCTCATGCGCTTTGCGTCCATACAACCGTTCGTAAGCGCGGCAGAATGGGCAGGACCTGGTTTCGACGTGCTTCACCAGCCAGAAAGCCGCGCCGCTCTGTCGCCGCCGGGCGCGCCGGCAAACCGGGCAGTTCACGCATACCCCGGCCAAAACCTTGTCCAGCTGGGATGGTTTCCGGATACGCACGTCACTTCTTCGGGCGGGAATTTTTCGCAAATCGGCCGTCGGCGATCCGCGTTCCGCAAGCACGGCCAAACCACCCCACGCGTTCCACTGGGAACACGTCAAAATCGGGCGCGTAGGGCTTGATGTCCAGCAACGGCGTGCCGTCCAGCACGTCCAGGTCCGCCACGCGGAGCCGCGGCCCTTCGACGGCCAGAAGCCGCACACAGGAAAGGCCAATGGGATTGGGCCGGCTTGGGGCGCGCGTGGCAAAGACTCCGCGCGTCTGCGTGTCGAGATAGGGAACGACTTCCAATTGCGCCGCCCGCGCCTGGTCGAACCAGTAGAGCAGCCAGATGCGGTCGAAGCCATCGAGGTCGCGCAGTCCCGGCGCGAACTCGGGCAGCAATTCCACCGTGCCTTCGCTGCCGGCCGCCCAGCGCGGTTGGATCGGTGTGCCTTCCGCCTGACGATGCGGCGAGTGAATCAGGCCGATGGGCGTCAGTTCGAGCTTCATCGCGTGGCACCGCTCAGGTTTTCGGCGCGAGCGATTCCAGCGCCTCGATGACGACCGGGATGTGCGTATAGGCCGGGCCGCCTTGCATCATCACCGCCACGCCGGCGGCTTCGAGAATTTCCGCCGGGGAGTTGCCGGCCCCGAGACATTTCTGGACATGCAGATTGATGCACGGTTCGCAGCGTTGGGCGACGGCGATGCCGAGCGCGACCAGTTCCTTCTCCTTGGTCTTGAGTGCGCCGTCCTTCATGATGTTCAAGAACAATCCGCCGAAACCTTTCATCATGTCGGGCGCGGTCTGTTTCATCTTCTCAATGTCGCCTTTGAATTTTTCCAAAAACGCGAGCGTTTGGTTTGACATAAATTTTGTCCTTTCCTGGTTGATTATTGGAGCGGGTGCACGGGAAATCGTTCATTGATGACCGTGATCGCAATCGTGGTGATGCTCATGCCCGCCTTCCGCATCGTGATTGTGATGATGCGCACAGCCGGCGGGTTCGTTGACCAGCCGGCCATCGAGATATGCGGTGGCCAGCGCCTCCACCGTGGCATCCGGTTCACCCGCCCGGACCTCGATGCCTTCCTTGGCAAAGATGGCCAGCGCGCGCCCGCCAATGCCACCCACAATGATGACGTTCGCGCCTTGCTCGCGCAGCCAGCGCGGAAAAAGTCCCGGCGCGTGCGGCGGCGGCGTCACCGTCCGGGTGTTAAGGATTTTCTTCTGTTCGGGGTCCGCTTGCACGAGCGTGAACTCGCGGCAGCCGCCAAAGTGTCCATGAAGCCGGCCTTCAATTGAGGGAATTGCGATGGTAATCATGTATGTTTTATCTGTTCGGTTTAGTATGGCGGTTAGGACGGTGCGGATTCAAGCCGCGATACAACAGACTGGGAAGTCCGCGTTACAACTGCTCTGTGAACTGCCAGGCAACTTCATGAAGCCAGGTGCAGGCCGCAAATGGCCAGCAGCGACGCGACGCTGATGAACAGCCACAGCACCAGTCCCGTCACCACCGTCCGCCAGCCCACCACCCGCAACGCGCGCAGCGACAGCGAGGTGCCGATCAGGAACAGCACCAGAATCATGCCCCGGCGCGCGATTCCCGAAAGTTCCGGCGACCAGTCCGAAACGGCCGGAACATAACTGCGCAGCAACGAGGCCAGCAGAAAAAAGCCGATGAACCACGGCACGGCGATTTTGAATTTTTTGGCCCGCCGTGTGAACCTTCCGCGCCCGCGCCCGCCCGCGCCCGCCGGCCCAGGCCGAAGGCGATGGCCAGCGTCAGCGGCACAATCCAAAGTGTGCGCGACAGTTTCACCGCCGTGGCGGTCTGCAAGGCGTCCGGCCCGTAGCTCATGCCCGCGCCGACCACCGACGAAATGTCGTGAATGGCCACGCCCGCCCACAGGCCGAACTGCGCCTGGCTCAAATGCAGCAGATGGCCGGCAAGCGGAAAAACGTAAAGCGCGACGGCATTCAGCAGAAAAATCGTGCCGATGGACACGGCAATTTCCGCCTCCGAAGCCGCGATGACCGAACTGACGGCGGCAATGGCCGAGCCGCCGCAGATGGCGGTGCCGACCGAAATCAGCGTGGTGGTTTTCCGGTCCAGCGCCAGCCGGCGTCCCACCCACCAGCCGAGCAGCAGCGTGGCGCCGATGGTCGTGGCGGCGAACAGCGAACCGTTGAGTCCCAGGCGCAGCACCGCCGGCAGGTTCATGCCGAAACCCAGCAGCACGACGCAAATTTGCAGCAGCCATTTGGTGACATGGTGATTCCAATGCGCGAACGGATGCCCGATCAACAGCGCGAACAGAATGCCGGCCACCAAAGCAGTCGGCGGCGACGACCAGAGAATCAGGCCGGCGGCCACCAGAATCAGGGCAGTGACTCTGGCACGATGACCGGGCCGCGGCCGCCGGTTCGGGCTGGTGACGCGCATTTTTCAGTTTGTCACGGTGCAACAGCATTCATGTCGGTGAAATAATACCTTCGCCGTATATATGCCACAAAGACATTGTTTCTATACTAACCATAGTTTATAATTATGTCATGAATCGGAATCACCTGGCCTTGTTTCATGCCGTTGCCCAGGCCGGCGGCATCAGCCGCGGCGCCGCTGCCGCGCGGGTCAGCCAGCCGGCGGTTTCCAAACAAATCGCCGAACTGGAGGACGCGCTGGGCGTCCGCCTGCTGGATCGCCTGCCGCGCGGCTGCCGGCTGACCGAGGCGGGAAAAATTCTGGCGGATTACGCGCATCGCTGGCGTTCGGTGGAAAAGGACGCGGCGCGGGCGATTGAGGAATATCGCGGTTTGAAGCGCGGGCGGCTGGCGATCGGCGCGAGCCAGTCCGATTGGCGGTTATCTGCTGCCGGGGGTGATTGCGGAATTTCACCGCCAGTTTCCCGAAATTGAACTGCAGTTGGAAATCGCCAACACCGAGCATATCCAGCGATTATTGCTGGAAGGGGCAATTGAATTGGGCCTGACCGAAGGGACGCTGGAATCCGAGGAGCTGGAATCCACGGTTTTTTTCCAGGACGAACTGGTGGCCATTGCGCCCGCCGGCCATCCACTGCTCGGAAAAAGCCGTGTGACCGTCCGGGAAATCTGCCGCGAACCGTTCATCCTGCGCGAGGAAGGTTCCGGCACGCGCGCGGTGATGGAACGGGCCTTGCGCCGGCAGGGTCTTAAAATCAAACCGTTCCTGTCGCTGGCCAGTCCGGAAGCCATCAAGAACCTGGTCGCCGCCGGCATGGGTCTTTCCATCGTGTCGCGCCTGATTGTCGCGCTGGAAGTGCAGGCCGGTTCCCTGGGAATCATTCCGTTGCAGGATTTGACGATCCAGCGTCCGCTCCACTGGCAGCGCATCCGGGGCCGGAGCCAAAGCCCGGTGCTGGCAAAATTTCTGGAGGTGTTGAAGACGCGAACTTCACCGCAAACGAGCGCGGCGGGATGAATGACGGTTGAGGAATCCGCAGATTTCGCAGATGAACGCAGAGAACGCAAAGGGTTGAACCGCTAATAAGCGCTGATGAACGCGGATGAACGCGGATTTATTTGGCCGCAAAAGAGCGCAGAGAACGCAAAGATTTTTAACCACGAAATACACGAATTACACAAAAGGGTAGCACAGGCGCCCCGCCTGTCGTGTTCGGCGCCTCGCCGGACACAAGTTCAGTTCTTTCATCCGCTGCAAAAGCCGGAGTGAGACAAAGGAATGGGGACAAAGGAATTATTTTACACCGACTTCGTCGCGTGCTCGCGGAAACGGAGTTGCCCTGCCTGTCTTGCCGAAGCTTCCAAGCGAAGGCAGATCCCAAATTCCTCTGTCAAAAGCGCGTTTCAAAATCCATTGCCGGAAACTGCCCGGCGGCGTAATCTCGCCGGGTTCGGAAAAACCAAACGACCAGAAAACCAATTTAACCAAAATCATTTCGCGTAGCTTCGGCTGCTATCTATCACGAAAAAAAGTTGCAAACTGGCGGTTAAAGCGGAAATTGATTACACGTTGAAATTATGAGTGCGAAAGAAGTTCTCCTGGAGGTGGCGGAAAAATTGCCGCCGGATGCCACACTCGTTGACGCCATCTACGAACTGGAATTCCGGCAGGCGGTGGAGGAAGGGCTGGCCGGACTGGATCGCGGCGAGCGCATCCCCTTGGAAGAAGCCCGCAAGCGCATTCCGCAATGGATTTCAAAGTATTCCTCTCCGACGTCGCGTTAAGCGATTTGGAGCGTATCGTTGCCTACATTGCGCCCCACAATCCCGTGGCCGCCGAACAACTGGGCAACCAGTTGCTTGACGTTGCGTTGTCGCTGCACGCATTTCCGGAACGCGGCCGCATGGTGCCGGAATTCCGGCGGCCGGAGTTGCGCGAAATTATTTTCCGGTCCTACCGCATCATCTTTCGGATGAACCACACCGATCAGAGCCTTGAAATCGTCCGCTTCTGGCACGGGGCGCGCGGATTTCCCCATATCCCCGGCAAAACCTGATTTCCCCCGGCGCACAGACTTGAACCGCTGACCTGCCGCGACGGGCGCGAGCACGGCGGGTGAACGCTGATTGACGCTGATTTTCCTGCTGCAAAAAGGTAGGGCGCGTCACTCCGTGCGCGCCGAATTCGTAGCCGCACTCGTCGCGCCGTAGTCTGACGCAGGCGGAAAAAGGCACAAAAAGCACAAAAAATCTCTGCCGATGTAAACAGGAGCGCGCGGAGAGAACAGAGAAATCTTTTTCAGCCTTCGTTATCTCCGTTTCCTCCTGTAAAACCTGTTCTGCCCTCAACACTCAACCTTCAACCCTCATCTGTTTCTTGCCTCCGCCAAATTTCCGGCGCACACTCGCCGGGTCACGAAACTGAAGCGGACGGAACGCCGGCCCCTGCCAAGCCGTAGCTTTCAAGCGAAGGCTGGTCCGGCCCGGCCCGGCTTCGGTTCCGGAAAAAAACCAAACGACCAGAAAATCATTTAACCAAAATCATTTCGCGTAGCTTCGGCTGCTGTCCATCTCGAAACGGGCAAAATGCGACCAGATGACGGCGCTTTTGAAATATGATGTCCACACCTTGATTCAACGAATTCAACCGACATTATGAAAAAAGACCTGGCCATTTTTGAGGGACACAGAATCCGCCGCCTCTACGACGAAAAGACCGAAACGTGGTGGTTTTCGGTCGTGGACATCATCCAGGTCCTCACCCAGCAACCGGATTACCAGACGGCTAGAAAATACTGGAACAAGCTGAAAGAGCGGCTTGGAAAGGAAGGAAATCAGTCGGTGACAAATTGTCACCAACTGAAATTGGAAGCTGCCGACGGCAAAAGCTACCTCACCGATGTCGCCAATGCCGAGACCCTGTTGCGCCTGGTCCAGAGCGTTCCCAGCCCCAAGGCCGAACCCATCAAACTCTGGCTGGCGAAAGTCGGCTACGAGCGGATGCAGGAAATGGCCGACCCCGCCCGCGCGCTCGAACGCGCCCGCACCACCTGGCAAAAACATGGCCGCAGTGACAAGTGGATTCAGCAGCGCATGACCGGCCAGGAAACCCGGAACAAACTCACCGACTACTGGGCCACGCACGACATCAAGAAAGGCGATGAATACGCCATCCTCACCAACCTTATCCATCAGGAATGGAGCGGCGTCAGCGTCAGTGCCCACAAAGTTTTGAAAGGTCTCAAAACCCAGAATCTCCGCGACCACATGAGCGAAGCCGAACTCATCTTCACTGCCTTGGCCGAACTTTCCACCCGCCAGATTGCCGAGACCATTGCCGCCACCGGCATGGCCGAAAACAAAACCGCCGCCAAGACTGGCGGCAAGATTGCCAAACGCGCCCGGTTGGAACTCGAAGCCGAGACCGGCAAACGCGTCGTGACCGGTGAAAACTTCCTGCCGCCGGGTAATGCCAAAAAAATCTTCAACCGCTGACCTGCCGCGACGGGCGCGAGCACGGCGGGCGAACGCAGCCTGGCGCGCCGAATCCCGCAATGCGGGAGAAGGCGGAATTGACGCTGATAAATTTCCGGCGCACACTTGCCGGGTTCGGAAAAACCAAACGACCAGAAAACTTTCCGGCTGGGAGGAATTCTATTTTCTCAATGCCGCCAGTGCTTCTGACACTTCTTTACCTTTGGCTTCGATTACGGCCAGCAATTCATCCGGCGTGCGCGTGTCCTCCGTGCTTTTGCGGTTTGGGTTGACGGCTTTCAGGTCGTAGTTCTTCGCCTCGATTTGTGCTCGCGTAACGGTCCAACTGCGCTCGCTGTCGCCGCGCGTTGGCAGCAATTGGAAAAATTCATCAAACTTTTCCAACAGGAACGGCGTGCGTCTTACCAACTTTGATGTCCGATAAATCGTAA
Source organism: uncultured Verrucomicrobiae bacterium (assembly GCA_963789055.1). Lineage (GTDB taxonomy): Bacteria > Verrucomicrobiota > Verrucomicrobiia > Limisphaerales > UBA11358 > UBA11358. Next base: position 652,744 of record CAWBJE010000001.1, on the reverse strand, counting down.
TACCAGATTTTCTCCGTCGGCTTGCCTTTGTTGAAGAACAGCAGATTGGTTTTCACGCCCGCACCCGCCGCCGTGAATACGCCGCCCGGCAAGCTCACGATGCACCAAAGGTCGCAATCATCCAGCAGCTTGCGCTTGGTTTGCACGAACGCCGTTTCGTTCGTGCGGAACAGCACGCCCTCGTCCAGCACGATGCCGCATCGTCCGGTGTTCGGTTTGAGGCTGTCAATGACGTGTTGCAGGAACAAGACCTGCGTCGCGCCGGTCTTGTAGGGAAAGCGCGTTTGCGCGTCCTTTGCCTTCCTTGCCGCCGAACGGCGGATTCATCAGCACCACGTCATGCAGTTGCGGCGCGTCCTGAAACAATCCGCCGTAAGTTTCCGCGCCGGTGAGCGTGTTGCCGTGCCACAAGTGCGGCTCGTCAATGTTGTGCAACACCAGATTGGCCAGCGCGATGGGATAAATGGCGTTGTCCTTTTCGCGGCCAAAAAAGGTCCGGTGTTTGAGCGTTTCCAACTGGTCGGGCGATTTGATTTTCGCGTTGTTCGGCCCGGCCATGTGCTCGAACGACTGCGCCAGAAATCCGCCCGTGCCGCAGCCGGGGTCATAAACCGATTCGCCGATTTTCGGGTCAACCACCTTCACCATCGCGCGGATGATTTCGCGCGGCGTGAAGAACTGCCCGCCGTCGTTGCCCTTCTCGCCCATTTTCAGCAGCAGCCCTTCATACACCTGCGACACCGTGAACACATGCGTCGGGTCAACCGTCTCCGCGCTGATTTCGTGAACCTTGTCCAGCACGTCCAGAAAATTACGTTCCGTGTCAATGCGCGTTCGCTCCACGCCGGAGAAAATTTCGCTGATGACTTTCTGGCGCGGCGCGGCATTCGGCTGCTCGCGCAATTTCTTCAAATGCGGAATCAACTCGCCGTTGACGAAATTGAAAAACGCGCCGAGCGCGCCGGTTTCAAGCTGCTTGCGTTTCGCGCCGCCGGGCGCGGCCCAATCCTGCCAGCGATACGGCGCGGCCAGTGACGGCGTGAACTCCGCGTTCACCGCGTCGGCTTCCTCCGCCTCGCGCGTCTCGCGCTCGTCGAGGATGCGCAGGAACAAAATCCAGGTCAGTTCCGGCACATATTGCAACGCACCCGCGCAATTCGACCGCCGCATGATGTCGCAGATGGCCTTGACCGCGCTGTTGACCGATTGCTGCGTCGCGTGGCGTTTGCCGTTTCCATTTTTCAGGGTTTTTGTCATGGCGCGTCCGTCACAAATAAGAAGGCGCTGCTCATCGCAGCGCCTTCAATTATCCGGAATCGGTGAAATCAATCAAGCCGCCATTGAAAGCTCAAGGGCGGACTTGCGGGAAGCGCGGATGCGTTCTTTCCGATCGCTTTCCAGCCCTTGAAGGAATTTTTCCTTTTCCACAATAAACTTCTTGAACGCCCCTGCTTCCTTCTTGCAGAGATCGTCAATAGTCTTCGCTTTCATGGTTTTTCTTTCGTTTTGTTGTTTTTTCATTCGGCGTCTTCCAGCCGGAGCGCGCAATCTAGCAAACCCCCGGCTGCTTGTCCAAGAGCATTTTCTTTGCCGCTCTTCGTGCCAATCAACAAGGGAGTATCACCCAATTTTGAGTCATTAGCAAATATTTTGATTTCATCAAAATAGCTGATATAATCGCTGAAGGTTTTACGGAAGCCGGTATGCGATTTCGGCAACGCTTCTGGGTGCGGGAACCTTCGGGATAATTTGGCCCGGTGCATGGCTTGTTTTATGGCTTGGGGCAACGGCGTCAAAATGGCAATCATCGTCAGTTTGTATCCGCTCTCGGTGGCAATTTTAATCCGGTTCAAGGTGTCCTCCTTGCTGGACATGGACGTCTCCCAAACAAACGACCGTTTCTCATGGATCAGTGTATCGAACAATTCTGACGCCAGTTCCTTGCACTCCTTTTGCACCGTGAAACTCGCCCGGCCGTCGGCCACCGCTTTGACCAGATTATACTCCGGGATGAGCGGCATAAACACGTCCACACCCGCCAGGTGCGCCAACTCCACCGGCAACATTCCCTCTTTGGCCAGAAAATTAATTACCGTTGTCTTGCCGCTGCCGTGACCGCCACCGGTAAATACAATCTGCGGCCGCCCCGGCCGTTTCAAAGAATTATTTTCCGCCATGAATCGGATGGCAAAAGCTCGAAAGGCGTCCCGCGGCACGTTCTGGACTGCCGGAAGAATTCCCAGCTTGATCAATCGCAAGAGCGGACGATCGAAGAACTCCAAATGAGATTTCAGATCAACGGTCGCCTTTTCGACGGTCGGCACGAGGATGGGATCATCGTCCACAATGACTTCGGGCCAGGAAATTTTTCCTGCCTGCGCTTTTTCCTCCCACCACCATGCCAGAAAATCATCGGCCTGCTCGACATTCTTTGCGAGTGTCGCAAAATCGAATTTCTCACCGTCTTTCAGCTTGTGGAGTATGGGCAGTTCCATGCGGATTCCCTTGCCGGGTAACAAACGGCAGTGTGGTTTTGTCCCTGTGCGTGTTCAAGCCGGAATTTTGAGATGTCGGAACTCCATGAGAATGTCCCCATGATAACTCGATAAGAATGTCCCCTTTTGGCCGGGGTTGCGGTAGCAACCCCGGCCACAACATGGAGACATTAACAATGAGTCGGAAGGAACGGGATCGGCTGACGATCATGACGGGCGTAAAGCGGCAGGAACTGACGCTGGTGCAGGCGGGCGAACTGATGGGAGTGTGTTACCGCCAGAGCAAGCGGGTCTGGCGACGCTATCAGGACGAGGGCGACGCGGGCTTGGTGCATCGGCTGCGCGGTCAACCCAGCGCGCGGCGCAAGCCGCCCCAACTGCGAGCGGTGGCGCTGGCGCGCTATGCCGAGGAACGTTACGCCGACTTCGGCCCGACGCTGATGGCCGAGCAACTGGCGAAGGAAGGACTGGTGGTGGATCACGAGACGTTGCGGCGCTGGCGGCTGGCGGAGGGCAAGCACCCGGTGCGCCGGCGGCGGCAAAAGCATCGGCAGTGGCGGGAGCGCAAGCCGTGCCTGGGAGCGATGGTGCAACTGGATGGTTCGCACCACGACTGGTTCGAAGGGCGGCGGGCCAAGTGCGTGCTGATGGTGATGGTGGACGATGCGACGGGGCGGTTGTGGGCGCAGTTTTTCGAGGAAGAGACGACGCGTGCCAGCTATGACGTGTTCGCGGGTTGGGTGCGCCGCCACGGATTGCCCGCCAGTCTGTATGTGGATCGGGACAGCATTTACCGGTGCGAAGGGTTGGGCAGCGTGGCCGAACAACTGGCGGGCCAGGAACCGCAAACGCAGTTTGGGCGGGCGATGGAAACACTGGCGGTGGAACTGATTCTGGCCAACAGCCCGCAAGCCAAAGGGCGGGTGGAACGGATGAACGGCGTGCTCCAGGACCGGCTGGTCAAAGCAATGCGCCTGGCGGGGATCAGCGATCTGGAAAGCGCCAACGGCTTTCTGGCGGAGACATATCTGTCGGCGTTCAACCGGAAGTTCAACGTGGAGGCGGCCAGTTCCACCGACGTGCATCGGGCGGTGCCCCGGGAGTTGGACGAAGTGTTGAGCTGGGAGGAGGAGCGGGTGGTGCAAGGCGACTGGACGGTGGCTTGTGCGGGGCAGTGGTATCAACTGGACCGGCAACATGAGGCGTTGAGTCTGGTGCGGCGCAAGGTGATCGTGCGGACGCTGCGGGATGGGCGGGTGCAGTTGGTGTATCGGGGCGGGAAACTGAAGTGGCGCCCTCTGCCCGGGCGGCCCCGGCGAGTGAAAGCCAAGCTGGTGAAGGTCCGGCGCGAGGCACTGCCGCCGGCGGCGAATCATCTGTGGCGGCAGTTTGGGATGGGTGTGGGGCGGAAGTATTGGCGTGGGGTCAAGGCGAGCAGGCGGGCGGAGCGGCTGGGGTTGCGGGCCTCCGGTCGGCCTCCGCTACGCTCCGGCCTCCCTGCGTCCCGCAACCCCAGCCGGGGAAAGAGTGCAAGGAACAACAACCAACAAAGGGGACATTCTCTCGTGAGTTAACCAGGGGACATTTCTAAAGAGTTTTGACAGCCGGAATTTTGAGACTCGTTACCTCGTCTCCTACAATTCTCCATTGAATGCGCGGCGCAGCAGCGCGGCGGGCAGTTTGTGAATCGCGTCCAATTGCTCGGTCAGCATCAGGCGCAGCCGCTCCGCCGACGCCATCTGCGACGAAAGTTGCGAGGCGATGCGGCGCTGGTCGGCGGGCGGTGGAACGGGAATCTCAATCGGCGACAAACTTTCGCGCGTGATTTGCGGTTGAGCAGAACCGGAAATTGCGGCTTTGGCAGCGCCGCCTTCGAGCGCCCAAAGCAAATACTCGCGGTCAAGCTGGCTCGCATCTTTCGGCAACATCGCCATCGAATTATTCGTGACGTAGGATTTTGGTTCGGAAAAATTTACCACCCCGCATTTGGCTCCTCGGCAAGAAACCAGCACTTGCTGTTCTTCATAATGGTATCGCGTGTAATAACCGATTCGCCCATTCGCGCCATAAACAGGAAAACCAATGGGTTTGAGTTCGGGAAGCCCTAACGCTTCGCCTTGCACGATTTTGCACAACTCGCCCAAAGATTTTCGCTCCCATGCCTCCGATTCGCCATTCTCGAAAACGGCGCGGAGGTAGGCGGCGGGCAAATGTTCGGCGGCTTGCAATTGCGCCTCGGCGCTGGCACGCGCCCGTTCCACCGCCGCCATCTGCTCCGTCAAAATCCCCGCGATCCGCTTCTGCTCGGCCAGCGGCGGGAATGGAATCATAAAAGTCTTGATGTCCTGTTTGTCAATTGCGTGAAACGTGCTGCCGCTGCCAAGTTTTGCGAGGGCAGGTTCATAAAGGCGAAGCGCAGATAAAACAAAGTCTCTGTCGGCATCTTTGCTAGGACGAATCGCAGCTAATCCTCTGCCGATACAGCACTCGACATCCGCGACATTTGTTGGTCCGACAGGGGCACGCACGGAAATTAGAATATCGCCAGCCAATGCAATTTTGTTTGGCGAGACACACCATGTTCGCGCAACGGGATGTCGAGGCCCAAAATCAGCTTTGCCCTGATAGAATGGAAGTCCCTCTGGCGACTTACGGTAAGTCTCACCTGGCGGAGATTGGCCGGCAATTATATTCGCACACTTCGCCGAGTTTTGCCAAACGCCAGCCATCAGGCAGTTGCGGCTTTGCCGCTTCTGCGTCCTCGCGCGAAATTTCTGCCGTTGCTGTCATGCCGCGAACATTCTCCCTTTCGTCTCGCGCAAAATATCCGCCGGCTTGCCGAGAATTTTGAGCGCGTCCAATCCGCCGGCGTTGCGCACGTCGGGAATTTGAAAGATTTGCGGATTTTCCAAACCGTCCGTGCCGGCGCGGGCAAATTGCCGGGCCATCGCCTTGAGCGTGTCCGCCGTCGGCGCGGGCAGCGTTTGCAGCCATTGGCCGTGTTTGTAGGCAAACGCCCCGGCGCGCTCGACGCGCGTGCGCGGGGCCAGGCCGTAGCCGAGTTCGGCCAGCACGTCGTAAAGGTCGTAATCGTTCATGTTGTCGAGCCGTTGCACCAGCAGCGCGGAGCGTCCAGCGTCGGGCAGGCGGCCCAGCATTTCGCGGCGTTTGGGCGGTTCAATCCAGCAGGCGCGGAAATTTTCCAGCGTCGGCGCTTCCTCGACCAGCCGCGCCGCCAGCCGTTCCTTGTATTCCTCCACCGTCACGGGCATCGCCTTGCCGTCCACTTGCGTCACGATGTAGCGCCCGGCGTCGCTTACGCGCACATCGAAGCCTTCCACTTGAATCGTCGGTTCGGGCGGCTCCGGCGGTTCCGGGCCGGGACCGCGTTCGCGTGGCAGCCATTTGGTTTTGAATTCCTCGCCGAACAGCCGCGTGGCGTTGGTGAAATCATAGACGCGGAACATCAATTTGCCGGTGGCCGGGTTGAGCCGCGTGCCGCGCCCGACCATCTGGTAAAACGCAATCGGCGAGCGGACGTATTTGAAAAAGACGATGTTCTGGACGGCGGGCACATCCACGCCGGTCGTCAGCAGGTCCACCGTGGTCGCAATGAAATAGGAGCGGGACGCGCCGCGCAAATCGGCGAGGTATTGCGCGCCGCCGACGCTGGCGGTGCATTTGAAGGCGTAAGGGTCGAGGCGCGGGCGCTCCTGTTCGGCGCACCAGTCGGCGTAAAGGTTGTTCATGGCCGTGGCCACGTCGTCGGCGTGCCGGTCGCGGGCGCAAAAGATGATGGTTTTTTGCTCCGGCCCGCCCGTGGCGAGAAGCTGGCCGAACAGGTAAGCGCGTCATGGCGGCGACACGTTCCGGAATAAGCAGCTTGTCGTCGAGGTCTGGCCGCGCCGTAATGGGTGCGGGCATCGCCGGGCTGCATTGCCGCGCCGGTGGTGGCGTCGGTGAGTTGTTTGCCTTCCAAATCTTCGCGGGAGACGCCGGTGACGCGCTCGTTCTCGGTTTTGTCGTCGAGGAACAAATCAACGCGGTGAATTTCGCACGCGGCGAGGTAGCCATCCTCGATGCCCTGCGCCATGTCGTATTCATAAACCGGCTCGCCGAAATGTTTGCAGGTTGTCGGCGGTGATTTGCACATCGGCGGCGGCCTCCTTGCTTTTCTCCGTGACTTCAATTTCGCGCGGCGTGGCGGTGAGGCCGATTTGCACGGCGTTCGGGTTGCGCGTGAGGACTTGCGACCATTTGCCCCACGCGGAGCGATGGCACTCGTCAATGATGATGTGGCTGAAATAATTTTCGGGATAGAACGTGCGTCAGGAAATTGGCCGTGCCATCCTCGGTGTCCACGTCGAGTGTTTGATAGGTGGCGACGTGAATCCGCGCGTTGCGGGCGTGATTCGAGCCGTCCGGCTCCCGATACACTTCGGCAGCTTCCGCGCCGAAGACGTTTTGCAGCGCGCCCAAGCCCTGGCTGCGCAGTTCGTCGCGGTCGCAGACAAACAACGCGCGTTTCAATTGCCCGGCGTCGGCGATGCGTTTGAGCAGATGGACGGCGATGAATGTCTTGCCCGCGCCCGTGGCCAGCGTGAGCAGGGCGCGCTTTCTCGCCGCGCGCGATTTTTTCCAGCACGGCGCGGATGGCGGCGTCCTGATAATAGCGCCGCGTGGCCTCGCCGCCGGTGTAACGAACGAGCAGCGGTCTGGCGATGGCCGTATCGAGCTTGAAGCCCTTGCCTTTTCGTAACGCGCCCGCAACTCGGCAGGCGTGGGAAATTCCGACGAGCGGCCTGGGCACTGTGGTTTTGCCGGTGAACGAATCAAATTCGACGAACAGATGGCCGTTGCTGGAAAAAACGAACGGGACGTTCAGCCGCTTGCATGAGCCGTAAAGCTTGCCTTGTTCAAGCCCGTGACCAGGCGGCAGATTCTCCGCCTTGGCCTCGATCAGCGCGACGGCGACCGGCTGGGTTTCGGCATTGACGGCGATGCGCAGGACGTAATCCACGCGGCCTTTGGCCCGCTTGCGAGGTTTGCCGTCAATGATTTCGATTGCGCCGGCGGTTTCCTCGCGCCGAATCAATTCTTCCGTCCAGCCACGGACATGAATGGCGGGATCAATCAGTTTGGCGCGGGTATCGGCTTCACCGAGTGGCATGAGAGCGAGGGTAACGTAGCGGGTGGCGGCTGCAAAGGCAGGAATCATCAGCTCCACCCGCCGTCGCTACGCTTCCGCCTTCATCTGATTTCGGCGAGACAAGTTGGCGCGGCAGGTCAGCGTTCATCAGCGGTTCCGCCTGCGTTGCCTCCGGCGCGACGTGGAAAATTCTTTGCACTCTCTGCGATCTTTCGCGGCTGGGTTGAATCCGCGTTCATTCGTGTCCATCCGTGGTTTCCGTCTTCGCTGCGCTTCGCCGCGACAAGAAAAATTTTTGCGGCTTGGCAACTTGGCGTCTTGGCGGTGAAATTTTGGTGCGCTTTCAAATCCGCTTGGCCAAGACCTGCACGACGGCGGCCCGGCCGGTGTGACCGGCGCCTTCGCTTATGTCGCGTTCCAGTTCGCGGGCGATGAGAAAATCGAGGCCGGACAATTCTTCGCGCAATGCAGCCAGCGTCATGAGCCGTTCGGGATCTTTCGGGCCGCCGGTGCCGAACGCCAATTGCGCGGGTGTGTAGGCTTCGAGGATGAACACGCCGCCGGGCTGCAGCCCCGCCACCACGTCGCGGTGGACCCGGCGCCGCAAGGCCGGCGGCAGATGCGCAAACGTCGCGATGATTCCCGTCCACGCGCCGGCAGTAATCGAATACTTTGCCAGGTCGGCGAGCACGGTTTCAATTTCCACGCCGCGAGCGCCAGCCAGACGCCGGGCCTTGGCGAGGCCCACTTCCGACTGGTCCACGGCGGTAACACGATGGCCGAGCGTGGCGAGATGAACGGCATTACGTCCTTCACCTTCGGCCAGACACAACACCGGTCCGGCGGGAATTTGCGATGCGACTTCCGCCACGAAGGCATTGGGCGCCTCGCCATAGACATGGCCGGCGACAGCGTAGCGGTCGTTCCAAAAGGCGGCGTCCATGTTCAACTCCGGTTCACGCGGCGCCGCCGTTGACACGGAGGTTCTGGCCGGTGACCCAGCGGGCCTCTTCACTCACCAGAAACGCGACCACGTCGGCGATTTCCTCCGGCTGGCCCAGCCGGTTGAACGCCGACAACTGGACAAATTTCTGGATTTGTTCCGTTGTTTTGCCGGCCTTGAACAATTCGGTTTCCGTCGGGCCGGGGGAAATGACATTGACGGTGATGCCGCGCGGGCCGAGTTCACCGGCGAGCGAGCGGGTCAGTTGTTCCACCGCGCCCTTGGTGGCAACATAAGCCCCGTAGTTCGGCATCATGCGCACGGTGGTCGAGCTGGATAAATTGATGATGCGTCCGCCATCGGCCAATCGAGTGGCCGCCTGCTGGCAGGCGAAAAAAGTGCCCTTCACGTTGACGGCGAAAATGCGGTCGTATTCCGCCTCGGTCATGGCGCTGACCGGCTTGGTGATCATGAGTCCGGCGTTGTTCACGAGGATGTCCAGCTTCCCAAAGCGGGCGATGGTTTCGTCAAACAACCGGACGACCTCGGACACGCGCCCAATGTCGGCCTGGACGGCAAACGCCTTCCCGCCGGACGATTCAATTTCATTCACGAGTTTCTTCGCCGCGTCCGCCTGGGTCGCGATAATTCACCGCCACGGCGGCGCCGTCCCGGCTGAGGCGCTGGGCGATGGCGCGTCCGATGCCGCGCGACGCGCCGGTGACCAGCGCGACTTTTCCTTTCAGCTTGCTGTTCATCGGCCCGAAGGTATCGCAAAAAACCGGCACTGGCGAATTCTCTGTTGGCTGTCGGCTCCGTTGTCCGTTCCGGCAATGGAATCAGCGACCGACGATTTTGCGGGCGCGGGCGAGCGAGCCGAGGTTGAAGACGTTTTGATAGCCCAGGCTGTTGAGTATGCGTCTCGCAATACCGCTGCGGGTGCCGCTCAGGCAATGCAACAGCAGGACCTGATTCTTATCCGGGATGTCGCGCGGCAGGCTGTCCGGCAACTCGTCAAGAGGAATGTTGACCGCGTCGGCCAGATGACCGGCCTTGAACTCCGCGGCGGTACGCACGTCCACGACCAGCGCGCCTTGTTTCAAATACATTCGCGCCGTTTTGGCGGACACCAGGCCCAGCCATTTCAATCCGATGATCACGGCCAGCACCACGCCGATGGCCAGGACGAGGTTCAAGTTCATGTGCGTCGTTTTTTGTCTCCCGGCGTCGCGTGGGTTTCCTTCCAGCGCTGGCGCAGGGTATCGTGCAGCCGCTCGCGGAACGGCGCCGGCAGTTCATACGGCTGGCCGGCCTTGTAGAGCGTGATGGTCTTGCGGATGTTATCCACCACCACCTGGCAGGGATTGCATCCGGCCAGGTGCTCCTCGAATTCCTTGCAGACGGCCGGGTCCACCGTGCCATCCACGTATTCGTTGAGCATCGCCAGCAATTCTTCGCACTTCATGGTGTGTAATTCCAGTTGCCTTGAGCCGCCAAGGACAAAAAGGTTACAGGTTTGTGAAACGTTTTATGCTGCTTTTGGACCTGCCGGCAGGCTGTGAACCGAAAACCACCGGCTCCGTCGCGGCAGCGTCTTGGAGTGCGGTGGTCCTCCACCGCTTTGGCACCACCGGTGTCCGCCCAAAGCGCCAGAGGGCTGGCGCAGTCCAAAACCTGGCGGCTACCCGGACGATTCATGGAAATCAGTTCAATGCGCATGGTCATGGCTCCGGGTCACTTGTTTGTCCGGGTCGCCCAGGGTCCGCGTCAATTGTTCGCGCAATTGCAGCCGGGCGCGCAACAGGCGCACCTTGATGTTGGCTTCGCTGAGGCCCAGGGTGTCGGCGGTTTCCTTGATGGACAATCCTTCCACGTCGCGCAGGAGAAAGACAAGCCGGTGCTTTTCATCCAACCGGGCCAGCGCCTCGTCCAACAGCCGCCGGATTTCATTCTTTTCCACCAGTTGTTCCGGTGACTGCCGCCAGTCGGCGATGTATTCCGGATGCGGGATGGCCTCCGCGCCATCCACGCTTTCGATCGTCGCGTCCAGGGAAACGGTTTCCAGCCCCTGGCGTTTGCGGATGATCTTGAGCGCGGCGTGGGTGGCGATGCGGAGCAACCAGGTGGCAAAGCCGGCTTCGCCGCGAAATCCCTTCAGGTTTTCCAGAGCGCTCAAGAAGGTCTGCTGCGTGACGTCCTCGGCATCCTGCTCCTGCCGCAACATCCGCATGGCCAGGGAGAAGACCCGCTGTTCGTAGCGGGTGGTCAATGCTTCAAAGGCGTCCAGTTCCCCGGCCTGGGCGCGATGCACCAATTCCATGTCGGTGATTTCAGAATTTATCCGGTTCGGCATGTAATTTTTGGCGAAACCTTTACGACGCTGGCAGGGAAAGCGTGCCCAAGTCAACTCACTTTGTCCAAAGCATCCGGCGTTGCCGGCCGATGCGTTGCGCACGTGCGGGTGGCGAAAATTGAACTGAACGGCTTTTCGCTCAGGGACTGAGTGGGCACCTTATAGCGCGGTCCGGATGGCAACAGTGTTGAACTTTATTGGAATCGGCCGCCGAAGCAATGGCCGCGCACACATGACTGCGGCCTGGCGATGTTCACGCGGATACCCGACCTGGATGCGCTGCTGGAAGAGCAAACCCGTTGACATGAACCGTCCCCTCCAACAGGCAGCGCACAACGTCGGCGGCGGTGTAGGAGTCGCAACCCGGTTTGAGAAACTGTGCCACTTGCGCGACGTCGTCGCCGGCGGTCATCAACGCCAGTTCCTGTTCGCTGTCCGAGCGCACCTGGCTGAGACCGATGTTAGCGACCAGTCCATTGCAAAGGCACTTGCGGCCTTGCGCGTCAGCAACGGTCCCGCCTTTTTTGACAAAATCATTCACTGGCTCGGCCGGGCAACGGTAGCCCAGCGTCCCGTCCGGTTTGCGATAAAGATGCCGGAGATAACCCAGGTCGCAGATGCGCGTCCGGGCCGCATAATGACTGGCTTCGGAAAGCGTGCCGGGCATCTGGACCACCTTGAAGGGAAAACCGGTGGGCGAGGCAATCGGGTCGGTGAAAACGCGAGCGTTGCCGGCACGGCTCATTTGCAGGGCCTGCTGCTTGAGTTCGGGGCGCAAACCGGATTCATTGCAAAACGCAAATGCCGTTCCCACTTGAACACCGGAGGCGCCCAGTCGCAGGGCCTCGGCCAGCCGGCCCGGCACGTCCATACGAACCGGCCAGCCAGAATGGCCGGCCCAGCTCGCGGATTTTTTCGAGGTCAACGATATCGCGCTCGCCATAGATTGGTTCGCCGATGGAGTTGAGTTGCAGCGGGCCGCGGGGCGGGGCGTTGTGTCCGCCGGCGGTGTCGCCTTCAATGACGAAGCCGTCCACGTGGCCGCTGGCTTTTCTGGCCAGAGTCATGGCGAGGGTCACCGAGGCGACGATGCCAAGGAACTGCGGACGTTTCAAAACGGGTGGCTGCCCATTGAAAAAGGCGCGCGGGTCGAACGTGGAAAGAAATTCCTCGCCGGGCAGCGCGCCGATGACATCAATTTTCAATTGGGCCGGTTCGCCTTGCGCCAGACGATCCAGCGCGCCGGGAATGGCGCGCGGTATGCCGGCGCCCATGAGCACGTAATCCACATTGGCGAGCATCGCGCCATAAAGCGAAGGCAGGGTGGGCAACTGGATTTTTTCGAGATAATTAATTCCGACCAATCCGTCGTGGCCATCCTTGGCCAGGAATACTTCCACAAAGTTGGCCACCACCGTCAATTCGACGAGTGCCGGGCCGGGGCGGAGCGTGGGCATGGCCGCGAGTTTGAATGGCGTCGCCGGAGATTTGCCACCCGGCACGAAGTATTTTGCCAGCACGCGCGCGGCGACTGCGGGAACAGGGAACCGATTCAGGGCGTGGCGCAACTGGCCATTGAGATCGCCCAGTTGCAGGCTGCGGGCAAGGATGATGGCGAGTCCCGTTCCGGAAACGACGCCCAGTTGTCCCAATTTGGCTACGGTGCGCGCCAAAGTCCAGCCGGACACGGCAACGCCCATTCCGCCTTGAATAATCTTCGGCTGCGACATAAAAATAAACCGCACAACCAGCGCTTTGCTCCACGAGGAGAAAAGCTCACGACAGAAAAGTTCGGATTCACTGGAAGGGTGTCCCTTGAAACACCCAGGCGAGAGTCCGTCGGAAACCGACGCTGTGAATAATATAACCTATTAGCCATTGAATAGGAAGCACTGTTTTTGAAAAATTTTTTATCTACTTTGAGCGGGTGCGTCCGGCGGGCTCACCCCGTTTTTGAACTGTTGGGCAGGAAGATCATTCCAAGAAGTTTGTTGTGCGGTGCAGCCCTCCGGAAACAGCTGCGGCAAATCTTTGAATCGAAAAATCCCCCGGCGTGGCGGCGAATGCCAGCCGGGTCATGCCTTGCGGTCGAAGAACGGATTTTTACCGGTCACACTCAAGGGAATGCCGAGCGCCTGTTTGACCTTCGGCCCGAACATACCCAAATCCAGGCACGCCCGACCGATGGAATACATGATGCGGTTGTCAATGTGGAAACGGCCGGCCACTTCCGCCGCCGACATGGTGGCGATACCGAGGTCAATCGAGTTGAAGGTGCAGGTCCCGCCGGCCAACTCCAACGCGTCACAGGTCGGTTGGCCGCAGAATCCGCAATTCAAGCCGGCGGTGTTGGACGCCACGCCGATGACCACCAGCGCGGGCGAGTCTTCGATGTTACCGGCATCACGCTCGAGGCTGGGCCGGCTTTCTCTGGCGGCAATCTCGCGCATTTTGGCAATGACCTTTTGCTTTGTCGGTTCGTCGTCAATCGCGACAGTCTGAATGTTGTCAATCCCGCGGGTTTTGGGCGCCGTGCGCGCCGCCGCCGCCATCAACGCGGCGACTTGCAGGGTCGCCGATTTTTCCAGTTCAGTCGAAGCTTTCATGGCCCAAAAAATACGAGCCGTGCCGGCAGGAAACAAACTTTTTAGCGGCGCCGGCGGCTTTGGCAGATGCGACCGGACTTCAATTCCAGGACGTGGGTAATGCACGCGGGCATTTCCTTCGCATGATGTGTGACGAAGATAAGGCCGGCGCGAGTTTGGCCGATGAGCCGGTCCACCGTAGCCATAATCGAGTGGCGATGGGTAGCATCCAGTCCCTGACACGGTTCGTCCAAAACCAGCAGTTTCGGTTTTTTCACCACCGCTCGCGCCAGCAGGACCAGACGCTGGTCGCCGAGGGATAATTCGCCAAATGAAATTCCCGCGCAACCGGCAAGTCCAAAACGGCGCAACCAGTCACGAGCGGCGGCGCGCTGGCGGGACGTGCAGGGCTCATAAAGCCCGACGGTGTTGAAGAAACCCGAGCAGATGACGTTCAGGCACGACCAAACCGGCGGATAATGCAGGTGCAATTCCGGCGATAGCCAGCCGATTTGCCGGCGCAGATGCCAGAGTGTTTGCGTGGTTTCGGGCTTCTGACCGAAAAGCCGGAGGTTAAGCGCGTAAGCCTGCGGATTGTCGCCTTGAATCAGACTCAACAGCGTGGTTTTGCCGGAACCATTCGGTCCCAACAACGCCCAACTCTCGCCCCGGCGCATCGTCCAGGTGACATCGTCGAGAATGCGCCGGCGTCCGAGCCGGACGGTGACGTGATGCAATTCAATGAGCGGGACGGCGTGGCCTTCCGGTGGTGGGGCGTTCGAGGAGGAGCCGTCTTCGTTACACTTCGCCGCGCCAGGGGACGAGGCAGATTTCAATTCCTTGACCAGCGGATGTTGCAACACGGCATGTTTGGTTCCCTGCGCGATGACGCGGCGGTTCCGGACGAGCAGCAGATGGGTGGTTGGCGGCGGAAGTTCGTCAGGACGATTGGTGATAAGGAGGACGGGCAAGCCGGTGCGCATCAAACGGCAATGACCGTTTTCAGGCGCGCGCGCGTGGCCCGGTCGAGGCCGCCGAAGGGATCATCGAGAATCAAAAGCCGCGGCGACCGCAGCAAGGTGTGAACCAGGAGCACCTTGCGTTGTTCGCCGTTGGAAAGGGAGATCAGCTTCCGGCGGAGCAGGAGTTCGATGCCCAACCAGCGGCTGAATCGCCGGCGATTTTCCTGAAACCGGCGCGGGTCACTTCTGCGGGCGCCGACTTCAAACGGATTGATGTCCTCCACGCTGGCCTGCGAAAGGAATTGGGCCACGGTCTGCCGGCCTTCAGCGATGCCGCTGTGCCAGCGCGACTGGTAAAAGGAGGCTTCGCCGGTGGCCAGCTCGCGCTGGGCTTCCGGCGAAAGCAGGGCGATGGATTGTTCCGGCAACACGTCCCCGGCGGCGGGTTCGAAATGATAATGAATTTCCCCGCGCCGCAACGGTGTCCGGCTGCACAGCGCAAGTGCGAGCAGCGATTTGCCCGAGCCGTTGGGCCCGAGGATGGCCCATTGTTCGCCACGCCGCCAAATCCAGCGGGTGCGCGGAAACGCCATCTGCCCGCTCCCCTGGACGGTGATATTGTCGAGGGTGAGCAAGACGGCATTGGTTTTGGCCCCGGCTGATTTCACCATGTTTGTGCGCCCAGTTTATCGCCTTGGTAGTCGGGAAACAACGTTGGCGTCGGCTGCAATCCGGCGCAGTGGTCGAAACACCGCTTGCGGCGGCCGGGGGAATGCCTAGATTAATTGCATGGCTGCCGACGAGAAACTGTTGACATTCAATCCCGCGCGGGAGATTTCCGCCCCGTCCGCGCCCGGAGCTGCCCAGGCTCTGCCGCCAGTTTTGCCAGCGGACCTGCCGGCATCGCACAGCGTCATGTCGTTGCTGGGTGTGGATTACGTTCATTTGAAAACTGCGGACGGCGGTGATTTGTATCTCACGCGTTTCGGACTGTCGTTCTGGAAAAGCCTGTTGCCGGAGAATTGGTATGCGCGCGAATGGTTTGAGGCCAAGCGCGAGCGGCTGGAGGGCACGAGCACGATCTATAAAGTGCCGACGCGCCCGGTAGCCGGCAACCGGGTGTTGAATCTGGTTGTCAAATGGTCGCGCGTGGGCGAAATGGTTCCCTTCGACACCCTCACGGTCAACAAGTTCATCCAGGCGGAATTCAACAGTCCGTTTGAGGAATTTTCGCTGCTCATGGAGTTGCGCCGGGGCGAGGCCGGACCGGCAGCCATCCGCATTCGCACGCAACGTCCGCTGGCAATCTACGTGCCGAGCGAGCGGTTAAAGCTCTGGCAGACGGGCCGGTCCGAGGACAAAATCCGCGCGAAGGTGACGCGGCATCCGGGAGTGGAAATTGACATCCTGCGGCAATACGTTCTGCTGTTCGGCTGGATCAAAGGTTGGGACGCTGTGGAAACGGCAGGGAAATTCGGTCTGGAAGGCCGGATCCAGGCGGAATTTCTGGCCCGAGTCACCAGCCTGGTCACGCATGAATTATGGCAGAAAGGCTGCCGGGTCATCGATATGAAACCGGCGCACATCATTCTGCGGCCGCAAACGAACCGGACGTTGTTGCGCGACCACAATGATCAATTTGCCTACGCGCTGGTGGACTACGAATTGCTGGAACGGACTCCGGAACATGAACAGGCCGTGCGCAGCGCCAACCGGCAGCTTTACCTCAAACACATGGCCCGCCGGTTCGACACGAACGCCGCCAATCCGCTGCCGGCGCATCTCCGCGCCACGAATGTCCTGGGTGTGGATTACGTTTTCGGGCGCGCCGAAAGCACCGGCGGTTTGCTCTGGGTGGTGGGCAAGGACCCCGACTTGTTCAATTATTTCCTGCCGGAACGCTGGCGCCGCACGCCGAAGAAAAAGTTGTCGGCGCATAACCAGACTTTCTATACGCGCACCAAGGACAACATCCACCTGGTGTGGAAAATCTCGCGCATGGGCGACGCGCCGTGGTCGAAGAATCCCGAGGTCCACCGGGAGGAGGTGCGGGCCTATGGCTTCAACAGCCCGTTTGAGGAATTTGCCTTTGCGCTCGAAATGGGCCGCCAAGGGGTGCAGACCATTTATCCGCGCGCCATTTACATGACCGGACGGCAGCGCGGTTCGGCGCGGCCGGTGTCCGACGAACGGCATTACGCCGCGCTGGCGGGCTTCCGTACCCCCGACGGCGACCCGGTCGCGCGCAAGGAACGTGACTACATCACCATCTGGGGCTTTTGGAACGGCCCGGACGAAGTGCTGGCGGCGCAGGACGGAAAATTTTACCAGGCGGTCAACGTCAAGCGCGCGTTCGCCAACCGGCTGATACCCGAACAGATGGTAACGGAGCTGACGCAATTAATGTCGCAACGACTGGCGGGTTGCGGTTTTGATGATCTCAATCTCCGGCCGCATCATCTGCTGATTTCGTTTGATCCCGCGCAAAAGCTGATGTTGGACGCGCAGGGTAAACCCGAGGTGCGGCTCTGTAATTTTGAACTGGTCCGGCGCAGGCCATGAAGCCGGGCACGCCGCCGGGAAACAACCGCGCAAAACGTACCGCTTTCGAGCGAACGGAAACCCGGAGGATTTTTATACTGCCCGGTCACTAAACAAATCATGTGGCCGGCCAGCGAACAAATACGAATTGAATCAATCTACTTCGTTCGACCGCACCAGGTACAGGTATAGAGTCCTCGAGAATCCAGCACAAAAGTGGATTTGACCGAGAACGAGTTGCAACAACTGCAGGTGGCTTTGTAAATCCCGAGTATGGGGGGAAGGCATAAAATCTCGCGGTCGCAAAAGGCGCACACAATTCGATCCTTCTTAATCAGGAAATCCGCCGTATCCTTTGCGGAACATTTGCAGGCCAGGTTTGTAAGTGTTCCCTGTAACAAATTGGCCAAGCCAATGTTTTCATTCTCTCGAGGCAAATGATTTGCCTGTCGGATGGCGGTATTGTCTACCATAAACCACATGGAAACTACGACTTAACACTCCGCCGCTCTACAGTAACCACGCCCCAAAGTCTTAAAAGAACTTCAAACCAAAGTGTTACTAATAGTGCTACTAGTGCTGCAAATGTCCTGCTTTCACGCCGCAGAACATTAAAACGTCTCCTGAAATAAAGCCTTCTTCAAACCTTTCTCCGGAGAACGAAGTGGATTTTAGACACTAAGAATTCATTTGTCAATAATTCATTGCATTTGTGAATAACTTTCCCGACCGGTGAATAACCTTAAACCGCATGTCATTAATTTCCAGCCATTTGTGAATACTAATTTGTTGTAAGTGTCGCGGCCTCCGCTGATAAAGGAGTTGTGAAATTGAAGTAAGCCTTGTTTGGGAAAATCAGGCTGGCGGTTAACCATTTGAAGGGAATTGGTGCATATGGAAGACACGTTCAAAGTTAGTGTGACGGATCGTGACGAGTGTTGGACATCGGTATGCAGTCAAGACGATGATGATGCTGGCCTCGCTTCCGAGCGTCGGATGGTTTGTTGTGGCGAGGAAGTAACGCCTTATCGTCTGGAGAACGGGCGTTTTGGCAGCTTGTGCCGGCGATGCGGTCGGCAGTTCGTGGACAACACACAAGTGCAATATGGCGGTTCGCCGTGGATTGGTGTGGATCTGGACGGGACATTGGCCCGTGACCTTGGCGAAAAGCGAAGGAACGAGATCGGCAGTCCGATTGAACCCATGCTGGCCCGGGTGCAGAAGTGGATTGCCGAAGGGCGCACCGTAAAAATATTCACTGCCCGCGCCTCATCTCCGAGACAGGTTGCGGAGATCAAAGAATGGCTTGCCAGTTGTGGGCTGCCGGATTTGGAAGTGACCAATATAAAAGACCATCGCATGACCGAATTATGGGACGACCGTTGCGTACAAGTAACGACCAACGTCGGAGAGCCGATCGGCAAAAAAAACGGCTCCAGCCGTGCAAGGCTGACAAAAATGACCGGGGAACTTCAACCGGGCGCGTCGTTCGGATTTATTAGCCGTCTCAGGATTTTTTTAGCCCTATAAGTTCATGATTATTTGGGAACTCAATCTATTTCTCAGCGCAGGAATCTGGCTTATAACCAGGATTCAGTCAGGCCCCCTCGGTGAAAAACCAATCAGACTCAATCGAAAGATAAAACCCGAATCAGGACCGTGATCCAACAGGCCCCCGAACAAACCATCAGAAAAAAACCAAATCAGAAATAAAAACCAAATGCGAGTGCCGGCTTACACAATTAATCCGACGAGGTTTTTGGAATACGGAGTTTACGTGTTGGCTTTGGTACTCATTTACACGGTCGGAGGCTTGGCGGCCATTCTGGCGACCAGGAAGGTTCACGCTATAAGGCACTCCGTCGTGTCTACAGATAGAGACCTGATTCAAAATTCAGAATGATCAGCCGATTTAACCCTTGATAACTCACAACCGCGACAAAATCAGAAAGTACTCGGAAGGAAAAATTAGAAGGGACAAAAATGGAAATACGAAACTTAAAACTGGCCATCACAATGGCCAGTTTGGCGGGAATGATAATAACCCCCAGCCTCTTTGCGCATCCCGTTCCGGGCATTGACGGAACGCTCTATATTACCAATTCCCCTTATCGATGCGGTGATGGTGGCGAGTTCGTTATCATCACCATGCCCTACAGCGGGACTCCGAAACTTGGCCGTTTTTCCTCGTTCTGTCTCGAAACCGGCGAGGTTATCAGCCAGCCACCCACTGGACTTTATACGTACACCATCAACTCCGGTGCGGTGACCGGCGATCAGGGCGCGGATGCGACCGACCCGCACACCGGTTTGCCGATGGACAATATTTCTCTCGGTACCGCCTGGCTGTTCAGCCAGTTCGCCGCGGGCATATTAACGTTGGATAACGGGACCGGAAGCTACTTCTCCGGAAATCGGACAGCGCATGCCGGTGAACTCCAGCAGGCAATATGGTACCTCGAGAACGAAGCCGGGGGGTTATGCAACGGTTATGTAATCCTTGCAGAGAACGCTTTGCACAAAAATTTGGCTGAACTCAAGGCAGATTCAAATGGAACGTATGGTGTTGTGGCCTTGAACCTGTTTAATCCGGGCTGCGGCCTGGCCCAGGATATGTTGGCCATTGTTCCCGAGCCGACAACAATTGTCCTTACCGCCTGTGGGCTGGCGGCTCTGCTTGTCCTGCGGCGCGGTTTTTCAGGCTTATTTCGTTTCAAACCGGTGGTGATTCATGTGCCAGGGAAAACACATAAAACATTTAACTCTAAACGGACATGAAAACGCTAAAAATCCTATTCGCAATCGGTCTCCTCGCAATAACCGCAGAACTGCAATTACAGGCGACGCCATTGGGTTTGGAATCGACTCAGCATTTCCCTGATTTCGGGGCTTTCAACGTGGATGTGAGTTACCTTGCCAACAACAGTGCCGATAATTTTCTGGCCCAAGGGATTACCGGCGCCTATACCATAAATTCACTGGGCGATCAGAATGCCTTGTTTTATCCTGATTTTTCGGATTTGAGCTTCAATCTGGCCGCGACGATTAATTCAGCAGGATATTTGAGCGGTGGAACGCTGACGATTCTTGGCAGCATGGATGGCACGGGCGACACCATTGAAACCCTCCTGACCGGCATTCTAATCCCGGGGACGGACGGGGGTGTCACAACTTTTGGGTCACTGTATAATGCGCCACCCAACGAAGGGAATGACAGATTCGAGTTTCTATTCACGGTGGACAGCGCCAATTCCAATCCGAGCGTCGTGAGTGATTTTGGAGGGCCGGGGGCACAAGGGGGAATTGCTATACACCCGGACTTCGGGTCCCATGATTCTTATTTTATAGATTGGGGAACGAGTTTCAGCAATAGCAGCGGAAACGGCAATGCGGAACGTCTTCCCCTATTCGGTTCCGGAACCGTCTTCAATTTTACTGGTTTTGGTGGGCGGAACTTTGGGCGCGAGAATGGCGCGTTGTCGCCGCACCAAGTCAAACTTTTAACGCAACAAACAAGGAGGATTACTGCCGGCAGAGCGTGGGATTGTTGGTCAAAATTATTTTAATTCAGTATTGATATTAATTCAGCGGTGATGTTATTTAGGATTTACTTACCCCAGACAGTAAAAGCTGGGCAATCAGTTAAGGAAGGAAAATTATGAAATGGATAAAACCGATAATTCTAACGTCGGCCTTTATGGCATGGACATCGTCATCCTTTGCGACGTTGTTGGGGGTCAACCCAACCTATCCCACGATAGCGTACCAGAGCTTAAACGCCTATGCCGTTACTTATACGGCGTCAAACCAGCTTTTCACTGTGACAGCGCCGCCGGTGATTCTAACGGTGACCTTTTCAGGGACGGAGACCGCGCGCCCCATAACGGGGGCCAAGAGTCTTCAGATCCAGATTCAGGTGGATAACACCGGCGCTTTGGTGGGCAGTGTGCCCGGGGATGGAGGCGATGATTTAATTTTGTCCGGCACTGTAACGCGGATTGTGGGAGGCGTCACCAATACCTATACCGGCGTGCTGTTGAAGGGCACTGTGACGGCCTTCGGCTTTGCGGATGGCGGGGCCACGGATACTTATCAAATGCGGTTTAACCCTACCGGGGGCGCCCTGGCCGAATTCTTCTGCGGTAATCTGGCGGTCACGATTAACAGCGGGGCTTCGACGTTTAACAATGATTTCACCACAAATTTCAACGGGCAGGCCAAATGCACCATTGGCTCGGAAGACATTGTCCCGCCAACGATAGCATGCCCGGCGGACTTTACGGTTGAATGCCAAATGGATACCAACAACGGAGTGGCCGGGGCGTTTGTCAGTTATCCCACAATCATGGTGGCGGACAACTGCGATCCGAATCCAACCCTCGTCTGCACTCCGCCGTCGGGCAGTTTCTTCGCGTTGCCGGATGGCATGGACAGCACGAATTACGTCGTGACTTGCGTGGCCAGCGACGCCGCCGGTAATGCGAATACCTGCACGTTTACCGTCACTGTGGAGGATACGCTGCCGCCCGAGTTTGCGGACAAGAGTAACCCGATCATCGTCTGCAGCCTGTGTGAGCCGTTGGTGGTGACGAACGATCCAGGCAAATGTTACGCGACCGTGACGTTCCCGACACCGACGGCCATAGATAATTGCTGCCCGCTCACGATCACCGCCAGCGTGAGTGCGTTGAACGAGAACGGGACGTTGATACCGCTGACGGATTTGGGCAATGGGATGTTGCAAGGGTTGTTTCCAGTGAACGTGAACGGCTCAAACGTAGTGGTGACAACGGCCAGCGACGGGCGTGGCAATTCGACCCAGCATGCGTGTGCCGTTGTCGTTCTGGACCGGGAACCGCCGACCATCATGTGCGCGGACCAGACGACGACCTTCAAGCCGATCCTGACCAACGCGATGAGTTGTATCGAGGCGGATTTTGATGATGTTTGCATCAAGTCCAACAACACCGTCTGGTTCAGCAGTGCGATCAAGAGTTTCTCCTGTGTTCGCGGCTCGTTTACGGTCCACATTTTCGACCAAAGCATTCAGCTTGCTTTGGACGATACGAACATCACGCTCGCGGTGCCCGATGCGTACGTTACCTTCTCGAACGGCGTCGCCACCTCGACCACCATTTTCACGAACGGCCAATGGATTACGGTCGCCAAATCCGGCTTATGCGGCAATACCTTCGCCTCCGGCGTGGCCTGGACGGTTCCTTTCAACCTGAACAACCAAGTGGGCTGCTTTTATCCCAACTTCTGGGGTTGTCTGAAGAATTGGTGCTGTGCGCGTCGGCATGTTAATACCGCCACCTGGTGCGCACGGTTTGCGGTGGATAATCCGAACGTGGTGGTCAATTGGCAGTGGACGGCGGTGGTTCACAGCAGCCTGACCAACGATTACAACGGTTTGTGCGTGAAGCCGGTGGACGACTGCAGCAGCAGTTGCTACAAGAATAATGATCCGGCAGGCTCGTGCCAGAAGTTCAGATCCTGCCTGATTTGCGGCGGCCGCGGCAAGGGCATGTGCTGGGGACAGCCGAGTTGGGGAGTATGGAGCGACTGCAAACGTGCCAATCTCGGTCTGGGATCGACTTGTCTGGGTGCGGTTGAGTTTACCCCACCACTGGCAGTGGACAACTGCGGCAACGTGGTGCCGGTGGTTTGCACCCCTGCGCCCGGCAGCACCCTGGGGCCGGGCGTTTATCCGGTGACCTGTGTGGCCACCGACGCGAGCGGCAATACGAATCAGTGCTCGTTCAACCTCACGGTATTGTCACCGTTACAGGTGGTGTTTGACACGCCGCCAGATGACAATCTGGATGATAACACGGCTCAACCGGACGCCGGTTTCACCGATATGAATTGTCCGGATGATCCCTCCACTACGGAGATCGTCACACGATTCTGTGTTGGCGACAAGATACTTCATGCGGTCAGGCTGTTGGATTGCAATGGCAATGACGTTACCTCGGCAGGGGGGGTTACGGTGCATATTGACGTCACGGAACGTCAGGGCACTTACAGCAGTTCCATCCTGGTCAACGATTTGCCGCAGAACTATGTTTGCGTGGGCAGCCCGGGTGGAATCATGGTACTGAACAATGGCGAGTTCCAATACAACTTGGATACGAGCAGTTTCCAAGCTGGCACGATAAACAGTGACTTGTTCTTCCGCTCATGTGTGTGGGTTGAATATAATAGTTCGCCCGGCGTGCCGGTGGGCATGGAAGACGTCATCTTGGAAAGCAAGTAGCAAGCAAATGACCGTCGCCGTCCTGGCGCTGACGGAGAAATGCGATAGCATGGAACGCAGCGCAAGCTGGAAGCGCCAGGACGGAATCTTGATGGCAAGGAACCGGGGCAAGGCACGATGAGAGGCCGCAAATCAATCTGGCTGCTGCTGGTGGCTGCAATGGCGGCGGTAACGCTGCTTGTAACGCTGCTTGTATATTGGCAGCTTCGGGGTCGGGCACCTGCTTCCTCCCGGTCCGGTGCAGCCAAAAGCGTGGCAAAGCACTCAAACCAGCCTGTGGAGCAATCCACCAACAGGGTATTTTTGACCCGCCCGAATCAAGTGCTGGCAATGATCAATGGCACGCCCATCACCCTTGGGGACTTGATGCCGCTTCAATCAACCAATTCAGAGGCAGAACAGAAAATTGATTCGGTGACGTACGATTATTTCCTTCAACGCGCCATCAATCGTGAATTGGTCTTGCAGGCCGCCAAGGCGCAAGGCGTCACCTTGAACCAAGCCCAGGAAGATCAGTTGGCAAAAATGCGGGCGTTGCGGGAACAACCGGAACCCGGCCTCGTCAGCAAACTGACGGTGAATGCTGCGGAGATCGAGTTTGAACTTCGGGATGCGCAGGCATTTATGTTGCAAACTTCTCTTATGGCGCAGGCAGGTGCGACGCCCAATGTTACTCCCGAACAGGTGCAACAATATTATCAGGATCATATTTCGGCATTTGGAGAATTGCCCGCCGACCCACAGGCACGCCAGCAAGCCTGGCAGGCAATTGATATCCAAATTCGCCAGCAACTGGCAGCTCAGACACGGGATCAATATAACCAGCAGTTGCAGAAATACATGGACGGTCTCAGAACTGCCGCCAAGATTACGATCACCCCCCTGCCATAAGTGATAATTCCCTGATGCCTCGGTGGTTTTTGCTGGTGCCGGGACTCCAGGCCCGCTCCGGATTTTCGTTCCCCGACATCGTCCTGGTTTGTTTTCGTTCCCGGCGGCGCGTGGTTTTTTCCGGAAATGCAAGGTGGAACACTGGCCCGTCAATTCGGGTTCCGGCAGGCGGGGGTTTCAGTTGTTTCTGTTGTTTGTGGCCCGGTATTCGGCGGTTGTGGTTCAGATTTGACAGTGCGGAGTTTGTGCGCAGAATGTTACGCCGGTCTCGGTTGCCAGCGTAGCTCAGTTGGTTAGAGCGTGGGACTCATAAGCCCGAGGTCACTGGTTCGATTCCAGTCGCTGGCACCATCCTTCGCTCTGAACCTCACAAGTCAGTTCAGAGCTTCGGATGGCGGGCCAGACTTCCGCAGGATGCCCCTTTAAACGGTTGAAATCACATTGATTATTCGCCGCTTGACCTTTAGGGGCGTAATGGATTAACTGTGCGCCGTTAGGCAAATTCATGTTTGCGCAATTCAAAAGCCTGTTTTCCAACGATATTGGAATAGACCTGGGTACAGCCAATTCCCTTGTCTACGTGCGGGACCGCGGAATCGTCCTGCGCGAACCTTCGGTTGTGGCAATTCAAGCCGGCACGACCAACGTGCTGGCCGTCGGTGCGGAAGCCAAACGGATGCTGGGCCGCACGCCCGGCAACATCGTGGCCATCCGGCCCATGAAGGACGGCGTGATCGCCGACTTCGAAATCACCGAGGCCATGCTCCGCCACTTCATCCAGAAGGTCCATCATCGCAAATTGATTGCGCCACGAGTAGTGGTTGCAGTGCCTTCGGGCATCACGGAAGTTGAAAAACGGGCCGTCAAGGATTCCGCCACCCACGCCGGCGCGCGGGAGGTGTATTTGATTGAGCAGCCAATGGCTTCGGCCATCGGTGTCGGTTTGCCGGTGCATGAACCGGCGGGCAACATGATCGTGGACATCGGCGGCGGGACTTGTGAAATTGCCATCATCTCCCTCGCCGGTATCGTCTTCTGCCGCAGCCTGCGGGTGGGCGGAGACGAATTTGACGAAACGATCACTGCGCACATGAAGCGCGCCTACAACATGTTGATAGGTGAACGCACCGCGGAAGAAATCAAGATACGCATCGGCTCCGCGTTTCCGTTGGAACAGGAATTGACCATGGATGTCAAAGGCCGTGACCTGGCGTCCGGATTGCCCAAAACCTTAACCATTCGTTCCGAGGAAATTCGCGAAGCGTTGCAAGAACCGCTGTCGAGCATTTTGGAGTCCGTCCGCCTCACGCTGGAACGCTGTCCGCCCGAACTTGCCTCCGATCTTGTGGATCGGGGCCTGGTCATGGCCGGCGGTGGGTCGCTGTTGCGCGGCATTGACCGGCTGGTGGCCGAAGAAACCGGCCTGCCGGTGCATCTCGCGGATGACCCCATGAGCGCCGTTGCCGAGGGCACCGGCCGTGTTTTACAGGAAATCGAATTCCTGAAACGCGTCGCAACCAACGCCAAATATTGATTTCCCGCCCCGACGCGGCCTTGCGCCGCCCGTTCACCTGCGTGCCCCGACGCGTTTGTCGGGTGATGCAGGATGTTCAGGAAAAAAAATTATCTCGCGCTCGGCGCGGTAACGCTGCTGGCACTGCTGATTCTCAGCCTGCCGCCGCGCGTGACCGCCCGGCTTAAGCTTACCATCGGCAGTTTGTTTCTGCCGTTGTTCGGGCTGGCCAATACCGCCCAGCAACTTCCGGCGGATCTGGCCGACAGTGTCTTGCCCCGGCGTGAATTGTTCCGGCAGATTGACCGGCTGCGGCAGGAAAATGAGCAATTCAAAGCCCAAGCTATCCAAATGGCCGCCATTGCGCGCGAAAACGACCAGCTCCGTTCGCTGCTCGGCTGGCAGCAGCAGACGCCGTGGAAAATCAAACTCGCCAATGTCGTCATGCGGGATCCGGTCAATTGGTGGCGCACCCTGCAGATCGACCTCGGCAGCCGCGATGGTATCCAAACCAACCTGCCGGTGTTGACCGCTGCCGGCCTCGTCGGGCGCGTTTCCGCCGTGGGTTACACCCGTTCGCAGGTGGTTTTGATTGGTGACCCCAATTGCCGTGTCTCCGCGCTCGTTGAAAATCCGGCGCACGATACGGGCATTATCAGCGCCAGCGGGCCGCTGGATACATCTCTCGTGGATTTAACCTATCTTTCCGGCAGCGCCACCTTGAAGGCTGGCCAAAATGTCATTACCAGCGGTCTCGGCGGTGTTTTTCCACGGGGCATCCCCATCGGCCAGGTGCTGGACTCGCGTCCCGTTGAATTTGGCCTTTACACCGAGGCGCGCGTGAAACTTTCGGCCAATCTCGGCGCCCTCGACCAGGTCTGGGTACTGTTTCCATGAATAATTTTGAACATCGAACATCGAACGCCGAACGCCGAACGCCGATTCTGGCGGTCAGCAGCCGTCTTTTCATTCGATGTTCAGTGTTCGATGTTCGGCATTCGATGTTTTTTACCCGATGACCTTTTTCAGCCCCATTCTGATTCTGGCTGCCGCGTTTCTGGCGGTATTTGGCGAAGCCACGATTCCTGCTCTGCACCATTGGCTGGGCGCACAGGTGGATTTGTTGCCGGTGCTGATGGTGTATACGGCCTTGAATGCGGACCTCGTCACCGTTTCTTTGCTGGCTGTGCTGGGAGGATTGTGGTTCGACTCGCTGTCGGCCAATCCGCTGGGAACCAGCATTCTGCCACTCTATGCGGTCGGATTTGTGATTTATGTGCGACGCGATTTGATTTTGCGCGAACTTTCGTTCGCCCAACTCGTCCTCGGTACCACAGCCAGCGCCGTCGTGCCGGCGCTGGCCATTTTACTTTTGTTAACCGTCGGGAAACAACCGTTACTGGGTTGGGGCTCGCTCTGGCAATGGCTGGTGATGACCGCAGGCGGCGCAGCAGCGACACCGTTTGTCTTCGCGTTGTTCGACTGGTGCCACCGCTCGCTTGGGTATCAACCGAGAAATGACCCCGGTTTCCGTCCCGACCGTGAAATCCGGCGGGGAAGATTATGATTATGAGTCCACAGTTTCCAGTCCTCAGCCCACAGCCGAAAAGCCGCCGTGATAGTGACGGCAAGACTGTGGACTGCAGACTGTGGACTACGGACTGCATGCCATGCTGATTTTCGACGAACTGAAAAAGAACGATCCGCCGCTCCGCCTCCTGGCGGTGGCGCTGGCCGGTGGTTTGTTGATTCTGCTGGCCGGCCTCTGGTGGGTGCAGGTCGTTTCCGCACGCAAATACGAAAGTCATTTGGAAACGCAGTCGTATCGCACCGTCCGCATCCCGGCCATGCGCGGAAAAATTCTCGACCGGGAGGGCCGGGTGCTGGCCGAGAACCGTCCGCGCTACAATCTCGGCCTTTATCTCGACGATTTGCACCGGCAGTTCGACGCGGCTTACAGCACGAACATCGCGCTGGTACATGCCAGCCAGAAGGAACGTATCGCCGCGCGGGAAAAAAGACTGGACCGGTCGCTGACCAAGGCCGAACGGAAGGACTTCTCACTCTCGACGGCCCAATTGAAACAACTTCGCGAAGAATCGCGTTTTCGAGTGGCGGAAAGCGTCGTGGAACAGGTTGCTCAACGGCTTGGCCAGCCGCTGACGCTCGATCCGGCAACGTTCAAACGACATTACGACACCCGGCTCGCGCTGCCTTATCCGTTGCTGCCCAACCTCAATGAGACGCAAATGGCGCGCTTTGAAGAACAATACCCCGGCGGGCTGGGCGTGGATTTGGACCTGCAACCGGTCCGCTCCTATCCCTACGGCATAACGGCGTCGCATTTGCTGGGTTATGTGCTGCGCGATGACAGTTCGTCGGAAGGCGAGGACGCCTTTTTCTCGTATCGGCTGCCGGATTATCGCGGGCAGGTCGGGATTGAGGCCGGGTTCGACTCGCAATTGCGCGGGCGGGCGGGCGCGGCGGCCGTGCTGGTCAACAATCTCGGCTATCGCCAGACCGAAAACGTGTGGAGCCGGCCAGAGCCGGGCCATAATGTCGTGCTGACGATGGACCTCGACATTCAGGAGGCGGCGGAACGTTCGCTCGCAACGCATCAAGGCACAAACGCGCGCGCCGCAATCATCGTGATGGACGTGCATACGGGCGACGTGCTGGCGCTGGTGTCGTCGCCGGAAATCAACCCGGATTACTCGGCCAACGATCCGGCGCGGCTGGCGGATCCCAGGCTGCGCCCGCAGATCAACCGGGCCACATACGAAAATTACATGCCCGGGTCCATTTTCAAACCGATTGTCGCTCTCGCCGCCCTGGAAAACGGGCTGAATCCGGATGAGATTTATCAGGTGCAACCGGATCCGGCTGAGCCATGGCACGGTTGTATTTATGTCGGCGCGCGAAAGATCAGAGACACCGTACCGCCAGGTTCCTACAATCTCAAACGCGCCATCGTACAATCCAGCAATGCCTATTTCATTTTCAATGGTTTGCGTACCGGCATTGAAAAAATCATCCGGCTGGGCGAAAAATTTCATTTGGGCCAGCGCATGAATCTGCCGACCCGGCAGGAGTCGCCGGGCATTTTCCCCACTGAAAAACGCATCCACTCCGACTGGCGGGATGGCGATTCGGCGAATATCTGTTTTGGCCAGGGTGAAGTTGCCATAACGCCAATGCAAATTGCCGTCACCTATGCGGCTATTGCCAATGGCGGCAAGGTCCTGTGGCCGCGCTTCGTCGACCGGGTCGAGCCACAGGATCCGGCCAGTGGTGAATTGCCCACCATTTTCCCATCGGGAGCCGTGCGCGATACGCTGGGTTTGCACCCGCGCAGTTTTAAAATCCTTCATGACGCGATGCTGGCGGAAACCGAGGACCCGGAAGGCACCGGCCGCGCCGCCCCGGTGCCCGGGTTGCGCGTCTGCGGCAAGACCGGCACGGCCCAAATCAAAAACGAACAAGGCCAGCTGATCCGCTGGGACTACTGGTTCGCGTCATTTGCGCCCTATGAAAATCCACGCTATGTCGTGGTGGTGATGGTGGAATCGGAAAATCGCGGCTCCGGGGGAATCGTTTGTGCGCCGATTGCGCACGACATTTACCAGGCCATTGTGCAAAAAGAAAAACCCGATCTGCCGGCTCTGGCCACGGCACCGCATCGGAGCGCGGGAGATTAAAATGATCAGCAACCCCATTCACGAACCGCACGCAATGATTGACCGGCTGCAACTGGCCGTGCTCGGCGGATTGATGCTGATTGGCACGATGTTCATTTACAGCGCGACGATGGCGAACGCGGCGGAAATGCTCAAGCCGTGGTACAGCCAGACCTGGTTCCATCAAATCATCTGGTATGCGCTCGGCCTTGGCGCGGGCACGGCGATTTGTCTGGTGGATTATCACCCGCTGGCGCGCTGGTCGATCGTGGTATATTGGGCGACCATTTTTTGCCTGATTGCCGTCTTGATTCCGCATGTCGGCTCGATGCGTTTTGGCGCGCGGCGGTGGATTGACCTGGGATTTTTTCAATTTCAGCCGAGCGAATTTGCCAAGGTCGCGTTTATTCTCGCCATGGCGCACTTCTTGAGCCGGCCAGAGGAGGAATTGTACCAATTAAACAATTTCTGGAAGGGCATCGGGCTCATGCTGCTGCCGGCCGCGCTGATTCTGAAGGAACCGGATCTGGGTTCGGCCCTCGTGCTGCTGCCTACCGGCCTGGTGATGATGTTCGTAGCCGGCACTCCCAAACAATATCTGGTGCAACTGATCGGGGCGGTGAGTTTGCTCGCTGCTTTGTTCCTCGTGGACGCGGTATTTCTGCCGCCGGGCTGGTGGCAGGTTTCGATGCAGCCGTATCAACGCAATCGGCTGCTGGTTTATTTTGGACGGGATTACACTCATTTTGCTCCGCCGAATGCCACACCGGCGGAGTTGCAACGCCTGCGACAACAACAATTGGACGACGAATACAATGTCCGGCAGGCGCTGATTTCCGTCGGCTCAGGCGGGCTGGCGGGCAAAGGCTGGCGGCAGGGCACCCAGAACGCTCTGGGGTATCTGCCTAGAGCCGTGGCGCATAACGACTTCATTTTCTCCGTGATTGCCGAGGAGGAAGGATTTGTCGGCAGCGTGACGGTGCTCGCGCTGTATGCGGTGATTCTCTTCACCGGATTGAGAATCGCCGGCCAGGCGCGCGACCGCCTGGGCAAACTCGTGGCGGTGGGCGTCGTGACGCTCATCTTCAGCCACGTGTTCATCAATATCGGCATGAACATCCGCATCATGCCCGTAACGGGCGTCCCACTGCCGCTGCTTTCCTACGGCGGATCTTCAGTGCTTTGCTCGTTGATCGCACTGGGCTTGATGCAAAACATATACATCCATCGAAAAGGATACTGATTATGAGTAATAACAATTTTTCGCGGCGGCGCCGCGGAATGCGTTTCCGCCCCAAAGGCGGCTTCGGCCAGGCCCAGCAAAAGCCCGACCGCGAGGCTGTCCAGGCCCGCGCCGAAGCGGTGACTGAGCAGGGCGGCGCGGAGCAGGTGTTTGAAAAACGGCACACGCACGAAATCGAACGCGCCGAAAACATCGCCGCCGGCCTGCCGCCGCAGGGCGCGCCACTTCCGCCTCCTGAGCCGGCAGAAGCGGCCGCGGCCACGGCAGTTCCCGCGCCCGAACCGCCGGAAAAATTCGCGCCGGTGAAAATCGCCGAGCCGCCCAGGGGATTGCTCGCCACCATCAAGAACGTGGCGGACAACATCGTCAAAAAAGTCACGCGGTTGATCCGCAAGGAAAAAACCGTCTGCAAAGAAGTCATCATCAACACCGAGACGCTGGAAACGCGCGTGGCGGTGACGGAAAACGGCCGGTTGGAGGAATTCAACATCGAACGCACCACGGAGGAACGGCTCGTGGGCAGCATTTTCAAGGGCAAGGTGCGCAACCTCGAAGACGGCCTCAAGGCCGCGTTCGTGGACATCGGCTTCGAGAAAAATGCGTTCCTGCATTATTGGGACATCGTGCCCAACCAGTTCGACAGCGGAGTGGAAATCGTCGAACGTCCCGCCGGCCGGGAGCGCCGGCCGGCCAAGCCCAAGATCACGCAGAAAGACATCCCGCGGATTTATCCGCCGGGCAGCGAAATCATCGTGCAGGTCACCAAAGGCCCCATCGGCACCAAAGGTCCCCGCATTACGACCAACCTCGTGGTGCCGGGACGTTATCTCGTGCTGCTGCCGAATGCGGACCAGAGCGGTATTTCCCGCAAGATTGAAAACCCGGAGGAACGCAAACGCCTCAAGAAAATACTGCGCGAACTGGCGATTCCCGACGGCATGGGCGTCATCATGCGCACCGCCGGCGAGGGCCAGCAGAAGCGTTATTTTGTCCGCGACCTCGCGTTGCTGCTCGAAGAGTGGCGCGGCGTGCAGGAGCGCATGAAGAACCAGCCGCCAGCCACCTGCGTTTTCCAGGAACCAGACCTGATTGAGCGCACCGTGCGCGACTTCCTCACCGAGGACGTCGAACGCATCGTGGTGGACAATCAAAAGGCCCACGACCGGATGCGCGACATGATTTCCAGAATCTCCTCGCGTGCCGCCAGGAAAGTTATCGTGTACGCCGACGCCCAGCCGATTTTTGACCGGTTCAACATCAGCAAGCAATTGGAGAATGCCTTCTCGCGCCAGGTGCATTTGAAGAGCGGCGGCTACATTGTTATTGATGAAACCGAGGCGCTGGTGGCGATTGACGTGAACACGGGCCGGCACAAGGGCAGCCGCGACCAGGAAGCCACCATCCTCAAGGTGAACCTCGAAGCCGCCGATGAAATCTGCCGGCAGCTACGGCTGCGCAACATGGGCGGACTCATCGTGCTCGATTTCATTGACATGAAGTCGCGCCGCGACCAGCAGTCCGTGTATCAGCGCGTCAAGGAAGGGCTGCGCCGCGACAAGGCCAAGACCCACATCCTGCCCATCTCGCAACTCGGTTTGATGGAAATGACACGCCAGCGCCACACCGAAAGCGTGCGGTCGGCGGTGTACGACGATTGTCCGTATTGCAAAGGCCGCGGCAAGGTGAAGAGCGTGGTGACCATGAGCGTGGAAATTCAGCGCAAGCTGCAAGAGATTTTGAAAAAGCGCGAGCGCGACGAATCGGATTTCCAACTGCGCATCGTGGTGCATCCGACGGTGCTCGACCGGCTCCGCACCGAAGACGAAAAACATCTCATCGAGATGGAAAAACGCTATTTCGGCAAACTGTCATTCCGCGCCGACTCCGGCATGCACGCCGAGCAGTTCAAGATTGTGAACGTGGAAAACAACGAGGAACTGGCCAGCGTTGGGTCATAAAGGTAGGGCTCGCTCTCCGAGCGAGCCGCGGCGCGATGAGACATCGCGCCCTACCGAAAATCAAGCCGCCCCGCGGGAAACTGCGGGGTGGTTTTTCCCGGGTGGAAGAATTTACAGCCTACCCTTTTGTTTAACCCGTTCCGCCGCCGCCGGTCTTCCTGCGTTCGCCCTTGAGCAAGGCCGCGCCATAATCGCGGTTCATCTTGGCGATGAATTGAAGGCTGACTTCCTTCGGGCAAACTGCCTCGCATGAACCGGTTACCGTGCAATTGCCAAACCCTTCCTTGTCCATCTGCGCCACCATGTTGCGCACCCGGCGGTCCTTCTCAGCCTTGCCTTGCGGCAGGTAATTGAGATGCGAAACCTTCGCGGCGACGAACAGCATCGCGCTGGCGTTTTTGCACACCGCCACGCACGCGCCGCAACCGATGCACGCCGCCGCGTCCATCGCCAAGTCGGCAATCTCCTTCGACACCGGAATGGAGTTGGCTTCCGGCGCGTTGCCCGTATTCACCGACACGAACCCGCCCGCCTGGATGATGCGATCAAACGCGCCGCGATCCACAATCAAGTCCTTCAACACCGGAAACGCCTGCGCCCGCCATGGTTCGACGGTGATGGTCTGGCCATCCTGGAAATGCCGCATGTGCAACTGACAGGCAGTGGTGCCTTTGTGCCCGCCATGCGGAATGCCGTTGATGACCAGCGAACAGGTGCCGCAGATGCCTTCGCGGCAGTCGCTGTCGAACGCAAACGGTTCCTTGCCTTCGTCAATGAGGTGTTCGTTCACCACGTCGAGCATTTCGAGGAACGACATGTCGGGCGAAACTTCCTTCGCCTCGTGCGTCTCGAAAAACCCGGGTGATAGCCGAGTGTTTCTGCCGCCAGATTTTTAAAGTCAAATTCATCAGCTTGCCAATTGCCGACTCCGCCACTGCGCGAGCACGCGACCGGAGTCGGTGTTGCCGATTGCCGATCGCCAGCCGGCGCACTCGCGTCCGGCGAAGCAAATCGTAAATCGTAAATCGTAAATCATAAATTACTTGTAACTCCGAGTGGCCATGTGGACTTCCTCGTACACCAGCGGTTCTTTGTGCAACTCCGGTTTCCGGTCCGGGCCTTTGTATTCCCAGGCCGCCACGTAGGAAAAATTGGCGTCGTCCCGCTTGGCTTCGCCGTCTTCGGTCTGGTGTTCCACGCGGAAATGGCCGCCGCAGGATTCCTCCCGGTGCAGCGCGTCGAGGCAGAGCAGCTCGCCGAATTCCAGAAAATCCGCCACGCGCCCGGCCAGTTCGAGGTCCTGGTTCAATTCCGCACCGGAGCCGGTCACCTTCACGTTCTTCCAGAATTCCTCGCGCAACTCCGGGATGCGCTTGAGGTTCGTTTCGAGGCTCTGCCGGCTGCGGGCCATGCCGCAATTTTCCCACATCAATTTGCCCAGTTCCTTGTGGAAGCTCACCACACTGCGCTTGCCGTTGATACCGAGCAAACGTTGTGTGAGCGCTTTGACGGCTTCCTCGGCTTTCTTGAATTCCGTGTGACTCGTCGGCATCTTGGCCGGTTTGGTCGAAGCGAAGTAATGTCCGATGGTGTAGGGCAACACGAAATAGCCGTCGCCGAGTCCCTGCATCAGCGCGCTGGCGCCGAGTCGGTTCGCGCCATGGTCGGAAAAATTAGCTTCGCCGATCACAAATAATCCGGGCAACGTGCTCATCAGGTTGTAATCCACCCACGTGCCGCCCATGGCGTAATGCACCGCCGGATAAATCCGCATCGGTTGCCGGTAGCCGTTCTCGCCGGTGATCTTTTCGTACATCTCGAACAGATTGCCATAACGCTCGCGGATCGTGTCCTCGCCCAGCCGTTGGATGGAGTCCGCGAAATCCAGATAAACACCACGCCCGCCGGGACCGACGCCGCGTCCTTCGTCGCAGACTTCCTTGGCCGCCCGCGAAGAAATGTCGCGCGGCGCCAGATTGCCAAAGCTCGGATATTTCCGTTCGAGATAATAATCGCGGTCGGCCTCCGGAATTGACCCCGGCGGCTTGCCGCAATCCTCCTTCCGCTTCGGCACCCAGACCCGCCCGTCGTTGCGCAGCGACTCGGACATCAGCGTCAGTTTGCTCTGATGGTCGCCGCTCACTGGAATGCAGGTTGGATGAATTTGTGTGTAACACGGATTGGCGAAGAACGCGCCCTTCTTGCAGGCGCGCCACGTCGCCGTGACATTGCAACCCTTGGCATTGGTCGAAAGGAAAAAAACATTGCCGTAACCGCCGGTGGCCAGTACGACAGCGTCGCCCGCATGCGATGAAATTTCCCCGGTGACAAGATTGCGGACGACGATGCCTTTGGCCTGGCCGTCCACGACCACGATGTCCAGCATTTCGGTGCGCGGGATCATCCGGACATTGCCCAGCCCGACTTGCCGGCTCAATGCCGAGTATGCGCCCAACAGCAGTTGCTGCCCGGTCTGGCCGCGCGCGTAAAATGTCCGTGACACCTGCGCACCGCCGAAGCTGCGGTTGGCCAGCGTGCCGCCGTATTCGCGGGCAAACGGCACGCCCTGCGCCACGCACTGGTCAATGATGTTCACGCTCACCTGTGCGAGCCGATAGACGTTGGCTTCACGCGCCCGGAAATCGCCGCCCTTGATGGTGTCGTAGAACAGCCGGTAAACCGAATCGCCGTCGTTCTGATAATTCTTCGCCGCGTTGATGCCACCCTGTGCCGCGATGGAATGGGCGCGCCGCGGACTATCCTGGAAGCAAAACGATTTGACCTGGTATCCCAGCTCGGCCAGCGATGCCGCGGCCGACGCACCCGCCAGTCCGGTACCGACGACGATAATTTCGAACTTTCGCTTGTTCGACGGGTTGACCAGCTTCATGTCGAAGCGGTGCTTGTCCCACTTCTGTGCGAGCGGGCCGGACGGAATTTTGGCGTCGAGGCTCATATTATTTCACCGCCTCCTTTTCTGCGCCGGCCGCCGGTGGAGCGGTTATTTTGGCCACGTAATTTTTCCCGAGGCCGCTCAACACCGCCACCGGAATGGAAATGTAACCGAGGAAAATCAATATGGCCGCCCAGCGCGCGAAGTGCTTCGGCAAATCCGGCGCAAAACCCACTTTGATACCGAGCGACTGGAACATGGCGTAAACACCGTGGCTTAAATGCAGGCAAAGCAAGGCCAAGGCAAAGATATAAAATCCCGCCACCACCGGCTGTTCAAACCCGAACACCACCATCGCGTACACATCGTGCCGGCCCTTCTCGTCCATTAGTGCGCCGAAATCGCGGCCCGTGAGATTGATGGCCCTCACGTCAGCCGTGTAATGCAACAAATGATAAATGACAAACGCCGCCACGATGAGTCCGCTCATCATCATGGTGCGTGAAGCGTAGCTGGCGGCCGCCGGCACCGGATCGCCCGCGTAACCCACTGGCCGCGCCGCCTTGTTTTCGAGGTAAAGCTGCACCGCCGACCAGACGTGCAATATCACCAGGACAATCAAAACAATCCGCGCCGGCCACAGAATTTCCACGTTTTCGTGGAGAAACTGGCCGTAACGATTCAATGCTTCCGGACCGAGGAAAATTTGCAGGTTGCCGGCCAGATGACCGACGACGAATATAAACAGCAGCAAGCCGCTCGCCGCCATGATGAATTTCTTCCCCAGCGACGATCCGAACAATTTGGCGCAAGCGCTCATTTGAATTGGTACAGTCGTTGCCCGCGGTGACAAACCGACCTGGCAACCGGGCCACTTTAGCCGCCAGCCCGCAATATCGTCAACCGCTTGCCGAAAGTATTAGCGGCGCGAGTCCGGCGGCAGGCACGAATTAGTACCGCGTCCAAGCAGGGTTGAATTAGCGACTTACCGGTCACAAAGAGAAGAAGACATAGGCGCATGAGATGTTCCGCTCCATTCGTTCAAGCCGCGCTCGCCGCCCCGGATCGGCGACAGGCCCAGTTGCTCCAATGCCTCACCCACCAGATACAGCGAGCCACTGACAATCATAAAATCATCGCCCGCTACCCTGTTCAACGCTGCGGCCAGCGAATCACAGGCAAAAACTTCTGCCGCCGGATTTGCCGATTGGCACGCCGCCGCCAGTTCGTGCGCGTCGGCGGTCCGTTCACTGGCAACCGGGACAGTAATGATTCGCGCCGCCAGCGGAGCAAGAATTTCACAAATATGCTGCCAATCCTTGTCTCGCAATACCCCCAGAATCAAGGTTCGCTTCAGGCTGCCGAAGTATTTCTCCAGTGTATTGCGTAAAACTTTCGCGCCGGCCACATTGTGCGCACCGTCGAGCAGGATGCGT
This sequence comes from uncultured Verrucomicrobiae bacterium, assembly GCA_963789055.1. GTDB lineage: Bacteria > Verrucomicrobiota > Verrucomicrobiia > Limisphaerales > UBA11358 > UBA11358. The sequence continues at coordinate 615,846 of CAWBJE010000001.1, read as the reverse complement.
TGGCCGCCGGGCATTTGGATCAACTGCATGCGTCCCGGCCATTGCACGGTTTCCAATCCGATGCGAATTGCCGCGTCGCCGACTGGAATGTCATTCTGCAATGTCCTGACCGCGGTAAGGGCGAGCGTGGCGTTGAGTCGCTGATGGTCGCCCAACAAAGGTGGGGCGAGCGTCCCCGCGAGCCGTAATTGGACATCGGCAGGTGTAATGATTTTCAGCAGCGACTTTTTCTCCCGCGCTATTTTCTCAATCACCGCCAACGCCTCCGGGTCGTCCGTGGCGGTGATGACCGGCACGCCGGGCTTTACGATGCCCGCTTTTTCGGCGGCGATTTTCCCCAACGTATCACCAAGCCATTGCTGATGGTCCAGGGCGATATTCGTAATGACACTGGCCAGCGGTGTAACGATGTTCGTCGCGTCCAACCGGCCACCCAGGCCGGTTTCCCAAATCACCAGACTGCATTTTTGCCCGGCAAAAAACTTCAACGCCATGACGGTGACGACTTCGAAGAACGTCGGGTGATGGCCGGCGGGAAATTGTCTGAGCATCGGCTGCATTTCCCCGAGCAGCTGGACGACTTCGGTTTCCTGAATCAACCGGCGATCGACCTGAATCCGCTCACGAAACGAGACCAGGTGCGGCGAGGTGAACAGGCCCACGCGCAGACCGGCCGCACGGTAAATGCTTTCCAACATGGCGCAAGTTGACCCCTTGCCGTTCGTGCCGGCGACGTGGATGAAGCGAAGTTCTTCCTGCGGATTGCCAGCCAGCGCGGCGAGCTTGAAGGTGTTTTCCAATCCGAACTTCGCACCAAAAAGCCGGAGGCCGTAGAGAAATTGGATGGCTTCAGGATAAGTCATTCAGCAATTCAGGCATCGTTGGCCGTTGGCTTTTCTTCCTTCTTCATTCTGCCTTCTGCCTTGCCGCTAGAGCGGCTTGCGGTGGGTGTTCCCATGTGCGGCGGCAATGAACCCCTTGAACAGCGGGTGCGGCTGGTGCGGTTTGCTCAGGAATTCCGGATGGAACTGGCTCGCGATGAAAAACGGGTGGTCCTCCAGTTCAATCACCTCCACGAGTTTGCCGTCGGGCGACAGGCCGCTGAATACAAATCCGGCTTTCTCGAATTTCTCGCGGTAGGCGTTGTTGAATTCGTAGCGGTGGCGGTGGCGTTCGTTGATTACAAACGAGCCGTAAAGCTCCGATGCAATTGTCCCGAGCGCCAATTGGCACGGCATCGCCCCCAGCCGCATGGTGCCTCCTTTTTTGGTGATTTTGCGCTGCGCGTCCAGCAAGGCAATAACGGGATGGGGCGTGTCCGGATCGAACTCGGTGGAATGCGCCTTTTCCAACTTCAAAACGTTCCGCGCAAATTCAATGGTGGCGATTTGCATTCCGAGACACAGGCCGAGATAGGGAATTTTCTTTTCCCGCGCGTATTGCACGGCTTTGATTTTGCCTTCGATGCCACGCTCGCCGAATCCGCCCGGCACGAGGATGCCGCCCAGGCCTTTTAATATTTTTTCCGGGCCTTCTTTTTCAATTTCCTCGGCATCCACCCGCACAATCTCCACGCCGCAATCGTTGGCGATGCCGCCGTGGCTGATGGCTTCATACACGGATTTGTAGGCATCCTGCAGGCCGATGTATTTGCCGACGACGCCGATGCGGACGCGATGCTGCGGCGCAATGATTTTGCGGATGATTTCCTGCCAGTGCGTCATGTTGGCGGGCGGCACATCGAGCCGCAGCAGCCCGCAGATCAGTTCGTCGGCGCGCTCGCGCTGGAGCATGAGCGGCACTTCGTAAATCGAGTGTTCCACGTCCTGCTCCTCAATTACCGCCTCCACGGGCACGTTGCAGAATAACGAAATTTTCTGGCGCAACTCCTTTTCCAGCGGCTTTTCACAGCGGCAAACGATGAGGTGGGGCGCGATGCCGATTTCCCGCAGCTTGGCGACCGACTGCTGCGTGGGTTTCGTTTTCAACTCGCCCGCCGCCTTGATGAACGGCACGTAGGTGACGTGAACAAAAATCACGTTGTTATGGCCGGCTTCCAGCGCGAACTCGCGGATGGCCTCCAGAAACGGCAGACCCTCGATGTCGCCGGTGGTGCCGCCGATTTCGGTGATGATCACATCCGCCTTGGATCTGTCGGCGAGCAGGTGAATGCGGTTCTGGATTTCGTCGGTGACGTGCGGAATCACCTGCACGGTCTTGCCGAGGTATTTGCCCTCGCGCTCGTTGTTGAGCACGGTCTGATAAACCTGGCCGCTGGTGAGGTTGTTCAGACGCGAAAGCTTGCAGTTGGTAAACCGCTCGTAATGGCCGAGATCGAGGTCGGTTTCCGCGCCGTCGTCGAGCACATAAACCTCGCCGTGCTGATACGGATTCATTGTGCCCGGGTCCACGTTGAGGTAGGGGTCGAATTTCTGGAGCGCGACCTTAAGCCCGCGATTTTCGAGCAGCGTGCCGAGCGACGCCGCCGTCAGGCCTTTGCCCAGCGAACTCACCACACCGCCCGTTACAAAAATGTATTTCATTTCAAATTATGACTAATTGCCAGAACCACGGAATGAACACAAATAAATCACGAATGAAAATGGCAGTGCTAACCGTTTCTGCTTAATTAAATTCAGGCTTGGTTATTCTGTGGTCATCTCGTGCTTTAGACATTCGTCATTTGCTGCGGAGCTAACATCTTCCACTCGCGCCACGTCCTCCGGCACATCCACGCCCACGCTGTCGTAATCCACCTTCACGACCGCGATCTGAATGCCATTTTCCAGCGCGCGCAACTGCTCCAGTTTCTCCGCGTTTTCGAGCGGCGACACCGGAAATTTCACCAGCCGCAGCAGCGTCTCGCGCCGGTAGCCGTAAATGCCGAGGTGTTTCAAAAAAGCAAATGCCGCCAACTGTTCGCCAACGCTTCGAACGGCTGGCGGCCTCGCGCAGATGCGGAATCGTGCGCCGGGAAAAGTATAACGCGCGGCCGGCGGCGCTGACAACGACTTTTACGACGTTCGGATTATCGAGTTCGGCGGGATTTTTGATGCGCAGTGGCAGCCGTGGACATTTCGTCGCGCGCGAGTGCTCCGGCCACGGCGTCAATCACTGCCGGGTCAATCATCGGTTCGTCGCCCTGGATGTTCACCACCGCATCGCAGGTGCAGCGCGCGGCGACTTCGGCGATACGGTCGCGAGCCGCTGGGATGATCGGTGCGCGTCATTTCCACCCGGCAGAATTTTTTCGCCACTTCGGCAATGCGCGTGTCGTCCGTCGCCACGATGACATCGCTCAGCGACCTGGCTTTCTGGCATTGCTCGACGACGTGCTGAATCAGCGGCTTGCCGGCGATGAGCGCAAGCGGTTTGCCGGGAAACCGGGTCGAGGCGTAACGCGCGGGAACGATGCCGAGAACGTTTCACGGGCACTGATTTAGCCATAACCCATGCCGACTCGTCACGCCGAAATGCAATGAAAGCGGAAGCAAGCGGTGAGGGAGCGGATTGAACTGGCACAAATTGCCCGCCATTTACTCCAATTCTCGCATCCTGTCCAAAAATCCTACAGGGCGTTTCAAGTTGAGACATCGCAACAAAACGCGCACGGTCGTTTTCACAGGAAACCACACAATTTTCGGTCGTTGAATCCTTGATTTTGTATTTCGTTTTATTCAATGCCCCGGATTGGATCGGCGGACGACCAAAGACAAAAGACGCATTTTTATTTGGCTTTGGCACTGCGGGTGCTAGTCTATAATCATCAAGCTGCGGTTGCAGCAGGCAATCAGTGAACAAAGTGGTAATCATTGTAACCCGCCTGTTGCATTGTTCACGCCGCAACAAACGGAAAGAAAAATACAAATGAAAAATACCAAAACCCTCCGCAAGGCAGGCTTCACATTGGTGGAAATCATGATTGTCGTGGCCATTATCGGCCTGTTGGCAGCGATCGCCATTCCCAACTTCGTGAAGGCCCGCGCCACCTCGCAGATGAATGCCTGCATCAACAACCTGCGCCAGATTGACGCCGCGGCGAATCAATTGGCGCTGGAAAAAGGCAAAAAGACCGGTGACCACCATTACGATGAACACCGACCTGACGCCCTATATCAAGTTGAATTCGGCCATCCAGCATTCCTCCGTGTCCGGCGGGCGGCACGTACGCCCTCGGCAGCGTGGGCAATACGCCGACCTGCTCGCTGAGTACGCTGACCAGCAATCCCCACATTCTGCCGTAATTAGTACGGGTTTGATTCAAAGGCTCGAAGCGAAAAGCTTCGGGCCTTTTTGCTTTTTGAACGTCGGAACAGGCTAAATCCCTGTAAAACCCCTGCTTTTTCGCTTGGATTTTGGCATTGGTGCTGCTGTTTATATATCAAATTGCGGTCGCAATGGGCAATTAGTGAACGTAACCGTAATTATTAAATTATAACTCGCCCGTTGTGTGGTTCACGCCGCATAAACGAAAGAACATATGAGTATGAAAACCTCCAAAGCTTCGCGCTTGGCGGGCTTCACGCTGGTGGAAATCATGATTGTCGTGGCCATCATTGGCGTCCTGGCGGCAATTGGCATTCCCAGCTTTTTACATGCCCGTACCAGATCGCAAGCCACCGCCTGCATCAACAATCTGCGGCAGATTGAATCCGCAGTCCAACAGGTCGCGATCGAAAAGGGAAAACACGTCGGGGATACGATCCAATTATCCCGACGAAATTACTGCCTACATCAAATTGAATTCCGAAGGGTCAATCCCTCCCTGCCCGGCCGGTCGGCGACTACAGCGTTGCGACTGTGGGGACAATCCCGCAAGCGCTTTGTTCATTCGGCACAACGGTTGACCCTCCGCATGTCCTGCAGTAACAACTGGCCTTACTTGCTCAAGGCACAAGGAACTCCCTTGTGCCTTTTGTTTTGGATCCGGCGGCGATTGACTTCGAGAACGTTTGGTTAGGAGAATGACCGGAATTTGCCGGTCATTCATGTCGGGCATGAGCATCATTCTAAAAACGGAAAAATTGCGCGTTGAATTCACCAGCGGTGAATTGCGCCAGACAACCAAAGTCGCGCTGGCAGTCTCGACCTGGAGGTGAATGTCGGCGAAGTCTTCGGCTTTCTCGGACCGAACGGCGCGGGCAAAACCACGGCCATCAACGTCCTGCTCGGCTTTGTGCCGCCGACCCGTGGCGCGGCGTATCTGTTTGGCATTGATGTGCGCCAACCCATTGCGCGCCAGCGCATCGGCTATCTGCCGGAGATGACGTATTACTACAAATTTCTTACCGCCGAGGAATTGCTCCGGTTCTACGCGCGCATCTTTGGCCTTGCCGCGAACGGAAGCGGACCAGCGCATTGACCAGTTGCTCAAGCTCGTTGAACTGGAACCGGCGCGCAAACGCCCCATCAAATCCTATTCCAAAGGAATGCAGCAGCGCGTCGGCCTCGCACAGGCGCTCATCAACAATCCCGATTTACTGATTCTCGACGAACCCACCAGCGGCCTGGACCCGCTGGGCCGCATGAAAGTCCGTGAAATCATCCAACGCCTGAAAAACGAGGGCAAGACGGTGTTCTTTTCGTCGCACGAATTGGGCGAAGTGGAAACCGTTTGCGACCGCGTGGCCATCATCAATCAGGGCGAACTCAAGGCGACGGGACGCGTCAGCGATCTCGTCGCCCAGCACCAGGCCAATCTGGAAAAGGCCTTTCTGGACATCATCGGCTATCAAACACAATCCGCGTCATGAATACGATCTGGGCATTGGCCGGCATCGTCATCAAAGAGCTTTACCGCCGCAAGGATTTCTACGTCCTGTTCGTCCTCACGGCACTCATCACCATCGCCGCCGGCATGGTCAATTTCTTTGACGACCCGAAAATCGTGCGCTACGTCAAGGACATTTGCATGCTGCTCATCTGGATTTCGGCGCTGCTCATCGCCATCGTGACCACGGCGCGGCAGATTCCCGCCGAACGCGAAAGCCGCACCATTTTTCCGCTGCTGGCCAAACCGGTCACGCGCGGGCAATTCATCCTGGGGAAATTTCTGGGCTGCTGGCTGGCCACCGGCATGGCGTTGCTAGTCTTCTACGTTTTCTTTGCCGTCATCACCGGCTCGCGCGAACAAAACTGGCCGTGGCTGATGTATCTCCAGGCCATCTGGCTGCAATGGGCCATGCTCGCCGTGGTCATCGCCCTGTCGCTGCTTGCCTCGATCATTACCGCCGCGCCGTCGTCCACCACCACCATTTGTTTCATCGTCGTTGCCGGCATTTTGCTGGTCGGAGGCCATTTGAACACGGTGGCGCTCCACCAACCCCAGCCGCTGCAAACCATCTTTTACACGATTTACTTTTTGATTCCGCACCTGGAATGGTTCGATCTCCGCGACCGCGTGGTTTACGACTGGGGTTTGGTGGATTGGCTGGATTGCGTGCTGGCAACGCTTTACGCGGCGGCCTACAGCGGATTGTTTTTGTTGCTCACCTGGCTCGGTTTCCGGCGCAAAAGCCTGAACACGTGATGAAGGCTTCCCCGTATCTGGTTCTGGCGCTCGTGCTGACGGTTTGCTTCACGCTGGCGACCGGCATTGAACCTCGTGCCGCCAACTGGAGCAGCCGCGCCAAATCAAATAACGTTTTTGGCATGCTGTTCGGCGACGGGCGGCGGATGTTCGCGAACCAATTTTTCACCATGGCGGATGTCTATTTTCACAGCGGCTATTACCCGTCCGTTTTCGACCTGCGCGAGGAAGGAACCAAAAGGAAATCGTCGCCGAAAGCCACGGCCATACCGACAGCCCGGAGGACGAAATAAAGGAGGATTTTCTCGGCAAACCGAAGGATTGGATTGACCGGTTTGGCCGTCATTTCCGCATCACCAAACACACCCATCTGGACGGGCGGCAACGAACGTGAAATGTTGCCCTGGCTCCGGCTGGCGGCGGACATGGACCCGCAAAAGATTGAAACCTACACCGTCGGTGCATATTTTCTGCGCGAGCACCTCAATCGGCCGCGGGAAGCCGAAGCGTTTCTGCGCGAAGGACTGCGCCACAATCCGAACAGCTATGAAATTCTGTTCGAGTTGGGCCGGCTTTACGATGAAAATTACCACGACACCGACCGCGCTCGGGACGTCTGGCTGCTTGCTTTGAACAAATGGAGTGAACGCTTTAAAAACGACCCGAAAGGCGCGAAGGAAAACAAGCTTGCCTTTGAGAGAAATCACCGTTCACCTCGCCCAGCTCGAACGGGAATGCCGGCAACTGGCAGCAAGCCATCCATTGGTTTCAAGCCGCCCAAAAAGTTTCGCCGGACCCGAATGCGCTGCAACAGCGGATTGACGAAATCAAAGCAAAAATGGCGGCGCAACCTTCCCCCGCCAACAGCCAGCCGCAGTGAGTGAACGTCCCCCCAATTGCCAGGCCGACGTTGGTAGCTCATTATTTTCGATATACGATATGCGATTTACGTGGCGCACGAGGATTTTGGAAGAACTCGTAAATCGTAAATCGCATATCTTAAATTCAGTCAGAGTCTCTTGATCCGGGTTCAACAGTTGAGATTGCGCTTTGTTTTCCCTGACGCAGTTTGTTTTAATGGCCGCCATGAAAGCCCGGCAGCGCACATCCCGCGCAACACCAAAGAAACCCGCATCGCCGTTCAGCCTCAACCTCGACGGCCGGGGAAATCCTTGATCAAAACCGGCATCCCGTTTTTCGACCACATGCTCACGCTGTTTGCGAAGCATGCGACGGTGGATTTGCATTCTACGCTGCAAGGGCGACTTGAAGTGGACGCGCATCACACGGTCGAGGATTGCGGCATCGCGCTCGGCCAGGCGTTTGCTAAAGCGCTCGGCGACAAAAAAGGCATCCGCCGTTATGGCGGGTTCGCCCCACAGTCACCGGGGAAAAAAGTGGCCGCAGCGAAAACGGTGGTCCGTTCGGCCCGTGCCGAAGCCTATGTGCCCATGGACGAATGCCTCGCCCGCTGCGTCATTGATTTTGGCGGACGGCCGCATCTGGTCTGGCGCGGACTGAACGTATTGCCCAGAAAGCGCGTTGCCAGATCCGAAAAATTCCAGGACCTGTCGAGCGCGTTTCGGTTCGGCCTCGCGCGCGAATTTTTCCAGGGCTTCGCCAACGAAGCCCGCTGCAATCTGCACCTGGAACTGCTTTACGGCGACGAGCCGCATCACATCGTTGAAGCGCTGTTCAAGGCGTTTGCGCGCGCCACGGACGCGGCGTGCCAGCGCGACCCGCGCATCGCCGGCCAATTGCCGAGCACGAAGGGGAAACTTTGATTGCAGCCTTTGCTGGAAGGGATTGCGGGGTCATAATCGGAGTAAGAATGTACTGGACAGCAATTTCAGCCCAAATTACGGTCGTTTTATGAAAAAGGATAGGCTGCAGAACAGGCCGCCTACTAACTGTTAGGTGGCGCGAGCATTTATGACCGCTATTGAATTGTTTACGGCCATGTCAGCCATTGCTTTAGGCGGTTGGTTAGCTAGTAAGGTTGGCAGCCATTTTGAAGGCACTTGGCATACGATAGTTTTTTGGACGATAGCGACTGTCGGGTCTGGGATTTTCTTTTGTGTTTTTTATAAAGGCTTGATTACTTTTTTCACATTTCTCAAACGCCGAAAGATTCAAAAGGCATCAAATGGCAAAGATACACGAAACGCTGCCTAACACCTATTAAGCCCGGACGGTCAACAAAAAAAACATTCCCCTACGGAAAGATTTTTTCTTTCCGTTTTCGCGACCTCAGAACAGGAACTCCGACTTGATTTCCGTTGGCAGCTCGGATGCTGGGCATCCGGCTAAACACCTATTGGGACTCGGTCGGGCCGGCGGCAGCCATACGAGCCGCTACCGGTCTTCCAGCCCCGCAATCAACTCCGACTCGGGTCGCGAGCAGGACGCTGCGCGGCGGTCCAGAAACTCACAACAGTAAACCCCTGGGCTATCCATTCAAATGAAATGACGGCGGCCCGATGCTCTCCGAGAGAGTTCCAGGCTCCAGTTTTTTGCGGACGTGCCCCGGGGGCGGATACTCCAAAACTTTTCATTCCAAGGTTATGTCGTTAGCCGGATAAACGAGCCGGGGGCGAAGGCCGAGCTGTTTTGCTCGCGCCCCCGGCGGTCGAACATCCCGCCGCGTTGACCGCCGGCCAGAGCTCCCAATCAAATCCACGGAGTCTCCCCGCGCCCAACGCAGACCGGGGGTGCTCAGGCACCAAGGAGTTTGGTCTGCGACTCGTAAGGGCATCGGGTATTTCAGCGGCTCCAGTTAGACGCTCCGGGTTGGCTCGGCCGGGGCCAAATTCATTTGTGGGTCAGCGCCGCCACCAGGCGCTCCGGGTCAAACACGGTGCCCTGGCGCAGCATGAAATAGACGGCGCGGGCCAGCTTGATGGCCAGCACCGTGTTGGCTTTGAATTTATTCCCGTTCATCCGCGCTTCCAAGCGTTGGGCCAGCGGACCGATCACCGCGTGGTCGCGCTTGGCAATGACCGCCGCTTCGCCGAAGGCCCAGCGCAGATACGGGTTGCCGAGTTTGGCCCCGCGCAGCCCTTTGAGCTTGCCGGCGCTGGCCACCGTCCCCTTGACCAATCGGCAGTAAGACACGAAATCCTTGACCGTGGGAAAGCGGGCGATGTCGCCCGTTTCGTAGAGAATGGTCAGGCCCAGGTGTTCACCGATGCCCGGCACGGTTTGCAGCAGGGTATAGTCGCGCGCGGCGGCGGCTTTGGTCAGCCGTTGGAGTTGTTCTTCCAGGGCGGTAATCTGCGCGTCGTAATGGCGGATCAGCGCCAGGTCGTTTTGGAGGGCCAACTGGCGAAGGGGGTTGTCTTCCTGCGCCAGCAGCTTTTCTTCCCAGGGATCGCGATTGGGCCGGGTCTGGCGGATCAAGGGCCGGTTATAGGCCAGTTGGTGGGACTGGATGCGGGCCAGCAGTTCGCTGCGGCGCCAGACATAGAGAATGCGTTGGCGCAGCAGCGCCCGCAGCGGGCGTTTGGCGGCCGGATAGACGTAGGCCGGCGGAATCAGATTGGTGCGCAACAGGTGCGCAAGCTTTTCGGAATCGATGCGGTCGTTCTTGTTCTTGCCGCCGTGGATGGCTTTGAGATAGAGGGCGTGCGCCAGGACGAACTTCAGACCGGCTTCCTGGCAGGCATCGGCCAGCCAGTACCAGCCGAACATGCATTCGGCGCAGACCGTCAAGTCGTGGCGATAAGGCGCGGCGAGCTTGAGGAAATAGTCGAAGTCATTGTTCCGGATGTTGGTGTGGACCAGCTTCTTGCCGTCCCGGTCCATGACGCAGACGTACATTTGATGAGCGTGGAGGTCAATTCCGCAGTTGAATTCGGTGGTGGAACTGTAATATTTCATACGATCATTCGTTCTAGGTGCCGCAAGGCACCGGGTTAAACACGATTGGTTACGCGGGGTAGTGTTGGTAGCACTCCCCGCCCATTTCGCCCCAATGATAACCAAAAACCATAAGGGCTTAACTGGAAGTATCAAATCGCTGCAGGCAACGCGGGATGGCGGTTCCAGTTCCGCTTCGCGAGCGTATAGCCCCGTGGGGCCACGCACCTTTACGGGGTTCACGCTGGTTGGTCCCGCGTGCCTGAGCTCTGAACGTTAGGCAGCGCGAGCATTTATGACCGCTATTGAATTGTTTACGGCCATGTCAGCCATTGCTTTAGGCGGTTGGTTAGCTAGTAAGGTTGGCAGCCATTTTGAAGGCACTTGGCATACGATAGTTTTTTGGACGATAGCGACTGTCGGGTCTGGGATTTTCTTTCACAACCATCACACAGGATTTAAGAAAAAGCTGGAACGTTTTGTTTAGGCCTGCCACACGGCAGGGATGAAAAAGAAAAACAACCACGTTCCAGCGGTTTCCAAACTGAACCTCCTGCGGCAGATTTGCAATGTCATTCCTGACTTTCTGGTGCCCAAGTTGGCGCGGGCCACCGGGGTCCAAGACCGAGCCCGCACGTTCAGTCCCTGGAGTCATCTGATCGCCCTGATGTATGCGCAACTCACGCACAGCATCGGTCTCAACGATGTGTGCGACGCGCTGGCACTGCACTCCGGCCCGCTCTCCAGTCTACGCGGGGCCACGCCACCCAACCGCAACACGCTCTCCCACGCCAACAAAGTGCGCCCGGCACAGATGGCCGAACAACTGTTCTGGGCGGTTTTGGAACATTTGGGCAACCTGGCTCCGGCTTTTGTCAGCGGCCGGGCCGGTAAACGGTTTGCCCGCAAGTTCAAGCGCACCATTCATCTGGTGGATTCGACCACCATTCCGCTGATCGCCTCGTGCCTGGACTGGGCCAAGCATCGCCGACGCAAGGCGGCGGCCAAGTGTCATCTGCGATTGGACTTGCAAAGTTTTCTGCCACGCTTTGCCCTCGTGGACACCGCCCGGCATAACGACGCCAAACGGGCGCGGGAAGTCTGCGCCGGAATCAAAGCCGGCGAAATCGTCATATTTGACAAGGCTTATGTGGACTTTGCACATCTGGCTGACCTGTCCCAGCGCGAGGTGTTCTGGGTGACCCGCGCCAAGGAGAACTTGTGTTTCCGGGTGGTGCGGTGTTTTCAGCGGGGAGCCATCGGCAAGATTTTGCGGGAGGATTTGATCCAATTGCAAACGCCGGCCTCGCTCCAGGGCTATCCGGTGGCGTTGCGACGCATTGTGGCGCTGGTCGAGGTGGACGGGGAAGAACGACCGATGGAGTTTCTGACCAACAACCTGGAATGGAGCGCCGAGAGCATCGTCGAGTTGTATCGCTGCCGCTGGCAGATTGAGGTTTTCTTCAAGCAGATCAAACAGACCTTGCAACTGGCCGACTTCCTGGGCACCACCGCCAATGCGGTGCGCTGGCAGGTGTGGACGGCGCTGCTGGTTTATCTGCTCCTGCGCTATCTGGCGTTCCTCTCCCATTGGAGCCATAGTTTCAGCCGCCTCTTTACCCTCCTGCGCGCCGCGTTGTGGAAAAAGTGGGATGTGTTGAGTTTGCTGCAATGCTATGGGACAGCCGATGGTCATTTCCGTTATCTGGCCCAACCGGAACAAGCCTATCTGCCAGGTTGGGGATAGAACTATGGGACAGCCAGCGAACGCACCCTGAATTTTGAACACCGCACCATGTGAATTAAACCGAAAAGTCTTAACGCCGCCGTCTGAACCGCTCCTCAATTTTCGAGGAAATTCACGCGCTTTGCCTCAATCGCTCGCCCCCGTGTGACCGGTGTGTTTGCGTTTTGAATGTTGAATCAGGTTGTCCGGGTTCCAGCGGTCTGCGACCGTCCGATAAAAGCTGCTTGTCCGTGCCACCGATGGTTGAAACAGTCAAGCCGAAAAGGGTTGAAATTCAACGGCATTCCGGCCGTTCAAGCCTGATAAATCACCAGATTTGACTTCCAAAGCCCAAAACCAATTCCCGCGTAAACCATCACCGGAGAAGCGCCGGCGGGCCACATCCTTCGAATGGCCCGGCGGAAACATAGTTCAAGTTTTCTTCATGCGACCAGAAATCGTAGCGGGTTCCGCGCAGTAGTTTGCGGAACCAGGTTTTGGGAAGGTAATGAATAAATGGCAGACAGGTGTGATGCTCGATGGGGAAATTGCGGTTGGGCACGACGAGAAAACGGCGCGGAGCAACCCGAAGCATCTCTTCGATGAACTGTTCCTGCCGTGAGTGTGAGCCAACATGTTCCAGCACCGCGTTGCTGTAAACGATGTCGAACGCGTTACGCTCAAAGGGCATCGGTTTGCCGGCCGCAAGCTGAACGTGATGCACGCCGGGATAGGCGGCCAGAATCGATTTCCCGTCGCTCAGGCTGGCGCACGTCAGATTTTCCCGGTAAGGGTAAAGCTGCTCAAGCATGTTTGAGCCAATGCCGGTATCGTCGCTGACGCCGATATCCAGAATACGGTCGCCGGGTTTGGGGTGCATTTCGCGCATGAAAAGATCATGCACCCGCCGCCGCGCCAGGGTCGAAATCCGCCGGGCGAAATTCATCTTGCCGGTATTCTGGTAATACCGTTGATCGACCGTGGATTGCGGATTGGCCGGCGGGTTCATGGCCTGGGGTCGGAAGCGTTTGCCGCCCCACGCAGCCGTTCAACGACGTTCATCGGATTGATTTTTACCCAACGCAACCGGATCAACGCCCGTAGCCAGGTAAACGGATCACGGAACATTCTCACCTTTTTCCCGTCGGTAAATGAGCGGGAACGATAATTCACCGGCAATTCAACCGGGCGGTAGCCTTTGCGAATGAGCTTGATGAGCAATTCATAATCAAAGTCGAAGCGGTTGCATTCAAACTCCAATCCGTAAAGGCAATCGCGTCGAAAGACCTTGAACATGGTGAAGGGATCGCGCAGCCGCTGCAAAAACAGCGCATTTATCAGTGCGGTAAAAAACCAGTGGCCGAAGTTGATGAAAAGACTTAAGCCCAATTGCCCGGTGAATTGCCTCATTTTCCAGACGTTGCGCCCGCCGTGCCGGGAACCCAGCACGAAGGCATTGCGTCCGGCGACGAGCGGTTCCAGCAGGGAGTCGTAATCGTCAAGGTCATATTCAAGGTCGGCATCCTGAATCAGCACGTAGTCGCCGGTGGCAGCCTGCAAACCGGCGCGCACGGCATGGCCCTTTCCGCGGGGTTGTTCTTCGAGGATCAGTTTGACGCGCGGGTGATCTTTATACTTCAAGGCGAGTTCACGCGTGCCGTCGGTCGAGTTGCTCTCCACGATGATGATTTCCAGATGCAAATTGGGCATCTGTTTTTGCAAAAGGGCTTCCGTCAGCGCGCCAAAGGTTTTCGCCTCATTGTATGCCGGAACAATCACGGACAACACCGGGAGCGGGCGCATTTCCGTCTTGCGTGCAAAAACCATCATGCCGCTGGCGGCAAACCGGCGATGCCGCAGTTGCATCTTTCGCGGTAAACGGGGAACAAGAAATTTCAAAATCGGCGTAAACAAGGGAACCGGAAAACGTTCGAAGTGCATTTTGACGTAATCCAGGCTCAAAATTTTCCAGCCGGCCTCGACGATAATCTCACGGAAACCGGATTTGACCAATGCGGTCTGGAGCGTCTGCCGGTTGAAATAAGTCAGGTGTTCGGCTTTGAATTCCATCCATTTTTGTTTCATGAACCGGGCAGACCGCGAATCGATGGACGGCGTGGCAATGAACAGCGTGCCGCCGGGTTTGAGCACGCGATGAATTTCACGGAGAAAGTCAAGGGGCGCGCGGACATGCTCCAGAACATCGGAAAGCACGCAGAGATCAAATTGTTCCGACGCCAGTCCCGCCGACGGTAATTCCCCGTTCAGCACCTCGCCGTGTTTCAACCGTTGCCGTGCTCGTTCACAAGCCGCCGGCGAATATTCAATTCCCGTGACGTGCCAACCATCGGCTTCCGCCAGGGCCAGAAAATCACCGTCGCCACACCCGATTTCCAGCAATCGGCCGGTCCCCGGTCCGTGATAGCGGCGAATTTCCGAAAGATAAAGACCCGCCGTGGCCTGCTTGAGTTCGCTGACCGCCCGGCGTCCTGCCTCGCTGTCGCTGCCCAGAAAATAATCCGCACCGTAAATCCGTGACAATTCGTCGTCACTCGGCTGCGGATTGAGAAACACCAGTCCGCAGTCGTCGCACCGCACCACGCGGTAGTCGGAAGTTGAAAACTGGTAGTAAATTCGTCCTCCCCCGCAAATGTGGCACGCTTTGACCGGCAGTCTTTCGCTTGATGGCTGGTTCATGCGGTTTATTGTTTTCTGTCAGGCATCGGCGCCGTTGTTTCGTTGGACCCGGTTGCGAATTACAGTTGTTGCCGCCCATGCAATCACAACCCCGACTGAAATCCAAAACAAAGTGCAGGCCAGCTTCCAATAACGCGGACGATAGATGAACTCCAGATGATAATCCCCCGGCCGGTTGAGATAGACGCCCTTGAACGCGCGGTTGACGGTGAGAACGGCCTTGGGTTCGCCGTTGGCGGTAGCGGTGAAATCCCTGGCCTGACTCTCGGTGAGGCAGACCACACCGGCAGCGGTGGCGTGGATGTCGAACGCTGTCGAATTGGGCCGCAATTGATAATTGGTCGCCGGTGAAACAATCGTCTGCTTCGTGGTTTCGAGCTGTCGCAACCCCGGTTGGGTTTCAATCTCTTTCCCGGTCAAAGCAATGAACGGCCGTTTTCCATTCGCCAAAAGTTGTTTGATGAATTCTTCGTTGGAGGATACGGAAACTATCCGGTCCGAAAAAAAGGCCCGGGGCCACACCTCCGGATTTTCCAGGACCAGGAAATCGCTGCGGTCGCTGACGCGAAAACCCGGGGCCACCGGCGCGCGGTTGGTGGGATTGGCCAGCAGGTATTTGACATTGAGCAGATTCAACAAGGGCTGCCCGGCGACCGGATCAACCACCCCGATGAGCCAGTCGTTTTCGATTTTCATACCGGGGAAATGCTGGATGAGTTTGATGTATTCCCCGCTGCTCACGGGTCCACAAGACCGGATGTCCTCAAGGCCATAGACCGCCGAATAATCTCCATTGAGAATCGCCGAATAATCTTTGCCGCTGCTTTGTTGCCAGGGGACCACGCGAAACGGGCCGGTTTTGTCGGCGTTGATATGGTCAATCGCCTTGCTGGAAGCATTAAGGGCCATCCGCGGACCGGAAAGCATCAGCAGATTATTGTTGCCAAAACTGTAAAGCCCGAAACGAAATTGGGCGGCAAATCCCAGCAAAATAATACCCGTCCACCCAATCACGGGTATCTGGCGATAGCGGTTTTTTAAAAACGCGAAAAGCAACGGCGCACCGACTGCGCCCGCTCCGGCACACAAGAAATAGTTTAACGGAATGGGGCGATGCAATAATCGGAAGCGATTCTCCAGGATAATGGCTTCAAAGATTAGAACCACCCAGAGAAAATCAACCGCCAGCTTTCGTAAATTCTCCTCCCGGGCCAAACCCTTGAACCCGTAGGCACTTTGAATCGTAAGCAGAATGACCAGCAGGTAGGAAAAGTCGCTGTAGGTGTGGCCAACCCGGTTCAACCATGGAATGGCCGCAATCACCGAAGCGGGAATCCACCCGAAAACACAACCGCCCCAAAGGAGGATGGCGCCGGTGTTTATCCAAAAAAAAGTTTCGTGCTTCGATTGGCGCCATTTCAACGCCGAAAAGATGCACCCGGTCAGCACCAGCAGACTGGCTCCCGGCGCCAGTGCCTTGGTGACGCCCGGGAAAAAAATATCGTCAAATATGCCGGGCAGACTTGTCAAGGGCAGTTGGAATATCTTGATTTCCTGATGCGCGGTGTAGGAACCGTCCAGTGCCACCAGAAACGAAATCCAGACCGGCGCCGTCAGCCCCAAAAACAGAAGCGTGGCGATTCCCATGCGGCCCAGCACCTGGACCGCGTTGCGTCGGCGGACCAGTGCGTTGGCCAGCGCAGCGAGATTCAATCCGCCAATCAAACCCACCGCCACTTCAACATGCCCGCCATTGAAACAACCGAAGTTGGCCACCAACCAGACAAGCCCCCAACGAAGATGCCGCCCCGATTGCGGGTCAAGCAACCCTGTTGCCGAAAGCAGGACCCAGGGGGCGTAGGAAAAGACAAAAAAGGCCGGATGGTTGGCGATGTAAAAAAACGCTCCACAATATGCTCCGAGCGCGGCGTAGATCAGCGACAATGGCAGATTCCCCATCAGCCGGAGAATGAGCAGTCCGAACCCGACGCAAAAAATAAACTTCGCCGCCAGAAATTTTACATCCCAGGCCAGGGCGGATCCCCGCCCGAGTATCACGATCCAATGCAGCGGATCGCCGAGCATGGATACCGCCTGCCCGATGAGCGGATCGCCCGCATGGCTGTAACGGTTCCACAAGGGAAGTTCACCTTGCTCCAGCAGACTGCGTGACTCGACAAATCCAAGCGGAATTCCCCACCACATCGTCGTCCCGACGTTGCTGCCGTGGTGTGATACATGGGTTGACGTCGGCTCCATCCCCGGCATCGGCGGCCACCAATCATAGACGAGCGTGTCCACGCAAGCGGGTGAAACATAACTCCGGCCGAGAAAGATGACCGGGTGGCAATTAATGATTACTGCCAGCAAGGAAACGAGCACAATCGCCAGGACCGGGTGCTGCGTACTCCAACTTGAAACCAAAGCAGCGAATTTCCCCGCCGGTTTTTGTGTTTCCGGGTTTGGCGCGGCCGGGGATTTCGCTGTTTGATTTGAAATCATTTATGCGCGCCGGTTTTTCTGCCCGCCCGCCGGCCGTGTCGTCATGAAACACCCACCGGGATAAAACGCGCCACCGCGGTGGCTGCCTGACAAAATTCGCATGGGATTATTAACCGCCAAGAACGCAAGGAATACAAAGAAAAAATCTCGCGCCTGTCCACACCTGAATTGTCAAATCGCCAGCAGCAACCGTTTGATTTCCTTCAACCGGGTGCCGGGCTGTTTCTTCGTCAGGCGCGGAAATTTGCCGCCCAGCGTGATGAAATCGCCCTGGCGGGTAAGCATCAACTTGTCGTCCCGGACTTCAATCGTCGTCACCCCTTTTTCTCCCGCCAGAATTTTCAACTCAGCCAGTTGTAGCAGCAATTCCACGGCGGGCGGCAGTGGACCGAAACGGTCGCGTAATTCCTTCTGCAGATTTTCCAGCGCGGATTTTTCATTGGCTTGGGCCAGCTTGCGGTAAATCTCAATGCGATGCTGCGGTTCCGTGACGTAATTGTGGGGAAGTGATGCGTGATGCGTGATACGTGATGCGCGAGTGGCTTCAGACTGTGGACTGTGGACCGTGGACTGTGGACTCTCGGCCTGTGAACTCATTTCAACAAAATCCAGCTTCACGCTGACTTCCACGCGCGGTTTGATTTTTTCGCCCTTCAACGCACTGATGCTTTGTTTGAGCAATTGGCAGTAAAGTTCAAAACCGACGGCGGTGATGTGACCGCTCTGTTCCGCGCCCAGCAAATTGCCCGCGCCGCGGATTTCGAGGTCGCGCATGGCGATTTTGAAGCCGCTGCCGAGTGTGGCATACTGGCGGATGGCGCTGATGCGTTTGCGCACGTCGGCCAGCAGGCTCGCGTGGCGCGGCAACAGCAGGTAGGCGTAAGCCTGATGTTTGTAACGCCCGACCCGCCCGCGCAACTGGTACAGATCGCTCAAACCAAAGCGGTCGGCGCGGTCAATGATGATGGTGTTGGCGTTCGGAATATCCAGCCCGCTCTCGATGATGGTCGTCGAAAGTAAAACGTCCGCCTCACCGTTGACAAATTTCGTCATCACCTCTTCAAGCTCGTCCGAATCCATCTGGCCGTGGCCGACAACGATGCGGGCGGACGGGACCAGCGTTCGTAATTTCGACCGCATGGTTTCAATGGTCATCACGCGGTTGTGCAGGAAGAACACCTGCCCGCCGCGGTTTAACTCGCGCTGGATGGCATCGCGGATGACGCGTTCGTCGTATTGCAGCACGATGGTCTCAACCGGCAGGCGGTCGTGCGGCGGAGTCTGGATGGTGCTCATGTCGCGTGCGCCGGTGAGCGCGAGATAAAGCGTGCGCGGAATCGGCGTGGCGCTGAGCGTGAGCACGTCCACCAATGTGCGCAGACGCTTGAACTTTTCCTTGTGCAACACGCCGAAGCGTTGCTCCTCGTCAATCACCACCAGCCCAAGTTCTTTAAACGTGATGTCGTTCTGAATGAGGCGGTGGGTGCCGATGACGATGTCCACCGAGCCATTGGTCAAATCCTTCACCACCCGCTGCTGCGCCCGGCGCGTGCGAAAGCGCGAGAGCAATTCGATGCGCACCGGATAATCCGCCATGCGCTCGCGGAACGTGTTGAAATGCTGCTGCGCCAGCACCGTCGTCGGCACCAGCACGGCCACCTGTTTCCCGCCCATCACGGCTTTGAACGCAGCGCGAATGGCCACCTCCGTCTTGCCAAAACCCACGTCACCGCAAATCAAACGGTCCATGGGCTTGGGCCGTTCCATGTCGGATTTTGTTTCGTCAATGGCGCGCGACTGGTCCGGCGTTTCCTCAAAAATGAATGCGCCTTCAAATTCACGCTGCCACGGCGCATCCGGCGGGAAAGCATGACCGGCCTGAGATTCGCGCGCGGCCTGGATTTGCAGCAATTCGGCGGCGACGTCGCGGACGGCGCGTTCGGCCTGCGCCTTCGCCTTGCTCCAGCGTGTGCCTCCCAGCGTGTTAAGCGGCGGCCGCACCCGGCCCACGCCGACGTATTTGCTGACGAGATGCGCCTCGGTAACGGGCACATACAGTTTTGGCGGTTCGTCGCCGGGATGGCGGGGCGCGTATTCGATGACCAGGCACTCGGTCCCGGTTGAGGGTTGAGGGTTGAGGGTCGAGTAATGACGTCCGCTGCCGGTCGGCAGGTTTTTCAGTCCAAGAAATTTCCCGATGCCGTATTGCAGATGTACGACCAGATCGCCCTCCTCCAATTCGGTGAAATCAATGTCGAGGGCGGAATGAGTGGCCAGCGCGTGCGGGGACTTCAACCGGCGCGGACGCTGGATCTTGTAACGGCCAAAAATTTCCGCGTCGGTGACGACAACCAATTTCGCTTCCTGGCAAATAAATCCACGGGCCAGCGTGCCAATTTGGATTGTAGGACAGGCTTCCAGCCTGTCTCCATTTTTCTGTTTTGACTCATTTTCAGATGGGGACAGGCGTGACGCCTGTCCCACGAGGTCCACCCAAATTTCCTCGAACCGCTGCCGTTCCCCGTCATTGTTGCAAAAGACGTGGACGGCGTAATCCTGGCGGAGCCAGCGATGAAGCTGATTGAAGAATTCACGGCGTTGCGCCTCGGCAATCTGCGGGTCCGGGGCGTGCTCACCCAATGGACGAAAAGCATCGAGGCTTTGGAATTGCGGATTACGGATTGCGGATTGCGGATTTGATTCCTCGCTCCCGGTTTCTTCGGCTAATTCGACCGACGTGAACCCGCGCTGGGTTAGTTTGTCGAGAAAATCCGGCCAGGGAATGAAAAATGCATCGTCGGCGGGGATTTGCTGCGCGTATTCGTCAGCGCGGAGGGCGCATAGCTCTGGTTCGCAGAGGAGAAAAATTGTCTCGCAGCGGCAGATGATCGAGTAGCGTGGCGGGCACGATTTCGTGCTTCATTCTGCCTTCTTCGATTCTGCCTTTGCTTAAGAATCCCCAGTTCACCGGCCGGCGGAAGAATGGCCGAAACAATTTCTTCGCGTGAAATTTGTGTAAGCGGATCGAAGTAACGCAGGGATTCAAGTTCGTCGCCGAAAAATTCCAGCCGCACGGGCCACGGACCGGTCAACGGCCAAACGTCGAGAATACCGCCGCGCAGCGCGATTTCACCCTTTTGCGAGGCCTGGGCTTCGGGTTCATAACCCTGCTCTTCGAGCCACTCAATCAAGTCGAGCGGATTGATTTTGTCGCCGCGAACAAGCGTGCGGGTGCTGTTTCTGCAAGTCATCCGGCACGAAAGTCTTTTGCAGCAATGCGGCGACATCCGTCACGACGATTGTGGATTGCGGATTGCGGATTGCGGATTGTCAAAGACAGCGCGACGAGCGTTTGCAGGCGGTCGCTGATGGTGTCCGCGTGGGGAAGTTTGCCCTCGTGCGGCAATACTTCCCAGGCCGGGTAAAACAAAGGCGAGGATAGAGCCGTCTGCGCTTCGCTTCGACGCGCCGGGGGATGGACGATGGAGGATGGAGCTTTGCCGACTCCGGACTGTGGACCATGGACTGTGGACTCAAGGTTCAACCATGTCTCCAAATCCTGCTGAAAACTTTCCTGGGTTTTGAGGTTGTCGGTGACGACAACGATGGGGCGGTGAGGAAGAATTTTTTCGAGCAGGGCTGCAAAAAACGGCTGCGCCGACCGGCTGATGCCAGCATAAATCAACACTCCGCCATTCTCCAGTCGCCGTGCCAGGGATTGCACAGCGGGAGTTTTCGAGATGTCAGCGAACAATTGGCTTGTCGCTGACGCTGCCGCGTTTTGCGCCAAGCGTGGTGAACTTCGCAGGGGAAAAGGGCCCCGTCAAGTCGGGCGGTTGGGGTGGCCGTTCCTTAATCCCCGCCAGTGAATTGGTTTTTGACCTCGGCAATGCACCATTCCAGCCAGTGCAGCAGCGTTTGCCGCCCGATAATCCAGACGAGTGCGAGGCACAACATGCAAATTGAAATGTCGGCGCAAATGCCGGGGATGATGCCCGCGATGTGGAATCCGTTGACATCCACCAGCAGGTGCAGCGTGCCAAAAGCGGTGTACAACAGGGTGAAGATATTAAAGTGCGCGGCCACAAAGGGAATGGGAATGGCCAGGTACTGGTTGACCACTGCCGGAGAAGCGGTGACCAGCACGGCGGTGTACAACAACAGAGATTCAAAAACATCTTTGCGCCTCCAGACGAAGGCGAACATACCCAGCAGAAAGAACCAAATAACCTGGCTGCTGAACATAAATTGCAGACAAAGTGGCACGAACAGGTTGTAAAAGTAAGCATTGGTAAATGACTGATACCGGACCACATTATGAATGATTCCTGCCCGCCCTCCCGGCCAGTAAGGAACGAAACTCAAGGCGAAAACCGAAACCGGGATTAAAATCGTCAAGACTTTTTGCAGCATTCCCTTTTGTTTGACGGCCAGCCAAATAGGGAAGGCAAACAGCAGATGTTTCGTGGCCAGGGAAATCCCCAGCACGAACAGTCCCGAAAGCTTTTGCCGGTTGATTGGTTTGTCATATTCGTCTCCCACCAGCACCGCCGCCAGCATGCCCAGCAAAACCGCCAGATTGTCAAACTGGCTGTGATAGCCGGTGATGATGATGGAAACCGGATTGAGGAAGAACAGCCCGGCAACCATTTTACCACACCGGCGCCACAACATGAAATAAATGCCCGCGTCAACCAGGCTGAGAAAGCCAGCCACCAGATAACGCAAAATTGCCGGATTGTGCCCCGCCAGCAGGTTCAAACCATGCAAGATGTTGAACCAGACCGGCCCATAGTTGTATCGGGGTGTTTCAGCGTAAACGTTGCCGCCATGATCCACGATGTTTGCCACAATCTGCCAGGAATTCGTATCGTAATTGTGGCCGCAAGTGGCCACCAGTAACCGCGCCGCAAGCCCCGCGGCCAGCAAGCCAATGAATAGCCAGACCGGTTTGATGTTATCAATGGCCTTGTTCATGCGGGTTTTGCAGTGGATTGGTTGGTGACGCGGAATTTGCCGGGCCGGAAGCACGCCACCCTTCGGCGAGAAAAAGATGCAGATTTTCCTGAAAGAGTGCCGCACCATCGCCGTCATCGGGCAGCGCTGAAAAATTTGTGCTTTGCCGCGCCAGAAAATATGCCGTATGCGCCGCCCACGAACTCACATACGGCGTGTCTGACCAGCCGTAATTCTTCAACGGCGGCGGCGGCAAAACGGGCGGCGCTTTTGCGTCGGACGCCGGCATGTCCATCAGGCCGACCACCCAAACGCGATGGCCGGCGCGCAACGTGGCTGAAATTTTTTCCAGCACCGGCTCGAGGCAATTGGTGTCCTGCATTTGTTTCAAGACCAAATCATAGCGGTGCGTTGCATGGTCGGCCAGCGGCGGCAGTGTTTGCCAGGGCGTAGCCGACTTGAAATAGCGGTCAAACGTGATGCCACAAAACCACGGGGTGACAATGATGAAATCTTCCGGCGATGATTTCGCGCCCACGCGCAAAGCCATTTGGTCGGCGTTGGTGAAATGCCCGCGCAGGTCGGTCCAGGCAAAAGTCCCGGCGACGAGCGCGGTGCCCAACAGCAGGGCCAGAACCGCCACCCGTACCAGTCGGGGCAGGCGCGTCAGGGGAATCCCCAGGTCAAAACACACCCCCGCCAGAGCCAGTGGCGGGATGAAATACCAGGGACGCGCCCCGGCGGCGGCGAAGCGGAGGAAGGCGAGAAACAAAACGACGACCGCTGCCAGCGTCACACCGGCGAATAGTTGCAAGTTGGCATGGTTGTCCAACCCGCCGGTTTTTTTTCGCCAGAGCGAAAGCAAGCCCAGCCCGACCACCAGCACCGCGAGTATTTTCCACACGGTGGTGTAAAAGCCGAACGGAAAGCCGGTCGCTATCTCGAAATTGAAGTTGGTGACAAACAGCGAGAATCCCCGGCGCAGTTCCACCGCCGACTGCGGCAGTTCGACAAAATGGTGGTAATACGGCAACAGCGAAAGTGCGGCGATGGTCCCCGCACAGACAATTTTCAACGCGGCCGGGAAATTCCTTTGCCGGGCGCAAACGGCAAACGCGCCGAGGGAGATGGCAAAGAACAGGATTGCATTCTGAAACAGCGCCTGAACGCTCAACGTCGCGACAAACGCGAGAATTCCGGCGCGGGTCCAGTCCGGTTTTTTCAGGAACGACCACAGGACGGCCAGTGCCAGGACGATGAGCGCGCTGCCCAGGCCGTAGGCCCGCAGCGAGTCGCCGTAGCAAATCATCAACGAATTCAGACCAAAGAGCACGAGGCTGAACAGCGGCGGTTTTCGGGCGGCCCGCGCAACGAGCCAGAACGCCAGCGGGATGAGCAGGCCGAAAATCATGCCGAGCAACCGCAACCATGAATCGGAGCGGCCCAATGCCGACCAGATTTTCACTGACAACGGCATCAGCACCGGAAACGAGTCGTGCGTCAGCGCGGCAAAAGACGGATTTTGCGCGAGATTGACGGTGTTGACTTCATCGCGCCAGAGCGCGCCGGCATTTTGCCAGAAATGAAAATGCAGCCAGAGAACCGCGACCGCGACCAACGCGGCGGCCAGCCATTCGGTTCGGGTTCGGGAATTATTGTCTGTCGGCGCAGGCATGGGACTAATTTCGTCGGAAAATTTCGAGGGCACTGCCGTGGGCTTCCGGATAGTGTGCGACAAAATTTGTGCCCAGCGCCACAATTGTGTTCGTCGGCGAAATGATGTCGGTCAGGCCTACGAGCGTGTAGTTGGTTTTGTAGTTGTCCCACCAGTTGAAGATGGCGGGGTTGGAATCATTGCGGCGGTTCCAGGACATGATGTTGTCGGCAAAGACAATAAATTCCGGCTTGTGCGTTTCGATGTCGCTGATCATTTCCTGTTGCATTTTCAAAGCAAACGGCTGCGGTTCCATCTGCGCGTAGGTGTAAATATGGCCGGTGGCGGAGCGGCGGTGCGCCAGAAAATAAATCTCCGGTTCCGAGCCGAGCACAACCACCTGCGCCTCCGGCTTCGAGTTATCGTGAATGTACCTGGCAACGATCTCTGATTCCGGCAGTGGATCGGCGCCATAAATGGACCGGGCAATTTGCACCGGCGATTTCACATACCAGACATCACTTTTGGCCGCGATGGTCGCCGCCACCATGAGCGCATAGCACCAGACCGGCCAGTCGCCCAGCCGGGAATTGTTCGACCGCAGCCCCCAAAGCCGGCTGGCTCCGCTGACGGCGCAACCGGCCAGCAATGCCGCCGCCGGCAAGACCAGCAGGAAATAATGCTTCCGAAAATAAAACCCGGGAACAACCGTCAAGGTGGACATCAGGCAGAATCCCAGGAGCCAGAGCCGGCTCGATTGCAACCGGTCATCGAACCAGGCCAGACCCAGACCGGAGACGGCGACCAGCCACAGGAGTGGGTCCGCTGCCGCCAGGCGGCAAAGTCGTTCCCAGAACAAGCGCGGCGCCTGGTCCAGGGGGACCACCGATTCGTATTGCCGGGCGTAATCCACCGTCCAGAACCAGAATTTTTCAAAAACTCCCGCGTGCCAGAGAATCAAACAGCAAACGCCAAAGGGCAAAAGCATCCCGCTGCCAAGCGCCGCCACCGGCCAGAACCGTTTGGCGGGTGATAACCCGGTCTGGCGAACCTGCTGAAGGGTGAAAGCAATTGCCGCCCACAAACCAATAAGTGCGACATGCTGTTTCATCAAAATACCAACACCGAACAGCAGGCCCGCGGTAAACACAAGCAGCCATCCTGAATTCTGCCGCACCTTCCACAGCAGGCACAAGCCGACAGCGGCGAAGAACGCGGCAAAATGCGTGGCGTGTCCGGCCATTCCCAGCATGGCCGGACTTGCCGCCATGACGGCGTAGAACGTGGCGGCAACCATCCCGGCGGTTCGGTCGAGCATTTGTTTGCCCAGCCAAAAGAGCATCAGTGCCGTCAGTGTGGTCAGGCACAAAATACCAAAATGAATGCCCGCGGGCGTCTGACCGAACAAGGCCATGATAGCCGCGTAAGCGGCATACGTGCCGGGAAATTTCATATTGTAAGCGAGTTGGTAGGGCGGAATGCCCTGTAACATGAGCTGGCCGGCGTAGGCGTACTCGCCTTCGTCACGTTCGAGGGGAAAATTTTGCAGTCGCAGCCGGGCGGCGGCGACCGCCACCAGCACCGCCAACATGAACCACCATGACCAATGCAGTTGAGCGGGCCGCCCTTGACCAGGCGGCGGCGCGACGGATGGTTGCGTCATGGGCGGCAATGGAACAAATCAGCCGCCGGGGAACAAGCAAATTCAGGCCGTCCCGGTTTGGCCGGATGCAGCTTGAAACATTTTCTTTGCGCCCGGCGGCTTTTTTCGGGAAAGTATGACGGTCAGGAATTGGGTCTTCAGGTGCGCACATTATATAACATCCTGTTCACGATTTTTTTCGTGTTGTCCTCACCGTATTATTTCATGCGGATGTGGCGGCGTGGCAACTGGATTCCTGGCTTCGGCGAACGCTTCGGCCATTACAACATGGGCCTCAAGCAAGTGGTCACCAACCGGCATGTTATCTGGATTCACGCGGTCAGTGTCGGCGAGGTCAACTTATGCACCCAACTCATCCACGCGCTCGAACCCCAGGTGCCCAACGTCAAAATTGTGGTGTCCACCACGACGACCACCGGCATGGCCGAATTGCGCAGCCGGTTGCCCACGCATATCAGCAAAATCTACTACCCGATTGACCGGTGGAAATATGTCAACCGCGCAATGGCCGTCGTCCATCCCCAAGCCATCGTGCTGGTCGAGGCCGAAATCTGGCCCAACTTCATCTGGCGCGCCCGGCACCTCGGCATCCCCTTGTTTCTGGCCAATGCCCGGCTCTCCGACCGCTCGTATCGCGGGTACAAACGATTTGCGTTTCTGTTTCGGCCGCTCTTCGCCTCGTTTACCGGGGTCGGCGCACAAAATGAATCCGATGCCCAGCGCTTGCGGGATGTCGGTTGCCGGCCGGAGGTCATCCGCATCGTGGGCAATTTGAAGTTCGATGCGGCCAAACTGAAAGAACGCCACATTCTCGACGTGTCGGGCCTGCTGCGGCAAATCGGGGTGCCGCCGGACGCGCCGATATTGATCGGCGGCAGCACCCACGCCGGCGAAGAAGTTCTGCTGGCGGAGATTGCCCGGCGGCTGCGGGCGCGGTTTCCCAAGCTGTTTCTCGTACTGGTGCCGCGGCATTTCGAACGCGCCCGGGACGTGGGGCGGCAGTTGCAGGAACGCGGCGTGAAATTCATGTACCGCAACGAAATCATCACGAACACGCAACTGCGCGAAGGCGAGGTGGATTGCCTGCTGGTCAACACCACCGGCGAATTGCGGTTTTTTTACCAGAGCGCAACGGTGGTATTCGTCGGCAAAAGCATCACGGCCATCGGCGGGCAAAATCCGATCGAGCCGGGCGCGCTGGGCAAGGCGATGGTTTTGGGGCCGAACATGCAAAACTTCGCTGACATCACCCGAAATTTTGTCGCGCAGCAGGGCGCCATTCAGGTGCGCAACCCGCAAGAATTGGAAGCTGCCATTGCCGGATTGCTGGCCGATGAAAACCGCCGCGCCGAGTTGGGACGCAATGCGCAACGAGTCGTTCAGGAAAACCTGGGCGCCATTGACCGGACGGTGGAAATGATTCTGGAGCAACTCAAAAAGAGCGAAATTTACATCGCTTCCGACGTGTAGAACTTCTGCCGCCACAATTTTTCAACTGTAAACACAAATAAAACGTTTCATCGCTTGACGAGTCAGCCTTGTCGTTCCATATTCTATTTGCTTTCGGCGATGAACCGGGAGTGTTGAACGCGTATGTCAAAATCGAAGGCTCGGAAACCCGAGGTGGATGCGTCCCCGAAAAAAGGAAAGCCCGATGGCGTAGTGTTTGGTGACAAGGCTTTCCGTTCCGCAGCTATTCCCTCGCACAACGGCTCATCCCCAACCGATTTCGATGCGGAATTATCGGAAAAAATCAAAGAACTGGTGCGCCTCGCCCAGGAACAGGGACGCCTGACCTACACCGATATCAGCGAAGCGCTGCCGGAAAGCGCCATCGAACCGGAAAAGCTGGATCTGATCTTCGCCAAACTGCGCAGTCTCGATATTGAAATCGTGGACCAGGCGGAGGTGGACCATATCAAAACCCCGGGGAGCGAAGAGGAAGACACCAACCGGCTGGACATTCTCGACGACCCGGTGCGGATGTATCTCAAACAGATGGGACAAGTGGCGCTGCTGACCCGGGAACAGGAAGTCGAAATTTCCAAACGCATCGAAGCCGCGGAAAACGAAGTCCGCAAGATCATTTACAGCCTCGGTTTCGCCGGCAAGGAACACATCGCGCTGGCGGAAAAACTCCTGGCCGAACCGCCGCGGGAACGGTTTGACCGCGTGATCCTCGACAAGAAGGTGGACAACCGCAACGCGCATTTGCGCGTGCTGCAGCGCCTGGCCGCCCAGGCGAGGGAAATCGACCGGGAAGTGGATGAAAAATACACCGCGTGGCGGGACGCGCAGAACAAGTCAAAACAGCAACGCGCGCTGGTGGCGTTCAAACGGCTCAACCAAAAACTGCAACGGGTGTTCCCTCGGTTTTGCTGCAAGCATAAGGTGATTGAGGAAATGGCGCTCGTGGCCGAGAACATCCACGACAAATTGCAATACAGCCTGCGCGCGCTGGCCGACGCCGAGGCGCAACGCGAATCCAGCGCCCAGCGGCACCTGGTCGAGGCTGAACAGCAAAAAATCCGCGCGCTCGAGGAATTTATCCGCATGCCGCATGTGGATTATCTCGCCACCTTTGACCTCCTGCGCGAATTTTCCACCCGGGCGCTCCAGGCCAAAACCGAAATGGTCGAAGCCAACCTGCGGCTTGTCATTTCCATCGCCAAAAAATACACCAACCGCGGCCTGTCGTTCCTCGACCTGATCCAGGAAGGCAACATGGGCCTGATGAAGGCCGTCGAGAAATTTGAATATCGCCGCGGCTACAAATTTTCCACCTACGCCACGTGGTGGATTCGCCAGGCCATTACCCGCAGCATCGCTGACCAGGCGCGTACCATCCGCATCCCGGTGCACATGATCGAAATCATCAACAAGCTCATGCGCACCCAGAAACGCCTGCTGCAGGATTTCGGCCGCGAACCGACGCCCGAGGAGATCGCCGACGAGATCCAAATTCCCGTCGACCGCGTGCGCGCCGTCTTGAAAATGGCGCAGCAGCCGATCTCCCTGCAATCTCCGGTCGGCGACACGGAAGACGCCAACTTCGGCGATTTCATCGAGGACAAGACCGCCGACAACCCGCTCGACATCACCAGTTTCAGCTTGCTCAAGGACAAACTCGGCGACGTGTTGTGCAGCCTGACCGAGCGTGAACGGAGGGTGCTGGAACTGCGTTTTGGTCTGGGTGACGGTTGTGCGCGCACCCTCGAGGAAGTCGGCCAACAATTCCGCGTCACCCGCGAGCGCATCCGCCAGATCGAAGCCAAGGCGCTCCGCAAAATGCGCCACCCCACGCGCATCCGCCAGTTGCACGGTTTCTTGGAAATTGCCAAGCCGGAAGCGGACTGAACTTCCTTGCGTAAGGAATAACCGAAACCCGCCTTCGCGTTTACCGCTTCGGCGTGGCAGCCTTCGTCCTTGCGTTCTGCGGGCGAGCCTTGGCTGGCTTGCCGAGCCGTAGCCCGTAGCGAAGCTTGACATTGGCCCGCCTTCGCTGCGCTTCGGCGCGGCAACCCCGAAAGTTTTCGGGGTTGGTGGGCCCGCTCGGACTTGAACCGAGGACCCACCCCGAAAGCTTTCGGGGTTGCTCTAACCGCTGAGTTGCCGCCGGCGTTGTTCCAGGAGGAACAAGGCGAGTCGCGGATTCTTTTTCCGTTTCATTTCCCGCTCCATTTCCCGGGCTTCCGCCAGCGTGCCGACTTCCAATGCGGCTGCCAATTCCAAGGTCAGTCCCAGACGCCGGGTGGAATAAGTGTGACCGTGGCGATGCTGTTCCAGTCGGCGCTTTAAATCTGTGGTGGAACCGATGTAGTAGCGGCCTGACGACCCGCGTAGCATGTAAACCCAAGCCATAACCAAAGTGGTGGGCCCGCTCGGACTTGAACCGAGGACCCAGCGATTATGAGTCGCTTGCTCTAACCAACTGAGCTACGGGCCCAACACCAACAAATCACTTATCAATATGATAATTCCCATTGCCCCACAACGCGAAAAGTTGGATGAGATCCTATGACACTCGAAAAGCACCCGAAACTGTTGCGCCCAGGTTCAGCACCGCCACGAGCACCACCTGAAAATCAAAATCCACCGCGGCTTTCACCATTCAAAACGACAAGTTGCGGCGAAAAGTAAAACGCCTGTGAACAATTTTTTCTTTCAACGGATGCCTGGCCGCCGTAAAACACACGAATGAAAATCATTGTTTTCCTCCTGCTTACTACTGTCTGTGCGCTTTCCCAGGACACGACGAACGCGCCAATTTCCAGCCAACCCAACGCCGGCCGTTACCAGCTACTGGCCGCCACAATTGTAAAAACGACGCCCACCGGAACCGTGACCGAACCGCGGCTCTTTCGCCTCGACACGGCAACCGGCACGGTTTGGAGCTTCACGGCAACCCAATTGCCGATGGTTGTTGGCACGAACACCACGTCCCTCGAAATTGATGGGTGGATGCCTATCTCCGAAGTAAATTCGATGGATCAATGGTCTGCCGCGCTGACAAATATTGTTACCAAAACACCATCCAAGGGAGCACCGCAGCCGAAAACCTCGCCCAAATGACCGGAAGGGAAAGCCGCATGGATTGCCCGGGCTGACCGCTGAATCATGAGCCGGGAGTGGCCGCAGTCGCTTCCGGCCCGCTGACAAACTAACTCTGCCGATGCCTCATTTTCCGGCCGCTGAATTTGCTGTGCTGCGCCCCTGCAATTGTTTTTGAAGGTATTGGTCATCCGGGGCTTCGAGCCAGGCGGTGTACCAGATGTCGCCCAGCATCTGACCGGCCTTCACCAACTGGCCATCGAGGAAGGCGCGGCCTTCCAACCCCTTTTCGCCTTCGCCGGTAAGTTTGCCCTCCTTTTCCAATTTATAAAGCGGTTCAACCAGTTTGTTTTGGTCAACAATGTAATTCACCGCCGCTCGGAACACGCCGTCCGGCTGGTCTGCATTCTTGATGCGCTCGGCGGGATGAATTTTCCCGACCAGTTTTTTTACATCTATCCCGCCCGTCTGAATGAAATATCCGCCGTCAATCCACGGGTGAAAGGTACGGTTGGTGGTGTACCCGTGCGGATTGTCGCCCACCCAGCCGTTGAAATGCATCGTCGTGTGCAGCGGTTGCGTGGCGTCGCCGACGTAATGCCCCATCACGCCCATGACATAGATAATGTTGGCCTGGGCATTGGCGATTTCTTCCGGCGTGCCGCCGTATTTCTGAAACGTTTTCAGATAGCTGAAACAGGACTTTAACTTGTCGTAATTTTCCGTGATGGACCACGGCAGGAATCCGGTCAACTCGCGCGTATGATCAGCGTCCTTGGCCGGGTCAATGAACGGAAATCTGTCTGGATGCGCCGCGCGTTCCCGCGCGATGACGGCAACGTAATCGTAGCGCATCAACGGCAGCGTCTCCGGCGTCAGGCCGTAAAGTTTCACTTCTTCCAAATCAATGTAATGATCCGGCCCGTTGACATTCCGCAACGGCAAATCACCGATGTTCCGCCAGCGGTCCGGTTCGCCGCCGAGAAACTCAATGCGGCCCTTTCTTGCGGACGTCAGCTTGAATCCGCCGAAATCCGGCGGTAACGACGCCAGCGCCAGTTCATTGATGGCGTGATGCCCCTCGTAATCCCATGCCCCCGCTTTAAAAGCCAACACGCTCAATACCGCTGTGATTGTGAGTAATTTTCGATACATAAATTAATCTTTGCTGCCCAGCACTTTAACGGAATCCGTCACGATTGCAAAAACGAATTGGCCTTGGGCGACAGAAAAGGGCGCCCCTGGGCACTGCCCCTGAAGCGAACGGGCAATAGGTTTGGAGTTCCGCGTTTACGCGGCCCGGTGAGGTGGTTGGCCTTGGCCGCCTGAAGGCGGAACTCCAAACGGGGGCAGTGTCAAGATGCGCCCGGCAGAAAAGCACCCTTGGGAGCGCTGGCGTCTCGCCGGCAAATGAAAGTAAAACAGGCCGGCGGGACGCCGGCGCTCCCAGGTTGATCCTGTTTATTATAGTATTGTAGTTTCGTACCCATCCATCCTTCGCAAGGTTGCTACGGAGGACAGGTTCGTGGTTAAATTCCTCTCGTGAAAGTTATCACCGACGAGCGCTGCGCCGGTTATTCCTCTCCGGGTCATCCGGAACGTCCGTTGCGCATTCTCGGCACACTTGAGCTTCTGCGTAACCAGACCGAATTGGCGATTGATTGGGCCAAACCGGGCCAGGTGAGCGACACGCAAATTCTTCGTGCCCATTCACCGAAACATCTCTCGCGGTTGGACAAACCCGAGGATTTTGACGGCGACACGCCGTACCACGATGACATTGCCACCTACGCTCGCGCCTCCGTCGCCGCTGCGCTCGATGCGCTGGCCGCCGCGCGCCGGGGCGAAAATGTTTTCAGCCTGATGCGACCGCCCGGTCATCACGCCACGCGCGACCAGGCAATGGGTTTTTGTTACCTGAATAATATAGCTATCGCCGTGCTCGAATCCGCCGCGACCGGCGCCAGGCGTGTCGCCGTTTTCGACTTCGACGTCCATCATGGCAACGGTACGGAGGCAATTTTGGTCAATCGAGCCGGCATCGCGTTTTTCTCCATTCACCTGTATCCGTTTTATCCCGGCACCGGCAGCGGGAACGTCGGCGACAACTGTTTCAATTATCCGGTTGAACCGGGCTTGCCGCGCCGGGATTATCGCGCCGCGCTGGAGCGGGGGCTGGATGACCTGAAAAAATTCCGGCCCGGCCTCGTCGCCGTCTCCGCCGGATTTGACGCCTATGTGCGCGACCCGCTGGTGCCGGGCGTGCTGGTGTTGGACGATTTTTACTGGCTCGGCCAGTCGTTGCGCGCGCTCGGCGTGCCCATGTTCAGTTTGCTGGAAGGTGGTTACAGCAAGGACCTGCCCGAACTCATTTTAGCTTACCTCAAGGGTGTGGAGGGAAAATGACCGTTCTTGAGGCGATTCAGAAAAGCACGGAATTCCTCGCCAAAAAGGGCGTTGATTCGCCGCGCCTGCAAACCGAATTGTTGCTGGCACATTTGCTCAAGCTGCCCCGCATGAAATTGTACCTGAACTTCGAACGGGTACTCACACCAGCGGAGACGGATACCTTGCGCGAATTCGTCAAACGCCGTGGTCAGCGCGAACCGCTCCAGCATATCACCGGCTCGACTTCGTTTTGCGGATTGGAAATTGCCGTGAACCGCCACGCGCTGGTCCCGCGTCCGGAAACCGAATTGTTAGCGGAATGTGGGTGGGAATTCCTGGCAGACATGTCAGCAAAATCGGAACGCCGGCTTCCAGCACGGCGTGAAGGTAGCGAACCACAAGAGCACGCCGTGCCGGAGGCCGGCGCTCCCATCGCTTTAGACTTTGGCACCGGTACCGGCTGCATTGCCATCGCGCTGGCGGCGAAATGCCCATCGGCAAAAATTGTGGCGACAGACATTTCATCGGAAGCACTGGCGTTGGCTAGGGAAAATGCTGTGGGCAACAACGTCGCGGAACGGATTGAATTTGTGGGAAGCGATGGTTTTGCCGCCTTCCAGGATGTAGGACAGGCATCTTGCCTGTCTCCATCTGAAAAGAAGCTGTTAGAGACAGGCGGGACGCCTGTCCTACGTTTCGACCTCATCATCAGCAATCCGCCCTACATTGCCTCTGCCGAAATTTCCACGCTCCAGCCGGAAGTGCGCGATTTCGATCCGCGCGCGGCGCTGGACGGCGGCACCGACGGACTGGATTTTTACCGGAAACTGGCGGCGGAGGCGAAACCGTTCCTGAAACCGGACGGGAAAATCATGCTGGAATTCGGCGACGGCCAGGCGGACGCCGTCCGGAAAATCTTTGAAGCGGAAAAGTGGATTGTCGAAGCAGTAAAAGAGGACTACTCTCACCGGCAAAGAATTTTGATTGCGGCTCTAAACACAAATTTCAACCACGGATGAACACGGATAAACACGGATTCTTTTCTATACAATTCCTGTCTCTGATTTTTATCCGTGTCCATCGGTGTTTATCCGTGGTTTAATCTGCTATGGAAAGTTTTTTGATCAAAGGCGGCGTGCCGTTGCACGGTGAAGTGACCATCAGCGGCAGCAAAAATGCCGCGCTCCCCATCATGGCGGCGGCGTTGCTGACCGGCGAACCGTGCGTCATCCGGGGCGTGCCGGATTTGAGCGACACGCGCTTCATGGCGCAGATTCTCGCCTCGCTCGGCGCGACGGTGAAGTTCGCACGCGGCACGCTCACCGTCCGCGCTCAAAAAATCCACGGCTACGCTGATTACGAACTCGTCCGCAAGATGCGCGGCTCGATTTGCATCATGGGGCCGCTGCTGGGCCGGTTGAAACAAGCGCGCGTGTCGCTGCCCGGCGGCTGCATCATCGGCGCGCGCCCCATCAATCTGCATTTGAAAGGCTTTGAATCGCTGGGCGCGAAAATCACGATTGCCGGCGGTTACGTCAGCGCGGCGTCGAAACAACTCAGCGGCGCGCCGATGTTTCTGGGCGGACGCGCCGGTTCGACGGTGCTGGGCACGGCCAACGTGATGATGGCGGCAGCGTTGGCGGAAGGTGTGACAGTCATCGAAAGCGCCGCCTGCGAGCCGGAAGTGGTGGACCTGGCCAAGTTCCTGAACACGATGGGCGCAAAAATTTCCGGCGCGGGCAGCCCGACCATCACGATTACCGGCGTCAAAAAATTGCACGGCGCGAAACACGATGTCATTCCCGACCGGATTGAAGCGGCGACTTACGCCATTGCCGCCGCCGCGACCGATGGCGAAGTCACGCTCCGGGGCGCGCGCGCCGACCACCTGCGCGCGGTGATTGACAAATTGCATGAAGCCGGCGTGGCGGTGGAGCGGCGTGGTGCTCATCTCCTGGCACGCCGCCGTGGACGGCTCAATTCGGTGGATGTGACCACGCTGCCGTATTCCGGTTTTCCAACCGACGTGCAGGCGCAAATGATGTCGCTGCTTACGCTGGCACCGGGCATCAGCATCATCACCGAGCGGATATTTGAGTCGCGTTTCATGCACGTGAGTGAGCTGGCACGGCTGGGCGCGGACATCGAGATTGAAGGGCCGAGCGCCATTGTCAAAGGCGGACGGCCTTTGAGCGGCGCGCCGGTGATGGCGAGTGATTTGCGCGCGTCGGCGGCGCTGGTGATAGCCGGTCTGGCGGCCAAAGGCACAACGCAGGTCAATCGCATCTACCATCTGGACCGCGGCTACGAAAAAATGGATGCGAAGCTGCGCAAGCTCGGCGCCCGCATTGAGCGCGTCGAGGAAAAGTGACTGTATAGACTACAAAAAGCTTCCATCTGACCTCTTTACAAATCTTCGGAGCTTTCGCAGCCGATCTCATCTAACTTGCTTTTTATCCGCTTCGCAACTTTTTCGGTCTCCTGTGCCAGATCGTATGCACCTTCTTCATCCAGCGCCTTTGAAAGATTCGAAAGTGCATAAATTTCCTCCTCAACCTCTCTTAATCTTTGCTTTAAATCCTGCAATATCTCCTCTGCATTATCGTAGTCTTCCAGATTGGGGTTCTCTATCTGTGACGCGATTTCCAAAATTGAACGACGTATTCTGACGAAATTGTGTTCTTGGGCTTCAGAACGCGGTGGCACAGCAATCTGTCTTAATTCATCTTCCTCGGCACCCCGGTCTTTTATGAATTGAGCGTATTGCTCTTTATCGTAAACAACATTGTTCTCGTCGAATAAACGCCCTATGTCATATGCAAGTGCTTCGCCTAGCCGTATTATGAAAAATTCGGTGGTGGGCTCAATGTCATCTTCGCCCTCTGCCTCAAATCGCTCATCTTGGAGGGCGTCTCTTATTTGAGGGCTCATTTTGCGGGGCGGTTTGAGGCATACACACTCATCGCCATTAATCTTAACTGCTCCGATCTCGCCTTCTGAAAACAGCTTATTTGCGATCAGTAAGGTCAATCGGCTGTATTCGGCAATGGGACCATTAAATTTCCATATTTCCAACTTGGTATCGCCATCATTGTAAATGGGCTTTGGATAGCCATCGAAATCACTTTTGGGAACGTCTGAAAAGTTTTTCATCGGATTGAGTCGGTTTCTGGTTTTTGTGCAATGAGAACAAAGTTAGGTGATTTGCAGTTGAGCCGGTTCGACTTCGTCATTGTATTTGGTTTCTGAACAAATTTCGAACCACGGAACAAATCTTTGCTGTAGAAATCCAGCCTCACCGCCTTGTGATGATGTCGGATTGACGATTTCAACAAGCAGAAATCCCACGTTGGAGAATCCTGTAATACGATTCCATCCTACCTGAATGGCTCGGATTGTATAAATATGCCCGGCGACAGGAAGGGAATCGCACCAATCAGCAATTCTTGCCGGAAAGGCATCGTTAATGCAAATGACTTTCTGGCCGACGCTAAATATCGGCGAGGAGTTGGTATTCATTGGTCAAAGGGGTTACACGGACATTACTTTTTCGGAGCTTTAAGAAGGCTCCGCACGAGAATTTGGTCATCTTTCGACAAGACCTTCGACAAGGTGTCAATTACTGCGTCGTTAAAACGTTCTGGAATTACGAACCATGTTGGCAGTCCACGCGATTGAGGATTGCCAATGGGCCAATCATCGTCGCCGTTCCATCGCATTGCGAGCACCACTCTGCCATCATCATCGTCCCGCCAAGTTCCAATTGCGACTGCGACGCGGCACCCATAGGCATCCGGCTGTTCCCCGGTCTGCAACACGCGAATCAACTGCCAGTTTCGCCGAGGGGAAGTTACTTTATCGGGTGTAATATAATTGCTCATTTTTATCTCCTATTTTATGGATTTTATGTGGATTACATATGAGTTATATATAAATTATTTTGTGAGAACTATCAAATACTATTTATGGGATTGTATTTCGTTTGAAATCAACGGCGTACGAACGCGGACAGTGTCGCATCAAGCTGAAGCTTGAACACCAACCGGAAAGCGCATCGCAGGTCGGGCGCATTCAGGAATCGTAATTGAAAAATTTCCGGGGACGCAGACAAATTGTCCGCGTCCCCGATTGTCCCCGTGACCACCTCCTTCCGTAGTCGCCGTTATGCACGGCGTAATTCAATGTCACCGGCCAAAGCCGCCAACTCACATTGACGGCCGGTTTTATCCAGATCGGTTGTAGCGTCGAGCCTGCGGCTCGAAATCGGCGCACAGCGCCGACACTACAACAACCCAACAACACATCATCTGGTGCCCACCGGATTTGACCAGGCGTGGCGAGAAGCCGTTGGCGCGGCCCCGACAAGCGTCGGGCCGTATCAACGGCTCCCCGCCTTCGCGCTTCGCGCTTCCGCCTTCGCTATGCTTTGGCGCGACAAGTCGGCGCGGCAGGCCCGCTTTCCGGTTTCAACCTGGTGCGGTTCCGCCGCCGCTTCGCTATGGCGAGACGAGTTCATACGGCGAGCAGCTCCCGGCTGCGCTCCCGGATGCACGCTTGACGCGCGGCATGGCGGAGGGCGGCCTCGATTTTTTCCTCGAACAGCACCGGGAACACGAGCAACGGGACAACCGTTGCCCAAGCCAGTGCCGCCGCGTCATTGGCCGCACGCCGCAGTGGAGGGTTCAACTCCGGCGTTGGCGCCTCGGCCAGATGCCGCGCGAGCAAACGGTTTTTGAGGCGTTCGAACTCAGTTTCCAGCGCGGCGCGAAATGGCGCCGGCGGAGCCGGAAGCACTTCGAACCGCGTTTCGGGGCCGAACCTGGCCGGCACCCATGTTTTGTATTTGTTCATGTTTTTTCCTTTCTTTTGGTTTTGGGTTAAAAAGCGAAAAACCCGCGATTGACTGGCAATCGCGGGTTTTAAAAAATTTGTCTGGTTAAATCAGAACTTCATCTCCACGATGCCAGAAAGCCGGCGGACGCGCGTCCAAATGGACAGGCGTCCATTGGTCTGCGCGTGCTTCAGTGTTGGAGCAAACGTGTTTTTCATGTTTAACCGGCAGGAAGAAACACCATCGGAGCCTATTTGTCAAATGTTTTTATTGTGAAAAGCCGGTTTTCTCAAGGCTTGTCGGATGGAGAAGAGGTGCTAAATTGTTTCAAGCATGAGTGAACAATTAAGGATGGTCACATGCGGGTGGTGCGAGACAAAGGTCTTTATCCCGGGAGATCTGGCACCATTGGCGACGGTGCCGTGCACCAAGTGCGGGCATCCCATCATGATGCCGATGATGCTCCGGCAATTCGAGTTGCGAAGCGTCATCGGTTCGGGCGGCATGGGAACAGTCTATCGCGCCTGGGATACGACGCTGGAGCGCATGGTGGCGGTGAAGCTGATGCGGAAGGAGTTGCTCGAAGACAAAGTCGCCTTGGAAAGTTTTTATCGTGAAGCGCGCGCCTGCGCCCGGCTCAACCATACGAACATTGTTCACATTTACTCCTTCGAAGAATGGGAGGGTCAGCAATATCTCGTGATGGAGCTGGCTGATCACGGCAGCCTGGACGCGCGCATCGAGAAACTGCGCCTGTTGCAGGAGCTGGACATGCTCGACATCGGCGTCAAAATCGCCTCCGCGCTCGACATGGCGCTCAAGTACGACCTGCTGCACCGCGACATCAAGCCGGGCAATATTTTGTTCAACGCCGACCATGAACCCAAACTGATTGATTTCGGTCTCGCCCGCAAAGCCGATCAGGAACATGAAATGGAAGACGTGACCTGGGGCACGCCCTATTATGTCGCGCCTGAAAAAATCAAGCGCGAGCCGGAAACATTTCTGTCCGACATGTACAGCCTCGGGGCCACGCTTTATCACGCGATGACCGGGCATGTGCCGTTCGAAGCGCCGACCGTGGAGGAAGTAATCACCGCCCAGGTACAGACGCCCTTGACGCCACCGAATCTGGTCGTGCCGGAAATCTCGCAACCCACCAGCGACGCTCTGGTGAAGTCCATGGCCAAGAACCCGGCAGAGCGTTTTCTCAGCTATGAATTGTTCATCATGGCACTGGAGGCGGCGCGCAGCCAGTTGCTCGTGTTGCAAAACCAGGCCCAGCAGCCGCAGGCGCAAAAGTCCAAGAGCCTTACCAGTTGGTGGAAACGGGCATAAAACAAAGAGGGGCTGCCGACTTTGCCGGCAGGACGCGCGGCAATTTTACCACGAACCTTCCGTCAGCAATTCGGTGATTTTTCGCGCCAGATCCTGTGCCAGCAACGGCAACGACTGGCGCTCCGAGTCCGCCAAATCCGTGCCGACGTTGATCAGGGTGTACCCGCTCACGTTCTTCTCAAACAATACCTTGCCGGATTCGCGCTCGCGCGCGACCACGTGGGCGGTGACTTCAACCCGGTAATTTTCCGCGGTGGTGACGTCATTGTTCAAATAACTCAGCCCTTCGCGGTTGTAGCGGGTAATCACACCGGTGACGACGATGTCGCCGGGGGTGTGGGTGGCCAGGCGGTAAGTGCCGTCGGTTTGCAGCCGTTCACGCAACGCCCGGGTGACCGCGTCGCCGAGTCGCGGCTGAAGGGTCTGGTTGTTGAACGGCAAAATCTCAACCGACTTTTCCCTTGCGTTCACCCCATTGACCGGGCCCAGGTGATAGCCGGCGCAACCGGCGAGCAACGCCGCCATGGCGGCAACCATAAAAATTTCCGGCGGGCGCATTTTCAATCGGCGGTTGACGTTTGGATGCGCGCCTTGAGGACCTCGATACGCTGGCGCGCGGACGCGGCGTAACGGGAGTTGGGATCCAGTTGCAGCACTTCGTTGTAATAAACCACCGCGCCGTTCCATTTTTTGCTGTTTTCGTAGAATTTCGCGATTTCAAAATTGCCGCGCACTTGTTCGGCCTTGAGCCAGGCGATGGCTCTTTCCGCCTGCGATACCCGCCGGTCCTGGGGATAAAGCGTGATGAAATCCGTAAACCGCTCGATGGCCTGCACGGCGGTGTTTTGGTCGTATTCGGCCTTTGCCGCCTGCCGGGCGTACGATACGCCTTCCCGGAACAGCGCGTCGGAGGCAACGTTGGTCATGTTGTAATAACGGTCGGCGGCGGTGGCGTAGGCTTTGACCGCCTCCGGGAAATCTTTCTGTTTTTCACGGGCGGCGCCGATGCGCAATTGGGCATGGGGAGCGACGTCGCTGTAAGGCCCGTTGTTGACGATTTTGTCAAACAGTTGCGCCGTTTGGTCCATCGAGGGATAGGGGACAATGCCCCAAAGGCGGAACCATTCGCCGCCGAGGAAGCGATTGGCAATTTCGTACTGCCGCCAAAGCACTTCTTCGTAGTGGCTGCTGCGCGGGTATTTTTCGATGATGGTCTGGTAGGCATTGAACGCCGCTTCATCCTTGCCGGTCATCTCGAGGCTGCGGCCAATGAGATATTGTGCTTCCGGTGCGTAGTCGGACAACGGCCACACGCGCAGGATGCGGTGGGCCGCATGGAGCGTGGTGCTGTAGTCGCCGCTGGCAAAGGTCTGCTGCGCCACGTCCAATTGTTCCTTGGCGCGGGGGCGCTGCCATCTGGTGCTCGCGCCGTACATTTCATAATACCAGCCTTCACCCGGGACATAATACAGCGGTGCAGGCGCGCGAAGCGGAACCAGCCACACGCACGCAACGATGAAAAGCAGCAAACCAAACGGACGGTTCATGTGGCGACAGTAACGGCCTGAATTCGGCAAGTCAAGACGGGCACGCGTGGATTCATCCCCGGTAAATAACGATGATGCCGTAATCTTCCAGTATCTTTTGGGTGGTGACGTCAAAATGGGTGTAGCCAACCGGGTGAATGCCGATAAGGTTGGCTTCGCCAATTTCATTCAAAAATTCCGTGACCCGCTCGTCAAATTTGTCGTGGCCTGCTTCAATGCATTGGACGCGGCGAATAGTCCGAATCCGTACTTTTTTGTCGGCACCCTTCGCCACCGCTTCCAGTGGCAGTTTCGGCTTGGCAATGAGCACCTCGCCGGGTTTGTCCCGCACGGGCACCTTGAGGTGCATTTCAACTTTGGCCGCCGCCGACGAGGAAATGGTGTGGCTGGCGCCAGTGCCCATCTGCGCCATCGGCGCGGATTCAGGAACCGCCGCCGTCGTGGAGGGAATTGTAATTTTTTCGCCGCATGATGGGCACTGGATTTCCGAGCCGGCGCCGGAGTTGTCCACGGCCATTTCCTGGTCGCAATGAGGGCAATTAAAAACTATATCCATAAGCTGGAACAGGTTGACTATGCGCTTAGATTAAACCCGCGCTGCTCCGCAAACCAGCAAAAAATCGGGTAGTGCCTTAATTTGAAATCTTAAACCTAAATACAGAGTGAAATCTGCCCAAGTGACCCATTATAAATCAGAGTGCAATGTTGTAATAAATCCCGGCCAATCAAAGCTATCAGTCCTTGAATTTTAAGAGGTGCGCCCGTAGCTGTTGAATTGAAAAACATCGGGATGCCGGCGATTTGAAGTTTGACAGGATATTGATTTGCTTTACTGGAAGCATGAGACGCCGAGGCCATATTCACCACGTTAATAATTGGCAGATGCATCTGTGTGGCTATTTCTTCATCAATGCAGGTCGAAATGGCTCCGGTGTCTATCAATGCCAATCCTGAAACGGGTGATGGAACGGGTTCTTGGCGTTTAATCAACTCAGAGGCAATTTGGTCTGCCAATGTAATTGAGACCTGCACGCATGGCCCGCGCTGCATGAGACACGCGGGCGGGGGAACCATTATGGTCTTTCCGTCTGGAGTTTTGCCCTGGCCTGCAAATTGACTATGCAGGATTGGCATAGAGCAGCCCCAATGCGAGTGCGGGAATGTAAATTTTTTCGTCAGCCTCGTTTACCTGTCTTACCAAAAAAGATTGAGACCCAAATCGTCTCGCGCCCTCTGCCAATGCCGCATCCGTTGTGTCAAATACTCCCAACAATTCCTTGTCTTTCACCAAGACAAATTTGCCAGCGTGAAAAGGCAACCATTTTGCCTTATTGTCAGCAAAAAATTGTAATTCTGTTTCCAGTGGTTTCATAAATTCTACCTGTTGCATGGCAATTCAACTGCCATTTCTATGATACTACCAATAAACACCGAGTCAAAGGCTTAGTTTCCGTTGATTTTATTGAGATTTTTGTGACTTTCTCACATCCGAAACAATGCTGACTTTAACAGCGGTTTCCGGCGATACCACGGGCGGGATTTCAAGCACAGCAAAAAATCGCGCCGTCCTATTCCCACTCAATCGTCCCCGGCGGTTTGCTGGTGATGTCAAAGACGCAACGATTCACGCCCTTGACCTCGTTGATGATGCGGCTGGCCAGTTTCTCCAGCAATTCGGCGGGCAGTTTCACCCAGTCCGCCGTCATGCCGTCCTGCGATTCCACCGCCCGGATGGCAATGGTGTAATCGTAGGTGCGCTCGTCGCCCATCACGCCGACGCTGCGCACCGGCAGCAACACGGCAAAGCTCTGCCAGATTTTGTAATACCACCCGCTGAGCTTCATTTCGTTTACCACGATGGTGTCGGCGTTGCGCAAAATCCGCAGTCGCTCGGGCGTCACTTCGCCGAGGATACGCACCGCCAGTCCCGGTCCCGGAAACGGCTGGCGCAAAACAATTTCCTTCGGCAAGCCCAGTTCGAGTCCGAGCTGGCGGACCTCGTCCTTGAACAGGCATTTCAGCGGCTCGACCAGTTGAAATTTCATTTTGCGAGGCAGTCCGCCAACATTGTGGTGGCTCTTGATCATCGCGGCCGGGTTGCCGGCAATGGGTACGGATTCGATCACATCGGGATACAGCGTGCCTTGCGCAAGGAATTTGGCCCGGCCGGCGCGTTTCGTTGCCGCCTGGAAGACCTGGATGAACGTTTTACCGATGATTTTGCGTTTGCGCTCCGGTTGGGTCACCCCCTTGAGCCGGCGCAGGAACAGTTGCGAGGCATTCTCGTACTGCAACCGGATTTTGAAGTGACGGCCAAAGACTTCGCGCACCACCTCGGCTTCGCGGCCGCGCAGCACGCCGTTGTTGACGAAAATGCAGGTGAGCTGGTCGCCGATGGCCCGGCGCAGCAACGCGGCGGCTACGCTCGAATCCACTCCGCCGCTCAACCCCAGAATCACCCGCTCCCGGCCGACCTGCCGCCGGATTTCCGTCACCGCCTGTTCGATGTAATTTCGCATTGTCCACTTCCGGCCGCAGTGGCAAACGCCATGGACGAAGTTGGAAATGATTTCCTTGCCGCGGGGCGTATGAACGACCTCCGGATGGAATTGCAACCCGAAGAATTTTCGCGCGCGGTTCTCAATCGCGGCGTATTCGGAGTTTTCCGTAACGGCGACCGGCTTGAAATCGCGCGGCAGTTTCGTGAGTTTGTCGCCGTGTGAATTCCAGACCTGCAACTTTCGCGGGAGCCGGGCAAACAATGCACAGGCCGCATCCCTCACCGTGAGCGCGCCCTTGCCGTATTCGCGTTTACGGCCTTTCTCGACCCGGCCGCCCAGAAATTGCGCAAACAATTGCACACCGTAGCAGATGCCGAGCACCGGCACGCCGAGGGCAAAAATGTTTTTGTCCGGCAGGGGAGCGTTCGGAGCATACACGCTGGACGGTCCGCCGGACAGAATGATGCCTTTCGGTTTCAGCGCGGCAATTTCCGCCGCCGGCGTGTCGTAGCGCAGAATGACCGAATACACGTTGCACTCGCGGATGCGCCGGGCGATGACCTGGGTATATTGCGACCCGAAATCCAAAATGACGATTTGTTCCATGATTGGCTCGAATAAAACGAATTGTTTGCCCGTCGCGAGAAGCTTTGGCGAGACAAAAATCAACCGTCAGCCGGTCCGGTCGTGCCGTTCGGTGTTGCCGGCGGCGCGCGGCGCCGGCGGGTTTGCTTGTCAGGCGCCCCGGGTTGGACTAAAAGTCAGGTATGAAACCTGTTCCACCTCCTGGTCGTGTGACTGCCGGTTTCTCGTTGCTGGAGCTGTTTATTGTGCTGGCGCTGATGATCATCATGACGTTGATGCTTTTTGGTTTCGGTTCCGCCAGCCACCAGCGTTCGCAAAAAAAACTCTGCGCGGACAATCTGCAGAAAATTTATCTGGCCATGCAGATTTATGCCAACGACTTCGGCGGCCGGTTGCCGCAAAAAACCAACGCCATGACTTCCGAGCCGGTGCTGGATGAACTCGTGCCGCGTTATACGGCCGACACGTCCATTTTTATCTGCCC
The DNA here is from genome assembly GCA_963789055.1 of uncultured Verrucomicrobiae bacterium. Taxonomy (GTDB): domain Bacteria; phylum Verrucomicrobiota; class Verrucomicrobiia; order Limisphaerales; family UBA11358; genus UBA11358. Next base: position 572,036 of record CAWBJE010000001.1, on the reverse strand, counting down.
CGGCGGACGGGACCCGGAAATCCCCTCCGGCGAACCACTCGTCAAACATCACATCAGCTACGCGTATTACATGGGCCGCCGGCTCGACCCCCCGCGAAATGTCCTGATGTCCGACCGGCAGGTGAACACGAAACCGAAAGCCGCGGGAGAATTTGCTTTTTCCGCGAACGGAGAACCGCCCGGCAACAACCATTACAAATACGGCGGCAATTTTCTTTTTTGCGACGGCGACGTGCAATCCAGCCCGCCGCGACTGACGTTTTCGCTCCCCGCCGCGCCGGGGATCGTGCTGCTGAACCCGAAACCCTAGACGCCCATGAAAATCCAATGTTCCTGCGGCGCGAAGTATGACTTTGATGTCACCCCGGAAATGGCACAGGAGCCGGTCCGCTTTGTCTGCCCGAACTGCGGTCTGGATTCATCGGATTTTGTCAACGACCTGATTCGAAACGAGATCGCGGAGCAATTCCCCGACGCCGCGACCCCGCCGCCGGCTGCTCCGCAACTGAAAATTTCGCACCCGGCGCCGCCAGCGGAACCGCCGACCGAGGCATCCACTCCCCGGTATTGTCCGAGGCACCGTACCACACTGGCCACCGGGCAATGCGTTGTTTGCGGAAATCCAATCTGTCCGCAATGCATGGAGTTGTTCGGCTATTTCTGCTCGCCGCTTTGCAAGAACAAGGCGGAATTGCAGGGAATTGCCGCGCCCGTTTATGCCGGGCAAAAGTTCCGCGTCGAGGCGCGGTTCTGGCGAAAGACCTGGTGGATTTTGGGGTCCGTGGGCGCCGTCGCGGCCGTGGCGATGGTGCTATGGATTTTATTCCTGTGGTTCAGTTCGGTGCCGCGCACTTACTTTTCCGTGCGTTTTGACGACACCGACCGCGCCTATGCGGGAGACGCGCGGCTCGTCGGCAAAGACCAGCTCGTTTTCCTGCACGGCGGCACTCTGGCGCGTTACGACTTGAAAACGAAAAAACCGGTCTGGTCGCTGGAATTGATCACCAAGGAGCAGATCGACGACCTCGTCAAATCGGTAAGAGATTCGCTCGATCGTTTGGGCCTGTCGGGCCCGTACGGCACGCCCGCTCCGGGCGCGCTCGAACGGGCTGCAAAAATCGAACTCCAACACGAATTGTCGCTGGAGGTTTCCGATGAGAACATCTGGGTGGTGGGTACAAACCGGGCAACGCATTACGATTGGGCCAGCGGCAAGGTGGTGCGGGAAGTGCCTCTGCCGAAATATCACGGCGAAGCTTTCTTGCGGAAGGACGAGTTGCTGGTGCCGGGACTCAGCCGGGTACAAAAAACGAGCGGGGCACAGAATTCATCATGCACGTCAACCTCGCCAACGGCGACGAACATACGGAAGAATTTCCCAATCCCGGCGCGGTCGCCGCTGCCACCGCGGTCGCCGCAAAAAAAGGATCAGGCGGTTCCGCCCCGGTTGCCGTCAACAACCAGCCCACCGAGGCGGAGAAACTTGCGGAGCAGGCGCAGAATGCGAATCTGCCCGGCCGGATTGCGTTGCCGGCGTTGGTGGCCAACGAAATTCACCAGCAACAAATCATGGCGGAACTTCGAGGACAACCAACCCGGCCCAGACCGGACCGAAGAACGCCCCGAAACCGGCAATAAAGGCGCCCCCGTTCGAGCTCGTCGCCGGCCGGAATGATTATCTGCAGATGGATGTTCGCCTGCTCGAACGCCACATCGTCACGCGCGACGCGATGAAAGCGGCGCCGGAAAAATCCGTGCTCGAACGGCAATCTGACGGCCGACAAGACGGCGGACGTTGCCAATGAAATGCTGAACGAAATGCAGCGCGAACAGCGGCGGCGGCACGGTTTCGGAAGACCAAAGCCGTTATCAAGTCACTCTCCACCGGCCGGATTCAACGGATACGCCCGACTGGACCGGTGAAGTGACCGGGCCCCCGCAATTATTTCCGCTGGAAACCGTGAATGTTCTCGCCGGGGGCAGAATGATCATTGTCTTTGACAAGTCGAACAAAAAACTTTGGCAAGCCACGTTCACTTATCCCCTTCCTCCCGGAAATCCTGAACTCGGCGAAGACGAATTATCGTTCGGCGCCGGCCCGTGTGTCGAACACGGCGGCGTGGTTTATGTTTTTGACCAGGCGGTTTTGAGCGCCTTCGATCTGGCCACCGGCAACGTGCGCTGGCGGTTGCCCTCCGTCGGCGTCGTCGGCTTGTTTTTCGACGACCAGGGAATGTTGTATGTCAACACCACTACCGGCAACCCGGACGACATCAAGTATGCCCGTCAGATTGACGTAAACAAATCCATCGCCGCCGTTCTGCTCAAAATTGATCCCCGGACCGGCAAGACCTTGTGGAGCGTCAAGCCGGGTGGCTTTATTTGCCACCTGTCGGGGAAATATATCTACACCGTCCAGGTCGTATGATCCCAATCCCACCGACCATGAACGTCATGAACGGGATTAGAAGCGGCCTGCAAAAACCCCCGTATTTTCGTGTGGCGCGCATCGATCCGAAGAATGGGAGCGTTCTGTGGGAACATACCCAGGCCCGCGCGCCCGTTTCCGTTCACTTCCGGGACAACTACATCGAACTCGTCTTCAAACGTGAGGTGCAGGTGCTGACCTACCTGTCATTCTGAAATTTTACTGCGGCACCACTTTCACCTCGCCCTTGGTCGCATCGTATTCAATTTTGTAACCGATGGGCACGGGCGGGATTTTGGCGACGTAATTCGGGACCAGTTCCTCAAGCGTTTTCGGATAACGCCCCTCCTGCGTATTGAAGAGCTGGACGGCCTGGTTAAGAAATGAAACATCGATCGTCTTGTCTGCCGTCTTTTTCGAATTGACCAGCGTGTTCCCGTAATCCATCGCCTTTTTGGTGTCCTGGACCGTGCCGTATTTGCTGTTTTTGCCGCAACCGGTCAGAACCAGCCCGGCGGCAATCAACATCAGGAAGATTGTTTTCATGCCGGCAATCTACTCCAAGCCATGAAAAATCCAAAGGCCAATTGCGCGGTACAAAATCATACCACTGGCGCGCGCATTCCCACGAGAAATGCGTAGTGCGACCTCCTTCAATTCACACAACGCAACGCTATTGCGAAGGCGCGTTGGTGGACGGCGCTGCGGGCGCGTTGGTGGACGGCATGGCCGGAGTCGTACTCGTGCCCTTCTCAGCCTGCTTTTGGCAACCGGTTAACAGTGCCGCATAAACCAATCCCAATACTGCCATCAATGTTAACGTTTTCTTCATACCCAACTAACTTCTTCTAATCTCACACTGCCGGCAAGTGGAAATTTCAGATTATTTTCGCGCCCGGAGAGGTGTCTATGACTCGCTTGGCCAAGTCCCGCGCCTGCCGGATCAGGTCGAAGTCTTCCGCCAGATTGCCAAAACGGAATTTCGGCACGCCACTCTGTTCCCGGCCCAGCAACTCGCCCGGACCGCGTAGTTTCAAATCCGCCTCGGCGATGCGAAAACCATCGTTCGTTTCCGCCAGCATATTCAGACGTTCGTTCGCCTCCGCGGTTTTCGCGTCGGAAACCAGAATGCAATAAGACACGTGCGCGCCGCTGCCGATACGCCCGCGCAACTGATGCAACTGCGCCAGCCCGAACGCCTCGGCATTTTCCACGAGCATCACCGTCGCGTTCGGCACATCTATGCCCACCTCAACGAGCGACGTTGCCAGCAGCGCGTTCACCCGCCCGCCGCGAAATTCCGTCATCACCCCGTCCTTTTCACGGCTTTTCAATCGTCCGTGCAACAGCCCCACGCGAAATGGCGCCAGCAGCTTCCGCAAATTTTCAAATTCACTCGTCACGGCCTTGAATCCTTTCGCGCCCGATTCCTCAACCCGGGGATAAACCACATAAGCCTGCCGCCCGGCGGCGAGTTTTTCCCGGATGAATTCCCACACTTTCGGCAATTTATCCGCCGGCCGGACGAAGGTCTTGATCTGACCGCGGCCGGATGGCAGTTCGTCGATCACCGAAACATCGAGGTCGCCGTAAAGTGTCAGGCCGAGCGTGCGCGGGATCGGCGTGGCCGTCATCACCAGCAGATGCGGATAACGGCCTTTGCGCACGAGCTGTTCGCGTTGCGCCACGCCGAACTTGTGCTGCTCGTCAATAATCACCAGGCCGAGGCCGGGCAAATCGAAACCCGACGTGAGCAGGGCGTGCGTTCCAACGAAGATGACAGATGGCGGATGGCGGATGGCGGAACGACCGCGATTTCTATCTTCCATCCCCGCTCGCGATTTATCGGAGTTCCATACTCCATCCTCGCCGCTTTTGCGACTTCCGGTTTGTAATACAACGCGAACACCGAGCGGTTCAAACCAACGGCTGAAATTTTGGAAATGCTGCTCCGCCAGAATTTCCGTCGGCGCCATGAGCGCCGCGTTGAAACCGCTTTCCAGCGCCATCAACGCCGTGCAGGCGGCCACGGCGGTTTTGCCCGACCCGACATCGCCTTGCAGCAACCTGCGCATCGGGTGCATGCCCCTCAGGTCTGCCCTAATTTCGCGCAGCACCTTCGTTTGCGCTTCGGTCAGCTTGAAGCCGAGCCGTGCCAGAAACGGTTTCATCAATCGGTTATTGCCGCCGCACGGCAAAGCCTTCGCATTCGCCTCGAATTTTTTCCGGCGCGACTGGATTTGCACCTGCAATTCGACAAATTCATCCAGCGCCAGCCGCTGCCGCGCGATTTCCACATCGGACAATTCCTCTGGAAAATGAATCATGTGGATGGCGTCGGCGCGGGTTGGGAAATGTTGGTAGGGCGCGCTGTCCCCAGCGCGCCGCACTCTTAATTCATTCAACGGCGCGGTTGGGACACCGCGCCCTACCTGTTGTGTCGTCCACGGCTCAACAATTTTCTGTTCAAATCGCTCCAGCGTGCGCCAGATCAATCCGCGCAGCCAGCGTTGCGGCAACCCTTCGGTGAGCGGATACACCGGCGCAATGCGGTTGATGTGGATGAAACTTTCCTCACCACCCTCGATGACTTCGGTCTCCGGATGGTCCACTGTGCGCGGCTTGGTCTCCACCAGTTTGCCATAAACAAATACCTCGTCGCCCACCGCAAAATATTTCTCCATGAATGGCAGGTTCCACCACCGGCAATGCAACCGCCCCGTGCCATCGTCGAGAATGATTTCAAAAACCGATTTGTTGCCTTTGCGGAAACGTTTCAAGCCGCAGGCGACCACGGTGCCGCGGACGGTGGCCGGTTCGTCGCGACTCATTTCGGCGATGGAACGGAAATGCCGGCGGTCTTCGTATCGCCGCGGCCGGTGCAACAGCAAATCCGCGATGGTATGGATATCCAGTCGCGCCAGTTGCACCGCGCGTTCGCCCCCGACACCCCAAAGTGAAGTGACCGGTCTTCGCAACGCAGGCGTTGCTTCGCCCCGGCAGGCTGGCATTTCGAGCGGCGAAGGTTTGTTTTCCGGCGGCGGCATCACCCGCACGATACAAACCGTTTGCTGCCGCTTCAACGGGAAAGGTGTACGTGAAGGCGGTGCGACCTGTTCATGGTGGCGTTGCACAAACAACCAATTGCAGCTACTTTTTCGCGATGCCGGAACGTATTCAACCGCCCAAATTTGCGCGTGCGCCGCTGTGGTTGCTGGTGCGCGTCAACGCGCTCCAAAGCTGGCGGCGGCTTTTGTCGGTACGCGAACAATCGCGGCTGTTGACCGGCACTATCGGATTGTTCATGGCCGGTTATCTTTTCATTTCGTTCGGTCTGTTTTATCACGGAATGAGATTCATCGCGAAGTTTCCGGGGCTGGGCGCGGTGCTGACGGAACGGCTGATGTATGTGTTGTTCGCCTTTTTGTTCGCCCTGCTGTTGTTGAGTAATCTCGTCATCGGCTACACCAATTTGTTCCGGAACCGGGAAACGGCGTTTCTGCTGTCGCTGCCGGTCCCAACCCAGACCATCTTCCGCTGGAAATTCATCGAGTCCACGGTGCTGGCGTCGTGGGCGTTTGTTTTCTTGATTGCGCCGTTGCTCGCGGCCTTTGGCCTGTTGCGTGGCGTGCATTGGCATTTCTATCTGGTGACGCTGGTGCTTATCGGTCTGTTCATCGTGCTGCCGGGTGTCCTGGGCGCGGTGCTGGCCATCTGGGTGGGAAAATTTCTGGACCGGCGCAGCTTTCAAATCGCTATGATTGGCACCGCCGTTATTTTGCTGGCGGTGGCGGCGTTCTGGTGGAAGGTTCAACCCGTGGACGACGCCTTGCTCGACCGGCGCACTCTCGAAGCGCTGGATCTGCTCCTCGCCAAAACGCGATTCACCATGTTTCCGTTTCTGCCCAGCTTCTGGCTGTCGTCGTCCGTCCTGCAATGGGCCGAGGGCATTCTGCGCGGCGCGGCATTTTTCACGCTGGTGCTGCTGAGCTACACGCTGTTTTTCGGCGGCATTGCGTTCACCCGGTTCGGCAACGTGTTCTACCAAACAGCCTCGGCGGTGCAGAGCCGGGGTGGCAGCCGGCGGCATTGGCTCCGCACCAGGCGGAATCGTCGGCCCTCCGCCAGTTGGTTGGAAAAGATTACTATGCTGTTCTTCTGGTTCGATCGCGACGCCCGTGCGCTGGCCGTCAAAGACTTGCGGATGTTCTGGCGCGACACCACCCAATGGGGCCAGTCGGTGATGTTGTTCGGCCTGCTGGGGGTTTATGTCATCAACCTGCGCAACTTCACGCACCAGTTAACCAGTCCGTTCTGGGTCAACCTGGTCGCTTTTCTGAATCTCGGCGTCTGCTCCTTGAATCTGGCCTCGGTGACCACGCGGTTTGTGTTCCCGCAATTTTCGCTCGAAGGCCAGCGGTTGTGGCTCATCGGCATGGCGCCGATGGGCATGGCGCGCGCCGTCAAAACCAAGTTCTGGCTGGCCAGCATCTCGTCGCTGTTCGTCACTGCCGGCCTCATTACGCTGTCCTGTTATCTGCTCAAAATGAATTGGGTCCGCGTGACCTTTTTCGGCGCGGTGATAATCGTGATGACCTTCGCGCTCAACGGTCTCGCCATCGGACTGGGCGTTCTTTATCCAAACTTGAAGGAGGCCAACCCGAACAAAATCGTCAGCGGCTTTGGCGGCACACTTTGCTTCGTGCTGAGTTCATTCTACATCCTGGCCTCCGTGCTGTTGCTGTTTTTCAGCGCGGCCGGCGTTCACTCGCGCGAAAGCTGGGCGGCGGAAGGCATCATCGGCTTTGTGCTGCTGTCGGTTGGCATCGGCTGGCTGCCTTTGAAATTTGGATTGCGCCAGTTGAAGGATTTCGAGGCGTGAAAACGGAGGCGGCGATGCCCCTCTCGCCACCCGGTAATGAATTCAAGCGGCGCGGCGCTTTTTGGGAGCCGGGCCGGCAGCGGCGGGAGCGCCTGGTAGCGACACAAATTTGTCCAGTGCTTCAAACAACAACGGCGCGCTTCCCAGATGCGTCACCCGGCCGTCCCGCGCCACCAGGCCAAAGCCGTCGCCGTAAGCCGGACCGTTCGTCACACACAAATCGGTTGTACATTCGGCGATTTGCCCTTTGGCGGCGCTGATGGCGTCGGCGCGTTTGCCGTCCCCTTCAAACTTCCAGCCCACGATGCGCGTCCGGGGAAACCAGCCGCGCAGTTCGGCGATGATTTTTGGTGACGGCACCAGTTCGACAAGCAATTTGCCCGCGCGGGTGGGAATTTTGGCCGCCTTGATTTCGGCCAGTTTGCCCGATTCGTTGGGCGCGAGAATTTTCCCGAAAGTGAAATCACTGACTGCCGCTGCGTGAAAGATCGCGTCCGGTCTTTCGGAGGACAACGCCTTCAGTTTGCCGCGCAGATCCGTCGTGGTGGTAAACGTCTCCACCCGCTGCATGAGCCGTTCACCGTATTCACCGTAATAGGTGGACATGACGCCGATGAGCAGAATCACCTTGTGACCGCGCGCCGCCAGAAAATTGGCCAGTTCCGTGCCCAGACGGCCGGTCGAAAAATTCGTCAGCCGCCGCACGTCATCCAGCGGCTCATAAGTTGGTCCAGCCGTGACGATGCAGTTCATGCCTGTCCCAAGCATCGTCCGGTTTGCGTCAAACGGCAAGTCAAAGCTTGAATATTTGTTCAGCCCGAACTCCGGTTTATTTCAGCAGCCAGGCGGCATTAAGAAGATTTTCGCCAACGCCTCCAAGCGAGGAACAAACCGCCCAAAGCAGATAAGCTTAACGTGCTTGGTTCGGGGATGGGCGAAGATGAAAATTGGATGTTGTCAATTTCTGCATATGTATTATTGAAGGCTGTAAAAAGCAATTGCCCTGTATCCCCGGCAAATCCCGAAATATTTGCACCATAAATTGTGTAGTCAGAACCAGTACCAACAGCAAAATAAGGAATAGCTGAACCGTTGAAAGTGACCTGCATATTACTTGCCACACCGCTTGCAGCAGTGTTTCCCCAGAATATCAACGATTGAGTCCCTGTGGGAATTACTCCTGTTTGACCTATCGCAGCAGTATTCGTGTCTGGTGCGAAAAATGTAGCCTGAAGCAGCACAAAATACCGCCCTTGGATGGGTTGGAAAATTCCATTTGTTCCCTGTAATGAAATAGCCGCTTCGCCAAGAGTTTCATCATTATAGAGAATGGTGCTCTGTGGCACGCCACTTATGTATGCCGTCCAGCCCGGTATAGCGTTACTAGCCAGAATGCTTCCGGGGGAAGAATACCCGGAAACATTTGCGGATTCAAAATCGAGGTTTGCGAATCCTGAGGTGGACCCCATCCTTTAGACCACGGAGCGCAGAAAATAAGATGGACTCTCCCGGTCTGCTGTCATCGTTATTTTTGTTTGTCTGTCGTTCACTCCGCGCTTTAAACCCCTTTGGAAAAGAGAGAACGAGCCGTGCAGGGCACTGCCCGTCCTCCCTCTCCCTTTTCTTAGGGTTCCAATACTTACCGCCGCAGGCGGTCTGATTTCAAGTCTTTCTGTGCGACCGGGTCGTTTTGGGGTTGCATCGCTTCCCATGTCGCCGGTTGAGCTCCGTGAGCGCCGGGATCAATGTACACTTCCGCCGGCGTGGCATAACCCAGCGCCTGGTGCGGCCGCTCCTGGTTGTAGCCGTCAAACCACCGGCCCAACCCCCGTCCGGCGGACAGCCCGTCGCCGTAATCCTGCAAATAGATGTCCTCATATTTGGCGCTCCGCCACAGCCGTTCGATAAACCGGTTGTCGATCCAGCGCCCCCGACCGTCCATGCTCACCTCCACCCCCGCCGATTCCACCGCGTCGATAAACATCGGCGAGGTGAACTGCGAGCCTTGATCGGTGTTGGAAATCAGCGGCGCCTGCCGTCCCGCCCGCAGCGCCGCCTCCCAGGCGTCCACACAAAAGGCCGCTTCCAGCGTGTTGCTCAATCGCCAGCCCAACACATAACGACTCCACCAGTCCATCACCGCCACCAAATACATAAACCCCCTCGCCATAGGCACATACGTAATGTCCGAACACCAAACCTGATCCGGTCCCGTCACTTCCAAATCCCGCAACAGATACGGATAAATCTGATGTCCCGGCGCCGGCTGGCTCGTCTTGGGCTTGGCGTAGATCGCCTCGATCCCCATCAACCGCAGCAGCCGCACCACCCGCTTGCGATTGATGGCCAGTCCTTCCCGGCGCAACAACACCGTCAGCTTGCGGCTGCCATAAACCGGATGCTCCAAATGCATCTGGTCCAACCGCCGCATCAGCGCCAGGTTCTCCTCCGTCTCCGGAGCGCACTGGTAATAGTAACTGCCGCGGCACACCTCCAGCAGCTCGCACTGATGCCGCACGCTGACTTGCGGATCGGGGCCGATCAGTTCTCGCAGGCATGTTACAACCCCAGTTGCTTGGACTTTTTTTTAAGCCAGTCCAGGTCCACCGTCAGTTGACCGATCTTCTGATGCAATTGCGCAATCAACTGCTCCTGGTCCTCCGTCCCCGGTTGCCCGGGCTCAAACAATTCGGGCAGGTGATCCCGAATCGTCGCCCGCCATTGCGTCACCTGCGTCGGATGCACCGCATACTCTCTCGCCAGTTGCGAGACCGTCTTCAGCCCCACCAGGGCTTCGAATCCCACTTTGGCCTTGAAGGCCGCACTATGCCGTTTCCGTTTTGCTTTCATAGTCTGCTTTCTTTTCTCCAGCAGACCGGCAAAAGTCCATCTTAACCGGTGGTCCAATTTTTGGGGTCCACCTCATCCTTGTGCTACTCCATTTTCTCTTAAGATTAAAATCAGGATAATCAGAATTCCATTTTTAATAGCTTTCATGGGTATTGTTCCTTTCATTTAGTTACTAGTGGGTCACCAATTGCTTGGAAATAACGGGTTTTGCGGGCATTCCATGCACAAATGGCGAAGTTCTTTTTGCTTTCCCAAAGTCCAAAGTAAACTGCACTATTCTCTACTCCTGGCAAGGATGGCTCTTCTGTGTGTGTGACTGCACCCACAGGTGTATTGGAATAATTTGTCCGACCGAAAGCATTACTCGCAAACCATTGGGTAAAATTACCTTGGCCGTAACCGCCGCGAATGCCATTAAATGATTCAATTGTCTCGATAATCCACCAGTCGCTATTACCAGACCATTGAACAGTCCCGTTGACTGCATAATTGCCGCCTAAAGAACTATGCACTCCCCAACACAAATAACCAGCGACGTTCGTGCCGGCGGTGATATGACAAGCCAAAGATCCGCAATCAGGGTTTGCGTTTGTATAGACTACCGAGTTTGATGAAACTCCGTCTTGAATTACAGCTTGCTCTGCGGCCATGCCTATAGGATCGCCACCATATCCGGATTCTGTGTCATCAAAATAATAATTCGTATTTCCATATCCTCCGGCACTTGCGCTGATAATGAGATTGCCCGGCGAGTAATTTGTGCCCGTGTAGGCGACCTTGTCCACATAGGCTTCACAATCAGCCAAATTGTTAGCATTGATGTTATTTACAAATGGTGGAATGCCTGAAATAGAAGTTTGTAGGTTGTAGCTAACGCTCCCGTAACCGCTTGGATAGCTTTGAAGGCGAGTCGGTATATCAAAGAACAAAATAATGTACCCGGGATGTTTCGTTGGATTGTTTGCAAGCCAGTTGGATACCGGCGTTGCAATTTGGTTATCATAATTAGTTGAAGTCGTCATCTCGCCCACGTCGCAGGCAACACCCAAGACATTGGCGTTGGCCACCATTGGCCGATGCGCCAGGTAATAAGCGCACAGGTTGGAACTGTCCGCCGAATTCGTGTTATAAATCAGCAGCAAATCTTTCGTCACATCCACCGGATATTGAACCAGCGGAGAAAATTGCACCGCCAACGACGAAAGCCGAAAAACAACCCGCCCAATCCAAGCAAGGCAAATTCGCTTGGCTCGGGAACAGGAATGATGTTTTGTGTTCCGGCGTAGATTCCGCCGCCTTGAATTTCCAATGCACTATTGAGCATTTCAATTGCTCCTTGATTATTCACAAACTCTCCCCAGCCGAAAACTGGATTGCTGTAAATTCCACCGCTTGGTGTGTAGCCCGTGTAAAATCCCAAATAAAATGGAACTGCATTAGTAAAAACGTAAGTATTTGGATATAGCAACTCTGTGTAAGCCCCCGACATAATAGGTTGCAAGCTAATAGAATCATTTGACGAAACCAAAAAAGTCCGAACTTGCTCATCAAGGAACGGGTTAAATTGATATGTGTTCGTATAAACGGTTGGTGGCGTTTTGCCGGTCGGATCAAGTGAAAAGCCGGTATAATCTTCGTTAGTTGGATTTTGTATTACAGTGATTTCGTAGCCGATGCCATTAAAGCCAACATTGGTAACGCCATTTGCAATAATATAGCCTTGTGAATAAAGCTGAAAAGTCGCACTAAAAAGACAGCATGCAACGACGACATATTTAAGATTCGTTTTCATTTTGTTCATTTGGACTTTGATTGTTTCAGTTCGGCAAATCAATGGATAGTTGGCCAGTTGGTCAACGAGAACGGAGTTAGTTGGTAATCCGTTCCAACAACATTATTGGTTGAAAGATAGTGCATTTGTTGATTTATAGCATCAATCTGGCAGGCATAATTTGGGCCGTCAGTTACTTGCCAATTGTGTGAAACCAAGACGAATTGATTACCGATGAGAAACATTTCGGGATTGGAGGAATCACCACTAAATTGAGGTGGACCCCAAAAATTGGACCACCGGTTAAGATGGACTTTTACCGGTCTGCTGGAGAAAAGAAAGCAGACTATGAAAGCAAAACGGAAACGGCATAGTGCAGCCTTCAAGGCCAAAGTGGGATTCGAAGCCCTGGTAGGGCTCAAGACGGTCTCGCAACTGGCGAGAGAGTATACGGTGCATCCGACGCAGGTGACGCAATGGCGGGCGACGATTCGAGATCACCTGCCCGAGTTGTTTGAGCCGGGTCAACCGGGGACGGAGGATCAGGAGCAGTTGATTGCGCAATTGCATCAGAAGATCGGTCAATTGACGGTGGACCTGGACTGGCTTAAAAAAAAGTCCAAACAACTGGGGTTGTAACCTGCCTGCGAGAACTGATCGGCCCCGACCCGCAAGTCAGCGTGCGGCATCAGTGCGAACTGCTGGAACTGTGCCGGGGCAGCTACTACTACCAATGCGCTCCGGAGACGCAGGAGAACCTGGCGCTGATGCGGCGGTTGGACGAATTGCATCTGGAGCATCCGGTTTACGGCAGCCGCAAGCTGACGGTGAGCTTGCGCCGGGAAGGAACGGTCATCAACCGCAAGCGGGTGGTACGTCTGCTGCGGTTGATGGGCATCGAGGCGATCTACGCCAAGCCCAAAACGAGTCAGCCTGCGCCGGGCCACCAGATCTATCCGTATCTGTTGCGGGGCTTGGAGGTGACGGGTCCCGATCAGGTTTGGTGCGCGGATATTACATATGTGCCGATGGCCCGGGGGTTCATGTATTTGGTGGCGGTGATGGACTGGTGGAGTCGTTATGTGTTGGGCTGGCGATTGAGCAACACGCTGGAGGCGGCCTTTTGTGTGGACGCCTGGGAGGCGGCGCTGCGGGCGGGACGGCGGGCGCCGCTGGTCTCCAACACCGATCAAGGCTCGCAGTTCACCTCGCCGATGTTTATCGACGCGGTGGAATCGGCGGGGGTGGAGGTGAGCATGGACGGTCGTGGGCGATGGATCGACAACCGGTTTATCGAACGGCTGTGGCGCAGCGCCAAATATGAGGACATCTATTTGCAGGATTACGGTGACGGGCTCTCCGCCGGACGGGGGTTGGGTCGCTGGTTTGACCTCTACAACCAGGAGCGGCCACACCAGGCGCTGGGTTATGCCACGCCGGCGGAAGTGTACAGCGATCCCGGCGCTCACGGAGCTCAACCGGCGACTTGGGAAGCCATGCAACCCCAAAACGCCCGGCCGCACAGAAAGACTTGAAATCAGACCGCCTGCGGCGGTAAGTATTGGAACCCCATTAAAAGGGAGAGGGAGGACGGGCGGTGCCCTGCACGGCTCGTTCTCTCTTTTCCAAATGGGTTTAAAGCGCAGCGTGAACGACAGACAAACAAAAACAACGATGACAGCAGACTGGGAGAATCCATCTTATTTTCTGCGCTCAGTGGTCTAAAGGATGGGGTCCACCTCAATGTTCCAATTCGTTCCAAGCCCAAAAGGAGGTGTGACACCACTGCTCCACGAAATCAAAGGGTTCCCCAACATCATCGGTTGACTAAAAAGTCTTAAATCTTGATGCAGTCCAATTCCCTGAACATAGCTTGTTGTCGGCAGATAATTCGTAAAATTCGCTGGTATAACTGGTAAATAACCAACTGATGGCGGCAAATCTGCATTCAAAATTCCGACATCCGTATCGGAACTCCCTACCCGCACTTGCTGCACATTCGTCCGCCAGTAAATGACGTTGTTCGTATCAAGAAAAGCAATCAAATCACCCGGGGCACCAACATGATCTGCGCGAAGATAATGTCGCGGAGATACCATTGTTATTAAAAACTTGCCCGAAAGACCATTGCTGTATCCGATGCACGTTGCACTTAATCCTTGCACGCCATGCAGCCAGCAATTGGTTGACCATACAGCATTTGTGAGAAAGGCAAGGTTTGTTCCAGAATACGTTGTGCTTGTCCAGTTCGCCAATTCCAGCATGTTACTAAAGGTTGGAGAATACCCATTTGCGTATCCAACAGCATTGGTTGACAAGTAATACGCGAGTGTTCCGTAATTTATCGTCACATGCCAAGCCGCATTTGTGCTGCCCACCGCGTTCGACACAATGATAGAATACGTTCCAGAATTGGTAGCCAAACATGTGTAATTTGATGAGGTTGCGCCCAAAATGTTCGTTCCATTAAATTGCCATTGATACCCCAATGGGAAACCGTTTGAAATTCCCGGCGCAGTAGCGGTGACGCTCAGTGTCACGTTGGATTGATAAAAGGCAAAAATGTTTGTCGGCAAGGTCTGCGAAATGATGACAGGCGGCGCTACAATGTTAAGGCTGGCATTGGAACTGACAAAACTGCCCATCCCTGCGTTGTCGGTGACAACCACATCATAACTGACTGCTTGCGCCACTTGCACGTTGGTCAATGACAACGTTGCATTGGTTGCACCCGAAAGATTCACACCATTAGTTTGCCACTGATATGTTACGCCGTAAAGTCCTGCTCCTCTGACCGTAAAGGTCGCGCTGCTGCCGGGGAGTAGATATTGGTTAGTCGGTTCCAGTGTGATAACCGGCGTGGGCGGGCCCGTGCGGACGGCCAGAGCGTGATCCGCACCCGCTGCAATCCCAATTGCGTTGCTTAATCCACCGACAGGATCAACCGCCTCATCATAACCCCAGACTACCACTGTGCCATCGCTTTTAAGCGCCATGCTATAGGCCATGTCAAAACCGGGATAAAAAGGATCACCTGATGCTGCGATGGCGACGACATTGGTAAGTCCCGCAGGCACATCCGTTTCGCCGTTGTCGTCGTCACCCCATGCGGTAATCGTACCGTTCTCCAGCAAAGCGAGGCTGTGATAAGTGCCTGCCGCCACATCCACCACATTGCTTAGACCCGCTGGGACATCGCATTGCCCGGCAGAATTATTACCCCACGCAACCACTGTGCCGTTGGATTTGACAGCCAAGTTATGCAAACAACCCGCTGAAATGGCCACCACGTTGGATAGTCCACTTGGAACGGTAAGTTCGTTGTTTCCCGTGTCGTAGCCCCAAACCACTAATGTTCCATCGTTCCGCAAAGCCAGCGTGTGCAACGCTTGCGCAGAAATCACAGTGGCATTCGTCAAATTCGATGGCACGTTGGTCAAATTATATCCCAGGAAAGGATTATTATATCCCCATGCTGTCACCATGCCATTGGTTAACAAAGCGACACTGTGGTACCAACCGGCGGAAATCATGATCACACCAACAAGATTCATCGGCACGTTGGTTTGCCCAAAAGTACCGGAACCCCACGCGACCACTGTGCCGTCGTTTTTTAATGCGAGACTGTGGACACCGCCACAGGCCACTTCCAATGCGTTGGTCAATCCATACGGAACGTCACATTGGCCGCTATCGTCATCACCAAAACCCACCGTCATGGTTTTGGAAGGTTTGGCCAATATGTAAAACGCCATGCCTGTAGGTTGCTCATAGAAAGTGTAATTGTTGGACGTGTAACCGATGCCGAGCCAGTTCCATTGCAAGACCGGCGTCAAAAGGTTTGTCGTTAACAGAATGTCGTAGGGGACAAAATTAGTGCCGCCAGCGATGCTGAATCCTGCCGTGATCCTGCCGTCATACGCGAAATTTGCCGTGATGTTGGTCAGATAAACGGGATTGTCATAAGCATAGGTGCTGGCAAGGCTGCCGGCCATCATGCTCATTTGCATCATTGGCAAGGCTGCCGCCGCCGCGTTCGCCTCGGCTTGTAGCTCGTCGTAATTCACGTCGAGATCGTCCATTAAATAAAAGCCGTTACCAAGGTTCCAAGCCGGCAATTGATGAACATTGCCGGGCAACGGCGGCCAAGCCATGCGGCTGCCCGGAAGATGTTGGACGGAGTAGAAATTTCCAACTCGCGGCACTGTATTGGCCGGCAGCGGCGTGGTCTGTTCCACTGCTTGCAGCATCACCTCCAAATCCGAGACCGAATTCCAATACACGCCCATTGCCATTGTGGTGCTTTGGCCGGATGTGGTGTTGACTTGGGCATGGATGAAGCCAGCTAACACGATGAACCCGCCAGCGATGGCCAAACCGCTGAAATACCATCTGTTTGTTTTCACTTTTTTCTTCTGAAATTGTTATGGTTGTTGCCCGTTCTGTGGCACCGATAATTAGCGTAACGGCGATTTCGTCGTGCAAGAATATATTCTTATCCTATGGCCGGCTTGTTTCAGTGCAGCGTTTCTAAATGCGCCGTCGTCGTTCGGAATTTTCAGACGCTTTCGCCGTGGTCTTGAAACGGCACCGGGAAGCCGGAAAATTGAGTCGGCAAGCCCTCGCGCAAAAGGCCGGCCTTCATCAAACTTATGTCGGCATGATTGAGCGCGGCTTGAGTAATCCCAGTTTGGATACGGCCGATGCGATTGCGGAAGCATTGGGAATTCCCTTTTCAAAACTGATCGCGGAGACCGAAGCAGAGCGCAATGTGTCGAAATGAGAAATCTTAGTTGGTTTTGAAATTTCTCCTGCAGCATTTGGATTTCTTACCTTTCGCTGGAAATTGCCAGGAACCATTGGTGGTGCCCTGATTTGATTGTAGGGCACGACGTAAGGAGTGCTAGTCCAAACGACTCGTTACCTCGTCGCCTACAAATTCGGACAGTACCGAATTATTTCAGCAGCCAGGCCAGCAGCGGCGCGATGGCGAGACCCGGCAAAAAATTGGCCAGTTCCACCCGGCGGACCTCGAAAATCATCAGCGCGATGGCGCACGCGATCAGCCCGGCGACGGCACTGACCGGATCCACCAGGTTGTGCGCGGCGAGAAACGGTTCCGCGTAAAACTGACAGCCGTACGTGATGATGCTGAGAAAAATGAAGACGGGAAACGCCGAAAGCGCGGACGGCCAGCCGAACATTTTCACGAAACCGGTCATGGCCAGGCCGTCCATCACGGCCTTGACCGCGAGCAGGTAAAAATAACCCGTCCGGTTGTCTCCGGCCGGCAAACCGTCCGTCACCGCGCCCAGCAGGCCCAGGGGTGCGGCGCAAAATAAAATGGTGCAAGCGATGAAACCGTCACTGATTTTGCGCGGGCCGTCCGACTGCGTTTTGGCAATCAAACCGCCGGCGTAACGGCCCAGGCGATTGGACAGCTTTTGCAAGTGCAGCATTTTGCCGGTCCAAAAACCTAGCGTCACGGCCAGCGCCGCAATGAGCAGTTGCTTCAACACCGACAAAAAAGTTCCGTTGACTCCCAGCCAGACGAGCCGCAGGCCGAAACCGATGGTGAACAGGCCGAGCAGCGCCCGGAAGAATACCTGCGTGCGGACGGACAACGGTTTGCGCAGGGCCAAGCCGAACAGCGCGCCGATTAAAATGCCCATCGCGTTGAGAAATGCGCCGGTCACACCCAGACTCAACGCAGGGCGCCGGCCAAAGTGCAAGTCCGAAAATTTTTGCGCTCGCCGCCCCGGCCTGTTACTCAAACAGGGATGACCGATGCAAAAACAACTTCCCGCACCCGCCTGCGTGGCCGTAGCGTGGGCCGAAATGACGATGAACGCAAAAAACTGATCGGATGAAACAGTTTCAAGATACACTTCGGCGCGGCGGAGGCCCGTGGTCGTGGATTCCCACGGTCTATTTTGCCGAAGGCATGCCCAATGCCCTCGTGGCCACGGTATCGGTCATGTTGTTCACCGACCTGGGCGTTTCGAACCAAGCCACGGCATTTTTCACCAGTTGGCTGTATCTGCCCTGGGTCATCAAACCTCTGTGGAGCCCCGCGGTGGACATTCTCAAAACCCGGAGATTATGGATTTGGACGACACAACTGCTGCTGGGCCTCGGCCTGGCCGGTGTGGCTTTGATGATTCCCGCGCCTCATTTTGTCCAGTGGACGATCATTTTTCTGGGGTTGCTGGCATTCAGTTCCGCAACCCACGACATTGCGGCGGATGGTTTCTATATGCTGGCCACCACCGAGGGCCAGCAGTCGTTCTTCATCGGGTTTCGGAACGTGTTCTTTAACGTCGGCAAAATCTCCGCTCAAGGCGGGCTGGTCTATCTGGCCGGCCGGCTGGCCCGGCATACCGGCAACCCGGCATTCGGCTGGTCGGCGGCTTTCGCGGTCGGGGCGGGAATTTTCCTGCTGCTGGGCGCCTACCACCGTTTCATCCTGCCGCGCCCGGCCATGGATGAACCCAAGGTGGGCAGGGACGCCGGAAATTTCCGGACCGGTTTTTTCAAAACGTTCGCTTCCTTTTTTCAAAAACCGAAAATTATTGTCCTGCTGCTCTTCCTGCTGCTCTACCGGCTCGGTGAGGCGCAATTGGTGAAAATTATTCCCATCTTCCTGCACGCGCCGCCGGAAAAAGGAGGACTGGGGCTGGCCATTGACGACATCAGCATTATCTACGGCACTGTCGGCGTGATTGCGTTTGTGGCCGGCGCATTGCTGGGCGGTTTTGTGGTGGCGCGGCACGGATTGAAATTCTGGCTGTGGCCGATGCTGCTGACCATTCATCTGCCCGACGCGGCGTTCATCTGGCTGGCGTACTCGCAACCGGGAAATTTTAACGTGATTGGCGCCGGCGTCGCTATCGAGCAATTCGGCTACGGCTTCGGTTTCACGGCATACATGCTGTACATGATTTACATCGCGCGCGGCGAGCACCAGACGGCGCACTACGCCATTTGCACGGGTTTCATGGCGCTGGGTCTGATGGTGCCGGGCATGTGGAGCGGCTGGTTGCAGGAAAAAATCGGCTATGCGCATTTCTTCGTTTGGGTGCTGCTGGCCACCATTCCGAGCTTCATCGTGGCAACGCAAATCCCGTTGGAGGCGGAATTTGGCCGGCGCCGGCGGACGGGGTGAATCGGGCAGCGAAAAGAATTGCTTTGAACGTGCCGGTCTTTCCAGAATCAAAGCTCACAATGAAATCAACCTGTTTCAATCGTTCTCGCCCGGCGCTCCTCCTGGCGTTGCTGGCGGGCATGGTGTTTGCCGGCGTTTTACCGGGGGCTCGCGCGGAATTGTCCTTCATCTTCACCAATTCTCCATCCACTTCCCAGTCGCCCCGTCCAAACATTATTTTGATTGTTGCCGACGGGCTCGGTTACGGTGACCTGAGTTGTTACGGCCAGACGAAATTCCAGACGCCGGATCTCGACCGCCTTGCCCGGGAAGGCGTACGTTTTACCAGCTACTATGCCGGTGACGCGGCGAGCTCGCCGTCAGGCGCGGCGTTAATGCTGGGCAAGGACTCAAGTCATTTAAAGCAGCGTGCCGATATTGACGTGCCGTTGGCCGCCGCCGACGTTACCGTCGCGCAGGCACTCAAGAAATCCGGCTACCACACGGGCCTGATCGGCGAGTGGAATCTGGGCGATGACGGCACTGACGGTGCGCCGTGGCGCAAGGGATTCGATGAATTTGCCGGCTATTTCGACCCTGGCGACGCGACCAATTATTACGCCGACTACATCTGGCGATATGCGCCCCGGGGTCTGATCAATCCGACGAATCATCAACGGGAAGATTTCATCGGCCGGGAAATGTTGTATCCCAACACCGGCGGGAAGCATAACGAGTACATTCCCGACTTGTACGCGAAGGCCGTGCTTAATTTCGTCAAGGACAACCAGCCGGACCGGTTCAACCGATACCGGCCATTTTTCCTGATGGTGAATTATAAAATTCCGGGCGCCGGCAACGGGCCCGTGCCAACCGATGCGCCTTACTCCGGCGAGCCGTGGCCGCAGCCGCAGAAAAACCGGGCCGCGATGATTACCCGGCTCGACGGTTACATCGGGCAATTGTTGGAACAATTGCAAAAGCTCGTGGTGACCAACAACACGGTGGTTTTCTTCACCAGCGATACCGGACCGCAAGTCAACGGCAAGGTTGACCCAAAATTTTTCCGCAGTACCGGACCATTTCGCGGCGGCCGCGGCGACCTTTACGAAGGCGGTCTCCGGGTGCCGATGATCGTCTGGGGGCCGGGCAACATCCCTGCCGGCAAGGTCAGTGATTTTACCTGGGCGGCCTGGGATTTCCTGCCCACGGCAATGGAAATCGCCCATGCTCCATCACCGACGAACGTGGACGGCATTTCCGTTTTGCCGACGATGTTGGGCCAGACCCGGACCAACCGTCATGAAACCTTTCATTGGGAACTCCGAAGCGGGCGGAATATCTGGCAAACCGTCCGCATGGGGAATTGGGCGGTTGTGCAGTCGAAAACCGATGCTCCGCCGGAGCTTTACGATCTCAAAACTGACCCGGGCGAAACCAACAACGTGGCGGACAAGAATCCTGATGTGGTTGCCAGATTCCAAGACTTCTTGAGGAACAGCCATTAACGCGCCGGAGCCGCTGGCAGGGGAGCGTTCAAATCGCGCTCCTGTTTTTCCCGGTGGATGGCGAAACTCATCCACACAACCGCCAGTGCCACAGCCAGCAAAAACGCCGCCAGCACAAACCAGGGCCACCGGTATCGTTGCGGGTTTTCATTGCGGTCGTCCATGCGAATGATTGTATCCCCGGAGCATGAACGGCGCAAACCGGCGGGTAGTGTCCTGATTTGTAGGCGACGAGGTGACGAGTCGTTTGGGGCAGCACTCCTTACGTCGTGCCCTACAACCAAATCAGGACAATACCAACCGGCAGAGTGCCGATTTGGAACTCGATTTTGCGTCAACCGGCCGGGCGCCAAACGGCTCGACCAATCGGGAATTTAGGCTAGATTAAAGGCCATCGCGCCTATGCACGAAGCCGAAGCGCCAGACGATGTGCCCCTGCCGCCGCCGCCGGTGAAAACCCGCGACGAGCATCCGTACGCCATTTTCCGGAACCGGGATTTCACGCTTTATCTCATCGGCCGGCTGGTGTCCGTGCTCGGCCAGCAGATGTTCGCCATGGCCCTGGGCTGGGAAATTTATGAACGGACTTGCCAGACCTCCTATTCCGCCCTGGCTCTGGGGCTCGTCGGGTTGACGCTGATGGTGCCGATGTTCTTGTTCACCCTGCCGGCCGGCCACATTGCGGACAATTACAATCGCAAACGCATCATCGTTTCCATGGCATCGGTCATGGCGGCAGCCAGTCTGGGCGTGGCCGTCGTGTCGCTGCTCCAGGCGCCGTTGTACTGGATTTATGTCTGTCTGTTCATTGGCGGTACGGCGCGTACTTTCTCGTGGGCGGCCAACGCCGCCTTTTTGCCGGCGCTGGTGGATCGGAAGGATTTTCCCCGGGCCGTCAATTGGAACGCCGCCATGTTCCAGTCGTCCTGCATTATCGGGCCGACCGTCGCAGGCGCCATCATCGCGTGGATGCACCGTCATTTCTTCAACAGCCCGGCCGCGGCGGCGCCCATTTATGTCATCAACGGGCTGGCGTCGCTGATTTTTTGCGCCCTCATCGGCCTGATACGCCGGCAACACACCGTCGCCGTCAAGGAACCCATGACCCTCCGGGCACTGCTGACGGGATTCAAGTTTGTTTATGCGAGCAAAATCATCCTGGGCGTCATCACGCTCGATATGTTCGCGGTGTTTCTGGGTGGCGCGACGGCATTGCTGCCCATCTATGCCAAGGAGATTTTATCGGTCGGGCCCCGCGGGCTGGGGGTTTTGCAGGCGGCGCTGCCCCTGGGCTCCATGCTCTGCGTGTTTATCCTGAATCACCGGCCACCCTTGCAAAAGGCCGGACGCTCATTGCTTCTGGCCGTGACGGTCTTCGGGCTGGCCACGGTCGGCTTCGGGTTTTCAAAATGGTATTGGGTTTCGTTCCTGATGTTGTTCCTGTGCGGCCTGGTGGACAATATCAGCGTCGTGGTGCGGCACTCGTTGGTGCAGTTGCTCACACCCGACGAAAAGCGCGGGCGCGTTTCCGCCGTCAACAACCTCTTCATCGGCACATCGAACGAACTGGGCGGGTGCGAATCCGGCGTCGTTGCGCAAATCTTCGGGCCGACGCTGGGCAACACGATTGTCACCGGCGCGGTGGTTTCAGTCGTGTCCGGCGGCATCGGGACCATCCTGACCGTCATTGGCGTGGCGTTGATCTGGCCGGAAATCCGGCGGTACGGGAAACTGGTGTAATACTTGACGCGGGCGGGCAGAGGTTTATTTTCGGCGCATGAAAAGAATATTAACCTGGTTTTTCATCCTGGGTATTTCACTGGCTGTGGCGCGCGCACAAGATGCGGCGACGCAACAGCAGATTGACCAACTCAACGGCAAATTACAGGACCTGATTGACGCGCAGGCGTTGCAGGCCAAACGCCTCACCGCTCTGGAAAAGGAAATCAGCGAACTCCGCGATAAATCCAGCGGAACCGGCGCCAGCCAGGAAGACGTGCAAAAACTTGCCGAGCAGGTCCAGGAACTCGCCAAAAAACAACAGGCCGACAACGACTTGATTCTAAAGGAGATCGCGAAACTCGGCAAAGTTGGCAGCCCGCCGTCAACACACAAGCCAACCCCGAACGTGACGCCCCTTCCGCCAATGGGCGGCTCCGGCTCCGGTTCCGCCGTCGGCGGCAAGGAAAGCGGTTACGAATACAAAGTGGCGGCGGGCGACACACTTATGATCATTGCCAAGGCGTATCGCGATCAGGGCATCAAGGTGACTGCGGAACAGATTCTGAAGGCGAATCCGGGGTTGGACGCAAAAAACCTCAAGGTCGGGCAGAAAATTTTTATTCCCGCCCCAACTCAGTAATCGGTGTTTGCAGGAGCCGACGTGAGGAGGCTCATTCATTTTGAGAGGCCTGTGGCTTGCCGAAACAGTTTGAGCCTCGTTACCTCGGCTCCTACCGCATCAGGAGAAAAATTGCGATGGCCAGCGCGATGCGATACCAGCCGAACAGATTGAATGTGTGGGTTTGTACGTAGCGCAGCAGCCATTTCACGGCGATGAAGGAAACCACTGCGGCAATGACGGTCGCCAGCCAGACCATTCCCCAATTTTCATGCGGCGCGGTTGCAACGGGATGACGCAGGGCATGGAAAATTTGCCATGCTCCCGCCGCCAGCATTGTTGGGATGGCCACCAGAAAAGAAAATTCCGTGGCCGCTGGCCGGTTCAGACCAAGCAGGAGGCACAAGATAATCGTCGATCCGGAGCGGGAGGAACCGGGGAAAACCGCCGCGATCAATTGGCCGACAGCCACGGCGAAAACGACGGACCAAGTGATTTCATCGTTCAACTTTCTCCCACGCAGCCACCATTCGACGGCGATGAAGGCCACGCCGCCGATGAACAGCGCCAGAGCAATAGGCGCTGGGTTTTCCGGAAGTTTAAAGCCTTTCTTGACGAGAACGAAACCCACCACGCCGGTGATGAAGAAAGCGGTGAGGATTTTCAGCAGGTAATCCTGCGTTTCCTTCTGACGCCACTCAAAGACGAATTTGTAAAGGCGTTGGGGAAACAACGGCAGGACGGCGATGACCGCGCCGCACTGGATGACGATGTTGAAGAGATCGCTCTCGTGGACTTTCAACAGATGTTCCGTCAGCAGCAGATGGCCGGTGGACGAAACGGGAATGAACTCGGTGATTCCTTCAACGATTCCCAAAATAACGACGATTATCCAAGCAGGCATGAACCATTTGGACGCGAAATTCGCGTTTGTGGCAAGAACGAAGTGGCGCCAACGTCACTTTTTCGAGCCCCAGAAGGATTTGGTTTCCTCGCCGTGTTGTTTGACCTTGAGCTGGCCCAGGATGGAGTGCCAGGAAATGTAAATTTTATGCCACTGGGCTTCCAGACCGCGGAGGGCGCCTTCGCTCATTTCGCTGAGATAGCGCAACGACGGCGCGTTGCCGATGAGCGCGTGAATTTCATCGCGCGTGGGCGAGGGAACTTCAATGGCGGCGTAAATCAACTCGATCTCCTGCACGATGATGCTCTTGATTTCGAGAAAGTGCCCCTCTTCCGCCGGCCCGAATTTTTTTCCGCGCGCGACGTTGATGAAATAGTTGAACTGTTTCCAGCACTCGATATGCGTTTCAATCTGAGTGACCAGTTGGGTGAGTTCTTTGGCTGTCATAATCGTTGTCGGGTGGTTGTTGGCGAAAAAGCGGCCTGCGGGAACAGGAAAATGATGGCGCCGCCGCGCAATTCACGGGCGGTGATATGCAGGCTGGTGAAATGGATGCTGACCTCGGCCAGCGGTATTTGCGCCGCGCGCGCCTCGCGGAAGAGGGACAATACTTCCTGACCGATGTCGTGCAACAATTCCTTGGGATAGACCGACGAAACGGTGTACGTGACCACCCGGCCATCGCGGTCCACGGCCACGCTGCCGGCCGGCAGGATCTGGACGTCCGCGTGCGAACGGAACAACCGTTTCAAAAATTGTTTCAGGAATCCCATGACGAAACGAGTTTTTTGCTTTTATCAAACAATGGGCCGGCGGCGACATTGGGCGGCCAGCCCACGAGAAAACACACGTTTTCCCGGTTCAAAACCAGCATCTGACGTTCCAGATTATGACCGGAAACGTGGGAGAGCGGCCCGGCCTCGATTTTTTCCCGAGACGTTTGGCGGTTTCAACGGCCCGGCGCGCCCACTTGGCCATCGGCTCGGAAGGCTGCGTGCCCAGAGTTTCCGCTTCGCCCTGGCCTTCGGGCGGTATGGCAATGACGAATTCCGCCCCTTCACGCGTCAGGAGCGCCAGTTTCCAAATGGTCTTCCGATGGGCGGTTTGTTCGGCGGACCGGGTTCGACGGTATCGGCGGTTTCATCAATCGCCTGTGCCGATTCGAGCAGTAGAGCATTGACGGGTTTGGTGATGGTACGTTCGCGTTCAGGGTCAGCGGGCAAATTTTCAAACGTGCCGGATTTCCAGGCCAGGATCCGATAGAAGGCCGCCTCACCGCGGGCACCCTCGGTTTCCGCATCAGTCAATTCGCCGTTTTGAATCCACAATTTGGCCACGAGCGGTCCGCGCGTGATGCGCAGGACGGTGGAACTGCGCGAGAGACATTCCATCTGGATGATGTCCATGAGGCTCTTGCTCTGGATGCCGCGGAAGCCGCCTTCCATGTCGCGGCCCATCAGCGATTCGATGCAGTCCAGAAACATCTGCGAATTGGCCTGCATGTCAGTCTTGAGCCAGAACAAATCCACGCCCAGCGCGTAGGCGCGCGAGCGAAATTCCTCGTCTTCCAGCCCGCTCAAAACGATGGTGCGCAATTCGGGGAACCGGCGGCGGACAATGGAGAGCACCTGCAGGCCATCCATGCGCGGCATCTTCAAATCACAGACCAGGAGCCGGAACGGCTCGGTTTCCATAAGGGCCAGAGCGCGCGCGCCCGACGCGACGGTGCGGATTTCGGGTTTGCTGGGGAGTTGCGCAAACATTTCGTTGCACAGATTCAGCCAATCTGCATCGTCATCCAAAACCAGGATTTTATGGCGTGTTTCCATTCCGTTGGCGTTCATCGCTAACGCTGCCGCTTCTCAAATTCAAGTGTTAAAAGTGGTGACAGCATAAATTTATTAAAAGGGTAGCAATCGGCGTTCCCATTTGAGACAGGGCGAAAAGAAAATCTAAATGCCAGAATGTGAACACCCTGGGGACAAACCAGTCCAACGCTGAGACAAATTTCCCGTCTTTCTGCCATTACTTTCGAGTCTTTCAAAGATTCGGGCGGCCCGGTTGAGCAAAAAAACCACCGTGGCGTGCTTCCTGCTAAAACATATGAGCCTGCCGGTTGGCCGGCCGCATTTAAAGCATGAGTGCCATGTCAAACAGTGTCAAAATGAAGTTCGCCGGTATGCTCCGGAACCTTGCCCGCCGCCTCGGCGAAGACGAAGCGATCAAAACCGAACCGCCGCGCTCTCTTGCTGTTGCCACGCCACGCGTGACGGCCGCAACCCCTGTCGCCGGACGTCTGCAAACACTGCCGCCGGTGTACCCGCCCGCCGCCGTGACGCCCGCTACGCCGGAGGCGAACGCTGATGAATTGCAACTGCCCTTGCAATCAATCCTTGCCAGCCTGACGATGGATTTGCGGGCAAAGATAATGCAGGCCCCGCCCGCGGGAACAATGATTTCCGTTCCGGTGGAAGCCGTTCTCACGCAACTGGCGTTTGGGACGGTAAAAATCACTTTCGGTGAATTGCGAAAGGTCGCCCCGGGCGTGTTCGTCAATTCCGGCGGCGAGCATGACCACAAGCCGGTGATGTTGCCGCTCAATGAAATTCTCAGCCGGCTGAATCCCGCCCTGTTGTCACGCCGCTCCGCCCAGAAACAGGTCGAATTGTCCGAAGACATCGCCGGCCCGTTCGGCGCCAGCGGCGAAGGGGCCAGAATTTCCGCGGCCACCAGGGCCACGCCGTCCACCGCCATGCAGCCTTTGCGGATGCCCGCGCCGCCATCCGTGTCGCCGATACGGATGGCTCCGCCGCCACCGGCGCCACCGGCGCGAATGCCCGCACCCCAACCGACGCCACGGCCTGCGCCATCGGCACCATTTTCATTTGCCACGCGTGGCTTGACCCCGACCCCCGCAAGCACCGCTCCGGCGACTCCGCCGGTGCGGCCGTTAATGTCTCACTCCGTCGCGCCCCCGCCTCCTGCGCCTCCAGCATCCGCGCCCCCGATTTCGGCGCACCCGACTTCAACACCCTCAACCAGTTTCGCACCCTTTCGAAGCAATGGCGCGCCGAAACCGGTTGTTCCAGTTTCGTCACCCGTCGCACCCGCACCCATACCCGCTACCCCCCAACCGCCTGCGCCGCGTGTTCCGGGTGACCCATCGGCCATTTCCGCGCCTTTGGCTGCGCTCTCGGAAAATTGGCCCGAAGGATTGCGCCTCGAAATCAGACAGTCGAATCTGGCAGATGCCCAGGTTTTGTTGCCGGCCGGCCTCGTTGAACCGGCGTTGAAGCGTGGACGCTTCACTGTTGCCTGGGGAAATCTGCGGCCCTTGATCAAACCCACGCCCCCGCCGCCATCCGTCCACGATGGGACCGAATTGGAACTGCCGTTGAATGTCATCGCTCCGCTGTTTTTCGCACGACAAAAAACCACGCCGCGGTCACATATAATGGAACAACCGCCGGCCGAAATCCCGAATTTGTTCTTTGGTTTCCCGCAACCGGAAACACCGCAACCCCAGCCCAGACCGGTTCCGCAACCCCAGGTTTCGCCGCCCAAACCGCTGCCGGCAAGGATGCCCGAACCGCAGTTCATCCCGCAGCCCAAACCGCTGGCCGTCACGCCCGAACCGCCGGTGCCTCCCATCTTCAAACCGGTGGAGGTCAAAACAACGGATACCAAGCGGATAGAAGCGAAACCGGCGGCAACCAAGCCGTCAGACACCAATTACTACATCTGGAGCGAGAGCGGCGAAACTCCGCAGGTGGACCAAACGGAATACAAACACCCGCAACGGCCGGCCACCGATTTCTCCAGCCGTTATGCGACGCCGAACGAAATCGTCGCCCGCGCCCTGGAATTGCCCGGCGTCGTGGGCGCCCTCGTGGCGTTGCCGGACGGCCTGAAAGTGGCCAGCCAGATTCCGTTCGAGCTCAACGCCGACACGCTCGCCGCGTTTCTGCCGCAAATTTTTGACCGGGTGAGCCAGAGCACCCGCGAATTGCGCATGGGCGCGCTGAACAATTTCAATTTCACCGTGGGCAACGTGCCGTGGAGGATTTTCCGCGTGAACGCCGTCTATTTTGCCGCGTTCGGTCGCGCGGGAGAATCACTGCCCAGCGCACAACTGGCCGCATTGGCCGCCGAACTGGACCGCAAAAAACAATGATATCTTATGGCCATCATCAACCAAGCCACCAAGGAACTGCAGGTTAAAATCGTCTACTACGGCCCCGCCATGGGCGGCAAAACGACCAACCTTGTGCAGGTCCACGACCATGTACAAACCGCCGCGGGCAACAAAGGCAAACTCGTCTCTCTGGCGACCAGTTCCGACCGCACGCTGTTCTTCGACTTCCTGCCCATTGAGGCCATGACCATCAAGGGCTTCAAGACGAAGTTCCAGCTCTACACCGTGCCCGGCCAGGTGATTTACAACACCACGCGGCAACTGGTGCTGCGCGGCGTGGACGGCATTGTGTTCGTCGCCGATTCGCAATACGAAAAAATGCCCGAGAACGTCGAGAGCTTCCAGAACCTCATCGACAACCTGGGCTCGCTCAAGCTCAACCTCGGGGATATTCCCTACGTGCTGCAATACAACAAGCGCGACCTGCCGAACGCCGCGCCGGTGGAGTACATGGAATTCCTGCTGAACAATCGCGAAGTGCAGGTCCCGTCATTCTGCGCCACCGCGCACAAATGCGAAGGCGTGTTCGAAACCCTGAACATGATCACCCGCCTGCTGTTGCACAAGTTCATCAACCAAAGCGTTCCCCAATACGCATGACATGGCCACCCTGCCCCAACTTATCGAGGAAGACATCCGGCGATGCGATGAGACGTTGCGCGCGTTCATTACCAACACGGACGCGATCGTCGTGTTGATCATCGACAAGGGCGGTTTCCTCATTACGCATCAGGGCGACGGGCACGATTTCGATCTCACCACCATCGGCGCGCTCGCGTCCGGTGCGTTCATGGCCAACCAGACCATCGCCGGCCTGGTCAACGAAACCAGTTTCAACAGCATTTACCAGCAGGGCGAAAAATACAGCATGTTCGTCACCAACATTGACGAACAATCCCTCCTGGTCGTCATTTTTAAGTCCCACTCCGGCGTTGGCGTCGTCAAATATTACGCGGGCTCGGCGGTCAAACGCATAGCGCGCCAGCTTAAAATCGCCAGGGAGAGGGCCCCGGAGGCGGGACTTGACCTGTCCCTGCTGAACGTTGCCGAAACCCGGCCGCTGTTTCGAAAGAAGAAAGCCTGAGACAAATCGTACAATTTGTGCTAATGTACAACATGAAGAGTGCCGCTACCGGCAATGACGTCAGCAGCGCCGTAACGCAGTAGGTTGTTATGATGTGGATTAATCTCTTTGCCGTCATTCTGGTTCTCGGTTATGCCCTTTGGGTGATTTACCGCGGGTGGCGGCTTTTCCGGAACCTCTTGAACGCCACCACCATCAGCGATGTGCTGAAAACCATTTTGGAACAGCACCGTTTTTATTTCATCCAGAGTGTGGGCAGTTTCATGGCGTTGATGGTTTTTTTCGGCATCAAAGCTCTCGTGATCCTCTTTGCCTCGTCGGAAGCCGCCGTGTTCAGCCCGTTTATTTTTGGCAGCTTTTCGGCCCAATTCCTGCCCGCCAAACTGGGCTGCCTGGGCCTGGTGTTGATGGCGATTTCGCTGGGCTGTTTTTATCAGCACGTGAAAAGCCGGCACTACCTCCACGTGCTCTACGCCTTCCGCAATCAATTGGGACTGGAATAAACCGGCTGAAATTTCAAGCCCGTCGGCGGTGTCGGTTCCGGACGAATTAATCGTCTGCCCGAATCTGCGGCCCCGCTCCGCCGGGCAGAGTGTGACTGTGACCATGAGGGACGATTGGGCTCGAAAAGGGAATTTTCATCGCGTCCCACTGTTTCTCTGCGTGAACGCCCAGCGGTGAAAGACGGAGAATGGCCAGATCGCAACACCGCTTCAAATCCTGCATCGTTCGCCGGATTTCCGGGTCCGTCGTCTTCTGGTACAACGTTCCTGATTCTTTGTAGGCGTTGAAAATCTCCGCGAGAATCGCGTCCTTGAACTTGCCGGTCTTGAGGCTTTCGGCTCCCTTGGTGTCCATGAGTATATTTTTCTTCCGACGATTTTACGTATCAGGATGGTGACAATTTGACAATTTCACGGCAGCTTGCCGTGACTGCCGTCGCAGAAAGCGCCGGTTTTCGAGTGCTTGCATCCGCACCACGCGACGGTTTTGGCTTCGGTGATATTCACCTTGAGCGGTCCGAAGCCGCCGCCCTGGTGCGAGCCGTCGCAAAACGGCTGGCTCTTGGATTTGCCGCACGCACACCACCAATAGGTGCCCGGCTCGGCCTTTTGTACAAATGGAAATCTTTGGGCGATAATCGGTTCGCTCATGGCGGCTTTTCAATATCATCACCCGGCCCGTTTGGCAATCATTTCGTTGTTACATTCTGCGATGCGATTGCAACCTGGCCCTGCCGCCGGAGTCCCGGGAGCACCGGCGTCTCGCCGGCAAGATAATCTTGAAAAAATTTACCATTCGTCATTCGTCATTATGATTTGGCCATTTCCCGCGGACTGTTCCCATTGGCAACGGCGCCGGTTGGGTTTAACTTTCCATCACAACTATGGCCGAACCGCGTATTCCCTACCGCCAATGGGGCACCGACCTGGACGCCAATGCGCTCCAGCAGATGGAGAACGCCTGCCAATTGCCGGTGTCCGTCGCTGCTGCGCTCATGCCCGACGCGCACGTCGGCTACGGCCTGCCCATCGGCGGCGTGCTCGCCACTGATAACGCCGTCATCCCCTATGCCGTGGGCGTGGACATCGCCTGCCGCGTCAAACTCACCGTGCTCGATTTGCCGGTGGATTCCCTTCGCCGCCGCGAAACCGACCTCATCCGTTCCATCGAAGCCGAGACGCGCTTCGGCATCGGTTCCGAATTCAAGCATCGCCGCACCCATCCGGTCATGGATGAAGACTGGTCGGTCAGCCCGGTCACCAAACGGTTTCGCGACAAGGCGGCGGCACAGCTCGGCACCAGCGGCAGCGGCAATCATTTCGTCGAATTCGGCGAATTTACCGTGGACAACAAAGAATTCGGTTTGGAGCCGGGCACGTATCTTGCGCTATTGAGCCACAGCGGCAGCCGCGGCACCGGCGCGCAGGTATGCGACCATTACAGCCGTGTCGCGCGTGCGAAACACAAGGATTTGCCGAAGGAACTCAGTTATCTGGCGTGGCTCGACCTCGATTCCGCCGACGGCCAGGAATACTGGGCGGCGATGGAATTGATGGGCCTCTACGCCTCGGCGAATCATCACCTCATCCACAAACATATCGCACGACATCTCGGCGCCGACGTGCTGCTGGACCTGGAAAACCACCACAATTTCGCGTGGAAAGAACGTCACGGCGGACGCGACCTCATCGTTCATCGCAAAGGCGCGACGCCGGCGGGCGCGGGCGTGCTGGGCGTGATACCCGGCTCGATGGCCAGCCCGACGTTTGTGGCGCGCGGCAAGGGCAACGCTGAATCACTCAACTCCGCCTCGCACGGCGCGGGCCGCGTGATGAGCCGGACCAAGGCAAAGGAAACTTACAATTGGAAGATGGTGAAGCCGTATCTGGAGGAACGCGGTGTTAAATTGATTTCCGCCGGATTGGACGAAGTGCCGATGGTTTACAAAAACATCGAGGAAGTGATGGCGGCGCAAACGGATTTGGTGGAACCGCTGGCGAAATTTTTTCCGCGTCTGGTCAAAATGGCCCCCGCCGGCGAACGGGCGGAAGATTGAAATCAAAAACAAACCGGCGGTAAACCGCGCGCAGTCCAAACGCTCCGCGAGGATTGTGAGTTGCCCGGCTGCCGCGCCAGCGTTTAGATTGCGGTAGGTTCAGCACCGCTTTGTGTTTTGATCTCACCCCCTACCAATTTTCAGCACCGGTTTGATGGTGTCGCCTTTCCGGGCATCGGCCATGGCCCGGTTGATGTCTTTGAAATCGTAGAATTTCACCAGCCGGTCAAAAGGAAACCGGCCCGCGCGATACAGCCGGATCAATTTGGGAATGAATTGCTGCGGCACGGCGTCGCCTTGAATCACGCTGAACGCCTTTCGTCCGCCCGGCAAATTGTCCGGACCGGATGCGCCGGTCAAAAACGCCGCCTTGCCATGCGGATTCAGCAAATCCGTGGCCAGCCGCAGCAATTCACCATCGCCGGTGGTTTCCACCGTGTAATCCACACCACCGCCGACGATGGCGGCAATGCACTCGGCGACGTTGGTGTCGCGATTGTCAATGACATGCGTGGCGCCCAGTTCGCGGGCAAGCTTGAGCCGTCGGGGTTTGATGTCCACAGCGATGATAATTCGGGCGCGGACGAGGCGCGCGGCCATTACCGCCGCCAGCCCGACGGCGCCCGCGCCGAAGACGGCCAGGCTCGAACCGGCCCGGACGGCCAGTGAATTCATCACCGTGCCCGCGCCGGTTTGCAATCCGCATCCGAGCGGCGTCAGCAATTCCAGCGGCAGCGATTTCGCCACCTTTACCAGGTTCCGTTCCGTCGCCAGCGCATGGGTGGCAAAGGAGGATTGGCCGAAAAAGTGGCCGCGCACGTCGCCGGAATACGCGCTGCTGCCGTCCAGCCGGGCAAGACCGAAGTTCGCTTCCCAGAACCGCTCGCAATCCGCCGGCCGGCCCCGGCGGCAGGGCGGGCATTGGCCGCAGGACTGGTAGGACAGCACGACGTGGTCACCGGGCTTCACGCCTTTGACGGCCTTGCCGGTGCGTTCCACCACACCGGCGCCTTCGTGGCCCAGGATTACCGGCCCGGAAAATCCACCTTCGCAAAAATCAATGTCGGTGTGACAAATCCCGCTGGCGACGAGGCGCACGAGAATTTCATTATCGCGCGGTCCTTCCATTTGCAGGCGCTCGATTCTCAGCGCCCGGCCCGGCTGCCGCAAAACAGCGGCGCGGATTGGAAACAGTGATTGGCTTGACCGACTCATTTGAGGCTCAAATGCCCGAGGTGAGTACAGTTGGCAAGGTTGGATTTTTGCTGCGCTTCGTCAAAATGGCCTCCGCCGGCGAGCGGGCGGAGGATTGAGGCTCTTGTGAGTTGTTTGGAAAATAGTTTTCACGCTCGCCCTCATCCCGGCCTTCTCCCCGAGGAGAAGGTGAATTGTTCGCCGTGTCTTTGAAATGTTGTGCGACTGGATTGGCCGGATAATTTTTCGCCAACCAGAAACCTCGCTCCAGTTTGTCCTCTCATTGGGGAGAGGAAACAGGTGAGGGAGGACGTGAATACAAATTGAACACAAATGAAACACGGATGGCCATCAGCAGCCGATACGTTATTTCTGGCAAGGACAATTGCGAGCTGTTATTCAAACAACGGCGGGAAATCTCTGGCGCCATGGAGTACCCGCACAATTTCAATGCCGTTTTCCATCAACCGATAGAAGATAACGTAGTTGCCCACGGGAAAACTGCGCAGCCGGACTGATAATTCATCACGTTGCCGTCCCGCTTTCGGCATGGTCGCCAGCATCGGAAACCGGGAAACGACAACCCGAAGGAACCGATCCGCCGCTTCGGGATTGTCCTGGGCGATGAAAAGCCAGATGGCCTCCAAATCCGACCTGGCAACGTCGGATACCCGATATTGACTCATTTCCGTTTGCCCTTGCCGCTTTTCAATTGTTCCCTGCCAGCCCGGCCGACTTCTTCTGCCAATTGCATGACGTTGGTGTCGTCGTAGGTGCGGTAATGTCCCTGCGCCAACTGTTCGAGTCCGGCGACGAGGTCACGTTTCAGCGCTGCCAATTGCCGCTGTTTGAACGTGTCCGATTCCACCCACCACCGGAACAATTCCACCTGTTCGTCGGGATTCAGCCGGGCAGCCGCAGCCTTGATTTCATCCACCGTGTGCATGTTTCAAGTTTATCACGCCTGACCTGATTCTGTCCAATGCCGGAAAACCAACCGGAGACTGAAAATAATCGGCCTGTTCCTTTCATCAATTCATCCAAGCAGAACTGATGGAGATGTGGTAAGGTAGAAGTGGACTTGAAAAACGCCACGGGCCGGTGGCGCGGCCACGTGGCAAGTGGATGGGAGGCCTTATGATAAAGGCAAAATTGGCGAAGGAAGCGATCGTTCGGATCAATAACCGGACCGGCGTGCTGGCCCAGGTCGCCAAAAGCGTCGCGGAAAAGGGCATCAAACTCGAAGCCGTCATCGCTACCGCAGGTGGTACGGACGCCGTCATCCAATTGGTCAGCAATGAACATCAGCGGATGATGGATGCGTTGCGCGAGCAGCATTGGGAGGTGCAGGAGGCCAAGGTCATCCTTGTCGAAGGCGAAAACCGCGCTGGCCTGCTGCAGTTCATCTCCGAGAAACTGGCCAGGGAAAACATCGACGTGCTGTATCTTTATGCCACGACGGTGAATGTGGACAAATGCCTGGTTGTGCTTTCGACCGCAAACAACGAGTGGGCCGCGATGGTGTTGAACAGTTGAGCCGGCGGCAATCGCTCCGGAAATCCGGGCGACCGCGGTTATCGTAAAAGCATGTTTCTTACAGCATCGACAAAGGCGTGAACGGTACCCGGCACGGCCAGATTGCCGCTGCGCCGCCAGCCCAGGGAAAGGAAGACGCCGATGGCGATGTGGACGCAGGGCAATAGAACGACAAGCGCCAGTAGCTGGACAGTTCCTCTCGCGCTGGTAATCGGCAAATGCCACCAGCCCCACAGGGTGGAAACAAAAAAGGCCGTCCACCACTGGCCTTTGTCGCCGGGTTGAAATACATGCGCGTCAACGGCGCCGCGAAACGCCACTTCCTCCAACACAAAGCACACCGGGACATAAAGCAGAAAACTTTCCAGCCCGTTCAGCACGTTGCCCCACGTGAAAGTCAAGGGCGCGTAACCCGGATATTTAGCGGCCAGTCGCCCAAGAAAGGCGAGCAACAGGGTCAGGCATCCAATGGTGCCGGCGGTGCCGGTGCAAAAGCCGAGGTCCTTCCAGGTCTGCTTCGTGAAATTGCAGAAGCAGAACGACGCGCCGAAAGCCCCGACGACACTGCACAGGTACCAGAGAATTTCCGGGGTGTGCGACGGCCAGGACGCCGAGTTGCAGCATTTGATCAATTTGACCGCCGGCAAAATCGCCAGACCCAGTCCCATAACCATTCCCCACGCATTCAATCGAAACCGTTCCGCATCCCGAATCCAAAGTGTCACCAGCGGTTGTTTACGGACAAACAATTGGAAAAACATCACCAGCGGAACGCCGGCTACCAGATAACTGTTCGCATCCAGATGACACAGCCAGCCGACGGCCATCCAGACGCCCACGAAAGCCATGGCGTGGAGGCATCGCCGGAATTGGGTCGGCCCGTGATTTGCCGTAAGAGCCGATGGCGTTTTTTGAATGGCAGTTTCAGCCATGCCGTTGCTTAAAGTGCGTTGGCAGGCAACTCCTTCTTGCGGAATTCGTCAATGTAAATTGTCATCGGTTCGGCCATCAAATCGCGATACAGCCCCATCTTGAAATAAAACCGGCTGGGATGAGGATAACCGGTGGCCGGATTTTCGGGATAGGCGTTCACGCCCGTATAATCAACCAACGCTTTGCCGTTGAGCCACGCCTTTACGCGTCCGGTTTCATTGGTCGTGAATCGGGTTTGAAATTTGAAATCGAGCCATTGCCCTCGCATCTCATCCTTCGTTTCATAAAGCGTCGTTTGGTGGCGGCCGGTCTGATGGGTGATTTTCAGCACGCCGGAAACGTAGCGGATGGCCAACACCGGGCTGTCATCCGAGCAATTGTCGTTGCCACCGCAATACTGCTTCCATTGCGCGATGACGAGGCGCGTCGGCACGATGGGAAAATTCGTCGGGATAAACATGCTAAACGATTGTTCGTAAGCCGCGTCTTCCTTCGCGGTCAATTTTTTCGCCTCCAGCAATTCGTCCCGCTCGCTGTCCTTGCTGCCCTTGATGCCTGCTTCAAATTTGTCGCGCGGACGGACCGTGATTTTTGCCGCGGCGTGACCAGCACGAACGATGTTCGTCTGTATCGTCACCGCACCGGATTCGAATCGGTCCGTGTCCCAGACTTTGCTCAAACCGGGCGTTTCAAACCCATCATAAACGTCTATCGCTACGGCTTTTACATTGGTGGTTTGAGCGCGGGAGACGCCGCTAAAAAGCGTCAAGATGACCACCGACAAGGAAACAAGTTTGAGCATGGATTACTTGGCCAACTCCAACCCGACACCCTGGACGTTATTCTGCTTGAGGAGCGGTCCGGCGTAACCGGTCACGTGGATGTCACGAAGCACAACATTGGTCATGTTGGCCAGCGTGATGCCTTGTTTGCACGTGCCCCGGATGTCCACGAGCGAAAATCCGTTGACGGGTTTTTCCGGCGAAGTATGGTCGGCATCCACCAGTGTTCCGCAGTTCACCTTCACGTCCTTGAAGCTGAAATTTTTGGTCGTTGGAATTCCCTCCGGACCGGTCACCGGCTCGGCGTCCTTGATGCCGCTGGCGGTAAGATTCAGACGGAGGAATCCGCCAGGCGCGGTGTTCACTTCCAGATCGCTTGCGGAGATGTCTTCGATGAACGCGCCGCGACCGGTGTTGCTCTTGATGTAAACGGCAAAGGTTCTGGCATGCGTAAATTTGCAATGCTCGATTTGCACGCCACGGATGCCGCCGGAGGTTTCGCTGCCAATGCCGATGCACGCAAAAATGCTGTCGCCGAACGTGCAATGTGAAATCAACACATTCTCGGTGGGCCGGGCCAGCTTGTAACCTTCCATGCCGCGTCCGGATTTGATGGCGATGCAATCGTCGCCCGTGTCAATGTCGCAACCTTCGATGCGGACATTCTTGCACGAGTCCACGTCAATACCGTCGCCGTTGCCGCCGGTGCTGCGGATGGTCAGATTTTTGGCCGTGAAATCAACGCAGTAAGTGGGATGGATGGACCACATCCTTTGGTGTTCGGTGGTAAAGCCTTCCAGCCGCACCTCCAGACAGGTGATGGGTTCAATCAGGACCGGTCGCCGCGGCATTTCCCGTCCGCTCAATGCCGGATTGCCGGAAATTTTCCCCGGTCCGACGATGGCCAGACGTGTGGCTTCCCGGGCATAAATCAAAGCCCGATGCCCGTCAATCCAGTGACCTTCCCAGCGGATTTTGATGATCGGATAATCGTCCAGATCGGGACTGCCCATCAAATGGGCGCCCTTTTCCAGCCGCAAGGTCGTGTAGGATTTCAACTCGATGCTGCCGAT
Organism: uncultured Verrucomicrobiae bacterium; assembly: GCA_963789055.1. Lineage (GTDB taxonomy): Bacteria > Verrucomicrobiota > Verrucomicrobiia > Limisphaerales > UBA11358 > UBA11358. Next base: position 534,851 of record CAWBJE010000001.1, on the reverse strand, counting down.
GAGATAATTCCCGGCCGGCACCACCACCGTGCCGCCGCTCGCCGCGCCACAGGCATCCAGCGCTTTCTGGAATGCCGCGGTGTCCTTGGTCGTGCCGTCGCCGACGGCGCCAAAGTTGCGGACGTTGAACGAGCCGCCAGACAGGGTGGAACACCCCGCCTGCCCGAGTAGGAGGGAAAGAAAAACGATTGCGCAGCAATGGAGAGATTTCATTTGTCGGTTACGGTGTTGGTTTCGGTGGCAGAGGGTTCGGAGGCCGGGGAAATGAGTTCGGGTGGGAACTGGTCGAAACGCCGGTGATGGTCAATCCCGCGCAATTGCTGGTCGAAAAAGTCCATCATCGCGGTCCAATCCTCCTGCGTGAAGGCGTGCCCGTGATGCGCGTAATTGACGCCGAGCCGGTCCTTCACACCGAACAATCCATAAGCCGGCTGCGCGCCGAGAAAAGATTGCCGGACCGCTTCGGGCAGCGAAATTGTGTCCGTGTCGCCTTCCAACGCGATGAATGGTCGGGGCGCGCACAAGGCAAGGAACCAGTGTTCGTCGAAAGGCAATTTGTCGCGTTGTCCCCAGAATTCATGCAGGTGCGGCGAAAACCAATTCGGATATTTCTTCTGCATGATATCGAGCGTCTCGCTTCGGCGCGGGCCGGCAAAGCGGTATGCGCCCACGCCGCCACCGCCGGTCACAACCGGCGCGCCTATCAACCGCTCGTCAAACGCCGCCGCAATCATCGCGGACTTTCCGTTGCGCGACGCGCCGGTGATGATGAGCTTCGTCTTGTCAATCGCCGGGTCCGTCACCAGGTAATCGGCCACGCGCGAAGCGCCCCACGCCCAGGCCGCCAGGATGCCCCAATCATAACCGGGGTACGCCGGGAAAAATCGCGTGTGGCGAAACGCCCAACTGCCGTCTTCATTCCGCAACGTCGTGTCCTCGGCGCAATCATTCGGATTAAAAATCACCAGCGCATAGCCGCGCTGAAACACGTCGCTGTTGCGCTTCGCCATTTCCTCGGCATTGGCCGGTCCGCCAAACCGCCCGCGACCGGCGCGGGCGTTGGTGGATGACGTTACGGCTTCCTGGCCGGGAACAAATGGAGTTGAGTTGGTGGCGGTTGCGGTTGCGCTGGCATTCGCTCCCGGCCCAACCACGAGCAGCACATCCTGTCCTTTGCCCTGAGTCGGGCCTTGCGGCAGGCGCGGCAGCGGCGTGGCGCCGGGCGGTGTGCCGTTCTGCAAGATGATAGCCGGGAACGGCCCCTTGCCGTCGGTGGGGGTAAAAATGCCGATGTTCAATTCCAGTTTTCGTTCCGGCCCGAACGTCAAATGCACCAGCCGATACTTTACTTTTCCATCCAGCACCGATTCCGATTTGACTTCCTGCCCCTTCACATTGCCCGGCGGCGGCGGCATCTGGCCGACGGCATAATACTCCAGGATTTTTTTCATCTCCTCGCGGCGCTTTTCCCATTGCTTGACCGTGGTGACTTTGGTGCCGTCGTTCATCGTCAACACGTCGGGCATTTCCTTGCGGACCGGCAATTCTTTCACGCCCGGCAATGTGCCCATGGCGGTCTTGATGGGCGGCAAAGGAATTTCCCGCGGGTCCGGCCCGGCCACGGAATTGGGAGATTGGCCCCGGGCAACGTCAACCCGCAATCCAATGGAGATGACCGCCACCAGGACGGTTAAAACGCTGCACGACCTTGTCTGCCAACGATTCATCAATCGTCTCTATCGTGCATCCAGAGGATGGAAAAGGCAAGGCACGGATGGGGCGGCACAATTTTGGTTTCCCTTCCTCAAAAAAACGTGCCTTGCCTGGAACTCAACAACTCCTATAATTCAAAGGGCTCTGGGAAATTAAACCGATTTCTGTAACCCGGATGAATTTCCAGCGTCTGTCTCAATGCAGTTTAAACCAACAAATCAAACAATTATTGCAGAATTCCATTAAAAATATGAAAAGACTATTAATTGCCGCCATCGGTCTTGCATGCGCCACTGCCATTGTCGTCCAGGCCCAGGAAGGCAAACCAGCCAAGAAGGAATTGACCCCTGAACAACAGACGGTCATGACGGAAATGCTGGGGAAGTATGACGCCAACAAGAACGGCAAGCTCGAGAAGGATGAGCGCGCCAAGATGTCCCAGGAAGACAAGGACAAGATGATTGCGGCTGGTTTGATGAAAGGGCAAAAACCGGCACACCATGCCGAAGGCACCAATGCCCCGGCTGGCGGCGAAAAGAAGTAATCTTCTTCCGATTTTGACAACACGCTCCACTGAATCCAGTGGGGCGTTTTTGTTTTTCTACAGATTTGACACTGCCGCCGAACCTGCAATTGCTGGTTGGAGCGCCGATTTCTCAATCGGCATTGGTGGAAAATCGAGCTTATCTAACGTGCCGGAACGGAGTCCGGCGCTCCGGCGGCAGTGCCGTCGCTATTCGCTTTCTGGAATTCGTTTGTCAGCCGGCAACCGGCGATATACCTTAACCGTGTAAAACCCGGGTTTGGTCCAATGGCTCATTCGGGTTTTCAGCGGAACCATGCACGAACTTTCCATCATGCAAAGCGCTTTGGATCAGGTGCTCGAAAAGGCCCGGCAGGCCGGCGCCCATCGGGTGCACGCCATCCGCCTGCGCATCGGCGCCCTGAGCGGCGTGGTGCCCGACGCGCTGCAATTCGCCTTCGAAGCCCTCGCCGACGGCACGCCGGCGCAAGGCGCGCAGTTGCTCATCGAAGATGTCCCCGCGCGGTTCTGGTGCGGCGCGTGCCATCATGAATTTGCGGCCACCCGGATGTTTGCCGAATGTCCCGGTTGCCACCAGCCCAGCACGGACTTGCGGGCGGGACGCGAAATGGAACTCACTTCATTGGAGGTTGACTGATGTGCCAGGAATGCGGATGCGGTTTGCCCGGTGAAAAACCGGTGGGCATCAGCGCCCACCACCACGAACACGACCATGACCACGATCACGGTCATGGCCACTCGCATTCTCATCCTCATTCGCACGGGGAACACGAACACACGCACGAACACAGCCATTCGCATGACGACGCTCTCGGCCAACACCGGGTTCTGGAAGTGCGCCAGGCGATTCTGCAAAAGAACGACCGGCTGGCGGAACGCAACCGCGGCTTTTTCCACGCGCGCGGGTTGCTGGTGCTGAACGTCCTTTCCTCGCCCGGTTCAGGCAAAACCACGTTCATCCGCGAAACCGTCCGGTTGCTCGGCAAACGCCTCAAAACCGGCGTCATCGTCGGCGACCTGGCTACGGACAACGACGCGCAGCGGCTCCGCGAATCAGGCGCGCCCGTGGTGCAGATTACCACCGGCACCGTGTGTCATCTCGAAGCCGAGATGGTGGCGAGTGCCTTGAAGCAATTGGATTTGAAAGGCCTCGATCTTCTCGTCATCGAAAACGTCGGCAATCTCGTGTGTCCCGCCTCGTACGATTTGGGCGAAGATTTGCGGGTCGTTTTGTTGTCCGTCACGGAAGGTGAGGACAAACCCCTGAAATATCCGCCCATGTTCCAATCCGCCGGCGTGGTGGTGGTGAGCAAAACGGACCTCGCAGCGGCGTGTGATTTCAATCGGGAACAGGTCGCCACCAACTTGCACCGACTCGCTCCCGGGGCGCAAGTGTTCGAGCTTTCCGCCAAAACCGGCAATGGCATGGACGCCTGGTGCGAGTTTTTAGTCCAGCAGCACCAGGCCGTCAAGACGCGCGATCCCCTGAGCGCTTAGTAATTTTTTACTCGGCGCTGCCGCCTGAACGCCGGCCCCTGCCGCGTCGAAGCTCCAAAGCGAAGACTGGTCCGGCCCGGCGCTGCTATTGGAACGCCGGACTCCGGTCCGGCACTTTGGAATGATCCAACGCCTCACTGATGCCGATTGGGAAATCGGCGCTCCAACTCCAGACCGGATTAAACGCTTTAAATACTTGCATTTTCTGCATGGGAACGTATTATCCGGTCAACGCCGGCTGTCATGGAAACTGTCAACGGCACACTTCACAGGAAACACGTCCTGATTGTGGACGACGATATTCCACTCGCCTGGTCCCTGAAAGAATCCCTCGAAAATGACGGCTATGAGGCCACGATTGTGCCCGACGGCGCGCTGGCGTTGAAGTTCGTCCTCCAGCACCAGCTCGACGCCGTGGTCTGCGATCTGCAAATGTTCGGAGTGGAAGGCGACTTGTTTTACGCCACAGTGGGACGCACGAATCCATTTCTGGCCCGGCGGTTTGTTTTTATTGTCGGGGTTGATGCCCGTTCCCAGTTCCAGAAATTCCTGGATTCAGTCGAGTTGCCGGTGCTGTGCAAGCCGGTGACGCTGGATGCCCTGCGCGGCGAAGTTATGCGCGTGGCGGAACGGAATTGATCGGGCAGGGAACCAACCACTGGTGGCAGCCTATCTGAATGAAGGCAGCATGGTCATACTCTCATCCCAAAAGCTTGTGAAGTCCAAGGTAGGTCATATATCCGCAGACACCCGACAAAGCCAAGAGCAACAAGAACCTGACACCGCTTGGTATCCAATCTCCATCATCTGTATCTGTATTTTCTAGCGATGGAAATCTGCTTTTCACAAAGAAGTTCACAACCATCACACAGGATTTAAGAAAAAGCTGGAACGTTTTGTTTAGGCCTGCCACACGGCAGGGATGAAAAAGAAAAACAACCACGTTCCAGCGGTTTCCAAACTGAACCTCCTGCGGCAGATTTGCAATGTCATTCCTGACTTTCTGGTGCCCAAGTTGGCGCGGGCCACCGGGGTCCAAGACCGAGCCCGCACGTTCAGTCCCTGGAGTCATCTGATCGCCCTGATGTATGCGCAACTCACGCACAGCATCGGTCTCAACGATGTGTGCGACGCGCTGGCACTGCACTCCGGCCCGCTCTCCAGTCTACGCGGGGCCACGCCACCCAACCGCAACACGCTCTCCCACGCCAACAAAGTGCGCCCGGCACAGATGGCCGAACAACTGTTCTGGGCGGTTTTGGAACATTTGGGCAACCTGGCTCCGGCTTTTGTCAGCGGCCGGGCCGGTAAACGGTTTGCCCGCAAGTTCAAGCGCACCATTCATCTGGTGGATTCGACCACCATTCCGCTGATCGCCTCGTGCCTGGACTGGGCCAAGCATCGCCGACGCAAGGCGGCGGCCAAGTGTCATCTGCGATTGGACTTGCAAAGTTTTCTGCCACGCTTTGCCCTCGTGGACACCGCCCGGCATAACGACGCCAAACGGGCGCGGGAAGTCTGCGCCGGAATCAAAGCCGGCGAAATCGTCATATTTGACAAGGCTTATGTGGACTTTGCACATCTGGCTGACCTGTCCCAGCGCGAGGTGTTCTGGGTGACCCGCGCCAAGGAGAACTTGTGTTTCCGGGTGGTGCGGTGTTTTCAGCGGGGAGCCATCGGCAAGATTTTGCGGGAGGATTTGATCCAATTGCAAACGCCGGCCTCGCTCCAGGGCTATCCGGTGGCGTTGCGACGCATTGTGGCGCTGGTCGAGGTGGACGGGGAAGAACGACCGATGGAGTTTCTGACCAACAACCTGGAATGGAGCGCCGAGAGCATCGTCGAGTTGTATCGCTGCCGCTGGCAGATTGAGGTTTTCTTCAAGCAGATCAAACAGACCTTGCAACTGGCCGACTTCCTGGGCACCACCGCCAATGCGGTGCGCTGGCAGGTGTGGACGGCGCTGCTGGTTTATCTGCTCCTGCGCTATCTGGCGTTCCTCTCCCATTGGAGCCATAGTTTCAGCCGCCTCTTTACCCTCCTGCGCGCCGCGTTGTGGAAAAAGTGGGATGTGTTGAGTTTGCTGCAATGCTATGGGACAGCCGATGGTCATTTCCGTTATCTGGCCCAACCGGAACAAGCCTATCTGCCAGGTTGGGGATAGAACTATGGGACAGCCAGCGAACGCACCCTGAATTTTGAACACCGCACCATGTGAATTAAACCGAAAAGTCTTAACGCCGCCGTCTGAACCGCTCCTCAATTTTCGAGGAAATTCACGCGCTTTGCCTCAATCGCTCGCCCCCGTGTGACCGGTGTGAAAGAAGTTACTAAAAAACATGCAAATCCCATCCCACAAATCGCCAGAGTCCGAAAAGAAACTGCCATATGCCAGCCATGCGACCAGAATCCCAACGACGATGGATAATGCAATAATCATCGAATGCTGCCTAACAGATAATGGACGGTGCTTTGTGCAGCCCATCTTTGTTCATGAAACGACCGTATTCCGGCCACAATCAGTTGTCCAGCGTGGTTTTCATCTGGAAACGCTATGATTCAATTTAAAACCGTAGCCGCCGACGTGAGTCGGCGCTGACTTCCATTGGACTTAAAGTGCGCGGACTGACGTCCGCGGCTACGAAATTCGCGGTGTTGCACCTGCACTTCGGGTTCCAGCTTATAATTCAAACCATGGCCTTGCCAAATTAACCGATTGCAATCAGCCGGAAACAAGCTATGCTTTGCGCTCGTTTTTTACCGATAATTCAACCAAATACAATTTATGTCACAGCATCGCAGCCTGCGCGCGGCGTCCACCCTCGGGGGCAAACGCAATGTCCTCAAACGCTTCGAACGCGTCGAACTCCTCAAGAAACGCGGCCAGTGGAAGGACGGCGACCGCATCACCGGCCTCCGCAAAACCAAAGCGGAAGCGTGAGGTTGAGTTAAATAGGTTAAACCAGTTAAATGAGTTGGTGGACAAAACCATTTAACGATTTAACTCATTTAACCAATTGAACATTCGTCTCCAAAAATTCCTGGCTGATGCTGGCGTGGCTTCGCGCCGCGCGGGTGAACAAATCATTCTGGCCGGTCGCGTCAGCGTCAACGGCCACCAGATACAGACGCTCGGAACCAGGATTGATCCCATCCATGACAAGGTGACGGTGGACGGCCGGCCCGTCCATGCCAAACGCAAGTTGTACGTGGCTCTGCACAAGCCGGCCGGGTGCGTTTGCTCGGCCAAGGATGAATTGGGCCGTTCCACCATCCACGATTTATTGCCCAAAGAGTGGCAAAATCTGCATTCCGTGGGCCGGCTGGATTTCAGCAGTGAGGGATTGATTTTTCTGACCAATGATGGACAATTCGCCTTGCACCTGACCCATCCGCGCTACGGTGTCCGCAAAAAATACGTGGCCACCGTGGAAGGTCGGGTGGACCAGGCGATGCTCGGGCAGTTCACGCGCGGGGTGTGGCACGCGGGCGAAAAGCTCCGGGCGCTGGCGGCGCGGCTCGTTTCCGCCAGCAACGCGCGAAGCGTGGTGGAACTGGAACTGGGCGAAGGCAAAAACCGCGAAGTGCGGCGATTGTTTGAGTCGCAGAACCTGGCCGTGAAACGGTTGCAGCGGACGCAGATTGGCAAAATCAAGCTGGGCGAGCTGAAACCGGGCCGATGGCGGATGTTGACAGAAACCGAGATAAAGACTTTACTTCAAAAAACACAGGAAATATGAAAATAAACTGCTGGCTGATTTTGGGCGTGATGGTCGCGTTGAGCGCAATCGCGCAAGACAACACAAATTCATCAAACACTTTGCCTCCCATCCCCGCGCCGTCCCCGGCGGTCGCTCCCGCGCCGAGCACGCCCGCGCCGGCGGAGGCGACTCCGGCTCCGGCGCCCGCCAAGAAGAAGCACAAGGCCGCGCCGGCCAAGCCACTCCACGAGCCGATGGTTTCCCTCGCGCCCGGCGCGGCGGAAGTCACCGCCAACGTCAATGCCCGCGGCCAGGCCGGCCTCAAGGGCGAAGTCGTCAGCCATTTGAAGAAGGGCGAGACGGTAACGGTTCTGGAACAAATCAATCTGGACAAGCACAAGGCCAATGAACCCGCGCAGTGGGCCAAGATCGCCCTGCCTTCCAGCACCCACGTCTGGGTCAATTCAAAGTTCATCGATGCCAACAAGACCGTGACGGCCAGGAAATTGAACATGCGCGGCGGTCCCGGCGAAAATTACAGCGTGCTCGGCGTCATCGAAAAAGGCACGACGGTGAATGAAATCACCAGCAAGGGCGGTTGGATGCAGATTGATCCGCCCGCCAACAGCTATGCGTTTGTGGCCGCGATGTATTTGAAGCAGGAAGCCCAGGTTGCTGCCGCGCCCGTGCCGGCCCCGGCTCCTGAAGCCCAGCCGGCCATGGCCGAGCCCGCCGCGCCGCAGCCGCGCGTCGTGTCGCATGAAGGTGTCGTGCGCGCCACCGTCAGCCCGCAAGCGCCGACCAAATACGAATTGTATGACCCGGCAACGGACGTGAACATCAACTATCTTTACACAACCTCACCGAACCTCGACCTGAGCAAATACGTCAACATGCGGATTATTGTCACGGGCGAGGAAGGTCTGGATAAGCGCTGGAACGACACACCGCTCATCAACATCCAGAGTATCCAGGTGATTGCCCAAAATGCCGTCCCACACGTCATCCTGCGCAGCCCCAGACAATCACAAGCTCATTGATGGGCGCGCCATCGCCGCGCAAATCCAGCGGGAGCTGGCGCAGCGCGTCGCCGCTTTGAACCAACGCGGGGTCCGACCGGGCCTCGCGTTCGTTCGTGTCGGCGAGGACCTGGCGTCCAAAGTCTACGTTGGCCGCAAGGAAAAAACCTGTGCTGAACTCGGCATCTTTTCCGAGACCCACGTTTTGCCCGAGGCGGCGGCGGAAGGCGAGTTGCTGGCGCTGCTGCAAAAGCTGAACGCTGATCCGCGATTGCACGGCATTCTGGTCCAGGCGCCGCTGCCGAAACAAATTCGCGAGTCCGTCGTGTACGCGGCAGTTGCGCCGCAGAAGGACGTGGACGGTTTTCATCCGGTCAACGTCGGTAAACTGATGCTCGGCGACCCGACCGGTTTCCAGCCCTGCACGCCGGCGGGCATCCGCGAACTGCTCGTGCGGTCGCAGGTGAAAACCGACGGGGCGGAAGTGGTGATTTTGGGCCGCGGCAACATTGTCGGTAAACCGATGGCGGCCATGCTCTGCCAGAAGGCCAAAGGCGCGAATGCCACCGTCACCATCTGCCATTCCGGCACCCGCGACATCCGGGCGCACTGCCGCCGCGCGGACATTTTGATTGCCGCGATGGGCGTGGCCGGGTTCGTGAGGGCGGACATGGTCAAACCCGGCGCGACGGTAATTGATGTGGGTGTCAACCGCGTGAATGATCCGGCTGCCAAAGGCGGCTCGCGGCTGGTCGGCGACGTGGATTTTGCCGGGGTGCAGCCGGTCTGCGGCAAAATTACACCCAATCCCGGCGGCGTCGGTCCGATGACGATTGCGATGCTGATGCAAAACACGGTTCGCGCCGCGGAAAATTCTATCGCGCAGGAGCCGACATGAGGAGGCTCTAACCAAATTTAAAACAAATAGCGGAACAAATAACAATGGAGTCTCGTTACTTCAGCTCCTACAATGAACGACAAATATGGAAGCCACTCGAATTCTGCCCGATTTGCAGGCCTCGCTGTTGTGCGAGGAGGTTCGCCAGGAAGCCAACGGAAATTTTTTCATCATCGGCGTCGTCAATTTTTTGCGCGTGCCGCAATTGCCCATCGTGGCCGGACGAATGTGCGTGTTCAACCGCTGGACGGCGGGCATCGGCCAGTTCGTCGAAAACGTCCGGCTCATCGCGCCCGACCAGACGACGGTGTTGCGCAAGGGCGAGATGAAATTTGAATTGCGCGAGCCGGGGTCGCATTCCACCAACGTCATGGTCTTCGGCCAGATCGAATTCAAAACCGCCGGGACTTACTTCGTCGAAGTGCTGGTGGACGACGTGATGAAACTGCGGTATCCCATACCGCTGGTCCTCGCGCCGCCGCCCAATCAACAGAATCCGCCACCACCGGCGGGAGAAAAAAAAGCCTGATTTTCACGGAGCGCGGACAGCGTTTGGAACGCCGGCCTCCGGCACGGCGTGAAGGCGGAGGGATAATCGCAACCCGCCGTGCCGGAGGCCGGCGCTCCGTTTCAACGCTTTAATGCTTCAACCATTTTGTGTTAATCTGCTGTCCAATGAGCGCGCCCATTGAATTGCCCGTAGCCTGGGAACCATTGACGCCGCGCGGTGTGGCGGCGTTTGCCCACGCCCGGCTCAGCCGCCTGCTGCTCGTGCAATTCGTCGTCGCCGCGCTCGCCGCCGCCTCCGTCGTCTGGTTTTTTTCCGACGGCTGTTTCCCCACGGTGCGCGCCGCCATCCGGAGTATGCCCGCTACGGGGGAAATCCACGCGGGCCGGCTGGATTGGTCCAACCGTAAGCCGCAAGTCCTTGCCGAAGGCCGGTTCCTGGCGTTTATCATCGACCCGGAACACAGCGGCCGGATTCATTCGCCTGCCGACGTGCAAATCGAATTCGGCGCGCGAACAGTCCGCGTTTCCTCGTTGCTCGGTTACCAGGATTACATTTATCCGCCGAATAAAATCATCCTGTTCAACCGCACCGACCTCGAGCCGCTCTGGGGCGCGTGGGAACCGGAATGGCTGGCCATCACGGTCCTGGCTGTCGTCGCGGGACTGATGCTGTGGTGGGCGTTGCTGGCGACGGTTTATTTTCTGCCGGTGTGGATCGTTGGTTTTTTTGCGAATCGCCACTTGAGCCTCCGCGCCAGTTGGAAGCTGGCGGGGGCGTCGCTGTTGCCGGGCGCATTGCTGCTGACCGTTGCGGTGGTGCTCTACGATTTTGGCGGGCTGGATTTGGTGCAATTCGGTTTCATCTTCGGCGCGCACTTTGCGCTGGGCTGGATTTATCTGTTTCTGAGCCAGCTTTTCCTGCCCCGCCTCGGTTCCACTTCGCCGAAAGGGAATCCATTCTCACTGCGATCAAGGTAATTCAAAAATCCTCCTGAACCGTGTGAGGAATTCAGGCAAACAGTGCCAATATCGAATGACGAATGACCAAACCACGCTGCCGTGAGTGATGACTAATTTCTAAACCATAATGACGAAAGAATGACGAAGCCCAAATGACACAAGATTTTGCGGAAACCAGGCATTTGAATTTGGTCATTGGGTATTCTTTCGTCATTCGGATTTAAGGTTTAGGCATTTTTCTCCCTGTCATCCCAACAACTTTTCAAGTCAACTCACCACCTTTACCTCACCTTCATTGACAGCCGCGTAACACATCTTTAGCCTGCGGCCATGTCGAAACTGCCGTTTGAACTCCTGCTGGCCCTGCGTTATCTGCGGCCCAAACGGTCTTTCGTTTCCATCATCACCCTCATCTCCATCGTCGGCGTCGCGCTCGGCGTGGCGGTGCTCATCATCGTCATCAGCGTCATGAGCGGGTTCGACCATGACCTGCGCGAAAAAATCCTCGGCTTCAACTCGCACCTCCAGGTCTTTACCAGCAGCGGCAAACCGATGCGGGACTACGCCCGGGTGGCGGCCATCATCGCGTCCAACAAAAATGTCCGCGGCGTTTCGCCGCTGGTGATCGGCAAGGTGCTGGTGGAAACGCAGGGCGGGACCAACAAACCGACCCTGGTGGATGCGCCCATTTTGCGCGGTGTGGACCCGCAGGCCGAAGGCACTGTCAGCGTCCTGCCGCGGAGCATGGTGGAGGGAAATTTTGATTTGAGCGGGCGCGGCGTGGTCGTTGGCAGCGGGTTCGCCCGCAATCTGGGACTTCACGTCGGCGACCGGTTGTCCATTTATTCGCCGCACGACATCGAGCAGATGCGCAAGAATCGCGGCAAGGCAAATGAGGAAGCCATTTTGCCGGAGGATTACGAAGTGCGCGGCATTTTCGACGTAGGCTATTACGAATTCAACACGCTGTTCATTGTCACGTCGCTGGAAAATGCGCAGGATTTGTACGACCTGGGCGATTCCGTGCATCAGCTTGAGGTGACGTTGAAGCGACCCCTACCAGGCGGCGGAGGTGAAACAACAATTGGAACAAGCCCTCGGCTATGAATACAGCGCGACTACCTGGATGGAACAGAATTCCACCATGCTCAACGCCATTCTGGTGGAGAAGAACGTGATGTTTTACATTATGTTTTTCATCGTCGTCGTCGCCGCGTTCGGCATTACCTGCACCCTGATCACGTTTGTGGTGATGAAGACGCAGCGAAATCGGCCTGATGAAGGCCGTGGGCGCCACGCATAATCAGGTGATGTTTGTTTTCGTCATCCAAAGCATCATCGTCAGCGTCTTCGGCGTCGCCATCGGCCTCGGTCTGGGATTGTTTGCCCTGTACGTTCGCAACGATTTTCTGCATTTGATGGACCGGCTGACGGGCTTTGAATTGTTCCCGGCGTCCATCTACGGTTTCACGCGAATTGCCGGCGCTGATTATTCCGCCGGACATCGTCATTATTTGCGGAGGGTCGCTCGTCATCTGCCTCCTGGCGGCGATCCTGCCCGCCTGGCACGCCAGCAAAATGAACACCGTGGAGGCGCTGCGCTATGAGTAACATTTTTGATTTACGATTTACGATTTATGATTTTTACAGCGCAACCGCCCAATTCAAATCATCAATCATAAATCATAGATCATAAATCGTATGAGCGAGTCTCTCCTTTCCGTCCGCGGCCTGACCAAGAATTACACCTTGGGCAAACGCGCGCTCGAGGTGTTGCGCGGCGTCAATCTCGACGTGGCGAGCGGCGAATTTCTCGCCTTGCGCGGCGCGTCCGGCGCCGGCAAAAGCACGCTGCTGCATCTCATCGGCGGACTGGACCGGCCAAACGCGGGCGAAATTCATTTTGCCGGCCAGAATCTCGCCGCGCTTTCGCAAAGCGAACTGGCCCAATTCCGCCGCCGCCGCGTCGGTTTTGTTTTTCAGGCGTATCATCTCCTGCCGGAACTCGACGCGCTGGAAAACGTCTGCCTGCCGGCGCGGATGGCGCGTCTGCCCGCGGCGCAGGCGGGGGCGCGCGGACGCGACCTGCTGGCCCGGGTCGGCCTCAAGGAACGCATGGAACACAAACCCTACGAACTTTCCGGCGGCGAACAGCAGCGCGTGGCCATCGCCCGCGCCCTTATCAACGAACCGGAATTGCTGCTGGCCGACGAGCCGACCGGCAATCTGGATTCGCACACCGGCGGAGAAATCATCGAGCTGCTCAAGAGCCTGCGCGCGGAAAAACAAACCACGCTCATCATCGCTACGCACGACGCCAACGTGGCCGCCACCGCGCCGAAAGTTGTCCATCTCGTGGACGGGCAGATCAACGCGGCGTAAATTTTGTGGCGCTAAGCCGGGTGCAGACGCGCGGATAGGAGGACGAACTTTCCCCCGGTCAGGGAACGTAAATACGATGGAGACGCTAACTGGAAAAAGAAACCGTTTACTGAATGCTTGACCGATGAACCCTCATTGGAGGCCACAACTTTCTCATCTCAAATTCGACTCCATCTTTTGTTCACGAAGATACGCAAGCAACTCGACAATACTACGCCAGAAGCTGAACGTCCCCATCGCAAAGCAGAGCACAACCAAGCCCCAATAAAGGTAAGGGTCCGTCCTGAGAGGTGTGAATGACGATAAAATCCGAAAAACGCCCGACGCCACGAAGATGGCAAAAGAGACGGCCATGACAAACAGCAACGCGGCCTTGACGAAAGATTCTGGTATAGCCTGTCGAAGGCGCAAACCCGTGAGAAGCAACCATACTAGAATCACCAAAAAACTTCCTCGTTGAGCCAGACCCCTCAAATAGAAGGGGGCAAGGATAAGCCCCACGACAGATGCAAGGATCAAAAATCCAAGGAACAGTGTCACGTGTGAAAACGGCCGCCATTTCTCGTCGCGTTTATAGGCGCTGGGCAGTGTCAAAAGGAGTGCAATGAGTGATACATATAACAGAGCCGAGAACACAATATGGATGATGGCGGCTCTTGTAAGAGTCGGCGGGAGGCTGCCATCAGGCGGCAATACGTCAATGGGGAAGACAGCGACAACGCACGCAGAAATAACCATTACACCTAACAGAACACATGATACCGTGAGAAAACCGGAGGAACAGACGCTGAGCCGAAGTCCTGCCAAAAGCATGAGAAATGTCGCAGCTAGCATGAAGACTGCAGCTGTTCCAAGGAAACCAAATGGCCCGACTAAATACTCACTCATGAAATTGCGTAAAGGATTGTAATCGGGTCGCAAGAGATGCAACGCCGCCATCATAATAAGGAAAAGTAGTGTCGCCGCGATTACACATGTACCAAAGAAACGTGATGACGTGTTTTGTTTCATAGAGTTGCTTTGACAAAGCTGCTTATAAATTCTCATGCGATAAGCCGCCTCACAGGTCTTCGTCCAAACGCGGATTTGTCCCATGTCGGGAAGCAAGAGATTTGCTTTCCGTTTCATGCGATTAAAAATATCGGGCTGATGAAAATGGTCAAGTTATGGGTTTGGCCTGATTTCTGTAAGGGACTCTCAGCAGCACCCGGCTTCAGCCGGGTGTGAAATCGGCAGGAACAGCGAAAACGGTTTCAACCGTTTTCTTCGCGCGCGTCGCATGTTTGCCGGTTAAGCCGTTAAAACGGCTCAACCGCGCCTTTTTACCGTCCCCACACCGGGCTGAAGCCCGGGGTTAATGAGACTGCATGAACGCAAGATGCGCCCTGTCGCGTCATCCCCCGCAAATGTCCGTTGAAAAACCGCCGATTGGCGATTAAGTTGCCGGGCGATGTTAGAGGATCGTGATTACATGCGGCAGCAGGATTACCGGCCGCGCCTGTCCTTGACCGCAGTTCTGCTGCTGGTCAACGCGGCGGTCTTTCTCGTCGAATGTCTGACTTCCATAAATCCGGTCATGCTGACGCCGACGAATCCGTTTTTTTACAAGTACTTTGCGTTGAGTGTTGATGGCTTGAGACAAGGCTTCGTCTGGCAACTGCTCACCTATCAATTCATGCATGCCGGCCTGCTCCACATCCTGCTGAACAGTTGGGCGATTTATGTTTTTGGACGGGCCATCGAAGAAGCGCTGGGCGGGCGAAAATTTCTGACGCTGTTCCTGACCAGCGGTGTCGTGGGCGGAATTTTTCAGGTGCTGGCGGCGTTGCTCTGGCCGCAACATTTCGGCGGAGCGGTCGTCGGCGCGTCGGCCGGCGCGTTTGGGCTGGTTGCGGCGTTTGGCGTCTTGTTCCCGGAACGCGAACTGACACTACTGCTGTTTTTCATCATTCCCGTCCGGTTGAGTGCCAGGGCGTTGCTGATACTTTCCGCCGTGTTGGCGGTGGTCGGCATCGTTTTTTCCGATTCCATCTTTGGCGGCAACATTGCCAACGCCGCGCACCTGGGCGGGATGTTCGCCGGGGTGGTCTTTGTGCGCTGGTTCGTCCGGGACCACGGGTGGGAATCAGACGCTTCTTCACACCAGACCCGAACCGGCGAATTCCTGTCCCGTTGGGCCGGTAAAAGTCCGCTGTGGCGCTCGGCGGCGGATGAACCGGACGAAGAATTGACCACTGACGAATTTGTGAAAAGCGAGGTGGACCCCATCCTCGACAAAATTTCCCGGCACGGCATCCAGAGTCTGACCGCCCGCGAACGGAAAATCCTCGAACAGGCGCGCAATCGCATGGCCAAACATTAGGAACGCCGGTCTCCGGCACGGCGTGTCCGGTTGGTGATTCATTGATTTTGCCGTGCCGGAGGCCGGCGCTCCTGGTTCCAACCGCTCGACTCCCTGGCGTGCCGAAGCGCAGCGAAGGCGGCTCGACACCTGTACCCCGGCCCGTTATCCTCGCGCCATGATCACGCGTTATTCCCGACCGGAAATGCGGGCCATCTGGACCGACGAAAACAAGCTCCGCATCTGGCTGCAAATCGAACTCCTCGCCAGCGAAGCCCTCGTTGACGAAGGCGTCGTGCCCAAGGCCGACTTCGCGAAATTGAAAGCCGGCGCGGAAAAATGGCTGGCCGATTTGCCCGGCCTCGTCGCGCGCCAGAAGGAACTGGAAAAGACGCTCAACCACGACGTCATCGCTTTCACTCACGGCCGTCGCCGAAAAGATCAATCATCCGGCCAGTCGCTGGTTCCATTTTGGCTTGACCAGCAGCGACGTCATTGACACGGCGTTTGCGGTTCAGATGGTGCAATCGGCGGACATCCTGCTTCAGGACGTGCAGGACCTGCGCGCGTCCATCGCCAAACAGGCGCGCAAATACAAATTCACACCCTGCATCGGTCGCAGCCACGGCATCCATGCCGAGCCGACGACCTTTGGTCTCAAGCTCGCGCTCATGCACGATGAATTTGACCGCGCCATCGAACGCCTCGTGGCCGTGCGCGAACGGGTGGCTGTGGGCAAATTGTCCGGCGCCGTGGGCACCAGCGCCCATTTGTCGCCGGCGGTTGAAGCGGCGGTCTGCAAACAACTCGGTCTGGAACCGGCGCCGATTGCCACCCAGGTCGTCCAGCGCGACATCCATGCCGAATTCATGACCACGCTGGCCCTCATCGGCGCAAGCATCGAGCGTTGGGCCGTCGAATTCCGCCATCTCCAGCGCACCGAAGTGCTGGAAGCCGAGGAACCGTTTACCAAAGGCCAGAAAGGCAGCAGCGCCATGCCGCACAAGCGCAATCCCATTACCTGGGAACGCCTCACCGGCCTCGCCCGCGTGTTGCGCGGCAACGCCATTGCCGCCTTGGAAAACGTCGCTCTCTGGCACGAGCGCGACATCAGCCACAGCAGCGTCGAACGCATCATCTTTCCCGATTCCTGCACGCTGCTCGACTACATGTTCGGCCTGCTCATCCGGCTCATGGACGGCCTGGCGGTCTATCCGGAGAACATGAAGAAGAATCTCGGCCTGAGCCTGGGCATGTGGAATTCGCAGACCGTTCTGCTGGCACTCATCAAGAAAGGCCTGACGCGCGAAGCTGCTTACAAGCTGGTCCAGGACGCGGCGATGAAGACGTGGGAAGTAAAACACGCCGGCCGCGACGACGCGGATTTTGTGGAGCAATTGAAAGCCGACCCCGCCGTGGCGAAACATTTCAAGAAAGGTGAGCTGGAGAAACTTTGCTCGCTCGACTTCCATTTCAAGGAAGTCAACAGCCGGTTCAAGAAACTGGGGCTGTGATAAATTGGCGAACGTGGAACTGAAGGAACAACCACACGCGACGACACTCGCTCACGAACTGGGCGAGGTTCCTCACGTCTCCGGTCTTCTGCGTCGTATTGCGCAAAGAAGCGGCGCGGGAGAACGCGTCGCCGATTGGTTGCTCAAGGTCGCCATCGGGCGCGGAGCGAGCCACTACCGGCGCGAATTCGATCCGGCATTGCCGCCTGACTTGCCTGCCATCAGCGGCGAAGAAATCGGGGTCGCGCTCTGCCTCGGCGAGAACCCGTACGATCTGGATTCTCTGCGTGTGGCCGCGCAGTTCCTGAGTTCCCCGCGCATCAATATTGCGCGCCTCTGCCGCCTCGCAGTTCAGGAACGGTGCGAGCCGGTATTGCTTCACATCGCCGAGGTCGCCAAACAATACGCGCCGAAACAAGAGCCGTGGGCTTCCCTGCGAAAACAGCTGCGTCCGCGCCACGTTCCGCGCTTGGATGCCTTGCCTCACTGGACGCGCCTTGTCAGTCACACCGGGATCACGCGTGAAGGCCCACCGCAAACCGACTGGTTGTGCCGCCATGAATAATCCCCGGCTTATTCTTCAAACGCTTGATCGCCACCTCACCGCGCCGGCGGAAATCACAATCTTTGGCCGAGCGGCCCTGGCTCTGGGGTTTTCAGACCCCCCGGCGTCTTTTGCCACCACGCATGACGTTGACGCCATTCTTTCCCTGGCATGGCTTGCTGCCGAAGATCAGAACGCGGATTTCTGGCAAGCCCAGCAGCAAACCAATGCCGAGCTGGAAAACGAAGGTCTTTACATCACCCATCTCTTTCGCGAAGTGGAAGTCATTCTTACACCCGATTGGTTTCCCCGGCGCGTGCGGCTTTCGCTGGAATTTCAACGCCTGACTGTATTCCGACCGTCCACGCTCGATCTCGTTCTCACGAAAATGATGCGCGGTGACGAGAACGACCTCGCTGACATCCGATTTCTACTCCAACAGGAAACCATCTCCGCTGATCAACTACGCGCCGCTTTCACCCGCGCTCGTGTGCCGGATGTGCCCGAAATCCGTGAATTGTTTCAAGCCACGCAACCCAAAGTGCTCGCGCTCGCCAAACCGCTTTGACCCCATGCCCAAACTCGCCCCGCCACCGCCCGTTGCGCCTGAAACCTGGCGCGCCTTGCTCGCCGCCGCCGCCGACTTCGCCGCGCTCGAACCGTGGGAATGCATGTATGACAGCGATGTCGTCGGCCTGATACCATCGGTTGCGCGGGAAAAACAAATCCGGAATTGAGAGCGGACTGCGTGGCGCGGCTGACGGCGCAGTTGGAGAAGTTCGCCGAACAAACGGAAACCCTCAACGCGTTCTTGATTTCGCCGTTGTGGGATTTGCGCGCGGTGGAGGCGATGCCGGTCATTGAGCGCGCATTCGCCTCCGGGCGCGTGGATGAATCGGTGCTGGGTGACGTGGAGGATGTGCAGATCGAATTCGGATTGAAGACAAAGCGCGAGCATCCGCCCAAGCCGAACTCGTTGACGAGGCTAGGCGATGAATTTCGGGCTGGCATGGCGGCGGTAGAACTCGAACCGGAACTTGATGTCTTGGAACCCGGCGAGACCATCAACGTTCCCTATATTGCACCGCCGAAAGTCGGGCGCAATGATCTCTGTCCGTGCGGCAGCGGGAAGAAATACAAGAAATGTTGCGGAGGATAGATCATCATGACCCGGACATATCCCGAACCCCAGGACGCTCCACCCGGCAAATCAAAAGACATTGTCGTCTTCATCATCCGGCGTGACACAAAATGCGCCGAGTGCGGCGAGGAACTGGGGCCGGGACGTTGGATTCGGGTGGAGAACGACAAGGCGCTTTGCATTACCTGCGCCGATTTGGCGCATCTGGAGTATCTGCCCAGCGGCAATACCGCCCTCACGCGCCGCGCCACGAAGCATTCGCCGCTTCGCGCTGTGGTTGTTCAATGGGCGCGCGCCCGCAAACGCTACGAACGCCAGGGCATCCTCGTGACCGCCGACGCCCTGCGCCGTGCAGAAGAGGAGTGTCTGGCTGACGAGGACCGCCGCGCCCGGCAACGCGAGCGGGCGGCGGAACGCCGCGAGAACGAGGACTTGGAATATCTGGCAACGGTCACGGTGAAGCTGAAGGAGTTGTTCCCGGGCTGTCCACCGGAGGAAGCAGCGCGCATTGTGGCGTGGACCTGCCAGAAACATTCCGGCCGCGTTGGACGCTCGGCGGCGGCGAAAGATTTCGATCCGCAAGCTCTGCGGCTGGCCGTCATCGCGCACATCCGGCATGAACACACGCGTTACGACGATTTGCTCATGCAATACGGCGACCGGCAGCAGGCGCGGGAAATGGTCCAAGGTGAAATCGCCAAAGTGCTGGCCCGCTGGGAAAAAGCGTAGGACAAGCTGGCGCGGCGAAAGATTCATCAGCGGTTCACCTTTCCGCGTCTCTGCGTCTCTGCGTTGAAAATCCGTGCCCATCCGTTTCATCCGTGGTAAAAAATTGCATGGCTTGGCGCATTCAGGACAGCGTGATTCACGGCGAGATTGACAACCGCGTCAAGGGCCGCGTGCGCGGTAAACTCTGGCTTGATGGCCTCGACAAACCGGTGAAGCTCGAGCTCGAAGGCAACGCCTGCCCCGATCTTGCGGGTTGTCTGCTCAAATTCAAGAATCCCGCCAAAACTTTTCCGATGCGAAAGAAGCCGAAATTCAATCCGCTTCAACGCGGCAAAATCGGCAATATCTCGGTATCGCAAAAGACGCGCGCGTTCACGATTCCCGATGAGGAGGCGTTTGCCATGATTGACCGGGGCGGGAAACCGCCAGAACGCACGGCCAACGCGCTTTATCTCGAATGGTTCAGCGAGGGCAACGGACGGGTCGTCATTGAGAGCGCGGGTTTCGAACTGAATATTTCAGCGCCGGAATGGCGGTTGACGCCCGCCGAGGAAAAGCAGCGTGCCCAAGACGCCGAGGCGGGCTGGGAAATGTTTTCCAAGCAATTGAACGAGGCATTGGAAAAACAAAAGCGCGGGCAGAAGGACCCGGAGGCGGAATGGGACGAGCACGATTACGAGCGGTTCATGAAGGAGTGCGACGCCCGTACGGACAAATACATGGAATTGCAGGAGAAATATGGCGATTCGCCCGAAGCCGAGGAAAAAATTGCGAAGGAGATGGGCTGGCTGCGTGAGTTGAGCCAGGAGGAAGCTGAACACGAACGGCAACGGATTGAGGAAATGAATCGCGCATGCGAAGAGGCTGCCAATGAACCGCCACCCGAGCCCGAACCGCATCGGGAAGGCATCGACTGGATCCGCACCGCCGATGGCGACATCCGGCATCCGCTCCAGCACCGCTGCGCCGAGAGTGCAATGAAATTCTGGCATCAAGCGGACGAGCTGGGTTTGGAAAAGTTGGAAGACCAGGACCTCGACCAGTTCATCTTCGAGTTTCAGACGACGGGGGTGAAGCTTGGCGGTGCGTTGGACGGGATTGCCCATGGTCACGGACCACATGACGGGGCGTTCACCGTAGCTTACCTGAAGCGTGCGCTCGCCCATCTGCACAAGGCACAGGCGGGGCTGGAAGCCGTTGCGCCAAAGAAACTGTTGCCAGAGAAAGTGGTTTCCGAGGCGCGCCAGGAATTGTTTGAAATCCGTGAAGGCATCCTGAGGTTGATGGACAAGTTCAGAGGGCAGAGATAGACAAGCCGATTGGGTACAAGAACACTAATCCGCGCTCATCAACGCCAATTTCATCAGCGAAGATTAGCAGGTATCAGCGGTTTAATTTCCCGTCTTCAATTCCACAACGTCGTGCGGGGCGGCTTCGCGCATGCCGGCGGGACTGACGCGGATGTAACGCGCCTTGTCGCGGAGTTGCACGAGGTTGGCCGCGCCGAGATAGCCCATGCCGCTCTGGATGCCGCCGATGAGTTGCGCCAGCACCCGGTCCACCGAGCCGCACGCTTCCTTGAGCGCTTCGATGCCTTCGGCGGCGACCTTTTGCGTAGGGTTCGCCGGCTGGCCATAGCGCGCCGCCGAGCCGGATTTCATCGCCGCAAAACTGCCCATGCCGCGATATTGCTTGTAAAGTTTGCCGCCGATTTCCATGACGTCGCCGGGCGCCTCGTTGCAACCGGCAAAGATGCCGCCGCAAATGACTGCCTCCGCCAGCGTCAACGCCTTCACGATGTCGCCGGACTTCGTGATGCCGCCGTCGGCCAGAATGGTGACTTTTTTCTTCGCCGCTGCTCGCGAGCAGACATAAAGCGCCGTCATCTGCGGAATGCCCACGCCGGCGACAATGCGCGTGGTGCAAATGGAACCCGGGCCCTGGCCCACCTTGATGGCGTTGGCACCGCAATCGGCGAGGTACTCGACACCCACCGCGCTCGTAACGTTGCCGGCGATGATGGGCAATTTCGGGAACGCGCCACGCAATACCTTCACCGTGTCGCCCACGCCCCGGCTGTGGCCGTGCGCGGTGGAAACGGCAATCACATCCACACCGCGTTCCACCAGCCCGCCAACGTGGTTCAGAATGCGTTCACGGTCGAGTTCACCAAAGGCATTGCGCGTGGCCGAGACTGCCGCGCCACAAATGAGATGAAACCGCGCATCGCGCGCCGGTTTGAACTGCGCCCGTCGTTCCTGAGTGATGCGTTCGATGTCGCTCATCGTGAACAGACCGCGCAAATGGTCCTTGTCATCCACCACCAGCAGTTTGTGGATGCCCAAATGTTCGTTGAAAAATTTGTCGGCGCGCGCGATGGGGTCCTTGCCAAGTTCCTTTTGGGTGATGGTGTGGACCTGGGCACGCGGCGTGAGGGCGTCGGCTACCTTGCGTTTCGCATAGCGCGGTTTAACCACGTGGCCGGACAGCAAACCGACGAGCTTGCCCTTTTCATCCACGACGGGAAACGTGCTGAAGCCGAATTTTTTTTGTTCAATCAAGGCCAGCACATCGCCGATGAGCTGGCCGGGCGCGACCTGGATGGGTTCCTGAATCAGGCCGTGAACGTGATTTTTGACGCGGCTGACCTCGGAAAGCTGCTGGCGCTCCGGCATGTTGTAATGGATGAGGCCAAGGCCGCCGTTGGCCGCCATGGCGATGGCCATGCGCGACTCGGTCACCGTGTCCATGTCGGAGGAAATGACCGGGATGTTGAGGCGCAGATTTTCCGCGAGCTGGGTGTCGAGCTGCGTGTCGCGCGGGAGAATCTCCGAATACAGCGTCGCCAGGGTGATGTCGTCAAAAGTCAGGGCGAGCTTGTTGTTTGCAGGGAAAAACTGGTCCGCCGATTGATAGAACGGATCGTCGAAACTGGAATTGCGCGTGGCTGCCATGTCGGAAAATGAAGCATGGCCACCAGCGTTGGCAAGACAATTCTGAATTCAAATTTGTGGGCACAAATCTCCGTTTTTCTGAGAACGCCGAGTAGCCGAAACGTGAGATTCGTCACCGGTTTTCGCACCGAAGTAATGCGCCGAAAGGCCACACCTTTTGCAAAGCCCGGCTTCCAGGAACGCACGCCGGGACAGGCCGGTTGGTTTTGCATCTGGCGTTTAAAGAGCAGTCGGTTATGCTGTTTTCGCCGATGAAAAAAACTTTCGACAGCATTGAATCCGTCGTTGCCGACATCCGCAAAGGCAAAATAGTCATCGTCGTGGATGACGCGGACCGCGAGAACGAAGGCGATTTGATCATGGCGGCGCAGTTCGCCACGCCCGCCGTGGTCAATTTCATGGCCCGATTCGGCCGCGGTCTGATTTGCGTGCCGGCGGCGGCCGGCCGGCTGCATCAATTGGGCATCGACCGCATGGTACAGCAGAATCGCGAAAGCTTTCGCACCGATTTCCAGGTGAGCGTGGACGCCGCGCGCGGCATCACCACCGGCATCAGCGCCGCTGACCGCGCACACACTATTAAAATCCTGGCCGAACCGGCGGCGGTACCGGAAGACCTTGTACAGCCGGGCCACGTGTTTCCGTTGCGCGCGCGTCCGGGCGGCGTGCTCCAGCGCGCCGGGCACACCGAAGCGGCGGTGGATTTGGCTACGCTCGGCGCTTGCCGGCCCGTCGGCATCCTCTGCGAAATCATGAACGACGACGGCACGATGGCGCGGTTGCCGCAGTTGTTGAAGTTCGCCAGGAAACATCGCCTGAAAATCTGCACCATCGCCGACCTCATTGAGTACCGGCGCACGCGGGAGAAACTGGTTGAACGCGTCGAAACCGTCAAAATGCCGACCGACTACGGTGATTTCGATTTGCATTTGTACCGCTCCAGGCTGGACGACCAGCATCACCTGGCGCTGGTGCACGGCGATGTGGCCGGGCACAGCAAGGTGCTGGTGCGCGTTCACAGCGAATGCCTGACCGGGGACGTGTTCGGGTCGCGCCGTTGTGATTGCGGGGCGCAACTGCATCAGGCCATGCGGCAGGTGGTGGCCGCCGGGCGCGGCGTGATTGTTTATATGCGGCAGGAAGGCCGCGGCATCGGGCTGGCGCCCAAAATCAAGGCCTACAAATTACAGGAACAGGGCTACGACACCGTCGAAGCCAACAAAAAACTCGGCTACGAAATGGACCTGCGTGAATACGGTCTCGGCGCGCAAATTCTGGTGGACCTTGGCCTGAAAACCATCCGGTTGCTGACGAACAATCCCAAAAAACTCGTCGGGCTGGAGGGATACGGATTGAAAATTATCGAGCAGGTGCCTATCCGCGTGAAACCCAATCCGCACAACGAACGGTATTTGAAA
The DNA here is from genome assembly GCA_963789055.1 of uncultured Verrucomicrobiae bacterium. Classification (GTDB taxonomy): domain Bacteria; phylum Verrucomicrobiota; class Verrucomicrobiia; order Limisphaerales; family UBA11358; genus UBA11358. Next base: position 510,986 of record CAWBJE010000001.1, on the reverse strand, counting down.
GCCAAGCGGGAAAAAATGGGGCACCTTTTGTGATTCGAGATTTACGATTTGCGATTTACGCGATGGGTTTTGCCGCCAGCCGCAAATTTTGCAGATTGGCTTGGACAATCCGCGGTAGCCGCGTAAGCTACGGGTAGAAATACATGTTGCGAAAAAATCCGGAAACGAAAGCTGAAATGGGCTGTGGCACGTTTGCCATTGTCGCCTCGCGCTACAATGCGCGTTACGTGGACTCGATGTTGCGGGCGGCCAAGGAGGAATTGTGGCGCGCCGACGTCTCCAGCATCCAAATCGTCCGCGTGCCGGGCGCGTTTGAAATTCCCGTCGCCGCCAAACACCTGGCGCGCACGGCTCATCCTTTGGCCTCCGACCCTTCCGCCTTCACGGTGCGCCCGGGCGGCGCTTCGCCGCAACTGCGCCAGCTTTCGGCGATTATTTGCCTGGGCGTGATTTTGCGCGGCGAAACCGTCCACGCCGCGCACATCGGCGAGGCGGTCAGCCGCGCGCTGATGCAAATCCAATTGGACCACGTCATTCCCGTCATTCACGAAGTGCTGCTGTTGGAAAACGAAAAGCAGGCAATCGCCCGCTGCCTCGACCCGAAGCACAATCGCGGCGCCGAAGCGGCGCAAACGGCCATGGCCATGGCGCACGTCATGGAAAAATTGCAGGGCTGAAAGCCAGGCCCGCTACCCCGGGCTTCAAAATTACCATCGGCAAAAAATCGAATGGCACTCCCACGCACGAAAGCTGTTTCCGAATCCGGAGAATTCCTTTAATTTGATTCGCGACATTTGCCATGAAAATTGCCCTGATCGGTCTAACCGGCATAAAAACCGGCAAACATAACCTCAAAGATCCGCGCTTCGACGAGGCCGACAAGCTGGTCGAGGCGGACAAGAAAACCTACGCGCAGGTGGACGTGGTGGGCGAGGACCAGCTCTCGACGCCGACGCCATCCTGGTGTCGGTGGAGGGCAAGGCGGACATGATTCTGAAGGACCTGGAATTTGTGGAGACGCGCCTGGGCCGCGAACCACAACAAGCCGAGTGCCGGCTCTGAAGAAAATCCAGGCACTGCTCGAACAGGAAAAATTTCTCTTCAATTCCGGCCTGACGCCGGGCGATCTTGCAAGCCGTCGCCGCGCACAATTTTTTCACCGCAAAACCAATTACGGTCGCGGAGCCGGCGGATTTGGAAAATCCCGACGCGCTGATGCTGCGCGCGTTTGCCGAGGCGGGCTACATCTGTTTTCTCACGGTCGGCGGCAAGGAGAATCGCGCCTGGCCGATCCGGAAGGGAACCACGGCTTGGGAAGCCGGCGGCACGATTCACACGGACATCCAGAAGGGTTTCATCCGCGCGGAAATCATCAGCTATGCGGATTTCGTCGAAGCGGGCGGCGAAACACAGGCCAAGCGCGCCGGCAAAATGCGGCTGGAGATGAAGCCGTACGTGATGCAGGACTACGACCTGACGAATTTCCGGTTCAACAAGTGAACGCTGCGGGCTGAAAATTTGCGGCGAAAGGTTCGCCGGAAACAATTATGGAATGTGTCCGGAACGATGGGTTGATATTTAAAATATTTTGAGAAGCTGACAGCTTTGGCATCATTACAGGCAGCACATGATGACTGAATTTGTAAAATCATTGATGACCATTGAGTTTGCAAAAGCTGTGTTGATTGTGATTGGACTGGTCGCGGCTGCGTTGCTTTGGATTTACGGGTTTAAAGCCCTTTCCGCAAAAATGGCCGGCTGGAAAAATCTGGTTGAGAAATTCCCGGCGCCGGAAATCGACAGGCCGGGTGACACGTTCAAGAACCAGACGGGCAATATCGGCAGCTCGGAGTTCAGTCGGAGCTTCACGGTGCAATTGATCGAGGAAGGGCTGCTTGTTCGTCCCTATTTTGCCGCCCGCAATCCAATTTTGATTCCGTGGTCCAAAATCATCGAGGTCGCCGTGTCGGAAGGAACCGTTTTTGGCCGGGAGCAAAACATCGGGTTGACGGTGGAATGGGAAAAGCGGTTTTTACTTTCCCTGCCACCCAAGGTTTTGCCGGCCATCGAGAAAAACATTCCCGCAGACCGGTTCCGCAAAGTCAAAGCCCCTTCGACATCGCTGCGGGAACTGTTAAAGGAAGGCTGGAAACAGCGGCGAAGTTAGACCGGTTTGGCCTTCCGCAATTGCGTTGAACAATCCGAATTTTCTGCATTCCGTTTCAACAAGTAAAATCCTTTCCCAACGGCTTTTCCGTGTCAATCGCAGGACGGTAAGACCATGCGCCGCGCGGCCATCGTCCCTGGCCCACCATCGCCCAGCCGGCCGGATATGGCATTCATTAAGCTGCTTTATAATTGATTTTTGGAGGCATCCTTATGAATAAGACCAATCATCACGGTCGGAAAGTTGTTGATCTGAAGGGTGTTGGCCCGAATGGCTCGAATGGGAAACATGCCGGGACGGGGCGGCGCCATCTACACGACGGATTCGAACAACGAGCGGCCGAACTGGAACAACAGGTCGCCGAGCTGTTGGCGAACAACGCCGAATTGGTTCGGAGCAACAAACAATTGGCCAACGCCGACAAGCGGTTGCAGGTGGAAATCGCCAGGCACAAGCGGACGGAAGAGGCGTTGCGCGAATCGCAGGCGCTTTATTCTTCGTTCGTCGACCAGATACCCGCCGGCGTTTTCCGCAAAGACGCCGAAGGGCGTTACGTCTCTGCCAACGTCACATTTTGCCGGTTCAGATCAGTCAAGTTGGGGGACATTCTTGGCAAATTACCCCATGAACTTATCGCCGTTACTTCTCAGGGCGGCATAAAATACGCGAACCGGGCCGAAATGGTCGCCCGAGGCGAACGGGATCATAAGTTGATCATGGAAACCGGTCAGACAATCGAGGAAGAGGAGCAATACTTTACCCCGGATGGGAAAATCGGTTATTTGCACGTCGTGAAGTCGCCGGTCTTTGGCCCGGGCGGAACGATCATCGGCACGCAGGCAATCCAGTTGGATATCACCGAACGCAAGCGGGCGGAGGAGGCGTTGCGGGAATCGCAGGCGCTCTATTCTTCGCTCATCGAGCAACTGCCCGTCGGAGTTTTTCGCAAGGACCCTGCCGGCCGTTATATTCTGATCAACCCCTGGTTCTGCCGGCTCAAAGGCATGAAGGCGGAGGAGTTTCTGGGCAAAACACCCGGGGAAGTTGCCGCCGGTGAGGCAGCGAAACGTGACCCAACAGCGCCGTCAGTTGACTATGCCGCTGCCGGCGGGGGCCATCATGAACAGATCATGCAGACCGGCAAATCCGTTGAAGTGATTGAAGAATACATCCATGCCGACGGCACGAAGAAGTTTGTCCACGCCCTGAAACTGCCGATATGTGACCTGAGCGGAAAGATTATCGGCACCCAGGGAATCCTTTCGGATATCACCGAAATCAAGCAGGCGGAGGAAGCATTGCGCCAGAGCGAGGAAAAATTGCGGCTGTTCGCCACCCAGCTTGAACGGAGCAATCGGGAGTTGCAGGATTTTGCCTACGTCGCCTCGCACGATCTGCAGGAACCGCTGCGCAAGGTCGTCGTCTTTGGCGAGCGGCTCAAAGAGCGGAACGGCGACAAGTTTGACCCTGAATCCAAGGATTATCTGGAACGGATGCAGAATGCGGCGGGCCGGATGCAGACCCTGATCAACAGCCTGCTGACGTTTTCGCGGGTCACCACCAAGGCTCAGCCGTTCGCGCCGGTCAATCTGGCCGAAATCGCGGCGAACGTGGTGGAGGACCTGGAAGGGCGGATTGAACAGGTCAAGGGCCGCGTCGAAGTGGGAGCGCTCCCAACCGTTGATGCGGAGCCGGTGCAGATGCGGCAGTTGCTGCAAAACCTGATCGGCAACGCGCTCAAGTTCCGCCGGCCGGAGGAGCCGCCGGTGGTGAAGGTCAACGCGGAACTCTTTGCCGACCCTAACACGCCGGAGAAGAAGCTTTGCCGGCTGACAGTGAGCGACAATTGCATCGGGTTTGAGAGAAATACGCGGAACGCATTTTCCAGGTATTTCAGCGGTTGCACACGCGGAATGAATATGAAGGGACGGGCATGGGGCTGGCGATCGTAAAGAAGATTGCGTTGTATCACGGCGGGGACGTCATTGCGAAGAGCAAGCCGGGGGAAGGTTCCACCTTCATCATAACGATACCGGCGGCTCATCCCAAAAATCAGCCGGAAGATGATCCCAAGAAGGAAAGCCAAAAAACATCGTCGGTACTCTAATTCGCGGCCGGCATGGCGTATCGCGGGGCCATCCGGCGGTGTCTCTGCACATACATTTGATACAGAGGGATTTCCAACGCAAATCCCACCGTCGCAGTGTCGTTTATGGCACTTAAAATGCTTTTAATCAGGATGATAATTTACCATGAAGACGACCAACCACGACAACCAAAAGATTGTCGGCCTGGTGGATGACGGCGCAAATGGGTCGAATGGGAAATCAGCCAAAGCGGGGCGGCGCCAATCCCATGATGGACAGGACCGACGCGTTGCCGAACTGGAGCAGCAGATTTCCAAACTTTCGGCACAAAACGCCGAACTGGTTCGCAGCAACAAAGAACTGACCCACGGCCAACGACAGTTACAGGCGTTGCTGGACAACGTCCCGGACCGGATTTACTTCAAAGACCTCCAATCCCGCTTCGTAAAGGTCAACCAGACGCTCGTCAAGCGGCTGGGGGTGGCGAATGTCGAACAGGTCATCGGCAAAACCGATTTTGATTTTCAACTGTCGGAGCGCGCCAGGGAATTTTATGCGGATGAGCAGCAGATCATGCAGACCGGCGAGGCTTTGATCAACAAGACCGAGAAGCAGATCCTGTCCAATGGCGAAACCGCCTGGACATCCACCACCAAAACGCCGCTGCGGGACCCGCAGGGCAAAATCGTCGGCCTGGTGGGCATCAATCGGGACATCACGCAGCAGAAACGGTCGGAGGACGAACTGCACCGGGTCAACGAGGTGCTGGCTGTCACCCACAGGCTCTTGCAGGCGATGCTGGACAACGTCCCGGACCGGATTTATTTCAAAGACACCCAGTCCCGGTTCCTGAACGTCAGCCGGGCGCTTGCCAAGCGACTGGGGGTGGACGACCCGAAACAGGTCATCGGCAAAACCGACTTTGATTTTCAACTGCCGGAGCGCGCCAGGGAGTTCTATACGGATGAACAGCGCATCATGCAGACCGGCGAGGCTTTGATCAACAAGACCGAGAGGCAGGTCCTGGCCAATGGCGAAATTGCCTGGACGTCCACCACCAAAGCGCCGTTGCGGGATCCGGAAGGGAATGTCGTCGGCCTGGTGGGTATCAACCGGGATATCACCAAACAGAAAGAAGCCGAAGAGGCGCTGCGCGAGAGTGACGAAAAGTTGCAGCAATCTGCCCAGCAGCTTGAACGGAGCAATCGGGAGTTGCAGGATTTTGCCTACGTCGCCTCGCACGACCTCCAGGAACCGCTGCGCAAGGTCGTCGTCTTTGGCGAGCGGCTCAAAGAGCGGAACGGCGACAAGTTTGACCCTGAATCCAAGGATTATCTGGAACGGATGCAGAATGCGGCGGGCCGGATGCAGACCCTGATCAACAGCCTGCTGACGTTTTCGCGGGTCACCACCAAGGCTCAGCCGTTCGCGCCGGTCAATCTGGCCGAAATCGCGGCGAACGTGGTGGAGGACCTGGAAGGGCGGATTGAACAGGTCAAGGGCCGCGTCGAAGTGGGAGCGCTCCCAACCGTTGATGCGGAGCCGGTGCAGATGCGGCAGTTGCTGCAAAACCTGATCGGCAACGCGCTCAAGTTCCGCCGGCCGGAGGAGCCGCCGGTGGTGAAGGTCAACGCGGAACTCTTTGCCGACCCTAACACGCCGGAGAAGAAGCTTTGCCGGCTGACAGTGAGCGACAATTGCATCGGGTTTGAAGAGAAATACGCGGAACGCATTTTCCAGGTATTTCAGCGGTTGCACACGCGGAATGAATATGAAGGGACGGGCATGGGGCTGGCGATCGTAAAGAAGATTGCGTTGTATCACGGCGGGGACGTCATTGCGAAGAGCAAGCCGGGGGAAGGTTCCACCTTCATCATAACGATACCGGCGGCTCATCCCAAAAATCAGCCGGAAGATGATCCCAAGAAGGAAAGCCTGACGAAATAGCCGACCCGCCGGCAAACTCGCTGGTCCGGCATTGCCACTTCGGCCAAACATGCCGAAAAGATGCCTTCCTGCGCGCGGATTTCGAACCCGGGCAAAATGGCTTGACGGGTTGTTGCTTGCGCTCAGAATCGCACCATGAATAAATCCTCGACGCTGTTGCTCCTGGCGGTTTTAACCTTCTCCCTTTCCACTTTGGCGGCCCCACCGTCCGATGAATCCATCAACCAATTGTTACAACTGACCAAAGTTGACAAACTGGTGGATTCCGTCATCACCCAGATGGATGGCATGATGAAATCCGCCATGCAGCAGGCGACCAAAGGAAAAACGTTAAGCGCCGAGGAACAGGCCATCATGGACAGGCAACAGGCCAAAATGATCAGCATCATGAAGGAGGAGTTGAGCTGGGACAGGATGAAGGACCTGTATGTCCAGGTTTATCGCGAAACTTTTTCCCAGGAGGAGATTGACGGCCTGATTGCCTTTTACCGGACGCCGGTCGGCCAGTCATTTGTAAACAAACAACCGGAGTTGATGAAACGCACAATGACGATCATGCAACAACGCATGACGCCCATGCTGCAAAAAATCCAAAAAATGGCGGAGGAAACGGCGTCGGAGATGCAAAAAGCAAAACCGGCGAACGCTTCCGCTCCCAAGACGGATTAAGCTCCATTCCGCCGGCTCTGCATTTCCCGCTTTTTTCGTTGCGCGGTGTCGTTTAAATTCTGACGCATGGCGTTTCGCTGGCAATGGCTGTTGATTCTATCCGCGCTTCTATCCGGTGGCGGACAGGTTTTCGCCGCCTCGCCGCGGGAAGATCGCGCTTATGCCGTCGCGGTGAGTGCGTTTCAGGATGGAATGTGGAACCGCGCCGAGACGGAATTCGCTAAATTCATCCAGAAATACCCGAAATCCGACCGTCTGGCCGAGGCGGTGCTGTTGCAGGCCGAGGCGGAATTCAAGCAGAACAAACTCCCGCAAGCCATCGCGTTGCTGGCCGCGCACAAGGTAGAAGCCGGAATCCTTGCCGACCAGTACGCCTACTGGACCGGCGAGGCGCAGTTTCAAAACGGGGATTTTTCCCTGGCGGCGGAGACCTTTGTGGCCCTGGCGCGCGATTTTCCCGAATCATCGCTGCGGCTGCGGGCCGTGGTGGAAGCGGCAGCGGCCCGCGCGCAGTTGAATGAATGGGAGCAACTGAGTGCCCTGCTGGAGGGGACCAACAGCGTGTTCCAGCGCGCGGCGCAACTGGACCCGGCCAACGAACTCGTCGCCCGCGGAAGTTTGTTGCTGGCCCGGGCCAGATTCTCCCAGGATGATTTCCCCGGCGCGGCGGCAGTCCTGGAATCATTGAACGCGCAAACGCTCAAGCCGCAACTGGACTGGCAAAGGGCATATCTGCTCTATCAGGTCAAACTGGCGACCGGCGACACCAACGCGGCACTGGCCGTCACGACCAATCTGGTCCAAATCGCTCTGGCCGGGAAAGACGCGGCCTGGCAGACGGAAGGCCTGGTGTTGCGCGCACGGGTGCTGGAGCAACTGGGGCAAAAGTCCGCGGCCATCGCTGCCTACCAGGAAATTCTCGGGTTGAACGCGCCGGTTGACCGGGCGCGGGAAGCGATTTTGAAGGTGGCGGAACTGGCCATCGCGCAGAACCAGTTTACAGATGCCGAGCAGTCACTGGAAAAATTTCTCGCGCAATTTCCCGCGTCGGCAGCGTCCGATGTGGCGCTGCTGACGCTCGGCGAATTGCAGTTGAAGGATTACATCGCGCAAACGGCCGGGACCAATCTCTTGTCCGCGGCTACCAATTTGTTGCCGGAGGCGCGGACGCATTTCGACCAATTCCTTCACGCTTACGCCACCAGCCCTCTCGCCGGCAAAGCCTGTCTGGACCGCGGCTGGTGTCTGTGGGAAGCGGCGCAACTGGCTCAAGACGCGGGCGATGCCAGGGTCGTCCGGCAAAAAACCGCCGAAAGCCTGACCAATTTTCAGGCCGCCGCGAGACTGTTGCAACAGCTGCCGCCGTCGGAGGACCTGGCCGTAGCCTGGTTCAAAGCCGGCGACGCTCTGTTCGCGCAGAAGAATTTTACCAACGCGTTGAGCGATTACCGCCGGGTGGTGGAAGATTTCACCAATTTCCCCGCCGTCGTGCAAACCCTCGGCGACCGCGCGCTCTACCAGATGGTCCGCGCGAATCTGGAATTGACAAACATGGACGGCGCGAACAGCGCCATGGACCGGTTGCTCAAACTTTACCCGGCCAGCAACCTGGCTGACAGCAGCATTCTGCTGGTGGGCGAAGGACTGGCCGATGCCCGTCAACCCGCCGCCGCGCGCGCCATTTTTCAAAAATTTGAGGAAATGTTCCCGAATTCACCGTTGCGTCCGGCCGCGGAACTGGCCATTGCCCGCACCTACGAGCAGGATCAAACCCCGGATTGGCCGGCAGCCATCCGACAGTACGAAAACTGGCTGAAGGATTATCCGACCAATGCGTCACTGGCGCGGGTGGACTATGCGCTCGCCGAGGCAGATTTTCAGGCGGGAAATGAGACGGCCGCCCTTGAGTTGTTTACCAATTTTGTCGCGCAGTTCCCCACCAATGACCTCGCGCCGCTGGCGCAATGGTGGGTGGCGGACCATTATTTCCGCCTGGGCGGGACAAATTACGTGGACGCGGAACGCAATTACAAATTGCTTTACCAGAACACCAACTGGCAAGCCTTGCCATTCGTTTGCACCAACCTGGCTTATCAGGCACGCCTGATGGCCGGGCACGCGGCCCTGGGACTGTCCAGTTACGCGGATGCCAAGGACAATTTCATCTCCCTGACCAGCGACACGAATTGTCCGGCGGAGCTGAACGCGCAGGCCCTTTTCGCCTACGGCAGCGTATTGATGCAAATGGACTCGCCGGACACCAACCATCCGCTGGCGAATTTTCAACTGGCCATGAATGTGTTCAGCCAGATTTGCCAGTTGTATCCCACCAACGAACTCGGCCTGTTGGCGTGGTGCGAAATCGGCGATTGCGACCTGCAACAGACCAATTATGACGCCGCCACGAATGCGTACGCGCAGGTTCTGGGCCCGGGCACGCGGGCGGACGTCTCCGTGCGCAGCCGGGCGCAAATCGGCATCGGCATCGCGCTGGAAAAAAAGGCGGCGCTGGCCACCGGCAGCCGCCAGAACCAGTTGCTCCAACAAGCGTTGAGCAACTATCTGGACGTGTTCGACACCAGCCTCGGCAACCATTTGCGCGACGGCGAGGTGGCGGACCCGTTCTGGGTGAAAAAGGCCGGTTTGCAGGCGCTGCCCCTGGTCGAGACGCTCGGCGTGGCCGACCCGGAGAAATTTTTCGCCCATCTGGAAAGATTGTTCCCCCAGTTAAAGGATTTGCTCGAAAAGAAAAAAACGGCGGCCCAGGAATCTTTACCGCCGGCAAAAAACAATCAGCCGGGTGATGAAACATTGCCTTCCAGGTAAGGCTTCAACTTTTCCAGCGCCCGGGCGCGATGGCTCAACCGGTTTTTCACCTCCTCATCCAGTTCGGCGAACGATTGTTCGAATCCCACCGGCACAAACAGGGGATCATAGCCGAAACCGTTTTCCCCCCGCGGCGCAAAACCGATGCGTCCTTCACAGGCGCCATCGAATAATTGGAGCCGGCCAACCGTTTTTAAGTCAATCCCCACCAGGGCGATGACGCAGTGAAATCGCGCCCGCCGCTTTTCAAACGGAACGTCTTTGAGCAATTGCAACAGTTTGGCGTTGTTGTCGGCATCGGGGGTGTTGCCGGATTTGGCGGAGTCCGGCGCGGCAAAGCGCGCCGAATGCACGCCCGGGGCGCCGTTCAGCGCGTCCACTTCCAACCCGGAATCGTCGGCCAGCACGAACAGCGGTGACGAGCGGCGAGTGGGCGGAAAATTGACGGCCAGCCAGCGCGCCAGCTCAACGGCTTTCTTCTTTGCATTGCCGGCGAAAGTGTCGGCATTTTCCACGGTTTGGGGAGGATCGGGAAAGTCCTTGAGGGTGAGAAGCTGGGCCGCCTGGCCGAGAATGGCGCGGATTTCGCCCGCTTTGTGAGCGTTGCGGGTGGCAATCACAATGGTCGTCACGCGGAAACAATAGCAGGCACACGTTTGCGCGCAACCCATCAGCCGTGCCGGCGAGTTGCGCTACGGTTTGTCCCGGATTTGCGGGCCGGCTTGCCGCAAAGAAACACGCCTTCCTCTCCCGACCGGGTTATCCACTGGTTGCAGATGGCCAGGCCGTGCCGCTTGAGCAGCACCTGGACGCGCTCCGGCGTGTAGCGGTAGGAAAAGAAAAGCCGAATGCATTCACCCGGTCTAAAATTAAACCGTTCGCCATCCATTACAACCCGCCGCGCCCGCGTGAACCGGAAGCCGGCCGCAATGCGTTTCAATTTGGTCACCGGGTTTTCTTCAATTTTGAAGCGCAACCCGCCGTCGCGACGCTCCACGCCCAGTTCCAGCAGGAATGTCAGCAGCCAGTCACGGGTGAGCGGATTGTCGTATTGCGGCAGGACTTTTTTCATCCCGGCGGTGTAATCGCGGCCGGGGGCGAGGTTGGCGCTGAACAGCAGAAAATCACCGGAGCGTACCAGCGCCGCGAGCCGCGGGAGGATGATTGACGGCTCGAAATTCGGGATCATGCCGAAAAAGGTGAGCAGGCGCGGGGCGCGAGGCTTGAGGTAAGAGCCGAAAACAGCGGGCAAATCGTCCGCCGTGGCCAGGTCGCAGACGAGCGGGATACAATTTTTGTCCGGCACGACCACCAGCGCGGTCCGGCGGGCAGTCAAAACCATCGCCGCGCTGACATCACAAGGCGTGTAATAAATTTCTTTGCCGCGCGATTCCAGCAGCTTCAGCAGACGGGTGTCTTTTTGCCCGCCACCACAGCCGAGGCCAATGATGTGAATACTCTTCGCCTCGATCTGCGCCGCCGCTTTGAAGCTTTTTTCGTAAATCGCCCGGCAGTCCGCGTCACGCCGCGAGGGCGAGTATGCCCGGTGCAGCGCGAGCCACTTTTGCGTTTGTTTGACACTGTCGTAGTGAAATTTGTGGTTCACCCGCCGGGTACGGAGCGAAGCCAGCCGATCGCGCCGGACGTTTTCCGGAAACTGGCTGGCGTGAATCAGGATGTGGGCAGTGGAGGACATGGATTCTTTTTCATTCAAACCCGCGGCAGCAGCAGAACGTTCTTCAAATACTGCCCGGTGAAGCTTTCGGCACAGCGGGCCACGGCTTCCGGCGGGCCTTCCGCGACGATGCGGCCGCCGGCATCTCCGCCCTCCGGGCCCAGGTCAATGATCCAGTCCGCCGTCTTGACGACGTCGAGGTTGTGCTCGATGACGACGAGGGTGTTGCCGGCGTCGCGCAATTTGAACAGCACTTCGAGCAATTTGGCCACGTCGTGGAAGTGCAAGCCGGTCGTCGGCTCGTCCAGAATGTAAAACGTGCGCCCGGTGGACTTGCGGCTCAGTTCCGCCGCCAGTTTCACGCGCTGGGCTTCGCCGCCGCTCAAGGTTGTCGCCGCCTGCCCCAGGCCGATGTAGCCCAGACCGACCTCGGCGAGCGTCAGCAGCGGCTCGTAAATCTGCGGCACGGCGCGGAAAAAGGTCACCGCCTCATCCACCGTCATCGCCAGCACGTCGGCAATGTTTTTGCCTTTGTAGGTGATTTCGAGCGTTTCGCGGTTGTACCGTTTGCCGTTGCAGACCTCGCACGTCACATAAACCGGCGGCAAAAAATTCATTTCAATTTTCAAGACACCGTCACCTTCGCATTTTTCACAGCGGCCGCCTTTGACGTTGAAGCTGAACCGGCCCGGGGCGTAGCCGCGGATTTTCGCCGCCGGTAATTTGGCGAACAAATCGCGGATGTGATTGAACATGCCGGTGTAGGTGGCCGGGTTCGAGCGCGGCGTGCGGCCAATCGGCGTCTGGTCAATGACGATGACCTTGTCAATTATTTCAAAACCTCTGAGCGAGCGATGGGCGCCGGGCGTTTCCTTGGAGCCGTAGAACTTGCGGAACAACGCCCGGCGCAAAATGTCGTCCACCAAAGTGCTTTTGCCGGAACCACTTACGCCGGTGACACAAGTGAACGTCCCGAGCGGAATCCGGGCGTCGATGTTGCGCAGATTGTTTTCCCGCGCGCCGAGCACTTCCAGCCAGCCGCGCTCTTCCGTCGGTTTCAGGCGCTTTTTGGGAATGGGAATCGTCAGTTCGCCGCGCAGGTATTGGGCCGTGAGCGAATTCGGGATCTTCAAAATTTCCGGCAAGGTGCCCGCCGCCACCAGTTCACCGCCGCGAACGCCCGCGCCGGGGCCCAGGTCAACCACGTAATCCGCATTGCGAATGGTGTCGGCGTCGTGTTCAACGACGAGCACGGTGTTGCCGAGATCGCGCAGGCCTTTGAGCGTGTTCAGGAGCCGGCTGTTGTCGCGCTGGTGCAGGCCGATGCTGGGTTCGTCGAGAATGTAAAGCACGCCGACCAGTCCGGCGCCGATCTGGGTGGCCAGCCGGATGCGCTGGGCCTCGCCGCCGCTCAAAGTGCTGCTTTCGCGGTCGAGCGTGAGATAGCCGAGGCCGACATTTTTCAGGAAACCGAGCCGGGCCCGGATTTCCTTGACGACCTCATGCGCGATTTTCTCCTCGAATTCAGTGAGCTTGAGACTGGCAAAAAACTCGTCGGCCTTTTCCACCGACAACGCGCAGACGTCCATGATGGACAATCCCGGAAAAACCAGTCCCGAGTCCCGAGTCCGCTGTCTCCGGTTTTCAGCTTCCGCGGTTTTGGGACTGTGGGCTGTGGACTGTGGACTCTCGACCCCGATTCTTACGGCGAGGATTTCGGGTTTGAGCCGTTTGCCCTTGCAGACATCGCAAAACTGGGGGCTCATGTAGGGCTTGATGCGGTTGCGGACGAATTCGCTTTCGCTCTCGGTGTACAGCCGTTCCAGGTTCGGCAATACGCCCTCGAACGGCCGGCTGATGGTATGCTGGCTGCCGGCGCGCCAGAAATGAAAATCCACGTCCTCTTCACCTGAACCGTACAGCAGGACTTTTTTGAAATCGTCCGGCAGGTTTTTCCAGGGCGTTTCCAGGTTCACGTTGAAGTGCGCCGCGACCGAACGCAGCATGGCCTTGTAATAAATGTTCATCCGCTTGCCCGCCCGCCGCCAGGGTTGCACCGCGCTTTCCAACGCCTGTTCCGGGTCGGGCACGACCAGGCTTTCGTCAAAAACCATTTTCTGGCCGAGACCATGGCAGGTGGGGCAGGCGCCCGCCGGGGCGTTGAAGGAGAAATGTTTCGGGGTGGGCGGATCGTAGCTTTTGCCCGTGGCCGGGCTGCACATTTTGTTGGAGTGCAGGGTTTCAATCCATTTATTGTCGGTAGGGCGCGGTGTCCCCACCGCGCCGTTGTCGGTTTTCGAACGAGCGGCGGGCAGAGGACTGCACGCCCTACCTTCCGACGTTTGATGCAGCGTAAACATCACGCCTTCGCCCCAGCGCAGGGCGGTTTCCACCGAGTCACTCAACCGCACCCGGATTTTCTCGTCAATTACCAGCCGGTCCACGACGGCTTCGATGTTGTGGAATTTCTTTTTGTCGAGCTTGACGCGCGTGTCGGCGGCGAGCTCGACGAATTCGCCGTCCACGCGGGCACGGACGAATCCCTCGCGCGCGAGGCGTTCAATCACGTCCCGGAACTCCCCTTTTTGCCGGCGGACAACCGGCGCGAGCAGCATCACGCGGCTTTTGGGCGGCAGCGCGAGGATTTTGTCCACGATATCGCTGGTGGTCTGGGAAACGATGGGCACGCCGGTGTCCGGGCAATGCGGTTTGCCGATGTGCGCGTAAAGCAGGCGGAGGTAATCGTAAATCTCGGTGGTGGTGGCGATGATGGAGCGCGGGCTGGAGCCGGAACTGCGCTGTTCGATGGCGATGGCCGGGGAGAGGCCTTCGATGAAGTCCACCTCCGGTTTCTGCATCTGGTCGAGGAACTGGCGGGCGTAGGCGGAAAGGCTTTCAACGTATTTGCGCTGGCCCTCGGCGTAGATGGTGTCAAACGCGAGCGACGACTTGCCGCTGCCGCTGAGGCCGGTGATGACCACCAGCCGGTCGCGCGGGATATTCAGCGTGAGGTTTTTCAGGTTATGCTCACGCGCGCCGCCGATGCGGATGAATTCCTTGCTCATGGCCGCGAATTTCGCGTTTGAATCAACCGGGAAACATATTCAAACCTGCGGCGAAAGCAAAGCGGGATGTGAGGCGGTGGTAGGGCTCGTTGTCCCCAACGAGCCGTTCGTGAGATTTCGGCGCGATAGGGACATCGCCGCCCTACCGGTTCCGGCTTTTCAGCCCCGTCAGAAACCAATAATCTTTCACTGATGAATCTCCCCGTCCGCAAGCGCCTGCCGCACCAAATCCCGCAATGGGTTGCGGAAGGCAGCTTTTTCTTCATCACCATCAATTGCGAACCGCGCGACCAAAACCATCTTTGCCGTGCGGACGTTGGTGACGCCGTACTTGCCGCCGCAGCCTGGAATCATGAGCACTTTGTCTGGTATTGCCGGCTGTTGCTGCTTATGCCGGATCATCTGCACGCCCTCATCGCTTTTCCGCCCGAACCAGGTTTGAAAACCATCATCACGAACTGGAAGAAATTTCTGGCACGCACACAAGGTATCTCATGGCAACGCGATTTCTTCGACCACCGCCTGCGCGATCATCATGAGGAAACAGAGAAACAGAGTTACATATTGATGAATCCGGTGCGCAAAAGCTTGTGCGAGAGGGCGGAAGACTGGCAATGGGTCTATCACCCAAACGACCAGGAGACGGCGCGATAGGGACAGCGTCGCTCTACCGGAATGGGAAGGTAGGGCCCGTTGTCCCCAACGAGCCGTTCGAGTGTTTTAACTTCGGCGCGCTGAGGACAGCGTCGCCCTACCGGAATGGGAAGGTAGGGCCCGTTGTCCTCAACGAGCCGTCCGGTGATTTAAGTACAGCGGCGCGATGAGACATCACGCCCTACCAGAACGGAAAGGTAGGGCTCGTTGTCCCAACGAGCCGTTTGTGAGATTTCGGCGCGATGGGGACACCGCGCCCTGCCGTTACGGATAATTGTAAAGCCGGAAGAACTTTGTGTCGGTCGGCGGGCCGGTCTGGCCGTTGTCGATGAAAGTGTAAACGCCGTTGGTCTGTGTGAGCACCGGGCTGGCCAGATTGAACCAACTGCTGAACGGCAGCGTGAGATTGGTCGTCCACCGCAGCCCATAATGATAATTCGTCGGAGCGCTCCAGCGCAGCGTCAGGTCATTCGTCCCGCCCAGGCTGGTGATGGTGGCGCTGGTGAAGGACAACGTTTGCGGGATGGGCGTCAGGAACGGCCAGACGATCAGCCGGTAAAACTTCAGCGGCCCCAATCCGCCCGTCAATGAGCCGTCATCGAAGAAGGTGAAGATTCCGGTGGTGGAGGTCAGCACGATGTTCGAGATGGTATTCCACGCCACCGGCGGCAGGAGATTGGTCGTCCACTGCACCTGATATTGATAATCCGTCTGGCCGTTCCACTGGAGCCAGACGCCGCCGTTGGTCGCAATGGCGCTGAAATTGGCCACCGCCGGGAACGAGGCGGAACCGAACGCCACCTGAAAGACAAAGGTGACGTTGCTGGTGCCCGGGTTCTGGAAGCCGAGATAATAATTCGCACCCGGCACGAGCGGCGGCACGGAATTACTGGTGAGTACAAAGGTGCCGGAGGTGGCGGTGGACAGCATCAGGTAGTCGCCCGCGTTGGTGTTGCCGGTGGGCGGATTGGTCTGGTTGAACCACACGTTCAACGGCCCGGTGGCGGAAATCAGGAAGTTGCTCGCCAGGATGGCGCTGGGCGGCACGGTCACCACCGCCTGCGACATGGCCCCGGCCAGGACCGTGTTGGTGACGGGTCCCGAACCGACGATCGGCCCCAGATTCAGGCCGCCCAGGACCCGGTAGAACCTCAGGGCGCCCAGCCCGCCGGTCAGCGTGCCGTCGTCAAACCAACTGAAATGTCCATTGGTTGAGGTCAGGACAACATCGATGACCGGGTCCAGGACCGTGTTCCAGAGAACCGGAGCGAGACTGGCCGTCCACTGGATTTCGTATTGGAAATTCGTCGGGCCCTGCCACTGGAGCAGGAAGCCGTTCGTGCCGTCGATGTTGGTTTGCGTAATGGAGGTGATGGTAATGGCTGGCGGCGACGGCGGCACCGGCGACGGGTAATGGAAGTCCACTTCAATCACAAACGTTACCGGAGCACCGCCGGTGTTTTGCACCCCGAGATAATAAGACCCGCCGGGGACAATGTTCGTGGGTATGCTGGTGGTGTTTAAAATGGAAACGCCGTTGGTCTGTCCGGTCATCAGGAAATAATCGCCCAGGTTGGTTCCGGTCGGGAAGCCCGCCCGGCTGAACAGCAGGTTCACCGGGGCGTCGGCGGAAACCAGGATGTTCGTGGCCATATCCGCGTTGGTGGGCACGTTGACCAGATAATAGGCGATGCCGCCCGCCGGCACGGTGTTCGTCTGCGGCACGGCATTGGTGAGCCCCGGGTCAATCATGACGATGTTGGTGGCGCTGACCATGACGCTGACCGTCACCGGGCCGAAGCTGTTGGTGGTATCCAGGTTGGTGACGTTGAAATAGAAGGAGGCAAAGCCGAAATAATTGTTCGTGGGCGTGAACGTGGCGATGGTGTTGGTGAGAACCACCGTGCCGTTGGTGCCATCGGCCACGCTGAAGGCCAGGTTGCCCGTCCGTCCGGCAATGGCATAAAGGTCCACATCCACCGGCGTATTCGAGACGGTCAAGGCATGTGGCGCGGCCAGCCAGTTGATGTAGTGTTCCAGGTCCGTGTAACCGTCCGGGTTGGGGCTGTTGTTGTTCGGCACGGCCGCGTCCATGCTGGCCACGCCGGTTGCCGCCAGGGTGATTTCCCAGTAATCCGGGATGCCGTCGCCATCGCTGTCCAGCGGTTGCGGGGCGGAATTGAGCAGCGGCCAGCCGCCCACCTGGACTTCCGTATTAATGATCTGGCCGTCTTTGTTGCGGACGCCGGCGACAATGTCGGTATCCACCGGGTCGCGCAACAGGGAAGTGCTTGAGGCTGACGCGCCGGCCACCGATGCGCCGGCAAAGTCCAGCACCTGCTCGTAAGCCTGCGTGGCATTGGTGACGGTAACCGGGATTTCGGGCATGGGAGTCGGGCTGCCGAGTTGGGTCATCGGGCCGCTGAACATGCCCCAGCCGGTGTCGGCGCCATTGAGCGGGCCAAACGGATTGTTGTCGATGAAGTTGGTGGCTTGGTAAACCTGCGTGAAGGCCGCGTTGGGCACGCCGGACCGGAAGGCAATGTTGGGATTGGCCGTGGTGTCGAACCCGGCGATGACATAATTGCCGACGTAATTGAGATAATTGGTGTAGCCGCCCGGATTGTCGGCCGAATCGTCTTCGTTGTAACCGCAAAGAATGCCCCAGTTGAAAATCACGTTGTTGATGAAATCCAGCCGGATGTTATCGCCCGGGCGCGGATTGCGGCTGTAGTTGTCGGCGTACAGATTGTGGTGATAGCTCACCGCGCCGGAGCCGTAACGGATGAGCGACCCGTAACCGTGCACGCCTTTCACGTGGCAGGAATCGGTGAGCGGTTCGGCAATCACGGACCACTGCACGGTGGTGTTCGTCGAATCGGTGTCGGACAACACCTCGTCAATGCTCCACGACGACGAAATGTGGTCGGCAATCGAATTCGTCACATAATAAAAATGGAACGAATCGTCCTGGAAGAACGGACAAAAGAAATCGCCCGGCCGGCAGCGGAGGAAGCGCGCCTGCACGTCGTGGGTGTGCTCCACCGAAGTCAGCAAACCCTGGAGGCAGATGCCGTCGCCCGGGGCCGTCTGGCCGGCGATGGTGAAATAGGGCCGGTTGATTTTGAGGTCCGAAAACAGGGTGATGGTGCCGGAAACGTCGAAGATGATGGTCCGGTTGCCCGTACTCGTATCAATGCCGTAGCGCAGGCTGCCCGGGCCGTCGTCATTCACATTGATGACGTGATAAACATCGCCGCCGCGGCCGCCGATGGCAAAGCCGCCGGCGCCTTCCGCGCCGGGGAACGCCGGCAGGCCATTGGTGAGCAGAACCAACACCTGGAAGATGTCGGTCGCCGTCTGCTGTGGCACTGAACTGTCCGTCACGGTTTCGGTGAAGGTATAGACGGCAAACGCCTGGCTGATGTCCGGCGTCCAGGTGATATTGCCGTTGACGTCAATGGTCGCATTGCCAACGGCAGTGCTGGTGAGCACGTAGCCGTACGGCGGCGTGCCGCCCGTGGCGGCATTGGCTACGGTAAATAACTGGTCTGCATAGGCAATCAACACGGGCAACTGCGGCAGGGCCAACGGTTGCGGCACGAAATGGAAGTCCACCTCAATCACGTTCGTGGAGCAGTCGGCGACCGTGTTTTCCACGCCGAGGAAGAAAGTTGCGCCGGGCACCAGCGGCGGCGTGCCGGCAAGAGTTAAGGTCGCACTCGGGGTGGACAACTGGTAATCACCCGCCCCGGTGCCGGTGGGTGGCGTGGTCTGGTTGAACCACAGATTCACCGGGTCGCTGTTGATATTGACCAAAGAAATCGTAGCCGTATCCGCGTTGGTGGGTACAAAGACGGTGTAATACACAAAGTTGCTGGTGGAATTCAGGCAGGCGCCATTGGTGAGCGGCAGGCCGTTGGTGAGCGAAGTGTAAGTGGACACCGGCTCGGTAAAGATGAAGCGCAATTGCCAGCTCACCAGCGAGTTGGTCAGCCCGGCCCCGGCACGGTCGTCCTGGATTTCGAGCTGCCAGTTTCCGTTCGCGTTCTCGCCCTTTACCGTGTCCAGCGATTGTTCGGGCAGATAATACAGGTCGTAATTGTTTGTCGTCACCTGGCTCATGACGAAATTGTCCAGCAACATGCCCGGCTCGATGCCGGTGATGGTCAACGGCGTATTGGTCGAGGTGGCGGTGAAGGCGATGTAAGCGGTCTGCCAGTTGGTGTTGTCGCCATAGAAGACGGGCTGGCTGACGCCGTTCAACGACACCTGCGCTTCCGCCAAACCCAGCGCGGGGGACGGCGCATTGATATCGTACTTGGGATTGCCCGCGACACCCTGGTTGTAAATGGCCTTGATTTCGGATGCGGACAAGCTGCGGTTATAAAGGCTGAATTCATCGAGCATTCCGCCCAGGAATGTGGCATCTGTCGAGCCGCCGCTTTCGGGACGATGAGCAACCCAAAGATCATAACTGGTAAGCGGGGTGTCGGTGCCCCAGAAGTAACTTTGCACCTGTGCCCCATTCACATAAAGGTATATCCAACCGGTCGTATGATCGTAAGTGACCGCGACATGCTGGGTGGTGTTGGCCACCAGCGTATTATTGGGTGATTTCACGTGGATAAAATTAAGTCCACTTGTATCCAGGAAAGTGGCGACCAACACCCCCTGGTCGGGCCCTCCTTGGGATACGGGTTGGTCGTTTATCCAAAATGAAACGCCATACGGATCTGAGGGGTTTTGATCGGGATTCCACTCGGCAATGGGACAAAGCACGTCCACGTCGGACACATTTATCCAGCCGTCCAACGTCAGGCCACCACCGGTGCCGACATTCAGGCTGGGATTGGCCGCCGCCCAGAAATAGGCGTTGCTGTTGTTCAGGGAAAACGCTGATCCCACCTCGCCGGCGGCAGTATAAGCGATGGCCGCTGACGGGTTGCCGTTGTTGCCGCTGATGGAATCAACCGTGTTGCTTTCCCCCCGCCACAGGCTGACGGCGCCCGGTCCGCGATACGCATACGTCAGGGAGTATTTGGCGCCGGGAACCGTGGGCAGTATCCGGGAAATCTGGCCGTCGGCCAGCGCGAGGAGGTTGGTGCCTTGATAGGCCAGCGCCGTATTGCTGATCACGGTCACCTGGTTGGCGGTCACCGCCCAGCTGCCAAAGCCCGGATTTGAGATGGCCCCATAATCCCCGGCAAACGTGTTTTCAAAACCGTCATTCAGGTCGGATGGCGTCAAGTCAATGCAGTCCAGGAGCACCCCATAAACATCACCGATGGGATCCGGTGGAGTGGAACGTCAATGTTGTGGTCGGAGCCGTTGCGGTAAAGACGATGGAG
This sequence comes from uncultured Verrucomicrobiae bacterium, assembly GCA_963789055.1. GTDB lineage: Bacteria > Verrucomicrobiota > Verrucomicrobiia > Limisphaerales > UBA11358 > UBA11358. The sequence continues at coordinate 490,545 of CAWBJE010000001.1, read as the reverse complement.
GTCGTTGTCCACCCCAGGTTCCCCCAACCATTGGTCTGGGTCACCGTGAGGTCCAGCAAGGCATTGCCGTTTTGCTGGACCTGCACCGCCGCCGATGGATGCCCGGCGTTTTTCCCGTCCGCATTCTGGGCGTAGGTGAAACTGAGCGTATAGTTCCGGCCCGACACGGTGGCAATGTTGGTTGAAATCGTTCCCGGACCGCTGTTGCCGTCCAGGTCGATGTAATAAGTCCCTTCATCGGCAATGTTGTTGGAGGTACCAAATGATCCGCTGGCGATCACATTCACGTCTCCCGAGTCAACATACCATCCCTCGCCAAAATAATTTCCGGCCGCGAAGGTTCCCCCGGTTCCCTCAAACGAACTGTGCCACGCGGGCGGATTGGTCGTCAGCGGTATCGACCGGCACAAACGGCGCGGGGGCGAACTTGATGGGCGTGGTCGTCTTGTTCGTGTCTTCCGTCAGCACCAGATAGGCTAGCTGGCTCTGCAAGGCATTCACCGTGTAATCCCAGCCGGTGCTCGAATTCGGGTTGCCGCCGGGATTCATGATGATGGTGAGCGTGGTGGAATTGGTGTAGGGAATGTTGAACACGCCGCTGCCGCTGATCTCGCCGGAATCAAAAATCTGGGTCCCGCTCTGGTCATTCACCACCATCTCGTCCGGAATGGTGTAGAAATTGTAGGTGATGGTCAGCGTGCCGCTGGCTTGGCCCACGTTGATGACTTTGGTGGCCGCCGCCGGGCCGCCGGAGGACGTGACCGGGATGATGTTGGTGACGGCGAGGGTCGCGCCCATGCCTTGGCGGTGGTGCCGCCGCGGTTCTCCACCAGCAACACCCGCGTGCCGCTCGGGCTGATCAAATGGAACACCAGGTCCGACACGCGCGGATGGTCCACGCGCAAACCCACCTCCACCGAATTGATGGTGGCATCCACCGGCACGTTAGGTCGGCCAGTCGTCACCGCGTCATCGAGAATCGGCACCGCGCCGGCGGATGTGTACGTCGCCGCCGGCGCCGTCCCCAAACCCAGCGTGGCGATGAGATAAAAATCTGCGGCTGCACGCTGTTATTGTACAAACCCACCCAGTAACGGCCCGGGGCTAGCGGCGGGCCGATGGAAATCGAGCCGCCGGACCCGTGGAGCCCGCTGTTGGTGAGCTGCGTCAGTTTCGATCAAAAGTTCGTCAGCGTCGGTATGGAGCCGAATCTGACATAAAGATCCACCAGTCCCGGATCGGGTCAAGTTCGTGGCGTAGATGGTCAAATTGGTCGCCCCGGGGGGCACGTCAATGTAATCGTAAATCCAACCCAACGGTCCGACGCGTGCCGTTAATTCCCTTGGTCGTCCTGGTGCGGCTACAATCAACATGTTGAAGCCTGCACGCTGCCAGTCTGGGTCAGCGCATCGTCCACTTCGTGTCAATTGCCACACGCCATTGCCCTGCTGGCCGATGAAATTGTTCAAACTGCCCGGCCCGTCCGACGGCTGTGAACCGAAGATGTTGCCAAGTCCGCTGTCGTCGTAAATGTTTGTGAAAATCCCCGAACGCGTTGTAGTGCGAATCATGGTTGTTCAACACTACTGTTCCCGACAACCCATTATTACCGCCGTGATTGAGCGGGCCGATGAGGTCGCCGAAATTCTGGTGAGCGATGTCGTTGGTAACGACCGCCTGCAGCACTTGCATCGGGTAAAGGGCCAGACCAAAGACATAGCCCGTACCGGGATGCGCCGGACTGCCGTCGGGAATATTCACCGGCACCGGCACGCCGTTGACGATCTGGTTGCCGTTCGTGTTTATGCTGGCTGAATGGCTGCTGGGTGAAAATGGGAATGAATCCATATTCCGACGCCTCCTGGTCCTCCGAATACACGCCCACGTAATAAACCTGGTTGGGTCCGGAGGCATCAGAATTTGTATCCACGACAAATTCCGTGCCTCCACGGCCCAGCGATGCGCCGTTGAATACACCCCCTACCGATGCTCCCACTTGTACCCCGTTGACACAGTTGGAAATGACGATCGGATTGAGATTCAGCAATGTCGGATCCGTGGTGACGTAAAGGTCAATGTCCGCCTCCGGCCGCGTGGCATTGGCCGGAACTCGGCAAACACACCCATGCGCGGAATCGAAAGCGTGTCAGGGATGAAGGTGACGAACGCGGCGTTGGTGAAGCCGGTGGTGTTGGTTACCACGTAAAAATGCCATTGGTTGGTCATGCCCATGGTGACGACGCTGTTGGTCCCGGTCCATATCAGGATATTGGTTCCCACCAGAATCTGGTTGGTGCCCAGCAACGGCGTGCTTGCGCCAACGAACTGATTCAGCAAAGGCGTGTTCGTGCGCGGTCACATAGGTGATTTGCTGGTCCGCGTGGTTGCCGGTGAGACAATGCCGGTGATTCGCTCCGGTTCCGTCACCGTGAAGGCGTTGGTCACCTCGCCTTCGCCGCAGGAAATGACCAACGCGTAATCCTGCACCACGTTGGGCGCATAAGTTCCCGGCGGACCATTGAGCGCATAGTGTTCGTCTGCGCGGTGACGGCGTTGACGTTGACGCGGTTGCCAATGACGGTTACGGAATATTTGCTACCCAGCGGTGGCGGGATGAAGATGTTCTGCACGTTGTTGATCAAATCATAATTCACCGAATTCGTGGCACTCTCCGGGTTGTTGTACGTATTGCCCGAGCCGAATGTCGTTGCCGTAGAAAACCGTCGGGTTTGCTGGATCGTCCAAATTCGTCACCACCAGTTGGAGGCTGTTGACGAGTTTGATGGCGGCAACGGGATCCCCGGGCGGGTCGGTCCAGGCCAATGTAATTTGCAATGACAGGTTCTGCGCCCCAGTATTGGTGCTGACGGACATTAAATAGGTATGGCTGTCGCCGGTGGCCAGCGCGTTAGTTGCGCTTTGATCAATAAAGAAACTGGAACAGGCGCTATTCAATAGATTCGTCACTCCCGGCGGCAACGAATCCGGCAGACTGATCAAACCCCAGCCCTGATCATTAAGGTCATTCTGGACTTCGTAACCGTAACTCCCCGCCGGTCGTGAGCCATTGATAAGCAAAGCCTTGAGCAGCGCCGGGCTGGGTGTGGGACCGTTGTTATAGAATGGACTCGTCAAATATTCCTGCATCAAGGCCAGCACGCCGGACACGTCTGCCGCCGCCATGCTCGTGCCGGATTCGTAGCGGTAATAATGGGGAGGAGTAAACCCATCAAGCGAATCGTTCAAATTGCTCAACACCTGGAAATAATTCCCATTGTTATTTGTCGTGATGACGATGGTGGTCAAGTCATAGTTGATCGGATTGCCGTTGGTGTTGCCCACGGCATAATAAGAACCCGTTGTTCTGAATGCTGGTGATGTCCGCAATATCGCCGCCGCTGTTGGGAGGTATCGCAACTTCGTTGCTCCATAGTCACAAAATCGTAAGCGTTCGTGCTCGGAAAATCCACTTGTCGCACATAAATGGGAAGGTTGGTCGGGAACGGAACCGGTGAATTACTGTTGGCTTCGACAAGGATGACCACTCCCACGGCATTTGCGGGAACGGAGAGGCTGTAATTATTCGGGGTATTGGGATTGACGATCTGGCCAGCAAACGTGTTGTAGGAATAATTCGTCGGATTGTAATAGGCCAGTTCATCCCATTGCTGGGAACGGGTGGAAATGACAAACGATCCCGGCGCCACCACATCCGGCTTAAAACGTCCATAGGTACCCTCCGTGCCAACACCGACGTTGCCGCGGCTGGAATATCCCGCCACTTGATTGCTGTTGTCGGTCATCAAAGCCCAAGGAGTGCTGATGTTGGTCGTGCCGCTGACCACATTCGTCACTTGGTTCGCGATGTTGCGCAACTGCTCCAGCGCACCGACGGTAATCACGTTTTTGGCCGTGGCCGGAGACAAAATCGTTTCCGGATTTGCCGCCGCCGCCGTCTGTCGTCGCCGCCGCCAGAATCGCCCGCTGAAAACACAAACAATACCGGCTGCGAACCGGTCACCGTTGGCAACGCATCGCGCACCGCCGCGTCGTAACTCGCCGCCGCCAGATCGTAGGCGTTGTCTCCGCCATAGTTCCAACTGTTGTTCGAAATCAGTGCATTTGTCAGCGCCGCCGCTTCCTGCAAAACCTGGTCCGCATCGTTGAAATTCATGGCCAACAAGTGGGCCTTCGGCGCCATGCCGCGGAATTGGGTGTTGGTGCCAGGCATGATGGAACCTTGCGCGTTGGTCACCGTCACCGATTCCGTGCCGTCCCCGCCGATGATGCCGGCCACGTGCGTGCCGTGGCCGCTGGTATCGGTCGTTGGAAAGCCAAACACACGGGGCGTTAAATCTGGATGACTCGCGTCAATGCCCGAATCATTCACTTCCACCATCACGTTATTGCCGGTCAAACCGAGATAATTAGTCGTCACCTGCGTATCTGCCGCCACGCCGACGGTTTGGCGGCTCAAATCATTCGCGTGAATGCGCTGGCGGAGCGGCTCAACAACTTGCACGCCGGGCAGCACGGCAAGCGCCGTCCAATTGCGCGGCGGTTGCACCCGCACCACCGGACCGAACGGCGAGCTGTCATGCGCCAGAATTCTGCCGCCGAGTTTTTCAATCTGTGCGACGGTGTTTGTCGCTCCGTTGCTGAATAAACCGAGCGTCAAATAAGTCCCCGCCGGCAGCGTTTCGTCTGCCACCGCCGATGCCAGCAACGACATTTGAAGTTTGTAATACGGCTCATAGGGAATGACGGCCTGCACCAGGGAATTGGCTGTCAGTCCATTGGCCACACCAGCCGGGGCGTTCACGAGGTAAGCATTGTTGGGAATGTAGGAAACAATCTGCGCGCCCGACCGGGCGAGCAGTGCCCGGAAGTTATTGTCTATCAGCCCGCGCGCCTGAACGATGTAAGCTCCGGGATCGCCCTGTGACTGCAAATGTTTCGGGATGGACAGATTCAGCGGGTTTTCAGTGTCAATCAATGCGTTCTCCAGCAAAATGGCATGCTGGTCACCCACCAACTGGTCGAGCGATTTGGTCGTATTGGTGAGGCGATAGGCAAATTTGTTCGTTTTGGCTGAAGCGGCGGTGTTAGTGGAAACAGCGGTCAAATTTTTCGACGCGGTTGTCGCGGCAGGAGTCGTGGCTGCCGACGTGGCGACCTGATGCGGACGGCTCGGAGAGCCGTCCCTACCTTTTTCCCGTTGCCAGAAGAACCACGCGCCTGCCAGGCATAGCAGGCACGCCAGAATCCACATTCGCCTACGCATAAACTTAGAGTTGATTAATGATTATCTCACAACGTCGTAAAAAAGCGATAATTGAGGATGTCCGCCTTCGCTTCGCTTCAGCACGACGAGAGCGGAGAATGGAGGATGGCACGCTGCGGCAGGGCCGCGTTGCCTGCTCGCGATCACGGACGACCCGCAGATCGCACCTACAGCCATCTTCCATCTTTCCCGGGAGCGCTGGCGTCCCGCCGGCTCGTTGCGTTGCGAGCACCATCCACCCTGCCGACGAGAACGTCGGCGCTCCCAGGACTCGCGCCCCGCTCTGGCATCGTCACTCCACCCATCTTCCATCTTCCATCTTCCATCTTCGTTTTTGTTTTCACAATCAGTCCGGCGGCAAAATGTTAAAGCTCTCAATGACGGCGTTGTTGTTCGTCACCACCGGCACGGTGAACCAACTCCAATTTTTAGGAACATCTGCGACAATTTCGTTAGTGTAGGTAATAACATTCGTCAAATTGCTGCCAAAGCGCACCACGGCGCGGGTGGCGATTTCCGAGACGATTTGATAATTGGTGACCATGCCGAAGAATTGTCCGCTGCCCGTGTAAATGCCGTTGGGCGCGGGCTTGAGCGCCTGGCCGTAGCAGTAAATCACGTAGCGCGGCGAACCGGAGCAACGCAACAGCGACATCGTCTGCTGCGGCAGCCATTCATACATTTCGTCGTTGATTTGCGTATTCGGATTAAGTCCGGCAAGGAATGGAGATTGTATCGGTCAATGCCGGCGTGGCCAGAATGTCACCTGTATGTGCAAAAGTTTGCGATGCGAACAGGTTGGTGTTGGCCCGTGTCTGGTTGATGCCAGTCACCAATTGTCCAAGCGGCGAGTTGGTGCCCGCTGGACCGGCCGGTTGAACGATTGTGTAACTATTGGTGAGACTGGTTGGCACAACAATACCACTGAACAACGCCGACCAGGCAGGCCAGACCGGCAGCAGGATTATTTGTCAACCCCGCTTCAACATTTATCGGAAGCGTCCCGCGCGTGGCGTTGTCATTGAACGCCGTGGTGAATAAATCAAACAGCAACCGATCCTGCGCGGGTGCGGTCCAAGCCGCGTTAGCGGCGCTGGCAAGGTCGGTGGCGTTGGTCGGATTAACGTTGCCAGTCCAGATTTCCCAGGCGTTATAACCAAGATAATTGGTGGCAACACCGGTCACCTGTATTTCATTCAAGATGTTGGTAGCTTTGAGATAAACCGTCTGCCACGGCGTGCCGCGATGCACCCGGCCCAGCCAGCCGACGGTCGGGAATTTGTTCGTCGGGAAATCCCAATTATCCGAATAACTCGACAGTGGGTCTTTATACGCAAGGTTTTTGGGCGTTTCCATCGGATTGAGCGCCTGACGGCAAGGCGACCGCCAGATTCCAGCCCCATGGCTGATAGCGGTCATTCAAATAGCTGGTTGCGTTGGTGGCAAAATATGCCGGCACGGGCAATGACTGCTGCAACGGAGGCAGAATATGTATGCCGGTTTGGGGACCACTTCCACCCGCCTCGGTGCCATAGAAATTCAAATCACTTGGCAGGTAATGCACCAGCGGATCATTCGCCTGCCAGGAAGTGTATTCATACATGGTGACCGTGGGTGTGTAAGGAACCTGCACAATGTAATTTGTTGCATATGACTGATAGATATTAGTCTGTGCAGAAGTAGTGCAATGTAAACGGCGGACTGAATCCCATAAACACAGCGAAACCGTCAACTTCAGCCTTCATTGTGTCTGTATTGGGCCAATAAAAACTGCTATTATCACTATCGCCACCCTTAGACACATAAATCTGGCTGGCGATTCCGTTCGGCACATTATCCGAATTTGAAGACGTACTCCACATGCTGGCAAACCCCGCTGATTGCAGGTTGGTTGCGATTTCTGCGTTTAAATTGTGGCTGCTCTGCGGCCCGGCGAACTGGACGTAATCAATAACTCGTATTGCCCGAATATCCTTATCGAGCATAAACACCTGCAACCGGTTCGTCGTCAGCAGACCAAAATTCGGGAACGTGAAATCGTGCTTGTTTGTTTCCCAACCCAAATTCCGCCACTCAGGATAGAATCCCGCGACCACTCCGGGCGGATTGCCGCCAAAATAAAAATCACTGTTCGTCATCACCTGAACAACGTTGGTGATGGGAATGATGAATGAAAATGGATATGGCGTAGGCGGACCGTTTCGCTTGAGGATACGCCAGGAAGCTGAACCGGGCCATGCTGAACCGGGCCACGGGTTGACAGGGATGTTGGTTGTTATTGAGTATGATGGCGACGAGGGAGGGAATGAATAGGTTGACCCTAAAGACCAATCATTAGTCAACATTTCCGAAAGATTGTCATTAACCACAATTTGGACCTGATTGAGATATGAGTTAGTGTACGAATTCCAACAATCAATCCCTATCGAGTTGTTGATGTTGAAAGCATACAGTTGATTGGTAAAGACGAAGTCCGATGTGGAAGTATGTGGGACCTTTGAGCGCCTGATTTGCAATTTGCGTGTGATTTGCACCACGTTTTGCATCGAGAATTTGTTAAAATTCGGAAAACCTTTCTTGGCGCCGATAATCCACGGCACGCCATAGAAATTTATCCCAAAAGGATAATTGGCGGCAGTTGACCCATACTGCCAATTCAGAGGGAGAGCCGAGGGATCAAATGGCTGCGATAGTTGAAAATCACCGGCCCCGTCACCGAGACGACTTGTTGATAACCATTGATGTAAACATTTATGAATCCATTCTCGTTGGTTACCCAAAAAGTTGGGCGGTAATACGGACGGATAATTATTGCTCCATTGCGCGATTTACACCGTTGTTGTTCGTCGTGGCGTCGTAGATGTTGGCGGCGAGCTGGAGCAGGCGGTTGACGGCGGATGAATAGACAAACTGGTTGCTCACCAACACCGGAATGTGGTCGATGCCGAAAGCGGGATAATTGGTCCATTGGGCCGCGTTGGTAATGGAATTAATGTTGGTTGCCGCGTAGAAATTGGTAGCGAAGCTGCCGGGATTGCTGTTGCGCCATTCGGTGGTGTAGGCGCGCAACAGCCGGTCGGCGGCATTGGTGAAAAACGCCAGCGGATGTCCAGGCAATGAAATTCGTTGAAGCGGTAACGTCATTTGTCTCAAACCTGGTCTCCCAAGCACCATATCGTAGACGTACGAATCAAGATTGTCGTAATTGAGGTTCATCTTGCCGGAGTCCGGCGTGGAATCGGTGCCGAGCTGCGAGAGCAGCCGGAAAAACGTGTAGCGGTCATAGGTGGAATTGGTCTGGCCCGCGGCAAGCAGGTGATCGACGAAAGCCGGCGGCGTCACATTGATTTCATTTTCGCGGGTTGAACAATTCCTGATGGGTGAAGTAATGATTGGTGTTGTCCGCGCCGGCCCAAGGCAGACCTTGGATCGTCCGGCTGACGAAAGTCCGCGTTGTATTGCAGCGTCGTCTGCAACGGCCCGTCGCTGTAGCCATCAATGTTGTCATAGTATGAATGCAATGTGGCCAGGATCTGTCGCCACCGAACAACTGGTCCACTGAGGAAGGCTCGCGTAATTATTATTGTAACGGCAACTCAGGAATGAGCGGGCGTCGTTAAAAGCACGCCCCCGATTGTGCAAGGCCGAGCGCGCATATTGATATTGGTAATAAACGGTTTCAACGGGTCGCTGTGGATTGTCCCCATTGGTTGGTATTCAAATCGGTCAGAAAGCCGCGAGATTGATTTCCCAGGAGCCAACGCCCTGGTTGCGGAAGTAGCCATCCGCAGTCGGTGGAGTTGACGCGTATAAAACCATTTATATTAGGATTGTTCTCATCAAACACTTGGTTGTGGATGGCATTCAAATCGAGCGTGTTGCCGACGGGCACGGCGATGAACGCGTAACGCGCCACAAACGGATTGTTCGGACCGTACGGCGCGTCCGGCCGCTGCAAAATGCCAATCCATTCCGGGTCGCCCACCATGGAGTAATTGCTCAACGTCAGCCCGTCCAAAGGTTGGGGCATCGTTTGGCCATTCTTGGGATCGGCCGGATTGGCTGGATTGTAATAGTAATAAGGATTGAGCGGGTCCGGACTGAGGACAGGCTGAATGCCGTTGGGGTCAAACTGGCCGTTGCGGTTGAGGTCGAGATAAAAACGGAAATCGTTCGAACCGAGGTCGTTGGTGGGAATGAAAACCGGCGCTCGCGGGATAGTAGAAAATCAAATTGGTCAGGTTTTCCGGCAGCGTCGGTAAAATCCACCGGGACTGACGTGTTCGTCGAAACCAGCAGACCGAAGTTGTACGGATTGGTGGTGGAAAGGGCATTGGCAATAATTTGCGCCTCGGCATTGGCCAGCGCAGCGTCGGCGGCGTAGCGTGCCCCGGCGGTGTCGGTGACGGTGGCGACGGCGCCGCGTTCCCGGCGGCTCAAGGCCAGAAAGGTGACGGCCATGAATGTAACCACCGACAGCAAAATCAACGTGATGATCAAAGCAACACCCTGACGGGAAGGCTGAAGGCTGAAGGCTGAAGGCTGAAGGCTGACCAGTCTTCGCTGCGCTTCGCCTCGGCAAGAGGTTGAGGGTTGAGGGGTAGGGCGCGCACTCCGCTGCGCGCCGGCAGCAGCGGGCCACAAAGAAAAATTCGCCTCCGCGTTGCTTTGCGTTCTTTGCGTCTCTGCGTTAAAGCCGTTTGTTTTCATTGATAGACCGAGGGATCGACGTTGCGAATGGGAAAACGCTGCCGGAACAGATGGACCTTGCCGGCCTGCTGCGCCAGATAATTTGACCGTGCCCAAACGGGCGACACATCCAGCAGCGATTCCGCCCGCTGAATGGTCCGGTCTTCCAGTATGCCCAGGTTAACTTCCACCGCCGCCGGCAACGCGTTGCTGAACATGTAAAAGGCCCCCACTTCGTCCCCCAGCGTCCGGCATCACTCCGAAAACCAGGTGTTCCGGTTGGTGGTGGTGTAACCGACTGCTCCATTGGTGTAAAACGTGAAAAAGTTTGTCATCCAACGACCATTGATGTCGTAGGGATGCACGGTCAGATTCACCACGCCATCCACCAAATGGCTCATGACGGGATTGGTCGGCGAAATCGGCGAATCGGTGGCCGGCAGATTGGCAAGGAAAATTTGTAAAGCGCCGACGGATCGGCAGCCTCACGTTCGTGCTCAGGGAAAAACGGTAAAGCGGGTTGAGGTAGCTCGTCGAGGTGGTGTCCACAAAATAACCGATGCCGGTCCACGTGGTGTTCTGGCGCGCAAGCAGGAAGAATTTTCCAGCACGTTGGTGCGCTGGGTGTTCGGATTGATGCTCCCCACCAGCGACTGCACCAGCGGCGCCGCATTGGACGAATACTGGTATTGATTGGTTATCACGCAAAAATTCACCGCTGCGTTACTGACCATCAGGTTGTAATATCCTCCGTTCGCCATAAGATTGCTTTGGCCGAACGACGGGGCCATGGATTCCAGGTCGGCTTTGATCAGGCCCATGGCGCTGCGGCCGCCTTCCAGCACGTCGGTCTGGGTGAGGCTCGCGCGGAACGCCGCCTGCGTGCTGTTGAACACCGACATCAACGCCAGCACGATGAGCGACATCAACACCACCACCACGAGAATTTCGACAAGGGTGAAGGCGCAGGGAGCGCGAAAGGAGATGGTAGGGCGCGCAGTCCCTTGCGCGCCGTCGCCAGTTTGCGAACGAGCGGCGGTCAAGGGACTGACCGCCCTACCTGGCGCATTGAAAATTTTAATTCTCAGGTTCACGGTGAGTTGGCAAAGGATTGCGGCTGGTAAAAATACAGGGTCTGGCCGGTAACCAGGTTGGTCGCCAGTTGTCCGGCCACCATGGTGCGGAAAGTCTGGCGGCCCGGCCCGAGGCTGCCGTTGGGCTGTTGCGGCCAGAAAAATGCCAGACGCAATTCATGCAGGTTGGCGGCGAGCTCCAGACCGTAAACCGGCAGCTTCACCCAGTTGGGCGATTGGCCAGGGATATTGGTTACGGCGGCACCGGACACGCCTGCCCGCCAATTAGCAAATGGATAAAAAACCGGCTCTCCCGGCCCATATACTTTTTGCCGTCCAGAGAGGATACTGATAAAACAAATTGGTGTCGGTGGCCACCGGCGCGTTGACGCACAGGATGCGGTAGCTGAAGGAATCACCGACGACGATGTCGTTGTCCTGCGGCGGTTTTTCCACCGCCGGCCCGCTGATGGAACGGACGTAGGCAACGACGTGATTGCTGTATACCGCCGTACATCAAAGTCGGAATCGGCAAACCGTTGTTGTCCGTGTATTCCGGCGTGCTCAACAGACCCACGATATTTGCGCCGTTGTTGATGGGCGACCCGGCAGAATAATATCTCGGGGCAATCGAGACATTGGTGAAAGTGTAACCGTTGTTGCCGGTGGGACCACCGGCAATGATTTTCCCCGAGGCATCGTATTTAGTCCAATAATTCGTGATGGCATAGACGTAATTGGTCAGGTCGTCCAGGCCGTGCGCGCCGCCGCGGATGGCTTCCATCAAAACGGTGGCGTCCTGGTTGATAATGGTTTCCTCGCGGTTGTCCCGCTGCGTGTTCATGCCGATGGGCAGGACGCCGATGATGGAGACCAGCGCGATGCCGATGACCGCCAGGCAGATGGCAATCTCGACCATGGTAAAGCCGGAGGTAGGGTGACGAGGTAACGAGTCGAGGCTCGCCTCCTCACGTCGGCGCCTACGCATTTGAGCGCTCGTCACCCGCCACTCCGCCACTTGTCACTTGGTTGCGAATTTTCATTGCATCTTTCTGAAATTCCATGACCGCGCGGCCGGTCAGCCGGTCAATGTGAACGATGTTGTAGGTGTTGGTGCTGTTGCCGGGCGGCACTTCCGCCACGTCAAGCGGATTGAACGTGAACGCTCGGGTGGCCGGGTCCTGCGCATAAACATGCTGCCCTGCGCCAGCGGGATGAATTCATCGCGATGCCATGGTCTGCCCGTCAAACGTCAATTGGCCAAGATAATTGAACGCAATGTACGGGAAAATCAATGCGCCGTCACCAGCGGCGGCCAGTTGGTCGTTGCGGTGGGAAACGGGAAGTTGGCGTTGGTGGCAAAGCCGTAAATTGTGGTAGGATTTGTTGGTGTTTATCGAATCAGTGATGGTGTAAGGTACGGCTGAATTCAGCGAATTGGTGAACTTTGCCAAGGCGATGAACGTGCCGTCCGGCAGTGACTGCCACCGGTCGAGATAGTGCCATTGATGGTTTCCCGGCTGGTCGCCCATCGCGCCATTGGCGATAAAGTGTGTATCCGGTCAATTGCCTGCCGCACAGATTGGTGGCGGCGGTTTGCTGGGCGGCGGTCAGGTTGCCCCACCAGGATCGGCAGCACTGGGAACTGTCGGCTGTTCCAAAAATTCGGCGGGACAAAAACCATATAGACCGTCGTGCGATGGCTGATGGCGAGCTGACGCGCGCGGGCAACGCCGTCGAGCAACTGGCGCGAGGCGCTGACGGTGGTGTCCGATTTGCGAAAATTTTTGAGCACCGGCAAGGTCAACCCCGCAATCAGGCCGAGGATGGCAATCACCACCAGCAATTCGGCCAGGTAAAGGCCCGCCGGAATTGATGATTTGCGATTGATGATTGATGATTGAAAGCAGACCCCCTCCCCGATTTTCTGCAAATCGTAAATCGTAAATCGGAAATCGTAAATGGACGTTTCATTGCCAGTTCAGGACGTTGTCTTTGTTGGCGCCGACGTTGGCATTGCCCCCTGTCGGAAGCACCGTCGGGATCAATCATTTTGTCCGGCCCGGCGGACCAAATCATGACCTTGCCTTGATACCGGTAATTATCAGTCGTGCCGGGATTGTCAGGATTGAACAGGCCGTTAAAGCCCGTCTGGCTGTTGGGGTTTTGACCGTTGGATGTATTCTGGGACACCGCTTGTGTGCCATAAAACGCATCCACGCATTGCTCGTCGTAACTCAGGTCCATGGTAATGACATAGGGATTGCCCCACGGATCGCGATAAACCAGGTCCGGCCCAACACCCGGCAAGGTTGTATCTTTGGCCATTTTGGGATTCAGGAAAACGGTTCGCTGTGGATTTTTTTGATGATTAATATTCACCGTCGGCACGTTCGTTCCGGGGTAATTGGTCAGGTCCAGCAATATGGCCATCACTTCCGAGTTGGTGAGAATCGGGGGAGTGAAACCGCTTACGGGCGTTCCTACCTGATATAAGGTTGCGGTGCCCGGACGTTGAAACATGCCGCCGTAGGTAAAGTCGCCATTACCTCCTTGCGCCAGCTGCGCCGCCTGCTGGGCCGTGATGGAAACCGGGAAGCGGCCATAGGCGGAGTCGTATTGCTGGATGGCCGTGGCCAACTGGCTCATTTCCACCTTGGCCTGGTGTACATACGCAGTGACCTTGGCGCGGCCCAACACCGGCAGGAGCAGCGCGGCCAGAATGGCAATGATGGCAATGACAACGAGGAGTTCGACGATGGTGAAGGCGGAATCATTGCGGATTGCGGATTGCGGATTGCGGATTTGACGACACGAGAAGGGTATCGCGTGACGTGTAATGCGTAATGCGTGACAAGAACGCGCCGCGCTAGCCGTGTTCATCTCGACCCTCGGCACTCGACCCTCGACAGGTTCCAGAAGGATGGTTTTCATAAAGTTTAAAGGAAACAGATTACAGGGTGGAGAAGGCAAAAGGAAAGGCGGAACCTCTTGAACCGGCCCGTCGGGACTTTCGCCCCATCGGTTTTGCACCACGATGGGCGGTGACCACGCGCAATGTCGCCAGTCAACGGCGACAGGGCGTCCAGGGACAAATCCGGATTTTCGCGCGACGCACATAAAACGCTCAAGGCAACGGGTTGTTAACCAGTACCTGTTTGGTCCAATTGCAGATGAGATTGGTTTGTCCCTGGGCGATGACCAGTTGAACCCACAAATCATACGAACCGGGATTATTGGTGGGGCTCGACGAATTGTAGCGCCAGGGATTCACATCCGTCAGGTTCAACGGCGCGTAACGAGAGCTAGGGCCACCGACGGAGGTGACGAGCAGGGTCACACCCGGTTCTTTCCGGGAAACATGATTCGTGTAGTTATTCGCAACCTGGGCCGCCCTCAACTCCGGGAGAAAATTCCTGGCCACCGACACATCCTCGCCGCCGGCAGGCTTGCTGCAATTCATGAAACCACCCACGCCAAAGATTGATTGCACATTGGCGCCAGTCAACTTCGGCAGGGTCGGGTTCCGCAACGACTGATAGACCGGCGATTGACCGGGATCGGAATTGATGTTGGTCGTCCCCGTCAATTCGTAGTAGAGCTGGTTGACCTGGAACCGTTGGGCCGCCGGGTCGTTCTGAACCTGATTGTCCGGCGGATAAAAGCCATAAGTGGCCTTGTATCGTTCAATGGCCGTCTCCAACTGCGCCATCTCCGCCTGGGCATGACTGATGTACTGGCGCCTTTTCACCGCGCCGATCACCGGGAAAATCAGCGCAACCAAAACGCCGATGACCGCGATGACCGCCAGCATTTCGATGAGGGTGAAGGCGTTTCGATTGCGGATTGCGGATTGCGGATTGCGGATTTGACGGTGCCAGGTGCCTTTCATCCTGTCACCGGCCACCTGCTTGCCGCGCCGAAGCTTCTGAGCGAAGGCGGGCCACTTGCCACAGTTCATAAAGGTCGTTTTCATTTTTCCCTCAATTCATCTTCCATTCGTTCGCTGAGCCATTGCTTGATCATGCTCTGGTAATTCAAATACCGCGACCGGGCGAGCCGCTTGATCCGCGCGAGCATCCGCGGGTCAATGCGCAAGGTGATGGTAACGGACTCGGCGGAATCCGCACTGCCGACCGTGGCCGCTTCCATCAGGCGCAGGTCCGGCCGGTTCTCCACCCAAAATTCCGCCTCGGCCTCTTCGTTGTCGAAGAGGGGCACTTCTTCCCAACTGGCAAAAGTTCGCATAACAGACTCTTCCGGCCCGTCTGCCTATTCCAGACGGTAGGGCCGTGCTGCTGCGCGGCCATCTTACCCGGCGGCGCAGCAGCGCCGCCCTACCCATTGCACCGATTCCCACCAAAAATGTTGTCACGGCTTACTTGTCACCCGCCAGTGTCTGGTCCAGCTTCCGCTGGTAAAAGAACCTTTCTTCCGGTTCAAAAGACCCGGGCGCACAAGACCCGCACCACCCGGCCATTAGTCCGATACACGCTGAAAATTCCGACCCTGCCCGCCGACATTCCGAGATTGAAAAAGCGCGCCTGCACGCTGAACCGCGGTGAGTCCGGCAACAGCCGGATGGCAAAGGGATCCTCAAAGGACTCTTCGATTTCACGCTGAGTCAAAGAACCATCCAAAGCAAAGGGCGGATTGTTCCAATCGAACTCCATAACGAATCAACTGTAAATAGAACGCCCATGCAATGTCTTTACATTGTATTTACGCATAGGGATACTCTTTGTCAACTATTTTTTGTGTTTTTTCCAAAAAACAAAGGCCTTTTGAATTGGCTGCCTATTAATCGCCGCCAGCGCCACCACTACCGCTAAGGCTGGAAATCATGGCAATCAAGGGCAAGAACATGGCGATGACGATGCTGCCGACGACGACGGCCAGAAACACGATCATGATGGGTTCGAGCAGCGAGGTCATGGCCGCCACGGCGTTGTCCACTTCCTCGTCGTAGTTGTCGGCGATCTTGAGCAAGCATTTCCGGCAAGGCGCCGGTTTGTTCGCCGACGTCCACCATGCTGATGACCATGGGCGGGAAAACGCCGGAGGCTTCGAGGGGCGCGGTGATGGTTTCGCCTTCCTTGACGCTTTCATGCACGGCGCTGACGGCGTTGCTGATGATGACATTGCCGGCGGTTTCCTTGACGATGGTCAGCGCCTGCAGGATGGGCACGCCGCTGCTGACCAGGGTGCCGAGCGTGCGGGTAAAGCGGGAGATGGCGACCTTGCTGATGACCGGCCCGACGACCGGCACCTTGAGCTTGAACTTGTCCCAGATGTGGCGGCCGACCTTGGTGCGGATGAACAGCAGGAACACGACGACCACCACCGCCACCATGCCGGTGGTGGTCAAAAAGTGGATCCGATGGCGTCGCTGATGGCCAGCACGAACCGGGTGAACCCGGGCAGCTCGCACGTCCACATGCCGGCGAACACCTCCTTGAACTTGGGAACCACCATGACCATCAGGATGATCAGGATGCCCATGGCCACGATGAGCACGGCCACGGGGTAAAACATGGCGGCCTTGACCTTGCCCTTGATCTTCTGCGGCCTTTTCCATGAATTCGGACAGGCGGTTCAGCACCACTTCGAGCACGCCGCCCAGTTCGCCGGCCTTGACCATGTTGACGAACAGCCGGTTGAAGACCTTGGGATGCTGGGCCAGGCCTCGGAGAACGTGCTGCCGCCTTCGATGGCCAGCGCCAGCTCGCCGATGAATTTCTTTGAGCGTCGCGTTCCGTTCCTGTTTTTCCAGCACGCGCAAGCCGCGCAGCAGCGGCAGACCCGGCATCCACCAGCGTCGCCAACTGGCGGGTGAAGGTGGTCAGCACCTTGGATTTGACCCTTCCGCTCAGGCCGGGAATCTTGATTTGATATTGATGTTGAGCGCCCTTGCCTTTTCTTGAGCCGGCGGCTTGGGCGCTGGACCGGCTTTCTTGTCGGCGGCTCTTTTCTCCTGAGCCTTGTCGACCTCGACGATCTTGGTCGGGAACAGGCCCATTTCCTTGACCCGGCCGATGGCCTCGTTCTGGCTGGCGACCTCAAGCGTGCCCTTGGTCTCCTTGCCATGGGCGTCCATCGCCACGTAATTGTATTTTGGCATAGCGGATTAAGCAATCGTTCAACCCCGAACGCGTTTGGGGTTACGTATATTTGACGACTTCTTCAATAGTGGTATCACCGTCAAAGATGCTGCGCAAGCCGTCTTCGCGCAGCGTGACCATGCCCAGCTCGACCGCCTTTTGCCGCAACACCACCGTCGGCGCGCGCTCGTTGATCAGCAGCGCGGATGGCGTCGCTGATGACCAGCAACTCAAAAATGCCTTTGCGCCCCTTGTAGCCGGTGTCGTTGCAGGTCGAGCAGCCGCGGCCGTAGTAGAAAGACCTTGTCGCCCAGGTCGTGCGGCGAAAGGTTCAACAGCGCCAGCTGGTCTTCCGTCGGCTCGAACGGCGTGCGGCAATTCTTGCAGATCGTGCGCACCAGCCGCTGGCCAGCACCGCCATCAGGGTCGAGGAAATCAGAAACGGCTCGACGCCCATGTCCACCAGGCGCGTGACGGCGCCCGGGCGCGTCGTTGGTGTGCAGCGTGCTCAGCACCAGGTGGCCGGTCAGCGAGGCCTGAATGGAAATCTGCGCGGTCTCCAGGTCGCGCATTTCCCCCACCATGATGATGTCCGGGTCCTGGCGCAGGAACGAGCGCAGCGCCTTGCTGAAGGTCAGCCCCACCGCTTCGTTGATCGCCACCTGCATGATGCCTTCGATGTCGTATTCCACCGGGTCCTCGGCGGTCAGCAGCTTGGAATCAATCGTGTTGACCCGGCGCAGGCAGGAATAAAGGGTGGTGGTCTTGCCGCAGCCGGTCGGGCCGGTGACGATGAAAATGCCGTTGGGCCGCTGAATGGCCTCGGTGACGTAATCGTACAGGTACTTGGGAAAGCCCAGCGATTCGATTTCCAGGTTGACCGCCGAGCGGTCCAGCACGCGCAGCACGACCGATTCGCCGAACTGCGTCGGCAGGGTGGACACGCGCAGGTCAATCGTGCGGTTGCCCATCGGTGTAAGCTGATGCGCCCGTCCTGCGGCAGGCGCCGTTCGGAAATGTTCAGGTTGGCCATGACCTTGATGCGCGAAATCACCGGCAAGGCCAGATGCTTGGGCGGCGGCGACATTTCGTAAAGCGCGCCGTCCACGCGGTAGCGGATGCGGAACTCGGTCTCGAACGGCTCGAAGTGAATGTCGCTGGCGCGGTCCTGGACGGCCTGGAACAGGACCAGGTTCACGAACCTCACGATCGGCGCCTCGTTGGCCAGGCTGGCCATCAGCGTCGCGTCATCCGTGGCCGCCGCCTCGCTGACTTCGCGGGCGATTTCCTTGTCCGTGCCCAGTTCCTTGAGGATGTTCGGAGACGTCTCTCGGTGTCCTCCTGGCCGTAATGCTTGCTCGATCGCCTTTTCGATCTCCGCCGGGTCGGCCACCACCACCTGGATGTCCTTCTTGATCGACGAAGCCGAGTTCGTCCGCGCGCGCCGGGTCGAGCGGGTCGGCCAGGGCGACCTGCAAGCGTGCCGTCCGACCAGCTGCACCGGCAGGCATTGATACATCCGCGCGACATTGGCCGGAATGAGCTTGCAGCAGCTCCGGCGGCAAATCGCGGTCGCGCAGCGAAACGACCTCCGTGCCCAGATAGGTCGGCCATCACCTGCAGGATGGCGTCCAGTCCATGATCCCGAAGTCCTGCAGGATCTGGATGACCGGCGTGCCGCTGCGCTTGAACTCGCGCGGCGACCTCCTCGTATTGCAGGTCGTCAATCAGGCCCTGTTCCTTGATCAGCGACAGCAGCGGATTGGAAATTTCTTCGGCCATAGGTCTGCTCAGATCATTCCTGGTTGCGTCGGCTCGGCGCTCACGGCTGGGCCAGTTCCAGTTCCTGCAGTTTCGGCTGGATGGTCGCCGGGTCCTGCGCCTTGGTGATCACTTCCTCGCGGGCGATCATGCCCGCCAGGTATTTGTCCATCAGGAAACTGTCCAGCGTCACCATGCCGTACTTGGCGCCGGTCTGGATGTCCGACTGGATGCGGAAGGTCTTGTTGTCGCGGATCAGCGCGGCGATGGACGGCGTGTTGACCATGATTTCAAAAACCGCCACGCGGCCCGGCTTGTCCATGCGCGGAATCAGCAACTGCGAAATCACCGCCTGCATCACGGTGGAAAGCTGGATGCGGATCTGCTCCTGCTGGTTGGTCGGGAAAGGCGTTGACGATGCGGTCAATCGTCTTGGCCGCGCCGGTGGTGTGCAGCGTGCCGAAAACCAAGTGGCCCGTTTCCGCCGCCGTGATCGCCGCGTCAATCGTTTCCAGGTCGCGCATTTCACCGACCAGAATCACGTCCGGGTCCTGGCGCAGCGCGCGGCGCAGAGCCTTCGGCAAAGTTCGGCACGTCCACGCCGATCTCGCGCTGCGTGACCAGCGCCTTCTTGTGGTTGTGGTAATACTCGATCGGGTCTTCGATGGTGATGATGTGCGCCTCGTCGCGCTCCTCGTTGATGATGTTGATCATCGAGGCCAGCGTGGTGGTCTTGCCCGAACCGGTCGGGCCCGGTCACCAGCACCAGGCCGCGCGGCTTGTAGAGCAGTTCCTTGGCGCTGGGCGGCATGCCGATCTGCTCCATCGTCAGCATCTTGCTGGGAATCTGCCGCAGCACCATGCCGAAGTTGCCCTTTTCCTTGAACACGCTCACGCGGAACCGCGCCACGTCGCCGAAGGCAAAGCCGAAGTCCGCGCCGCCGCGCTCGCGCACGCTCTGGATGTGCTCCTCGGAGGTGATGCTGCGCATCAATTCCTCGGTGTCCTCCGGCTTGAGCGCCGGCCCTTCCACGCGGTGCAGAATGCCGTGCACGCGGATGGCCGGCGGCGTGCCCACGCGGATGTGCAGGTCGGAGGCGCCTTCGGACACCACCAACTGCAACAAATCGGACATCGAGTATGACATAAAAATTCAAATGCAGAATGCGGAATGCAGAATGCCGAAACTGCTCCACCAGTTGATTCCGGTCTTAGATCTCCATTCTTCATTCTTCATTCTTCCTTTCCATTACGATTCGTCGCCCACGGTCGCGCGGATGACCTCCTCCGGCGTGGTCAGGCCGGCCAGCACCTTGCGGATGCCGTCCTCGCGCAGGGTGCGCATGCCCATTTCCCGGGCGCGGGCGCGCAGGACCGAGGAGGACGCCTTGTCGTAAATCAATTTCCGCGCCTCGTCGTCAATGACGAAAATTTCAAAAATGCCGAAGCGGCCGCGGTAGCCGGTGTTCGAGCAATCGGTGCAGCCTGCGCCCCTTCTGGAAGGTGGCGCCCTGCAACTGGTCCGGCGTGCAGGCTCAGCGCGCGCATCTCCGCTTCCGTGGGCTGGTACGGCTGCGCGCACTGCTTGCAGACTTTCCGCACCAGCCGCTGCGCCATGAGGCAGCGCGTGGACGAGGCCACCAGGAACGGTTTCACGCCGATGTCCATCAGACGGGTGACGGCGCTGGGCGCGTCGTTGGTGTGCAGCGTGGAGAAGACCAGGTGGCCGGTGAGCGACGCGTTGATGGCGATGGTCGCGGTTTCCAGGTCGCGAATTTCCCCGATCATGATCACGTTCGGCGCCTGGCGCAGGATGGAGCGCAGGGCCATGGCGAACGTCAGCCCGACGGTTTCGTTGACCTGCACCTGGTTGATGCCGGCCAGGATGTATTCCACCGGGTCCTCGACCGTGATGATTTTGCGGTCGGGCCGGTTGATGAAGTGCAGGCAGGAATACAGCGTCGTGGTCTTGCCCGAACCGGTCGGCCCGGTCACCAGCAGGATGCCGTCCGGCAGGCCGATCAGCCGCTCGAACGTCTGCTGGTCGTCCGTGAAAAATCCCAGTTCCGGCAAGCCCAGCCGCAGTCCTTCCTTGTCCAGAATACGCATGACGATGCTTTCGCCGTGGTTGGTCGGCAGGCACGACACGCGCAGGTCGATCAGCTTGTTGCCCACCTTGGACTGGATGCGCCCGTCCTGCGGAATGCGGTGCTCGGAGATGGACATGTTGGACTGGATTTTCAGCCGGGTGATGATGGACGCCTGCAGCCGTTTGGGCGGCGCCTTCATCTCGTGCAGCACGCCGTCAATGCGGTAGCGCAGGCGAAACCGCTTCGACAGCGGCTCCAGGTGGATGTCCGACGCGCGCATCTTGAACGCGTCCACGATGATCTGGTTCACCAGCTTGATCAGCGGCGCGTCCGCGTCCACCGACCCCGCCGTCATCCGCGCCGGGCACCGCGACTTCAACGTGCTCCTCGCGTCAGTTCCTGGATGACCTCCTTGAAACGGGCGTCCTCGACGATGCCCTTCTTCGTCCCCGCCGTAATATTTGTTCAGCGCGGCCTCGATGTCCTGCTCCGACGCCACGCGCAGTTCGATCTCCGCGTTGAGCAAATGCGTCAGCGTGTCAATGGTGTCCAGGTCGGACGGGTCGGCGATGGCGACGGCGACCTTGCCGTCGGTTTTGAAAACGGGAATGACGCGGTATTTTTTGGCGATGTGGCGCGGGATGATGGAGATGACGTCGTCCGGAATTTGCATGCCGCCCAGCTGGACCACTTCCGCGCCGAATTGCGCGGCCTTGGCCTGGGTCACGTCCGCCGGACGGATGAGCTTGTTGGCCAGCATCAAGTCCACCACGCCCACGCCGGAAGCCTGGGCTTCGGCGCGCGTCTTGGCGACCTGCTCGGCGTTCACAAAGCCGAGGTCCACCAGCATATCCACCAGATAATCGTCTTTTTCTGCCACGATGCTTTTTGCCTTACACGGTACCACAATCGGCCCGTGAAATGCGCATAGAAGTTATTCAGCCGGAGCCATGTCCTGTCAATGCCGGACTCCTGATTCTTTATTGAATATTTTGACACCATTTTTTGATGTTGTACTTTCATTTTGCATTTGCCATGTCCATCCGGGTCAAATAATTTTGTCGCCATGAAAACTGCCTGCTCCGGCTGTCGTTTTTGCCGCTGCGTTCTCGCTTTTTCAGCCTCAATTTGCTGGCGGCCGCCCGCCGCCGCAGGATTATCCCATCCGCCCGCGCCGCTCACCGCTGTCCATCTCAACGACGCCTTCTGGGCGCCCCGCCTCGAAACCAACCGCGCCGTCACCATTCCCTATGCTCTTTGGACAATGCCAGGCGTCCGGACGCATGAATAATTTTGAGCGCGCGGCCGCCGTGTTGCACGGCGAGAACATTGCCGACCGCAAACCGCCCGGATATCCCTTTGACGACACCGACCTTTACAAGATTCTGGAAGGCGCTTCCTACACGCTGGCAGTCCAGCCCGACCCCAAACTGTCGGCCTACCTCGACTCGCTCATCGCCCAATTTGCCGCCGCCCAGGAACCCGACGGCTATCTTTACACCACCCGCACCATTGATCCCGCACATCCGCATCCCTGGGCCGGCACCAATCGATGGGTCAATGAGGAGAACCTGAGCCACGAACTTTACAACGCCGGGCATCTGTTCGAGGCCGCCGCCGCCCATTACCAGGCCACCGGCAAAACCAATCTGCTCAACGTCGCCATCAAGGAGGCCGATTTGCTCTGCCAAACCTTTGGGCCCGGCACCAACCAGTTGCATCTCTGGCCCGGACACGAAGTCGTCGAAATGGGACTCGTCCGGCTTTACCGCGTCACCGGCAACCCGCGCTACCTCAGCCTCGCCAAATATTTCATCGACGTGCGCGGCACCCGGCCGGGCGGCGACGACTATCATCAGTCGCGCATCCCGCCGGTGGACCAGACCGAGGCCGTCGGCCACGCCGTGCGCGCCGGCTTATCTTTATTGCGGCATGGCCGACGTCGCGGCCCTGACCGGCGACCCGCAGTATCTCCGAGCGATTGATCGCAATCTGGGAAAACGTGGCGGACAAAAAACTTTACCTCACCGGCGGCATCGGTGCCCGGGCGAAAGGCGAGGCCTTCGGCGACGATTATGAATTGCCCAACCTCACCGCCTACAATGAAACCTGCGCCGCGGTGGCCAATATTTTCTGGAACGAACGCCTGTTCCTGTTGCACGGCGATGCCAAATATGTGGACGTGCTGGAACGCACGCTTTACAACGGTCTTCTCTCCGGCGTTTCGCTTGACGGCACGAAATTCTTTTATCCCAACCCGCTCGAATCCGATGGGTCAAATCAGCGCAGCCCGTGGTTCGGTTGTGCCTGTTGTCCGGGCAATATCACCCGCTTCCTGCCGTCGTTGCCCGGCTATATTTACGCGCAAGCGGGCGATACGATTTATGTCAACCTCTACGCCGGCAGCACGGCTGATTTCAAATTGAACGAACGGGCGGGCGGTCAAAATCACCCAGGAAACCCGGTATCCGTGGAACGGCGCGGTCAAAATGACTCTCGCAGCTGGACTGGCAGAAAAGCCAGAAGTTCACCATCAATGTCCGGATCCCCGGCTGGGCGCGCAATGAAGTCGGTGCCGGGCGGCCTCTACAAATTCAGCAACACGGTAAACGAACCAGTCACCCTCACCGTGAACGACCGAAATCATACCGATCAAACTCGACAAGGGTTATGTGAGCCTCAACCGCGCGTGGTCGTCCGGCGACGTGATTGAACTCGATCTGCCGATGTTCTTGCGGCGGGTGGTGGCCAACGAAAATGTTGCCGCTGACCGTGACCGGATTGCGTTGCAGCGGGGACCGATTGTTTTTTGCGCCGAGTGGCCCGACACCCCGAATGGCAAGGTGCGTGACCTGTTTTTGCCCGACGAACAGCCAATCACCACCCGCTTCGACCCGGCATTGCTTAACGGCGTCCAGGTCATTGAAGGCAGGGGTTTCGATGTGGTCACCAACGAATTCGGGAAAGCCTACAACCGGCTGCAGGACTTCGGCGCCATTCCGTATTACGCCTGGGCCAATCGCGGGCCCGGCGAAATGATTGTCTGGCTTGCCAGGAACGAAAGCGCCTTCCCCAAACCGGAGCCGGCAAAATCAAAGTAAGGTGATTGAGCCATCCAGGAACGACTGCCAAAAGCCAACCCGCCGCGCCATTCTATTAACGACAGACTTTGGCGTTGCCTTTGCGGATTTGCCTCTTAACTTGCGCCTTCATGAAATTGGCCTCGCACGTCCACCCAATCCTCGCCGCCGCTTTTCTTGCTGTTACGGTTTCAACCGGTTTTGCCGCCACCACCAATTCGGTGCCGCGCGAACGGCTGCTCCTCGACTTCGGCTGGAAATTTCACCTCGGCAACGAGTGGGGCCTCGCCCAAAACCTCGCCAAGGCCGGCAGCGGCAGCGGCCCGGCCAGTAAATCATTTAGCGACGCGAGCTGGCGCACAGTGAACCTGCCGCACGATTGGGCGGTGGAACTGCCGTTCGACCCGAGCGCCGATGCCGGACATGGTTTCAAACCGGTCGGACCCGGCTTCGCGGCCAACAACGTTGCCTGGTATCGCCGCACTTTCGAACTGCCCGGGGAAGATGCCGGCAAACGGCTGTGGCTGGAATTCGACGGCGTGTTCCGCGATTGCGAGGTCTTCGTCAACGGCTGGTTCGTCGGCCATCACGAAAGCGGCTACAGCAGCTTCCGCTACGACATCACCGACGTCGCCAACCCCGGCGGCAAAAACGTCGTCGCCGTGAAGGTGGACGCGTCGCAATTCGAGGGCTGGTTTTACGAAGGCGCCGGCATTTACCGCCATGTCTGGCTGGTGAAAACTGCGCCGCTGTCGCCATCGCGCCGGATGGGATTTTTGTTTACAGCCAGTTCAAGAACAACGTGCCCGGCAAAAAATTTGAAATTCATATACAGACGAGATTATTGGACAAGCGTTCGAACGTCATGGAAACGCCAGCGGAAGCGACGCTGCGCAGCGGTTCATGGTCAGCTGAGCCAAAAGAGAAGAAAATCGAAGTGTGGATTGAATATGAAGTGTTAGATCCTGACGGCAAAACTATCGGGAAATTTTCGCGCAGCGTACAGTTGCCGCAACCATCGGATTTGGAGTTGCGCTCCATTTGGGGCTCGGAGGATCCAATCCTCTGGTCTCCCGAATACCCGAAACTTTACAAATTCATCACGACGGTTGAAATGGATGGCAAAGTTATTGACCGCGAGGAAACGCCCTTCGGCATCCGCACGGTCGCGTTCGACGCGGACAAGGGATTCATCCTGAACGGCAAGCCTTACGAGCTCAAAGGCACCTGCAATCATCAGGACCACGCCGGCGTCGGCGCGGCGTTGCCGGATGCCTTGCAGTATTTCCGCGTCGCAAATCTCAAGGAAATGGGCTGCAACGCCTATCGCACCTCGCACAATCCGCCCACGCCGGAATTGCTCGAGGCCTGCGACCGCCTCGGCATGCTGGTCATGGACGAAAACCGCCTGCTCGGCAGCGACCAAGCCAATTTGCGCCGCTGGGAGGAGCAAATCCGCCGCGACCGGAATCATCCCAGCGTCGCCATCTGGTGCATCGGCAACGAGGAGCGCGTGCAAGCCAGCGCCGCCGGCGGCCGGGTGGCCGCTGACGATGCAGCGGCTCGCCAAGCAGCTCGACCCGACGCGTCCGGTGACCTATGCCGCGAACGTCGGCAATGTGTTCAAAGGCATCAACGAAGTCATCGAAGTCCGAGGCTGGAATTATCACATCGGCAAGACCAACATGGACGACTATCACGCGGCGCATCCCCATCAGCCGAACGTCGGCACCGAACAGGCCAGCACCGTGAGCACCCGCGGCATTTACGGCAACGACACCAACCACGGCTACGTAAGCGCCTACGACGTCAACACGCCGGATTGGGCGAACCGCGCCGAAGCCTGGTGGAGTTTTTTTGCCGCGCGGCCGTGGCTCTCCGGCGGTTTCGTCTGGACGGGTTTTGATTATCGCGGCGAACCGACGCCCTACGGCTGGCCCTGCATCAATTCGCACTTCGGCGTGATGGACACCTGCGGTTTCCCCAAGGACAATTTTTATTATTACCAGTCCTGGTGGACCGACGAACCGGTTTTGCACCTGCTGCCGCATTGGAACTGGCCGGGCCGGGAAGGCACGGAAATCGAGGTGCGCGCCCTGAGCAATTGCGAGGAAGTTGAATTGTTCCTCAACGGCCAGAGCCTCGGCCGGAAAACGATGGAACGGAATTCGCATCTGACCTGGATGGCGAAATATGAACCGGGCATGCTCTCGGCCAAAGGTTACAACGGCGGCAAAGTCGCGGCGGAAACGAAAGTCGAAACCACCGGCGAACCCGCCGCCGTCCAGCTCGGGCCCGACCGCACCGCCATCAACGCCGACGGCGAGGATGTGAGTCTATTCACCGTTTCCGTGACCGATGTGCAGGGTCGCGTCGTGCCGGTGGCGACAAACCTGATTCATTTTGAATTGAGCGGCCCGGGTAAAATCATCGGCGTGGGCAACGGCGACCCGGTGTGTCATGAGCCGGATGTGTTTGTGCCGCAACCGGCAACTCGCACGGTGGCTTTGAATGACGGCTGGCGTTGGAAAAAATTGCCGAACGTGAACGACTCAAAGCTTGCCGAACTCAAAACCAATTTTGACGATTCAACGTGGGAAACGGCCAATCCGCAATCCGGCAGTGGTCCGTTGGGAGAGCGCGAGCAGGGGATTTTCCGGACCAAAATCCAGGTGTCTGAATCGGACCTCGCTGCACAGGCAGTGGAATTGCGTTGCGAGCGGATCGACGAGGACGGCTGGGTTTATGTGAACGGCAAATTGGCTGGCGAATCGCATGACTGGCAGGTACCGGCTACCTTTAATTTGAAACCATTTCTACATTCGGGTGAAAACACCATCGCGGTGGCGGTCGCAAACTGGAGCGGACCGGGCGGACTCAACAAAGGCGTGGTGTTGGAATTTCAGGAAAAGGCCGTCGCCCCGGCTTGGCAACGCAGCATGTTCAACGGCCTCGCGCAAATTCTGGTGCAATCCGCCAGGGAACCCGGCAAAATCAAACTGACTGCCCGTGCCAACGGCCTGTCGCCGGCCGCCGCAACCGTGTCGTCACAACCCTGTACCTCACGCCCAGCCGTGCCATAAAACCCGATCATTGAAAGCCAGGCCACACCCTCGGTTGAATCTACGCACAAAACCCTGTTACACCTGTAACAAAGTTTCGCAACAACCCCTCAAGGACTAAAAACTCTTAGTTGCCGGCCAGCTTCTTGAAGCACTTCTATTCTTCGATGCCATGCCTGTTGGCCCAGATAATCAGCAGGCAGAATCCGCTCCGGCAGAAGCGGGTCGCTCCTTACCGCATCCAGCCAGGCTTCGCGTTCTGCTGCCGCCCAACGCTTAAACGCCTTGGCCGTCGTTTCATTCCCAAGCACCCCTTGCGGTCGCTCGCCCAGAACCTTCAGATACTGGGCATAGCGGCGGTTAATGCCCTCGAAATCCCAAGCACCAGCTACAATCTCTTCGTCGGATTCTCCTGCACACGGACGCGCTTCCAGCAAGATTAGCGATTCCACGTTAATTTTCCCACCGCCAAGGATTTGCCGTTCTTCTGCCAGTGAGTCCGGGGTAATCCACACGCTGTTTTGCAGGCAACCGAACCCCTTGTCTCGCAGATAGCGCCATAGTCTGACATGATAAGATTTCCGCGACACTGGAACGTCGAACAACACAAGTCGCCAGTGACCATCCCATTTGCGTTTCCATCGAGCCTGGGGATCGCGTCCGCCCAGCGCGTGTAATCGACCCTGTTTGGTCAGGCGATAGAGGCGGTCGTTTGCCGAAGCGGCATCACGCTCGACCAGTTGTAATTTTTCCAACGCGGCGACCTGTCGGAATAGACCATTGCGATACGCCCAACCTTCATAGGAGTCCGTGAGGTTGCGAAATGTGGGATTGGCAAATTTGTCCGTGGACCACAGGAGAAAATTCAGAAAGGCTTCGGTTTTGGGTTTCATGCCGGGAGATTGGCAAATAATAACGTCTGCTGCCACCACAAAACATTGTTACACCTGTAACAAAGTTTTGCAACAACAGGGCGGCGGGGACGCTTTTGCCCGTCAAAAACGAGTTGGCACGAATCGTTGGCGGCGTGTAACTTGAGCCCATGCAACGGACGATTTTGTACCCGCTGGTTATTTTCGCCGTTTGTCTTTCAAATACCGGCACTCACGCCAACGAGGAAACCTGCGTGGCCTGCGACCGGAAGGTCCTTGTCAGCGGCCAGTTCGAACATGGCCGGGGACACGAAAGTCTGGCAATTGTCGGCGCACCAAAACGCGGCGAAGAAGGATTCCGCGAGGAAATTTACGGACCGAAATTCACGTTGTCTGTGCCCAATCTTCCGGCGGATAAATATAACATTCGCATCGGGCTGGCGGAAATCGTTTACACCAACGCCGGCCAGCGCGCGTTCGACATCACCTGTGGCAGCCAGACGCTCGCGCACAATCTCGACATTTTCACCGCCGCCGGGGGCGCAGGTCGGGTGCTCCTGCTGACCAACCAGATTAACTTTAGCGGTGACGCTGCGCAGGGAACGCTTACGCTCACTTTTATCGGACGCACCAATGCGGCCAAATTGAACACGTTTGAACTTAAAAATGGTTCCGGCCAATCCATCATTTCAATGCGCGCCGCGGATTTGATTGACGTCGGTGACACCAACGCGTTGCAGGTGCCGGTGGTCGCGGGGCCGGAAATCTGGAAGGACGCTGCGCAACCGGTTGCCGCGCGGGTGACTGACCTGGTGCACCGCCTGTCACTCGCCGAAAAAGTCCAGCAAATGCGCAACGCCGCTCCGGCCATCCCGCGCCTCGGGATTCCCGCCTATGATTACTGGAGCGAATGTCTGCACGGCGTTGGCCGGGCCGGCGTCGCCACGGTTTTTCCGCAAGCCATCGGCATGGCAGCCACGTGGGACACTCCGCTGGTGCAACAAGCCGCCGGAGTCATCGCCACCGAGGCCCGCGCCAAACACAATGACTACGTCGCAAAGCATGATGGCGACAGCGCGCGCTATTACGGCCTTACGTTCTGGACGCCGAACATCAATATTTTCCGCGACCCGCGCTGGGGCCGCGGCCAGGAAACCTACGGCGAGGATCCGTTCCTTACTGCCCGGCTCGCGGTGGCATTCATTCACGGTTTGCAGGGTGACGACCCGAAGTACGTGAAGGCGATGGCCTGCGCAAAACATTTTGCCGTCCACAGCGGGCCGGAATCGACGCGGCACACCTTCGACGTTGCGCCTTCAGACCGCGATTTGCACGAAACGTATCTGCCGCAATTCGAGGCTGCGGTGCGCGAGGGGCATGTCGGCGCGGTCATGGGTGCGTACAATTCCGTCTATGGCCAGCCGGCCTGCGCCAGTCCGCTTCTGCTTACGGAGATTTTACGGCAACAATGGGGGTTTGCCGGCCACGTGGTTTCCGATTGCGGTGCGATTTACGACATCTGGGCGAACCACAAATTCACCGCCACACCGGAGGAAGCCGCAGCCGCCGCGGTCAAGGCCGGCGACGATCTTTGTTGCGGCACGGATTACAACGCCCTGGTGCGCGCGGTGAAAAAAGGATTGATTTCGGTAAAGGAAATTGACACTGCCGTCGGTCGCGTGCTCGAGGCGCGGTTCCGGCTGGGCCTATTTGACCCTTCGGAAAGTGTTCCGTTCGCACAAATTCCCATCACCCAAAACGACACGCCCACGAACGAAGCGCTGGCATTGAAAATGGCGCGGGAATCCATCGTGCTTCTGAAAAACGACAACCTGTTGCCGCTTGACCACGCCAAAATCAAACGCATTGCGGTCATTGGCGCCAATGCGGATTCCGTGCCGGTGCTGCTCGGCAATTACAACGGTACTCCCAGCCGGCCCGTGACCATTCTGGAAGGCATCAAGGCGGTGGCCGGCACCAATGTCCAGGTGGTTTATGAACCGGCTTGTCCGCTGGCGTTGGGGTCGGGCGGAGCGGGGCGAACCGATGCGCAGTCGTGGACCAGGGCCATTTCGGCCTCGTGGATGTCGGACGTGACGGTTTACGTAGGCGGCATCAGCCCCCAGTTGGAAGGTGAAGAAATGAAAGTGGACTACGCGGGATTTTCCGGCGGCGACCGCATAGACATCGAATTGCCACCCGTGCAAAAAGAATTGCTTAAGGCGTTGCAAAGCGCCGGCAAGCCCGTCGTGTTCGTCAATTGCAGCGGTGGCGCCATGGCCATGCCGTGGGAAGCCACCAACCTGTCCGCGATTTTGCAGGCGTGGTATCCCGGTGAACAAGGCGGACGTGCCGTGGCCGACATTTTATTTGGCGACGCAAATCCCGCCGGGCGTCTGCCGGTCACGTTTTATCGTTCTTCCGCCGACCTGCCGGCGTTTGACGATTACTCGATGTCCAACCGCACCTACCGTTATTTCAATGGCCAGCCGTTGTTTGCCTTCGGCCACGGTTTGAGTTACACGAAATTTGATTACAGCGACTTGAAGCTCAACGGAACGAATTTCACGGCGAGCGACACGGTCAAACTCACATTTTCGCTGCTCAACGCCGGCGGCTGGGACGGTGATGAGGTGGCCCAGGTTTATTTCCGGCATGTGAACTCCACCCGGCCCCAGGCCAAACTGGCGCTGTGCGGTTTTGTGCGGATTCATTTGCAGGCCAACCAGGGAGCCAGATTCACCATGAACATTCCGGTGGAACGATTCCGCAGTTGGGACACGGCCCAAAAGCAATACACCGTCGAACCCGCCGATTACGAACTGCTGGTGGGCGCGGCCTCCGACGACATCCGCCTGCGCGCGCCGCTGAAAGTCGCACTCACACCATAAAGTTGCGATGGCGGAAGGGGGCTTCGAGTCGCATCAACCCATTCGTTCCAACGCCTCGCGCTCGCAGGCGGCGTATTTCTTGATGAGCTGGTCGTAAACCTTCACGGCTTTTGGATTCGGACGGATTTCGCTGTTGGGAACCGGTTGGGTAAAGCCGGCGACGACCTGTTCCCACTTCGGTTTTTCCCCGGTCTGGACGAGCCAGCCGTGCGCGGCCCGCAACGCGGCGCCCAGGGCGGCGCTCTTGGAAATTTCGATGCGCTCGACGCGGCAGTTCATCACGTCGGCCATCACCTGCAGAATGGGTGAATCCTGGGAAGCCCCGCCGGTGGCGAGAATGCGGTCAGGCGCGACTTTCATCCATTGCGAGTGCAGCCGCATCGACATCATCTGCGCCTCGACCACGGCGCGGCAGTTCGCCGCCGCGTCCTTCTCGTCGAGGTCGAACCGGTGGATGCCCGGCTGATTCACGCGCGGGACAATTTCGGCTTCGAACCACGGCAACAGGATGCCGCCGTTGTTGCCCGGCGGCGTGGATTTCAACGCCGCACCGAATTGTTTCCAGTCCTTGATGCCATAAGCGTCGCGGATTTTTTCACGGGCGAGCGAACCGTTCTTGAAACAAATCAACGTCATATAATCGCCGGTGGGTGAAACGAACACGTGGCCTTCGCCGTGGGCGTCGGTGCGGCATTTCCGCATCGACCCGAAATACGTGTCGCTGGTGCCGAGGCTGATGCCCACCATGCTTTCGCGGATCAAGCCGAGGCCGACCACGCTGCATGGATTATCGCCGGACCAGACCAGGACCCGGGCTTCGGGATTCAGGCCGAATTTTTTGACAAAATACGGGCCGACCAGGCCGACGACCTGCCAGGATTTGGCGAGCGTCGGCAGTTTCAGTTTCAAATTGGACGCGGTGGCCGCCAGCGCTGCCGGGTGCCAGACCTTTTTGCGGATGTCCATCAGGTTCATGCCCGCGCCGTCGCCGTGGTCAATCGGCGCGATCTTTCCCGCCAGCAACGACGCGAGGAACGAACTCACGAGCGCAATATGCGAGGTTCGCATGTAAGCCGCCGGCATCGTCTTGCTGAATTTGCGGATTTGCGGGCCGGTGAACCGTTCAAACGTATCGGAGCCGGTCGCCAGGGCCGTGGCTTCGATGCCGCCGAGTTGCGTGCGGATTTCCGCGCACTCTTCCGTCGTGGAGGAATCCATCCAGATTGGCGACGTCTTGCGCGAGAAAACGCCGTGCAGATTTTCAGCGAGTGGCCGGTTCGGATTCAGATGGGCCAGGATTTTCGGGGCTTTTTTGTTCAGATAAACCGAGCCATGCTGCTGGCCGCCGCCGCTGACGGCCAGGATTTTGCCCAGCACGACGCCGTCCTTTTTCATTGCGGCAAACAGGAGGTCGAGCGCCCCGGCCCACATCAGAGGCGGGCTGTGTTTGACCAGCGGGTCGGGATTGGGCAGGACACCGTTGCAGGTGCCGTATGACGGCAGTGCTTGGTCGTAGTTCAGCGATTTTTCGTACACGACCTTGCGTTGGTCGTAATCGATGACCACGGCGCTCAAGCTTTGAGTGCTGGAATCAAATCCGAGGAACAACCTTCCCATACAAGTTTAATCTGTCGTTTACATCCGATTTGGCAACAATAAATTTAACCGATGCAAACGAAAGCCTGGTTTCAGCTATTTGTTTATGGCAACGTGCTGCTCTGTGCCGTCGCGGTCCATGCAGGGGCTATTGACCGGGAGGCGCTGGTAACGCGACATAATGTGGTGTTGCGCCAGTTCGACGCGGCAAATCCATTGACCGTTGGCAACGGCGGGTTTGCGTTTACCGTGGACGCAACCGGATTGCAGACCTTTCCGGAAGCATTTGAACCGACGACGCCTCTCGGCACATTGTCGGACTGGGGCTGGCACACCATTCCGAACACCAACGGCTGGAGCATCGACACCTTCCGATTCACTGAATTTCCCGATTTGAACGGCCGTCTCGTACCTTACGCCGATGTTCCCCGCAGCCAACAGACGCCCGAAATCAAATGGCTGCGCGCCAATCCGCATCGCCTGCATCTCGGCCAGATTAGTTTTGTGCTCACGCACGCCGACGGTTCGCCGGCGCGGACAAACGATTTGACGGACATCGAGCAAACGCTGGATTTGTGGAACGGAGAAATCGTAAGCCGTTTCAAATTTGAGGGCCAACCGGTAACGGTGGAAACGGTTTGTGAGCCGAACCTTGATGGGATTGCCGTGCGTGTGAGTCCCCGTTGTTGAAAACGGGGCGACCGGCGATACAAATTCATTTCCCGTACGGCACGGGCGAAATCCGGACGGCGGATTGGAGCCGGCCCGACGCGCACGAAACCTTGTGAACCAGCCTACGCCAAGTCAGGCCAATTTTTACCGCAAGCTGGACAACGACACCTATTTCGCCGCAGCCAAATGGACAGCCGGCGCGACGCTGACCAATGTGGCGAAGCATCAGTTTGAAATTCGTCGAGCGCCGCCCGCCCGGCGCTCCTGGACAACAACCGGCCCCGTTTCGGAACTCGCTCTGCGCGTTTTCGCCGACGAATCTCACGGCGACAAATCTGCCAACATTTGCGGAAGCAAAGCAGTCAGCACGAAAAAATTGGAACGATTTCTGGCAGACCGGCGGTGCAATTGATTTGTCCGGGAGCAAGGACCCGCGCTGGTTCGAACTCGAACGTCGCATTGTGTTGTCGCAATACCTCACCGCCATCCAGGATGCCGGGGAATATCCGCCGCCGGAAACCGGCCTGACGTACAATACGTGGGAAGGCAAGTTTCATCTGGAAATGCACTGGTGGCATGAGGCGCACTTCGCATTGTGGGACCGGCTGCCCCTGCTGGAAAAGAGCCTTGGCTGGTATCAAAAAATTCTGCCGTGCGCCAAAGCGACGGCCCAAAAGCAGGGTTACGCGGGAGCACGCTGGCCCAAGATGACCAGCCCCAGCGGCGCGGAATCGCCGTCGTCTGTCGGTCCGTTGCTCATCTGGCAGCAGCCGCATCCCGTTTTCTATGCCGAGCTGTGCTATCGAATCCACGGCGACCGCGCGACGCTGGAAAAATTCAAGGACATTATTTTTGCGACGGCGGATTTCATGGCGAATTACGCCACGTGGGACACGAACGCGAGCCGCTACGTGCTCGGCCCGACATTGCAATGTGCGCAGGAAATTTTCCCGAAGACCAATACCTTCAATCCGACATTTGAGTTGACTTACTGGCGCTGGGGGCTGGAAACAGCGCAACAATGGCGCCAGCGGCTTGGCCTGCCGCGCGATGAAAAATGGGACGCGGTCCTGAAAAACCTGGCCCAGCCGCCGGTGGGCGACGGCAAATACCTTTTTGCCGAAACCGCGCCTGATTCTTACACCAACCCGCGTTGGAACAAGGATCATCCGGCGGTGGTCGGCGCATTGAGTTTCGTGCCGGGCCCGGGCATTGACCCGGAAACGATGCGGAACACGTTCGACTGGATCTGGAAAAATTGGAACTGGCCGGAAACATGGGGCTGGGATTATCCGATGCTGGCGATGACGGCCGTGCGGCTGGACGAACCCGAACGGGCGGTGGATGCGCTGCTTCTCGATACGCCGAAAAATCACTGGGCGTTGAACGGCCAGGTATATCAGCGGCCCGGCTTGACGATATATCTGCCGGCCAATGGCGGATTGCTTTACGCCGCGGCGATGATGGCGGCCGGTTGGGATTCGTCCCGCGATGGGCGGGACGCAACGAGTTCCGCGCCGAAACGGAATGCGCCGGGGTTCCCGGACAACGGTCAATGGAACGTGCGCTGGGAAAATCTGCACCCGGCACCGTAGCGGAAGTTTGTTTCCAGGCCGAACAGCGGGAGCGAGATTCACATTTCACCTCACAAACGCCAGGTATGAGTTGATTCGACAACAGAACGGGCGAACATTTCTTTGTCTTGAGTTCCCAATCCAGAAGCGGATATGTTTCAGAATATGAATCGCATTTCCGCTCTGGCGGCGCTGTTGGGTTCAGCCGCGCTGGCCATCCTGCTGGTTTCCTGCCGTTCCATCGTTTCCGGTGGAACTTCACTCCGGCCGGATATTGTCGTTGCCGCTGACGGCAGCGGTGATTTCAGGACGATTCAATCCGCTGTTGATTCCATCCCCAAAACGAACACTGAACGTATTGTCGTGTTCATCAAAGACGGCACTTACCACGAAAAAATCCGCGTGGATGCGTCGTTCGTAACGTTGCGCGGCCAGAGCCGCCATGGCACGCGCATTGAATTTCCGCAGTTGAACGACGAATTTACCAACGCTCCCGACGCCATTGGTCGCGGAGTAATCAATTTGAATCAGGCCAACGATTTTGTGCTGGAAAATCTCACGGCGGAGAACACCGCGGGGGTCATCGGGCCGCACGCTTTCACCATTCTCGGCAACGGCGACCGTGCGGTGGTTGTGAATTGTGACGTGTTGAGCCACGGGGCGGACACCGTGGCCTTTTGGCGAGGTGACCGTGGCCGGTGCTACCAGGCGAACTGCCGTCTGGAAGGTTCGGTGGATTTTGTCTGTCCGCGCGGCTGGTGTTACATGACCCATTGCACGTTTTACGAATTTAAAGACACCGCCGCTGTCTGGCATGACGGCTCCAGGGACAAGGATATGAAATTCGTTCTGCGCGGTTGCCGGTTCGATGGCACCAACGGCTGGAATCTCGCGCGCCATCACCACGACGCGCAATTCTATTTCCTCGATTGCCGGTTTTCGAAGACCATGATCGATAAGCCGCCGTTCCGCGTCATTTATCCGCTCGACGGCGGGACGCCCAGCGCGAGCGATATTAAGCGAAACAAGGATTTGGACAAGTCGAATCTGTGGGGCGAGCGCGCATACTTTTACAACTGCCACCGCGATGGTGGCGACTATGCCTGGTTGGCGAACAATCTTTCCACCGCCGTCGGCGCACTCACACCTTCACAGATCAATGCGGCGTGGACATTTGCCGGCACGTGGGACCCGGAGCGCACGGCCGGTCCAACGATTCAAAAAGTCAGCGCCCGGGACGAAACCATTGCGCTTGGATTCAATGAACACGTTACCGTGAAGGGCAAGCCGCGGTTGAAATTGACCCATGGCGCATTTGCCAATTACGTGTCCGGCAGCGGCACCGACACGCTGGTTTTCGCCCAGCCGCGAGGCAAGTCGGCGGAGATTATTTCGGTGGATTTGAACGGCGGCGCCATCATCGCCACAGAAGCCGCCGCAACGCTACGCCCGGCGCAGTTGACATTACCGGGCAGCATAAACGCCGCAAAGTAAGCGAAGAGTTTCACAATTTTTACCAGCGACACGGTATAAACCGGGTTCTTCAAGCACTTCGCAAAATCAATTTTCGCCACGGTTTCCTTTTCGTTTAAAGTCGCCTATGGTTTAATCGAAGCGTGAATGGAATCGCACAATTGGTCGCCATCTTGTGGAAGCGGGGATGGTTATTGGGTGTGCTGCTGATAGCGGGGACGCTGGCGGCCTATTGGCCGGCCTTGTCTGGGGGATTTATCTGGGATGATGACCGGTATGTGACGCAAAATGCCCTGCTCAGCGCGCCGGACGGTATGAGGCGGATATGGTTTTCACTGGACTCGCCGTCACAATATTTTCCATTGACCTACACGGTGTTTCGGCTGGAGCGGGCGCTGTGGGGGCTGAATCCGCTGGGGTATCATGGGGTTAATCTATTGTTGCACGTGGGCAATGCGCTGCTGTTGTGGCGGTTGTTGAAGCGTTTGGGCGTGCCGGGGGCCTGGCTGGCGGCGGCGATCTTTGCCCTGCATCCGGTGGAGGTGGAATCAGTGGCGTGGGTGACGGAATTGAAAAGCGTTTTATCCCTTTTTTTCATATTGTTGACGGTGTGGTGCTGGGTTGAATTTGTTGAGGGAACAGCAAAGCCATTTTGGTATGGACTGGCGCTGCTGTTTTACGCGCTGGCGTTATTCAGCAAGAGCACGGCGTGCACGCTGCCGGCGGCATTGCTTTTGGTATTGTGGTTGAAAACAAAACCGATTGATTGGCGGCGGCTGGTCCAGGTGGTTCCGTTTTTGTTGATGGGGCTGGGCCTGGGGCTGCTGGCGGTATGGTGGGAGAGATATCACCAGGGCACGCAGGGGAAACTGTTTTCGCTGAGTTGGCTGGAGCGCATATTGGTGGCGAGCCATGCGCTGTGGTTTTATGCGGGGAAGTTGTTCTGGCCGGAGAACCTGACGTTCAGCTATCCGCGCTGGGCGATTGAGCCGGCCGATCCACTGGCCTATGGCTGGCTGGCGGCGGGGTTGGGAATGGGCGCAGTAATTTATTATGTGAGGCGATATGTGGGGCGTGGGTTGGAGGTTGGCGTTGTATTTTTTGCGGCAATGCTGAGTCCGCTGCTGGGGTTAATCATGCTCTACACGTTTCGTTACAGTTTTGTGGCGGACCACTATCAATACGTAGCCAGCATCGGCCTGATTGCGCTGGCGGCGGGCGGATTAACGGTGGTGCTGCGATCCGGGGAAACGAAAAGGCCGTATCTGAGGCCGGTATTATGCGGCGCGTGGTTGTTGACACTCGGGGTGTTGACCTGGCGTCAATGCGGGATGTACCGCGATGTCGAAACACTGTGGCGAACGACGATTGCCAGAAACCCAATCTCTTTCATCGCCTACAATAACCTCGGGGACATCCTGTCCAAACAAGGCCAGTCGGACGAAGCCATCGCGGATCTAAAAACAGCACTGGAACTCGATCCTGACGGTTTCGAAATCCATGATAATTATGGCAAGGCTCTGCTGCGGGTTGGGCGGTTGGATGAGGCAATAAGTCATTTCAACAAAGCGGTGATGATTGCTCCTGCCCGGGCCTATCTGCATTGCGACTTTGGCATCGCCTTGTTGCAAGCCGGGAAATTGGACGAGGCGGTGATCCAGTTCCAAAAAGCCCTGGACAACCAGATTAATTATCCAGTAGCTCGCAATAACCTCGGCAATGCCCTGTTTCAGAAGGGTCAATTGGACGATGCCATCGCGCAGTACCGGCTGGCCATCGAATTGAATCCGGATTATGCCGAGGCTCGTTATAACCTGGGCATGGCACTCGGATTGCGCGGTCAATTGGATGAAGCCGTCGAGCAGTACCGGGAAGCGATAAAAATCAAACCTGATTACGTGGAAGCCTACAATAACCTCGGCAATATTCTGTTCCGCAAGGGCCAATTGGATGAAGCCATCACCCAATACCGGAAAGCCATTGAAATCAAACCCGACTATGCCGAATTCCACTATAACCTGGGGGTGGCGCTGGGATTGGTCGGAAAATTGGAGGAAGCGGTCCGGGAATATCAACGAACGCTGGAGTTGGCGCCCAATTCCGACCAGGCTCACTTCCGCTACGGTCAGGCGCTGCAAGCGCAACACCGCTTTGCCGCGGCGAAGGCTGAGTATCAGAAGGCGGTTGACCTCAATCCCCGAAACCTGCAGGCGTGTATCAGCCTGGCATGGTTGTTGGCAACTTGTCCTGACAACTTGCTGCGTAACGGTGAAAAAGCGGTAGAGCTGGCACAACAGGCCGGGGCGCTGGCCGGAAGAGAGTCGCCGCAACTCCTGGACGCATTGGCAGCAGCGTATGCGGAAGCGGGACGGTTCGACAAAGCGGTGGAAACGGCCAAACGGGCTTTGAATCTCCCCGCCGTTCGAAACGACAAATCTTTGGCTGACATCATCCAATCCCGGCTCAAACTGTATGAAGCCCATTCCCCATTTCATGAAAAATCTTAGCTTCCATCTGGATAGCACATTTAAAATGGCTTGGGAAATAATTCGTCAGGGCGGACTGACGAGGAAACTCTCTGCGATAGAAGCCAAATATTGATGAAGTTCGTCAAAACACCTGAACAGAACCGTTCGTCAAGAATGACGGCTCCCAAGCTGCATTTCATCGGCGCCCGGGACAGACGTGAAGTTTGGGGCATATGCATTCTGTTGGCAGTGGCTGTGCTATTGGTCTTCGGCCAGACCTTGCGATATGGATTTGTCAATTTAGACGATGACGTGTACGTGTATCAAAACCCAGTGGTCATAAAAGGGCTGACCTGCCAGGGAATCATCCATGTATTCACCCATAGTGTAAACAGCCTCTATCAACCGTTAACCATTATGTCGCTGATGCTTGATAGTCAGGTTTACGGATTGAATGCCGGAGGATATCATCTGACCAATGTGCTGTTGCATGCGGCAACGGCCATTTTGTTGTTTCTGGTACTTCGACGGATGACCGGAGCGTTGGGGCCCAGCGCGTTTGTGGCCGCAGTGTTTGCCATTCATCCCTTACGGGTGGAATCGGTGGCCTGGGTAACAGAGCGCAAAGATGTGTTGAGCGGTCTGTTCTTCATGCTGACGCTCGGGGCATATGTGCGGTACGTTGAACAATCCAAAACCCAAAACCCAAGGCCCAGGATTTGGTACGGCTTGACATTGCTGTCATTCTCGCTGGGGCTTTTATCCAAACCTTCACTGATAACTGTGCCGTTTCTGTTGTTGCTCTTGGATTACTGGCCGTTCGGAAGGGTAACCAGTCTTTGCCAGGCATCGGCGCAATCCGGGAGAAGATTCCGGATTTCTGGCCCTTACCTGTTATCACTCAGCCATTTACTGCTGGAAAAGGTGCCGTTCTTCGGTCTGGCGGCGGCTTCCAGCATTTTTACTTTTATCGCCCACAAAAACGCCGGAGCCTTTGCGTTACTGGAAAAACAACGCCTGGCCGTGCGATTGGAGGGCGCCCTGGTAGGTACCGCAACGTACATTTCCGACATGTTCTGGCCGCATAATCTGGCGGTTCTTTATCCCCGCCAGGCCGGAGATCCGACATGGGAAATCGGGGTAGCGGGGGGACTGCTGATTTTCGTCACGGTTCTGGTCGTGGTGTTTGCGCGGCGATTTCCTTTCGCCGTTACCGGCTGGTTGTGGTACTTGGGAACGTTGGCACCCGTGAGCGGAATTGTTCAGGCCGGTTTCGTCACGCGGGCGGATCGTTTCACCTATTTATCGCAGATTGGGCTGTACCTCATCATCGCCTGGACCATCAAAGACTTGACGGCCTCCTGGCGCCACCGTTATCGGATATTGGGCGCAGGCGCACTAGGTGTAATCATGGTGTTGATGGTTTGCGCATCGAAACAAACTTCGTACTGGCGCAACAGTGAAACCCTGTGGACTCGTACCTTGGCCTGCACCAAAGACAACGCTGTCGCTCAGATGAATCTCAGTCTCGATTTGGCGGCCGAAGGTCGGCTGGATGAGGCAATCGAACATTGTCAAAAAGCGATTGAGATCAATCCCAATCGCTCCCAAGCCTATAACAACCTGGGCACCATATTGTTTTGGAAAGGCCGACCCGATGATGCGATTACAAATTTTGTGCGCGCGATTCAGGTCCAGCCCGCCGATGCCGAAGCCCGCCTTAATTGGGGCGTTGTTCTTGCTTCACAAGGGAAAATGACTGAAGCCATTGCGCTCTTTCAACGAGCCATTGAACTCAAACCCGATTATGCATCCGCCCATTACAATCTGGGCCTCGCATTTGCCTCGCAAGGTTTGCTGAGCAAGGCCATTGAACATTACCGGAAAGCCATCGAACTCGATCCCGATTACGTCGGCGCGCATTACGAATTGGGTGTGGCACTGGGATCGACAGGGAAGCTGGACGAAGCCCTCGAACAATTCAAAAAAGCCGTAGCCCTCAGAACCTGACGACGCTGACACCCATGGGAACCTTGCCAAGTTACTCGCCACTCAAGGCAAGTTTGATGCAGCCGTCAAAGAATATCAACGGACACTGGCATTGGTGCCCAATTCCGACCTGACGCACTTCCGGTACGGGCAGGTATTGCAGGCGCAACACCATTATGCAGCCGCAAAGAGTGAATATCAGAGGGCCCTCGAACTCAAACCGCAGAACGCCCAAGCCTGCATCAACCTGGCGTGGCTGTTGGCGACGTGCCCGGAGGCATCGTTGCGGGACGGGAAGGAGGCGGTGGAGCTGGCTGAAGGGGTGAGGGCGCCAGGCGGGGAGGAATCGGCGCAAGTATTGGACACGCTGGGGGCGGCATATGCGGAGGCGGGGGAATTCGAGAAGGCGGTGGCGGTGGCCCGGCGGGCATTGAATCTTTCCGCCACCAAAGACGACCCATCATTGGCTGAAGGCATACAAACGCGGCTTAAATTGTATGAGGCCAATACTCCTTATCATGAAGAGCCGTAGCCTTGGCTTTATTGGGCGCGATGGTTGGGTCTGCAAAAAGGGGGTGCTAAAATTTCCGGGCTGCGGATAATGGGGGTAAGATCCATGAATAACATCGAGACGAGAGCCAACAGCGCGGCGGGCAAAGGCGGGAGGCAATTTCCGGCATGGTTGGTGATGGTGCTGCTGGTGCTGGTGACGGTTGCTCTTTATTGGCCGGCGACGAGCCATGATTTTGCTGATTACGATGACAATTTCTACGTGACGGAGAATTCCCACGTGCAGGGTGGCTTGACGTGGGCGGGGGCGAAATGGGCATTTTTGAATCCGGTGGCAGGGAATTGGCATCCGTTGACGGTGTTGTCGCACATGTTGGACTGCCAGCTCTTCGGATTAAATCCGTGGGGCCATCACTTGACTAGTGTGTTGCTGCATGCGGTCAACACGGTACTGGTGTTTCTGTTGCTGCTGCGACTGACAGGCCTTCGCCCCGAGAAAGGCGCCGGAGCTGCGGACCGGCAGGGGGGAGCATTTTGGCGGAGTGTGATGGTGGCGGTGTTGTTCGGGTGGCATCCGGTGCATGTGGAATCGGTGGCGTGGGTGGCGGAGCGCAAGGATGTGCTGAGCACGTGTTTTGGCCTGCTAACCCTGATTGCTTATGCGCGATATGTGGAGAAGTCCAAAGTCCAAAGTCCAAAGTCCAAAGTCTGGTATGGTTTAGCCCTGTTATTGTTTGCGTTGGGCTTGATGAGCAAGGCGATGCTGGTGACATGGCCGTTTGTCCTGCTGCTGCTGGACTGGTGGCCGTTGCAAAGAGTTTCAAGTTTCAAGTTTTCAGTTTCAAGTTCCGGCACGGTATCACCCTCAACCCTCAATCCGTTGGCGCGGCGGAGCGGAGTGGAGACGGCTCAACTCTCAACTTTGGTTTTCGAAAAGCTGCCATTTTTTGTCCTGGCGGCGGTGATGAGTGTGGTGACGTTCGCGGTGCAGCAGCATAGCGGTGCGATGCAAGCAGTTGAAAGCCTGCCTGTGGAGGCTCGCGCTGAGAACGCGTTGATATCGTATTGTCGTTATTTGGGGAAGCTGTTCTGGCCGGTGGACCTGGCGGTATTTTATCCGTATTCGAGGCATTGGCCGATGGGAGAAGTGTTGCTGGCGGGGGTGATGCTCCTGAGCATAACGGTGTTGTGCATCGTGGTACGGCGGCGCTATCCATTTATGCTGATGGGCTGGTTGTGGTATGTGGGGACACTGGTGCCGGTGATTGGGTTGGTACAGGTGGGGGATCAAGCGCTGGCGGATCGGTACACCTATATCCCGTCAATTGGGGTGTTGGTTTTGGTAATCTGGGGTGCATACGAATTGACTCGGCGGTGGCGGAACCGGGTGATGATATGGTCGGTGGCGGGGTGTGGGGCAATCATCCTGTGCGTTGGGCTGACGCGGCAACAGCTTGGGTATTGGACGAATGATGAAACCCTTTTCCGGCATGCGGTCGAGGTTACGAAGAACAATTACCTGGCGCATAACAACCTCGGAGACATCCTGTCCAAAAACGGCCGAACCGACGAGGCGATCAGTCAATTTCAGGAAGCTATCCGGCAAAAAGCCGATTACGCCGATGCCCACTACAATCTCGGCAGGGTCTTCAGCCGAAAGGGCCAACTTGACCAGGCGGTCAGCCAATATCGGGCAGCCATCCGCCTGAACCCAGATTTCGCCAAAGCCCATAACAACCTCGGCAACGCCCTGTTCAAGGAGGGCCGGCTTGACGAAGCGATTGAGCAACTGCAGGCCGCCATTCGTTTGGATCCTAATTATGCCGAAGCCCACGGCAACCTGGGGAACGTCTTTTTCAAACGCGGCCAACTTGCCGAGGCGATCAGTCAATTTCAGGAAGCCATTCGCCTGAAGCCGGATGAAGTAAATGCCCACTACAATCTCGGGGCTGTTCTCAGCCAGCAGGGGCGAACGGACGAAGCCATCAATCAATTTCAGGCCGCCATTCGGCTGAGGCCGGAATATGCGGAAGCCTACGATAACCTGGCGAAATTACTGGCTGGTGAGGGTCGGTTGGACGAAGCCGTGAGTTGTTATCGGGCGGAGATTGGGCTTAAGCCTGGGGCGGTTGACGCGGAGGGGAATCTGGGGAATGTGCTGGCGGCGCAGGGGAGGCATGCGGAAGCGGACAGGGAGTATGAAGCGGTGCTGAGGTTGGTACCGAACTCGGCGCAGGGGCATTTGCGGTACGGGCAGGCGTTGGCGGCGGAGCACCGATATGGGGCGGCGAAGGGGGAATATGAGAAGGTGCTGGAACTGCATCCGGGGCATCGGGAGGCGAGTGAGCGTCTGGCCTGGCTGCTGGCGACGTGTCCGGAGGCATCGTTGCGGGACGGGAAGGAGGCGGTGGAGCTGGCGGAAGGGGTGAGGGCGCCAGGCGGGAATGAATCCCCGCAGTTCCTGGACACGCTGGGGGCGGCGTATGCGGAGGCGGGGGAATTCGAGAAGGCGGTGGAGACGGCCAGGCGGGCGTTGGAACTT
This sequence comes from uncultured Verrucomicrobiae bacterium, assembly GCA_963789055.1. Classification (GTDB taxonomy): domain Bacteria; phylum Verrucomicrobiota; class Verrucomicrobiia; order Limisphaerales; family UBA11358; genus UBA11358. The sequence goes on along the minus strand of CAWBJE010000001.1, from coordinate 446,818 downwards.
CCAGCCACGAAAGAGGACCCATCATTGGCTGCAGGCATACAATCGCGGCTGAAGCTTTATGAAGCCCACACGGCCTATCATGAAGGGCCATAACCTTTGGCGGTAAGGGGCGAAGTGATTGGGTCTGCAAAAAGGGGGTGCTAAAGTTTCCGGGCTGCGGATAATGGGGGTAAGATTCATGAACAACTCCGAGACGAAATTCGATTACGCAGCGGGCAAGAGCGGGAGGCAATTTCCGGCATGGTTGGTGGTGGTGGTGCTGGGGTTGGTGACGATAGGTCTGTACTGGCCGGCGATGCGATATGACTTCGTCAATTTTGATGATCCGTCCTATGTCACAGAAAATCCTTCCGTTCGAGGTGGTCTAAACTGGGCGGGGGTGAAATGGGCATTCTGTAATCCTGTGAACAGCAATTGGCATCCGTTGACGGTGTTGTCGCACATGCTGGACTGTCAGGTGTTCGGGTTGAGACCGTGGGGCCATCACTTGAGCAGTGTGTTGCTGCATGCGGTCAACACGGCACTGGTGTTTCTGTTGCTGTTCCAGATGACCGGCCTTCGCGGCAACGGATCACCCCGCTGGTCGTCTTCGTTGCCACAACCTGGTACTGGCAGCACAACGATGGCGGCGACGGCTTCGGTTCGGCAGGCGGGAGCGCTGTGGCGAAGTGCGATAGTGGCGGTGTTGTTCGGGTGGCATCCGGTGCATGTGGAATCGGTGGCGTGGGTGGCGGAGCGCAAGGATGTGCTGAGCACGTGTTTTGGCCTGCTAACCCTGATTGCTTATGCGCGATATGTGGAGAAGTCCAAAGTCCAAAGTCCAAAGTCCAAAGTCTGGTATGGTTTAGCTCTGTTATTGTTTGCATTGGGCTTGATGAGCAAGGCGATGTTGGTGACGTGGCCGTTGGTAATGCTGCTGTTGGACTGGTGGCCGTTGAAGAGGTTTAAGGTTCAAGGTTCGGGGTTCAGGGTCCGAAGTTTGGTTTGGGAAAAGGCACCGTTTTTTGGTTTGGCGGTGGTGGCGAGTATAGTGACCTTCGTGGTACAGAAGCGCGGTGGTGTAGTGATGTCTTTTGAAAGCCTGCCCTTGGGTGCGCGAGGTGGAAACGCGTTGATATCGTATTGCCGATATTTGGGGAAGCTGTTCTGGCCGGTGGACCTGGCGGTATTTTATCCGCATCCGGGGTACTGGCCGATGGGAAAGGTGTTGCTGGCCGGGGTGTTGCTTCTGGGTATCACGGAGCTGTGTGTTGTGGTACGGCGGCGCTATCCATTTATGCTGATAGGCTGGTTGTGGTATGTGGGGACGCTGGTGCCGGTGATTGGGTTGGTGCAGGTGGGAGATCAGGCGATGGCGGATCGGTACACGTATATTCCGTCGCTGGGGGTGTTGATTCTGGTCATCTGGGGTGCAAACGAATTGACGCGCCAGTGGCGGCATCAGTTGATGATATTGTCGGTGGCGGGATGTGGGGCAATCATCCTGTGTCTTGGGATGACACGGCGACAGCTTGGATATTGGCAGGATAGTGAAACTCTTTTTCGGCATGCGTTGGAGGTCACGAAGAACAATTACCTGGCACACGACAACCTTGGAGACATCCTGTCCCAAAAAGGCCGAACCGACGAGGCGATCAGTCAATTTCAGGAAGCCATTCGCCTGAAGCCGGATGACGAAAATGCCCACTACAATCTCGGTGCCGCTTTCAGCCACAAGGGGCGAACTGACGGAGCGATCAATCAATTTCAGGAAGCCATCCGTCTCAAGCCGGATGATGCTGAAGCCCATTTCGATCTTGGCCTTATCCTGGGCCAAAAAGGCCAGACGGATGAGGCCATCCGTCAATTTGAGGAAACCATCCGGCTGAAACCGGATTTTGCCGAGGCCCACTACAACCTTGGCACCGCGCTGGGCATGAAAGGCCAAATCAACCAGGCCATCAGCGAATTTCAGGAAGCCCTCCGGCTGAAACCGGATTTTGCCGAGGCCCGCAGCAATCTCGTTCATGCGCTGCAAATAAAGAACACTCCGTCAAGTCACTGATGAAATTTCGGCGGGAATGATTTAGATCGTCATGCTGACGGGGTAAAAAGGCCAACGTGGCAGTGGTCAAGCGGGCATTGGAACTTCCAGCCACGAAAGGCGACCAATCATTGGCCGGAGCCAGGCAATCCCGCCTCAGGTTGTATGAGGCCAATACACCTTATCATGAAAGGCCGTAGCTTTCATTTACATGGCTCGCAGGTTGGCCGCACAGTGGCGCAGCCCCAAGCGGGCCAAGAACGTGGCGCCAACGGCATGAGCGATTTTTACTAATAAGTTCTTACTGTTTGACGAAGTGGAAATTTAATTTAGGCTCGGCGGGAAAAATGAATCTGCGACCGGTTTTAACACGACGTTGCAGCAAAAAGCAAAATGTGCACCAAAGTAGATGAGTGATACGACAATCCAATCCCGCCCCCTCTCGTTGCTGTCGGTGGTCATCCCCGCGCGCAATGAGGAAGGCTGCATCCGTTCGACCGTGGAGCATCTCCATCTGGAACTGGGCCTGCAAAAAATCCCGCATGAAATTATTGTCGTTGACGATGGCAGCACTGACCGGACCCGGGAACTGCTGGGGGAAATCAAAGCCAGGCTTCCCGAATTAGTTCCCGTGAAAAATGAAGGTCTGCACGGTTTCGGACGCGCGGTCGTCTGCGGCCTCGATCACATGAAGGGCGATGCCGTGGTCATTATGATGGCGGACGAATCAGATGATTGCCGGGACGTGGTGCGTTACTGGGCGGAACTGAACAAGGGGTATGATTGTGTGTTCGGCAGCCGTTTCGTCAAGGGCGGCGGCACAGTGGATTATCCCCGGATTAAGCTGTTCGTCAATCGATTGGCCAACCTCTTTCTCAAGACCCTTTTTGCCATTCGCCTGAACGACACTACGAATGCTTTCAAGGCTTACCGACGCGAAGTTATTGATGGCTGTCGTCCGCTGATTTCGCCCCATTTCAATCTGACCGTAGAATTGCCGCTCAAGGCCATTGTGCGAGGGTTTTCCTGGACCGTCATTCCCATCACCTGGCGCAACCGGCGCACGGGCGAGGCAAAGCTGATGATGCGGGAGATGGGCAGCCGTTATCTGTTCATCTGCCTTTATGTCTGGCTGGAGAAATACTTCAGCCGCGGCGATTACCGGAAACGCAGCCCGGAACAATCATGACCCCGGCGGTGGATACGCCAACCGGATAAAAACGGAGCCGTTGGTCAGATTGATGGGAAGGTAATATTGGTTGGTGCCCGTGGAATCAGGGGCGTTGACCCAGTTGGTACCCAGCCCATGACTCAAATCGTTCGTCTGAACTTGCAGAGTCCAGCCGATGTAGTCGGCCGGCCATGACAGTTGCAACCCGGTGCCGATAACTTGAGTAACAATATTTACAGGTGCGCGTGCGACGTTGACGGCAATCCGGTTGATGTCAATCGTCGTGGCGGAAGTACTTGCCGTCGCGCGCCAGCCAACGGCCAGGGCGTCGAAAGCGTTGGTCAAGTAGTTCGCCTCGGAGGCAATGCCGCCAAATTGCGAGAGCAACGCGCCGTTCGTATCGATTCCCGAATACAGGGAATTTGTAATGGCCAGCGCATTGGTCGCAGCCAGCGTCACGTTTAAAACCGCCGTGTAGGGATTGCCCGAAACGAGCGTGAGCGATGGCGCGGACGAGGCCGTACCGACCGTTGCCCCGCCGGGATTGTTGTAGCTCGAACTGCCGCTACCGCTTGTCACACAGTCCTGATTATTGTTGGCGGTACCCGTCTGCGCGGGGCGTGTCATGATTCGCGAACTGCCTCCGGTAAAGGCCAGTTGTCCAACGTAGCCCGCCCAAGTCTGGGCATTGCCCGTGGCGCTGTCCGTATAGTTGGTTGTCGCCGTGCCGTTCAGACCTCCGGAAACAGGAAAATTCTGGCCACTGTTATACAAACCAAAACCCATCGCGCCAGCCTGGGTCAACAGGCCCGAGGGGTTCGTAAATGTGACGGTTAGCGTAAGACTGTCGCCGATGTTGGCGAGGGTCACCGGCGTATTCGTGAACAACGCCTGCACTTGAATGCTGCCGCTGGTGGTAGGTGCAATACCGAATTTCAGATGTCCCGCAGCGATGCCGGGCGGGGGGTTCCACGCCTTGGAAGAAATCAGTTCGTAACTGGTGTTCGTTGCAGTCGGTGTGGGCGGCGAGGAGGAATTCAGTGTGCTTGACGAAAAATCATCGTCCAAAATAATGCCCCCGAGCCAGGGGGGCGCCACCTGTGGCGTGGCACTCACCTCGGCGGAATCAAGCCCCTCGCCATTCGTATTCACGCCGGACACCACATAGTAATACGTTGTCCCGTTGGTGACGTTGGTATCGGAATAATTTGTCGCGGCGATGGTGGCAATGGTTGTGCAGGAACCACCGCTGACGATGGAGCGCTTGACGTTGTAATTCGTGGCCGTGGCCGCTGGCAACCAGGTCAAGGCGACCAGCAAACTTGCGGGCTTCGCTACAAGACCTGTTGGTGCTGGCGGCGGCTGTGGCCCGGTCGCAATGGCAATGAGTTTAACCTGTCCGGCAGTATTGGTATCGAAGGAAAAATTGTATCCGGCCGGGACTGAACCCAGTGCTGGCAGCATTCCGCTCAAAGTACCGGTATATGTCAACAGCGTGTTTGTGCTTGCCTCAAAGCCGACACCGTTCGTCAGATTGACAGTCCCACCCAGCGCCAGGTTGCCCACTACCGCCACCCGGTTGGTGTTCGGATCCAGCGTGTAATTCAACACCGTTGTGGGAAACAGCGTGAAATTGTTGCTGATGGTGAGGATGCTGTCCGCCAGCGTGAGCGGACCGTCATCCAAAACGTTGGTATTTTTCAATGATGCCTGGGCGTTGTAGAATGCAAAGTTGTTGCCGTAACCGTTTGTCGTCAGACCGTCGAATGTAACAAGGTTGGTTGTAAACGCGCTGTTGGTGATGATGACCTGTGCGTTGAACAGTGCGAACGTGTTGCTGGTCGCGGACGTGTGGATTGTCGAATCAATGAACTGCGCGCCGCTGACATTATAGAGGCAGAAATTTCTGTCGCCGGTCACATTAATTTTGTTGAAGATGATGTTCGTAGCGGGCATTTCCGTGCGCGCCCAGAGGATGCCCACGGGGTAGCCGCTGACCGAAGTGGCGGTGATGTTGCTGAAATTGATATTGCGATAAATCGGCGTGGTTCCGGTCACGGCAGCGACCACTTGCGTTGAGGCGTAATAGGGCGAGATGCTGTTGGGTGTGCCGACTTCGGCGTAGTAACTGTAAATCTGAATCGGAAAATGCACGTTGGTCATGCCGATGTTGTAATAGGAAATATTCTGAACGAGGCCGCCGCGGTCGTTATCCGACTTGATGCGGATGCCATTGTCCGCCCCATTTATCGTGCAGTTGATGACGGTGATATTGGACACGCCACCTTCGTAGGTGTAACTGCCGATGGAAATGCCGTGGCCATTGCCGTAGATGTTATTGGTGATCAGGGCGCCCGAAGTGCCACCGCCGCAGGCAAAATCATCGTCGCCCACGCTGATGTTGCAGTTTTGAACCAATATGTTCGTCCCGCTGACATCACACGCATCCGTGTTGTGCGACGGTGGATTGGCTTCGGACGACGGCGCCACAATAGTGACTCCCTGGACGGTGGTATTTCCGGCGTTGCCACTGATGGAAATGTGATACATCGGGGAATTTGAAAGCGTCACGTTTTGGATCAACTCGCGGTTACAGCCTGATAACCGAATCATGACCGGTCGAACGGCATTGTTGGTGTATGTCCACGGCCACCATGGCAAACCCTGCCCGTCAATCGCACCCGAGCCGCTGATTTCAATGTCCGTGAGGCTCGTGCCGGAAATGAAATTGCTTGCCGTGAAATAAATATTAGTCCCACCGTTGGTGTACCAGGTTACCGGATATTGACCAAACGGCAGCATCCGGAGTATGGCCCCACTGTCAATTTGCAGGTTAATTCCGCTCCTCAAGATAAGCGGACCACTCAAATAAATTCCTTCCGGGATCTCGACTGTGCAGCCGCCGTTGGTGGTCGCCGCCGAATCAATGGCGCTTTGAATGGCGGTAGTGTTGGTCAACGTAGTACTGCTTACCGCCCCCAAATTGGTGATGTTGACAACGTTAGCAGTATTGATGTTCGGTAGTGCTGGCGCCGCAGTCACCGTCGCGGCCAACACCATGAAACCAGCCACCATCAACCAAGGCGAAAGATGACAACGTGACGCTATTGTCACGCTGGCTTTCATTGGCCAGATTGAGTTCGATAGAACCGGTAGATGAAATTCGTAGCCTGAGTGTCTGTAAACTCCCACAGGCCGTTGGTTCCCACAACATTCGTACTCAACGGCGTCCAATTGATCGGCGGCACCAGATTGGTCGCCGCCATAACCCAATACGTGCTCCCCGGAATGCCCGTGAAATCCAGGGTCACACTGCCGTTGTTGACCGCCACGCTGGAGACGGTCTGTTGCGCCACCAGTACCGTCACCGTTCCATTATTGGTTCCACCCTGGCCGTCGCTGATCGTGTAACCAAACCGGTCGGTTACGTTGTTGGCATTGGTGTAATAAATATCGGCGCTGTCGTAAGCCACCACCACCCCATTCGTGCTGGGACTGCTGACTCCCGCCAGGGTCATGGTGTCACCGTCCAGGTCATTCCAATTGGTCGCCAAATCGGCAATGACAATCGTCAAGGGATATCCAGCCAGACGATAATACACCGCCGGATTGGCGGTGGGCGGATTGTTGGTCACAAATTCGCTCAGGGTGTTGGTGCTGGGCGAGTAGTTGGAGTTGCCCGAGTACTGCGCGGTAATCGTGTTGGTGCCTCGCGGCAAGACCGCCGTGGCCGCGCTGGTCGCGGTGCCGCCGGTCAATGTCTGGCTGTCAAACGCCACCCCGTTGGTCAGGAACAACACCGTCCCGCTCAGGGTTGCCGGCGTCATATTGGCGGTGAATGCCACGGAAGACAGATGTGCAACCGGATTGGCCGAGGCACCCAAGGCGACTGACGAACCGGCCGGGATGATGTTACCTGTCAGGCCTGTCGGCTGGGTCAGCGAGTAATTGCCCGCCTGGGCTCCACCCAGCGACAGACCGCTAACCGTGACGTTGATGCCATTGGCCACGTTGGGGCTGGCAAAGGTCACGGTGCTGCCATTGGTCACCAGCGTTACCACGTCACCGCTGATTACAGTGTTGAGCGCATAGCCGTTGGTGTTCAACGAGCCTCCTGTTGTCCCGTCATAGACCTTGCTGTTCACCGTTAAGCCCGTAACCGTTAGTGCATTCGTATTGACCGTTTGAGTTATCGGGCTGGAAGTGCTGGCGCCATAGGCACCGTCTCCGGGATAAACGGCCGAGATGGAATGAGACCCGGCAGAAAGTTGGGTGGCGGTGGTGGTGTACGTTGCCTGACCGCTGCTGAGCGTACCGATGCCCAGGGTAGTTAAACCGTCCATGAAGGTGACGCTTTCACCATCGGTCGGGGCGGGATTGACCGTGGCGGTAAATGTCACCGCTGTGCCATAGGTCGAAGGATTAGCCGACGGTTGGATGGTACTGGTTGTGGGCATTGTTATCAGAAGATTCACCTGTCCATCGACGCTGGTATCAAGGGAGTATGTATAGGGGCCACCTGGCGTAACGAGCGTGGGACTGCCGCTCAAATTACCAGTATAAGTTAACAGCGTGTTCGTGCCGGCAGTAAAACCGGAAGCGTTGGTCGTTACATTGATGGTCCCGCCTAATGCCAAATCGCCCGCCACCGCCACCTGATCGGGGTTCGTGTCCAGCACGTAGTTCAAGACCGTGCTGGGGAACAGTTTAAAATTCTGATTAATGTTGACCTGGCTATCAGCCAGAGTGATCGGGCCGGTCCCGATTGCGTTCGTAGCGAGCACCGTTGCTTGGACACCGTAAAAGGCCAGGGGATTGCTGGTATAAGTACTCGTCGTTAGGCCACCCAATAAAATTCCATTGTCGGAAGGAACGCTGTTGGTAAATACAACCTGCGCATCAAAAAGTGTAAAGGTATAATTAACGGCGCTCACACTTACCGATGAATCCACGACCTGAACCTGCTTCGCATGGTAAAGCAGGAAGCTGCCGCTGCCGGAGGATCCAGTTACGGTGATATTGATATTGTTCAATATGATGTTGGTGGCCGGCATTTCGGTGCGCGCCCAGATCATGCCGGGCTGGCCCGTCGAGTCGCAGAAAAAATTGCTGATGACGATATTCCGCCAGACCGGTGTGTAGCTGGTTATGGTGGCGGCATTTGTCGCGGCAGCCACCGTGGGAGAGATGCCAGCGGTGGTGGGATTCCCATATTTATTATAATAGCTGTAAATTATTATCGGCGCATACTTGATGTTGTGGTTCGTGATATTGTAGTAATACAGATTTTGGGCAATCCCTCCGTAGCCAGAGCCGCCAGTTCCGTTATCTGACTTCATGCGGATTGCGTTGTCGGTATTGGTAAACGTGCAGTCGATGACCGTTAAGTTTGAAACCCCGCCCTGGGTGTTACTGCCGATGGACACGCCATGACCGGTGCCGAAGTGGCAATTGGTGACGGTGATGTTGGCAGAAGGAACGCCGCCGTCGCTGGACCCGAACGCGATGTTATCGTCACCGGCATTGATTGTGCAGTCCTGAACCAGACAGTTTGTTCCAGTCAAATCGATGCCATCCGTGTTCGGCGCGGCGCCGTCCGTGTTGATGGTAACCCTCAGAAACGTGATGTTGCCGCACCCGGCATTCTTGATCGCGAAGTGCATCTTCGGTGGACGGATAACCGTTATGTCTTGAAAGAGCATCTGCTTGCATTTGGATACATAAACCAAGTAGGGCCGTAACGAGGTGTCACGACCATCCCACCAACCGGCAAATGCGGCCTGTCCATCAATCGTGCCGGAACCGGTGATCGAAAAGTTTGTTTTATTGTCACCACAGTTGATGAAAGTCGTGGTGCCGTAAAGGGGGTTCCATGATGCATACGGCAGCATTTGCAGAACCGCGTTGGTGTCGATTTGCAGGTTGACGTTATTGGCCATGTTGAGAGGGCCGCTCACAAACGTGCCGGCCGGAATTTCGACTGTGGCCCCCGCGCCACCATTCGTTGTTGATGCGGCATTGATGGCGTTTTGAATGAAGGTGGTGTTGGTCACCGCTGTCGTACTCGCACCCCAATTGGTGATGTTAAGAATGATGTTGGTGTTGACGGTCGGCAGCAACGGCACCGCCTGCGTCGTAGTAACCAACGAGAAAAGGCCAACTGCCGACAGAAAAAGTGAGATCCGAAACGGATGATGATTGTGTGACGTCATAATTTTTACCGTAAGATTGCAGCTATTAAATGTTGGTTGCTTGGTGTGGCACACAATCTTATTACTGCCGTATTTTACCACATGCGCCAGAATATCGCCAGCAAAAATGGCCTTATTCAACGTGTTTTAATGGCCAGATTGAGTTCGATAGAACCGGTAGATGAAATTCGTAGCCTGAGTGTCTGTAAACTCCCACAGGCCGTTGGTTCCCACAACATTCGTACTCAACGGCGTCCAATTGATCGGCGGCACCAGATTAGTCGCCGCCATAACCCAATACGTGCTCCCCGGAATGCCCGTGAAATCCAGGGTCACACTGCCGTTGTTGACCGCCACGCTGGAGACGGTCTGTTGCGCCACCAGTACCGTCACCGTTCCATTATTGGTTCCACCCTGGCCGTCGCTGATCGTGTAACCAAACCGGTCGGTTACGTTGTTGGCATTGGTGTAATAAATATCGGCGCTGTCGTAAGCCACCACCACCCCATTCGTGCTGGGACTGCTGACTCCCGCCAGGGTCATGGTGTCACCGTCCAGGTCATTCCAATTGGTCGCCAAATCGGCAATGACAATCGTCAAGGGATATCCAGCCAGACGATAATACACCGCCGGATTGGCGGTGGGCGGATTGTTGGTCACAAATTCGCTCAGGGTGTTGGTGCTGGGCGAGTAGTTGGAATTGCCCGAGTACTGTGCGGTAATCGTGTTGGTGCCCCGCGGCAAGACCGCCGTGGCAGCGCTGGTCGCGGTGCCGCCGGTCAAGGTCTGGCTGTCAAACGCCACCCCGTTGGTCAGGAACAACACCGTCCCGCTCAGGGTTGCCGGCGTCATATTGGCGGTGAATGCCACGGAAGACAGATGTGCAACCGGATTGGCCGAGGCACTCAAGGCAACTGACGAACCGGCCGGGGTGATGTTGCCCGTCAGGCCTGTCGGCTGAGTCAGCGAGTAATTGCCCGCCTGCGCGCCGCCCAGCGACAGGCCGCTGACCGTGACATTGATGCCATTGGCCACGTTGGGGCTGGCAAAGGTCACGGTGCTGCCGTTAGTCACCAGTGTGACGGTGTCGCCGGCAACCACGGTGTTAAGTACATACCCGTTGGTGTTTAACGAACCTCCCGTCGTCCCGTCATAAACCTTGCTGTTCACCGTTAAGCCGCTAATCGTCAGGGTCAATGCCGTGATGTTACCAGTCAGCCCTGTTGGTTGCGTCAGCGAATAGTTGCCTGCCTGGGCGCCGCTCAGCGACAGGCCGCTGACCGTGACGCTGATGCCATTGGCCACATTGGAACTGGCGAAGTTCACCGTGCTCCCGTTGGTCAACAATGTTACCACATCCCCGCTGATCACGGTGTTGAGCGCGTAACCGTTGGTAGCCAACGATGCTCCGTAAGTTCGATCATAGGTCTTGCTGTTGACCGTCAGTCCCGAAACGGTGAGGCTCCGGGCATTGACCGTTTGTGTCAACGCACTGGAGGTACTTCCACCAAAGCTGCTATCACCGGCATAAACCGCCGTGATGGAATGAGAAACGGCGGCAAGCTGGGTGGCGGTAGTGGTGTACGTTGCCTGTCCGCCGTTAAGCGTGCCGGTACCCAGGGTGGTTGAACCGTCCTTGAAGGTGACGCTTTCACCGTTGGCAGGAGCGGGACTGACCATCGCGGTAAACATCACCGTGTTTCCATAGGTTGAGGGATTGGCCGATGACTGCACAGAAGTGGTCGTGGGTGTTGACGAATTTGTTGACGTGACCACCAGACTTACCTGCTTGCTGGTGGTGTTAGTGATGATGGAATAAGCATAGGGACCGCCAGGCGTCGAACCGAGTGTGGGCAGGGCGCCGCTCAAAGTCCCCGTATATGTCAATAACGTGTTCGTGCCCGCCGTAAACCCGGAGGCATTGGTCGTCACATTGACAGTTCCGCCCATCGCCAGATTGCCCACGACGGCTACCTGGTTGGTGTTTGGATCCAGCACATAATTCAACACGGTGGCGGGAAACAGTGTAAGATTGTTGCTGACGGTGAGGGTACTGTCCCCGAGCGTGAGCGGGCCGGCGCCAAGCGTGTTGGTATAGCTCACAGTGGCCGGACAGTTATAAAAAGCCAGCTTGTTGATATAGGAATTTGTCGTGATACCGAACAGTGAAATAGGTGTGGTAGAAGCAATGGTATTGCTAAAAGTAACGTCTGCATTAAAAAGCCAGGAATTGGTGTATGCGCTTGCACTCAGGGTGAATTGTGAATCTATAATCTGAATTTGCTTTGCATTGTAGATTTCGAAATTCTGGTAACTGCCGGTAGCGGTGATGTTGAGTTTGCTCAATACGATATTGGTGGCGGGCATTTCGGTGCGCGCCCAAATCATGCCGGGTTGGCCCGCCGAGTCGCAGACGAAATTGCTGATGATGATGTTCCGGTATCTCGGAGTCGTGTTGGTGCTTTGAACAGCCATTTGATAGGCTGTCAATGGTGTGACGCCAGCGGTGGTGGGATTCCCATACCCTGATTGATTGTAATAGCTGTAAATGCATATCGGCGCGTACTTGATATTGTGGTTCGTGATATTGCAGTAGGAAAGATTTTGTATTATCCCGCCACGGTCGTAGTCCGATTTCATGCGAATGGCGTAATCGGTGTTGGTAAATGTGCAGTCGACGACCGTTACGTTCGATATGCAGCCCTGGGTATAACCGCCGATGGACACGCCGTGGCCGATGCCAAAATGGCAGTTGGTAACAACGAGATTTGCACATAAGTCGCTACTGCCACCAATTTCAATGTTATCGTCTCCATCACTAATATAGCAATTCTGGACCAGAACGTTGCTGGAACCCAGGTCCATGCCGTCCGTGTTTTTTGAAGGGGGGGTGTTGATGATGATGCTTTGGATCGTGATGTCCTTGTTGCTGCCTTTCAACATGAGGTGGAATGTTGGCGGATTGGTCAGCGTCACGCCTTCTATCAATATGCGGCTGCTGCCGGTGAAATTAATGAAGTAAGGTCGCGAAATGCTACTGTTGGTAAAGGCTACCCACCAATCCCATCCTTGCCCGTCTATGGTACCCAAGCCGCTGATCATGACGTCTTGAAGACTGGATCCGGTGATGAAAGTCGTGGTGCCGGACCACTTTGCATAAGGCAGCATTTTTAACGTCGCGCCGTTGTCAACTTGCAGATTGACCTTGCTCTTCAAGATGAGCGGACCGCACAAATACGTACCCGGACCGGGTATTAACACCGTGCCGCCGCTCAGCCCGTTCGTGGTACCGCCCGCCGCCGCCGCAACAATCGCATTCGAAATGGCGACGGTATTTGTTAACACACCGTTGCCCACGGCGTAGTATGGAGCGTTGGTGATGTTAATAACGTTGTTGGTGTTAATGTTCGGCAGTGCCGGCGGATTGGTGATGTTGATGCTCTGCGCCAACGTTGCCATGACAAATGAGAAAACCCCCACTGCCGATAAAAACAGGGGGGCGCGAACGGTAAGACGATTGTACAACTTCATTTGTTACGACTTCTTCCTAATTTTGGGTTGCAAAAATTATCACCTTATACATAGAGCATATCATATACCAATTTGCTTGTTTTTGCGTATTTGCCCAGCTACACAAATGTATGGTTCTTTGGCGGGGTCATATGCCCATTCTATTGTAAAGGGGGGCGCTGAACGATGTGCCCAATATGATTTACACTACGTAACCGCGAATGCTGGCTGCCGGGCATTTCCGCCACAGCAGCCAGTACGTCTGTCATCCTAAGAATTGAGAATCACCAACGTTATGTGCAGGTACCGCAACTCTCACATCACTTTACCGGTTCGAGAACACAGTTCACCAATTTCACATCGGCGTCTTTGACCACGTCCGGCTTTTCAATCTGTTTGAAGGTTGAATTATAAATCCGCACATTGCTGATTTCCGCGCCCGGGAAGCCCCGGACATTCAACACGCGCGGCGTATGGGCAACGGTGATCTTATCCATTGCCACATTGCGCGCAACCGGTTTGTAAATTCCATTGGTTCCTTCTTCGTAAAGAAAATCAATCTGCAAAACAGAATCCGAAACCTGTCCGACATTAACGTTCCGCATGAAGATGTCCTGTAAAACACCCCCGCGAACGGCGTTGGATTTGAGCCGCAAGGCGCAATTCAGGTGCGGGCTGCTCATCTCGCAATTCTCCACAAAAACATTGCTGCAACTGCCGGAAACCTCGCTGCCGATGGCCGTCCCCGCATGACCGTCACGCATCGTGCAGCCGCGGACAATCAGATTCACCGACGGCACACCGATTCGGCGGCCATCCGCATTACGACCCGACTTGATGGCAATGCAATCGTCGCCGGTGTCAAACAGGCAGTTTTCAATCAGCACGTCCCGACAACTTTCCGGATCGCAACCATCGTTGTTCGCGCCATGTGAAACAATGTCCACCCCGCGCACCGTGACGTTGGTGCAAAGGACGGGATTGATCTCCCACATCGGCGAGCGGCGGATGCGGACGCCTTCTACCATCACGTTACTGCAACGGTTGAACTGGATGAAATTTGGCCGCAGATAGTCACCTTCGCCAAACACGCGCTGCTCGACCGGCACTCCCGCCTCGGCCATTTTTTTCAGCCGGCCGTTTGCGGCCCCTTGATTGTTGGTATTGGCGCCACCCCTTTTTCCTTTCCAACGCAGCCAGTTCTCATCGGTGGCCTGGCCGTCCAGCGTGCCTTTGCCGGTCACGGCGACATTCTTCTGGCCCAAGGCATAAATGAACGGCGAGTAATTGTAGCATTCGATGCTTTCAAAACGGGTCAGTACCGCCGGCAGATAAGCCTTGGGGTCAGTATTGAATTTCAATGTCGCCCCTTCGTCGAGGTGCAGATTTACGTTGCTCTTCAGGTGAATCGGTCCGGTGAAGAATTCCCCCGCCGGAACCACCACATTGCCCCCTCCCGCTGCGACGCAGGCGTCAATCGCCTTGCCAATCGCCGCAGTGCAATCAGTCTGGCCGTCGGCCACCGCACCGTAGTTGGTGATGACAAAATCACGCGCGGGGAACACCGGCGCCTTGATACGCGACAGTATTTGAGGGACTTGTGCCCATTCGGCCTGCTCCGCGCCAAGCAGCGGGGCGGCGAGCAAAGCGGTTAGAAACAACGGAATTATTTTTTTCATGGTTCGATTTTGTCTGTTCATTCGTATTTTTCCATCGAAATTGCCAGAGCAATCCTTTGGAAGAGGCAATTATAAAGGGCGGACATTGAATCTGCCAGAAAATCTCTGTCACTCATTGCTTTTCCTTCGGGCGCACCGCACCTTCGACCTGGGCATTTTCCGTCGTGAAAGGAGGTCCTGTCTTCACCAATATTTCCACATCCTTGACCCGGACACCTTTCGCGTTGGCAATCGTCAGTCCGGTCTCGGCGGTGATACGGACATTTTCCAGCACGACGTTCGACACCACGCTCTCCGGCAATCCCACTATCAGCCCCGCTTCCCCAGTGCACGTGGCCGTCACATTCGATATGCAGATATTGCGAAAGATGGGAGTTGTTTCAGTTATAGGCACAGTTGAGTCGTTCTTCGGATATTTGTCATTGGTGCCGTATTGATAATAACCCACGATGGAAATAGTCGGATGCACGTTCTTCATCGTGATGTCCGCATAACGGATATCCTCGACCAACCCGCCCCGGTCGCGGCCGGATTTGATGCGCAGGCCGTTGTCGGTGTCTTCGAACCGGCAGTTTTTCACAATCACATGGCGGATGCCGCCGACGGTGGTGCTGCCAATAGCCATGCCGTGGCCGTGCAGAAAATTACAGTCGGTGACAGTGATGTTGTCGCAGGCGAATTCTCGGCCGGCAACCTTTTTGCGGGATGTAATCGCGATGTCGTCGTCACCGGCGTCGATGGTGCAATGAGTAATCGTCACGTTACGGCAATTGTCAGGACCTATGCCCTCGGTGTTAGCCGCGCCGGCGGGCGACTGAATAGTCACGCCATCGATGACCACCTGTTCGCAGTCGGTAAGAATCACATGAGCCCTGGGCGAATTAATCAATCTTACTCCGGCCAGACGGATATTCTTGCAGTTGTTGAACGCGATGAGATGGGGGCGGGGCAAGGCAGGAACCTCGGGATTCCGGGCGCGGAATTCCCTGGCTGGCTCCCACCAATTTGCCCCATTACCATCAATCGTTCCTCCACCGGTGATGGTCACGTTGGTCAAATTCTTGCCGCCAATGAACGGGATGAAATCGTCGTTGCTTTTGGCCATAAGCCAGTTCCCCGGCTTTTTCATGAAATCACTTTGATTGGCGACGGCCAGCAAGGTAGCACCGGCTTCAAGCAACACTGTAGTTTGGGAGTGAACCGAGACGGGTTGGCAGAGGTAAGTGCCGGCTGTAAAACGCACCGAGCCGCCGCCCGCCTTGCCGCTGGCATCCAAAGCGGCCTGAATGGCAGCGGTGTCTTTAGTTTTACCATCGCCCCTCGCGCCGAATTGGCGCACGTCAAAAATCCCGGCACCGGCGGCACGACAGAGTAAAATATCGGCCAAAAGGATGAGCGCGGCTGTCTTGGTCATCAAGTTACCGGCCCACAATACCGGAGGTGCTTGGATAAAATCAATCAATCAACTTTTACGGCCCGAGTTGGATTCGATAAAACCGCTGGTATAAGTTGCTCGCGCTGGAATCACTCCAGACAAATGGCGGAATCGGTGAGTAATTGGTGTAAATACCCGTCCAATCCGTCAGGTTTGTGGATGCCAGGACGATGTAGTCCGGCCCGCTGCTGCCCGTTATGACCAAATTGAACTGGCCGTTGCTATAGGTAAAACTTGGCGTTTGTGGCTGGCTTGGTGCACTCACGATAACGTTGAACGATTGGGTCGCGCTCATATTCGGCGTACCGTTATCGACCACTTTTATAGAAATCGGATAGGTAACCCCTCCTTGCGAAATAAGCGGACGCCATGAGAAAACACCACTGTTAGCATCCAAAGTGGCGTTGCCGGGCGCGTTTACCAGGCTGAACGTCAGGGTTTGCGGCGGGAGGTCTGGATCGGTTGCCCGGTTTGTGATGTTGAGGGTGGTACCGGCAATGATGTTGGTGTCGGGGACCGGAGAGAGCGTTGGTGCGGTATTCGCCGCCGTGACGGCGAGAACTGCATAGGCGCTGGTGGCCGAACCGGCTGTGTTGCTTACAACCGCCGAATAGGTACCCGCATTGGTGGTCTGTAGATTGGCCAGTACCAGGGCACTATTCGTGGCACCGGAAATGGGCGTATTGGTATTGTAATACCATTGATAACTCAAAGGCCCACTGCCGCCAGCCGCCACGGTGAAGATGACGTTTTGTCCTGTCGAATTCGTCTGGCTTTGCGGATCAGCACTGATGATTGGTGCCGTGGCTGCGTAGGCGGTCATCAGCCAATTTGTCTTGTCCCAAGTAAGCACGCCAGCCCCGGCTCCCGCAGTGGCGCTCGTGACGATGTTTGAAAGCTGGCTTGGATCGTCCATCGTATAGGTGTAAGGCAGTTGATTGCCGGGCAGATTCCACGAAAAGGGAATGACGGCCGCCTGTTTCGGACCGAAATAATTGGTGCCGTCCGGGACGTTGGTGCTGTTGCCAAAGAAGCTCGTGGCGTCAAATTGGTAAATGCTATTAAGCGCCATGATCTTGCCGGTGTAGGCCGAATTGTTCACATCCGTCTGATTGTTGCGCAGCGGCCAGAGGCAATCAATATAGACCGAATTTTCGACCAGCAGTGCGCCGTTCTCGGTGGAGATGGCGCCATTGACGGGAGGATCGAAATCATAGGTGTTTTTCATCGCGTTGGAACTGGACTTGTTCAAGTTGACAACCGTGGCAACGATGTAATCGCGCAGGCGCTTGGCGGCCAGCACCGAGGTGTCGTCCACGTAGATGTTGTAATCATGCACGTTGCCGGCGCGCAGGCGCGGCACGCAACGGTCCCACACGCTGTTCAACCACAGGTGATGGAACGTCATCGAGATGGTCGCGTTGTCCGGGTCGAGATCGTTTTGGCCTGCCAGGTGGGTTTTGTCATGCCCTTGCATGATCGTGACAATATTGGTCGTGCTGAATCCATTACTACGAAGAAAATTATACATCGGGTAGCTCGACGGGCTCTGTTCCAGATAGTTGATCTGCTGCCAGACCCAACTGTTGGTGTTGGTGGCCCCGTCGTCGCCCATGTATTTGCACCAGGAAATGGTGATGGCCGAACAGCCGGCCTTGGTGTCGAGGATGCCGTCGTAGGACTTGGTGAACGTGCAGTGATCCACCCAGATGTTGCTCACCGAACCGCCGTTGCCGAGCGTGATGAAATCCCAGTCGTTCCGGTCGTATTGTCCCTTGGTGCTTTCGTCCCATTCCCAGTTCTCGTCGAATTTCAAATTGCGAATGATGACGTTATTGCAACTCTTGATGTTGAAGTTGCAATGTTTGATGGTCGCGCCGTTGGCGGAGAAAATGGTCAACCCGCTCTTGGGCTTCATGTCGATCAAACTTTCGCCCACGGTCACTAGCACCGGGTGCAGCAACGGTGTGGCATTCTCCCGGAACGGGCCGACGGCCTGCACGGCCGCGCCGATCTCATTCCAACCCAGGCTCAAATCGTTCATGATCTCGATGACCTTGACCGAGCCGGCAGTCTTGTAGGCGGACTGGAGGGCATTGGCGAAATCGAGCGGAGTATAGACCTGCACATACGCGGGATCGTTCGTGGCAATCACACCGCCGCCAGTTGTGCTTTGTGCAAAGCCGGTCAGGTTATACGCGGACTTGACCAGCGGTATCGAGGCCGTCACGGTTAGCTGGGCGGGATTGCTGGTCACATGCCCGACGCTGTTGGAAGCGGTGAGAGTGTAGCTGCCGTCATCGGAGGTCTGCACATTCGTCAGGGTCAGCGTGGATGACGTTGCGCCCGGAATCGGTGTTCCGTTCTTGCTCCACTGATAACTGATGGGGGCGGTGCCGGCCGCGACGGCGGTGAAACTGGCAGCACTGCCAGCCAGCACCACCAGCGAAACGGGTTGGGAAATGAAGACGGGCGCCACGGGATTCGTGTTGACGGTCAGGACGGCATTGGAACTGGTGATGGTTCCGCCCGGATTGTTGATGACGACGGAATAGCTGCCGGCATTTGCGAGCTGAACATTGGTTATCGTCAAAATGGAATCGATGGCGTTAGTCAGCAGCGTGTCGGTGTTGTAATACCACTGGTAGCTGAGAGGATCGGTGCCGCTGGCAATGACGCTGAAGGTGGCGGTTGCGCCGGGTAGAATGTTGGCCTGATCCTGCGGTTGCGTGACGATGGAGGGGGCCACCGGAAGATTCACCGTCAGTTGGGCCACGGCGCTCGTCGCCGAGCCATAAGCATTGGTTACCACCACTGAATAGCCGCCCGCATCCGTAAGCTGGACATTCGTCAGCGTCAATACGGAACTGGTGGCGTTGGTCAATACCGTGTAGGTGTTATAATACCATTGGTAGCCCAAAGGCGCGGTACCACTGGCCAGAACACTGAATGATGTATCCTGCCCCACCAAAGCGGACTGGTCTTGCGGATCATTGTTGATCGACGGGGCGAAAATACTCACGGTCAATTGGGCTACGGCGCTGGTCGCCGAACCATAGGAATTGGTCACAATTACGGAGTAACCGCCCGAATCGGATTGCTGTACGTTGTTCAGGGTCAGGGTCGAATTGGTCATACCGTCCAGCGGTGTATTGGTATTGTAATACCATTGATAGTTTAAGGGTGCCGTCCCGCTGGCCTGGATACTGAACGAGACGTTTTGCCCCACCGACGCCGTTTGGTTTGTCAGGTCAACACTGATGGATGGGGGCGCAGCTGGTACTGCCTCGGTCCAGGTTGAAGCCACGCGGAGCGTATCAAAAACCCAGGCTCCGCCGCTGGTGCCGCTTGATTGCGATTTCCATCCAAGGTACTGAAGACCCGTTGCGTCAGTGCCGCCGGTAAGTGTCACTTCGGGCGTTGGCTCTGGTAAGCCGGGAGTCGGATTAATATAGAGCGTAACCGTGTCGTCGCCTGTGCCTCCGTTGAATGTGTACTTTAAAACAATGAGATTGGTTGTGTTCAGGCTTAAAACCGTAGGAGAGACAGCGAATGTTGTGCTTGCGCTGTTCTTTCGTATGCCGAGAACGTAGCCGGTTTCGGACGACTTTGTATAAATATTCATCGCATCACTGGACCCTCCAATTGCGGCGGTTGTGTTGACATCAGTAAGGTAGCTTGCTGTTGCTCCCGGCTGAGTCGTGCATTCCAAAAGAAATGAATAATAAACGCTTCCGCTCGTGATGGCGCTGCTATTGAATTGGCAATAAGTGCTGCTGGCAGATGTCCCCGCAATGGTGAACTCGTGTCCACCCAGATCGGCTAAATTGGTATAAGTCAGATTCCCATTGGCGATTATAATCTGGCTGCTGCCCGAACTATATGGTGCAGTATCACCCAATTTGCTTCCCACGGTGCCGGTAATCCCATCTGCGAACCACAAGCTAGCGTTGGCATTCTGCAACAGCAGAAAAGTGAGAACAGGAATGATTTGACGGAGGTACTTCATACAAATTATGGGATGAGATTAATGGGCGGAATTGCTTTCGCAATCCACTTCGAATTTAAGCATTACGGGTTTTACTTCAATTGTTACCGGGTTTTTATTCTAACAGAGAACCTATTTTACTCAACTTCAGTGCTTTGCAAATAGCTTTGAGAATTATGCACTGCATTGCCTGTCATCAAATCAGAAAAGCTCAACCAACGAAATCACAGTATTCTTCTCATTGCTTTTCTTTCGTGCGCATCGCGCCTTCGACCTGGGCATTCTCCGTCGTGAACAGCGGCCCGTTCTTCACTGACTATCTCCACATTCTTGAACCGGACCCCCCGCGCGTTGGCAATGGTCAATCCCGTCTCAGCGGTGATATGCACATTCTCCAAAACAACGTTCAATACCACGCTCTCCGGCAACCCCACGATCAGTCCCGCCTCCCCGGTGCACGTGGCCGTGACGTTGGAGATACAAATGTCGCTGAAGTGCGGTGTGGTCTCGGTCACTGGCTGGGCCGCGTCGTTCTTTGGATACTTGTCATTGGTGCTGTATTGGTAATAGCCCGCGATGGATATCGCCGGATGTACGTTCTTCATCACGATGTCCGAATAACGGATATCTTCCACCCGCCCGCCCCGGTCCCGACCCGATTTGATGCGCAAGCCATTGTCGGTGTTCTCAAACCGGCAGTTCTTGACCACCACGTGGCGGATGCCGCCGACGGTGCTGCTGCCAATGGCCATGCCGTGACCGTGCAGAAATTCACAGTCGGTGACCGTAATGTTGTCGCAAGCAAATTGGCGGCCTTTGACTTTCCTGGGGGACTTGATGGCGATATTGTCGTCTCCGGTGTCGATGGTGCAATGGGTGATGGCCACATTGCGGCTGTTGCTGGGGTTGATACCATCGGTATTGGCGGCACCGGCGGGGGCATTGATTGTGACGTTCTCAATCGTGACATCTTCACAATCAGAAAGCAGAAGATGTGAGCTGGGTGAATTGGCAAGTTTGATGCCGTCCAAACGGAGGTTTTTACACCGATTAAATACGATGAGACGCGGGCGTGGCAGCACGTACCCGGGCACTTTCTGGCGGGCTTTCTCGGCTTCCCCCCACCAGACCGCTCCGTTGCCATCAATCGTACCCTTGCCGGTGAAAGTTACATCAGTCAAATCGTCGCCGCCGATGAAGGGAATGAAATCGCCGCTTTTAGCCTTGAGCCAGTCGCCCGGCGTTTTCATGAAATCACTGTGGTTGGTGCTCGCCAACAAAGTTGCCCCGGCCTCAAGCAACACGGTGGTTCTGGCGTGCAGAGTGAGCGGCTTGCTGTAATAGGTTCCGCGCGAAAATTTCACCGTGCCGCCCCCCGCCTTGCCGCATTCATCCAGCGCCGCTTGAATGGCCGTCGTATCGGCGGTCTTGCCGTCACCCTTGGCGCCGGACTGGCGCACGTCAAAAACCTTGTGCTCAGTATCGGCGGGATTCCAGGTCTCCTGAACGGACAACACCTTGACCGGATCGGACAAGGCATCCGCTTCGCGCTTGCTGAGTTGGCGGGAAGCCGGAAGCCGCTGGCTGACGTCCAGGGATTTCCCCTGCAAATTGGTGCTGTGAAATTCCTGAAAGCGCAGGTGGCTTGTATTTGTGCCCTTCGCTTCCCAACCGATGGGCGGGACCTGGTCGCCCATCTGGCAGTTGATAAACGCCACCTGGCTGGAAGGGAAACGGTTGGCATCAATCCGCGCCAGCAGACATTTTTCAACTCCCGGAGACGCAGTCAGCTGGCAATGGTTAAATATATAACCGCAATTTTCGGCCGGATTGCGGGCCTGCACATAGTACCCGGAATGGACTGCCTTGATTTCACATCGGTCAAAGAAAACCACGCCTTGCCCCCAAATAAAATCCACGTCGCCCTCAACGTAACAATTCGTTGCATAAACCCGGCCGCTGAGCAGCAGGGTATCTTGAAAACTGTAAAAGTCGGCGCTTCGGAGCACACAGCGGCTGCCGTTGACCCGCAAGGCTTCAGCTTGCGAACCCTTGTAGGAGGTGGTATTGCGCAGCGTCAAGTTCTCCAGCACAAAATCATCCGCGTCCACGTTGACCACCGCACGATTGATTCGTCCGGGATTGAACCGCTCGTTGTTGCGCCCGGTGATGATTGTGTTTTTGCGATCTTCGCCGATAAAATGAACGTGGCCTTTGTCCCGCATGATGTAAACCATTCCGTCATACACCCCTTTGCGGATGAAAATCTCAATCGGCAAATGGTTGTCGTCCGAGACATAGTCCACCGCACCCTGCGGGGTGCAGAAATCACCCGTCCCGTCAGCGGCCACAACCAGCCGGGTCCGGTCCCCGGGGCAGCGCCTCCCGGGTGGTGAATTGCCACATCGTATCATTCGTGATTCCCCCAAATTCACTGCCCGTGCCGTCTTTGAAAACTCCCGGCTCAACGGTGATGTAATAGGTCCCGTTAGGTTTCAGTGCGTGCGAATGCAATTTGAGGGAAACGCCATTGCTCTCAATCTGAATTGGCTCATAATGAAGCAACTTGCCGCCGAAATTGCCGGTGTGACCGGCGGCGCTCAAATCCAACACATCCACCGGTTTATTGTCAGTGGCACGAAAGATTATGATTTTGCCCTGGTTTCCCAAAACCGGCGGTTCGTTGAAGGTCAGCCGCAAGGGCGTGTCGATGCATACACCTTCAGACTGATTCGTGGGCCATAATTCCGTCACCGCCAATTCTGCCCGGCCGGGGACTGAAATCAAAAACGAAAGGAACAACCCTCTGGCGACGGATTGAACGAAGAGGGAATTCATGTTTGAATTCAAAATGGCTTGCCGCTGGCGCGTCAATCGGGATCGGGATTCCGCCGTCACCGGCACCGGGACATTACTTTGATTTTGTCCCGGGGAAATCCATATAATTGACGGCGTTGGCGTAGCAGATGTTGCGAATCATCGGCCCGACCATTTTTTCGTCTTTGGGAATCAGCCCGTTTTCCATGTCGCGGCCAATCAAATTGCAGAGTGTGCGCCGGAAATATTCATGGCGCGGATACGACATAAACGAGCGCGAATCCGTGATCATGCCGATAAAACGCGAGAGCAGGCCGAGATTCGACAGCGCATTCATCTGCCACTCCATGGCTTCCTTCTGGTCCAAAAACCACCAGCCGGAGCCATACTGAAGTTTGCCGGGGATCGTCCCGTCCTGAAAATTCCCGATCATGGTGGCAAAGGCGTAGTTGTCCGCCGGATTCAAATTGTAAATGATGGTTTTCGCCAGCGAATTTTCCTGGTCGAGCCGGTCCAGATAGCTGGCGAGCGCGGAACTTTGCGGCCAATCGCCGATGGAATCAAAACCGGTGTCCGGGCCAAGTTGTTTGAGCAATCGCGTGTTGGCGCTTCGCAACGCCCCAAGGTGAAGCTGTTGCGTCCAGCCCCGGGCGGCATTGAGTTTGCCGAAAAAGAGCATCAGGTACGAGGCAAATTGTCCGTGCTCCAGCGGGGAAACCACTTCGCCGCGGCGCGCCTTGGCGAAAATTTCAGCGGCGGTTTTCTCGGAGCAAAAATCGGTAAAACAATGGTTCAGGCCGTGATCAGACAGACGGCAGCCCTGCGAATGGAAAAAGTCATGACGCTTCTTGAGCGCGGTGACAAATGCGGAAAAGCCGTTGATATCCACGTTGCTGGCAGCGGCAAGCTGGTCCACCCATTTGTTGAAACTGGCGGGCTGATTGACCGTCAACGCCTTGTCCGGCCGGAAGGCAGGCAGCATTTTCGTCGGATGCCCCTGGGCGGCAAAGGCGCGGTGATGTTCCAGGTTGTCGGCCGGATCGTCGGTGGTGCAAACGACCTTGACCTTGAATTTCTTCAGTATGCCCTGGGTGGTCAGTTCGGCGGTGGCCAGTTTTTCATTCGCTTTTTTCCAGATTTTGGCGGCGGTCTTTTCGTCGAGCAGCTCCGTAATGCCGAAATAACGCTTCAATTCCAGATGCGTCCAATGGTAGAGCGGATTGCGGAGCGTATGCGGCACGGTGGCGGCCCAGGCCTTGAACTTGTCGAAGGGATCGGCCTTGCCCGTGCAAAAGCGCTCCGCGACGCCGTTGGTCCGCATGGCGCGCCATTTGTAGTGGTCGCCTTCGAGCCAGATTTCAAACAGATTTTTGAACTGGCGGTTCGCCGTAATGTCATGCGGCGGCAGGTGACAGTGGTAATCGAAAATCGGTTCGGCCTCGGCGTATTTGTGGTAAAGCTTGCACGCCGTTTTAGTGGCCAACAAAAAATCTTCGTGGATGAATGGCATAAATCAGAATGGTTAGCCGAGCAGCGGTTTCATGTGCCGCTCGAAGAGATTTCCGGTGACATTCTTGGCGATCACGGCTTCGTGCTTCTTGAGCGCGTTGAGATACCGGTCGCCCTTTTTGGCGGCCAGCTTGAAGCCGACATGGATCAGTTGCCGGAAGCTTGAATTGAAGGCCTTGTTTTTCGGGTCATGCCGGAGTGCGGAAACAAATTGTTCGGAAGACCAGCCATTGACGGCTTCCCGCGTCGGCAGTTTCTTGCGGTCAATGTCAATAACCGTGGCGTACGGCGCGCAAAGTTCATCCACATGATCCAGCGCATCGGAGTAAATCTCCTTCGCCAACTCCAGGCCGTCGCCACCCGCTTCGGCAAGGCCGATGACTTCTTCGAGCCAGGTTGTGCCGGCGGTTTTCAGGTGCAACCCGGCGTTGAATTTTTTCAACGCGCGGCGGATGGGCGCGTAAATGGAAAACTTGTCGCTGCCGGAATGGACACTGAGTTTGAGCGTCGGCGGCAAGCCGTATTTCTTGATGGCAAACGCGATGACCGCGAGGTCTTCGTTGAATTCCTTTTCAAACTGCTTGAGGTCGCCGACATAGTCCACACCCTTGTTGAAGCGGCCGGTGAATTTGGGCGCGATGGTTTGAAGCGGAATCTTCTCATCGGCCAGCGCCGCCAGGATGATGAGCAATTCATGCGGCGTTTGCGGGCTGTCGGTTTCGTCCATCGAAACTTCCGTGACGAAATTGGCCTCGCCCTTGGCCTTGGCGATGTGGCGATAGATGTTCCCCGCGTCCTGCACGGCCAGCAAAAACTTGTTCGCCACCCGCTCGACTTCCGCTCGCGAAATGTCCAACGGATGATCGATATGCGGGATGGAAATTTCCCCGACCAGCTCGGCGTGGCGTTCCACGAAAGCCTTCACATCGGCGGCAGCGGCGGGTTTGCCAATGGTGTCGGCCACGTCAATGGTGAAGAAGTCCGAGGGGGCGATGAAACGGTCCACAGTCTCGAGCCGGATGTGGTCGGCGTCCACATGGTACGGTTTCTTCCAGCCGAGCACCTTCACGGCCGCATCGGCCTCGGCGCGCAAGCTGGACGGCTCCGTGCCGATGAGCGTATGTTCCCGGTTCGATTTGTTCCAGACCGGCACTATATCCGCGCAGAACTTGGCGGCCTTGATGCATGCGTTCAGTTGCGCTTTTCCCTGATGCCCAAAACGGTCACCCATGCCAAACGAAAATTTCCCCAGTGGTAAATATTTACTCATAGTTTTGATTTATTGGCTGGCAATATAACAAACGCATCCGCCAAGACGCCAGTCGTCTTTTGCGGAATTATTTGAGGATTTTGCACCGAAAATGACCTCTGTACAGCCAATTCACGCTTGCCAAGACGCATCAGGACTGCCAGTTTTAAGCTTTAATGCGCGGTTAGCTCAGTTGGCAGAGCACTACCTCGACACGGTAGGGGTCATTGGTTCAAGTCCAATACCGCGCACCAGTCTTCGCTCGGAGCGCAGCGTAGAGCGAAGACTGCCGCGCCGTAGCGCGACCGCGCGGAGGCGGGCGAATGGCACGATCCCGAAGCGCTCCGAGCTTCGACTCGGCAAGCCGGCCAAGCAAAGCGAGGACGAATGTTGCCACGCCGTAACACACAGTGCGGAGGCGGGCCGATTCAAGTTGCCTGCCGGCGGGCTTCGGCTCGGCAAGCCAGTCGCTTTAAACCAACCGCTGGCCAGTGACTTTTCCTCCGTCATCCCTTAAATTGGAATTGGCTATGATGCGCTGGTTGTTCTGGATTTTGGCCGTGCTTTTGGAGTTGGGAATTTACGACGTTCCCGCCCAGACGAACGGCATTCCCCTCGTGCAAAGACAATGGTTTGAAACGCGCACCGCGCATTTCAACATCTACAGTTGCGGAGCGCCTCAGGACGTTTACAAGCTCTCCGCGCGCCTGGAACAATTTTGCCAGGCCTTCACGCTGCTGGCCGGGGCGCAGGCAGTGGCTTCACCGCCGATTGTCGTAATTGCTTTTCCCGACTACAGAGCGTTGCAACCGTTCCTGCCGCTTTATCAGGGCCGGCCGGCCAACCTCGCGGCCTTCTTTCAGCGCGGCAGCGACGAAAATCTGATCGTGCTCGCATTGCCTCCCACCAATTCGGCCTACTCGGACCTGGATGTCATTTTTCATGAATATACTCATTTGTTATTCCGGCATAACGACCGCCTTTGGCCGCTCTGGCTCAAGGAAGGCATGGCCGAGGTCTATTCCACTTTCGAAACAACCGGCTACACCGCTCGCATCGGCCTGCCCATTCAACATCACCTCCGCGTGCTGGCGCAACAACCCCTCATGCCACTGGCCGAGTTGTTTGCCGTCGTTCACGATTCACCCCAATATAATGAGCGGAACCGCCAGGGCATATTCTACGCCGAATCGTGGCTGCTGACGGACTTCCTGATGGCGGGCGACAACCCCGAATACCGGGCCAGGTTCGGGCAGTTCAATCATTTCCTCCAACTGGGCCAGTTGCCGGTACAGGCATTTACCAACGCCCTGCAGACTTCCCTGCCGGCGATGGAAGCCGAACTCCGCCGCTACCTGCGACAAAACCGGTTCATGCCTCTTGAATTGTCGTTGAAGGCAGACATTTCCTCGCCCATTGCCGTTACCACCCGGCCGCTCACGCCGGTGGAAAATTACTTCCGTCTGGGGGACGAATTGCTCCGGATTCGCCGCCCCGATGATGCCGAAGTGTATTTCCAGCAGGCGCAGAAACTTGCACCGGCCAGTCCCTTGCCTTACGAAGGACTCGGCTTGCTTGCCGCCGAACGTGGGCAACGCAAGGAAGCCCTGCGCGATTTGCAGGAGGCGCTCCAGCGCGGTTCCACCAGTTTTCTGGCCTACTACATCTGCGCCCGAGAAAAGTACCGGCTCACCGCGGACGCCGAGGAGCGGTATGCCCCGCTCAAGAACGAAGCGGCGGCTGAAATCCGCGGCGATCTTCAGAAATCCATCACGTTGATGCCGGATTTCGGACCGGCGCATGAATTGTTGGGCTTCTTCGAAATGGTCCAGGGCGAAGATTTTGCGCTGGCGGAACAACACCTGAAACGAGCCATCCAACTGGAACCCGAAAATCCGTCATACCTGTTTTCGCTGGCCCAGTTGCAATTGCGAACCCACAACCTTGCCGCCGCGCGCCAGACGCTGCAACCATTGCTGCTGCCCAACGTGGACGCGGAGTTGCGCACCCATGCCGAGGAAATGATTCAGGGAATTGCCCGGAACCACCCGGTTTATTGACCCTCGCGCATCCGCTTGCAGAACCGGCAGGGAGGCTTATGTTAAATCAGAAAATGAGGAGTTGTGTATGAAAACGAAAAGCAAAGCCGCAAAGATCATGGAACAGCCGGCCCCATTCACTCCTGGCGTTACCAAGGCCATGGTGCGCGAATATGCGTATCGCCTGTATCGCGACAAACTGCCGGACCACCCGTTGACGCTGGAAAACTGGGTGCTGGCGGAAAAAGACCTGGTGGCAACCATGGAAGCCGAAGAGGAAGGCTGCGCGGTCTGACCCCGATTCCTAAGAATTAGCGGGGCGAGATTCCGTCGAGCCCCAATTGAAATCAAACCGCCACGCGGGAAACTGCGGGCGGTTTTTGTGTGGTTGGGAAGTTTTGCAGCCTATCCTCTTATTAGGCAGCGTTTCGTGTATCTTTGCCATTTGATGCCTTTTGAATCTTTCGGCGTTTGAGAAATGTGAAAAAAGTAATCAAGCCTTTATAAAAAACACAAAAGAAAATCACACCGGTCACACGGGGGCGAGCGATTGAGGCAAAGCGCGTGAATTTCCTCGAAAATTGAGGAGCGGTTCAGACGGCGGCGTTAAGACTTTTCGGTTTAATTCACATGGTGCGGTGTTCAAAATTCAGGGTGCGTTCGCTGGCTGTCCCATAGTTCTATCCCCAACCTGGCAGATAGGCTTGTTCCGGTTGGGCCAGATAACGGAAATGACCATCGGCTGTCCCATAGCATTGCAGCAAACTCAACACATCCCACTTTTTCCACAACGCGGCGCGCAGGAGGGTAAAGAGGCGGCTGAAACTATGGCTCCAATGGGAGAGGAACGCCAGATAGCGCAGGAGCAGATAAACCAGCAGCGCCGTCCACACTTGCCAGCGCACCGCATTGGCGGTGGTGCCCAGGAAGTCGGCCAGTTGCAAGGTCTGTTTGATCTGCTTGAAGAAAACCTCAATCTGCCAGCGGCAGCGATACAACTCGACGATGCTCTCGGCGCTCCATTCCAGGTTGTTGGTCAGAAACTCCATCGGTCGTTCTTCCCCGTCCACCTCGACCAGCGCCACAATGCGTCGCAACGCCACCGGATAGCCCTGGAGCGAGGCCGGCGTTTGCAATTGGATCAAATCCTCCCGCAAAATCTTGCCGATGGCTCCCCGCTGAAAACACCGCACCACCCGGAAACACAAGTTCTCCTTGGCGCGGGTCACCCAGAACACCTCGCGCTGGGACAGGTCAGCCAGATGTGCAAAGTCCACATAAGCCTTGTCAAATATGACGATTTCGCCGGCTTTGATTCCGGCGCAGACTTCCCGCGCCCGTTTGGCGTCGTTATGCCGGGCGGTGTCCACGAGGGCAAAGCGTGGCAGAAAACTTTGCAAGTCCAATCGCAGATGACACTTGGCCGCCGCCTTGCGTCGGCGATGCTTGGCCCAGTCCAGGCACGAGGCGATCAGCGGAATGGTGGTCGAATCCACCAGATGAATGGTGCGCTTGAACTTGCGGGCAAACCGTTTACCGGCCCGGCCGCTGACAAAAGCCGGAGCCAGGTTGCCCAAATGTTCCAAAACCGCCCAGAACAGTTGTTCGGCCATCTGTGCCGGGCGCACTTTGTTGGCGTGGGAGAGCGTGTTGCGGTTGGGTGGCGTGGCCCCGCGTAGACTGGAGAGCGGGCCGGAGTGCAGTGCCAGCGCGTCGCACACATCGTTGAGACCGATGCTGTGCGTGAGTTGCGCATACATCAGGGCGATCAGATGACTCCAGGGACTGAACGTGCGGGCTCGGTCTTGGACCCCGGTGGCCCGCGCCAACTTGGGCACCAGAAAGTCAGGAATGACATTGCAAATCTGCCGCAGGAGGTTCAGTTTGGAAACCGCTGGAACGTGGTTGTTTTTCTTTTTCATCCCTGCCGTGTGGCAGGCCTAAACAAAACGTTCCAGCTTTTTCTTAAATCCTGTGTGATGGTTGTGAAACGCAAACATTTATGCACTCCAAACCCATTCTTCAAACGAACGGTCTTGTTTGTCTGTTAATTATCGGTGCATGGGCGGCCTGCCCGTTTGTAGCCAGGGCGGAGGACGCGGCTACTACGACTGCGCCGGCGCCTGCGACCGCACCGGAAGCTGTGAACCCGCCCGCAGACACGACCACCCTGCCAGCTACGAACATACCGGCAGTTGCCGCCCCACCGGAAACGACCAATACTCCGGCGCCCGCTGTCGCATTGGAAACCACGAATGCATTTGCGCCTGCGGCCGCGCCGGAAGCCGCCAATGCGCCGGTGACAGCGACCGCCCCGGTTGTCACAAATGCCCCGGCAGCCACCAATCCACCACCGGCTGTGATCGCGCCGGCACCCGTAATTGCCCCGGCAACCGCCGTCGTCCCCACAACAACGGCCTCTGAACCGGCTGCGCCTGCCGCCGCGACCATGACTGCCAAGGCAACACGGGAACCCCGGACCACACCATCCGCTTATCAACCCTTTACGCTGGGAGCGGAAGCGGGGACGACCGGCATCGGCGGCGCGGCTGGCTGGCGTTTTGCTGACCACTTTGGCCTGGTGGGGGGTATGGACTACTTTAAATATTCGTTGGACCGGACCATCAGCGGCATTCCTTACAACGCCGATCTGCGCATGCAGTCGGAATTTGCCGCTCTCAATCTTTATCCGTGGGAGGAAAGCTCATTCCACTTCAGCTTCGGCGCCTATTTTAATCAAAATCGTCTTAACGGCAGCGCGGTTAGCGATGGAACACTAGAGGTGAATGGATTCCCCGTGCCCGTGGGAGATTCTGTGCATTTGCAATATAAACAGCAACCGGTGGATCCGTATGTTTCCATCGGGGGGAATCTTTACTTCGACAAAGGTCATCACATTTCCCTGGGTGGCGAATTGGGAGTGTTTTATCTGGGAAATCCGAAGGTAAGCGTGACCACGTCTCCTGCTGGCGTAGTGCCCCAGGCTGATCTGGATGCCTACAAACAACAGGTCGAACATGATATCAAGAAAGTCCCGGTCTGGCCGATATTGAAGGTGTCCTTGAATTATTCGTTCTAGTTTGTCGTTTATCGCGCGCCATCAAGGACTCTTGATTTTGGCGAATTTCAGGATTGTCTTTCGCGCCTTGAACCGACAAACTAATTAATTCTGACGTTGGGGCGTAGCGTAGCCTGGCTAGCGCGCTTGTTTCGGGTACAAGAGGTCGTGAGTTCGAATCTCACCGCCCCGACCATTTCAATTTTTGATTTACGATTGACGATTTACGATTTGGAAGCCGCGTGGAAAGTCAAAAAAATCTCATCGTCCAGCTTTCCTCCATCGTCGAACCGCTTGACCTGGCGGAGCTGTTCCCGCGTTCGCAACCGCTGGAAGTGGAACTCGGCTGCGGCGACGCTTCGTTCCTCGTCGAATACGCCCGGCGCCACCCGGAGCGGAATTTCATCGGCGTCGAGCGTCTCCTGGGCCGCCTGCGCAAGCTGGATCGCAAAGGCCGGCGCGCCGGCCTGGCAAATCTGCGCGGCGTGCAAATCGAATCGTCTTATTTTCTGCAATATCTTTTGCCGCCGCATTCGGCTTCCGTATTGCACGTTTATTTTCCCGATCCCTGGCCCAAAAAAAGGCACCACAAAAACCGGCTCATCAACGAATCATTTCCGCGTCTGGTCCGGGAGGCGCTGGTTCCGAAAGGGGCGGTTTATTTGCGCACCGACGATGAAGACTACTTTGCTCAGATGACTGGAGTGTTTGAGGCGAGCAGGGGATTTCAGCAGATTGAAACGCCGTCCGACCTCGCGGAGTTGCTCACGGATTTTGAGCGGGAATTTCGCGCCCGCGGCTTCAACACCCTGCGCGCGGCCTACCAAACAAAATTGTAGGAGCCGACGTAAGGAGGCTTTGATTTCAAAACCGAGAATCGGAAATAAATGGAGCCTCGTTACCTCGGCTGCCACGAATTTTTTACACGTCAATGACCGGCCCATCGTCCTTGTCCGATTTGGGTGGTCGTGGCCGGTGTTGAAACGTGATCCGGGTATGGCTCATGCCCGTCAAAGCGTTCAACGCAATGGACACGATGCTGATGATGATTGCGCCGAGAAAGGCGAATCCAAAACTGTCCACCTGGAAATACGGCCCCATCAACACCCCGACGAAGTAGAGCAACAACGCGTTGATGACCAGGGTGAACAGGCCGAGCGTGAAAATCAGCAGCGGCAGCGCCAGGAGCATCAGAATCGGCCGGACGAAGGCATTGAGGATGCCCAGCAACAGCGACGCAACAATCAAATAAGCCGGCGTTTGATAGCGGATGTGACCATGCAAAATGATGGCCGCCACCAGCACCGCGAGAGTGTTGATGAGCCAGCTTCCCAGGAACCGGAGTAATGGCCTCATTCCAGATTGCATGTTCTCACGATAAAAATCGAGCTTCCTCAAAGTGCGGCATCCGGCATTAGAAAACAAGAAGCAAACCAAAAGAACCGGAACTGCCTGTGAATAACTTTTTGAGGCTGCCCCGTTTTAAGGCACGATAAATGCGTTCTCCGAGGTAAAGTATGGAGCAAAACGCACTCGGCGCCCCCGGGGCTCGTAATGAGATTGAAATAACGCTTGATGGTTTGCCGGTGGAACTGCCGTCGGGATACCGCTCCCTCAATGCCATTCGCTGCCACCTCGAAACCTTGGCCCTGGAAAGACATCGCCTTTTGTATTCGTTGAGCGTTGACGGGCAGCCGGCGAATCTCGCCCTGCCGTTGCCCAATCAAAAAAACTTTGGCCGGGTCGAGGCCGGAACCATCGCCCTGGAAGAAACTTCTCTCCTGTTGCTCCGGAAAGCGTTTCAACAAACCGAACTCGCCCGGGAATGTGTTGAAATTGCCCTTACGCTTGTCCTTATCAACAACGGCCGGGTGGCGCATGAGGTCTGGTGGAATCTGGCGTCGGTTCTCAAAGAACCGGTGGTTACCTTGAGCCTGTTGCCGGAAAATACCACTGAATCGTTCGACCATCGCACGTCGCTCGTCCAGCTTCGCAAATGGCAGCTTGAACAAATCGCCGCCATCATCAAGGACGTGAACGAAGCCTGCCATTCGGAAGACACCATCCCGCTCTCCAACGCGCTGGAAAACCGCGTGCTGCCGTGGCTGCAAAGCCTGAGCGAACTTATCCGCCTGTGGTACGAAACGGCCCTGGCCGGTTCGCGACTCGGAATCAGTCGCCCCGTTTGTTGAGGCAAAAGAGCCGGCACCACCGGAAGATTCCCCGCCCTGAACCTGGAGTTTCGCCGCCTTGCCCGTCAAAGCGGCCAATTAATGTTTCGCCTTCGGCTTGGGCTTGGTCACGTGCGTGGCCGTTGCGGGGGCCGTTGTTGCCGGTGCGGGATTTTCTTCAGGCGTTTTGACGTTGGCATCAATGACTTTTGACAACAGGGCCAGGGCGTAACGCGCTTTCTGTTCTTCCACGGTCAGATTGGTCCCATTGGCCAGACGGTCCATCCGCTTTTCGACTTCGCTCAACGCAGCAGCCCATTCGTCAACATGCTCCCTTAACGCCTGACCTTCCGGATCATTTTTCATGCAATCAGAAACAACCTTGTTGAAATCAGGCAGAGTTTTTCGAATGGCATCACGATCATTCGCGTTCTCCAACAACATCTTGATTTCGGCCGGATGCTCATCAATGAACTTGTCCATCTGATTTCCTAAATCACGGCTGAGCGAATTGCAATACGCCTCATATTCCGTTTCCAACGACTGTTGCAATTCTTTCCGATACACGGGCAATTCCCCGATAAGATAATCGGGCACCTGTTGGATGAGGCGGGGAATTCCCCACTCGATCCTTGCGGCGATTACCGGTCCATCGATTGCGAAGCGCTGGGCCAGCATGCCGCTGGTAACCTCCGCAGCATCCATCGGACGGAAAAACCTGACCATAATGGTGGTGATGGTGCCGATGTAAACTGCGATAAATAAAATCAGGGCAACACAGATAATCCGGGTGCGCTTGAGGAGCAGGCGGGCCTTGGGCAGTTCCTGGGCCAGATAAGCCGCCACAACCGCTTCACCGGTCTGCGCGGTTTCTTTGGGAGCGACGGGAGGAGTGTGTTCAGTATTCATTTCCTTGTCTCCTTGGTCTTCTTGGGTTCAGGCCTTTTGGTTTCAACGGCCGTGGGTTTGACAGGTTCTGGCGGCCCCATGTCTTTGAATTCATGGACGAACACATCCATAAACATGAAGGCCACCTGCCAGGCATCAACGTCCTTGCTGGCATCAACCGGCTCGGTTTTTTGAATTTTCTCGAGGTTGACCAGGATGCTTTGAACGGAGTTCAAATGGGGATTGAACATGTTCTCACCGCTCTGGGCGAGCTGGTCGCCGGCTTCAAGGGCCAGATTGTTTAGCAAGATATTGATCTGTTTATCATAAACTTCGGGAAACATATTACGTAACTTGCCTTCCCGCTTTTGCAGGGTCCCGGTGACGGCCTGGTCGAGAACTTTTCCCGCATGGATTGTAAGCTCGCTTCCCATTTGATCCAGTTCGTTCAGGGCCACATCCGCGACTTCCGGCGCGCGCCCGTTGATTTCTTTCATTTCCTTCTCAACTGCGGGTTTGAGCTGGTCAACCGCGCGCCCGGCGACTTTCTTGACAATGGGCAGGAGGTCCCGTTGCAGATTGGTGCTCAAATTACTGAGAAATATTTCCTGCCGCGGACCGGCCAGGGTAAGACTGTAAACCGATTCAATGATGGCGCTCACGCCGGTAAACACGATGGTGAGTAGCGCAATGATGGTAAGCAGACGGAAGCGGTTGGTTTGACGGCGGATTTTTTCCAGTTCCTCAATGAGTTGTTTGGCTTCTTCTGTGTTCATAATTCAATTGTCAGGTACAAGAGTTGAAAACACGCCACAACTAACGACTGGTACGAACAGGATTGGCACCGACCGTACCAAGCAGTACGCATCTCTGCAATGGAAATCTGCATAAAAATCAATTTATAACGCTGCTCAAATAACCTTCCGTCACCTTCGCCAAAAAATCATATTCCCGACCCTCGGCGGATTCAGGCGACACATTGCCTTCGCCATTTTCCTTTGCCAACCGGCACCGGTTGTTGATGTGCGCGAATTCAAGCAGGGCTGGTAGGCTGCTTCTCCGAACGGATCGGCGGCAGCCCGCCGGTCTCCGCCAAAGTTGGGTAACGCGGACGGTATTCGGGAAGCCGTTGGTATTTTGCTGCCGGATTCGACCGATGACGACGCGAACGTCGCCGCCCATGTTGCGAACGAAAAACTGCCCAGCCAAAAACCGCCAGGGCCACCAGGAAAAGGGCGCCGATATAAATAAGAATCTGTGAAACGGCGGAACCGGACGGAATCAACCCCCGGATCGCATTTTCTTCGCCTATCCGAAATGCACCTGCGAGTAAACCTGGAATAATCATGGCTGCTCCATATATTCCGCCGGAACGGCCCTGCATTTACTGTCATCGGCGGCCGCGCCGGGTTTCAGAATGGTGCTTTTGGCAGCACAAAACGTGCCGAAAAGCCTTTGTGTACGCGCCGTTTTGCCGCCAATCAATGGCCGTTTCAGGCACGGCTGCGTTTTGTTTTCTTCCGATAAGTTGCAGGTTGCCGTTCCGCTTTCCCGACCGGTTGCCCGCCTTCCATCATCCGTTTGAGTTCCTTGATCTGGTCCCGCAGCAAGGCGGCTTTTTCAAATTTAAGCTCGTTCGCGGCAGCCAGCATTTCGTCTTCGAGTTCGTTGATGGTTCCGGTAAAGTCAACATCCATGCCGGCATCATGCAGAACGGCATCGGCTGCCTGGCGTTTCGATTCATACGTGGCAAGGCTTTCCTCCACCGCCCGGCTGACGCTGCGCGGGGTGATGTTGTGCTCACGGTTGTAGTCGAGCTGGCGTTTCCGGCGATATTCCGTGATCGCGAGGAATTTTTTAATGCTGTCGGTCATCACGTCGGCGTAGAGAATCACTTCGCCGTTGATATGTCGCGCGGCCCGGCCGGCGGTCTGAATCAGGCTCGTCTCGCTGCGCAAAAAACCTTCCTTGTCCGCGTCCAGAATGGCCACCAGTGAAACTTCCGGCAGGTCGAGGCCTTCGCGCAGCAGATTGATGCCGACCAGCACGTCGAAGTCGCCCTTGCGCAACGCGCGCAAAATCTCCACGCGCTCGATGGCGTCAATCTCGCTGTGCAAGTAACGCACACTGACACCGATGTCGCGCAGATAATCGGTCAATTCTTCGGCAGTGCGCTTGGTGAGGGTGGTGACGAGCACGCGTTCCTTGGCGTCGGCGCGCTTGCGACATTCCTCAATGAGATCGTCAATCTGGCTTTTAAGCGGTTTCAACGTGACCTTCGGGTCAACCAGTCCCGTCGGACGCGCGACGAGTTCTACGACGCCGGGCGGTGGAGCGCCGGCCTCCGGCCCGGCACGATGGATTCGGGCAATAGAACCCGCCGTGCCGGAGGCCGGCGTTCCGTTGCTTTGCCTTGCCCACTCGATTTCCCGCGCGGCCGGCGTCGCGCTCACGAAAATCGTCTGGTTTTGCATGGACTGGAATTCAAGGAAGTTCAACGGGCGATTGTCCAGCGCACTCGGCAACCGGAAGCCGTAGTCCACCAGCACGGTTTTGCGTGAACGGTCGCCTTCGTACATCCCGCCGATTTGCGGAACGGTGGCATGCGATTCGTCAATCACGAGCAGAAAATCCTCCGGGAAGAAATCGAACAACGTGCAGGGCTGCGAGCCGGGGGGGCGCCCGGCGATGTGGCGCGAGTAATTCTCAATGCCGGAGCAAACGCCCATTTCCTCCATCATTTCCAGGTCGTACTCCGTCCGCTGCTTGATGCGCTGGGCTTCGAGCAGTTGGCCGTGTTTCTCGAACCAGGCGATGCGTTCGCCGAGTTCCTCGCGGATGGCAACGATGGCGCGTTTCATTTTGTCACCGGTGGTGACGAACTGCTTGGCCGGGAAAACGGTGACGGCGTCGAGCGTTTCAATTTTATTGCCCGTGAGCGGTTCGAAACGCGTGAGGCGTTCGATGGTGTCGCCGAAAAATTCCACCCGCAAGCCATCCTCGCGACCGGCCGGACGCAGCTCCACCGTGTCACCGCGCACGCGGAACTGGCCGCGCTCGAAGGTGATGTCGTTCCGGTCATACAACAAATCCACAAGTCGCGTGAGAAATTGTTCGCGTGATAATTCCATTCCCACGCGGGCGGTGACGACCATGGCCGTGTAATCCTCTTTGCTGCCGATGCCGTAGATGCACGATACGCTGGCAACAACGACGACGTCGCGGCGCGAGAACAGCGAACTCATGGTGGAGAGTCGCAGCCGTTCGATTTCCTCGTTCCGACTGGAATCCTTTTCAATAAACGTGTCGGTACGCGGGATGTAAGCTTCGGGCTGGTAATAATCGAAATAGCTGACGAAATATTCGACAGCATTGCGGGGGAAGAAACCCTTGAATTCGGCGTAAAGTTGTGCCGCCAGCGTTTTGTTATGCGAGATGACGAGCGTTGGCCGGTCCACGTTCCGGACGACGTTGGCGATGGTAAAGGTTTTCCCCGAACCGGTAACGCCCAGCAGCACCTGATGTTTTGCGCCGGACAAGAGTCCTTCGGTCAGCTTCGCAATGGCTTGCGGCTGGTCCCCGGCGGGCTTGAAAGGCGCGACCAGTTCGAACATGCAGGCAAGGTAGGAGCGCGGGGAAATGGAGTCAATGAAGCGCCGCAGGTCGTGCTTTTCCCCGGCGGGTGGTCCTGTTATCGTTTCCGCGGGTGAAATCAGATTCTTTGTTTTACGGAGTCACACGTTATCAATGGCTGGTGTTGCTGGTGGCCTGGCTGGGATGGGTGTTCGATTCCATGGATGCAACCATCTACACCCTCGTCCTGCAACCCGCTTTGAGCGAACTCCTGCGACCGGCCAGCGGCGGGACCGTTGCCGGCGAAACCATCGGCTGGTATGGGGGGATCATTTTCTCAATCTTTTTGATTGGCTGGGCTTTGGGCGGAGTTCTGTTCGGCATTATGGCGGACCGTTTTGGCCGGACGAGGACGTTGATGGTGACCATTTTGATTTACGCCCTGTTTACCGGGCTGGCAGCATTGTCGCGCGATTGGTGGCATCTGGCGTTGTTCCGGTTCATCACCGCCTTGGGAATTGGCGGGGAATGGGCGGCTGGCGCGGCACTGGTGGCCGAGGTGTGGCCGGAGGACAAGCGCACCCGCGCGGCCGGTCTGCTGCAATCGGCCTGGGCCGCTGGGTTTCTGTTGGCAGCGATTCTGAATTTGTTCCTGCGTCACCACAGTTGGCGGCTCATTTTTCTGGTTGGCGTGGCGCCGGCGGTGGTCACGCTGCTGGTGCGCATGTGGGTCAGAGAACCGGAACGCTGGGTCCAGGCGCAGAAAGAAGCTGGCACCAGCCTGCATCCAGCGCGATTGGCGGAATTGTTCACTCCCGCCCTGGCGCGATCCACGTGGGTTGGCGCCGGTCTGGCATTTGTGGCCGTGTTCGGTTTGTGGGGTGCGACCAACTGGACGCCGACGCTCGTCCGCGCCCTGCCGGATTTGCAGGGCCTGGGCAGTGCCCAATTGGCAGAGCGCGTCAGTTACGCAACCATGCTGTTGAATGTCGGAGCCTTGGCGGGCTATCTCAGTTTCGGTCCGCTGGCGGAGCGCGTGGGGCGGCGATGGAGCTTTGCCGTGATGTGCCTGGGCAGTCTGATAATGTTACCGGCGACGTTTCTGACGCCACACAGTTACGTTCAGGTACTGGTGTTGTTGCCGTTGCTGGGGTTTTTTAACAACGGCATTTTCAGCGGCTTCCCCATTTACCTGCCGGAATTATACCCCACGCGCATTCGCGCGACGGGCGCGGGTTTCTGCTTCAACGCGGGCCGGGTGCTGGCTTCAATCGGCCCGTTTGTGACCGGTTACCTGGTGACAGCACTGGGCGGTTTCGGACGCGCCGCCAGCGCCGTGGCGATGATTTATCTGGTGGGATTGTTGATTCTGCCGTTCGCACCCGAAACGAAGGGCCGGGGGCTGCCTGAGTAACGCGCTGACGCATGAATAAAGGCTGCCGGGGTGATGTCAGTCATGACAACGTTGCCTCAGGCTGGAGGTTGCATTCGACAGTGAAGAACCGTTGGAGTTAAAGCTGGCAATGAGGCGGCCTGCGCGTTGACGAACCCGGATTTTGGCATGGTTTTGCCTTGCCGCACCGTGGAATTGCGATTTTTAGATTGCATGTGCGCCGCCCCGCTTTTAGACTCCGACTGAAGCCCGTGAGTTAAGGTTATGTTTTTTGGAGCCGACTATTATCCTGAACAGTGGGTCTTTCCTTACGCCGGTACCGCCGACGCTCCGGAGGGTGCTTGGGAACACGATGCTGAAATGATGGTCCAAGCCGGTATCAACGTTGTCCGCATCGGTGAATTCTCCTGGGGCCTCTGCGAACCCGAAGACGGCAAATACGATTTTGACTGGCTGCGTCGCGTAATGGACATCATGGAGCAGCATGACATCAAAGTGGTTCTCGGCACCCCCACCGCTGCGCCGCCCATCTGGCTGGCCAAGAAACATCCGGAAATTCTGCCGCTGGACGAATACGGCCGGGTCAAACACGAAGGCACACGCCGGGCCGTTTGTTTCAACAACGACATTTATTGGAATACTTCCAAACGCCTGGTCGAGAACATGGCCAAAGCCCTGGGTGAACATTCCCAACTGATCGCCTGGCAGATTGACAACGGCCTCGGCGGCCACCAGACCGAATGGTCGTTCAATGAAGATTCGCGTCTGGAATGGCAAAACTGGCTCAAATTGAAGTACGAAACCGTACAGCGCCTCAACGATTGCCTGGGTTTGCGTTATTGGGGGCAGGTGGTCACCTCATTCGACCAGGTCCCCATGCCCATGTTCGCGCCGACCGCACACAATCCGGCGCTGCTGCTGGATTGGAACCGTTTTTGCAGCGATGCCATCATCGCCTTCGCCCGGATGCAAGCCGATGTATTGCACGGAATTTGCCCCAACCTTCCGGTCACCGTCAATTTGCGCGCGCTCCACCGCAAATTCGATCACTTTGACATGGCTGCCGCCGTGGATTTCGTTTCGGTGGAAAGCAACGCGGCTATCAAAACCAAGTCCGCTGAACTCGCCTGCGACATTGATATTCTGCGGTCGCTGAAAAAGGCGGACATTAAAACGCCTGACGGTGATTGCGGTTTCTGGGTCATCGAGCAAAAAGCCGGGCAGGTCAACTGGCAGGACGTTAACTCGCTTGTGCGCCCCGGCGTCATCCGGCTGTTCACCTACCAGTTGATTTCGCGCGGCGCCTGTGGCGTGCTTTATTATCGCTGGCGGCAATCGCGCATCGGCAATGAAAAATTCGCCGGCGCGGTGCTGCCGCACCACCTCGAAGGCAACACCCGCGTCTTCAAGGAAATCAGCCAGATTGGCGAGGAATTGAAACTGCTCGCGCCCGCCATCAAGGACACCAGGGTCGTGGCCGACGCCTGTATTCTTTATTCGCACGACAACGACTGGCTGCTGCGACAGCCGATGCAGCCGAACAAATTTTTCAATCTCCGCGAGCATATCCAGCTCATTTATAATGCCGTTCATGACCGCAACATCTCCGTGGATTTTGCGCGGCCCTCGGAAGATCTTTCGCAATACAAAATTGTTTTCGCGCCATCATTGCATCTGCTGTCCGCCGGCGAGGCGGACCGGCTTAAACTCTATGTGCAAAATGGCGGCACGCTCGTTGCCACGTTCAACACCGGCCTCGTCAATGCTCAATGCATTGCGCCGGACACCGGCCACCCGAACGACATGATTGAAATGTTCGGCCTGGAAGTTTTGGAATTCGACCCCATTCCGCCCGGCGAGGAAAATCACCTCACTTTCAAGGGCGCATTCCCGACCAGCCATATGCACCCGGCAAAGCTCTGGTGCGATATTATCGAACCGAAGGGCTGCCAGGTTTTGGCGACTTACGCGAAGGATTTCTATGCCGGACGGCCCGCCGTGACCATGAACAGTTTCGGCCTGGGCAAGGCCATTTACATCGGCACGATGAGC
This sequence comes from uncultured Verrucomicrobiae bacterium, assembly GCA_963789055.1. Taxonomy (GTDB): domain Bacteria; phylum Verrucomicrobiota; class Verrucomicrobiia; order Limisphaerales; family UBA11358; genus UBA11358. The sequence continues at coordinate 406,072 of CAWBJE010000001.1, read as the reverse complement.
CACCAACATTTTTACAACGACCTGGTTTCGTGGCTGCGGCAGATGTGCGGTCTGCAACCCTTGCTCAAAGTTCCGGAAAACGTCGAAGTCAGCATGCGTCAGAAGGAGGGCATGCGCGTCTTCTTCCTGCTCAACCACCAGAATTCGCCCGTGCGCATCCAGTTTTATAAGCCCATGCACGATTTCCTCACCGGCAACACCTTCTCCGGCAATTACGACCTTCCGCCGCACGGTGTGCTCGTTCTCGACGAACATCCCGAACATAAAATTTCTGGCGAAATGGGTTGATTTGCGGTTTGTTTTGCAGCGGTGAACTTCCTTGAAGCCACTCTCGCTGTTCTGGCCGGGTTAAGCCTTGCGCTCACGCTCTGGCAATGGGTCGCTACCTGGTGGTTCCCCTTGCACCGGCGGATCACCGATTCATCCTTCGCCCCGCCCGTCACTTTGCTCAAACCGCTCAAAGGTTGCGATGCCACCACCGCCGAATCGTTGCAAAGCTGGTTCAATCAAAATTATCCCGGCCCGGTTCAAATCCTGTTCGGCGTGGCGGACGCCGGCGATCCGGTTTGCGAAATTGTCCGCGGACTGATTGAAAAAAATCCCGGACGCGACGCGCAACTCGTTGTCTGCGCCGAATCACTTGGCGCCAACGGCAAGGTTTCCACCCTGATTCAACTCGAACGGCTGGCCCGGCACTCCTTGATTCTCGTCAGCGATGCCGATGTGCGGGTGTCTCCGGATTTTCTCGCGAACATCGTCGCGCCGCTCTGCGATTCCCAAATCGGGCTGGTCAGTTGTTTTTACCGGCTGGCGAATCCCACAACGATTGCCATGCGCTGCGAGGCCGTGGCCATCAATGCCGATTTCTGGAGCCAGGTTTTGCAGGCCGCCAGCCTCAAGCCGCTCGATTTCGCCCTCGGCGCGGCGATGCTCACGCGCCGTCGGTTGCTCGAGGAAATCGGCGGTTTCAACGCCCTGGTGAACTGTCTCGCGGACGATTACCAGCTCGGCCATCGTCTCGCGCAGCGTGGCCAACGCCTCACCCTTTGTCCGGTGGTGGCCGAATGTTGGCACACGCCCATGAACTGGTGCGATGTCTGGAAACATCAACTGCGCTGGTCACGCACCATCCGCACCTGCCAGCCGGTGCCGTATTTTTTCAGCATCCTGGCCAACGCTACGCTCTGGCCGCTGCTGTGGCTGATGACGTTGCTCATCTGGTCAAACACACTTCTTGCTCCGTCCATCGCTGTTGCTTGCCTGCTCATCCGCATTTTCCTGGCGCAAAATCTCCAGCATCGATTCATGCCCTCTCGCAACGACATTGCGCCGCCGTGGCTGGTTCCGATAAAGGACCTGCTGGCGGCGGCGGTTTGGGCCGGGGCATTTCTAGGCAATACCGTTGAATGGCGCGGGCAGAAGATGCACTTGCGGCGGGATGGCACGTTGGTTGCGGGAAAGTGAAGCGCCTGACATCCGGTCGGGAGCGGATTTTCAAGCCTTCAAGTGCAGGGATTATCGCAGTGCGAATTCAGCGTTGCGGGCGGAATGGACGTTCTGGCGGCAGAACTGCCCGAAATACCGTTTTGGCCGTTACGAATTGATGCCGGTCAAATCTACTGCTGAAGGGATTGCGCAGTATGTGGGCAAATAATTTCTAAGCCTGTCAGTCAGCGATTACTGGAAGACAAAGGGGCGCGGCTAGTGCGGTATTCTAAGGGGCCTAACCAGGCGGGAAACGGTATAACTTGAACTGGAATAGCCCGGGCTTGTTGTCCATGAATCGCCATTTCGGGTTATTGATGTCTGTCCAGTACGGATTGTTTTTATTGGCGGAGATATATCGCTTCCAAGAGGCGCATTCATCTGCCAATAATTTTTCAGAATCAGCTTTTCTCCGCGAATTACTCTGGTAACGAGGTTTGCATGATAATGGGGGTTAGCTTGATGATCAACATGCCCCCCGGCGTCGTGGGTTTCGGTTTTGTAAGTCTCACAAATGATACCCTTTTCAGAAAACCCTATAACTTTTAGATTGTCGTAGAAAACAATCCAAGCATTAGGGTCAAGAACACTGTAGACTTTGCCATCTACGAGTTTGTAACTGCTTTGTGCGGTAACTGAAAAAACTGTCGTTGCTACAATCACGCAGAAAATATTTTTCATAGTAATGTAAGCTGTAAAAGCTCTAAGTTGAGCAGGAAACCTTGTGAGCTTTCTTGCGATTAACATTGAGCCTAATCCAATGTCATCGCGTGTCAACGTCAAGTTGTTCACGCTATGCCGGCCCTTCGTGACGAAAGCGGCGTTGCGGTTGGGAGAGATCGCCGGAGGCGTTTCGGAGCGCCCACCGGGATCATGCACAAAGCCCGTCTTCGTCCCGCCATGCGGGACTTCGCCGCGGCAGCCCCGAAAGCCTTCGGGGCTGGCGGGAGCGGCGGGGCTCGAACCTGTCACAAATCCAATAATGACGGGCCTTTCGCCACTGCACCCTCACAAATAGCCTCACAAAAACCGGTCTCACCCGGTCATGACCTGTCACGTGTAGTCGCTGCATGGTCTAAACTCCCCTCACCGTTCAAGGCGGCAATTCTCGCCATCGTCAATTCAGCGGAGGGCCAGCCATGAACTTAAATCCGGCTACGGTGCTGAATCCCGTATTCAACGCTCTGGACGCCTTGATTCAGTATTACGGCGTTTATTGTTACCTCGTGTTCGTCTGGTTGTCCCTGGCGGTGATTGCCTGGGTGTTGAGCGGTGGCTTGCGGCGGAAACGGCCACAAGGAAATTCCGCCACGGTCATTCCCGGCATCATTTTTACGACGCGACCGCCGATGCACACACAACCGCCAATCATCATCGCCGATGTTGACCCGGCGCGGAATGACGACAACGAAATAATGGGCGAACCATGATCGCATTACATTCCCGGCAATCAGATTGTGTCCAGCGCGCTCGCAAAAACGAAAACGCCGGCACGGTTAATTTCACCACGCAAATTGCATTGTCAATTTGCACAGTCAGGCACACGAAGCGTGTCAAACCCGATGCAACAATTTTCAAGTCACGGTGCAGTCGCACGGTTTTGTGCTACCGCTTTGATAGGGTGGAAGCCTTACCCCTTGTCTGGACAAGGTTTTTACGGCTCGCCAATAGCTCGCCGAAAACTGCGCGGAGTCCCGCGAGACGGTCGCGCGATGGCCGCGAAACATCCGGCAAGAAATCCGGCGAAATGTCTCGCGTCATGTCCGCGCAACGTCCCGGCAATGGCCGGACAGTAGCAGCAGCAATGCCGCCGGACGTCCGTCAAGAGGACTCACAAGACAACTTGCCTTGCGCCAGACTTGGACGCGCAGTGTCCGCGCCGGAAACTTGCGAGACAACTCGCAGGCACGCCGCGCAACAGCCAATGCAACATCCGGCAAGCCGACTCATCGGAATTTCATCGTCAGCTTTCACCACGACATTCAAAAATTATGGATACACCAACTAAACCAACGCCCGGTCTTGAATCGCTGCGTAAAGCCGTTCAGGAATTCCAGCCTAATCCGCACCGTGTGCCGTTCAATAATCTCAAACCATTCCATGACTCCATCGTGGAATTGCGTGGCAAGAAGGCATCCTATTTTATCATTGCGGAAATCCTGCAACAAAATGGCATCAAGACCAGCCGGGCGCGTGTGGCCGAATACGGCCGCATCGTCCTGGACGGTGGAAAATCGCGGAAACGCCGGAAATGGGCGAAAACCGCGCCAGCCGCAAATATCCCGGCCACGTCCCAAAGTGCGCCAGTCGTGGTTGCAAAACCCACGCTGGTCACGCCAGCGCCGACCGCTACGCCGGCGGGCAATCTCCAGCCGCCACCAAAAGAGAATTCTCCATACCATTCACGCGGACCGCACATCGCCAACGTGAGAATGATGAGTCCAGAGGAAGCCAAAGAATTCAATGACAGCCTGAAGGCAGGAAACGCTCCCAAGCCGTGACCAACGCTTGCGTAGCCGCGTCTGCGCGCTCGTCACGGCTGCCCTTTGGCTTCCGTCTGGTCGTCCTGCCGCGTTATCATTCGCAGCAGGACGGCCAGACCGAAGCGTATTGATCCATCAAGTCCGGCAAATGCCGGTTATGGTTCACTGACATTCGCTTTCTCACCAACGACCGTGACAGTTCCCGCGTGAATCCTTAATCGCCATTGGGTTTTGGCGAAGCGAGCATCGTCAAGGAAGCCGAAGGGTAACAGGGCGGAACGACCTTGACGACGCGCAGCAAGCCATATAATGAGACGGCGATTCACGCGAGTTAGCAACACGGTTAGCATTGGCTTCGCAACAGGGTGGTAACACGCGAGGCAACATCCGAAGCAACAAAGTTCGTGACGCGGTTAGCACACGCGAAGCATTTCGCAGGATGTCTTGCCGGATGTTGCGCGTTCATCGCGTGACCGTCTTGCGGGATTCCGTGCAACCATCGGCGAGATTTTGGCGAGCCGCAAAAACCTTGTTAAAATAAGGGGTAACGCGTGCCCTGCCTAAAATGGCAAATTGCCTGCTGAAAATAAATGCGGCGTGTAGCGACAAAAGGCGGCAAATAGCGACACATTTTTCATGTCCAAAGGCGACAAATTGCGACAAATACTTTGCCGCCTTTTGTCGCTTTTTGTCACTCTGTTTTGATTCGCGCTTTTTCCTGCCGAAGTCGGTAGGGGATGGTGTCTCGTCGCAGATTGCCCAGAGTGAGGGCAAGACAAACGCGAGATATTCGCATTGAGCCAATGTTCGGGAATGTTCCCGTCAACGCTTTTCAACGCATTGGCGTGGGTGTGTGCGCGCGAATCGAATGTTCCATTGTAAGTCGCCGGGCAGCGTATCAAGATATTCCTCGCCCTGTTTCCCTCTGCGGTCCATCTTGACACGCCGCCCGGCTCCTGGAGTCTTGCCTTTAGGTCGGCGCGCACGGAAGATTCTTTCGCGGAGAATTATCATCCCGGAATGGCAAACATTCGTTGCCGGTATTCAGTGTGAATCTACAACAATAATTCTGGCAGACGTTCGCGCGAAATTTGCGTTAATTTTGCGCAAACGTGCGACGTGTTTCGCGCCCCTCTAGCTGTGTTAAGGAAAGATATCTGACAGAATTATTGATGTTTTGAACCGTTGTCATATCAGCATGAACATTATGCTTGTCATACATAATGTTTGACAGACATCATGTTTTCCAAGATGTTTTGCTCATGGAATTAACCTTTACAAACCGCACTGCCGAGTTGAAGGAACTGGAGGCCGCCGCAACCGCAGGCGGATTGCTTGTGGTGTTTGGCCGGCGGCGCGTCGGCAAGACGCGGCTGCTGGCACACTGGCTGAAACCGCGTCATGGCTTGTATAGCCAGGCTATCGAAGGGGCCAAAGAAACCCAATTGGAACAGGTTTTCCGCGACATCCAAGACCGGTTAACGACCGCCATCGTGCCAAAATCCTGGGCGGAACTTTTTGAACTGCTGGCCTTGCAGAAACAGCAATTGATTCTCTGCCTCGACGAGTTTCCATATCTGGTCGCATCCGATCCATCCTTGCCGAGCGTATTTCAACGCTGGCTTGATCATGCCAAGCCCAAGCACTTTTTGCTGATTTTGTCCGGTTCCAGCACTCGGATGATGAACGATATGTTTTTGAATCGTTCCGCGCCACTCTATGGCCGTGCCCGCAAGCTGCTGCATATCGAACCCATGAGTTACGCCGCGTTTTGCGCCGCGTGCCTGCTCAATCCCGCCGACATGGAGTCCTTCACACGTTTCGCACTCGTTGGCGGCATTCCCAAATACTGGGAATTTGTAGAATCAAAGGCATCCGCCATTGACCTGGCCGATGAACTGTTCTTTGGATTTGCACCCTACCTGGACCAGGAGCCGACGCGCATTCTTCGGGACGAAGGAATTTCCGGGGCGAATGCGGTCTCGGTGCTCGAAGTCATCGGACGGGGTGCGGAGAAACCTTCGGAAATGGCCGCCCGGCTGGGCACGGTGCAAACCAACCTGTCCCGATTGCTCCAACAGTTACTGGATGCCTCGGTGCTCACGCGGGAGATTCCGTTCGGAGAAAGCCCGCGTTCGACGAAGAAAACGCGCTATCGTATTCAAGACCCGGCGTTGCGGTTTTGGTTCCGGGTTTATTCACCCCATCGGACACGTTGGCAACGTTATAGCAAGGCAGAGAAATTAAAATTACTACATGACCATGCTTCGACCGTGTTTGAGGATTTTTGCCGCCAACAGCACGCCGGAGCTTCGCGTTATTGGGAAGGTGATTTGGAATTTGATTTTGTTCGTGCCGAACGGCACGGCCAAGGGCGCGAAAGTGCAGTGGTTTCGGAGGTAAAGTGGAAGCAACTCACGGCGAGTGAACGGACGCAGCTAGAAAAGCATCTTGCAGCGGCCTGGCAACGATGTGGCCTGCGCGGTCGGTATAAGAACGTTGCCTTTGAAGTGCTGGACGCGGATGTTTTGAAAGCAGTGCGACGTGAGGAATAAGGCCGTTTCAGATTTGAAGCGCAGCGACAATTTCGATGCTAATTGTTCGGGGGATGCCGCTTCCGATCTCGACCCGGTGGTTTCCGGCCTGCTGCCGTCGGTTTTCTATCGCATGGGCGTGCGTGTCATAGATTTGATCAGCCGTTCGGTGGATTTGATTGACTTGGACATCAACACGCGGTTCAAGCATGAAGCCGCGCGATGCGGGGGCTAGTGAGAACAGAGGGAATTATTTCCGGCGGCGGAACAGCAGCAGGCTCAAACCGCCCAGCCCGGCCAGCGCCAGCGTGGTGGGTTCGGGAGCTGGCTCGATGGAAGCTTCGAAACCATTAATATTGCCAGAGCTGTCAGCATAGAATCCCACGATGTTGTCGCCGTCAATGCCATACGCAAAGGTTCCAACGCCGAGCGGATCATCCAAGGTCGTCCAAGTGCTGCCATCGTAGAGAAAATCATTAGGATTGCCAGAGCTGTCAGCATAGTTTCCCACGATGTTGTTGCCGGAAATGCCAGTGGCAAGGGTTCCATTGACGCCAAGTGGGTCATCCACGGTCCTCCAAGTACTGCCATCGTAGAGAAAACCATTAGGATTGCCAGAGCTGTCAAAATAGTATCCCACGATGTTGTTACCGGAAATGCCACTGGCCGTGGTGGTTCCACTGATGCCGAGTGGGCTATTCAAGGTTGAATAAGTACTGCCATTGTAGAGATAACCATAAACACTACTGCCGATTTCATACATTCCCACAATGTTATTATCAGAAACGCCATTGACCTCAGTTATATTGTAATAGCTTCCGACGGTACCTGGGTAATTCAACGTTGTCCAAGTGCTGCCATTGTAGAGAAAACCAGTCACATTACCAGAGCTGTCAGTATAGCTTCCCACGATGTTGTTGCCGGAAATGCCAGCCACATCGGTTCCAACAGCACCTGGGTAATTCAAGGTCGTCCAAGTGCTGCCATTGTAGAGAAAACCATTATTATTGCCAGAGCTATCAACATAGGTTCCCACGACGTTGTTGCCGGAAATGCCTATCGCAATGGTTCCATTGACGCCAAGCGGGTCATCCAAGGTCGTGTAAGTGTATTGCGCTTGCGCCGTTGCCGCCGCGCCCAGCAGGGCGAGGCCGCAGGTGAGTTTAAGGAGGTTGGTTTTCATGCGTTTTGTTTGTTGAGTGGGGAATTCAGTTTATCGGCAAATTATCTCCGGCGGCGGAACAGCAGCAGGCTCAAACCGCCCAGCGCGGCCAGCGCCGAGGCGGGGAGAAATGGACATTGAAGACACAATTCGGGACAAGCCTGCCTGTCGCACAACCCGGAAGGTCCGTTAAGAATCAAAACAAGTTTTCTCACAACCCCATCATTCTTTGAATGTTAAACCCAATCTCGTTTCGCAAAACCCCACGAAACACTGCGCGCAATAATGAGCATTTGACATGCCACCAAGAGCAGCTAATTCACCCGACGATTTGTAGTTGACAATTGTATCCAATGCAATACCATATTGGAAATATGCCGTTTATTCAATTCCCGTTCATCGAGGTGCCGAAAGATTTGCGCAAGATTGCCGGCGAGCCAACGCCCGGCACGCGCGCCTACCGCCGGGAGGGAACCCACGCGGAATGCGGCCAATGGATTGAAGACCTCGGCGAGCATTACAAAGGGGATGTCGGAATTTCACCCGCTGGCGTCACCATGTTCGTGCCCGTCCAACGGGCGGCGGTTCACAAACGCATCAAGGAAGGCAAACTGACCGCGTTCTTCTTTTACATCACCCGCATCGAAAGCACGTTCTTCGGCACCAAACGCAAAGTGAAGTTGCGCCCCTACATCGTGCTGTCAGTGAGCGAATGCAAAGCGTGGGCGGCAGAAATGAAACGCCGGGCGGGTTATGTGGACGAACCGGATGAGACGCCCTTGAGAGTAAGTAAACGGCTGATGCCAATGGCGGCGGAGGATGAGCCAAAAACTGAAAAGGAGGCCAAGGAAGCCCTCGACTTCGCGGAGACTGACCCGAAGGACAAAGGCAACCGGAAGGTCAGGTATGAGGAGGCGCTCAATACGGAGAACCGGCAACAGGATATGTTTTTGCTGCTGGCAGAAGCAATGGCCGCGATGGCATCCGGCAAGAAAGCTGAGTTTTATCGGAAGCGGCTGGAAAAGGGAATGGAATGGGATAAGAAAGAGAAGACCTGGAAGTGGAAGGCGTGACATGAACACAGAGAACAAATTCGATGACCGGCTGATACGTCTGCCCGAGCTGGAACAGATTTTTGGCGTATGCAAGCGCACGGTGAGACGGAAGGCAGAGAACGGCGAGTTACCACCATTACGGCGGATTGGCCGTGCGGTGGGGATGCTGGAAAGCCAGGTCAGAGTTTATTTTCAACGATTGAGTCAACCCAGGGCAAATTAAAAGGACACGATATGATTGATTTTATTTACAAGCCAAAGGATTCGCGGATTTGGCGTTGGAAGTTTCGCCAGCAATCCGAGGACAAAAAAATTGTGGATGTTTCACTCGAAACGTCTGACAAGCGATGTGCGGAGAAACGCCGGGACAAATTGCGGGAAGAAAAACTTCACGAGCGGGATGGATTAATTTTGCCAAAGGCAGCAAGAGAAGCGGCGCAACGCAGTTTGTCGGATCATTTGAATGATTTCCTCGGCGATATGCGTCGTCGTGGGAAATCCGACAAATATCTGGCGAATATCGAATTTCGTGTGAGCCGATTGATTACGGAGTGCGGTTGGAAATTGGCGAAGGACGCAACGGCAGATTCATTTCAAGCATGGCTGCGGGACCATCGGGAATTAAAAGATAAAACCGCGAACGATTATTTGGAGGCAGCCAGGTGTTTTTTCAACTGGCTGATAAAACTCGGTCGCGCCGGCTCTAATCCCCTGCGGTCGGTGGAAAAGGCAAAAACAAAAGAAGGCAAAGCCGAGGAACGGCGGGCATTAAGCGATGATGAAATGCTGCGCCTGCTGGCCGTGGCAGGCGAACGCAAGCCGGTCTATTTGATGGCTGTTCATACTGGTCTTCGGAGTTCGGAACTGGCGGCGCTCAAATGGGGTGATTTGCGCTTGGATGCGGTCACTCCGTTCGTAAAAATTCGGGCTTCAACCACCAAGAATGGCAAATCAGCCGATATGCGTTTGCACCCTGAATTGGCGGCAGCATTGCGGGATTTAAAAGGCAACGGGGTGTTGGATGATAAATTGGTCTTTAAGCGTATTCCGCGAATTGAGCGATTTCGCAGGGATTTAATCAAAGCCGGCATTCCGCTCCAGGACACGCTTGGACGCAAAGCGGTTTTTCATTCGCTGCGTCATACGTTCGGAACCAATTTGGCGCGCGGGGGAGTGGCAAGCCGGGTGGCGATGACGCTTATGCGACATAGTGACCGGCGGCTGACAGATAAAATTTATACCGATGAAAACCTGCTTGGCACTTGGGCGGCGTTTGATGCGTTGCCAAACTATGCGGAACAAGCCTCACAAGGAGCCTCACACGAATTGGTCGCAGTCAGTCAAAACGGGTCATCGGCTGTCACAACGAATGGCGGGGGAAAATCGAATAAAACCATTGCAACCATTAACGAAAGTCTCGCCACGACACCACTTGTCACCAGTGGTCATAATTATGAAAATGGCGGGAGCGGCGGGGCTCGAACCCGTAACCTCTGCCGTGACAGGGCAGCGCTCTAACCAATTGAGCTACGCCCCCGCAATGGGGTTTTTCAAGCTAAAAGATGCTGCAGGAGAGCGTCAAGTGACATTCAAAAATAAAAATCCGGGCAGCAGACGCCAAGGAGGTGGGGGTGGGGAACCCCGCTGAAGAAACGTACTGCCACCCGAATAATGCATTGTGACGCTTTTGTAACGTTTTGTCAATAAGTTACCATTCACAGCCATGCTGCCTTTCTAAGCATATCTTGGCTTTGTAACGCCAAAATTATTCCTAAACCGAATTGGGGAGGGGCGGCGTTTGATTCCTTTGGCGTTTACCGAAGTTCTCGATAAAAAATGTGCAATTCCGGACCGAAACTGGTATAAAACACGCCGGTGGTCACACTGGAATCCATTGCCTTACTTCGCAATCTGGGCCGCAACGAATTGCAGATGTTGCGCACCATCGTCCAGGAACGTCATTTTGCCGCCGACAGCGAAATGTTCCATGAAGATGACCTCGGTGACGGCGTGTATTTCGTCAAGGATGGCCTGGTGGAAATCTCCAGCGCCGTCGGCGCCAGTGAACGGCGCGTCTTTTCCCGGCTTGGTCCCGGGGAAATTTTCGGCGAAATGGCCATGATCGAACATCGCCCGCGCTCGGCCACCGCCACGGCGATCAAGGATACGGACGTTTATTTCCTGCCGCGCGGCGAAATTCTTTCATTCATCCAGCGCACGCCCGCGCTGGCGTTTGACCTGCTGCAACTCATCAGCAACCGTCTCCGCGAATTCACCCATCTCTACCTCCGCGAAGTGGTCCAGGCCGAACGCCTGGCCGTGGTCGGCAAGCTTGCCCGTTCCATTATCCATGACCTGAAAAATCCGCTCAGCATCATCGGCCTTTCCGCCGAGATGCTTGACCGGCCCGGATGTCCCCGGAAGCACGCACCCGCGCCCAGATCCGCATCCGCAAACAGGTCGAGCGCATCAGCGACATGGTCGGCGACATCCTCATCTTCACGGAGGACAAACCGGCGGACCTGGAAATCAAGCCCGCCAATTTCCGCACCTTTGTTCTCGATTTGATCGGCAACCTTCGCACCGAAGCGGAACTCAAGGATGCGCACATCGAGATGCAGAACGAACCGCCCGGCGTTCTCGTCCCGTTCAATCCGCGCCGCCTCAGCCGCGTTTTCTCCAACCTCATTCATCATGCCACCGACCGGATGCCTGATGGCGGCACGATTTGCCTGCGCTTTCACAGCGACCAAAAGGAAATCGTCACCGAAATTGAGGACATCGCTCCCGGCATCACGCCGGAAACGGCCGACACCCTGTTTGCCGTTCTGGCCACGGCCGGCAAGCCCCACGGCGGGGGTCTCGGCCTCTCCATCTGCAAAAAAATCATCGAAGACCACCGGGGCCGCATCTGGGTGCGCCATGAAGCCGGACATGGCGCGCATGTTTGCGTTTGCCCTGCCGCTGCCGTGAGACAACGCGGGGCGGGTTCGCCATTTCCTGCAAGCGCGCACTTTACAAATCACGTTTCACGTTTCACGCTTCCCGGTACATGAACCGCATCCACCTGCTGTCCGAGCAAGTCGCCAATCAAATCGCCGCCGGCGAAGTGATTGAGCGGCCGGCGAGCGTCGTGAAGGAGCTGGTGGAAAATGCGCTCGACGCCGCAGGCCGCGCGCGTGACGCTGGAAATCCAGGCCGGCGGACGCAGCCTCGTCCGGGTGACCGACGACGGCACCGGCATGAGCCGGGACGACGCGTTGCTTTGCCTCGAACGCCATGCGACGAGCAAAATCCGGAAGGCCGAGGACCTGGCGGCGATTGCCGACGATGGGTTTTCGCGGCGAAGCCCTGCCCAGCATCGCCAGCGTCAGCCGTTTCACGCTCACCACGCGCGAACGCGAAGGCGGTTCGCCCGAAGGCACGCAGGTCGTCGTCAACGGCGGAAAAATTGTCGAAGTCAAGGCCGCCGGCAGCGCGCCCGGCACGAGCGTCGAGGTGCGGCAGCTTTTTTTCAACCTGCCCGCGCGCCGGAAATTTCTGCGCACGGAGGAAACCGAGGCGGCGCACATCCAGCATTATTTCACGCTCGCGGCGCTGGCGTATCCCGAAGTCGCGTTCACATTCCAGAAGGACGGACGGCTGGTGTGGCAATTGCCCGCGCAGAAGTCTGGGGCGGCGGTTTCCAGCCGGCTGGAAGCCTTGCGCGAACGGCTGCGCTCGCTGCTCGGCGACGAAAAACTGTTGCCGGTGAATTTCTCCGCCGCGCTGGACGATTCCACCCCGCCGGAAGAAACCGACGTTTTTGAAACCGCCGGCCCTTCGCCCTCAACCCTCAACCCCTTGGCGCGGCGAAGCGAAGCGGAGACGGCTCAACCCTCAACTTTGCGAGTTTGGGGTTTCATCGGCGCGCCCGGGGTGTCGCGCGCGACGCGCGAAGGCCAGCACCTGTTCGTCAATCGCCGGCCGGTCGAGAACCGCGGACTCAATTACGCGCTGCTCGAAGGTTATCACACCGCGCTGATGAAGGGCCGGTACCCGGTCTGCTGCCTGTTTCTGGAAATTGACCCTGCCGCCGTGGACGTGAACATTCACCCGGCCAAGCGGGAAGTGAAATTCCATCGGGAATTTGAAATCCGAAAATACGTCGCCCAGGCGGTGCAGGAAACACTCCTGGCATTTCATGCGGGAGAGTCCAAAGTCCCGGTCCACAGCCCACAATCCAGCCTGTCGCGCCGAAGCCGAGCGAAGGCGGAAGTCCAAAGCCCAAAGTCGAAACCGTCAGGCAAATAGAGCAGCCATCGACTCCTGCACTGCCGCAATTTCCGGAAAAGTTGAAACCCACCACCAAGCCGCTGAAGCCGACCGCCCAGCAACCACCCTTGAAAATGGGGTTCGCGCCGCCCTCAAAGCGAGGCGAAGACGGGCGCCCCGCCGCCATCGGCCACAACTGAACCACTATCGCCAGTCACAAATCGACACCCGGAAATTCCACAACCTTCGCCCGAACCAGATCCGCAATCCGCAACTCCGATAAATCGCGAGCACGCGACGGAAGTCGGTGTCCGCAATCCGCAATCACCGACGCCGTTGCTCAACGTCCCGCTCCGGCTGGTTGGTGTCATCGGCAAACTTTACGCGTTATTGGAATCCGACCGCGGCCTCGTCCTGCTCGACCAGCACGCCGCGCATGAACGGATATTGTTCGAGCAAATGCTGAACCGGCTGGAACAAAGCGGTACGGCGCCGTCGCAAAAGCTGTTGTTGCCGGAGACCGTGGAATTGCCGGCGCGGGATGCGAATTTTTTGCGCGAGCAACTGGCCGTGCTCACCCGGCTGGGGGTGGGGTTGAGCGAATTCGGCGAGCGCACGTTCCTGCTCGATGCGCTGCCGCCGTTCGTCAAGGCCGCCGATGCGCGCCGGTTTGTGCTCGACCTCGTGGACGAATTGAAGGCGGCGGGCCGCGAGGTGAACCTGGCGCGGCTGGGCGAGCACACCATTGCCAAGACCGTCTGCCGCCACGCGGTGAAAGCCAATGACCCGCTGCAAGGCAAGGAACTGGAGAACCTCGTCGAAGACCTGCGCCGCTGCGCGATGCCCTACACCTGCCCGCACGGGCGCCCGACGCTGATTGAAATGAATTACCGCGAGCTGGAGAAAAAATTCGGCCGGACGCAATAATGGAATTGGAGGCCGGCCTTATCCTGCGTCGGGCCAGCAGGTTTTGATTTCGTGGTCAAAATCCGTGAAAAAATGTTTGGCAACCGTTCCCCATCTATGGTAAGCCATGCTTATTCGCAGAAGGTCAGGTTCGATGAGGGCTTCACGCGCATTCACACTGGTCGAATTGCTGGTGGCCATGAGTATCATTGCCATTCTTGCTGCGCTGGTTTTGTCCGCACTCAGCCGCGTCAAGGCCTCGGCGCAGGCGATGACTTGCCGGTGTAATCTGAGGCAATGGGGGCTGGCGACGCAGTTGTTTGCTGCGAATAATGGTGATTATCTTCCCCAGGACGGTGCCTTCGATGGCAGTTCCACAAATGCCGGCTGGTATGTTGACCTGCCTCGTACTTTGGGTTTGCCTCCTTACAAGGAAATGCCTTGGCACACAAACGTCCACATTGACCCCGGCCACTCCATTTGGATTTGTCCTTCGAATCCGCGTCGCAGCAACGGTCATGAATTGTTTCATTATTGCCTCAACAAGAACATAAACGGCGATGGGACGGGTAACCAGATCCGGCTTGGATCCATTCCGCGCGCCTCGGTCACCGTCTGGCTGTTCGACAATGGAGGCATAGCCGGAGTTGCCCAATGGAACAACGTCCACTCCAATCTGCACAATCAAGGTGCGCAATTTGTCTTTCTGGACGGCCACGTCGCGCGGTTTCGCAACACCGAGTATTGGAATTTTCACACCGGCAAGGGCATCACCAATAATCCGGACCTGGTCTGGATTCCTTGAAACGACGATTACGGCTCGCGATAAGCGCGGAAGAATTTGACCGCTTCCGGCAAATTGGTCGTGAAAGTGTAATTGGTGTCCGTCGCCGCAAGATTGGAGGCCAACGGCGTCCAGTTAGCCAGATCGGAAGACATTTCCAAATGATATTGGCGACCGGCGGCGGTTTCCCATTTCAGCGTGACGACCTGGTTTGTCCAGCCTATCGAGAGCAACTGGAACGGCGTGTTGAATGGATTGGCAAAAACCATGAACACCGGCAGGTGATCGGAAGCCGTGTTATCGTCGTAGCTGAACAAATTGGGAGGCAGGGGCGTCAGCAAATCAGTCCGGAAAACCTGGCTGCTGACGATGTTGGTAAAGAACGTCATACACGGCATGATGTAATCGTATCGGCCGTCCAAGCCGTCCCGGATGGAAATGGTCAGCTCGCTGGCAGTGTAAGGATTGAGGGGGGTGGTCAGTTGCAAGCCGGTCGGTGTACTGACAAGTCGCTGGATGGTCTGCGGATTACTTGCCGGTGGCCGGAGAATGTCTTCATTCATGTCGCCGCTCAGGATGTACGGCGGCGGATTGCTGGTGGCGAGATAGACCGTGGCGAAGAAATTGGAAACGGCGCCCGCTTCCGCCGCCCGTTTGGCCGACGAATCGGCGTCCTGGTCCGCTTTTAAATGAACGGTAAATACGTGCAACGGCTGGGGGAAACCCGGAACGGAAATTTGCGCCTCAAATAAATCGCGCGTGAAACCCGACCCGCTGTAACCGTAAGGCGTGAGGTCGGACGCGTGCAGCCGGCTGACGGAGGAGAGGATGGGATAACGGCTCAGAATGACGCTATGGATGTACCCGTCACTTAATGAGTTGGTCACGAGGTAATATCCCGGACAGAAGGCCGTGACGAAATCCCACATCTGCGCCGTGCAATTGTTGGTGACCGGAATTTCCTGGAACGTGATGATGTCCGGTTTGAGATACATCACCTGGCGGCCAATGGCCAGCACGTGCTGGACATTCGTGCCCCAATTGGTCAGACCGTTGCCATTACAGTTATAGGTGAGGTATGTCAGCGCCGGCGTTGCGGCGCTCCAGACGTTCAAGCTGATCGGGTCGCTCACCACCGAACTGGCAGCATTGGTGACCATGCAGGTATAAAAGCCGGACTGGGCGAACGTCACCCCCGTCAACGTGAGATTGGAACTGGTCGCTCCCGGCAGGTTCGTGCCATTGCATTGCCACTGAAAACCAAGCGGTAATGTCCCGGTGGCGGTTACACCGATGGTAACACTGTTGCCGTTCGTTACCGCTTGATTTGGTGACTGAGAGGTGATGGCCGGCGGCTGTCCAAAATTGCCGTTATAAACATCGGCAAACGTCGTGCCGACCCGCAGATTGTCCAGGCTTAACGCTCCTTCACCGGTATTCTCCCGGAGCGCATAGCTGACCACGGTCATGCCCGACGTGCTCTCGGTGAACGAAACGCTGGGGTCGGTCTCGTTGGTCGGATCGATCCAAAGCTGGCAGGTGGCGACCGCATTGCTGTTCACGAAGCGGGTCACGACGGTGTAATTGGTGGTGAGACTTAAATCCGTGAGGTTCGTGACAGTGGCTGCCGAGCTGCTGGCCGAAGAAATCCCGAGCCGGAATTTGCCCGACGAGGCACCGCTGGTCAGCGCCCAGATGCGCGCCCGGAACGTGGTGCCCGAATCCTTGAAATGCGCGAAGTAAGTGCCGCCACTGGTGGGCAGCGAACTGAACCGCACCGTGAAACTGGTGTAGAACACGTTGGTGGACCCGGTGGAGGCGTAGGGCTGGCCGGGGATTGGCCGGTTGACATCTTCAGTATTGGCGTCGCTCAAATACACCCGGCCTGAGGTGACCAATACTTCATTCGCCGTGCCGCTGTGATGCGCCCATAGATTGGTGCTCACCGTCACCAGAGCACCATCGGAATAAGGGAAGGTTTCATCCAACAGCAGTGTCGCGCCGGACAAGGTGGCGGAAAGAAGCAATACCGCGATACAAGATACGACAGTTTTCACAACGTTTCTGAGACAGACAGCGTGATTTGCCCTCTCTGACTGCTCGAACGCATCATCGCATGCCGCCGGAATTTTGTAAATGCCTCAGACGAAAAAGTTCAACGTTTGGAGTTATAGGCCGGCCGGGAATATTTTTGCGCGGTCAAAAATTCCGCGCGTTCCCGCAGCGCAGCGTCCGGCGCGAAATCCGACCACTTCACGGTCCATTTAGCGCGCGCGACTTTGCTCATCGCCTGTTCCCAATCGGTCCGTGCCAGCGATTCCGGCGGCTGGACTGAGCCTTGAATCAGCAGGCCGAATTTGTTCCGCCGCTGCGCCGCACCGGCGATTTTTCTGCCGCGCCAGAGTAAATCGAATTTTTCATAACCGGCGAAGCAGCCAATTGCGGATTGCGGATTGCGGATTGCGGATTTTTGAGAGTGCGGCGCCAGTTCCGTGGCGACGTTCAGTTTGGCAAAGGCGAATTGAATCCATTCATGGACGCGGCGGTAGCTGGCTTCGGCTTTGAGCGCGTGCCATTCGTGACCCGGCGGAAACACCAGGCTGTAAGTCCAGTCGGCATCGTGCGGCACAATGCCGCCGCCGGTGGGACGGCGAATGAGCGGACGCTGCGGCGTGGCGCGCTCCACGTCGGCGTATTTCTGGAAATACCCGAACGTGGCCGCTGGCTCCGTCCAACCGTAAAACCGCAGGACAGGCCGGCCGAGCCGCGCTGCGGCTTCGAGCAACGCCTCGTCCAGCGCCATGTTGAAGGCGGCATCACATTTGCCGGAGTTGAGCATATACCACGAATTCACGGGCCGATTGTAGGAGACGAGGTAACGAGTCTCAAACTTGATTAACCAGCCCGCAATTTTAAATGAGCCTCCTCACGTCGGCTCCTACTTCACCCCGATTTTGGGGCACAGCGTTCTAATCTCACAATTGGCGCAATCCGGCTTGCGCGCGAAACAGCGGCGGCGGCCATGCCAGATGAGCCAGTGACTGAACAGCGCCCATTGCTTCCGCGGCACCAGCGCCATCAATTCCTTTTCGATCTTTTCCGGGGCTTTATGCTTCGTCAAACCGAGCCGCTGCGACAGCCGGGCGACGTGGGTGTCCACGACCACGCCCACGTTGATGCTGAAGGCGTTGCCAAGGACGACGTTGGCCGTCTTGCGGCCGACACCCGGCAGTTGCGTCAGTTCCTCCATCGTTTGCGGGACTTTTCCGCTGTGGTGCTCGACCAGTTTGCGGCAGGCGGCTTGGATGTTTCTGGCTTTGTTGCGGAAAAAGCCGGTGGATTTGATGCCTTGCTCCAGTTCGGCCAGAAAGGCGTCTGCATAATCGGCCGCCGAGCGGTATTTTTTGAACAGTTCCGTTGTGACGAGGTTGACGCGTTTATCGGTACATTGGGCGGACAGGATGGTGGCAACGAGCAACTGGAGCGGGTCGGTGTGATGCAACTCGCAATGCGCCTCAGGATAAGTCTGGTCGAGCGCGGCAATGATTTTCTTCAAGCGTGCGGCTTTGGCTTTGGTGCTTTCGCGTGGCATCAAAATGATTTTTGCACAGCGGCGAAAAATAAAAAAGCCCGGATGAGAACATCCGGGCCGGGAATTGAAGGTAATGACTTATGGTTTGGCCGGAGCGGCGGGAGTCGATGGTGCGGCCGGCATTGTCGGTGCCGTGGAGGCCGCCGCGGAACTGCTCGTTTCGCCTGATGGATTATTTTGTCCGGTGACATTTTTCTTGCCGGCCTGTTCATCCAGGGCTTTCTGCACGACGGCGGGAACTGTGGCCATCTTATGAATCGCAGCAAGGTTGTCGCTCCCTTCAGTCCAACGCCAGAGCCGGCCCCGGCTGTCGTTCAAGAATGCCCAGATGAACCAGATGACAAAAGCAAAGAGAAGCAGCTTGGGCCAGATGGAAGGTTTCTCGGCATAGGCATCCGCCGCGCTGAAGGTGGCTCCCGGCGGCAGCGCGGCCACCCCGGTCAATGCGCCGCCGAACGGCACATTCATTTTGGCCTTGGCGTTCACCGCCCAGCCGTTGGCGTCGAGGATCGGGCCGAGGTTGCGCTTGCGCAATTTAAGCCAGGCAATGGCCATGGATGGCGCGGAAACGACCAGCATGATGCCGGCGATGACCAGCGGCACCTGCCAGGCTTCGAAACCTTTAAGGAAACCCAGGAGGCCGGCAAACGCGGCCGCCAAGGTGCCGATGGCCAAGCTCAACAACGCGATGACGCTGGGATCAAATGCGGGTTTGGCCGGCGTGGCGGGCGCGGCGGGAGCCGCCGGGGCAAGGGGTGCATTGGCAACAGCAGTCAATTGCACATTAGCATCGGCCTCCGCGGCGGCGGCCTGTTTGGCGGCGCGTTCCTCGATTATGCGCACCAGTTTTTTGTAAGGCGACCAGAATGCTTGCCGGATGCTGATGGGGTTGTCCACGATCTTGGTGATGGTGGCATCCCAGTCGCGGCCTTTGCGGTCGTAAAAGATCCCGTTGCGGCCCACCATGAGATTGTCGGCGTCACCACCGGTGAATGCAGCAACGATGGACAACTTTTCCCCACTGCCTTTGCGCACACAATCGCAGTAGGCGAGATAAGTGCCGGCCATACCCGCCATGGCGGCGTGTTTACCCGCGTCATCCACCGTGACGCAGAGATCGCAACTGCGCTGGTCGAGATAAAGCGTGCCGGCCTGGAAGATGGCTTTTTCCTTCCGGCCGTAAAAATCGGCAAAGTTGACGAAGTTGCGGCAAAGCTTGGCCAGATTGCGATGATAGTGAATCAGGCGGTGCAAGCCGATCACAGCCTGGGCGTAACCTTCTTCGTTCTTGTCTTTGCCGATGAGCGCCGTCAAGGTGTCCTTGGCTTTGGTGGCGAGAATTTCCCGCGTGCGTTTCAAGCCGATTTTTTCAACCGTGCCGCCGGTTTTGCCGGCGTTCCAGGCATCGAACGCGGCGAGTTTGCCGAGCAGCGCATTCCAATCCGCCTCGGTCAGCACGGTTCGGGCGCCGAGCAACGGCACGATGGCATTGGTTTGCAACGAGGCAATGGCGCTGGCCCACGCGGGGTTGATGCCTTGTGTGAGCGGCAGCGGCGTGGTGGCTCCGACCTGCGCCAGCGGGAGGCTGGCGATGTCGGCGTGCGTGCTGGTCAGGTCTTTGGCGCTCAAGGCGGCGTAGTCCTTCTCGTCACGGTTCAGTGCGCTGACGGAGCGCGGATCGAAGGCGGCCAGCCGTCCGCGCGCAAAATAGTCGTCCACCTTGGCTTTGACGGCTTTGACGGCACCGGAGGCGGCTTCGGTATTCACGCCCAGCGGCAACACGGCGGCATCGCCTTCGGCCTTTTTCCACCAGTCGGAGTAGGCCACGGCATCGGTGAAAAACCGGTCCACTTTGGCCTGGCTCACGCCCGGTTTGCCACTGACATCGGTGTCCGCGCCGAGGCAGGTGATGATATCGCCGATGACAGCTTTGGTGGCATCGTCGCCGGCAGAATCGGCGGGTATTATGCCGTCGCCATTGAATGGCTTGGCGGCGAAGGTCTGGGCCGCGGCGGCGGCTTCGTCAATGGTAATTTCATCATTGTCTCCCTTGCCCAACACCTGCCGGGCAAAATTGGCAATCAGCTTGCCTTCCGGGTTGGCGTCGTTGATTGCCGCCGGACGCAAGGTAACGCTGCCTTTGAGCAGGTCATCCGGATTCTTGAGCAGACTCCCGGCCCATTTGACGGCAGCAATCAGTTCCGGCACGCGGATGCGACCGTCCTTGTCCGTGTCAATCAGAGCGAGCGTGGTTTTATCGAACTCGACGCCGGTGGTGGGGCAGGCCAAGGCAACCCAGAGTTTCTGGTCGAGTTGGTCGAGGTTGAGGAGGTCCGCTCCCGAGTTGAGAACGACCTGATTGAACCCGCCGGCACGAAAGAAACGCCAGCGATGGGAGGAGGTTGCAGAATTTTGCATAGATAACCGTTGTGTGTTGTTAATTCATATGCAGACGACACGCCCGCCACGGGTTTAATCGCGGCGCCACATACCGGTAACCTGTTGCCATCCGGTTGCCGCCTTTAAGTCACAAGGATTGCAGCCGGCATTCCCCGCCGCAAGCCCCGAACGTCCCTGAATTTATCTTCTCGTCGGTGCAAATAATCCCAAGCTTGGGGACCGCCAGGTTTGGCACTTACTTGCCTAAAAGGCCGCCTACGCTGTTGACGGTGTTGGACACCGCTGAATTCGACATCGGGTTTTGAATCTGCGTCTTCAGGTCGTCCACCATCTTTTGCTGGTCCGCCGTCAATGTCATGCCGGTCAGTTGATTGAGGGTGTTCAGCGCGTCCTGATATTTTTTGGCGTCCACGAGACTTTTCGCCTTGTCGATCAAGGTCTGGGCCTGGGCCGTCACGGTGTCCGCGGTTGAAGCGGCGGTCGCCGTCGCCGGCGCTACTGCCGGGGTTGCCGGCGCGGCTGCCGGGGCCGGTGCGCTTTCGGGGGCCGGTGCGGCAGGTGCGGCGGGGGCCGCAGGTGCCGCAGGTGCGGCAGGTGCAGCGGGGGCTGGTTGAGCCTCGGTGGTCGTCACGGGCGCGGATTTCTGGGTTTCGGTCGGAGTGGACGTTGTGGTTGCTTTCTTGTTGCATCCGTTCAACATGACGGCCAGTGCACACATAATCACGCCGGCACTTATGGTTTTGAATTTCATATTAGTTCCTTTCTTGGTTTTGGTTGGTCTTATGTTTTAAATCGTAAATGCATCCGATTTTCGCCGCCACAAGGCATCTCCTCTGAACCATTCCTTCTTCCCGTCGAGATCGGAGTTTGCCTGGGGTACGACTTTGCGTGTTTCAGTGAGACGCGAAACCCGCACGATTTAGGGGGTTAACAAATCTGCCGACAATGTCAAGCCCGGCCTTATGATCCGGAAACGCGGATTCAGGCAAAGAGCCGATTATTCGAATCAAACCAATTCCGGTTCTTCAATTTCTTTTGGCGGCTGGCAGCAGGGCGTGCCATCGGGGGCTTCGGGATATTCGAAAATTTTACCTTCGTAATTGCGTAACACAACGCGATCGGCGTTGTGGCTCAAGACATAATCCGGGTTGAGGGGCACTTTGCCGCCGCCGCCGGGAGCGTCAATGACGTATTGCGGCACGGCGTAGCCAGTGGTGTGGCCGCGCAATTGGGTCATGATTTCCAGTCCCCGGCGGACGCTGGTCCGCAAATGAGCCGAGCCGGAAATCAGGTCGCACTGGTACAGGTAATACGGTTTCACGCGGCACAGGAGCAGCTTCTGCATGTGCGCCCTCATCACCGTCACATCGTCGTTGACGTGTTTGAGCAGGACGGACTGGTTGCCGAGCGGAATGCCGGCGTCGGCCAGGCGGCCCAGCGCGTCGCGGACTTCCGTGGTCAACTCGCGCGGATGATTCGAGTGAATGCTCATGAACAGCGGATGAAATTTTTTCAGCATCGCGCACAATTCGGGCGTGATGCGTTGCGGGAGGAACGTGGGAATGCGCGAACCGATGCGCAAAAACTCAACGTGCGGAATGGCGCGCAACCGGCCCAACAGTTGTTCGAGCTTTTCGTCGCTGAGCAACAGGGGATCGCCGCCGCTCAACAGGACGTCCCGGACCTCCGGGTGCTGCGCGACGTAGGCGATTTGCCGGTCGAACTCGGGATGAAAATCGTAACCGGACGCATTGCTGACCAGCCGCGAGCGCGTGCAGTAGCGGCAATACGCGGCGCAACGGTCGGTGACGAGGAACAGCACGCGGTCGGGATAGCGATGGACGAGGCCGGGCACGGGCGAGTGCGAATCTTCGCCGCACGGGTCGCTCATCTCCCACGGCGCGGTGTGCGTCTCCTCGATGCGCGGGACCACCTGCCGGCGGATCGGACAATGTTCGTCCAGCGGGTCAATGAGATTGAAAAAATACGGTGTGATGGCGAGCGCGAGTTTATGGTTGGCCTGTTTGGCGCCGGCGAATTCCTCCGGCGTGAGCGTGGGCATCAAACGTTGCAACTGTTCCGGGGTGGTGATGCGATGTTGGAGCTGCCAGTGCCAGTCGTTCCAATCGGGGTCGGGAACATCGCGCCAAAAGCCCCGTCCGGCGGAGCGAAATTCCTTCAAGGTATGGAGTCGGTGGTCTGCTGGCGGCTCCCCGCCATTTGCCGGTGAATTGTCATCCTTCATTTTTCAACGGGAACTATAAGTTCTAACCGCCTCCTGTCAAGTTGACCGCTTTTGTCCCCGGCGCGTTCAAGCGCGATTGAATATCATGAAGATTTCCTGCCAGGTCTCATATTTTTAACTCCGGTATCTCCCGTTATAATATTTTACGACCTTTGTCCGCTTATTCTCCTTGTCATAAAAAAGAATGTGGTACCAACAGTCAGTCCCATTTATGTCTGTTCAATCCGAACGGCATGTTGGCCCATTCCATCTTCAAAAAATAGGATCGGCCCCACGTATTTTTTTTCATCCGGCGAAAGGGTTTGTAAATAGCTTTTATAATCGTCCGTGATTGCTTTGTTTTTATCCAAATTGGCCTCATCAGCATGATAAAAACCGACCAATGGATTGGGCGCTGGTTTTGGCGCGCTGCATCTGCATCCTAAAATAAATAGGCTCATCAACATCAAAAAAACGAGCCCAAGTTTGTTAATTGAATTTAGAATGTTCGTTTTCATAGATTTAACTTTCATTTCAAATTTACCATGATAAGCAGAACTAGAGCGGTCGGTTTTATTTTCGCGCTTGAAAATCATGGGGCCGTGCCGCCCGGCTTGAGGGCCGATTCGATTTTCTGCCGGCGCGCGTCGAGCGCATCCAGTTTAGTCAAGGCATCAGACTTGATCGCATTTGATGTCGAAACAAACGGATGTTTAATCCACCGCACGACCGGTGAAGACGCCGGCCCACACCGAGATAATCGGCAATGACATCGTGATATTCAGCGGCCAACAACGCGAACGGAGGGGCCATGCGCAGTTGCGCGAGTTCCAGCGCGCGTAATTTGGGCAGCAGAATCGACTCCTGCCGGGCCCGGTCGAAATTGCGAAGCACCGACTGGAGCGTGACTTCCGTGTGCGCGGGCAGGGTGTTGGACGCCGTACGCACTTCCACCGGCACACCAAGAATTTCGTCCAGCCGTTCGCGGCTGACGGCCAGCGTCCAGGCCGGGCCCGGGTCGCGCGCGATGAACCCCACCACCTGCACGGCCCACCATTTTTCCACGTCCAGCGGCCGTGGAAAATTTTCGCGGAACGCCGTCTGGAATGCCACCTGCCAATTGTAATATTTGGGCAAGGCCGCGAGCATGGCGCGCAAATGCGCCGGGCCGTTTTTCAGGTCCAGCAATTCATCGACGAACAATTGCGCGCTGGCGCGGTAAACGCCGCCGTCCGCGCCGGTCAGTTGCGCCTCGGTCGGCCAGCTCAACTGTTCAAACGTCAGCGCGGATTGATCCCGCAACACGCGCCGGGCTGCGGCCAGCGAATCCATGCCGCGGGTGGTTTTTATCGTGCGGCTGACCGGCAGGCCGTTCACGACCTTGTTCGGCGCCGACAGGACAATTTCCTGCCAGGCCGTCGCGAGCAATTCCTGGGACAAACCCTCCGTGAGCCAGGCGGGAATTTCCGCGGAACGCTCGTGGGCGCCGCGATTGGCCATGTCCAGCAACAGCACGCCGGCCATCGCGCGCAGATAACGGGTGCGCGTCAGGACATCGGGCAGGCGGACCTGATAATCCCAGCCGGTAGAGGAACGCCGCGAGACGATGGTGACGATTTCATCGGTTGATTGCGCCGGGCGGAGGGCGAGATAAATTTTCCCGGAAGGCGGCGGCGGCAAATTCGCTCCGCGAAACTCGGGGTTGAGTTCATGATCCAGCAAGTCCTTGATGCGCTCGGCGGAGACCGCCAGCAAAGCGGGTTCCAGCCGGACAAGATCGGCGTTGGTAGCGATGTTCGGCCTGGCCGCGAGGCGCGGCCCGGCCGGGGCCGAAGGCGTGGTGGTGACGATGAACTGTCCGGAAACACTGCGCGTCATGTTCGCACCCGGAAATACAATCTGGGCGGGGGCAACGAAGGGAAAAATGACCGCGCAAAGAACAAAAAGGTTTTGGACGGTCAAACGATTGAACCGCCGGACTTTCAAATCATACTGCCGAAATGACGGCGTGACATTGTCTTCCTGTAACTTCCGGATCATTTCCCGGCCGCCCGTTCCGGCGTTTTCATCGGAGGGGACTTGGTTGAACTTTTTTCCGGTTTGCTTTTGTCGCCGGTCGCAGGTGCGGGCGCGGCGTCTTTTTTCGCGGCCTGCTTGTAGCCTTCGCTGCGGTAATCGGTGACGTAAAAGCCGCTGCCTTTGAACAGCAGGCCGCCGCCCGAGCTGATTTTACGTTTGACCCGGCCACGGCCCCATTTTTTCCGGCCGCAAAGTTCCTTCGGGCAAATCCGCAACGGCCGGGCGGAGATGGATTGAAAGGTTTCGAACTCGTGCCCGCATTTTTCGCAAATGTATTCGTAAGTCGGCATGGGCAGTTCGTCAATAATCTGTTCCGGGCGCAAATCGGATGGAAATTTCAACTGAGCTTTTCACCGCGCCGGCGCATTTGTGGTCGTTGCGGACGCGTTGGCCGGCTGGTTAACAACGTGGATGGAACCATCGGAACCGACTTCGACGTTCAAATCGTAGCGCGGCGGTTGCGTGGGGATGGGCGTCGCGCGCTGCATCAGTAATTGCGCGCCCTTTTGCTGTGAACTGGCCTCGACGCTATTGCGCATCCATTGCAGGCGGCGGGCAATCACCAGCTCATTTTTCAATTTTTTGGCCTGGGCGCGCACCACAGTCAGGTTATTGAACTTGCTTTCCAGCTCGGCTTTGGCGGCCGTTTGGCGCTGCAATTCTCTTTCGAGAAAGGCATTGTTGGTTTCCGAGCCGGCGAGTTTCTGTTCGGTGTCGGCAATTTGCACATTCAGACTGGCAATGGCATTGCTCAGCGCGGCCGCGCGCTGATCCAGCACCTGATTTCGCGATTCCAGACCGGCAATCCGGCTGTTCAGGCTGGTGACCTGGTCCTGGGCATTTTGGAGCGATGCCTTGGTGCTGGTCAGCAGACCGGAAGTTTCGACGAATTGATTGCTGAAAGTCAGCGTTTCCTGGCGGCTCCCGGCCAGATCATTGGTCAGCATCAGATTGACCTGCCGGAGCTCGTCGAGGTTGGCGCTGGCGGCGACTAATTGATTTGAAAAATCAAGAATCGCGTAGGCATCTTTTTTGAATCGTTCGTCCGCCGTATTCTTCGTCACAAACAAGGCAACTGCCAGCAGGGCGCAACCGGCGGCAAGTATGATCATTCCAAGTTTGGCCTTCATAACACTTTCCAAAATGCTCCAGCGGAATAACGCAAACGGATACCCGGCTGCGCCGCGTTATTTTCCAGACTTCGCGGCCGCTGCACTGGCGGCGGTCGCCGCTGCCACTGCCGCTTTCAAATCCGCATCCAGAATCTGCACGTCCGCGGCTTTCTCAAGCTTCTCCAAATAGGCCGGGCCAAGTTTATCGATTTTTTGTTGTGTCAGGTATTCCTTGACCCGTTCGGCAACGGTCATGTCGGTGCCCGGCAACTTGTCCGTCAGGGCCACTTTTTTGGCCGGCGTTTTATCGAGCAGCTTGATGATGTAATAGCCGTAACTGGTCGAGATGACGTCGCTGATCTGATTGTTGGTCATTGAAAACGCGGCTGCGGCCAGCTCGGGGCTCATCTGGTCCCGCGGGAGCGGCGGCACTTCACCGCCGTTGTCCTTGGTGGCGGGGTCTTCAGTGTATTGTTTGGCCAACGCCGCAAAATCCGAGCCGCCGCGGATGCGTTTGAGAATGTCGTTAATTTGTTTGCGCTTGGCCTGTTGCTGGTCAGCCGGCAATGGCGCATGGGTAACCGGGTCAATCGTCAACAACATAATGCTGCGGACATGAACCATTTCGGGCAGTTCAAAGTCCGACTGATGATTGGTGTCGTTATAATATTGCCTCACATCGGCATCCGTGGCGGCAGCGTTCAACTCCCGGGTCTTTACCGCCTGCGCGATGCTTTCCTGATTTACCTTGGACTGCAGATCGGCAAACGTCAGGCCGGTGGCTTTTATCTGCCGTTCGAGTGCTTCCTGTGAACCGTACCTGTCGATCAGCACCTTCATTTGCGCGGCGGTGTTTTGAATGCCGTTGGTTCGGTCCGCGTCCGTGGCTTTCTGCAACAACAGTTTATCCTGGATCAATCGGACAAGTAATTGAGCTGAAATCTGCGTCTGCTGCGCGGGGGTAATGGTCTGGCCCCGCGCGGCAATGGCGGATTTAATCCCCATCATCACGTCATCCAATTCACTGCGTTTGATTTCAAAACCCTTGCCCTTGGCGATAACCGGGTCGCCAAATAACGCGGCCATCTGGTCGGTGGACTTGGCTTTGGTCTCGGCGGATGACGAGGTGTTGGTGGCGCCGACTGAAGCCGCATTGGCACGCGGCAACGCAAAACCGGCCACGGCGAGCAGCAGAGGGAAAATCAGTTTCATTTGCTTGTTCATTTTTCGTTCCTTCGATTTAACATTTTATAATTTTACCACTTTCACATTGCTGATGTCAGGGTCTTTCTGGAGCTCGTCGAGGACCGCCGGCGGCGGCGCGCTATCCAGGTTCAACACCGTCAACGCCAGCCCGCCCGCAGTGTCGCGCGTCAGGCTCATGTTGGCGATGTTGACTTTGTGTTTGCCGAGCAGCGTGCCGAGATGCCCGACGATGCCGGGCCGGTCTTTGTTGTTCAACAGCAGCAACGTGCCGCCAATGGGAATTTCCACCGGGGTGCTGAACAGCCGCACAATGCGGGGATTGTTTGGCGAGCCGAAAAACGTTCCGCCTGCCGAGATCAGTTTCTTCCCGTTGCTGAAAACCTGCACGTGCAGCCATTCATTGAAGGTAACCGGTTCGTCGGACTTCTTTTCCTCGACGTTGATGCCGATGCTCGCGGCGGCGGAACGGACGTTGACGTTATTCACGTCCTTGACCGCGCTGCCTTCCAAAAAGCCGCGCAGAATGGCGCGCGTGACCGGGTCCACATTCGGCAACTTCTTGGCATGGCCGCCATAGGTGATGTAGATGCGGTCGGCGCCCGCCGGCGCGAGCTGGGCCAGCAATTTGCCCAACGCTTCGCCCAGCGGCAGGTAAGGCTTCACCAGCTCGTAGGTCTTCGCGTCCAGGTAAGGCAGATTCACCGCGTTGCGGACTTCGCCGGTGAGCAGATACCCGGCGATGACTTCGGCAACTTCAATGCCGCATTTTTCCTGCGCCTCGTTCGTGCTGGCGCCCAGGTGCGGCGTCAAAATCAAATTCGGCTGCTTGCGGTACGGATGATCGGCGGGCAGCGGTTCGGTGGCGTAAACGTCCAGCGCCGCGCCGGCGACTTTGTTGGATTCCAAAGCGGCAATCAAATCCGCTTCGACGATGATTTCGCCGCGGGCGCAATTCACGATTTTCACCCCCGGCTTCATCTTGGCGAACGCCGCCGCGTTGAGCATGTGCCGGGTTTCGGGCGTGACCGGCATGTGCACGGTGATGAAGTCCGCCGCGCGATAAATTTCGTCCACGCTGTCGGCAAATTCGGCGCCGATGGCTTTGGCGCGGTCCTCGGTGAGATACGGGTCGTAGGCGATGACATGCATGCCGAAGGCGATGGCGCGTTTGGCGACTTCCGTGCCGATGCGGCCCATGCCAAGCACGCCCAGGGTTTTGCCCATGAGTTCGGTGCCCTGAAAAAGTTTGCGGTCCCATTTGCCGGCGACCATCGAAGCATGCGCCTGCGGCACTTTGCGCGCCAGCGAAAGCAGCATGGCAAAACTCAATTCGGCGGTGGTCACGGTGTTGCCGCCCGGTGTGTTCATCACCACCGTACCGTGTTGCGTGGCGGCCTCAATGTCCACATTGTCCACTCCCACGCCGGCGCGACCGACCACGCGTAATTTCGGCGCGGCTTCGATGACCTTGCGCGTCACCTTGGTTTCGGAACGGACCACCAGCGCCACGGCGTCGGCGACGACCGGCAGCAGTTCGGCCTCCGCCAACCGTTTGGGCAGCACGGTAACTTGAAATTCAGGCCGCTGCTGCAACAGCGCGATGCCTTTGGGTGAAACAGGGTCACAAACGACAATTTTCATAGCGAAATGGAAGAGTGAGTTTAGGGGATGTGTCGGGCGAGGTCAAACAGCGAATCCCGCAAAATTCGCTGTGCGTTTCCTGAAAATTGGCTATGTTCAGGCCAATCAAAATGAGCAAGCTGCTGCTGATTGACGACGAGGAAGACGTGCGGTATTCGTTCCAGCGGACTTTCAGTTCACCGGACATCGAGTTGGCCACGGCGTCGAGCGGCGAGGAAGGGCTGAGGGTCATTCCCAAATTCAAGCCCGACCTGGTGCTCATGGACATCCGCATGGGCGGCATCAGCGGCCTCGAAACGCTCCGCCGCATCCGCGCCGCCAACCCCAAGCTCCTCGTCATTTTGATGACCGCCTACGGCACGACACAGACGGCCATCGAGGCGATGAAACTGGGCGCCTACGATTATCTGCTCAAGCCGTTCGATGCGCCGAAGCTCAAGGAAATCGTCGCCAACGCCCTGAAGGCCGCGCGCGATATGCAGCAGGTTGTCTCCTACGAACCGCTGCTGGAATCCGAGGATTATGAACTCGGCGTGGTCGGCCGCAGCGAGCCGATGCAGCAGGTTTTCAAACTCATCGGCCAGGTGGCTGTCAGCGACGCCACCGCGCTCATCACCGGCGAAAGCGGCACGGGCAAGGAACTCGTCGCCCGTGCGATTTACCATCACAGCAACCGCAGCACCCAGCCATTTCTGGCGGTCAATTGCGCCGCCATTCCCGAACAATTGCTCGAAAGCGAACTCTTTGGCCATGAGCGAGGCGCGTTCACCGGCGCCACCGTGCAACGCATCGGCAAATTCGAGCAATGCAACCACGGCACGATTTTCCTGGACGAAATCGGGGACATGACGCCCGCGACACAGACGAAAATCCTGCGCGTGCTGCAAAGCGGCACCTTTGAACGCGTCGGCGGCAATCAGCCGATTCAGGTGGACGTGCGCATCATTGCCGCCACGAACAAGCCGCTCGAAGCCGCCGTGGCCGCGCGGCAGTTCCGGGAGGATTTGTTTTACCGGCTCAATGTCGTGCGCATCCACATCCCCCCACTGCGCGAACGGCTCGACGATATTCCGCTGCTGGTGAATTATTTTCTCGAAAAACTCGCGCGGGAACAGCAGCGCAAACCGAAATCCATCGCCTCCAGCGTCATCAAGGCGCTCGAAAAATATCACTGGCCGGGCAACGTGCGCGAATTGGAGAACGCCATCCGCCGAGCCCACGTCATGGCCAAGAGCGATGCCATTCTCCTGAGCGATCTGCCGCCGGAAATTACCGGACAAGGCAGTGGCGGCGCACCATCATTGACGACCGCTGGCGAAGCTGCCATCACGGACGCCGCCGCGCTTGCCCGGCAATTGTTCCAGTGGGCGAGGCGCGACCCGAAACTGAAGGTGATTCCCGCCGTCGAGCGCGAACTGGTGATTCAGGCACTCAAGGAAGCAAATAACAACCAGGTCCACGCCGCGAAGCTGCTGGGCATCACCCGCGCGACTCTGCGCAAACGCATCGAAAAATTCGGCATCCAGCGGGAATTGAACGTGAAATGATCGGTTTGAGTTTTACTGCTCGGTTATTGAAGAAATCGTTGAAGGTTTTTGTCAGACGATTCGCCCAGTGGTGAATTGCGGTTGGTGTTCAACGGCCTTTCGCTAATGAACCGTTGCCTCGTTCAACCGGCCCGTTTGGTGAAGAACATAATCCAGATTTTTACGGGCTTCGGCATAGTCGGGTTTGAGTTCCAAAGCTCTTTGGAAATGGGTAATCGCCTCGTCAACCCGGCCTGCCCGGAAGAGGCTACAACCGAGATTGTTATGGGCTTCGGCATAGTCGGGTTTGAGTTCCAAAGCTCTTTGGAAATGGGCGATCGCCTCGTTCACCCGGCCTGACTGGAAGAAACTTTGCCCCAGATTGTTATGGGCTTCGGCAAAGTCCGGTCTGATTACCAAAGCTCTTTGGAAATGGGCAATCGCCTCGTTCACCCGGCCTGACTGGAGGAGGCTATAACCGAGATTGTTTTGGGCGTCGGTAAAGTTCGGGCTGATTTCCAAAGCTCGTTGGAAATGGGCGATCGCCTCGTTCACCCGTCCTTTTTGGAAAAGGTATAAACCCAGATTGTTATGCGCGTCGGCAAAGTTCGGATCAATTTCCAGAACTTTTTGGTATTGAGTAATGGCTTCATCCAGTCGGTTCATCTGGTAGTAAGCACTGCCCAAACCGCCGTGGAAAACCGCGGATTCAGGCTCAAGGGCCAGCGCCTTTTGAAAAAATTTAAATGACTCCTTCGCCCGCCCTAGATGGACAAGAATATTACCCACAAAAAAGTTGGCCCGCGCATGAGCTTCCACCATCACCAACAGGTTAATGACCACCGAATAGACCAGCAGCAGGCTCCAACCCCAGCGGGCCATCCGCCGCCAGACCGGTGAACTCACCAGCGCCCGCTCCAAACCCAGAATGCCCAAGAGCGACAGCAACAGCAGCGCTGGCAAAAAATCGAACCCATAGCGGCTGTTGGCTAATTGAAAGAGACATACAACCGACGCTCCAGCCACAAAAAGCAAAAACACCGCCGCCAGAAACCACCGTAAGACCGAAACCTCTTCCCTTGACCGGCCTCGCCAGGCTAACAGGGCGGCCAGGACCAACCCCACCAGCGGACAGTTGCTCAGGATGATCCCACCGTAAGATTCCCCCACCCCAATGTAACCCGATGGCCAGGACGACGGCAGGACAACCGTTTTCACAAAAGGGAAATGCCCCCCCCAACGCACCGGTTCCCAAAAATAATACCGCAAATTGACCCACAGAAAACGCAGACTGAATTGCTGGGTGGCAGTCTGCTTACAGTTTCCATTCAACTGATAGTGCCAGCCAAATTCCAACGGGTTGTCGAAACGCAGGAAATTGTACAGCATCAACCCCAAGCCCACCAACAGGATCGGTCCCACCGCCGCCAACAACAACCACACCGCCCGCCGACGGGAATTTGATTCAGTTGCCGCACGCCAGGCCTGAATCACCGGCAGCAAAAGGATGATTCCCCCAAACAACAATGACGGCCGCGCCCCGATCGCCAACCCATACGCCAGACTGGCCAAAAGCAGCCAAGCCACCCGCCGTTTCGTCCCCTGTAACGCACCCCAAATCCCCGCCAACGCCAGCATCGTGAACGCAAAACCGCAACTCACCGCCACTTCATAAACAGCACACCACAACGAGACCATGATCAGCGCACTCAAGGCTAGGCCCAGCGCGAGTATCCCCGCCGCCGGCACCCAACTGTTTACCTCTGGAAAGTACCGCCGCCAGACCGCACGTAATAATCCCGCCGCCGTCAGGAAGCCCAATGCAAAAAAGATTACGACGGCAGCCTTGTCGGAGAGATAATGGCCGGTCAGGGCCACATACGGCCAGAACAGCACCACAGCGGGTGTAACGCCAAAATAGAGGTATAACTTCCCCTGGTAATAACTCAGGTCCCCCGCATCCAGTTGATAGGGGGCGTTGAGTGCGGGATCGTAGGGATCGGCAAGTTGGGCGAGTCCGGGTGGCGCTTCTCGTTTCACATTGAGTTGCCCGGCGCGAAAACCCTGCACCAGGAGATTATAGTAGGAGTCTGCCGTATTGGGATGTTCCGGCGCCCTGAAGGCGGGTTCAGTACCCCATGTAAAAATGACGATTACCAGGATACAAACCAGGCCAAAGCCGGCGCAGTTTGTCCATTGAACGTCGCGTTTGGGCGCGACTTCCTTCTTCGAATCGAACATTTGGCCCATTCTTGGTGAAAAATACCCGCTGCCTCCTGTGACGGTAAAGTATAAACCCGAAAACCCGGCTTTGGCTGGCTTAGTCAAGAGCGCGCCTTGCCGGTGTAGGCTTTTCACTCATCAACGGAACGGCAGGGGGAATGGGTCTGATAAAAACCAATGGGAATTATAGACAATGTTACCCTAAAAATCCATTGTTCACTTCTTTCTGAAATTCCGCCATGTTCCACACGGCGATCAACGCCCCGTTTGGCGAAGAACATAATCCAGATTTTTACGGGCTTCGGCATAGTCGGGTTTGAGTTCCAAAGCTCTTTGGAAATGGGTAATCGCCTCGTCAACCCGGCCTGCCCGGAAGAGGCTACAACCGAGATTGTTATGGGCTTCGGCATAGTCCGGTTTGAGTTCCAAAGCCCGTTGGAAATGGGCAATCGCCTCGTTCACCCGGCCTGACTGGAAGAGGCTTTGACCCAGATTGTTATGGGCTTCGGCAAAGTCCGGTCTGATTTCCAAAGCCCTTTGGAAATGGGCAATCGCCTCGTTCACCCGGCCTGACTGGAGGAGGCTATAACCGAGATTGTTATGGGCGTCGGCAAAGTTCGGTTTGAGTTCCAAAGCTCTCTGGTAATGAGCGATCGCCTCGTTCACCCGGCCCTTTTGGAACAGGTATAAACCCAGATTGTTATGGGCTTCGGCAAAGTCCGGTCTGATTTCCACAGCTCTTTGCAAATGGGCAATCGCCTCGTTGACCCGGCCTGACTGGAAAAGACTTTGACCCAGATTGTTATGGGCTTCGGCAAAGTTCGGTCTGATTTCCAAAGCCCTTTGGAAATGGGCAATCGCCTCGTTAACCCGGCCTGACTGGAAGAAGAATTTGACCCAGATTGTTATGGGCGTCAGCAAAGTCCGGGCTGATTTCCAAAGCTCTCTGGTAATGAGCGATCGCCTCGTTAACCCGGCCCTTTTGGAACAGGTATAAACCCAGATTGTTATGGGCTTCGGCAAAGTTCGGATTAATTTCCAAGGCTTTTTGGGTTTGAGTAATGGCTTCATCCAGTCGGTTCATATGGTAGTAAGCATTACCGAGACCGCTGTGGAACGCCGCGGATTCAGGCTCAAGGGCCAGGGCCTTTTGAAAATGTTTTACCGCCTCCTCCGCCCGACCTTGACCGACAAAAGAAAGACCTGCGTGATAGCTGACCTTTGCATGAGCTTCCACCACCAACAACAGGTTAATGACAACCGACCAGGCCAGCAGCAGACCCCAACCCCAACGGGCCATGCGCCGCCAGCCCGGCGAACTCCCCAGCGCCCGCTCCAAACCCAGAATGCCCAGGAGCGACAGCAGCAGCAGGGCTGGCAAAAAATCCAATCCATAGCGGCTGTAGGCCGCAAAGAAAAAACAAAGGGTTGACGCACAAACCATGAATTGCAATACAACCGCCGCCACAAACCACCGTAAGACCGAAGCCTCTTCCCTTACCCTGCCTCGCCACACTAACGGTGCGGCCAGGACCAACCCCACCAGCGGATAGTTGCTCAGCATGATCCCACCGTAAGATTCTCCCACCCCAAAGTAACCCGATGGGCAAGACAACAGAGGGACAGTTTTTACAAAAGGGAAATGACCACTCCAGCGCATCGGTTCCCAAAAATAGTACCGCAAGTTGAACCAGAGGTAGCTCGGACTGAATTGCTGGGTGGCAGTCTGCTTGCAGGCTCCATTCAACTGATAGTGCCAGCCAAATTCCAACGGGTTGTCGAAACGCAGGAAATTGTACAGCATCAGCCCCAACCCAATCAGCATGATCGGCCACACCGCCGCCGCCAACAACCACACCGCCCGCCGGCATGCACTTGGTTCTGTTGCCGCACACCATGCCCGAATCACCGGCAGCAAAAGGATGATTCCTCCAAACAACAATGACGGGCGCGACCCGATCGCCAAGCCATACGCCAGACTGGCCATCAGCAGCCACAGAACTTGCCGTTTCGGCTCATGCAACACACACCAGATTCCCGCCAACGCCAGCATGGTGAACGCAAATCCACAACTCGCTGCCACTTCATAAACAGAACACCACAACGCTACAAATATCAGCGCAACCAGGGCCAGGCCCAGCGCGAGCAGGCCCGCCGCCGGCACCCAAAGGTTTATTTCCCGAAAGTACCGACGCCAGACCGCACGTAATAATCCCGCCGCCGCCAAAAAGCCCAACGCAAAAAAAATTACGACGGCAGCCTTGTCTGAAAGATAATGGCTGGTCAGGGCTACATACGGCCAGAACAGTACCACAGCCGGCGTCACTCCAAAATACAGGTATAACTTCCCCTGGTAATAACTCATGTCCTCCACATCTTTTTGATAGGGAGCGTTGAGTGCGGGATTGTAGGGATCGGCCAGTTGGACGAGTCCAGGTGGCGCTTCCTGCTTAAGGTTGAGTTGCCCGGCGCGAAAACCCTGCACCAGGAGATTATAGCAGGAATCTTCCGCACGGAGATGTTCCGGCCTCCTGAAGGCGGGTTCAGCACCCCAAGCCAAAAGGACGATTACCAGGGCACAAACCAGGCCAAAGCTGGCGTAGCTTGTCCATTGAACGTCACGTTTGGGCGCAACTTCTTTCTTTGAATCGAACATTTGGCCCATTCTTGGTGAAAAATACCCAACGCCTTCTGTGCCGGTAAAGGATAAACCCGAAAACCCGGGTTGGGCCGGGGAAGCTCGTTGCCCTTTGGCGGGCGCCGATGCCTGGGATGAATGAAGAACACCAAACTATTGCTTCAGCGGAAGGGTAATCAAAAACGAATGACAAACTTGCATTCGCTCGAAAGCCAACTTCCGGCTGGTGTGGTCATGCCACATGCCCCGGGAGCGTTTGAATTTCCGACAACGTTGCATCATCGCCTGCATTTTCATGTTGAAAAGGATAACCGCGCACACGTGCCTTGACACAAGGCGTTTCATGGCTATCCTCGCACGCTCCGGTTTTTCCGCCGGAAGGACGCTGAACAATTTATGAAACGCCAGTATCAACCGTCGAAAATCCGCCGCAAACGGCAGCACGGGTTTCTTGCCCGCAAATCCACCAAGAGCGGTCGCGCCACACTGCGCAACCGCCGCCGCGAAGGGCGCAAACGCCTGACGCCGGTTTGAACCGCTTATGTCTGACTCGTCCCCAGACGCCAGACCCCGGACGCCAGACCCAAAGCGCCTGCGCCTGGGCCGCGCTTCGCGGCTCGGTCAGAACCGGGATTTCACCCGGGTGCGGCAACTGGGCGAGCGGCTGGCCCTCGGCTGTCTCATCGCCAACTGGCACCGCCTGCCAGACGGCACGGCGCCGAAACTGGGCGTGGTCACGAGCCGGCGCATCGGCAATGCGGTCGCCCGCAGCCGCGCCCGGCGGTTGCTCCGCGAAAGTTTCCGGCAACACCAGCATGAGTTGTCCCAACCGGTCGAATTGGTGCTGGTGGCGCGCAATTCGATTGCCGGAAAAAAATTCGCCGAGGTGGAGAGGGATTTTATCGCGGCGCTGAACCGAGCGGGACTGACGAAATGACGAATTCTGAAATCCGAATGATTGAAAAATTTCAAATGATCCCGCAGAGCGGGAACGAATGGCGTGCCAACGCCCGCGATTCCATTCGTCATTCGTCATTCGTCATTCGCCTTTTAACGCTGGCCATTCGCGTTTATCAACTCACGGTTTCCCCTTTGCAGACGTTTTTATTCGGTTCCACCGGCGGCTGCCGGTTCACCCCGACGTGTTCGCAATACGCGCTGGACGCCATCCGGACACGCGGCGCGCTGGCGGGCGGGTGGCTGGCGGTGAAGCGGATTTGCCGTTGTCACCCGTGGGGCCACTGCGGCCATGACCCGGTGCCGCGGAAAGAGTTCGGAGTTCGCCCGTCTGCGCGGCGCTACGACGCGGCCGGTATTGAGACGCGCCGCGCTGGAGCCGAAGGCGAAGGCGGGAGTTCGGAGTTCGGAGTTTAAATACGCATGGATCGAACCGGAATTATTGTTGTCACGCTCTGCGCAATTTTGCTCGGCTGGTGGTTTGTCGAGCAAAACAAGAATGCGGTGCAGCAGGCGCGCTACGCCGCGACCAATCAACTGGCCCGGGCGCAAAGCCAGCCGGCGACCACCGGTTCGAATGCGGCAGTCGCCCCGGCAAGTACAATCGTCGCCCCGGCATTCCCGATTTTTGACACCAACGCGCCGGAAACTCTCGTGGTTACCAACCACGGTCGGGCGCGATACACGTTCACCTCGCGCGGCGGCGGATTGAAATCGGTGGAATTGCTGGATTATCCCGAAACCATTTCGCCGCGCTGGAAAAGGAAGGTGAACCGGGAGGGGGTGGCCACTTTGAACATGCGCGCTCCGCTGCCGGTGCTGACGATTTTGGGAAGCACCGGCCCGATCGGCGACGGCAATTTTACCCTCACTTCAACCGCCGATGGCGTGCGCGCGGAAATATCCCTGACGAACGGTCTGCGGCTCGTGAAGGAGTTCCAGCTCAGCTCAAATTATCTGGTGAACGTGACTGTGCGGCTGGAAAACATTTCGGATAAACCATGCGAGCTGCCCGCGCAGGAATGGGTCATCGGCACGGCCACGCCCATGGGCCCGGATGACACGAGCGTCAGCATAAACGAGGGAGCAATGTGGTTTAATGGCGCGCGGGTTCAGGACCGGTCGTTGGGTTCTTTTGCCAGTGGTTGGTTCCGGGGAGCGCCAAAGACGGAATTTGTGGCAGGTTCGAACGATGTCGTCTGGGCGGCAGTGCACAACCAGTTTTTTGCACTGATGGCCATGCCCAAGGAGCCGGCGGCGCAACTCGTTGCCCGGCTGGTGACCCTGCCCCTGTTCCCGGATGTCGAGCCCATTCCGGGCGCGCCGCCGCCGGAGGGAATCCAAGCGGCGTTTGTCTATCCCACGGCCACACTGGCGGCGCACCAAACGGTCGAACGGCAAATCGTTTTCTTTGCCGGACCGAAGGAATATCGCCTGCTGGCCCGCATCGGTGATCAGTTTCAAAACCAGGCCGATCTGGTGATGCAATTCGGAAAAATCTGGGGGTTTTTCGCCAAGGCACTGCTGCTGGCGATGAACTGGCTGCACGACGTAACGACGTTGGGCTACGGCTGGGTGATTGTGTTGATCACGGTGATCATCAAGGCGGTGTTCTGGCCGCTGACGGCGGCGAACACGCGTTCAATGAAACGGATGCAGGCGCTCGCGCCGGAAATGGCGGCGCTCAAGGAAAAATACAAGGACGACCAGCAGAAATACATGCAGAAACAGATGGAGCTTTGGAAAAAGCACAAGGTCAGTCCGATGAGCGGCTGTCTGCCGATGGCCATTCAAATGCCCGTGTTCATCGGCTTCTTTACGATGATCCGCAGCGCGATTGAATTACGCGGCGCTCATTTTCTGTGGATTGCCGACCTGTCGAAGCCGGACACGCTGTTCATGATTCCCAGGCTGACGTTTATTCCCTTAATCAGCACGCCGGCCGGCCTCCCGTTCAATCTGCTGCCGCTGCTGATGGGCGGAGCCATGTTATGGCAGTCCCATCTGCAGCCGCCGTCACCGGGCATGGACCCCACGCAAGCCAAAATCATGCGGTACATGCCGCTGATGTTCCTGGTGTTCCTCTACAATTATTCCTCCGGCCTGGCGCTGTACTGGACGGTCAACAACGTGTTGACCATCGTGCAAACGAAGCTTACCAGAATGAAACAGGCGGCGGCACCGGCTCCCGCTTCTGTCTTGACGCCGGCGTCAAAAAAGAAAAAATGAGGTTAATAATTCGTGATTGGTTAAATGAGTAACTGGATTTTACATTTGACTGACCACCGATTTAACCCGTTACCTGTTTAACCAATTACTTATTTAACCAGCCCATGCCCGCCCAACCGAAAGAAACACTGGAAAAAATTCTCGCCCTGCTCGGCTTTCAAACCATGGTCGAGGATCACAAGCTGGAGGAAGGTGTTTTGCTCGACGTGAAGACCGACGACGCCGGCCGGCTCATCGGCCGTCAGGGACAGACGCTTTCCGACCTGCAATACATCACCAACCGGCTGCTGTTTCAACAGGATGCCAGCGCGCCCAAGGTGATGGTGGACGTGGGCGGTTACCGCGCCCAGGCGCGCGAAGCCCTGGTAAAGAAAGCCAAGGATGCCGCCGAGAAAGTCCGGCGTTGGGGTGACACGGTGGAACTGGAACCCATGACGGCGTTCGACCGGCGGGTGGTGCACCAGGCGCTAAAAGATGATCCCGACGTGGAAACCCACAGCGCCGAGGTGGAAGGCACGGAGAAAAAAGCCATTCTGCTCCGCCCAAGACATTGACAACGGCAGGCCCGTATTGCTGCGCGGCCAGCAGCCTGGCGGCACATGGCGCCGCCCTGCCCATTTTGTTAAAAATCTCTGGTAATTGTGATGGGCCTTTTGATTGCTCCACCGTTCAAATAAAAAAGCGCGGACCTGCTGTCCGCGCTTTCAATCTTTTTGAACTTCGCGTGATCTCCCGCTGTGGCTACTGGTCAACAATGGTCAGCTTATAAATCGGCGAAAGTTCACTGGCGGGTTTGGGCCCCGAGCCGACGGCGTTGAATTTGTAGTCGAATTTGAACCGGTAATCCACGGAGTTGACTCCGGGCGGCACCGGCACGAAGCCTTCCCAACGATTTTTGACCAGCGGCACCTGGCGCAGGGGATACAACTGGCCGTTGGCGATGACGAACGGTTGAATGGTCTCCCAACGCAGCGACTGTTGCTGGGAATTGAAAGCGACTTCAACCGGGTACAGGTTGTTGGCATTGCGCGGCTGCTGCAACGGCGTCAAACGCGTGAACATCCCGGCGCAACCGGTCAGCAACAACACCGATAGGACTGGCAGGATTTTTTTCCACATAGTGAGGGGAGCATTACACCAATGCCGCCGGCTTGTAAAGCGGGATTTCAATGCTGTCGGAACTCCATGAGAATGTCCCCATGATAACTCGATAAGAATGTCCCCTTTTGGCCGGGGTTGCGGTAGCAACCCCGGCCACAACATGGAGACATTAACAATGAGTCGGAAGGAACGGGATCGGCTGACGATCATGACGGGCGTAAAGCGGCAGGAACTGACGCTGGTGCAGGCGGGCGAACTGATGGGAGTGTGTTACCGCCAGAGCAAGCGGGTCTGGCGACGCTATCAGGACGAGGGCGACGCGGGCTTGGTGCATCGGCTGCGCGGTCAACCCAGCGCGCGGCGCAAGCCGCCCCAACTGCGAGCGGTGGCGCTGGCGCGCTATGCCGAGGAACGTTACGCCGACTTCGGCCCGACGCTGATGGCCGAGCAACTGGCGAAGGAAGGACTGGTGGTGGATCACGAGACGTTGCGGCGCTGGCGGCTGGCGGAGGGCAAGCACCCGGTGCGCCGGCGGCGGCAAAAGCATCGGCAGTGGCGGGAGCGCAAGCCGTGCCTGGGAGCGATGGTGCAACTGGATGGTTCGCACCACGACTGGTTCGAAGGGCGGCGGGCCAAGTGCGTGCTGATGGTGATGGTGGACGATGCGACGGGGCGGTTGTGGGCGCAGTTTTTCGAGGAAGAGACGACGCGTGCCAGCTATGACGTGTTCGCGGGTTGGGTGCGCCGCCACGGATTGCCCGCCAGTCTGTATGTGGATCGGGACAGCATTTACCGGTGCGAAGGGTTGGGCAGCGTGGCCGAACAACTGGCGGGCCAGGAACCGCAAACGCAGTTTGGGCGGGCGATGGAAACACTGGCGGTGGAACTGATTCTGGCCAACAGCCCGCAAGCCAAAGGGCGGGTGGAACGGATGAACGGCGTGCTCCAGGACCGGCTGGTCAAAGCAATGCGCCTGGCGGGGATCAGCGATCTGGAAAGCGCCAACGGCTTTCTGGCGGAGACATATCTGTCGGCGTTCAACCGGAAGTTCAACGTGGAGGCGGCCAGTTCCACCGACGTGCATCGGGCGGTGCCCCGGGAGTTGGACGAAGTGTTGAGCTGGGAGGAGGAGCGGGTGGTGCAAGGCGACTGGACGGTGGCTTGTGCGGGGCAGTGGTATCAACTGGACCGGCAACATGAGGCGTTGAGTCTGGTGCGGCGCAAGGTGATCGTGCGGACGCTGCGGGATGGGCGGGTGCAGTTGGTGTATCGGGGCGGGAAACTGAAGTGGCGCCCTCTGCCCGGGCGGCCCCGGCGAGTGAAAGCCAAGCTGGTGAAGGTCCGGCGCGAGGCACTGCCGCCGGCGGCGAATCATCTGTGGCGGCAGTTTGGGATGGGTGTGGGGCGGAAGTATTGGCGTGGGGTCAAGGCGAGCAGGCGGGCGGAGCGGCTGGGGTTGCGGGCCTCCGGTCGGCCTCCGCTACGCTCCGGCCTCCCTGCGTCCCGCAACCCCAGCCGGGGAAAGAGTGCAAGGAACAACAACCAACAAAGGGGACATTCTCTCGTGAGTTAACCAGGGGACATTTCTAAAGAGTTTTGACAGCCGGATTTCAATGCTTGAAGTGCGGGCCATTTCCAGATAAAAACTTGTTCTCTATGAATTCCACAAGCCAATCCGCACCCG
Source organism: uncultured Verrucomicrobiae bacterium (assembly GCA_963789055.1). Lineage (GTDB taxonomy): Bacteria > Verrucomicrobiota > Verrucomicrobiia > Limisphaerales > UBA11358 > UBA11358. Next base: position 364,797 of record CAWBJE010000001.1, on the reverse strand, counting down.
TTTCGAGTCGTTATCGCTGGGTCATCTGCGGCCTGTTGTTTTTTGCCACCACCTTCAACTACCTGGACCGCCAGGTCATCAGTTATTTGAAGGATCCGATCTTCTGCGCGCCGGTGGAATTGAGTGCGAGTTTCTCAACGTTTGCTGCGGGGGATTTAAATCTGAGGATTTTTGCTGGCAAACTGAACCAGTCAACAGATGCAGTCTCCGCTTACATCAAAACCAACTTGTCGGCTGCGACACTGGCCGCTCTGGAAAATTATTCAGCCGCTGACCCCCTTCCGCTGCAAACGAATCTAATACAGAGCCTTAACACCCTCATTTGCGGCCAGTCAATTTATGATGCCAAGCGTTTTGCCGGCGTGACATTGCGCCCGGAAACGCAGAAACTGCTTGCTCTTAATCCCCAGGGAGACGCGCTCCCCCACCTTAACCGGTTGCTATTGGATGACGCCTACCCCCGCGCAATTTCGAGAGGCGGCTTCGGCTGGTCGAACACGGACTTTGCGAATCTGACTTCCTTTTTCACCGCGTTTTACGCCGGCATGACAATCATCGCTGGCTGGGTGATTGATAAAATCGGGACAAAAATCGGTTTGGCGCTCTCGCTCATTGTCTGGTCGCTGTTCGAGATTACCAACGCGTTCGTCGGACGATTGGTGACGATGCACATTCTGATCCGCAGTGCGTTTGCCGTCGGCGAGGGCGGAAATTTCCCAGCCTCCATCAAGACCGTCGCGGAATGGTTTCCCAAACGCGAACGCGCCTTGGCCACGGGCATTTTTAACAGCGGCTCCAATTTCGGCGCGATGGTCGCCGCGCTGTTCGTTCCCTGGTGCCTGGTTTATTTTGGCGACGAGCGCGGATGGAAAATGGCCTTCATCCTCACCGGCGTGGCGGGATTCCTCTGGCTGATTTTCTGGTTCTGGCTTTATGAAATTCCCGCCCGGCAAAAACGGCTTTCCAAGGCTGAATTTGATTACATTCACAGCGACAAGGACGATTCCGTCGCCGAGGAAAAACCGGCCAAAGGCATCATGGGAAAACTCTTTTCCTTCAGCGGCCGGATTCCGCGCGGCGCTTTTTGGGGCACGATGATTCTCATCGGCATTTTGACCCTGTTCGTCTATTTGATGACCAGCCTGATTGCTGCTCCCGGCGCGCATCTTTATGTTCCCGGAGGCGGCTTGAAACATATCGTCGCAAGCATCTTTGTCGCTCCCAACGCCGTCATCTCCATTCTGTCATTTCGCATTACCTGGCTGATCGTCGTGTCTTGGGTAGCGATTGCGCTGCAAATAAAAAGATGGCATGACCTTGAAAAGACCGGCTGGCTGGTGTTGCTCAATCTCCTGCCGGTGGTCGGAACCTTGATATCGCTCGTCATTTTGGGATTCTTCAAAGGCAGTTCCGATTCGAATAAATTCGGCGGCAAAGGCAGCACGGGATTGCTAGGGTATCGGCAGACCTGGTCGTTCTTCTGGGGTAAATTCCTCACGGACGGCATCTGGTGGTTCTACCTTTTCTGGCTGCCGGATTATTTGAACAAGCAATTTGGCATGACCCATGAACAGGTCATGATGCCGACGTTCATCGTCTATGGCATCTCCATCATCGGCAGCGTTTATGGCGGTAGCATTCCTATGACGCTCATCAAAAAGGGCATGGCGGTTTATAAGGCCCGCATGCTGGCGATGTTCCTCATCGCCGTGGCGCCGCTGACCGTTTTGGCAACGCAGTATTTTGGCAACGTGGATCGAGTTCGGGAAATGGGCTGCCGCGCTGGCCGTCGCGACGATTTGCATCGGCGCTGCCGCGCATCAGGCGTGGTCGGCAAACCTTTTTACGACGGTTTCCGACATGTTTCCGAAAAAGACCGTCGGCTCGGTCACCGGCATTGGCGCCATGGCTGGCGGTCTAGGCGGCGTGGTTGTCCAGCAACTTGCTGGCGGGCTTACCGATGCTTTCAAGGAGAATCCGCAAACGGCCTATCTCGTTATGTTTATCGTCTGCGCCTTGAGCTATCTCATCGCCTGGGGCGGGATGAAATTACTGGTACCACGGCACAAACCCATTACCGACCTGTAATATTTCGCCCGATCAAAACCCGTTGAAGCGATTGCCTTCAACGGGTTTTTTATTGCAGGAGACGAGATAGCGAATCTTAAATTTCTTCGGATTCGCCGAAAGTCAGAGACTCCTCACGTCGTCGCCTACAATTCTTCCGGCTGATTTCAACGCTTGATGCACCGGTCATTTTACATCAAGATTTCTGTTTTATGAATTCTCCCAATTCAACCGCGCCCGCTTTGAGCAAATATCGCTGGACCATCTGCGGACTTCTGTTCTGGGTCACCACGGCCAATTACATGGACCGGGGCGTCTTCGCCAATCTGGCGCCCGAGCTTCAGACCAAAATCGGCTGGACCCAGGACCAGTACTGGTACATGCAGGTGGTCTTCCAGGCCGCCTACGCCGTCAGCAACATCCTCGCCGGCCGGCTGATGGATGTGATGGGATTGCGTTGGGGATTCACCCTGGCTCTGCATTTTCTGGGGACTGGCCGCCATGAGCCATTCCCTGGTCAGCACGGTCGCCGGCTTTTTCATCTGCCGCATCCTGCTGGGCTGGGCGAGGGCGGCAATTTCCCGGCGGCGAACAAGGCGAATGCCGAATGGTTTCCCAAGCGCGAACGCGCCTTGTCCTTCGCCTCTTCTGAATTCCGGTTCAAACATCGGCAGCATCATCGTGCCCTTCTGCCTGCCGTTGCTGATGCCGTTCATGGCCAACATCACGATCATGGGCCATACGCTGGGCTGGCGCGGCGCCTTTCTAATCACCGGCATTTTTGACCTCGGCTGGATCATCGCGTGGCTGATGATTTATGGCAAACCCGAGGACCATCCGAAGGTTTCAGCGGAAGAACTGGCCCTCATCAACAGCGATCCACCCGAACCGACTGTCAAGATTCCCTGGGGCAAACTGCTTCCGCACCGGCAGATGTGGGCGTTTGCCGCCGTCAAACTGACCGATTGTTTCTGGTGGTTCTATTTGTTCGGCGCGCCGCTATTTTTCGCCGACCGGTTTGGCCTGAATCTGAAATCCCGCAGTCTGCCCGTTGCGCTGATTTATGTGGCGGCCACGTTTACCGGCGTCGGCGGCGGCTGGCTTTCCGGCTATTTCATGAGGCGGGGTTGGTCGCTCAACAAAGCCCGCAAAATCACCATGCTCATCTGTGCTTCGGCGATTGTGCCGGTGATTTATGCCGCCTTCACCAATTCGCAATGGGTGGCAGTGGGATTGATCGCCCTGGCCTGCTCGGCGCATCAGGCGTGGTCGTGCAACGTCATGAGCCTGGCCGGCGACATGTTCCCCCGCCGCGTGGTGGGTTCGGTGACCGGATTGGGCGGATTTGCCGGATCGGCGGCGGGCATTCTGCTCTTCACCTGGGTTGGGCAGATGCGCCAGGCCGCCATCGCGCGTGGTGAAACCGGCAACTACGTCCCCATCTTCATCGTCGCCGGGGTGACCTATTTGATTACCTTGCTTTGCGCCCATTTGCTCGCGCCCAAGCTCGATCCGGCCGAGGTTGAGGAAAAAACCGCATCAATTGCTTAACCCGGGAACTCATGAAAGGTTTTGTGAGAACGGCGGCTCAATCAACTGGGAGAAGTTGATGGGTTTCAACTCGGTGAGGAAGCCGAGTTGAATCAGCGTTCTTCAGTGTAAATCTATTCGTTTCCACGTTACAATAAATGTAACAGCTGTTACATTTATTGTAACATTCGTGTAGCTTGCTCGCGATTCGTCGGAGTTTGTGATTTTCCCTCCCAAACAAAAAGCGCGGGCCGAAGCCCGCGCCTGAAGTTCTTGGCAGGGACGCCGCGCTACGGCGTCCGGCCGACCAGCAGCGTCGGCCCTACCATTTACACCGTGTAGGTGCTGAGCCGGTGGTGCCGCCGCGGCCGGTCCAGTTGGTGTGGAAGAATTCGCCGCGCGGCTTGTCCACGCGCTCGTAGGTGTGCGCGCCGAAATAATCGCGCTGCGCCTGCAACAAGTTCGCCGGCAGACCGCGCTGCGGTAGCTGATCGTAAAACGCCAGCGCGGTGCTGAACGCCGGCACCGGGATGCCCTTCTTGGCCGCCGCGGCCACGACGTTGCGCCAGCCCTTCTGGCAGTCGCTTGATCTCGCCCCGGAAATAATCGTCGAGCAGCAGGTTCGTCAGCTTCGGATTGTTGTCGAAGGCTTCCTTGATCTTGCCGAGGAAGCGCGACGGATGATGCAGCCGCCGCGCCACATGAGCGCGATGCCGCCGTAGTTCAGGTTCCAGTTGTATTCCTTGGCCGCCGCGCGCATGAGCATGTAGCCCTGCGCGTAGCTGATGATTTTCGAGGCGTAAAGCGCGTCGCGGATGTCGTCGATGAACTCCTTCTTCTTCGGTCGCCTTTGATGCTCGTGAGCGCCGGGCGCGGGCCTTTCAATTTCTTCGCCGCCTTCACGCGCTCGTCCTTCAACGCCGAAACGCAGCGGGAATAAACCGCCTCGGCAATCAGCGTGATGGGAATGCCGAGGTCCTGCGAGGCGATCGACCGTCCATTTGCCGGTGCCCTTCTGGCCGGCGGTGTCGAGAATCTTGTCCACGAGCGGCGCGCCGTCGGTGTCCTTGTAAGCCAGGATGTCGCGGGTGATTTCGATGAGATAGGAGTCCAGTTCGCCCTTGTTCCATTCGGCGAAAACCTCGTGCATTTCCGGCGCGGTCATGCCCAGGCCGTTCTTCATGATGTTGTAGGCCTCGCAAATCAACTGCATGTCGCCGTATTCGATGCCGTTGTGGACCATCTTCACGTAATGGCCCGCGCCGTCTTCGCCCACCCAGTCGCAGCAGGGCGCGCCGTCTTCCACCTTCGCGGCGACGCCCTGGAAAATGTCTTTGACGTGCGGCCACGCGGCGGGCGAGCCGCCGGGCATGATGCTCGGGCCGTGGCGCGCGCCTTCCTCGCCGCCGCTCACGCCGGTGCCGATGTAAAGCAACCCCTTGCTCTCGACGTATTTCGTGCGGCGGTTGGTGTCCTCGAACAGCGAGTTGCCGCCGTCAATGATGATGTCGCCGGCTTCGAGCTGCGGGAGAAGATGCTCGATGAATTCGTCCACCGCCTTGCCGGCCTTGACCAGCAGCATCACGCGGCGCGGCTTCTTGAGCTGGGCGACCATTTCCTGGATCGAATGCGCGCCGAGGACCTTGGTGCCCTTGGCTTCGTTGGCGAGGAAATGGTCCACCTTTGCGACGGTGCGGTTGTAGGCCACGACGGTGAAGCCGTGGTCGTTCATGTTCAAAATGAGATTCTGGCCCATGACGGCCAGACCGATCAATGCGATGTCAGCTTGTGGTTCCATATAATTGTGTTTGCTTTATTTGCTAATTTAAAAAATTGGCTGCAGAAGTATAATCGGAACTGCGGTGCAGGGAAACAACCATTTGGCCCCACCGCCGCTCCCACGATGCCTCGTCCAACCGGTTCCGTGCCAGTCTAGACCCCGCTGAACGCGGCGAACCCGCCGTCAATCGGGATGACCACCCCGGTCACGAAACCGGAGGCTTCGGCGGAGGTCAGCCACAGCAAGGCGCCGACCAGGTCCTCGGGCACGCCAAACTTGCCCATGGGCGTGTGCGAAATGATGGTGCTGGCACGCGGCGTCGGCGACCCGTCCGGCCTGGTCAACAAGGTACGGTTCTGGTCCGTGAGAAAAAATCCGGGCGCGAGCGCGTTGACGCGGACGCCGACCTTAGAGAAGTGCACCGCGAGCCATTGGGTGAAATTGCTCACCGCCGCCTTGGCGCCGCTGTAAGCCGGAATTTTCGTCAACGGCCGGAATGCATTCATCGAGGAAATATTGATGATTGTGCCCTTGCCTTTGCCGGCCATTTCGCGAGTGAACGCCTGGGTCGGCAGCAAGGTGCCCAGGAAATTCAGGTTGAACACAAACTCGACGCCTTTCGGGTCGAGATCGTAGAACGTGATCAAGTCCTTGTTTTTGTTGGCGAGAACCTCCGGCGTGAGATGCTCCATGCTGGTGGTGCCTTTGGGATGGTTGCCCCCGGCGCCGTTGATGAGGATATCAATCGGGCCGAACTCCTTTTTGACCTTGTCGTTGGCCGCGTCGAGACTGGCCTTCTCCAGCACGTTGCAGGCGACGCTGATGGCTTTACCGCCTTCCTTGCGGATTTCCTCGGCGACTTTTTCCGCGGCTTCCTGCTTCAAATCCGCCACGGCAATTTTTGCGCCGCAGGCGGCCAGTGCCCGCGACATGGTGCTGCACAAAACCCCGCCGCCGCCGGTTACGAGTGCAACCTGACCCTGTAAATTCACCTTGAATGGTACATTCATCCTGTTTTCCTGTGTATTAATTTGTTATGGTTTGTTCTATCAGTCCTTGAATCTTCCCCGATACGCCCATAACCCGAGGGCGGGGTTCGAAATGTAAAAGATTTTCTCTCCGTCAGGCATCGTGTTCCAGCCATCCTTGAGTTTGGCCGGATCATACCGACGGGTCATTTCCTTCAGGTCGGCGTATTTGAAATTGACGCTCTCGATTTCCTGGCGGGTGAGATGACCGGGGCAATACGTGATGTTGAACCGGCCTTCCGACGAGCCGTGAATGAAATGCGCCGCCGCGCTGAGATTATTTTGCAACTCGGCGTTGGCCTTGACCGCCGCCAGCGTCGCGGGCGTGCCGCGATAGCCGTATTTGCGGATGAGCCGGTCGATCTCCTTGTCCTCGCCGAATTCCTTGAGGCCGGGTGCGAGCACGATCAATTCGCCGCCATCGGCCATGGCCATGCGCGTGCGGTAAACGCTCTTGTTGCCCAACCACGTGCTCTTGAATTCAGACGGATCCAGATAAACGACTACTTTTTTGAGCGGCTCGTCTAGCATCTCGAAATTGACCTGGAGCGACAACGCTGCGCCTTTGTCGAAGCCGGAAATGTCGTCGCTGATATAAAGTCCGCGCACGGCCAGCTTGCCGCCTTCGCCCCGCCCGACCACGGTGTGGACATAGACGATGGGCAGGTGCTTGATGAAATGTTCGGAAGCGTAATTGAGAATGCGCCGAACGGGCGTGTCCGCGCGGCCCATCATCCGTTCCATGCCGTAGGCGGCGCCGACGAAATGGCTTTTGTTGATGCCTTCCTGGCCGCCGGTGCCTACGAAAATGTTCTTGTTGTAATTGGCCATGCCGATGACTTCGTGCGGGACGACCTGGCCGACGGACAGAATCAAATCGTGTTTGCCGGTCCAGATAAGATTGGCCAGTTGTGCCGGCCACGGAAAATCCACCGCGCCGCCGGATACTTTTTTGACAAATTCACCCGGCACTTCGCCGACGGTGGTGATGCCCGTGCGCCAATTGTGAACGCGGAAGAGTCGTTCCGGTACACCGGCATACATTTCGGCGATTTGCGGCGGAGTCATGGGCGTGTGGGTGCCCAAGGCGGGCAAAACATCCGTCAGGCGTTCGCCATAGTAGTCGTAAATGAGCTTTGTCAGCGGCCCGGCGTGGGAATGAAACCGGGTGAAATCCGGGGGGATAACGAGCACCCGCTTGCGCGCGCCCAGTTTGTCGAAAGCCTGGGACAATCCTTTGCGCAAGTCGTCCGTAGAAAGCTTGTCGGTTACAGAACCGCGTTCGTAATACAACATAAACTCAGTTTACACTACCTGGGACACGGGTGGCAATGTTACGGGACAACGGTTCCCGTCAAGCCAATCCACACCGGAAAACATGCGAAAATTCCATAAAACCGGTGAAATGTAAAGAATTTTCACTTTCGCTGTTACCTTCGCTGTCCGCGCCGTTGCCGGTTTTTGCAGAAAAACGAAACTATTTTGCAATTTTTTTAAAAAAAGCACCTTGCACCTGCCGGACATTCTGAAATCCTGTCGGCTCATTAAACAGCCAAACATTCTAAATCATTAACACAACAACATGAGCAAAGGTCTGAATATCCCCCAAAAAGGCGCGCTGGATTTCCTGTCCCTCGGCGCCTTGGTCAATCGTCTCGATCCCGGCATCGTCCCCTTCCGCAAAGCAACTCAATGCGCCATTCATGTCAGCGGCGGTGAGTTCAATTGCGCCGCTAACCTGGCGGACTGCTTCCGTATGAATACCGGCGTCGCCACCGCCCGCGTGGAATATCCCATCGGCGACCTGATTGCCGAACGCGTCCGGGCCATGGGCGTGAAGCCGTTTTACAAGGTTTTCAAGCATGACGGCGTGCGCGGCCCGAACCACGCCACGGTTTACAGCGACCAGGGCCACGGCGTGCGCCCCCCGGTGGTGTTTTACAATCGCAGCAACGAAGCCGGCGGGATGCTCAAGCCCGGCGACTTCAACTGGAAGGAAATTTTCGGCCAGGGTGTGCGCTGGTTCCATAGCGGCGGCATCTTTGCCGCGTTATCTGAAACCACCGGCCCGTTGATTATCGAAGCCATGAAGGCCGCCAAGGCCGCCGGCGCGGTGACGTCGTTTGACTTGAATTTCCGCCAGAAACTCTGGGACATCTGGGGTGGCGACAAAAAGGCGCTGGCGGTGATGAAAGGCATTGTTGAACACGTAGACGTGCTGGTGGGCAACGAGGAAGATTTGCAGAAGGGTCTCGGCCTCAAAGGACCTGACGTCCACGCCAAGAGCAAACTCGACCCGAGCGTGTTCTTCGGAATGATTGATTCGGTGGTGAAAAACTATCCGCAGGTCAAGGTCGTGGCCACCACGCTGCGGGAAGTGCATTCGACCAACCGCCACAGCTGGGGCGCCGTGGCGTGGATTGAGGGCAAGACTTACACCTCGCCGACTTGCGAATTGGACGTCTATGACCGCGTTGGCGGCGGCGACGGCTTCGCGTCAGGGTTGTTCTACGGCCTGCTCACCGGAGCGACGCCGCAGGAATCCGTCAACCTCGGCTGGGCGCACGGTGCTTTGTTGACGACCTTCCCCGGCGACACGACGATGGCGACGCTGGAACAGGTCAAATCGTTTGCCAAAGGCGGCTCGGCCCGCATCCAGCGGTAATAAAATTTCGAAATTCAAACAGCAGGGCGCGGAGCAATCTGCGCCTTTTTATTTTACCGACGGATTGCCGCATCTGAAGGAGCGCGGACAGCCATGTCCGCATGTCCGTTCTGCTTCCAATGCCTTTTTGCGGACAAAGCTGTCCGCACCCTTGAAATTGCAGAACTACGCTCATTGGGTTTGATTCCGTGACGCGGAAAGGCCAAGCTTGGCTCAAGGAATTGCGCTCATGAACAACGACAGGCCCAGCACGGATCGGAAGGCGCTCCAGATCAATCTCGACGCGGACAAGTACGGCACGTTCGCCGAAATCGGCGCGGGCCAGGAAGTCGCCCGCTGGTTTTTCCACGTCGGCGGCGCCGCCGGCACGGTGGCCAAGACCATCTCCGCCTACGACATGGCGGTGAGCGACGCGATTTACGGTCCGGCGGAACGCTACGTCAGCCGCCAGCGGCTGGAGGCCATGCTGCAATACGAGTTCAACTTGCTGCTGCAACGGCTCGACCAGACACGCGGCGACAAATGCACTTTCTTCGCGTTTGCCAACACGGTGGCGACGCGCAGCTTCAGCCGGCAGGAGGAAGGCCGCGGCTGGATGGGCATCCGTTTTCAAACCGAACCGCATGCCAAGCCGTCGGAAATCATCATTCACGTCCGGATGCTCGACAAAGAAAACACCCGCCAGCAGGAAGCGCTCGGCATCATTGGCGTGAATTTGATTCACGGCGCGTTTTACCTGCATCGCCAACCGGACATGCTCATCCGCTCGCTGCTCGACAATCTCACGTGGGAACGCGTGGAGGTGGACATGATCAACTTCAGCGGCCCGGCGTTCGCGGACGTGGACAACCGGCTGATGGCGCTGCAACTGGTCGAGCAGGACCTTACCGAGGCGGCCATGTTCACCGCCGAGGGCGAGACCGTGCAATGGAACGACGTGCTTTACAAAAAACCGGTGCTCGTCCAGCGCGGCAGTTTCCGGCCCATGACCAACGCCACGCTCGACGTGCTGGAGCGCGCGCTTGGAACAATTCGTTCGCGAGCCGGATTTGAAAAACGAACCGCCGGTGGTCCTGATGGAAATGACCCTGCGCCACCCGGACACGGGCGACGTGATTGACTACACCGATTTTCTCCAACGCGCCGACATGCTGCGCGCGCTGGGCCGGAACGTATTTGTCTCGAATTTCCGCCGGTTCCATCGGCTGGCTTCGTATCTGGGGCGATACACCGACCGGCCCATCGGACTGGCGCTCGGCGCCGTGCGGCTCGCCGAGATTTTCGACGAAACATTTTACAACAAAGCCGAAGGCGGATTGCTGGGCGGCCTGGGCCAACTGTTCAAAAACCCCGCGCGGCTCTACGTTTATCCCAGCCTCAATTTCGCCACCGGCCAGACCGTTACCGTGGAAAATTTCCAGGTCGCGCCGCATCAACAACACCTCTACGCCTATCTGACCGAAAACCGCTTCATCCAGGGCCTCGTCAATTCCAACCCCGCGTTCCTGCGCATCCGTTCACGCGACGTTCTGGACAAAATTGAGGCCGGCGACGCGTCCTGGGAAAAGCTCGTCCCGCCGATAATTGCGGAGGTCATCAAACGCGAAAAGCTCTTCGGCTGGCGCAAAAGGTAGCACAATCGGCCAAGGCAAGTATTGACCGGCAACACCGCACGCTGATACTATTCGTGCCCCACTTGAAGACGGCGCGGCGTCCCGTCCGGGACGGCATGTGCCGTTTGACGCCGGGTCCTTCAACGGACACAGTATAACAGGGTTAATCGAGTTTTGATGCACACTATTGTATCCAAGCAGCGTCTCAGCCCGAACGTCACCCGTCTTGACGTTCAGGCGCCGCGGATTGCCCAAATCCGCCAGCCGGGCCAGTTTGTCATCGTCCGCCATTCCGAAGGCGCCGAACGCATCCCGCTGACGATTGCCGACGCCGATCCTGCCGCCGGGACCATCGCGCTGGTGATCCAGGCCGTCGGAAAAAGCACGCGCGACCTGGTGGCGCTGGAACAGGGCCAGGCCATCGCGGACATCGTCGGTCCGCTGGGACATCCCACGGAGATGATTGAATCCGGCCGCGCCTTGTGCATCGGCGGCGGCGTCGGCACGGCGGTGGTGCATCCCATCGCCCAGGGATTGCATCGGCGCGGCGTGAAGGTGACTGAGCATCATCGGCGGACGTTCGAAGGAATGGGTGATTTTTGAAGCTGAACTGCGCCGGCTGGGCGAAGTGATTGTCTGCACCGACGACGGCAGTTATGGCCGCAAAGGTTTTGTGACCGACGCCGCGAAGGATGCGCTGGCAGGCGGCGGCATTGGAATTGTCTATGCCGTCGGCCCGGTGCCGATGATGCGCGCGGTGGCGAACCTGACCAAGCCGCTGGGCGTGCGCACGATTGTGTCGTTGAACCCGGTGATGATCGACGGCACGGGCATGTGCGGCGGGTGCCGCGTTTCCGTGGGCAACGAGACGAAATTTGCCTGCGTGGACGGTCCGGAATTCGACGGCCACGGAGTGAATTTTGATGAGCTGATGGACCGGCTCTCCGCCTACCGCGAGTTCGAACAGAAAGCCCTGGCTTGCGCCGAGGAAAAATGCCGCCTCAAACAAACTCTCCCCAGTTAGCAATTTCCCAATCTACAGACGTTTTTATGCCCGGCAAAATCACCACCAAGGAACGCCTGCAAATCAACCGGCAGAAGATGCCCGAACAGGATTCCGCCGCCCGCGCCGCCAATTTCGAGGAAGTCAACCTCGGCTTCCCGGAGCAACTCGCCCTGCTGGAAGCCGACCGCTGCCTCCAATGCAAAGACCCACGCTGCATGGCGGGTTGTCCCGGTGAGCGTCAACATCCCGCGCTTCATTGACCTGGTTTCCCAGGGCAAAATGGCCGAGGCCGCGCAAAGCCTGCTTTGCGACAACGCCCTGCCCGCCGTCACCGGCCGGGTCTGCCCGCAGGAAACGCAGTGCGAAATCGTTTGCGTGCGCGGCAACAAGGGCAAGCCGGTGGGCATCGGCTATCTCGAACGTTATGTCGCCGACTGGGCGCGCGGCCATCGCGATCAACTGACGACCCCCAAGCCGCCTTCCACCGGCAAAAGCGTGGCCATCGTCGGCTCCGGCCCGGCGGGCCTCACCGCCGCCGGCGAACTGGTCCGCATGGGCCACGACGTCACCGTTTACGAGGCGCTGCACAAACCCGGCGGCGTGCTGGTGTACGGCATCCCGGAATTCCGTCTGCCCAAAAAGATCGTCCAGCAGGAAGTCCAGCGGCTGCAAAGCGCCGGCGTGAAGATCGAATGCAACGTGGTCATCGGCCGCACCTACACGCTGCCCGAATTGCGCGAGCGTTTCGACGCCGTGTTCATCGCCAACGGCGCCGGCCTGCCGGTGTTCATGAATGTGCCGGGCGAAAATTTCAAGGGCGTTTACTCCGCCAACGAATACCTCACGCGCGTCAACCTGATGGCCGCCTATCAGTTCCCCAATGCCGACACGCCGGTGCTCCACGGCAAGTGCGTGGCCGTCGTGGGCGGCGGCAACGTGGCGATGGACTCCGTGCGCACCGCCAAGCGGCTGGGCGCCGAGCTCGGCCATGATCGTCTATCGCCGCACCCGCAATGAACTGCCCGCCCGCGCCGAGGAAGTGCACCACGCCGAAGAGGAAGGCATTCAGTTTGAATTTCTCACCGCGCCGGTGGAAGTCGTCGGCAACGACAAACGCTGGGTGACGGGCCTCAAATGCGTCCGCATGAAACTGGGCGAGCCGGATGCCTCCGGCCGCGCCCGGCCGGTAACCATACCCGGCTCGGAATTTGTCCTTCCGTGCGACATCGTGGTGGTGGCCATCGGCACACGCGCCAACCCGCTGCTCACCGCGACCTGTCCCGACCTGAAGCTGAACAAGTGGGGCAACATCGTCGTGGACGACAACGGCATGACCAGTCTGCCGGGCGTGTTTGCCGGCGGCGACATCGTGCGCGGCGCGGCCACCGTCATCCTGGCCATGGGCGACGGCAAGCGGGCGGCCAAGTCCATGGACGAATATCTCAAGGCGCATTGACATTGTCCGCGCGCCGGAATTATCGGCCCGGTTATTGAAGTCGCGTCAACTCCTGGAAAAGATCGCCGTTCCGAATTCGGCATCTTCATGCAGGATTGATTTCAGAGAGAAACCCTGCGCGGAGAGGAATTGTTTAATTTCGTCAAGGCTCACCTTCCACTTGTGCCATTCGATTATGATCGTGTACACCCGCCGTAAAAAGTCGGTTTCGTTGCGGAAGAAATCCATTTCCGAGCCTTCAATGTCAATTTTGACCAGGTCGCAACGCTCGTCGCCGAAATACTTGCGCCAATTTTCCTCGACCCCGATGCAGGGCACTTCGACCCGTGTCCAAGTGTGGGCATCTTTTAAGGCCGTCTCCGGTGGAGTTGCGGTTGAACATACATTGGAGGTGTGCACGAAAAAACTCGCCGGGCCGCTCTTCGCCTGAGTTCCGACCAGGCCCTGCAACGCATGCACATTGGACAGGTTATTGGTGGTGATGTGCCATTGAGCGTCCTCAATCGCCTCGGCGTTGGCATCCACAATCAATCCCTTCAATTGCGTGCTCTTCATCTGCTGGCACAGCCGCAAGGTAAAATAGCCGACATTGCAACCGAGGTCGGCAAAAGTGTGAATTCCGCCGGGCACATCGGGTATGGAATACAGCGAATTTTCATCGAAGATTTGCACGGACAAACCGAGGCTTTCGACTCTCCGTGCCCGATAGCGAATGCCTGTATCCGGCAACTTTTTCACCACCGGAAAATGGCGCAACCACCAGTTGACCAGCAAATGCAGGCGCAGGAATTTGACCGTCTTGCGAACGATGGCCGAGCGACTAAGTTCGAGCGTCAGTTTTCTCATGAGACAGTATATCCAATAGCCGATACCCTAAAAAAGCCGCGAATCGACATTCAACATAGGTCACAAGTCTGGGTTCGGCAGTTCGCCGGGTCAATCGCGTAATCAGAGACGAACGGTTATTTCTGTTTTCCTGACCGGCTTGACGCCGTTTTGATTGGCGCTGACAACGTTTCCTTCGTGTCCGATGGCCCGCCTGGTTCAGGGACCGGGAAACCACAGGCGATAAAAGCCGTTGGTGCCGGTCATGTCCAGTGGTAAGAGATATTCATCGCCCACCCGGATAGGCGCATAGGGAACCACAATCCAGGTTGGCGGCGACAGGCTGCTGGAAGTTTCCAGCACGAATCCAGAGTATTGCACTGGCCACATGTACACGGCAATGTTGCCGGAACATAACATCCCCAATTGCGGCAGGTTGATGACGTTAATTGGATTGGCCCAGCCCAAATGTCCCAGACCGTCGCTGGCCTGCAACACCAGGCTCGAACCCGTCTGGGCGATGGTCACCGACCCGGTCCAGACACCTTGAATAAAGTTGCCCGAAACCGGCGGAGCGACAGCAATGCCGTTGGTGGTGCTTAAAATGGCGGTACCGGTGAAGTTGGTAAACAGGCCATTTGCCAGGTCCCGTGCCTGGATGGCAACGGGAAACGGTGTGTTGACATACCGTGGCGAGGGGATGGTGTTCCAGGCGAAGTGATCCGGCGTCACGGTCAGCGATGCATTGGAACTAAGCACCGAACCATAAACATTAGTCACTAGTACCGCATAATTGCCCGCTTGGCTGAACTGCACGTTGGTCAACGTCAGGGAAGTGTTGGTGGCTCCTGCAATGTTCGTCCCGTTGAAGTTCCACTGGTAACTCAACGGCGGCGTGCCGCTGGCCGTAACGCCGAAATTCGCAGTCCCGCCTACTGTTGTCGTTTGATTGGTCGGGTGGGAAACGATGACCGGCGCCGCACCTCCAAACGACACCGCGTTCTGATAGATCGATACGGTGCCGTCATACGTGTTGCCAAAAACGACTTCCGAACGCCCATCCCCGTCCAAATCTCCAATCACCACCCCGTTTGGATTATACCCCGCCGAGAAATTCACCTTCGCCGCAAGCGAATTAGTCGTAAAACTCCCCGGCGTGCTCACATTCTTAAAAATGGAAAGATGATCTGGCAACTGGGTCACCACCGCGACGTCCGGCTTCCCATCGCCGTCCAGATCCCCAATCGCCGCGCCATTAGCCCATCCATCCACGGCAAAATCGACCCGTGCCGCAAACGAGTTGGTCGTGATGCTCCCTGGCGTACTCACGTTCCGGTACACCGACACGGCCTGCCCACCGCTAAACGATGATACCACTAGATCGAGCTTCCCATCCCTGTCCAGATCCCCAATCGCCAAATTAAAACTATTGGGGAGACCAGGAAAATTAACGGCTGGGGCAAAAGCAATGTTCCCTGCGTTGCTGATGTTGCGTAATACTGACACCGCGTTATTGTTGTCGCCGAAGTTTATTGTTACCACGTCAGGCTTACCGTCCCCGTCCAAATCAGCGATGGCCATGAACACCGGGCTAAGCCCAACGGCGAAATTTACGGGAGCAGCAAAGGAATTTGTAGTAATAATTCCGCTGGTTCCAATATTCTTCAAGACGGAGACCACATTGCTGGCTTGATCGACTGTAATAATATCCGGCTTGCCGTCTCCATCCAGATCCGCCACCACAACACTACGGGGCATGCCGGCAACAGGCAAATCAAGGCGGGTTCCAAAAGAATTGCTGGTGATATTCCCAGGAGTACAAAAATTTTGGAAAATCGAAACATTGTTGTAGTTCCGATTGGCCACCACGATGTCCGGCCTGCCATCTCCCTCCAAATCCGCCACCGCCAGCCCCCATAAACTGTCGTTCCCCCCTCCAATTGTAAAAATCACCGGGGACGTAAAGGCCAAAATCCCGTTGGTGCTGATATTGCGATATAGATAAACTGTTCCATCATAAACATTGGCGACGACCACATCCGGCTTGCCATCCCCGTCTAAATCTTTAATGACTACAAGCGACGGGCCACTACCCGCGCTCAAAATCACCGGCCCACTCAAGGAGTTTGAATTGAACACTCCCACGCCCGCAAAAGTTGGCAGGAATAGGCTATTGGCAAACGCGGTTAACCCATTGACTGTTTCAGTAATCGGCGCATACGTCGCTCCCGTCGGCACCGTTACAACCAGATTCGTCCCGGTGGCTGCCGTAACGGTTGCCCGGACCGCACCAAAATAGACGATGTTGTTCGAAGCCACTGGACTGAAGTTGGTCCCGGTGATGGTCACGATGGTACCGACGGTCCCCGAATTTGGGCTGAATCCCGTAATCACCGGTATACTTGATGCTGGCAGATTCACCGTCAGGGCCGCATTGGAACTGAGTGCTGAACCATAGACATTGGTCACCAGCACGGCGTAATTACCAGCCTGATTCAACTGCACGTTGGTCAACGTCAGTGTCGTGTTGGTGGCTCCGGCGATGTTCGTCCCGTTGAAGTTCCATTGGTAACTCAACGGCGGCGTACCACTGGCCGTGACACTGAAGATTGCAGCGCCACCTACCATTACTGTTTGATTGGTCGGCTGTGAAACGATTACCGGTAAGGTGGGTGGACATTTGCCCCCGCTGCCAGCATTGTAGATGGACTGGATTTCCACGGCAGATAGTACGCGATTGTATATGCTCGGTTCGTCAATCATCCCGTTGAAATGGTTGGCAAAAGGTCCAGCCGGTCGGGCGCCAATGTAAAAATCGTAAGTCGTCTGTGGAGTGAATATGCCCAAATTAGCAGTTGTGACGACCACCCCATTTCGATAAAGGACGGCCACTCCCGTTGTTTTGTCGTATGTCACGGCGATATGCTGGAAGTTGGTCGTCATGAGCCCCGCATCTGAATTCAGCAGATGCCCGGTCCCGGCGGTATCGAGTAGGTTGGCATACAAACTGGCGTCATAGAATACGGACATTCCCAACTGGGAGCCGATCGGCTGGCTGCCGGAACCCGCGTTCCATTCCATAATCGATTGAAGTTCAGTCAACGTGTCAGCCGCCGGACATACCCAGGTTTCTATTGTCAAACCATTACCCGCTCCAACGGTGAGCCCGAGGCTGGCGGGAACTTTGATGCTTGCGGTGGACCCGTCGAAGACAAAGGCCTCCCCGACTTCTCCAGCCGCAAAACTCACTCCCCCCTGTAAGGTCCCCTTGTTGGTGCCGACAACGTCATTAGCATTGTCTTCTCCCGGCCACCAACTGACCAGACCGGACGACACCGGCGCACAGGGCGGCAGCGGGTTCACAGTCAGCACCGCGTTGGAACTGAAGACGGAACCATAGGCATTGGTCACCAGCACCTCGTAATTGCCCGCCTGACCGGGCTGGACATTGGTCAATGTCAACGTCGAGTTCGCCGCCCCAACTATGTTTGTCCCGTTAAAGCTCCATTGGTAACTCAGCGGTGGCATGCCGCTGGCCGTTACGCTGAAACTCACCGCATCACCCACCGTCACCGTTTGGTTCGTCGGCTGAATCAAAATGCTGGGCGCCGGGTTGCTCACCGTCAGTTGTACCCCGCGAGTTTGGGCTGCTCCGCTCGTCAGGTTGCGGAAAGTGACCGTGGCTGTGTAAACGCCGTTGCTGAGGCTACAAGCATTTGTATTGATCAGCACCGTGACGTTGGTGCTTGCCCCGGGCAGGAGACTTCCGCCGCACGCACTGACTGTCACCCATCCCGGCGTCTGCCAATCAGTCAGTTCTTCGATAATATAGGTAGTGTTGGTTTGGCCCGACAGAGTGAATTGGAATTGCCCTGCAGCGTAGGATGGAGCACTGAGCAATGGCGGCGCTCCAATCGTAAAAGACTTGGCACGGAAGAACCGCTGGCCTTGCGGTGAATTAATCGTTATGGCGCGCACTGAATCGGGAGAGGAGTTCGTCAAGACCGGAACCCACAACTGCGAGCAACCAGCCGACCAGTTGAGCGCATTCGTGCCGCCATTGCTCAGGGTGTAAACCATGTTTGAGGAATTGAATGGCCCACCAACCGGTCCGCTGGCGTTCAATGCTGTGGAAGGCGTAACAGTGAGGTTGGCGGGAACACCATTGCCGACGATGTAATAGCAGCGCAGCCAGCCGTCCTGTCCGGCGATGTAAAGCCAACCATTGGCCATCGATAGCTGACCACCATAGGGGATCGTCTGCAGCAGTTGATGCGAGGCCAGGTCAAAAATATAGGTGGCCGAAGAGGACGAAATGAACAACGCGTCGTCTGTTACAATCGGCTGCCAGGCGACGCCGGTGTCATTGGTTGCCTCGTAAACGCCGAGGCTGGTTCCATCCTGGGCAGAAAATGCCCGAACTCCATCGCCGATAATGGCATACACGATTCCTTTGGCAACGGCCGGGCTGCCTTTGACGCCGCCCGTTACGATCCAGGCATTGGTGTGCGTGGTGAGATCAATGGCAATCAAGTTGGGCCGTTGCTGGACAAAGGCGCGCCCGCCGTCAATGGCGGATACGGTATTCATGGACCAGCCGTCCCAATTCCAGCCGAAACTTGCCATCCAGAGCACCGTGCCGGTCAGCGGATCGTGCGCGCGAAAGTTGCCGGCCACCCACGAGTAGACCGTACCCTGGTAATAAGTCGGTGTCCATTGGTCATACTGTTCCAGACCGTTGTTGAAAAACCATTGCGTGCCATTGGTGCCGAACCCGTACATCCCGCCAAAATAACCGCCGTCCACCCAGATGCCATTGCCATAGACAGTCGGCGCATAATAGCGTTCCCATTGCGCTCCAAAAGGCGCGCTCCAAGTCACACTGCCGTCAGCGGCGTTGATGCACCAAAGTTGCGAGTCCGAACCAGCGTCGCCACGCTGCACATAAACGCTGCCGTTGTCAAACGTCGGTGGATTGATGGAGAAGGCGCTGGCGAAATTATATTGCCATGCCGACTGGCCGGACGCGGCGTTAAGCGCCGTCAGATAAGTGGCGCCAAAATAAGTGACGGGCGTCACATACACGTTGCCGCCACCCACCGCGACCTGGTTCAAGGCGCTGCCAAAATTCGTGGACCAGCCGGCCACCAGCGTGGAGCCTCCCAACATACCAGGATAATAACCTGTATGACTCGGCCCGTTACCGAAAGTCGGCCAGTCGCCGCCGTCCAGATAGCGGGTGCGGGCTACGATCGTCACCGACGTGGTGGCGGTGCCACCGTGGCCGTCAGTAATGGTATAATTGAACTGGTCCAGACCGCTGGTGAACTCCGCTCCCGGCTGATAAGCAAACTGGCCATTGTTGATTTGCGTCAGCGTCCCGCGCGTCGGCAGCGTGAAGGATTGCACGGTCAAGGGATCGCCGTCCACATCGCTGTCATTGTTCAGAACGTTGAAGGAAACCTGCGTGGCGCCGACAAGGAAAGTCACGGTGTCCGGCACGGCAACGGGCGGATGACTCGCCACCACCAGCACGGCATTCGAACTGGTGACGGCACCAAACGCATTGGTCACCTGCACGAAGTAAATGCCCGCCTGGATGTATTGCAGGTTGGTCAGCGTAAGCGAAGCATTCGTGGCGCCGGGGAGGTTAGTCCCGCTGAAATTCCACTGGTAGGTCAAGGGCGAAGTGCCATCGGCTGCCACCGTGATCGTTGCCGAACTGTGTACAAAGTTGGTCTGACTGGCCGGTTGCGTGAGCACTACCGGCGGCATGTTGAATGGCTCAACGTCAATCGGATTGCTGGAGCCGACATGGCCGTTGTCGTCGCCGGCCGCAAGCACTGTGTTGGTAGCGCGGCTCAAGACCGTGAGCGCCCCACCCCAAACCCCGTTGCTGAACGCCCCGGAAACAGTCGGCGTGATGGGAATGGGTAACTGGGAGCCAGAAAGAAGCATCTGGATTTCGTTTTCTGCGAACTGTACAGCATCGCTGCCAGTCTGGGCATTGTCCACGAGAAAACCATTCAAGATAGTCCTCCCGGAATTGCCGATAACCAAAGCAGCCTGGTTGGACGCAGGGTTGCTGGTGTAACCGGCAACGGCAGTGCCGCCCGCAATGGGATTGAGAAGGTCTCCGTTGATACCCCAGCCACCCTGAACGAGAACGAAAGGATTCGGCAGCCCTGCGAATAATTGCGAATTGCCCCAATTATAGACCGGTTGCGGGGTAAAGTAGTATGATACAACGCTCACGTCGAAGGCGGCGGCGACCGCGGGTTGTTGGTCAAGAGCCCAGAACGCAAAAATGGCGTGGCCGCCTGAATTCACAAAAGTCGTGATCGGACCAAAATCAGAAAACGAGGATGCCACATCAAAGACCACCAGGGTGGTGTTGACATCCGCACTCGACACGGCCGCATTGAAAGCCGCTTCACCGCCGGGGCCGAACGCCTGGTAGTTCAGGCCGAGTTCATTCAGAGCACTCAGGAAGTAATGCTGGTTCACATACTCAAACAGCAGGATGTTGGTCAGTGAACCACCGCTTCCGCCCATCGCGCTCAACGCCACGGTGCCGGTGAAATTCGTCACCACGTTATTGGAATAGTCCAAGGCACTGACGGTCACCGCAAAGGGCTGGTTTACATACTGTGGTGAAGCTATCGGATTCCAGACAAAATGATCCACCTGTCCAGGCAGACCGTCGTCATTAATAATCGTACCCACCGCCTGACTCCGGCCCAGCGTACCGTTGACCGGATTGCTTAGATTGACGAAGAAGGTTTTATTTGGCTCTACAATCGCATTCCCGACCACCGCCACCATGACGCTTTGGTTGGTTACACCCGGCGCGAACGTTACGATTCCATTGGTGCTGATATAATCCTTGCCCGCGCTGGCTGTGCCGTCGGCCGTGGCATAATTGACGGTGATGTTCTGGGCGCTGGGCACGGCCAGGGTTACAGCGAACACCAGGTTCGTCGTTCCTACGTTGCCTTCGAGGCCTGAAGCATCCGCGATGGAGATGGCCGGCGTCGTGACCGGCGTCAAGGTGGCCGCCGTGTTGTTCCCCAGATATGCATCTGCTTCGCCACGCGAAACCGTCGCCGTGTTGGTTAGAGTCGTCCCGGCAATCGTCGGGACAACGACAATCGTAATGGTCGCGTTCGTTCCCCCTGACACAACGCCGAGGTTGCATGTCACCAGACCGCCGGTTTGGGAGCCGGTTCCCTGCGAAGCGGTCACCGATACGAAAGTCGCGCTGGCCGGCAGGAGGTTGGTCACCATCACGCCCGTGGCATCCGCCGGGCCGGTGTTGGCCACGGTCAGCGTGTAGGTCAGGTTGGCGCCAACAGAAACCGGGTGCGGCGAATCCGCAATGGCGATGGAAAGATCGTTCATGAGATCCACGTCAAAGGGATTGCTGATTCCGCTGTGATGGCTGCCATCATCCGCGCGCAGCGCGACATTCGTCGCCGGCTGTTGAACGGTAATACTGCCATTCCACATACCATTGATGAAATTTCCGGTGTTGGTCGGCGAACAGGACACAGTGCCGTCCACACCCCCCGTCGTAATCGTATCCAGCGCAAAGGTGCTGAAAGATCTCATGGCGATGCCGCCGGGCAGGCCGGTGACATTGGCATAGGTCAGGGAATTCAAGAGTGTGGTGCCGTCTGAATCGTAGAGATTGCAGGTCACGCTTGATACTGAAGTAAACTGGACAGCCACACGATACCATTTGCCATTCTGCCAGGTTTGCGAGACGGTCACCACCGAAGAGAAATCATAGCCTGAATTCTGTTGAAGAATGAACTCGCCGGTGTTGGGAGCAGCCACAATTGACCAGCATCCGCTGCTGGAGGCGCCGAAACCCAAATAGGCGCGTCCGGTACCAGGGCGCACCCACCACGAAAGACCGTCTCCACTCTTGCCGAGCGAAACATCGGTACGGTACATCCATTCCGGATCGCTCAGTCCATAATTTCCGTCGTGGGCGTAAGCGGGCGAAATGGTCCCCGGTGTGGTTCCGCTTACGCTTACCCACGGAGAATGCGGCCAGATGCCGGACTCAAAATCTTCGAAGGTCTGCGACATACCCCCGCCTTCGATACACTGCAATGAAACGGTGCCGGTGAAATTGGTGACGGTGGTACCGAACACGTCCTGCGCGGCAATCGTGGTGCTGAAGGGCTGGTTCACCAGTTGCGGCGTGGGAATGGCACCCCACGCAAAATGGTCAACCCCGGCTGTGGTGAATTGCCAGACTGCGCCCGTGGCGGAACCGACGCGGTGAGCGGCGATTTGCCAATAGTATGTCGTCAGCGGTGCCAGCAGCGGCAGCGTCCATGAAGAATTGGTCGTGCTGCCCTGAAATTCTGCCGGTCCGGGCGTCGGGTTCGTGCCGAAATAAACATCATTGGTGATGGCGCCCAAGTTATTGGTGACCGGCGTGCTCACCTGCACGCTGACGTTGTCGAGTCCGACGTTGAAATAATTCAGCGTGTCCAATTCGACGAACGCCAGGCGGATGGTCTGCCCGATATACGGCGAAAGATCGAAACTGCGCGCCACCCAGTTGTTCACCAATGGGTCGCCCGGTTTGGTCGTGAACGCGATTTGTAGCAGGCTATCGTCCGTCCGCCGAATCTCAACGTGGAAGTACTGGCTGTTGGTCGTGAATTGCGAGGCGAAGTTGCGGATGCAATCGGCCCACGACAAGGTAGCCAAACTCACGCCGCTCGGAATTGTGATGTCCTGGTAGAGGGTGTGCGCACCCCCGCCGGTTTGTTCCGACAAGGCGCTGAAACTGCCGGCGAATGGTGGGGACGCTCCTCCGGGTCCGGGAGGAACATAGGTTCCGTTGTTAATCACCCAGTCTCCGTATGTTGTGCTGTTTGTTTTAATCCAATCGGTGAACGTGCCGGTTTCGAAATCTCCGTTCAAAATGAATTGATTGTCACCAATATTGCCGTTGCTCCACATCAAATTCGTGTTCGCCGGAACGTTTGTCGCGTAATTGGCCGGACGCGGATTAAATGGAAACGGCGGCGTTTCCTTGTCCAGCACCCACATCGAGGCGGAACCGTTCGCGAACCCTGTTGCACTGGCGGTTACTGTGACCAACTGATGCCCCTCAACCAATGGATCATCCACCGGCGTAATGTCGAATCGGTTCGAGAGTGAACCGGCGGGTACGGTCACGTTCGCCGGCACGATTAATTTCGACGGATTGCTCGAAGTCAAGGCAATCACCGTGTCCGCGGCGGATACCCCCGCCAGACTGACCAAACCCGCATTTGTCAGTACCCCCGCATTTTCCCAGGCGCTCGCCGGCAAGGCGACGGCCAGGTTTATGTTGTCTTGCACAGCGATCGCCGCCAGACCATCGGTCCAATTTTGCACGTGGGCTGCGACCTTCACTGTCTGTCCCCCGTTAATCTGGCCGTCGGTCAACACTATGGCCGTAAAAACCGCCGATGTTTGCCCGGACGGAATAATTACCGATGCCGGCACTTGCATCAGGTTGGTCGTGTCGGATGACAAAGCGACGGTGACGTTGGCCCCCACCGGCACGCCGACTCGCACTGCTCCCGATACCGCACCCTGACCCTTTGTCACGGTGGCCGGCAGCAAAACTTGCAGCGCGGTGGTTTCCTTGTCGAAAATCATCATGTTCGCGCTGCCGCTTCCGACGCCCGGCACGGACGCGGAAACAGTGGCAATTTGCGTCCCGTCCAGGACGCCGGCGTCCAAAATTGTCAAATCAAACGCGCCGTTGGTTTGTCCGGCCGACACCGTAACGCTGGCAGGAACCGAAACCTGCGTGGGATCGCTCGAACTCAGCGTGGCAATGACATCCGTCGCCTGCACCGCCGGCAATTGAATCTGTCCCGCGTCCGGGAGCAGGCCGTCGCCTTCGGTCGCACTTGCGGGAAGTGTGACGATGAGCGGCGGGGCGAGCACATCAATCAACCTTTGTCCGGCCGGCGTGCCCCAGCCCGTGCACAGGTCATAACCGGGCACGGCGTAGAATTTCGTCGGACTGCTGGGGCTGGTGTTATCGCCGGTTGTAGTGTCATGGAAAACCGACGTATAATTGGTCTTCGCTCCGATTGCATATACGAGCGGATTGACAAAACCTATCAGCGGTTGTCCAACTGACACGGCTTGTTGGTTGATTAACGCGGCAAAGCCCGCCCACAATGGTGCCGCGCAGCTTGTGCCGCCTACGTTGTAATCCGCGCCATCGGCTCGGACGTATACGTTCTCCGCCGTTAATGCCACGTCCGGCACGTTGCGCATCGTGGTCGAACCCTGATTGGCTGTCATGTCAATGTTGGTCTGCCACGCCGGTATGGGATATTGCGTGCTGATCCCGCCACCGCTCCCAATCCCGCCGCCCCGGTTCCAAACCGTTTCCGAAACCCAGGCCCCCCCGGGCCGGTCGTGGTCAGGGTTGTGCCGCCCACTTCCGTTATGTAGGGAGTGTCTCCTGGAAAAGGGATCAAACCGGTAAAGGCATCGTTATCACCGGACGCGCTGAAAAATGACTGTCCCTGCGCCGCCATCTGCTGAAATATCTGATCGGCCACCGGATTGGAACCGGCGCTGGGATCATACCACGAACAACTCAATTGCTTGGCGACATTGTCGTTGGCCATTCGGTTCAATAAGTCTTCCCACGGACTCGGATTAGGCGCCATATAAACCATCACTTGAGTCAAGTTCGTCGCCATCGATATCGCCATCTCAATGTCCAGCGATACCTCGACTTCGCCACCACTCCCACTGGGACCTCCAGTGGCTCCGTCAATCAAAACGTTCGACAGCGTCACACTCGGCAAACCGGCCTGACTCTCGTAGTACGTGATGTCGCTGGCCGTATAACCATCAAATTGCAACAGCCCCACAACCTGACCCGCCCCATTCAGCGTCACCCCCGGCGCATACGCCGTCCGAAAGTCTTTTCCCATGTAGGTGCCGCTCGGCCCCGAACCCGTATTCGGCACCGCATTCTGCCCGCTGACCAGCGGTCTGGCTACCAGACGTGGCTGTGGCAACGAGTAATCGTCCAACCCGCTTATCCTCAAGACCGGCACCGACAAGTCCAACGCAGGCTCCGTGTCCGGAGCATGGAACCGGCGGGCTTCATAGGGATGTTGATATTCGCGCAGCGTCACGTGCATCGCCTTCTGGATGTCAGCCACCGTTCCGTCCACGTCCACCAGTATCCGGTTGGGATGGGTCGCCGTCACTTCCAAGCCGTTGGCTTTTGCAAACGCGATCACCGCCTGATAATCCTTTTCCGTGGGGCCGAACCATTCCGTGAACTGTTGGGGGGTTAGATAGTGGCGATAATTCGGGCTGGCAGGATCGTAGATCTGTCGTAACAGATTGGTCAGCGCCTCCTGGTTGCGCAGCGGCAATCCAATCGCCAGATGCAAACGGTTCGTGTCCTGGAAAACACCCAACGGCTTCAAACCGGCCACTGCGGACGGCACTTGACCGCGCATCAATTGTCTTTCCGCCGCTTGAGTACGTATCGCGACCAGAAGCAACAACGCTGCGCAAGCCACAAAAACGAGTTCGCTGACATTGGGTTGCCTGCCAATTCGTGTGGATAATTTGTCCTTCATATGAGTTCTACGCTTAAATATTGAGCGCGCGCTTTTGTTATAACTCGTAAGACTTGGGACATTATTTCAAAAATCTTTCAGCAATTGTTTGTTTTTCTGAGCGAGCAGCGCCAAAGAAATACGGCACTACGTTTTTTCGTTGCCAAGCTACAATCTGAGCGTTCATTTCACACCCAAGATGGGAGGGTAATATGAATGTTTCGTATTGGAACCCCCTTTGCAGCCAAAAATCAATAAAATTCGACTGCTGAAACGCTGTTATCAGATAAACTGATTGTCCCGATTTGGCCAACCAACCGATTCCTTCGAAAAATCGTCGGAATGTTTGACCAACCGGAGGTCGTTTGAACGCAAAACTGCAAAACCGATGGTATTGGCAGAAATACCCTGCCCAAGGCAACGGCAGAACTGTTTATCGTTGCACGCGGGCGCCGCCGCCCTTCATTAATTTTTCAACTTCGTCTTTTGACGCCGTCGAGGTGTCACCCGGTGTGGTCATAGCCAGCGCACCGTGCGCCGCGCCGTAGTCCACAGCTTTCTGCGGATTACCGGTGGTCATCAGTCCGTAAATGAACCCGGAAGCAAAACTGTCGCCGCCGCCAACGCGGTCGAGAATTTCCAGGTCGGGATATTTCCGGCTCTCGTAAAATTTCCCATCCATCCACGCGATGGCCGCCCAGTCGTTGACCGTGGCCGTTTTGGCGGTGCGGAGCGTCGTGGCCGTTGCCTTGAAATTCGGGAACGTTTTCACCGCCGCTTCAATCATCTTCTTGAATGCGGTAACGTCCAGGTGGAGCAGATTTTCGTCCGCGCCTTCAACGTGGAATCCGAGGCAGGCGGTGAAGTCCTCCTCGTTGCCAATCATCACGTCCACGTATTTGGCAATTTCCCGGTTCACCTCCTGCGCCCGTTTCTGGCCGCCGATGGATTTCCACAGCGAGGGGCGGTAATTCAAATCGTAGCTGACCGTTGTGCCGTATTGTTTGGCCTTTTTGACGGCTTCGATAACCAGTTGTGGCGTGGTATCGCTCAACGCGGCAAAAATGCCGCCGGTGTGCAGCCAGCGCACCCCGAGCTTGCCGAAGATGTGGTCCCAATCGAAATCGCCGGCCTTGAGCTGGCTGGCGGCGGAATGGCCGCGGTCGGAAACCCCGACCGCACCGCGCATACCAAAGCCGCGTTCGGTGAAGTTCAAACCATTGCGGGTGACACGGCCAACGCCATCGAAAGGCATCCATTTGATGAATTGCGTGTCCACACCGCCCTGTAAAATGAAATCTTCGAGCAGACGCCCCACGTCATTGTCGGCGAACGCCGTGCAGACGGCGGTTTTCAGGCCGAAGCCCCGGCGCAGGCCGCGGGCGACGTTATATTCGCCGCCGCCTTCCCAAACCTTGAATTCGCGGGCGCAACGGATGCGCCCTTCGCCCGGATCGAGCCGCAGCATGATTTCGCCGAGCGCAATCATGTCGTACCGGCACTGTGCCTGCTCCCGCAGTTGAATTGGCATAATTTTATCAGATTGTTGAAAACCGCGAATGGATACGAATAAACACGAATCCGGCCGGATAGGAAAGCCGGGAATTCAGCCTGCGAAAACGTAAACCTGCTGGCCGAAAAAACCGCCGTTCAACCCGCGCCCAGGGCGGATTGCGCCATCATGTTCAAGCGCGATTGTGCCTGCTTGGACATGCCCGTGAAAACCAGCGAAACATTGTACCCGGTGTGTTTGTTGCCCAAACAGGCAATGACCACGCCGCTGCATTGAATGCGGCCATCGTTGTGGGGTGATTGCAATGCAACCGTCATTTCCGTCCACGGAGTAAACGGGGTGGGGCTGCGGAACTCAATGCCGCCTTTGTGAATGACGACCGATTCAGCGGAAAGTTCCAAGCGGGATTGCCGGCCTTCCACGGTGATCCGTTGCTGAAACGAATCGGCACCCTCAAATTTTTTTGCACTCATAAAATCATCCTAAGCTACCACGCGCGGACCAATCGTCAAATTAGTGGCTGAAATTAGATGAATTAGTTATTACCATTCAATGACCGCGGCGCCCCAAGTCAGACCGGCGCCAAAAACCATCATCAGGATCAAATCGCCCCGCTGGACTTTCCCTGAGGCGACGGCTTCGTCCAGGGCGATGGCCACCGACGCCGCCGACGTGTTGCCGTATTTGTCCAGATTTATGAACAATTGCCCGGCGCGGCACCCAGCCGCTCCCCGACGGCATCAATAATCCGGCGGTTTGCCTGATGCGGGATGATGCATTTGATTTTTGAAATATCCAATTCACAACGGCGCAACGCCTCCTGCGCCGCATGGCACATCGCCTGGACGGCATTTTTAAATGTCTCGCGGCCGTCCATTTTTAAATAGTGAAGTTTCGCGGCAACCGAATCCACCGAAGCCGGCCGACGGCTGCCACCGCCGGGCATGTGGATGAGGCTGTTTTTTGCGCCATCCGCGCCCATGACCGCGGTCAACAAGCCGTGCGAGCCGGGCCGGCTTTGCAATATGGCTGCGCCGGCGCCGTCGCCAAACAACACACAGGTGTTGCGATCCGTCCAATCAGTGATGGCTGACAGTTTTTCGGCACCGATGACCAGCACCGTGTCGTGAGTGCGCGACATGATGAATTGCTGGCCGATTTCGAGCGCGTAAATGAAGCCGGAGCACGCGGCTTCCACATCAAATGCCGCCGCACGTCGCGCGCCGATTTTCTGCTGCACCAGACACGCGGTTGCCGGAAACGGCATGTCGGGTGTGATCGTGGCCACGATGATAAGATCGATCTGATCGGCGACAACGCCGGCCATCTTCATTGCGCGCCGGGCGGCCTGCGCCGCCATGTCCGAAGTGAATTCATCCTTGGCCGCCTGGCGCCGCGATTTGATGCCCGTGCGCGTGGTAATCCATTCGTCCGACGTTTCCACCATTTTTTCCAGGTGGGCATTGGTCAGAACTTTCACCGGCAGATACGATCCAACGCCGGTGATGGAACAGGTGCGGCCCTGGAAATTATACTTGGCGCGCGGATTTTTGAATTTGGGAGTCATGGGGAAGCGGGAACCGGAACCGAGGCGGCGGCCAGCTTTTCATTGGCGCTCTTGATTTCATGGGCGATGATTTCGTTGACGCGATGGTTTACGGCATCTGCCGTCACCCGCAATGCGCTGGCAACGGCGCGTTCACGCGCCGAACCATGCGCTTTGAACACCATGCCATTGAAACCCAGCAGCGGCGCGCCGCCGTAGACTTCCGGATCCATGCGCCGGCGGATGGCGTGAAAGGCGTTTTGGGCGAGGTAGGCGCCGATTTGCCGCTTGGGATTGCGCATCAATTCACGCTTGAGCATCGAAAATACCGCCACGGCCAGGCTTTCCGCCGTTTTCAACACGACGTTGCCGACAAAACCGTCGCACACCACTACATCCACATGGTCTTTGAACAAATCGTGCCCTTCGATATTGCCGATGAAATTCAAGCCGAGGCCCTGGCAGAGTTTGAAGGCTTCGAGCGTCAGTTCGTTGCCCTTGGAGTCTTCCGTGCCAATGCTGAGAATGCCCACGCGGGGATGTTTACGGCCCAGCACTTCGCGCGAATACACACTGCCCATCACGGCAAACTGGGCAAGATGCAATGGTTTGCATTCGATATTCGCGCCGGCGTCGAGCAGGACAAATTCATTTTCCTGCCGTGGCATGATCGTGGCAATGCAACCGCGATCCACGCCGGGAATGCGGCCGAGCTTGAGAGTGGCCGCGGCAAAAATACCGCCGGTGTTGCCCAGGGAAACAACCGCATCAGCCTGGCCGTCATGAACCAGTTCCGCACCCCGGCCGATGGAGGAATCCTTTTTTTTGCGCAGGGCGTTGACGGGTTTGTCATCCATGGTCACGACTTCGCTGGCGTGGACGATTTGAACACGCAAGTCGTGACAGTTCGTCGCGCCCAGGGCGGATTCAATCTCTTTCTGATCGCCAACCAGAAAGAGCGTGGAGATTTTGGGGTCGGCTTCCAGCGCGCGCCGGACGCCTTCAACGACGACCGCACACCCGTGGTCTCCGCCCATGACATCCACTGCTATTCGCATAGATGAAATAACGCGGACAATCCGCGGCGCCGCGCGACATCAAGTGCCTGCGGTGATACTCAGGACCTGGCGGCCCTTGTAATAGCCGCAAGCCGGACAGACCCGGTGCGGCACATACGGTGCGGCGCATTGCGGACACGTGCTGAGTTGCGGCAACTTGAGCACGCTGTTGTAAGCCCGGCGCATGCGCTGCCGGCTGTGAGACGGTTTGCGTTTGGGAACACCCATAAATTTCAAATTTACAATTTCAACTTGTCCAACTCGGCCCAGGCGGATGGATTTATTTCCTCCCCACCGCCGGTATTTTTGGCCTTGCCGGTTTTTGCTTTTTCCAATCCGCGGCATTCCCGTTTGCATAATGGATGCCGCGGCAATTCAAGCAGCATATCTTCCCGCACATACGGCGTCAAGTCCACGCAATCGTTGACGACGACCACCTGCTCCTCGCCATCAAGGGGCAGGTGACGCACCCACGAATTCATTGCCAGTTTATACTCGAACGGTTGCAGGCAACGGACGCATCGGCATTCCAGCACCAGCCGCAACGAGCCGCGAACCAACAGGCTGCGATCGACCAACTGAATCTCCAAGGCATGCCGCAACGGCTGCGTGATCCCGATCATTTCATCGCGCAGGTCCAGATTCAACTCGTCCACCGGCAATTCGCCGCGCAAAACCGCATCCCGCTCCTCAAGATGGCGCAGATTGACAATCAGCGGCATGATTCAACTCCTTGTCGCGCCGGCAAACTTTTTGGCCAGGGCGTGCTGCACGTGCGCGGGCACAAACGCGCTCACGTCGCCGCCCAGCCGCGCGATTTCCTTCACGAGTCGCGAACTGAGAAACGTGTAAGTCTCCTTGGGCATCATGAAGATCGTTTCGACGTTTTCGTTCAGCTTGCGGTTCATCAGGGCGAGTTGAAACTCAAATTCAAAATCGGAAACCGCGCGCAGTCCGCGTACAATCGCCTGTGCTCTCCGGCTCGCGGCATATTCGACCAGCAGGCCGTCGAACGCGTCCGCTTCAACGTTCGGAAGGTGTTTCACAGCCTTTTTCACCAGGGCGAACCGCTCGTCAAGGGTGAACAGCGGCTTCTTGCCGTCGTTCTTCGCAACGGCAACGATGACGCGATCGAATAATTTGACCGCGCGCTGAATCACGTCCAAATGGCCGTTGGTCAGCGGATCAAAACTGCCGGGATAAATTGCTGTGCGCATCACAATCACTCTAACATTTCCGGCGGGATTGACGAGAAAGAAAACAGCTCTGGCCGAATCATTTGGGCAGCGGCGTTTGCCAGGGCACTTCGTAAATCCGCACGGCGTCGCGGATGCCCTTGACCGTGACCGGGAACATTTCGATACAGGTTGAGGCCAGGGCCGGGTCTTCGCGCAGCAAATGATTATAGGTTGTGTCGCTGATAATAATGCGGCCGCTGCCGGAGACGCTTTCCAGCCGGCTGGCCAGGTTCACTTCGCGTCCGAAAACCGTGTAATTCAAGATGTGCGCATCCGAGCCCATCAGTCCCACGGTCGCCAGCCCCGTGTTGATACCCGTGCCAAGCTGTAAAGCACGCAGCGGCGGCAAAGGCGGCAGCCCGGCGGCAAAGCGCTTGCGATTTTCGGTTTCCCGCACGTTGTTCTGCTCCGAGCGCTTTTCATTTAAATCGCGGATGGCGCGCTGCGCATCTATGGCGGCCCACACACAAGCCGATGCGTGCCGGTCATTGGGCGTGGGCGCGCCCCAAAATGCCATGACGCAATCGCCGATGTATTTGTCGAGCGTGCCGCCGTGTTTTTTTACCGCGTCAGCCACCGTGGCCAGATAGAGATTGACGGTTTCGAGCGTTTCCTGCGCGGATTCTTCGATGCACTTTTCCGCCACATCCGTTTCAAGCTGGTGCTCGTGGATGAAATCCGCCACGCCCTGCTGCATTTCGTCGGTGAGCGTGGTAAACCCGCGCACATCCGCGAAAAATATGGTCACTTCGCGGCGGATGCCGCCCAGGGAAAGCTTTTCGGCACCCAGTAATTCATTCATCACATCGGGCGCGACAATTTTGGAAAAGACAGATTTGACACGGCGTTTCTCCCGCTTCTTCAAAAACCACGCGATAGGTAACGAGACTCACGTGCTCAATCAACATCGCGCCCACAATGGGGAATACCAGCGGGAGCCAATAGCGGAATTTAACGAAGGCCAAAAATGCGATGCCGATATAAATCATTGCCAGCGATATGGCCCCGCCGAGCGCCGAAAAGGCCCGCCATTGCCAGGTGAGAAAAGCAGTCAATGCGCCCAGAAAAACAATCAGCGCGAATTCCACAGGTAGAGAGGCGCGGCGAATGAATTGGCCGGTGATGACGGAGTTGGCGACGTTCCAATGTTTGCTGACGAGCAACGTGTCCTTTTCCAGCGGCGTCGCGCCACGGTCGGTCAAATCATTGCCCTGCGCCGCCGAGCCAACGATGACCAGCTTGCCGCGGAAATCATCGCGCAGTCCATTGGTCTGATCGAGCAGACGTTCTTTGTCCTGCGCCAGCAAACTTTCGATCGGCGCCCGGGTCAGGTGGGGGTCATCTTTCGTCATCCGCCAGTCAATGTAAAAATAGCCGTCGGCATCCACCGGGATGACGCGCTCGATATTACCGGGTCCGTGCAAGGCGATGCGCCCGTGGGGCAAATCCACATCCGCGTGGTCCAGATCGAGCTTCAACTCCTGTGCGGCAAGGACAATGCCCATGTGCCAGACGCGTTCGTCGGTGAACGGCCTGGCTTTGAGCGGTTGTCCCGTCAAAACCTTTTTGTCTTTGATGTCCATTTCGCCATAGCCATCAAGCAATATCTCGAGCGCTTGTCCGTCTTTCAGCGGGAAGACGATCCGGCTCTTTTCGACCACGATGTCGCTCAGTTTTAAACCATTTTTTTGCGCCACGTTTGCTATGAGCGGATGCCAGTGGCGGACAAACTGGTAGGCCTTCACCCGACGCAATACGCCGTCGGAATCCCTGTCCGTCGATATGTCACCGAGGGCAAACGCGTTGGTCAAAAACAAATCCGGCGGCACGAGGCCGGGTTCGACGGCGAGGATGACGTTTCCGGCGCGGCGCATTTGCAGGGCGAAAAAATCGTCGGATTCCATCAGGTTGCCATCGGCCATTTGCACGGGCGGATGGTCTTGACGCAATTCGCCGAACAGCACATCGAAGGCAACAGCCTTGGCGCCTTGAGCGGATAATTCTTCAACCAGCCGGCCATAAACCTGACGCGGCCAGTATAGTCCATAGCGATATCCGAGCTTGCCGTTTTTGACGGCAGCGATGCTGGATTCTTCCATCGAGACGAAGGCGAGATTGGTGGCAATCGGGGCGGGGTAATGCAAGGCCGATCGCACCCGCAAATCGTAAGTCATGCGCTCCAGTCGTTCGAAGAAATCAAGCTGTAGGAGCCGAACGCCGCAAATGAAGACAAGAACGGAAACGGCCAGGATGACCGGCGTGCGTTTGAAAGGTTTTAACTTCACCACGCCCAATTAAACAAAAAACCAGAGCAACTCAAGGCTGCTCTGGCGTTGCCAGTCAAAAAATGAATCCGCGGACCATTGGTACCCCGGCGACTCAGGCTCACCACCAAGACCAAAATCCGTGGTGGCCGCCATGAGGAGGATGCCCGTGTACCGGCGAAATCGGACACTGGGTATTATCAAATGTGTAATCGACTTGCCCCGAATACAACGTGCGGAGTGCAGTGATGGTTTGATCCAAATCGGGAAGCAAGATGTCCCCCAGCGGCGTGGTCAGGCCAGTTTTGGGGTCAAACTGATTCCCCTCACCCACCACCACGGTAATGGGCTTGCCATCCGATCCGATAATGGAAAGGACGACTGAATTTTTAAGCACGCCGACATAACCGCCGGCATCAATCACAAAGAACGTCCCGCGAACTCCGGCTATCCCATTGGGAATTTTGATGAGATATTGGGACGCACCGGAAAGTTTTTTGACGCTGCAATAAATGCGACCCTGGCGCAAGTCCAGTTCTGTGTCGCTGACGGTATCCACTCCCGTATCTGAGACATTCAACTTGTCAATGGCCAACACGGTGTCACTCGTCAGCCGAATGGCGTTTTGTTCCACTGCCGGTTTGTAAGAAATAAAGCTGCGCACGGCGGAATCCTCGGCCAGGGAGAGTGTGTTCGGCAAAGGATCTGTCTGGGGCGTTTGCAGTATTTTCTTGCCTAAAATAATGTCCACCGTGGCATCGTGCCCTGCCTGAATGATGGAACCGGCTGAAAGTATTTTGCCCGCCACCAGCGGATGCCAAACTCCATCTCCTAACGAATATCGGGCCTCACCGACGATACGAACCACGGTAAGTACCCCTGGCTGAATGTTTTGTGCAAACGCACCGCCGCCCAGCGTCAAGACAAAACCCCCTAGCGCCGCCAAGACCAAAGTCTGAACGTGTTTCATAATTTTCTTCTAATTTATTCCACTGGGTGAAATATAAAGACTGGCTGCTAAATGTCAACCTTGAATTCCTGGTCTTTGGCCTCAAAAACCAGCGGGCAGAACCTTTTGCCCGGAGGCATTTTCAACGAGTTTGCGCTCAACGAGGTCCAGGTAAAAGCGGGCTATAGGGTTTCCTTCAAGTCGCATTGACCGCTCCAGCCATGGTCGGGCGGCGGCATAGTCGCCGACTTGAACGTAGTGCCATCCGATGTTGGCTGCCATGAAATAGCCATTCGGGTCGAGTGCGTCAGCGCGGTTGTAATACGGTCCAGCCTCGTCGTATTTTCCCAGCCAGTCGAGGCACATGCCATAGCGTAAATAGTTGTAACCATCATGGGGATTGAGTCTCATGCCGCGCCTATACCACTGCATTGCTGTCTTTGCCAGATCCTCGTAATTTTGGCCGCTGTTGAAACTTTGGATACGATAGGCTTCACCGATGTTGTAGGTGGTTTCAAAATTCATCGGCTCTACGTCAAATGCTTTTTCTAAATTCGTGGCCTGTGCCGGTGAATAAACCGGCGATTGTCCCGCTCGCGCCAACCAAACTGCTTCGTTCCCGCGACGCCAGCCTTGGCGACCCAGATAGACAATCCCTGCGATCAATGCCAAAGTGACACCCATTTTGACCGGCAGCCGCGCCCTCAGCCAGTGACGCTCGGTGGCAAATCGCAGATTGCTGCTCAACAAGCTCAACAACGTCACGCCCACAATGGCATTGGCCGGAATGTGCAGATTGAAATCCACCGTCGAGTGTACGGCCAGGGCGAGCAATCCGGCGGACGCGCCAAGGAAAAAGGCGAAGCGATTGCTGAGCTTACGACTAAAATCATTTTCCGAGGGGCGGACGTGTTTCCATGTTTTCCACCAGCCGACTCCAAATGTCACCATGCCGGCGAGCACGATGATTCCTCCCGCTGTGCCCCAATCGGCCAGCAGGTTCAAGTAATCATTGTGCGCGCGGTCGGGGTCCCCCTGGACAATCTCCGGACGATATTCGCGGAAAAAATAGTCGTAATGCGCCGGCCCGGCTCCCCACCAGAAATGATCCCGCCACATCCGTTCCGCTGCCGTCCACATGCCGGCGCGAGCCGTAAAGTCGAGCGCTTCCTTGTCTCCGGGCACTCCCATGCGGTGCATGTAATTGAGCGTTTTCGAAAAATAATTGGTCGTAAAAAATGCGCCGCCGCCAATCAGGCAGATCAAGAGCAGCAAGGCCGGTAATCGGTGGTTACGGTGAAAAATCAATGTTCCCAAAAGCACCAGCAACGCCACCGCCGCCGCCACCCAGCCGCCGCGCGAAAAGGTCACCATTATTCCCACCAGCATGACCAAGGCCGAATACCCGAGTAAAATCCGCGTGACGGGATTCATTCGGCCCACCAATACGTAAGCCGTTGCCAGTGGCAGAAGCATCTCCAGTAAGCCCGCCAGATTGTTTGGCGAAATATAAGTGCCCGGAGCGCGTCCCCCGTATGGCGATACGTATTCCCAGACATGATTCGAGTGCGTCAAAAACTGGCTGATGGCGTAACCCGAAATCCCCATCCCCAGAAAAATCAGGGTGAAGCTGATAAGTTGAACCGATTCCTGCCGGTAGAGATTATTGACAATGATAAAAAACAGAAACGCATACAACAACACCTGGATCATTTCCTGCCGCGCAACATATTCGATGTCTGCCGTGAGATATTGCCCCACCGCCAGGGCCGCGAACGCCAGCACCACCCACCCCAGCGGCGGCCAGAGCAATTGCGACTTTGGATTGTTCCACAATCGTAGCCCCCACACAACCATCACGGCGACGGTCAAACCTTGAAGGACGAGAAATTTCGACGTGTCCACCGCGCCCATCGCCAGCGGACCAAAAACCAGGATGCCGAGCACCAACCCCAGGATGCTCCGTTCGCACCAGTGGTCCAATCTTTCCCGGTTCATTCGATCTTAGTATGCGCGGATGGTTCCTTCGTGACTCAACGGCAGAAACAAATTATTGCCGACATACATCAATTCGATGGCGGTGTGCTGGGCGCCATTCAAATAACCGGCGGTACCAGTCGTGGTGCTGGCCTGGGAGGAAACATATATGTTGCCGTTATAGGCCACCGCCGCGAGCAAACTGCCATCGGATGACGAGGCGACGCCCAGCCACTTCGCACTGGGCGCATTGCCCGGCGCCCAGGTCGCACCGGAATCCGTTGAAGTGTAGATGTTGCCGCTGACAGAGGTTGAGCCATAGGCCGCCACCACCCGGTTGCCATCGGACGACGAAGCAACGGAAGACCCGGACGCGGTCGTCGTGGGATTGAGCGTCCAGGTTGCTCCGTAATCGGTCGAATTGTAAATCGAGCCATTGCCCAGCACTGCCACCAGCCGGCTGCCATCCGACGAGGACGCCACACAGTTCCAAGCCAGGGAGCTGCTGACGCGCTGTTGCCATGAACTGCCGGCGTTGGTCGAAGTATAAATCTGGCCGCCGTTCGCCACCGCCACGAGATTTGAGCCATTCGCCGAGGAAGCGACGGAAGTCCAATACAAATTACCGAGCCCAGAGCTGCCCGCTGACGACCAGGTCTTGCCGGCA
The DNA here is from genome assembly GCA_963789055.1 of uncultured Verrucomicrobiae bacterium. Lineage (GTDB taxonomy): Bacteria > Verrucomicrobiota > Verrucomicrobiia > Limisphaerales > UBA11358 > UBA11358. The sequence continues at coordinate 327,997 of CAWBJE010000001.1, read as the reverse complement.
TCCGATGAGACATAAAGGTAGCCATTATAGACCGCCGCTATGAGATTGGTGCCGTTTGCCGAGGAGGCGATGGAAACCCATTGCTTGCTGCCGCTGCTGCTGCTCTGCGTGCCCCAGCTTGCGCCGGAATCCGTTGAGTACCAGATATAACCGTTGTCGCTTGTGGTGTTGATGTTTCCAACTGTCGCCGCCATTCTGGTTCCATCAGCCGAAACAGTAACGTCAGACCAATATTGAACGCTGGCGCGCTGCACCCACGACACGCCGGAATTGGTTGAGACGTAGATATTGCCGTTATTGATGGTCGCCGCGATTATGGTACCGCTGGCCGAGGCCGCAACGCTGCTCCAGTTGGCCGTGCCGGGGCCGCTGGCTTGCCAGTTTTGTCCGATGCTGTTGACCAGATTGCCGGCGGCAATCATTTGATTGGCGTTTTGCGCGATGATCCATCCGCCGGCGCCCACACCGGCGACTTTATAAACATCGCCGACGGCAGGCGAAGAAGGCAGTGTCAATGTTACCGGGATGGTGTTGTTGGTGGCGATATAACCGACGTTGGGAAGGATTTGTGTGCTCGTATTCGAAACCGTCACCCAGAAGAACGCACCCGGCACGTTGGTCAGCCCGTGGCCGGCCCCGGTGAAGTTGGAGGCGGTAACGGAGCCGGCAAAATACACGTTGGTATAGGTTTGCAGCGGCACATTCGTGGACAATCGCGCATCCGGAATGATGCCGACAAGGTTGGTGGCCTGAAGATTGGTCACGCCAAAACCGTTGCCGGTAATGATACCGACCAGGCTGGTTCCCGGCACACCCACAAGCCCGCCGCCGCTGCCGATGAAACTGGCTGCCGTCACACTGCCCGCAAAAACCACGTTGTTGCTGAGCACGGCCACATTGGTGGACAGCAGCGAGTTGGGGATGATTCCCGTGATATTGTTCGCCGGCAGCGGCGCGGTCAAGGTAACTGCGTTGGAAGCGTTGAGCGACTGAATGGCATACGGAACGGAAGTCAATGACTGGCGCGGCGAAAGTATGACGTAAGCATTGGTATCGCCATAACTGCGGACCCCGATTTCCAGCGTGCGCACGCTGCCGTCAAAAATGCTTGCGCCAAAATTCAAGGTGGTGATGAACAGACCATTGGTGACCCCCACCGGCGAGTTGGTAAGCGGTCCGGCCACTGCGTTGCTGTTCACATCAAAAAGCCGGAAGCGGAAATCATAAGCCCCGGTTGCGGGGGCATTGCTGTTGTTCAACTGCCCTTGATAGGTGAATACCGGCGTCTGCGCCCGCACCGCTGCCATCGACAACACAAGCGCTGCCAATGCGGTAAAATAAAACTTCATGCATGGATTTTATCACAGTTTCAGGCCGGAACAAGCTACAATGCCCCATCCCCACAGGTCTTTGCCAGGCAGAAGATTAACTCCGCAAAACCGGTTTCTTTTTTGCGGTTTCAGGCCGGAATTCCAAAATGTCCGCCGGCTGGCATTCCAGGGTCTCGCAAATGGCTTCCAGTGTGGAGAAACGGATGGCCTTGGCCTTGCCGGTCTTGAGAATGGACAAATTTTGCGGTGTGATGCCCACGGCGTCCGCCAGATCATTCAGCCGCATTTTTCGTTGTGCCAGAACCACATCCAGATTGACGATGATGGGCATAAGCTTAAACCGTCAATTCCTGTTCCTCCTGAATTTTCCGGCCCTCGTTCATGACCCAAGCGACGCAAATGATGGCAAAACCCGGAATGAGTCTAAAAAGCAACTCTAGCACAAACCGTATCATGGAAGTCAAATCGAATGAGTTCGGGAACGTATAGAACAGCCACAAAAAAGGGGCTTCCATCCCCTGCGCGAAGTAAAAAAAGTGTTCGATTCCCAGCAGGATGCATACAAGGCCGATGCGCCGGATAGAGCTTACAATTTCCCCGCTGAACAAACTGCCCCGTGCATACGAGGAAAACAATTGGTAGGCGTACCAAAGACCAACAGCCCAAGTAAGATTGATTCCACTGTCCAGGACGTTCAGGCCGGCATGAGGCCGATGGCTTGTCAATTCAAAAATGATCCGCCCGAGGCTGCCCAAACCACCCAACACCGCGGTAATAAAAAAGAAAGTCCGAAGACATTCGCTGAATTTTTGAATTCGGCTCATCCGCAGGTTTGTCTTCGGAGAAATGTCACTCGCATTCATGGCGCGAGAATAGACTCGATCATTTCGTTTGTCAACTGTTTTTTATCGAGTAACGATAATAATAATACGTTTTACGGATTTTTTGCTTCTTCACCTCTCCGTGCCTGAACATGTTAATCCACGCGGTTTCAGTTTTCAGCCGGCAAGGATTTTGAAACTTGAAACTTGAAGCTTGAAACTTGAAACTTTGTCCATGACCGATCCGCGTTATACCAAACTGGCCAGGCTGCTCGTGAATTATTCCACCGCGCTCAAAAAGGGCGACCGCATCCTGCTGGACATGATTGACGTACCCGACGAGTTCACCATCGAGTTGATTCGCACCGTGCGCCGGGCGGGAGCGACGCCGTTTGCCGAGGTTCGGCATACGCGGGTCTCGCGCGAGCTGTTGCTGGGCACCCATGCGAAGCACGCCGTGCAGGTGAGGGACATCGAGTTGTTCCGCATGAAAAAAATGCAGGCCTACATCGCGATTCGCGGCAGCGAAAACGCCAGCGAAAATTCCGACGTGCCGTCCGATCGCATGGCGCTCTACTCGCGCATCACCCGGCCGGTGCTGGATTATCGCGTAAACAAAACCCGCTGGTGCGTGTTGCGCTGGCCCACGCCGAGCATGGCCCAGGCCGCCGGCATGAGCACCGAGGCGTTTGAAAATCTCTTTTTCGATGTCTGCACGATGAATTACGCAAAAATGGCGCGCGCCATGGTCCCCCTCGAACGCCGAATGAAACGCGCCAACCGTGTCCATCTCAAAAGTCCCGGCACCGACCTGACTTTCAGCATCAAGGGCATCGGTGCCAAAATGTGCAAGGGCGACCGTAACATTCCCGACGGCGAAGTGTTTTCCTGTCCGGTGAAGAAATCCGTGAACGGCGTCATCCAATTCAACACGCCGACGATTTACGCCGGAACGAAATTCGAAAACATCCGGCTCGAATTCAAGGACGGCAAAATCATCAAGGCCACCGGCAATAATACCAGACGGTTGAATGAAATTCTGGACACCGACACCGGCGCGCGCTACGTGGGCGAGTTCTCGCTCGGGTTCAATCCCTACATTTTGAATCCGATGTGCGACATCCTCTTCGACGAAAAAATCGCCGGTTCACTGCACTTCACCCCGGGGCAGGCTTACGAGGAATGCGACAACGGCAATCGCTCGGCCGTGCACTGGGACATGGTGTTGATCCAGCGTCCCGAATGGGGCGGCGGCGAAGTGTGGTTCGACGGCGAACTCATCCGCAAAAACGGATTGTTTATGCCAAAGGATTTGAAGCTGTTGAACCCGGTGAATCTGAAATAACTTGCGCTTGACCGGACCGAGCGTCGGTTACAGGCTGGACGCATCATGAAAACAATCCTGCGTCTTTTCTGGGCGTTGAGTATTTCGGCCATTTGCCTTCATCGGCTCCAAGCCGCTCCGGCTGCCACCAATCAACCTATTGGATTTCGCCTGACGGTGGAATTGCAGGACGGTTCAAGAATCATCGGCAAAAGTGACGAAGACCGGCTCGAGTTCCGTTCAGAACGTCCTGGGTGATATTAAGTTGCCGTTGGAGCGGATCCGTTCCATCGCGTGCCAGCCCAAAACCAATTCGGTGCAATTAACCACTGTCAATGGCGACACCTTGACAGCGCAATTTGTCACCAAGGCCGTTCATGTGAAAACCGTGTTCGGGAATTGCAAACTGCCGGTGGACCTGATCAGACATCTGGCCGTGTCACCGGCGAGAAAACCCGGTTCAAAGCGGGAATGTCTTGTGGCTTGTTGGGCCGGGGAAGATAACGCCAAAGACTCGATAAACGATAACCATGGAATCTCATTTGGTGAGGTTTCTTTTGTTGACGGTGTACAAGGAAAAGCCTTCTCCTTTAATGGGGTCGATCAATATATAAAGATCCCCGCAAGTGCCAGTCTTAATGTTGGCAGTGGCGATGGATTGACCATTGAACTATGGGTTGCGCCATCAAATTTGGATCTTCGTCCACTGGTTGAATGGGATTCAAACCGCGTGATGGGAGCGCATTTATGGCTTTCAACCGGGGCGGTCAGTCCGGGGGTAGGTAACCTCTACGCCAATCTTAAGGATATCGCTGGCAATGATCATCAAGTTTTTTCCGAGGATGGTCTCATTACTGCAGATCATTTCCAGCATGTTGCGCTCACCTACAACAAAATCACGGGGATGGCAGTGCTTTACCGCAATGGAGTGGCAGTTGCGAATAAAAATCTGGGAATCTTTACACCCCAAACGGGTTCAGATTTCTATCTTGGTATTCGGGTGGCCGGGCCTTTTTCCGGACTTTATTTCAAAGGCAAAATGGATGAAGTGAGCGTCTATAATTGCGCTCTTTCGGCGGAGGATATTCAAGCCGATTACGATGCCGGCAATAGCCACGATTAACCGTTACTCCCCACCGATTATTCCAGTAAATAAAAACGCCGCCGGGAACGGGGTCGCGGCGGCGGCAGATGTTGTTTATTTATGCCGCGTCTTTGAGCAGCGCCAGAAATTGTTTCATCGCCGGTGAAAGCACTTTGTTCTTCTTGTAAATCGCGGCGATCGGACGGTAAAAGCTGCCGTCTTCAATCTGTACGGCCGCAAGCGTTTGCTTGCTGACATCCTGCGTGACTGTGCCCATCGGCACGATCGAAATGCCCGCGTCGATTTCCACCGCGCGTTTCACCGTCTCAATGTTGTCGAATTCCATGGCGTATTTCGGGTCCACCCCATGTTCCTTCAAAAGTTTGTCCAGCGCCTTGCGCGTCGGAATATCCGGCTCGAACCCGATGAATTTCTGCCCGGCGAGCGCCTTGAGGCGAATGGACTTCTGTCGGGCAAACGGATGCTGCGGGTGACAAATCAATACGAGAGTATCCTTGCGCAGCGCAACCGTCTCCAGCTTGGAATCCTTGGGCGGATACGCCACCAGCCCCATGTCCACCACGTTGCTGAGCACATCGTCATAAACCTGGTTGGCCCGGCGGTATTCGACATGAACGTTGACGGTGGGATAGCTCTTCAGGAATTTTTTGATGTACGGCGGCAAATCATGCAGGCCGATACTGTAAATGGTCGCCACCCGGATCGTGCCCGAAATAATGTCCTTCAATTCCTGCAGCTTGCTGTGCAGCGATTCGTAGGTCTGGATGATTTGTTTGCTGTAATCGTAAAGCATCTGCCCCTCACGCGTGAGCCGGAATTTTTTCTTGCTCCGCTCGATGAGCAGCGACTTGAACATCCGTTCCAGCGAACTGATTTGCTGGCTCACGGCTGATTGCGTGACGCCGTTGATTTGGGCGGCCTTGGTAAAACTCTCGGTTTCAGCCAGATCGCAGAATACTTTTAAGCTTTCAATTTGCATAATAAGCAAACTTAACCATAACTTTCTCGTTTAGTCAACAGTAGGAGTTTGTTTCAAAACCTGTTTCACTTTCGCCAGTAATTCATAGCTCGTGAATGGTTTCTGCAAGTAGGGTGTGCCGGTCTGTTTGTCCGCCGGCATCACGTAGCCGCTGGTGCTCATGATCCGTATGCCCGGCACCAGTTGCCGGGCACGCTCGATGAATTCGCGGCCGCTCATCGCCGGCATGACCAGGTCCGTAACAATGAGGTCCACCTGCACGTTTTCGCGTGACAGCATCGCCAGCGCCTTCTGGCCGCTGTTCGCCGTCAGCACGCAATAACCGTATTCGGTCAGTATCGTCTCGGCCATCGTCAACATCAGACTTTCATCGTCCACCACCAGGATGGTCTCCGTGCCCTGCAGATCTTCATTCGTGCCGGGGCTGTCGGAAATGAACTGCTTTTCCGCCTGGAGATAAACGCGTACCGACGTTCCCGCGCCCGGCTTGCTCGACACCGCCACGCCCCCGCCGTGATTCGTTACGATGCCATAGACCAGGGCGAGGCCCAACCCACGATGGCCGGAACCTTTAGTAGTGAAAAATGGTTCAAAAATGCGGGGCAATACGTCCGCCTCGATGCCCGGACCGCTGTCGCCAATTTCAATGCACACATAGGCCCCCGCGCCCAAATGCACGTTGCGATCCTGCGTCGGCTCGGTCAAATCCACATTGCGCGTTTGCACATAAATTTGACCGGTCGCGCTGCCAATGGCTTCCACCGAGTTCTCCAAAACCTTCGTCAGCGCCTGCTGCACCTTGGCCTCGTCGAATCGCGCCGAGAACAATTCCTTCTCGAGTTGCGTCTTCCAGGTGATTTTTGCCCCGTGCTCGCCGCGGAAAAAATCCACACAGCGGCTTACCACGGTGTTCAAATTTCCCGGCGGCGCGCGTTGCGCTTCCTTTTCCTGGCGGCTGAACACGGTAAGTTCGTTGGCAATCTCCGCCGCCCGGGCCGCCGACTTTTCCACCTCCATCAACGAATGCCGCCAGGGATGCCCCGCCTCGGCTTTGCTCAACAACAACGACGTGTGCCCCAGAATGCTGGTCAGCGCGTTGTTGAAATCCAGCGACACGGACCGCGCCAGTTGCAAGGCGCAGTCCAGTTTTTGTTTAAGCGCCGCACCGCCGGCTTCCGACGCAATCTTGTTGTCCCCCGGGGCGGACGACGCGCCTGAACCTTGTGGGGCAGTCGCCGCTGTCGCGGGCAATAATTGCATCACATACCACTTGTGACCGTCCGAATTGAACGTGCAAACGGCTGCCGTGAATTTCACCGTGGCGCCGCTCGCGACGCGAAATTTCAAGTCCGCCGTCGCGGTCGGCGATTTTTCCCAGGCGGCAAAAAATTCCTCCGGTTTTTTGCCGTTTTCCGGCGACCAGATGGACGATAACGGCGGGGATTCGGAGGCCAGGGCCGCGCCGAACGTGTTCAAACCCGCCGCGTTCGAGCGCAACACCAGGCCGCCGGAGCTTAATAGCAACGCCGGCCATGCCGCCGCCTCCAAACCGAATACCACTTCAGGTTTCATTTAAATAACCAGGGCATCGTACCCTACAGTTCTTTCGAGAAATTTCAAGGAATGACAAACGCCGAGGGCAACAGTTCCCGCACGGTGAATTCCCTGATTTTACCCGGCACGCGGCTGTCCGCCACCCAGACCTTTGCCTTCGGCGCGTATTCCGCCAGCAACTGCCGGCACGCTCCGCACGGCATCGGCCCGCCCGGCGCGCGCGCGACCACCGCCACCGCCACAAAATTCTTTTTGCCCGCCGTCAATGCTTTGAACAACGCCACGCGTTCCGCACAACACGTCAGGCCATAACTGGCGCTCTCCACGTTCGCGCCGGTGATGATTTCACCGTTTTTTGCAAGCAAAGCCGCGCCCACCTTGAATTTGGAATAAGGCGCCACCGCGCCTGCCCGCGCCCTTGCCGCCGCCCGTACCAATTGTTTTTTGTCAATCCTGGCCATACAACCCGGCGAACCTTTCCAGCAATTTAGCTGCCAAAGTTTTCACCCGTTCGGCGGTTTTCAGCACTTCGGCATGCGATAATTTCTCCTTGCTGATGCCGGCCGCCAGATTGGTAATACAGGAAACGGCCGCCACGTTCAACCCGCATTGCCGCGCCACAATCGCCTCCGGCACCGTGCTCATGCCCACCGCATCCGCCCCCAGCCGTCCAAACGCGCGGATTTCCGCCGGCGTTTCGTAACTCGGCCCGCTTACCGCCAGATAAACACCGCGCCGCAGCTTCAATTTGCAGCTTCTTCCGGCGCGAAACAGCAATTCGCCCAATCTGGCGTCGTAAACCCGTGTCAGGTCAACAAAATTGGATGCGCCGCGCAGAGGATTGGCCCCCATCAAATTGATGTGGTCGGTCAAAACCATGAAATCGCCCCGCCGGAAACCGTGATTGATGCCGCCCGCCGCATTCGTCAGCAGCAAATCGCGCATGCCAAATTCCGCCAGCGCCCGCACGGCAAACGTGACGCGGTCCATCGGATGTCCCTCGTAAAAATGCGCCCGCCCGCTCAGCACCACCACCGGCACGCCGCCGAGTTTGCCAAAAAACAACTCGCCGGCGTGACCACTCACACCCGGCACCGGAAAACCGGGAATCCGGGCGTAGGAAATTGTCTTCTCCACGCGCAACGCCGTCAGGACATGATGAAACCCGCTGCCCAGCACGATGGCGAGCGTCGGGCGCAACGCCGAAACTTTTTTGAGATGCGCGGCGGCCGTTTGAGGGGTGACATTTGGTTTCATGTGTCGTTGGCTTGATTTATTCACCGTTTGCAATATCCTTATCTGCTCGATTTATGGAACTAAACAATGACGAAATCCGCCGGTACTCGCGGCACCTGATTCTGCCCGAAGTCGGCCTGGCAGGCCAAAAGAAAATCAAGGCTGCCAGCGTCCTGTGCATCGGCGCGGGCGGGCTCGGCTCGCCCATCGCCATGTACCTCGCCGCCGCCGGCATCGGCAAAATCGGCATCGTGGATTTCGACACCGTGGATTTTTCCAATCTCCAGCGCCAGATTCTCCACACGGACGCCGACGTGGGCCGGCCCAAGGCGCAGTCAGCCAAAGAAACCATCGCCGGTATCAATCCGAATTGCGAAGTCGTCATCCACAACACCCGCATCACGTCCGAAAATGCCTTCGACCTCATCCGGCCTTACGACATCGTCGTGGACGGCACGGACAATTTTCCGACGCGCTATCTCACCAACGACGCCTGCGTGCTGCTCAAGAAGCCGAACGTTTATGGCTCAATCTTCCGCTTCGAGGGCCAGGCCAGCGTGTTCGCGCCGCATCTCGGCGGTCCGTGTTACCGTTGTCTTTATCCTGAACCGCCGCCGCCCGGGATGGTGCCCAGTTGCGCCGAAGGCGGTGTGCTCGGCGTGTTGCCCGGCATTGTCGGTTGTATTCAGGCGACGGAAATTTTGAAGCTCGCCCTCGGCCGGGGCAGTTCGCTCGTCGGGCGATTGCTGCTGTTCAACGCGCTCGACATGAAGTTCCGCGAGTTGAAACTGCGCCGCGACCCGCAGTGCCCCGTCTGCGGCGAACACCCGACCATCAAGGAATTAATTGATTACGAACAATTCTGCGGCATCGTGCCCGAGCCCATAAATCCCGCCGTGAATCCCGACGAAGTGAGCGTGCAGGACATGAAGAACGCGCTCGACGATCCGAAGCTCGGCATCAAGGTGATTGATGTGCGTGAACCGGACGAATACGAAATTGCCCACGTCAAAGGCGTGCCGCTTTTGCCGTTGAGCCAGCTCTCGCAACGCTTCACCGAACTCGACCCGAACCAGCATTATTACCTGCACTGCAAGGTCGGCGTGCGTTCGTTGCAGGCGCTGAACTTCCTGCGCGAACAAGGCTTCAAATACCTCAAAAGCGTCAAAGGCGGCATCACCGCCTGGTCCGACGAAATTGATTCCAACGTGCCGAGGTATTGAACCGGATCGTCGCTTTTACGGATTTCGTCTGGTTAAAAACACATCGGGTAGGGACGCCGCGCTGTGCGCTGTCCCTACCTTTCGGTTTCCCGCAATTTTTTCAACGCCGCCTTGGCTGCATCGCTCTCGGCGGCCTTTTTGCTTTTGCCGCTGCCGCGCGCCAGTTCCGCGCCGCCGTGATGCACCGTGCATTCAAACACGCGGTCGTGATCCGGCCCGGTGGCGGAGACGACGTGATATTCCGGCGCTTCGGGTGAGCGCGCCTGCAACAGCTCCTGCAACTCGCCCTTGGGATTCTCGATTACCGGGAGCGTGTCCAATTTGCCGAAGGCCGCGCCGAATTCGCGCAAGATGAATTCGCGCGCGGCACCAAATCCGCCGTCTAAAAAAATCGCGCCCAGCAACGCTTCAAACGCATCGGCCAGCGTGGACGCCCGTTCGCGTCCGCCGGAGGTTTCCTCGCCGTGGCTCAAAATCAAATGGGCGCCCAGGCCGAGGGCGCGGGCGCATTCGCCCAGCGTCCGCCGGTTGACCAGTTTGGCGCGCGCCTTGGTCAGCGGCCCTTCGTCAGAGTCCGGAAACTTCTCGTAAAGCCGCTGCGTCAGGACCAGTTGCAGCACGGCATCGCCGAGAAATTCCAGGCGCTGGTTGTGCGCCATGGCCACGCCGCTTTCGTGTGCGACGGACGGATGCGTGAGCGCCAGCCGCAGCAATCCCTCATCGCGGAATGCGTAAGCGAGACGGGCCTGGAAGTCAGCAAAGGACATTTATGATTGATGATTTGTGCAACGCCGGGCGAAAATCCCACCCACTATGACAAAGGAACAACTCAAAGAACGAACCATGGATTTTGCCATCCGCATTTTGAAGATGGCAGACGCGATGCCTAAGACGGTTTCCGGAAGAACAGTGGCAAATCAAGTCGCGCGCAGCGGTTGTTCGGTGGCGGCGAATCACCGGGCGGCCTTGCGGGGAAAATCGCGCGCTGACTTCATCAATAAAATTACGACTGTTCTGGCAGAATCGGATGAAACTGCGTTTTGGATTGAATTGACGATGCGAGCCGGGCTTTTGCCATCCAGGCGGCTTGGTAAACTTCTTCTTGAAGCAATTGAATTGACGAAAATTTTCAACGCCACCCGCACAACTTCTCGAAATCATAAATCGTAAATCATAAATCATAAATTTTGTGCCGGCGTTTCAGCGGTTTGTGGTGAAGCTTCGTTCTGAATAGTGGGATTCAATCCATGTTCCAGCAATTGGGCCACATCGCGCTGAACGGCTTCGAGTTGATCCAACTTCAGGTTCGGGTCGGCTATTGTGAATACGTCGCCAGTCCCAACTTGTTCGTAAACAAAAACGCGTTTGCCGTCGCTGACGATTTGCTCCTTCACCTTGAGCACGCGTTTGCGTTCGAGCATGACGGCGAGAATGTACCCGGCGGGCGCGTAACGCGGGTCGTTTTGCTCAATCAACTTTCGCAGCAGCGTCTCGGCGGTGTCCTTGTGAATCGGGTCAGCGGGCGGCGCCGGAGCCTCGTAAATCCCCTGCCAATGCGAGATGAACCCGGCGCGCTGGCGCGTATTCCCGGTGTTCTGTTTTTGCCAGCAGGCTTCGCAAATGTCGGAGCGCCGTAATTCCGGCGGCTGGTCAAATAACAGCGTGTGATAAATCTGTCGGTCGGCAAATGGCTGGCTGCACGCCTCGCACGCGTGGGCGCGGGATTGAATGTTCCAATCGTTCATGAAATCGGCCGGCATTATCGCGCCCGCAGCGAAACGCGCAATCCGAAAGCTTGCGCTCGCGCCACGGCACTTTCCTTCCTGGGAGCGCCGGCGTCCCGCCGGCTTGTTCGCGCAACGGATAGTTTTACCTGCCGACGAGACGTCGGCGCTCCCAGGGTCTGTGGTTGGTTTCGCCTAAAAAAACTCGCAGTGAGCCCGAAATTCCGGCAGCCTGTCCGGATGGTACGGCTGGTTTTGTTTGATGTTGACGGTACGCTCGTACACACGGGCCGGGCCGGGTCGCAGGCCTTTGCCAAAACCTTTGCCACCGAGTTCAACGCCCATGACGGCATCGAAAAGATTAAGTTCGCCGGGCGCACCGACGTGAGCCTGGTCCGAGAATTCTTTGGGTACCATCGCATTCCAGCCACGCCGGAGAATTTCGAGCGCTTTTTCAGCCGGTTCGTTTTCTGGCTCGACCATATCGTCGCCCGGAGCAACGGCGAAATCTGCCGGGGCGTGCCGGAATTCCTCGCCGGCTTGCGCACCCTGCCGCAGCCGCCGACGCTCGGTCTGCTCACCGGCAACATCCGGCTGGGCGCGGAAATCAAGCTGCGCCGGTATGGATTGTGGGAGCAATTTGCTTTCGGCGGATTCGCCGACGACCACGAAGACCGCAACCATATCGCCGCCGCTGCGCTCGCCCGCGGCCGGCGCGTGCTCGGGAAAAATTTGCGGCCCGAGGAAATCGTCGTGGTGGGGGATACGCCGTTCGACATCCGCTGCGGGAAATTCATCGGCGCCAGGGTGCTGGTCGTGGCCACCGGCGGGACGAAGCTGGACGAACTGAAACGGCACCAGCCTGATTGGGCAGTGGAAGATTTGGCGCAGGTCAACGCGCACAAGGTTTGTTCCAGGTAGGGCGCGCTCTCCGCAGCGCGCGGCGCCCGGCTCGGCCCGTCCTCCGTAGCGGTACTGCGGAGGGTGGAAGAGCCAGCCCTCCCAAAACTCAATGGCAGTGACAGCCTCCGCCGCAACAATGTCCGCCGCCGCCGTTGCCGTGGGAATGCCCTTCCCCGGCAGAGGCCGAGGCGAAGGTGGAAAACTTCTTGGATAATTTCTTTGAACCGCAATGCGGACACTCCGTTCCCTTCCAATCGCTGGAACGGACGAGGATTTCGCTGTCGCGCTCGCACTTCTCGCAATGAAATTCGTAAATCGGCATGGATAGAAGATAACTGGCCGGGCGAAAATCTCAAGGCCAAGCAGCGCAGGATTTCGCCTTTTCTTTCAAGAATCAGCCGTTAGTCTCCCGGCATGACACCGTTGCAACGGGCAATTGAAGGTTCCATCGCAAATCTCCGCGGACTGACGAAGCTGGACGAGCCGTTGGGGCGCGCGGCGAAAATGGTCCTGACCTGTCTCACCTCCGGCCACAAACTGCTCATTTGCGGCAACGGCGGCAGCGCGTCCGACGCCACCCATCTGGCCACGGAATTTCTGTGCCGCTATCGCAACGACCGCCGGCCGTATCCGGCCATCTCGCTTACCGCCAACGGCGAATTCATGACCGCCGTCTGCAACGATTATCACGCCGACGAAATTTTCGCGCGCCAGATCTGGGGTTTGGCCCAGAAGGGCGACGTGCTCATCGCCTTCACCACCAGCGGCAAATCCAAAAACATCAAACGCGCTCTGGAGGAAGCGCGGCGGGTGGGCATCGAAAGCATTTGTTTTCTCGGCCGGGACGGCGGTTTCACCAAAGGCGTGGCCACGCTGGATTTGCTGGTAGCCGGCGACGATACGGCGCGGATTCAGGAAGGCCAGAAGCTGCTCTTCCACGTGCTCTGCGAGATGGTGGAAGAAAAATTACCGAAATAGCGAGCGGACTGATTATTTCTTCATTCTACATTCTTACTTCCGCCTTCAATTGCGTTTCGGTTCGTTCCCGGCTTTCCATTTGATGTTGCAGCCCATGCTGGGCGTTTGAAATTCGGAAGTCGGTTTTCCCGCCAGCACGGTGTCGAGTGCCGCGCGCAATTCCTTGCCGGTGACGGGAATTCCGTTCCCGGGCCGGCTGGCATCAAACTGCCCGCGATAAACCAATCGCCGGCCCCGGTCGAACAGATAAATGTCCGGTGTGCAAGCGGCGCGATAGGCTTTGGCCACCGCCTGCGATTCATCGTAAAGATACGGGAACGAATACCCGGCGGCTTTGACCTCCTCCTTCATCCGGGCCGGACTGTCTTCGGGATAATTCGCCACGTCGTTCGAGTTGATGCCGACGATGGCCACGTTGCGCGGCAGATAATCCTTCGCCAGTTGCACGAGTCCGGCGCGGATATGCTTCACGTAGGGACAATGATTGCACATGAAGATGACGAGCAACGCGGTCTTGTCCTTGAAATCCTTGAGGGCGACGGTTTTCCCGTTGGTGTCCGGCAACCGGAAATCCGGCGCTGTCGTGCCGAGCGGCAGCATCGTGGATGGCGTCAGCGACATGAGGGGAATGTGGAACGGCCCGTGGATTTTCGCAAGCGTCGAAGTAATGTCCGTTGGTGGAGCGAGCGTCCCCGCGAGCGGAGAAAATGACCAATTTCCAAACCATGCCAGTGTGTGGAATGACTAATTCCTAAACCATAATGACGAAATAGGCCCGAAGCTCGAAAGAGCGGCGCAGCAGGCGCGTTGGCGATTGAATCATTTGGACATTCCTTAGTCATTCGGATTCAGGAATTAGTCATTCCCTGGCGACAGGCGGTAGTTTGGAATTGTTATCGAAGGCAAATGCGGTTTTCATAATGCGAGCACTTTGAAAAACATCGTCTATTTCGATCTCGAAACACAGAAATCCGCCGAGGAGGTGGGCGGCTGGGGCCACATCAACCACATGGGCATGAGCATCGGCGTGACGTTTGGCACCGGCCGCGGCAATTACAAAATTTATGGCGAGAAACAGGTGGACGACCTGCTCAAGGATTTACAGCGCGCCGACCTGGTGGTGGGTTTCAATATTTTGCGGTTCGATTACGAAGTGTTGCACGGATACACCTCATTTGATTTGCGCCAGTTGCCGACGCTCGACCTGATGGTGGATTTGCAGAATAAACTGCAGCACCGGCTGTCGCTGGACTCGATTGCCACGGCGACGTTCGGTGTGGAAAAGACGGCGGAAGGCCTGCAAGCCATCCGGTGGTTCAAGGAGGGCCGGCTGATGGAAATTGCGGAGTACTGCTGCTACGACGTGAAAATCACCAAACTGGTCCACGAATACGGCCGGCAAAAGCGGCAGGTGCATTATCACAATCGCTTCGGCAAGAAGATGACCGTCCCGGTGGACTGGTGAAGTCCACCCCGTCGGAACTTACGATTTCTGTTTGAGGTTGTGAATGGCCCGCTTGGCTGAAAACGCCGCCTGCAATGATTTTGCCGACTCGGCATCCAATTGTTTTTTGTGGTCGCTATCGCCAAAACCCATGTCAATGTAATCGTAGCTCAAACGTTCGTTGTGGATCTTGTCTTCGAGGTTTCGGAAAAAGGCGTCAAGGTTTTCCTGTAAAGCCATATTGTTGGTAAATCCCAGACTCTGCATTTCCGTGGCCAGGATGCCGATTTCGGTTCGCGCACCGTTGGCGAGCTGCCGCAGCAGCTCTTCCTGCGTGTCCCGCTGCGCCTTGATTTCATCCGCAAAGCCTGACGGTTGATCGATGACCCTTTTCAAACGCGTGTCAATCTTGTCCAGGTCGTCGTTTACCTTGTGCCGGTTCTTCGCCTCCGCCTCCTTTTGGGCTTCCAGCTTGATTTGTGCCTCGAATTGTTTCTGCGCTTCTTCTTCCCGCTGGACTTTGAGCGCCTTTTGCCCGTCCACCGCTTGCTGGGACTTGAGTTCCTGGATGATGCGGTCTTTTTCCTGCCCGCTCGAATACTGGATAATGACCACGCACAACAGCGCGAGACTGACCAGGAGATTCAACACCAGGATAAAGATTTGGGCCGGTTTCATGTGCTTTCCGAATCGCCGGGAAACAACAACTTTTCCCAACCAGAGTAAAGCCAAAAGTGCCCGATGATATGTGCTCCCATGGAAAACAGGCCGAAATGGGCGAATTCAGGCACCCGTCTGCGCACGATGTGTTTCGGCGCGGCAGCCTTCGCCCTTGCTTTGGATAGGTTGGCTGGCCCGCCGGGTCGAAGCTCGGAGCGTCTTTAAATCAAATGGTGGGGTAAGTCCGTCTTCGTTTCACTTCGGCGCGACAGCCTTCGCTTTTCACTGCGTTTGGTGATATGAAGGCTGGCTTGCCGGGTCGTAGCTCAAAGTGTTGCCATCGTACGGTCCGCCTTCGCTATGCTACGGCGCGACAGTCTTCGCTTCTCGCTGCGCTCCAAGCGAAGACTGGTGCCCACGACAGGACTTGAACCTGTACGGTGTTACCCACTAGAACCTGAATCTAGCGCGTCTGCCAATTCCGCCACGTGGGCCCCATGATTCGACGGCCAGTTTAATACGCGTTCGATGCCTTCCGGGCAAGTTAATTTGAACCAAAATAACCTTTGGTTGAAAAGCTTTGAGTGTTTGCATGTCGGGCGATGTTTGGCGAAAAGGTGACCGACTAGAAACTGAATACAAAAGGACGGCCTTTGCTCCGGCCCCCGCCATCAATCAGCCCGTCACTTGGAGCGCAGCGAATCCATCTAGAAATTTCTCCCGCGTAACGGGTCCCGCGCTAGCGGGTGCCGTGCCATCAAAAAGCGTTTTTCCTTGCGTTGTTTCCCTCCGGCAAATAGAAAACAACAATGGCTGAAATTTCGGAGAATCGCAAAGTCTTCCTCCTCGGGAAGACTGCCCTCACGTTGACCGGTTTGCTCGCCCTCAGCCTGCTCATCCGGCTCATCTTTGTCCGCGTTTATGACTACGATGAAATCCAGCATGCACACCTGGCCTGGTTGGTTTCCGTGGGCCAAGTGCCCTATCGAGATTTCGCAGACAACCATTTCCCTTTCCTTTGGATCTTGGTGGCCCCACTGATGAGGATTCTACCAGAGAGCCTAGCCCTGATGGTTCTTCGTGGGCTGGCTTTACTGTTCAATGCGGTTTTTATTGGAGCCCTTGGCACACTGATCTGTCTGGAGTTGCAACCCAGGCAGCGGATTTGGGCGGTGGCGTGTTTCGGTTTGGTCGTATTCAGCCCGCCGGTCATGCATTACCTGATTGAATTCCGACCCGATCCGTTAGGAAATGCACTGCTCTTCTCGGCTCTGGTATGGCTTAGATTATCAGGTTCAAAAAGCATGGTATCCGCGTTCATCTGTGGTTTTAGTATGGGGAGCGCTGTCTTGATCAACACAAAATGTGTGCTGTTCCTTTTTGTTCTCGGAGTTGTATCTCTCGTCATGTATGCCCCGTCGGTCCAGCGTATCTGGCACTTTGGCTTGACCATCTGCCTGGGCTTCATTTTCGCCGTGCTCAGTGGTTCACTCCTGTTGGGATTGATGCATATCCCACTGGCTGGCACCTACCAAATGGTTTTGGCATACAATGCCGTTGTAGAAAAGACGCGAACATGTGGGTTCGGCTTGGCTCATGCGGTGATGCAACACCCTATCTGGCTGGCCTACAGTTTGGTTGGGCTGATCGGCTGCGCCATTCTTTTCGTTCACCAACGCCGGTCGATTGGGTTCTTCCCGGTTGCAATTCTGTGCTTTCTCGTGATGGCCCTTGTCACGACCACCAGACCGTGGAAACAATACTATGTGCCGTGGTTGCTTCTGGCCGCCTATTTCCCAGCGCGTTCGCTACCGCTCCTCATAACGCGATTTGGCCTGCCAGCTCAAATTGCACTGGCATGTTGCGTCTTGACTGCGGCAGTCATCGGGTTTTCACAAATTGGAATTACTGATCCCAGCGGCATGGGATGGCACCGTACCGCCCAAGATCGGATGATTGTGTGGACTTCTCAGCATGTTCCGCCTGATGGGTTTGTGGTAGCCAGTTTCCATCTGCACCCGGTTTTTCGTCGCGACACCTTCTTCAAAACAGTTATCGATCGGATGGCAGACGGCAACGATGGATTTGAACAATTCATGCCGGATTTGGTCCAGCACTCTTACGCTGAATATTTCCAACCGTCAGGATATGAAAAGGAATTGGAAGCCCACCCGCCAGCCTTGATCGTGCTGCAGCAAGGCGTGTACACGCTCGCCCAGGCTCAAGTGTTGAGCACCTGGTTAACAAGTAGTTCCAATCTTTACGAGCAATATGAAATTCCGGGTACACCAGTCCTTGTTCTGAAACGGAAGACATACCACCAAACATTGGAAGAAAAACAATCAGGCCGCTAAAGGTGTCATGCAGGATGGCACGTTCTTACAATGGTTCGCAAAATATTGCAGGAAGCGAAGTCATGGAACAGTAAGATCATTTCCATGAAAAGCAGAGATGATGGACCTAGAATATCCATTTCGGATGATAAAGGCGGTCGCGACCTATTCGTATCTCAACGATTCGATAGGGTCCAGATTCGCTGCCTTGTAGGCCGGGTAGTACTCGAATCCATTTGTCAGCCCGGGGACATTGATTCGATGCAGCAGGTATTTGCAGAACCCGTGGAAGAAGAGCAGGGCAAATTGCTTGAGGCAAAGAAACAAAAACTCCCTGTTGATAAGAAAGGGACACCAATCGGAACAACCCTCTGATAAGATTTAGAAGGCAGGTGCCGCTTGGGAGTTTCTTTGCATGTAAACCTGATGGTTCGCAAATTGTTCAAAACGGGGAGGCAAATTTCGGCCTGTGCTGGTTTTTGTGCTAGAGTTGCCTCTTTTTCGAGGCTGTTAATGAGCTATTGAACGGAAAGGCTTAAAGTTGGTTTTGACCAATAAAATCAATGGTTTTAACGCAATTTGAAGTGATGAGTTGCGACCCCAAAAAATGCCCAAAAATGGAAACCTGAATCTAGCGCGTCTGCCAATTCCGCCACGTGGGCCCCATGATTCGACGGCCAGTTTAATACGCGTTCGATGCCTTCCGGGCAAGTTAATTTGAAGTCGTGGAGCGCCGGTCTCCGACCCGGCGGATATTGAATTGAACCTCGATTCCTGCCGTGCCGGAGGCCGGCGTTCCAATTCCCAGTCATGTCCGCGCTCAACTGGCATCGGGCACGGCGCCCTTCAATTCCAGCTTGAGCGCGCGCAGCGACAGGTTGATGTCGGAGATGAACGTGACCAGCGACGCAAACAGCGACGCCATGCAGGCGATGAAAATAAGGCTCGCGAGCAGTCCGGATTCCCATTGCAACAATGCGGTCAGAAAGAGCGTGATGATGAGCGCCGACGCCAGCAGCGCGCTGATCGCGGCGAGGGTGATGCTCAGACGAATCACCCGCGCCCGACGGTAAATGATGGCCACCTGGGCCAGAACCTGTTCGCGTTCTTCATCCGAGCGTTTGGGCAGTTCCGCCTTCAGCAGCCGGGCGCGGTCAATGGCCCGGCCCAGCCGGTTGGTCATCGTGAGCAGCAGCAGGCCGACCCCGGAGATGAGGATGACCGGCCCGATGGCCACCTGGAGCATCGGGATGATTTTTTCAAGCGAGGTCAGTGGCATGGTTCAATTTTCCAATGGCACAGCGTAGCCGAAATCCCGGGCTTGAGGCAAGAACGAGCAAATAATGGTAGTGGGCTACCCCAATTTTTTGTTTTTGGCGCGAGCCTTCGCGGCCATGATCCCGGCAACGGTGTAACGAGCAAAAATGTCCAAACCATCCCAGTCGGACGGCATGGTGTAGCGCAGTTTGAGCTTGGTGAGACGTTTGTGTTCCTCGCGTGTGACGAGCCTGACATGATACCAGCTTTTGAGGAGTTTGCCGACCGCTGGTTTGGTTAGCGGCTTCATTTCCATGAGCCGGTTTACAATGACCATTTGGGGCACAACGTGCTCAACCACGCATTCGCTTAAAGGTCTGTTTAAAGCCGCCTTCGAGCGTGGAATCCGAGCCTTTTGTGAAAGGCTGTGCAGTCCAAGAGTCCCGTGCTGCCAATACTGGTGCAATGCGGTCTTAAGATTCCGGCAACATATGTTTCGCGTGAAACCAAAAGCCTCGGCTTCTTTTGCTTGCTTGACTGAGAAAAGTATAAATTCAACGTTCGTTTTCACGGGCAGAAAACAGCAATTAGTTCTTTTCGCCTTTGTTTGTAGCGTCGAGCCTGCGGCTCGAAAAAGTTGGGCCGCAGGTCCAACGCTACAATTACACCTTCACCCACCTGCCTTTTTGGGAGGATTCCTCGACGGCGGCGAGCACGCGCTGGTTTTTCAGGCCGTCTTCGAAGGTCGGGTGGACTGGTTTGCCCTCCACACACGCGTTCACAAAATCGGCGACCACGTGAATGAACGTGTGTTCGTAGCCGATGCCGTGTCCCGGCGGCCACCAGTTGCCCACGTAGGGCTGGATTCCGTCGCGTTCCGTCACCTGAATCGTCCGGAAACCCCGCCGGTCTTTCGGGTCGTCGCCATTGTAAAACTTCAATTTGTTCATGTCCTCGAAATCAAAATAAATCGAGCCTTTGCTCCCGTTGATTTCGATGGCGATGTGGTTCTTGCGGCCGAGCGCGTAGCGCGTGGCTTCCACGTTCGCCAGTACGCCGCCTTCCATCCGCCCGAAGAAAATCGCCGAGTCCGGCACGGTCACCTTGCCCATCTTGCGCGCGCCCTTGGCCAGTGCGTCCGCCATCGGCCGTTCCGGGATGAACGTGTTCAGCAAACCGCAGACCTCCGTGAATTCGCCCACGAGGTAGCGTCCCAGGTCAATGACGTGCGAATTGATGTCGCTATGCACGCCGCAACCGCTGGTCTCCTTTTGCAGCCGCCAGTCCAGCGGAAATTCCGGGTCGGCCAGCCGGTCCTGCGCGTACCGCGCGTGATAATGAAAAATCCGGCCCAGCGCGCCCTCGCCAATCATCCGCTTCGCCAGCGCGATGGCCGGGATGCGCCGGTAATTGTGGCAGACCATGTGAACGACCTTCGCCTTGTTCGCGGCGGCGAACACCTGTTCGGCCTGTTTGAGATTCAACGCCAGCGGCTTTTCGCACAGCACGTGCTTGCCGTTCTTCGCCGCGGCTATCGCCATCTCGGCGTGAAAATTCGTCGGCGTCACGATGTCCACGATGTCAATCAGCGGCGACTCGACGACTTCATGCCAGTCGGTGGCGGCGTGTTGCCAGCCGAGTTGCGCGCGCGCCGCCTGCACACCGGCAGCGTGGCGTCCGCAGATGGTGTGCATCTCGACGTTGGCCTTGAGGTTGAAGAAACGGGGTGCCTGCCGCCATGCATTGGAGTGCGCCCTGCCCATGAAGCGGTAGCCGATTAGCCCGACACGCAAGGTTTTTGCCATGTAAACTTGGGGTTGAACTGTCTACGCGTGCCTTTATAGTGAGCCGCGATGACCAAGTCAACGGCAACCGTACAAATGCCCAATATGACCTTTACCACCGCTGAAATCGCAAAACACCTTGATGGTGAAGTGGTTGGCGATGCCGCCGCAACGCTCAAAGGCTTTGCTCCCGCCGACCACGCCAAACCGGGCGACCTTACTTTCGCCGAAAATGACGATTATTTCGCCCGCGCCGAACAAAGCGCGGCCACCGCTATCATCACCGACCAGAAGGTTTCGTCGTCGAAAAAAATCCTGATTCGCGTGCCTAACGCCCGCGTTGCGTTCGGCAAAGCCATGGCATTGTTCTTTCCCGAACGCACCTGGGCCGCCGGAATTCATCCGACAGCAGTCATCGCAGCAAGTGCCAAGATTGACGCCACCGCGCACATCGGCCCGCATTGCGTCGTGGGCGAACGCGTGAAAATCGGCGCGCGTTCCGTCCTTCAGGCCGGCAATTTCGTCGGTGACGATTGCAAGCTGGCCGACGATGTGAATTTGTTTCCGAACGTCACCATTTATCCGCAGACGGAAATTGGCGCGCGGGTGCGCATCCACGCCGGCACCGTCGTCGGCTCGGACGGCTTCGGTTACGTGCAAGACCGCGGCGTGCATCTCAAAGTGCCGCAAATCGGCAACGTCATCATCGGCGACGATGTGGAGATTGGCGCGAACGTGACGATTGACCGCGGCGCGCTCGGCCCGACAATCATCGGCAAAGGCACGAAGATTGATAATCTCGTCCAGATCGCGCACAACGTGGAAATCGGGGAAGGCTGCCTGATTATCTCACAGGTGGGCATCTCCGGCAGTTGCAAGATCGGCAAATACGTGATTCTAGCCGGGCAGGTGGGCCTGGCCGGACATTTGAAGATTGGCAACCAAGCCATCGTCGCGGCCAAGTCCGGCGTGATGAACGACATTCCCGACGGCGGGAAATGGCTGGGCATCCCGGCGCAACCGGACAAACAGACCAAACGCCAGTTGATTGCCATTCAACATTTGCCTGAACTCCTCCGCCGCGTGGCGGAATTGGAGCGGAAACTTGGCGGGAAAAAGGAATAAAACCACGGATGGACACGGATTCACACGGATAAACGCCAACACCGGCCAGCAGCCCGTATGAAATATCCATTTGGGTAGGAGCCGACGTGAGGAGGCTCAAATTTCTTCGGGAATAAAAATTTATTTAGAAACTCCTTACGTCGTCTCCTACTTGATAAACAGGCTGCTATACGTAGCATCTCTGCGCCTCGGCGGTATAATTCATCTTCCGGCCAAAAAATTCAGTTGTCAGTACGCCAGCAACCGGCTCATTTTAACCTCATGACCCAGCCAGCCACCCCTTTGCTTTCTGAAGCCGGGCAGACCCCGCGTTGGGTCGAACAACTGTTTAATGATTTGAGGACTTGCTTATGAAATTGTGGAAGATCAACTGCATGGAAAATAAGTTTCCGGGAATGTGGCTACGCTGGTACAAAAACCAGTGCGTTGCCGTCGGCTGGTACTCCGAGTGGAATTACCATCTCGAAGGCCCCACTGATAATCGTGGCTGGAGCCGGGCGAGAAACGCCTTACAGTCGATTCAGCTTGGTGACGCAGTCGTTGTTGCACTCAGCGGAAATCGAGTTGGCCGTGTTGGCGAGGTAACCGGGAAGGCTGTCGCAGACACGGATTGGGCACCTTTGGTTCCTAGAAGTAGTGAGAATTCAGACGGTGAAATGGGCAGGCGGATTTTCGTACGATGGGATATGACCACTGGGCCAGATGATCGCGACCAAGTTGTTCTTCTCCCCGAAGGTAGGCGGTTCACACTTGGCGAACTACGTCCGACGCTCTGTGAAATCCACTCCAGTACAGTCAAACAGCTTAAGGCTGTGATGAACGACTCGTCCAATTGGGTCGGCCTGCTCACACACTTCGACTACGAAGCTGCCCTTCAGGGGTACATCGCAGCTTACCCCCATCGTCTTGAAGACGGCCTGTTACCTCACCCTGACATCAAGATTCGTGAGAAGGTTTTCAAAGACCGATCGCGCTTTGATGTCTTGCTCATCGACCGTGATGAACGTCCTGTAATCGTGGAGTGTAAGCGCGGAGCACCTTCGCCACTTGATGTATCCCAACTCCGACATTACATGCGACGGCTTGCCAAGGAGACAGGCTGCAAACCTCGTGGCATTCTCGTACACGGTGGCGCCCTAAAATTGTCAAGCGCTGTCCGCAAAGAGGTTACCAAACAACCCCGCGTCGAGATAGTCAGATACGGTCTGGACGTCAACTTTGACCTTTGCCGGTAATTCTCCGTAAATGATGAACAGATTAAGATCCCGTTCGTTCTCACCCTTAAATTGATACCGGACTGGCTGGTCCGCCGGATTTTTCCAAGTCAACCGGCCTGAGACTGCGCGAGCGCCACAGGAAAAATATCGCCGGATAAACCAGCAGTTCCATGAGCGTCGAGGTCACGACGCCGCCCACCATCGGCGTGGCGATGCGTTTCATCACGTCCGCGCCGGTGCCGTGGCTCCACAAAATCGGCGCCAGGCCGGCGATGATGACGCACGCGGTCATCGCCTTGGGCCGGACGCGCTTGACCGCGCCGTGATAAATCGCGTCGCGCAAATCAGCAGCGTGGCGCATCAAGCCTTTCTTCTTCCATTCGTCGTAGGCGAGGTCGAGGTAAAGCAGCATGACCACGCCGGTTTCGGCGTCCAGCCCGGCCAGCGCGATGATGCCCACCCAGACGGCCACGCTGAGGTTGTAGTGCAGCAGGTAAATCATCCAGAACGCGCCGACCAGCGAGAACGGCACCGCGAGCATCACGATGGCGGTTTTGACGAGCGAACGCGTGTTCAGATAAATGATGAGCAGGATGATGAGCAGCGTCAGCGGCACGACGATCATCAGGCGTTGCTGGGCGCGCAGCATGTATTCGTACTGGCCGCTCCAGAAAATGTTGTAGCCCGGCGGCAGTTTGATTGTCGCCCTTGGCGATGGCCTCGTTCACGGCGTGCATGGCCATCTGCACGTAGGTGCCCACGTCCACGCCGCGGATGTCCACATAAACCCAGGCGTTGGGCACGGCGCCCTCGCTCTTGATGCCCATCGGGCCGTGCACGACCTTGAGCGTGGCGAGTTCGCCCAGCGGCACCTGCGCGCCCGCTGGGCGTGGGCACGACGATGTCGTCCCGCAACGATCGCAGGTCGGACCGGAAATCGCGGTCGTAACGGAGATTGATGGTGTAGCGTTGCAAGCCTTCGACGGTGGTCGTCAGCGGCATGCCGCCCAGCGCCACGGACAGCACATCCTGCACGTCGCCGACGGTCAGGCCGTAACGGGCGATGGCGTCGCGGTTGATTTCAAATTCGATGTAATGCCCGCCCATGACGCGCTCGGCATAGGCGCTGGCGGTGCCGGGCACGGTGCGCACCACCGCCTCGATTTCGGTGCCGATGCGCTCCAGCTCGGCCAGGTCCGGCCCGGCCACCTTGATGCCCACGGGCGTCTTGATGCCGGTGGAGAGCATGTCAATGCGCGTCCGGATGGGCATCGTCCAGGCGTTGTTGAGCCCGGGAATCTGCACCGCGTCGTTCATCGCGTCCGCCAGTTCATCCGGCGTGCGGCGGCGATGCGCGATGACGCGGCCGTGGTCGTCCTTGATGTCCACCGCCGGCCATTCCGCTTCCGGCTTCAACTGGATGGTCGTCTCGATCATGTCCATCGGCGCGGGGTCGGTGGCGGTCTCGGCGCGGCCGGCCTTGCCGAACACCGTTTTGCACTTCGGGAAACGATTTGATGATGCGGTCGGTGACTTGGAGAATCTGGCGCGCCTTGGTCGGCGCGAAATGCCCGGGAACGTCGTCGGCATGTAAAGCAAATCGCCTTCGTACAGCGGCGGCATGAATTCCGAGCCGATGTTCTGGTACGGGAAAAGTTTGCCGATTTTTTCGGCAAGGAATGGAGCTTATCGTGCGTGGAGCGCCGACCTCCGGCTCGGCGCGTTGGCTTCGTCAACGGTCTGCCGTGCCGGAGCTCAAAGCAGCCGTCACCAGCCAGTTCCACGGGAAGAATACCCAGACCACAATCAACGCGGCGGTGATGACGACCGTCCAGCGCCGTTGGATGACCAAATCAATCACCGGGTGATACAGCCAGATGAGGAAGCGGTTGATGGGATTCTTTTCCTCCTTCGGAATTTTGCCGCGGATGAAAAAGCCCATGAGGATGGGCGCCAGCGTGATGGAAAGCAGCGCC
Organism: uncultured Verrucomicrobiae bacterium; assembly: GCA_963789055.1. Classification (GTDB taxonomy): domain Bacteria; phylum Verrucomicrobiota; class Verrucomicrobiia; order Limisphaerales; family UBA11358; genus UBA11358. Next base: position 303,023 of record CAWBJE010000001.1, on the reverse strand, counting down.
GCCGCGCGCCATGGAATAGGTCTTGGTAAAGGCCAGCGGCTTGAACAGCCGGCCCTCCTGCGCCTGCAGCGTGAACACCGGCATGAACGACACGGTGATGACCAGCAGCGAGTAGAACAGCGTCGGGCCCGACCTCCACCGCCGCGTCGCGGATGATTTCCCAATGCGGTTTTTTGCCCTGGTCGCGCTCGAGATGTTTGTGGGCGTTCTCGATCATGATGATGACCGCGTCCACCATCGCGCCGATGGCGATGGCGATGCCGCCCAGCGACATGATGTTCGAGCTGATGCCCTGGCCGAACATGACGAGAAACGCAATCAACACCGCGATGGGCAGGATGACGATGGCCACCAGCGCGCTGCGCAAGTGCAGCAGAAACGCAAGGCAGACCAGCGCGACCACGAGGCTTTCTTCCAGGAGCTTTTCTTCGAGCGTCTTGACCGCGCGGTCAATCAGCGCGGTGCGGTCATAGACGACGGTGGTACTTCACGTCCGGCGGCAGCGCCTTCATCGCCTGGGCCAGCCGCTGCTTCACGTCCTGGATGACCTCGTAGGCGTTCGCGCCGTAACGCACCACGACGATGCCGCCCACGGTTTCGCCCTCGCCGTTCAATTCGGCGATGCCGCGGCGCATGTCGGGGCCGAACTGCACGTCCGCCACGTCCCGCAGCAAGATCGGCACGCCGTTCGCGCCGGAACCGACGGCGACCTTCCGCAAATCGTCCAGGCTTTGCATGTACCCCTTGACGCGCAGGATGAATTCGTTTTCCGCCAATTCGATGGAACGGCCGCCGACCTCGCCGTTGCTGCGCTCGATGGCCGTGCTCACGTCCTTCAACGAAAGGTTGTAGGCGCGCAGTTTCGTCGGGTCCACGGTCACCTGGTATTGCTTCACGAATCCGCCGACGGACGCGACCTCGGACACGCCGTCCACGGCGGTGAGCTGGTATTTCAAATACCAATCCTGATACGAACGCAGCTCGGCGAGGTCGCGGTTGGTCGAATTGATGGAATACATGAACGCCCAGCCGACGCCGGTGGCGTCCGGGCCGAGCGATGGCGTCACGCCCTTGGGCAATTGGCCGCTCAGGCTGCTGAGATATTCCAGCACGCGGCTGCGCGCCCAGTACGGATCCGTGCCGTCCTCGAAAATGACATAGACGAACGAGAAGCCGTAAAACGAATAGCCGCGCACCGCCTTTTGCCGCGGCACGGACAGCATCTTGGTGGTGATGGGATAGGTGACCTGGTCCTCGACGATGTTTGGTGCCTGGCCTTCCCACGGCGTGTAAATGATGACCTGCGTGTCCGAGAGGTCGGGAATGGCGTCGAGCGGGATGTGGCGCACGGCGTAAATTCCGCCGAGCACCAGCCGCCGCCGTGGCCAGCAGCACGATGAACTTGTTCTTCAGCGAAAAATCTATGACGCGTTTGAGCATGGAATTCAGGGTTTAAACTTCGGAATCGCGCTTGCGTTTTGGACTGCGGTGGCCCTCCACCGCTTTGAGAACGGTGGGAGCGCCAAGGAAAGCGCCAGAGGGCTGGCGCAGTCCAAAACCTGGCGGTGCGCCGGGCGAACACATTTGAATGTTTGGATTTACGCGTTTGCATCACTCTGTGGAATTTGTTGCAGCCGCCGGTGCCGCCATCACCGGAATCAGCGTCATGCCGCAGATGGGACATTTGCCGGGTTTGTCCTCGTGAATGTAACTGTGTTCCGGCATCGGGCAGGTGTAGTAAAGAATCTTGCCGCCGGGCTGGATTTCCTTGAGTTCGGCCGGGGTCACCGGCACGAGCGTCATGCCGCAAATCGGGCATTTGCCGGGATGATCGTACTCGATGGAAACGTGCTCCGGCATCGGACAGACCCAGACTATTTTTTCCGCATTGGTGCCGGCCGGTGCGGCGCCGGCCGTTTCATTGCGCACCCGGCGCGGGTTCCGCCGCTGCCGCTTCGCCCGGATTGCTCATTTTCTGGATCGCCTCGCGCAACTGGCTTTCCGAATCCAGCATGAACTGGCCGGACGTGACCACCCGTTCGCCTTCGCTCAACCCGCTGAGCACCTGGTCCATGTTGTCCTCCCCGCGCTGGCCCAGAGCCACGGTGCGCGCCTCAAATTTCCCGCCGGCCAGCGCGACGAAGACGGTGTTTTTCTCGCCGCTGCGCAACACCGCCGAGTCCGGCACCAGCAACGCCGACGGCGCCAGGTCCGATACCAGTTCCACCGTCGCGAACATGCCCGGCTTGAGAAAATAACCGGGATTGTGGAATTCCATGCGCACCCGCGCCGTGCGCGTCTTTTCGTCCACCGTCGGATAAATGTAGGTGACGCGCCCGCGGAACTTGCGGTCGGGCAGATACGACAGCGTCATCGTCGCCTCCTGGCCGAGCCGGACGGCGGGCAGGTCCTGTTCGTAAATCTGGGCATAGACCCACACCATGCCGATGTCCGCCAGCCGGTACAACTTCATGCCCGCATCCACCATCTGGCCTTCCACCACGTTTTTTTCAACCACAAATCCGGCGATGGGCGCGCTGATGGTCAGCGTCTTGGTCGGCCGTCCGCGTTTTTTCCAGTTCGGCGATTTGCGCGTCGGAGATGTCGTAGAACTTGAGCTTGGTCCGGGCGCTGTCCGAGCAACGCGCGGTCCTCGGCGGAAGGTGGACCCGATTCCCCGCCCAGCGCCGCCAGATATTCCGTCTGCGCGCTGTAGAGTTCCGGCGAATAAATGTCAAACAGCGGATCGCCGCGGATGCACCAGCGCGCCGGTGGCGTCCACGTACAGCTTTTCAATCCAGCCCTTGTACTTGGTCGTCACGTCCGCCAGCGCGGTCTCGTCGTAATCCACGTTGGCCACGGTGCGGATGACATAACGCAACGGGCCGCGGGTGACCGCGGCGGTGCGAGTGTCCATCTTTTGGATCGTCGCCGGATCAATGGGGATGATGGCCGAGGCTTCGGCGGCGCCGAGCGTTGGTGTTCTGCTTCCGGATGGGCGTGAGTTTCATGCCGCAGATCGGGCAGTTGCCGGGATGGTCCTGGATGATCTACGGATGCATGCCGCAGGTGTAAAACGTTTTGGTTTCGGCGGCGTTGGCCGTTTTGCCCCCGGTTTTTTTGCCACACGAAATGGCACCGGCGGCGACCACCGCCAGCAAAACGGCGAAAAGGATGAATTTGATTTTTTTCATGGTGCGGGATGGGTTGAATTCGTTTTTGCGGCGGCCGGCGGCAACAGCGACGCATTGGCCGGCGGCACGCCGGCAATCAGCAGCGACAGGTCCGAGAGCACCAATTCGCGCTGGGTGCGCGCTTCGATTTCCGACAGCCGGAATTCCAGCAGCGTGCGCTCGGCATCAATCAAATTGAAGAAATCCGTCTTGCCGGCGAGATAGGCCGCGCGGGCGATTTCCAGCGACTGTTGCGCCTTGGGAATGAGCCGGTTCTGCAGCAAGGCGAGGTTGCGGTTGACCTCGCGGTAATCGAAACTTTTTCCGGCAAATTCCACGGTCAGGTTGATCTGCCCGGCGGTGAGCCGCGCCTGCGCAGCGCGTTTGCCGGCCTGCGCGGCGGCAATTTCAGCAGCAATCTTGTCGCGCCAGAGCGGCAGCGTCATCGTCGCCAGGGGACGATACAGCACCGGCGAACTTTTCACGTCCGCCATGAGGCCGAGACTGAAGTCGGGCACTCTGGCCTTGTAAGCCAGATCGAGCGACGCTTGCGCCTGGCGCACCTCGGCTTCCAGCGCCTTGAGTTGAGGATTGCGCGCGAACGCCGTGTCGAGAATCTGCTCCGGCGACATATCGAGCGTCGTGGCTTCAAACCGGCCGGGCAGGGGCGGCACCGGCTGGTCGCGCGTGAGTCCCAATGCCGCCTTGAATTGCGCCTGCAATGGATGCCGCGAGTCTTCGAGATTGGCAATTTCCGTTTTCAGCCGGTCCTCCTCGATTTGCGCCCGATACACGTCCTGCAACGTCACCTGGCCGACCTCATTTTGCGCCCGCGCGATGCGCTCCAGTTCGACCAGCAGGCGGAGCATCTCCCGGTCAACGCGGATTTTTTCTTCGAGGAACCAAAGCCGGGAATAACTTTGTTTGACGTCGTAGGCGGTCTGGAGCACCGCGCTTTCGAACGTGAAGTATCTGGCCTGGCTGTCCGCCGACGCGGCCCTGGCCTGTGTCCGCAATTTGCCCGGCCCGGGAATTGCTGCATGAATCCCGGCATCACCGACGTGACGATGTTCTTGATGTCCATCTGGAACGTCAGTTGCGGATCGGGCAGCGACCGCGTCACCGTGATGTTTTCCACCGAAGCCGCCCAGTCGTAATACGCCGCTTCGATCTGCGGCTGATTGAGCATGGCGTAGGTGAGGAAATCGCCGAGGGTCGAATTGGTCGTGAGGTCGGGCAACGTTGGGCGCTTGTTGTTGGGCCGGTAAGCCGCGCTCACCGCACCAACCTGTCGGCGGGCCTCACGCTCGCCGGGCGTGGTGAAGCCTCTACAGCCGGTCAGTGCCAGCGCGGCGAACAGCATCACCGCGCCGCCGAACCAGAACCGGCCATATGATTGTTTCAAATTCATCTGTGCAATTTTCAACGGTTTAAGAAAAATGTGATCACGCAGAAACGACAAGAATGTCTGGTGCGTGCCTGCGTGGGCACACTGCGCGCGTTCAAAGGGTAGGAGTCAGATCAGCCGGGCGCAATCCCGCGCGTAAAGCGGCGCGCTGGATGCCGTCAATGGCAATACGAAGGTGGAAGAAATCGAACCCGCTTCATTTTCGGGCAGGCACCAGGCCATCACCGCCGGAGCCAGGAATGAGAACTGGTTTTGAATGCCGGATGAGGCTGGAACTGCGGGCGCGGATTGCGGGCCGGACACCGGCGCGGAGCAGCAACTCATTTTGCCGCCGCAATGACAGCAGCCATGAGCCGGTTGTTTCGCGCATGCTGGCGCTGGCGCAGGCAACAACTGTGCCCCCACCAGCAAGATACCGAACAAAATGGCACCGAATCGTTTCACAAATTCATTCGCGCACAAGGCGGCGGTTTAAATCACTTTTTGGCGACCGCGGCGTCCTGGATTTTCTTGATGTATTTGGCCGGGTCCTTGTCGAAATCCTTTTTGCAGCCCGAGCAGCACAGTTTGACTTCCTGGCCCTTATAGACAAAGACGTAAGGCGGCGCCATCTCACCGAGTTTTTCACCGGACACAGGGCAGGTGGTCATTTTGTCGGGCTTAGGCGGAGTGGCCGCAGCCGAATTCGTATCAGCCGCCCGGCCGGCCAGCGGCAAGGCGAAAAGGGGAACGGTCAGCGCCAGAATCCTGAGCATTTTCAACGTTTTCATAGTAATTGTCAGTATAACAACACCTATTATACACCAGTCCGGGGATTTCCCCTCAAAAAAAGTAGTGCCCGGATTTGTTGTAGCGTCGAGCCTATGGCTCGAAAGCGGCGCACAGCGCCGACACGACAGCAATCATTTTAGGACAATGCCAAAAAAAATTCGCGGGGTTTTCAACGGGCCGGGGTAATGCAAATACAACATTCGGTGGTGCAATGAAGCGCCACCTGAAACTGAAAAGAAAAACATGAAAACTCGAATCCTCCTTGCGAACATCGTCGCAGCCGCCCTGGCTGTGATAACCATCAATGCCTTTGCTAACAACACGTTGCTCACGCCGCGCGCCGCCGGCAACCAGGCCCAGATTACCACTGGCACTTCAGACGCCCAACCGGCGGTTGCGGTCCAAACAGCCACGCCGCGCGAATTGGGCAACCAGACGGCCACCGTCACAGGCGCGGAAACCACTCCGGCAAAGTGTCCGGCTATGGGCAGCCCCAAGTCCCAGTCTTTGGCTGGCAGCGCAGCCCGCACGAGTTGCTGCGGTCGTACTCTGGCCGCGTGCCCGAACATGAGCACCTGCTCCGGCGCGAAGTAAACACTGGTGTAGCGTCGAGCCTGCGGCTCGATTAAATCGGCGCACAGCGCCGACACTACAACCCAATCATCAACCGGGTTGCCCCGGCCTAAATAAAATCGTAAACTGCAGTCGGCGGACTAAATTTTCACCGGCCTTGAAACTATGAACCAGGAAAATATCAATCCGGCCCCAGGCTCCGCCGAGGCGAGCGACGCCAAACTCGGCACGCTCTTGCGCGCGTCGCGCGTGGCCCCGTCATTGCCACCGCGTTTTCAGGAAGGAGTCTGGCGGCGCATAGAAGACCCTGCGGCACCGGCCAAAACCACCGGCGGCATCGTCTGGCTGGACGCGCTCGCGGCTTTGGTGCTGCGTCCGCGATTGGCATTGGCCACGGCCGCCGTGCTGATGGTCGCGGGCGCGCTGCTGGGCGTGCGCAATGGCAGTCAAATGGCGCGCCAGGACGCGCAGGCGCGCTACCTCGCGGCAGTCGCCCCCAATTCACTGCGTTGATGGCATGAACCGCTCGCTCATCATCCTTTTGGGCGCGCTGGTTTTAGGCGGCGCTCTGTTCGGCGGCTCCTATTTTGCCGGACAACGCGCTTGCCGCATGATGCGGCCGATGGACGACTTGAGTTGGCTGCGCGATGAATTTCATTTGAGCGCCGACGAGATGGCGCGCATTCAGAAGCTGCATAATGGTTATCTGCCCAAATGCGCCGAGATGTGCGCCAAAATCGCCGCTAAAAAATCGGAACTGGAAGCGGCATTAAACGGTGCGACGAACGTCAATACAGTCGCCCAACAAAAGCTGACCGAACTGGCTGAGTTGCGCGCCCAATGCCAGGCGCAAATGCTCCAGCATTTCACCGAAGTCAGCCAGACGATGCCGCCGGAGGAGGGCCGCCGTTATCTGGCCGAGATGCAGCGCCTCACCCTGGGTTTTCACGAACAGACCGAATCATCCATGTCGCAACCGACCGGCCATGAGCATCACCACCCATGATGCCCTGGATCGGGCGGACATGGAGCGATTGGCCACCGGCCAGGACGCGGCGCTCAATGATTTGATGGAACGACATGCGACGCCGGTGTTCCATTTCCTCTGCCGGAGGGTCGGCAACGAGGACGACGCGAATGACCTCGCGCAGGAAACCTTCGTCCGTGTTTTCCGCGCCCGCGCCAGCTTCCGGTCGGGCGAAAAATTTTCCACCTGGCTTTACACCATCGCCGCCAATCTGGCGCGGAACCACTTCCGCTGGCAGTCACGGCATCCGGACGTTCTCGCTGGAAACCGAAACCGGCGACGCCGAACAAACCCTCGGCGGCACCTTGCCGGCGAACGCGCCGGCGCCGAACGAACAGGCACTGGCCGCCGAGCGCGGTGCGGCGGTGCGGGCTGCGGTCGCCAGATTGCCGGACGATTTGCGCGAGGCGATTGTGCTGTGCGAATGGGAGGAACTCAGCGTGACCGAGGCGGCAGTGATTCTCGAATCCACCCCCAAAGCCGTGGAATCGCGATTATACCGCGCCCGGCAGATTTTGCGGGAACGGTTGAAGCCGTGGTTGTAAAGTGCTGAGATACAAATTGTACAACACCTGATTATTCAGGCTTGGGCTCAAGGTTTAATGCAACAACTTGGAGTTGCTCCTTACTTCTGAATTCGACAACAAGATAATTATTTGCAAGCAACTGTGTCCCGTAGAAACGGAAGATCCGTGCTTGCGACGCGCCTTCAAGTATTTGGAGTTTTCCTGTGGAAACCATTCCCTCGCCGGTGACAAACGATTTGGCTGATTCGTATTGTTTATCGAATGCGACCGTAATAGCAAACTCTCTGAGAACTTGGCCAACTTTGCTGCCAAAAGCGAGACGCGTAACCCAAACATCTCCGTCCTTCGCTTGTCTTGATTCAAGAAGACGAAGAGAAGGCTTCAATTCTTCTACAGAGGATTTGAGCTTATTGATTTCAGCCGTCTTTTGCTCTAACTCTGAATGGATTTGGGTGACTCTTTCAGCGAGCTTTAACAAATTCGTTGGCCCATCGCCACCGAACCACTGAATAGCAACTGTTTTGAATGGGATGAGATCTCTCTCCTGATTCTGAATCTTTTCTTTTTGGTCGCCATTTTCTTTAGTTAATCGCTTGTTTTCTTGAACTAGCTGAGACCTTTGATGGCAAATGGTAATACCTGTCGCGATTAACAGAAAAATTCCTCCGCCTATTGCGGCTTGCACTCCCGCCTTTTGATAAAAGCGTTGGGACACGGGTTTCTTCTATTCCGATTATTGCGTTCTGCCAAACTATTTCTTCCACAGTTTCACGCCGTCGCCAGATTGTCTTCCAACAATTCGAGCGTGCGGCATTTTCCATTACGGCGGGCAGGCGCGTTGTTCTAAAATTTCGGTTTCTCCCATTTCATGCCGTGGGCCTCACGACGGCACCGGCGTTCCCGGCATAATGGGGATGATAAATTTCCACCGCAGCGATTCTGAAAAATAATTTGCAAACCGGCGTTTGACGGCGGAGTGTGTTTTCAGGAGGCGAGTAATTTATGGCGCATGTCGTCACCAACAAATGCGTGAAATGCAAATTCACCGATTGCGTGGAGGTTTGCCCGGTGGCCTGTTTTTATGAATTGGACAACCAGGTGGTCATCCACCCGGAGGATTGCATTGATTGCAAGGCGTGCGTCACCGAATGTCCCGTGGAAGCCATTTATGCCGACGAGGACGTTCCGGAGCAGTTTCAGGCGGACATCGAATTCAACGCGGTCCAGGCCAAGCAGCTCAAGGATTCAGGCCGCGACGCTATCGTAAAGAAAAAGGAGCCATTGCCCACCGCAGCGCAGCGGCGAACGGAGCTTGGTTATTGAAGCAGCGTGCCCGGTTTTTCCCATTTCATGCCGTGGGCCCCGGCGACGGCCGGGTGGGTAAGTTTGCCGCCCATCACATTGATGCCTCCCAGCAGCGCCGGATGCAAATGGCAGGCCTCGGCCAGTCCGTGGTCGGCGAGCGATTCGATGTAGCGATAGGTCACGTTGGTGAGCGCCTGGGTGGCGGTGCGGGCAAACGCGCCGGGCATGTTCGCCACGCAATAATGCGTCACGCCTTCCTCCACAAACACCGGGTTGTGATGCGTGGTCGGACGTGACGTTTCCGCGCAGCCGCCCTGATCGATGTCAATGTCCACGAACACGCTGCCGGGACGCATCCGGCGGAGCATGTCGCGGCGGATCAGCTTCGGCGCCCGGGCGCCGGGCAACAGCACCGACCCGATGAGCAGGTCCACGTTCGGCAGCAATTCCAGCAGATGCGATTCATTGGAGTACAGGGTGTGCGCCGTGTGCAGCGTGATGTCGAGAAAGCGCATCCGTTCCAGGTCCACTTCGAGGATGGTCACATCGGCGCCGACGCCCTGGGCCATGCGCGCGGCGTTGACCCCCGCGGTGCCGCCGCCGAGCACAACGACCTTGCCGGGCAGGACGCCGGGCACGCCGCCCAGCAGCGTGCCGCTGCCGCCGAAATGTTTCGCCAGAAAATAACCGCCGACGAGGACCGACATACGGCCGGCGATTTCGCTCATCGGTTCGAGCAACGGCAGCCGGCGGTTGACCTCAATCGTTTCATAGGCCAGTGCCGTCACCCCGGATTTCATCAACGCTTCGGTGAGCGGTTTGCCCGCGGCGAGATGCAGGTACGTGAAAAGAATCTGGCCGGGCCGCAACCGATTGAATTCGGCAGCGAGCGGTTCCTTGACCTTCACCACCAGCTCGGTCTGCTCAAACACCGCGGCGTGTGAATCGGTGAGAGTGGCACCGGCTTGTTCATATTCGGCGTCGGGAAACCCGGCGCCCGCGCCGGCGCCGCGCTCGACGATGACCCGGTGGCCGCGTTTGATGAGTTGATATGCGCCGGAGGGCAGCAGGGCCACGCGATATTCCTGCTCTTTGATTTCCCTGGGAATGCCGATAATCATGACGAGTGCTCCTTGTCCCTGTGCGCGCCTCCGCGATGTTTTTCCGCCGGGTGCGGGGAAGCCGAATCGGAGATTTCCATGTGTCCATGGGTACGGTTGACCAAGGCGAACATCGTGACGGCCGAGGCGACCCGCCGTTCGGCCTTCTCGATGCGCGCAAATTCGCCATAGACTTCCGCGCGCATCGGTTCGTCTTGCGACGGCAATTCCTGTCCGGTGCCGGCGCGCATGGCGTGCAGGATGTGATAAGCGTTGATGGCTTCCAGCGGGCGCGCAGGCGCGTAGGCGGACTCGACACCGGTGACTTCCGTGATGAGGTGCGCGCCGAGGAGTGTTTGCAAAACCTGTTGTGCGAGCCGGGTGGGAATGCCCAGTTCCGCGGACATTTCCTGGATGGTGGCGGGCGGCAGGCCGCGCTGGAATCGCTGTCCGATGCACGTCATCAGCCGCAGCGCGACGAATTCGCGTCCGCGCTGGTTGATATTTTCCGCCAGCTTATCCTGCAAGTAGGCCTTGCGGTTCTGGAAGGCGTAGGTGACCTGCGCGCCGAACAGCAGGATCAACCAGGAAAAATACAGTCCGATCATGAACACGGGCACGAGGCCGAGGCTGCCGTAAATCTTGCTGTTGGAAACCACGCGGGAGACGTAGAGGAAGCCGAAAAGGTTGTTCAAATGCCAGAGCGACCCGCCTACCAGGCCGCCGACGAACGCCGCGCGGAATTGAACCTTGGTGTTAGGCACCAGTTGATAAACGAGCGTGAAGGTCAGCCACAGGACCACGAGGGGCAGGATTTGAAAAAAGAGACTGCCGACGAACGGCATTTGGTCAACCAGATGTTTCGCCGACGCCAGATGTTTGCCCCCGGCGAGTCCCAGCGCCCCGGCGAGGGCCAGCGGACCCAGCGTGATGGTCGTCCAATAAAGTACGATGCGCCACAGCCAGTTGCGTCCGCGCGTCACACCCCAGATGTCGTTGAACGTCGCCTCGACGTTCGCCAGCAATTGGATGGCCACCACCACCAGCAACAACATGCCGATAGTGCCGAGCGCCCCGCTGCGGGTTTTTTGGACGAAATCGCGAATATCCCGGGCCACTTCCATTTGCGCGGCGGCCACGCGAGTGTCGGTTCCGGTGGAAGCCATCAGATTGGTTTCTCCCGGAGCGTTCGCCGGCGTCTCCGGCAACGGCGCATTCGTCGGGATCAGGGCGACGGACATGCCCTGGCCGAGGTTCAGTGAAACTTTTTGTTCATTGGTGTTGAGCGTGGCGGGCGGCATGACGCTGGAAACCAGTTTGTCGATGGCCTGATAAATTTTTTCCTCGCCCTCTTTTTTAAGCAGGCTGCTGGTGACGCTGATAGCCACGGCGAGCAGGGGGATGAGTGCCAGCAGCGTGGTGTAGGACAGCGCCGCCGCGCGCACCGGACAGCGATTGCGCACGAAACTGCGGATGACGAGTGCCCAAAGATGCGCGAAACGTTCCAGCCGGCTGAGTTCGCTTTCCGCGCCGCCGTAAACGCCGGTCAAAATTTTTATGAGCCGTGAAAACGCCTTTATCGCCATGCGCAATGCCACGCTAACAAAGCCGGCGAACAAGTCAATCGGTGTGAATCGGTGGAATAATTCGAGTTCCTGGTGGGGCGAGCATACTCGAGCCGAGAAACAATTTGAAGACGGTTCGCCGGGAGTCTTCCACCCTCCGTAGCCGGGCTACTGCGGAGGACGGGCGCCCCACCGGGTTTTCAAAGCGGCGCGATAAATCCGCTTTATCCGCGCAGAAATCATGGCAGACTGGCGGGCGGGCGTCCGTAGCTCAATTGGATAGAGCTTCTGACTTCGGATCAGAAGGTTGCAGGTTCAAGTCCTGCCGGACGCGCCAGAAAAACCGGCGGCGAATCGATTCATGATGCAATTCACCAAACGCGGTTTCAGGGGCGCGCTTTCCCTGTTGTTTTTCGCGGGGGCAATTGCCACAACGCCGGCGGCTGATGATCCTTTGGCGTGGCCGGCCATCACTTCCCAAACCCGCCCTTGGACTTACTGGTGGTGGATGGGCAGTGCAGTGGACCGGACAAATCTCACTCGCGAATTGCAACGCTACCACGATGCCGGGTTGGGTGGCGTCCACATCATCCCGATTTATGGCGCGAAAGGTTGGGAATCCAATTACATCAGCTACCTGAGCCCGAAATGGATGGAGATGCTGGATTTTACCGTCGCCGAGGCCCACCGGCTGGGGCTGGGCGTGGACATGACCACCGGCACGGGCTGGTGTTTCGGCGGACCGGATGTCTCCGACCAGGATGCCAACGCCAGTGTCGTGGTAAAAACCTTCGATCTGGCGGCGGGCGAAAAGCTCGGGGAAAAATTCAAACGGGGTGCAATCCAGGCGCTGGTCGCGTTTTCGCCGGACAGAAAATCGATTGAGCTGACAGACAAAATTTCCGCCGACGGCGAGGTGGATTGGACTGCGCCTGCAGGTTCGTGGCGCGTGTATGCCATCTCGCAAAAACCGTCCGGGCAGAAAGTCAAACGCGCCGCGCCGGGCGGCGAAGGCTGGATGCTGAACCCGTTTTATCCTGCGGCGATGAGCAATTATCTCCGCCGCTTCACCGAGGCGTTCGCCAAATACACCGGCCCGAAGCCGCGCGCCCAATACCAGGATTCCTACGAATACAATTCCGACTGGTCGCCGGATTTCTTCGGGCAATTTGAAAAGCGGCGCGGTTACAAACTGCAAACCGAATTGCCCGCGCTTTTCGGCACCAACGAGGACGACCACGCCTCCCGCGTCAAATCCGATTATCGCGAAACCGCTTCCGACCTCATGGTGGAGGAAACGATGCCGCTCTGGGTCAAGTGGTCGCACGAACACGGTTTTATCACGCGCTACCAGGCGCACGGCGCGCCGGGCAATCTGCCGGATCTCTACGCCCTGGCCGACATTCCGGAAACGGAAATGAACCGCGGCTATCGCAACCTGCTCGTCTCCAAATTCGCTTCGTCCGCCGCGCACGTCACCGGCAAACCGCTCGTCAGCGCCGAAACCGGCACGTGGCTCGCGGAACATTTCACCGAAACGCTCGGCGAAATGAAGTCGCTCGTGGATGAGTTGTTCCTTTCCGGGGTGAACCACGTTTTTTATCACGGCACCTGTTATTCGCCGGACGACGCCGGCTGGCCGGGCTGGGTGTTTTATGCCTCGACGGAAATGAACCCGCGCAATCCCATCTGGTGCGACGTGCCCGCGCTCAACGACTACGTCGCGCGCTGCCAGTCCATTCTGCAATCAGGCAAACCGGACAATGACATCCTGCTCTACTGGCCGATTTACGATTACTGGAGCACTCCAACCAACCATTTGCTGTCACTGAAGATCGAGTCGCAAGCAAATCTGGTTTGAAGATCAGCCCATCGGAAAAACCGCGCAGGAACTTTGGAACCGCGGCTATGCTTTTGACTACGTCTCCGACCGGCAATTGCAAAGCGCCAAGGTGGTGGACGGTAAAATCCAAATGCCCGGCGGAAATTACCAAGTCATCGTTGTGCCGGAATGCAAATTGATGCCGCTGGCAACGTTCAAGCAATTGCTCGCGCTTGCCAATGCCGGAGCCACGGTGATTTTTGAAAATCATCTACCGACGGATGTGCCGGGTTGGAACGATTTGGAAAAGCAGCGGAACGAATTTAAAAAGTCGGTTGAACAATTGTCGTTTCAATTTCAGGAAACCGTCGCGGGCAAATTGGAGGAAGCCAAACTCGGCCAAGGGCGCGCCTTCCGCGGTGATTTGTGGGTTATGCTGCTGTTTGCAAATACCGTTCCTGAACCCATGGCCCAATCTGGTCTCTCCTTTGTCCGCCGCTCCTTTGACGGCGGCTGGAACTATTTCATCGTCAACCGCAGCGAAACCAATTTTGACGGCTGGGTGCCTCTTAGCCGCCCGACTAAGTCCGTCGTTATTCTGGATCCCATGACCGGCAATTCCGGCGTGGCGGCGACTCGCTTGTCGCGCCGAAGCGAAGCGAAGGCGGAGCAGAGCGCCGCAAATCTAACGCAAGTTCATCTGCAACTCGCCGCCGGTGAATCCGTAATTCTCCGGGCGTTTGCCAGTGAAGCCGTCAAAGGCCCGGCCTGGACTTATTGGCAGCCCCAGACGTCAGACGCCAAAGCCCAGACCCTGACCGGCACTTGGAACGTGAAATTCATCCAGGGCGGGCCGACATTGCCGGCGGATTTCCAAACGGCGAAACTCGCCTCGTGGACAATGTTCCCCGGCACGAACACCCAGGCCTTCGCCGGTACCGCGAAATACACGTTGGAGTTCAACCTTCAGGTTGCTTCGGACACGCTAAAGCGTGAACTCCAACCTTTCGCCCTCGACCTCGGCGACGTGCGCCAGAGCGCGCGGGTGAAAGTGAACGGCAAGGATTACGGCACGCTTATCGCCCCGCCTTTCCGCGTGCTGGTGGACAATTTGAAACCGAAAGGCAACGTGCTCGAAGTGGAAGCCACCAGTGTCGCCGCCAACCGCATCCGTGACCTCGACCGTCGCGGCGTGCCGTGGAAGAAATTCCACGACATCAATTTCGTCAACCTCAACTACGAGCCGTTTGACGCGGCGCACTGGCCGTTGTCGGATTGCGGCCTGCTCGGTCCGGTGACTTTGACGGCGGTGGCGCCGGAACAACCGGCGTCAGCGGGGAACTGACTTGTCAAACCACTCGCGCACTTCGGCGTCAAGCTGCTTCAAGTCCGGACGCGTGTTCGCGGCGGCGACGGCGTCGTTCCATTCCTGGTTCAAATCGCCGAGTTCGACATTCGAGCCGACGCGGACGAATATCGGCATTTGATGCAGATCGGCGTTGACGGTGATGGTCTGGCCGCCGTTGTAAATTTTATCGGGATGCCAGGCATCGCGCCATTGGCTGATGGCCGGCAAATAAACCTCCTGCGTGCGCTGGTTTCTTTGCCAGATGGGCGAGACCAGAATGTCCGGGCCGTAAAGATACGTCCACCAGTTCGACCACGCGGCGGGCGCCTTGGGCTCGACCAGGAACAGGGGGCGCACGATGGGCATGCCGGTTTCGTGGGCAACCTTCGCCTGTTCATAACTGTAATCGGCCAGCCGCGTGTGCAACCGCGCATAAAGCCGCCAGATGGCAATCAATTCCGCGTCGTAACTCGGCGGATTGTGGAAATACCAGAATGCGCGATTGGTCGTCGGCCCCACTTCCATGATGGGCGTGAAGCAACTGAAGCCGAGCCAGCGGCCCACCACTTCCGTGTCCATGGTTTGCTTGTTGTAGCCGCCGGTATCGGAACCCCAGTTAGGATAACCCATCACCGCGGCGCGTTGCACGGCAATGATCTCGCCGCGCAATCCTTCCTGCGTGCCGCCGATATCGCCGCCCCAAAAAACGCCGTAGCGTGAACTGCCGGTGTAGGCCGCGCGCGGCATGCAGACAAAATCGGCGCCGCGATATTTTTCGGCGACGACGTAGGCCGCCTTCAAATACATCACCGGATAGGCATTGCGATTCTCGCGGACGGAACGGCCATCAAAAACCTTGTGCGGTCCGCTTTCAGGAATGTCCTCCTCCGCGCGGTCCATTTTGAATCCGGCCACGCCGAGTTTCAGCAGTTTGGCGACGCCGTCCTGCCAGTATTTTTTGGCTTCGGGATTGGTGAAATCCGCCAGCGGATAATTGCTCTTGGCCGGTTTCTGGCCGGCGCTGACGAGCGTCCAGCCCTCGGCAAGCGCGTTGGTTTTCATTTGTCCCTGAAAATACGGCCCGATCCACAAAAACATCTGCATGCCCTGCGCGTTGAGCCATTTCACCGATTCGGCAAAATTCGGCAGCCGGTTCGTATCAATCTCGAAGTCATCGTAACCGTCCGGCCCGGGGCCCCACGGGCGGTCCACCCAGTAAATGCTGAGCGGAATGCCATAGGCCTTCATCAACAACACATCCTCCATGAACTCGGAATTGAACGGGCCGGTGACGGGCGTGCCGTCGTAATAATTTGTGAGCTGTGAGTTTTCATCGCGCCAGCGCCAGGTGCCATACATCCATTTGGGCGGCAGGAACGGCGGGCCGGCGTCAAGCGCATGCGCGCGGACCAGCGCGGCTGGATTGTCAGCGGTGTAAATCTTCGCCTCGAACGACGGCCCTTCAAATTCAATTTTCACCCGGTTGGAAACGCTCGCGCAAAAGTCAAAACGGCCCGGCCAGTAACCTTTCACAAAAACCGCATAGCCGCGCGACGACAGATAAAACGGCGCGTAGACCGACAACGTCGGTTTGATAATCATGTCCACGGTCTCGCCGCGCAGGTTCATGGCGGCGGTGATGTTCGGCGCCCACGTATTCGTCTGCGGTCCGTCCACGACGCGCTCCATCAGGCCGGTGAAATATTCATCCGGCCCGGCTTCCACCGCCAATCCCCATTTGACGATGTCCGCGTCCGGCGTCGCGGAAAACCTGATGGAAAAGTCGTTTCCGTCCGGAATCAGCGCGATTTTCACCGTCCGGCCGTCGGGCATTTTGGCTTCCGCCTGTTGGCCCGGACCTTCCGGTGCCCGGGTAAAGAGAATATTTGGAATTGGCGTCCGGCCGGTTGCCGTCTCATAAAACAATCCGTCCATTTTAACGGGACAGATTTTGGAAAGCGTCGTGGTGGGAGTGGAAGTGCAGCCGCCGAACAGAAGAAGCTGCAAACAAAACCGGCAACAGCGGGAAAACAAGTTTTTGTTTCATGGTGCAGCATATTTACGGCGAAATTCAAAGCCGCGCAACCCCGAACGCGGGGCAGAGGCGTATTCGCGCACGCCCGGACGCGGTTTTCAGAGCCGGTGAGAAAAAAACTGTAGGAGCCGACGTGAGGAGGCTTGCTTCTGGCCGCAAATCGGCGGTTTCTGGTGAAGATTGAGACTCGTTACCTCGTCTCCTACAAAAGACAGGTGTTTTTCAGATGGGATCTAACCTCGGCGCCAATTGTGAACAACTATTTTTTGTGCTTCGCCGCCCAGCCGCTAGGATGGACTCATGCCTGATGCCTATGGCCAACTGCTCGACGCGACGATTCAACATCTGGAAGATTTAAAATCGCGCGGCGTGCGCCACGTGGCCGTCGCGCCCGAAACCCTCGCGGCCCTGGCCAAACCGCCCGCAACCGGAACGCCGGCTTCCAGCCCGGCGCGGGTGGAAAAACAAAAGTCTGCCGTGCCGGAGGCCGGCGCTCCACAGCTTGCTGCCGAGCAAACCACCTTGCTCGCGTTGCCGGGCGAAACCGTGCCCGCCTCCGCTCCGCTCGATCCGCAGGCGAAAGCGGCTGCGTTCGCCGCGTTGCGCGAACGCGCGCTGGCGTGCGTCAAATGCCCCAACCTTGCGTCGTCGCGCAAAAACGTCGTGTTCGGCGTGGGCAGCATTGACGCGCAACTCATGTTCGTGGGCGAGGCGCCGGGGGCGGATGAAGACGAACAGGGCGAACCGTTCGTGGGCAAGGCCGGCCAGTTGCTCACCAAAATCATCCAGGCAATGGGATTGCAGCGCGCCGATGTTTATATCGGCAACATCTTGAAATGCCGGCCCGACACACCCGGCCAATCCGCCGGCAACCGCAAGCCGACCTCCGACGAAATGGCCACGTGCATTCCGTATTTGCACGAGCAGATTGATTTGATCCGGCCCCGGGTCATCGTGGCGCTGGGCGCGACGGCGGTGGAAGGATTACTGGGCAAGACCCTCGGCATCACGAAACTGCGCGGCACCTGGAAAACGTATCGCGGCACGCCGCTCATGCCGACGTATCATCCGGCGTATCTGCTGCGCAACCAGGCCATGAGCGAGAAGCGCAAGGTCTGGGAAGATATGCTGGCCGTGATGGGAAAACTCGAAATGCCCATCAGCGACAAGCAGCGGAATTATTTTTTGAAGGCGTGAAACGCTGATAAACGCTGATGGACGCTGATAACGTAGGACAGCGCTTCCAGCCTGTCTCTGATTTCTGGTTGGGGTTACTCAACTGTTTCGCTTAACCGTCCGGAGTTGAAATTTAGAAGTTTCTTCCAGTCAATGGCGCAGTCTGATTCACAAAATTCGTCTGTAAATTTCATTAAATAGTAGGAAACGACGTAAGGAGTCTCTAATTGATTTTGAAGTGCAGTTGACCTCCACGCTTGAAGATTTGAGTCTCGTTACCTCGACTCCTACCAAATTCCCGGATTGCTTCGGCCTCATTTTCGGTTATAACCAGCGCCTCATGCATCAACTGATGACAACCCTGGCCGATTGGTACACCCATCTGCTGCAAACCTGGGGCGCGCCAGCCATCGCCTTGATGATGACCATCGAAAGCACCGTCTGTCCCATTCCCAGCGAAGTCGTCATCCCGCCGGCGGCGCATATTGCGTGGACCAAAGGCTTCCACTTGGGCGGCACTTTCCTTGGCGGTCCGCTCCTCACGGGTTGGATGGGACAAGTCGCAATCGTCATTACGGGCGCACTGGGTTCGTGGCTCGGCGCCACCATTATGTATTGGGCATCACGCTGGGCGGGCCGGCCAATCGTCATGCGCTACGGGAAATTCTTTTTTGTTCCACCGGAAAAGGTGGAGAAGGCCGAACGCTGGTCGGACCATTACGGCTCGATGGGCATTTTTATTTCGCGCCTGCTGCCGGTGGTGCGACACCTCATCGGCATCCCGGCGGGCATTGTGCGGATGAGTTACCTGCAATTTTCCCTGTTCACGGTGCTCGGCTCGGGCATGTGGTGCTCGGTGCTGTGTTACGTGGGCATCAAGGCCGGGCAGGATGAAAAATTGCTGAAAGGCGAGCTGCATCATGTCACGCTCTGGGTGGGCGGCGCGATGCTGGTGCTCGGCGGGCTGTATTATTTCTTCGTCCACCGGCACATGGTGAAAAGTCCGGAGTCCAAAGTTCAAAGTTCACAGTCGAAAAAACCGTAGCGGTCTCGGTTTTGGGTAATTTTCCTCCTCGTTCTCGTTCTCGTCCTCGGTCTTTCATTTTTCGATTACGAGGAGGAGGACGACGACGAGGACGATTCCATCGGTTAAAAAAACTTTGCGCCTTTGCGTCTTTGCGTTGAAATTCCATTGTGCCTGCGACCGATGCCATCCGCAAAAAACTGGGCGTCCTGCCGCACAAACCGGGCATCTACCTGATGAAGGACCGGTTCGGCACCGTCATCTATGTCGGCAAGGCCCGCGACCTGCGCAAACGTGTCAGCCAGTATTTCCATCCGTCGCGGCGGATGGGCTGGGACTTGAAATTCAACGCGCTGGTCGAGGCCATTCATGATTTCGACATCCACGCCGTGCGGAGCGAGCCGGAGGCGTTCCTGCTCGAAGGCAAGCTCATCAAGGAATTCCATCCGCGCTACAACATCAGTTTCCGCGACGACAAACGGTTTCTGATGCTCAAGGTCAATCTCAACGACCCGATCCCCAACTTCACCTTCACCCGGCTGAAAAAGGACGACGGCGCGCGGTACTTCGGGCCGTTCTCGAATTCCGGTGCGTTGCGCAACACGCTGGCGCTGGTGCGGCGGCAGTTCAATCTGCGCGGTTGCCGCGCGTTCACGCCGGGCGAGAGCGACTACAAACATTGCCTCTACGCGCACCTGAAATACTGCACCGCGCCGTGCATTGGCAATGTGACGCGCGAGCAATACCGGGAACAGGTCCTGGCTGCGTGCGATTTCATCGCCGGCCAGTGCCACGAAATGGAGGACCAGCTCGAACTGGAAATGCGCAAGGCCGCCGCGGCGCAGGATTACGAAAAGGCCGCCGGCCTGCGCGACCTCATCGCCGACCTGAAGGAAACGACGAAGAAGGAACGGAAATTCGAGCGGGTGCCCTACACCTTGCCGCTGGCGGTGGATCCACGGCAGGATCTGGCCGAGCTGGCAAAAGTTCTTGGTTTGCCCGCGCCGCCGCAGCGAATCGAAGGCTTCGACATTTCGAACATCAGCGGCACATTTGCCGTGGCGTCGCTGGTGAGCTTCAAATATGGCCGGCCCGACCGCGCGAACTATCGCCGGTTCAAAATCAAGACCGTTGAAGGCCAGGATGATTTTGCGAGCATGGCAGAGGTGGTGCGCCGCCGATATTCGCGATTACTTAATGAAGGTAGGGCGGGCTCTCCGAGCCGGCCGCGGCGCGCTGGGGACAACGCGCCCTACCAAAATATGCCTCAGCTCATCTTGATCGACGGCGGCAAGGGACAATTAAGCGCGGCGTGCGCGGAATTGAAGAAACTCGGCCTTGAAAAAATCGCCGTCATCGGGCTGGCGAAGGAGTTTGAGGAGATTTACCAGCCGGGCGAAAGCAAACCGCTGCGGCTGGGACTGAATCACCCGGCGGTGAAATTGCTGCAACGCATCCGCGACGAATGTCATCGCGTGGCGAATTCCTACAACGCACAACTTCGCATCAAACGCATTTCGGAGAGCGTGCTGGACGAATTTCCCGGCATCGGCGAAGCGCGCAAGCAGGCGTTGCTGAAAAAATTCGGCTCGGTGCAGCGGCTGCGGACGGCCACCTTGGAACAAATCGCCGCCGTGCCGGGTTTCGGCGGCAAGGCGGCGTCGGAATTGAAAAAATTCCTGGAAGCACGCTCGTGAATAAGCCTGCCAAACCCAGTTTTCGGGTTTATGCTTTACCGTCACAGAAGGCGTTGGGTATTTTTGCCAGGAATGGGCCAAATGTTCGATTCAAAGAACCGAGTCGCGCCCCAACGCGACGTTCAATGGACAAGCTGCGCCGGCTTTGGCCTGGTTTGCATCCTCGTAATCGTTTTTTTTATCTGGAACACTGAACCGGGCTACCACGAATTAGCGCGTCTACGGGCGGAAGATTCCTACTATAATCTCCTGGTGCAGGGATTTCGCGTCGGTCAACTCAATGTGAAGAGAGAAGCGCCCGCCGGACTTGCCCGGCTGTCTGACCCCTTTGATTCCGTTCAGAATGCGCCATTCGTAGGGGATGCGAATTATCCATTGATTGACATGAGTTATTACCAGGGGAAGTTATATCTGTATTTTGGCGTTACACCCGCTTTGGTGCTGTTCTGGCCGTACGTGGCTCTGACCGGCCATTATCTTTCGGAGACGGCGGCGGTAGGCATCTTTTTATCGTTGGGCTTCTTGACTGCTGCGATTCTGTTGCGTGCGGTCTGGCGTCGTTACTTTCCGGAAGTAAGCGGCTGGGTGGTGGCCGCCGGGACACTCACGCTGGGCTTGACGGTGGGCACGCTGGGAGCCGGGTGGCTATGGCGCAGTATTTATGAGATTGCGCAGAATTGTGGTTTTGCGTTCATGATGCTGGCGTTGGCGGCGATCTGGGGTGCCTTGCATAATCCGAAACGCAGAGTGCTCTGGTTATTGTCAGCCAGTCTGGCTTATGGGTTGGCAATCGGGGCGCGACCGTCATTGCTGTTTGGGGGAATTATCCTTTTGCTGCCGGTGATTCGGGCCTGGCGTGCGGCAACTGAATTAAATTCCCGCCGGCGGGCTGGATTATTATTGGTGGCGGCAGTGGGTCCGATCATGTTGGTGGGATTGGGGTTGATGGTTTACAATTACCTGCGCTTCGAGAGTCCCTTTGAATTTGGCTGGCACTATCAGTTGACTGGAAGCTGTAAGCAGGATGCCCCCCAGCAATTCAGTCTGCGTTTCCTTTGGTTCAACTTGCGGTACTATTTTTTGGAACCCATGCGTTGGAGTGGTCATTTCCCATTTGTGAAGGCTTCCTTTCCGTCGTCCTGGCCATCGGGCTACATTGGGCCGGAAAAATCTTACGGTGGGATCATATTAAGCAACTCCCTCATGTGGCTGGTCCTGGCCGCACCGTTGGCCTGGAGAGGCCGGCAGGAGGAGGTGGTTTCCGGTTTACGGTGGTTTATGGCGGCGATAGTTTTACTGTTTGTGACAGGTGCGTCGGCTATATGCCTCTTTCAAACAGCCAGCAGCCGCTATGGATTGGATTTTTTGCCGGCCCTGCTGCTGCTGGCTGTTATTGGTATTCTGGCATTGGAACGAGCCGTGGCAGACTCACCCGTTTGGCGGCGCATCGCTCGTTGGGGTTGGGGTCTGCTGCTGGCCTGGTCGATTGTATTTAACCTGTTGGCGAGTATGGAACCCCATGCGGAGGCCGACTATTTTGTCGGCAATGCTCTGGTCAATGAAGGGCGGGTGGACGAGGCGATAGAATATTATCAAAAGGCGCTGGCCCTTGAGCCTGAATCCGCGGCTTTCCACGCTGGTCTGGGCAGTGCTTACTACCGAACAAAAGGGCTGGATGAAGCCGCGATTTTACAATACCAAAAAGCTCTGGCCATTGATCCGGACTATGCCGGAGCCCATAATAATCTGGGTTATGGCCTCCTCCAGTCAGGCCGAGTGAACGAGGCGATTACCCATTTCCAAAGAGCTTTGGTAATCAGACCGGACTTTGCCGAAGCTCACAATAATCTGGGTAATGGCCTCTTGCAGACAGGCCGGGTAAACGAGGCGATCGCCCATTTCCAAAGAGCTTTGGAACTCAAACCCGACTATGCCGAAGCCCATAACAATCTCGGTTGTAGCCTCTTCCAGGCAGGGCGGGTTAATGAGGCAATCGCCCATTTCCAAAGAGCTTTGGCAATCAAACCCGACTATGCCGAAGCCCGTAAAAATCTGGATTATGTCCTTCACCAAACGGGCCGGTTGAACGATGCAACGGTTCATTAGCGAAAGGCCGTTGAACTTCAGCCGGGAGTTAACCTTCGAGCGGGTACAAGATTGTCATCCGTTTTTGATTTCCCTTCCGCTGAGGCAATCGTTAGGCGTTCATCATTCATCCCAGGCACCGGTGTTCACCAAAGGGCAACGAGTCTCACGGCCAAACCCGGGTTTTCGGGTTTATGCTTTACCGTCACAGAAGGCGTTGGGTATTTTTTACCAAGAATGGGCCAAATGTTCGATTCAAAGAAGGAAGTCGCGCCCAGACGCGACGTTCAATGGACAAGCTGGGCCAGCTTTGGTCTGGTTTGCGTCCTGGTAATCGTATTTTTGGTTTGGGGTGCTAAACCAGCCTTCGTGGCACTGGACCATCCCAAGGCGAAAAATTCCTATTATAATCTTCTGGTGCAGGGTTTTCGCGCCGGGCAACTCAACTTGAAACGAGAAGCGCCACCCGGACTCGCCCAACTTGCCGATCCCTATGATCCCGCCCTCAACGCAGCGTATTTATGGAATACGCGTGATCCGTCGTCAGGCCTGTTGGACATGAGTTATTACCAGGGGAAGTTATATCTCTATTTTGGCGTCACCCCGGCTGTGGTGCTGTTCTGGCCGTATGCGATCCTGACGGGTCATTATCTCCCGGAGGCAGATGCCGTCGTAATCTTTTATGCGTTGGGCTTTCTGGTTGCTGCGGGATTATTGCGTGCGATTTGGCGGCGGTACTTTCCCGAAGTAAATCTTTGGGTGGCGACGGTCGGCATCCTCACCTTGGGCTGGATTACCGGCACGCTGGAAGTTTTATCGCTGTGGCCGGATGTCAATGAAGTGGCGATGAGTTGTGGGTTTGCGTTCACGATGCTGGCGTTGGCGGCGATCTGGGGCGCCTTGCAGGGGACGAGCCGGCAGGTGGTTTGGCTGCTGTTAGCCAGTCTGGCGTATGGCTTGGCGATCGGAGCGCGCCCGTCGTTGTTGTTTGGGGGAATCATCCTTTTGCTGCCGGTGATTCGGGCCTGGCGCGCGGCGACTGAACCAAATGCACGCCGGCGGGTGAGATTATTATTGGTGGCGGCGTTGGGTCCGATAGTGCTGATCGGGTTGGGGCTGATGCTTTACAACTTCCTGCGCTTCGACAGTCCCTTCGAATTTGGCTGGCACTACCAGTTGGCGGCAATTAACCGGCAGACGACCGTCCAACAGTTCAATTTGCATTACTTCTGGTTCAACTTTCGGTACTATTTTTTGGAACCCATGCGGTGGAGTGGCCATTTCCCCTTTTTGCGCGCCGTTCCGCTATTGCCGGTGCCCTCGGGACATTGGGTCCCTGGCCCCGAAAGCTCTTACAGTGGGATGTTAAGCAACTATCCGCTGGTGTGGCTGGTTTTGGCCGTGCCGCTGGCCTGGAAGGCCAGAGCCGGGGAGGCGGTTTCTGTCTTACGCTGTTTTGTGGCGGCCATATTTTTGTATGTGGTGATTTGTGCGTTGACCCTTTGCTGCTTTTTTTCAGCCAACGTCCGCTATGAGTTGGATTTTCTACCGGCGCTGATGCTGCTGGTGGTCATTGGGGTTTTTGGTTTGGAGCGGGCACGGGTGGGTTCGGTGGTCTGGCGGCGCATGGCCCGCTGGGGTTGGAGTCTGTTGCTGGCTTATTTGGCGGTATTTAATCTGTTGGAGATGGTTGAAGCCCGGGCGTGGCGCAACTACGACGCCGGTATTTCTCTTCTCCATCAAGGGCGGACGGACGAGGCGGTAGAACATTTTCAAAAGGCCTTGGCCATTCGGCCTGAATCTGCGGCTTTCCACAGCGGTCTGGGCAGTGCCTACTACCATATGAACCGACTGGATGAAGCCATTACTCAAAGCCAAAAAGCCCTGGCCATTGATCCGGACTTGGCCGACGCCCATAACAATCTGGGCTTATACCTTTTCCAAAAGGGCCGGGTGAACGAGGCGATCGCCCATTTCCAAAGAGCCTTGGAACTCAAACCGGACTTAGCCGACGCCCAAAACAATCTCGGTTATAGCCTCCTCCAGTCAGGCCGGGTGAACGAGGCGATTCCCCATTTCCAAAGGGCTTTGGAAATCAGACCGGACTTTGCCGAAGTCCATAACAATCTGGGTCAAAGTCTCTTCCAGTCAGGCCGGGTGAACGAGGCGATTGCCCAGTTCCAAAGAGCTTTGGAAATCAAACCGAACTATGCCGAAGCCCATAACAATCTCGGTTGTAGCCTCTTCCGGGCAGGCCGGGTTGACGAGGCGATTACCCATTTCCAAAGAGCTTTGGAAATCAGACCGGACTATGCTGAAGCCCGTAAAAATCTGGATTATGTCCTTCACCAAACGGGCCGGTTGAACGAGGCAACGGTTCATTAGCGAAAAGCCGTTGAACTTCAGCCGCAATTCCCGCCGGCGCTGGCAGCACCAGTGGCGAAGCTGTTGAACTGCTTAACCGAAGAAGTGGCCATTCTGATGAGCGCGGGAAAACTGCGGCCGCCGGGTAAGCCCCGGTCGAAGCGGGTGAAATTTTTCAGTTCCATCGAATGGATGGCCCGGCTGGCTGACTGCACATGGCTTGACGAAACAACGAAAACCATCGGCCAAACATGGGTTTTCGGATTTATCCTTTACCGTCATAGAAGGCATTAGGTATTTTTTACCAAGAATGGGCCAATTGTTTGATTCGAGGAAGGAAGTCGCGCCCAAACGCGCTGTTCAATGGACAAGCTACGCCGGCATTGGCCTGGTTTGCGCCTTGATCATTGGAATTTTCATCTGGAGTGCTGAACCGGGATATCTCGAATTATCGAGTCCACGTGCCGAAGATTCTTACTATAATCTGCTGGTGCAAGGTTTTCGCACCGGGCAACTCAATGTGAAAAGAGAAGCTTCGCCCGGTCTCGCCAGGCTGGCTGATCCCTATGACCCGGCCATCAATACGTCATATATATGCGACCAGCGTTATCAGTCATATGAACTGAGCTATTACAAAGGGAAACTGTACCTGTATTTTGGAGTTACTCCAGCCGTGGTGCTTTTCTGGCCATATGCGGTCCTGACTGATCATTATTTATCGCACAAGACCGCAGTCGTGATTTTTTACTCGTTGGGGTTCCTGGTTGCTGCGGGGTTGCTACGTGCGGTCTGGCGACGTTACCTTCCAGTGGTTGGTGTTTGGGTGGTGGCAGTCGCCATACTCGCCTTCGGTCTGGCCACCGGCATATTAGAAGGTTTATCATGCAGTGATTACCACCAAGTTCCGATCAGCTGCGGGTTTGCGTTTACCATGCTGGCGTTGGGCGCTATCTGGTGCGCCCTGCACGAGCCGAAACGCAAAGTTATGTGGCTGCTGTTGGCCAGTCTGGCTTACGGATTGGCCATCGGGTCGCGGCCTTCCCTGTTGTTCGGGGTCATAATCCTTTTGGTCCCGGTGATCCAAACGTGGCGAGCAGCGACCCAAGAAAGTTCACGTCGGCAGGTCGGTTTGCTGTTTGTGGCGGCAGCCGGGCCCGTGGTGCTGATCGGGTTGGGGCTGATGCTTTACAATTTCCTGCGCTTCGACAGTCCCTTCGAATTTGGCTGGCACTATCAATTGACGAATTACCAGAATCATACTGCCCGGCAATTCAGCCTGCATTACCTATGGGTCAATTTTCGCTTCTATTTTTTAGAACCAATAAGCTGGAGTGGTCATTTCCCATTTTTGTCCGCCATTCCGTTGTCATCGTTGCCCGTTGGTTACTATGGAGTCGGTTCGCCTTATAGTGGGATACTGAGCAATTATCCGCTGGTATGGCTGGCCTTGGCCGTGCCGCTGGCATGGAAAGGCCGGACGCGGGTGGCAATTCTCTCCTTACGCTGGTTTGTGGCGACTGTATTTTTGCTTTTTATGACTTGCGCGTTGACTCTCTGTCTTTTTTTCTCAGGCAGCAGCAGTTATGAGTTGGATTTTTTGCCGGCCCTGATGCTGCTGGCTGTCATTGGTATTTTGGGTTTGGAGCATGCGCGGGTGAGTTCAACCGTCTGGCAGCGCATCGCCCGCGGCTGTTGGTGCCTGCTACTGACCTATTCTGTAGGATTTAACATATTAGCGAGCGTTGAGGCCCATGCAACGGCCAATTACTTGGTCGGCAATTCTCTTCTTCATCAAGGGCGGGTAAAGGAGGCGATTGAACATTTTCAAAAGGCTCTGGCACTTGGGCCTGAATCCGCGGCTTTCCACAGCAGTCTGGGCACTGCTTACTACCAAACAAAACGACCGGATGAAGCCATTGTTCAATTCCAAAAAGCCCTGGCCATTGATCCGGACTTTGCCGTAGCCCATAACGAGCTGGGTAATAGCCTCTTCCAGGCAGGCCGGGTTAACGAGGCGGCCGCCCATCTCCAAAGAGCTTTGGAAATCAAATCGGACTATGCCGAAGCCCATAATAATCTGGGTTTATGCCTTCTCCAAAAGGGCCGGGTTAACGAGGCCGTCGCCCATTTCCAAAGAGCTTTGGAAATTAAACCGGACTATGCCAAAGCCCATAATAATCTCGGTTGTAGTTTCTTACAGGCAGACCGGGTTAACGAGGCGATCACCTGTTTCCAAAGAGCTTTGGAAATAGAACCGGACTATGCCGACGCCCATAACAATCTCGGTTATGCCCTTCGCCAAACGGGGCGAGTGAATGAAGCAATTGTTCATTATCGAAAGGCCATTGAACTCCAGCCGCAATTCACGTCGGCACTGTCAGACCTGGCATGGATACTGGCGACCTGGCCGGAGCCGTCCGTTCGCAATGGCCGCAATGCCGTTGTCCTGGCTGAGCAGGCCAACCGGTTATCGGGGGACAGAAACCCGCAAATGCTTCGCACCCTGGCGGCGGCGTATGCCGAGGCCAGCCGATTTCCGGAAGCGGTGGCAACCGCAAATCGGGCGTTGGCGTTCGCAAAGGCCCAATCCGACGCACCATTGGCAAATTTATTGCAGACAGAGATTGGTTTTTATCAAACCAATTCCCCCTTCCGTTCCGTAGATGAATAAAAAGCCTGCCTCGGCGAGGCGCGCAAGCAGGCGCAGCTGAAGAAATTCGGGTCGGTACAGCGCTTGCGGACAGCCACGCTTGAACAAATCGCCGCCGTGCCGGGGTTCGGCGGCAAGGTGGCGGTGGAGTTGAAAAAGTTCCTGGAGGCGCGAAGCTAGGCGACATCCGCGCGCTTGCTACCCAGTCCTTTGGCGATGCACTCCGACAGTAAAAGAACAACAGAAACGAGTGCGAGAACACTAACAATGTCATACGCCCATGAAAGTGACTTGTATGCAACAAATTGCACGATTGTCACAATCATAATCAAAACTGCAATCAAACCAACAAATCTGCGTGCCCACTGTGCACAGTGAAAAAGGGAAAAACCCGCCACACCGCCCGCCAGATACAACAGGCAAGCCAAAATGTGTAAATGAAAACGTGGCAAAAATAAAACCTTTGGATGAGTAAAAACAGCATGCAAAAGCGCAAACAAAAACAAGGTGCCGAGCACGCCGCTTAGTGCCATCCAAAGTACGCCTAGAATGCGATATGTTTTCATAAATGTTCCGATGCAATCGGCTTTCTTAAATTCGGTTTTTAATAAACGGGGCTGGCCTATTTTCTTGACGGCAGAACCGAAAGCTTCTTGTTCGCTGAATCCCGATCGCATTTGCTGCTCCACGTCTTCGCGCAGATGAATTTCCAGTTCCTCCAGCGGCACGGGCGTTTTGATTCCGGCGGCCAGCATTTGTTGTCGCCAGTCCGCGATTGCTTGTTCGAGGTTGAACATATGTGGTTTGACCGGGCTTCCGTTGGTTGCTCACGAAACAGCGGGTTGGTCCTGCCCGGATGCGGCTTTTCCCAACCCATGACCGACACCACCCAGAATGGCCATCACCGTCCATTCCAATCCAAAAACAAGCAGAGGCAGAAAAAGGCTTCGGGGGTGCGAGCCTCCCGGTGAAAAATGGAATACACCGAATCGCATCCAAAGCAGACATCCCATATAGCACACAATGCCAACCGCTCTTCTCAGCGGTTGATTGCGGATGACCGGAAGCAGCTTGTGGTTATATCTCCAGCTTAAAACAGATGCGGCAACAGTTATGGCATATACGGCCAAGGCGAGCATTCTCGTTGTCAAACTTAATTCGCGGGCTTGAAGACAAGGAAGGAACATGAACAGCGGACAAACCAACGCGACGGCAACAAAAATGACTCCTGCCAGTTTTATGACCTCCTGTATTTCCATCGGGGCGCTTACTTTTTTAAATTCCCGTTTGAGTTCGGAGGCCTGGCCGATTTTCTTCATGGCCATTCCAAAAGCCTGCTGCGCGCTCAATCCCGATTGCATCTGCTGCGCGATGTCCTCACGCAAATGAATTTCCAGTTCCTCCAGCGGCACGGGCGTTTTGATTCCGGCGGCCAGCATTTGTTGTCGCCAGTCCGCGATTGATTGTTCGAGGTTAAACATATTGCTCCTTTCGCAACCCAGCCAAAACGCTATGAACCAGCGACCATTGTTCGTGGTGTTTGACCATCGCCGTTTTACCGTCTTTTTTGAGCGAGTAGTATTTTCGTTTGCGGCCCGTTTCGCTTTCGCCCCAGCGTGACTTGATCAAGCCGCGGTGTTCCATCCGGTGCAGGACCGGGTAGAGCATCCCATCTGTCCATTGCAGCTTGCCGCCGGAGCGCGCCTTGATTTCCTGAATAATGGCGTAGCCGTAGCTCTCACCCTTGGCCAGCAACGACAAAATCATCGGTTCCGCCGACGCCGCAACCAGTTCTTTCCGGATCATAGAGACACGATACATAGATTATATATGTATGTCAAGCGGGAATTGGGGTGAAGGGCGTTTTTGATTTCAAGCCGGACTCACGCCAGCGACTTCATGTCGATTACAAACCGGTATTTCACGTCGCTCCGGACCAGGCGGTCGTAGGCTTCGTTGACCTTCTGGATCGGGATGAGTTCAATGTCCGAAACGATTCCGTGGTCGGCACAAAAATCGAGCATTTCCTGCGTCTCGCGAATGCCGCCGATGAGCGAGCCGGCAAACTGGCGGCGCCTCATGATGAGGTTGAACACGTTCACGGGCAGCGGCTGTGGCGGCGCGCCCACCTGCGTGAGCGTCGCGTCGCGTTTGAGCAATTCGAGATAAGCGTTGATGTCATGCGCCGCGGCCACGGTGTCGAGGATGAAATCGAAGCTGTTCAAGTGCTTCTTCATTTCGGCCGGGTTTTTGGAGACAACCACTTCCTTGGCGCCCAGGCGGACGGCGTCCTTGGCTTTTTCGGGCGACGTGGTGAACAAAACGACGTTGGCGCGGAGGGCATTGGCGATTTTCACAGCCATGTGGCCCAGGCCGCCGAGGCCGACTACGCCGACTTTCCGGCCCCTGCCGACTTTCCAACGGTGCAGCGGCGAATACGTTGTGATGCCGGCGCACAGCAACGGCGCGGCGGCGGCGAGGTCGAGCGACTTGGGCACACGCAGCGCAAACGCCTCGTCCAGCACGATGGCCTCGGAGTAACCGCCATAGGTCGTAACGCCATGCTTTTTGTCATCGCCGTTGTAAGTGAACACCGGGCCGGCTTCGCAAAATTGCTCCTCGCCTGCCTTGCACGAGGCGCACTTGCGGCAGGAATCCACCATGCAACCGACGGCGGCAAGGCCTCCTTCCTTGAATTTTTTCACCCGCGAACCGGCCTTCGTCACGCGTCCGATGATTTCGTGGCCGGGCACGCACGGATAAGTCGTGTTTTGCCACTCGTTGCGCGCCTGGTGCAGGTCGGAATGGCAGATGCCGCAATACAGGATTTGGATTTCAATTTCATTCGGGCCCGGGTCGCGGTATTGAAACGTGAACGGCGTGAGGGGCGACGTGGCACTGAGGGCGGCGTAAGCTTTGGTGGTTCTCATAAATTTCCTTTCCTTTAAGTCGTGAATCTACGCCGCTCCGGCCCCTTGTCAACGGACGAGCAAGAATGTCTCTTGCCGTTTCTGCAAAGTCCTTAAGGGTCTCATTAACACCCGGCTTCAGCCGGGTGACTCGGGGACGAATATGCAAAATCCAGCCGTTTCAACGGCTTAAGAGCCGCATGAAAACCCGTTAAAACGGGTAAGCTGCTCCAGCGACTGCTCCCACCCGGCTGAAGCCGGGTGTTAATCAACAACCGAAATGCACCCTGACGCTATCTCCGCCAAAAGATATTCGTGGCAATTCGTGAAATTCGTGGCTTTATTTCCGTATGAACATTCAAGTGGCCATTCTCTGCGATGCCGCGACCGAGGACCACGGCAAGCTCAACCTGCTCGGCGCGTTCGACACGATTTACGCGCCGCAACTGCCCGCCATGCATCCGCAATGCGCCGTGGCGTTGCGCGTCACGTTCAGCGCCGGCGACGAGGGCACCGCACAAGCTCAAGCTGAATTTCGTCAATGCCGACGGCCGCGCCATCATGCCGCCCATCGAAATCCCCGTGTCGGTGGCGTTGCCGGACGACGTGCACTTCGTCACGCGCAATTTCATCGTGAACATCCAGCAGTTGAAATTTGCCGAGGATGGTTGTATTCCGTGGATGTGCGGCTGGACGACAAATCGCAGGCGAGCATTCCGCTGGCGGTCAAACATATGCCGACAGCGGTGGTGTGAGAAACGGTAGGAGTCGAGGTAACGAGACTCAAACCAATCTGCGAATTTCGCTGCGACTTTGGGCTTTGAACTTTGGGCTCTGGACTTTAATAATTTGCGCATGGCTAATTCAAATAACGAAACCGTCCTGCAACTCGATTTGCCGGGCATCAAAAAGCTCAAGAGCGGCAAGGTGCGCGAAGTCTTCGACCTCGGCGACCGCCTGCTGTTCGTCGCCAGCGACCGCCTCTCGGCGTTCGACGTGATCATGCCCAACGGCATCCCGCGCAAAGGCGAGGTGCTCACGCAAATTTCGTATTTCTGGTTCGCGCAGACCGAATCGTTCCAGCCGAACCATCTGCTCTCCCGCGCGAATGACCCGCTGCCGGAAAATCTTCAGCCCTTTGCCGGCCAGCTCGCGCGGCGCAGCATGATTGTGAAGAAGTGCCAGCCGCTGGCCATCGAATGCGTCGTGCGCGGCTATCTCGCCGGTTCGGGCTGGAAGGAATACCAGAAATCCCAGACCGTCTGCGGCATCAAGCTGCCGCCCGGCTTGAAGGAATCGTCCGAACTGCCGGAGCCGATTTTCACGCCCGCCACCAAGGCCGAAACCGGCCACGACGAAAACATTTCCTTCGCGGAAGCGGCGAAGATTGTGGGCGCGGACATCGCCGAAGAGGCCCGGGCGAAGAGCCTGAAGATTTACAATTCCGCCCGCGATTACGCGCGCAAGCGCGGCATCATCATCGCCGACACCAAATTCGAGTTCGGCCTGTTCGACGGCAAATTGATTCTGATTGACGAGGTGCTCACGCCCGATTCCTCGCGTTTCTGGCCCGCCGACCAGTATCAACCCGGCCGCGGCCAGCCGAGCTTCGACAAACAATTCGTCCGCGACTACCTGGAAACGCTCGACTGGAACAAAACCCCGCCCGGCCCGGTGCTGCCGCCGGACGTCGTCGCCAAAACCAGCGCGAAATATCTGGAAGCGTATGAAAGGTTGACCGGGAAGAAGTTATGATTGGAAAAAGACGCGGAAATCTCTGCGCCTGCCCGCTTGACGCCTATAACGTCAAGCGTTATACTTTGTACACATGATACGCAGTTTCGCCTGCCACGAGACGGAAAAGCTGTTCAATGACGAATCTTCCCGGCGGTTGCCGGGACAGATTCAGCGCGTGGCGCGGCGGAAATTGCTGCTGCTGCATCAGGCGCGGAGCCTGAATGATTTGCGTGTGCCGTATGGCAACCATTTGGAAGCCTTGAAAGATGACCGCAAAGGCCAGCACAGCATCCGCGTAAACGACCAGTGGCGGATTTGTTTCCGCTGGCAGGGCCAGGATGCGTTTGACGTGGAAATTGTGGATTATCATTAACGAGTATGAAAACGAACAAATTGGCGCCGATTCATCCGGGGGAAATTCTCCGGGAAGAATTTATGAAGCCGCGCGACCTGTCGCAAAACGCGCTGGCGCGGGCGTTGAACGTGCCGCCGCGCCGGATCAATGAAATTGTTCTGGAAAAGCGCGGCATCACGGCGGACACCGCCCTGCGGCTGGCGCGGTATTTCGGCACCAGCGCGGAAATGTGGGCCGGCTTGCAGGCCGACTACGATTTGCGGCTGGTGAGGTACGAGAAGCAAAAGCAGATCGAGCGTGACGTTGAACCGCTGGCCGCACTGGAACCGGCGATGGCGTAAAACAGGGCGCGAACAACGCATGAATGATTTTGACCATTCAATCAAATGGCGTGGCGAAATGACTTCGCCCGGCCCGGTACTGCCGCCGGAGGTCGTCGCCAAAACCACAGCGAAATATCTGGAAGCTTACGAAAAGCTGACGGAGGAAAAGCTATAATGTTTCACGCGGAACAAATCAATGTTGAAGCAATCAATAATGCCATTTGGGATTTGTGGCAAAGGTTTCCACGAGAAGCTGGGCCAATTGTGCCGAAATTTATTAGCAATCCAGCCGAAACCGACACGCTGTTATTTTTAAGCTATAATCCATCATTTCCTAAAGAGACTCAAAAGTGGTCAGATGATCCTGAATGGCAGAAATTGAAATTTCAACTAAAGGAGCGGAAACTACTTCTGCCTGAAGATGAAAAAATTGATTACCGCCGAGCATTTTTATGGGAACGCATCGAAGCCCTCTGTGGCAATGACCGAGAAGAAGCCATAAAACTTTTTGCCGATATTCATTACAAGGCACGCTTGTTTTACCCATCATGGTTTGGTCCTCTCAATGACCTTGCCGAAACGGCATTTGGCATTAAAAAAGAGAAATATGGCCATGTGGATTTTTATCTTTGGGCTGATGCCAACAGCAAAGTTATCGAGGATCGCGTAAAACTTCTTACCACCAAAGATATTCTTAAGAAACAGAAAGAATTAGCCATCCGGCTGCTGAAAATCCATAAACCGCGAATTATTGTATGCGTCTACAAAAACGCATGGGCAGCTTTCAAAGAACACTATGCTAAAAATCTGTCTCACCGTAACGAACTTCGACTAGGCGACCCTCCAGGGAATACGGTGATAGAATATGCAAATGCCACGTTTGACGAGGAAGGCCAAGTGCCAATTATCGCTTGTCCCAATTTGCCCGATTACAACCGTGGGAAAATGACAATTGATATTATCCGACAACTTATTATTAAGTTAAAAGTCTGTTGGGACAGGCGCAGTGTTGAAGGTATGCGGTGAAATAATAAAGCGGAACTAGGCAGGGTGGGTTCGTTTGAATCATGCAAATTCTCATCGAAGACTTTTTGCAATACCTGCGGCATGAGCGCGGGCAGGCGGAGCACACGCAGAAAACCTACGCCGCTTTGCTGAAAAAATTCACCGACTGGGCGGCAAAACAGAACCTGACGGATTGGAAATCGGTCGAGTTGAAGCATCTCATGGCGTTCCTGCAGCACGAGCGCTCCCGGAATCTGATGCCGGTGGGGCGAGCGTCCTCGCGAGCCGGACTCGGCGAAACAAAATCAAGCGACGACGGCTCGTCAGTAGCCTCGCCCCACCCGAAATCACTGCGCCGGTTGAGCAGCGAGAGTGTTTATCTCGAAATCGCCGCGCTGCGGGCATTTTATCGCTTTGCGGAAAATGAAAAATTGTTGCCGGCCAATGTCGCGGAAAATTTGTCGCTGCCGCGCCGCTGGCAACGATTGCCAAAAGCGCTCTCAAACGACGAAATCACACAATTGCTCGAACCGGAAACGCCGGAAACGCCCGAAAGCCTGTGCGATCAGGCCGTGCTCGAACTCGGCTATGCCTCCGGCTTGCGGCTCGCCGAATTGAAAAATTTGCGGCTGGAGCAACTTCACCTTGATGCCGGATTCATCAACGTCATCGGCAAAGGCAACAAGGAGCGCGTGGTGCCGGTCGGGAAAATTGCCGTGGAAGCATTGACCCGGTACATCGAAATCGGAAGACCAAAGCTCGTCACGCCGAAATCGCCGGCGAACGTTTTTTTGACGCGGCGCGGCACGCCGTTCGCGGCGGTGACATTGTGGCTGCACATCAAGCGGCGCGTTCGCCGCGCCGGGGTTTCACGCAACATCACCCCGCACATGCTGCGGCACAGTTTTGCCACGCATCTGCTGGAACACGGCGCGGACCTGCGGGTGATCCAGGAATTGCTCGGCCACGCGAACATCAGCACCACGGAGATTTACACGCACGTCACCGGCAACCGATTGCGGGACATCCATAAAAAGTTTCATCCCCGGGCGTAGGAGGACAGGCATCCTGCCTGTCTCTGATTTTTCGAGTGGGAGACAGGCAGGACGCCTGTCCTACGGCATGCAAAATCGCAATAAATTTTCCATTTGCGTTTGGGCGCGACGGAGTAAAATCAAACCATGAACGCGCGGCTGAACGTTTTGTTTGCCATCGCAATGCTTGGCGGACTGGTCGCGGCCGGGGGCGCGGATAAATCTCAACCTGAAAAAATTATGAATCTCACCATTACCAGCACCGCCTTTGCCGAAGGCCAACCGATTCCTAAAAAGTATACCGGCGAAGGCAGCGACATTTCGCCGCCGCTGGCCTGGATCCCGCAAGGCGGGATGCCCGCGAACACCAAAAGCTTCGCGCTCATCATGGACGATCCCGACGCGCCAATGGGCACCTGGGTGCATTGGGTGCTCTATGATTTACCGCCGGACTCGACCGGGCTTGAGGAAAATGTGGCGAAAACGGAGGTCATCGCCGGTGGGGCGAAGCAGGGCTTGAACTCGTGGCCGCGTTTGGGTTACGGCGGACCGATGCCGCCGCCGGGCAAACCACATCGCTATTTCTTCAAGCTCTACGCCCTCGACAAAATGCTCGGCCTCAAACCCGGCGCGACGAAGAAAGACGTTGAAGCCGCGATGAAGGGCCATGTGCTGGCCGAGGGACAATTGATGGGGACGTATCAAAGGAAATGAAACGTGATGCGTGATGCGTGAAAAACTGCGGCGCCGCCGGTTGGCGTCACGTTTCACGTTTCACGCTACATGAAACCCAAAAATCTCCTCTTCCCCTTTCAAAGGAATTCGAGTTTCATTTCCGGTCACATGACCAAAACCGCATTATTATTTGCCGGGCAGGGTGCCCAAACCGTCGGCATGGGCAAAGATTTGGCCGAAAAATTTCCGCCGGCCAGGGCGTGGTTCGACCGCGCCAATACCGCACTCGGCTACGACCTGACCTCGATTTGCTTCAACGGGCCGGAATCAGAACTGACCAAGACCGAAAATGCGCAGCCGGCAATTTTTCTGGTGGGCTGGGTCGCCTTTCAATTGCTCAAGGAACAGGTGCCGGCACTCAAATTTGACGCCACTGCGGGGTTGTCGCTTGGCGAATTCACGGCGTTGACGGCGGCAGGGGCGATGAGCTTCGAAGACGGCCTGCGGGTGGTGTGCCAACGCGGTCGCTTCATGCAGGAAGCCTGCGATGTGACCAAGGGCGGCATGGCGGCGGTCATCGGTTTGGATGAAGCACCCACACGCGAGATTTGCGCCGAAGCGGGCGTGACCCTGGCCAACCTGAATTGTCCGGGCCAGATCGTCATTTCCGGCGCGGTGGACAAAATTGCCAGGGCCGTCGAACTGGCCAAAACCAAAGGCGCCAGGCGCGCCATCGCCCTGCCCGTGGCCGGCGCTTATCATTCGTTTCTCATGGCCGGCGCGCAGCCCAAACTCCGGACTGAACTGACAAAAGTCAAAATTTCCGCGCCGGCTGTGCCGGTGATTTCCAACGTCACCGGCCAGGCGCATGGGGTCCCCAACGAAACTGCCGATCGCTTGGTCGAGCAGGTCACGTCGTCGGTGCTCTGGGAAAAATCCATGCGCTACCTGCTGGCGCAGGGGTTCACGCGATTTATCGAGCTTGGCCCCGGCACGGCGCTGAGTGGATTTATGAAGCGCATCGACAAAAACGCACAGATGCTCAACGTCGCGGACGTGGCAAGCCTGGAAACAACGGTCAAAGCGTTCAACGGGCAGGAGCCGACGTGAGAAGGCTCTGCTTTTGGACCGGAAACCTCGCGACTTGGGAAATTTGAGCCTCGTTACCTCGGCTCCTACAGGAATTTTTTGGAGTGCAATTGGACCGATTCATGGTTAAACAATGGCCGTCATGAAACCACTTGAGAATCAAATCGCCGTGGTTACCGGCGCGGGCCGGGGCATTGGCCGCGCCATTGCCTTGAAGCTGGCCGCCCACGGAGCCGACATTGCCGCCGTGGACCTGAAGACCGAGTTCGTCCAGGAAACCGTGGCCGAAGTGCAGAAGCTCGGGCGCAAAGCCTGGGCGGTGGGCGCCAATGTGTCCGAAGCCGCCAGCGTCGAGGCCGCCGTCGCGCAGATTATGCAGGAGGCCGGCCGCGTGGACATTCTCGTGAACAACGCCGGCATCACCAAGGACGGTTTGATGATGCGCATGAGCGAGGCGGATTGGGACGCCGTGCTGGACATCAATCTCAAGGGAACGTTCCTGTTCACCAAGGAACTTTGCCGCTCGTTTTTGAAACAGAAATCCGGGCGCATCGTCAACATCGCCTCCGTCATCGGTTTGATGGGCAATGCCGGCCAGTGCAATTACGCCGCCAGCAAGGCCGGTGTCATCGGCCTGACCAAGTCGTGTGCCAAGGAATTCGCCAGCCGCGGCATCACCGTCAATGCCATTGCGCCGGGTTTCATTCAGACGGCGATGACGGATAAATTGTCGGCTGAACAGAAGGAAACCATCACCAAACTGATCCCCCTGGCCAGTCTGGGCCAGCCGGAGGACGTGGCGGAGGCGGTATTATTCTTTGCCGGACCGGGGGCCAGATATGTCACCGGGCAGGTTTTACCCGTAGATGGCGGGCTGGTAATGTAAAGGGGTTAACAAATTATTTGAAAAAAATGTGATTCGAGGCTTGACGATTCCTGCTTTCGTGGCATAGAGACGGGTCAAAATTATTTTATGGCTGATAAACCTATTGACCAACGGGTAAAGGACATCATTGTTGAACAACTCGGCGTAAAGCCTGACCAGGTGACGCCGGAGGCAAAATTCATCGAAGACCTCGGCGCGGATTCGCTCGACACCGTCGAGTTGATCATGGCGCTCGAAGAGGAATTCGGCATTGAAGTGCCGGACGAACAGGCGGAAAAGCTTCTCACGGTGGGCGACGTGGTTAAGTACATCGAAGAGCATCAAAAATAGTTGCCACTTTGGCCGGTTCGGGGCAGCTTGGCTGAATTCAGTTTAAGCTGCCCCGTTTGATTTATCTATGGCGAACAATTTAAACGACCGTCGCGTGGTCGTCACCGGCCTCGGTGTGGTGACGCCGCTGGGACATCAACTCGACACCTTCTGGAAAAACCTGGTCGCCGGGCAATGCGGCATTGACCGCATCACGGCATTTGACCCGACGCCCTTCGACACGCAAATCGCCGGCCAGGTAAAGGATTTCGACCCGACCCCGGCTTTCCCCTCGCCCAAGGAAGTCCGGCGGACCGACCGTTATTCGCAATTCGGCATTTTTGCCGGGCACCAGGCGTTACTGGATTCCGGGCTCGATCTCGACAAGGAAAACCGCGACGAAATCGGCGTCATCATCGGCTCCGGTATCGGCGGGCTGTCCACCACCACCGAGCAGCTCAAAATTTTGCTCGAACGCGGCCCGGGCCGGCTCTCGCCGTTCATGATTCCGATGCTCATCAGCAACATGGCCTCCGGCATTTTCTCGATGTACAAGGATTTGCGCGGGCCGAATTTTGCCACTTGCTCCGCCTGCGCCACCGCCAACCACGCCATCGGTGAAGCCTGGCGCTCCATCAAGATGGGCGACGCCCAGGTCATGTTCGCCGGCGGCGCGGAAGCCACCATCGTGCCCATCGGCATCGGCGGCTTCTGCGCGATGAAGGCCTTGAGCACCCGCAACGACGATCCCAAACACGCCTCGCGCCCGTTCGACAAGGAGCGCGACGGTTTCGTCATGGGTGAAGGCGCCGGTGTCGTCGTGGTCGAAGAATTGGAACACGCGAAGAAACGCGGGGCGAGAATTTACTGCGAAATTGTCGGCTACGGCAACACCGCCGACGCGCACCATCTCACCGCGCCGTCGCCGGGCGGTGAAGGCGCCGCCCGATGCATGAAGATGGCACTGCGTCAGGGCGGGTTGAAGCCCGAAGACATTTCCTACATCAACGCCCACGGCACCTCCACGGTGCAAGGCGACATCTGTGAGACGCAGGCCATCAAGGCCGTTTTCGGCGATTACGCGAAAAAAATGGCCATCAGTTCCACCAAAGGCGCCACCGGCCACATGCTCGGCGCGGCGGGCGCGGTGGAAATGACTGTGTGCGCCCTGGCCATCAAGCACGGTGTCGTCCCGCCGACCATCAACCTGCAAGTGCCCGACCCCGAGTGCGACCTGGATTACGTGCCGAACACCGCGCGCGAGTTGAAGGTGAACGTCGTCGTCAACAATTCGTTCGGCTTCGGCGGCCACAACGCCAGCATCGCAGCCAGGAAATTTGTCGGGTAGCACCCGCGTCTCGCGAGTTGTTTTCGGCGTCTGCCGAAAACCCGGAATGCAAATGAACTTTCTTGCGTTAATTGAATCGAAGCGCGAAGGGAATGCACTCGCGCCCAATCAGATTGAAAACTTCGTCCGCGAGTTCACCGCCGGGACAATTCCCGATTACCAGATGGCCGCGATACTCATGGCCATTTATTTCCGCGGCCTGAATACCGCCGAAACCACCGCGCTCACGCTGGCCATGCGGGATTCCGGCGATGTGCTGAAATTTCCCAGGGACAAGCGCCCGCTCGTGGACAAACACTCCACCGGCGGCATCGGCGACAAGGTGTCGCTGCCGCTGGCGCCGCTGCTGGCCTGCCTCGGCTTCCGCGTGCCCATGATTTCCGGGCGCGGTTTGGGTATCACCGGCGGTACACTCGACAAGCTCGATTCCATTTCCGGCTTTAAAACCCTCCTGCCAGCGAAGCGCATCACGGAAATCGTGCAGGACGTCGGCTGCGTCATCTGTGGCCAGACCGACCAGATGGTGCCGGCGGACAAGAAAATCTACGCGCTCCGCGACGCGTCCGGCACCGTGCCCAGCATCCCGCTCATCACCGCGTCCATTCTATCCAAGAAACTCGCCGAGGGGCTGGACGCGTTGGTGCTGGATGTGAAATTCGGCTGCGCGGCGTTCATGCAGACGAAGGCCGACGCGCGCAAACTCGCGCAGGCGATGGTGTCGCTCGGCAATGAATGCGGCGTGAATACACGAGCGGTTTTGACGGACATGAACACGCCGCTGGGCCGCGCCGCCGGCAATTGGCTGGAGGTGAAAGAAAGCGTGGCGTGTCTCGAACCAATCCCTTGTAGCCGCCGACGTGAGTCGGCGCATTCTTTCCTAAAGAGTAGTCGGCGCGGACTGACGTCCGCGGCTACAGATGATTTACGCTCGCTCGTCCTTGATTTAGCAGCGCATTTGCTCGTGCAGACCGGCAAAGCAAAATCGCTCGCTGCCGCGCGCCGGCAAGCGGAGGATTGCCTGAACTCCGGTGCGCCGCGAAAAAAGTGGGATGAAATGCTCGTGGCCCAGGGCGCCAATCTGGCCACCTTCAACAAAAAGCTCCGGCTTGATTCCACCGCCCCGGTGGTGGTCGGAGTGAAAGCGGCAAAAACCGGTTATGTGTCCCGGTGTGATGCGCGCATCATCGGCGAAGTCATTCGCGATCTCGGTGGTGGCCGCCTGACGAAGGAATCCAGCATTAATTACGACGTGGGTGTGGACCAAATTGCCAAGCCGGGAGAGCAGGTGGAGAAGACCGGTGTGCTTTGTCGGATCCATGCCGCCGATTCTGCCTCAGCCAAAGCTGCCATCACCCGACTGAAAAGCGCTTTTGAAATTTCCGCGCGAAGACCAAAACCTGAACCGCTCATCTTCGCTAATCTTCACTAATCCAATCAGCCCTCGGCAAAGGTATCAGCGTGAATTAGCGCTGATTAGCGGTTTATCTCCTCCAAAATCTTTTCCGCGGCGGCGCGCGGATTTTCCGCCGCGTAAATCGGGCGGCCAATCACCAGCCAGTTTGACCCGGCGGCAACGGCTTCGCGCGGCGTGAGCGTGCGTTTCTGGTCGTCGGCTTTTTCCGCCCCGGTGCGGACGCCGGGGGTGACCAGTTGGGTGCTGGGCGGAAGCAATTTCCGGAGTTTGGCGACTTCCAACGGCGAGCAGACCAGTCCGCGCAAGCCGGCGCGAGTGGCCACCGTGGCCAGCCGGCGCACCTGGTATTCCACGTTGGGATCCAATCCGATGTCCTTCAAGGCCCCGGCATCGAGACTCGTCAGCACGGTCACGCCGAGGACGAGCGGCGGGGTACGGCCGACCCGCCACGCGGCTTCTTGGGCGGATTGCTCGGCGGCCTGGAGCATTTCCAGTCCGCCACTGGCATGTACGGTGAGCATTTGCACGTCGAGCTGCGCGGCGGCGGCCACGGCCCTGGCGACCGTGTTCGGAATATCATGGAATTTCAAATCCAGAAATACCAGGGCGCCCCGTTCGCGAATCCGGCGTACGATGTCCGGTCCGGCAGCGGTAAACAGCTCGCTCCCGACCTTGAAGCCACCCACCGCTGGAGCCAGTTGCTCCACCAGCTTCAGCGCGGCCTCGGCCGCCGGCACATCCAGCGCAGCGATGATGGGATTGCGCATGGCAATAGGGTATTGCCGTCGGGCGCGTAAGCAAAGGCCTTAAATCGTTTCCACTTGACCAATCCGCGCTGCATGAGATTAATAGCAACATGCATCTCGCTGAGGGCAGATTTGTTGCGTT
This sequence comes from uncultured Verrucomicrobiae bacterium, assembly GCA_963789055.1. GTDB lineage: Bacteria > Verrucomicrobiota > Verrucomicrobiia > Limisphaerales > UBA11358 > UBA11358. The sequence goes on along the minus strand of CAWBJE010000001.1, from coordinate 261,401 downwards.
TTGGGGAATTGTTGTGTCAGCCGTTCTGACCCTTTCCAGCCCGGGCGCGACCATCCGGGACGATGTGCCTGACAGCGACTATGTGGCGCTCGGCAATGATCTGGCGTTTGCGGCGGTCGGGACATTTGTGAACAGTTGGGGCAATACCGGCTGCGGGATTTTGATCGCGCCGGATTGGGTGTTAACCGCCGCGCATTTGTTGACGCTCGCCAGTTCCGCGACCTTCACCCTTGGCGGTACGGCCTATACTTCGACGCAGCTTTTTACCGATCCGAGTTGGGACGGCAATGCGGCTCACGGTTCCGATTTTGGTCTGGTGCATTTGAATTCGTCGCTCACGGCCATTCCACCGCCGATATTTTACACCGGCCCATCCTTATTGGGGCAGACCGGCACCTTTGTCGGTTATGGTTATACCGGCACCGGATTGACGGGGTGGAAAACTCTCGACGGCAAAAAACGCGGTTTCCAGGACGTTATTGATGTCAATAATACCAATTTCGGCAATCCGGTCTTTGTGTTCGGCGGTACATTTGACAATCCGCATCTGGCGAACAGCACGGCGCTGCCGCTGGAAGGCTGTGTCGCGCCGGGTGACAGCGGCGGCGGAGTTTTCGTGACCGACGGCTCGCAGTATTATCTGGCCGGCGTGATTTCTTTTGTCGCCTCCACGAACGGCAGCGCCAATTCCAGCTACGGCAACATCAGCGGTTTCGACTCCCTTTCGGCAGCCCTGCCGTGGATCACCCGCACCGTTCCAGAACCATCCGTTTCCCTGCTGGCGCTCGGAGGCGGGCTGGCCACGCTCTGTTTCAAGCACTGGAAAAGAAGGCGCGGTGACGCCGAATTGCCTTAACGTTCCGGCATTTCTCACTTTCCGGCGGCCGGCGCGACCCGGCGCTCGTTTTGACTTTCGTTGTTCCATCTTCTAGCCTGAGCGCATGAAAGTCATCTGCCACACCGACGCGAACTTTGCCGCCCGACTCGGCGAACTCACCGCGCCGTCCAGTTTGTTCGACCCGGTCATCGAGGAACGCACCCGCGCCATTCTCGATGCCGTTCGAGTCCGGGGCGACGCCGCGTTGCTGGAATTCACCGAGAAATTCGACGGGGCGAAACTGGTGGCCGACCGGCTGCCCATCACGCAGGCGGAATTGTTCAATGCTTCGCTGGCCGCCGACGAATCGCTGCGCGCCGCCGTGGCCGGGGCGGAGAAAAACATCGCCGCCTTTGCCCGGAAATCACTGCTTAAAAACTGGCAGATGAAAAATTCGCACGGCGCGACCGTGGGCGAAAAATTCGACCCGTTCCAGCGCGTGGGCGTTTACATCCCCGGCGGCCAGGCGCCACTGGTTTCGACCGCGCTGATGACCGCATTGCTGGCGAAGGTGGCCGGCTGCAAGGAAATCGTCGCCTGCACGCCATGCGGCCGGGATGGGACCATCAATCCCGCCCTGCTTTTTGCGACGCGCGCGGCCGGGGCGACGGAAATTTACCGGGTGGGCGGCGCCCAGGCGATTGCGGCGATGGCTTATGGCACGAAGACGATTCGCCGGGTGCAGAAGATTTTCGGGCCGGGCAACGCTTACGTCAGCACCGCCAAGCGGCTGTTGTTCGGCCAGGTCACCATTGATTTGCTGGCCGGTCCGAGCGAATTGCTGGTGATTGCCGACGAAACGGCCAATCCGAAATTCGCCGCCGCCGACCTGCTGGCGCAGGCCGAACACGGCTCCGGCCATGAACGTGTCTGGCTGGTGACAACCTCGGCAAAAATTTTGAAAGCCGTTCAGAACGAAATCGCGAAGCAACTGCCCAGGCAATCGCGTCGCGATCCCATCAAGCGTGTGCTCGATGCCAACACCTGGCTGATTCAGGTAGCGACACTGGCCGACGCGGTGGCGTTGGCGAACCGGCTGGCTCCGGAGCATTGCGAAGTGATGACGCGGAATCCGCGTCAGGTTTCCAAAGGCATTTTGACGGCGGGCGCAATTTTCCTGGGGCCGTGGTCGCCGACGGTGCTGGGCGATTACGTGGCCGGGCCGAGCCACACGCTGCCGACCGGCGGTGCCGGTTTGTCGTTTGCCGGGCTGACGGTGGACCAGTTTCAGCGCCGCACCAGTCTGGTGGAATACAACCGCGCGGCGCTTAAGAAGGCGTTGAGCGGCATAAGGAAATTTGCCAAAATGGAAGGCTTGGACGCCCATGGAACCAGCGCTGAGGTTCGATGCAAATAGCGATTCCCGGCTTTATCGCAATGCCGATGCGGTTGAGGCGCGGCTGAAAGTAAGATGCATGCTTCCGAAACAATGTTGGCCACTACGTTAGCCGTGTTCGTGGGCGGATTGATTTGGACCCTATTGTTTCAATCTCTTCGATCGCGGCCGGACCCCGGCCGAGTCCTCATTCTGGTGGCGATCCTGTTGGGCCTGTTTTGCCGGCTGGCGTTTGCCTGGTTTACTCCCACATTCTATGCGCCGGACGAGCAGGCACATTTTAACTATATCCGTTATCTGTCGGATTATCATGCTTTTCCCGTCATGACTGACATGGTGGGAGATCCCGACTACGGATGGGAATACCACCAACCGCCGGTGTACTACCTGCTGATGGTGGTTCCTTTTCGTGCCGCCCGGGCGGTGTTCCCGGATCTGGAGTCAGTCGTCCGGTTTTTGCGCCTTTTCTCGGTATTGCTTTGGCTGGTGAATATGGGGTTGAGCTATCTGTTATTGAACCGATTGCAGGTTCGAGACAAATTCGCACGGGTTTTCGTGATGGCGGCGATCTGCCTGTTGCCTACCTACACTTTTGTTTCATCTGTTATCAACAACGATAACCTGTTGGCAACTTTGTGCAGCGGTTTGCTGTGTCTGCTGACATATCGAGAACCGTCGCTGAAGCGATCTTTGGCGCTGGGTTTTCTGCTCGGCCTGGCTCTGTTAACCAAACAATCGGCCGCCGTTTTCCCTCTGGTGGTTGTTCTAATATCGCTTCTGGATGGAGCAGCCGGCAGAATCAAATGGTCGTCGGTTTTTTGGCAATTAAGCATCGTGACCGGCACTGCGGTTCTGATATATGCTCCTTGGGCGTTCCGCAATTGGCACGTATACGGCACATTTGCCCCGGAACTTCTGTCCACCCCCCGCAAAGTGTGGCCTTCGACTCCGTATGGACTCGCCTCGGCCGTTCACAACCTGATCAAAACCTTTTGGGCCGTCTCGGGCGTCCGCAACAACGCAGGGTATCCGTTCCCGTTGCCGGGTTTTTTTCTTCTCTTCCTTTTTTGCGTTGCCGGTATCGGGTCGTTCAGGGTGGAGCGGCCTGACGAACCTCTCGTGCCGGGGACGGTCCGCCCGATTCTGAATTGTCTGTTCCTGGCGGTGGTGATTGAAGTGCTTCTGGCTCTGCGATTTGGCTTTCTCTTCGGCATGGGTCAAGGCCGATATTTGTTTTTGCTGTTACCAGTGATCGCCCTTCTGTTTGCCGCTCGATTACGAATGCTTCCCGTGCGATATCTGGACATTCACGGAGTTGGCTTTTGGGTGACTTACGCGATTTCGTTCCTGGTATACAGCCTCTGCTGTTTTCCGTGAACCAACAGCGCCGGCGGGCCGGGTTTTCATGGACTTTTCCTGCGTCATTGAGTGAAATAAGGCCGATGTCATTGCGAAATCCGACGCCCTTGATCCGTCCGCTCGTCCGTGCGCTGCATCCCTATGTCTACGGCGAGCAGCCGAAGATCAAGGGGCTGGTCAAGCTCAATACCAACGAGAATCCGTACCCGCCGTCGCCAAAAGTTTTACAGGCGGTTAAAGCAGTGGTGGACGGCCGGTTACGACTGTATCCAAATCCAACGGCGGAACGGTTGCGCGAAAAGCTGGCGAAGCTGCATCGCTGCCGGCCAGAGAACATCATCGTCGGCAACGGTTCGGACGAATTGCTGGCGCTGGCGACGCGGGCATTCGTGGAGCCGGTAGCCGCCGAGGTAACGAGGCAGAAGGGGAAACGTTCGAATGAGTCCGCCTCCTCACATCGGCGGCTACAAACGGTGCAATACTTCACGCCGAGTTATTCGCTGTATCCGGTGTTGGCGGATATTCATGGCGCGGTAAAAATTTCGGTGCCGCTCAAATCGGATTTCAGTCTGCCGAGTGTTGCGGAATTGAAACGGGAAAAAGTCTGGCAGTTCGACGCCGCGCTGACGTTTGTGACCACGCCGAATGCGCCGAGCGGGCGCGGGTATTCGACGCGCGAACTCGATGCACTTTGCCGGGCGCAACGCGGCGTGGTGGTGCTGGACGAGGCGTATGTGGATTTCGCGGCGGAGAACGCGCTGCGGCTGGCGCTGAAATATCCACACGTGCTCGTGGCGCGGACGTTCTCGAAGGCGTACTCGCTGTGCTTCCAGCGTGTCGGTTATTACGTCGGGCATCCGGAACTCATCGCCGCGCTACACAAAATCCGGGACAGTTACAACGTGAACGGGCTGGGCCAGATTGCCGCCGAAGCCACGCTGGATGATTTGCCGTATTACCGGGCGAATTTTAGAAAAATCATCGCCACGCGCGAGTGGCTGAGCCGCGAATTGACCAAGCTCGGGTTCCGGGTCTGGCCCAGCCGGACGAATTTCATCCTGGCCAGGCCGCCGAGATTTCCGGCGTCGGTGTGGCTGCAACAATTGCGCGTCCAAAAAGTCCTGGTGCGCTGGTTTGACCGGCCCGAAGTAAGGGATTATCTGCGGATTACAATTGGGACGGCCGCGGAGGCGGAAGTTTTGGTCAAAGCCGCCCGTCGGATTTTGACGCGAAATTAAATCCGGGGCAGGACAAACCGGCATTCGGGCCAAAACCCTTTAAAAACGGCCCAAAATCACGAAAAACAGTACCACCCGGCCCCAAACCTTTTCTTTGCCCTGGGCGCGATTTTTGCTAAGAAATCAAGCGTGTATTTGGAATTCTATGGATTGACGTTACCGCCGTTCGACATTACGCCGAACCCGCGTTTTCTTTTCCTCACCGAAAAGCATCGCGAGGCACTCAACCATCTACTGTACGGCATCCGGGAACGGAAGGGTTACGTGCAGCTCACCGGTGAGGTCGGCGCGGGCAAGACGACGGTCTGCCGCGCGATGTTGCGGCAGCTCGACGGCCATTTTTCCACCGCCTTGATTGTCAATCCGGTGCTGAACGCGCACGAATTGATGCGGGCCATCGCCACGGAGTTCGGGCTGGAGGTCAAGGACCTGGACCGGCACGGCACGGTGGCGGCCATCAACCGATTTCTGGTCCAGCAGGTCGAGCAATGCGGTGACGCGGTGCTGATTATTGATGAGGCGCAAAATCTCACCGAGGAATTGCTCGAACAGGTGCGGCTTTTGTCGAACCTCGAAATGGAGAATCGCAAGCTCCTGCAGATTGTCCTGCTCGGCCAGCCGGAGTTGCGCGACCGGCTCAACAGCCCGCGGCTGAAACAACTCCGCCAGCGCATCACCGTGCGCTATCATCTTCTGCCGCTGACGCGCGATGAGGTGGCCCAATACATTCAACACCGGCTGGCGCAGGCCGGCGCGAAAAGCAAAATCCAGTTCACCGGTCCGGCGCTTTGGCGCATTTTCAGATACAGTCACGGCATTCCCCGGCTGGTCAACGCCGTTTGCGACAAAGCGTTGCTGGCCGGCTTTGTCAAAAAAAGCAACGTGATCAATTTCAGCATGGTGGGCCGCGCCGTCCACGAGCTGGAAGGAAAAATTCGACTGTGAATCCGGCCAACGACGCCCGGGTGCTGTTCCGCACCCCATAATCCAACAATGTTCCTGCGCAAAAAATTTGCCGCGTCTCCGTTGCTCGTCCGCGTGGCACCTTTTGTCATTTTCCTGGCGCTGACGTATTGCCAGGGACAATTTGGGGAGGCCTCGCGTTACTGGTTTTACCTGGCGAAAACTCTGGTCGGGGCATGGCTGATTTTGGAGATGCGCCCTTTCGTTGCCGAAATGCGCTGGGCGTTGAGCTGGGAGGCAATCGCCGTCGGTATCGGCGTGTTTGTGATGTGGGTCGGTATTTCCGGCGAATGGACGACACAAAGTTCGCTGTGGATGAAATTGGGCTTATCCCATCCGCCGGCATCGTCGCCAAAAATGTGGAACCCCCATGACCAATTCGGTTCCGGCTCGGCACTCGCATGGTTGATGATTGGCGTGCGGATTGGCGGCTCGACACTCGTCGTGCCGCCGCTCGAAGAGGTTTTTTACCGATCGTTTGTGTATCGCTACTTCGCCAAACCGGATTTCCAATCCGTGCCGCTCAACCAATTTTCCTGGATGCCATTCCTGGCCACGGCCGCCATTTTTGGTTTCTCCCACAACGAATGGCTGGCGGGCATTCTGTGCGGCGCGGCCTATCAATGGCTGGTCATCCGGAAGAACCGGCTGGGCGACGCGATGACGGCGCACGCCATCACGAATTTCCTGCTCGGCCTGTGGATTGTGTGGCGCGGCGCCTGGCAGTTTTGGTAGGGACATCGCGCTGCAATGTCCAAGCTCCACAATGCAGCATCACTGCCTTTACTTCACTTCGACGTTGATACGATTGCGTTCCAGCGTGGAGCCCTCCTGTTGGGCGAGGTTGGAGAGCGCCTCGTAGTAATTGGCCAGCGCACGGATTTCCTGTGAACGGGCGGTGGTGAGAGTGTTCTGGAGTTGCAGCACGGTGAAGGTGGTGCTTTTGCCGACGGCATATTTTTTCTGCTCGGCGTCGAGGGCGGCCTCGGCATAGATACGCGCCTGCCTGGTGGCGCTCACGCTTTCATAGGTGGATTGGGCATTCTTGACGGCGTTGTCGATTTCCACCATGACGTTCTGCTCAAATTGTTTCAACTTCAGCAGGAGTTGTTGCAGCGTCACCTTGGCGGCTTTGAAATTATTACGGGGACCGATATTGCTCAACGGCATGATCAGTTGCGCCCCATAAGAGTAAAAATTGCGGTCCTGGTTGCCAACTTGTGTGAACACATCGTTATATTGCGCTCCCTCGCCGTTATATCCGTAGGTGCCGATCAAATCCACTTCCGGAAAAAGCTGGTTGCGGTCGAACTTCAATTGAATGCCCTGGGCTTCCACGGCCAGCCGGGATTGCAACAGGTCGGGCCGCTCGGTCATGCCCTTGGCCCAACTGTCCTGCAAGTCGAACAACTGCAACGGTGCATTGGTCAGCGTCGCGGTGGGCTGAATATCGGTGTCATGCCACATTGCATACTTGTCGGTGAGCAGGTTTTTCAGGGTGTTTTGATCCGTGACCAGCGTATATTGTGCGGCAATCAGGTTCGCCCGGCTGGTGGCCACCTGTGCCTCGTCCTGCTGCACGTCCAATTGCGCCAGCGTGCCGATTTGCACGCGCTGCCGGTCCTGGTCGAGCTGGGTTTGAGCGAGGACGAGCGCCTCTTGCTGCACCTTCACGTTTTCCCGCGCGTAGATGAGTTCGTAATAGGCGTTTTCGACGGCGGTGACGGACGTGATGAGCTGCAGACGTAATCCCTGCTCGTCGGATTTGAGCTGGTTCTTGGCAAGCTTGATCGTCAGCCGTGTGTCATCGATCCAAAAATTTTTCAACAACGGCTGAGTGAGGGTCACTCCCACCGACCCGCTGGAAGTTTGAACCGACTGGTTCGTGATCGAAATGAGGTTTGTGTTGACAAAAAAGTTGAGGTTGCGAGTGTCGGTGACATTGCCATTGAAATCGTAGATCATGCCCCAAGGCAACGTGCCTTTCAGGTCCGAATTGAAAACGTTCTGGTCGGATGTCGAGGCCGGCACGGGCAGGCCGTTTTGAAACTCCGGGCCGATGTCATTGCGCTGGTGCTGGCCCGAAAAACTGAACGTTGGGTCAAAACCGCCATAACTCGCGCGTACGGTGAAAAGTTGAATTTGCGGGGTGTAGCGCGAGATTTGTACGTCGAGGTTATGCCGCAAGGCTTCCTGGATGCAGTCCTCCAATGACATTTCGTGCGTTTTGACATTCATGCCCGCCGGCGCGGCAGCGGCATTGGTGCCCGGGTACGGGGCTGGCGTAGCGGTCATGTTCGTGACTATTTGCGCGGCGACCGTATTGGTGTCCGGCTGGGAGGCCGGTGCATTGGTGTCCGCCGGGGCAACAACCGTGTTTGTGTCGGTGGTTACTTGCGCGGTGGCCGCCGTATTGGTATCGGGTGGAACAACGATTGCGTTTGTGTCCGTCTGGGCTGCGGCCGCAAACGACGCGAGAACAAAAATCAAAAGTGCGCTGAAACGTTTCATGCTGCTGTTAGTTTGAGGCTTTCGCCGAAAATCATCAAGCTTAAGACGCGCGCAGGCGGCCGAAAGTAACCATCCGGTTAATTCACGCCCCCGCCCGGATACTAAACCCCGCCGCACGGGCAATTTTGCTGTTGAATCCCCCTCAACTGGCTTTCGCCGGTACCGCGGGAACCTCCTCGATTTTGGCGTTTTGTTCGAGGAAGGCGAGCACTTTTTCGTGCGCAATCTGGTCGTAAAGTTCCGGCACGCCTTTGCGCTTTTGCAGGTCCTTGAGAAATTTCTCCAGCGGAATTTGATACACCGCGGCCAGAGACTGGGCGCGCTTCAAGACCTCGTCCTGCGAAACCTGGATGCCTTCCTTCTCGGCGATGCGCTGGATCAGGAACGACAATTTCACGCGCTCCTTGGCGCTTTGCGCCGCGGCCGAGTAAATTTCATCCTTCTGTTTCTCAATTAATTCGCGCGTCACCCCGCGTTGGCTGTTTTCGCGCACGATGTCATAAACCACGTTGCGCGTTTCATGCGCCACGGCGGACTCCGGCAGGTCGAAATTTGCGGCGGCGAGCAGCGCGCGGATGATCTGGCTGCGGACCGCCTTGGCCTGCGAGTACTTCAATTCATTTTCGAGATCGCGCCGCACCCCTTCCCGAAGTTTGGCCACGTTTTCCGCGTCGTACTTTTTGGCAAACGCGTCGTCAATCGGCGGCGGGACTTTTTCTTTCACTTCGACAACGTCGACTTCATAAATGCCCTTTTTACCGGCGAGCTGCCCGGTCACAAAGTCGGCGGGAAAGTCCACATTCACCGTGCGCTTCTCGCCGGCTTTGGCCCCGATAAGTTGATCGGCAAAACCCGGAATGAAGGAGCCTGGCGCAGCGTCCACCCAGAAACTTTTCTGCTCCGTCAGCCCTTTCGCCGTCGGCGCGGTGTCGGTGATGGGTTTGCCGTCGCACGTGCCGGTATAATTCACCACCGCCACATCGCCCAGGCGCAGTTCGCGCGCGACCGTTTCAAACTTCGTGTGCTGCTGCGCGAGCAGACCGAGGGCACGCTCCACGTCAGCTTCGGTGACCGATTTTGCCTCGCGTTTGGCCGGCAGGCCCTGGTATTCCGGCAGTTGAAATTCCGGCGCGGTTTCGACGGTGGCGGCAAATTGCAGCGCCTGGCCGCGGCCGAACTGGATTTCCTCGATGTCCGGATAGCCGACGACGGTGATTTTTTTCTCGGCCAGCGCCTTTCGGTAATGGTCGCCGATGAGTTTGCGTTTGACCTCGTCCTTGATATTGGCCTCGTATTTTTTGAGCACGAGGTCGCGCGGCGCCTTGCCGGGACGGAACCCGGGCAGCGACGCCTGCTTTTGAAAGTCCTTCGTGACGGCGGCAAACGCCTCGTCCACGGTCTTGGCGTCCACTTCCACCCGCAGTAATTTTTTGCACGGGGCCAGATTTTCGACGGTGATGTTCACAGTAATTTTCGCTATTCAGCGAGCCGCGCAGCTTAAATGAACGGTACGGACTGAGTCAACGGTTTTGATGGCTTGTCGGCGGTATTTCCGCTTTGATGTGGCCAAAATGAAGCGAATGACGTTCTTCATCACCGGAACCGATACCGGAGTGGGCAAGACCGTGCTGACGGCGCTCCTGACGCATTACTTGCGGAAACGCGGCATCAGGGCGGCGGCGCTCAAGCCGGTTTGCTCCGGCACACGCGACGATGCCCGCGCGCTGTATGCCGCCTTGGGTGGGGCGCTCACGCTGGATGAAATCAATCCATGGCATTTCCGCGCTCCGATTGCGCCGTTGCTGGCCGCCCGCCGCGAACACAAGCCGGTCAGGCTCGCCGACGTGCTAGCCTATCTTCGTTCGATGCAAAAACATTTTAACGTTCTGCCGGTTGAAGGTGCCGGTGGTTTGTTAAGCCCGCTGGGCGTGGATTTCAACTCGCGCGATTTGATTGCGGCCTTGCGGGCGACGCCGGTGGTGGTTTGTCCCAACCGGCTGGGGGCAGTGAATCAGCTTTTACTGACCCTCGCCGCTCTGCCGCGAAGCGCATCCCGCCGGGCGCGGGTCGTGTTGGTGTCGCCGCCCAAGCCGGACGCGGCCACCAGCGCCAACGCCGGTTTGCTTGCGGAATTTTTCGACACGAAAAGAATTTTTGAATTGCCATGGCTGGGCCGGCAGTCCGACTTGGGAAAAGCTTTGAAACATCCAACGGTGCGGCGCACGCTGCGAGCGCTGGCCGGAGTGTGACTTAATTTTTCGGAACCGCGGCCGGTGGCGCATTGGTGGCCAGAAATGACTCGCGCCAGGGCTGATGTTTTTTGTAAAGCTCCAACCGCTGTTGCAACGGCTCGATTTTATTCATCCGGGCGGCTCGGTCGAGTTCAACTGCCTTTTGGGCGAGAGTTTGCGCTTCATCGAAACGGCCCAGTTCGGCGCAAGCCATACCCATCGCATCCAGCACGTACGGTTGCGTGTCGCCGGTCAGGGCTTTGGCCTTGGCGGCAAGCATGAACGCAGTCTGACCGTCGCGGATTTGAGGATTTTCAATGGCGGCCAGCACGTGGGCAATGTAGGCGAGAATTTGGAAATTGGCCGGGTCAATCCGCAACGCCGCACGGAATTCGTCAATCGCCTCGGTGTCCCGGCCTTGTTTTAGACGCATTTTGCCGATTTCGAGGTGCACCCACGGATCAGCAGGGTCGAGCCGTTCGACTTCCTTAAACTGGCGCATGGCGGCGTCGTAACGTCCCAGCTCGACCAGAACTGCGCCCGCACTGTTACGCAAAGCGGGCAGGCTGGGATTCAACAGGACGGCCTTGCGATATTCAACCAGCGCTTCAGGGAGATGACCCAAATTGTCAAGCAGATGGCCGAGATCGGCGTGAACGTGATAAAGTTCCGGCGCAAGCTGTTCGGCAGCCCGGTATTGAGCGAGCGCTGCGGTTAAGTCCCCTTTTTGTTCGAGGGCAACGCCCAGATCGAGGTGGGCAACATGGTTGTCTTTTGTGACGGCGAGCGCATGCGTAAAGAGCGATTCGCTATCGCGCCAGTAACGCAACTGATTTTCGGTGAGCGCGATACAGCCGGCGAGTGCCAGAACGGCAGCGGTGGTAATGGCGGCTTTCGGGAAGCAAAAACGGTTGGCCAGGTCGCGGAAGCCGAACGCCACGATGATAAACACGCCGATGGAGGGAATGTAAGTGTAACGGTCAGCCAATGCCGCCCCGCCAACTTGCACCAGCCCGATGACCGGAACCAGCGTTCCCAAAAACCACAACCAGCCCACAGTCAAATACGGGCGCTCCTGCCTGGTTCGCCAGACAAGACTGGAAATAAGGATCAAAATTGCAGCCGATGCCGTCGCTGCCAAGAGCAACCAGGTCAAATGTTCGGGCAACGGATAAAAAACCGAGAGTCCCACCGGCCAGGCCATTTTCAGCAAATAAAGTCCATAGGATGTCAAAGCGTTGCACAACCGGTAATGCATCGGGATGAATTCGAGCGAGGCGACCGCGTTGCCGCCTTGTTGAGATTGAACCAGAAATGTTACGACGCACGAAGCGATGGTGAGCAGGAAGAACGGCCACTTCTCGAAGAGGAAAGTTGAGGGTTGAGGGTTGAGGGTTGAGGGTCGGGAAACGTTTTTTAAATTCGCACTCCGTGCTCCGCATTCCGCAATTCTTCCCAACGGCCAGTAATCCAGCAACAACATCACAAACGGCAGCGTCACCAGCATCGGCTTGCTCATCAGGCCGAGAGCGAAACATAACAAAGCCAAGCCGAAGAAAATTTTGGACTGTGGACCGTGGACTGTGGACTTCTTTACATATTGCGCATAAGCCAGCAGGGTCAGCAGCGCGAAAAGCGTGCTCAATACGTCCTTGCGTTCGGAAATCCAGGCGACCGATTCCACGTGCAACGGATGCCACGCGAACAACGCGGCTACAAACGCGCTCGGCCACATGGCCCCGGTCAGGCGCAACAACAACCCGAACAATAAGACAACATTCGCCGTGTGAAACAGCCCGTTGACCAGATGATGCGCCCCGGGATTCAGACCAAACAGTTCGCAGTCCGTCATATGCGAAAGCCAGGTGATCGGATGCCAGTTGCTGGCGTGGCCGGTGGTGAAGGCCCATTGGATGCCTGCCCACGTCAGCCCTTTTTGGACCATGGTATTGTCGGTGATGTAATCCTGGTCGTCGTAATTGACAAAACCGTCGAACGCCACCGGCAGATAAACCAGCAGCGTAATCAATGCGAGCAATAATCCGACCAGGCGCGGACGGGCCTTCGCCGCGCCGGAGTCCTGACGTTGGCAGGCGGCACCGGAGTCTTCCGGGCAGGATTCCTCGCTTTCGCGGTTCGGGCTTTGGCCATACAGGCGGGACATATTATCTTTTGATGATTTTGCTCCGGGGCGGGCGCGGAGACAAAATATATTTTCCCATAAAAAAGGCGTTGCAATTTCCGGCGCGGCAGGTAGAAATAGGTGAGGCAGGAAATTGCTCGACGCCCTGCCGCTTGGACGCTACATCGGTTCCTCACGACCAAGTAAATTTGTATTATGAGCGGATTATCGTTTGCCGTCGTGGGAGCCGCTTCCAATCAAGCGGAACTCATCTACGTTTGGGAACAGGCGAGGCCTGAAGCCAAGGCCATTATCGTCCTGCTTGTCCTTTTTTCCATCATCGCCTGGTCGACCATGTTTTATAAATCCGCGCAAATGCGCCGGGCCCGCCGGTTGAATCATTATTTCAACGAGGAATTTCGCGCCCAGAAATCCGTGCTGGAGATTTTCGACCGCAAGCTGCAGGTGGAGGGGTGCCCGCTCTATTCGGTTTATCAAACCGGTTGCTCGCAACTCGACGCGCGGTTGCGCGGGCCTGGCGGCGAACGGCGCCGGCAAAGTGTCACGCTCAAAAATATGGAACACGTCAAACGCGCCATTGAAAACGTCGTGGCCCAGGAATCCCTGAAGCTGGAATCCGGCTTGATTTTGCTGGCCATCGCGGTGAGCGGCGCGCCGTTCATGGGATTGCTCGGCACGGTCTGGGGAGTGATGAGCACGTTCGCCGGCATCGCACAACAGGGCTCGGCGACCATGGCGGCGATGGCCCCGGGCGTGGCGGCGGCGCTGATCACCACCGTGGCCGGCCTGATAGTGGCCATTCCCTCGATGTTCGGGTACAATTATCTGGTGCACAACCTGCGCGTGTTCACCGTGGGTTTGGATAATTTCGCGCAGGAGCTGGTTTCCAAAATGGAATCGGAATACCTGGCCGAAGATTAAAGTTGCAGCAGCCATGAGACGATTTTCCCAGCGCAGCAACCTCGTGACCTTGAGTGAAATCAACATCACGCCGTTGCTGGACCTCGCCTTCGTGCTGCTCATCATCTTCGTCATAACCACGCCGCTGCTCGAGCAAAGCATCAACCTTAAACTCCCCCGCGGCGGCCAACCCGACCAGCGGATCGATCCGCGCAATATCCGCACGGTCGAAGTCGCCGCCAATGGTAATTACCGCCTGAATAAACAGTCGATCAGCCTGGAGCAATTGGTTCCCCGGTTGGCGGGAGAATTCCGCTCGAATCCGAACCTGATTGTCTATATCCGTGCCGATGAGGATGGCCCTTACAAAAATGTCGCCGCCTTGATTGACGGCTGCCAGCGCGGCGGCATCACGCGCTATTCGCTACGCACCGAACCGGTCAAATGAACCGCCTGCAAAAAAAATGCGTTATTGCGATCACAGGCGTTCACGTCCTGTTGATCGTGATTTTATTCGTCGGTCCGGCGTTTTTCTATTCGCGGCCAAAGGCGGATAACATCCAGGTGCTCGATGTGATTCCAGCCAATCTGGTCGACGCATCGTTCAACAGCGGTGTTGCCAATGCCGCCCCGCCGCCACCAGCACCGCCGGCCCCACCGCCGCCGACGCCGGTACCCGAAAAAACCGAGCAGCCCAAGGAGGTGGAAAAAATTGAGAAAACTCCCGCACCGCCAGAAAAATTAAGCGCGAGCGAACTGCGCAAAATGCAAATCAGCACACAGCTGGTGGTGCGCCCTACGCCAAAAACTTCTTCCAGCACCGCCAATGCCAGTGCCAATGCCGCCCGGCGCGGGCATTCGCGACCGCACTCAAGCGATTGAAAGGGGGCCTGGCGTCGGGAGCGGTGGTGGACATGCCCGGCAGCGGCAGCGTGGCCTATGCCAGTTACAAGGATGCCCTGGGATCAATTTATTACGATGCCTGGACTCCGGAGGGCGCGGGGAACGATGAGGCGAACACCTTTGTCAAAATCACCGTTGCCGCCGATGGCACGGTAATCAATGCCCGCATCACTACGCCATCGGGTGATCAAAAAATGGACGACTCCGTGCAACGCACTCTGCAGCGGGTCGCCTCGGTTCCGCCGTTGCCGGACAAATCAAAAGTCCAGCAGGAGTTCACCATCATGTTCAACCTCAAAGCCAAACGAATGCTCGAATGAAAAACCACTGTATCACTCTGCTAAAAATCTGTCTGCCCGTTGTCATCCTTATTGCCAGCGCCACCTGCGGTTGCGGCCAGGATTCGGACGTTATCCAAATTCGCAAACAAATCGACGTCTCTCGGTAACAGCAAGCCGATCCCCGTTTCGCTGGAGGGTTTGAGCGGCGAGGTGGCCGACGTTTTGAAATTCGACCTTTACGCCCAGGGCTTCAGTTTTGTCGCCCCGGATGCCGCGCAGTATCAAATCAGCGGCACCGTCTCGGGCAACTTACAGGGCCGCGTTACGGACCGCATCGCCAAAAGCACGATTCTTTCGCACAGCTACACCGGTGCGGCGTTACGGAGGCAGGCGCATGCTTTTGCCGACGACATCGTACAGGCCATTACGCACAAGAACGGTATTGGTCAGACCAAGATCGCCTTCAAGGCGCAGGCGGCGAATGGCAACGGTGAAATTTACGTGGCCGATTTTGACGGGCACAATGCGCAGGCAGTCACGCACGATAACACCATTGTGGCCGCACCGGCGTGGGTGCCGGGCAAGCTGGCGTTATATTATGATTCGTACAAACTCGACAACCCGGACGTCTGGTATCACAACCTGGCCACCGGCCAACGCCGGGTTGTCGCTCACTACTCCGGCTCGAACATCAGTCCCGCGGTTTCTCCGGACGGCTCGAAGGTGGCGATGGTGCTGAGCAAAAGCGGCAGCCCAAACATTTGGGTGGCCAATGCCGACGGGTCAGGCTTGAAAAAACTGACCTCCACCAGCGAGGACTCGTCGCCCTGCTGGTCCCCGGACGGGCAATGGATTTGTTTCGCGACCAAAATCAATGAACGGCGGGCGCTCGCCAAGGTGCCGGCAACCGGCGGTGAGATTCAACGAATCCCCACCCCCGGAACGCCGAATCCGACCGAACCCGACTGGTCCCCGGACGGCAAATGGATCGCGTTCACGTCGCAGACGGGCGAATTTGACATTTGCGTCGTGCCCGCCGACGGCAGCGCGCCGCCCACGGTGCTGGTGCGGGGCGAGGACCCGTCCTGGTCGCCGAATTCGCGGACGCTGATTTGTGCGCGGCGCGCGGGGGGGCGTTACGGATTATCTGTGCTTGACGTATTTACAAAACAGGTCAAGGATATTGCCCGAATTTCAGGCAATGATTCTCAACCGGCTTGGGCAAGATAATTTAAACTTTTTGACAAACTTTTAACCGAAGGAACAAAATGAAAATGATGAAATTGACATGTATACTGGCGGTCACGCTGGCAGTCATGCTGTCTGCTACCGGCTGTAAAAACCATCGGCCTGTTGGAGTCACCCAATTGCCGCGCGGAGCAGGCAGTACGATTCCGGAAGCTTCACCCGGCGGCACGATGTCAGGAAGCGAACAGCCCGGCGGCGGCGCTCTGGCGAACATCGAGGATATCAACGGCATGGCCGGCGACCGCGCCGCGCTGGCCGCCAACTCGGTTCATTTTGCCTACGACAGCGCAGTCGTGAGAAAAAGCGAACGGGCGAACGTCCAGGCAGTCGCCGACGCCTTGAGCCGGGATGCGAGTGCCAAATTGATGATCGAGGGTAATTGCGACGAACGCGGCACCGAAGAATACAACCGGGCGCTGGGCGAGCGCCGCGCGCTGGCCGTCCGCAAGGAGCTGGCCAAACGCGGCATTGATCCGATGCGCGTCTTTACCAAGAGCTATGGCAAGGACCGGCCTTTGGATCCCGGCCACGACGAATCCGCCTGGGCGAAAAACCGCCGCGACGAATTTGTCCTGCTCCATCCCAAGAGCGGGTCGTAAGATCGTATCCATCGTATCCGCCGGATTTTAAAAACCGTTCCGGGGCCGCTGAAAGGCGGCCCTTTTTTGGCACTGTCAAAACTCTTTAGAAATGTCCCCTGGTTAACTCACGAGAGAATGTCCCCTTTGTTGGTTGTTGTTCCTTGCACTCTTTCCCCGGCTGGGGTTGCGGGACGCAGGGAGGCCGGAGCGTAGCGGAGGCCGACCGGAGGCCCGCAACCCCAGCCGCTCCGCCCGCCTGCTCGCCTTGACCCCACGCCAATACTTCCGCCCCACACCCATCCCAAACTGCCGCCACAGATGATTCGCCGCCGGCGGCAGTGCCTCGCGCCGGACCTTCACCAGCTTGGCTTTCACTCGCCGGGGCCGCCCGGGCAGAGGGCGCCACTTCAGTTTCCCGCCCCGATACACCAACTGCACCCGCCCATCCCGCAGCGTCCGCACGATCACCTTGCGCCGCACCAGACTCAACGCCTCATGTTGCCGGTCCAGTTGATACCACTGCCCCGCACAAGCCACCGTCCAGTCGCCTTGCACCACCCGCTCCTCCTCCCAGCTCAACACTTCGTCCAACTCCCGGGGCACCGCCCGATGCACGTCGGTGGAACTGGCCGCCTCCACGTTGAACTTCCGGTTGAACGCCGACAGATATGTCTCCGCCAGAAAGCCGTTGGCGCTTTCCAGATCGCTGATCCCCGCCAGGCGCATTGCTTTGACCAGCCGGTCCTGGAGCACGCCGTTCATCCGTTCCACCCGCCCTTTGGCTTGCGGGCTGTTGGCCAGAATCAGTTCCACCGCCAGTGTTTCCATCGCCCGCCCAAACTGCGTTTGCGGTTCCTGGCCCGCCAGTTGTTCGGCCACGCTGCCCAACCCTTCGCACCGGTAAATGCTGTCCCGATCCACATACAGACTGGCGGGCAATCCGTGGCGGCGCACCCAACCCGCGAACACGTCATAGCTGGCACGCGTCGTCTCTTCCTCGAAAAACTGCGCCCACAACCGCCCCGTCGCATCGTCCACCATCACCATCAGCACGCACTTGGCCCGCCGCCCTTCGAACCAGTCGTGGTGCGAACCATCCAGTTGCACCATCGCTCCCAGGCACGGCTTGCGCTCCCGCCACTGCCGATGCTTTTGCCGCCGCCGGCGCACCGGGTGCTTGCCCTCCGCCAGCCGCCAGCGCCGCAACGTCTCGTGATCCACCACCAGTCCTTCCTTCGCCAGTTGCTCGGCCATCAGCGTCGGGCCGAAGTCGGCGTAACGTTCCTCGGCATAGCGCGCCAGCGCCACCGCTCGCAGTTGGGGCGGCTTGCGCCGCGCGCTGGGTTGACCGCGCAGCCGATGCACCAAGCCCGCGTCGCCCTCGTCCTGATAGCGTCGCCAGACCCGCTTGCTCTGGCGGTAACACACTCCCATCAGTTCGCCCGCCTGCACCAGCGTCAGTTCCTGCCGCTTTACGCCCGTCATGATCGTCAGCCGATCCCGTTCCTTCCGACTCATTGTTAATGTCTCCATGTTGTGGCCGGGGTTGCTACCGCAACCCCGGCCCAAAGGGGACATTCTTATCGAGTTATCATGGGGACATTCTCATGGAGTTCCGACAGGCCCTTTTTTGGCACTTTACTATTCCCGCCGGCGGGCGTAGGCTAGGCAAGGCTCGATAAATTTTATGAATACCTTGTTCGCATGGGCGATAGGCGGCACGGAACTGATCATCATCCTGGTGGCCGTTTTGATTTTGTTCGGCTCCAAAAAAATCCCTGAATTTGCGCGCGGTCTGGGCCAGGGCATCAAGGAATTCAAAAAGGCCTCGCGCGAGGTGACCGACGAAATCCAGAACGCCAGCACCGATACGCCGCCGACACCTGCGCCGCCGGCGCCTTCACGGGCTGATCAGCCGGGTCCGCAATCCCCGCCTCCGCCCAAAGCCTGAGCGGAACATCCTGGCATGGCCGGCGACCACGAATCGGAGCGCCCCGACGAAGCCGAAGGCGGGCCGGTCAAAACTTTTCTCGAACACCTGGAAGACCTTCGCTGGGTGCTCATCAAAAGCCTCGCGGCATTGAGTGTGGCCGTATTGCTTTGTCTGCTCGCGGGCAATTACGTCGTTCAAATCATCAAATGGCCGTTGAGCCGCGCCAAAATCAACTGGCCGGGGACGAACCAGGTCGTCGCAGTCAGCTTTGGCACGAACCGGCTCGGCGCGTTCCAACTGACCGCCGAACAACAAAAACTACTGGGCCTCGGCACGAACCACTTTGTTGCCGTGCAGGTGGAACCGCTGGTCATCGGAACGAACCGGGTGCTCGGCTGGCACGCCAGGCCTGATCCCGATGCCGTTGCCGACGCGCAACGGGTGAAAATCGATCTGATCAATCTCGGTCCGGCGGGCGGATTCGTCGTTGCTTTCCAGGTGGCGATTTACGGCGGCACCGTGCTGGCCTCGCCATTCATTTTCTATTTCGTCGTCGCCTTCGTTTTTCCGGCTCTGAAAATCCGCGAACGCAAATATGTTTACCGGGGATTGCTGGTCGGGGTCGGTTTGTTTCTGGCCGGCGTGGCGTTTTGTTACTTCGCTTTGATGCCGGTGGCGCTGGCGGCGGCGCAGATGTATTCGAAATGGCTCGGGTTCGGCGCGTTTCAGTGGCGCGCGGAAGAGTACATCGGTTTCGTCTGCAAATTCCTGCTGGGCATGGGACTGGGCTTTGAACTGCCGGTGGTGGTGCTGACGCTGGTTAAAATCGGAGTGCTTGACTACCGCATCCTCGCCGGGGCGCGCCGCTATGTGATTGTCATCAATCTGATTCTGGGCGCGGTGCTGACCACACCGGAACCGATAACGCAAATTGTCATGTTCGTGCCGCTGCAATTGCTCTACGAAATCACCGTCTGGATTGCGTGGTACTGGGATTGGCGGAACCGGAAACGCGCCGCGTAAACCATAAAACGCGCTTTACATCCCGCGATTTCGGCGTAAGGTTGTTCCGTCAACTTGAAAACGTATGCGAAACGTAATTTCCCTCCTCGCCGTGACTGCACTGGCCGCCCTGTTTACGTCCGGCTGCGCGGGTCCGGAACAAAAACTTGGCCGCGGCATCAGCAACACCTTTGAAATCACCCGCCTGGGCGACATGCGCCGTTCCATCGAGCAAACGGCTGTTTTTGAATCGCCCAGCGCCGGCTATACCGTCGGGGCCATCCGGGGTCTGGACCAGACACTGACGCGGACCGGGGTCGGCATTTTTGAAGTCTTCACCTTTCCGCTGCCGATGCCAGGTTCCGGTTATGGCCCGATCTTCCCGCATTATCTCCCGCCGGGGCCTGTGTATCCTGACAGTTTCAAGCCGGGCCTGATTTCCGGTTCAACGTTCGACACGGACACTTACACCGGCTTCAGCGGCGGCGATATCATGCCGTACGTTCCTGGCAGCCGGTTCCGCGTGTTCGACAATTGACCGTGACCGGATTAGTTTTCAACCCCGCGCCAACCTTTTCCCGTTGGCGCGTTTTGTTTTTGTGAAGGCCATGGCGCTGGAAAAACAATCGCCCTGCAAAATTAACCTGCTGCTGAACATCCTTGGCAAAAGGGCTGACGGGTTTCACGAACTCGAAACCGTCATGCAACCGGTCAATTTGTGCGATCGGTTGACGTTTGAATGCCGCGATAAAGGCGTCGAACTTTCCTGCAGCAATCCCGTCCTCCCGGTGGACGGTCGCAATCTGATCCACCGCGCCGCCACCGCCTTTTTGGCGGCGGGAAAGATCAACCACGGCGTGCGTATTCATCTGGAGAAGGAAATTCCCCTGGCCGCCGGACTGGGCGGCGGCAGCGGCAACGCGGCGACCACGCTGCTGGCGCTGAACGAACTGTTCGGCCGGCCGCTTCCGGCGGCGAGGCTGGGCGAATTGGCGGCGGCGCTGGGTTCGGATGTGCCGTTTTTCCTCCAGAACCGGCCCGCGCTCGCCACCGGCCGCGGCGAAACAATCCAGCCGCTGGAAAGCTTTCCCGCACTGCATGGCAAAGCATTCCTGCTCATCCACCCGGGATTCGGCATTTCGACACCGTGGGCCTATCAGAATCTCGCACGATTCCCGGAAGCCTTGAACGGCAAAGCAGGACGCGCGGCAAAGTTGGTTGCCAGACTTCAGTCGAATGATTGGCCCGCGGTCGCTGACGGTTTTTACAATTCGCTCGAGGCGCCGGCGCTGGAGAAATACCCGGTGCTGGCGCTGTTCCAGGAATTTCTCCGGGCCAACGGCGCGCTGGCTGCGCTCATGTCCGGCAGCGGTTCCACCACCTTTGCCATTGCTGAAAACACCAGTGCCGCGGAAATCCTGGTGGATAAATTCAAATTGAAATTCGGGCAGAATTGCTGGACGGCGGTCGTGCCGGTTTGAAATCGTAGCGGCTTTCGGAAGAAAGCCGCACTCTTTCCGGGGAATTTCCGGCGGTCTGCCGACCGCCGCTACGCACGCCCTACCTTTTGAATCTCGCCAGAACCAAATCCGTCGTTTCTTTTGCCGCCGGAATTTTCAGCGCGAGCGCCGCCAGCCAATAAGCCAGACCGGCAATTCCGGCCGGCACAAAAACCGCTCCGATTTTCAAAGCGATGGTCTGGTGACCGAGCGAATGCTCCCACCATTGCCAGCCGTGCCACGCCAGCAATCCCGCCAGCGCGCCGGCCAGTGTTAACGGCAACAGTATCGCGCGCAATGGCGCCATTTCCAGCGTGCCCAGTTTTTTGCGCAAGGCGAAAAGCAGCAGGACGACGTTGCAAATCGAGGTCGTGGTGTTGGCAATGCCCAGTCCGCCCTGCCGCAGCGGTTCCACGAGCATGGCGGCCAGGACCAGGTTCAAGCCGAGGCTGACGAGGCTGATTTGCATCGGCGCTTTGGTGTCGCCCAGCGCGTAAAACGCCCGCGCCAGGATGTTGACCGTTGAGAACGCCACCAGCCCCGGCGCGAGGCACATCAGCGCCTTCGCGGCGCGGTCGGTGGAGGCGGCGGTGAATTGGCCGCGCTCAAACAGCAGCCGGATGATGGGCTGGGCCAGTACGATGAGCAGGATGGCCGCAATCAGGTTGAAGAAAACCAGCGTGCCCACGCCGTGGCGCAGCGTGGCGCGGAATTCGGAATATTTTTTCTCGGCCGCCAGCCCGGAAAGCGTCGGGAGCAGGTACGTCGCCAGCGAGATGCCAAACATGCCCTGGGGCAGTTCCATCAGCCGCACGGCGTAGTTGAACGACGCGACGATCTGCGGGCTGACCCAGAACGCGATGGCCAGCACCAGCGTGACGTTGAGTTGAAACGCCGCCACGCCGATGGTGCCCGGAATCATCCGGGTTATGACCAGCCGGACGGTTTCATTCTTCCACGGCGAAACCCAGCGATAACGAAAACCGTCGCGCCAGAGCGTGGGCAATTGAAATGCCGCCTGGGCCACGCCCGCCGCCAGCACACCGAAGGCCAGGGCAAAAATCTGGTGCGGCAGCCTTTCCTCTTTTGGGAAATTCAACCCCAGCTTGGGCGCGAGCCAGAGCACGGAGGCGATCATCACGATGTTGAGCATGGTGGCGCCCATGGCGGGGATGAAAAAATGTCCGCGCGCGTTGAGCATGCCCATGAACGCCGCCGCCAGGCATACGAGCAGCATGTAGGGAAACATCACCTGCAACAGCCGCAGCATCAGTTCGGTTTGCGTTTCAAATTGATGCACCGCCAGCACGAGGGAAAGGCCGATCAAGACCAGCGCAATGACCGCACAGGCGGCGATGACCAGACCGGAAATCACGGCATTGGCCGCCCGCCACATCTCGGTTTCCCCGTGGGTTATTTCCTTTTCTTTGAAAATCGGGATGAACGCCGCCGTGAGCGCGCCTTCGCCGAGCAGGCGGCGGAACAAATTGGGGATCGTGAACGCAAACTGGAACGCGCCGGCCACCCAGCCGTCGCCCATGAACCGCGCATAAACCATTTCGCGCACCATGCCCAATAAACGGCTGGTGAGCGTGGCGGCGGCCATGGAGCCGGACGACTTGAGCATTTGTGACATCGGGAAAAGATTAGAGTCCAAAGCCCAAAGTCCAAAGTCCAAAGTTGGCGTTGGAGTTCACGCTTCAGCGTGTCCGAACAACAAGCTAAAGCTTGAACTCCAACACCGGCAATTTATTCTGGCCGCGTGAACATTTTAGACGAACTCAAATGGCGCGGGCTTTTGGCTGACTGCACCGACGCGGCGGAACTGACAAAAAAGATTTCCACGCCTATCACGCTTTATTGCGGTTTTGACCCGACGGCCGACAGCCTGCATGTGGGCAATCTCGTGCCGTTGCTGGCGTTGCGGCGTTTTCAATTGCTCGGTCATCACCCGATTGCCGTGGCCGGCGGCGCCACGGGCATGGTCGGCGACCCCAGCGGTAAGACCACTGAACGGCAACTGCTCACGCCGGAAGTCCTCGCCCACAACATTGCCCGCGTGAAGGAGCAGCTCGCAAAGCTCCTGGACTTTGAAACGAAACAAAATCCCGCCCGGCTCGTGGACAATGCCGTCTGGACGAAAGACGTTTCGTACCTCGATTTCCTGCGCGACATCGGCAAGCATTTTTCCGTCAACCAGATGGTCGCCAAGGAAAGTGTCCGCGCCCGGATGGAAGACCGGGAGGTAGGCATCAGCTACACCGAATTCAGCTACATGCTGCTGCAGGCGTTCGATTTTTACGTGCTGTGCCGCGACCACAATTGCGAATTGCAGATTGGCGGCAGCGACCAGTGGGGCAACATCACCGCTGGGATTGACCTCATCCGCAAGAAACTGGGCCGGGCCGCTTTCGGCCTGACCCTGCCGCTCATCACCAACGCCGACGGCTCGAAGTTTGGCAAGACCGAGGCCGGCGCCGTGTGGCTCGATGCCAAACGCACCAGCGTCTATAAATTTTACCAGTTCTGGATCAACACCGATGACCGGGATGTCATCCGTAATCTGAAATATTTCACGCTCTTGTCGCAGGAGGAAATTGAGGCGCTGGAAAAGAAGCACGCTGCGGATCCCGGCCCGCGCCAGGCGCACCGGGCGTTGGCAAAGACCGTCACCGATTTGATTCATGGTTCGAGCGCAACCGCCGAAGCCGTCCGGGCGAGTGAAATCCTTTTTGGCGGCGATTTGAAAGGCATCGCCGAAGGCACGTTCAACGAAATTGTCGGGGAAGTGCCCACCAAAGAGATTGAGAAATCAAAACTCGCGGGCGCTGGTTTGCCGTTGGTTGATCTTTTAATTCACGCCGGTCTGTGCCCGTCAAAGGGCCAGGCGCGTAAAGACATTGAAGGCGGTGGCGTGAATGTGAACAATATCCGTGAAGCCAGCGCCACCCGTACCATCGCGACAAACGATTTGCTTTTTGGCCGACACCTTTTGCTCCGGAAAGGCAAGAAGAATTACGTCGTGGTAACGGCGAAATAGCTTCGTAGCAGCCTGCCATAAGGCAACTCTGACCCAGCCACCTAGGCTGCTACGAGCTATTCGTAACCGGCGGGTGAAAACCGTCACCCGGCGGCTAAAACGGATTTTTTCTCAAATAACGCACCAGAATTTCCGTGGAATTTTCAATCTCCACCACGGATTCCAGGCGGGCCGCCTTTTCCAAAATCGGCAGGGCGACTTCGTCCTGCAACAAAGCGTCCAAAGGCATTTGCCCCGAATATCCACTCGGCTGCGCGGGGAGCGGTTCGAACCCCGCGTGCTCCAGACAAACCGTCCGTCCATTGCCGTTTTGACTCCAAATTTCCGGCGACCAGCCGAGGTTTGGTCCATGATTTACCGAATGGCTTAAGTCCGGACACAGCACGCCGGTGGCCGAATTTGGCAGAACGGCGCGTTTGTTTTTTTGCGATTTCAAGTCCTGCAAACAATCTTCCAACAGGCCATGTCCGATGTTCAGCAGCCAGGCAAAGAGCTGCGGCCTGGTACAGTGGAAAATGTCCTCGTAAAGAAAAACGAGTTCCTGGGGCAGCACTCTCAGGACGGTTGCCGCCGCTGCATACCAGTCTCTGGGGATGGACGGATAATCCTTCACGGTCACCAATTTTCGCAATTCGCCATTCAGGGGCGGATGCAGGGCGTTCAAGAACTTCAATTCAACGAAATCGATCCGGCCTTCCTGGTTGAACCGGTGCGAAATTTTAATCCGGCCATGTTTGGTGTTGAGATTGCCGGCGTAACACGTGGAAAGAATGACATGGTCGAAAACGGATTGCACCTGCATCTGGTAACCACCGGCCTTGCCGCCGTAATTGGCTTTAGCCCGCGGGTGCAAAGCTTCATGTGCCCGTCCCTGCAAACGGTTTTCCACGCCGGCCAGCCGATTGAAATATTCGCTGGCGGGTGAAAAATCGTGTTGCCGGAGAAAATCCCGCGCTGATTGAATTTCCGTGCCCCGGATGGCCGGCCCGCACTGGATTCGCTGCTCCAGTTGTTCCACCAGTTCCCTCACCTGCCGTTTGCTTTCTTTAGTGGCCATGCGGTTATTGAAAAGCTTTGATGCAGCGTAACTCCGTTCCAGGGTGTGACAACTGTGCGTTTGGATGCACACCCCAGAAAGGCAAACCGACCCTGTGTCAGTTTTTTCGGCAGGCGTCCTTTTAAAAACAAAAGAATTAAGTTATGGCGGGCGAAACGACCGTCTTTACGTTTCCTGCGCCAATCCCTCGGCGCAAATGGCGTCCACAAAAGGCGGTACAGACCAATCCAGTGAATCGGCAATGGCGCGGAGCAATTCGGCCTCGCGTTCGGTGACTTGTCTATCGGCGGCGACGGTTTTGCCGCAGGCGAGCAGAATGTTCCGCTGGACGTTGGCCGGACATTTAGCCAATCGTTTCAGCGCGGCGTCCACCTGAGACAGGTCCCATTCGCTGCGCGGGATGAACTGGATTTGAGCGTCCGGCGCGTCGAGGAACCGCTGGCCTTGGGCAAAGGCCTGCCGTGCCGCCGCTTCATCTTCATCCTGGCCGACATGCGCCAGTGCGGAAAGCAGCAGCGCGCATTCCGGCAACACGTCCTGGACCTGGCCATAACGCGCCCGGTCCAGGTCTGGTCCTTCAAAAAAGGCCCGCAACTGGCGGGCAACCATTTTCATCAAGGCATACTCAAAGAGCCCAATAGAGCCGTCGCATTCAACGAGTTTTTGAACGGTTTCGTTGAATTTGACGTATTCATCAATGGTGTGCCGGCGCAAGGCCGGCACTGCCAGTTCCGCCAGGTTGAGCCGAAAACGCGGTTCCCAGGACTTGAGCTCCGATGCCAGTCGGGCGGTCCGATCAAAGAGGGCCGGTGGCAAATCCGTTCGCAGAATCCCCATCTGTTTGGCGCGCACCGCTTCGTCAGCGCTCAATATCAGCGAGTAAATGACACTGCCGGCTGCTACGGGGTCGCGCACGGCTTTTTGGGTCTCCGACGGCAGATTAAGACGCAAGGCAGCGGCCAGCCGGATTTGATCGGAGGTCAACCCACCAGTCCCGGCAATGAGCGAATCGGGAATGCGCCAATCAGGTGATCGTGACGAGGCGGCCATGATCCTGGCCGCAGTTTGTTCGTAAATCTGATCGCGCTCAAATTGGTCAGGTGGTAACGCCTTGACCTCGGGGAATTGGCCATCAAAGGCCGGGTCAATCGCCAAAATCCGTTTGGTTAAAGGTGGATGCGTGGAAAGAAAACTGAACAACGGATCGTAGGCCGAGTTCGTAAAATACAAGTGGCTGGCGGTCTCGGCCATGGGCGCGTCGAGCCTTCCCTGCTTGTAAAGCCCCCCGATTTTTTTGAGTGCGCCCGCGATGCCGGCCGGGTTGCGGGTAAATTGTACCGCCGCCGCGTCCGCCAGCCATTCGCGTTTGCGACAAATCAGACTTTTGATCAGCCGCACGATGGGCGAACTAATGGCGCCGACGGCGAGGAACAAAATCCCGATGGGCGCGGTGGGAAGAATGAATGGTTTGGTGTCGGGGTCGAAAATGGATTCATCCGGGTCTGGAGGCCGGGCGCTGCCGCGCACCAGGACCCGGCCGACAATCGTTGGCCAGAACAGGCCGTGAACGAGCGCCATCAGCAGCATGTTCAGCCGCGTATCGCCGTTCAAAATATGGCTGAACTCGTGGGCGATGACCCCTTGCAATTCGTCACGGGTTAACAGCTTCAGGCAGCCACGCGTGACGCCAACGGCGACATCATCGCGGGTGTGTCCGGCGGCGAAGGCATTGATGCCGCGTTCGTTGTCGAGCACATAAATTTCCGGCACCGGCGTGCCCGAAGCAATGGCCATTTCCTCAATTACGTTTCGCAATCTTTGTTCGTCCGGATCGGTGGTGTTGGGAGCGATGCAGCGGCCGCCGAGCAATTCGGCCACCGCCGGGCCGCCGGCGGAGAGAAGTCGGATTTTGTAAAAACTCCCCAGCGCAACAGAAACCAGCGAGACCAGCGTGACCCAGCCAAAAAGGTACGGATTCCAAATGGATGAAAAAAAAGCCAGCGGGGAAATCACAGCTTGCCCGCAAAGGAAAAACAACGTGGCCAAAAATGGAATCGGATTCCACCAGACCCCGGGAAACAGCGGATGTTTGAAGGCATGAACAATCATGGCCAGCACCAGATTGGTCAAGGCCACCGTGACGACCACCGCCAATCCGAAAAGCCAGATCAACCGGCGGGTCTGTTTCCGGGCGTGGGCTTCCTGATCAAAAAAGTCCATGGGCTACGGGCCGCTTGTAGCACAAATGCGGGTGACGGGGAATACAAATACCTTTGCCGCAAGCAAATTTTATTTCTTCGGGTCGGCAAACTTCGTGAAAATCTGGTTGGCCTCTTCCAAGGTTTCCTTGGAGCCGATGTCGAACCAGAGTCCGGGCACGCGCCAGGTGTAAACTCCCGTGCGCGGGTACAGCCATTGCACCAGCCGGCCCGGCTGGTCCGGGTTGTTACCCTCGGCAATATATTGCTTGATGAGCGGAATCGTTGCCTTGGGATAAAAATAAAGCGCAATACCGGTGAGCGTGCTCGTCGGGTTCTTCGGCTTTTCCTCAAAGAACGTGATGCGGCCACGGTTGTCCGTGGAAATGGAATTGTATTTCTTGATTTGTTCCAAATCGCCCACGTCGTAAAGCGCCAGCACGGGCGCGTTTTTCTCACGGCAGAATGTTCCGAAGTCGCCAAGCTTTTCGCTGAACAAATTGTCGCCCGCCACGATGATGAAGTCGTCGTCCACGTTTTGCGTTTTGAGGACGTAATGAATATCGCCGATGGCGCCCAGCTTGTTGTTATCGTCGGTGGAACCGTCGTTGACAACGGTAAAGTTGAATTTGGATTTGGTGGCGCGGTAATGGTCGGACCATTTTTGGAAATGTCCGGCAAACTTGGCGTTGGTGACGACGTAAACGCGGTCGATTCCCGCGATCGGCGCCAGATTATCGAGCACGTGTTCCACCATCGGTTTGCCGGCAACGGGCAGCAGTGGTTTCGGCCGGGTGAGAGTGAGCGGATACAGCCGCGTGGCGTATCCGGCGGCAAGGATGATGACTTTCACGTTTTATTCTCGAACAGGCTGGGAGCGGTGGCGCGGGCCAAATCCTGGCAACGCCGGTAAATTTCTGTTGGTGATTCGCATTGCAGCGCAAATTCCGCCAGCGTCCGTGCTTCGCTCAATTTGAGCCGGCGAATGATATATTTCACCTGTGGCACGACCGAGGGCGCGGCGCTGAGCTTGTCCACACCCAATCCAATCAACAACGGTACGAGGACGGTGTCCCCGGCGATTTCACCGCACACGCCGGCCCAGATTCCGTGCCGGCCCGCAGCATCAACAATCGCTTTAATCAGTCCCAGAATGGCCGGATGCGTAGGTTCGTAGAGGTGCGAAACCCGTTCGTTGGTGCGGTCGGCCGCCAGCGTGTATTGGATCAAATCGTTGCTGCCAATGCTGAAGAATTTGGCCCGTTGCGCGAGAGAGTTGGCAATCAGCGCGGCCGACGGGATTTCAATCATCGCGCCGATGTCCATGTTCCCGTCGAATGGTTTGCCTTCAACGCGCAACTCGTCTTTGCATTTCTCGACCATGACGTTGGCTTGGTTCAATTCGTCCAGGCCGGAGATCATGGGATACATCATTTTCACGTTGCCCTCGGCGCTGGCACGGAGGATGGCGCGGAGCTGGGCGCGGAACAGTTCGGGTTGCGCGAGACAAAACCGGATCGCCCGCCAGCCAAGAAATGGATTCATCTCCTGAGCCAGTTGCAGATGCGAGGCAAATTTGTCACCGCCCAGGTCGAGGGTGCGAATGATGATAGCGTTCGGCTTGAGGGCGGCGGCTACCTCGCGATAGACCTTATATTGCTCCTCCTCGCTGGGCAATTTGTCCCGGTTGATGTACAAAAACTCGGTGCGGAACAAACCCACACCCTCCGCGCCGCTGGCCTTCACGGCTTCAACGTCGTTCTGATCCTCGATGTTGGCCGAAAGCTGGATGGATTTGCCGTCGAGTGTGACCGTCGGCTGGTCCCTAATTTCGCGAAGCTTTTCGTCCAGAGACGCCTTGATTTTTGCCAACTGGCCGTATTCAAACAACGTCTGGTCGGTTGGATTGATAATGATGGTGCCGCTGTAGCCATCGAGCAACGCGTAGTCACCGCTGTCCAATTCCTGGCTGGCGGATTGCAGCCCGACGACGGCGGGAATGCCCAGCGACCGTGCCATGATGGCGGTGTGGGAGGTTTTGCCGCCGATGTCCGTGGCAAAGCCCAGCACGAATTGTTTGTTCAATTGCGCGGTGGTGGAGGGGCTGAGATCGTGACTGACCAAAATGCAAGGTTCGGCAATGTGATGCAGGTCGAAGGCATCTTTTACCTCAAGCAGATGGTCCAACACCCGTGACGTGAGATCGCGCATGTCGGTGACGCGTTCGCGGAGATATTCGTCGTTGGCGGCGAGGAGCGCCTCCGCATAACGCTCGGCCACGGTATGAAAAGCGTATTCGGCGTTGACCTTGTCTTCCTTGATCAGACGGATGACCTCGCCCACCAGAGCATGGTCTTCGAGCATCAACAAATGGGCTTCGAAAATGTCCGCCTCCTTCGCGCCCAGATTTTCCACAACCTTGCGTTGGACATCCAAAATATCCTGGCGGGTTTGGACGAGAGCTTTCTCAAACCGGCTGATTTCCGCGGCCACTTCCCCGCCGGAAATCTCATGCCGGGCAATGATGTGGTGGGTGCGATGAAGCACGAGAATTTTTCCGCGGCAAACGCCGTCGGAAACGGCAATGCCCCGAAGAATCTTCTCTCCTTTTTGAAGCCGCTCGGCCATGAGGAATTAATAGCTGAAATTGCCGGGTTTGAAAAGCAATTACGCAGGAAAAGAATCGCGCGGTGGAAGCATGAGATTCTGGCGTGTCAATGGGATGGCCGCGCCGGTCATCGTCCCCTCACGTCCGCAATTTTCGCCGTCACGCGCGTTCCATGTATTTGCCGGTGCGGGTGTCCACCTTGATTTTCTCGCCGGTCTTGATGAACAGGGGCACCTGAACGGTGATGCCCGTTTCGAGGGTCACCGGCTTTTGCACGTTGTTCGCCGAATCGCCGCGAATCCCTTCCGGTGCATCCGTGACCGCGAGCGCGACGCTGGATGGCAGTTCGATGGACACGGCCTTTTCCTCGACGAATGTCACGGTGACCGCACCGTTTTCCACGAGGTAATTCTTCGAGTCGCCCACCAATTCGTCCGACAGCGTGACTGTTTCGTAGTCTTCCGGGTCGGTGAAAACATAATCTTCGCCGTCCTTGTAACTGAATTCCATTTTCTTGGTGATCATCGGCACTGGCTCAATGCGTTCGGTGGAGCTGAACCGGACGTCGGAAGACTTGCCGGAGCGGATGCTGCGGAGCGTGGCCTGCACAAACGCGCGCAGGTTGCCCGGCGTGCGGTGTTGCATGTCCAACACCACACAAATGTCACCGTTATAACTGATTGCCATGCCGCGGCGCAGGTCGTTTGCTGTTGCCATAAATCAAATCAAATAAATCAAATTGAGTCGTTTCCCGAGAACGGGAGCCGCCCAAAATAGCTAAAAATCGGGTAAATGCAAGGTAAGTTTTGGAGCAAATTCGGTTGAACAAGTTATTCACAATCAGCACTTAGTTAATAAGTGGCCCTTGACACCACAAAACTTGGTATGTTACAAACGTGCGACCACCATTAGAAGTGGCTTTATGCGTTGCCCCAAATGCGGTTGTCAAGAGGACAAAGTCATTGATTCGCGCGCTTCGCGTGAAGGGGCCACTATCCGTCGCCGCCGCGAGTGTTCCAAGTGCAACCATCGCTTCACAACTTACGAAGAAGTTGAGCGCGAGGGCCTGATGGTGCTCAAGCGCGATGGGCGGCATGAGGAATTTACCCGCGAAAAACTTTTGTCCGGCATCAAAAAGGCCTGCCAGAAGCGCCCGGTGAGTCCACAAATCATGGAAGATCTGGTGGACCACATCGTCGCCACCGTGACCGGCAAGTTCGAGGGCGAAGTGCCCGCCGAATTCATCGGCAAAATGGTGGTGGACGGCCTGCGCGACATTGATGAAGTCGCCTACGTGCGTTTTGCCAGCGTCTACCGCCGGTTTCAAGAAGCCACCGACTTCGTTCACGAAGTCAAAAAACTGGAGGCCAAGCAATGATAGCGCTCGAATCCAGCTGCCTGATCTTTCAACTGGCCAGCGGCGAAAGTGTGCCCTGCTCGGTGGAAATGATTTCCGTGGAGCTCACCGGCAGCGCCCAAGGAATACTCGATCCGGAGGTGTTGAGCCACGCAGCTTCGTCGGTCTTTCACTATTTTAAAAATGACCTGAAGCGCGAAACGGTCACCATTGGCGAGTTCGCCGGCGCGTTGGAAAAAGTCCTGCGCAAGCTCGGCTTCGTCATCCGTTCCGGCACGCTGGAAAGCCGCTCGCGGGAAATTGTCGAAACCGACCTGTGCTTGTTTGCGCGCGAATCCGCCGACAGTCTCGAGCTGTTCTTTTTCCCGCGCCTGCGCGACGAACTGCGCGCTCAGCTCCGCCAGTCGCCGCGCGTTTTGCGCTTTCGCGGCCTGCGCGGCTGTGTCAAACAGCTCACCGGCGCGCGGCGCTGGAGTGTGCGGTGCGAAAAACTACAGGACCAGATTGTCGAATACCTCCGGCGTTGTCTGACCGCCGAACCGGAGCAGACCGAATGTTCACTGGTGGTGGAATAAATTTTGGAGATCGGTAGCAGCCGACGTGAGTCGGCTCAAAAAAGAACGTCAGAGCGGACTCACGTCCGCTGCTACGGTCGGGAAAGTTTAATCCGTGCAATCTGTGTTTAAATTGGAACATGAGCAAAACACTTTTTGAGAAAATCCTCGCGCGGGAAATTCCCGCGACCATTATTTTTGAAGACGACCTCGTGTTCGCGATTCGCGACATCAATCCCCAGGCGCCGAAACATGTGTTGGTGATTCCCAAGAAGGTCATTCCGCGCCTGGCCGAGGCAACGGCGGAAGACCAGCCGCTGCTCGGGCATCTCCTGCTCAAGGCCGCCGAAGTTGCCGGCAAACTGGGCTTGAACGCAGGCGGCTACCGGCTGGTCATCAACAACGGCGAGAATGGCGGTGAGACGGTGCCGCACCTGCACGTTCACGTCCTCGGCGGTCGTCGCATGGCCTGGCCGCCGGGGTGAATCAGGTAGGGCGCGTTCTCCGAACGCGCCGAACGGCGGCGCGATGAGGACATCGCGCCCTACCTTTGTGGAATTTCTCTGGACACAGAAATTCTCCGAGCGCAGGGGCAAATTTAACATTTTTTATTTATGCAATTTCAAATGCGTGAAGCGCTGCCTACAGATTTGCGAGCAAAGCAACGCACTTGTGTACGACGGCATAATTTAATGGTGCTTGGTTTGCTCGTTTTGATGATACCAAGTTTGATATTTTTTGGCTGTGGCTATGCCACGTGCCGATGCCCGCTTTAGCCGTCACATCGGTTTCGTTTGTCCTTTTTGCAATGAACCACTTTACTCTGCTAGTTCTGTCAGACAATACAGCCCTCTAATTACAAACGGAGAATGTCCGCATTGTCGCAAGTCATTGATTTCACAAAAATCTTCGTAACACTTTTCCCAGCCGCCTGATGCCTTGGCGGATGTCTGACTCGCTGGCGTTGCCAAAACTGATGCGCATTTCGTGGTTCGGTTTACGCCGCGCCGGGTCGTCGGCGTAGCAAATTGCGCCCGGCACGTAGAGCACGTCGTTTTTTAGCGCCGTCGAGAAAACCATTGATTTGATGCCCGTCGGAACCGCTTTCGGCAGGCGCGCCCAGAAATAGAGTCCACCCTCCGGTTCCCACCACTCGACGGCGGGCGGGAAATGTTTTTTGATCGCCAGCTTCATCACGCGCGCCTTGTGCGCGTAACGCTTTTGCAGGCGCGCGACGTGCCGTTCATAGATTCCCGACGCGAGGGCGCGAGCGATGAGATGTTGCAACAGGTTGGACGTGCCGAAATCATGATTGCCTTTGATGTGCTTGACCGTCGCGAACAGCGTTTGGGGCAAAATGCCGTAACCCACGCGCACGCCGGTCGCAAAGGGTTTGCTGAAAGTGCCTGCGTAAATCACCCGCTCTGCCGCACCGGGCACGGCCAGCGCCGACGGCACGTCGTTGCCGGCGAAACGCAAACCGCGATACGCGGCGTCTTCGACCAGATAAATTGGATGCCCGGCCGCAGGTTCGAACTTCTTCAACAGCTTCAAAAGGCCGCGCTTTTTCTTAAAGCTGGTGGTGACGCCGGTCGGATTTTGGAAATAACTGACGAGGTAGAAGAATTTGACGCGCCGCAATTCACCACGGCGCTTGAGCAAGGCCAGGACCTTTTCCAGATGTGCAAGGTCGATGCCATCGCGTTCGAGCCGCACGGCGCGCGCGTGCAGACCGCGGTTTTGGAGGATGCCCAGGAAAACAAAATAGGTCGGGTCTTCCACCAGCAGAATGTCGCCCTCGTCGCATAGAGCTTCGGCGATCAGATAGAGCAATTGCTGCGAACCGCTGGTAATGAGGAGGCGGTCGGGGGAATAGATTGATGGATTGATGGATTGATGGATTGTTGGTTTCGTTACTCCATCATTCCAACTCTCCATTACTCCGACGGCTTTGGCATCCAGTTTCCGCAAATATTCCGCCGTCAATTGGCGCAAGCTCGTATCGCCGGCGGTGAAGCCGTATTGCAGCGCCGGACGGCCGGTCTGGGGCGAGCGCAAAACCTGATTCAACGCTTTGCGCGCCTCCGTCACAGGCAATGAGGTGTTGTCGGTGAAGCCGGCGGCGAGGGAAATCAGTTTGGGCCGCGAGAGCGCCGCGTGCATGAGCCACGAGATGGGCGGCTCGGTGGCGCGCTGGCCCAGGGCGGACAAGGCGGAAGTTTTCATTTCAATCGATTAACACCGAACATCCAACATCGAACGCCGAACGTCGAACCAATTTTGCCTTACTTCGTGCCGAAAACGCTGTCGAGGATGACTTCTTTCGTTTTCCAGAGCAGCGCCATGGTCATGGCCAGCGGCAGCAGGGCAAAAAA
This sequence comes from uncultured Verrucomicrobiae bacterium, assembly GCA_963789055.1. Taxonomy (GTDB): domain Bacteria; phylum Verrucomicrobiota; class Verrucomicrobiia; order Limisphaerales; family UBA11358; genus UBA11358. The sequence goes on along the minus strand of CAWBJE010000001.1, from coordinate 227,207 downwards.
CGTCAGCGCCCAAAGGACAAGTCGATCAAACCGGTAGGAATAAATCCCGAATTCCAATTGCCATCGCGGATCGTGCAGCATCAACACGTATCCGGTGCCGAGGAACAGGAGCAAGACGAGCAGCCAGCAATTGAGCGCGGTAAAGAGGCGCGTTTCGTGGCGGAGTGTTTCATCGGGCAGCATCGCGCCGAGCTGGTTGAGGACGACGTTCAAGTTGAACAAAAAAAGCAGTGCCGACAGGATGAGCACAAAGACCGCCGCGTTGAAAAAAGGCTGTCCCGGCATTTTATTCTGCCAGTAAAGAAACGGGCAAAGTCCGAAGTTGACGAGGGCGGCGAGTTTTGCGCGGTCGAGGGCGGTGCGCCAGGGACGTTCCTGTTTTTGGAAATCACTCATTTGCCGGAGGCCATAGAGCAGCAGGCCGGTGCCGGCCAACACCGGAATTATGCCCAGCGGCTTGAGCCATTCGGCGCGCGCTGTTTCCGCGCAAATGATCAGCGCCGCGGGCAATCCCCAGAACAGGGCGGAGAGGCCGCGGACGAGGCGTCCGAGTGAGCGCAGCAATTCGGCGTTGGGCGCGGAGTTTTCCATGAATAGAATGCAGAATGCAAAATGCAGATTGCAGAAACAAGATTAACCCGCAGTGAAATTAGTTCTTCGTTCTGCCTTCTTCATTCTTCATTCAGAACGAAAGGTAGGTGTAAGCCTTCAAGCCGCGCTCGTAATCGTCGAGCAGACGCATGGCTTCGGACGGTTTCAGGCGGTCGGATTTGATGGCTTCGTCAATCTGCGTCTTCATTTGCCGCTTCAGTTCGTTTTCATCGTATTGGACGTCGGCGAGCGACTGCACGATGGTGGCGCCTTCGATGATCTCCTCGATGTAATAGCCGGTCGGTTCATCCGGCTCGAGAAAAACGTGAACCTCGTTGACGCGGCCGAACAGGTTGTGCAGGTCGCCCATAATGTCCTGATAGGCGCCCATCAGGAAGAACCCGATGTAATAGGGTTCCGGCAGGCCGTTGCCGTTGGCATTGAGTTTGTGCAGCGGCAGCGTGTCGCGCACGTCGCGAAAATCGATGAATTTGTTCACCTGCCCGTCGGAATCGCACGTGATGTCCACCAACGTGCCCTCGCGAGTGGGGCGTTCGTTCAGGCGAGCCACCGGCATGATGGGAAACAACTGGTCGAGCGCCCAGTGATCAAGCAGCGATTGGAAGACGGAAAAATTGCAGAGGTACTGGTCGCTGAGCGTGTCTTCGAGTTGGCGGATTTCCTCCGGGGCGTAGGGCTGGCCTTTGTAACTTTCAACCACATCACGGCTGATTTGCCAGTAAAGCTCCTCGATTTTCGCCTTGTCGGGCAAATCCAATACCCCGAGGGTAAACATGTACTGGGCATCTTCCCGGCGTTCGAGGGCGTCATGGTAAGCTTCGAGCTTGCTCGACTTGCCGAGATTCTTCCGAATGTCGAGCAGCTCCCGGACGAGCGGGTGCTCCTTCTCGCCAAATTTCAAAAATTCGCCGGGCCGGGTTTTTTCAATCGCGCCGAACGCCTCGACAATCAGGACGCTGTGATGCGCGACAATGGCGCGGCCGCTTTCGCTGACGATGTCGGGGTGCGGCACATTTTCGGCGTTACAAACATCGGCGATGTAATAAACCACGTCGTTGGCGTATTCCTGAAGCGTGTAATTCGTGGAACTGTCAAACGCCGACCGGCTGCCGTCGTAATCCACGCCTAAACCACCCCCGACGTTGAGGTAGGAAAGCGGAAAACCCATCTTGTGCAGTTTGGCATAAAGCCGGGCAGCCTCTTGCACGGCCTTTTTCACCGTAAGAATGTCCGGCACCTGCGAGCCGATGTGGAAATGCAACAGCTTGAAGCAGTGACCGAGGTTTTCCGTCTTCAACAATTCCGCGGCTTCCAGGAGTTCCGCTGTGCAGAGGCCAAACTTGGCATTTTCGCCGCCACTGCCGGCCCAGCGACCCGTACCTTTGCTCAACAACCGCATGCGGATGCCGATGAGCGGTTCAACGCCCACTGACTTGGAAATCGTGATGATTTGACGTAATTCCTCCAGTTTTTCGACGACCAGGATGGCGGTTTTGCCGAGTTTGATGCCGAGCAATGCCATCCGGATGAATTCCGGGTCCTTGTAACCGTTACAGACAATGAGGCTGCCGAGCTGGTTTTGCATGGCCAGGCCGGCGAACAACTCCGGTTTGCTTCCCACTTCCAGGCCGAAATCAAATGGCTTGCCCGCGTCGAGAATTTCCTCCACCACTTCGCGCAGTTGGTTGACCTTGATGGGGAAGACGCCGCGATACCGGCCCTTGAAATTGAATTCGGTGATGGCGTCGCGGAAGCACTGGTTGATGGCTTCGACCCGATGGCGCAAAATGTCCTGAAACCGGATGAGCAGCGGGAACTTCAGCCCGCGCGCTTTCGCCTCCTCGATGACATCGGTCAAATCCACCGCCACACCGGCGTCCTGCAGCGGCCGCGCCACGACGTGCCCGGCGTCGTTGATGTCGTAATACTTCGCGCCCCAGCGATGAATATTATAAAGCGTGCGCGCCGCTTCGATGTCCCACGGCCGCGCCGCGTCATGTGAATTGCTCATCTCAGTGAAATCAAACCGAGCGAACTATAAAACGTCGCGCGCAGAAATCAACAGGTGGAATGAAATATTTTTTAAAGCGGTTCCGGCTTTGCAGTTTACAGGAAATTTGGTTTCATCGTGTCATGGCGAAAATTTCACTCGCGGCCATTGTCAAACATTGTGACCAACTGCTCCGCACAAAGGAAATTGGGGATTACGACGGCGCGGTGAACGGACTGCAAGCCGGGAACTCCGGCACCGTCACGCGCATCGCCGCCACCGTGGATGCCAGCCTGGCCACGGTGAGGCTGGCCATCGCAGCCAAGGCCGACTTGATGGTTGTGCATCACGGATTGTTCTGGTCGCCAGCCCATCCGTGGACGGGCAAAAAATATGACCTGCTCCGGTTGCTCCTGGAAAACAATCTGGCAGTTTACAGTTCTCACTTGCCGCTGGACGCGCATCCCCGGCTCGGCAACAACGCACAACTCTGCGCCGCGCTCGGTTTAAAAAATCTCCGCCCGTTCTATTTCACACACGGCCAAACCATCGGTTTTCGAGCGCAGACCAGAATTCCAAGGTCCGAACTGGCGACGCGTTTAGCGCAGGCGACGGGTGCCAGACCGAAAGTGATACCCGGCGGTCTGGCAATTTGCCATCGCATCGGCGTGGTGACGGGCGGGGCGGGCGACGGGTTGAAGCAGGCAGCGGACGAGGGTGTGGACACGTTCATTACCGGCGAAGGTCCGCATTGGACTTACGCGGCCGCGGAAGAACTTGGCTTGAATGTTTTTTACGGTGGCCACTATGCGACGGAAACGTTCGGTGTGAAAGCCCTCGCCGCGCACCTTTCAAAAAAATTCAAGCTCCCGTGGGAGTTTTTGGATTATCCAACGGGGTTATAGGTCCGGCTTCAATTTCGGGTCGCGCGGATTTTGCTTTTGGGCGGCGATGCCGTCTCGCACGCCGCGCAAATCTTCGCTGAAAACGCGGGCGAGGTCTTTTTTACCGGTCAGCTTGTATTGGGCGATTTTGATGAAGAGCTGGAGGAAGCGTCCGCATTTCATGCAAAACATGAGCGGGTTTCCGGAGTTTTCGTGCATGAGCGCCGCCCCGCCGAAGCTGTAGTTGTAGCGCGTTTTGAAAACATCCTCGGCGGTCATACGGTGGTGATTATGCCGGACGACGGCGCGCGGCTCATAGACAATGCAGTGGCCGGAACGCAGGACGCGGTAGTTGATGTCAATGTCCTCGCCGCTCTTGAGCGGGGCGCCCGCGCCGAGGCGGTTGTCGAACCCGCCGAGCTGGTCCAGCGCGATTTTGCGAAAAGACATGCTGCTGCCGTGGCCGACGCACCACGGCGCCAGGCCCTTGCCTTTCATGTGTTTGGCAAAAACTTTTCCAAGGTTCTGTAAAATCAACCCGACGGTGAAACGGACTTCTTCGGGTTTGAAGACGCGGCGATTTTCGCCCAGGTCCTGCCCGGCGACTTCTTCGAAGAGGGCGGCGGCGGATTCATTGCGATGCGGGATGACCCGCCCGGAACAACCCCAGATTTCCGGACTGGAATAATTCTGCACGAGGGACGAAAGCCAGTTTTTTTCCGGCAGGCAGTCGTCGTCGGTGAAGGCGACGATTTCGCCGGTACAATGGGGAAGTCCGGAATTCCGCGCGAGCGACTGGCCGAGGCGCGGTTCAAAAACGTATTTGGCGTGGTATTGTTCCGCCAGTTTCGCGGACTTTTCTTTTTCCTCACCCGCGCTGCTGTCCACGATGACGACTTCAAAATCAGGATGCTCCTGTTTTGCCAGTGCCGCCAGCACGTCGGCAAGGTAGCCGGAATGATTGCGGGTGATGACAATGACAGAAGCGCGCATGGGAAATTAGCAGAACGAGTTCAGGCATTGTCGGAACGGTTCCGGCGCGTCGAGACGACCAAAGCACCGCAAAGCAACAGCCCGATACCGATGGCCGCCAGCGTCACGTACAATGGCTTGTTCGACATCCGGTACTGGAATACCACCGTATGTTGGCCAGGTGTCAGATAAACCCCGCGCATGATGAAATTGCAGCGCAACAACTCTGCCGGCCGGCCATCCACAAGCACATGCCAGTGCGAGTCGAACCGGTCATTCAACAATAACACCGCCGGCGTATTGGCCTGCGCATCAAAGACGATGTGCTTCGGCGCATAACTTTTGAATTCAACCGTGCCGGCATTTTGGTCGCCCCCCGTGGCAGCGGGGATGGGCATGGAAACCAGGACTGTTTGCCAGGGATTGAAATTTGTGCTCACCAACGTGTTGAGCGTGGCTTCGTCGTTGGTGTTGACCTGCCAGTCGGAGTATAGTTTTACACGCGGCAATGCGCCGGTGAATTCAAAGAGGGCGCAACCGCCATTTTCGCTGGCGACAGCGGTCAATTGCTCTAATTGCGACAGTTGGCTAACGCCCGGCTTGGGCACCACGTCAAAACGCCGGACAATGCGAAAACGATGTTGCCCCGGGTCAAGTCGGTCATTCAAAACGTCCAAAAGGCCCGCCTGGCCAAGCAGGTACCGGGTATTGGTCAGCTCCCAGTGGCGAGTCAGGAGATATACAGAGTCGTCAGAACGAGGAATCAGCGCCATTTCATAGGCCGCCAAATCAGCCGGCGGACGCGGCATTTGAATCTTGTCCAGCGACTGGATGTTGTAATAGGGAAAGTGGTGTTGCGCCCATTCAATACGATAAAGATCTCCCCAATAATCATCGTATTGAGGCAGATGTGCCGGTGGATTAAACGGTAAAATAGCCACCCGGGCTTCGTAAGGTCTGGCGCGCAGGAAATCAACAATCGGGTTGAGCGAGCCAATCTCGTACTTTTGTTTGTAATCCCAGTGGATGATGTAAGGCAAATTCGCCCGCCCTAAATCCGCGACGAGCAGCACGCCCAGTAAAATACCGCCCGCTTTTGCGCGTTGTCCTGCAAAAAATCCAGAAATGATGAGCGTGCAGAGTGCAATCGCCAGCACCAAAAGCATGACAAACCACCCAACCTGCCCGATACTAAATGTGGCAATGCTATTGGCCATACCCTCATCAGGGAATCCCATTTTTTGCAAATAACGGACAAGGCCCGGCTTCTCCACCGCGTAAATCATCCAGCCGAGCAAGCTGACGACGACAGCCAAGACGCAACCCAAGGTCCAATTCCGATCAAAACCGCGAATTCTCGTCCACCAGGTTTTGAGTTGAGTCAACGCCGAAGAGGAACCGGGCGCTGAAATTTCCAAATAACGGCGGCTCAAACCGTGGACCCCGTAAGCAAACAGAATGACAATCGCCCATGAAAAAACCGCAAGAAACTTGCACGGGTTCCGAATGTTGGAAACATGTGGCAGCATGTAGAGAACTTTGTAGAAGGGCGCGAAGCGGCCCCAACCCAGCAGTAAGGTCACCACCAGAATGGCCGACCAAAACCAAATAAACCGTCGTTGAATTCCGGTAAATGCTGAATTTTGTCGTCGCAACGATTGCGCAATGGCCCACAACGCCACCAGCGTCACCAGCACCCCGACATAATTACACCCACTGGTAAATCGCATCATTCCAGGCGGCGGGGAACCTGTTTGGCCACTGTCAAAAAAGCGGTCAATTTCCGGCGAACGTCCGACCCCCCCCCAATAATTGCCTCCTTTGTATGCGTCCTGAAGAAAGTCCATCATGTCATTTGGCGTGTCCATCCGATAGCCGAACAACCCGGGAATAAATAATCCGAGCGTTTCAATTTTTGGCAGACTCCATTGTGTGGCGAAATCCCAGTTACGGATTTTAGTTTCGGCGTCCTGCGCGGTACCAACGATGCCGGTGATTTGGGAGCCGACGAGCGATACGACGGTTTGTGTGGCGATGAACCCGGCAAACATGCCAATTATCGCAACCCGGCCAATGCCACGTCCCACTTTTGCAATAAGCGGCCCGCTTTCGTCAGCAATGGCCTTGAACAAAACAAAGGCTGCGACAAACAAACTGAAAATGGCACCGATATCCGCGGCTTCCATTACATTAAAGCCAACAGCCAATCCCGCCAGGGCCAGTCGTATCCAACGGGTAAGGGGCGGAGTCGTCGAAGTATTGGATACAACCAGCGCCAAGGCGAGGAAGTCCATGCTATAAGCATCCAGTTGGCCAGCCACACCCCAACAGGCATCTTTAAAAAACGTGGAATTCAGGGCGGCGGCCAGCGCGCCCAGCGTCGCCGCCAACGGCGAAAAATTCAACTGCCTGAAAAAAAACCAGGCACTGAATCCCAAGATAAACACTGCGATGGGCGGGAAGAATTTCAGGTAACCAACAGGGCCCAGCACCCAAAAAGACAACGCATTCAAGTCCGGCGGCCACGCGCCGGTGTTGTTGCCAATGTCATTCAAATCATCCCAGCTTCCGGTGAATGCGCCGGGCAGTTGAATGTAGGCGGAGTTTTGCTGCCCCAGCGGTCCGTCGTTTGAAAAATTAATATAGCCCGGCAAAAAGCTTCGCCAGAATAAACAAGATAGAATCACCGCCAAAAGAATGGCAATGGTGATTGCCGGTGATTTCGCGGAAGCTCTTGCTTTGGTGGCTTTCATGATTAATAGACTTTATCTCCGCGACTGCGTTCACGCCAACGCGCGGTTTCACTGTCCAGCAACGGCTGTTTGGTGAAAAACAAGTTATAAATCTCAAGAGGAAACCATAACTTGTCAAGGTCTCTGCGTAAATTTTGACCGTGCCAAGATTTTGCTTTCCGACATCGGGTCAATCAGCTTATATCCTGCCACTCAATCGCGTTTATGCCATGAAGAGTCACGAATTACAGTTGTTGCTCAGCGAAGGCACGAAAGAAGTCGTGCTCGACGCCCCCGAACCGACCGGACCGCGCATAGATAAAGTACGGCAGATCTTTTCCGGGGTGGCTCCGGGGCGGGTGATTCTTGATGTCGGTTGTGCCGCTGGCCATATCCTCCGCCCGCTGGCAAAAACCTACGAAGTCCATGGGGTGGAGATTGCGCCAAGTTTTGTAAAGCGAGCGATTGAAAATGGAATTCATGCTGTTCAACACAATATCGAAACCGATCCGTTACCGTACCCCCCGGGGAAGTTCGACGCTGTTTTCTGCGGAGAAACCATTGAACATCAAGTGGACACCGACTGGATGATGTTTGAGATCAACCGCGTTTTGAAACCAGGCGGTCAGTTGGTGCTGACCTTTCCCAATATCCGCACCCTTTTGGGTCTGGGCATGATGCTGTTTTTCGACCTGCCGCCCATGTATGCAGCGCGTTATCGTTCGGCGCATTTCCGTGACTTTACTCTGCGCACCATCAAAATAGTATTGAAAGCCCACGGATTCCGGTATGACCGGGCTCTTGGCAGCGCATTTTTTCTGCCCGGGATCGGAGAATTTTGGTCGCCGTTGGCCACATACCTTCCTTCATGGGCACACACGGTGGTGGTGGTGGCGACCAAGGAGAAGGATTCCACCTATTCATCAGAATCTGTGATGCCCACCAAGCTTTACTGACATGGGCCTTGACATCAATTCGGTGCAGTTCCTGCTGGCGGCGCGCAAGCGCGGCGTGGACTTTGGCGACGTGCTGATGATCGGGCGTCAGGACTTGAATGTTTATCCCGCCAAAATGCTGGCCGTGCTGGCCGAAGCTGGCCTGCCGAACAAATTCTTTGCCCCGGGTGCGCCTGATACGGGTTACGCGGAACCTGTGTTCAAATCACTGGGAGCGCGCAATATCTGGTCGCTCGATGCTTCGGGATTTGAAGGGGCGGACTTCAAGCATGACTTGAATCAACCCGTTGGGACCGACCTCAAGGCCCGGTTTGATCTGGTGTATGATGGCGGTACGCTCGAACACGTTTTTAATTTCCCGGTGGCGTTGCAGAATTGCATGGAAATGGTTCGGGAAGGTGGTCGGCTGATCATGCACACGGTCACCAACAACTGGTGCGGGCACGGATTTTACCAGTTCAGCCCGGAACTGTTCTACACTGTGTTTTGCGCGGATAATGGATTCGAAGTTGAGCGGATGATTCTCCACATTGTGGGACCCTATGGACGCTGGTATGAAGTCGCAAATCCGCAGGCGATTCGTTCGCGGATTGAGTTGGTGAACTGTTTTCCGTTGCAGTTGCTGATCCAGGCCCACCGTACCAGTATTGTCCCGCTATTTGTCCGCCCTCCCCAACAAAGCGATTACACGTCGCGTTGGGCCGAGCAGTTGCCGGACAAAAAAAATCCGTTCGCGCCCTCGCGGCCCAAACTGGCTAAAGTCCTCCCCGGCGTGGCCCGGCTTGCTCACGTGGCGAAAATTGGCTGGCGTACGTGGCGCGCCCATTCGCTTCGAAACCGCAAGCACTTTTGTCCGGTGAAAAAAGATTGGTCGAATTCCGGGCCGTGATATTTCAATTCTGAGCGAGTTTATGAGCACCAAACGACAAGCGGTCATTACCACCGTCTTTGGCAGTCAGATCGAACATCTAGATCATGCCTTCCTGAGTTTTGCCCAGAACAAATTCCTCGAACTGCACGCTTTCATCGTCGGGGACCGGTTACCGACCAAACAATACCCCGAGATCAAATACCACCTGTGCAAACCGGACGACCGTTTTTTGCACTCGTTCCGGGACTGTCAACACCGGCGGTTCTTGTCTCCAGACCTGTTGGATGTTGAATACGCCTTGATTGTTGATGGAACAGATGTCTTGTGCGTGCAGCCTCTGCCGGAAATCCCCGAACTCTTGCGCGGAGCTGGTGTTGGTGCCTGTGTGGAGTATCATGGCGGAAGCCGGGTTATGTGCGGCATGGCTTGCGCCAATTATATGAACGATGGTGTCACTTTCTGGCACGTTCCTTCCTCCCGGAAAATACGCGAGGCGATTTTTGAACGGGGCCTTTCCATGTATCGCGCATCATACGATGACCAGGAATCGTTCAATGAGATTGTAAACACTCACTATGACCAGTTGACGATCCTGCCCTGCCAATACAACTATCGCGGGTTCCTCAATCGCCGGCGGTTTGGTTGGCCCACCATCACCAATCTGGACGGGGTGAAAATTTACCACAACCGAACTTGCATTGAGGCGGCGAAGAAGCTTTTACCGGTTGCGCCGATGCCGATGCTCAAGCCCCTGCCCGGGGACAAAGCTCCACTTACCCGCCTTCAGCGGCAATGGAGGCAGTACCGCCACAAGCTCAGGCGTTACGAGTAACCCGAAAAGCTTGTCCCCCTACCAAGGTTTCACCGACAGTGACAGCAAGATGGAGGTGGAAAGGGGTCGCGCCGCAGCTACGGTGGGTGTTTTAACAGGCACGCAAAACTTAAAACTCATTGGCGGGGCGCTTAGCATTCACCCCCTGGGTCCAGCATCGCCACCAGGCGCCGGCCAACCTCCGACCACGAATTGTTCTTTTTAAACTCCGCCAGATCCTGTTCGTTGATCAATTTTTCACCAGCACGGGCCTTTCGCACCGTTTCCACCGCAGTCCGGCAGAAGCTGTCCAGATCAAACGGTTTCACATAAATGAGCCGGTCGCCAAAAAAAGGCCGATACATTTCCAATTCATAGGCGACCACAGGCAAACCGCAGGCCAGCGCTTCACAAACGACGATGGGCATTCCTTCATGCCGGCTCGGCATCAGATAAACCCGGCTGCTCTTTAGAAGCCGGTATTTTTCGACACCGGACACGAACCCCGAAAATTCAACGCACGTAGTCAAACCCAGTTCAGCCACCCGGCTGGCCAGGGCTTCCTGCAAATTACCAATCAGCAGCGCCCGAAAATCAGGAAATTCGTGGGCCAATGACCTTAACGTCAGCAGCAAATCGTCAATGCCCTTCTGCCGATGAACACGGCCGATCCAGACGACATCATATTTCTTTGGCCCTTGCCTCGCCAAATCAATGGCCTCCATCTCCACTCCGTTGGGATTTAAACAAACTTCGGCCGGCCAAAAGCCTCTTCTTCAGGAGTGCCGCCTGAAGCAGCGATTGGACCACCACGACGCGCTTGTTGCGGCAGAACCGCAGGGCGGTCAGAGCCAGCCACTGGCTCAAACAATAATGCAGAGAAGCCACCCGGCTGGCCACCACATCGGTCCGCGTCCGGAAAACGACCTCCCGCAAAGTGGGTGCCTGCATATGAAGGATCGCAACCTTGAGTTTCGCCTTCGAAAAAACCGCCGGCAGCACATCGAACCAATAATCGGACGCCGCGTAAATCACGTCCTGGTTTCCCACGCGTCGCAGCTGGCTCAAGGTTGAAAGAAGGCGCCGGAAGAATTCCCAAAACAGCCGGAGTTGACCGCCCAAGGAATCATTGCGCAGGGATTGTGAATTTACGCTGTCGGTGAAGATGATGTTCGTCGGCAGATTCCATTGCTTCAGATGGTGTTCGAGTACGCGTCCGCCAAAGAATTCGACTTCCCAGCCCGCCGCCACGACGGTTTTAATCGCGTAAAGCAGATTAATATCGCCTCCGGCCAGTTGCTCGCCAAACAATCCGTTGGCCACGAAGACAATCTTCTTGTGCCCCCGCGAATTTGCTCGTGCACTATCTGGCGGATTGAATTCTGTCATTGGCAACCTAGTCTTTTAAAGTCTGTTTCGGCTGAAGCTCGGCAATGAGTTTCTTGTCCTTGCCTCGTCGTTTGTAGGTAAGCACGCCCCAGACATCGCCAAGCATGCTGGCCACGCTCGCGGGGACATGCCAAAGCCAGCACGCGTCACGGTCGCGAACCAGACCCACGACAGTATGGTAAATCGGTCCGGCCAGCGTGGCGCAATAGAGCACTGCCAGCCACAGTGGTACCGGCGGTTTTTCTATCATCCAATTGGTCTTTGCCTCCTCCTGAACGCGGAGAAAATGCACCGTGGCCCGCCGGCGTTTTTGTACAAATCCACCAAGCGTTTGCACGTAATAATGGTGCACGCCGCGCCCGCAAATCCGCAGCCATTCCCGTTTGCCATGCCGCATGAGATGCAAGGCCGCGTGTGTATCTTGAAAATGTTCGCCAGCTTTCACCGATTCCAAATCAGCGTGGCGAAAAACAAAACCATTCGCGCCAAGTGGATACGAAAGTGAATCCCCATACAGCGTCCATCGTTCCGTCTCGCCGTCGCGTCCCACCAGCTTTGGATTTGCACTCATCAACCAAGCAATCGGGTCGCTGATGTGCAAACGATGCGTGAGGTAGGCGCAAAACGAACTCATTTTGGGCGACGGCAGATAATAACTTTCCACGCCAAGGGCTTGCGGATTTTTTACCAGGGCCTTCACAGCCAGTTCAATATAATCCCGATGCGTGACTTCATTGTCAGCGTCCACAAAGACGATGTATTCGCCGGTCGCATGCTGAAGCGCAAGACGCTTTCCTTCTTCCATGCTTTTGCCGTCGTCATCGATGACGATGGCCCCGTACTTTTTCGCGATTTCGCGGGTACGGTCGGTTGAGTGCGCGTCGGCGAGCAGAATTTCATAGCGGTCGCGCGGATACGTTTGCCGTGTAATGGACGAGAGCGCGTTGTCCAGCAATGCCTCCACGTTGAGGGTAGGCATGACAAAGCTGACACGTGGCAAAGCTTCCGGTTCCAGCGGCATGAGATGAGTCTGGCTTAAACTAAAATTAAATTCAAATCGGCTTTATTGGTTGATCCGCAGGCCAAGTAGCAGCTTGCCCGACAAAGCTCAGCCATCAAAGCAAGGACTTGCATGTCAAAATCAATCCGTTGCCTCAACGATAATCTTCAAATAAGCCTGCCCTGTGTCATCCAAAAGCGCTAATCTCCATTTTTCCTTTTGCTTGTCTGACGCTTAAAGTTTAATGTTTTTGAGCTTGTCCGATGGTGTAATGGTAACACAGCGCCCTTTGGAGGCGTTATTCATGGTTCGAATCCATGTCGGACAGCCAATCTTTTACGCGTCTCCTTCCAACCCCGATTCGAGGGCGTCGCAAGTTTCGGTATCCGCTGGCAAATCGCCTGCTTGTCCCTGCGCTCCATAACGCTTCAACCACACCATGAGGATGCTGATGTCAGCCGGTGACACTCCGGAGATTCTCGCCGCCTGACCGATGGTAGCCGGGCGGATTTTTGAAAGCTTTTGCCGCGCCTCCAAACGCAAACTGGGTACCGTTGAAAATTCAAACGCCTCGGGAATCTGTTTGTCTTCCAGGTTTTTAAACTTCTCAACCTCTGCCTCCTGCCGTTCAATATATCCGGCGTACTTGATTGCAATCTCAACTTGTTGAACGACCTCCTCCGGCAAAGCCTCGCTTCGATTTGGCAGATCCTTGTAGCGCAACTCAGGGCGCGCAAGCAACTTGGCGAGCGATGCACTTCCGGAAAAAGTCGAATAAAGTCGTTTTAGTTCGTCTAATACTAAACTTTGCTTTTTACAGTACAGTAAATACTTATTTTCCGGTAACAGCCCGATTTGATGGCCGATTTCTGAAAGCCGCATGTCGGCGTTGTCCTGCCGCAGCAAAAGCCGATATTCAGCGCGCGATGTGAACATGCGGTAAGGCTCAGCTGTTCCTTTCGTGATTAGATCATCAATCAAGACGCCGATGTACGCCTGGTCGCGTCGAAGGATGATTGGTTCCTGGAAATTCACTTTTCTGGCAGCATTGATCCCGGCAATGATTCCCTGAGCCCCGGCTTCTTCGTATCCCGATGTTCCGTTTATTTGGCCGGCCAAATACAAATTTTTGCAGACCTTGGTTTCCAGAGTCGGAAGCAACTGTGTCGGGTAGGCAAAATCGTATTCGACAGCATAGGCTGGGCGAAGGATCTCGGCGTTCTCACAACCGATGATTGTTCTGACCAATTCAACTTGTACCTCAAACGGCAGACTGGTTGAGAAGCCATTGACGTAAAATTCATCGGTGTGAATTCCCTCTGGCTCAAGAAAAATCTGATGCCGCTCTTTTTCTGGAAACTTGACGATTTTATCCTCGATTGACGGGCAGTACCTGGGCCCAATTCCTTCAATAGTGCCTGAATATAAGGGAGATTTGTGTAAATTATTACGAATAATTTCAGCCGTTTTCAGGGTTGTAAACGTGATGAAGCAATTGAGCTGACCATTTATTGCATCCAAAATTGACCCGGGCGGGTACTTGCCTGCGGAAAGAGAACTGAAACGCTTGGCCGATTGTTCCACGTGGAACAAATCGTCCTTCCAAAATGTAAAATAAGGAACTGGCTCATCTCCCGGCTGGGCTTCCATCTTCGAGAAGTCAATCGACCTTTTCAAAAGTCGTGGTGGAGTTCCTGTCTTTAGCCGGCCGAGTTCAAGGCCGATTTCTGTGAGCGATACCGACAGCCCCGACGCTGCCAAATCGCCAGCCCGCCCACCAGGCTGCTGGGTGAATCCAACGTGCATTAACCCACGAAGAAAAGTCCCCGTGGTTATTACAACCGCTTTCCCGAGGTATTGGACTTCAAGTGTAGTTTCAACCCCAAGCGCCACACCATCCTTGTGCAGGATTTTACTGATTTGTCCCTGCTTTAAATCGAGATTCGGTTCGGATTCGCAGACCCATTTTAGCCGGAACTGGTAGGCCTTTTTGTCGCACTGTGCTCTTGGCGCCCAAACCGCCGGACCTTTCTTCGTGTTCAGCATTCTGAATTGCAGTCCAGTGATGTCTGTGGCCTTGCCCATTTCTCCCCCCAACGCGTCAATTTCCCGAGCCAAATGTCCTTTTGCGAGTCCGCCTATGGCTGGGTTGCACGACATCTGCCCGATGGTATCGACATTCATGGTGAGCAGCATAGTTTGACAGCCCATCTTCGCAGCTGCCAAGGCAGCCTCAATACCGGCATGACCAGCACCGACAACGATTACGTCGTATTGTTTTGGATAGACGAACATCGAAATTAGACCGCAGCGTATTTCTGTTCTAATTTGCTTATGGCAAGATGCTTACACGCGATTTTATTTTGATTTGCCGCCAAATGTTCACACACTTTAAAAACAATCTCAACGTCGTCTTGGGCGGCAATTCGTTCGGCGATCTCAGTGACACTAAGCGCTGTGCCTTGATTATCCGAAAGGAGGGCCAACGTCTTGCGCTGAATTTCAATAACTCTGCTGGCAGCCTTCTTTCCTGCTTCAACTCCAGGTTGGTGGTAGGCATTAATGTTGATCAATGACGCGTAAAGGCCAACTACCCTCTCAAACAGCGCAATCAGCATCCCGACTGCAAAAGGAGATACTTCTTTAACTGTAATAGTGACCGATTCCCTTTGTTTTTCGGCAAGCGCCTGGCGCGTCCCCAAGTAAAATCCGTGCAGATAGTCGCCGGACGTTACTCCGGTTTCCACTTCAAGATCGTGGCCACGCTGATCCTTTAAAACCTCTATGAAAATTACAAAGAAATTATTTAACCCATCTCTAAGCTGTTGAACGTAGGAATGCTGATCTGTTGCTCCCTTATTGCCAAACACCGAAATACCCTGATTAACCACGGTCCCGTTTAAATCCAGTTCCTTCCCAAGCGATTCCATTACCAGTTGCTGCAGATACTTGGGAAACAATTCTAATTGGTCTTTGTAAGGCAAAACTACCATATTTTTTGTTCCTTTACCGTTACCTGACTTATACATAGCCAGTGAAAGCAGAGACGCTGGATTTGCTTTAACGTTAGTTGTACGTGTCAGCTTGTCACATTCTCGAGCTCCTGACAGCAAGTCAGTTATCTCAATACCCTGTAAAGCTGCCGGTAGCAGGCCAACTGCCGATAATTCGCTGGTTCGGCCGCCGACCCAGTCCCACATTGGGAAACGCATCAGCCATTTGGTCTTCATCGCATATTTGTCGAGATCACTGCCATGTGACGTAACCGCAACCGCGTGCTGGGCAAAGTGAAGCCTTGCCCGTTTAAACGCATTTTCGGCTTCCAACATTCCGTTGCGGGTTTCTTTGGTGCCCCCGGACTTGGAAACGACGATGCAAAGGGTTTTATTCAAACCGGATCCAATTGCCGCCAGAACTCTGTCCATACCGTCAGGATCCGTGTTATCAAAGAAAAAGGGCTTGAGACGGTCAGTGCGTGGATTTCCCAGAGCATGGGCAACAAATTGGGGACCCAGTGCCGATCCGCCGATGCCGATTAACAGTAGATTTTTAAAAGGCCCGCCAGCACCATGAATTTTTCCGGCATGGATCTTGGCCGCAAATTTCTTGATGCGGACGATGGTATATTCGATTTCCTTGCGGATTTCGGGAGTCGGCGCCAGAGCCGGGTTCCGCAGCCAATAGTGTCCAACCATCCGATTTTCATCCGGATTGGCAATGGCTCCTGATTCAAGCGCCGTCATGCTAACGAACGCCTTTTGCATTTGTGGTTCCATGGACGCAAGAAACGCGTCGTCCATATTCATCCGGCTCAAATCCACGGCCAAGCCAAGCTCGGGAAATTCCGTGTAATATTTTTGAAACCGGTCCCACCATTCCAGCTTTGAGTAATTCATAAAATTGGAAACGTTGTCGAATAAACTCGACCGAACCGTCTGGCAAGAAAATAGCGTGTCGCGCCGAATTGGCAATGAACGGCACAGAAAAAATAAAGTGTTTAACCCGAAATCGCCGTCCGCGCGCCGGATTCCGGTTAACCCCGCGCGGAGGCCGGTTCGCCAGGATTAGATTTCAGCGGCAGCGTGATGCGAATGGTTGTCCCGGAACCCATTTGCGATTTGATTTGAAAACGGCCGTGGTGGGTCTCGATGATGCGGCCAACGATGGCCAGCCCCAATCCCGTTCCCTTGGCTTTGGTAGTGCTTAAAACTGCGGTGAAGGCCCGTCGTTGAACTTCCTTGCTCATGCCGCTGCCGGTGTCCTTGAATACCACCGCGACGTGCGTCGCCCCCGGATGGTTCCGCGGCGGTTGAACGGTTTTGGACTCAACCGTAAGCTTTCCGCCGTTGGGCATGGCGCCGGCAGCGTTGAGGATTAAATTCAAAAATGCCTGCTCCAACTGCGGCGCGTCGCCCATCACCGACGGCAAATCCGGCTGCAATCGTCGGACCAGCCGGATGTTCTGGTTTGCCAGCTTGTGCCGCACCAGCAGTCCCAGTTCGTCCACCAGTTCATTTAAATTCACCGGCGCAAAACGGGGTTCGGTGGTGCGTGCAAACGCCAGAATCTGCTCGACGATTTTGTTCAGGTGCTCGATTTTTGCGTCGATGATACGCGCGTCCTTTGTGCGCGGGTCGCCGTCCGGAAATTTCAAATCCAGCGAGTGATACAGCAGCTTCATTACCGTGAGCGGATTGCGGATTTCGTGGGCAACCTCGGCGGCCAGCAGGCCCAGCGCCGAGAGTTTTTCATTCTGCCGCAACTGTTCCTCGACGTCCACGACCCGCTCGTAAAGCCGCGCTTTTTCAATCGCAATCGCCGATAACTCGGCCAGGGCGCTCAAAATGCTGATTTCCTCGTTGGAAAAACTATGCGGGTGGCCCATGTAAATGCTCAATGTCCCGATCGCACGACCGGCAAAAATCAACGGCACGCTCAGCAACGAAACCAAGCCCTCGCTCCGCGCCACTCCGACATGTTGGTAACGGCTGGATTCCTGGACGTTGGCGACCTGCATCGGTTTTTTGCGCCGGACCACGACGCCGAGCAGGCTGTCGGCAACAGCCAATCGCGGTTTTTTGACGTAGACTTCGCCCGCACCGTGACTGGCGCGCAAATCGAGCCATTCACCGCTTTCGTCCAGCATCATCAGCGAACACATCCGGGCCTGCACCAGGGCGCAGGCTTCCCGGGTGATGGCCCGCAAGGCTTCATCCAGATTCAGCGTGGAGTTGATCGTCCGGCTCACGCTGGCCAGGGCCTCGAACAAATGGGCCTTGAGCCGTAATTGCTCGTAAAGCCAGGTGTTTTGAATCACCCGGGCCGCCTGCACCGCCAGTTCCTGGAGCAATTCCTGGTCTTCGGCGGTGAAGGCGTCCGCGCGGTCCGAATCCATGTTGAGCACGCCGCGGGTTTCGCCGTTTACGTCCAGCGGCACGGCCAATTCCGATCGCACCCCGCGGCGCGCCATGATGTAACGCGGGTCTTTCGTCACGGCACCCACGCGTGCGGGTTTGCCCGTGCGCGCAACCCAGCCGGTGATGCCTTCGCCCACGCGCAACTGGAGTCGCGTGGCCGCCGACGGCAGGTTTTGCGACGCGTGAATTTCCAGAAAGCCTGACGTGGGATTGATCAGGACTACCGAACCACTTGACGCACGCATCAGCCGTACTGCTTCACTGACGATTAATTGCAACGCCTCCTGCGGCTCAAGTGTGGAATGAATGACCTTGCTCACTTGATAGAGCAATTGCACCCGCTCGTAACCCAACCCCGGTCTGGAAGGTTCGTTATTCACAATCAACATTCAAATTCATCGCACCCGTGCCGTCAGCACTAGGCCCGTCACCCCGAAAATGATATTGGGAAACCAGGCCGCCAGCCAGCCGGGCAGATGGCCGGCCGCCCCCAGCGCCAGACTTACCTGCTGGATGATAAAATAGGCGAAACAGATAAAAATGCTGCCGGCCACACCGACGAATAGATTGCGACGCCCAGAGGCCGCGCCAAACGGAATGGCGATGAGCACTACGACCAGGCAGGTCCAGGGCGCAGCCAATCGTCCGTAAAATTTGGTGAGCAGCCAACTGGCATCCGCCCGCGGCAAATGCGGATTCAATCGCAAATGATGGTAAATGACTTTGAGCGGAATATCCGCCCGGCGGGATGTCCGGAGGCCCTGATAGCTGCTGATTTTGACTTCGTCCTCAATTTCCGAGGGCTTTTCGGCGAATTCCGGCATCGCCAGCACGTTGGTTTGCATGGACGGCAAGAGGGGCGCGCTGGCGTTGGTCTGTGTATATTCCGACACGTTATAAAATGTCCAAACCCCATTGGTCCGAACGGCACGGTCGGCATACAGGCGGTGACTGGAACCGTCGGGCAACGTCCAGTTTACCTGGGGCTTGATCATTTCGGCGGTTTTGGGGTGATATTCGGTGATAAACCAGGTGCGCTGATCGCGCGCATTGGTGAAACCGAAATTGCGGAATTCATTTTTTTTCTTCGCGTCCGCCGGCTTTTGCACATAACGGGTTTTGATGCGGTCCGCCCAATCCGCGCCGCGGGGCACACACCATTCATTCAGAAAGAACAGGACCGCGCTCGCCGCCAGACCCATGACGAGGTAGGACACACAGACGCGCCACAAACTCATCCCGGCGGCGCGCATGGCGGTGATTTCGTTGTGCCGCACGTGATTGGTGAGGGTGTAAAGCAAAGCCAGCAATAACACCATTGGCAGGATCGTCACCAAAAAATCCGGCGTCATCGCCACGTAATATTCGATGATGTCCGGCAGCCGCAGTTTTTCTTCCTGAAAATCCGACAGATTGGTGAAGGTGTCGAAGGAAATCCAAAAAACCAGAAAACCGCCAAGGCAAAACACCAATGGCGTGAGCAATTCGCGGAACAGATATCGGTCCAGTAACCGCATCGTGCGGCCAGAGTACGCAGGCCAAGTCGCCGGGAGCAAGTTTTGTCAGCGGCGCAAAACCGATCCGCCGGGCGATGCCCAAAGCGAGTCGCCCCGAAAAATCTTGCGTGGCGTGAGGAGTGTTTTAGTATGATAATCTTTGGCACCTTGGCGGGTTGGTAGCTCAGTCGGTAGAGCAGTCCCGAAGGCTTTCGGGGTTGGGCCGGGTTCGAGTTAGACTTGGTCAGTAGAATTTTGACAATGGGTTGGTAGCTCAGTCGGTAGAGCAGTCCCGAAGGCTTTCGGGGTTGGGCCGGGTTCGAGTTAAACTTGGTCAGTAGAATTTTGACAATGGGTTGGTAGCTCAGTCGCTAGAGCAGCCCCGAAGGCTTTCGGGGTTGGGCCGGGTTCGAGTTAAACTTGGTCAGCAGAATTTTGACAATGGGTTGGTAGCTCAGTCGGTAGAGCAGCCCCGAAGGCTTTCGGGGTTGGGCCGGGTTCGAGTTAGACTTGGTCAGCAGAATTTTGACAATGGGTTGGTAGCTCAGTCGGTAGAGCAGCGGCCTTTTAAGCCGTTGGTCCCGGGTTCGAGTCCCGGCCAACCCACCAATTTCAACAACATGGCTTGGGCTTATATTCTTACGAAGCGATACCGGACGGCATTACATTGGCTCAACGACCAACCTGCAACGCAGGTTTGTAGAACATCGTCGCGGCAAGACGCACTCGACAAGACGTACTGGGCGACAATTTGAAAATTGTGGCGGCAGTCGAGTTGGCACTTTAGACGAAGCACGCGCCTTGGAGCGGTCGATGAAGCGCAAAAAGAATCCAAAACTGGCCCTGGCTTTGTTGCAAAGTCGATTATAGAAAAGCAGCCCCGAACGCTTTCGGGGTTGGTCCCGGGTTCGAGTCCCGGCCAACCCACCACTTACAGTCTGACTCATGGTGAAAGCCAGCCGCCATTTTAACGTTTTCCCCGCAAGAATTTTCTTCTAATTTCACCGCGTGCACCGTCAAGCTATCAAATCCGCCGCCTGTATCGTCGTAAAGCTCGGCACCGGTGTGCTCACCGACAGCCGCAAGCAGCCGGACCCGGCGCAATTGGAACAGCTCGTCGCCCAGGTCGCCGCGTTGCGAAAATCCGGCAAGGAAATCGTCCTCGTCACCTCCGGCGCCGTTGGCGCGGGCATGGGCGCACTGGGTTATGCCAAACGGCCCGGCGAACTCGCCGAATTGCAGGCGTGCGCCGCCGTCGGCCAGTCGCGTCTGATGGCCACCTACGCCGAATTGTTCGCCAAGCACGACCTGCACGTCGCGCAGGTGCTGCTCACGCACGACGACCTCGAACATCATGAGCGCCACCTCAACGCCCGCAACACGCTCGTCACTTTGCTCAACCGCGGCGTCGTGCCCATCATCAACGAAAATGACGCCGTGTCGTTCACCGAAATCAAGTTCGGCGACAACGACACCCTGTCCGCCCTGGTGGCGTCGCTGTTGCCCGCCGAACTACTCGTCATTTTGACCACCGTGGACGGCGTCATCGAAAATTTCGGCAAAGCCAATCCCAAAACGATTCCGGTCATCGAAAAAATCGACTCGCACCTCGAAAAAATCTCCCGAGGTACGGACAGCGACACTGCCGTCGGCGGCATGGCGTCCAAAATCCAGGCCGCCAAAATCGTCGTGCGCTCGGGCATCCCGCTCGTCATCGCGTCGGGCAAAAAGAAAAATGTGCTGGCGAAAATTCTTGCCGGCGAAAGCGAAGGCACACTCTTCGTCGCGCATCCGGCCAAACTCCAGGGCCGCAAACGCTGGATTGCGTTCTTCCATCATCCCCAAGGCGCGTTGTTTGTGGACGACGGCGCGAAACTGGCTTTGCGGGAGAAAGGCAAAAGTCTCTTGCCGCCGGGCGTGGCGCGCTGTGAAGGCGAGTTTGTCGCCGGCGATGTGGTGCGGATCTGTGATTTAAACGGGACCGAATTCGCGCGCGGCATTGCGAAGTTCGGCGCCGCCGAGGTGCGCGGCCGGAAACTGGCGCGCGTGGAGGTGGTGCATCGTGACGATCTGGTGATTTTGTGAACCGCCAAGACGCCAAGGCCGCCAAGAAAAAATCAAATCAGGAAACAGATTTTTTGTTTGCCTGCTTTCTTCATCAAAAACCTCCGACTTGGCGTTCTTGGCGTCTTGGCGGTTAATCCGAAATGAAAAAACAATCTGCGATAAACGACCTGCTCCGCGTCATGGCCCGGCTGCGCTCGCCCACGGGCTGTCCGTGGGACCGCGAGCAGAGCCACATGACCCTGCGGCGCCATGCCATCGAGGAAGTCTATGAACTGATCGACGCCATCGAAGCGCGTGACGACCACGAAATGGCCGAGGAACTCGGCGATTTGCTGCTGCAAATCGTTTTCCATTGCCAACTGGCCAAGGAACGTGGTGCGTTTGATTTCGACAAAGTCTGCCGGCTGATTGTGGAGAAGCTCATCCGCCGGCATCCGCATGTCTTCGGCAAAATCCGGGTCAAAGACGTGGACGAAGTCTGGGCGAACTGGGAAAAAATCAAGAAGGCGGAGAAGCACGGCACCAAACATGCCCGTCATTCCGCGCTCGATGGCATTCCCAAACATCTGCCGGCGCTGTTGCGCGCCGAGAAGCTCGTGAAAAAGGCGCGCAAAGCGAATTTACTTGATTCGTCGGTAGGGCTGCGCTGCCGCGCAGCCGGACGCGCAGCAGCGCGTCCCTACCAAAAGAAATCCACCAAGGCCTCACTGGCGAAGGAATTATTTGAACTGGCGTCTTTCGCGCAAGCACACGGCTGGTCGGCGGAAGAGCTTTTGTGTGGTGAAATCAAGCGCCGGGAACAGGCGTTGCGCCGTCAGGAACGCGTTAAAACAACCGGATTTTAATCAAATCCGGCGTTGACAGGCCGACGCGGCTCTGGCTTAATACCCGACCCTTTGCGGGTCAATTTATGTACGCCGTTTTAGAAACGGAATGCAATAACAGCAAGTAAAAGCTTCCGCCCTAAATTCCAGTGCCCCCGGAAGAATTTACCTCCCGCTCAGGTGAATCAACCTTCAATCGGTAATGGGCTATGAACGAGAACATCAAGGCCGCCTTTCACGAACGAATGCTCGCGGTTTACCGTCAAGTTGGCCGCAGCACTCAATACCGACCACATTACTTTCTCCGAAAAGTCAAAAACATGGGCGGACTGGCGGCGGCCAAGTCTTGGATCAATGACCACAATACCGTGTCCAAAGGTTTCCGCCGGTTGGCGCAGATTGGACACTTGGAGTTTGCGATGGAGGCACTAATCTTGAAAGAGCCATGGTCGTGCCTTTTCACCGACGCTGAGCGAGGTATCGCCCGCAATAGACTGCAAGATTACGGTTATGACCCAGCGGAAACAGGGACGGGTCAGGATATGGCGGCAGAGGATTGGACGGTGCTGAGGCATTACGTTGTATACCACAAACCAGAACGACGGGGCTTTTCATTGCGCTTCAACCCGCGAAAGTCCATTGTAACCAAAAGACCAGTAAAACACTTGATCGGGAATCGTGTCTGGTTGGTTACCGGCGAGGGAACACCACGTCGATACTTTCTCGCCTCAACGTTCGTCGTTGACCACATCGGTACGGATGGCCCGGCTGGGTATCCCAACTGTGCCAGTGGTAAAACTGGCCAGATTTTTCGACCACTGCTTTCCATGGACAGCGAACCTTGGTTCCCTGATTTTTTGGAATATAATGGCAATTTTGCATTTGGGCCGAATGAGATTACCAGCAAGCCAAAGTTTGTTGAGGGCTTATGGCGTTTGGTCAACCTCGATCAGGAGGAGAAGATTGAAGACAGGATCAGGCGGAACCCAAAAATCAATCAAACAACGAAGCAGGCTCTGGTTGATGCAAGACGCGGGCAAGGGCTGTTCAAAAAACGTCTTCAGAGAATTGAGTCATGCTGCCGGTTGACCAAAATATGCAACCTCGAACATCTGATCGCCAGCCACAGCAAACCTTGGAGCGTTTCGACGGACGAGGAGAAGTTGGACGGGAACAATGGCCTGCTGCTTTCGCCAAACGTTGACCATCTGTACAACAAAGGGCTGATCTCTTTCACCGCCGATGGCGACCTGCTCATTTCTCCACAGGCCGACAAAGTGTCGATGCGGCGGCTGGGCGTACGAACGGATAAAGTGGTCAACGTTGGCAGCTTCCGCGCTGAACAGCAGAAGTACTTGGCTTATCACCGTAAAACAGTCTTCAAACGGACGCGGGCCTGACGTATACGCTTGAGCTTTGGCATTACGATTAAACGAACGCGCCAAGCGTGCCCGAAATGTTTTTTAAAAAAGTCTTGTTGTTGCCTCTTCGGGCAATGGCCGATGGCTGGGCTGGATAATCTTTGAGGGGATGCTGAATGGGTGGATGCAACACGGTCACGGTTCCGTATACATCGGAAATGATTACGGGTTGGCCGGACAGCGTTGCCAATAGATCACGGCCTTCATCTGAATCGTTCATCCCCTTGCCCCAGCCCAAGATCACGAATTTTGTGTCGCGGCAAATGCCTTGAAAATAAATTGCCCGGCCTCCAGATGCTCGCCAGTTTTGAAGTTGCCCGCCGGATTTTGGGCACCGGAAATAGTACATGTTGAGCACTTCAATGTAATCGTTGTCACGCGGCAGAGGTTTGCTTGCGGTTTTTACGGCAGCTTCCCATGCGTCGCGAAGGAAACGCAGTGTTTTATCACCGGGCCGTTTTAATGCACCTTCGACCAGCATGTCCCACCCGGTCTGCTGTCCAGCAGCATGACCCGCACCGGGGTTTTCGCCAATAAACGTCCCTACACACCTGCCGGAAGTCTGCGCCTGATTTCCTGCGCCCCAATAAATCCGCGTGTCTCTCCGCAGCACATGCAGTCGATACGTGTCATAATCCCAATTGGCATAATAGTTCATACGGCGTAATTGACTGGGTTACAGCCAATGTCCGAAGTTAATTCAATGCCAGCCAGCGGTACAAGGTCGGGCGGCTCACCTTGAGCGTCCGGCAAATATCCATCACCGGCATCTTCTTGTCAGCGTGAAGCGCCTTGGCTGTCACAATCCGTGGATCATTGGCGGGTACCGGCGGACGCCCGCCCATTCGCCCACGCGCCCGCGCTGCCGTCAATCCGGCCTTGGTGCGTTCCTGAATCAACCGCCGCTCAAACTGCGCCAAGCTGGCGAACACATTGAAGATCAATTCGCCGCTGGCTGTCGTCGTGTCAATGGCCCCATCACAGATTGACTTGAACCCTACCCCGCGCTGACGGAGTTCCTCGACCAGATCAATCAAGTGTCGCAGCGACCTGCCCAGTCGATCCAGCCTCCAGACCAATAGGGTGTCCCCTGCCTTTAGTTGCTGGAGACACCCATCAAGGCCGGGCCGGGCTGCTTTCGATCCACTGATTTTGTCTGTATACAGGTTGGCCTTGGCGACCCCCGCGCTTTTCAGGGCATCAAGCTGGAGTCGTAGTTCCTGTCCGTTGGTGCTGACTCTTGCGTATCCAATCAGTCGTGATTTTCGTTTTTCTTTCATGTCTCACAAAATATAGCATATATGAGTTTATGAGACAATGAAAAAAGAGATGAATTTACGAGACAGCCAATGTATACACTTTGCTTGTGTGCCCCGGTCGGAGCCGGGTGTTCAATTAAACGAACGTTTGTTGAGACAGCCGGTTCCAGTCCAGCCCGGAGCCGCTTACGTTCCCTGTTTAAGGATTAATCTTAATCCCGCCCTGTTCGCAAATCCGATCCACTGGCCCGCACAAAGTACTGCCAGACAGGGTTTGCTCATCGAAGTCGCCGATGCCCAATTCGCTGAATCCAACATCAAAACCTGATGCACGGAAAATCGTAACCAGCCGTCTTAACGTTTGTTCCTTATCCAATCCGCGCACAGCCTCGGTTCGGGCTAAATTAAAATCGATGGTTTTGCCGTCATCGAAAATCTCTAACCTAAGCGGTTTCAGGCCCGCTGCCGCCAGTGTAGCGCCAAGTTGAGTCACGCTGGGCCTGCCAACGACCGGTTGCTGCTTAACCCAAGCAATTTGTTCAGGCGTAAGCGGGTTCAACTTCACGGTGCTGTTTGTATCCATAAGACAGACCAACCGTCATCGGGACTGCTGACGTGGCGCGACCTTAAACTGTGCCCGCACAATTTGACCCTCGATCAGCACGACAATGCAGTTCACGCGCCACGTGACGCCCTTGTTGGCGGGGAGTTGCTCTACAGTTTGGGCAATCTGTCGCTTCAGAGCCGGGACGGTCAACACCGCGTCCACTTCCGTTCTCATCTGTAAATTGTACGTGTCTTCCCGTCCGTTTTCAGGATTCAGGTCAACGTCGGCAAATCCATGTTCTGTCATCAATCCTGTAAATTCCCCCATTGGAAACACGAATTTTGTATAATCTTCGATGTTGATGTCATCTGGGTCGTGATTTGGCATATTGTCCTTTCAAGCGCACTGCCGGACACATCCGGGCTGGGCTTTGGCTTGTTTTGCGCCGGGCGTTTTCGATGTTTTGGCATACAGCCGGATTTGCGTTAAGAATTTGATTGCCACTGAATCACGTTGCGATTGCAAGATGGGTGTGGTGCGCCATGAGCAACGATGATTCCCCGTTCCCTCCTAAAACTCATTGACGGATTTGATAACCACCCCTTGCTGGTCGAGAAAGTCGGCGTCAACGACCACCTGTAAAGTGCCGTCAGAACACTGGTAATACCAAAACAGACTGTCCCCCACCCTCTGCGTTTTCACCGGTGCGCCGAATTTCTTTTTGAACGTCGCTTCGCTCAAAAATGCCGACGTAAACTTGCGGCTGCTGGCATTGAATGGCGCGATCAACTCAATCCATTGCGCCTTGGTCATCGTTGCTGGATCAGCCGGTGGCCGTGCCGCTCCCGTTTTGGAATCGTACCCCTTCGGATTATCCTTGGCTCCGGCTGCTTTCAGCAGTTTGACCAACTCTTCATTCCCGACGCCTGCGGCGGACTGGATTGCGGAAACTCCATTCGCATTCTTGACATTTGGATCAGCGCCATTTTGGAGCAACACTTTTACGGCCTCCGGCCTGCCAAAGCTGATGGCGTATTGAACAGCAACCAGCAGCGCATCATCTTTTGAAGATTGGCTGAAAGGCTGTTTGAGCAGTGCTGTCAGATTATCAGCACGACCTGACCCGGCGGCAAATGTCAGCGTGTCACCCTCCTTCAACCGTGCCTTTGCGTCAGCACCTGCGCCTAAAAGGTAATTGATCGATTCCACACTGCCGTTTGCGCCTGCCAAAACAAGGGCCGTGGCCCCGTCACTGCGCTTGGCATTTACATCGGCACCGGCATCCAGAAGCACTTTGATCGTACTCGCACCCTTGGCTTGTTCCGCCGCGACCATCAGCGCGGTTGTCCCGCCCTTGGTTCGCGTATTCACCTTTGCACTTTGATCAATCAATAGTTTCGCCGCTTGGGCTTGGCCTTTTTCTGCCGCAAAAAACAGCGCAGTTCTTCCGACCATCGGGGCAACGTCTTCGATGGTGCCCATGTTGGGATTGCTACCTTTGGCCAGCAACAGCTTGATCATTTCCCCATTCCCCTGCGCGCTTGCACGCATGAGGACATTGCCGCCGGTGTGACCAAAATGGTTGGGATCGGCCCCCTTGTCGAGCAGGGCACTAACCATGTCGGGATCATTCTTATCGACGGCGTCCAGAAGCTGACGGTTAAGCTTGCCCGCCAACCGCACCGCGCCGGATTTTTGAAGAAACCCGGCGACGGAATCTTGGCTGGCATCGGACTGGGATGGTGGATGTTGATCGCCGCCGTTAATATCCTGTTTGTAGATGCTTTGTGATTGGCTGGCATCGAGCAAGGACGACGGGTGTTGATCGAGCGCTGACCGGCCCTGAAAATCCACGGCGTTTACGGTGGCCCCCTTCTCCACCAATAGTTGCACCATTGGCAAATTGGCGTGCGTCGCTACGATAATCAGTCCTGTCCGATAACCTTCGCTTTTGGCGTTTACATCCGCACCCTGTTCCAGCGCATGTTTCACGGCTTTAACATCCTGCTTCTTGATCCCGTCCCAGAAAGCGATTTGCGGATCGGCTGCGGCCCGTGATTGCTCGATCAACGCAACCAGATCGGTTTCCCCTAACTTCCGCGCAAGCTCAACGGCAGTTTTCCCCTCCCCATCCTTGGCCTGCGGATCGGCACCTTGTTCCAGAAGCAGTTTAACCGCGTCAGCATGATTGCCAATGACGGCAAGCATCAAAGCTGTCCGTCCCCTTTGATCCGCTGCGTTGACATTCGCCTTGTTGGCCAGAAGATTTTGAATCGTTGCCAGATCGCCTGACCGTGCCGATTCCAGCAGTTGCTGCTCTGCCGTCTGACTGATCCCAAGCAACGGCAAAGCGAGCATCATCAGGAAAGCCAGACGACATTTTAATCGGGCACTCGAAAAGGATTTCACCACATTCGGGCGTGACGGAAGCGAGGTTGAAAAGACATCAAGGATGGTTTTCATGGTCATTCGGGTAGCAAGCGGCGGTTGGGTTGTAAATGAAAATCATCACGCATACGTGATGACTATTTTGCCAGCCTTGGCACGTGCAACGACATCTGGATCGCCAGCTTGCCAAGTTCCTACGCAATGCGCGAGGGAGCCTTTCGTATGCCGCGTTCGCAAAAAAGGTGGGCGTTTCCCACACCACGTTGCACCGCCTCGAACGGGGAGAACACCATCTTACGCTCAATAAACTGGAAACGATTCTGGACAAGCTGAAAGTCAAACTGGGAGATGTTTTCCCGGACGAGTTCTGACCACTTGGATGGCGACGAAAATTTGGCCCTGTTGAACGTGCTTCCCACACACTGCGAGCAACAGCATGGCTAGACATCGTTGGTCAACGCCATCCTGCTGATCCTCCGGGCCAAGAAAGTGCGCTGCCTCCTGTGTGCGCAAACCGGCAGGGCCGCCACGCGCCTGAAACCTCTAAATTCTGGTGCGTGATGACCCCCGCTATTATGGACGATGGACTGTCATCGAAGGCCAAAAACCGGCAATTTACTGGTGTGAGGAATCGCGCACGAGAAATCGTAGTTACAAATGCCTTCAACGCCGAGCGGTGAAGGCAAAATTAAACTGCGCTACTTTTTGAGCGGTCGCGATAAATGCACGTTTTCGTCAACACAAAAAACCAGTGTAAGGGAGATCACCGCTCTAATTTTCGGCACCGGCAGCGCATCGGAACACATCCAATTTGAGCCGGTATGGAAGCACATCCCGGTGCTGTAACGCGCCGCCGGTGCTGCTGCACTTTGGGATGCCACGGCGGGGAACACCAACACAAGCCCAGCCACCACTTCAACGCGTTGTAGGGCACGCTAGGGGGCGTATACGCAGGTTTTATCAGCCGCTGGACTGTTGGGCTACGCGGCGGTATCCAGCGGCTCGACCTTTTGCCATGCCCGGCCCTTGCGTTTAATGCGCTTTTCAACCAGAGCAATCACGGATGATTCCCAGTCGGCGTGCTGGGCGGCAAAAACCGGGTCTTTCAACCATTGGTCGATTTCCTTGTTGTTGAGCCGCATCGGAGGTTTCCTGCCGATGTAGGGATCATTTTGGCAATACATGTTCCCGTACTTCCGGGGGGATTTTACCCGGCCAAAGGCGCACTTGATCCGGCTGAAGACAGTCTGGTCAAAGGCCATGTTCAAATGTTCAACGTTGCATCCACGGGCCAGCGCTTCGTTGTACCACCGGTGGAATGGCATGGGTTTTAATTCATAACTGATCCAGCGGGTCAGTTCCTTTTGGGAATCCAGTCTGCTGCCCATCAAGTCGGCATACGCGGGGATACGCAGGTCAACACACACTTCAAAATAAATTTTGAACATTTCCAGCATCAACTGCCAACCGGGTTCCCGGCGAGTATTTACCAGCATGTTGCCGTGAACCAGCGCGGTGTGGTCGACGGAAAGCTCATATTGGCTGGCCTTACATGGGCGAAAATCTAAATCAATTTCACGGGCTACGTAGGCACCATCAATCAAGCCTGCGGCCTTGAGCCTCTTGGCAAATTCAAATGGCACGGTGGCTATCGTCGCCATCAACGGCACGTTCTCTGGATCGGATGAGTAACGTGGCAACGCGTCACGATTTGGGATCGGTATCCAGTGGCGGTATTTTGTGGGCCTGCCGAGTTCGTCTTTTCGTATACACCAGTGCAGCCCGGCGGTAGCAGGATCGGCGCTGGATGATGGCACCAGAGCCATCCAATACGGTGCTTTTTTAAAAACCGCTTCGTATTCGGTCAACGCAGGATCAACAAGTAAATCCAGATTGCAGCGTGGGCAATAATCCGGCTCCTTACAGAAGCGACCACGCTGGCTGCACCGGCAAAATTTGATGCCGTTGAACGCATCAGATGTCGTGGCAATGGCAATCCCGGCACGATCCCGGTAACCTTCCTGCTGTTTCATCCAGTCAGAATCACCATAGCGCCCAAGGAAATAGCGCAAGGCACGCTGCTTCTGTCGCGGAAAGTGTCGGCTTTTTAATTTAAGTAACAAACCCAGATCGGTGCGTCGTACCGTGTTGAGTGGAATATCGAGCTTTTTGCGGTCTTCATTTCCGATGATGAAATTCAATTCATCATCCATCAACCGGATGATGTTTGCTGTTCCTTCACCGTGGCTATCAGCGCCGTGTATACGACCTTCATTACTTGAAGCGTCATCGTTAATCTTTTCATCACGTTGAAGCTGATCAGCACTGTGCCCGGCTGAATGTTCAGCATGAAGCGGGCTTGGATCATTGCTGGAGCACACCCTAGACATAAACTCCTGCCACCGGGCTGCTCGTGGCGACTACGGCACCAACAAAGTGAAACCGGAAAAGCTTTGCGCCGCGTAGGGTCGCGGTGAAAATCCGGTGGAACAGGAGTGACCGGCCCCGTTTACAACAGGCGCGAGTGCGCGGCGCAAAAAACCAAAATATATTTTCAACCTGTTCCATTCGACATCACCACGAGCTTTTCACGGCTCGAATTAACTACTGGAGAACGGAAAAGTTTGGCGATTGAGACGGGGCGCAAGCATCATGCATGACTTTTACCTGTGGCAGATCAAAATGAGGCACCTACCCGATAACGTTGTTCCCTTGAGG
Source organism: uncultured Verrucomicrobiae bacterium (assembly GCA_963789055.1). Lineage (GTDB taxonomy): Bacteria > Verrucomicrobiota > Verrucomicrobiia > Limisphaerales > UBA11358 > UBA11358. The sequence continues at coordinate 196,853 of CAWBJE010000001.1, read as the reverse complement.
AACTGGACGACCAAAGGCCCAAGCCGGAGCCGGGGAAAAACTCCAGCCAGCCTGACTCATGGTCACTGCCACCGGCTGTTTTGCCCCTTTGAACCATACGCAGTAGTGGCCTTTGCCAAGCTCAACCTCAATGCGCAGCACAAAGTTGCGCAGCAACAGCCGAACCTGCTCACGGTATTGGGGCTGTTCCATGCGCCCCGCGAATTGTTTATGAAACTCGTCGTAATCTTCCAACGGTGTGAATTCCAGTTGGCGCTGGTTGCGTTCCGTTTCGATTTGCTGGCGAAGCTGCGCCCTTTTGGCCTCTTCCTGTTTGAGGGCAGAATAAATCGTCGGTGAAGGCTCTGGGTCGTCGGCAATCAATTCGGCCAGCTTGTCGATCTGCTTTTGGCACGCCGTCAGTTGACCAGACAGGGTTATTAACAAATCCGGCTTGTCTGCCTCCTGCTGGCCGATGGCCCGCCGAATCAAGTCCGTTTGTCCCAGCAAATGTAGAAAACTTTCTTGTAACGCATCGTATCGGGTGCTCGTCATGCCACAGTGGCCGTGTTTATGGTAGGACTCGCTGCAAACAAGATACCGATAAATGCGGCCATTGCGGCTCTGGCTGAAACGGCAAAGCGACTTGCCGCATTTGGAACAAAAGGCCAGCCCGGTGAACAGGCTGGGTACAGTGTTTGTCCGGCGGGCAGTTTCATGCTTGTTGGCTTCCAGCCGTTGCTGGACTGCGTAAAAAACCGGTTTGCTGACAACGGCGGGGAAAACATCAGGCACTTCGGGCTGTGTATACGTGCTGGTTCCAACGCACAGCTTATTTCGCAGCGTCCTCCAAATAAACGGGCCGGACAGCGTCAGCTTGCGGTCACCGGTTAAAAGTTCATAGCCGTCAGCATGAAGTTTACGAGCAATGGTCTGGCAACCCATGCCCTTGTCAGCCAGATAGAACATGCGGCGGATGACGGCGGCGTTGGATTCGACAAGGACGGGTTTGTCGGCAGTTTTGTCCCAGATCAGCCAGCAGGGCATCCGCAGATTGGCGGGCTGGCCTTTGGCCAGCTTGGCATAGCGTGCTTGCCACGATTCCTTGATCCGCTGGGACTTCTTTTCATTTTCGCTGTGACCCAAATGCGCACTCAAAACGGCGGGCAGAAAACAGCCGGGGTCGTTTTTAAACCGCTCCGCATCAATCTCGTTGCCGTTGGACAAGGTTACGACGGTCACGCCTTTGGCAGTGATGTCCCGGAGGAAATTCATGTGAGTAAGCCAATCCTGACGCGAAAGGCGGTCGTTGTCTTCGACCAGCAGAAAATCGCCGGGCCTAACCAGCTTGAGCAGTCGGGACAGCCCGGTGCCATCGCCGCGATTTTTGCCATTCCAAGCGCTGATGCCCTCGTCTCTGGCGCTATCGGTCACGGTCAAACCTCTGGCTGCGCACCAATTTTGGGCCAATTGGGTCTGGCGGCGCAGGGAATCCCCGTCAGTTTGTCCGTCGCTCGACCAGCGCGCATAACTGTATACATGAGTCTTTTTCTGGTTGCAATTTAGCCGCACTTGCATATTATCTTCCGTTCCCGAATAGAACGGGATTTTTATCGTGAGCTATTGCATTTTAGAAACAGGTAGCAAACAATATCGGGTCGCCGCGGGCGACACACTGGAAATCGAACGCCTGGCCGTCGAAGCCGGCAAGCTGTTCACATTTGACCGCGTGCTGCTGGTCAATAACGACGGCAAATTGAGCGTGGGCACGCCCACGGTCAGCGGCGCCAAAGTCACCGCCGACGTGGTGGCGCACAAGCGCGGCGAGAAAAAACTCACTTTCAAGATGAAACGCCGCAAGGGCTACCACAAAGCCATCGGTCACCGCCAGGAACTGACGGTGGTCAAGATCAAGGAAATCAAGGCGTAACCCCCTCAACACTCAACTTTCAACTCTCAACTTTTATGGCACACAAGAAAGGTCAAGGTAGCGTCCGCAACGGTCGCGACAGCGCCAGCAAACGACTGGGCGTTAAAACTTATGGCGGTGAATTGGTCACCGCCGGCAGCATCATCGTCCGGCAGCGCGGCACCAAATTTGTCGCGGGCGAAAACGTCGGCACCGGCCGCGATTGGACACTCTTCGCACTGGTGGACGGCAAGATTGCGTTCGACAAAAACGGGCACCGTGTGAATGTGAAACCCGAACCCGCCGCGAAGAATTGACGGTGCGAATGAATTTCAGGCGAGGCCACACGCCTCGCCTTTTTTATTGCCAGGTAGGAGTCGAGGTAACGAGACTCTAAAGAAAAAATAAAGTGAGCCTCCTCACGTCGGCTCCTACGTTTGAAAATGTTCGTTGACGAAATCAAAATTTACGCGCGGGCGGGGCACGGTGGCAAAGGCTGTGTCGCGTTCCATCGCGAAGCCTTCGTCCCCAAGGGCGGCCCCAGCGGCGGCAACGGCGGGCGCGGCGGCAGCGTGATTTTGCAGGCCGACCACGACCTCAATAACCTCATCGCCCAGTATTATCAACCGCGCCTCATCGCCGAGGTCGGCGAGCCCGGCCTGGGCAAGGGCATGGACGGCCACGCGGGCAAGGACCTCGTCGTCAAGGTTCCCTGCGGCACGCTCGTGTGGCTGCTAGCCGGCGGCGGGCGACCGGCCGAAAAAACCGGAGACGAACCGGGGGACGAGGACGAAAAACCCACTTTCAAAACCAGCGCGAGCAAACGGCCCTTGATCCGAAGTGCCAGCGGCGGGCTGGCGCAGGAAATTGATTTAAGCAAGGAAGAGGCTGGAGAATTTTCCGCCGGCAATTCGGAAAAGGGCGAACTGGTCGCCGATCTCACTGAAAACGGCCAGCAATTCGTGCTTTGCAAAGGCGGTCGCGGCGGATTGGGCAACCGGAACTTTGCGACGGCAGCGCGCCAGACACCTCGTTTCGCCCAACCGGGCGAGCCGGGCGAGGAAGGCGATTATCTTTTCGAGTTGCGCATCATGGCCGAAGTGGGGCTGGTCGGTTATCCCAACGCGGGCAAATCCACGCTGCTCACGGCCATCTCCAAGGCGCGCCCGAAAGTCGCGCCGTATCCGTTCACCACCCTGCACCCGCAAATCGGCATCGTGGAGTATGCCGACTGGCACCGGCTCACGGTTTGCGACGTGCCCGGGTTGATCGAAGGCGCGCATCGCAACGTCGGCCTCGGCCACGAGTTTCTGCGCCACATTGAGCGCTGCAAAATCCTGGTGCTGCTGCTCGACATGGCCGGCATGGACAACCGTGCACCGTGGGACGATTACAAACAATTGCTCAAGGAACTGGAACTTTACGATCCGGCGCTGCTCGAAAGGCCGCGCCTGGTGGTGGCCAACAAAATGGATGAAGCTGTGGCGGAAAAAAACCTGAAACAGTTCAAAAAGAAAATCAAAAAAGTTTCGTTGCTGCCCATCTCCGCCGCATTTGACCAGGGCATCGAAAAATTCAGGAAAACCATTCGGGAAGCGGTGGAAGAAGTTTCAGAATAATCATGAGCGAAGACCCAAAAACTCGACAGACACTTATTCGGATTCGTCCAGGGGATCGGCTTCCTCTGTTTTTGCTTTCTCTGATTTTTATCTTCGCATTCGGCTGCTTTTATTATGCGATCGGTGAATGGCAGCCGACCGACACTGGCGAGCGAGTTGTAAAATTTCTTGGGCGTGAAATGAGCCTGACTTTGGTATTTTTTGCCGCGCTGGTATTTATCCGGTGCTTCGTTTCATCGGTGCGATTGGAGAACGTATTGTCTTCCGTCACGCGGAAAATTCTCATTGCCATGATGCTGGTGGTCTGTGCTCTGGCGGCACTTTTCATTTTGGTGTTTTTGAACAGCTTCTAGCGTTTCAAGGTTTTGTCTGTTCAAAAAACCGCATCAAGCTGTCACCGTGCTTGAGCAACTTCACTTCGCGCCACGGTGCGACCAGGTCCAGGGTGTCGCGTTTGGTGTGACCGAGCACAAACCGCCCGCCGGGAGCGAGCAGCTTCGGCAAATTGGGATCATCCAGGAGTTGTTGGGCGAGTGAAGTCGAGCGACGGCCGATGTTTTTCTCGCCGTAAGGCGGGTCGGCCAGAATCAAATCAAATTGCCGACCGTCGGCGGCGAATTGCGCCAAAATGGTGAACACGTCCTGCACCCGCACTTCCAGTGCTGAATCAAGACCGGCGATGTGGGCATTGGCGCGGATGAATTCCGCGTGTTTGTTAGATTTCTCGATGCAGATGGCCGTCGCCGCGCCCCGGCTCAGACAGTCGAGGCTCAACGCGCCGGTGCCGGCGAACAATTCCAGCACCCGTGCGCCCGCCACCCGCGCGCCGAGGCTGTTGAAAACCGCTTGCTTGACCAGGTCAGGCGTGGGACGAACTGCCAGACCTTTTGGCGATTTCAAAATCCGCCGCGCTGCATGGCCACCGGTGATACGCATGAATTCGTTAAATTGTGATTGGTTAAATCGGTTAACAGCGGTCAACGCCACCGATTTAACATTTAACTGATTTAACCAATTTAACGATTCACCGTCACTTGAAAATCTCGGCAAAGAACTGTTTCATGGCTTCCCACGAACGTTTGTCCGCCTTTTCGTTATAGGCTGCGCCTTTGGAATTGTCGTTGCCGGCATTCGGCTGGGTGAAGGAATGGACTGCGCCGCCATATTTGACGAGCTGCCAATCCACGCCGCCCTGACGCATCTCATTTTCAAAAGCAGCGATGTCCTGCGGCGAGGAAAAAGGATCGTCCGCTCCGTGGCACACCAACACTTTGCATTTGATGTTTTTGCCGTCCGCCGGGTCCGGCGCATCCAGGCCGCCGTGGAAACTCACCACGCCGGCAACGTCCGCGCCGCTGCGCGCCAGTTCCAGAACCGTTGTGCCGCCAAAACAATAGCCGATGGCCGCAACGCGTTTCGAATCCACGAGCGGCTGCTGGCGCAACGCGTCGAGGCCGGCATTGACCCGGCCGCGCAGCAGTTGCCGGTCGTTCTTGTATTTGCCCGCCTGAACGCCGGCTTCCTGCGTGTTTTTCGGGCGAACGCCCTTGCCGTAAATGTCGGCGCAGAAGGCCACGTACCCGAGTTGCGCGAGCATCTCGGCGCGATGTTTTTCGTAATCGGTCAGCCCCAGCCACTGATGCACGACCAGGACTCCGGGCTGTTTACCTTTGATGGTGTCGTCATAGGCCACGAATCCTTCGAGCGTCGTGTCGCCCTGTTTATATTCAACGGTTTGGGTACGGATGGCAGCGGGAACAGAAAAGGTGGAGATCATAATCAATGCGCATGTAATAATTTTCCTCATGGCGACCATTATATCAGCTTTTGAAAGAATTGCCAGCGGCTTGACAGACACGCGGGGCAACGGCTTTGTTGTTTCCATGCAACCGCTGGAAACGCCGGATTTGCGCCACCTGAATGCCGCCGTGGGCTGGCTGGGACTCGGTTGCGCGTCGGAAGCGCGGGCGGAACTGGATTTGATTTCAGCCGCCCGGCAGCGGCATCCGGCCGTGCTGGAGGCGCGTTGGACCCTTCTGGTCCACGAAAAGCGCTGGGCCGAGGCGCTGGAAATTGCCGAAGCCGAACGGGCGGTCGCCCCGGATGATTGCGCCGGGTGGCTCCACCGCGCCTACGCGTTGCGGCGCATTACAGACGGCGGCTTGCCCCGGGCGTGGGACGCGCTGCTGCCCGCCGCGGAAAAATTTCCCCAAGAGCCGGTGATTGCTTTCAACCTTTCCTGCTATGCCTGCCAGATGCAGCAATTGGATATCGCGCGGCACTGGTTGCAACAAGCCATGAAAATCGGCGGGCGCGACGCCATCCGGAAGATGGCCCTGGCGGATGACGATTTGAAACCGTTGTGGGCGGAAATCCGGGAATGGTAAGACCGGGCAGCCCGGAAACCCTGCGGTGGTCAGCCGCGCGCCTGAGACGGCGTGTCCGTAGCCGCCGAGGTAACGAGGCGGACCGCCAAGCGGGCTGACTGCCGGAGTCCGCCTCCTTACGTCAGCGGCTACGAGGTTGGCGCGGCAGGCGCGTTGACTCATGGCAAAACCTTACCGAAGGGTTGAGGGGTTATGGGATGGTTGACTCATAACCATGCTTACCGAACGCGGGCTTTATCGAACACCCGTTTGAGCTTTTGTTCAATCTGATCTTTGAGCTCGAAGGGATTCAATTGCTGGTATTGAGCCCGGAGCTTTTCCTTCTGCTCTTGGGACAGGTGCGCCGATTCGAGCAGGCGCTGATAAGGCGTCTGCGGTTTGGAGTACTTGCGCAGAGTTTTGGAACCTTTTCGGGTTTTGCTCAGCAGCTTGAGTGTTGGGCAGAAGAAGTTGTGGAACGGAGCCCAGGTCCGGTAGAGATCGTTGATCAGGGGGATCAGTTCGGGTTGCTCCAGGCGCTGGTAGCCCAAGAGTTGGCGCACGTGGGTCCAGTTCTTCTGCTCGACATGCGCCTGATCGTTCTTGCGATAGGCCCGGCTGCGCGTCATCGCGATGGGCCGGGGCCGGTCCAGCAAGTAGCGCCAGAGATGAAAGGTCAGGAACTCCGAACCGTTGTCGACATCAAAGCCCAGCAGCTCAAAGGGCAGGTCCTTCTCCAGATCTTTGACCTCTCGCAGCACGTCGACTGAACCTTTGTTCCAGACGGCGCGGTTCTCGGTCCATTGGCTGAAAATGTCCGTAAAGGTTGTGCTCCAGATGAAACTACCGGCCATCGATGTGCCGCAATGGGCAACCGTGTCAGCCTCCAGGAACCCGGGACGATCGATGTCGCGATTGTCAGTGCGAATGGGGATTTGCACCTTCAGCAGCCGACCTGGCCGAGTGCCACACAGGCCTTTGCCCGGATAGCGCGCCCGGGTCTTTTTGAGTAATCGGTCGATCGAAGCCGGGCTGATCTGGAGCAGTTTCTTTCGCACCGGTGGGGCCAACGGGCCCTGTTTCTCTTCGTAGAAGGGCAGCCACACCACCAGTGCCGCCTTCAGGCGCTTGGAACACATCTGCTCGCTCTTGATCCAGATGAACTTCAACGGCTCAAGCACTGCGGCATCGTAGTGCCGACGCGGCCCGGGCCGTCGGCGCCTCTGGTGCGGCTTGCGGTTGAGCAATCCGATCGCGTACTTGCGGGCGTAACCGCAGACCGAACAGAACTCGTCCAGGATTTTGCTTTTGAATCGCCGCCCCACCCGTTGATAACGGCCCCAGATGGCGAACAGGTATTCTTTCTTTGATTTGGCTCCCATAATTCTGGCTTTCCTGCCGGTAAGCCCAATTATGAGTCAACGATTCCTTCCCCCGCACCCCCCTTCCTTTCTCTGGTAATGTTTAACTTGAGTCAATTCGCAGGCGGGCAGGATGGCCGATTCAGCCTTTCCGCTCCGCCGATCTGTAGTACACTGGGCACCATGTTTCGGACACAGGATGTACGCGTCAAGGAATTCGTCCGGCTGCTGACGCCGCGCGAATTGATTGCCCAGTCACCGACGCCGGAGGCCGTCAACGCCATGGTCGCGCGCAGCCGCAAACGGGTCGTCCGCATCCTGCGGCGCGAAGACTCGCGCCTGCTCGTGGTCATCGGCCCGTGTTCGGTGCATGACGAGCCGGGCGCGCTGGATTACGCCACCCGGCTCAACGCGCTGCGCGAAAAATTTGCCGACCGCCTGGAAATTGTCATGCGCGTTTATTTTGAGAAGCCCCGCACGACCATCGGCTGGAAGGGATTGATCAACGACCCGCACCTGGACGGCTCGCAGGACATTGAGACCGGCCTGAAAATCGCGCGCCGGCTGTTGCTGCAAATCACCGGCCTGGGCCTGCCGGCGGCGACGGAATTTCTGGATCCCATCGTGCCGCAATACATCGCCGACCTGATCACCTGGGCGGCGATCGGCGCACGCACGACGGAATCGCAGACGCACCGGGAAATGGCCAGCGGCCTCTCGATGCCCGTCGGTTTGAAAAACAACACCGACGGGAGCCTGCAATCGGCGATTGACGCGATGGGCGCGGCGCGGCATGCGCACACTTTTCTGGGCATTGACCAGGACGGCGTCACGAGCATCGTCCGCACAGGCGGCAATCCGGACGTGCACGTCGTGTTGCGCGGCGGCCGGACGCAAACAAATTTCGACGCGACGAGCATCCGCGCGGCGGAGGAAAAATTGAAGGCGGAGAAACTGCCGCCGGTGCTGATGGTGGATTGCAGCCACGCGAATTCGGAAAAGCAATTCGCGCGGCAGGAGGATGTCTGGCGCAGTGTGATTCAGCAGCGTATAGGCGGCACCCGGTCGCTCATCGGCCTGATGGTCGAGAGCAATCTGCACGAAGGCAGCCAGCCGATCCCGAAAAAACCGGCGGACCTGCGTTACGGCGTGTCCATCACCGATTCCTGCATCGGCTGGGAAACCACCGAGCGGATGTTACGCTGGGCTTACGAAACACTGGGCAAGGCGGGATGAACCCAAAAAGTCGTAGCCGCCGACGTGAGGAGGCGGTTTCCCGGAGAGGCGCTTCGTATTTCCACCTCGTTACCTCGGCGCCTACTGCTCCGGTGAGCGATTACGGCCAGGTCCAGGAATAGAGGTATCTCACCCGGTAAAACCACTGCGGCCCGGAATTGGTGACCCAGACCGACTGCGTCAGGTTCGTGCCGATGAAAGTGGCGTTGGTTTTCCAGCCTCCCAACAAAAGATTGGTGCAACCGAGGACCTGACCGTTCTGGCCGACCGGAACATTGGTCAAGTTCAACTGGGTGATATTGTCATCATTGTCCCTGATCCCGTTGCCGATTTGTGCCGGAGAAAGAAGTTGCTGGGCGGTATTGGCCATCCACATGTGGACTTTCGCAGTTGGATCAGATGCATCCCAAAAAATGTAGTTGGTTCCCGGACCATTCGTGGCCTTGTTAAGCAATGAAGGATCCTCAATCGCATCAATACTGTGTCCATTATACAGAGCATTGGTCACGCTGTAGCTGGCAGGGTAGGCAATCAGGTTGGTGAGCAGGGCGAAAAAGTCCGGCATGTAAATCGTCAGACCGGGGTAATTTGAGTTTGTAATTGCCCGGTTCAAGATGTTGGTGAAGGCGACATTGTAATTCGTGCACATTTGATGAAAGAAATTCGTGTAGGAGGAAGTGTTAAATTTTGGAATCGTAGAAAGGTCCACGGCATTTGGCATAATCAACGTGCGGGCACCCTTGGCATAAAGATTGGTGATGGCTTTGAAATGATTGGTCAGGGAGAAGTTTATCGTATTGGTCCAAGCGTTCATGTTGGTGCCGTTGTTCAGTGCCGGATAAAACAAATCGGCGTTGTTCACCCAGATGACAAACAGGATATTGCTCATGCTTATGCCAGAAGGAGCAGAGAAGTTATTTATGCTCGTTACCACGGCAGCGCTGGTATTACCGAAGTAAGACCAGTTGTTGGTTGGGTAAAGAGTCAATCCCTGCCGTTGCGCCAATACCTCAACCCAAACCCGGCCATTGGAGCGGCGCAAACCATAATAAGATGATCCCCCAGCTCCATTTGTCATGGTGGAAAGGCCGTCGCCGAAGACTTGGAGCATGGTAAAGGCGGCTTGGGCCGGAAAAACGGCGGACCCAAACAACAACAATCCCACCATGATTCCAACGGCTTTTTGCACGAAAACTATTTTACCCCATACCGGATGAAAGTAAAGCCACCCTGAAACCCGGCCGGCGTTGAGTCCACAAAAATCCAACATATTCGCCTGTTTTCATTACGGAAGGCACCGAATCAATCTTTCAAAACCATACATTTGTAAAGTGTTCTGTCCGCGCAGATTCAGGTTCGCTTATGCTTTTAGAGCAGGAAGGCAGGGGATTTGCTTGCTCATGAACGTCATCCATGCGTATCTACGGTGTTCGTTCTCTGTTTGGAGCCTATGAATCGACAATAATGAACCGGTGTAGCCTATCAAAAACTCTGGTGCTGATGATTTCAGGCGCTTTGGTCTGGAAGGCTTCAGCGAATGGCTTTCGGCTTCCGGACCAGGACGCGTTTGCGACGGCGCGCGGCGAGGCGTTCGTGGCCACGGCGGACAATCCCTCGGCCATTTATTACAACCCAGCGGGCATCACCCAGCTTGAGGGTAACAATGTGCGCGGCGGCGTTTACGGCATCTATCTCGACTCCAGCTTCAGCCCTCCTGCCGGCGCCCCCAACCAGGGCCATAAATACTACAACGAGGATAATCTCGCTGCTGTCCCTCAAATTTTCTACGCCTACACTCCCACGAATATACCCGTGAGCTTTGGTTTGGGCGTTTATGCGCCATTCGGCGGAAAGTCGAGCTGGCCGCAGGACACGGGCTTCCGCGCAGTGGCCCTGAATGGTTCTCTAACTTATTTGACGATCAATCCGGTGGTGGCGGTCAAAGTGTTGCCATCCCTTTCCCTCGGTGCCGGGCTGATGATCAACTATGCGGACATGAGTTTGGAGCAAGGCGTGACTGATTTCTATCTGCCTCCGAACACCAACTTCTTTCGTTTTACCGGTAACGGTTGGAGTGTGGGTTACAATCTGGGAGTGCTCTGGCAACCAATTGACCAAATTTCGCTTGGCGCCTCGTTCCGCAGTTCGGCAAAGGTTACATTGGATGGTCATGCGCGGTACGAGGACTGGCCAGAGCTATCAACGCCTGCAAGCCATTCCGCCCAAACGGACTTCAAATTCCCCCTGACCGCCGTTATCGGCATTTCCTGCCGACCTACACCCAAGTGGAATATTGAGTTTGATGCCGATTACACGGATTGGAGCAGTTTTGGCTCAACCACCATCCACCAAGCGGATACCACGTATCCCGTAAATCAGGACATTTCTTTGCAACTGAATTGGCAGCCAAGCTGGATGTATGAGTTCGGTGTAACGCGTTATTTCGACAATGGCTGGCACGCCAGTGCCGGTTTTGTCTATAACGAGAACTCCGTGCCGAATGAGTATTACTCTCCAATCGTAGCGGACGTGGACCGTTACTTCTTTAGCACCGGGGCTGGCTACAAAGGCAAACATTTCAATTTTGATATTGCGTACCAGTTGGGTTATGGCCCCGGACACACAGTCACCGGCAGCAAGCCGTCATCGACTGTCACCCAAGATACCACCGACCAGACCGCCGACGGCAAATACGATTTTATCAGTCATGCGGTGTCGGTTTCGTTGGGCTGGCGTTTTTAATCCTGTCTGGATTTCTGGCATTGATGTTGCTTAAACGGGCACAACTGAATTATTGCCGATGCGGCGTCACCCACGTAGCATCTCGCGATTCAGGATTATCAGACGACAAGAAAGGGTATCGTTGGCATGATTAGATATTGTCAGTTTCTTATGCGTGGCCGCAGCGCTGTTCGCGTTTGCCGGTTGCGTCTCCACTCCAAAACCTCAAACCCTCGCCGACGGCAAATCGCATTTTGCCACTTTGGGCACGAACAAAATATATTACGTCACTGTAGGCAAAGGCCCGCACACGATTGTTTTCGTTCACGGCTGGGCGTGCAATCTCGACTCCTGGCGCGACCAGGTGCCGGCCCTGTCAGACAAGGCGCGGCTGGTGCTCATTGACCTTCCCGGCCACGGCCAGAGCGACAAGCCGCACACCGCTTACACGATGGATTTCTTTGCCAGCGCCGTGCTGGCGGTGATGGACGATGCGCACGTGGACAAGGCCACGCTCGTCGGCCACAGCATGGGCGGGCCGGTCATTTGCTGCGTTTACCGCAAGGCGCCGGAAAGGGTCGCCGCACTGGTGTCGGTGGAAGGATTATTGCGCCGTCCGCCGGGCACGCCTGAACAAGCCAGGCAGTACATCGGGCAATTCGCCGGGCCGGATTATCAGGCGAATGTCAAAAAATTTGTCACCGACTTCTTTCCGGTTCCCGGCACCGAGGCGTTGCGTGACCGGGTATTGTCCGAAATGCTCGCCACGCCGCAATATGTGATGGTCGGCGCGATGGAAGGGATGCTGGGCCGGAACAACCGGACTGGGCCTTGAAAAAGGTGAACGTGCCCTTGCTGGTCATCAATGCCCGCAGCCCGATGTGGAATGCCGATTACGAAAAGTATGTCCACTCGCTGTCACCGCAGGCGGACTACCGGATGATGGACGGCGTAGGCCACTGGCTCATGCTGGAGAAACCTGCGGAATTCAACGCCATCCTCACGGACCTGTTGCGGAAGCATGACTTGATTGCGAAGTAACCGGTCCGGTCCGGCGCGATGCGGTGAAGAACCGGCGGCCGGGAAAACTTCAATTTCTCCGCGTTTAAAACGAGCCGGATTGGGTTACTCGCCGGCGTTTATTGGGTTAAAATAACCGGGACGGGGCACGATAATCGCTTTGTTTCGCTTGAGAAATGGTCTATTCATGCCTCCGAAAATGAGCAGTCAAACTACCGGCAACGGTCATGGCAATGGCAACGGCCCAAACGGCCTGCTCCATTCAGCCAGGAGTGCCGCGTCGGAAACGGGCGTGCCGGTATTACAGAGACGTCAAGGGCAACGTCGCCGTTTTCAAGACCCGCGAGGGCGGGGAGACGCAGGGCGCCATCCTGCGGCTGTCGCGTTACGCGGCGGCATTTGAATTTTGCAATCCGGCCGTGGTGCTGCGCACGTCGGAGGTGCTGGACAAATTCAACATCGTCATGAACGGCCAGATGATCTATTCCGGCCGCGCCGTGGTGGGCGGCTTGATTGATGCCGGAGCCGGGATTATTTGCGAAGTCAAACTGGACGCCCTGGGGGCAGAAACCGATTTGGGTCCACCTCCTCCCGGCGCTGCCCCGGACGCCGAACAGACTTATGACCGGTTTTTCCAGCAATGGCAGAAAAGCTACCGGGTGGCGCCGGAATTCAAGGTGCAGGTGATGGACATCCAGGCTTTCCTGGTGGCCGTGCGCCAGTGGCTCGAACAAGTCGAGTTCGACCGGGGCCGGGGACCCGAACAGGAATTTAAAACCCTGGACACCATTGCCGGGCGCGTCATCGCCGGTTTCAACGCGCAACACGAAAAGTTTGAGGAACTGGCCTGCGCGATCCCGCCGGAACATTACGGAGCGCACCAGGAATTCGTCCGCCGCCAGTGGCAGCCCCTGTTTTTGTGCTGCCCGTTCGGCCAGCGCACTTTTTACAAGCCGCTGGGTTATGCCGGGGATTACGAGATGATGAACATGATTCATCGCAACCGGCCCGAGGGGAATTCGCTCTACGAAAAGCTCATCCATTTTTTGCTGGTCAGCCAGTGGCCGGCCCAGTCGGTGCGCAATCGCGTCGCCCACCTCAAAAACCATCTGCTGCTGGAAACCGCGCGGGTGGCGCGTTCGGGCCAACGCGCCCGGGTCCTCAACGTTGGTTGCGGCCCGGCCCGCGAAGTGCAGGATTTTGTGCGGGAAACGCCTTTGGCCAACGGAGTGGATTTTATGTTGCTGGACTTCAACGAGGAAACCCTGACTTACGCCGCCAACCAGATCAATCAGGCCCGGAATGAATTCTCCCAACAAACCCGGGTCGAGACCAAACGGGTATCGGTGCACCACCTCCTGCGCCAGAACGCGCATCAGGTGCACCTCGCCTCGGACCCCGGCTACGACCTGATTTATTGCGGCGGTTTGTTTGATTACCTGTCGGAGCCGACCTCCCGGGCGTTGGTGAATCTCTTTTACGACTGGCTGCGGCCGGGCGGGATGGTCATCGTGGCCAACATGAGTGACTCCAAACCGTTTCGGAACTTCATCGAGTTCGTGCTGGACTGGCAGTTGATTTACCGCGACAGCGACAAAATGCTGGCCCTCGCTCCGGAACGCGTCCAGGACGCCGCCCGGGTGATTACCGAACCGACGTCGGTGAACCTGTTCCTGCATCTCAACAAACCGGATTGATATGCAACGTATCCCCCAGGAATTTCGCGCCGCGTACCAGGAACATGAGCGGGAAATCACCATCCGCAAGACGCGGCTGGGTTGCTTCCTTGGCATCGTGATGGTGCCGCTCTTCACCGGGCTGGACCATTTTGTTTATCCCCAGCACGAGCGTTCTTTTTTCCTGTTGCGACTGCTCTGTTCGGCGTTGATGGCGGGGTTGTATCCCATACTGGCGACCCGTTTTGGCCGGAAGTATTACAAATTCCAAGGTCTGGTCCTGCTGTTCCTGCCGTCGGCGACGATCGCGTGGATGATTTACGCGACCGAAGGCGCCGCGTCCCCATATTACGCGGGGCTGACGCTGGTGTTGATGGTGCTCGCCGTGGTGTTGGATTGGACGTTCCTGCAAAGTTTTGTCTCGGTCTTGCTGGTCCTGACGTTGTACCTGATGGCCGGCCTGCCCACGGCTTCCGGAGCCAATTTCGGGATATTCCTGAACAATCTGTTCTTCCTGGTGTTTCCTGGTATCGCCATCATCGTGGGGGCATATTTCCACAGCCGGGTCCGGGTCAGTGAGTTCGTCTCCCGGTGTGAATTGGACAAAAGCCGCAAAGCACTGGAGGCCAGCCTCCAACAGCTCAAGGAAAACGAGATGCAACTGGTGCAATCCGAAAAATTGGCGTCGTTGGGCCGGATGAGCGCGGGTATCATCCACGAAATCAACAATCCGCTGAACTTCGCCACGACCGGTTTGTTTACCTTGCGCAAAAAAGGCCAGTATCTGGCCCCGGAACAACAAGGGGATTACACCGAGATTTTGAACGACGTCGAAGAGGGCGTCAAACGGGTGAAGACCATCGTCTCGGATTTGCGGATGTTCACGCATCCCGAAACCGAGAGCCGGGACCAGGTGGAAGTGGCGGAGGTGGTTGCCTCGGCGCTGCGGTTCCTGAGCAACGAGTACCGGGACAAGGTGCAGGTCGATCAAAAGATCGCCGAGCATCAGACCATCTGGGCGAATAAAAACAAATTGATCCACCTGCTGACGAACCTGCTGCAAAACTCCATCGATGCATTGGGCGCAAAAACGTTCGCGGATGATAAGCCGACCATCCGAATCGAAGGGCGGGTGGAGGACGGCAGCAGCATCCTGTCGGTTTACGACAACGGCCCGGGCATCGCTCCAGCCATTGTGGACAAGATTTTCGATCCTTTCTTTACCACGAAGGACGTGGGCGAAGGCATGGGCCTGGGCCTGAGCATCTGCTACCGCATCGTGCAGGAAGCCGGCGGCAGAATTACGGTGAAAACGGAGCCGGGCAAGTTCTGTGAATTTACGCTGGAATTCCCCATTAAAACGAATCAGACGGCCAACTAAAACCGGACATGCAAAATCTCTACGACTACAAAAAATTCGCCATCCTCTACGTGGATGACGAAGAAAAGTCTTTAAAACTTTTCACCCGCGCCTTCGCCGATCAATTCCGGATTTATACGGCATCCAATGCCCAGGACGGCCTCAAATTGTTCGAACAGCACGCCAACGAAATCGGCCTGCTGCTGACCGACCAGCGGATGCCGGGGGAAAAAGGTGTCTGGCTGCTGGAGCGGGCGCGGCACGCGCGGCCACATGTTTTGCGCATGCTGGTCACGGCGTACACGGACATGGACGCCGCCATCGCCGCCGTCAACAGCGGCGCGATTTACAAATATGTCACCAAGCCGTGGGACCCGCCGCAATTCGAGCTGACGCTCAAGCAGGCCCTGGAATTTTTCATGGTGCAGGCCGAACGCGACCAGTTGCTCCGCGAAAAGATGTCCGTGTTGCGCAACATGATGATCGCCGACCGCATCGTGAGTCTCAGCTTGCTGGCCGCCGGTTTGAGCCATCAAATCCGCAATTCGCTCGTCGCGGTGAAAACCTTTCTCGATCTGGCGCCCGGGAAAATGGCCGAGGAAAAAGCGGACCTGAACACCCTGCGCAACCCCGAGTTCTGGAAGGAGTACCACCAGAACGTCCAGTCGCAGATCGAAAGAATCAACGGCCTGCTCAAAGACCTCTGGAGCGCGTCGGATAACAACGCCGCCTCGCAATTTGCCGACGAAGTGTTCCTGCACCAGACGGTCGGCGCGGTGCTGGCCTCGCTCAAGGACCAATTCGCCGCCCGGCGGATTGAAATTGAAAACAAGATTCCTGATTCATTGCCGGCGCTGCACGTCGACCGGCCGAAATTCACCCGGCTGTTTGAATTGCTGCTGAATGATGAACTGGCCATGCTGCCCGCCGGCAGCCGCATCGCCCTTTCGGCGGAATTGAAAAATTCGGGGCCCAAACCGGAAATCGTCATGAACATCAGCGATAACGGGCCGGGCCTCCCGCAGGAAGCGTTGCGCGTCATTTTCGACCCGTTTGTCGTGCAAAGCAGTGTGCCTTCGGAGTACGGCATCAACCTGATTGCCTGTTTCTTCATCGTTCACCATCACGGCGGCAAAATTGAGGCCCAAAGCCAGCGCGGCCAGGGCACGATGTTCACCCTGCACCTGCCGCTCAAGCCCGAACCCGCCGTCGCGTCGCCGGACGAGGCGGAATTCCTCCAAAAAGCCCTGTTGAACGAAAATCTGTGGGAAAAACTGCTCGCCAGCGGATAATTCCTTGATTTTAGCCGTAAAATCAGCGTCCCGCCCTCAAGATTCCATTGACCTTTGGGCTTGAATTGTGGATGATAGTCAGACAGAAGTGGCAACCGAGTAGGGAGCTTTTCTTGGACCTGTGATGAGAACCATTTTGGTTTTGTCTCCTCATCCGGATTTCGCCGAAGCAATTCGCGCAAATCTGAATCCGGAACAATGCCGGGTCGTGCACCGCCTCAACGTGGAGGAAGCCGAGCCGCTGCTGGTGCATGGACTGGCCGACGCCTGCATCCTCGACGTGGACTTGATGGGAGTTGAAGGTGTCTGGGCCATCGAACGTCTCCGCCGCTTCAACGCCAGCTCTCCGCTCATCGCTTTCACGACCAGCATCCAATCCGAGTGGGAGGAGGAGGCCTTTCTGCGCGGCGTCACTCATGTGCTGGCCAAACCCGTCCGCGGACGGCTTTTGAACTCGCTGCTCGAACGTTTGTGGAACGCGCCCGCGACCCCGCGCCCCGTGCACTTGGCTCCGCCGCCCGCGCCGGCGCCGGTGCGAACCCCGTTTTTCCCGGCACCCGAGCCGTCGGCCCACCGCGTCATCAGCGCGTCACAAACGCTCGATGTGCTGAACGATTTCTCGTCCATTCTCACCCATTCGCTGGACGCCGAGGCCATGTTGAAGCAATTCCTGCTGTTCCTCCGCGAAATTCTCAGCATCAATCGCGCCGCCATCTTTTTGAACCGCCCCTCACCCCTCACCGAAACTCCCCTGCCGGAAAACAAGCGCCGGTTGCGGGCCGTCGCCGCCATTGGCCTCACCCCGGGGCTGCTCGAACATCTGGGACTCTCGCTTGATTCCGGCATCGGCGGCCAGCTATCGCGGCTGGGCCGGATTCTGCGCCGGGACAGCGACGAGGCGCGCGCCGATGTCGAGACGCAAAAGGAATTTGAATTGCTCGGCGCGCAGGTGGCCGTGCCCATTCCCGCCCGCGATGCGATTGCCGGCGTGGCGGTTTTTGACGTGCGCATTACCGGTGAACCGCTGTCCAATGTCGAATTGGAACTCATTTTCCACTTGCTGGAACAGGTCGGGCTAGCTCTCTGCAACATCGAATTGCACGACCGGCTGGCCGGCAACCACGAGATGATGACCGATGTGCTGCGCGAACTCAGCAGCGCCTGCATCGTGGTCGGCCGCGACCTGAAGGTGCTGCACGCGAACAAGGCGGCGCGCCGCCATTTCGGCCAGAAAGCCAAACACACCGGCGATCTGGAATTCAGCGATCTGCCCCAGCTGCTCGGCGCGAAGATTTATCAGGTCCTGAACACCGGCGCGGCCATGGGGCCTTTCCGCTACGAACCGGAGAGTTTTCCAGGCACGATTTACAGCGTCAGTGTCGTGCCGTTCCGTCACGGCAGTTCCACCGTGCCGGTTTCCGTGCTGTTGACCGCCGATGACCTCACCCAGACCGAGCAGTTGCGCCGGCTGGAAGTCGAGGCCGCCAATCTGCGCCTCATCAAGTCCATGGCCGACCGGCTCGCCCACGAAATCGGGAATGCGCTCGTGCCGTTGGCCACGCACCAGCAATTGCTGGCGGAGAAATTCCGGGACCGGGAATTCCGCGAATCCCTCGACCAGGCGCTGGCCGACGGCGTCAAACGCGTCACGCGGTTGATCAATCAGATGCGTTTCCTCGCGCGCGAAGGCCACATCGAACAGGAAACGTTTACCGTGGGGAAATTGATCGAGGAAGCCTACCAGGAAGCGCGCAAACATCAGTCCACCGATGCGGGCAAATTGCAGTTTGATACCGCCGGCAAACCGGTGGTCATCACCGGCGACCGCGCGGCGCTCAAACACGCGCTGGCGGAAATCATGCTCAACGCGCTGCAGGCGAATCCGCGCGAGCCGAAAATCGATGTCACGCTGCACGTCGATGCCAATCGCACCGGCGCGCCGGATGTGCAGATTGAAGTTCAGGACAATGGCGCCGGGTTCACCGCCGAAGCCGCGCAGAAGGCCCCCGCGCCGTTCTTCACCACGCGCAATGTGGGGCTGGGATTGGGATTGACGGTCAGCCGGAAAATCATCGAGACCCACCGCGGCAAACTGGAAATTTTCCCGCCTTCGGCGGGTCATCGTGGGAGCGTCCGCGTTTCCCTGCCGGCGGACTCCGGCATTACCGCCACGGCGTGAGGGCGGCTACGCGCCGTTGTCACCGATGGCCTCGACCGGACAGCCCTCCTTGGCTTCCTTGCAACGACCTTCCTCTTCCGGCGATGCCGGCTGTTTGAAGACGTAGGAGTATCCGCCGTCGTCGTTGCGTTTGAAATTATCCGGCGCCGTCTCGCGGCACAGGTCACAGTCAATGCACTGGTTGTCCACGTAATATTTGCCGGGGACGTTCTCGGGATATTTGTTTGCCACGTCAGCCATAAAATCAGTTTTTAATTTAGGACGAATATGGCGAGCCCCCCGGACAATGGCAAGCGCATTTCGGTTTTTTCATTTCGACCCGGGTCATCGCCGACAGACCGGGGCTGGATGGTTTGTGCCAGCGCGGCCGATCCCCACTTTCAATGTCACTTGACAACTCCTCCTGTGCAGGTCGAGTTTAAACCATGAAATATCTGCGAACAGCTTTATGGATCGTCCTGGGCGCCAGTCTGACGATGCTTCAGCCGGCAAGCGCCGGTCCGTCGGCGTCCACTACCCTGCCGGCCGAAAAGCAAAAGATTCACTGGCTCACACCGGCTCGCCCTCCGGAAATTAACAGCGATTTGAAGCCGGTCGAAGGCCTCAGCCGGCGGGCATGGACGACAACGACGGGATGGCATCCAGGCGTGTCGGATTTTCCCGATTCCGTAACGTACAGCCCGGGAATGTGTCTGTTCTGGCTCGGCCATGAACCGTGGCAACACGCGACACATTCGGTTGGAGAGTAGTGAACTGCCGACAATTGGGTTCGTGCGCGGGGGAAATGATTCTATTGCAATGCACGCACCGCTTCGGCGGCAAGCGTGACCAGCGTGTTGGGAAAGAGACCGATCCAGAACATGCCCGCGATGCATATCAAGAGTGCAATTTTGGCCGGAGCGGAAAGCGGAATCGGCGACAGGTCGGGCGTTTCCTTGCTCCAGTAAATCGCCCGGATGACCCCGAAATAGTAATAAAGGGAAATCACCACCCCCGCCAGTGCCGTGAACGCGAGGCAGTAATAACCATGGTTGGCTGCGCCCTGCTGGATGACGGCCTTCAGCAGCAGGAATTTCCCGAAAAATCCCGCCAAAGGCGGAATGCCCGCCAGCGATACCATCGCCAGCGTCAGCGTCGTGGCCAGCAACGGCGAACGCTGGTTCAAACCGGCCAGACTTGAAATGTCTTCGGCGTCCGCCTGCCGCATCACCAGGCAAACCACCGTGAACGCGCCCAGCACCGTGAACAGGTAGCCGCCCAGATAAAACAGTACCGCGGCCTGGCCGGCGGCGCTCAACGCCGCCACACCCAGCAACAAGTAACCTGCATGCGCAATGCTTGAATAACCCAGCAGCCGCTTGAGATTCCGTTGCGGAATCGCGCACAGGTTGCCGTAAAGAATCGTGCTGCCGGAAATGATGATGAGCAGGTCGGCGCCGTGCGCGGTCATATCCGGAATCGCCGCGAACAAAAAGCGCAGCAGCAAAACAAAACCGGCGGCTTTGGAACCAATCGCCAGAAACGCCGTGGTCGGCGTGGGCGCGCCTTGATAAACATCCGGGACCCAGATTTGAAATGGAAACGCGGCAATTTTGAATCCGAGACCAACCAGCACCAGCAACACGCCCATTAAAAAGATTTTGTCCCCGGCAAATTGACCGGCGACGACCGACAGTTCGTTGAAGTTGAGCTTGCCCGTCGTGCCCCAGACCAGCGCGATGCCGAAGATCATGAACGCCGACGACAGCGCCCCGAGAATCAGGTATTTGACGCCCGCCTCCAGCGACGCCAGCCGGGTTCGTTGAAAACTGGTGAGGACATAGAACGTGACGGTGATCAACTCAATCGCCACGAACAACATGGCGAAGTTGTTCGCCGATGCGGCAAACAGCATACCCGACAGGGCGAAGACGATGAGCGAATAATATTCTGAAATGCCCGAACTGATTGAATCGGCAAATTCCGCCGACATGAACAGCACGAGAATGGCGGCGATGAGGAAGAACCGTTTGAAAAAGATGGCCAGCCCGTCCTGCACGAACATGCCGTTGAAGGCCGTGCCGGTGGCGTCATTCGTCCAGCCGGTAATCAGCAACCCGCCCAGCGCCACGATGGCCCCGTAGGCGAGAAACCGCCGCCGCTCGGCGGGCATGAACACATCCGCCAGCAGCAGCACCAGGCCGAGGGCGATCACCCAGATTTCCAGGCTTATTAAAGAAAGGTTCATCAATTCAAACCTCCGCTCATTGTTGTGGAGTGGAGGGATATATCGTGTAGCACCCGCGTCTCGCGGGTTGTTTCGGGCGTCACGCCCGAAACCGTCTGCTGACTCAGTTTGCCGTCATTTGTCCGACAAAAATCAATCGTGCATGCACCGACGCAATTCGGCGGGACGCCAAATTGAACCCGCGAGACGCGGGTGCTACCCACAGCAATCGTTTCTCCTTGCACCATTTTCACGACTTTTTCCACGTCGGGCGTGATTTTGTCCGTGAGCAACCGCGGGAAGCAGCCGAACACCAGCAAGCTGGCCAGCAACAGCGCGTAAGGCAATTTGCGCCAGAGATTCGCATCCGATACTTTCGCCCACCGCTCGGGCACCGGCCCGTGCAAAACCTTCCGCATGGCCCGCAGCATGTAGAGCGCGGCAATCAGCAACGCGCCCCACAATGCCCAGATGGTGGCGCAGGGAAGGACCTGCCACGCGCCAAAGAAAACCGTGATTTCGCCGACGAAATTGGCGAATCCCGGCAACCCGCAACCCGCCAGCGCCGCCATCAAGAGTGCCGTGCCGATGAACGGCAGTTGGCGGCACAATCCGCCGAGCCGGCTCATTTCCAACGTGCCGGTCTGCCGGTAAATGTAGCCGCTCAACCCGAACGTCAGGGCCGCGAGAAATCCGTGCGCGACCATGATGACCACTGCGCCGGTCACGCCGATGAGATTCAAACTCGCGATGCCGAGAAAAACGAAGCCCATGTGCGCCACGCTCGAATTGCCGATGAGCAGATTGAGGTCTTTCTGCCGCATCGCTACCCAGCCGACGTACAGAATATTGCCGAGGCACAGCCACGCGAGAATTTGCATCCAACCCTGCGCCGCCTGTGGCAGCAACGGCAGCGCAATCCGAATCAAACCGTACAGCCCGAATTTCTTCAGCACGCCCGCGTGCAGCATCGCCGTCGGCGTTGGCGCGGAGCTGTAGCCCAGCGGCGCCCAGGTATGGAACGGCCAGAGTGAAACCAAAATGCCGAAACCGAACAACAACAGCGGGAAGATGAAATTCTGCGAGTGCGCCGCCAGCGGATGCAACTGGACGTATTCGGTGAGTTTCGGAATGTCGAACGAATTGGCGCCGGATTGCAGATAAAGCGCGATGAGGCCGATGAGCGCAATCAGCGCGCCGGCGCTCAGGTAAAGTGTGATTTGGAAAGTGGCGTAATTCTTCCGTTCGCCGCGGCCCCAGACGCCAATCATGATGAACGTCGGCACCAGCGCCAGTTCGTGCATGAAAAAGAAGAAAAACAAGTCGAGCGATGCGAACGCGCCGAGGATGCCGCCGGTCATCACCAGCAGCAGGATGTAAAATTCCTTTTCCCGCGACTGGATTTCAAACGAGCAACACGCCGCGCCGAAAGCAACGATGGCGCCCATCAAAATCAGGCCCACGTTCAGGCCGTCCACACCGACGTGATAGCTGATGCCGAGCGATTCGACCCACGGGATTTGCTGCTCGAACTGGTAACCGCTCGCGCCGGGCACAAACTGGCAGAACATTTTTATCGCCAGCAGCATCGGGACAAACGTGGCGAGCAGGGCGACGGCGCGGATGATGACACGGTAATTGCGCGGCACAAAAATCAGCACCAGCGCCGCCACCAGCGGCCAGCCGAAAATGTAAGTCAAAGGTGACATTTCTTTTTTTAACGCAAAGGCGCAAAGGCGCAAAGGCGCAAAGGAAAAACTTTCCTTTCTCCGTGTCTTGGCGTTTTGGCGCCTTGGCGTTTAAACAAAATAGTTTTCAATTTTGGCCGTCTTTCTGGTTCTTTCGCTTTAGCTGTGGTTTAAAATCGGCATCTTCCGGCAATCCATTCACAACCCGATGAACTCCATTTTTCACAAACTGCTCGCCGAAGTTGATGACCAGTCCCAATTTCGAGCCGGTCAGTCGCAGATAAGTCAGCATTTGGGCTTCGAAGATTGGATTCCACTCGGTAACAGCTTTGTTGTCCACAAGCACCAGGCCTTCAACCTTCATATCGAGCCGAAGAGGTTTGCTGAGAACGCGGCCTTTGTAGGTAATCCGAACGGGAAGCTGACGCTCCACCTTCAAGCCGCGCAGTCTCAACTCTTCAGCCAAGGCCTCCTCATAAACGTCTTCAAGCAAGCCCGGGCCACCAAGTTCGCGATGTACCTCAATCGCGGCGTCCACAATAATCCTGGCTATCTCGTTCTCTGTCATGCCGGCCTTCCTTTCTTAAACACCCAAGCGCAAAACTTCCGAGCTGCCACGGAAAAGCACATGCTTCCTATTTTGCGTCTTTGCGCCTTTGCGCCTTTGCGTTGAATATCAGAGTTCATTTTCCTAAAACGATCCACAGCACCACGGCCACGCCGAGCACGAAAAGGAAGGCGTAGGTCTGGAGATTGCCGGTCTGCATGAGCCGCAACGCGCGCCCGGTAAAATCCGTGCCGCCCCGAACCAAGCCGACGCCAAAGCCTTCCACCACCCAGCGGTCAATCCAATCCATCACCGCCGCGATGAAATCATGCGCCCGGATGAAGGTGGCCTCGTAAATCTCGTCGAAGTAAAACCGGTTCTTCATCGCAGTTGCCAATCCGCCCAGTTTGGCCGGCAACGGATCTGTCGCCGCGTTCTGGTACAGCGTCTTTGCCGCAAAAAACCCCACAGCGACCAGCGCCAGCCCGACCCACGCTCCAATCGGCGACGCCGTAAACGGTTCGACGATTCTTTGCGCCAGCGGGACGGCAGATTTTTCCGGCGAAAACTGCGACGCGAAAATTTCGCTGATGGGAATTATCCCGCCGATAACCGCGAACAACGCGAGCACAATCAACGGCCCGGTCATGACTGGCGGCGATTCGTGTGGCTCGTAGGACAGGCTTCCAGCCTGTCTCAAATTTCCATTTCCCGCTTGAGCGGGTTCTTTGGAGTTAGAGACAGGCGCGACGCCTGTCCTACGCTCGCCGACGAAGGCAATATAGAACAGCCGAAACATGTAAAACGCGGTCAAACCGGCCACTGCCGCTCCAAGCGCAAACAATAGATAATTTTTCTGGTCCAGCGCCTGCGCGAGGATGGAATCCTTCGAGTAAAAGCCGCTGAACGGTGGGACACCGCTCAAAGCCAGCGTGGCAATTAAAAACGTCCAGAACGTGATGCCCATTTTTCGGGACAGGCCGCCCATCTTCCAGATGTCCTGCTCCTCATGCAGCGCGTGGATGACCGAGCCGGCGCCGAGGAACAGCAACGCCTTGAAAAATGCGTGCGTAGTCAGGTGAAACATCGCCGGCGTCGGACCAGCGAGGCCGACGGCCATGACCATGTAACCGAGTTGCGAGATGGTCGAGTAGGCGAGGATGCGCTTGATGTCATTTTGCTGAATGGCAATCAGCGCCGCAAGCAAGGCGGTGAATCCGCCGATGTAAGCGATGACGTGGAGCGCTTCGGGTGTGAAAATAAAGATGGTCCGGCAAAGCATGTAAACGCCCGCCGCCACCATCGTCGCCGCGTGGATCAACGCGCTGACCGGTGTCGGGCCTTCCATGGCGTCCGGTAGCCAGACGTGCAGGGGAAATTGCGCGGATTTACCCATCGCGCCGCAAAAAATCAACAAGCCGCCGATAATTAAAAGTGGCGTTGGTCCGCTGTGGACTGCCTTGAAATTTTCCATTCCGAGACTCAAGCCGGAAAAGTTGAGTGTTCCGAGCATTGCCCAGAAAACCAGGATGCCCAGCAGGAAACCAAAGTCGCCGAGCCGGTTGGTAAAAAACGCCTTTTTTGCCGCATCGGCTGCGCTGGGTTTTTCGAACCAGAAACCAATGAGCAGGTAGCTCGAGACGCCGACGAGTTCCCAGAAGATGAACATTTCGATGAAATTGTTTGCCAGCACAATGCCGAGCATTGAGAACGTGAACAGGCTCATGAACGCGAAGAAGCGCGAGAACCCGCGGTCTTCCCGCATGTAACCGAACGAATAAATGTGAATCGCCCCGCCCACGCCGGTGACGACGAGCATC
Organism: uncultured Verrucomicrobiae bacterium; assembly: GCA_963789055.1. Taxonomy (GTDB): domain Bacteria; phylum Verrucomicrobiota; class Verrucomicrobiia; order Limisphaerales; family UBA11358; genus UBA11358. The sequence goes on along the minus strand of CAWBJE010000001.1, from coordinate 171,874 downwards.
ATCATCAGGCTCAACGCATCAAGTTTCAGCCCGAAATCCACGCTCAGATTGCCGACGGTCAACCAATTGGCCGTCAGTTCGGAAGGCGTTGGTGTCCAGCCATTGTTGGCGATGAAGACCACCGTCAGAACAAACCCGGTGACGATGGCACCGATGGACAGGAGCGCGCTGGCGGTGCGATAACGCAGGGTGAAAAGCGTTATCACCGCCGTTGCGAGCAGCGGCAGGAACAAAATCAACCACGGTAACGCTTCGTTTTTCATCGGTTGTGATGGAAACATTCAACATTCAGCATCGAACTCTGAACATTCAATGGCTCTGCGCGCTGAAAATTGGGCGTTGAGCGTTGAATGTTAAATGTTGAATGTTTTTTCACTTCGTTAAAGTTTCATCGTCGTCAGGTCTTCCACGTGTGCCGACTGGCGTTTGCGATACAGCGCCACGATGAGCGCCAGGCCCACCGCCACCTCCGCCGCCGCGACGGTGATGATGAAAAACACCAGCACCTGGCCGTCCAGGTTGTTGTTGAACCGCGAGAACGCGACCAGCGCCAGGTTCGCCGCGTTGAGCATCAGTTCCAGCGACATGTAAATCACCAGCAGATTGCGCCGCGTGATCACGCCGAGCAGCCCCAGGCAGAACAACAGCGCGCTCACCACCAGATAATGTTCCAAACCTACATTCATGTTTTTGAAAACGAGGATGGAGGATGGAGGATGGAGGATAGCCAGGACGGCGTACATTCGATGCCATCTTCCATCTTCCATCTTCTATCTTCGCTTCTCATTCAAGGTCCTTTTTACTGAGCAAAATCACGCCGACCATCGCCACCAGCAGCAGCACCGACACGACCTCGAACGGCAACAGATATTGCGTGAACAACAGTTTGCCCAGCGGCACCGGGTCGCCCTCAAGCGTCGGTACAGACGCGTTGGCATCGGGCCGGGCTTTTACCAGCACTTTCAGAAAAATCGCCGCGATGGCGCCGACGGAAATCAAACCGGTGATCAGGCCGAAACTTTTTATTTTCCGCCGTTCCTCCTCCTTCAAATCCAGCAGCATGATGACGAAGAGGAACAGCACCATGACCGCGCCGGCATAAACGAGGATTTGCACCGCGGCCAGGAAGAACGCGTGCAGCAGCACGAATAGTCCGGCCATCGACAGGATGGTCAGCACCAAAAACATCGCGCTGGTAACCGGGTTGCGGCTGAACGGATTCGCAACCACCAGCACGCCGCACAGCAGCGTCAGCGCCGCGAACACGTAGAATAAAATGTCAGGCAGGGCCATGTTCAAAATGACAAATGATGAATGATAAATGGCGAAAGAATTTCCAAATCCAAATACCAAGCGATCGCGTCGAATTGGGTTCCATTCGCGAAAATTCGGGTAATTCGCGTCGAATTCTTGGTTTGGATTCGTGTTTATTCGTGTTCATTCGTGGTTTAATTAAGATTTCACCGGAAAATTTTCCTGTTCTTTGGCTTCTTCCAGTTTGTGTTTCCATTTCTGGATGCCGCCGTGCGTGCCGCCGAGTTCGAGCAGTTTTTCCTTGTTGTAAATCATTTCCTCGCGGCTTTTGCCGGTCAGCGAATAATCTTTTTGCAGGAAAATCGCCTCCTCGGGGCAGACTTCCTCGCAAAAACCGCAAAAGATGCAGCGCAGCATGTTGATCTCGAATTCCAGCGGCATTTTCTCCGCGTTCGGGCGGTCAGCAAGCGGGCCTGCCGGGCCGGGCGGAATGATTTTGATGGCTTTGGGCGGGCAGATGAATTCGCAAAGCTGGCAGCTCACGCACTTGGTATTGCCGTCCTGGTCGCGGACCAAATACGGCGCGCCACGGTAGCCTTCGCCAACGACCCACGGGACTTCGGGGTAATAACCTTTGGCCACGATCTTCGCGGCGTTGCGACCGCGGAACAGCGTGTTGACGAAATGCCGCCACGTGACCTTGAATCCGCCGGCGATGGCCGGCAGGTAAAGCCGTTCCCAAAAATTCAATGGTCTGCGTTTGACAATCATTTCAACTTCTCAACCACAAAATCACCGCCGTCACCACGATGTTCGCCAGGGCCAGCGGAAAAAACCGGCGCCAGCCCAGGTCCATCAACTGGTCATACCGGAAGCGCGGCCACATCCAGCGCACCCAGATGAACAACAACAGGAACACCAGCACCTTGGCCAAAAAAATCGCGATTTGCGCAATGCCGCCCGCCAGCGTCGCCGCCGGCTGGTCAAGCCCAAACCACGGCAACGTCCAGCCGCCGAAGAACAGCGTCACCATCATGGCCGATGCGAGAATCATGTTTGCGTATTCACCCATGAAAAACAGCGCAAATTTGATGGAGCTGTATTCGACGTTGTAACCACCGGCCAGCTCCTGCTCGGCTTCCGGCAGGTCGAATGGCGTGCGGTTGGTTTCCGCAAAGGCCGCGCCGAGAAAAATCGCGAACGCCAGCGGCTGTTTGAACACGAGCCAGTGCCACAGAGCGCCGGTCTGGTAGCTGATGACTTCGTTGAGATTCAAACTGCCGGTGAGCAGGAACACGGGAATGGCCGCCAGACCCATCGAGATTTCATAGGAAATCATCTGCGCGCTCGACCGGATGCCGCCGAGAAACGGATATTTCGAGTTAGCCGCATAACCCGCCAGCACGATGCTGTACACGCCCAGCGACACGATGCCGAACGTGTAGAGGATGCCGACGTTCAAATTGGCGAGCACCATCGATTGATGGCCCAATTGCGAGCCAAACGGAATGACGGCCAGATTGAGAATGGCCGGCATTAGCGCGATGGCTGGAGCCAGGAAAAAATAAACTTTGCGCACCTGCGCCGGGGTGAATTCCTCCTTGAAAAACGCCTTCACCGCGTCGGCTGCCGGCTGCAACAGGCCGAAGGGGCCCACGCGGTTCGGCCCCACGCGGTCCTGGATGAACGCGCACAATCGGCGCTCGACCAGCACGATGTAGGCGACCATCGTCATCAGCACGGCGAACACTGCCACCACCTTCACCGCCGTGAAAACGGCGAACTGCTGCGTGTCGCTCAAATTGTTCAGCCAGTCAATCATCTCAAATTTTCACTGTCACACCCGAATCACCGAGGCCGGCCCACGTCAACCCGTTGAACGCCGGCACGTCCTTGGCCATTTCGTTGAACAAACCTTCGATGGTCCAGCCTACGCTCTCCGAGCTTCGGCTCGGCAAGCCGCTGTCTTTGCCGGTCACGTTAAACACCAGTTCGCGCAGGAATTCCCATTCAGGCCGGGCGTCGCCGGGCGGCTCGACCGCTTTCATGAATTTCTGGACGCGGCCCTTCGTATTCGTGAACGTGCCGCGCTTCTCGGCGTGGGCGCAACCGGGCAACAAATAATGCGCTCGCTTCGTCGTCGCGTTCGGCAAAATGTCGCTCACAATGAGCGTTTCCACCTTGCCCAACAAATCCGCGCCGATTCCGTACTTCGTAACGTCTTCGCCGAAAACGATGAACGTCTTGATTTTGCCGGCGCGGATGCCTTCGGCAATTTTCGGCAAATTGGCGCCCATCGGGCTGGCGGCGATGCCGGTTAACCGGGCGCCAACCGCGTTCGGATTTTTATCCGGACTCACCAGCAATTTATCGCCTTGGCCGGAACGGGGGACCGAGTCGCTGATGGCACCGAGCTTTGCCTTCAGTTTCGCCAGCAGCCACAGTTCCTCGTTCGTTTGCCGCGCCGAGGCCACAATCGCCACCGAACCTTGAGGCGTCCGCTTCAGCTTCTCCGCAATTTCACTCAGTGCGGCCGTCCATGTCGTTTTTTGCAGGACAGGCATCTTGCCTGTCTCTAACTTTTGTTTAGACGGAGACAGGCTGGAAGCCTGTCCTGCGGACAAAACATCTTCCAATCGATCCGCACGACCAATCCACTTATAGTTCAGCCGCCCGGCATCACACATCCACGGGCCGTTGACGGCGTCGTTTCCGCGCGGCGTGTAGCGGTAAATCTTTTCCTCGCGCGCACCGATGATGATGTTGCAACCGGTGGCACAACTGGTGCAGATGCTTTTGGTTTCCTTTAAAAACCAGGTGCGCATCTCGAACCGGAAATCTTTCGAGGTGAGCGCGCCGACCGGGCAGATGTCCACTGTATTGAGCGTGTAATTGTTGTCGAAAACCCGTCCGGGCCAGGCGGTGAGGGTGCTGTAACTGCCGCGATTGATGAAGCCGAGGGCATCGTCGCCCACAACGTCTTTCGTAAACCGGATGCAACGCGAGCACAGAATGCAACGTTCGTCATCGAGCACGATGCGCGGGCCGAGATCGACGACCTTGGGTTTGTGGACCTTCGGCTCGACGAACCGGCTTTGTGCGCTGCCATAGTCGAGCGAGTACTCCTGCAACCGGCACTCGCCCGCCTTGTCACAGATCGGACAATCCAGCGGATGATTGATAAGCAAAAATTCGAGCACGCCTTCGCGCATTTGGTCCACCGCGGGCGTGTGGGTGTAAATCTCCATCCCGGGCGAAACCGGCGTCGCGCAGGCGATGGCCGGGCGCGGTGATTTGACAATTTGGGGCGTCCCGTCCGGATTCAATATCGGTTTGCGGTCCGGGCCGAGCGCGGGCGTGCCGAACTCGACCAGGCACATGCGGCAGTTGCCGGCAATGGGCAGTTTGGGATGATAGCAGTAATGCGGCACATCCACCTTTGCCAGCCCACAAGCCTGAAGCATGGTCGTGGGCATGAGCCTGCCCGACCAGTCCGGCGTGAGCCGCGGGACCTCGATGGCACACCCATCCACCGTCAGCTTGATTTTTTCAATCGCGGGCGGCGCGGGCTTGTTTTCGGTTGTGGCAGTGTTGGACATTGAGGTCAGTGTGGCGCCTCGGCCAATTGGTTTGGTTCGGCCGGCGCGACGATTTCCTTTGCCCGTCGTTCCTCGTCGGCTTTGCCTTTGGCCACAAATTCATCTTTGAACTTGGCCACGAAGCTTTGCACCGGCCACGCACAGGCCTCGCCGAAGGCGCAAATCGTGCGCCCGCCGGGAATGTTATCGGCAATTTTCACCAGATAATCCGCGTCCTGCGCGCGGCCTTCGCCGTGAGTAAGCCGGTGCAGCGCTTTGCTCAACCAGAGCGACCCCTCGCGGCAGGGCGTGCATTGGCCGCAGCTTTCGTGCGCGTAAAATTCGGCGATGTTCGCCAGCGCGGCGACGATGTCGGTGGAATCATCCATCACGATGATGGCGCTGGAGCCGCTCATTGAGCCGGCCTGAATCAGCGTGTCGAAATCATACGGCAAATCGAGCATGTCCGTTTCCCTGCCCTTGATGTTGAATTTTTCGCCCGCCTTGAACACCTTGGCCGACGAGCCTCCGGGGATGACTGCCTTCAATGAACGCCCGGGACGCAGTCCCCCGCCAAAATTGGCGTCGAAAATCAATTGCCCGAGGGTCGCCTTGCCGACTTCAATTTCATAATAACCGGGGCGCTTGATGTGGCCGCTGAGGCTGACGATGCGTGTGCCGGTGTTGTTGGGTGTGCCGAGTTTGGCGTATTCCGCGCCGCCCATGGCAACGATGTGCTTCACGTTACAGAGCGTCTCGACGTTGTTGACGATGGTCGGGCACATCCACAGACCGAATACGGCCGGGAAATACGGCGGCTTGATGCGCGGGTACGCGCGCTTGCCTTCCAGCGATTCGATGAGGCCGGTTTCCTCGCCGCAGATGTAGGCGCCCGCGCCGCGATGGACATAAATTTCCAAATCGTAACCGCTGCCAAGGATGTTCTTGCCGAGAAAATTCTTCGCGCGGGCTTCCGACAGGCATTTGTTCAACAACTTCGCGCCGTCGGGCATTTCGCCGCGGATGTAGATATAGGCGAGCTTCACGTCGTTCGCGAAGCACGAGATAATCATGCCCTCGATCAACTGGTGCGGGTCTTTGTAGATAATCTGCCGGTCCTTGAATGTGCCCGGCTCGGATTCGTCAGCGTTGCAAATCAGGTAAATCGGTTTGCCGCTCTTGCGGTCAACGAAACTCCATTTCAAGCCGCATGAAAAACCGGCACCGCCGCGTCCGCGCAGGCCGGACGTCATCACCTCCTGGCGAATTTGTTCCTGGGGCGTCTGGGTATTGCCGTCGGGCAGGGTCCGGGGCCGTATGGCCAGCGCCTTTTTGAGTTCCGCGTAACCGCCGTGGCGCAAATAACATTCGAGGTCGGGTGTGTAACCCGGCTGGTCGGCGTGCTTCAAAATCAATTTGTGTTCCTGCGCCATTTTAGTTGTAGGACAGGCTTCCAGCCTGTCTCTGATTTAAAATCGAGAAGTTTGAGACAGGCAAGATGCCTGTCCTACGCTGTCGGCTTGACTGGGCGGAGAAACTCTCTAGCCTACCCGACGCTCCGGCTTGCCCGATGGTGTAACGGTAGCACAGCAGACTCTGGATCTGTTTGTCATGGTTCAAATCCATGTCGGGCAGCCAATTCTCAAAGGCTGAAGGCTGAAGGCTGAAAGCTGAAGGCAGCGTCTTCATTTGCACCTCCCCACAATTTCGTCGGCCCTCGCATGGCTGACGCCCTGGTGGAATTCATCGTTCACCATCATCACCGGTGCCGTGCCGCAACTGGCGAGACATTCGACGAACTCGACCGTGAACTTTCCGTCCTTCGTCGTTTGCGGGCCGTGTTTGTGCGCGTCCAGACCCAGCCGCTCGCAAAAATGTTTGTGCAACTCATACGCGCCGCCCAGCGCGCAACTCAATGTCCGGCACACTTTGATCTGGTATTTGCCCAGCGGCTGCTGCCGGAGCATCGGATAAAACGTCACCAGCTCATAGACGTTGATGGGCTGCACTTCGAGCTTCCGGGCCGTCCATTCGACCGCTTCCTGCGAAATCCAGCCGAAATGTTCCTGGAGAGCGTGCAGTACCATGAGCGACGCCGCGCGCTTGACCGGGTAATGCGTCATTAGCACTTCAATTTCGGCTTCAAGTTTGGTTGGAATGGTGAAAGACATGTGAATTTTATCCAACGCGGCCAAATTCCAAATGACGAATGACGAATGACGAATTAATGACGAAGCTCGAAGTCCGAAGGCGCATGCGGTCGGCGACCGTCCCCGATTCGGGATTTCGTCCCGCTTTGCGGGATTTCGTCATTCGGATTTCGGGTTTCGTCATTCTCACCGGTCACACTCCCCCATCACAAAATCGAACGAGCCGAGGATGGCGGTGATGTCGCTCATCATGTGGCCGGGCAACAGGTGCGAAAGAATGCTGAGGTTCACGAAGCTGGGCGAGCGGATCTTCAGCCGGTATGGCGTGCCGCCGCCGCGGCTGTGGATGTAAAAGCCCAATTCGCCCTTCGGATTTTCGTGCCCGAAATAAATTTCACCGGGCGGCACGTTCATACCCTGCGTCACCAGCATGAACTGATGAATCAACTCCTCCATCTTCGTCAACACCTTGTCCTTCGGCGGCAGAACGATTTTGCCGTCCGCCACGTTCACCGGCTCTTTCGCGGCGTTGTCGAAGCCGCCGGGAATTTTGTCGAGGCACTGGTGAACGATCCGCACGCTCTGGCGCATTTCCTCCATACGCACCAGATACCGGTCGTAACAATCGCCCACCGAGCCGACCGGCACGTCGAATTGCAAATCCCGGTAGCAAAGATACGGCTGGTCCTTGCGTAAATCGTAATTCACACCGCTGCCGCGCAGGTTCGGGCCGCTCAGGCCGTAATCAATCGCGTCAGCCTTCGATATGACGCCCACGTCCCGGGTGCGATCCACCCAGATTTTGTTGCGCGTGAGCAGCGTTTCCATTTCCGTGATGTTGACGACAACTTCGTTGAGGAACTTGCGGACGGCATCGCACCAGCCGGGCGGCGTATCCCGCGACACGCCGCCGATGCGCGTGTAATTGGTCGTAAACCGCGCGCCGGTGAGCGACTCGCACAGGTTGTAAACCTTCTCCCGTTCCGTGAACGTGAGCAGAAAGACGGTCAGCGCGCCCAGGTCCAATCCCAACGCGCCCAGCCCAAGCAGGTGCGACGAAATGCGCGCCAGTTCCGCGCAAATCACGCGGATGTACTGGCAACGCGGCGGTAGTTTATCCTGGATGCCGAGGAGTTTTTCCACCGCGAGCGCGTAGGCGACGTTGTTGGCCAGCGGCGCCAGATAATCCAGCCGGTCCGTGTAAGGGATGAACTGGGTGTAGGTCATGTTCTCGGCGATTTTTTCGTCGCCGCGATGCAAATAACCCACGTCGGGCACGGCCCGGGTGATGACTTCACCGTCCAGTTCAAGCACGATGCGGAGCACACCGTGCGTGGCGGGATGCGACGGCCCCATGTTCAAGACCATCTTCTCGCCCTGCACGTCGCGCAATTCCTCGACCGCCTCGCTTGCGCGGGCGGCGGGGTCGCGAATTTCGATTCCTTGATTATCAGGCATTAATTCACAATTGGTTTTCGGATTTTCCGAATCAATACAATCAGACCAACAGTGTTGGCCGCCAATAAAGTAAAGACAGAAATATCCGCGATATGTCTTTCTCGCCTTAACAAGGCCGCTTCTCGGTCCCAAACAGATTTGTTCTCTGGCGTTGGGTTGTTCTGCCACTCGACTAAGGCGCGCGCAGCGCTCTGCCTATCAACAAAAACCGGTGAACTCGCCAATAACACCAAGAAAACTTCGAGCACGATTAATAAAATGAGGAGCATTTTCATTTCTTCTTTCGGTTTTCAACCGCACGCCCGCGCGGTTTGCGCCTCGATTTTTTGTAAGAAACCGGTTTGGTTTTTCGCTCCGAGACTGACGCAGCCGGAAATGCGGTTTCACTCAAAACAAAATGCGCGGGCGTCGGCGCTTCCCCTTTGAGAATTGTCCCGTGATACAAATCAATGATTGGAAAAATCATGTCAAAATCCCCCCACATCAGATTGCCATGGTGCAGATGGAATTTTTTGAAATTCCGAAGCTGCCTGTATTTCGTGATGTCGGGATTCAAGGCTTTGCGCAGAAACGGCTCGAAGTCCATGACCCGAACCGTCCCGTCTTTGAACGTCAAACGAATCTTGTAGCCGGAAACGTATCCGGCCTGGAGAATCTCCAGATATTTTGCCGTCCGCGTTTTCATTTGATTTTTCGCGTGATGATTTCCGGTTGGTTGTGTTTCTTGAGCACAAAGTATTCGACCCAGCGCCGGACAATATCGTCGGCCCTGGCCTTCACCAAGGTTCTGAAATCTTTCATCTTATTTCCCGGCAACGGGCGCTTTCCGCTCACCTTCGAGAACACAATCCGAATAATTTTGCCTTCCTTCAAAAAAATGTCCGCCCTGGCGTAGCCGTTTTGAAATTCGCCATGCACGTGAATGGGTTCGTGTTCATTCGTGTAGAAGAACACCACCAATCCAAAGTATTCGTAAAGTTTTGGCATGGTTCAAGACGGTGGATTCTCCGGCGTCCGCACCCGCGGCTCGCGTTCGATGGCGTCCTTGCCACCGGGTGTGGTGACGAATGGACCGCCTTCCAGCGGGGCGGGTTTGGTAAAGGCTACTTCCGGCACGGTGCTCGGTTTTCCGGCGAGCGGGAAATCCTTGCGCAACGGAAAATACGGATAGCCTTCCCACATCAAAATCCGGCGCAAATCCGGATGTCCACGAAACCGGACGCCCATCATGTCGTAGATTTCGCGCTCGTGCCAGTCGGCGGTGCGCCAGACGCCGGTAATGGTGAGCAATTCGGATTTTTCCTCGCTCACGGCCAGGATCAGCCGCAGGTAACAGCGATGGGCGATGCCGTAGAGGTGGTAAACAATCGTCCAGCGCGGATCTTCGCCGTAATTGTCGAGGCTGGTGATATCCACGAGGTAATCGAACCCCAAATCCTTTTTGGCGAATGTGCAGACTTCGCCGATGCGTTCGGCGTCGGCAACTTTGAGCGAGATTTCGCCACGGAACTCCACCGGTTCGGCGAGCAGGTCGCCGAATTTGGCTTTGAGCTGGTTGGCGAGGTCGAGCGCGTTCACAGTCAAAAAGAATGGAAACCACGGATGGACACGGATGGACACGGATTATGACTGGCAGGACGCGACGACGAACAAGCGGCGCGCACGGAGTGACGCGCCCTACCCCTAAAATCCCATTCGTGTCTATTCGTGTTCATTCGTGGTTCAACCGGCCTTTTTGAGCGTGGCCAGCAACGGTTCATGTTGCACCTGGTTTTGCAGCTTGATCAGCGCGTCAAGCAGGGCCTCGGGCCGGGGCGGACAGCCGGCTACGTAAACGTCCACGGGGACGATGCGGTCCACGCCTTGCAGGACCGAATAGCTGCGATACATGCCGCCGGTGGAAGCGCAGGCACCCATGGCGATGACCCATTTCGGCTCGGCCATCTGGTCGTAAATGCGCTTGACCGCCGTCGCCATCTTGTAAGTGACCGTCCCGGCCACGATCATCACGTCGGATTGACGCGGCGAAAACCGCATGACCTCCGAGCCGAACCGGGAAATATCGAACCGGCTGGCGCCGGCGGCCATCAATTCGATGGCGCAACAGGCCAGGCCCATAGGCATCGGCCAGAGGGAATTCTTGCGAAACCAATTCAAAGCGGCGTCGATGCGGGTGACAATGACATCGCCTTCAATCTTGGAATCGTAGCCGATTTCACTCCATGTTTGCATAACCACACGCCCCATGGGGGCGCGCAAGCTAACATAAACGGCGGTAACAATGTGAACAAGATAAATTGTGAATCGGCTCGCAGGCTGGGCGCATCGCAGTTCCCTGCAATGTAGTTTTGCTCTGAGTAACATCCGGCTGAAGCCGGGTGCTGCATACGCCGGAACTGCAAAAACGGTTTCAACCGCTTCTTGTGTGTGCGCGTGCCAGCCGGTTAAGCCGTTAAAACGGCTCAACCTCGCTTTCGACTGTCCCACACCGGGCTGAAGCCCGGTGTTAATGAAACTGAGTAAAAATGAGATGCTCTCCTCAGAATCCGTCACCCAAATTTAACAAGGCTGGAAGCGGCATTTCGGTTATCAACTTCCGCTTGTGAGCGGCGCCGGAATGCGTAGAATGAAAAAACGCGTTCGTTCTGAATGATGAAAACGTTTGCCGAATTGAATTTTCCGGGCCGGCTGATTGCCGTCGAGGGCCTCGACGGCTCGGGCAAGTCCACCCAGATTTACCTGCTCAAGCGCTGGCTGGAGGCCGAGGGCATCAAGGTCTATTTCAGCGAGTGGAACTCGTCGGAACTGGTGAAATCGGCCACCAGCAAAGGCAAAAAACGCGAGCTGCTCACGCCCACGACGTTCAGCCTCATCCACGCCACAGACTTCGCCGACCGCTACGAGCGCCACTTGCTGCCGTTGTTGCGCGCGGGCTACGTGGTCCTGTGCGACCGTTACATTTTCACCGCGTTCGCGCGTGATGTGACGCGCGGCTGCCCGCCCGACTGGGTGCGCGGCCTTTACAGTTTCGCCGCCCAGCCCGACCTGACGATTTTCTTCAAGGCGGATTTGGAGGTGTCACTCAACCGCATTCTCGAAGGCCGTCCGAAGCTGAAATTTTTCGAGGCGGGCATGGATCTGGGCTTGTCGAAGGACCCCTACGAAAGCTTCCGCCTTTTCCAGGGCCGCATTCTGGAGCAATACACGGCCATCAGCCGCGAATTCAATTTCGTGGTGATGGACGCCAACCAGCACGTGGAGAAACAGCAGGCGCGCGTGCGCAAACTGGTGAGCGAGCGCATCGATTTGAAAAAGTTCAAACGCCGCAGCCCGTTGCCGTTACCGCCGCCGGTGCCGGTGGGCAGCAAGGCAAAGGAGACGGAAGAGGATTCGGCCGCATGAAAACCACGAACAAGCCCGCCAACAAACGCCGCCGATTTTACGGACACGGCATTCCCGGCGTCCGGCTGGAGGAACTCACCGGCAAATTGATTGTCGTCGAAGGCGCGGATGGTTCGGGGCGCTCCACGCAGATTGCGCGGCTGGTGGACAGCCTCGAAACCGGCGGGCACGCGACGGTGCAGGTGGGTTTGAAACGCTCCACGCTCGTGAGCGCCGAACTCGAAGGGGCGCAGGAAGGAAATATTTTAAGCCGGACGACGTTGAGCCTGTTTTACGCCACGGACTTCGCCGACCAGTTGGAGAACATCATTTTGCCGGCGCTCAAAGCGGGATTCATCGTGCTGGCCGACCGCTACATTTACACGCTCATGGCGCGCGACATGGTGCGCGGCATGGATGAGGCATGGCTGAAGAATCTTTACGGCATCGCGCTCGAGCCCGACGCGGTATTTTATCTTTCCGTCGAGCCGGAGGAACTGGTGCAGCGCAATCTCGCCAAAAGTGCGACGCTGGATTACTGGGAAAGCGGCATGGATCTCGGCCTGTCGCGCGACATGTTCGACAGTTTTGTGAAATATCAGTCGGCCATCCAGGCTGTGTTCCGCCAATTGCAAAAGACTTACGGTTTCACCATCGTGGACGCCAATCGCTCCATGGACTCGGTCACCGGGGAATTGCGCAAACAAATCCGGGCGTTGTTGAACGGAAAATAAAAATCACTCGGGCGGGGGCGGGTTGGTTGCCTCCGGGGCCGGTGGTTCGTTGGTGGAAGCAGGCGCGTTCGCCGGGGCGGGCGGATGGTGTCCGGGCGGGCGGAACCGCTTCAACAATTCTTCATATTTTTTCCGCTGGTCCGGCGTGAGCTGCTCGCGAATCTGCTGTCGGACATCCTGCAACACTTTGCGGATCTGCGGCGTGGCATTGGTCCAAATCTCGTGGTTGCGTTCCTGGCCTTCGGCAACAATTTTGCCAATGGCCATGCGTTGTTCCGGCGTCAGGTGAAGTTTCTTGTCGAGTTCCTGCACGAATTGTTTGCCGAGCATCTCCGGCGGATGCGGTCTGGGCAGGTTCGGGGCGAACGATTGATCCTGGTCGTTATTGGCCGCCGGGGGATGGGGCGACTGAACATCCGGCGTGCGCTGAATGTCTTTGGCGCGCGATTGCATCACGTCATTGACGAGCAAGCCGCCGGTGATTACACCCGCGCCAAAAATGATCACCGTGGCCAGGATGATTTTCAACGCATTCATTGGATTTGTTCGCCCTGGTCCACCGACGCCAGGAGCGTGTTTTCAAAATTCTGGGTCAGGTCCCCGCTATTGGTTGAAGCCGCGGGATGGAAAAATGCCCAGACTCCGAGCAGCAAGGCAATAGCCGCGCAGGACACGGCGGCCCGCCAAAGGCCGCGCACCCACAAGGCCAGCGGATCAATCGCCGGCCGGGCCGCGAGCAGGGCCGTCACGCGCTTTTCAAAGGCGTACGGCACGCGGTCGTCCGGCGGGTTGGCACGGGCGGCGGCGAGCAATTTCTTTTGTAGTTCGTCAATCTTCATACAAACCCGGACTTTTAGACGGTATCAGGCCGGGTCGGGTTACAGATACTTGTCGGTGGTCATCCGGCCGAGGACCTTGCGCATTTCGGCCCGCGCCCGGAACGCGCGCACTTTCACCAGCGGCACCGACCAGCCGGTGAGTTGGGCGATTTCCTTGACCGAACGATCTTCGATTTCCAGCAGCGTGATGACCAACTGCGCCGGGGGTGAAAGCTGTTCCAGAACGCGGGCGACCAGCAATTTGGCCGCGTCCGCGCTTTCCGAGGCGCTTTCCGGCTGGGCCACGAATCGTTCCAGCCAATCGTTTTCCGGCCCGGTCAAGTCGGTAAACGACGATTCGCGGTTGCGCTGATGGGCGCGCAAAAAATCGTAACACGTCCGCACCGTCAGCCGCATGAGCCAGTGTTCAAAGGGGGCTTCGCCGCGGAAACTGCCGAGTTTTTCGAACGCCTTGAGCCAGACTTCCTGAGCGATGTCCTCCACTTCGCTTTCGCGGCGCGCATACCGCCGGGCGGTGGCAAAGACCCGCGGCGAATATTTTCGCACCAGCGGTTCGAAACTGGCGGCATCGCCGCGCAACACTGCGGCAATCAGTTCCGCTTCGGTTGGATCCATCAGGTGCGAGTCTGCCAAAAAGCCGGTTCCGGCCAAAGCCAAAAGCCGTTTTGCATCGGGTGCGATAGCCTGGCGCCGCCGCCAGACGCGCAGCGCCAGTTGGAGCGCCGATTGCATTGGGGAACGTTGGACACCGCGTAAAGCGCCGTGCCGGACCAACCTTCGCTTTGGAGCTTCGGCGCGGCAGGGGCCGGCGCTCCGGCGACTGCGCCGGGGTGCGTTTTCAGTCCCGCGAGAGGTGGAGCGCCGTTTCCACGTCGCGCGAGAATTGGGAGAAGGATTCGCTGATTTTGCGGGGTTGTTCGGCCAGCGCATTCCATGTCTGTTCGTTGACGGCCGGCTTCCGGCGAATCAACGTCACTGTGGCGGCAATCAGCGAGAGGCTGTTGTTCAGGTCGTGCCGCAGCGTGGAGAGTTTCAGGTTCAACTCGGCGATTTGCTCCATGCTCAACGTAACGGGTTGGGTGGGCTTGGCCATAATGCAAAATTGGTTTTGGGAGACCATCAGCGGGTTTCATGCCAGAACCGGGGGTTGAAATTGGAGCGAGTGACAGGATTCAACCGTACGCAATGGATTCAGGGATTCATTAAACCATTGGGCTCGAAAGACACCAAAGCGGGGTGTACATAAATACACGCACAGATTTCAGGCACTTCCCGCCCTGTTCAGCCGCCGCAGCGCTGTCGGCAGAATGGACGTGTCAAAATTCACGCCCTCCTGATATTTTGGGGCAGGCCCATGAGCAAGCCGACGAAGCCATTCAACTCCGCCCCGGCGAAAGTATCCGCCTTCCCAATGCCGGCATCGGGTTTCCCGGCCTGGTTGATGCCGGTATTGCTGGTGCTGGTGACCATCGGCCTCTACTGGCCGGCGACCCACTGTGGTTTCGTCAACTACGATGACAATCTTTACATCACCGAAAATCCACACGTTCGGGCCGGATTGAATTGGGAAGGAGTAAAATGGGCTTTCTTCCACCGGGTGGCCGGCAACTGGCATCCGGTGACGGTTTGGTCGCACATGTTGGACTGTCAATTATTTGGGATGCAGCCCTGGGGCCATCACCTGATCAACGTGCTGCTGCACGCCCTCAACACGGCGCTGGTGTTTGGGTTGCTGCGGCGGATGACGGGAGCGTACTGGCGGAGTGCGCTGGTGGCGGCATTGTTCGGGTGGCATCCGCTACATGTGGAATCGGTGGCCTGGGTGGCGGAGCGCAAAGACGTGCTGAGCACGTTTTTCGGGCTGCTCGCGCTGCTGGCTTATGTGCGCTACGCAGCGCAGTCCGGAGTCCGGAGTCCACAGTCCAAAGTTTCCTACATGCTGGCTTTGGTATGTTTCGCCTTGGGTCTGATGAGCAAGCCGATGCTGGTGACGTGGCCGTTGGTCATGCTGCTGTTGGATTGGTGGCCGCTCAAGCGATTTACGATTTACGATTTACGATTTACGATTTTCCGTCTGGTTCTTGAAAAGGTTCCATTTTTTGTCCTGGCAGCGGCGGCGAGTGTGGTGACTTGCGTGGTTCAAAGGCACAGCGGCGCGATGGAGATGGTTCATAATTTGACCCTGGGCGCACGGGTCGGGAACGCGCTGATTTCGTATTGCCTTTACCTGGGGAAAATGTTCTGGCCCGTGAATCTGGCGGTCTTTTATCCGCACCCCGGAAGTTGGCCGGAGTCGGAGGTGTTGCTGGCAACTGGATTTCTTCTGGGCCTCACCGGGCTATGGATTTTGATGCGGCAACGATGTCCGTTTTTGGTGATGGGGTGGCTGTGGTATGTCGGGACGCTCGTGCCGGTCATCGGGTTGGTACAAGTGGGCGAGCAGGCCATGGCAGACCGGTACACTTATATTCCATCGCTCGGGATACTGATTCTGACCGTCTGGGGCCTGTACGAACTGACCCGCCGCTGGCGGTATCCGACGTGGATGTTGTCGGTGGCTGGCGGCGCAGCCATCATCCTGTGTTTGGGGATGACGCGGCAGCAACTCGGGTTTTGGCAGAACGATGAGACTCTTTTCCGGCATGCGCTTGCAGTTACGCAGAACAATTTCCTGGCTCACAACGGGCTTGGCCTCGCGCTTGGCGCCAGGGGTCATATCGACGAGGCCATCAGCGAATTTCAGGAAGCCATCCGCCTGAAGCCCGATTTTGCGAAGGCCCACAACAATCTCGGCACCGCCCTGGGCATGAAAGGCCAAAACGCCGAAGCCATCAGCGAATTTCAGGAAGCCATTCGCCTGGCACCGAATTTCGCCGAAGCCCATTACAATCTCGGCACCGTCCTTTTCAAAACCGGCCGGATTGACGAAGCCATTGAACAATTCCGGGAAACCATCCGCTTGAACCCGGATTTGTCCGAGGCCCATTATAATCTTGGCTTCGCCCTGGCCACCAAAGGCCAAATCGACGAAGCCATTGACGAATATCAATTGACCCTCCGGCTGAATCCCAATGATGCCGATGCTCGGGACAACCTCGCTCATGCGCTGGGGTTGAAGCAGGCTTCGGGACGGCAATGATTTAAGGCGGGGGAAATTGGAGCGAGCGAAGGGATTCGAACCCTCGACATTCACGTTGGCAACGTGACGCTCTACCAGACTGAGCTACGCTCGCTTCCAGCGAAAGCAGGCAGAATACGTGAAGCGGAGGGTTTTACAAGCCCGATTTCAGGCCGGTTTGTCCGGACCATTCAACGTCGTCCGAATCACCTTGAGCAAGTCGTCGTGATTGATGGGTTTATGGAAGAACGCCACGGCGCCGCAACTCGCGGCCCGTTCCTTCATTTTTGCATCTTCGGTGCCGGTGATGATGATGATGGGGATTTTCTTGGCCGGATCCAGGCGCTGGAACCAATCCATGATGCGGAAACCGTCCCACGGCACGCCGTCCACTTCCGGCGGAAAATTGATGTCCAGCAAAATCAAATCGGGCGTTTCCTTGCGGGCGGCGGCGACCGCCTCGGAGCCGTCCAGCGCGGTAATTACCTGATAACCGCAGCCTTGCAACTTCAAGGAAATCGTCTTGAGGATGACTTCATTGTCATCCACCACCAAAATCTTCTTTTTGGGTGTGCCCGATGTTCCGGCGTTCATAATTCCACGATTAAACGGCAATTCGCTGGTTAATTAACAGCCAATTTTATGCCAACCGGCCAAGCCTGCATGCCGGGGTCGTGTCAACCTATCAGACACTGCTGCGGGCGCAAAGTAATTTAACGCGATTTTGACTTTTGGGCCCGCCTGTGTGCTAAACTCACCACGTGAGCAACGTTTTTTATACACCCGGCGAACAACGCGCCGAGCGGGTCAACGACCTGTTCGCCGCCATCGCCCGGCGCTACGATTTGCTCAACGACCTCCAAAGCTTCGGGCTGCACCGAAGCTGGAAATGCCGCGTCGCGGAACTCGCCGCCGTTCAACCCGGCCAGCGCGCGCTCGATCTGTGCTGTGGTACCGGCGACATCGCCTTTGCGCTCGCGCGGAGCGGCGCGGCCGTCATCGGACTCGATTTCAGCGCCGCCATGCTCGACATCGCCGAGGCCCGGAACAAAATTCCCGACCCGAAAACCGGCGCGCGCAATCCGACCTTCATCCAGGACGACGCACAGGAAACGCCGTTCCCCGACGCGACTTTCGACGCCATCACCGTGGGATATGGCTTGCGGAATCTGGCGAGCTGGGAAAAAGGTCTGGAAGAAATGCACCGCGTGGCCAAACCGGGCGGACGGCTGGTGGTGCTGGATTTTGGCAAGCCGGCCAATGAACTGTGGCGCAAGATTTACTTCGGCCATTTGCGCCGCACCGTCCCCTTCATCGGCAAGATGTTTTGCGGTAATGCGGACGCCTATGCCTACATCCTTGAATCACTTGAGCATTTCCCGGCGCAGGAGGGAGTCGCGGAAAAAATGCGCGAACTGAAGTTGTTGAACGTGCGCGTCATCAATCTGCTGGGCGGCGCGATGGCCATCAACTACGCCGAGAAGCCGGTTTGATTGGCAGGAGCCGACGCAAGGAGGCTCTGAATGAAACTCGAAATTAGAGTCTCGTCACCTCGACTCCTCCAAGTGAAAAATGTTGCGCGCTTGTCGCGCCGTAGCTGAAGGAAATTTGCAGTCTATTCTCTTATTAGGGCGCGTCTTCATCTGTTTTCTATCTGCTTCCACAACTCGCTATCAAATCGCTTCAACACTCCACTGTCGTCTTTATACCACTGCCCCTCGAATACGACCAGACCTTCTCCAAGCTCAACGTCTGCCAGAAAATTGGTCTCGCGATAAAATTTCATGTCCCACGAATTGAAGCATAGGCAACCACCTGTAGGCTTGGTAAACGACACGGTTCTCACAATATTCCGTGCTCCGTCGCCAGAAATGGTAAGGCTGAAAGCTCGATACTTTTTTTCGAAATCGGCAAGCCTATTTGTAATCACGATGTGGTCGGCATTGGTAATTCGGTTTATCAGGTTAGTCTGTGCCAAGAGCTGTGCCATGTGGTTTGTGTCTATGAAATCCTCCTGCTTGACTGGTGGACCCGCGGATACTCGAAATGCTCCGCTCTGAATCTCGTCCCGGTTTGTGAGTTCATTCAGCGGAAAGCAGACAAGCGAAAGCCTGTAAAGGCCGCCTGTAGGTGGTATCCATGTCTGAAAGAGAGTCGCACCGGGCGGATAAATAATACCTATGCCGGGTGAACTTTCCAATTTCCGTTCCATATTAACACTACTGAGATACTGCCAAGCCACCTTAGATTCATCAAATTCCTCAATCGAAGATTTTGAAATCATCACATCTTGCTTCTGGTCATTTTGGAGACGAAATACCCCTCGCGCACCTGAGGCAGCATCGTTTGTCGAATAGAGGAAAGCGACACGGAAGGAAGGCTCACCAGCCATGGCAGCGAACACCACGCCAACCGCTACCAGCAAAGCGAATTGAAATACTCGGTGCATACGCTTGATGCTGCCTAACAGTTAATAAACGGCTCGTTCTGCAGCCTATCCGGTTTCATGGTTGTGAGTAGGTTTCGCATTTAAGTTTCTGCCCCGCACACTTCAAAACTGAATTTCTCGCCCGTCCCTAGAGGCAAAGATTGCACGGTCAGCGACCTAATTTTGCCGGCAGTTTGATGGTCGCGCCTTCGCGCGCAGCGTCCACTTTCAATTTCCCTTTCTGTTTCGCCACGAGTCGGCGCGCGTGCTGGACCATCTTGTCAATCCGCTTGTCGTCGTGGTCCGGGTCGTGATGGAACAGGGAAAGTTGTTTGACCCCGGCTTGCAGCGCGAGCGCGACCGAGTCGTCCACACAACCGTGCCCCCAGCCCAAGTGCTCCAGATATTCATCCGCGTCAAATTGCGAATCAAGAATCAACAGGTCCGCGTCGCGCACAAATTCAATCATTTCCCGGTCCCGGCTGCCTTCGCGCGGTTCGGCGTCGGGGAAAAAGGCGATCAGGCTGTCAGGCGAGAGCAGCCGGTAGCCGACGCAAAGGCCGGGATGATTGGCGCGCATGGCCCGCACGCACACCGGGCCGAGGTTGAAGTTGAAGTTCTTGAGTTCCTCAATTTCGATGTTGCTTGGCAGTTTGTGAAACGGCACGGGAAAGTAGGTGCTTTCCATCTGGCCAGTCAGGGCATTGACCAGGCCTTTGCGCGTGCCTTCGCAGCCCAAAATCCGCAACTGGCAGCGGGGATTGTAAATCGGTCCAAAAAACGGCAGGCCCTGGATGTGGTCCCAATGTGTGTGCGTCAGCAGCAGGGTCAGATGAAGCGGCCGGTTTTTGAATTCCGCCAGCAGCGACTGGCCCAGCGGTCGCAACCCCGTGCCCGCGTCGAGCAGGATAATTTCCCCGCCGACACGCACTTCGATACACGACGTATTGCCGCCGTAGCGCACGGTCGTCGGTCCCGGTGTCGAAATCGAGCCGCGCACGCCCCAGAATTTTACGCAAGTGGCCGTTTTGATGGAGTTATTTTACCCGCTGCGGTTAAAAAGACAAATCGCAAAAAATGGTGCTCTGGGTGAGTCTGGCACAACCTGGCACTGCCACCAAAATACCAAGGCAAATTGGAGCGCCGATTTCCCAATCGGCATTGGCAAAACCTGGAATTTCGCCAAAAGTGCCGTGCGTAGGCCGGCGCTCCGACAGCAGACGGACAATGGCGGGAAACCCTGGGAGCGCCACCGTCACGGTGGCAGGTTGAAATCAATCGCCGACACGGCAAGCCGGCGGGACGCCGGCGCTCCCAGGAAAATCAGTTCTAAAATGCGCCGTGCCTGAAGCCGGCGCTCCCGGCAAAATCAATTTCGCAACGCGCCGGGCTGGGGCAGGTCCACCAGCGAGCCGAAGAAATTCCCGCCGCGCAACGCGACGAGCACGGCCAGCCCCGCCAGATCGGCCTCCGATTTCACATCTTTCAGCACGCAACTTTCGAGGCCGATTTTTTGCGCGCGGTCGTTGCGCGGGTCTTTCAGGTCAATGAATTTCATCGTGCCCACCGAGACGTTGAGCACGTCGATGGACTTGAATTCGAAGCCGGTCAATTTCCTGATTTCCGCCGCGCTTTTGCCGCCGGCGGGTTTCTTCATCGGCAAAGCAACGCCGAGTGAAAATAGGTTCGTGCGCCCGGCCTCGTTTTTCACGATGTCGAGTTCGCCGAGGTTGAAACGCAGCAGTGTGAGGTGAATCTCGTGTTTCGCGAGGGCGGCGCGGTCGTATTCAACGTGGATTTCCGGGATGTCGAGGAACAACGTGCCGCCAAAATCCGCCGGATTGTAGATTTTCAGGTTTTGAATCGTCACCGTCGGCTCGGTGAGGCCGAGCGAAAACCGGCCAATCTCCGCCTCCAAACCGGTCTGGTCGTGGATGCGATGTTCGATCCAGACGCGGAGAATGGAATTGTACGACAACAACAGGATGGCGATGAGCACGACGGCCAGGAGGAACAGCCGGAACAGCCATTTGAATATCCATTTAATCATTTTCGATTTACGATATACGATTTACGAAAAGTGTCCATGTTACGGTCATGACGAAGGTAGGGAACGTCTCAGTGCTATCGGATTTTGTTGAGCTCGCCCTCACCCTGACCCTCTCCCCCAGGAGAGGGAACGGCAAAGAACAACTCTTAAATTTACTGGCATTTTCGATACGGCAACCGACTGGCGACGATTCTCCCTCTCCCGCCGGGAGAGGGCCGGGGTGAGGGTTGCGTTCACACCGCGACGTCCTCCGGCCGCACTTCGAGGCATTCATCCTGGTCTTCCCAGATGACGGTGGGATAAAGATTCAGCAGCTTCGGCGCAAGTTCGCGGCCCGCGCGCACGAGCAAACCTTCGGCTTCTTCCGCGGCGTTTTCGCAGGCGCGGTCGTAATCGCTCGCGCGCTTGCGTTGGCGGTCATCCCAGTGGGCGACGGCGTGGACGGGTTCGTATTGCTGCGCCCAGGCGTCGAGTTCGGCGCGGACGTTGGCGGGAATTTCATCGAAGGGCACGAGGGTTTCGTTGCAATGCTGGCAGATGAGGCCCGACTCGCGCACGTCGCGTGTGAGCAGCGGCAGAACGGGAGCACGGCAGCACGGCGATTCCGCATAAGCCGCCGGCGGCGTGGCCAAGCGCTTGAACCAGATCTGCCGGTCATGGGCGAGTTGCGCCGCCAGCCGGTAGGCGCCGACGAGCGGATGCGAGAGCCGCCACACCCGGCCTTCGAGCTGGCCGAGTGTTTGCGCCAGCCAGCGCGCGAGCGTGAGGTCGTCCCAATCCTGAAACGCCCGGCCGTATTCCTTCCACAACGAGTCGAGCGGTGAATCTGATTCAAAAGCCATTGTGGCAGGATGATACGCGGAAGGAATTTTGTCGAGCGGCGGATGGCGACGGTTTGGATGGCGAGCCTGCCGACGGATCGGCTCGCGCGTATCAGCCTCCGCCAAGGCTACGGCACGACAGGCGCTCGCCCCACCAATTCAATCCGAACAAAAACCCGTGCCAGCCTTGACTGAAATCCGCCACGCAATAGACTCTCGCAGTTTCGATTGCCGCCATTTTAAAGAATTTCATGAGCCAGCCGGATTCACCCCAATCATCCACAGGAAAATTCCGCTGGGTCGTTTGCGCTCTCCTCTTTTTTGCCTGCACCGTCAATTACATGGACCGGCAGGTTCTGGGCCTGCTCAAGCCGCAATTGTCCGAAATGTTCAAGTGGACAGAAACGGATTACGGCCGCATGGCCATTGCGTTTCAGGCCGCCTACGCCATCGGTCAGACACTGTTCGGGCCGTTCATCAACTGGATCGGCACCAAAAGCGCGTATGCCTGCTCGGTCGTTTTCTGGAGTCTGGCAGCCATGTCGCACTCGCTCTGCCGCACGGTGACCGGTTTTTCCCTGGCGCGGTTCGCGCTGGGTCTGGGTGAATCGGGCAATTTCCCGACGGCCATTCGCGCGGTGACCGAGTGGTTTCCGCCCAGGGAACGGTCGGTGGCCACGGGCATTTTCAACACCGGCACGAACATCGGGGCCATTTTCGCGCCCCTGCTGGTACCGTTGATTGTGTTGAATATCAACTGGCAGGCGGCGTTCATCCTGCTCGGCCTGACGGACCTGGTCTGGCTGGGCTTCTGGTTGAGCCTTTTCAACTCGCCGGAAAAATCCCGGCACGTCGGCCCGGCGGAACTGGCCCATATCAAGAGCGGCGTGGTGGCATCGGCGGAGCAAAAAATACCGTGGATGAAGCTGCTCGGTTATCGCGAAGCGTGGGCTTATTACGGCACCTGCGTGCTCGTCGGGCCGGTCTGGTGGTTTTACGGCTTCTGGCTGCCCGATTTCTTCAGCAAGCAATTCCATCTGAGCCTGAAAGAATTCGGCCCGCCGCTGGTGGTGGTGTACACCGTCACGGCCCTGGGCAGCATCGGCGGCGGCGGGTTGTCGGCGTGGTTTTTGAAGCGCGGCTGGACGGTGAACCGCGCGCGCAAGACGGCTTCCCTGCTGTGCGCGTGCTGCACGTTGCCGGTGATTTTCGCGCCGCGGGTGGACAGCGTGTGGCTGGCGACGGCGTTTTTTGCCCTGGCCGCCGCGTCACATCAGGGCTGGTCGGCCACAATGTACACGGTCGTCGCGGACATTTTTCCCAAACCCGCGGTAGCGTCGGTGGTCGGATTCGGCGGCACGCTGGCGTCGTTGATGTCCATGGGTTTCTTCTGGCTGGTCAGCACCATCTTGCAGGGTGAGGGCACTTACCGTAACATCCTGCTGATTTGCGGCAGCGCGTATGTGGTGGCCTGGCTGATATTCCACGTGGGCGTGCCGCGCATCAAACCCGTTCAAATCAGATGAACCACCCGTGAAAGCGTCCGCACCCAACGAACCGTCGGAGAAAACGCCGGCGTACCGGTATCCGTGGATTCCCGACCAGCAGGACGGAACCTTTTGCAATCCGATTATTCATGCGGATTATTCCGACCCGGACGCGATTCGTGTGGGCGAGGATTTTTATCTGGTGGCGTCCAGTTTCAGTTGCTCGCCCGGACTGCCGATTTTGCATTCACTGGATTTGGTGAACTGGAAAATCATTAATCACGCCATCAAACACCTGCCGCATCCGCGTTATGCCGAAGTGCAGCACGGTTGCGGCGTCTGGGCTCCGTCCATCCGATTTCACGCCGACAAATTCTGGATTTTCTTCGCCACGCCCGATGAGGGCATTTACCTGACCACAGCCGACCATCCGGCGGACCAGTGGTCGGAGCCGCATTTGATTCAAGAAGGCAAAGGTTTGATTGACCCCTGCCCTTTTTGGGATGACGACGGCAACGCTTATCTGGTCCACGCCTACGCGGGCTCGCGCATGGGCATCAAACACATTCTCCGGGTGCGCCCGATGTCGGCCACCGGTTCGCGATTGCTCGGTGACGGGAAGATGGTTTTTCACGATCCCGAGGAGCACCCGACCCTCGAAGGCCCGAAGTTTCTGAAAAAGGACGGCTGGTATTACATCCTGGCGCCCGCCGGCGGCGTGCAAACCGGATGGCAGGCTGCCTTGCGGGCGCGGAATATTTACGGCCCGTACGAAGATAAAGTCGTGCTGGAACAAGGCCGCACCGCCATTAACGGGCCGCACCAGGGCGCGCTGATTGACCTGCCCAACGGCGAATGGTGGTTCTTGCATTTCCAGGACACGGGAATTTATGGGCGGATCGTTCACCTCCAGCCGGTCATCTGGAAGGACGGCTGGCCAATCATGGGGCGGGACCTGGACGGCAACGGCGTCGGCGAACCGGTTTTGCACTGCCCCAAACCGGGTATCGGTCATGGCTCGCCGGTTGCCATTCCGCAAACCAGTGACAAATTTGAATCCCCGACCCTTGGCCGGCAATGGCAATGGCAGGCGAATTTCTCGGAAGAATGGTTCTCGCTCTCGGCGCGGAAAAACCGGTTGCGGTTGTTTGCCATTCCTCCGCCACAAAACGCCAAAAATCTCTGGCCCGTTCCGAATTTGCTGCTGCAAAAACTGCCCGCGCAAAAATTCACCGCCACGACAAAACTGGACTTCAGCGAACTGGCCGTTGGTACGAAAGCCGGGCTCATCATGATGGGCCTGGATTATTCGTATCTCGCGGTGGAGCGAACGGTGGTGGATTTTCGGTTGCTCCGGGCCACCGGCAAAGACGCGCGGGAGGGGAGCGCCGAGGTCATCGAGACCGAAATGGAATGGACAGGCGATTCCATCTTTTTACGCGTGGAAGTCGACAGCGGCGCCCGGTGCCAGTTCAGCTACAGCCGCGACGGGGAGAATTTTTCGCCGCTGGGCAACGCTTTCACCGCCCGCCAGGGCGTTTGGATTGGCGCCAAGGTCGGACTGTTCTGCGTGTCCGCAGCCGGGGAAAAGCCGTCCGGCCACGCGGACTTTGCGCATTTCAGATTCAGTTGATCCCGCGCGCGGAGAAAAGCTGGAGCGATGGCCGGGATGGCCTCATCCGATTAGCCGGGGCAACCGAGCAAGTCTTTTATCCCCAGTTCATTCGCGACAAAACCGGGAGGCGAACTGCCCGGCGCGCCGCGAGCCACGACGGTCATGCTCGAACAAACGATGCCTTATTTTGTCAAACTACCGTGCAATTCATTGGTTTCAGCAGCCAGTTGCACCGGCGATGGCTGTCGTTGCCCAAACCGGTTGTCATGGCAGTTGCCTTGGTGTTGATACTGGCAATTGGCGCTTTTGATTACTTTAGCGGGCGCGAAATCCACATCTCGGCATTTTATTTGATCCCGATATGCTGGGCGAGTTGGATGGCCGGGCGGCGGGCGGGATTGACGCTGGCGGTGATTGGGGTTGTTGTCTGGTTGGCAGCCGAAGTCACGACGGGCTACCCCTACGTCTATTGGGAAATCCCGTATTGGAATGCGCTGATGTTGCTGGTGCTCTATGCGGTGGTGGTTTATTTGCTTAGCGCATTTCAAACGGCGCATTTTCACCTCGAAGAAGTCGTTCAACAGCGGACGGCGGCACTGCAGGCGGAAATTGCCGAACGCAAACGCCTGGAAATTGCCAAGCTCCAGGCGGAACGACTCGCGATGGTGGGCACCATGGCCGCCGAAGTGGCCCATGAAGTCCGCAATCCGCTCGGCTCCATCACCCTGAACCTGGACCTTATCCAGAAGGAGATCAATCAATTGGCCGAAGGCCGGGGCCATCCGACCGACGAGAGCCGCGTGCTGGTGGACGAGATCCGCGAAGAGGTTCACCGCATTCAGCGCGTGATTGAAGACTATCTGCAATTTGCGCGGTTGCCCAAGCCGCGGCGGCAGCCTTTGGCGTTGAACGAATTGCTCGACCAGAAACTGGCGTTCATGAATGGCGAATTTGAGCGGGCCAAAACAAGAATACGCACGCATTTCGACCCGGCATTGCCGACCATCAGCGCCGATGGGGGACAACTGTGGCAGGCCACCTTGAATTTGATCCGCAACAGCCTGGAAGCCATGCCGGGCGGCGGTGAGTTGACCGTCGGAACCTGGCGGGAAGGCGGGCGGGCGCGTTTGCGGGTGACGGACAACGGCAAGGGCATGACCGAGGAACAGCTCAAGCAGGTGTTCGTGCCGTTCTTTACCACCAAACCGGGAGGCACAGGCTTGGGATTGGCGCTCGTCCAGCAGATTGCCATCGAACACGGCGGTCATGTCGAATGTGAAAGCGCCGTCGGCAAAGGCAGCACCTTCACCCTGGTCCTGCCGCTGAAGGAGAAAACCTGATGACCGCCGATAAACATATTCTGTTGGTGGATGATGACGAGCGGTTGCGCATCGCTGCCGGCAAGGTCCTGTCCGGCACCGGCTACCACGTCACCGGCGCCGCGTCGGGCGGCGAAGCGCTGGAACAGATGAAACAGGCCGGTTTCGCGCTGGTGATCTGCGATCTGCGACTGCCGGACGGGGACGGCATTGGTCTGCTCAAGCAGGCGCGCGAACTTCTGCCCGAGACCGAAGTAGTGATGATTACCGGGCACGGCAGCATCGAGCAGGCGGTCGAAGCCATGCGGTTGGGCGCCTATGATTTCATCCAAAAACCGCTCGACAGCACTGCGCTGCTCAAAACGGTGGCCAAGGCCCTTGAGAAGCAGCGGCTCAGCAGCGAGAACCGCCAGCTTCGCCACCAGCTCCGGCAACAGCGCGGCGTGGAAGCGCTCATCGGTGACAGTCCGGCCATGCGATCCGTCAAACAACTCATCCGGCGGATTGCCCCGACGGATGTTAACGTGCTCATCCAGGGCGAGAGCGGCACCGGCAAGGAAATCGCCGCCGATGCGCTTCATCACCTGAGTGACCGGAGCGACAAACCGTTGCTGAAAAT
This sequence comes from uncultured Verrucomicrobiae bacterium, assembly GCA_963789055.1. Classification (GTDB taxonomy): domain Bacteria; phylum Verrucomicrobiota; class Verrucomicrobiia; order Limisphaerales; family UBA11358; genus UBA11358. The sequence goes on along the minus strand of CAWBJE010000001.1, from coordinate 145,023 downwards.
CAGTTGCGCGGCGATACCCGAAACCCTGCTGGAGAGCGAACTGTTCGGCCATGAGCGGGGCGCGTTCACGGGAGCCAACGCCGCCCGACCCGGCAAGTTTGAACTGGCCGACGGCGGCACGTTGCTGCTGGACGAAATCGCGGAGATGAGTCCGCAGTTGCAGGCCAAGTTGCTCCGGGTATTGCAGGACGGGCGCTTCCAGCGGCTGGGCAGCACGAAGGAATGCCAGGTCCATGTGCGCCTGCTCTGTGCCACCCATGCGGATATTCCCCGGGCCGTGGTGGAAGGAAAATTCCGGCACGATTTGTATTACCGGATCAACACGGTACAGATTTTTCTGCCGTCTTTGCGTGAGCGGCGCGACGACATCCTGCTGCTGGCCGGACATTTTCTCGGAAGATTTTCCGCGGAGATGGGCAAGGACGTTCATACCATTGTTCCGTCAGCGCAGGAACAATTACGGGTCCACCCCTGGCCGGGCAACGTCCGTGAACTGGAGCACGTCATCCAGCGCGCCGTGGCCCTGGCCGGCGGCGATACTATCACCGGTTTTACGTTTGCGCTCACCCCGGCCAACACGGCAACCGCGCCGGCGCGGGACGGTTTCAACGTTTCCATTCCCATCGGCACAACGGTGGACGAGGCGACCCGAAAACTCGTGCAGGCCACGGTCGAACAATGCGCGGGCAACAAGCTCAAGGCGGCCCGGCTGCTCGGCATTCCGCCGCGCACGATGTACCGGCATTTCTCCGACCTTGGCCGTTGAGGAGTTCGGCCAGAATGGCAGCCTGCCGACTGCCACACTGGCACAGAAGACCGGATTGGCAAATCGAAGCAAACGGTCTTTCCCGGTTAAATCTGTTTAGCATCAAGCATTTCCAAACGGACTTCCGGTTCTGGCATCGTCCCTGCAAAGCAGTATTCCCGATGATGAAACAACTCCGCAATAAATCGGTTTTGGTAATCGACGACGACGTACGGATGCTGCGGGCACTCGAGAAGGTGTTAAGTGGCGAAGGGTGTGTGGTAACCTGCGCCTCCTGGGCGGGAGAAGCCATTGAAATTCTGACCGACCGGAAAATACAGGTCGATCTGGTCATTACAGATTTGCGGATGCCGTTCGTGACCGGCATCACGGGAGTGTACGCCATTCACAACCTGGTTCCCAATCTGCCGGTCGTCGTTCTTACTGCCTTTGGCAGTCCCGACGTCAAAGCCGAATGCTTCCGCCAGGGCGCCACCGCTTTTTTGGAAAAACCACTCGATACACCACATCTGCTGGAAGTGATTGAACGAATTTTTACCGCCCCGAAGTCCAGCTCGGGCGCCGGGCGTAAAAAAGAAAGGGAGATGGCCAATGAAAACGTTAAAATCGAATAAAGCAACCGGACCGGTGACGCATGGAATCGGACGACTGGGTTTGTTGCCTGTGGTCGCGGTGGGCTTGATCGTTTTTATGGCTGCGCCGGACGCAACCGCGGCGAAACAATTCTTCAACGACAGCACCATTACTTCCGCTGTCAAATCGGACTTGCGTTCTGAAGAGGGGGTCCTGCTGAACTCCGTGGACGTCAGCACCAGCCGGGGAATCGTTACCCTGTCGGGCTCGGTGGACAATATCCTCGCCAAACGGCTGGCGGTTAACATCGCCGAAAGTGTTCGCGGCGTGCTGGGCGTCAGCGATCAGATTTCCCTCACCCCGGAGACGCGTCCGGACGAAGACATCCGCAAGGACATTCTGATGGCGCTGCTGAACGATCCGGCAACGGAACCTTACAAAATTTCAGCCACCGTTAACGGCGCGGTGACCACCCTCACCGGAGTTGTCGGGTCGCAGGCAGAACGCCAACTCGCGCAACGCGTCGCCGAAGGGGTCAGCGGGATCAAGGGTGTCCGCAACAACCTGACCATCAACTACGCCCAAAAGCGGACCGACGCGGAAGTTTCCGCTGACATTCAGGCGGTTCTTGATTGGGACGTCTGGACGACGGGTTATCCGATCCGGGTGGCGGTAAAGGATGGCCAAGTCACCTTAAGCGGCGAGGTGGGGAGCGTCGTCGAAAGGTCACGGGTGTACTCGGATGCCTGGGTCAACGGCGTGCTGTCAGTGGATGACGCGGGAGTGAAAATCAATCCCCTGGCCCGTGAAAATTTAAAGCGCCGGATCACCAAAGCCGCCCGGTCTGACATTGAAATCAAGAAAGCCGTGGAGGCGTCACTGCGAATGGATCCGCGGGTTTCGCCATACACTTCAATGATCAATATCACCGTGGAAAAGGGCGCGGTCATTCTCGATGGCGTGGTCGAGAACAGGAAAGCGGATGACGCCGCCGGCCGCGATGCCAGAGATATCGTTGGGGTGTCCCGCGTGGACGATGTATTGTCGGTGCGGCCCGCTTTGAATCTGCCCGGCGATGCCGACACGCAAAAGGGTTTGCAGGCGGCGTTGCACTGGGATCCGCTCCTAACGGGCGTTCAAATCGAAGCCGCGGTTTTCAATCATATCGCCTATCTGAATGGGTGGGTGGATTCCCCCCGGCAACGGGCGGAAGCGCAGGACGTTGCCTCGCGTACCAAAGGCGTGCTGGTGATTCGCAACCATCTCAAGGTCGAGTCGGAACCCGACGTTTTTTATTACAACCAACCTTACTACGATTTCGAAACGCTCGGGCCGTCCTACGATTTCGGGACATACGGGCCGCCCTATGGTTACGGGAGCTTCGTGCCACCGCTCCCCCAGAGTGACGATCAGATTAAAAAAGACATTGAACACGAGTTTTTCTGGAGCCCCTTTGTCCACCGGGACGACATCACCGTCAAGGTTGACAACGGTGTGGCCAAACTGACCGGAAAGGTCGGAACCTGGGTTGGATATTATGAGGCGGACCAGGATGCCCACAAAGGGGGTGCTCTGGAGGTGGTCAACTGGCTCAAGGTGCGAGGAAATTGAAAGGAATACAGGCTGATGGATCGCCGCCCGGTATAAATAAAAATCGATCAACTAGTGATATGGCAAAAGGAGACACGGAGTGAAAACCACGCTGAATAATCAACCGGGACCAGGCTGTGCGCCGGTTCGAAGTTCCCCGGAAAGAAAGCATCAACCGAAAAATTTATTTTATGAACACGACACTTGATCAACCCGGTACCGGAATTTATTCCGTCAAAAATTCCATCAAGCCGATCAATTTTTATTGCTTCGCACGCGAGGCAAAAACCGTTCAGCTGACGGGTGATTTCAATCACTGGCATCCCATTCTCATGACGCGGCGGGAGGATGGCTGGTGGTATATCCAGATCTTGATGCCCCACGGCCACCATCAATACAGGTTCCTGGTAGACGGCGAGCCAACGCTGGATTTGCACGCCACCGGCACGGCACGGGACGATCACGATGAACCGGTGTCACTCATCGCCGTAAGTTGAAATGAAAACCACGTTGAACAATCAATCGCGAGCGGCTCACCCCTCGGTTCAAGCTTCGTCGCCGTTCAACACCCCGGCGCCGGCTGCACCCGGTCGCGCTGGGAAATCCCGGAAACGGCAAAGGAGGTCCGGCAGCGAAGCTGGGGAAAATCTTCCACAAAAACTTAAAATATCCTTTGTGAAAGATTTTCGGGTGACGTGGCAAGTGCCCGTGTTTGTAAAGCAAACCAGGCATTTTGAACCAGGCACAAGGCAGAGCGGGCCTCCTCCTTTGTGGTGGCCTCTCTCGTCAGCACAAATTGAAAACAAAAAAATCCCTACCAACTCAAGGCTGCCACGATAAGCTGCGTGGTTGGCGGGACTTGCAAAAGAAAGGACTGAAAATTATGAACACTGATGACAGCAAAACAACCCGAACCACCAAAAAAACCACAACCGTCATCGTGGGTGTAATCACGCTGGCGATTGGTGTGTTGATTGGACTGGCCGTAACGAAATCCCGGGCGGGAAACTCCACCGGCCTGGAAACGGCGAAAACCCCGGCGAGCCAGATGGCGTCCGCTTCGGCGCCCGGCTTGAATGCAACCGGCCCGGCCGAATGGAATCCCTTCCAGGAAATCCGCAACCTGCAAATGCAGATGGACCAGATGCTCAACCAGATGTCCGACCGGTTCCGAATGGAACCACAGCTCAACTACCTGCAGGAAAATCCGGGTTATTCTTACTCGCTCAATGTGCAGGATCTGAAGGACCGATATGAAGTGCGCGCCTTCCTGCCCGACGCCAAGGCTTCGGATGTCAATGTCAGCCTGGAGGGCAACCAGACGTTGAAAGTACAGGTCAGTAATAAAAACACCGAAACTTCCGGCAAGAACACGGCGGCCACCAGCGTCACCGAATGGGGCCAGTATGAACAAACCATCCAGCTTCCCACACCGGTGAAAGCGGATCATTTGAAGATCGAGCGCAAAGACCATGAATTGCTCATCACCATTCCCAAGGCGTGAAGGCCGAACGGAAAACGTTCGAGGAGGTGGAGGTAACCGACACCTGCGGCGGCGGGCGTTAAGGGAAGCCGCCGCGGGTGAATCGGCTTGCCAACCCACCGGCGCTAAACTGAACCGGTAAAATGGCGGGAAGGATATTGATGATTATGAAATTGACAGACAAAGTTAAGGCCGCCGGCGTGGCAATAGGAATTGCCTCGTTCGTAGCCGCCGGCTTGATCGTGCTGGTCGCGGCTGAACAAAACCCCGGAACCGACGCACTCAAAGCCGGCCCAATAGATCCGGCGGTGGTGGCGCCGGCGGAGCAATTGGGCCGGGCGTTCAACATGGTAGCCGAGCATGTGAAGCCGGCGGTCGTCAGCGTCTACTCGGAGAAAAACATAACCTTGACCGACCCGGGTTTCCCCTTCGGCAATGATTTCTTCCGCCAGTTTTTCGGCGGACAAGTTCCGCAAATGCCCCAGCCGCGCGAATACCACGGCCAGCAGCACGGGATGGGTTCCGGCATGATTCTCGACAAGGAAGGCCATATTCTCACCAACTTTCATGTCGTCCGCGATGTGGATGATATCAAGGTCCGTTTGGCCGATAAACGGACCTTCGAGGCCGAAATCGTCGGGACCGATCCGAAGACCGACGTGGCCGTGATACGGATCAAGGGACACGTGCCCGATAATCTGCCCACCATCACTCTCGGCGACTCGGATGCCCTGAGGGTCGGGAACCTGGTTCTGGCCGTCGGCGCGCCGTTCGGGTTTTTGCAAACCGTTACAGAGGGCATCATCAGCGCCACCGGCCGTTCCGCCGTGGGCATCACCGATTACGAAGATTTCCTGCAAACCGACGCCGCGATCAACCCGGGCAATTCGGGCGGTCCGCTGGTCAACATGCGGGGTGAGGTCATTGGCATGAACAGCGCCATCGCCACCGATGTCGGCCAGTTTGCGGGCGTGGGTTTCGCCATTCCCAGCAATCTGATCAAAACCATGCTGCCCAAGCTGATCAAAGGCGAAAAAATCGTCCGCGGTCAATTGGGCGTGATCATTCAGGAGATGAATCAGGACCTGGCCAAACAATTTGGCTTGACCGAGCCGCAGGGCGTCCTGGTCAGCCAGGTGAACAAGGACTCGGCCGCCGAAAAGGCGGGCATCAAGAATGGCGATATTATTGTCCGTTATAACGGCAGCGATATTACCAGTGTCCAGCAAATGCGCAACCTCGTGGCCAACACGCGGCCGGGAACCAAAGTTAAAGTCGGAATCCTGCGCAACGGCAAGCCGGAAACCATCGACGCGACGGTCGGCACCCTGGGCGAGGAGACCGCGGCGGCATCCTCGGAAACGGGTGCCAATGTGTTGTCCCGGCTCGGACTGAGCGTTCAAACCCTCACCCCGGACCTGGCGAAGCAATTGGATGTGGCCGTAAAACAGGGCGTGGTCATCACCGATGTGGATGAAAGCAGCCTGGCCTCGGTGGCGGGTCTGGAAAAAGGCGATGTGATTATAGAGGCCAATCGCCAGCCGGTGGCCGACGTGGACGCGCTCGAAAAAGCGCTGGCCCGGGCGAAGGACAAGAGCCAGGTGCTGCTGCGGATCGCGCGACCGGGCGGCAGTCTGTTCGTTGTCCTGCAGATGAGATGAGAAAATTTAAAGCGGCAGGTGGCGGATACAGTGTCACTGCCGCTGTGAACCAAGAGAACAATGAGTGAAAGGAGAAAAGACAATGAATACAACTGAAGTACAAGCAGTTCACGATCCCCCATCGGAATCGGTTTTGAGCGGGATGGCAGGCAGTTCCGTTGCGGAGGGTATCGGCGCGATTGGGGCCATCGTCCTGGCGGTCATCGGGTTGGCGGGGATTATGACCAGTGACATGGCGGCCATAGCCACGATTGTGATCGGCGCCGTTATTCTGATGGAGGGTGGATTGGCCGGCCTGACCTGGCGCCGGCTGCCTTCCCATGGCGCAAACCAAAGACAAGCCCAGGAATTGAGTGGTGGTGTTACCGCCGAATTCTTCGGCGGGCTGGCCGGGATCGTTCTGGGCATCCTGGGTCTGTTCCAGGCCCTGCCGGACACCCTGCTCGCAGCAGCCGTGCTCGTTTTTGGAGCGACTCTCCTGTTGGGAGGCGGGGCGGTCTCGCGGTTGATCTGGCCGGTCCAATTGCAGGTCCAGGTACCGCCGCAAAACGCGCCCGGTGCCGTGGTGGCTGTGGGAACCGGCGGGCACATGCTCGTTGGACTGGCGGCAATCGTGCTGGGAATCCTTGCCATCATCGGCATGGTGCCCATGACGTTGATTCTGGTTGGGCTGTTGAGCCTGGGAGCCAGTGCTCTGTTTCAACGGTTTGACCATTGACAGCAAGGTAGGACAGTAATTGCGGCCTGAGCGAGACCATCATTCCTTGCATCGGGAAAAACCGAGGAGGTGGAGGAAACCGACACCTGCGGTGGGGCGTCAAGTGAAGCCGCCGCAGGTGGAATCGGGGGCGGCGAACAAACGGTGAATATATGGTGAACAACTCGTTATTGCCAGGCTCCACGGCGGGGAGCAAAGTTCCCCGAGTGGAGGTGGTTAACGCTGTCGGACCCGGCATGAACCCCCCAGTTTGGCCTTCACGCGCAAGCATGGATTTTGAGATGGATCGGGTTCGGGTCCTGTAACCAAGTGCAGGTTATTCCCGCATAGAACGTTGAATAGGGCGTCGAATCAACAACATTAGAAAGAAAAGATTATGCCAAAGAAAACAAATTTTAAAAGCAGCAACGGGCAAAAACAGTCATTCGCCTTCACCGCGCCGGATGCGTTGAGCGTGCAGTTGGCGGGCGATTTCACCCATTGGAAGGACGAGGCCATTGCCATGAAACGGGAGACCGGCGGGGTCTGGAAGACCAACGTCGTCCTGATGCCTGGCACCCATCATTACCGGTTCATCGTGGACGGCCAATGGGCGGACGACCCGGAATGCACGGTCCGCGTTTCGAACCCTTTCGGCGGCTTCAATGCCGTTCGTCAAGTGGGCGCGGTTGCCAGCAAGCCGACGCCTTGAGCCGGGCGCGGCGGCGCTTTTGGGGGCCGGTGGGGTTTGTGGTGTTTTTGAATGGTGCAGGGACGGGAGTGGAGCGGGCAGGTTGCCCGGTGACGACGAGTTGCCGGGCCGTTGACAGCAGATGAAAGGAGGACAGTACGATGAAAATAGCGATGTTTTCATGGGAAACGCTTGCACTCCCAAGCAGTAGGCGGAATCGCCGCGCACGTGACGGAACTGGCAGCAGCGCTGCAACGGCGCGGTCACGAGGTGCATGTCTTCACCCGGCCGGGCTACGGCAGCGGAGGCGTGTACCGGATTGATGGGGTGTGGTACCACTATTGCCCCCATAATTTGAATCGTAATTTCGTGGACGAAATTCAGGAAATGTGCCGGTCGTTTGTCTGGCACTTTTTCCAGACGGAGGATTACATCGGCCATTTCGACGTGGTTCATGCGCACGACTGGCTGGCGTCCAACGCCGATGGTTTGGATCAAGCAGACGCGCCGGGATCATCGCGCGGTGCTCACGATGCACTCGACGGAATATGGGCGATGCGGAAACAACTTTTGGGGCGGCACGTCGGCACGCATTCGGGACCATGAACGGCATGGCACCTATTGCGCCGACCGCGTGATCGCCGTGAGCGGCGCGCTCAAGAACGAGTTGATGTGGATGTATAACCTTCCGGACTGGAAATGCTGGGCGATCCACAACGGCGTGCCGGTTCACAAATTCGACGGTTACCTTGATCCCGGCGGCGTCAAACGCCGCTACGGCATCGGTCCGGTGGACCCGACCGTGCTTTTCAGCGGCCGATTGTGCGTGCAGAAGGGACCGGACCTGCTGCTGGAAGCCGTGCCGGGATTGCTGCGATATTATCCCAACGCCAAGTTTGTATTTGCCGGCGACGGCCACCTGCGCGGCGATCTGGAACGGCGCGCGCAACAACTGGGGGTCGCCCACGCCACGCGGTTCCTGGGTTATCACAACGGCTGGGCGCTGGTTGACCTTTACAAGGCTTGCGACGTGGTCTGCATGCCCAGCCGCAACGAACCGTTCGGCATCAGCGCCCTGGAAGGCTGGGCGGCGGGCAAACCGGTGGTCGCGTCGCAAAACGGCGGCCCGAGCGAGTTCATCTGGCACAACGTCACCGGACTGAAGGTTTATGCCACGCCGGAATCGGTGGGCTGGGGCTTGGGAACGTTGTTCACGAATTTCGAGTGGGCGCGCTGGATGGGAAGCAACGGCCGGCGGGCCGCCGAGACCGTGTTCAACTGGGACGTCATCGCGGAAAAAACCGAGCATTGCTATCAGTCATGAAGCTGTTGACCTATCCAACGACGACCATCGAGTCCTTGCCCGAACGAACCGCCGGTTCACCGTTCGCTCCATCTGAGCCGCCCAGCTTCGGCCAGGACAAACCGCTGTTCTCCGGTGGTGACATTGACGCCTTTTTGCAGGGACGGGAATGCCGGGCTTACCGAAAGCTGGGGGCGCATTTGTGCTCGGTGAATGGAGAATCTGGCGCTTATTTCGCCGTCTGGGCGCCCAACGCGAAGCTGGTGCAGGTCATCGGTGATTTCAACCACTGGGACAAAAACGGCCAGGCGATCAATCTGACACCGCAGTCGGGCGTCTGGCACGGTTTCGTGCCCGGCGTGAAAGAGGATGCGCGTTACAAATATCACGTCATTTCCAACTGCCAGAACCACGCCATGGACAAGGCGGATCCTTTTGCATTTCTGAGCGAGACGCCGCCCCGGACGGCATCGGTGGTATGGGATTTGAAATACGATTGGGGCGATGGTGACTGGATGGCGGAACGCAGGCAGGCGCAACGCAGCCGGATGCCCCCATCGCCATCTATGAAGTGCATCCCGGCTCCTGGCGGCGCGTGCCGGAGCAAGGCAACCGCTCGTTGACCTAGCGCGAACTGGCGCCGCAACTGGCCGATTACGTCACAGCGGCATGGGTTTCACGCACGTGGAATTCCTGCCGGTCACCGAACATCCGTTCTATGGTTCCTGGGGTTATCAAACCACCGGTTATTTCGCGCCCACCAGCCGCTACGGAACGCCGCAGGATTTCATGTTTCTCGTGGATCATCTGCACCAGCAGGGCATCGGCGTCATTCTGGACTGGGTGCCGTCGCATTTCCCCGGCCGACGGCCACGGCCTGGCCTATTTCGACGGCACGCATCTCTTCGAGCACGCCGACCCGCGCAAAGGATTTCATCCCGATTGGAAGAGCGCCATTTTCAACTATGGCCGCAACGAGGTCCGCAGCTTTCTGATCAGCAGCGCGCTGTTCTGGCTCGACCAGTATCACGTGGACGGCTTGCGGCTTGATGGCGTGGCCTCCATGCTTTATCTGGATTACTCCCGCAAACCGGGCGGATGGATTCCCAACCGGCATGGCGGACGCGAAAACCTGGAAGCCATCGAGTTTCTGCACGAACTCAACACGGAAATCCATCGCCGAAGCATCCGGACGTGCTGACCATCGCCGAGGAATCCACCGCCTGGCCGAAAGTTTCGCGGCCCGTTTACGCCGGCGGGCTGGGTTTCGACATGAAGTGGGACATGGGCTGGATGCACGACACGCTGCGCTACCTCAAGCGGCCGCCGATTTACCGGAAATATCATCACGGCGAACTTCCCTTCCGGATGGTGTATGCCTTCAGCGAAAATTACGTCCTGCCGCTCTCCCACGACGAGGTGGTGCATGGGAAAGGTTCGCTGTTCGGCATGATGACCGGCGACGAATGGCAGAAATACGCCAACCTGCGCCTCCTCTTACGGCTACATGTTCGCCCAGCCCGGCAAGAAGCTGTTGTTCATGGGCGATGAACTGGCGCAATGGCCGGAATGGAACCACGAATCGAGCGTCGAATGGCACGTGGAGAATCAGCCGTTCCATGCCGGCGTGCAGAAATGGGTTGCCGACCTCAACCGCGTCTACCGGGCCGAGCCAGCCCTGCACGAACTGGATTTCAGCCCCGACGGCTTCGAGTGGATTGATTATCAGGACGCCAAAAACACCACGCTGAGTTTCATCCGCAAGGCGAGCGCCGGCGGCGATCTGGTCCTGGCCGTGTTCAACTTCACCCCGGTCGGTCCGCCGCAACTATCGGGTGGGCGTTCCCCGCGGCGGTTTCTGGCAGGAAATCCTGAACAGCGACGCCCGGGAATACGGCGGCAGCGGCCAGGGAAATTGCGGCGGCGTCACCGCCGAACCCATCAAATGCCACTACCGCCCCCACTCCGTCAACCTGACGCTCCCGCCGCTGGCGACTATCGTTTTTGTCAATCGGAACAAATGAACTGGTTTCCCACATTCCTCTGTTTGTGCAGCCTGCCGCTGGCGGCGACGGCCCAGACCTATCAGGAGCAGGCCGTCGCCGCCGTGCTCATGGGCGAGGCTTGGTCAGACGGGGCGCAAGGCATGACCGCCGTCGCCGACGTCATTCGCCAGCGGGCGATGGAAAAGGACCGAACACCGCTGCAGGTGGTGGAGTTCCATCGGGGCCGCGTTCACGCGTTTTCCTGCCTGAACGGCGCGTCCGTGAACCAGCTCATCCAAAAATTTCATTCAGAACCGGGTTTTCAAGTGGCGCTGCGCTTGGCGCAGATAATGTGTCAGGCCCCGGACCAATTGCCCGACCTGGTCGGGTCCGCCAACCATTACACCCGGGGAACCGAACGGCCTTACTGGGCCAAAGGCAAACAGCCCGTGGCGGTCGTCGGTCGGCAAACCTTTTACCGATTGAGTCATTACTGACTCCAGATGGATGATACGAACATGAATTTACGAACATGAATTCACTACTTTCAGCACCCGAAACGGCCGGCGAGACCGAAATCATCGCCACGCGCAGTGGCGTGAAGCTACTGGTGGAAAAGCATGTGGAAAAACGGCAAATTGAAGTGTCGTTGCGGGCGCAGACCGGCCGGCCTTGCGTGCTGCACTGGGGTCTGCGGCAGAAAGACCAGCCCAACTGGCAGGTCCTGCCTCCCTCATTCTGGCCGGAAGGTACCACCACACCCGCCGGTTTCAGTGCCATGCAGACGCCGTTCAAAAAACAGAACGGTGAAAGCCGCGTGGCCATAGCCCTCAGTCCGGACGACGCCGTACGGGTTCATCGAATTCGTCCTCTATTTCCCTGACGAAAAGCGTTGGGACAACAACGACCGCTTGAATTACCGGATCGTCGTGTCCGCGCCGACGCGGGAACCGGTGTCATCGCCGCTCGCGGCGCTCAAGACGCAGTGCGGTGAAGCCGAAGTACTGTTGGAACGCGTGTTCGAGGTTGGCAACTCCGGCCGTCTGGCCGCCGGGCTGACCAAAGCCGGGGACCGCTACCGCGTATTGTTGCTGTCGGATGTTCCCGGTCCGCTGGTGTTGCATTGGGGCATCGCCCGCCGTTCGCCTTATGAATGGCTGCAACCGCCCGAATCGCTGCGACCGCCCGGCACGATTTTTCCGGACGGACACACGGCGGAAACGCCGTTTGTGGCGAGCGATGGCTTCCAACAACTGATCTGGGAATTTTCCGAGGCGGACGCGCCGCTGGGCATTCAATTCGTGCTGAAGCAGGGCGGCGATGGACGCTGGCTCAACCATCGCGGCGGCAATTTTTATGTGCCCGTCCACACGACACTGCGCTCGGCACCGCTGCTGGATGCGGCGGACCTCGCCGCCCTGGGCGACCGGATCATCCGGGCCGAAGTCAGTCCCAGTTCATGGACGCTGATGCATCGCTTCAATCTCTGTTACGATTTGCTTGACCAGGTGCGCGGCAAAACCGGCGGGTTCGCGCTGCTCTACATCTGGTTGCGCTTTTCCGCCATCCGGCAGTTGACCTGGCAGCGCAATTACAACACCAAACCGCGCGAACTGAGCCACGCCCAGGATCGCCTGACGAACAAACTCGCGGAACTTTATCGCAGCGAACCCCACGCCCGCTCGTTCATCCGCCTGATGCTGGCGACGGTGGGCCGCGGCGGCGACGGCCAGCGCATTCGCGACGAGATACTGCGGATCATGCACCGGCATCACATCAAGGAGGCCAGCGGTCATTTTATGGAGGAATGGCACCAGAAACTCCACAACAATACGACCCCCGACGACATCGTCATCTGCGAGGCCTATCTCGAATTTCTCCGCAGCAACGGCCGACTGGACCGGTTTTATCAGGCCTTGCAGGACGGCGGCGTGACCCGCGAACGCCTGGAGAGTTTCGAGCGGCCCATCCGCACCGAACCGGGCTTTGTGCCCTATTTGAAGGACGCCTTGATCCGGGATTTCGATAACTTCCTCCGCGTGCTCAAAGCAATCCACTCCGGCACCGACCTGGAAACCGCCATTAATTCCGCGCGCGACCGTCTGGACGGGGACACTCAAAGATTGCTGGCCCACGTGTGGGATCATCGCAACGACCCGGCCGAGGCGCTGGTCCCGCTGGTGAAACAAATTACCGAAGTTCGCCGCCGGGTGTCACATTTGTTGAACAGCGGCGAGGGTCTGCGCCCGTTGCTCTATCTGGACCTTGCCCTCGAACAACTGGTGCGGGTCGTGGTGGAACGCAACATCCACCTGCGTCTGGGCGGTGAACCGCTGGCGGATCTGACCGGCTGCGTTCTGGAAAATGTGATCTTATCGCACGAAGACGTCGAACTGGCCGCGTGCCTGCGTCATTGGGAACGGCTGCAAACCGTGCCGCGCTTCACCGCTACGTGGTCGCTTCACGCCAAATCGGTCACCGACCGCATCGGCCGCGCCTTGAGCGACTGGACGGACCGGTTCTATCAGTTGCTCCAGCCGAAGGCCGAATATCCTCGGCCGCGGTTTCAACGCGGAACAACTGGACGATTACGCTGTTCAGCGAGGAAGTCGTTCGCGGCAGCAGTCTCGGGTTCGCGCTCTCAATGCTCCTCCATCAGCTTGACCGCCAGTTGCGCCAGACGGCGCGGCTCGGCGCGTGGCAGATTGTCAGCCGCGGCAGCGGGACGGGGCGGGTTGAAGTCACCCCCGCGTTGCAAACCGTCCAGGGCCGCACCCTTGACCAGCCAACGGTGGTGGTCACGGACCGGGTGATGGGCGACGAGGAAATTCCCGAAAAGGTTGTCGCCGTGATTGCTCCCGACGTGACCGATCTGGTGTCGCATGTGGCCGTTCGCGCGCGCAACGCGCAGGTCCTCTTTGCTTCCTGCTCCGACCCGCCCACACTGGACCACTTGAAATCTTTGCGCGGACAACAATTACGCCTTGAAGTGACACCGGCCGGCGACGTGTGGTATGAGAAAGCCATTGCGCCTGCAACCACCGCGCCGGCCCGCCCCCGCCGCACCTTGGCTGTCGTCAAACCACCCAAATTCACCCGCTACGCGGTGACCATGGAACGAATTCAACGAAAAGATTGTCGGTGGAAAATCATGCCATCTGGCGCAGCTCCGCGGCCGGTTGCCGGAGTGGATTTGTCTTCCGCCTTCGGTGGCCTTGCCTTTTGGCGTGTTTGAGCACGTGCTGTCGCTGGCGGCCAACCGCCCGGCGGCGCGGCAATATGAGGAACTGACCCGGAATCTGGAGGACGATTCCTCCGACGCAAAAACACTCACGCAATTGCGTGAAATAATCCAGGTGTTGGCGGCGCCGACGGAATTGTTGACCGAATTGCGCGAAACCTTCGCCGCGCGCCGGGCTGGCCTGGCCGAAAGATGAGGCCGAAGCGTGGCGGTGCATCAAACAGGTCTGGGCCTCAAAATGGAACGAACGCGCCGTGCTCAGCCGGAATAAAATGGGCATCCCGCACCGGCACCTGTTCATGGCCGTGCTCATTCAACCGGTGATTGAGGCCGAATATGCCTTTGTCATCCACACCACCAATCCGTCCACCGGGAACCACGACGAGCTCTATGCCGAGGTCGTCCCCGGCCTGGGCGAAACGCTGGTCGGCAATCATCCAGGCCGGGCATTGGGCTTTATCTGGAACAAAAACACCACACTCCCGACACTGGTTTCGTTCCCCAGCAAAAGCGCCGGATGGTATGGCGGCGGCCTGATTTTCCGGTCCGACTCCAATGGCGAGGATTTGGCGGGTTACGCGGGGGCGGGCCTGTACAACAGCGTGTTGCTGCCGCCGCCGCGCTGGACGCGACTGGATTATGCCGAGGAACCATTGGTGTGGGATGAAAACTTCCGAAACGGCCTTTTCGAGGCCGTCGCGCGGCTCGGCCTGGCCGTCGAGTCGGCGCTGGAGTCGGCACAGGACATCGAAGGCGCTTTTGCCGGAGGTAAATATTTTCTGTTGCAAACGCGTCTGCAGGCGGGAGCGGGCCATGCGTAAATCGCGCTCCATTTGCATTGGCAACCAGACTGCCTGCGCGGCCGGCGCGCTGATGCAGCCGTTCGAGTACGCGCTGGCGGCCGGCTTCGACGCCTTCGAATGGTTCCCCGACAAGAAGCCGTCGGGCGCCGGTTGGGCGGAGGACGATTTGAGCCGGGTGCAACGCCGCATCATTCGGAAGACCGCGGAAGCGCAAGGCGTGCGGCTTTCGGTGCATGCGCGCTTGGAAGCCAATCCGCTGGAGCCGGGATGGCGGCCCGGGTTGCTTAAGGATGTCGAACTGGTCCGCGACCTGGGCGCGGCGCTGCTGAATATTCATCTGCAGGCCGAGAACGGCCTGAAAGCGTACGTCGAATCCATCACCTGGCTGATCCAGCTCCTGGCCGGCACCGGGTTGCAACTGGCCATTGAAAACACCCCGCTCTATCCGCCGGAACAATTCAACGAACTGTTTGCGCACCTGCGGGACCTGGATTTGACCCGAACCGGCGGCGTGGGCATGTGCTTCGACCTCGGCCACGCCAATCTCTGCCCCGCCACCCGCAATGATTATCTCGGCTATTTCGACCGGCTCTCGCCGCACGTCCCGATCATTCATCTGCACCTCCATGAAAATTGGGGCGACGCCGACAGCCACCTGCCGCTGTTCACCGGCCCGGCGGCGCGCGACGATGCGGGTGTGCGCGGGGTGATCCAGCGGCTGAAACAGCGCCGCTTTTCCGGCTCGATGATTCTCGAACAATGGCCGCAGCCGCCGTCACTCCTGAATCAGGCGCGCGACGCGTTGTTGCAGATGTGGAATGAATCGCTCCCGGCGGCGCCCGCCACGCCGGGTTCGCACCAGACACCGCGCCAGCTGCCCATGGTGGCGGCCGGTCCGGGCGCCGCCTTGCCTCCCTTGTTATGAGCGAAATCTTTCATGCCCTCGTTTTGAATCTACACCAGCCGGCGGGCAATCTCGACGCCCTGCTGCGGGATCACGAGTGGGAGGCGCGGGAAATTCTTTATGCCCTTGACCGTATGCCGCGCGCGCTCTGGCCGTTTGAAGACGTGGCGCGCGTCCATCTTTCCCTGTCCGGCACGCTGCTGGAAATCCTCGCCAACCCGGAATTCCAGCAGCGGGTTTATGGCATCGTCAAATGCGGCGACCTGCTCTGGCACCTGCAGAACCGGAATATTTTCCAGATCCTCGGCACGGCTTATTATCATCCGGTGCTGCCGCTCATCCCGGCGGCCGATTGGGAGGAGCAACTGGCGCGGTGGCGGGGAATCGGCCGGCACCTCTTCTGGCGCGAACAATTTTCCGGCTTCTGGCCGCCGGAAATGGGTTTTTGCATGGAGCTGATTCCACTGCTCCGGCGGCTGGGCTACCGCTATGTGCTCGTGGACAGCGAACATGTGCAGCCGCTGGAACCGATGCGCTGGGAGGAGATTCGCTACCGCCCTCACATCGCCAGTTATGGCGGCGAAGAAATCGTGGTGATCGTGCGCGACCGCGAGTTGTCCAACGCGCAGGAAGCCGGCATGGACTGTGGCTGGTTCATGCAGGAGGTGCATGAGCGGACCAAAGGCTGCGATTTTCCGCCGCTGGTGACCACCGTCAGCGACGGCGACAACGGCGGCTGGTTCCGCAATGTATCCGCCAAGGGCAATTTCTGGGGCGTGTTCTACCAGCCGCTGCTGGAACGGGTGCGGAGCGGCGAGACCGAAGTCCGCCCGGTGTTCATCGAGGATTACCTGGCCCGCCACGGCGCGCACGGCCGGGTGGAGGTGCGCGCCGGCGCCTGGAACACCGGCTGGCATCATGGCCGGGGCTTTATGCAGTGGACCGGATCGCCGGCCCAAAAGGACGCGCTCGGGCGGGTTGCCGCGACCAGCCAGGCGCTTCACCGCTTGCGTCAGCGCGCCCGGGACGCCGGGACGCCGTTGGAGGAGGCGCACTGGCGCTTGTTGCGGGCGGAAACCAGTTGTAATTTTTTCTGGGGCGAAGCCTGGTTGTCCCGCTGCCATCGCGATCTGGACGAAGCCTGGCAACACCTGAATTCAAATTGATTCAAATCAACCCAACCCAAAACCCATATGCCGATTGAACTCAATGAAATCCAAGATGGCCGGGAGCTGGAAATCCAGCTCACGGGGAAACTCGTCAAGGCGGAATACGAACAGTTCGTTCCCGTGGTGGAGCGGCTGGTCAAACAGCACGGCAAAATCCGCATGCTGGTCGGGATGCGCGATTTCCACGGCTGGACGGCGGGCGCGATGTGGGAGGACACCAAGTTTGCCACGCGCCACTTCAGCGACATCGAGCGTCTGGCGGTGGTGGGTGAAAAGAAATGGCACCAGTGGATGGCCGGGTTCTGCAAACCGTTCACCCGGGCGGAGGTCCGTTATTTTGACCAGGCCGAAACGGAAAATGCCCGCGCCTGGCTCAAGGCCGGCGCCGAAGGAGCCGAAAGCCCGGGTTCCGGCGGACCGGGCACTTCAGGGAAATCGGAGGCATCATGATCAACGGACTGCTTTTCTGGCTGATTCTGCTGGCGGTATTTTATCTGGCTTACACCCTGGGTGCGCGAAGCGCCGCGGTGCGGCTGGCGGCCGGCCGGGAGGTGCCGCCCATAATCCCGGCGGAAAAGCTGGCGGCAATCGAGTCGCGATTGGCGCCCCTGCTGATGATCACGGGCCGCAAGGTCGTCGGCGATATGTTTCAGTTTGAAGGCAGGCTGCGGGGCAAGGCGGAAGAAATGTTCCGAAAAATCCGCGAGGCCTTTGCTGGCGAACCCGTCACGCCATTGCTGCTGGAAGGCGAAGCGGATGACGTGCGCGTGTTGATTCTGCCGGGAAAGATGGTCGAGCCGGCCGCCGAGCGGCCGAACTGGGGATTGCACTGGCTGTTGTTCGCTCGCCACGGTCGCGACCACCACCTGGGCCGGCGCGCTCCACGCGGGAGTGAATCTGCTCCAGCAGCCGGCGCGTTTCGCCGTCGGTCTGCCCTACAGTCTGGGTCTTCTGCTCATCCTCGGCGCGCACGAGTTGGGACATTATTTCACCGCCAAGGCGCACGGCATCCGGGTGACCCCGCCGTATTTCATCCCGGTGCCATTTGCGCTGGGAACCTTTGGCGCCTTCATCAAAATCAAGTCGCTCACGCCCGATCGCCGCGCGCTGTTTGACGTGGCGGTGGCGGGACCGCTGGCCGGACTGGTGTTTGCCATTCCCGCTTTGCTGATCGGGCTGCGATTTTCGGAGGTCATTCCGGGCGACTCGTCGATGGCTCTGGGCCACCCCGGGGTCAATATCGGTTCCTCGGTACTGCTGGCGTGCCTGGCGAAGATGTCGTTGGGGGCCTCGGTGCTCGAAGGCAATCGGCTGTTGCTGCATCCGCTGGCCTTTGCCGGCTGGCTGGGATTGATCGTCACGGCGCTGAACCTGTTGCCCATTGGGCAGCTCGATGGCGGCCATATTTCGCACGCGCTGTTCGGCTCGCGCAACGCGCATGGCCTCAGCATGGTGGCGTTGGCCTGCCTGTTGTTGCTGGCGCTGTTTGTGTGGCCGGGGCTGATGTTCTGGGCGTTCATCGTCTTCTTCATCGCCGGCACGCGCGACGCGCCCGCCGCCAATGACGTGACGCCGGTCGGCTTTCCGCGGCGGATGCTGGGCTATTTCACGCTCTTGTTGCTGCTGCTCATCATCGTGCCGGTGCCGCATTCATTGTATGAAGCCATCAGCATTCATTGCCCCTATATGTAGCGGCGGCGCGAATGGAAAGGAATGACATGAACGATTCAACGCCTGCCACGGCCAGGGCCGCGGGCAAGACGACCGAACCCAGCCTGGCCGAATTGCAGGCGCAATTGAAAACTTCCCCTGACGGTCTGAGCCAGAACGAGGCCAGGCGCCGCGTGGCGCAATATGGCTACAACGAACTGCCGGAGAAGAAGCGCAATCCCTTCCTTGAATTCTGTTCGCACTTCTGGGGGCCGATTCCGTGGATGATCGAAGCGGCGGCCATTCTTTCCGCGCTGGTCCAGCATTGGGCCGACTTCATCATCATCCTTGTCCTGCTGCTGGCCAACGCCGTCGTGGGCTTTTGGGAGGAATTTCAGGCGGGCAACGCCATCGCCGCACTCAAGGCCAACCTGGCCCTCAAAGCGCGCGTCAAACGGGATCGGCGCCTGGGGCGAAATCCCGGCCCGCGAACTGGTGCCGGGCGACCTGGTCCGGCTCCGCCTCGGCGACATCGTGCCGGCGGACGCGAAATTGCTGGACGGCGACCCGGTCGAAGTGGACCAATCCGCGCTGACCGGAGAATCGCTGCCGGTCGACAAGAAATCCAGACGACATCGTTTATTCCGGTTCCATCCTGAGGCAAGGCGAGATCGACGCGCTGGTTTCTGCCACGGGCAAGAACACCTACTTCGGCAAGACCGCGCAACTGGTCGAATCGGCCCATACGGTCAGCCATTTCCAGAAGGCGGTCCTGAAGATCGGCGATTTCCTCATCGTCATCGCCGTGGCGTTGGTGGTCCTGATCATCGCCGTGGCGCTGTTCCGCGGCGACCAAGTTGGACACCACGCTCCAGTTCGCGCTGGTGTCTGACCGTGGCGGCCATGCCGGTCGCGATGCCCACGGTGCTGTCGGTCACCATGGCGGTGGGCGCGCGCATCCTGGCCCGGAAACAGGCCATCGTCAGCCGCTTGGCCGCGATCGAAGAATTGGCGGGCATGGACGTGCTCTGCTCGGATAAGACCGGCACGCTGACGCAAAACAAACTTGACGCTTGGCGAACCGTTCTGCGTCGGATGGCGTCAAGCCGGATGAGGTGATCCTCGCCGCCGCGCTCGCCTCGCGGGCCGAAGCTGCGGATCCCATTGATCAGGCGGTGCTCGGCGGGCTGAAGAACAAGGAGCTCTCGAAGGCCTGCGAGGTGCTCCACTTCCAGCCGTTCGATCCCGTTCACAAGCGCACCGAAGCCAAGGTCAAAGCTGCCGGATGGCAGGCAGTTCAAGGTCACCAAGGGCGCGCCCCAGGTCATCCTGGCGCTGGCGGCCAACGCCGACCAGGTTCGGGCCGAGGTCGAAAAAGCGGTCAACGAGTTTGCCGCGCGCGGCTTTCGCTCGCTGGGCGTCGCGCGCACCGACGAGCAGGACCGCTGGCAATTCCTCGGCGTGCTCCCGCTTTCCGACCCGCCGCGAGAAGACTCGAAGGCCACCATCGATACCGCCAAGGAAATGGGCGTCCGCGTGAAGATGGTCACGGGCGATCAGGTCGCCATCGGCAAGGAAATCGCCAAGCAGGTCGGGCTGGGAACGAACATTCTCGACGCCAGCCTGTTCGCTGAGACGAACCATGCACCAAGGCGGCCAACTTGGATGACGCCATCGAAACGGCGGATGGCTTCGCGCAGGTCTTCCCCGAGCACAAGTATCATATCGTCGAGGTGCTGCAGAAGCGGGGCCACGTCGTCGGCATGACCGGCGACGGCGTGAACGATGCGCCGGCCTTGAAGAAGGCGGATGCCGGCATCGCGGTTTCCGGCGCGACCGACGCCGCTCGCGCGGCCGCGGACATCGTGCTGCTGAGTCCCGGCCTGTCGGTCATCATCGACGCCATCCAGGAAAGCCGCAAGATTTTCCAGCGGATGAACAGCTACGCGATCTACCGCATCGCCGAAACCATCCGCGTGCTGCTGTTCATGACGCTTTCGATTCTGGTCTTCAACTTCTATCCGGTGACGGCGGTGATGATTGTCCTGCTGGCGCTGCTGAACGACGGCGCAATCCTCTCCATTGCCTATGACCGCGTGCGGTACTCCAACCAGCCCGGAGGCCTGGAACATGCGGATGGTGCTGGGCATCGCCACGGTGCTGGGCATCGCCGGCGTTTTTGCCTCGTTCGGTCTGTTTTACCTGGGCGAGCGGGCGTTCGAGCTTGAGCCGCGAAGTCATTCAAACGTTGATGTACCTGAAACTCTCCGTGGCCGGGCACCTGACGATTTTCGTCACCCGCACCCGCGGGCCGTTCTGGTCCATCCGCCCGGCGGCCGTCGCTGTTCTGGGCGGCGATTGGCACGCAAGTGATCGCCACATTGGCCGCTGTTTACGGCTGGTTCATGGCTCCGATTGGCTGGGATTGGGCGCTGGTGATCTGGGGTTACGCGCTGGCCTGGTTCTTCGTCAACGACCGCGTGAAGCTGGGCACGTATCGAATCCTGGACCCCGCGCAGCCGGTGCTGTCAACCCGGAAATAAGAAAACGATTATGCAACCCGAACATGCGACCGAAAGTTTCGCCCATGAAACCCAACTGGAACAGTGTCATTCCTATATTCTCAGAAAACTTCAGGCCAGGAAAAAGTCCTCTATCGTTCATGGCCTGCCGCCGCCAGGGCCCGCCATCACGATTTCCCATCAGGCCGGGTCGGGCGCCCACGAAATTGCCGGACGGTTGGCCATACTTTTACAGGCCGCGGAACCAAAAAGGTCTGTCTCATGGACGGTCTTTGACCGCCGTCTGGTGGAAAAAGTGCTTGAGGAACATGATTTGCCGAAAGCGCTGGCCAAATTCATGCCGGAAGACCGCCGCTCCGTCATTCAAGATATAATTGAGGAGTTGTTGGGGGTGCGCCCGCCGTCGTGGGTGGTGGTGCCGCAAATCGCCGAAACCGTCCTGCATCTGGCCGACGCCGGGCACGTGATCCTGGTGGGACGAGGCGCCAACTTCATCACCGCGCGCATGCCCAACGTGTTTCACGTCCGGCTGATGGCCTCGCTGCCGAAGCGGATCGCTCGGGTGCAGAAACTGAACCAACTGACACCGGCGGCAGCCGCCAAACTCGTCAAGCAGGAGGACCGCGCCCGGGGGCGCTACCTGAAATCTCACTTCCACGAGAGCGTTGACGACGACCTGCTCTATCATCTGGTCATCAATACCGACCGCATTCCGTGCCCGGATGCGGCACAAATGATCGCCGACGGAGCGACAAGAAGTTTCGCGGGCGGGAACCAGCCATTCTCCGCCGGTCCGGACAAAATCATCTCATGAAAATTGATATAAAACAATTCCGTGTTCGCGAAGGCAGACCGGTCAAACTCAAAAAATGGCCGACCAGGACAAGACCGTTTTACCAATCGAAGGAAGCATTACCAGCACATCCTTGGAACGCACATCCGGGAATTGAGCGCGCAGCAAAGTCTGCTCTACGCCCACAACCACCGTTCGCTGCTGCTGATTTTTCAGGCGATGGACGCCGCCGGCAAGGACGGCGCCATCAAGCACGTCATGTCCGGCGTCAATCCGCAGGGCTGCGAGGTTTTCAGCTTCAAACATCCGAGCGCGCGAGGACCTGGAACACGATTTTCTCTGGCGCACGACGCGCTGCCTGCCGGAACGCGGACGCATCGGCATTTTCAACCGTTCCTATTACGAGGAAGTGCTCATCGTGCGCGTGCATCCGGAAATTCTTGCGCGCGCAGGAATTGCCGGAGGAATTGCTCGACGGACAAAAAATTCTGGGAAAACCGGTATCGCTCCATTCAGCGACCTGGAAAAACATCTGTATCGCAACGGCACGCGCGTCGTGAAATTTTTCCTGCATCTGTCCAAGGAGGAACAGCGCCGGCGGTTTCTGGAGCGCATTGACGACCCGGAGAAAAACTGGAAGTTCAGCCAGGCCGACATCGCGGAGCGGAAGTTCTGGAAGGATTACATGCAGGCTTATGAAGACTGTCTAAGCGCGACCAGCACCGGGCACGCGCCGTGGTTTGTGGTTCCCGCCGACGACAAGGAAAACGCCCGGCTCATCATTTCGCAGATCATCCTCGACACGCTTGAAATCGTTGAAGATGAGTTATCCCAAAACCAGCAAGGCGCGCCGCAAGGAATTGCAGGCCATCCGCAAATCGCTCGCCAAATAAAACATCCGCCATGACCGGCCTGCTTGCCACCGTCCCCGCCGGGTTTCCACGAAAAGCCGGTCATCCTGGCCATCTTCGCCATCACTTACCTGGGCATTGCCATGGGGCACGTGCCGGGCTTGAAACTCAATCGCGTGGGCATCGCCCTGCTCGGCGCCATCGCCATGATGATTTTCGGCGACGTCGGCACCGGCGAGGTCATTTCCTACATCAACTGGCCGACGATTTTTCTGCTGTTTGGATTCTTTGTCTCTCGGCGCAACTGCGCCTGTCCGGATTCTACGACCGGGTGGCCGGCGGCATTTCGGCGCGGCTGGGAAATCCCGCGCGGTTTCTGCTCGTCCTGATGCTGGTCACCGGCGGCCTCTCCGCGTTTCTGAACCACGACATCGTCTGCTACGTTTTTGCGCCCATTGTCGGCACCGCGCTGCTGCGCAAACGGCTCAATCCCATTCCGTTTCTGATCGCGCTGGCCATTGCGAGCAACATCGGCGCGGCGGCGACGCTCATCGGCAATCCGCAGGACATGATGATCGGCCAGGTCGCGCACTTGAACTTTGGCCATTACCTGCTGTGGTGCGCTGCTCCGGTCATTTTCGCCATGGCCGCCGCCTACGGCATCATCTGGCTGCTGTCGCGGAAAAAACTCGAATCCGTCATGCCCGCGCAAATCGGAGTCAAACCAACAAACCTATCCGTTCAACCGGCCGCACACGATCAAAGGACTGGTCATTCTCGCCGTGGTCATCGGTTTGTTTTTCATCGCCGCTGCCCAAGGAAGTCATCGCGCTGGCCGCCGCCGGCATTCACCTGGCCAGCACCAAGTTTCGCACCGACGATTTGCTGAAACTGGTGGACTGGCCGATCCTCGTCTTGTTCATGGGCTTGTTTGTCGTCACCGGCGCGTTTCAATCCACCGGCTATGGCGACCAGGCCGTGCAATGGCTGGCGCACAGCGGATTCAACCTCAACGCAGCCGCACTGCCTGGCGCTGACAACGGCAGTGTTGTCCAACCTGATCAACAACTCGGCGGCGGTGATGCTGTTGCTGAAGGTCATCGACCTTTCCCATCCGGCCCCCGCCTACATTCTGGCGCTGGCCAACAGTTTTGGCGGCAGCCTGATCATCATCGGCAGCGTCTCCAATATCATCGTCGTGCAACAGGCACGCGAGCTGGGCATCAATATTTCGTTCCGCGATTTTGCCCGGCTGGGCGTGCCGGTGACGCTGGCGGCCATTGCCGGCCTGCTGGCGTGGGTGACGCTGATGAGCTGAAACATGAAAGCGATACGAGCAAAATCCAACCGAAATGGGCGGCCCGATCGCGGCTGGCGATAGTCAACCAAGGAACCCGAAAGTACCAGGGAATTGCGGATTCCAAAACGCCGGCTACCTTGGCGCCATGCGCTACGTGATTGTGGACCTGGAGGCGACCTGCTGGATGGGGCGCATCGTTTCGCAACGCATGGAAATCATCGAAATTGGCGCCGTGCTGCTCGCTTCCAACACGGGGCCGGTCCAGAAGGAGTTTGCCTCCTTCGTTCGACCGCTCCATGAACCCACCCTCAGCGCCTTTTGCATGGGCCTGACCGGAATCCGGCAGCAGGAAATTAATGAAGCGGACAATTTTTTCAAAGTATTTCCGAAATTCCTGAGCTGGATCGGATCGGAGCCATACCATCTTTGTTCCTGGAGCACGTACGATCTCAACCAGTTCAAAACCGATTGCGCGCGGCACAGGCTGCCGTTCCCGGCGCAGTTTTCCAATCACCTCAACCTGAAGCGGGAATTTGCCCGGCTGGCCGGCGTTCCGCCGTGCGGGATGAAGCGTGCCCTCGCCTTGAGCCAACTGCCGGTCGAAGGAAAACTTCACCGCGCGCTGGACGACGCCCGCAACATCGCCAGGCTCGCATTGAATAACATCTTGCCGCGAATATAAAACTTTAACTGGCCGCAAAAAACACTACGTTCGCCGCCGCGCATTTACGCCCGAAGCCGTTTGCGCGCCCGGTCCGAATTGTGAAAATAATGCCTGGATCGCTGGCCTCGCTGGCCAGCCCGGAATTCTTTGTGTTGTAACCATCAGGGCAGTTTCTTTACCGTGATCCTGCCCCGGGTGGAAAAATTGGAAGCCGGGACCGCAACTCCAGGAAAACCAACGGTTGACCGGATTCGAGACTGATCATTAGGATTGCCTTATGGCACTGCGTTTAATCGAAATGGTCCTGCCGCAAACCGCGGTCGGCGACATCAAAACGCTTTTGCGCGACAAGCCCATCATCGAGTCGCATGAGATGCCTGTGGCTGGCGGCGAAGTGAGCATTCGCTTGTTAATGGAAGCCGGGCAAAGCGAGCCGGTTCTGGACTTGTTGCAGCAACGCTATGGCAGCCGGAAGGGTTTCCGCATAGTGGTCCTTCCCGTCGAGGCAACCCTGCCCGCGCCCGAGCCGCCACCGCCACCGCCCGCCGGCAAACAGCCCGAGTCGCCGGAACGCATCAGCCGGCAGGAATTGTACGAAGACATCAGCAACGCGGCGCGATGCTCCGGTGTGTATCTGGCCATGGTGGTGCTCTCCTCGGTCGTGGCGACGATCGGGCTGCACCATAACAATGTCGCCATCATCATTGGCGCGATGGTAATCGCGCCGTTGCTGGGACCGAATGTAGCCCTGGCCCTGGCGACCGCCCTGGGTGATCTTTCGTTGGCGCGGCGCGCGGTGCTGACGGGGGTGGCTGGTATCGGGGTGGCAGCGGCGCTTTCGGCGCTCACGGGAATATTGGTGCATGTGAATCCCGCGCTGCCGGAAGTTGCGGCCCGCACCCAAGTGACCCCCGGTGATGCGATGCTGGCGCTGGCGTCGGGTTGCGCCGGCACACTGGCCTTTACCACGGGCGCGTCGGCGACGTTGATTGGCGTTATGGTGGCAGTGGCACTGCTGCCGCCGTTGGTGACGTTTGGCCTGCTGCTGGGAGGAGGATATCCCGGCCCGGCCTGGGGCGCACTGGCCTTGTTTCTGGTCAACCTGATCTGTGTGAACCTCGCTGGCGTGGCGACGTTCGTTGTCCGCGGCATTCGCCCGGCAAAATGGTGGGAAGAGGAACGTGCAAAAAAAGCCACGCGAATCGCTATCGGTTTGTGGACCCTGCTGCTGGCCGCTCTGGCCGGAATCATTTTTCTCGCGCGAAAATTGTGAACCGCTGGAATGGCGCAGCCGGAGATAAATGAGCCGTGACTTTGGGGCGTGGCCGACCCAGAAGTTCGGCGGAGCGCCCGGCGCGGCATTTGGGCTTCACCCAGCGGGATGTATTGCGTTAAACTGGCGCCGCCTTATGGAACTGGTCCCGCTTCGCAAAACCGTTTCGCTCGACGACTACGCCTCATACGCCCACCTAACGCGCGCGGTGCAGGAACTGCGCGCCGAAGCCGCGGCCCTGGTACCAGGGTTGCCGGGCCGCTCCGGGATGGTCAATTCCGCCGCCAGCGGCGGCGTGGCCGCCGGGCTGATGGCACAGGTCGCGCCTGGCTGGTCCGGGAAGCCTCGAATTCCGTGGTTTGGAAAAATTTGAAATCTTGAACGTTGCGATACATTTCCCGGTCTAACAAAAGGTGTAAAGTCGAATTCGTAAATTTTGTACAGAGGAATTTTTTATGGCCATTTTACTACAAGTGAAATGGGTTGATAAGTCTGACCGGGGGGAAGTGCACGAACGCATCCGGCATATCGGTGGCGAATCAAGGAGAATGCAATGGATGCACACACAGGAGCAGGCCATTGAGTCCATTGAGCAAGGCTTGTTTGCCTATTACGTGGAAAAGGATGCCCACCCCTTGCAAGTGGATGTTGCGCAGACCGCCGACGGCAAGAAATACCTGACGATTAAAATCGGAGACGGCCAATCCAAGCTTCCGCTGGACTTGCCCGCGGGTCCGCCTTCCGCGCAAATTACCCCAAACCACGACGAGCAGCAGAACCTGACCCGGATGGGTGGTTGAACTGTTGATTCAACGCAGCCGAAACCCGCCCTGAAACACCACTTCCGCCACCGTCACCGCCAGAAACACGGCGCTTACGACGGTATTGAGCCGGAAGAACGCGAGATTGATCCAGTTCAGACTGCGTCGGCGCGCAATCCAATGTTCCAACACCAGACAACCGACGATAATCAGCCACCCGACAAGATACGCGATGCGAAACCGACAGAGCAGGCCGAACGCGAGGAGCAAGCCGCACATGACCATGTGGGCGAGAAACGCGGCTTGCAGGGCGTTTTTTTGTCCCCACGCCACCACGAGCGAGTGCAACCCGTGCGCCTTGTCGAATTCGTAGTCCTGTAGCGAGTAAATGATGTCAAAGCCTACCAGCCACAACACGACTGCGAGGGCGAGAACAATCGGTTGTAATCCGACTCGCATCGAATCAAACCAAGCCCAAGCGGCTTCAGAAGAAGAAAAAATATCTGCCGGCGGCGGTTGAAATCCGAATTCCCCTTTCACGGCCAGCCATGCGCCGACGGGCGCGAGCGCGAGACTTAGCCCGAGGAAAATGTGCGTGTAATTCGTGAATCGCTTTGTCAGCGAATAAAAACAAATCACCGCCAGCGCGACCGGCGATAAATAAAAACACAGCGGATTAAGAAGATAGCTCACCGTCACCAAACCCGTGGCGCTCAACAGACAGAGCGTCCAGGCGCTGAACAGCGAAATCCGGCCGGCAGGCAGATGGCGATTGGCCGTGCGCGGATTCAGCGCGTCGAATTTGCGGTCCACGATGCGATTGAAGCTCATGGCGCAGGTACGGGCGCAGACCATGGCGGTGAGAATCAGCCCGAATGTCCGCCAGCCCGGCCAGCCGCGGTTGTCCCGCGCGGCCACGGCCATGGCCGCCAGGGCGAACGGCAGGGCGAAGGCCGTGTGCGAGAAACGCACGAACGAACCCCATTTTTTAATCAAGAAAAACATTTTTAACCACGGATGTACGCAGATGGACACGGATAGGGGAAAATTATCAATCGGTAGGACGCGTCACTTCGTGCGCACCGTCTGGGTCGCACTGGTGTGGGTTGCATCGTTTTACTCAACGCGGCCCTCATTTTTTTCAATTTTGTGATTTGTCTTGGCATGCTTATGCTTGGTTCATGGACATATCGTCGTGCATTGGAGATCTGGTGATAATCAGCTACTTTGCAGTGTTTGCTTTCAGTGGATTGGCCGCCATCGCCTGTCTTCTCGCCGGTCCGCGGGCGCGTCGTCTCTGCACGATCACCACTCGATTCACCGGCCTCTTCCTGGTGATCACAGGTGTTTGGTTCACTTACATCGTCATTTCCAGCGGTTGGAACAGCGAGGAAGGGCAATTCACATTTAGCCTGTTCTTCTGGGCGTTTCTGCCTGTGCTTTGCGAGTTCCTCGTCTTGCTGGCCATCTGCCGCTGGCGCATTGGTGTCCCTCCGCCGTCGTAATGATTTTTCATCCGTGTCCATCCGTGTTCATCCGTGGTTACTCTTTTTCTTCGCTCCATCGCGGCGCCAGTCGATTTTCAATCCCCAAATGGTCCAGCACCCGCGCAACGACGGTATCAGCCAGTTGCTCAATCGTTTTCGCGCCGGAATAAAAACTGGGATTGGCCGGCAGAATCACCGCGCCGGCCTGTAGCAGCAGTTCCATGTTTTTGACGTGCACCAGGCTCAACGGCGTCTCGCGCGGGACGAGAATCAGTTTTTTCCGTTCTTTCAACACAACGTCCGCCGCGCGCAGCAACACGTCTTCGCTGTACCCGTGCGCGATGCGGCCCAGCGAGCCCATGGTGCAGGGAATGATGACCATGGCGTCCGGCGGGTTCGAGCCGCTGGCAAACGGCGCGTTCATGCTTTTGACGTTGTGCATTTTCGCGTCGTCGGGCAGGCGCAGACCGCCAGGCAATTCTTCGGCGATGACCTGTGGCGCGTAATTGCTCAGCACGACGTGGATTTCATGAGCACGCGGGTCGAGATTGTCGAGCAGCCGCTGCGCGTAAAGCGCGCCGCTGGCTCCGGTGATGGCGACCAGTATTTTCATTGTCCCAAATCATGGCGGCACGGTTCACTCGCGGCAAGCCAACAAGATTCACCGGCGGATTGATGATTGATGATTTACGATTTGGCCAATCAATCGCCGGGAGAAAATCATCAATCGTAAATCATAAATCATAAATGAATGAAACAGCTTGAGTCCGGTGCGCTCATCCGCACAATGGCGGTGTGTTCAAGTCATCGGCCATCGTATTTGTTGCGGCGATCCTGCTGGCGGGGTGCGCGTCCAATCCCAAAGCCAATGCACCGGAAGAAGTTATTACGTCGCAGCCGGCCATGACCGGTCCTGAAGCGGCGGCGTTGAACTGGACTGCCCCGAATAAGGTCCAGCCTTTCCCCACGCCCCGTTCGTACCTGCCAGTGGCCCGGCCGCGTCCGATGCCGGTTGCGCCGGTGACGACGTGGACTTCGCTCGACCGGTGGGCCGCCGAGAATAAAATCGGCGGGCCGCGATTGGTGTCCCGCGCGCCCACGGCGGCTTACACTGTCGGAACGGCGAACGGCACGATGGTTCTGGACATCGGCAGCCGCGAGGCCGCCTGGAACGGCGTTGAAGTCCAGCTCGGTTTCGCCCCGCAATTCATTGACGACCAGGTTTTCGTTCATGGCCTGGATTTGCAGAAAAACCTTGAACCGCTGCTGTTCGGGCCGCCGTTGACGTTTGGCAACCGGGTCATTGTGATTGATCCCGGCCATGGCGGGGCGAACGTGGGCACACACAGCGTCGCGGATGGCCGGTTTGAAAAGGAATTCACGCTGGACTGGGCATTGCGGCTCGCCCCGTTGCTGGAAGCGAACGGCTGGCAGGTTTTTCTGACCCGGACCAACGACGTGGACATTGCCCTGTCCAATCGCGTGGATTTTGCCGTGGCGCATCATGCCGGCATTTTCATCAGCCTGCATTTCAACTCCACGCCCGACCGCGACCGGAACATCGCCGGCCTCGAAACCTATTGTTCCACCCCGGCGGGAATGCCGTCCAGCGTGACGCGCAACTACGCCGACATCTGGACACAATATTTCCCCAACAATTATTTTGACGCGCAGAATCTGCAACTGGCCGTGCGATTGCACACTGCTCTGCTGCGGGCGAGCGGCGAGGACGACCGCGGCGTGCGCCGCGTCCGGTACATCGGCGTGCTGCACCGGCAGCAGTGTCCAGCCGTGCTCATCGAAGGCGGCTATCTCTCCAACCCGCATGAAGCCAGACAAATTGCCAATCCCGAATTCCGGCAGAAACTTGCGCAAGCTGTTGCTGATGCTCTGAAATGAAAAGGGCAAAGCCAATTTTGGTGACCGGGGGTGCGGGGTTCATTGGATCGCATTTGGTTGAACGTCTCCTCAACGATAATAAAACGGTTGTCGTGATTGACGATCTTTCCACGGGCAATCTGAAAAATTTGCGCGCCGTCAGGTCGCATCCGCGGCTGCGGGTGATCCAATCGAAAATCTCCGCCTGCCGCGAATTGCCGAAGCTGGCGGCGAACGCGGAATTCATTTTTCACCTGGCGGCGACGGTGGGCGTGGAACTGGTGGTAAAATCCGCGTTGAGTGTGCTGGAATCAAGTTTCCTTGAGACGCAGATTCTGTTGCGGGCCGCCGCGGTCCGGCGCACGCCGCTGTTGCTGACCTCCACCTCGGAAGTTTATGGCAAGAACGCCGAAACCGGAGTTCAGCGAGGACGACGATTTGCTCATCGGCCCGCCCGGGCAATCGCGCTGGAGTTACGCCTGCTCGAAGCTCACCGACGAATTCCTGGCGCTGGCTTATGCGCGGGAAAAATCGCTGCCGGTCATCATTGCCCGGCTGTTCAACACCGTCGGTCCGCGCCAGACCGGCCGCTACGGCATGGTGCTGCCCCGGTTCATTGCCGCGGCGAAAAAAGGAGAACCGCTGAAAGTTTTCGGCGATGGCAAACAGACGCGCTGTTTCTGCCACGTGTGCGACGCGGTGGAGGCGCTGGTACGGCTGCAGCGTTGCCAAAAGGCGCGCGGCGAAATCTTCAACGTCGGCGGCACGGAAGAAGTCAGCATTCTGGAACTGGCGCGGCTGGTAGTGAAAACGCTGGGTTCGAAATCGAAGATTCAGCTCGTGCCGTATGCCGGGGCTTATGGGCCGGTCCCCAAAAGTTTCGGCGCCAGCGGCGCGCCGGAATTTGACGACATGCGCCGGCGCAAACCGCAGGTGAAAAAGCTCGAACGCTTCGTGAAGTTCCGTCCGCGCACGCCGTTGCGCGACATCATCCGGCTGACGGCGGGTTGAAATTGCAGTCGCAGAGCGACGACCGACAATAGCCCGGCGTTTCAACGCTTGTCATTACCCACATTTTTTTCATTTGAGTTGGAAAGTTTCTAATCCTTCGCACATCCACATCAGCCGCTGCCAGCCGCGCCAGATGGTTTGCCAGCCCGGCATGCCGTCATGCTTGCGTGCCAGAAAGCCCCCCAGCCGCGCCGTAGCAATGATCACATTTCGATTGGTCCAACCGCCTTCGGGAGGGCCGAACTTCTTCTCCAATATCGCCAGCATTTCCGAACCGAAGCTCGCCGCGGCTTCAAACGACTCTGGTCGGCTGCGCGCCAGCAATTTGGTGCTGAGCAAACGCACCGCCACCACGGCCAACACCGCAATCAGGGATTCCAAACGATACCCTCGCTCTAATTGGCTCTCCTCCACCGCCGCTCCGCTCTTGAGAGCTTTGTGATACTCTTCAATCCACCAGCGCGCCGTATACCTCCCGACCGCCTGCTGCGCCTGGGCCTTGGTCGCACATGGCAACGAGGTGAGCAAAATCCAATGCAGCGGTTCCTTCACTCCTTCGGGTGCCTGCACCTCTGTGAGCTCCACAACGCCGACGCCTTTGAGCGGCCCTTGCCACCCGCCCGGACGCCATGGCCCATCCAAATCCACACACACACTTCGCAGTTCCACTCTGGCGGTGCGCGCAGGCTGGCCAGCCCGAGCCCGCATTTCCACCGTACTCTGCCCCAGCACCGGCGCGTGGACCAACGCCTCCCATAAATGCCCGGCCCCATCGGCTAAACGTCGGGCCTGGCAAGCCCGGATTACAAAGTCCACTCCGTGCTGCTGGCAAATCTGCAACGGCTCGTAAAAATCCGATTCACGATCCGCCACGTAAATCCACCGGCTTCCCTCGGCAGGACGACCGGCAGATTTGATGGCCGCTGCCCAGCTCTGTGATTTGCGGGGGCGACTCAACCGCTGCCCACGCGTCTCACCGGGCGGCGCGGGTCGGGGGCTGCGACACTGTTGGCCAAATAATCCCACCACCATCCCCTCGGGTCGTTGCTCCAGTGTCCAGGACTCGATCCGCACCGCCAATGCACTATGCAATTCAAAGCCTCGTCCGGCGCCATCGCCAATCATTCCCAGATCCTCGGTGGCGGGATGGTTGGTATAATCCAGCAGGGTCGTGTCCTCGATGAGCAAATACTCTCCGGGCTGCCGACACGCCTGGCGAGTCCGTTCCAGGTGGGGGGCCAACACCCGCTCGAAGCTGACTCCGCTTTGCCCAAAGAAACGATACGCCGCTTTTAATTCGGCCCAGTGCGGAAAGGCTTGCGGCAGTGTTCCGCCCGGATGGGCGGCCAGATTAGCAGCAATTTTCACCAACCGTTTATTACGACGTGAGTCTCCCAGTTTAGCAAATGCGAACTCGTTCTGTGCCCACTGAACCGGCGGTATTAGCGTTGTGCTCATAAACCCACCGGTGAGGAACCAACCCGGCGCGCCGCAGCAACGCCTACGCCCACACTAGATTGCTAATCAGAATTGCGAAATCAAGTTTGAAAAAATGTGGGTAATGACAAGCGTTTCAACGCCGGGGAGAGTCAAAATTTGACCCCTTCCCGCGCCAGCAATTTTTGTTTCCAATCCAATCCGCCGCCAAAGCCGCCGATTTTTCCGTTGCGGCGAGCACGCGATGGCAGGGAACCAACACCGGAATCGGGTTTGCACCGCAGGCGCCGCCTACGGCCCGGACGGCCTTCGGCTGGCCGATGGCCCGGGCGACTTCGCCGTAACTTTTCGTCCGGCCCCAAGCAATTTTTCGCAACGCGTTCCAGACCTTCTGTTGAAATTCTGTTCCGTCGGCCAAATCCAGCGGCGGCAGTTTGCCCGGTGAACGACCGGCGAGAACGTTTCCCAATGCGGCAGCGGTGGCGCGATGCCAGAGGGTGATTTTAACCTGTAGGAGACGACGCGCTTGTCTCGCCGTAGCCAAGCGAAGGCGGAAGGAGTCTCTGACTATTTCGGTTTTGAAAGATTGAGACTCGTTACCTCGTCTCCTACGACTGACGGCTCGCGAGTACGCTTCCACCCTCCGTAGCGGTGCTACTGCGGAGGACGGGCGCCCCACCGGGAAATTGAGTTCAGCCAGGCCTTTTGCCGAATAGGGGGCGATAAATTGGCCGTCGCGCGTGGGAATCGGCAGTTCGACAAAGGCCATTTTCATTAACGATGAAAAACGGCCAGGATGCCCAGCAGCACGATGAGTAGCACGACGGCGAGCACGATGAGGCGGTTGCGGGCAACCCGTTTTTCATAGCGCAATGGTCGCAGCCCCTGCACGCCGCCGGCAGCCAGGTAAGTAACCAATCGTGGATTACTGGTGGTCGGACGGCGGAAATGGTTCCGGATGCGGCCGAACAGCGCGGGCAAATCATATTTGCGCACACCCAATTCGTTGAACTGGTCGGGTGCGGCGGTTTCTTGGGTGTCCGACAGCGGTTTTACTTCCTCAAAAACCGGTTCATGCACCGGCGGCGACGGCGGCGGTGGTGGCTCGGGCGCGCGGGCGATGGTCGCGCCGTGCGGAATGGCGGTGGAACGCAGACGCGGCGCCGGAGCAGGAGCACGCTGAAGTTGCGCGTCGAGTTTTTTAATTTCGGATTCGAGCGCGGCAATCTGGTCAGTGAGGGCGCGCGAACGGTCGGAGATCGGGTCGTTTTTTTTCTTCGCGTGCCCCATACGACAATTTCAACGCCGCATCAAAACGGCGATCAGCACGCCCATCGCGACAAAGGCGACCAGCACCAATGGCCAGGTCATCGCCAGACCGAACCGGCACAATTGGCCAAAACTCATGCCGGCGAACGGCGAAGCCGCGGCGGCGGGAGCCTCTTCCGCCCCGGCTTCCTTCTTTGCCTCGCCTTCCAGGACGGGGAACTTGAGCCGAGCTGAATTCCATTCCATGCGCGCGTTTTCGATGGTGGTGAGGGCGCGGGTAAGTTCGATGCTGAAATTGTCCTTCGTCCACGTTTCGTCGTGGATAGCCTGGATTTTGTCGAGCGCGTCGCGGAAATCGGCGACGGTCTTGACCATTTGCTCGGCGTCGCGGCGGGCGTTGAACTCGGCTTCTTCGAGCAGGCCGAGGCCGCGGGTAAGACTGTGGATCATTTCCTGGCGGCCGGTCTGAAATTCCGTCTGGCGCCGGCGCAATTCCTCGAGCGCGGCGCGTTCGCGCTCCAAGTCCTCCTGCGCGCGTTTCAACTCGGCGAGTTTTTGCTGCGCCTCGACCACCTTGCGGTCCACCTCGTCGCGGGTGGGCGCGCGGAGCGGGTCGCTGGACGCGGCCGAGCCGAAAGGCGATTTTTGCGCTTGAAAGTCGGTGTCCACAAACTCCGTTGCATCATAATCAGAAGCCATACGGCGACTTTAGTCCCGCGGCGCGCAAGTGTAAAGTGGTGATTATGCTTGCCACTGCGGAGCGGAGGAGCTAAATTACGCGTGTCGGTGGGGCAATTTGACTTTTTGACATGATTGAACTGATTCAGTTCCCGTGGAGCCCGTTCTGCATTGTTCAACGGCGCATCTTGGAATTTGCCGGTGTCCGCTTTAAAATCATTAACATCCCCAATCAGGACCGTTCCCTGGTCTGGAAATTGACCAAACAGCGCTACTACGGCGTGCCCATCATCCGGGACGGCAAGACCGTGGTTTTTGAAGTCAGCGACGATTCCCAGGTGATCGCCAAATATCTCGACGAGGAGCTCGACCTCGGCCTGTTTCCGAACAAATGGTGCGACGTCCAGTCCATCCTCTGGCGGTGCATTGAAAATGAAATCGAGGGTGCAACGTTCCGGCTCAACGACATTTACTGGAAGGAATTCGTGCCGGCGGCCGATCAATTGCAGTTCCTGCGGTTCAAGGAGCGCAAGTTTGGCCGCGGCTGCCTGAATCAGTGGAGCCACGACCAGAAATACTGGCTTCAGCAGCTCGAAGAACGCCTGTTGCCGTTTGAAATGATGCTCACGCACCTGCCATTCATCCTCGAAGACCGTCCCCGGTTCGTGGACTTCGATTTGTTCGGCATGATCGAAAATTTCCTCTACTCCGGCCATTACGAACTGCCCGAACGGCACCAGCGCATCCAGGCCTGGCATCGCCGGATGAAGAAGGTCAAACACAGCGATTTCAAGACGTGAAAAATTACATTATTGACACCAACGTCCTCCTTCACGATCCCAATTCCCTGCTTAGTTTCGCGGACAACCACGTCCTGATTCCCATTGAAGTCATCGAGGAGATTGACCGTTTCAAACGCGAGTCCAGCGAGCTGGGCCAGAACGCCCGCACGGTTTCGCGGATGCTCGACGGCTTCCGCGGCGAAGGCAGCCTGAGCGAAGGCGTGAAGCTGCCGAACGGCGGCAAACTACAGATCGCCTTCCAGAAAAACGGCCACATCAACGGCGAGACACACGTCCATGGCGACACGGTGGACAACCGGATTTTGTCGCTCGCAGCCAACATTCAAAAAGCGCAGCCGAAAAATCCGACCATTCTGGTCAGCAAAGACATCAACCTGCGCATCAAAGCCGACGCTCTCGGTTTGCAGGCCGAGGATTACGAGACCGACCGCGTGTTCATCACCGATCTTTACACCGGTATGACGGAGATGTCCGTGACGACGAACAAAATGGCCGCGTTCCGCGCCAAAGGCGAACTGGAACTGGAGCCCGGCAAACAATACTTCCCAAACGAGTACTGCACACTCACCGACGAGTCGAATGCCAAGAAAGCCGCGCTGACCAAGGTGGACGCCACCGGCACAAAGCTGATTCCCATCATTGACTGCCGCGAAGGCGTCTGGGGCATCAAACCGCGCAATCGCGAACAGCATTTTGCCTTTGACGCGCTGCTGGACGACCGCGTCAAACTCGTCACGCTCATGGGCAAAGCCGGCACCGGCAAGACGCTGCTGGCCATGGCCGCCGGACTCAAACGCGTCGTCAACGACCGCGAATTCCGCCGGCTGGTGGTCGCGCGCCCGACCATTTCCATGGGCAAGGAACTCGGCTTTCTGCCCGGGTCGCTCGAGGAAAAGCTGGCGCCCTGGATGCAACCGATTCACGACGCGCTGGAAATGTTGAGCGACCTGAACATGGGCCACGACCACCGCCGCAGCGGCGACCTCATGCGCTCCGGCAGCATCGTCGTGGAAGCGCTGAGCTACATCCGCGGCCGCAGCATCGCCAACCAGTTCATGATTATTGACGAGGCGCAAAACCTCACGCCCCTCGAGGCCAAGACCATCATCACCCGTGTCGGCAACGGCACGAAAATCATTTTCACCGGCGATCCTTACCAGATTGACAATCCGTACGTGGACTCGTCATCGAACGGATTCAACTACGTCGTCAGCCGTTTCCGCGCCGAAGCCATCGCCGCGCACATCGAACTGCAGAAGGGCGAGCGCTCCGAACTGGCCGAATTGGCGGCGAATATTTTGTAAATCAGAAAAATTTGCCAGTTGACAAATGGATATAATAACCGAAATTCTGTCTAAAGCTGGATTGGGCGCTACGGGCGTCTTCAGCGGGTAGTATATGATCTCGAACGAACGACCATCACCTTATGGCCGGGCCCCCTATGGGCAGCCCAGACCGCCGGTCAACGAAGACACGTTGAAAACCGAGCGGATTCAAATTGAGCGCAAGAGCTTCGTGCTCACGCTCAAGGAAAATCCGCGCGGCCGGTTCCTCCGCATCACCGAAGACGTCGGCGGACGTCGCGACACCATCATCATTCCCTCCACCGGACTGGAGGAATTCAAAAAACTCCTTGAGGAAATGGTGAAAGCGTCGAACGAAATTCCGCTCGAAGACGCCGCCGGAGAACCCGTAGCCGGTTTCTGGTTGAACGAGGGGAAAGAATTGGCGGCTGACGCCGGCGCTCACGAACTTTTCCGGGTGGATTTCTTCCGCAACTTCACCCGCGCCGCGTCGCCCCAGAGACTTTCCAGGTCGTAACGCTCGCGCACGTCCTGCCGCATGATGTGCATGATCACGTCAAAGAAATCCAGCACCACCCACGCGCCATGCACCGTGCCGTCCACGGCCCGGGGCCGCATGCCGTGCTCCTCGCGCAGTCGGTCGGTGACCTCATCCACGATGGCGCGCAGATGCGGCTCGCTCGTGCCGGACGCAATCACGAAGTAATCCGTCACCGACGACAGCTCACGCACGTCGAGGATGACGATGTTTTCCGCCTTTTTGTTGTCCGCGTAATCGCGGCAGAGCCAGGCAAGTTTTCTTGAATCCATTGTTGCTGGGGAAATTCTTACCACGGATGAACACGGATTGGCACGGATAAAATTACTCCCAACCGGCGCGGATTTTCATGTGTCCGTTTTAAATCCGTGTGCATCTGTGTGTATCCGTGGTTAAAAGTCAGACGTAAAGCCTGCTGTTGCGAATGGCTTCCGCCACGGGCGGTGGCACCAGATGGTCAATCGGCAAGCCCGCCTTCACCCGGGCGCGAATCTCCGACGAGGACACGCCCAGCGGAAAACCTTTGAGCATGCGTCCGCGAAACGGTGACGGGAAATGCGCCGTTGCTCCGCCCGGCCGTGGGATCGCGACAAATTCCGACAGCTTCGCCAGTTCGCCGGCTTCGCGCCATTCGTTGAGTTTCGCCGCGTTGTCGGCGCCGATGAGATAAAACAACTGCGTCTTTGGGAATCGTCTCACGAAATCGCGCAGGGTATCGATGGTGTAGGAAATCCCACCCCGGCGGATTTCCTGGTCGTCCACTTCATAATTTGTCCTGCCCGCGAGCGCCAGCCGCAGCCATTGCAGCCGGGCGGCCGCGGGCGCGGGCTCGGTGTTCCGGCTTGAACGGCGATTGCGCCGCCGGGATGAAAAACAGCCGGTCCAACCCCAGTTCCTCCACCGCCGCCTGCGCCACGAGCAGGTGGCCGAGATGGACGGGGTCAAACGAACCGCCAAATAATCCGAGTTTCATTTTCTATTTAACCACGAAATACACGAAAGACGCGTAAGATGAGATAAAAATTTGGCGAATTTGTGCCAAGTCGCTTGGTTCGTATCAAAAAAACTTTTCGTGTAGTTCGTGTGTTTCGTGGTTTAACAACATCTTCGCACGCCGTTGAATCGTTGTTCGGTGGCGGCGACATAAACCTGCTGCGCATCGGCGCGATGACCGGCACAAAGGGTCTGCGCGTGTTGTTGCGCGCGTTCGAGGTGCGATTCCCCGGACCATTCCTTGACCAGCCCGAACGCGATGGCCGCCGTGCCGGCAACCGTGCGCAGATTCGGCCCGGATTCTTTCATCGCATAATCCGGCAGCCAGACCGGCTCGGTTTCGTGCAGCACCGCCGGCTTGCGCCGCGTCAAGCAGCCACAGCCACTCGCGCACGCTCAGCAGCGATAATCGCCGTCACCAGCGCCAGGAAAATCCCGGCGACGGTCGCATCCAGCAGGTTGTTGAACTCAGAGCACGTGATTTGTGCGCAGCGCCTTCTCCGCGTGCTCGACGGCCCGGTCGCATCGCCGCGCCAGTCGGCCGCTGCTTAACGTTTTTCCAAGTCCGGAGACTTTTGCTGCCAGGACTTCGCCTGGGCCAGAAATCCGATGCGCGGGTCCGAATGCCATATTTTCTGCACCCCCGCCGTCAAAGTCACCGCCACCAGCCACACCAGCGGAATCAGGGTAATCAGCGCCAGCAAAAGTGTCCGTGGCACAGGCCTCCGGCCTTGTTTTGACTTCATTTTCCTGCCCGATGACTTCCGCCGGCTGCAAGCCTGTGCCACCTTGCAACTGCATTTTCAAAATAATCGTCGTGGCCAGGCACAAGCGCGATGGCGGCCAGCATCTGGTTGGCGATGCCGAACAGCGGCCAGAGCGAATTGATCCCGCCGAGCGGATCGCGCACGCCTTGAATCAGAAAATATCCCCAGCCGCCGACCAGCAGACCGCTGGCCAGCACGTTGGCGCGCGAGTTCTTCGTGTCGCCGAGCGGCTTCCAGAGGTTGCCGAGCAAAGTCCTGAAGGATGTAGCGGCCCACGCGCGTGCCGGCATCAATCGTCGTCAGGATGAACAGCGCCTCGAACATGATCGCGAAGTGATACCACAGGTCCAGCCAGCGTCCGCCGGTGACACCGGCGAAGATTCTGGCCATGCCCACCGCCAGCGTGGCCGCGCCGCCGGTGCGGCCGAACAGCGTCTTTTCGCCCACCCGCTGCCGCGATTTCGTCCCATGTGTTCACACGGTCGACCAGGAAAACCCGCTTCGGTGATCTTCGCCGCCGTCGCGGTCGGCGCCGCCCTTGATGTTCATGCCGAAATAGACGCCCGGGTCCATCGTGCACGCGGCGATCATCGCCATGATCGCCACCAGCGATTCCAGGCACATCGCGCCGTAACCCACCGGCCGCGCGTAACTCTCGCGCGTGATGCATCTTGGGCGTCGTGCCGCTGGCAGATCAGCGTGTGGAAGCCGGAGATCGCGCCGCAGGCGATGGTGATGAAGCAAAACGGAAAAACCTTGCCCGCCATGACCAGCCCCGACCCGTCCACGAACCGGCTGATGGCGGGCATCTTCAAATCCGGCAGCACCAGCAAGATGCCGACCGCCAGCGCGAAGATCGTGCCCAGCTTCATGAACGTGCTCAGGTAGCCGCGCGGCGCCAGCAGCAGCCACACCGGCAGCACGCTCGCCGCCAGGCCGTAAATAATGATCGCCCACGCCAGCGTGATGTCCTGCAGCCCGAACACCTGCGACCAGTTGCTGGCTCTCGATAAACCAGTTTGCCGCCCCACACGGCCAGCAACAGGCAGACGACGCCGATGACCGATGCCTCCCGCACCTTGCCCACGCGCCAGAAGCGCAGGTAGCAGCCCATGAACATCGCGATGGGAATCGTCGCGCCCACGGTGAACACGCCCCACGGACTTTCCGCCAGCGCCTTCACCACCACCAGCGCCAGCACCGCCAGCAGGATCACCATGATGGCCAGTATCGCCACCAGCGCGATGAAACCCGCCGTCGTGTTCAGCTCCTCCTTCACCATCTGGCCGAGCGATTTGCCATCGCGCCGCATTGAGCAAAACAAAACTACGAAATCCTGCACCGCGCCGCCGAGCACCACGCCGATCAAAATCCATAGCGTGCCCGGCAGGTAACCGAACTGCGCCGCCAGCACCGGCCCCACCAGCGGTCCCGGCCCGGAAATCGCGGCGAAGTGGTGGCCGAAAACGATCCACTTGTTCGTCCTCACGAAGTCCTTGCCGTCATCATGGACCTC
Organism: uncultured Verrucomicrobiae bacterium; assembly: GCA_963789055.1. GTDB lineage: Bacteria > Verrucomicrobiota > Verrucomicrobiia > Limisphaerales > UBA11358 > UBA11358. The sequence continues at coordinate 104,662 of CAWBJE010000001.1, read as the reverse complement.
GCACGGCGTGGCCCGGCGGTCGTCCAGCATCAGCACCCGCGCGGCAATCCACTTCGAGTAAAACCGGTAGCCGATGGCATAGGTGCACAGCGCGGCGACGAGGATATAGGCCGAGTTGATCGGTTCACCGCGATGCAACGCGAGAGTCGCGTAGGCAAACGCGCCAGCGAGTGCGAGCAGGAACCAGAGAATGGTGGTAATTGACCTTTTCATCTGAATCCGGTGATTTACGCGTGACAATATATGATTTATGATTGGCTCGCAGTCAATAACGCTGATGCAAATCGTCAATCGAAATTCATAAATCGCAAATGTCTTTGACCCGACATTGCCACAATTGCGGCGCGCCCTGGACCCTGACCGGCCAGCCGGGACGCGGGGAAACCTGCATGAAATGCCGCGCCGACCTGCGGGTGTGCCTCAATTGCGCGCACTACGACCCGCGGGTAGCCCACCAGTGCCGCGAACGCCGGGCTGAGCCGGTGATGGAGAAGCACGTCGGCAATTTCTGCGAATATTTCGATTTTGCCTTGCGGGACTGGACGCCGAAAGGCGGCGGCAATTCGCGCGAAACGGCCGCCCGCCAGCAGTTCAAAAAGCTGTTTGGAGATTGACCGCCGGGACCTTCAGCCGCCGGCAAGTTCCCGGCGGGATTTTTCGATTGCTTCCAACACCACGGCGGCGGTCCGGTCCCAGGAAACTTCCCGGGTGAGTTTGCGCCCCCGGTCGGCGAACCCGTTGCGGGTGGCCGGGTCCAAAAGGCGTCTGATGGCTCCGGCTAGTTCGGCGGGGTCGCGCGGATTTTCCAGCACCAGCGCCTCGTCATGGCGCACCAGTTCGGCCGCGCCGGTGCAACGTGCGTTGCTCACAATGGCGGCGCAACCATGGGCCATGGCTTCCAGCGGCGACAGCGGCGACGGATCGGAAAGTGTCGGCAACACAAAAATGTCCGCCAGAGCGTAGTAATCCTTCACATTGCTCACCCGGCCCGCCCAGGTGATGTGCCCGGCGATTCCCAGTTTGCGGGCCTGCGTCTGGTAAGTTGCCCGTTCCTGCTCCTGTCCGCCCACGATGACCAGTTTGGGAACCGGCTCCTTCAACCGGCTCATCGCTTCCAGCAATGTGTCGAGGCCTTTGCGTCTGAATTCTGAACCGACGAAGAGTGCCACAACATCGCTGTCATCGAATCCCAGTTTGCGCCGCCACTCGCTGCGCATCTGTGCCGCGTTCGCCGCCGGCTCGTCAACGCCCGAATGGGCGATGAGGAAACGTTTGTCAGGCAGCGGGTAATATTTCTGGACTTCCTGTTTGACCATTTCGGAATCCGCCACCCAAAACCGGCCGGGTCGGGGGGTGAAATGGATTTTCTCCAGCAGGCAATAAGCCCACACGGTTGGCGACGTCAAAATCTTCAGCCACTTGCGAAACGGATTTTTACGTTCCCCCGGCCCCGCATCGCGCAGTCCGCCAATGTAGGTGCCGCAATGAATGTTCATTACATCGAAGCGCGTCGCGCGCTCGTGCGTGTAAACCAGCTCGAAACCGCGGGTCATTCTTGCCGTTTGCCAGGAAAACCACCATTGGTTGAAGACGCGCGGCTTATCGCTCAGCCGGGGAACGCGGTGCAGCGTCAGGCCCGACGGTTCATGGTCCCAGCTTTGGGCAAACACGTGAAGATCGTGAACCCGGGCGATCCGGCGCGAAACCTCAACCGCGTAGCGTTCGGCGCCCCCGGTGGTGATGTAGCGCCGGATCAGCATGGCGATCTTTATCCGCTTCATACCTTGAAAAAATCGAACGTGGCGGCGATCACCTCGGCCTGCTCGGCAGCGGTCAACGACGGATAAATCGGCAGGCGCAGCATGCGCGCGCTGACGGATTCGGTAACCGGGAAATCGCCCGGCCGGCCTCCCAGGGATTGACCGACGGGCGACAAGTGGAGCGGCAGATAATGGAATGCCGTGCCGATGCCGCGTTCGCGATAGAATGCCACCGCCCGGTTGCGCGTCGCCTCGTCCGTCAACAGAACATGGAAGAGGTGATGATTCGACTTCACCCCGAGCGGGATCACCGGCAGCGTCAGGCAGCCTTTTTGTTGGAGAGGCAACAGTTCCGCCAGGTACCGCCGGTAAATCGCTTCGCGGCTTTGTTGAATCCATTCCCGTTTTTCCAACTGGCTGAGCAGCAGCGCGCCGACAAAATCCGGCGGGAGATAACTGCTGCCCGCGTCCACCCAGGTGTATTTGTCCACCAGCCCCTGAAGAAACTGTTTCCGGTTTGTGCCTTTTTCCCGGATGATTTCGGCCCGGGCCATGTATTCCGCGCTGGTGGTGACGAAGGCGCCGCCTTCGCCCGTGGAATAATTTTTGGTTTCGTGGAAACTGTAGCAGCCGATGACGCCGGTCGTGCCGGCGGCGCGGCCGCCGTAAAAAGCGCCGATGCCCTGTGCTGCGTCTTCGAGAATTTCAATACTGCGCCCCTTTATCAAGGCGCCCAACGCGTCCAGGTCCGCCGACACGCCGGCATAGACGACCGGCATGATGGCGCGCGTGCGCGGGCCGAGCTTTGGGGCGACCGATGCGGGGTCGAGCGTGAGCGTGTCCGGGCGGACGTCCGCGAAAACCACGCGCCCGCCCGCCCGCAACACGCAATTGGCGGAGGAAACGAACGTGAAACTGGGCACGATGACCTCGTCGCCCGGTTGAAGCCGCAACGCCAACATGGCCAGTTCCAGCGCGTGCGTGCAGGAAGGCGTGAGCAGGACATGCGGTACTCCCAGCAGGGCCGCCAGCTTTTCGGAGGCGCGCCGGGTCTGATCGCCGTCGCCGACAATTTTCCCGCTGCGCAGGGAGTCAATCAGCGCCAGTTCGTCGCGCGCGTCGTACACCGGACGGTGGAAAGGAATTTTCATGAAGCGGGCTTTGGGGGCGTCAAGTCTGACATTCAATTGCAGTCCGGCGTTTTTGCAGGCAGAACACGGGTTTTATCTTAGACGGGCGGCGGGTGAACGGCAAAAAGTTTTTGCTCCGTCTTGCTTTCGATCCGGCTGGTTCATAGCCTTGCCCGGATGAAAGTCAGCGGTTTCACCTTCCTGCGTAACGGCCGGAAACTGGGTTACCCGTTCGTGGAATCCATCCGCTCCATCCTGCCCATCGTGGATGAATTCAACATCGCCCTCGGCCCCAGCGACGATGGAACCGCGGAGGAAATCCTCAAAATCGGCGACCCCAAGATCCGCATTATCCACACGCAATGGAACGAGCGCGTCCGGAACGACCTCAAGGTGAAGGGGTTCGTTTATGGCCAGCAAAAATCCATTGCCCTGTTCAATTGCACGGGCGACTGGGCGTTTTACCTCGAAGGCGACGAGGTGGTGCACGAAGATGACCTGCCGAAAATCCAGGAATCCATGCACCGGCACCTGGATAATCCGGAGGTCGAGGCTTTGTTTTTCAATTACATCCATTTCCAGGGAAACCGGAACACGTATGTCTGGGATCCGGGGACCTACCGCACCGCGCCGCGCGTTTTGCGCAACAACATTCCCGCCTGGGGGCCCAAGGGCCTGTTTTTCGTGGTGCTCGACACTGTTAAAAAGGCGCGTTATCCCCAGGCCGCCCCGGCCAATGCGCGCATCTTCCACTACGGCTTCCTGCGCAGCAACGAGCAGATGGATTTGAAGAACGCGACCGTTTACAAATATTGGAAAAACCAGCCGCCGCCGCCCAATGACTATTCGGACATCGACCCCTACACGCTGAAGCTGTTCACCGGCACCCATCCCAGGGTCATGGAAAACTGGCTGGCGCCGGCCGACGGAATTTTTCGCGCCAATCCCAATCACAAGCTGACGTGGGACGAGTTTCGCCATCGCGTCATGCTCAAGGTGGAGGACTGGACCGGCGCGGAATTCAGCCACAAGCATTACAAGCGCGTGGCGTAGGCGCCGACCGGACGCCGGACTTCGACGGATCAGCCCGTTCCCGGCTCCGGGCGGTAACGGCGTCTTTGCCAACGCCACCTCAGATTGTTGTAAGGCGTGCTCAACCAGAATTTCCGGCCGAGGCGAAACAATTCTCGTGGTGTGGACAGGGAAAAAACCGAGACCGGGGTGGCCCGGGGAACGTACCAGTTGTTATAGCCGGTGCGCCGCACCAGCTTGTAACCATGCTGTTTTAAATAGCGGTGTTTGGCATAACTCAGAAACATTTCCTCTATCAAAATCAGCTTCGGTTGCCACCGCGCCAGATCGAAACCGCGCAAAACGTCCAATTCCATCCGTTCCACGTCCAGGGAAACAAAATCAATCCCGGTCACCCTTGCCGACTCCAACACGGAATCGAGCGTCGCCATTTTCACCCGGATTGTTTCTGTGGTGAGCGACATGCCGGGTTCCGGCTTGAGCGCCGAATGCCGGTCGGAAACCCCCAAGTGAAGATTCGCTTCGCCCACATTCTCCGGCGCGCACAGGGCCATTTCACAGACCTGGCTCCGCGGCCGTTGCTCCCGCAATAACCGGCAGAGCCGGGGATTGGGTTCCACCAGAATGCCGGTCCAGCCCTGCTGTTCGAGAAACCAGGTCTGGCTTCTTTCGGTCGGATGATTGGCGCCGATATCGACAAAAAATCCCCGGGCGCGGCATTGGAAGTATTTAAACACCAACTCGCTTTCCTGGATTTCAGCAGCGTTGCGGGAATTCATAAAATCAACCGGCCCCGGGACCTTCACGCTTCCTTGATATGGGATTGGGTATTGGGGGTACAGATTTTTTCATGAATATTTTAGCGCTGCGCCCCGTTGGCCAACTGTTCGGCGACAGCCCGATCGCAAGCCTGAATCACCGCACCGGTCTCAATTCCGTCAATGCGGCCGCCATCGGGCGGCGTGACCGCCCAACCCCGATGTTGATACGGAAAGCCGGGTTCATGCGCGGGATAGCCCACCACCATTACGACGCGCCGCTGCATGGCCACCGCCAGATGCAACATACCCGTCACCCCGCCCACCACCAGCGTGGACAATTTCGCCAGACCCGCGCTGGTCAAAAGCGGGACACCTGTCGAGAGGGCAAAACCCTTTCGTGCAGCAGGCTCCAAAGCGGTTTGATCGTTGGGGCCGCCACCGAAAATGATCTGCATCCCCTCGGCCCGCCAATGCTCGGCCAGGGTGAGATAACTTTCCAATGGCCAGTTTTTTTTGGACGTGCTCGTGAAAGGCAGAAGAAAAAGTGTCGGCCGGGCCGGATCCAGATTTTGGGCCGCGAAATACTCGTGCGCCGCCGCCAGCGCGGTTTCCGGCAGGACGAATTCATTGCGGATGGCACCGGTCTTTAGCCCGCACTGCGCCAGCAGTGAACGGTTCCAGTCCGCAATCTGCATCGCGTCGTCGCGCGCCACCCCACGCGTGTAAGCCCACGCGCGTCCGGGGCCATAGACGCTGCCCCAGCGTTGCGGCGCGCCGGTCCAGCGCGTGAGCCAGGCCGTCTCGCCATATCCTTGAAAATCGACCACCAGCGAGAATTTTCCGGCACGCAGCTGCCGCAACAGGCCGAAAAATTTGCCGGCCATCTCCAGCGGATTGCCGCTGCGCAAGGCGCGGCGATCAATCGTTATAACGTCGTTCACTTCGCGGAAACCGCGCAGCAGCGGGGCGTTTTCTTTCGAGGTGAGATAAGTGATTTTGGCGGCCGGAAAATTTTCGCGCACCACATGAACGGCAGGGAGTGTCAGCACGACGTCGCCGATGGATTTGAGCCGGATTAACAGAATGTTGTTCGGGTTCATCGCTTCCCTTTTCAACGGGTACCGCGGGCTTTATCAGGTTGCGTCAAAGGTATTGTTGCAAGCCGTGTTCGCATCGGGTTTTGCCGGTACGGATGGTGTCCTCCAGTTGCGCCTTCTTGGCGGCCAGATTGTCGCGCGGCATCACCGGATGATTCAGATGAAAAACGACCGCCTGGGCGTACACAAATTTGCGCCGCCGGCCCAGATTATAAACGCGGGTGCCCAGGTCGGAATCCGGCCCGATACCACGTCCCCGCAGGCTTTCGTCAAAGCCGTTCACCGCCACGACGTCGTCGCGCCAAAAGGCCATGTTGCAGCCGATGATACCGCGCTGTTTTTGATTACGAAAGACAATCGGCCGCGGGAGTCGCACGCCTTTGTTTGCGCCGCCGATTCGTCCCGCGAGCATCCAACGCCAGACCGGAGTCGTTCCCAACTCGAATTGCGGGACGAATGGCTCTTTCACATAACAACGGCGGCCTTGCACCCAAAAACCGTGTTCGGCAAGCCGTTCATGATCGGCAAGATGTTTCCCATGGGGAACGCAATCACCATCCATAAATACCAGGTAATCGCCTTTGGCCGCGGCGACTGCCCGGTTCAACAGAATGGTTTTACGAAAGCCGTCATGCGGGTGCCAAAGGTGGTAAACCGGAAATCCAACCTCGCTCCGCCACCGGTCTATGAGGCTTCGCGTTTCATCACGCGAACCATCGTCACAAATGAAAACTTCATCGGGCGGGCGCTGCTGCCGCGCCACTCCGCGCAACGCCTTGCCCAGCGACGTTGGTTGCTCGAAAGTACTGATAATGAGGGTGAGTTTCACGGCGGATTTTTTGGCCGCTGGCCCGCCTCGCGGATTTTGGCGTAACGCACCACGGTCGAGAACGCGTTATGACAGGCGATGTAATAACCCTGCCAGCCATCCAGGAATCCAAGGCGGAAAAAATAAGCCCGCAAAAAGCGCCAAACCGGTCGAACAACCAGGTCGCCCATGCCGGCCCGGCGCCCGTCGGCCGCGTGTTGGCGGATAAACTCGTCGCTGAAAGGAATGATTTTCTGCAAATGGTGGTTGATGGATGTCCGGGTGTAATGAAACAGGTCGGCGTGGAGTTTGCCCACCGGTCCGTGGGCCAATAGCTTTTCGTGGATGTCGCCACCTCCCCACTCGGCCTGCCCGGCGCGCCAAAGGCGGGTGCTGCGATCCGGATACCAATCGCCGTGCCGGATCCAGCGTCCACAGTACCAGCTTAATCGCGGGAAGCTGAACGCCGCAAACTGCCCGGTTCTCTTCCCGTCGGCGAATAAGCGTTGAATCTCCTCACGCAACCCGGCCGAGATGGCTTCATCGGCATCCAAACCCAGAATCCATTCCTGGCTTGCCTTTTGCGCCGCGGAATTCTTTTGCCGCCGGTATCCTTTCCACGGTTCGCGGAAAACCTTCGCGCCGGCCGATTCGGCGATTTTGTCCGTGCCGTCAGTCACATCGTCGTTGAGGACAACGATGATTTCACTGGTCCAGCCGGCGACACTGTCGAGGGCGCGGCCGATGCGGGACGCTTCAGCGCCGGCAATCATGCAGACGGAAATCGGTAATCGTCGGTCGGTCGTCACGGTGTCTGGATTTAATCGGGCTCGCCACCCCGAAAGGCGGCGAAACCACGCGCAGGTTAACGCACCCTTCCGGCAACCCGCAAAAGAAATCTCGACGCCGGCCATAGGCGATCAAAAACAGATCCCCAGCTCTACGCCGATAGCGGGTCTTGTCCCGCTCAGTTCGGGACGGAGAAGATATTGAAGGCCCGGTCCGGGAGCATATCTGCCTCCGTCAACACCGGCCCGAACAAGGTGCCTTTCTCCGACCGCCTGACGGTATAGCGGTGGCCGGCCAGAAGCCGGTACATGGCCACCCGATCATCGGCCGATGCGAATTTGCCCACTTCTGATTTGATGAACGGTCGGGACTCCCGAATCAGTCCTTCCAGCGAGCGCAGAACCGCCAGGTCGTGGCCCTCCACATCAACCTTGATGTAACGAAGCCGTCCCAGCCGGTCACCGAACCGCGCGCGGATGATCGGTTCAACCCGCCGCCCCTCGACCGGAATGCTGAAAGCGCTGGCGTGGCGCCAGATGGACACGCCGGTGTGGTCCCCTCCGTTGGCGAACCACGGATCACCGTAGTCGAAGGTAAAGGTGCCATCGGAATCGGTTGCCGCATAAGGGATGGGGATGATATTCATGCGACCGGGATTGAGTGTCGCATTGGCGCCCAGGATGGCGAAAGTAAAGGGGTTTGGCTCAAAGGCCATGACGGCCCCGCTGCCGCCGCAGGCCAGGGCGATTGGAATTGTGCTGTCCCCGACAGCCGCGCCGATGTCAACAGCCACGTCGCCGGCGCGAATAAATGTGCGGAGTTCATCTACTTCGGCCTGCTGAAGTGAAAGGTCGCGGGCCTTCGGAGCGAGCCACCGCGCGTATTCCACCCGGCCATCGCGCGGCAGGTCGATTATTTGAATCCGATGGCCGTAGATCCTGGTACGGGGCCGAAAGCCCATCAGGTAGAAGAATTCATTGAGGCGCATACGGCGTATCCAGCCTAACCGGCACAGCCGCGCCGCGCAATCCGGAAACCAACCGGACGGTGGACGGCAGACCTCCCGGCAACCCATAATCGAATGATGAATCGGTCATCGCGTCGCCGGTTCTCTCCTTCGCGTTCATGGAGATTCATCCAGGCCGGAGATGTGAAATTTTCCCAGATCGATCCGGTCGCCGGTGTGACAGAATTGGAAAAGCGGCTTTTCCCCGTGGAAAGATGCCCATTGCGAAAAAGTGCTGTAGGGACCAAACACATAGTCACACCGGGCCAGGGCAAAGAGGTCGCCCGCCGGGAATCCCGGGCCGAAGCCCACCGTCAATCCGGCAAATTCACCCGGTTCCCGCGGTTCGTCGCTGCAAACCAGGAACGCTGTCTTTTTCCCCGGAAATTGCTCCGTAAATTCACGCATCCACGCCGCATATCGTGAAACCGGGAAAAAATACTGGCCATTTCTCCAGCGGCGATAGTCGCCCTGGCGGATGTGCACGCCGGCAACGATGTCCGCCTGTTGCCGCAGGCGGGCTACCGCTTCCCGGGCAGGATGTTCAACCTCCGGTATTGGCTCGAAATATTCGCGGATCATTTTTGCCCGGCGCCGCACGGATTCGGGGGCACGGATCCACCAGCCGTGCACAAACACAACCCGGGCATCGGCTATCCGGGTTTGCGCCTCCGGCGAATCCAGCAAGATAATCTGCCGGGGAACTTCCCGGATGGTGATTGCGCTCCTGCCCAGAATGGGACAATGACCGTTCAATTCACTGATGCGCCGGATAACGTGGTAGAAAATTCGCGCCTTGCGGATGGCGGGTGCCGCACCGGGAATCACGTCAAGCACGCTCCGGTGCCGGGGGACGGGATAACGGCAATAAATGTCCCGGCTGGTGTTCTCAAAAAGATGGGCAAATGAATGAAACGCCACATTGGCAACCCGATGGCCGTGTTCGGCGGCGAAGCCAATAACATTCGCGAACAGCACCAGCCGGTTGGCCAGCCGTCCGGTTCGCAGGCTGACAACGAGAAGTTTATGATCAACTGATGGCATGCTTTTCGGGCGTTGGTCGGTTTTGGCGCAAATTTTCCCGGTTGGTCGCGGGTCTGACAAGCTTTTGTCAAAAGGATTTTTCCGCCAGAGGCGCGGGAATAGTTCTCGCGTCGGGCGCGGCAAACCGACACAATTTCCGCCTCAATGATTGCGTTCCTCCGCAAACTTTGGACGTTTGTCCGGCCTTATCGGCTGCGGTTTTTTCTGGGACTGGTCTGTGGCATTCTGTACGCCCTGACCAATGGCGCGCTGCTGGGTGCCGCCAAGGTGGTTATGGACCTGATTTTCACCGGCTCGACCAATATCCACGAACAGCTCGCCAAACATCTGGCGAAGACACCGCACTGGATTCATCCCTTCACGGACCGGCTGGTCTCGGCGACGCCGGAATTGCCCGCCCCCACCTCGCAACTGGGCTGGGCGCTGGTGGCGGGCGCCATTCCCGCCATCGTGCTGCTCCGCAACACGTTGTCCTACTTGAGTGTTTATCTGACGAACTGGTCGGCCATGCACGCCATCGCCGATATTCGCACAAAACTGTTCGGTCACCTGCAAAATCTTTCGCTCGGATTTTTCAACCGCGCCAGCACCGGCGATTTGATTGCGCGCATCACCAATGACACCCAGGTGCTTTACAACATCATCGGCGGTTCATTTGCCTCCGCTGTCAAAGACCCGGTTACCATCCTTTGCACGCTCGTCGTCCTGCTGATCCTCCAGCCCACGTTAACGCTGGTGTCCATCGTGGTTTTCCCCGTGTGCATCGTGCCGATCATCATTTATGGACGCAAGGTTCGCAAATCCGCCCGCGCGGTTCAGGAGTACAACGCCGAGCTGACCAATCTCATGCACGAATCCTTTACCGGCAGCCGCGTCATCAAAGCCTACAACCTGGAAGCAACCGTCGTAGAACAATTCAAGGCCACGACCAAAAAATACGTCAGCCAGCTCATGCGCGTCATCCGCGCCAACGAAATTCCCAGCCAGCTCATGGAATTATTCGGGGCTGCGGGGATCGCGCTGGTTTTCTTTTATGTGCAGAACCTGCCGGCCGACCAGCGGCCCAAGGCGTCGGATTTTTTCATGTTTATCCTCGCCGTTGTGATGATTTATCCGCCCGTCAAGGCGTTCACGCGGCTGCATAACCAGCTTGCACCAGGCCCGCGCCGCCAGCGAACGCGTCTTTGAGCTGCTCGCCCTGAAAAATTCCGTGCCCGAACCGGTCGCGCCCAAAATGCTTCATGCGGACCAAGCTGACATCGTGTTTGAAGACCTCGATTTCAATTACGGCGAAAAACCGGTCCTGCACAATATCAACCTCACCGTCAAAGCCGGCCAACTCGTCGCACTCGTTGGCGCCAGTGGCTCCGGCAAAACCACGCTGGCCAATTTGCTCCTGCGTTTTTACGACCCCGTGCGTGGCACGATCAAAATCGGCGGCGTGGATTTGCGCGATGTTTCCACGCGCGACCTGCGGAATCAAATCGCCGTCGTCGCGCAGGAAAACATCCTGTTCAACGACACCGTCCGCCGGAACATCGAGCTGGGCCGCCTCGGCGCGACGAACGAGGAAATCGTCGCCGCCGCCAAACACGCCTACGCCCACGAATTTCATCATGCAAAAACCGGAAGGCTTCGACGCCGTCATCGGCGAAAAAGGCGTTTCGCTTTCCGGCGGCCAGCGCCAGCGCCTCGCCATCGCCCGCGCGGTTTTGAAGAATGCGCCGATTCTGATTCTGGACGAGGCCACCAGCGCGCTCGACACCGAATCCGAACGCGCCGTGCAATTCGCGCTCGACGAATTGATGAAGGGCCGCACGACGATTTGCATCGCGCACCGGCTCTCAACCATTCTGCACGCGGACATGATTGTGGTGCTGGACCAGGGCCGGATTGTTGAAACGGGCAAACATGCGGACTTGGTCCGGCGCGGGGGCGTTTACCAGAAACTCTACGAACTCCAGTTCCAAGGTTGAACATTCTGCGGTCGTAGCCGCCGACGTGAGGAGGCGGAAGGTGGAGTGAAGCATCCGCCTCGTTACCTCGGCGGCTACAATAAGCCATCCGAACCACGAGCATTTTGAATGTCGGAACTCCATGAGAATGTCCCCATGATAACTCGATAAGAATGTCCCCTTTTGGCCGGGGTTGCGGTAGCAACCCCGGCCACAACATGGAGACATTAACAATGAGTCGGAAGGAACGGGATCGGCTGACGATCATGACGGGCGTAAAGCGGCAGGAACTGACGCTGGTGCAGGCGGGCGAACTGATGGGAGTGTGTTACCGCCAGAGCAAGCGGGTCTGGCGACGCTATCAGGACGAGGGCGACGCGGGCTTGGTGCATCGGCTGCGCGGTCAACCCAGCGCGCGGCGCAAGCCGCCCCAACTGCGAGCGGTGGCGCTGGCGCGCTATGCCGAGGAACGTTACGCCGACTTCGGCCCGACGCTGATGGCCGAGCAACTGGCGAAGGAAGGACTGGTGGTGGATCACGAGACGTTGCGGCGCTGGCGGCTGGCGGAGGGCAAGCACCCGGTGCGCCGGCGGCGGCAAAAGCATCGGCAGTGGCGGGAGCGCAAGCCGTGCCTGGGAGCGATGGTGCAACTGGATGGTTCGCACCACGACTGGTTCGAAGGGCGGCGGGCCAAGTGCGTGCTGATGGTGATGGTGGACGATGCGACGGGGCGGTTGTGGGCGCAGTTTTTCGAGGAAGAGACGACGCGTGCCAGCTATGACGTGTTCGCGGGTTGGGTGCGCCGCCACGGATTGCCCGCCAGTCTGTATGTGGATCGGGACAGCATTTACCGGTGCGAAGGGTTGGGCAGCGTGGCCGAACAACTGGCGGGCCAGGAACCGCAAACGCAGTTTGGGCGGGCGATGGAAACACTGGCGGTGGAACTGATTCTGGCCAACAGCCCGCAAGCCAAAGGGCGGGTGGAACGGATGAACGGCGTGCTCCAGGACCGGCTGGTCAAAGCAATGCGCCTGGCGGGGATCAGCGATCTGGAAAGCGCCAACGGCTTTCTGGCGGAGACATATCTGTCGGCGTTCAACCGGAAGTTCAACGTGGAGGCGGCCAGTTCCACCGACGTGCATCGGGCGGTGCCCCGGGAGTTGGACGAAGTGTTGAGCTGGGAGGAGGAGCGGGTGGTGCAAGGCGACTGGACGGTGGCTTGTGCGGGGCAGTGGTATCAACTGGACCGGCAACATGAGGCGTTGAGTCTGGTGCGGCGCAAGGTGATCGTGCGGACGCTGCGGGATGGGCGGGTGCAGTTGGTGTATCGGGGCGGGAAACTGAAGTGGCGCCCTCTGCCCGGGCGGCCCCGGCGAGTGAAAGCCAAGCTGGTGAAGGTCCGGCGCGAGGCACTGCCGCCGGCGGCGAATCATCTGTGGCGGCAGTTTGGGATGGGTGTGGGGCGGAAGTATTGGCGTGGGGTCAAGGCGAGCAGGCGGGCGGAGCGGCTGGGGTTGCGGGCCTCCGGTCGGCCTCCGCTACGCTCCGGCCTCCCTGCGTCCCGCAACCCCAGCCGGGGAAAGAGTGCAAGGAACAACAACCAACAAAGGGGACATTCTCTCGTGAGTTAACCAGGGGACATTTCTAAAGAGTTTTGACACACGAGCATTTTGAATTGTAAATCCGCCGCGTTCCGGCTAGCCTGTTCCGGACAGGTGGATAAAAATTACAAAACTCATGGACGACAAAGTTCCCTATCTCGATTTACCGGCGCAACTGCGTCCACTCCGGAAGGAACTGGATGCCGCCATTGCGCGGACAATTGACAACTGCTCGTTCTGCCTCGGGCCGGACGTAGCGCAGTTTGAAAAGGACTTCGCCAGATTTATCGGAACGCAGCATTGTGTCGGCTTCAACAGCGGCACCTCGGCGCTGCATATTGCCATGCTGCTGCTCGGCGTCGGCCCCGGCGATGAGGTCGTCACCACGCCCTTCACGTTCGTCGCCACGAGCTGGGCGATTTCTTACGTCGGCGCCAAACCGGTTTTTGTGGACGTGGACGATGCCACGTTCAATCTCGACCCGAAGCTGCTGGAACGCGCCATCACACCGCGCACCAGGGCCGTAATGCCGGTGCATCTCTACGGCCATCCGTTCGACCTCGACCCGATCCTGGCCATCTGCCAAAAACACAAATTGCCGCTCGTCGAAGATACCGCCCAATCGCACGGCGCGAAATACAAGGGCAAAACGGTTGGGACGTTCGGCGAGATTTCCTGCTTCAGCTTTTATCCCGGCAAAAACCTCGGTGCCTGTGGCGAAGGTGGCGCGTTATTGACCAACAACCCGGCTTTTGACAAACGCGCCCGCGCCCTGCGCGAGCACGGCTCCACCGTGCGTTATTATCACGACGAAGTCGGCTACAATTACCGGATGGAAGGCATTCAGGGGGCCGTGCTGGGCGTGAAACTGAAACACCTGGCCAAATGGTCGGCGGAACGCCGCCGCGTGGCGCATCGTTACCATGAACTGCTGGCGGACACGCCGCTGCAACTGCCGCGCGAAGCCGCCTGGGCCGAAAGCGTGTATCATCTCTATGTGGTGCGCCATCCGCGGCGCGATGATTTGAAGAAGCACCTCGAAGCCAACGGCGTCGGCTGCGCGCTGCATTACCCGCTGCCGTTGCACCTGCAGAAGTGCTACACCAGTCTCGGCCACAAGGCCGGCGATTTTCCCGTTGCCGAAAAAGCCGCGCGCGAATGTCTCAGCCTGCCGATTTTCCCGGAATTGACCAACCCGCAAATCCAGCGCGTCGTCGCCGTCATCAAGGATTTCTTTAAGAAATGAAATCGGAAAGCCGCAACGACGCGCAATTGGAATCGCCGGCATGGCATGAAGACGTGTTGCGCGACCGTGAGGCGAAAATCAGATCGGGTACCGAAACATTCATGGATTGGGAAACGGTAAAAAAACAGTTGGTAAATTGGAGTGCACAGCGGATGACCTGCAAACACAAACCAAACGATTCCATAGAGTCATCAGCGATATGAAAGGTTAATCATGAAAGCCATCTTCTGCCTTCTGGCTTCGGTTTGTCTCACCTCGGCTCAGACAAACACTAATTCTGCCCCCATTATCGTCAGTTTCACGAACTCAGTTGGTTTTTACGTCACCAACGCCGAGGTGGTCAGTGTTGCACCGAACAAACTCATTTACCGCGCGAATGGTGGTTTGGTGGCGGGAACAATCCGGCTGGAGAAATTGCCGCCAGATTTGCAGGCGAAGTTTAATTACGATCCCGACGAGGCGAATAAGGCCGACCAGATGGAGAACGATAAGAAGATTGCCGAACGGGAGAAACAAATGGCCATCGCGCGAGACGTTGCGGAGGCAGCGCAAGAAATACTGGCGCATCAAACAGCCGCAAAGCATGAAGTTGACAATGTTGCAGAAACCATTCGAGCCAAGGCTCAAAAAGAATGGCCTGGTGATTACGACATGCAGGTTTACGAGATCAATAAACAGACCGAAGCGTACAACTGGCTCATCAAGGCAGTCGGCGCCGAAGGCGTCCCGACGGAAACATTTTATCAGATCAAGGCGAAGGCCGCCAGTGAATGGCCGAATGATTACGACATGCAGAAATACGAGATCGAGAAACAGGTCAACGCCTACATCCGGCTACATCCATAACTCCGCGCCTTTG
This sequence comes from uncultured Verrucomicrobiae bacterium, assembly GCA_963789055.1. Lineage (GTDB taxonomy): Bacteria > Verrucomicrobiota > Verrucomicrobiia > Limisphaerales > UBA11358 > UBA11358. Next base: position 89,574 of record CAWBJE010000001.1, on the reverse strand, counting down.
CGCCTCTGCGGTGAAAAATGGCCATTGAAGTTTGGCCACGGTCGGCGCCGAGTCATGTCGGCTTCCTTTTTCTCCCTCCACTGGTTTTACCGTCAAAATTTGTGGTGATCCATTCCAAAACTTTGTGTCTTGGTGTCCTGGTGGTTCAAAGTTAAACTGTCTCCATGCCACACGCGGGCTTTGTTCATCTGCATTTGCACACCGAGTATTCATTGCTCGATGGCGCCTGCCGGCTGGACCGGCTGGTGGACAGGCCCCTCCGGGAATTGCCGTTTGCCAAAACAGGAATGGCGCGTTAATTTTCCTCTGCCATGAGCACACTGGTTGAGATTCAAGACGCCGTTGCCCGGTTGCCGGGCAGCGAGCGGAAAGCCCTGCAGCTTTGGCTCAATTCCCAAATCGAGCCGGAATTGACTGCCCAGGAAGAACGCCGCCTGCTGCGCTCGCTGGATGAAGCCGTCGGAGACATTGATGCCGGCAAGGGCGTGCCGATAAATGATGTTCGCAAACGGGTGGCTTCATGGGCTGCAAAATAATCTTTTCACCCCAGGCCCTGGCAGATTTGGAGGCTGCGGTTCGTTTCATTGCCAGGGAAAACCCCGATGCCGCCTTGCGTGTCGGCAATGCCTTGATTGGCCGGGTGGCCATCCTCGAAAAATTTCCCCTGCTTGGTGTGCCGTATCCCAAACGCCCCGGCGTGCGCAAGCTGGTTTCACCGCCTTACATCGTTTTCTACCGATTTCGGGAGCAGGATAACTTTGTTGACATTCTACGCTATTGGCACGGTGCGCAACGTGAACCGGATTTGCTGTCGTTGGATTGATATTTGCTTATGCACATCCCTTTCTTGCGTGGAGTCGGTGTCGGTGGGGAACGTGGGGCCATGCCACATGCGGACTTTGTTCATCTTCATTTGCACACCGAGTATTCACTGCTCGATGGCGCCTGCCGTCTGGACCGGCTGGTGGACAAGGCGCATGAACTGAAATTCCTCGCGCTCGCCATCACCGACCAGATTAACATCCGCAACACCTGACCAGCCATGGAACCGTGCGCGGCGAAAAGCCCGTTGCACGGCGGCGGGGACTGGATTAAATTTGTGCCATGAGCACGGTGCAAGAAATCGAAATGGCCATCCAAAAGCTGAAGCCGCAGGAAATCCATGAAGTCGCCGACTGGCTGCAGGAACTGCGCGAGGGGGTTTGGGACCAGCAGATTGATGCCGACGCCAAGGCCGGCCGGCTGGATAAAGTGATTGCCAAAGCCAGGGCGGGTTATCGCGCGGGCAAGGCCACGCCTTTTCCGTGAAATCTTCCGCGCTGCCGGAATTTTGGGACTGCCTCGAAGCCCTGCCGACGCCGGTTCAAAAAATTGCGCGCAAGAACTTCAAGCTCTGGCAGACAAATCCTTCGCTGAAATCCCTCGGCTTCAAGAAAATCAAATCCGACCTTTGGTCGGTGCGCGCCGGTTCCGGCTATCGCGCCCTGGCAACATTCGCAGATGACCGCTACCTTTGGTTCTGGATCGGGCCGCATGATAAATACGAACGGCTGCTTCGCGATTTATAAAATCCATGCCGCCCGAAAGCGGTTGCGTCGCAAGCCTCGTTAATTTTTCCAAAACTTTGTGTCTTGGTGTCTTGGTGGTTGGAAGTTAAACTGTCCCCATGTCGCACGCGGACTTTGTTCATCTCCATTTGCACACCGAGTATTCGCTGCTCGATGGCGCCTGCCGGCTGGACCGGCTGGTGGACAAGGCGCATGAACTGAAATTCCCCGCGCTGGCCATCACCGACCACGGCGCCATGCACGGCGCGATTGATTTTTACCAGGCGGCGCGCGAAAAGGGCATCAAACCCATCATCGGCTGCGAGGTTTATGTCGCGCCCGGCAGCCGGCTGGAGAAGAAAACCAGCAGCGGCGGCCGCGACGTTTACCATCACCTCGGTCTGCTGGCCAAAGACGCGACCGGCTACAAAAATCTCATCCAACTCGCCACCGCCGCGCACCTCGAGGGCTATTACTACAAGCCGCGCATCGACAAGGAACTGCTGGCCACGCACAAGGACGGCCTGATCGCCCTGTCCGGCTGTCTGGCCAGCGAAATTCCCGAAGTGATTACGAAGGACCAGTTGCGACAAGGCGCGCGAGGCGATTGACTGGTTCAAACAGACGCTCGGCGCGGAGAATTTTTATCTCGAACTGCAAAACCACGGCATCGCCGAACAGGCGAAGGTCAACCAGCAACTTGATCGCCTGGGCAAAGGATTTCGGCCTGAAACTCGTCGCGACGAACGACGTCCATTACATCGAGAAAAACCACTCCCACGCGCACGATTGCCTGATTTGCATCGGCACGCAGACGCAACTGGCCGACACCAAACGGATGCGCTACGAGCCGGAGCAGTTTTATCTGCGCACGGCGGAGGAAATGAAGGCGCGCTTTGCCGACACGCCCGAGGCGGTGAAAAACACGCTGGAAGTGGCCGAGAAATGCAATCTGGAGATTGAATTCGGCAAGCTGCATTACCCGGTCTTCCCTCCGCCGGAACATTTCACGCGCGAAGGTTATCTGCGCAAACTGCTCGCGGAAGGATTGCTCCGGCGCTACACGATTCACGCCAAAGCCGAAGGCAAGGAATTCGTCGTCGAAGGCATCGACGACCCGACGCGGCTTGCCGACGTATGCCGTAGGACAGGCTTCCAGCCTGTCTCCATCTCAAAAAGAAGCCAGAGACAGGCAAGATGCCTGTCCTACACTGAAAGACCCTGCCGTTGCCGCGGCCGTCAAAGTCTTGCTCGACCGGCTGAAGCTGGAGCTCACGGTCATCGAGAAGACCGGATTCATCAGCTACTTCCTCATCGTCGGCGATTTCATCCGCTACGGCCACGAGCACGGCATTGCGTGCGTGGCGCGCGGCTCCGCCGCCGGTTCGCTCGTCACCTATCTGCTGGAGATCGCCAACGTGGATCCCATCCGCTACGGCCTGCTGTTCGAGCGGTTCCTCAATCCCGAACGCGTCAATCCGCCGGACATTGACATTGATTTCGCCGACGACCGGCGCGCGGACGTCATCGAATACGTCCGCGAAAAATACGGACGCGATTCCGTGGCGCAAATCATCACGTTCGGCACGATGGGCGCGAAATCGGTGGTGCGCGACGTGGGCCGGGTGATGGGCTTGAGCTACGGCGAGTGCGACCGGCTGGCCAAGATGATTCCGTTCGATCTGAAGATGACGCTTGAAGAAGGCGCTCAAGCAATCGCCGGAATTCAAGGAGGCTTACGAGACCGAGGAAGTCACGCGCGAGTTGATTGACACCGCGCTCATCCTCGAAGACATCACGCGCAACGCCTCCGTGCACGCCGCCGGCGTGGTCATCGGCGACCAGCCGCTGGTGAATCTGCTGCCGCTCAAGCAGGACGACAGCGGCACGCTGGTCACGCAATACGCGATGAATCCGGTCGGCGACCTCGGCCTGCTGAAGATGGATTTTCTCGGGCTGAAGACGCTGACCGTCATCCGCAACACCTGCGAGATGGTCAAGCGCACCCACGGCATCGAAGTGCCGATTGACCATCTGCCGCTCGACGACCAGAAGACCTACGACCTGCTGAACAAGGCGGAAACGCTGGGCGTGTTCCAGTTGGAATCCGGCGGGATGCGCGATTTGTGCCGGAAGTTTCAGATCAGTTCCGTCGAGCACATCACGGCGCTGGTGGCGCTGTACCGGCCCGGGCCGATGGAGCTGATTCCGGAATTCATCAAGCGCCGCCACGGCGAAGTGAAGATCGAATACGAGCATCCGCTGCTGGAGCCGATTGCGCGCGAGACCTACGGCATCCTGATTTACCAGGAGCAGGTGATGCAGGCGGCGCAGGTGCTGGCCGGCTTCACGCTCGGCGCGCGCGGATTTGCTGCGGCGCGCGATGGGCAAGAAAAAAGTCGAGGAAATGGCCAAGCAGCGCGAGATCTTCGTCAAGGGCTGCGCCGAGAAGAACAAGATCCCCGCCGCCAAGGCGAACCAGATTTTCGATTTGCTGGAAAAATTCGCCGGCTACGGCTTCAACAAATCGCACGCCGCCGCCTACGCCATCGTCGCGTATCAGACCGCGTATCTGAAGGCGAATTATCCGGTCGAATTTTTCTGCGCCATGATGACCAACGACATGGCGGACACCGCCAAGCTGAGCCAATACATCGACGAGGCGCGCGAATTCGGCATCGAAGTGCTGCCGCCGGACGTGAACGAAAGCCAGGTGTATTTTGCGCCGGCGCAAGCGGGCAGGCCCGCGCATCGGCAGAAGGCGCATCCGCTTCGGCCTGGCGGCCATCAAAGGCGTGGGCGAAGTCGCGGTGGAAACCATTCTGAAGGCGCGCGAACGAAGGCGGGAAATTCAAGTCGCTTGTCGGATCTGTGCGAGCGCGTGGACGGCCGCACGGTGAACCGGAAAATTCTGGAAGCGCTCATCAAATCCGGCGCGTGCGATTGCCTTCGGCCAGACGCGCGCGACGCTGTTCGCGCAAATTGAGCGCACGCTGGCGCGCGCGGCCAGCATCCTCTCCGACCGGCAGAAGGGGCAAAGCTCGCTGTTCGGCGCGCTGGAGGAAAAAGCGCCGCCGATGCCGGAAGCCATCAGCAACCTGCCCGAATGGCCGCAGCACGAATTGCTCGCGCACGAAAAGGAGTTGCTCGGATTTTATGTCACCGGCCATCCGCTGACGCCGTTCGCGCCGATCCTGGAAAAATACGCGCTGGCCAACACCGCGAAGCTGGCCGAATTGCCGAACCGCAGCCTGACGCGCATCGGCGGCTTGATTGCGGCGGTGCAGAACGGCGTGTCGAAGAAGAGCGGCAAGCCGTATTCGATGGTCACGCTCGAAGACCTGGAAGGCTCGGTGCAGGTGCTCGTGCATGAACGAGAACTACGACAAATACCGCGAGCTGCTCGACGCCGAACAAGGCCATTCTCGTCATCGGCGAAGTCAACACCGGCGACGACAAGCCCGAAGATTTTTCCGCAGGAAATCATGCCGCTGGAGGACGCGCCGAAAAAATTCACCAAACAGGTCCATCTGCGCCTGCACACGGCGCATCTGAAACCGGAGCAACTGGAATCCGTGCGCGAACTGGTCGCCGCGCATCCGGGCAAATGCCCGTTGTTGCTGTGTTTCATGCGGCCCGGCGGCGAGGTTGTTTTCATGGACACCAACGAACGGTTCAGCGTCACGCCGTCGCTGGAATTGCAGCAGGAGGCCGACGCGCGGTTCGGCGAGGAAACCTATTACGCGAAGGTGGACACCAGCCTGCCCGAACGCGCGCCGCGCCGCTGGGAACGCAAAAACGGCAACAACGGCGGCGAGGAATAACACTTCACCGGTTGCGAATCGGCATCAGGCCGAAGTGCAACACCAGCCAGACGGGCACGGCAAAAATCACGATGGCCAGCAGCCGGTCCCACGTCCAGGGCAGGCAATGTGCCTGAATCGGGAAGATGGTAATCATGAAATAATTCGCAAACCGGGTATGGCCGAGAAAGCGGGCGTGGCGCGGAAACTGTTTGCGCAGGCCGCTCGCCAGCGCCACCAGCCCCAGCGCCAGCACGAGAAACGTGACCAGCAGATTTACCGGCAGCATGGCGTTCAATTCCAGATACCGGCCGTGGGTGGCATGCGGCACGAAATACGGCCATAGCCATTGCGCGCCAGCCCAAAGAAAGCTGAACCCGGTCTGGATGGCTGTCCGAAAATTCGCCTTGGCCGCCGTCATTTCGCTCAGCAGCAGCGCGAAATACAGCGGCACAATGCCCCAGATCAACGGCGCGTGTTCGAATGGCGCCGCAATCAACTCGGCGAATGTTGCCCAGTAATGACTCATCAATCGCGGGGAATTCTCGCCCAATCCGGCCTGGACCGGCAATTATTTCCGGTCCGGCGCCGAAGCAGGCACAAGAATTGCGGCAAAAAAACATTGTCTTTGGGGACAACCCTGAAGAAGAATAACTCAATGTCTGGCGCCGTTCTTTATCTGCTCATCGAGTTCGCCGTGCAAACGGTGATCCTGCTCGGACTGCTCTGGGGCATGATCAAGATTCAAAAACTCGATCAAAGATTTGCCTACAATTTTCTGTGGTTGGCGGGAGCAGCGGCGCTCACAACCGGATTGGACCAAATCCTGCAAGCGGTTCTTGGCCATTTCCTCGGGATTTATTTTGCCTCTTACATTTCCACTCCGATTGTCAGCATCGTGCTGTTGCTGTGCCTTAAGAGGGTCACGCAGGCGCCTTACATTGATGTCCTTTTTACCGCCGCCATTTCTTACGCGCTCTTGTTCGGGGTGAACCTTTTCATCCTGAGTCCACTGCTGGGCGACTTGCGGCCGTCGGCCAAAACCGCCGAGGACATGGAATTCGCCGCGCAGCAGCCGGAAGCGAAAGCGGGGGCCCCGGCAGTCATAAAAACCAATTTGCCCGCGCCGAAGGCGGTTCCGCCGGCCAGTTCGATAAAACCAGCCAAAAAAGAGACTCCCAAGACCAATGCGGCCGCACTGAAGGTAGCGGCTGCCCCCAAGACGAATCCGCCAGCTTCCACCACTCCCGCCAATGTACCTAAACCGACTGCAGCCCTGGTGCCCGCGACCAACCCGCCGGCAGCCGTCGCGACCACAAATGCGGCCAGTGCAGCCCAATCATCGGAAGCAGTGGTTAAAACCAATCCACCGGCTCCCGCCGCCCCCGCCAATGTCGCGCCGCCCCCGCCGGCAAAACCGATTGAAGTGCTGATCAAATATTTTTCCGTACGCGGTGTCACCGAAAACGGCGCCAATTCATCGGTGACCATCCAATGCGGAACGAAGATCTATACCATTTTTCTCGGTGAAACGGCGTTGACCCAGACGCCCGACGGACCCATCCCGGTGAGCTTCAAAAATTTGGCCGCGAGTTGGGTGGATCTGGAAATCAACGGGCAACCGGCAAAACTTCCCACCCACTGACCGCGCCTTGAGTCAGCGCCAGCGCAACAAACGCAGCGCGTTGCCAATCACAATCAAGTCCGACACGCCCATGGCCGCCGCGCATAAAATCGGGCTGATGAATCCCAGCGCGGCCAGCGGCACGCCGAGCGCGTTGTAAAAAAACGCCCAGAACAGGTTCTGTTTGATGGTCCGCAACGTCGCCCGCGCCAGGCCAAGCGCTTCCGGCACGGCTTCAATCTCCGATTTCAACAAAATGATGTCCGCCGCCTCGCGCGCGAGGTCGCTCGCCCGGCTCACGGCAATTCCCAGGTCGGCCTGTTCCAACGCCGGCGCATCGTTGATGCCGTCGCCCACGAAAGCCACCCGTTCACCCCGCGCCTGAAGCTGTTTCACAAACTCCGCCTTTTGTTCCGGGCGGACTCCGGCAAAGACATTTCCCGGTGTGATGTTGACCTGTCGCGCAATGCTCGCCGCCGTTTGCGTATTGTCGCCGGTGAGCAGAAACGTTTTTAAATTTAGCCGGCGCAATCTCTCAACCACGCCGCGCGCACCCGGCTTGACGGTGTCCTTGATCGCAAACAGACCGATGACCGATTGATCCATAGCCAGACCGACAATCGTCGCGCCTTGTCCGGACCAGTCAGCGATGAATTTATCACCCGGTGCCAAATCAACGCCCGATTCGCGCAGCCAACGCAAGGAACCTAATCGAACGGTTGAGGGTTGAGGGTTGAGAGTTGAGAGTTGGGTTTTTGCCTCGACGCCGGCCCCGCGAATTTCCTGCCAATCCTGTAGCTCAATAGCTTTCGCCGGCAATTTCGCAATCGCCTGGCTGATGGGATGTGTCGAATGGCGCGCAAGCATTGCTGCCAGACTGTGGACTACGGACTGTGGACTTTTGATTTCCAAAACTTCCGCCACCTCTGGCTTGCCTATCGTCAAGGTCCCGGTTTTGTCAAAAATCACAGCGGTGACACGGCCGGCCTTTTCCAATGCAACGCCGTCGCGAATCAGAATACCGCGCCGCGCTGCGGCATTGGCGCCGGCCATGATGGCCGCCGGTGTCGCCAAGCCCATCGCACAGGGGCAGGCAACAATCAACACCGCCGCCGCGATGATAAACGCCGCCGCCGCGCCGACTGGAGTCATTACCGGCCAGAGAAACGGCGCCAGCAAATTGTGGATACGCCCGGCCGACTCCGGCGCAAGCCCCCACCAAAACGCGGCGCCGATGGCGATAGCCACCACTACCGGCACAAAGACGCTGCTCACCCGATCGCCAAGGCGCTGAATGTCGGCGCGGCTGGTCTGGGCGCGTTGCACGGCGGTGATGATATGCGCCAGAGCAGTGGCTTCGCCGGTAGCAGTCACACGCATGGCGAGGCGGCCGTTTAAATTCACCGTGCCGGCATAAAGTTCGCTGCCGGTTTTTTTATCCACGGGAATGGCTTCGCCGGTGAGCATAGCTTCGTCCACGGCGGAATCACCCTCAACCGCCTCTCCGTCCACCGGCACACGGTCGCCGGGGCGGAGCGCAACGCGGTCGCCGATTTGTAATTTGGAAACCGGAACTTCGACTTCCGTCTCAGACACGGCAGGAACGCGCTGCGGCACGTCCTGGCCGCCCGGCAGGTCGGCCCCGCCAACCAATTTCCGGGCGGTTTGGGGCGCGAGCGTCAGCAATTTTCCTAGTGCGCCGGACGCGCGCACGCTCACACGGGCTTCCAGCCAGTGGCCGAAGCTGATGAGGGTGATGATGGCGGCGGCTTCCATGAAATAGAGATGACCGCCCGCGCTGCTCAGCAAAGCCCAGGCGCTGTAGCCAAAGGCGGTCGTCGAGCCGAGCGCGACGAGCGTGTCCATGTTCGAGCTGCCGATTTTGAGTTGGGCCCACGCGCCGCGGTAAAATTTGGCCCCGGCAAAAACCTGGACCACGCTGGCCAGCGCGAAGGAAAGCCATTGGAACCACGACTTCAGGCCGAAGCTGAAGCCCCATTCGCCGGCCATCAACGCGCCGGTGACGGCCACGCCGAGCCAAAGATTGATTTGCCAATGTGCCTGCCGGGTTTCTCCGTCAGCGGCAGTGGCGGCCGAGATTTCCTTTGCCGCGTAACCGGCTTTTTTAACGGCGGCGATGACGGCGGAAATGTTTTGTTCGGCGCCGGAATTCCACCGGACGGAAGCGCGTCCGGCTTCAAGCAGAACCGTGGCGCTGCGCACGCCGGACACGGTTTGAATCGCTTCCGTAACGTGCCGGGCGCAGTTGTTGCAATTCATGCCGCTGACCTGCAGTGTCGTCACGATGAGATGGTATCGCGGACGGGGGATTTTGTCGAATTCCGCCGGCACCCGGCGCGCGCGCTTAATGCGCCGCCCGGCTGTCGGGCGCTGCCGGTAAATTTTGTTCTCGATCAATTATCCGTGCCACGTAGGCGGCTTGTGCGTTGGTGGGATTCTGTCGCCCGGCGAGTGTGGCCAGTTGCCCGGCTTGTTTTATATCTCCCGCGTGAAGGGCGGTGATGGCCTGGTTCAAGATGGCGGTATCTTCACCCGGGCCTTCCAGCGTTGCGGGCGGCGCATTCGTCCCGAATACGCACGGCACCTTCTCCCCCCCGTCCCAGCAGGCTGTCCAACAATTCTCCATTGACCGTGGTGTAAGGAAAGAAAACGGAGCGGACATCCGCCACGGTCAAGGCGTGAAGGACAGCGAGTTTATCCGGTTGGCGCGAGCACCTGCTGGCGTGTCCGTTCGTCAAAGCGCTCGAACAGTTTGGCATTGATGCCAATATAAAACGCGCGGGGCGCGGCGTATTCGAGAATCGGGAAACAGATCGCTTTGAATCGGCCCGTCTCCGGCGATGGCGAAGGCGGTGTGTTGTGAGGCCAGTTGCCGCGCCAAAGCGCTTCGGGGGACTGGATGCCGATGGCAGCGAGGTCCGCCCTCACCCCGGCATAGCCGAAGCTTTGCCGGAAAACATCCGGACTGGTCTGGCCAGGGTTGCAACGAACCCAGCATTACGATGTCGCCGTGGCCGGGGTCCCAGATTTCAACATAGGGAAAATCGGACTGAAACGTGCGCAGCACCAGTTCCACGATGCCATCATGCATTTCGTAAACGTGAAACCACTGCGCCATGATGCCGCCGGGTTTGAGGCGGCTGGCGGCAGATTTGATAAAATTCCCGGCTGAACACGCTGCCGATGCCCGCCGTCCATGGATTGGAAGGCTCCGCGACAATCACGTCATAAAGTTGCGGGTCCAACTTGAGCACGGTGCGCGCATCCTCCCGCCAGAGATTCACGCGTTTGTCTTCCAGCACGTTGCGATTCCAGTTCGTAAAACAATGGGAAGCTCTGATCACCGGCTCGCAATTTTCGGCCATGGTAATCCGGTTGAGCGGGTAGGCAAGCAACGCTCCGGCGGATATGCCCGAGCCAAGGCCAAAAATAAAACGTCCTTTGCCCCAGGCCGGGCCAGCATCGGCAAATGCGCCAGCAACAGCTGGGTGCTCAGATCGTCATGGGATGAGGCATCCGGTTTGCCGTTGATACGCAGACAAAGGTCCGGGTCTGAATTTCGGATTCCGGTCTTCTTCCACTGAAACCGTGGCATCCGGCCCATCCTCATAAAAAATGATTTTAAAATGCTGCTTTCGTGCAGGCCATCGCGTGAGGGTTGAACTCCAGCTCCCGCGCGCGGAAAGCGCCGGAACTGATGACATACCGCCAGTCTTCGTTGCCGAAAACAAACAGGCCGACGGCAAACAGGCTCAAGCCAACCGCGGCGCCGACGCCGGTGACGCCACCGGCAACGCCAGGCAAAAACCATTGCCGCCAGCGTGAGCACCAGCGCCAGCACGCCAAAGGCGTTGCGCAATCCCACCAACGGCATCAGCACAAAGCCGGTCAGCAATGTGCCGACCACAGCGCCGAGCGTGTTCCAGGTCAGCAAGGCGCCCACCTGCAAACCCAGCGCCGGGCTCCGGCGCGAAACCGCCCGCATCATCAGCGGCAGAACCGCGCCGATGCACGCGGCCGGCAGGCCGAAGATCACCAGGGAAATTCCCGCGGACAGCAATTCATGATACACGTAACCCACGCTGGTCCGGCCCAGACCCGGTGCGGGCAATGCGATAAACGTCCACCCATCGCTCGATGTTGAAAACCAGCAACGTCACCCAGGCCGATGCCAAGCACAACAGCAGCACGATCATTTTCTCGCTCGAATATTCCCGTCGCCGGGGCGAGGCAATCCAGGCACTGCCCAGACCAATGCCCAGAATGAAAGCCATCAACACCACGGCAAACGATTGGAGCGAAGAGCCGAAGATCATGGCCAGCGAGCGCGAGGCCAGCACTTCCATTCCCATCGAAACCGCACCGGTCAGGGCAACGACGGCGCCCGCCCATCGCAACGTGTCTGGCAGCGCGATTTCCGGTATCCATTGCCGGTCGGGACTCGGCGTCGGGGGGTTGCCGCTGGAAGTGGCGGCTGAGCAATATGGCGACCGAGCCGACCAGCACATTGACCAACGCCGTCATTTGCAGCGACGAAACCATCCCCAGGTTTTGCACCAGCCAGAATCCGGCCAGGCCTGAGCCGGCCACCGCGCCCAGGCTGTTCACCGAATAGAACCGGGCCGAGCGGCGCCCGGCATCCGCAGAGAAATGTTGCAGCCACGCCGCCAGCAACGGCAGGGTGCCGCCCATCAGAATCGTCGGCCCCAGCAGCAGCAGGGCACTCAATACCCCCTTTAAGGCCAGAAGCAAAACGGTGCGTTGGGCGATGCCGCTGCCGATACGGACAAAAACATGGTCGGCCAAACCATCCAGGATCGGGAAGAAGAAGGCATAAACACCGATGGAGATTTCCAGGTAACCGTAGGCGCGCACCGGCTGTTGCAACTGGTCTGCCCAGCGGCCAAACAATTTGTTCCCCAGCGCCAGCCCGCCCATGAATGCGGCCAGCACGACGGTTTGCGCATAAATCGTGCTGCCAAACATTTGGGAGAGAAACTTGGACCAGACGACCTCATATACCAACGCCGTCGCGCCGGAGCAAAAGAAGAGAGCCAGGATCAACCCGCTGTAGTTTCGCAGTCGCATGAGGCACGGTAAGGTCCTCCCGAGCGAGGGGACAAGATAATTATTTTACCAACCTAAACGGCCGGAAGAGGTTATGCTTGGGCCATTTTTGCTACTCAGTTACCGGGATAAAAAAGTGGATTCACGCTTTTATTCCGACGCGAGACGCCAGACAAATTCCGTTGGATTCAAGAAATCAACTGACGCGAAAGAGTCCCCCTTGTGTCGCCGGGATTTCGACAATGTACCGAATCTGACGTTGGAAAGATTGCCGGACGGGAACAGCCGCCCGCGCTCAGGGCCATTGGTAATTGACGGAAGCGAAAATGCCGTGTGCGGTAAAATTGTTCACGTTGCCGCCGCTGGGTTCCAGGTATCGGGAAAATCCATAACGCAACGCGGCGGAAAGCCGGTTGCTGAATTGATGGGTCAAGCCGACGAGCAGTTCATGACGGGTGAAATCAATCCCGAGCGGCAAACCGGCGAGATTGTTTTGTCCGTAACCGGCTTCCGAAAAATTGTAGGTGGCGTTCAGACGGGTTTTGGCATCCAAGGCCCAACCCGCACTCGCGCCGACGGTGTAGGTGTCTCCGCGATACGGCACCACGGCGGAATTCTGGTCGCCGGCGGCGACAGTGCGGGAATGGCTGTAAGTGAAGGAGCTTGAGATATAAAACCGCTGGCTTGGGGTAAAATTGAGATTCAACCCGAAATTGTTGGCCATGGTGCTGCCGTCCGAAACAGTTCCGCCGGGAGAAAACCCGCCGGGAACCGGCTCGGTGGTCGAGGAATAATCCGCTTCTGTCCATTGCCAGGTCAGCCGGGCGCTCAGCCAATTGACCGGGCGCAGCACGAGTCGCCCCTCGATTTCGTCCGTGGTGATGTCCCGGTGGGTGATGAAGGCGGGATAACCCAGGCCGCCGAAGGGCGATGTGTCCTCCAGATGATTGTAACCGGTGTTGCTGTCGCGATACCGGTAATGCCCGCCCCATTCGACCCAGGGCCGGGGCGAGGTGGTGAAACCCACGCGAGTATCGTATAAATAATTCATGGCATCAGTCCGTTGCTGAAAATCGTACGGCGATACACCGGCGGTATTCTGGTCGGCTGATTGTCCGATGCTCTCCTGCGAGAGCCGGCCTTCGGCAAACAGCACCGTCCGCGGCAGCCGGTTGAACCGGATATCGAGATTTTCCGACCAGATGGTCCTGTCCAGATTCGCGTTTTCAGTCCCGGGCGCGGGTATAAAACCGGGCAAGGTCGCGTCATAAAAAGCCAGGTTCACATTGCCGAAACCGTTTTCATGAGTCCATTCGCCCTGGGCGGAGGCCGAAACGCTCAATCCCTTCACCGGCAGAAGCAAGCTGGAGCCACTGACGATGTACGATTGGCGGTTGAGCGTGATGCCATCCGCCTGCCAGGCGTTGCCTGATGCCTGCGCCCCGGAACCGGCGGTGGTGTTTTCGTTGAAGGACGACGTACCGTTGTAAACCGAAACCAGGCTGCCGAGGGAAGCCTGCCACCAATCAGTAATCTGCCTCTGAACCCGGAAGGTGTTCGCGCCTTGTGAATATTGGATGTCTTGTTTCATCCGTTGAACCAGGTTCGGACTTGGCCCGGTGGTGTACCCGATGACATCATTCCGCTGATCGGAAAGATTGTAAAATTCAACGCGCACCCGGTCGGCGATGCTCCAACCGTCCCAGTCGCGCGTGAGGTCCACTTTGAAAATGTGCGTGTGTTCGTCCACGTTCTCGAGGTTGCGGTGGATGTTTTTGGACAACCCATTCTGATTGACCGTCCCCCAGACCAGCGTGGACTTCTCCCCCTGCCGGAATTGATATTCATAGCCAAAGACCAATTGCGGCGTGTCGGGCAGCGTTAAACCGAAATCAATCCAGGCGCGACCGATGTCGAGATGCGGGCTTTGGCTCAGGGAAAAGCCGGGCGGCGTAAACTGAGGGTAAAACCCGCCGGTGTCGTCGTAGTACCGCCGCCATTCCTCAAAACCCGAATGCACGAAGCCGGAATCTGTTTTGTCCAGCGCCATCGTCACCTTGAAATCGTGCTGCGGCATCAGGGCATGGCCTTCGATGCTGAGTTTTTCGTCCGGGGCGAGTTGTTCGTTGAACGAAAAATGGTTCGCGCCGCCGCTCCAGCCTTCCTGGACACCTTCCAATTCGCGGAATTTTTTGTTGTCACCCGACCCGCCAATCCCGCCAAAAACCGGCTCGATCGAAAAAGCAACCGCCGGTGGCGCGGCATTCGTTCCCCACGCCGCCCCCTGGTCAATCCAGGTCCGCAACGTGCCGACCTGTCCGGGGTTGAGCGGCGGTCCGTGATCGGGCGGCGGCATGCGGATGTCTTTGTCGAGCCCGACCACGTAGGCGATCAATTTGCTCTGGTCGCTCCGGCCGGGAACGATGTCGTTCCGGTTGTTGTCGCCGCCCTTGAGCGCATCAGCGCGATTGGTGAGACGGAAACCGCTTTTGGGCTTTTCCGGCCCGTGACACTGAAAACAATTTTGCTCCAGGATGGGCCGCACGTCGCGGTCGAACCGAATCGAGGTTGAGCCGGAAACAATGCCGACGGAATTGGTTTCGGCGGCGGTGGTGGACGCAGCCGCCAAGGCAAATACCGCGACGATGCTTTTGCCGCAAATTCGTCTGTTGGTTCCCGGGTTCACATGGGATTAAACGGGTGTTTTAATACAAGAAGAGCGGATTAACGTCGGAGCCGTGGATGGCGGTGTGGCAACCGGCGGACCAGCAGGTGCCCATTTGCAGGTAAGTGGCGTGCGGGGATTTGCCGATGAAAATTTCGCCGGGCGGCACGCCGGGACCCTGCACCTGCGCGTGGCAGCGGAGGCAAAGATTGTCGTCGGCCTGGGTGAGCAACATCCGGTTGATCGAGCCGTGCGGATTGTGGCAGGCGGTGCAGCCTTCGCGCAGGGCCGGGTGTTCGAAAACCAACGGGCGCGTCTGCTCGCGATGGCATTGGGCGCAGGATTCGTTGCGTTGCGCCATGGCCAGCCCCCCTTCCGGTTTGAAAATGTCCTCGCCGTGCGGATCATGGCATTGGACACAGTTCATGTGGCCTTCAATGACGGGATGATGAACCGGCAATTCAAATTCCGCCGCGGGTCGCGAGATGGCAGCGAAAACAGGCGTCCGGCGTCACGGCCCGGGTTGATGATGAATTTGACCGACGCCGCCGCCCGCCTCCACGTGTTTGCTGCCCGGCCCATGGCAGGATTCGCAGCCGGTGCCGTCCTTCAGGCCGGCGTTTTCCAGGTACAAATGGGCGTGCGGGCTGGCTTCGAATTGGCGGGTGATGTTGGTGTGGCACTCGAAACAGGCGTGGTTGCCGACGTAATGCGCGCCGGGAATTTCAAGCGGCGCGACCACGGCCGCCGGCATGGTGGAGCACGAATTCAAAAAAAACGCCGCGCTGCTTCCCAGCGCACAAAGCGATCACGGCGGCCCATGTTTGTTTCCGTTTCAATGTTTTTGATTGCCGGCGGCATCCGGCGCGTTGGTGGCGGCGGCGGCCTTGATGATTTCGGCGACAATCTGGTCGGAAAGGTCGCCGCTCGTTGGAAAAACCATCTGCAAATGGCCGGCGGCGTCGATGATGAGCGTGCGAAAATCGTGGTTGAAGGTGCCGGCATTGTATTGATAAGTGACGCCGGCCTGCCGGGCGAGTTCGCCGATCTTGTCCGCCGGGCCCGGTCAGAAAACTCCAGTGCTTCGGATCATATTGATAACTGTCGCCATACGCCTTCAGCATCGGCGGCGAATCAAATTCCGTGTCAAAGGAAATGGAAAGCAGATGCCAGTTGGTGGGAGCGCCGGGCCAGGGTTTCGAGTTTCTGCTGCGCCTCCTGGAAATTTTTTGACAGCCGCGGGCAATAATCGGGCAGCGGACAGCGGGTGTAAAAAAAAGTGATGGCCAGCGCCTGCCCGCGAAAATCGTTCAAGCTCACCGCCTGGCCCAGTTCATTGGTGAATTTGTAATCCAGCAACGGATGATTCGGCCGGGCGGCCGGTGAAGCGGTCGGGGCCGGAGCGGGCGGCAGCGAAACCGTCCCGATTTTGGCGATGTGGTCCACCCAGCTTTCCGTTTCCGTGACCTGAAGC
The DNA here is from genome assembly GCA_963789055.1 of uncultured Verrucomicrobiae bacterium. Taxonomy (GTDB): domain Bacteria; phylum Verrucomicrobiota; class Verrucomicrobiia; order Limisphaerales; family UBA11358; genus UBA11358. The sequence continues at coordinate 73,373 of CAWBJE010000001.1, read as the reverse complement.
TGGAACGAAATCTCATCGCCGCGTGCAGACCGGCCAGTTCTTTGGGTTCCTTCACCTTGAACGGCATGGTCATGGCAGCCATGTAATTGGAAATGGCTTCGTGCCGGATAACCACCGTCCGGGCGTCCGGTTTGAGTTCCATCACCGTTCCTTTGGCCACGAATGTCCGCGGTTGGTTGCCTCCCTCGCTGGATAATGGGAGCGACCCGGCGGATTTCGCACCGCACAGCAATCAACATCAACAAAACGAACAGCAATACGCTGATGAATAATCCCCGCAGTCTCATATTTTCATGTCATGATTCTTTCGCCGTGTTCCAGCGTTTTTATGACAATCACGGATTCGGCAGACGTCCGACCCGGTAAAAGCCCGGATTGACCGTCGCGTTCAGGTCCGTGAAATTGATTGAGCCACTGGCCGCCGTGTTGGTGACGAGGGTGGTCCAATTGGGCGAAAGCAGATTGGTGGAACGTTGGACGATGTAATTCAGCCCGGCATTCGCCGTGTAACTGAACCTGAATTTCCCGGGCGGCACCGGCTTGCGGCGCACTGAGCAGCACTGTCACCGGAGTGACGACGCTGATGGAGACCGAGTTGGTGGCGGTGGCGCCGTTGTTGTCCGAGGCGATGGCGGAAAGGGTATGAGCTGCCCGCCGCCAGGTTGTTGGTGACGGCGGAAAAGGGAGCGGCGGTGACGTTGGCCAAATGTTGGCGTCAACCAGGAATTGCACGTTGGTGACCGTGCCGTCGCTGTCCGAGGCCGAAGCCTGGATGGTGACGTTGGCGGGCGCGGCGAAGACCGTGCCGGACGCCGGATTGGTGATGGAAACGGTCGGCGGCAGATTGGCGGCGGCGACAATCACGGCGCCGGTCATGCCGAAGCTGACAATGTATGGAGCAATAATATCGGAAAGTGCCTGCGGAAGTGAATGTGTTGGTAAATGTGGAGCGGGCTATTGATGCACGATCCGAATCCCACAATCCGCTGGCACGTCATTCGTGCCGCTGGTCGTGGAGTGGTTGCTGCCAGCCCAAGTCCATATCACCTGGTCGCCGACGTTGATGTTGGTTGTGGCGGGAATGAAAATCAGTCGAGCTGCCGACTCCCACCGTCACATTGGTGACATCGCGGCAAAACCGGAAAGTGGGCTGCCGCAAATCACAACCGCTGCGCTCACAAGCGCTACTTTGAATAAATAACGTATCACATTCATAACACCTCCTTGAATTCCTTGTTGGCCGGTCAACTGATCGCAGTCGCTGCATTTGGGTGCCCAGCGCCGACGGCCAAATCATTCTGTTTTGAGTGAAAATTTCACTCCCATTTGCAAGTGAGATGGACAAGGATGACATTTGTTCCCGGCAGATTTCCGGGAACAAATGACAGGTAAGGACTCTTAACTTCGATGTTGCGATATGGCTGAAGGCCTGGATTTTGAGAGGTTGGTGGCTTGTTATTACGAGCCGCTGTACCAGTTTGCCTTCAGTCTGGCGCGTGACGAATCGGACGCCTGTGACCTCACACAACAAACCTTTTGCATTTGGGCGGCCAAAGGCCACCAATTGCGCGACGCATCCAAAGTGAAAACCTGGCTGTTCACCACCCTCCACCGCGAATTTCTCGGCTCGCGGCGAAGACAGACGCGCTTCCCGCATGTCGAACTGGAGCAGGCGGCGGCGGAACTTCCCGTCGTGTCGCCGGCCACCGTCAACCGTCTCGACGCCGGACAGGCGCTCGATGCCCTGGCGCGGCTGGATGAAATTTATCAGGCGCCCGTCGCGTTGTTTTATCTGCAGGATTGTTCCTACAACGAGATTGCCGAAATTCTTGACGTGCCGCTCGGCACCGTCAAATCGCGCCTCACCCGCGGCCTCGGACGGCTGCACCAACTGCTGACCGGCGCCACCAACGCGCCACCCCAGCCGCCAAATTTATGAACCGCGACGAAGCCAAAACCATTTTGCTGCTCTACCGGCCCGGGAACGGCGGACGCCAGCGATCCACAAATCGCCGAAGCGCTCGAATTGGCAAAGCAGGATCCGGAACTGACGCGCTGGCTGGTGGAACATTGCGCGCGGCAGGAGACGTTGCGCGCCGGATTCCGGAAAATCACCGCGCCCGCCGGATTGAAGGAGCAAATCATTTCCGAACAGGCGGCACAGGAAAAATCCGCTTCCCGGCGGCAGAATGCAATGCTCGCGACGGCGGCGGTCGTTGCGGTGCTGGTTGTCCTGGCGCCGCTCTGGTTCCCGCACCGCGAAGTGAAGAAACGTTTGCCATTTACCGAAGCCGGATGGCGGGCGTCGCGCTGCGCGGCTACACCATGGATCTGGCGACGAATAATCCGGCCGCCAGTTCGTGACTTTCTCGCGCAAAATCAGGCGCCGGCGGATTATGTTTTGCCCGCGCCTTTGGCAAAAACCGCCGTGACCGGCTGCGCGATTGAAAGCTGGCAAAGCGCAAAAGTTTCGATGATTTGTTTCCGCACCGGCAAGCCGCTGCCACCGGAACAGCAGAGCGATCTCTGGCTGTTTGTCATTGACCGCGCCGCCGTCAAAAATGCGCCGCCGGCGGGTTCGCGCCAGTTTGCCCGCGTCAACAAACTCATGACGGTGACGTGGACGGAAGGCGACAAGCTGTACGTGCTGGGAATGGAAGGAGACGAACAAACCCTGCGGCAGTATTTGTGAGCGTCGGCCGGCCGTCAGTTATTGTTGTCCACGCTCATGTGATCGAGCACCCACTCCAAGTCGGTCTTCCGGTTGGCAGGAACGGGAATGGGGAGGTTCGCGGCGTCCGGTCGCGGCGGACGGACGGTGGTTGGTTGCGTCCAGCGGTGCAGCGAGCTGTGTCCGTCGGCAAACGAAAACGCCGTTGCGCCGTTGTGATAGGTGGCGGGCAGATCGTGCCATTCCGGATAATAACCGCGTTCGAGAAAATAGCCGTCGTTGATGCTGTCCGGATGCTCGTCGAGAAACACAAAAATTTCGGTGGGCTGCGGAATCTGCGTGATTTTGAAAAATTGCACGTAATCGGGGTTGTTGATGTTGTATCCGTTGGTGGAAAATTCGCCGGCATTGCCGACCATCGCGTTCATGGAATAACTCCGGATGCGCCCGTCCCAGCCGGCAGCGCTTTGAGTCGGGCTGACGACGTGGTCGGAGGGACAACGGTAAATGGCCGTCCCCTGGCTGACAAACGGTCCGAGACTCGCCTCGGTGATGGTGGCGATGTTGGTATTGTCCGAATCAAGCCCCCAGGTCATGACATTATTGACCCAGTTGAGCGGGGTGCGATACGCCGCCCCGGCCATGCCCAGGTTGTACGGCAGCTGGTCTTCGTAACTCGTCCGCATACATATGCCAGCCCAGGGTAAGTTGTTTGGTATTGTTAAGACAAAGGATGCCCTGGGCCCGTCCTTTGGCCCGGGACAATGCCGGCAACAATATCGCCGACAGGATGCCAATAATGGCAATCACCACCAGCAATTCGATCAGGGTAAACCCCACCCCTTTCGCCCCGCCGGCGAATGCTGAAGTTGGTGAAACCGGCAACGTGTTCACGGCGCAAAAATTACTGACGATCCACCTTGTGATTGTCTAATTGAGATTATTACAGCAACTATTCAAATTGTCAAAGCCCAATACGGCTGGAGTTGGCCTTGGCCGGAATCCCCATTTGTGCCCTGCGGTCAAGCGGTTCTAAAAGCGGCTGGGGGAGAATTACTTATCGCCAAATGAATGGATTTGGCGGGACAGCACCAGCTGTCGCAAAAATCAGATTGGCGGAAGGGGTGGGATTCGAACCCACGTTAGGATTGCTCCTAAGCCTGATTTCGAGTCAGGTGCCTTCAACCACTCAGCCACCCTTCCGCTCGTATTGATTTTATTGACTATATCCGCTTTATTGCGATTTTGTAACTTGCGATTTCTATACTTGTATTCTATACTATCTGCATGAAGACCAATTCATCAGATAAAACAGAATCACGCTGGCAAAAAACGCCAGTGGCCAATCTCGTGCGCCACGTTCAATCAGGAAACTATTATGCGCGAATCCGCGTTCGCGGCAAGCTGATTTGGAAATCCCTCAAGACCGACCGGATCAGCGTCGCCAAGTTGCGCCTGGGTGATTTTCACAAAGAGGAACGCCAACGCGCTGCCGCTCACAAAGCCGTTGCGCGAGGAAAGATGACCTTTGGTGCTGCGCTGGAAACCTACCACGAGCGTCTCAAAGGCGATTACTCCTTAAAGGAGCGAAGCAAGACCTTTCGTGAAGAACGCATCGCCGCCCTTCTGAAATCGTGGCCCGATTTGGAACAAACCGACGTTTCTAAAATCTCCAAAGCCGATTGCCTTGCGTGGGCAGCACGTTTCGGAAAGACGGCAAGCCCATCAGCCTTCAACAACACCGTCGGCACGCTCAAACTAATTCTGGACATCGCCGTTGAGGCGGGTGCGCGGTATGACAACCCGGCGGTCCACATTAAGCGGAAAAAGATTCGCCAGAAACTTTTACAGCTTCCGAGCCAGGAAAAGTTTCCCGAACTGGTTGTGGCCATCCGAAAAACCGATGGCGCATGGGGCAAGAAATGTGCCGACCTTGTTGAGTTTCTAGCCTACAGCGGTTGCCGCAAAGGCGAAGCGGCTCGTGTCCACGGGCGGGATTGTGACTTTGAGAAAGGCGAAATCACGGTTTTGGGCGACCCCGTAACCGGCACGAAGAATTGGGAAATCCGCCGTGTCCCGATGATTCCCGATATGCGCCGCTTGCTGGAACGGATTCGGGACGAACGGGGCGAAAAGGAATTCTTGGCCAATCCCCTCATGCGCGTCCACGAATGCCAGGGTGCTATCAATTCAGCGTGCAAATCGCTCGGCATCGCGCGGTTCACCCATCATGATCTGCGCCACTTGTTTGCAACTCGCTGTATCGAATCGGGCGTGGACATTCCCACAGTTTCCCGCTGGCTTGGTCACAAAGACGGAGGTGCGCTTGCCATGAAGACCTACGGCCATTTGCGCGACCAGCATTCCGCAAACATGGCACAGAAGGTTGTATTCTCTGAATTACCCGCATCCAAAGTTAACCCGTTCCCGTTACCAGAAATTCTGGCTCAGTCCGTGAGTGGTACGAATAAGAAAGCCATCGCTCAAGCGAAAGCGAATTACAACTATCCGTGGTGGGCGTCGAAAGACCCGCTGGAAGTGTTTTGGGGCCAATTGAACGAGACGGTTCAAATTGTGCCGCTGAATAAGTTTCACGCTTGCGCCAAAGAAGCGATGAACCGGGAAGTTTTCCCAGATGAGTTTGACGACCGGCAATCGCTCAAAGAGGAATTCAGCGAGCGCATTCCAAAGGCAACGCTGGTTGAACTCAAAACCAAGATTCAGGCGAAGCAGGCCGAAGGCAATCTGAAAGCAAGCTGACAAGAATTCGCTAACGCTTGCGTAATGGTTTTCGCTCCGCACTGGCAGGCCGTCCTTCTGGCAGCCTGCCTTCGCGCCTGAACCGCTCGGCTTCCTTTCGCTCAATCACCAAATCGCGGCCAAGTTTTCTCGCCTTGAGCCGCTTGGCCAGGATGAACTGGCGGACCCGTGATTGAGAAATACCAAGCATCCGCGCGACCTCTGCTGTGGTCAGCGGATCAATGCTGGAAGCCTACACCAAACTGCCGGCCGTAGGGAGCAAATTCCATGAGCGATAAACCATAACGCACAAGTTATATTTTTATTGCATTGGGATCCACCTTCCGGTAAAATGCTTGAGAATGGTCGGGATAAATCAGGGCTGTGATGATATGAGAGACAAAGCGCGGATTCTCGTCATTGAAGATGAACCGGGCGTTTCAATGATGGCGGTGTATTTGCTGACGCAAGCCGGGTGTGAAGTGCAAACCGCGTGGAACGCGGAAAAGGGGATGCAACTGGCTCAAACCGGGGGATTCAGCCTGATTACGATGAGCGTAAATCTGCCCGGCATGAACGGTTTCGAGATTTGCCGCCGCCTGAAACAAATTCCACATCTTAACAACACCCCGATTGTTTTTGTTTCTGACCGCGCCACGATTGAAAACCAGCAACTTGCCCTTGCCCTTGGCGCGGTGGATTACATCACCAAGCCGTTCGACGCACTGGATTTTGTTTCGCGCATTCTTTCACATGTCAGCAACAATAATGATTCTGGTTTGGTGGAGGCGATTCCCGAAAACTCAATGGCATGAAATCCAAACCTGAAAAAACCATCCGCGGTCCGGTTTCCTGCGCTGCTGCCATGCCTAATTTACCTCTTGGGATTCGCCCGTTGTTGAATGGCCTCGGCTTCCGCGATGAGCTTGGAAAGCGGCGCGCCCAACGCCTTGGCCAGTGCCTTGGTAACGTTCAGGCTGGGATTGCGCAAGGATCGTTCCAGCATTCCAACGTAGGTTGGATGCAAATCGGCCCTTTCAGCCAACGCCTCCTGGGACAATGCCTTTCCTTCCCGGTGCCGCCGGAGCACCAGGGCGAAGGCATCCGACATTTCCAAACGCCGCATTTTTTCAGGATGCAGCGGCGGCAGGAGAATGAACACAGACAGTTGTATTGAATACAATAGTATTTGATTTTAATTTTGTTCTTGACCGCAGATAAGACGGTGTTAAAAACATGACGGGTAAAAAACGGAAACATAACAAGGCTTATGAAGGCAATCCACCGAGGGAACGGTTCGTCTTGGAAACGCATCACCAATTTGGCCGGCACATTTACCGTTGCGGCTTTCTTATTTAGCACGAGCAGCGGTTTTGCCGGGAACAGCACCAATACGCTCTGGCTGTCCGTTGCGAGTGTGAGCAACGGCTGGGTGAATCTGATCCTGCACGGGACAACGCCGGGCACAAATTATGTCCTGTTGTCCAAGCAAACCCTCGCTGCGCCGAGTTGGAGCAATGCTGCGGCGATGACCGGGGCGACGAATCAGAATTGGACGACGGTGAGTGTGTCGGTGGGCGCTCAAAGCAGTTGTTTCTTCAAGGCACAGACGGCGGCGGGGCAGACAACCAGCACAATCCTTTGGCTGAAAGGCCTGACCGTATCCAACAACGTCTTCAATGGGTTGATTCAGAATTCCTCGCTGTTGGTTCCCTACACCCTTTTCTCGAAGCAATCCTTGACGTGGCCGGCGTGGAATGCGGAAGCCACCTTCTATGGATCATGGTCAACCAATTTCACGTCCTTTGCTGTGCCAAGGCTGGGACGGAATATGTTATTTTTGCGGGCGAGATCACAATTTGCGCCGCGCATCATCGGGGCCGGAGCTTCGCATAACGTCGTCATCCGACGAGATGGCACGTTGTGGGCGTGGGGGAGCAATGGGAACGGACAATTAGGCAATGGGCAAACAACGGACAGTTCCGCGCCGGTTGAAGTGACGGGGTTTTCCAACATCGTCGCTCTTTCAGTTGCCCCAGATGATTCGTTTACGCTGGCCTTGGATGCCAATGGCAAAGTTTGGAGTTGGGGAGCCAATGGTAGCGGCCAGTTGGGCCGTAACGACGGACTGTATGCGGATGAGGACACCCCCGCTGTGGTGCCGGAATTGAGCAACATTGTGGCCGTTGCCGGTGGTACCGGTCATGCGATTGCGCTCCGCAGCGACGGCACGGTGTGGGCTTGGGGCGGCAATGACTATGGCGATTTGGGTGACGGTTCTGGAACGGGGCGGGATTACGCCGCGCCGGTGCCGGGTTTGACCAATACCATTGGCATCGCCTCGGGTGACTATCATAATTTTGCTCTTTGCGCCAACGGCAAGGTGTGGGGCTGGGGATTCAACGAAATCGCCGAATTAGGCATCGGCAACGAAAATGACCAGCCGCGACCCGTTTTGGTCAGCACGTTGACGAACGCGGTGGCTTTAAGCGGCGGTTATTACCATTCCATTGCGCTGCTGTCGGATGGCACAATCAAAGCGTGGGGTGAAAATCTCAATGGTGAAATCGGGAACCTCAGTTCCTTCACGCCCGTTCCCGTTTCAGGTTTGAGCAACATCATCGCCATCGCCTGTGGTAAGTTCCATAATCTTTTTCTGGACCAGACCGGGCGCTTGTGGGTTTGGGGCAATGATGATTACGGACAACTGGGCGATGGTGGCGCGGGTTCGACCGTTCCTTTTTTGCTGACCAGCGTTTCCAATGTGACGGCCATCGCGGGCGGGAGAACCAGTTCCATGATTTCGACCGCCGATGGCAGCCTGTATATGTGGGGAAACTCCGGTTCCTTTTCGCAAGGCACGCCATTTCTGGTGGATTTATACACCAACTATTCCAGCGATGGCAGCGGTTTGCCAGATTGGTGGGAACTTCAGTATTTTGGCCATCTTGGGCTTGACACGAATTCTGACCCTGCCGGCGACGGCTGGACACTCCTTCAAGACTATCAGCAAGGATTGAACCCGACGAATTTTATCACGCCGCCCGCCGTTACCAGCTTGACGGCCAACCAAAACACCAATTCAACCACTGTCACGCTAACATGGGACGCGGACACTCCGACTCCTGCCAACTATGCCATCTTCCGGACGGATTACAATTACGGCACCTTTCAATATGGTTCCGCGCAACAGATTGGCGAAGTGGCGGGCAACCTCACTTTCTTTGTGGACAACGGCAGTGTTCCCGGAGGCGACGGCAATTCCATTTATGCCGTTGACGCGGTTTATCCCGGCGGCACTTCCCCGGTGAGCGGACAGGCGTATATCAATTCCACCACTCCGGCGGCATTGACCCCGGCAGAGCAGTTGACGGTGCAACTGGTGCGCAATGCCACCGGGCGCTGGCAGTTGATGTTTGGCAGTCTGCCGTCCGACGTGCAAACTCTCCGGCTGTATTGGAACGGTACGGAACAAGACATCACTCCGGCCAACCTGAACAACGGTATTTATCAAATACCCGATGCGGATATAGTCAACCTGCTGGGCGACACGGTTTCCGTGGAAGCCATTGCGACCAATGGCACTACCAGCGCAACGGTGACGGCCGGAACGATTGCCAATGACGCTCCATATTTCGTGGATGGGCGGCGGCACCTGAAACAGAATTTGAGCTTTGTGATTCGGGGGGCGTCGCTGTATCACCCCTTCGGCGTTATTTTTGACTGGTCGCTTAATCAACTTGCTACGAACTTCGAGGAGTTCAGTTTTCTTTCTCATAACGGATCTTTTTATCTTGAATGGGCTTCCGCCTCCGCTCAACTTGACGATTTGTGGCCATTCAGGGCAAATTATGATTTTGCCAATTATTTCGTTGATGTGACCCGAATCAACCTGTACCCAGGAGGTCCGTACGGAACCAACATTTTTGTTTTTCAGCCCAATTTCGCCACTAACATTCCCGCGCCGGCGGTTTTGACTCATGCCGATCCCTATTGGATTTTCCAACCGCTTTTCGGCACCGGCAACGGCTACGATCCTATTTATGATTTTTATGCTGCTACCACCAATTGGGGTGTAACGGAGGTGAATTATACCAATTATCAAAGCGCCTATTTGCAAGATGGCCTCTACAACTTGTTTGGCTTGCCCGAACAAACGGCGTGCATCGTTGCTTGGCCCAATGGTTGGATAACAAATACCACCTACATTTATCAGCCCTTGGTTCCCGGCGACACGGTCACGACCGAGCAGGAGCCCAATTACGAGTTTGGACGTTACGCCAGTTGGTGCCCGGCCCCGACGTTGAACTTCGTCAACTATTATTTTGCGCCTGTAATCAACCCGCACAATGACACATTTCAACTTCCTGGAACGATGGAGATCGATGGCGAAACTTTCCTTCAACCCTATCCGCTGCCGATACTTGACAATTTCAACGTCACCAACCAGACGCCGACCGTTATGTTCGGTTCCGTTGGCCAGCCGATGATTCTGGGCGCGTGGGCGAAGTATTCCATTCAAGGCAGCAGTCCCACCAAATACGCCTATCTTGGCCAGTATTTCTTCACCAACGCCTTCATGCTGGACGCCAACGGCAATGTCACCACGACCAACACCGGCGTAGTCTCGCCCTACGGGGAATTTTTCCCGACGCAGCCGGGCCCGGTGGCGCTGATCACGATGCCGGACATTGACACCCAGATGCAGGCCACCGGCATCGTGCAGGTCATCTCGCTGGCCCTTGACGCCAACCATGACGGCACCATTGACACCACGTTCAACGGGCCGGATTTTGTTTCGGTTAATCACCCGTTCATTTGTTCTGGGCAATAATAACTACGATCGGTATGGGCTTATGACGCGGACGGGACGAACCATTACGAAGACGATGTTGCAAGTAACTAACCCCGCTGCCAATTCCCTTATACCGGCGTCTCCACACCCGATTGCAATTATCTGGACTAGTGGCAATCGTGTCATCCCTTGCGCCCGCGATTTGGAAGATTTTACGCGGTCTATGGGTTTGCGGCCTCACTTCCAATCTTGTTGCCGGCCTGCCAGCAGGCACCACTAGTGACTTTAAGTTGGGGCGACGTTGGAAACCCGAACCCGAACAATCCAACGATTGATCTTTTCCAGCCGCGGATGCCGACGGCGGCATTGGTATTTGACTAATGAAACTTAACCGCCGCCACCCAAATTAATCCAGCTTATTCTGCTTATGTGGGCGGCTTGGGCCGGGGACAACCTTCAACTCAATGCCAGTTCGTTTGCCAATCACTGGGCAGGTAATCATTTTATCTGGTGCGGTGTGGCAACGGGCAACGGGCAGTTGACCTTGACTATCATGGATGCCAACAGCAATGTGCTGGCGCAAAACCTCAACTTACATTCAGCTTGTGGACATCAAGCAGATGTATGAACGCTGGACAGTGGGCGATGATCCCAACTGTCGCACCCGCCAAGCACGGCGCAAATTGCAACGAACGATTTGCCGTCTGGCGTATGGCCGTTCCGTTATGCCAATCCCGGCAACGCGAACACTCCTTACATTCTTTATGTCCACGGCTGGAACATGGAGACGTGGGAGAAAGACCGGTTGGCCGAACCGCCTTTAAACGGCTTTACTGGCAGGGCTATCAGGGCCGGTTTGGCGAATTTCGCTGGCCGACGAATTAGGGGTTTACGGGCGATTTTAGCCAGCTTGTCACCAACCCGCCGGAGAAGGACAACTTTGACAACAGCGAAATTTATGCATGGCAGTCAGGCCGTTGGCCTGCTGAACAAATTGAACGACTTTGAACCTGCAATATCCCGGTCACGTTTATGTGATGGCACACAGCATGGGCAATATTGTGGCTGGTGAGGCGCTGCGCTGGCCGGAAACCAACTTTCAGTTGGTCAACACTTATGTGGCGAGCCAGGCGGCGGTGACGGCGCACACTTATGACGACAGATTCCCAATTACTGTTTAACGTGGTTATCGGAGGTATCAATTTAACATGGGGCCACATACGCCGAATATTTACGGGGACTGGTTTGCAGGCGATTACGGTGGCGGGGCTGTAAAGATTGTCAGCTTTTACAACGTCAACGATTATGCGTTGAGCCGATTGCATTGGCAGCTTGACCAGTTGTTCAAGCCGGACATTCTTGTTGCGGAAAGCGGCGCGCTTTGGAATTACGGATACAGCGGCAGCCCCAGCGACCCGTCGCCGTGGAATAACTTTTTCAAAACCAATGATTACACCGGTGCGATGGTGAACTTCGAATCGTGAATAGTCCGACCGACCGTGACGAGGTGATGGCTTATGCCGCCCAAGCCTACAACACCGCTTTGGGTGCAACGCCTGGTGTTCATCATGTCACCGCAAATGTTGATTTAACTTCCCTATGGCCATCGCCTGATCCATCCGGACAATAATTATGCTTCCACTTCTTTGCACAGTGCGGAATTTCGCGGTGACTACCTGGGAATGGAACTACTGGAATACGTTGTTGTTCTCCCGAACATTGGGCTTCAACATCAACAGGCCATGAAAATCCGGACCTCCTTTTTTTGGTTCATCGCCATCGTTGTGGTTGATTGTGCTGGTGGTTTGGTTTGCCAAAAAGCAGCCAGTCGAGACTGCCATGACGGTAGCCGCAGAATCCAACGGTGCAAACGGCAGTTGCACAACACCGGCCATGCCGGCAAGCGTGTTATCCAACCAATTCGTCGCCGGCCTTCATCGTCACCGCGCCGACTGCCCAGCCAGCCGCGATGCTCCGCCACCGCAAGACAAGGTGCAGGAGTTGCTCAAAGAAATCCTTTCGAGCGAACGATATCCCGACTTGTTTTTTATGGGCGGCTGGAAGACCAGTCTGGCAATCCTGTAGGTGGCGCCGAAATTATCAGCAGCACGTATTTAAATGCCATGCCATGGGTGTCCAACACGAGGTTGTTGTCACCAGCGATGCCAATGGCTTTTTTACCATACTCGAGGCCACGAAGGGCGCGAATTTGGCCATCATGCCCAAGAAGGCGGGCTATGCGTTGGCCACGACTGGCACGTCGTTCCGCTACTCGCATATAGACGCCAGCCTATTTTGTTCCAGACGCGGGAAATCCGATGGTCATCAAAATGTGGAAGCTGCAAGGAGCCGAGTCGCTAATGGAAATCAACAAAACATTCAAACTCCCCTACGCAGACGCGCCAATCTTTTTTGATTTGGTGACGCGGAATGTTGTTCCTGCGGAGGAGATTTGGAAGTCATCATGACACGCGCACCGGGCATCATTACGCAACGGGAGCGGATCATCGTGACTGGTCAATCAAGCTCGTCCCTGTCAATGGCGGAATCATGGAGACGGACTATCGCGCGGCCCAAGTGACCTTTGAAGCCCCGGCAGACGGCTACCAAGACAGTTATTTTGTGCAGATGAACCATGACGATCCGGGCTGGTTTGACAACATCCAAAAAGATGTTTTTCCTGACGAGCAGGAGCGGGCAAGTTTATTGCAAGTTCTCGTTGGATTTTGGAATTAACGACGACCCTAACGGCACAATGTGGTTTCAGTTCAAAGGAGTAGCTAATGCTAACGGTTCCCGTAATTGGGAAGCAACTACGCCACAATAATGTCTTGAAAGTCAGGCCGTCCATTTTATTGCTCAATCTTCTATGACGAATTCTCCTTACTCCAAATACGCGGGAATGTTTTTGCTTGTCGGTGTAGCCGTAACATACGGCTTGATGTTTCTGATGACTGCAAAGAGTCCACTTTCAGGATGGGGTGATGGCGCAGGCCATTTTAATAAGCCGCCTCCAGAATGGCTCGTGCTGCCATATTCATCGTATTTTCTTTGCGGAGTTGTGGCTGCCTCCTTAGCACAGCGCAGAATTCGGATCGTCGCCGCCATAGTTGCTCACTTGGCTCCGCTTATTAGCTTCGCATTTGCGACTCGTAAAGAAGTTCCCGCCTTCGTGGGTCTTGAATTGGTAACATTCGTGGTATTTGGGTTTGCATGGTTTCAAATGTTGAAAAAGGAGTGAGTTGTTGGGCGCTGACGCATTCAACCTCAAATAGCCATAAAAATACGACGTTCAATATTGTTCCTGACAGTTATCACCGTGCAGTTGGTTGCGCTGATGCTGTGGCTTGGAAAAAAGAAGCCGGTGGAGACGCCATTTGCAATTTCGACTGAGACCAACAGCGCACCATCAGCAAGCAGTGAATCCCGTTCGCCGGTTCCCGCTCCGGTTAACCGACGTCCTGATTTTCGCAAGAACACCGGACTCCTTGCGAAGCAAGCGCGTTCACGGAAACTGTTTTCCAAACCTTTGGCCTGGAATAAATAAAGGCTAGGAAAATATCTGCGAAGTATTAGGATACTAATCATGAGAAACTCAGTGGAACAGCGTTGTCCAACTCAACGAAGATTGACGCCATCCCGACCTGATTGTTTGAGGTTTTTGCTTTGCGTTTGCGCACTGATGGTAACGTTGAAACTGGCAAACGCCGCGCCGATCTTCAATACTGAAAATCCAGTTGTTTTTTTCACTAATGTCGCCTCGCGTCTCTTGTCATCGGAAGTAAATCTCGATTTGACGCGGATTCAGATTTATCCGACGAACCAATACACGCCCGCCGTCCACCGGCTGCTTCAAGTTGCAGCCAATGTTTTCGACGCCACTTCGACTAATTTTTATCCGTCCGTCTTCCGCCCGACTTTTTGGGTTACCAACGAAAATGGCTATACTAATGTTTACATTAACGGCTACCAGCAGGTGGTGTTAAATAATTCGTATAATCCCATAACCAGCGATCCGCAACTGGCTTTGCCGTTGGATGTCACGAGCCTGCTTCCTGGGGTAAATTATAATCTCTATGGGATAAATGTCTATGGCGTGCCGTGGATTATTGGCGCGAAGAAGGGCTTCCCGAATTTCAACAAGTTTGCCATGCAGGACGTCGTGCAAATCGCGCGCAAACTGCAAATCGCGCGCTCGACGATCCCCACCTTGTCCCTATCAGACTTCCTTTACACCAATCAAATGTTTGTCTTCAGTGTCAGCAACTCGATTGGCATAGGCTGTTGGAATTCTTACAGCAACTCGTATCCCAACCCGGTGCAAATTGTGGTCAATGACAATCTTTCAATGATGTTGATCAATGATGCGGGAGCACCGTCCGTAATCCTTTCGCCGTATCTGATCACCACGAACATCGTTTTGACATCCTGGCCGGGTTCGGCGTGGAACCCGGTTATGCATAATGGTTACCCATCCGCAAATTCTTTCATCATTCCAATCGCCACCACGGTCCAGTTTTTAACGAACAGTGTTTTTTATTCCGGCACCACGCCGCCGGGGGTGAGAGGGTTCTATCCCTTAGCAGACAACCTGGGTTGGGAAACGAACAAACATGATTTCACCCTTCCGAATTTTGGTTTGCTGACGACCAATCGCTTGCAGATGTTCATGCTCGATGGCAACAACGTCATTGATTATGTGCAATTCGCCGGCCCGGAGAGCAGCCGCAATTTGAATGCGGAATTTCAAACCAACGGCCAAGCTTCCGGGTATGGCTACCTGTGGAGCACAAATCTGAATGCGAATGGCATGCCTTGGGGAATCATGAGCCAGATTGACATATCGGATGGCAATGTGCCGTTGGATGTGACCTATTGGAACAATGTGGCAGCGCCGGATGAAATAAGTGGGTTCAGAGAGTTTATGGGATATAGCCCGGTAAACAACGGCAGCAGCATAGCCCAGGCTTACGCGACAAATTATATTGTCCAAATCCCTTACAGCCCCACAGTTACCGCTTCTGAATACATTTCCTGGCAGGCAAACGATCCGTTGGTGCATTATCTGGCCAGTGATTTGAACTTTCAGGGCACGGAGAACGGCGGCCCCACAACCGGCATAAATGTTACAACCCAAATTGTGCCTTTGCCCGCGCCGAGTTTCAACGTGGTGAATGACCGTTACCAGCCGTGGGGCAGGAGCAGCCAGATGGCGCATACTGCAAATGTGGATTCCAATCCGGTAAATCTGGCATTCAAAGACCCGTTGGTGCGCGGGTCGGATTATTGGAACTTTCCCACGAATGAATCATCATTTGGCAATTGGCTCGGCCAAATCCATCGCGGCACGCCGTGGCAGACAATTTATCTCAAGGCGTCGGATATTCTAAATGAGATCCAAGCGATTGGCGGTTCTGCCTACCCTATTGGAACGAACACTTGGATGAATTGGACGGGAGATTTGGATGCAACGGATGCCTCAGCAATGGCACCCGTGCGGGACTGGCACATGGCAAGCCTGCTGGCGTCCATGCTGAATACCAATGATCTTCGCTCTTTGTTTTCCGTAAATAATTCAAACCCAAATGCTTGGCTGGTTTTGTTCGACGGTTTGACAGCATTAACCAACGACCTTCCTGATTCTCTGGGATTAAGTCTTGGAGTCTTTCCACCCCAATTTGGCACGCTGGTCATGTCATCGAATTCACCCCAGGCATCGGCTATGGTCAACGCCATCCAATCAGCACGGACAGGCCAGCCTGGACAGTTCTTCCGCGATGTTGGAGATATTCTGGTAATACCACAACTGACCGAACAATCACCATTCCTGAACTGGAACGATGGCGTCCAATCCTCGAACGGGATCAGTGATGAAGCATACGAAATAATTCCCAGCCAACTATTGTCATTGTTGCGTGCTGATTCCATCGGCTCGATTGCACCGGTGAATAACCAAACAGTTGTGCAGTTTACCGGTTATGATGGCCATATGTACGCAGTTCAGGCTTCTTCGGACCTCAAAAATTGGACCAGCATCAGCACCAACTCACCTATTAGCGGAACATTCAGCTTCACGATTACTGCGCCCGTCAATACCGGTCCGCAATTCTACCGGTCGGTGCTGTTACAATAACAGTGGACTGATCCGACAATTTTATAATGGGTATTTTATCCTTTGCCGACTGGCTCGATTTTGATGGAGGCGACAAAAGGTTTGTTGCAGTCGAGGTCACTGTAGCGTTTGGGGAGGGTGCAGATGGCGGAGAGTTTATTTTCACGCAGATAATCGGCAATGCGACCGAGCCGCCACCCTAGGACGACCACGTCGGCGGTGGAGAAGGCAAAAGCCAGCCTGTCCGGCGGCGCATCCTTGGCGTCGTTGGCCTCGGGGTTGGGTTCAAGGGTGTATTCAATCAACTGGCTGGTGTGGAAACCGCGCCGCCGTCCCTCGAAATGGAACTCGATACTGAAGCAATGCATTTCGGTAGGCAGGAAACAATCGTCTTTTAGGAAGTTCATGGACATAGGTTGGTTGAGGTTGATGGTTGATGGATGAGAAATTAAACGCCGATGCTATGGGAATGAGAATGGCCGGTGTCGCCGGGCGGGGTGATGGAACGACCCAATTTGCGGCGAACGGCCTCCCTCTGCGGGCGCACTTCCCTGACTGTGAGCGCCGGTTTGACCGTCTCGGTTGGCTTCACAGCCTCGGCCTGTTCGACTTTTTCGACAGCGGCTTCATCCTTGTGACCGTGCGCCAACATCTGGCCGGGCTGGAACACCTCACCGAGCCAGCGGGAGATTTCCTCAACGATTTGCGCCAGCCGTTGAACAGGCGAGAGACGGGTGAACCGCGTGGGGCGGTGCCGGCGCACAGCCCTCGCTACCGGCACTGCGTTTCTTTCTTCCAGCGGTTCCTTACGAACGAAACCGAGTTTGGCCAGTTCATCGCGAAGAGCTTCAAGTTCGACGGCGGCCTTGCGCTCGTGCGAATCGGTGACACGGCGGGCAAGCAATTCGGTATCATCGGTGAAAACATGAACGCGCTCGCGGCCACGGGAGATGGAAACGTAGAACTGTTCCCGGTTGACGGCGGCAAAGGAGCGTGACGAGGCGACCAACAGCACTTCATCCACCGTCTTGCTCTGAGACGAATGCGATGTGACAGCGTAGCCGTGGGTGAACGTGTTGAAGCTGGTAGGGAGTTGGCGACCATCGGTCAACGAAATGCGGCCGTTTTGGATCTCCCGCACCTGGACGCGCTCCCCATTGATGAATTCCCTGCCGTGATTGGCTTGGAGCAGGAGCCAGTCGCCGGCGGCAACTTTCAGTTCACGGGCTTCCCCGACATCGAAGGTGCTGGCGGCATTGGCGGGGATAAAATCCACTTCCGTCCCATCGGGACGGCGGATACGCAAACCGTTTTCCACGACGGCGGCGACCTCGACCGTCTCGCCCCGGTCAAACTTCCGGGTCTTGCGGACAAAACGCAGGCGCTGGCCGGGTTCATATTGGCTGGCATTTTTCTTTTGGGCTTCCGTCCACGAAAGCGAATCAAAGACGGGAAACGCCTGTTCATCCGGGCTGACCACGCCATCGGCTTTCAATGTTTCCCGCACCTTCTCGGTCACGGCCTCAATCTCCGCCCAGGTGGGCGAGACCAGTAACGCCGACTTGCCCTGCTTCGTGGCCGACAAATACGCATCAGCCGCCTTTTGATAAAGCTGACCGTCATCGGTCGGCGCTTCACTGACCGCGCCAAGCTCCATGAGTTTGGCAAACGCCTGGCCGGTGTGCTTGGCGGCGGCCAGTTTGACGATTTGCCGGAAAACTTCGGGCTTCTGGCGGCGAATGGTCATCAGTTCGCTGAAACGATAATTGGAATACTGTTCGAGGATACGGAGCGCATCGCCTTTGGGAACGGAGGAATGCTGGCCGGTGTCGCCGGACATAATCACCCGGCAATGCCTGAGACGGGCCAGCTCGAAGACTTTCACCATGTCATCCAGACCGACGGCCCCGGCTTCATCCAGGACAATGACCCAACCGGGGGAAAGCCGGGACTGTGCGTCTGAGTCGGCCAGCAGCTTTTGCAGCGTCATGGTCTTGGCCAGATAGGGCACCTCTTTGCGGAGCGTGTCCGCGGCGGAGGCGGTAGGGGCGCAGAAAACGGCATCATAGCCCCGGTGACAGAGTGCGGTGGCCAGTTCGGCCAGGGCGGTGCTTTTACCCGAACCGGCCAGGCCACGGAAGCCGGTGAACTGGTCGGAGCTGGTCAGGACATGAGCCAGCACCTTGCGCTGGTCGGGACCAAGGCGGTCGGGCGGTTCGTAACGGCTGGTGATGGGAGCGACGGCCTCGACGCCAGCGTTGACGCTACGAATGAGGTAAAGCTCCTTACCGAGAATGTCCCGCGTAGAGACCTCCGAACCAACGCGCACGAGGTTGGCGTCATCAGCCAGGTTCTTTTTTAACTGTTCAAGGTCAAGCTGGCCGCAGCCTTTGACCAAACCGGCTTCCAAAATCTTGTGTTGCGGCACGACCGAAGCGCGTTCAAAGACGTGAGCCAAACCATGTTCGACGGCGGCGGACTCGGTGACGTTTTGGACCGGAGCCACAGGCAACCCATTGGCGGCGGCGACCACTTTGCGGAGGGCACGCTTCTCGAAAAAGCCGATCTCGCCGAGTTGTTGCTGACGCACCTGTTCATCGGAAGCGCCCTTCAATTTTTTGGGCCGCGACTGGTGGACGACATGGGCGACCTCCTGTTTGGTGAGCTTGCGACCGAGCTTGGCTTCCTGCCGTTTGACCGCCATGTCCCGTTGCTGTGACCGTTTCGAGAACCGCTCAATAAACTTGGCCTCGACACCTTCGATTTCAAAAGCCGAACCCGTGCGCCGGGTGGAGTAACCGAGCTGGTGGAGACGCTTGGCCAGTTCATTGCGATAGACTGCCGTGCCGTAGTTAATGGCGCCGAACATGTCGCCGGTCTGGAGTGCCTTCCAACGCTGCTCCGTCTTGTCCCAGGTGCAGTTGAACAGGACGAAGTGGGTGTGCAGTTGTGGGTCAAGCGCGCGGGAGGACGTGTGCAGGAAAGCCGCGCCGACCAGATTGCCAGTAACCCGGTCACCTTCCTCGACGCCCCCCTTACGAATCCTTGTGGCGGCGAACTGTTCCAGTTCCCGGAGCGCGATTCCAGACGCTTCCTGGTGTGCCTCGATGATACGCCGGTCATTCATCGTAACGGCCAGAATCGAAATGGACTTGGGTGGCGAACACACGAAGTCGAAATAAATCCGGCGTTCCCGGAAATGCTGCGGTGTCAACTGTTCACCCGTCTCTGGATGCAGGTTATCGCACAATTTCAGGAACGTTTCACGGGTAACGACACCACCCGGTTGCAATCCCAACCGTTCAGCGCCGGCACCAATCCAATGGCCATGTTCCGTTTCAGCCTGGGTGTAATAATCGTTATGGGAAAGGTGCTCATCAAAATACGTCTCCGCACCCGCCCGATTCTTCTGTGGTATGCCGCTAAACATGACTCGATATTTTACGTCAATGCCATCCGACAGGTTGTAATGAAACCATTACAACCTGATTGCCCATTCCCCGATAGGATGACGCTCATGCCTGGAACGGTAGCACGAGGTTCAGAACCGATTGCGCCCAAGCGAGCGCAACCTGCAATCCGTTTGATGCTATTGGTTATCCGGTAAGTATGCACAGAAGCACCGAACCATTTGTTGCCAGTCCGGCAAGGAATGAAGGGCGGTTTCTGAAATGGGAAACCGCAGAAGTGCCATGACACTTACCCCGCCCCAGGCCGGTGAAGAAGTCGCTCGCCGCCGGGCCATAGGGCGTTCGACAAAAAAGTCAAAGGCGAGCCAAACAACGGTCGGATGAAACGCCGTAGATATGAGCGAAGCCGGAGCACAGGTTGCCTGCCAATAAACGGGCAGGCATGACCTGGCACGCCTAGACGGATGGACGCATTACCGGCCAGAGAAAGGAGCAAATCAAACATTATGAGCACACGCATTGATTACACACAGATCGCCGCGAAACTGGATTACGCGGTGCTGGAGAAAAAGCTGACGCAATTGGCGGAACGCGAACCGCCTAAAAAACGGAAAACCGCTAGTGACGTGTTGGAACCGTTGCGCGAGCGGTTGCTTGCGTTGCAACGCAAGGGATGGAGCAGCAAGCAACTGGTGGATGAATTGAAGGCCGCCGGCGTGCCGGTGAGTCCGGCGCGGTTGCGCGAGTGCTTGAATCGCTGGGCGGCTGGCGGCAACGGAAGCGCCAGGCGGCGCGGAGCCAGGCGGGTCAAACGCGCCGCCGCTCATGCCTCAACGCCGCCAGCACCAAGCCAAGGCGGACGGAGCAAGAACACGTCAGGCGACGGCCAGCCAGGACTCCGGCTGCCCGAACGTTGAGCGCAGTCGCGTCGAAATCCTGACGCGCATCCGCGTTTGAAAAGCTTGCAGGCCCGTGCGGTCAGGGCGCTTGGCCAAAGCCGGCCAGCGACCTACCTCGCACGCGCCTGCTTCGCTGGTAGATGAAGGGCAGTCGCCCGCCTGTCCGTGGCTGCGTGCTGCCGGCGCAAAAGCTTGGCGCTGCTCGCCACCGACAGTAGTGACGGAAGAAAATGTAAACATTTATACGCCCATCGCACGACCGTCAGTTCGCGCAGACACGCACAGTAGTTAAGGCGTGAAAATTACATTCAAGCTCTCGAAGCGGGAATTTTGCTGGCTCATCGCCGTGATCGTTTGGGCGCTACTGCGCGTGCTCAAGTGGGTGCTAAAATAGTTTGAGCCAATGGCGCGAGCGCGCGACGGGACATTAACCGTGAAATGAATCGGCAACCGCCTGTGTGTCGAACTGGCCGGAGCCGCCGCCTCGTGCTGTCAAGGTAGTGCTCCTTCGTCGCCTCCACCGTTGACAGCGGCGGCGTTCCGGCCCGTGGTGCGCTTAGGTTTCCGGCTTTGTCTTTTCACTTGGAACATAAGGCGCAGACGGCGCGGTTGTTTGAGCCGTGACGAAATGTTGAACGCATCCGCGTCGGAATCCCTGCCGCTGATTGGCGGATGGAATGCTCGCAGGCCCGCTCCTGTCATGGCGCATTGCTAAACCGGCAAGCGCCACGCCAATAGCGCGCCTGCTTCGCTGTCATCCCATGTCAGCCGGTTCGTAACGCCAACCATCCCGCCGACCGGAGCGGACGCAAACAAGTTCAGTCAGAGTGTCCGCACCGGTCATCGTGCCGTTTGTCGTCACCAACCGGACAGGAAATCGAAATCGCGCCGTCGTTTGCCGGTGATTCGTTCGTTCCCTCGCCACGTATCAAATCGCGGGTTTGGTGCCCGCCTGCAAAGACCGCTTTTAGGAGGGGATTGTAGGTTTGTCGGGACGGCGTCCGAACCTTTGCTGCCGTGTTGCGTGGGCAAACGTCGCTGGCCTGCTTTGTAGGCGCTCTGGCTGCCGCGCCGGGCAGCGTGGCGATGCCCGCGCATCGCCTGTTATACATCCTCTTATCACGCACTGTCTCTTGCTGTCACATTGTATTGCCGCGCGTTAATTTTTTTGTGAACGCCAATCCCGGCATCTTGTCAAATTTTCGCCTTCTTAGGCCAGGTAGGATACCTGAAATTCCCTCAATTGAGGCTTCATTGGTGAGAGTTTGACCGCCGGTTTGCGGTCGGCTTGATGACCCCATACTTAAATAAATTTCCCAAGGCGTGGATTGTTCCGCCTTGGAAGTGTTTTTGTGCCAACGATTTTGACCGTTGACATTGCAAGAAACAAGGAGGCCCGAAGCCATGTGCCGACAACAGAAACGCCAACGCTGCCCCATGAAGGTGTTTTTAACTGGCACCTACTCCCTAACGCCAGTCCGGCGGCGTTGCTAAAATGACTGGTTGGAAAGTGAAGAAGACGTTGAATATCGTTGGCCGACAGGTCAGCAAGTTCCGCAACCAGCGTGACTGGTCGCAGGAGGACTTGGCGGGCCGGTTACAACGGACCGGCTGGGCCATCTCACGCAGCGGCGTTTCCAAGATCGAAGGCGGCACGGTTTATGTCCATGACTTCCAAGTCACCTGGCTGGCCGCCGTATTGGGCGTGCCCAGGGATGCTTTATATCCCCAATTGGATTCAGGCCGGCCAATTCAAGACGCCATTCTTCGCTACATCCATAACGCCAAACGCGGTCTCGTGCTGCCGTTGGCTTCATTTTCTCGCCCGTCGTAACTGTGAAACACCCGTATATAAAGGAGGAACGTATGGAACCCATCCCAAAAACCGAAGAACAGCCCGCCGTCACGCCAACCGAACGGTTGGCCTATTCTGTCCAGGAATCTGCCGACCTGCTTGGCGTGAATTATTTCAGCGTTTACCGGCTCATCCAGCGTGGTAAACTCAAAGTGTGCCGGGCCTTGCGTGGCAAGTTGCTGGTGCCGCGCACGGAATTGCTGAAACTGCTGGGAACCCAATGAGGCCAATATGAGCAACCGATTTGATGATCGCCGACCGACGGCGCTGGAGGATCAAGCCTACGCCGGGGCCAGACAGCATTTTGCCGAACACCTGAAACAATTTCCGGTCAGCCGCGAGGCCGTTGAACGGCTGGAGCGGAACATTGCCAAAACAACACTGGCAGCGAACATGGCCGCATCAAAACCAACACCCAAAGAGAATATCATCCAAGTTGACGGTGACGGGCAATGGCACAAAAGCGTTGATCTGATGGACAACATTTGCCTTTGCCACCGTCCCATCACGGGCGGGGTGGAATATGCGGTGGTGGAGCATTTCCCGGCGCGCGGCACGAACGAAATCTGGAACCGGGGCTGGAATGCGGTGGAGGTATTGAAGGCATTTGCGCAGGAGCAACGGCAGGCGTTGCAGGTTTGGACGGAGGACATGACCGCGCAGGTGAAGGAATTTCTGGCGGAGAAATATCCCGGCCAGGACATGAGCCGAGTTGCCGATGCCGTCATGCGACGATTCACTCACGCGGTTTCCCAACAGCACGCCCAGGCGCACGAACAAAATCACAGTCGCGGAATGCGGATTTGAGCGAGTCGGCGTGGGAGTTTTTTCTATACTGCTTTTCTATACTATATGCGTTTTTTGCAGCCAAATGCGACCAAACGCAGCAAAAGCTGAAACGAATAAAACCATTGTAAACATTAATCGAATCAGTGATTGCACCTCGCGGCTAAACATAGCAAAAAGTGCCTTTTACAATTTCGAGTCAGGTGCCTTCAACCACTCAGCCACCCTTCCGCACGGACGTTTTGCAAACTCAATTCGCTGCGTGTCTGGCAAGCATATTGTCCGTGCTTTGACGCGGGAGCAAGCTCATTCAGCTTCCCGGGTGCCTTCTTTGCCGGATTGGAGGAAGCATTTTTCAGCTTGCACAACCGGTTGGACTCCCTACTTTTCCCGCAGCAGTTAAATCAAGGAACCTATTTTATGAAAACAAAACTGATGATCGCAGTGACGCTGGTATCGCTTCTGGTGTTGGGCAGCGGTTGTATCTTGTTCGTGGCCGGTGCCGCCGCGGGTGCGGGCGTCGGCGGTTACGCCTACATAAACGGTGAAGTCAAGGCCACCGAGAGTGCGTCGATCGACCGGACCTGGGACGCCACGCTGGCGGCCATGCAGGACTTGCAGTTCCCGGTAACGAGCAAGGCCAAGGACGCATTGGAAGCCAATCTGACGACGCGCAACGCGAGCAACACCAATATCAGCATCAAGTTGAAGAACCTGTCCAATACTTCAACGGAAATCCGCATTCGCGTGGGCACGTTTGGCGACGAGGCCATGTCGCGCACCATTCTCAACAAGATAACCAGCCACCTCCAATCGGGCGCCTAGGCGAAGCGTCAACAAAAAGAATCAAGGACGACACATTCGACCGCGCTTGGGCAAGCCAGCTCCGGCACAAGGGCGGGGAGCACCCGGTTGAATGCCGAATTGACTTGCCGTTGACTTTAACTCCTCCAAAATAGGGGACGTTCAAACGTGCCGATTGGCGGTACCGTCACAAGCCAATGTAGCTCAGCGGTAGAGCAACGGTTTCGTAAACCGTCGGTCGCCGGTTCAATCCCGGCCATTGGCTCCATTTTCAAGCCGTTCGCGTATTTCGCGTTTCCAATAGCTTCCGGTAACATTTTTCGGGATTTGCTTCTGAAGAAAGCATGGACACGGTAAAATTGAATCAACCCATGCCTGAGGGAAACCAATGTCCGCAATGCGGCACGCCGCTGCCGCCCGGTGCGCTCGCCGGACTTTGCCCCGCTTGCCTCCTGAAGCAGGGCGCGGCAGAAGAAACCGCCACGGGCGGGCGGACTCCGCCGTTCCAGCCACCTCCGATTACCGAACTCGCGCCGATGTTCCCGCAACTGGAAATACTTGAACTTGTCGGCAAGGGCGGCATGGGCGCGGTGTACAAGGCCCGACAAAAAGAACTGGACCGCCTCGTCGCGCTCAAAATCCTTCCGCCCGGCATCGGCAACGATCCTGCGTTCGCCGGGCGCTTCACGCGCGAAGCTAGGGCGCTCGCGAAATTGAATCACCCCGGCATTGTCACGCTTTACGAATTCGGGCAGGTTGGTAGCCGCCGAGGTAACGAGGCGGAAGCTTTGAGTCCCACGGACGCTCCGCCTCCTCACGTCGGCGGCCACGAAATTTATTACTTCCTGATGGAATTTGTGGATGGGGTGAACCTGCGGCAATTGCTCCATGCCGGCCGCATCGCGCCACGGGAAGCGCTGGCCATCGTCCCGCAAATCTGCGACGCGCTCCAGTTTGCCCACGACCAGGGCATCGTCCATCGCGACATCAAGCCGGAAAATATCCTGCTCGACCGCCGCGGCCGGGTGAAGGTGGCGGATTTCGGTCTGGCAAAACTGGTTCAATCAGACGGTAGGGCCGAGCTGCCGCTCGGCCAGGACGCGCAGCAGCGCGTCCCTGCCACCGATGCCCTCACCGCCGCCGGCAAGGTCATGGGCACGCCCAATTACATGGCACCAGAGCAGGTGGAGCACCCCAACGAAGTGGACAACCGCGCGGACATTTACGCGTTGGGCGTGGTGTTTTACCAGATGCTCACCGGCGAATTGCCCGGCAAACGCCTCGAACCGCCATCGTCGAAAGTCCAGATTGACGTGCGGCTGGATGAAGTCGTAATGCGGGCGCTGGAGAAGAAACCAGAACTTCGCTATCAGCAGGTCAGCGTGCTCAAGACGCAGGTGGAAACCATCGCGGAAACGCCTTTACCGGGTGGCAGCCGACGTGAGGAGGCTCGTTCTGAAAAATCCGAAATCCGAAATCCGAAGTCTGAAATCGCGTCGCGCTTCTCGCGCATGGCAATCCTGGGCGCGGCTTGGACCCCATTTTTCCTCGCCGCCCTGCTTGCCATCATCCTCGGTCAGGAACAGTTTCCGCAGGCCTACGGCAGCCTGTCCCGGTTGCTTCTCTTTCTGGGACTGGCCGCGCCGTTGAGCACGACCATTCTCGGCTGGCTGGCAACCACACAAATCCGGCGGTCCGCCGGGAAACTTCACGGGCTGGAACTGGCGGTTTTTGATGGATTGCTTTTTCCCTTGCTCGGTCTGGATGTATTAATCAGCGTTCTGTGGCTGGTACTGGCAAAAACCGCAGCAAAGTGGAGAGGGCTCAATGGCTCGCTGTTTGTGAATCTGTGGGACTTCGCCTTTTGGCTGTTGCTCCTGATCGTGGTCTGTGCCGCCGTTGATTTTCTAATTTTCCGCCGGGTCTGGCGCAGGATGAATCGGCTACCGGGTGCCATGGATGGTTCCGCCAAACCCCGGTGGACAAAAGGTATCCTGCAGGCTTTTGTGTGTGGGATGCTGGCGCTGGGGGTCATTAGTTTTACCACGGCGTCATGGGTCCTGTGCGCCCGGAATGTGGACAACGTGAATCTGCCGTTTGTGGATGACCCGCAGGCGATCGGCCAATGGACCAGCGTTGATTTCGTCAGCGCGCCGGAAGATTACAAGCCTGGCTCACGGTTCTCCCGGTTTGATCTGCCCGTTTTTCAAATGTTTTCCGTCCTGCCCGGCGGCCAGACAAGCTATCGATGGCTCACCTGGACCAAGGGGGTGATCATCAACTCGGGCGAGAGAACAGCCGCCAACTATGAGATCCGGAACATCGGCGGCACTAATTACATGTTCGTGGAATGGAAGAACGGCGACTATATTCTCTTCCACTCGAAACCCGGATTATATGTGTTGCGTCAAAGCGAAGAAGCCCTCTCCAACTTTCAAATCGGCCAGGCAGATTTCCCAAAAGGCGATTCCATTGAAATCACCTCGGTCGAGCGAACCAAAGAGCAGATGACGGTCAAGGGGCATTACAATCTGGTCAGTCGTGATAGCGCGGAACTGGCGCTTTACATCACCGTGGCAAATAAAAACGCCCCTGAAGGCAATGGAGAAATACGGCCGATTTCCAAGGGACGCGGCGATTTTACTCTGGTTTATTTGCCTCTTGTTCCCGGTCTACCGCACGTCTCGATGTATGCCGATGGTGGTTCGTTCGCCGCGCTTTATTTTGGCAACAAGGCCGAAGCCCTCGAAGAAAGCAAGCTTCCGAAAGGATGGAGCTTGGCAACCAATCAGAGGGCAGGCGATACCACGGACCTTGGCCCGGTTAACGAGGTGGTCGTGCAATCTCCGCAACAAACGACGTCCTCGTCTGCGGAGCTCGAATTCCGGCTGGTGGCCGCCGAGGGCAACACGAACACTCCCGCCGACGAGCTGGCTGATCCCAACGACCGGACCGGGCAGACGAAGTTGCGCATCTTGAAGGAAGTGTTGCTGGACAGTTCCGCCGTTGCCAGCGCCAGCCTTGAGTCCGGTCAATCCGAAGACAAAACCATCAGCGTTATTCTCAAGAGTGACGCCGCGCGGAAATTTTCGGACATCACCGCCACCAATATCGGCCGACAGCTGGCCATCGTCTGGCGCGGGCGCGTGTTGAAAGCACCGGTGATTCGCTCAAAGATCACCGGCCCGGCGGTTGAGGTAACCGGAAAACTGAGTGATGCCGAATGTCAGGTGTTGCTGGACCTGTTGAACTTCAAGAACAAGCCACCGGCCACCGGCCAGACAACCACCGGTCTGCCCGCCTCCGCTGACCAGATCGCCGAAGGGAAAGGCTGGAACGGGTTCAAGCTGGGCGCCACGCGCGCGGAACTCATCCAGACCCTCGGCCAGCCCGACAGCGATTCGGATAATCGCTGGATGAAGTGGAAACAGGCCCACGTGCATTGCCTCGTCGATGCCAGCGGCGCCTTCGAACTGCGGTTCGACGAAGGCTTTCCGGGACTCACCACCGCAGGAATTGGGTTTGGCTCTCCCCTCAAAGACGCCCTGGACGCCTACGGCGAACCGAGTTCGCAGGAGAATGTCGGGAGCGCGAAGAAATTGATCTGGAACTCCAAAGGCATCCTGATCTGGTTTCACGAGGATAGGGCGGCGCAGATAGTCGTGTTTCAGAAAACAGAACAACACTGAAGAAAGGCAGATACAGATGGAACGCAACCGGCCAGACAACCACCGGTCTGCCGGGCACGCCGGACGAATAACATGTCGTTGTGCAATTCCAGCTACGTTTGCGAACAAAAAATCCGTGACTGAAACCGTCACGTTCATGCTCGAAAAAGATGGCCAATGGCGGGCGGCGGGGTATTTCATTCATTGAACCGCGCAACAAAACCGTCAAACACCTTGGCAGATGAACGACGCGCCCATTTACATTTCAAAACGGACGGGCAAGGCCTGTGGCAGGAGTATCGCATTTACCCGGACCGGCTCGAACTGCAATCCTGGTTTCTTTTCCACACGCTCGTCATTCCGCCGGCGAACGATATTTAAAAATCGAAGTGCGCCCGCCATTTTCCGCGGCCAGAAAGGATTCATCTGGGGCGTGAAGCTTGATAATTGCAACTTCTGCCGCCACGTTTTGCTGATAAAAAAATCCGGCCTGTTCAAACGCATCGGTTTTTCACCGGACGACCCGGAAAAATTCATAGCCGTGTGCCAGTCCATCCTGACGGGAACTGCTTGACCTCCGAATCCTCCACGCCGTCCACGGGCGCGCCGGGCGACATCTTCGCCACGACGCACTGGACGGTCGTGCTCGCGGCGGGCAAGCGCTCCACGCCGCAATCCGACCGCGCGCTGGAGGAACTGTGCCGCACCTACTGGTTCCCGCTCTACGCCTACGTCCGCCGCCGCGGCCACATCGAAGGAAGACGCCGAGGACCTCACCCAGGAATTTTTCGCGCGGTTCCTGGGGAAAAATTATCTCGCCGGCCTGAGCGCCGAGCGCGGCCGTTTCCGCGCCTTCCTGCTGGCGTCGCTGAAACATTTTCTCGCCAACGAATGGGACAAATCCCGGCGCCAGAAACGCGGCGGCGGCGTGACGCCCCTGTCGCTTGACTGGCAGACCGCCGACACGCAATTCCAGGTCGCCGCCACCGCCGAGCCCAGTCCCGACCAGGCGTTCGACCGCGAGTGGGCCGTGACCCTGCTCGCCAAGGTCATCGAGCGGCTGCAAGCCGAGTGCGAGGCGGACGGTCGGGGGAAACAGTTCGCGGAGTTGAAAATCTTTCTCACCGCCGGCAAGGGCGAATTGTCCCATGCCGACGCCGCGAAAACGCTGGACATGGACGAAGGCGCCGTGCGCGTGGCGGTGCACCGGCTGCGAAAGCGTTACCGGCAACTGCTGCGCGACGAAATCGCGCAAACCCTGGCCGATGCGGCCGACGTGGACGAGGAAATGCGCGCGCTGTTCGGCGCGTTTGCGAGGGTAGGACCCGCGTCTCGCGGGTCAAATTCGGCGTCCCGCCGAATTTCATCAGTGACGAAGTTTGCCGACACTCTTTCGGTTGGGAGCAATCGTATGTCGCTCGCCGGTTCCCGGCGTGACGCCGGAAACAACAGGCCAGAGGCCTGTGCCACCCACAAGCCAGGCGTATTTGCCTTGCCGCGGGAAAGGTGCTTTACTCTGTGGACGGATGAATTTCTTCGTTCAACGCAGCGAGTTGCGCGACCTGTACGACAAGGTCGCCGCCGGCGAACGCATTTCCGAGGCCGACGCGCTCCGGCTGTTTGAATCGAAGGACTTGAACGCCGTCGGCGCCATCGCCGATCTCGCGCGCCAGAAAAAGGTCGGCAACCGCGCCAGCTACATCATCAACCGCTACATCAACTACTCGAACTACTGCATCCTGTCGTGCCAGTTCTGCTCGTTCGCGCGCAAGAAGCGCGACGCCGACGGCTTCGAGTTGACCGTGGAGCAGATCGTGGCAAAAGGCGCGGGAAGCTTTGAAGCTCGGCATCACCGAACTGCACATCGTTGGCGGACTGCATCCGTCCCTGCCGTTCAGCTATTACACCGACATGCTCAAGGCGCTAAGAGCGCTGAACGATGAGGCGGTGGGGCGAGCGTCCCCGCGAGCCGGCTCGTCAGTAGCCTCGCCCCACCAGGGCGGCGCGCTGGGCGACAGCGCGCCCTACCTACCCAGGCTGCATCTCAAATGTTTCACGGCGATTGAAATTCTGCACCTCGCCTGGCTCGCCAAAAAATCGGTCGAACAAACCTTGATTGAACTGAAGGCCGCCGGGCTGGATTCGCTCACCGGCGGCGGCGCGGAAATTTTCCGCAAGGAAGTCCGCTCCGCCATCGCCAAAGGCAAGGAATCCGCGGAGGAATACCTGGACGTGCATCGCACCTGGCACAAGCTGGGCGGGCGCAGCACCTGCACGATGCTCTACGGACACGTCGAATCGCTCGCCGACCGCGTGGACCATCTGCGGCAGTTGCGCGCGTTGCAGGACGAGACAAAGGGCTTTGTCGGTTTCGTGCCGCTGCCGTATCAGCCGGAGAACAACGACATCCCGGTGGAAAAATCCGCCGACCGGTTTCGACGCGTTGCGCACCATCGCCGTGAGCCGCATTTACCTCGACAACTTCGACCACATCACCGCGTATTGGGTGGGCATGGGCTTGAAGCTGGCGCAGGTGGCGTTGAGTTACGGCGCGGACGATTTGCACGGCACCATCATCGAGGAACACATCTTCCACATGGCCGGCGCGAACTCGCCGCAACTCCAGACCGAGGCGGAAATGCTCAAAGCCATCCGCGAAGCCGGCCGCACACCGGTGCAGCGGAATTCTTTTTACGAACCAATCAAAGTCTGGGAAGCCACACCGGCCGGCACCGAAATCGAACCGCCATCAGGCAAATCCAAAATGCTGGAAGACAATCTGGCAACGGCGTAATTATTCAATCGCATCACACTTCGGTAGCTCACTACCCACAGTTCCATTCCTGATCGTACTACAAAACTTTGTCGCATATGTGACACAAAGTTTTGTCAAATACCTTTATATGAACGACTTGTAATTCTGAGCAATTACAGCTTTGAGGTAAACCGCTTCAACCGGACCATGGCTTCCTTGAGATTGTCCATGCTGGTCGCGTAGGCGCAGCGGATGAAACCTTCGCCGCATTCGCCGAAAGCGGTTCCCGGCACCGCCGCCACCTTTTCCTCGTTCAACAGCTTCAACGCAAAGTCCTTCGATTTCAGGCCAAACTTCGCCACGCTGGGAAACGCGTAGAAGGCCCCGAGCGGACGATGGCATTCAATACCCATGTCCGCAAATGATGAGGCGATGAAATTCCGGCGGCGGCGATATTCATTCACCATCTCGCCCACGTCGGCATCCGGCCGGGCCAGCGCTTCAATCGCGGCTTTCTGCCCCATCGACGACGCACACAGCATCGTGTACTGGTGAATTTTCATCATTGCTTCGATGAGCTCGGCCGGGCCGCAGGCGTAGCCGAGCCGGTAACCGGTCATCGCCCAGGCCTTCGAGAAGCCGTGCAGGAAAATCGTGCGGTCGCGCATCCCCGGCAGGCTCACGATGCTCGTGTGCGGCGCATCATAGGTCAGTTCGCCGTAAATCTCGTCCGTAACGACGATGAGGTCGCGCTCGCGGGCGAACGCGGCGATGTCCTCCAGATCCTGCCGGCCCATGACGGCGCCGGTGGGATTGTTCGGGAAATTCAGCATCAGCACCTTCGTCTTGGGCGTGACCTTTTTCTCCAACATGGCGCGGGTGAGGCGGAATCCGTTTTCCGGCTTCGTTTCCACCGCCACCGGCTTGCCGTGCGCAAACAGGATGGTGGCGCGGTACGAAACGTAGCACGGTTCGTGGTATAGCACCTCGTCCCCGGGCGTGACCAGCGCACGCAAGGCCAGGTCCAGCGCCTCGCTCACGCCGACGGTGATGAGGATTTCGTCCTCCGGGTTGTATTCCGCGCCGAACTTTTTGCCGACGTATCTGGCGAGCACCTTGCGGAGTTCGAGGTAGCCATAATTGCTGGTGTAATGCGTCACGCCGCGTTCGAGCGCGAACATGGTGGATTCCCGCACGTGCCAGGGCGTGTCAAAGTCCGGCTCGCCGATGCCCAGGCTGATCACGTCCTTCATCGTGCTGACGATGTCGAAGAAGTCGCGGATGCCCGAGCGCGGGATGTCGCGCACCGTCGCGTTGACGCGGTTACGGAGCGACACTGAGTCTTTCTTCTGCATGGCCGGATTCCATCAGCACGCCGAGGCGCTTGTAGGTTTTGAGCATGAAATGGGTCGAGGTGGACAGCACGCCATCGAGCGGCGACAGCCGTTCGCTGACGAAGGCGGCCACTTCGCGGAGGTTGCGGCCCTCGATGAACAACAGCACGTCGTAGGTGCCGCTCATGAGATACGCAGAGCGCACCTCGGGGAACTTGCTGATGCGGGCGGCGACGGTGTTGAATCCGCCTTCGCGCTGGGGCGACACCTTGACCTCGATGACGGCCGTGACCGTGTCGAGGTCCAGCTTGTCCTCGTTCAGAATGGCCTGGTAGCCGCGGATGACGCCGTTCTTTTCGTATTTGGCGATGCGCTCATTCACCTTCGCGACCGTGGAGTTCAGCATCTTCGCGATGTTCTCGCGCGATTCAATCGCGTTGGCCTGCAAAATTTTCAATAGTTCATCCATAATTCACCTCGGGGTGAGAATTGCATGGAAGGTAACGGCTTCCGGTCGCCGGGTCGAGCGCGAATGCAAACCAATGGATAATCCCAAAAATTGTAGGCGCCGACGTGAGGAGGCGGAATTTAGCGGAAAGTCTCATACTGCCCTCGCCTCGTCACCTCGGCGGCCACTGTCCAGACCGGCAAGTCAGGGCGCCCGTTTGGTCCAGAAATCACGGTCCCAGAACGGTTCCTCGCTGAAATCGCCGTGAACCATCGGGTTGTCGGGAAACTCGCTCCGCGGCCCCACGGCAAACGCCTTGATGCGGACCCGGCCGGCCACATTCGTCGGGATGAGCGCGGTGGTGGAAACCGCGTTGTCCCATTTGCCGAGCGTGCGTTCGGGAACGGTGCGGGGATTGGCCAGAAAATTGTCAATCCATTCCAGCAGGCTGCCGCGCGGCGTGAGATCCAGACAGTTCCACTGCGCTTCCCGCGCCTCGGCGATGGGATGCAGCGTGAGATTGTAGAAATGCGCGTTGGTCTGGCGCTCCAGACAGGGAATAACGGCACTGGCAAAGTCGCTGACGCTGCAGGCCGCGCCCATGTAAACGATGTTGGAATAACACAGGCCGGGATGCGTTCGCAGCATCTCGTTGGCGACAATCGTGCCCATGCTGTGGCCGATGAGGGTGATGGCGTAATGGTTCGACGGATTGGCAGCGGCGAGATCTTCCAGCGATTGCATCAAGCGGGCTACGGCTCCGTCGGCCGGCTTACCGGTTCGCTGGTGGGCCACCCAGATTTCGTTGCTGATGGCCGGTTGCTCAAATTGCTCCGGCGACCGGAACATCGTCTGGGTCCGGCGCGACAGGTTGTCCCAGGCGCTCTTGCCGAAAGCGTCAACGAACGGCCCGGTCACCAGTTTGAAGGGGAAGGTGACGATGTAGGATGAGAAATAACCGCATTTGCTTGCCCACGTGCGGTCGTCGCTGCCGATGGAGAGGCGCAACCCGGTCCAGGAATTGGACGAAGCGCGCGCCAGCGCATTGGACCGGCTGTGCCAGAAATTAACCGGATTTTCATAACGCACCGTGGTCGTGAAATCGCTGGTCAATTGGAAATACCAGACGACCGGCGCACGGGTCACGGCGCGCCCCACGTCTGCCACGAAATACAGCGGGAAGGTGACGGGACCCCAGAACGGTTCCACTTCCCCCTGCCGTACCAAAAATAAATGTTCCAGATAACTCGATTTCAGCCCCGAGTCCCAGTTAACAAAGAGCGGGTAGTAATGATTGGCCGCGATATGGTTCGTGAGCTCATCCACCCGCTGCAAACTTTGATTGTAGGTGTTCAGGCCGCCGTGGACAAAAATCAGGATTTGCCGGGTCCCATCAGGAGCGAGGCAATTGGTGTCGGTGGCAATGGCATTGGTGATGGCGGCCAGATGCAGTTCGAAATCGTTGGTGGATTCGCGTTTCAGCGCGTTCGTGCCGGACAGGTAAAGCGACCGGCCCGAGTGGTCCACGAGGACGACATTTTGCTGCTGCGGCGCCTCTATCGTGCCACATCCACTCAGTCCCAACGCGGCCAACAACAACAATAAGCCGGTGACCAACCCGGCATGAGATCGAATTTTCATAACCCTTCTCCTCTCCAGACTTCTTAGCTGTTAGCGGTAGCGCCGCTCTCTGGCAAGTCCAAAGCCCGATGCCCAATCAGTTTGGAATGGACGACCGGGGCGGAATTCCAACCACGGATGAACACGGATGGACACGGATTTCTTTTGACGCGAATTTCACGAATTGACACGAATCAGACCGGGAAAGCCCGTAGGGCTGGCATCTTTTTAGGAACCCGAACCAAAACAATCCAAAGCTCCGTTCAGGAGCGGCATCTTCAAATTGGTGGGGCGAGCGCCTGTCGGGCCGTAGCCTGGCGAAGGCTGATCCTCGCGAGCCGGCTCTCAATAGCCCCGGCCACAGCAATGCACGAACGGCGACGCGCTTTGGCCAAACCGATGCCGGCCGGCTTTGCCACGTTGCTGCGCCCGGGGACTCCGATAAATCGCGAGCAGGCGTGCGCACTCCGGAGGTCGGGGGAAACTGCCGCGCCGGGCGAAGAAAACTGCCGCTGCCAAAATCAATTTGGGATGGACGACCGTCCCGGTGGCGTTTGGATTTTTCGCCGGCAAGAATTTGCCGGGAGATTTTCAGCGGATGCCTTCGAGACGGTCGGAATAGACGTTCACCAGCTTGTGGGACTTGAGCAGCGTTTCAATTTGCGGCCAAACGCGGGCGAGCAAGGCGTGAAATTCATCTTTGCGGAGATTACCAAATCGCAGATGCACCACCCGCGGCGGCGGCGAGTTCGTGATTATCCGATCCGAAAAATCCGCGTCCTTGCTGACGATGACCAGATCATGTTTCCGGGCAAATTCCCAAATCTGTGAATCGGTTGGATTCCGGCCCGCCTTGGACATTGGCACGATGGGAAGCTTCGGCGAAAAACGCAGCCGCGCGGGCAGGTTTTCATCGAAGAGAAAGCCCTTCATGCCGTCTGGACCACGGAGAAATGATTACCCATCACGCGCGAGGCGTAATCCAGGCACGCCTGCACGTCGGCGCGGGTGAGCCGGGGATATTCCTCCAGCACGTCCTCGACCGAATCGCCGGCGGCGAGAAATTCCAGCACCGTCTGCACCGTGATACGCGTGCCGCGAACGACCGGCCGCCCGTTGCAAACATCCGGCTTGATGGAGATGCGCTGCGACATGACTTTACGCTAACACAACCGCGCGGGAATCCAAGGGGAAATCAGGTTGGGATGGACGACCGGGGCTAGTGGCGTTTGACTTGTTGGTGCGTGCGGCGCAAACTTGCAGTCGTGAATGTAAGTTTTGATCTGAATGGCGTTGCCTCATCCTCTTTTGAGGACTGCCCGTTCTGTGGGTGTAAATCACAATTTGGCGTGCTGCTGGTTTCCGGTCATCGCTACACTCGCAAATGTGGAATCTGCCGCA
The DNA here is from genome assembly GCA_963789055.1 of uncultured Verrucomicrobiae bacterium. Lineage (GTDB taxonomy): Bacteria > Verrucomicrobiota > Verrucomicrobiia > Limisphaerales > UBA11358 > UBA11358. The sequence goes on along the minus strand of CAWBJE010000001.1, from coordinate 38,076 downwards.
AGTCGAAGGATTTTGACCTGCCTCCTCTTTCCAAAAAAGTGATTTATCTCGATCAGTTCGCGTTGAGCAACATGATGAAAGAGATAGATTCGTGCCGTGCTGGCAAGCTGTCGCAGCCTCATGGCAACTTTTTTTTGGAATTGTTCAAACAACTTGATCGGCTTGGGAAACTTCAACTCATTGTCTGCCCCCGTTCAAGTATTCACTTCAACGAGTCAATAGTTGACCGTGATGATTATCGGAAAATCCGCGCTGTTTATGATCTGCTGTCGCGTGGATCAAAATTCAACCACCATCAAAACATATACAGACAGCAAATACTCGACGGCCTGCAAGCTTGGCTTCAAGGGAAGGACACTTTTGAAATCAATCTTAATCCCGCGAGGGCAGTAATAGTAGGTAGCGCCGTCACAGACTGGGATGATGTGTTTCGGGTTTCTGCGGAGTGGCCGGCCAACGAAGAAGAAATGGCAAATGAATTAAGATCAAGTCGGGAGCGTCTTCGTGACGGCCTTAAGCCCGTGATAGCTCGCTGGCAGCAAGACCCTGATAAAAAATTCGCTGATTGGTATGCAGGGGAAATCGCGGCGAACGGTGAAGCTTTAATCCACTGTTGGTCTGAATACGACCAAACCGCTGCCGCTGTTTACAGGGGCGAACTCCCGGCAGATTCATTTCCAAATTTGAATTACGCTGTTCGGTTGGTGTTGGAAATTTTTCACCGCCTGAAGATGCCAGAGGTTCAAAACGCGGAAAGACTTGCGAAAGCTCGTGAATTTTTTGCCTCCAATATTTTTAGGCAAATTCCCATTGTGAGTATCGGGGCAGCTATGTGGGCAGGTTTGGCTCACCGTTTTCACAGTGGCCAGAAGAAATGGGAAGCAAGCATTGCCAACGACATAACTGCGATCTCCACTCACCTTCCATTTTGCGACGCAATGTTTTTGGAAAATGAGTGTGCGAATCTCCTCACCAGCGAGCCTGTCAAAAAGCACATAATTTACAAGGCGCGGATTTTTTCGTTGCAGACAAAAGACAAGTTTCTCACCTATTTGAAAGAAATCGAAGCTTCAGCCGCACTGGAGCACCTAGAAAAAGTTCAGGAGGTTTATGGAAAGTTTTGGACGCTGCCATTTTCCAAATTACAACCAAGTAATCTACCGACATGAAGGCGAATTCATTGCCGTGTTTGTTTCTGCTTTTGTTTGCAGCAGCCGTTCAAACAGTTAAAGCTGCTTATTTCACCAACACTGGCTCATTGAACATTGCACGTGTTTGGCACACGGCAACCCTGTTGACCAATGGCCAAGTCCTGGTCGTGGGAGGCCTCAATGGCGGCGGTAAACTTTCTAGCACGGAGCTTTACGACCCGATCAACGGCACGTGGATGTTGGCCAATGCGATGCATGTAAAACGCGTATTCCATACAGCGACTTTACTGCCCAATGGAAAGGTTTTGGTCAATGGAGGTTATAACGATATCAACGGTTTTCTTTCCAGTGTAGAGCTATACGATCCGTCCAACGGAACGTGGAAGACGACCAATTCGATGCATGTAGCACGAGAAGGTCACACAGCTACTTTACTGACCAATGGAAAGATATTGGTCGCCGGAGGCTACTACACGAGCACCCCATCCGGCGGAAGTGTCGCACTATCAAGCGCGGAGCTTTACGACCCAGTCACAGGAGCATGGACGGTAACTGGCACGCTGAATACCGCACGTGGTGGCCACACGGCGACTTTATTACTGAATGGACAGGTGCTAATTGTAGGAGGTGTCATTACCTCAAACTACTTGTCGATACCTATTTCCAGTGCGGAGCTATATGACCCGACAAACGAGACTTGGATGGTGATCACCAACTTGATTGACATCGCTCGTTATAATCACACGGCGACTTTGCTGACTAATGGACAGGTTTTGATCGCGGGAGGCCAGGGAATCAGTTACCCATTTCCAATAGACTCAGAATTATACGATCCGGCTTCTAAAACATGGACGAATAATGGCCCCATGTATACCGCGCGCGAATATCACACGGCAACCTTATTACCTAAAGGGCAGGTGCTAGTTACTGGAGGCGATTACCTTACCAATCTTTCCAGTGCAGAGATATTTGATCCGTCCAATGGAACATGGACTTATACTGGTGCGATGACTACTCCACGCGATTATCACTCAGCTACTTTGCTGCCCAATGGACTGGTTCTGGTCGCGGGTGGTGAGGACAACAATGGCAATATTCTTTCCAGCGCAGAACTTTACTATTCGGTCAATCAAACAATGTCGCCTTCCATCACTGCTCCGACGATGCTCCCGAGCGGCCAGTTTCAATTCAGCTTCGATACTGTAACCGGCGTGAATTACACAGTGCAATGCTCAACCAATCTAACGCAGTGGTTTCCTTGGGTGACTTTGGGTGGAATTGGCGTGCCGTTGACTTTGATTGATCCGAACGCGGCAGGCAGCCAGCAACGCTTTTATCGCATCATCGTGCCACAATGACAGGTGCCAGAGAATGTGAATTACGCGGTGAAGAGTAGTTTTCTGTTGAGCTTTCTCGAATCCGTCCCGGCAGTTTCCGCCAAGCTGAAAGAACCCATCACGGCTGACCGGAAGTTTGAGGATGTGGTCAAGTCGGCACAGGATGCCGCGGTACTGGTTTTGGTTTACTGAAGGAGCGTAGCGGCGAGTCGGCAGACCGCCGCTGACTGAATTCAAAATGGCGACGCTCTACCGAGTCGCCGCTACGACTGGACACCGGTGATGGTCGCGCCGTTCCGCACTTTCAAGAATTTGCCCGCTTCGCCGGTTGGTGCGGAAACGCGAAAATACAAATTACCATCAGCACCACCAACGCCGCTGAAGCGGAATAGCGGCTCATGGCCAGGCCGCCGGCGTCCCTTGGCTTGTCCAGAAAGTCGCCAACGACCGCTCCCAGCGGACGCGTCAGGATGAAGGCCGGCCAAAACAGCAGGGTATGGGATATTTTTGTGAAATAATAGATTGCGGCAATGACGGCCAGCAGGCCGCCGAACACGAAAATCCCCCCGCCGTAGCCGATGCCCGCCGTGTCGGCCGTCCAGTCGCCGAGCGCCGTGCCCAGAGTTTGTGAACACATGATGGTCACCCAATAATACATTTCCGACTTCGGGGAATTGACCGTGTCCACCGCGACTGAACCCAGGTTGCGCTTCCAAATCCAGAGGGAGGCCATCAGCATCACCAACAGGATGGTTGTTCCTCCGGCATAGCCTATCCCCAGCGACCGGTCTGCAAAATCGGCCAAAGTGGTCCCTACGGTCGTGGTGGCAACAATCGTTACCCAGTAAATCACCGGGTGAAATTTTTTGGCCCGGACCTGAACGATCACGGCGGCCACAAAGATCACGGCAAAAATCCCCGTGCTCAACAGATAGCCAAGGTTCATTGACATGGACAGCGTGTCGCCGCCCGTCTCGCCCAACGTCGTCGCCAGAACTTTTATGACCCAGAAAACAAAAGTGACCGCCGGCACTTTACTGAAAATCTCTTGCTGATCTGCTTTGTTCATGGATTCGCTTTTTCATTTATAGCCGCGCTTCCAACAATGGAAACCGGACGGTGACCGTGGTGATTTTCGCGGGCACGGATTCTATCTTTATGGTTCCGTTATGCGCGGAAACAATCCATTGCACGATGCTCAATCCCAGGCCGCAGCCGTCCACCGCCGGGCTGTGCGCCGGATCGCCACGAAAGAACCGGTCGAACACACGCGGCAAAATTTCCGGCGGAATGCCGGCGCCGGTATTGGCGATGGTGAATTCCGCCCCGTCGTTGGCCCGATGCAGACTCATCGTCACCCCGCCTTGCGGCTGGTTGTATTTCACGGCGTTGTCGGCCAGGTTCAGCAACAATTGACGCAACCGGTGGCGGTCACCGCGCACTGTAATTTCCTCGCAACCGGCCAGTGCCACTTGAATGCCGTGTGGTTCGGCGAGAATTTGCGCGTCGGCAAAATTATCACGCACCAGTTCATCCAACCGCACTGGCTCCAGCTTCAAGGCCACCTGGCCGGCGTCGGCCTTGGCCAGCAGCGTGAGGCCGTCCACGATGCGCGCCAGGCGGCGCAATTCATCGAGCAGGCTGGCGGCGCGCTCGCGTTCGGCGGCGGAAAGCGATTCGTCGCGCAGGGCGGTCTCCGTCTCGCCGCACAAGATGGTCAGCGGCGTTTTGAGTTCGTGCGAGGCGTGCAGCGTGAATTCGCGGATGCGGTTGAACGAGTCGTCGAGCCGCGCCAGCATGCCGTTGAAAACTTCGGTGAGCCGGTCCAGTTCGTCGCCGTTGCCGGGTGCGAGGCAGCGGGTCGCGCAGGTTGCGTTCGTGGATTTTTTCGACGGCATCCGTCAGTTTGGTCACCGGCGCGAGCGCCCGGCGGGTCAGCCACCAGCCGCCGAGCAAACCCAGCAAAACCGCCGGCAGACCGACTTGAAAGACCATTTCGCCGGTTTCGGCCAGGGCGTGTTCCGACGGTTCCCGGCGATGTTCGTGACGATAGCGTTCCAGAATTTCCTGGTAGGTTCCAAAGCCAATGACCAGCAACGACACGATCAGCATGCCGGCATACCAGAGCGTGAGCCGTGTGCGGATGGTCATGGCTGCTCCTTCAACACGTAACCCGTGCCGCGCACGGTGTGGAGCAGCTTGGGTTCGAAGTTGGCGTCAATTTTTTCGCGCAACCGGCGGATGTAAACGTCCACCAGGTTGGTGCCCGGATCGAAATCGTAGTCCCAGACCTTTTCGAGAATCATCATGCGCCCGCACAGGCGGCCCGGCGGAGCGCATGAGAAATTCCAGCAGGCGATATTCGCGCGCCGTCAACTCGATGTCCGCTCCGCCGCGTTGCGCCCGGTGCGTGACCGTGTCCAGCGTCAGGTCCGCCACGCGCAGCACGGTGGATTTGGTTTCGCCGCCCCGCCGGGTCAAGGCCCGCACCCGCGCGACCAGTTCGGCCAGTTCAAACGGTTTGGGCAGGTAATCGTCCGCGCCCGCATTCAGGCCTTCGACGCGTTCGTTGACCTCGCCGCGCGCGGAAAGGAGCAGGACGGGCGTGGTGTTTTTGCGCTCGCGCAACTGGCGCAGCACGCTCAGGCCGTCGCGGCCCGGCAGCATGATGTCGAGCACGATGCCGTCGAAGGGCGTGGCCCGCGCCGCCGCCAGGGCGTCGTCGCCGTTGTGGCAGACGTCCACGGCAAAGCCTTCGGCCTGTAGCGCCTTGCGGACAAACGACGCCGTCTTCTTTTCGTCTTCAACGACCAGCACGCGCATGCGCCGACTCTGGGGAAATGTCACCTGGCCGTTAAGAACTGCGGCCAGGTGAACGATTGATCCGGTTATTTCTCCATGCCATAGACCAGGATTTTGAACGTGCCGGGAACCATTTTGGGCCGCTGACGGCGTTCGCCGGCGACCGGTTCCGGCTGCGGCTCGAATTGAGCCGTGGGCAGGTAAATTTTGTGCGTCCCGGGATCAATCGCCATCGTCCGCGCGCCGCGTTCGGTTTTCAGGGTTTGCACAACGGTGAGTTTGTCGCCGTCCTCGCGCGCAATCGTGACCGTCGCCGATTGGCCGCATGAGGCAAACGCGAGTTGCGTGCCGGGATCAAACGCCGCGCCGTCCACGCCTTCACCAATGGGCACGGTCGCCAGCACCTTTCCGTTCGTGCTGTCCATCATCACCATCAAATGGTTGTCGCAGCCGAGGAACAGCCGGTGATGATTCACGTCAATCGCCATGCCGGACGCGCTTTCGCCCGGCGCAATCGGCCAGGTATTCGCGACCGCGTGCGTCCGGGTGTCAATCGCGGCAACTTCGCTTTTGTCTTCAAGGTTGTTGAATACGCGATGCGCTTCGGGATCGGCCTCCGCGAATTCCGGCTTCCCGCCGAGCGGAATCGTGGCCACCACTTTGGCCCACTTCACGTCAATCACCGTTGCCGACTGGCTGCGGCCGTTAAACAGCCAGGCTTCTTTCTGGCTCGGTTCGTAGAGAATGGCGTCGGGATTTTTGCCGGTGTCCACCTTCGTAAGAATTTGCAACGTCTTCAAATCCACGATACCGGCTTTGTCCTCGCGGCCGTTGCTGGTGATACCCAGACCGAGGTCGGGCGCGACGGCGATGTCATGAACCCCGGGCGTGTTGGTGATTTCACCGACGACCTGGTCTTTGGCGAGGTCAATCACGACAACCTTGGCTGCGTGCGAGACATAAAGGCGTTGCCCCGCCGAATCCACGGTGAGGGCATCCCAGCCGCCTTCGCCGCCGACGGGGATTTCCTTGATGAAATGATAAGGCCCGCCTGCGCTATGCTCCGGCGAGGCAGGCCCGTCGGCGCGGCAAACCGCGACAGTCAGGCTGAACAAAACCGGCAACAGAATTTTTCTCATAACATGACTCCTTTGGGGTTGAATTTACTCCGACAACTTTTGCTCCCGGGCGCTCTGGCGTCAACTTCCAATGCTGGCGCGCGGCTGCCTCAGCCGCAGCCCATTCGTAACTTCCAGCGCCCACAGAATTTGCGCGTTTATCAGGCGTTCGTCGTTGCTCCTTCCACTATTTGGCTGGTTTGCCTTCCGGGTCAAACGTTGCTTCGACAGTTTTTCCGTTTTGGGGGCCTTCGATTTCATAAGTTGTCTCGCCGAATTCCACGCCTTTCATGGCTTTCAGACCGGTGCCGGTGCCAAAGAATTTTTCCGCTGACGCGCTAACAGCCTCCGGCAATTCACTGTACGCGATGGGAACTTCCGTGCCAAGTACCGCTCCGTCCGCGTCGGCAATCAGAAATTCCAAGTGTTTGCCGTCCACCTCCGCCTCGACGTTATAGACTGTCTTGCCCCGTTCAACTTCCCTGGTCATCTGCTCGATTTTCCCGCCGGCGGTCACTTTCTCTACCGAGGTCCGCGCCGGTTCCGACAATTGTTCCAGCGTTACCGGCACTTCTTTGTCCTGAACTTTTTCTTTGGCTGCTTCCCTGGCCTCGCTTTCCGCCGATTCTTTCTCCACGGCAATGACGTTGCCGGTCATGGCATCCACGTTCACTTCGGTAATGTCCTTGGTGTCGGGCGTGGTCAAATCAAACGACCAGACCAATTTGCCGTGTTCCTTTTCGATTTCGCCTTCCTTGAGGGTGCCGTTCGGGACTTTGGCCAGCGCGATCTTCTCGGCGTCAGCCTTGCTCACCTTGGCTTGAGCCATGAGCTTGGCCTGCTGGGCTTCCTTGGCTTCTTTGGATTCCTTGTGGTGATGCTCCTTCTTTTCGCACTCGCATCGGCAGCACTTGACCTCGATGCAACCTGTTAGCACACCGGCAAGTATCCCGGCAACGAGGATGGAGGATAGAGGACAGAGAATTGACTGTTTCATAATTTGGTCTTTGGTTTGATATTTCAGTTTAAAAATTTAAACGCCGTTATGAAACCCTCCGGACATGAATCCCTCCTGAACCACAGATGACAGTTTTGTCATTTGCCGCCATCGGCCCTGGTGATTTACGGATGGCTCGCCGGCGGCGACGTCCATGAATCAGAATTCCAGCCAGTGACAGGGCAATTGTCGCGCTTGCCCTCCGGGCCGTTTTCAGCAAAAATTTCTCTTGAATTTTGATGTTCTAATTCGGTTATAACAAAACACCAATTAAACTTATGACTACGGACGCGCGCAGCGATAGATGCGAAACCCCCGGGCCGGTCAGGCTGGTGAACTATTTGACTGGAGCCGGACCGGGTCTGCCGCCAATCCATTCCCACCCCGTTCCGCTCGTCGGTGTGCTCGAAGGGGCCGGCATCGGGCCGCAGGTCGTCAACGCGGCGTTGATGGTGTTGAAATCCGTGGAATCGGCATTGACGCTCAAGTTTGAGGTACAGCGCGGCGGGATGATCGGTGAGGAGGCAGCGGCCAATTGCGGCCAGTGGCTGCCGGAGGACACGGCGGAATTCTGCGCGGAAATATTCCGGGCTGGCGGCGCGATTCTCAGCGGGCCGGGCGGCGGGCGCTACGTTTATGATCTGCGACGGCGGTTCGATTTGTTTTGCAAATTCGTTCCGGTCCGGCCGACACCCGAACTGGCCCGGGCCGGGAAAATGCCGCCCCAACACGTCGTGGGGTTGGACCTGCTCATTGTGAGGGACAATACCGGCGGTATTTATCAAGGGGAATGGGGCGATCGCGCCACACAGAAGGGCCGCCTTGCCGAGCACTCCTTCAGTTACAGCGAGGCGGACGTTCACCGGCTTATTGAAGTCGCCGCGCGCGCGGCGGCGGACCGCCGCGGCCGGCTGCATGTCATCGTCAAGGACGGGGGCGTTCCCACCGTGAGCGCGCTGTGGCGCGATGTTGGTGGCGCCGTTGCGCGCCGCCACGGCATCGAGGTGGTATTCATGAATGTTGACCTGGCTGCGTATGAATTGATCCAGAATCCAGCCTGCTTCAATGTGATTGCCGCTCCCAACCTTTTCGGCGACGTTCTGGCGGATATTGCCGGGGTCCTGGTTTCCTCGCGGGGAGTAACCTTTTCCGGAAATTTCAATGTCCACGGCCACGGGGTTTACCAGACCAATCACGGTTGCGCGCATGACCTGGCCCAAACCGACAAGGCCAACCCCGCCGGCCAGATCCTTTCCCTAGCCCTGCTGCTGCGCGAAAGCTTTGGGCTGTTCGAAGCCGCGACGCTCATCGAGAAATCCCTCGCTGAAGTCTGGCGACAAGGCTGGCGAACCGCGGATCTGGCCGAACCGGGTTGCAAAATTCTTGGCACAAAGGCCATGGCCGGAAAGGTCGCCGAACAGATATTGCGGTCGGCGGAAAAGAATCAGCCCCATGAAACCTGCGTTGTTGCTCATTGATCTTCAGGCCGATTTCCTGACAACACCCGGACTTCTTCCACCGCCAGACAGTCTGGTCGGCCTGACGGCGCAATTACTCGCGGGCTGCCGCGCTCGACGCGTTCCCGTCATTCACATTTGGACCACCCTCCGGCGCGACAAGGACCAACGGATGCTCCACTGGCGGCGGTCGGATAAATGGCTTTGCGTTGCCGGCACGAAGGGCCACCAGCCGCCGGCCGTGCTACAGCCGCGGAAAGGTGAAGCCATCATTCATAAAACCGGTTTCGACGCTTTTGGCAATCCAAAACTCGATGACACCCTGCAACGGCTGAATTGCGACACGGTAATTGTCGCGGGCGTTCATCTTCACACTTGCGTCCGCGCGGTCGCCGCCGGAAGTCTCGAGCGCCGCCTGGAGATTGTCATCGCCGAAGACGCCGCCGGCAGCAACGACCCGGTCCACGCCACTGCGGTCCGCCGCTGGCTGGCGGAACGTTGCGTTCAGTTTGAACCGGTGAACGCCGTGCTATCGCGGTTGGACGGCAAGCCGCGGTCAACCCTTGTCCATCATTCACCGCAGGCAACGGGGGGAAAATTATTCGAAGTGCCGATTGCCGGTGCGGATGCGATTGCGGCGGCGACGACGACGGCAAAAAACGCGTGGGTAAACTGGCGGCAACGCCCGCCATCGTCATGCCAATCATGGCTCGGAAAAGTCGCGGAACAACTGGAGTCCGCCGCGCCGGTTTTGGCCCGGCAAATGGCCGTTGAAATCGGCAAGCCGTTGACGCACGGACTGGAAGAAGTCCGCCGCGCGGCGGGAAATATCCGGGACGTGGTTCGCCGCGCCGCGGATTTTGAACGGCAAACGCTTGAAACCGCCGGAATGGTGCGGCATCAATCGCTCGGGGTCGTCGCCGTCATCTCCCCGTGGAACAACCCGGTGGCAATTCCCGTCGGGAAGATTGCCCCGGCCCTGGTTTACGGTAACACGGTTGTCTGGAAACCGGCGCCCGCCGCCACCCGCCTCGCGCAGGCCGTTCTCCGGCTGTTTCGCAAGGCCGGAATCCCCGCCGGCGTGGTTCAGCTTTTGGCCGGCGACCACACCACGGCGCAGCAACTTGCCGCGAACAGCGACGTCCATGCCGTCACCCTTACCGGCTCGGCCGCCGCCGGGTATGCGATCCAGGAAATTTGTGCGCGCCGCTTTGTGCCGCTGCAAGCCGAGTTGGGCGGCAATAACGCCGCCATCGTCTGGGACGACGCCGACCTGCCGCACGCCGCCGCGCAGGTGGCGTGGGGTGCCTTTGGTTTTGCCGGTCAGCGCTGCACGGCCAATCGCCGCGTGATTGTGAGCAAAGTCCGGTTCGAACCGCTCTGGCGCGAACTGAAAATCGCCGCGGAAAAGCTGGTCTGGGGCGACCCGTTGAAAAAATCAACGGACATCGGCCCGGTGATTCACGCGGGCAAACGCGATGAACACACCGTGTTGATTCGCGCCGCTCAAAATTCGGGCGCGGCGCATCGGGTTGAACTTCTCTTTGCCCGGCGCGCCCGGGAACCCTGGGTACGAACCGGCGCTTATGCGCAACCGGCGATGGTCGGCTGCGACCGCCCGGAACACCCGCTGATTCAGGAAGAGACGATGAGCCCATTGCTCGTGGTACAACGTGCCGGCGATTTCGACCACGCCTTGAACCTGTGCAATGGTGTGCGTCACGGGTTGGCGGCCGCGCTGTTCAGCAATTCACCCGCGCTCCGGGAAAAATTCCTCGCCGAAGCCGGGGCGGGAATACTTAAGCTCAACTCGTCAACCGCCGGCGTGGAAGTTGAACTGCCGTTTGGCGGCTGGAAGGCGTCAGGAATCGGCCCGCCGGAGCACGGAGAAGGCGACCGGCAGTTCTACACGCGGTGGCAGGCGGTTTACGGCGCGCAAAAATTGCCGGTTTGACAAAAAAATCACATGGATTGGAACGATTGGTACAAGCAATACGACAGTTTTCCGGGTCTGCGGGCGCGACTGCGGATTGTTTGCGAGCAAATTGCTGCGACGCTTGACGATTGTCCCGCCGGGCCAATCCGGATTGTCAGCATTTGTGCCGGCGATGGTCGGGACGTGATTGGGGCGTTGCATAATCATCCGCGCCGGAACGATGTCACCGCGTCGCTGCTCGACAGCGATCAAGATTCCATCCATCGCGGCGTGGCGGCGGCGGAAGCGGCTGGACTGGGCGGACAATTACATTTCATCCACGCCGACGCAACGCTGGCCGGTAATTATGCCGGCGCCGTTCCCGCCGACCTCGTAATTCTTTCCGGCCTTATCGGTCACTTGCGTCACGAAAACGTTCCGGGTTTTGTCCGGAGCCTGCCGATGTTTTGTCGCACCGGGGGCTGGGTGATTTGGAATCGGCACCTGGTTTTATACGAAGGCCAAAAGCGGGTCTTCCCGATCCGGGAATTTTTCCGGCAGGCGGCATTTAAGGAGGTCCACTACGAAACAACGGCAGCGGATGGTTTTGCCGTCAGCCGCGTCCGCTTCACCGGCCCGGTTGAGCCGCTCGATACGACGCGGGTTCTGTTTGAATTCGTAGGGCTTGACCAGCTTCTGGCGGAAGCCCCGCCGGATGCCAATATTCCTCCCGATCTAAAACTGTTCGTCGCCCTCGCCCGGCGACACAGGCTTGGTGAGCGCGGCCACCGGAATGAAGGCCTCTCTGCCGCCCGGTCGTCTCCCTCGTTGCCTGGAAGAGGGGGGCACACGATGGTGAGCAAAAACCAGCGGGAATGCCTTTGACGACGATTTGGGCAACGTGGAGCAATCCATCCCCGAACGCTTTGAACAGGTGGTGGCCGCACATTCCGCGCGCACGGCTATCGGCGCAGGTGAATGGCAGCCTACCTACGCGGAGCTTGACACCGCCACCAACCGGCTGGCCAACGTGTTGATTTCCGGCGGTGGAACGGCGGGCGATCGCGTCGCGTTGCTGATGCAACACGATGCTCCGCTCATCGCGGCCATGCTGGCGGTGCTCAAGGCAGGCCGGGCGGCGGTGATACTGAATCCCACAGACCCGCCCGCCCGGCTGAAGGTGATTCTGGAAGACGCGGAGCCGGCAGTCATCTTGACGGACGAGTCGAACCGCAAGCTGGCCGGACAAATTGCGGAATCATCCCATCGGGTGATCCGCTTCAAGGAACATTCCAGCGGCCCGGCACACAAACCCGGGGTCCGGATTGAACCGGGCAGCCTGGCTTTTCTTCTTTATACCTCCGGCACGACCGGCCGGCCCAAGGGCGTCATGCAGCCGCATCGCAACATACTGCACAACGCGCTTCGCCACACCCGCGGCCTGCAGTTGCAGGCGGAAGATCGCATCGCGTTGCTCGCTTCGCCGGGTGGCGGCCAGGGGATGGTGACCGTTTGGTGCACGTTGCTCAATGGGGCGGCGCTGTGTCCGTTTCCCGCCGTGGAACGGGGCGTTACCGGTCTGGCCTGCTGGCTGAAGCAGAAGCAGATTACGGTTTATGTTTCATCGGTATCGGTGTTCCGCCATTTCATCCAGACGCTCGAAAACGGCGACCGCTTTCCAACCGTGCGAGCGGTGCGGTTTGCCTCCGAGCCCGCCAGCTCTGCTGATTTTATCGCCTGGCAGAAACATTTTCCGGACGACTGTGTCCTGTTGAACACGCTGTCGTCAACCGAGACCGGCAATATCGCCCGGCGCCGCTTCAGCCGGGAGGACCGTTTTGCTGAAGGACGTTTGCCGGCGGGGCGCGCCGTGGAAGGGATGCAGATTCTGTTGCTGGACGAGCAGGGCCGGGAGGTGGCCAGCGGCGGGGTTGGTGAAATTGCCGTGCGGAGTCGTTTTCTTTCGCCGGGCTATTGGCGCAATGAGTGGTTGACCGCCGAGCGGTTTTCCGGCGCCGGAGCGGATGGTTTCCGGGTATATCGCACCGGCGACCTTGCGCGGCGCACGGCGGGCGGGGAGCTGATGTTCCTGGACCGCAGGGATGCACAGGTAAAAATCCGGGGCTATCGAATCGAGCTCTCGGAAGTCGAAGCCGCCCTGCAAGGCCTGCCCGAAGTAAAAGAGGCGGCGGTCTGCGCCCGTCCGGGATTGGAGAACGGGCTCCAACTGGTCGCTTACGTGGTGCGGCGGTCGGGGCAGGACGGCACGGCGGAAGGGTTGCGCCGCGCGTTGCGCCTGGTGCTGCCTGGTTACATGGTTCCGGCCACTTTTGTTTTTCTCGAACAGTTGCCGCTTTCCCCGAACGGCAAAATTGACCGCCAGGCGTTGCCCGCGCCCGACGAAAATAAATCGCGGCCCCGCCGCCGTAAAAGGCCGCGTGATATCGTGGAGGCCAGCCTGGAACGGATTTGGGAATCGGTGCTGGGGATTTCGCCGATTGGCCGGAGCGACAATTTTTTCGACCTCGGCGGCGATTCAATCCAATCCGCTCAGGTACTGGCCGGGATTGAGGACTCCTTGGGCGCATCTTTGCCGCCCTCGACCCTGACCGAGCACGGGACCATCGAACAGTTGGCGGCGTTGATCACGGGACACGTGGTCATCCCGTCACCGAGTCCACTCGTATCGCTGCGGGCGGCGAATTCGGGGCGCCCCTTGTTTCTGATTCACAGTGGACAGGGCGACGTGGCCACGTACGGCCTGCTGGCCCGCCGGTTGCCGGAACGGCCGGTTTATGGCCTGCAATCCGTCGGGTTGCAAGGGGAGGCCTGGCCGCTGATGACCGTGCCCGAGATGGCACGGCGTTATCTTCGGGAGATTATCACCGTGGATCCCACTGGCCCGTACCTGTTCGGCGCCACTTGCATGGGAGGATTGGTTGCCTTTGAGATGGCGCAAAGGCTCATCCGGGACGGAAAACAAGTGGCGTTGCTCGCCTTGATGGATGTGCGTTATCCGCTTAAAACCCGGCAGCATCCCAAATGGACCGAACGCTGGTACGGCCCGCTTCGCGATCCGGTGCGCGACGCGTTCCGGATGCTGCGCTGGTCGCTCATCCGCGGCTTTGGTCTGGCGCGCAATGACCGCTGGCAACAATCCTACCGGCGTTTCGTGGCGCACATGAACGGCCGGGCGAATCGCCTGTACACCCCGGCCTTTTACCCCGGTGAAATGACCCTGTTCGTCACCGCCGACACGAAGTTTCCGCACGAAGACCCCCGCCTGCTGATGCGGCCGTATGCGAAAGCATCGCGCGTTATCACCATTCCCGGCATCCGGCGCGGGTTGTTTATGCATCCGGCGGTGGATGAGCTGGCCGGAAAACTCCAACAGGCCCTCGAATTCGCCGAGGCGCAAATCCAGCCATGATGCCAACCATCAAATGGCCGAAGCTTGCCGGCGGACACGTTGCCCCGCCGGTCACTGATGAAATTCACCTCTGGCGAACCGACCTCGATGAGTCATCAGCCGATGACGGGATTTGGTTCCGCACCCTTTCGTCTTCCGAGCAGGAACGGGCGCGCCGTTTTATTTTTGAAGAACCCCGACGGCGTTATCTGGCTGCCCGAATCTGGGTCCGGTCGGTACTCGGCGCTTACTTAAATCTGGATCCGCAGGCCGTGCTATTGACCACCAGCGGGCACAACAAACCACGTCTTGTGGCCAGGGCGAATCGCCCCGGTTTGCAATTCAACCTCTCCCACTCCAATCGTTTTGTCTTGCTCGCGGTGACCGGCGAAGGGGAAATTGGCGTTGACGTCCAGGAAGTGTTGTCGGACGAGGCGGGGACAGCCATTGCCGGGCGTTTTTTCACTCCGGAGGAAATGGAACACGTTCACCACCAGCCGCCGGCCAGGCGCGGAATGGTCTGCGCGGAAATCTGGACCCGCAAGGAAGCCGCGGGCAAGGCCCTGGGCGTGGGGCTGACACCGCGCATTTTATCCTTTGCCGTCGGCCCGGCCGCATGGGGAACGATTGACTGCGGCGATGGTGTGAGTGTGTGGTCTGTCCCTTTTCAAGACCGGTTTGCCGCCGCCGTGGCGGTGTGTCGGAGTGAAACAAGCCAGGCGTCGAAACCATCATGAAATCAGTGCGAATTCAAACGTGGCGTTGGTTGTGCCTGTTGCTCGGGGCTGGAATTTTTATCAGCGCTCGTGCCGGATTGGCGGCGGAGGAAAAGGCCGCGGCCAAAACGCCGACACCGGTCGTGTGGACGCTGGACAATGTTAATTCGATTGGCGGGCTGAAAACCGAAGTGCTCGGCGCGCCGAAAGTTGTCAGCGCGGCGGCAGGCGGTCCGGCGGTCCGGTTCAACGGCCAGAACGACGCCCTCGTTGTTCCGGTCAATCCACTCGCGGACCGGAAAACGTTCACCGTCGAAGTGTTGGTCCTGCCGGAAACCAACGGCCCGGATGCGCAGCGTTTTTTGTACATTATCGATGACCACAACGGTCGGTTGGCGATGGAAAACCACAGCGCCGATGGCCAGTCGTGGTGCCTGGACACCCACCTGATGACTTGTCGCGCGGGCGTGACAAATGCTCTTTCGCTGTGCGACACCAACCGGTTGCTTCCGGCCGGTCAATGGACCTGGGCAGCGCTGGTGTACGACGGTAAAACGATGTCGCACTATGTCAACGGCACGCAGGATTTGCACGGCACGGTCGCCATTCGCCCCATGACGAACGGGAATGCGTTCATCGGCGTGCGCTATGACCGGACATCGTGGTTCAAGGGCTGCATCAAGGAATTGCGCTTCACTCCCGCTGCGCTGAAACCCGAGGCGCTGCAACGCGTATCGGGGAAGTAATCTTGTAGCCGCGAACGTCAGTTCGCGCCATAACGTTCTTCCTTAATTGATTTGCGCCGACTGACGTTGGCGGCTACACGTTTCTAAAAAGCTCCGGAGACGGTCATAGACCGCCGCTACAGTTGTTTTATCTGCCCGGATTTCCGGCTTCCGGCAGCCAGGTGTACCCCAAATCCGGCGCGCCGGCGCTTTCCAGTTCAATCGTGTCCAGCACGATGCCCGGGTCCACCATCCAGAGTTTCAGCGTGTGCATGCCGGGTTTGGCAATGGCGTGGACGCTCGCTGTCAGCGCCGCATTGCGCAGGACATCTTCCTGCCAAACGCGGTCGGCCTCGCTCAGCGATGCCGGCAGGGAAACAATTTGTGGCGGCTCATCGTCCATGGCAATCGCGTACCGCTGTGGTTTGCCCGCCTCGATCGAAAATGTGGGCAGCGCCCGGACGACCGCCTTCCAATCGCCGGGGTTCCGGAGCCAGACGGTGTATTGCAGGTACGGCGATTCGCTCAGGATTCTTTCCGGTGTGTCAAGAGTCGGTACGAGCGTCGGAAAGACTGAGACAGCCTCGCCGTTGTAGCCCAGCCCGGTGATTTTCCGCCAGTGCGCGTCCCGGCCGGGGATGAATGCCGACGCGTGTGCGGCTTCCATGACCACCCGATGATTGGCCTCGACAAAATCCGCGCCGGCGAGATCCGGCGCAGCGGCTCTCGGGAGAGAGCCGGACGAGACGTTTGAACCCACAGATTCGGCGGTCTTCCGACCGCCGCTACGATCCACCGAAGAACTTTCGGGGATTTTGGAAATTCCCAAATCCACCTGGCCGCGCGGGTTGGACGACATCATGTAACGCCATTTGCCGCCGGCAATCTGGTTGTTGTAAATGTCCGTGAGCCGGTGAATTTCATCTTCGGCGGCGGCCGACCCGGCAAGGCATTTTTCATTCATCGCCGCCGCCGCCTTGACCGGATACCCGACCAGCTCAAAAAACGCGTCGTGCCATTCCGGCGGCAGTTGCTTTTCCACGGCGCCCGTGCGCGCGGACAATTTCCGCCACGCGTCCAGCCGTTGTGCGGCTTCGGCGGCGGAAAACAAATTGTTCGCGGGAAAACCCGCGTGTTCCGGCTTGCGCTGGAAATTCAGGCGGTAATATTCGGCCAGGATCGTGGTGAGTTCGGGCGCATCAGCCGGGCCGAAATCGCGTGCCAGTTGTTGCGCCAGCAAATCGTACGTGTTCGTTCCGTTCCACGATTGCGGGTTCCAGGCCAGTCGGAGGAAAAATTCCATGTCCAGTTCCGCCGGTTTCAAGTCGCCCACGTTCAGCATCCAGAGCCGGTTGGCGCCGCAATCAAACGCCTTGGTCATTTCTTCGGCGATGAGCGCGGGCGGCGTCGAGCAAAGCCAGAGATAATCGCGCGGCGCGCCGTAATACGAAACGTGGTAATAAACTCCCGCCCCGCCGCCGCGCCGGCGCTCGCGCGCGTCCGAAAACTGGCGGACGTAGCCGAAATTGTCATCCGGCCAGACCAGCGTGATGTCGTCCGGCAGGTCCGGCGCCAGCCGGTATAGTGCGAGCACCTCCTTGTAAGGACAGAAAATCTGCGGAACAACGGCAACGTTGGTATTGACCCAGCGGCGCAGCAGGTCGCGCTGGTCGGCGATGATTCGGTGCAGCCGTTCGGCCTGTTCCGCGGGCGTGCCGCCGCCGGGCATCCCGGAATCGTGAATGCCGCGCATGCCCACCGTGTAGAGGTTTTCAAATTTGCCGTTCTCGCGGACGCGCTGTTCCCAGTATTTGAGCACGCCGGCGCGGTTGACGACGTAGTTGTATTCGCCGGTGCCGTCGCGTTCCCATTCGTCCACGTTGTCGCGCAGCATCTGCTCGCAATGGGACGAGCCCATGACGATGCCGTAGGCGTCGGCAATTTCCTTGTTGGTGGGATAAAAATTGAACGCGCGAGTGCCGTGATGCATGGCCGGCCAGAGACAGTTTGCGCGCAACCGGAGCAGCAGCTCGAAAACTTTGGCGTAGGTCTTCGGGCCGATGTTGCCCGTTTCCGGATCGAAGGTCTTCGACGCCCACGGCCGCAGGCCCCAGTCCTCATCGTTCAGGAAAATGCCGCGATATTTCACCGCCGGCGGGCCTTGCTTGAAAATGTCGCCGCGCAACGCGACAAAATTGCTCTTTTTCACCGGCACATCCGCCCACCAATACCACGGCGATACGCCGATGGTTTCCGACAATTGGTAGATGCCGTAAATTGTCCCGCGCCGGTCGCTGCCGACAATGACCAGCGCCTGTTTCACTCCCGGCAGGGGCTTTCTGACGATTTGCAGGACGTAACTTTCCCATTCGCCGCGCACGCCGGTCACGTCCAGTTTTCCGTCCGCGGCCAGCCGGTCGATGATTTTGCTTTGGCCGAGCGTGCCGATGATGACGGGATTCAATTTGTCCTCAGCCTGTTGTGACAACTTTGGTTTTGTGCCCGTGACCCGCTCAACATCGGCGGCGAGGTCTTCCGCAGCGCGGACGACGGCGCGGTCGGCATTGGTTTCCACGAGGATGGACGCGGCGTTTTTGCCGTCGAAGAGAACGAAATCCGCCGAGCGGGCGGAATTGGTGACTGACAATCCGCCAATGGCCTGGAGTGAAAACAGAACTACCAGACTGATGGCAAGCGCCGCAAATTTCATCATGCAATTGCGCGATTTGACAGGCATGCGCACAGCATGCCGGCAAAGGTGTCCGGAAGGCAAGTTGCCATCCCGCCCGCAGTGTCCTGATTTGGTTGTAGGGCACGACGTAAGGAGTGCTGGCCCAAACGACTCGTCACCTCGTCGCCTACAAATCAGGACAATATCTCCCTTCCGTATCAAAGCTTCGCGGCATTATTGAGCCGGGTGATTTCCTCAAGCTGACGGTCGGGATCAATCTCCACCGTCCCGCCGGTGGTGTCGGCGCCGACGGGCAGCGTGAGCGTCACCTCCTTTGTCTTCGGCTGCAAATCAACCGGCGCGGGCAGCGGGCCGAGTTTTGTGGTGGCGATGATTTCCCCGGCGCGATTGCGGAAGGCCACCGTGGTTGCAGGCGACGGCACGGCCCCGAGGCTGTGGACGCGCACACGCACTTTGCGCCCGTTCGCTTGCACGTCTTCCCGGCTGATGCCGAGGTCGGGTCGCTGTCAGTAAGGCGTGCCGGGCTTCTTGAGTTTGAGCGTCAGTACGGTTGTCGCCCGCGGCGCGAAGGTGAAATCGAGACTTGCCGACCGTTCGAAAACGTTGGTCCGGCTGGTGAGCTCGATTTCAGCGACGTCATCGCCGTTCGTGTCAATGCCTTGCGTGATTTCCCAGACGCCGGGGTCGATGTTCCAGCCGGTCATGGTGGCGTGGACCGGTGTCATTTCGAGATTATAGACAATCACCTTGAATCCGGTAGCGGTGGCGTCGGGAATCAGGATGGCCACGCTTTGGTCGTTGGCGGGCGCGTCGAATCGCCAGCTCACGGCGTGGCCGGGGAACGTGGCGTTGCGCAACAGGGCAATGCCGCCCAATCGCTCCCGTTGGAGGTCGGCACTGGGCACGCCGACACGATCAATCCACGAGACTGCCCTCGGTGTTGAGGTAATCGAGCAGATCGCAGTCTTCAATCTGTGCGGCGTAGAGTTTTTCCAGGTACCGCTTGTCGCCGGTGAGCTGCCATTGGAAGTGTTCCGGGGAAGAATTGCGGTAACTCGCCCGCCCAGTTGCCGCCGCTCATGCCGTCCTTCGTGGGTGTCAACGGGGCGACCGCGTTCGCCGGCAAGGATGCGCGGGCCCCAATCTTTGCGCAGGTTCAACAGGTCAAGCAGATTGGCGTTCACCGTCATGATGCCGGTGGTGCCGAAATCAAAAATCGGGTCGAGGTATTTGCGGTCGCCGGTCCATTTCCAGGCGGTCCAAAACAGCGGCCACGCGAAATAATGGCGGGGCCAGGGATAATCCTTGTCATCCGTGAAATGAATCGCGGTCGGCAATATTGTAACTGCCGTCCTTGTCCAGATAACGGTGCGCGAGCAAGCCGTCGGCGAGTTCGAGGAGAATTTTCTTCGCCGACGGATTGTCATTGTATTCCACGAGCAACTGGCCGGGCTGCAGCACCAGGTAGGAATAATCCTTCGCGCAACCCCACGGATCCTCAGTGGCCATTTTTTTGCCGTTGTAATTGGAAGTGCGGATATGGCGGTGGCCGGCGGCATTGATGCCGGTAATGCCGGCGATGGCGCGCTGGGTGTTCATAGCGCGTTCGAGCTGTTTCGGGTTGCCATAGTCGAGAATCAGGTTCGCGCCAAGGCAGTCAATGCCTTCCTCGTATCCGTGCAACTCGTCTGCCTGGATGGTCGAAAGGCCTTCGGTGAACATGCCGTTGTTGAACGCCGCCTCGAGCAGGGCGTGCAGCGAATGTCTTGATCTTGTCCGGCTCACACCCCATCAGCGCGACGCCCGGCCACGAATTCAGCAGGTCAACGTCATCGGAAATGCCGCCACCGAAGTCGCCGAACGGGACCTGGCGATTGTCAATGTACCAGCAGACGAAATGTTTCACGCGGCCAAGCAATTCGCATCTGCCGGAACGCCCACAACGGCACACCCGCGGGCGGTTCGGGCTGGTGATACGGCGGCCGCGGCGCGCCGGCTCCCATGGCGGCGTAAATGCGGCCAAGATAATGGTCTGGATTGACGCGCAACAGGTCGTTGAGGTCGGCCTGGAAACGGTTCCAAAGATTGTATTTGGAGCTGTGCGGACGTTCCTCGATGAGCATGGCGTAGCAGTCGCGAACCTGGGTAAAGCGGTCAAGCTCGTGCTCGGCGCGGGCGGCTTCGCGGGGCTTGAACACCAAACGGAGTTGCAGGCCGCTGATTTGCGCCCGGTTGAAATCGGCTCCGGCGGCGGCGATGGAAATCCAAAGCCCCTTGCTTTTCGGCAACAGCCGGTCGCGCAGGTCCAGCCAGAGCGTTTTGGCCTCGCCCGGTTTCATGCTGAAGGTGAAATCGCACATGTTGCGCATCGGCCAGAGCGGATCTTTGACCTGAATGTTGAGCGGAATGAACCCGCCGTGCGTCGGCTTCAGATTGAGCGCCGGCAAATCCAGGGCGACGCCATCGAGCCCATCGGTGAGTTCGTCCCAGTTGTCCGGAACCAAAATCTGAACGACCGGCAGCGCGCCCGGCGTGGCGGCGGAAACCGTGGGCGGCGGAATTGGTCGGCTGGGCGACCAGCATCGCGCGTTCGTCAGGCTCGAAACGGCCGTTGATGATATTTCACCACTGAGTCGAGGCTGGCGTCGGCAGGCGCGACATCAGCGAGACGATAAGCCAACTTGGCGCTGCCGGCGGGTTCGTGCCCGGCGGTGACATTGTA
This sequence comes from uncultured Verrucomicrobiae bacterium, assembly GCA_963789055.1. Classification (GTDB taxonomy): domain Bacteria; phylum Verrucomicrobiota; class Verrucomicrobiia; order Limisphaerales; family UBA11358; genus UBA11358. Next base: position 17,035 of record CAWBJE010000001.1, on the reverse strand, counting down.
AGCGACGAGTTCGCCGATGGGCTCCTCCTGTTCGACGTTGGTGAACCGGATTTTCCCGCCGGTATGGGGCGCCAACTGGTTCACGGTTTTTTCCCGGCCTTGCGGGCGCTCGAAAAGCACCGACTCAGCCGGATCGTCGTTCGCGGCATCTGGCTTCAGCAATTCCATTTTGCCCCAGGCCGCCCCGGAAATTTCGAGGTGATTCCACGGCTCATCGGGCATAACGAACGTGATGGCCTGGCCGGACTGGACGTAGCAATCCCAATCGGGCAACTGGAAATAATCATTGCGGCCGGGCAGGCGCGAACGGTTGTAAACGCCGGGCCAGGTCGTCTCACGAATACCATCGCACGCCTTCCACCACCAGCGTTTGAGGTCGTAGGCGTCGTGAATCTCGACTTTGCGCACCGCCAGCGCTTCGCCGGCGTAGTAAGGCGGCGGCTCGTTCGTGCGGCTCCAGCCGTAACGCAGCCACCATTCGTCGCGCCAGCGGGAATCGTTGAGATCGCGGGCCGGCAACGGCGAGAGGCCGGTTACCGCATCGCCCTGGGCGAGCGTGGCGACGTTTTCATCGCTGAGCATCCGGTCGTAAATCCGGATTTCGTCAATGTCGCCGCCGCGAATGAAGTTGTAATCGCTGGTGACGTTCCACGGGCTGACGATGCGCGAATGCGGACCGAACTGGTCGAGCGCGGTGTTATAAACGGCCGTGGTTTCATTCTTCGCCGCAAGTTTGCCGTTGACGTAAAATCGGATGCCGCGCGTTTCATCCCAGGAAATCGCCAGGTGTGTCCATTGATTCGGTTGCGGGAACGGCCGTACGGCTACCGATACGCGGGTGCGGGCGAGGCTGGCATCCGTCACGAAAGCGTCGAAGCCGTGGCCGTTGTAATCAATGCGCAGCCAGACCATGTCCCAGCTCGAATGATCACCGTACCCGACGCGGAAGATGGGAAATTCCGTCGGGCCGACCGGATACCGCGAGCGCCAGAAAAAGGAGAGCGTGCCGCGCTGGGCATAGATATTGCCGGGCGCCCACCAACTGAGCCTTTGCATGTCGCCGCATTGCAACGCCGCGCCCTTCGCGCCGTCGGGGATGCGCGTGATTTCCTTGTCAAAATTGGGTTCCGGTGTGCCGCCGGCGGAGAAATCGGCAGTCGTGCCTTTCTCGCCGGAGAGATAAAAGAGCCGCCCATTTTCATCGGCGGCGTTGGCCGGGAAGACGCTCAGCCGCAGGTTGAGCAGGAGGATCAGGCTGAAAACAAATTGGAATTGTCTGCGCGCGGCTTTGGGATTGCGAGGCACGTCAACGGCGGGGATGGCCGGGCAGTTCATGCAGGTTCGTTAGTCTTAACTGACACGAAGTGGAGTATAAACCAGAAATGACTTTTCGCACGCGCAAACAGCTATCCCCAAATCTGCCGGTCGAGCGTGCGGTATTGAATCGCTTCGGAAATGTGGTCGCTCAGAATTTTTTCGCTCCCGGCCAAGTCCGCAATCGTCCGTGCCACCTTTAAAATCCGGTCGTAGGCCCGGGCGCTCAAATTTAAATCGGCCATCGCGTTCTTGAGCAATTCCTTTGTTCCTTCGTCCAACGCGCAGAATTCTTTCAGTTCTTTCGGCCCCATCAGTGCGTTGCAGGTGATCTTCCGCTTGTGCGCGAACCGCGCGTACTGCCGCCGGCGCGCGGTCACCACGCGGTCACGCACGGCGGCGGACGCCTCGCCATTGTGGTCGCCGGAGATTTCGCGGAACTTCACCTGCGGCACTTCCACGTGCAAATCAATGCGGTCGAGCAGCGGCCCAGACACACGGCCGAGATAAGTTTGGATTTCGCGCGGCGAACAGCGCGATTCGCCGGGCATCTTGCCGTCCGGCGTCGGGTTCATCGCCGCCACCAGCATGAAATGCGACGGAAACGTCATCGTGCCGGCGGCGCGCGAGATGGTGACGTGCCCTTCTTCGAGCGGCTGGCGCATGGTTTCCAGCACGCTGCGTTTGAACTCGGGCAATTCGTCGAGGAACAACACGCCGTTGTGCGCCAGCGAAATTTCGCCGGGTGTGGGATTGACGTTGCCGCCGAGCAGGCCCGCGTCGCTCGCGGTGTGATGCGGCGCGCGGAACGGACGCCGCGTCACCAGCGCCTGGCCCGCCACGAGCAAACCGACGATGCTGTGGACTTTGGTGGTCTCCAGCGCTTCGTCGAGCGTGAGCGGCGGCAGGATGGTGGGCAGCCGTTTGGCGAGCATGGATTTGCCCGTGCCGGGCGGACCGATGAGCAGCACGTTGTGACCGCCGGCGGCGGCAATTTCCAGCGCGCGCTTCACGTTTTCCTGGCCCTTCACCTCGGCAAAATCCAGGTCGTCGTCGTGCGCCTGATCGAAAATTTTGGCGGTGTCCACTTTGGCCGGCGCAATTTTGATTTCACCTTCCAGAAAACTAGCGGCTTCGCGGAGGTTTTGAACGGGGATGACCTGCAATCCTTCCACGACGGCGGCTTCGGCGGCGTTTTCTGCCGGAACGAGCACGCCGATTTTGCCGTCGGCCTTGGCGCGCAGGGCGACGGGCAGGACGCCTTTGCACGGACGCACCGCACCGGTCAGCGCGAGTTCGCCCACGATGATGAAATTATCGAGCTGGTCGGTTTCGATTTGTTCATTGGCGGCGAGCATGCCGACGGCGATGGGCAGGTCGAAGCTCGGACCTTCCTTCTTCACGTCGGCGGGCGCGAGATTGATCGTCGTGCGGCCCATCGGGAATTTGAACCCGGAATTGGTGAGCGCGGTGGAAACGCGGTCGCGGGATTCCTTCACCGCGGCATCCGGCAGGCCGACGATGACGACGAGGGTGTCGCCATAACCGGCGTTGACTTCGACTTCGACAGGATACGCCTCAATGCCGTTGAGCGCGGCGGAACAGACCCGGGCTAGCATGGAAGAGTTATGGTCGAATCCGGGCCGGACGGCAATCCGGTTTTTTAGACAGAAAAGATTCAACCACGGATGAACTCGGATGAACACGGACGGGCAAAGCCGAAATTTCGGGATGAATGCGCTGCCGCAAGCGTGTGCAATCTTCTGGTCCAACCCGCTTTCAAGCTTGATTTTGCGCCGTTCAGCGGGTATAAGATTATACTTTATGTTAGGAAATCCAATCCGGCTGTTTCCCGCCAGCTAAGGAAGGAACGCGTTGTGAAATTTGTCCTGATTTCATTGGCGGAGGATGTTTTCATTCCCAGCCCCCGCTACCTTTCCGCCTACCTGCGGGCGCAAGGGCATGAGACCGCGTTGGTTTATCTGCCTTGGCATTATACCGACAAGAAATTGGATTCGGCCAATTCGTTCCTCTACCCCTATCCCGAATCGGTTCTCGAGCAAATCGCGGAATTGTGCCAGACGGCTGATCTGGTTGGCATTTCCCTGATGACGTGCCATTTCGACAATGCCGTTCACATCACCCGCTATCTGCACGGGAAATTGTCCGCGCCCGTCATCTGGGGCGGCATCCATGCTTGCATCCGGCCCTTGGAATGTCTGGACCACGCGGACCTGGTCTGCGTGGGCGAAGGCGAACTCGGCCTCAGCCAGTTGGCCAAAGAGATGGACAGCGGCAAACCATGGGAGTCATTGACCGTGCCGGGCATCCTGAAACGCTCCGACCGGCAGACGACCAACTGCGCGGCCGGTCCGTTGATTGAGGACATTAATCAAATCCCGATCCCCGATTGCGAACTGGAGCATCAATACGTCCTCTACGAAGGCAAGCTGACGCAACTGAACAGCCAATTGCTGGCGCAATGTCTGGATTACTGCTATTCGGCGATGTTTTCCCGCGGTTGTCCCTACGTCTGCACGTATTGCTGCAACAACGCGTTGCGCAATCTTTACCAGCGTAAATTGCGCGTGCGCTGGCGGAGCGTGGAAAACCGGCTGGCCGAGCTGAAGGCGGTGGTCAAACTCATGCCAAACTTGCGCACGATCAGTTTCACCGACGACGCGTTCATGGCGCAGCCGGTTGAACTGTTGAACGAATTCACGACCAAATACCGGGAACAAATCGGCCTGCCCTTCTTCCTGCTGACCACTCCCCGCTCGGTGACGGATGAAAAAATAAAGTCCCTGGCCGAGGCCGGCCTTTATCACCTGTGCGTGGGCGTGCAATCCGGCAGCGAGCGCATCTTTAAAAAACTTTATCGCCGGCCCGAATCGCTGCCGGAGGTGATTTCCGCCAGCCGCTGCATCAAACAGGCCGGGAAGAAGCTGAAAAAGCAAATCCTGGTGCGCTACGATTTCATTCTCGACAACCCGTGGGAAACCGCCGAGGACCTCGAAGCCAGCATCCGCCTTTGCACCGAATTGTCGAAGCCGTTCAACATTGCCATGTTCTCGCTGACGTTGTATCCGGGCACCGACCTTTACCAGCGGGCGAAAGAAGAGGGTTTGATCGTTGATGACCTGAATCAGGTTTACCGTTCCAGCCAGTTGCTTCCGAAGCGCAATTATCTCAACGGGGTTTTCGCGGCCGTTTCCGCCAATGCGCCGCGCTGGGCGATTGCCTGCCTGTTGTGGAGGCCCGTCCGGCGGCTGAGTCCGGTCTCATTGCCGTACCGGGTGGCGGCCCTGTTCGAATTCCTGAAAATGGTGCGCGGCTTTTTGGGCTACCTGTTTGGCGGCGAATGGGGCGTCATCAAGTTTTTCTTCAAGCCGGCCCTGATGCGATTGTGGTCCGGGTTCGGGGCCAGAAAGGAAGTCCGGGAACGGGCCAGATTTCGCGGCGCCGCCGGCCAGGTCGCCGGCGAAAAAATCTTCACCTCCCAACTGCCCGAAGCCAAACCGGCGTAGCGGCTTCTCGGCAGAGAGCCGCACTCTTCAATCTGCTGGAGAAATGCGGCGGTCTGCCGACCGCCGCTACGATGAAAGGGAGTTTTTCAGAGGTTTCAAAATTGGTTGACTGGTCAGGGCCGGGGCGCATCATGCCCGCGAAGCCAGGCTGGCGGGAAGGGACGAGGCCTTCGGTCTTTGGCATTCCCCGGCAAAAGACATCGGAAGGACCAAATTAATGCTTGAGAATTCTAAAGTGACAGTTTAAAAAACTCATTCATGCGATACGTCCATCGAGAACTGGAAAGGCAGGTCCTGCGCGCCCTGAAAGGCTTTCCGGCAGTAGTGCTCACCGGGCCGCGCCGGGCCGGAAAGACCTGGCTGTTGCAGCATCTTTTTCCCAAGGCCAGCTATTTTCTGCTGGAGGATCCCGACCTGGTGGCGCGGCTGCGGGCCGATCCGCAGGGGTTTCTGGATGCCGTGAAGACGCCTGCCATCCTCGACGAGGTTCAGCACGTGCCGGAGGTGTTTGCCTTCGTGCGCTCCCGGATCGACCGGCAACCAAGGCGCACGGGGCAGTGGTTGCTCACCGGGTCGCAGGAAGCCCCGCTGATGCGGGGTGTATCGGAGTCCATGGCTGGTCGCGCGGCGGTGCTGCAACTTTTTCCGCTGTCATCCCGGGAAAGTCCCAAAGTAGGCCTGTTGCGCGGCGGTTACCCCGAGGCGGTGGCGCGTCCAGGCAACGCGCGGCTTTGGTTTGCGTCTTATGTGCAGACCTACCTCGAACGGGATGTGCGGGCTGTTACGGCGGTGAAAGATCTTGCGACCTTCCGGCGGTTTCTGGCGTTGCTGGCCAGCCGCCACGGGCAGGTGCTTAACAAAACCGACTTGGCAGCGCCATTGGGAGTAAGTGTGCCAACGATTGCGCAGTGGCTCAACGTGCTGGAGACGACGGCGCAGATTCTGGTCGTGCCGCCGTTCTACGAAAATCTCGGCAAACGCCTAATCAAGTCGCCCAAGGTGTATCTGGCAGACTCCGGCCTCGCCTGCCACTTGCTGGGCATTGATTCGGCGGCGGAACTGGATCGGTCGCCGTTTGCCGGCGCGTTGTTCGAGGGTTTTCTGGCGGCGGAGATGGTGAAGGCCCAGATCAATGCCGGTCAGCGGCGCGAGTTGTATTATTTCCGCGACGAGCAGGGGCTGGAAGTGGATTTTGTGGTGCCGGGCCGGGGAGGTTCCCTTGCTCTGGTGGAATGCAAGGCGGGGCGAACGGTGGTTCCCGCGATGGCCGCACCGATGCAGCGGCTCGCCGAGGCGATGAAACGGAAACGGCCAAAGGGAACCGGCGTGAATCTTTTTCTCGTTCATCAGGCGCCGAAAGCGGGAAGCCGTGTTCAGGCCGTGGCCCCCGGAGTGCGGGCGCTGCCATGGCCTGACTTCCTTGCGGAACTGCGGACAAATGGTTGATTGGTCGGTTCCGCAACCGGTTGCGGGACGGTGGCTTGGTTTTTCTGAAATGATTTTCGATTCAGACCTTCGCGCCTTGGCGTAAAAATTTACTCACCCGGCCACGGACAAACCAAAAGGGGTTGACTGGTCATGGCCGGGGCGCATCATGCCCGCGAAGTCAGGCGGGCGGGAAGGGACATGGCCTTCGGACTTTGGCTTTACCCGTCACAAGACATCCAATGACAAAGTGAGTTTGTCCGAATAAGACTGTTGGCCCTGCAAACGGACGTGAAGGACAGAAAGAGCATGACACAAAAGAGAGCAGGTATGAAGTCGGTCCCGTTTCTTACTGAAGATAAAACCCGTTCCATCCATCGGGAGTTTGGGACACCGGTTTTCGTATATGATCAGAGGACATTGGAGCATCAGGCCCGCTTGGTACTCGGCTTTCCCAATGCTTTCGGCCTGACGGCCCGTTATGCGGCAAAGGCTTGTCCAACCAGCGCCGTGATCAAGGTGTTGGCCGATGCCGGTCTGCATATTGATGCCAGCAGCGGCCATGAGATCGAGCGCTCGCTGCGCGCCGGTGTTTCCCCTGAAAGAATCCAACTCACGGCGCAGCAGATGCCGGACAATCTGAAGAAACTGGTGACCCGGGGCGTCCTGTTCAATGCCTGCTCGATTGCACAAATCCACGCATTTGGAGCGTTGTTTCCCGGCCGTCAACTGTCGCTTCGGGTCAATCCCGGTCTGGGTTCGGGGCACAACAACCGGACAAACGTCGGCGGACCCTCGGCCAGTTTCGGCATCTGGCATGAACACCTGGACGAGGCGCTGGCAGTCGGACGGAAGTACGGCCTCAAGTTCACCCGTCTGCACACGCACATTGGCTCGGGGAGCGACCCGAAGGTTTGGCAACACGTGGCGTTGATGTCATTGGACACCTGCTCGCGCCTGCGTGACGTGACCGTGCTGAATCTGGGTGGCGGATATAAAATCGGCCGGGTGAAGGGCGAAGAAACGACCGACTTGCAGAAGATCGGCCTTCCCATCATGAAGGCGTTTCGATCCTTCGCAGCAAAACATGGGCGAAGGCTGCATCTGGAAGTGGAGCCGGGCACGTATCTGGTGGCCAATTCCTGCGCCCTGATCGCGACGGTCATCGACGTCGTGGATACGGGACGTTGCGGTTATAAGTTTCTCAAGGTGGACACCGGGATGACCGAGATTCTCCGGCCCAGCATGTACGGGGCACAACATCCCATCGAAGTCGTGCGTGGTGCGACAGGAGGACGCAGTCAGGCAAAGTATGTCGTCGTTGGGCACTGCTGCGAAAGTGGTGACGTGCTCACACCCGCGCCGGGAAGCCCGGAAGGCCTGCAACCGCGTCTGCTCCCGGAAACACGGATTGGCGACCTGGTGGTGCTCGGCGGTGCTGGAGCCTATTGCTCGAGCATGGCCGCCAAGAACTATAATTCCTTCCCGGAAGCTGCGGAAGTCATGATCTCCGGGAACGGCTCGGTCGAGCTCATCCGAAAACGCCAGACGTTGGACCAGATACTGCAGAGTGAGGTGACCCCGGCATTTCTGAAAAGGCGGGCGAAGTAAACGTTGCTTTGCCAGGTCCGGGACAATGCCCTGGGTATCTGCCTTTAAATTCTTTAACGCAAAGACGCCAAGGCGCAAAGACGCGAGGAATTGGCCAGGGTGCGCCCGTCCCGGGCGCAGCAATATCCGCAACCCCTGAGTGCGCTGGATTATTCACCAATTCTCCGCCCGCTAAACATTGCTGCAGCCGGGGACGGCTGCACTCCGGGTTGTAGCGTCGAGCCTGCGGCTCGAAATCGGCGCACAGCGCCGACACTACAACACCAAATCTCCAAAATTGGTTGACTGGTCATGGCCGGGGCGCATCATGCCCGCGAAAGTCAGGCTGGCGGGAAGGGACAAGGCCTTCGGACTTTTGCTTTTCCCGGCAAAAGACAAAGTGAGTTTGTCTGGATAATAATGTTCGCTGGAATAATATATGAAACCACTATTCACGGTCCATGCGGGCGAATATCTAGTCGGAGAATACATTGAGCGCAACTTTCCTGGTTGGAATGTATGGCTTCCAGCCAAAGACACTGGCGTCGATCTCCTCGTGACTGACACAAAAAACCGAAAGGCAGTGTCACTTCAGGTCAAGTTCTCTAAAGATTACCCCGATATGGATCTCTTCTTATCCAGAGCCGCTTGCTTGCCGCTGGATGGTGGAGTCTCGACGCGCGCAAAATCCAGAAATCGAAAGCCGACTTCTGGATTTTTGTAATCCCGTCGCTAATCGAAAAAGAAATCAGTTTCATCATTTTGCCGCCGGACGAACTTTTGCGCCGTTACAAAGCAATACCCGCCACTGCCAAACAACGGATTGATTCCTATTTGCGCGTGACAAAAATAAAGCGGTGTTGGGAAGCCAGGGGATTACTAAAAGAAGACATGGAGCTTGTTGCCCTTGATCGGTTCACGGATGAGAAGCGGGATTTCACTGTGTTCCTGAACGCTTGGAAACAAATCGAAGTGCGCCTGAAATGACTGGCGAATAATTCGTGGGAGCGAACGGGCGCAAGTGCTCGTCACTTCCCTAATAACGTTAGAACTTGTAGTTACTTTTCTGCTGCGAGTAGTTCGTTCACTTTTCCCATCACGGCGAAGGCGTCGGCCACGTAAAGCACGTCGGCCTTGCCGCGCGCCCAGCCGCAGTTCGGATCCAGGCTGATGGCGCGGCGCTCGTTGATGAATCGCCAGCCGACGGTGTGCGGTTCCTCGCCGTGACAGCAGGTGCTCAAGCCCTTCGGATGACGCGGCGTCGAGCCGGTCTGGCCGATCTGGTTCAGGTGCGACAGGAATGACAGCACGGCCTGGCCTTCGCCGCCCAGGTCCACCAGCGATTTGCTGCTGCCCAGCGACGCGCGGCCGAGTTGCAGGAAACCGCGGATCAATTTTTCCGCCTCCGGCACGTGCGTCTGGCCGTCGGCCTGTTTCTTCGTCCAGCCCGCGCCGGTGACGAACAGCAATTCCGCGTCGGGCCGGATGGTTTGGGCGTCCGCCTTCGGTTCGCGAATGCCAACCACCGTGGTGCGTTTGCCGGACTCGGGCAGATTCACGGTCACCGTTTCAACCTTGGCCGTGCCGGCGCCGCATTCGCAGGCGGTCTGGCTGCCGGGGTCAACGAGCATGAACCAGGGCCGTTGCGCGCGGGTGAGCACGGCTTCCATGCGCTGGCGATAATACCAGCGATTGATGGCCGGCTTGCCGCCCGCATCGGCAACACCGGTCACATGGGTGTCGGCGCGTCCGCCGAGCCGTTGCGCGACGCCGGGCAACACGCGCGCCCAGCGCGACGTTGCCGGGGCGACGACAATCGTGGCCTGGGCCGATTTGCAAATGGCTTCCGCCGCCGCCGCGTCGGAGGCGTAGCGCGACTGGGCAAAGTCCTTGCCGGCCACGCCGAAATATTTCGTGGCCGGACAGGCGGCGATGGAATCCGCGGCCGCCTGGACGGTTTCGCCGACGAGGCCCACGACGAGGCTGGAGCCGGCGAGCGATTTGTTCAGGGTGCGGGCCGCGCGCAACGCTTCGCGGGCGGATTTGGCGAGCGAGCCGTCGGCTTCGGTGTGGGCGAGAAGTAAAATGGTTTCCATGGGAGAAATGGATTGTTGGAGTATTGGAGTATTGGATGGTTGGATTAGTGGATTGAGGAGCGGTGTTTTTCGTTAATCCATTGCTCCATTAATCCATCAATCCGTTTGTTTTATTTTTTGATCCACTCGACGATTTCCTTCGCGATGTCGTCGGGCGACTTGTCCTTCACGATTTTGGTTTCGCGCAATTGTTTCGGCAGCGAGACGCTCGCGAAATTCAGGCCTTCGCCGGCGAGCTTCACCGGTTTGGCCTTTTGCAGCGCGGGCATCACGGTGCGCATGTTCATCATGCCCACCTGCGGGTTGTTTTTGGGTTCCGGCAGATTGCCGGTGGCCCAGCCGAGCACGGCGGGCGCGCCGGCACATTTCGAAATCTGGTGTTTGCCGCCTTCGATACGCTCCAAGATTTCCAGCGAACCATCAGCAGCGACCTTGAGTTCATCCACGCCCTGGAACTGGTCGGTGATGCCGAGGCGTTCGCCGACCATCTGCATCGTGGCGCCCGCGCCGCGCGACGCGGATTCCCAGCCGCCGAACACGAGCAGTTTGGATTTGTCGAGACCGGGGATGGCCTGAGATGGCCTCGGCGAGCGCGGCGGCGACTTCCGCGGCTTCGGTGAACCCGCTGGCCGGGCCGTCGAGCGCGACGAGTTCGAAACGGCACCTTTTGCGCGACGGTCATCATGACCTGCTGGAGCTTGGCCTTGGGGCCGAGGCTGACGAGCCAGACCTTGCTGCCGGGCGCGTTTTTGGCGAGATTGGCGGCCTCGTAGAGCGCATGGCTCGCCCACGGGTCGAGGATGGCGGGCAGCATCATTTCATTTTTCAACGCGGGCCCGGTCGGGCCGGTGACCGGCTCCAGAGTCTGGAGCGGGTCCGGCACGATGCTGCCGCAAACGACAATTTGACAGGCAATGCTCATAAAATTTTTCCTCACGGGCGCAATTCCGATGGCGTGCAAATACGCACTTCCAGCGTGCCGAACCGTTTTGCGTAAGCCGGCTCGCTGGCGGGCGTCACCAGATAATTCCGCCCTTTGGGATAGTAGTCACGGAAAACTTTCAGCGCCGCGCTGTCGAAAGCGGACGGGTCCCATTTGCATTCGATGGCATCCACTTCATCGCGGCGATGAGGAAGAACAAAATCCATTTCGCGCCCTGTCTTGTCGCGCCAGTAGCGCGCCGGAGTGTCCGGAAAACACGCCTGCAAATGCTCCAACACCAGATGTTCCCAAAGCAGTCCCAAATCATCCGGTCGCAGCGGGTCCCAGCCGCGCGCAAAACTCACAAAGCCCGAGTCGAAGGCATAGACCTTGGGCTGCTTTACCAGTTCGTGCTGGCCGCTGCCATGGAACGGGCGCACCAGCGTCGCCGCGTGCGTGATTTCCAAGGCGCGCAAGTGACTCTCCACCGTGGGCCGCGTGATGCCCAACGCCGTGGCCGCCTTCGTCATCTCAAACTGTCCGCCGCTCTGGCGCAGGACGTATTCAAACAGCGCGTTGAAACGGTTCATGTCCCGGAAACCAAACAGCCGCTGGATGTCGCGCGCGAAAAACGAGTCCATCCATTCGCGATAAAACGCGGGCTTCTTGGCCTCTGCCAGCAAAGCCGGGGGCAGCCCGCCATGGAATAACCGTTGCGGCAGCGCCACGCCAAAAGCCGGCAATTCATCCCACGTTACCGGCGTCAGATGCACCAGGCGTTTTCGTCCCGTCAACGTGTCGCGGAACTTCCGGCTCGCCGCCAGCGTGGAGGAACCGGTGGCGAGAATCTTCAATTTGGGAAAACCATCCGCGCCGATTTTCAGCACGCGCGCCGGATCACGTAATTGATGAGCCTCGTCAAAAATCACCACCGGTTTTGAACAGCCGCGAAAAAAAACCTGCGGATCACGCACCATGTCCTCGACTGCGGGAACGTCACAATTGACGTAAAGCGCGCGTTCTGGGCCAAGACTTTCCGCCAACGTGGTCTTGCCGCACCGCCGGACGCCGCAGAGCCAGGCGATGGGTGCTTCCCGCCATGCCTGCTCAATTCTCTCCAGCCAGAACGGTCTTGGAATCATGCGAGCGCAGCTTACGCCCGGTTCTACCAAATGTAAAGTATGGTAGCGTGGTAATTATGGCCTGCCCACGGGTCGAGAACGGCGGGCAACATCATTTCATTTTTCAACGCGGGGCCGGCCGGGCCGGTGACCGGTTCCGGGGTCTGGAGCGGGTCCGGCACGATGCTGCCGCAGACGACGATTTGACAGGCAATGCTCATACGAAGCGGCATTAAGCCGGAAAAGGAGCAGACAGTAAATCCGAAATCCGAAGCCCGTCAGGGCAACAGACCATAGCCCAGCGTTTTATCGCTGGGAAGGCAAAGACCAAGATAGTTAGTCCCGTCAGGGACGGCAGATGCTTTGATTGTGACGATTCTTTCGTCCCTATCGGGACTCTTGGCGATTTTTGTTCCAAAAACCCACCGATGAATCGGTGGGCTATTCTCTTTCGCCCCGACGGGCTGGTCATCCGCGTTTGGGGAAAAGTTTTCCCATCGTCTTCCGCACCTCAGCCAACCATCGGGCGCGTTGTTTGGCGGTGCTGGTGACGACCACGCTGAACGTCCGGCGCTGGATTTTTTTCACGCCGCACAGGTCGAAGATGCAATTCTTCCAAATGGTTTCCAGCGGGTCGCCGAACACTTTCTGTTCGCGAGCATCCGGCGTGTTGGTGGTGTTGAACACGATTGCCGCTTTGGCTTTGAGCAGGCCGACGGGCACGCCTTCGCCTTTATCGCCCTCCACGAACCGATACGCCACTTCGGGTCGCAGCACGCGATCAATCCAGCCTTTGAGAATGGCCGGCGGCATGCCCCACCAATTGGGATGAACGATGATGATGCCGTCGGCACTGGCAATTTCCCGGCAGTGTCGGGCGACGACAGGATTGAGCCTCGCGTCTCTTTGCAGTTCAGCCGCGGAAAGGGCGGGCGGGAATTTTTCCCGGTAGAGGTTATGAAATTTAACGGCGTGGCCCGCGGCGCGCGCCGCCTCCGCCGCGGTTTTGGCGATGGCGTGATTGAAACTGCGGGGATCCGGATGGGCGAGGATGATGGAAATGTTCATCTATTCGCGGCCATAATTACTTTTCGGCTTTTCCCCGCTTTTTTTCCAGGGTCACACAATAGACGCCCCGACCGTCGCTGGCGGGAGCAAAACAGCCGTTGCACGAGCCGCATTCCGATGGGCGGCGGTCGCCGTTGTGCCAGCGTTTGATCAATCCCGGCTCGCAAATCAGCGGACGTCCCAGGGAGATGAAATCGGTTACGCCGCGCCGAATCAAATCGGTTGACGTTTCGTACGAGCGAATTCCGCCGACCAGCATCAGGGGAATTTTGACCTTTTCCCTGTAAAGTTTTGCAGCTTCCCGATAGTAAACCTCGCCTTGCGGAATTTTCAGTTTGCCGGGACGCACCGCGATAAACTTTTCCGGAGAAATCACCGTGCCGCCGGAGAATTCGATGGCATCCACGGAAGCCGCCTCAAGCATCGCGGCAACCTGCACGGCCTCGTCGCGCGTCAGGCCGCCTTCCAGGAAATCCTCGGAGTTGAGTTTGATGAGGAGCGGATAGCCGGGGCCGACTGCTTTCCGGATGCGCCGCACGGTTTCGAGCAGGAACCGGGTGCGGTTTTCGAGCTTGCCGCCAAATTCGTCTGTCCGCTGGTTCAGTGCCGGAGAGAGAAACTGGCTGAACAGAAAACCGTGAGCGGCGTGGAGCTGGATCGCGTCGAAACCTGCCTGCTGGGCGCGCACCGCCGCCTGCTTGAAGGCCGAGACAATATAGGCGATGTCCGGCTGGCTCATGGCCCGACAGACCGTTTGCCCGTCATTCGCGACAGCGGACGGCCCGATGGTTTGCAATCCAGTGAGCGCGGTATTCGAAAATCTCCCGCCGTGAACAATCTGCAGGGCGATTTTTCCGCCGGCTTTATGGACCGCCTCAACCATGGCCCATAGCCCGGCCACAAATCGGTCGTCGTGGATGGCGAGTTGGCCGGGACTCGATTGTCCCTCGGGGCTGACGAACGTGTACCCGCTGATGATCAAACCGACTTCATTCTGAGCCAGCTCAACCATCATCTCGGTAAGTTTGGGCGTAACGGAACCGTCCCGGCCGGCCAAGCCTTCCCAAGTGGCGGACCGCACGAAACGGTTGGCCAGCGCCATGCCGTTGATGGAAACCCGCTCGAACAATTCAGCCATAATCATCGCTCGGTTCAAGGTTTCGGATAGCCCACCGAATTCGCCAGAATAATCACCTGGTCCGGACGCAATTTAAGTTTGGGGCCAAGCGCCGCCTTGTCCACCATCATTCTGGCTCCCGTGACCAGGCCCTCGGAAGCGCAGAATAGATAAACGTTTTGCGAGATATAACCGACGTCAATATGGGCCGTGTTCATTTTGTTTTCGTCGCTTCCCTTGCCCATCTTGGCGAGGTCGGCGACGAATACCAGAGTCACCGGCGCATTGGTCACGAAAGCCTGCATCCCGCCCAGCGCTCGGATGTCTTCGGCGACGACCAGGTCGAGTTTGTTGGATTTGGTGTTATAGACATACGCGCCTTGCTTGAGCAGCACATAGATGTCGGTTTCCTGATAATTTCGCGCCGACGGCGCGGTGCGCTTGCCGTCGGGCCGATTGATGCCGAAAGCCGCCCAGAGCAGGGTGGAGAGTTGCTGTGGCGAAAGTTCCTTTGAATCGAAAGACCGGGCCGTGGACCGTTTCGCCAGCGCGTCCATCAGCGGCATGCCGCCGGTTTTTTGCGGAGCAGGCAGGTCAATGGATTGCGCCAAGAGATTGCCCGCGATGAATGCAACGATGAGGAAGGATAAGATGCGTTTCATGGCACCACCTTGTGCCAAACCCGCTTCAAGCTCAATTGAAATTCAACCTTGGGCCGGCCGGTCTCGCGTCGGACGCAGGGCGGCCAACAGGTTTGGGGCCCGGTCGATGAGCCGGGTGAGCGCGATGGCGACAGCCCAACAAACGAAAAAGTATGCCACCCACAGGACGGTATTGGGGTGAAAGCGGTGGCTGATGGTGCTGAGCGGGGCGGCGTGCAGGAGATAAAAAGAATAGGAGGCGAACCCCAATACTCGCAGCCATTGGGGAGTTTTGCCGCCGAACAGAGGCGAAATTAATACCGCGGCCCCACAGAGAATCGCCGGGGTCACAAAACCGCTCCAAGGCATGTAATACGGGAAAAATGTGTTTTTCAGCGACGGCAGGCTGACAAACGCCGAAAGCGCGCCATAAACGGCAATGGCCAGTATTCCGTCCCTCTGGTCCTGACGCGTGAGTGTGATCCGGCCAAGGATGATGCCCACACAAACTTCTGGCAGGCGAAAAATCGGGCTCCAGTTTTTGCAGATGAGCCTGGCCTGTAAAGGCGTTGGGGCCAGGAACGGTATTGTCCGGGACAGCAAATATGAAAAAACAAATGCCAGCAACACCAGAACAACCGGGTTCACCCGGCGCGCCACCCGGTCAATCAGCGGAAACAGCAGGTAAACCTGCAGGACGAACGGCATGAACCACATGACGGTGGAAATATACTTCCAGCCCAAAAACTGGCTCACCCCGGCGGCGCTGGCGAGGAATTCGACAAGTCGAAACGGCCTCCCCATGCCGGAGGGATAAACAAAACTCGCAAGATAAAACGCCAGATTTACCAGGATGAACATCGGGTACAGCAAGACCAGCCGCCTCTTCAAGTAATGCAGGTATTCGGACGGTTTTGAAGGTTTCGACCGCGAAAACAGGATATAAGAAATGCCGGCGAGCATGACAAAGTATTCCACTCCGGCATCGCCCAGAATCGAAAACGGATAGTGTCCAAAAAGGCCAATGTGAAAATAGAAGATTGCCGTAGCACCCAAGACCCGGCCGATGTCCACGGTCCTGGAGTTGATGATGTGGCCAAAGACTTCCGATGAACCGGCCGGAGCTGCCCCGGCTTGCTTCTGATTGCTCAAGGGTGTTGGTTGGTTGGAATCCGGCATTTCTGTTTCTGTTTCCGGTGTGTAGCAGTTGCGATGGCGAAATGATGCGGCAAACGATTGCTCATCTCAACTGAAAACCCGACATCGAAAATTACCTCCGCCTGGCACATGGCCATTGACTCGAATTCAATTCTCCGCCGAGTGCAGGCCGGCGGCGTGGAAGGCGATCAAGTCCTTTCACCTTTCTGCGCTGCGACGAATTGCGATGGGGTGAGAATTGTCACAGCGCCCGCAACCGATTTCGGGAAATGCCGCGCGTTGCCTGTCACCAATGGCACGCCTGCGGCGCGGGCGCACTCCAGAAACGGTGCATCATCAGGGTCTGGCAAACCACGCGCTATGTGAGCTGTCGCTGCTTCCACCCAAAATGACCTGGCGCGGATGGCCGCGAGCACCAGTTCCACTTCGGCGACCGGCAGCCGAAAAAACGGACGCGCCAGCACCTCGGCATATTCCGCCATGATCCGGTCATCCAACACGGCTTGCACCTCGCCATTGCGCAGCCACTCCACAATGCGGCCCGGCGGCCCGGCAGGCGACAGGAAACCGGACACCACCACGTTCGTGTCAAACACCGCGCGGTTCATCGCTGGGACGATTGCCGCGCCTTGCGGGTGGCGGCGATCTCACGATTGATTTCTGCCAACGACAACCGGTCGGTCCCGCTGCGGGCCGCCGACTCCCGAGCGCGGCTCAGGGCCAGCCGGCTGCGCGAATCACGGATGGATTGAATCACCGTCTCCGGGTCTTCCGAGGCGTCCACGTTCACCAGCACAGCCACGGGCCGGCCATCGCTGGTCAGCAGCAATTCCTTCTCGGCCAGCAACCGCTCCTTGAGCCGGCGCGGCTGCTTTAAATCCTGGATGGCGATCAATTTCATTATAGTAACCTTATACCGTCCTTTTAAGGATATGTCAACTGGACTTTTTCAAATCGAAAATCGGCAATCGCAGATCGCAAATCAATTGACGGGTTCCAGCGTTTGCAGCGGATCGGGAACGATGCTGTCGCAAACAACGATTGGACAGGCTGGGC